>CAVYNJ010000014.1:0-18070 GCA_963769895.1 uncultured Gammaproteobacteria bacterium | reverse complement strand
GGGGTACTGCTTCCGATAGGCGCATCCATCGGTAAATCCAATAATTACGCCGCATAGCTGCGGCATGAGGAATTTCCTATGGCAATTCGCGGCGCTGCGCAGCCCCGGGTTCGGGTGTTCACCGCCTAGTCGAATTCTCGCCCATCGCTAAGATCTTTTCGCAGTTCATCCGAAATTGGGAGATCGTACTCATGGCGGCAATCCTGCAATGCGAAGAACAAGGGCTGCGTGAAGCCGCCCGCGCCCGAACAGAACCTTGGCCAAGGAATTGAGCGCTGCCGCGATGGAAGGCGATGACCGGCGCGTCAAGCAAATATTGGCCGAGTTGTTGCGCTGTCAGGCGCGGCGCCCAGAAGCGAAGCGCCACATACAGCTGCAGGCTTTGGAGGATCTCTTCCATACGATGCGCTCGATGGCGATGACCGACGACTTGACCGGGTTGAACAACCGCCGCGGGTTCTTGCGCCTCGGCACTAGGTGGTTAGAGGTCGCCAATCGCGAGCGGCTCAACGTTTGCGTCGTGCACGTCGATATCGACAATCTGAAATTGGTCAACGACACGAGCGGCCATTGCGCCGGCGACATGCAGCTGCGGCGCACCGCCGACCTGCTTCGCGAGCTGTTTCCCAATTATGACGTTTACGACGTGATCGGCCGGCTCGGCGGCGACGAATTCGCTGTGCTGACCTCGTCGCGCAGTGCGGTCGACCCAGACACGCTGGCGCGCCGCATTCTGCAAGCCGTGGAGAGGCTGCCCAGCTTCGACCGCTGCCCGACGCTGTCGCTGAGCGTCGGTGTCGCGAGCGTCGACGCGCAACAGCCGCTGGCGATTACCGAATTATTGAAGCGCGCGGAGCGCGCGACCTATGCGCACAAGCTTACGAAGGGGCTCGCCGCGCCGAGCGCCGCGTGCAGTCCCGTGCGGCACATCTCGCGTCCATGTCCCTGTAACTGGTTACGCCCGGGCCGGGAGGAGACGTGTTGCGAAACCCTCATGCGATAAATGCGTCTCGATTGAAGGATCGACACATTCGCGTCGGAACTGGCGGAGAGCGCAAGTGCAACAAGTGCATGATGCGCGCCACGCGGCGCCCGGATTCCTGCTCGTCGGACCCTTCGATCCACATTGTGGGGAGTACACGTTCCTTGCGCCGCCGCTTGGCGTCTGGCGCCTCGCCGGCGTCTACAGTCGGCCGGCATTCGTGCGCGAGTCTTCGATCCGAATTGCTGTGTCGGTCCGCCGCAGCGCGCGCTGGAGCGGGAACTGCTCACCGGCGCCTGGGACGTCGTCGGCATTTCGACGACGGGAATGACGCTACGCTACGACCTGGAACTCGCCCATCTGGCGCGGCGCTGCCGGCCGGGCGCCTTGCTGGTCGCCGGCGGCATGGAGGCGACCTTCTGCCCCGAGCGGATGTACGAACTAGGTCCGTTCGATCTGGTCGTCCTCGGCGAAGGCGAGCGACCGTTGCTCGCCCTCGCCGAACGCTTGCGGGCGCGTGCGCCGCTCGGCGGCATCGACGGCACCGCGGAATGCGATGCCGCGGGAGCGGTGCGGAAGCGACCGCAGCGCGCCCTCGCACGCGCGGAACTACGCGACGCGATTTTCAGTACGCCCTATGCGCAAATGCCCTACGAGACGTACTGGGAGCGGCTGGAAAACGCTTACCGGATCGACGCGCTGCCCGTTAAGGCCGCTCGCGAGGCGCGCCTCGCCGAGATCCGCTCGGTGCGTTTGATCACCCTGAATTACTGTCCGATGGGCTGCACGTTCTGCTCGGCGACGAACTTCCTGCACGAGGCGCAAGGCCAAGTCGCGTCGATCGCGCGTCTCGACGCGGAAGAATGCCTCGCGATGATCCACTCGATCGTCGCGACGCATCCGCTGGTTCGCACCGTCATCTTTCAGGACGACATCTTCGCGTTCACGCGCGACCGCCGCGTGCTGCCGCTGTGCGATGCCATCGTCGCCGCGAAAGAGCGCGGCACACTGCCGCGCCACTTGCAGTTCATCAGCACGAATCGCATCGACGCGATGAACGACGAGCGCCTCGCGGCGATGAGGCGCGCCGGCTTTCGCGTGCTGGGATTCGGCATCGAGAGCTTCTCGCGCCAATCGCTGGCGGAATTCAACAAGGCCGCGATTTATCCGCACATCGAGCCGGTGCTGACCTCGGCGCTCGAGCTCGGCATTACGCCGTTTCTCGATCTGATCCTCGCCACGCCATACGGCGCGATGGCGGATCTTGCCGAAACGCTGCGTCAGGCGTTCCGCTGGATCACACGCGGCTGCGAGGTCGGCATGTATCCATACGTGATACCGTTTTCTGGGTCGGCGCTGGCTCGCGATGTGTCGCTCGCATCGCACACCGTGAGTGTGCGCCGCCGCGTCGCCGGCACTGCTGTCGAGTGGCAGCAGGCGCAAAAGATTCTGCCGGTGGACGCCGAGGTGCGCGAAGCGATCCTGCGGATCGAGGACGCGTTCGAGCGGCGCTTGGGAGAGCTCGAGCATCGAGGCGCGCATCTGCCGTCGCGCGTACGCTCGCTGCTCTGGATCGGCAGCGCATTGCCGGTCCTGGCCGGCTACGGCCATGCGCTCGCCGATCCGAGCGCCGTACAAGCCGAGCTCGTCGCGCGCCTGCCGCGCCTGTTCATGCCGCCGGCCGCCGGCCGCGAGGTGGCGTACGCATGATCATTAGACGGTCACGAATGTTGTTTGCGCCGCTCGGCGCCTGCGTCGTGCTGACCGCGTGCATCGCCGTGTCCGCGAACGATTTGCGCGCGGTTGGATTCTCGCTGCTTTATTATCTGCTCGCCAACACGATCCTGTTCGTCGACGGTCTCGACTTCGCGCTGCGCCTGTTCGCGCTGCGCAACAGCCATGGGCTCGCGTCCGCCGAATCGCCCGAAGCGATCGCGCGGCTGTCGGTCGATGTCGAGACGTCTGCGCGGCGCACCAGCGCTTACGTCGGCATCCGGCCGTACGCGATCGTCGTCTCCGTGTTCAATCTCGAGGAGCAGCTGGATGATTTCATGGACGCACTCGAGGCCTTCCGCGATCGCGTATGGGTGATTAGCGACGGTTCGAAGGATTGTACGGTGATGCGCCTGCGGCAGGCGGGCTGGCGCTGTTTCGACGACGGCGTCAACCGTCACAAGCCGGGCGCGTTGCGCCAATTGCTGGAGCGCCTGCCGGCGCAGATCGAGACGTTACTGGTCATCGATCCGGATATCCGCATCGGCGACGCGGGCCGCTCCGGGCATTTCAGTCTCGAGCGCGTCATCGGCGATTTCCAGCGCTCGGGTGCCGCGGCTGCATGCCCATGCCTACGCGTCGTCCGCGACGGCTTCGTCGGCCGATTCCAGGCGCTGGAGTACGCGCTGGCGTTCGGACTCGGCCGCCGCAGTCTCGCCGATTACGGCATCACGTCCGGCGTCTCGCTATATCGTCGCGACGCGCTCGCGCTCGCGCTCGCGGAACATTCCCAGTCGATCTATGCCGAGGACCTCGAGAATGCGCTGATTCTGCTGCGCCAGGGTGAGGCCATTTATTACGACGGCCGACTGGTCATCGACACCGAGGGGCCGGGCACATGGAGGCGCTGGTTCTCGCAACGCGTGGGCTGGTACTACGGCTACCTGAAGGTCTACGTCGAGCGCTTCGGCGAGATCCGTCGGGTCAGCGCGCGCAGTCTGTTCGCCGCGTATCACTACCTCATATATATGGGCTTCCTGTCGCTCTGCATGCACGCATTGAAGATGCTGAGCGTCGTCATGCTGCTCGGCTGCGCGATCAACGGAATCTGCCAGATACTGGCGCTGCCGGCGCTGTTCACCGGCCATTGGACCGATCCAGCCTATTTTGCGATCGCCGCGGTCAATTATTGCGTCTTCATGCTGCTAGCCCTGATCATCGTCGTGCCCCGCGGCGAGCGCGGCTACCCGGCGCCGATCGTGCCCTTGTACTTCTTGTATGCGCTGTTCCACGTCGTGCCGATGACGGTGGGCTACTGCAACTGGCTGACGATGCGTTTGTGGGGCAGACGCGTCTATCGCGATCACTACGAGCCGAGCTCGGACGACGCTTCCGATGCCCTGGTGCTGAACCGATGAACGCGACACCTGCACGATGTGGTCATGGCCATTAGCAATCCCGCTTACCAGGCGCCGCCGCGTGTCTACGTTCCGACCGCTTACTGGGAGCACCGTGCGCGCCAATTCGCCGGTCGGGGCTCCGGGCTCGGCGCGGTTTGCTCCTACGGCATGCCGGCGTTCTACAACTGGATGATCCACATCGAGCAACGCATGGCGCTTGCGCGCTGGCTGCGTCCGCGCGCCGGCAGCAGCGTGCTCGACGTCGGCTGCGGCGTCGGCCGCTGGAGCCGCTTGCTCGCGGCGCGGCGGACGCAGGTTACCGCCGTCGATATCAGTCCGACGATGATCCATCAAGCGCAGAATCGCCTCGCCGCCCGCGGCCTCGCGGACCACTGCCGCTTCCTGGTCCAGGACGTAAGCGCGCTGGATACCGGCCGGCGCTTCGATCTCGTGCTCGTAGTAACAGTATTGCAGCACATCCTGGATCCGGGCGCCCTGCGCGAGGGAGTTCGGCGCCTGGCCGCGCAACTCGCCGATGGCGGCACGATGGTCGTGCTCGAGGCGTCCCCGGCCCGCGGCGTCGCGCGCTGCGATTCGAGCGTATTTACCGCGCGCAACCGCGATACCTACTCGAGGCTATTCACAGACGTCGGGCTGCGGATCCACACGATGACCGGAGTCGATCCGGCGCCGTTCAGGACACTGCTGTTACCGGCGTTGAAGCGGCGCACCGGATTGTCGGCGACCGTCGCACTGGCGGCTGCGACGGCCGCCTCGATGCCATTCAATCTATTGTTCGGCCGCATGTCGGTCGAACGTTCGTGGCACACCGTCTTCGTGCTCGGGCATGCGAAGGAGAACGGCCATGTTCGTACCGCGTAGTATTTTGTTGCCGTCGGCGCTAATGGGATTACTCGCCGGCCTCGCGGCCCTGGGCTCGCGGTATGGCGGACCGCATGCCAAAATCGCTCCGCGCGCCGGGCCGATGCAAACGGTTGTTAGCAGCGGCGCCGACCGCGGCCCCGGCACGTTGCGCGAGGCACTGTACAAGGCCGCCGGCGCCCCGGGTCGGGCAAGCATCGACATTCGCGCCGGCACGATCGAGCTAAAGACGGCGCTGCCGCCGCTCGTGAATCCGCACGGCATCGACATCACCGCAGGCAATCAGCACGCGCAGATCGACGCGCATCAGCTCGGCGGCGGACCGGTCTTCGACGTCGACGCGGCGCACTCCTCGATTGTCGGGATCACAATTCGCAATTGCCCGGCGGCCGCGATACTGGTGCGCGCCGGCGACTTCCGGCTCAACTCCGCGACGATCGAGTCGTGCGACGTCGGTATCGACGCGGCGGAGAACACCGCCGGCATAGAGCTGCAGAACAACCAGCTGATCAACGATCGTCTCGGTGTCCGCTTCGCGGCGGCGCGCAGCGGCATGACCGTCGTGGGCAACCGGTTCGACGGCGACAGCGGCGCCGGCATCTGGGCGGTGCGCGGTGTGCCCGATCCGGCCACAGTCCCGGCAATTGCCGTGCGTGGCAACCAGTTCCACAACAACCGCATCGGCATCGTCGCCGGCAATCTGCCGATGGTCATCGAGCGCAATTGGTTCACCGATGCACAGGAGTCTGCGATACATGTCATCGGTGCCGGCGTCACTGTCAGCGCCAACCACGTCAGCCGCGGCACGTCGATGGGCATCGTCGCCGAGAACGCCCGTGCCACGGTGGTCACCAACAACGACCTCGATCACCTCGGCGCGTATGCGATCTTCGTGCGCGGCTCGTCCGGAACGCTGATCAAGGACAACCGCATCAGCAGCGGCGGCTACGGCATGGCGTTTATTCTGGGCGAAGCGGCCCACCCGAACATTGCCGTCGGCAATTTGATCGTTGACCAGCGCTACGACGGCATCGATGTATTGGGTGAGTCGCCGGTGCTGCGCGACAACCGCATCCTACAAGCCAAGTCCATGGCAATCCGCATCGAGAACTTCAAGCCGCCGGATCGCGCCCAGGTAATCGCGCATCCGTTCCTGGATGGCAATGTGGTCACCGCCGCTGGCGCGGCTCTGGGCGCGCCGCCGCAGCGCGCGGCTACCGCGAGCCTGCCTTGAGCGCCATCGTGAGCCCGCAGGAACGCGAACGTGTACGGAGCGGCGTGCGCGCTCGCGCGGCGCATGCGTTCGTGCTCGACGATACCTGGCTGCTGACGGTCTGCGCGCTCGTCCTCGCGACCGCGATCCCGTGGTTCGTCAACGGCATCGACGTCGATTTCGCGGCGGTTTCCTGGGGCATATTCGGTGTCGCGGCGGTCTACCTCGCGATCGCCGCCCACGGGAGCCGCGCCGATCGGACCGAGCGGCTGCCGCCCACGCTGCCGCTCCTACAGGCGATCGGCGTCGTCCTGATCGGCGCAGTATGGTGGAAAGCAGGCGGTCTCGAGAACCCGGTGCTGCTGCTCGTCTTCGTGCTCCCTGTGGTCGGGGCCGGCCTGCAATCGCGCTCGCAAGCCTACGTCAGCGCGGCTCTCAGCATCGTCGTCGTGTCTGTGTTCGCGCTGGAACAAGCACCGGAACTGCGTTGGTATTTGGCCGAGCATCATCGCGCCGGCGCATGGCTTGCGGCGCTGTACTCCGACAAAGCCGTTGGTACCGCGCTGTTTCCGGGTTTCTACGCGCCGCCCGACTACGCGGTCGCGCTGCTCGAAGTCTACGCGGTCGCGTTGTTCGCCTGCGCGGTCGCGGCCGACACCTTCGGCGGACTGGTACGCAAGTCGGCTCACGACCTCGTCGCAGCGCGCGGCGAAGTCGAACGTGCCGAGGACCTCTGGCTGAATCTGATCGAGTCGTTGTCGCTGCCGGCCGCGCTCGTCGAGGCCGACACCTTGCGGACGGTTTCCCACAGCCGCTCGCTGGCGGAATACTTCACGGACGGCGCCCCGATCGCACCCGGCGCCGATCTATTCGCGTCGGTGCAATTCTCGCATCCGGAGATCATCCGGGAAATGATCTCCTCCGGGTGCGGTGCGGCGCCGTTTATAGCCGTGCGCGTGCGTGGCGAACTGCGCGCGGCGGAGGTTCGCGTGCAGTTGCTCGCGCGAACGGACCGGCCGCTCGCGCTCGTGATCATCAACGATATCACCGAGCAATTCTGCATGCAGGCGGCGCTGGATGCGGCCGAATACGCCGCGCTAATCGTCGACGCAAACGGCAAGGTGCTTGGCTTCAATCGGCCGGCGCTTGGATTATTCTCCGGCCTCGGTCGGGGCGTCGCAGCCGCGTCTCTGCTGAAGAGCGGCGCCGAGCGCACCGCACTGGTGGCAGCCGCGACTCGGCGGACGAAGGAAATTGCACGTAGAGATCGGTGCGCGACTGTATCAGGTCAGCTGCTCGTCAATCGCGCTGCCCGGCGAAGAAGAGCCACTCAGCGTCGTCGCCATCATGCCGGTCGCCGGCATCGACACGAGCCGCGCCAATCCGACCGAAGCGCTGCGCCAGAACAGCGGCAGCCTGTCGTTGCGATGAACGCCGCGCGTGCATCCGCCGTCATCGCGACGGTCATCCTGGGTATCGGTTGTGGCCAGCGCGCGGGCGCGGCCGACGATCGCCTGATTCTCGGCGCCAATGCGACGCGTGTTGCCGGCACGGACGGCGGCGGGGGTGAGATGGACTGGCTGCATGGCGTCGACGACCTCGGCACCATGAGCCTCGGCGTCGACTATCAATCGCTCGCCGGCGCCAAGTGGGCCTACGCATCGCTGAGCGGCGCAGCAACGCCGCGCGGCGGCGCCGGATCGCTGATCGCATCGGCTGAGCTACACGAGGGCGCGGGACGCATCGGCACGCACAATTTCGACTACAACATCGTCGCCGCCGCGCTTGGCACGAGGCTGTCGCCGACGCTGTTCGTGCAGTTCGAGGATAGGCAGATCGAAGTCGATACCACACACGGCAACCTGCCCAAATTGACCTTGTCCGCGCAGGGCGGTCGTCGCTGGCTGGCCGACGTTTCTTTTGCGCAATCGATCAGCGGCAACCTGCGCACCCGAATGGGCGTGGCGCATGCCGACTGGGACTTTGGGAATTTGGTCGCGCGTGCCGGAGCGGGAGTTGGCCGGGTCGCACCGGAAGTCGTCGCGCTGCAAACGAGCATCGGTGTGCCGGGACAGACGATACAGGAGCAGTTTCTCGGCGTTTCCCACACTTTTCAGCGGGGCGAGCTGTTGCTGATGCTTGATCGGCTGCGGCTCGGTGGCACGCTGCGCTACACGCTGACGCTTAACTACACGATACGGTTGGGTGGCCGCAGGACTTGACGTGAGCACGCTTTGGTACAGGCAGCGGGAGGCAATGATGGCGGCCGGTGCGGTGTTCGCGCTGGCGGCCGCCTGCGGCGCGCGACTGATCTCGCTGAGCGCGGCGCTGCATGCCGATCGTGCGCGCGCTGTCGCGCAACGCACCGCCGCAAGCTACGCACAGGCGCTGCAAGCCGAGATGCAGGCCCTCGTCGTCCGGGCCCGCGATGCCGCGACGCGTGGCGCGGGGCGTGACGTGTTCTCACTGACGGCCGACGGGCACCGCGCGCGCGGCGCGCGGTGCCGATGCGGCGATCGCTCGAGCCGTTGCCGCCGAGATGCGGTCGGCCGAATCGCGTCGGCCGACGCCGGCGGCTGAGCCGGCGCTGTTCGGCCCGATCCGCTTCGGCAGCCGCTGGATCATCGCCGCGCGCGCGCCGTTGCCGGCGGCGGGCGACGTGCCGCAGCCGGGGTGGTCGGTCGCTTACCGGGATTTGAGCGATTTGTTCATCGGCGGAGAAATCGAACATTTGACCCGCGCAGGTTACGACTTCGCGCTGGTTCCTCTCGGCGATCCCGACGCCGCCGGCTCGCCGTTCTTGTCGTCGCGCGAGCGGGCATTGACGGATCCGGTACGCATCCCGGTGCATGCGCCGCCCGGCGTCGCGCAGCGTATTCCCGACGGCGGCTGGGGGCTCGCGATCGCACCACGTGCGGGATGGTATCCGCTCGGCGCGCTGGCGAGCGAGGCGATACTCTGGCTGGTCGTCGCGTGGCTGTTGGCGCTGTTCGGCTACGATCTCGCGCGTCGCACGATCCGTTGGCGTGCTGTCTTGGACTTGTCGCGGCGCCGTCTGCAGTCCGTCACCCTGCAATTGGCAACCGAGGTCGAGAACCACAAGAGTCTGCAGCAAAGTTTCGATTTCGCGCGTTATCATGACGCCTTCACCGGCCTGCCGAACCGCCGCTACCTGATGGACCAGCTGGATCACGGACTGCGCCTCGCCCGCACTCGCCCCCAGTACGGTATCGCGGTCATGCTGGTCGACATCAATCGCTTCACGCTGATCAACGAGCTACTCGGACAGACCGCCGGAGACGAGCTGATGGTGCAGGTCGCGCGGCGCTTTGCGAAGACCCCGGCAGCCTCGGAGCGCGTGTTCGCGCGCTGGGGCGGAGAGCAATTCGCGGTCCTGCTGTTCGACCTGCACTCGATGAATACGGCATTGACGACTGCGAAGTTGCTGAAGGAAGCGCTGCGCGCACCGTTCGAATTGCGCAAATATCGCGTCTCGGTCGCGGCGGCGATTGGTGCGACGTGGGTTTCGACGGGATTGCAGCGCGCCGAGGACGTACTTCGCGAAGCGGCGATTGCGCTGTCCGCGGCCAAGGAACAGGGCGGTGCGCAAACGGTGGTCTACGAGTCGCACATGCGCGGCGAGACGGAGAGCCTCGTACACCTCGAAGCCGATTTGCTGCTCGCCCTCGAGCGCCGCGAGTTCCGGCTGCTATACCAGCCGATCGTCGAGCTACGCGGTGACCGCGCCGTCGGAGCCGAGGCGTTGCTGCGCTGGCAGCATCCGATCGAGGGATTGCTAACACCCGACCGCTTCCTCGCGGTTGCCGAGGAGGCCGGCATCACGGCGCAGCTGACGCGCTGGGTCATTCGCAACGCCTGTCGTCTCGCCAGCGAGTGGCGGCGGCGGCTGCCCGCCGACCAAGAGTTCTTTATCGATGTCAACCTGTCGACGTCGGCGCTGCGCGACCCCGGGCTTGCCGATTACCTGACGACGGTGCTCGCGGAAACGTCGGTTCCACCGGCCTACCTGCGCTTCGATATCTCCGAAGACAGCCTGGTGGGCGATTTGGGGACGAGCCGCGAAATGCTCGCCCGCCTTCACGCAATGGGCATTCGCCTGATACTCGACGACTTCGGCACCGGCTACGCTTCGCTCAGCTATCTGCAGTTCTTCCCGTTCGATTATCTGAAAATAGACCGCACGTTCATCCGGCGCCTCGATACCGACGCCCGCCAGAATAAGGTTCTCGGCGCAGTGGTGCAGATGGCGTCGAACCTGGGGTTGCGCGCGATCGCCGAGGGTGTGGAGACGGCCGCGGCCTTGCAGTACTTGCGTCAGGTGGGTTGCGAGTTCGCTCAGGGGTATTGGTTCGCCGAGCCAGTCTCGGCCGAGGACGCGCTGCGGCACATGCAGGGACGTGTCAGCAAGTCGCACCGCGAGACCGAATTGCCCGAGTCTCCGACTGTCGACAAGACGATGCCGCTCGCGGCGGTGCCGTCCCTATCGGGGCGCGACGATGCCGCTCGCGCCTGTGCCGTCCCTATCGGCGGCGACGATGCCGCTCGCGAAGATACCGTCCCTATCGCAAACCTTGCCAAAGTCTATGCCCGCGCCGCGTGTGCGCGTCAAGCCATGAGACAGCGGTCTCGGCGGCGGAATCGGCGCGGTCGGCGAGCGGTGGCGCTCGGTTCGATTCATGCGCAAACTTCGCTGGGAGGGCGCAATGCAATCCGGAAGACTCGAACATCGTGAAGCCGTGAACATAGCGGCACGTCTCAGGCAGATCGGTACACCGGCTCTCGAGGATACGGTGTGTATCGAGAACATCAGTATCAACGGCGCGCGTGTCATCACGCATCACAAATTCCGGCGTCGGGTCAAGGTCGTGCTGACCGAAGTAAGCAGCGCGCTGCAGATCGACGGCGAGGTGGTCTATTGTGAGCACTTGAACTCGGTCTCGTATGCCGTCGGGCTGAAATTCCTACAGTCGATCCCGAGCCTGCTGCAGCAGCGCCAGGGCTATGACTGACGTCGCGCCGCGGCATTGTCGATTCGCACCTTGCCCGATATGCCGGCCGCACTCAAAAGCGCCAGTTCACGCCGGCCGCGAGAATATTGGAGTAGTACGAATAGCCGACATCGTTCCCGTTCGGTAAGTGCGTCCATTCGATGTTGAGCGAGAGGTTGCTCGGCAGCGCGACGTCGCCGCCGACACCGAACGACAATCCCGTATCGGTCGTATCGCCCCGGCCGAAGTTGCGATTAACGCTCAGCGTATCGATACCGGCGACTCCGTAGAGCGAGAAAGTCGGCCCAAGCGGCAATGATCCCTTGACGTAGGCTCCGCCGATGGTCCCCACGCTGACGGAGTTGCCGGCGGTCTCGTCGCTCGACAGACCCGTGCCGAGACGTCCTTCGAGGGAAAGGTACGGTGAGACCGGAAGGCCGATGCGCGCGACGAGCAGGCTCGGATCAACGGTGGCGAGTCCACTCTCGTCGTAGCGGAGCACTCCGACGCTCGCGCCTACATATACGGACGACGCGCGTGGCGTATCGCCGTAATAGTCGCGCGCCGTGGCGGTCGTGGCGATTGCGAGAAGCGGCAGCGAATACAGCAGGTGGCAGTTTCTCATGTCAGATCCTCACGATAGACACACGGCGTACGGACTTGGAAACCACGGTCGAGTTCCGCGGCGGCGCGTTTTGTTTGTCGGGCATCGGCGACAGTTGCAAGCGCATTGCAATCGCGGATAAGGGTTCACTCGATACGCCCAAACCGGAGGTCGGCGCAGTGAAAGGAAAGCGCCTTTCGATCGGGCAGATCGCGGGGATTTTGAAGCGGGGCGAGGCCGGATCGCCGTATCGTCCGATCGCAGAATCACCGCCCGAAACTTCGATGCTGCGAGACGCGCCTTGGAGGTCGATACCATGAGTCACCCATTGCGAAGAACCCGCGCGGTGCCGCGCTGGCCGAGCTACTCGGGAATCTCTCAATACGTGGGCACGAGTCCGAACTATCGGGTCGCCATTTACGTCGACCCCTCGCTCGGCGAACCTGGTCTGCAGAACGGCAAGGATCTGCTCGCCGACGCTGATCGGATCGCGGCAGCGAACGGCGCGCTTTTCGGATCGCCGACCGAAGCGGTCGACGTGATCGTGTTCGCGATCGGCGGACAGACGGACGGAACCGGCGGCGCGGACCATAATGCGTGCAATTTCAAGGACGGCGGCGCGATCGAAATCTGCGCCTCATTCGGCAATTCCATGAGAGTCGGCGCCCTATTTGAGGCCGAGCTCAGCGAATGCTCGATGGGCGGCAATCTCTGCGGGGTGAGCACCGGCGAGGCGCTGTCGCGCTGGTGCGCCGCGGTCGTCGGCCGCGACGCCCTCGCGGATTTCGCGACGGCGCCGACATGGGCTCAGGACGGCATGCCGAATTTCGTCGAGAAAACCGATCCGACCGATCAAAGCGCCGTAAGCACCGGCTGCGGAATGGCGTTCTTGTCCTGGATGATGAGTCCCGGCGTGAAACTCGATGCGATTGCACAGGCGATGGTCGATCTGGGCGCCGCCGGTACGCTCGCGCAACTCTATGCGAAACTCTCCGGCGGACCCGCGTCGTCCGCCTGGCCGAAATTCCTCGCGGCGGCCAAGGCGCTGCCGCGAATCGCGAGCGACGATCCGTTCGGCGCCGCGAAACCCGCGACGCGGCGCCGGCGCTCCGCAAGCGCCGCGTTGCGCCGGAAGCGCTAGATTAGGCCGATATTGCGTTCGGCAGTCCATTGACGGTGGTTCGCGCTATCGTTGTCAGGTGTTCACCCTAGGTGCGAATCGGTGGTTCACTGTATGACTGCGGCGCTGCAATAATGCTATCTATGACGCCTCACTTGCCACCGATCACGGTGGACGGTTCAGGGCGTCGCGTGAGAGATCGGGGGGAGCATGGCAATAAAAAAGAGCTTATCCAACGACAAAGGGCCGCAACAGGATTACGCAGCCGATCTGGCGCGCAACGAACCGACCTCCGAACTGCTGCGTGAACTCGTGGCGCATCTGCGGCAAAGCCGCACCATTCTCCGCGAAGAATGGGTCGCCCGCATCGCCGAGGCGGCGCTCCTTACGGCGATGACGCAGGAGGAGATTTTTGACGAGGCAACCTCCGTATACGACAGTTACGTCGCTGCACTCGAAACCGGCACCTTCGAGGCTCTACAAGCCTACGCACGCAATCTCTCCGAGCGGATCATCCCGCGCGGCGTCGAAACGCATGAGGTCGTCGGCATCGTGTTGCTGTTGCGCGACGTTCTGGCGCGCTCCTTGTTCGCGAAGTATCAAGCGGACGTCGAAAAGCTCAATCGCATTCTCGATGCCTATGAACCCGCGGCCAACAGGATCGCCAACACCGTAGCCGTCGGATTCGTCCAGGAGCGCGAGCGCGTCATTCGCCAGCAACAGGAGGCTATCCGGGAATTGTCCACACCGGTCCTGCAGGTGCGCGAACGCTTGCTGATTCTGCCGATCATCGGTGTCATCGATCCACAACGCGCGCGTCAGCTGACCGAGCAATTATTGCGGGGCATCCGCACGAACCGCGCGAAAGTCGTCGTCATCGACATCACGGGCGTCGCCGCCATGGACGTCACGGTCGCGAATCACCTGGTGCAGACGGTCGAGGCGTCGCGGCTCTTGGGCGCAACCGTCATCGTCACCGGGTTGTCGCCGGAAATTGCCCAGACGCTTGTGACCATCGGCGTCGATCTCGGTAAGATGAACACGGTCGGGGACCTGCAAGGCGGTATTGAGCAAGCCGAACGCTTGCTCGGCTACAAGGTGGTGCCGTCGATCTAGCCTGATATAGCTTACCGGGAGGCCCGGCGCGTTGGACGTTCCTATCCTAAAACAGGGCCAATTCCTGATCGCGACGATTCAAGCCGCGCTCTCCGATGAGGACCTCTTGCAGCTGCGCAAGGCCCTAGTGCACCAGGTGGTCCGGTTTCGGTCATTGGGCGTTATCATGGACGTGACGTCGATGGACGTCATGGATTCGTTCGCCTCGCGCACCTTGCTCGAGATTTCGCGCATGATCCGCCTACGTGGCGCCGATACTGTCATTGTCGGCATTCAACCCGAGGTGGCATTTGCGATGGTACAGTTGGGGCTGACACTCGAGGACATACCGACAGCGCTCGACCTGGAAGAGGGGTTGGCCTACCTGCAGCAAAAATTCACGAGCGCCACGTAAGTCAGCGCCTCGTGTCAGAGGACTCGAAATTTGCGATTACCTGCGACAAAGACGTCGTTTTGGCCCGCCAGCACGGGCGTTCGCTCGCAATTCAGGCGGGCTTTTCAGAGAGCCAGGCGACCTTGATCGCGACGGCCATCTCCGAGTTGTCGCGCAACATAGTCTCCTACGCGGAACGCGGCGTCATATCGCTGCGGCTGGTCCGACCCGCAAACCGGGTCGGCTTGCAGATCATCGCGACGGATTCCGGCTGCGGAATCGCCGATGTCGGCCAAGCGTTGCGCGACGGATATTCCACATCCGGCGGTCTGGGGCTGGGACTTCCAGGCGTAAGGCGGCTGATGGACGAATTCGAGATCGACTCGACCGTGGGACGCGGGACTCGGATATCGGTGACGAAATGGAAGTCCTAAGGGCCGACCCGGAGCTGCTGGTGCAATGCGGCGTCGCCGGCTTCGTGATGCCCGGGCACACCCAATCGGGGGACCTGGAGATCGTGCACCGAATTGACCGTAAGACCCTCGTGGGCGTAGTTGACGGTATCGGACACGGCGATGAGGCGGCGGCCGCGGCGCGATTGGCGCAGCAAACGATCATCGCGAATTCGCGCGAGGCGCTCGTTACGATCGTTCGCCTTTGCCACGAAGCGCTGCGTTCGACGCGCGGCGTGGTCATGAGCCTCGCATTGATCGACGCGGATCGCAGCGTCCTGAGCTGGCTGGCTGTCGGCAATGTGCGCGGCATTCTGTGCCGATCCGATGCGGGCGCTGGACAGCACGATGAGTTGCTGCTGAGGCCCGGCGTGGTCGGGGCCACGCTGCCGCCGCTTCAACCAGCCGTCGTGATGTATAAGCGGTACGGTACACTGATTTTCGCGACCGACGGGATTCGTGGCGACGCGTTCTCGGGACATATCGCGACGCGCGCGTCGCCACAGGTATTGGCCAGAAATATTCTGGCTAACCATTGCTTGGGCAACGACGACGCTTTGGTGCTGGTGGCACGGCTCTGCTAACGGTACATGCGCATGAACGCAACGCGAAGCGAAGGCCTCAAAGTGCCGTTCGAGGCACAATATGCGGCCGCGCTGGCGGCCTACATCGACAAGCCCGCTGAGGCCTTGTTGCACCAAGCCTATGAGTTGGGTCGAAGCGCCCTCGTTCAGGGGCGCAATATTCCGGACGTGGTAGCCGTGCATGCGAGAGCATTGACGGCAATCGTTGACGGCTCTGGCGCTACCAATAAGCTCGAGACCACACTCTGCTCCGCGACCGCGTTTCTTGCGGACTCCTTGTCGCCATTCGAAATGACGCACCGTGGCTACCGGGAGGCGATCGTCGCGTTGCGGCACCTCAACGAGACCCTCG
Source organism: uncultured Gammaproteobacteria bacterium (assembly GCA_963769895.1). Taxonomy (GTDB): domain Bacteria; phylum Pseudomonadota; class Gammaproteobacteria; order Steroidobacterales; family Steroidobacteraceae; genus Bog-1198. Next base: position 2,270 of record CAVYNJ010000014.1, on the reverse strand, counting down.
AACGCGAGGTCAAGCACATCGCGCACGCGTTGCACGACGAAGCCGGCCAACTGATGGTTTCGGTGCATTTGGCGCTCGCCGATTTGGAACGCGAAATCCCCACCGGTGCACATCAACTGCTGTTGCGCGTTCGCGAGGCGCTGACGCGAACCGAAACCGAGCTAAGGCAACTGTCGCACGAACTACGACCCACTGTGCTCGACGATTTGGGATGGCTGCCGGCGCTCGAATTCTTGGCCGACGGCGTATCAAAGCGCGCGCAGTTGCCGGTGCACGTGCGTTCGGACATCGGCCAACGCCTGCCGTCAAACATCGAGACGGCGATATATCGCGTTGTGCAAGAGGCTTTGACGAACGCGACGCGTCACGCAAATGCGAGTTGTATTCACATTGAGATTTCGCGAAAATCCGGCGAGTTATGCTGCCTGATCAGCGACGACGGCGCGGGGTTCGATCCCGACGTCAGCGCTATGCGCGGCGGGCTAGGATTGAAAGGCATGCTGGAGCGCATGAGAGCGGTGAACGGCCGCTTGCGGATCGATTCGCGTCCCGGGTATGGCACTCAGATCCGGCTCTTCGTGCCGTTGGGGACCTAATATGAGCGTTCGCGTGGTACTTGCGGACGATCATGTCCTGGTGCGCCAAAGCCTGAGAACCTTGCTCGAACGCGAGGGTATTGCAGTCGTCGGCGAAGCGGCGAACGGGCGCGATGCGGTCCGCGTCGTCAGGCGAGAAAGCCCTGACGTAGCTGTATTGGATGTCAGCATGCCTCTATTCAACGGCTTGGATGCGGCCGCCGAACTGAGTCGCGATTGTCCGAATGTTAAAGTCGTGATTCTGACCCACCACGATGAATATCAATATGTCACGCAGGCATTGCGCTGCGGGGTGAAGGGCTATGTTCTAAAGACTCAAGTCGCCAGCGATTTGGTGCAAGCCATCCGTCAAGTTCGTTCAGGCCAGGTGTACCTCAGCCCCGGGGTTTCGCGCGCCGTCGCCGAGGGATACGGCGGTACGGGCGATTCGACCGATGCACTCTCGGTGCGCGAACGCCAAGTGTTGCAGCTGATCGCGGAAAGCAAATCGACCAAAGATATTGCCGCGCTAGTTGGTCTTAGCCCAAAAACGATGAATTGCACCCGCACCAAATTGATGCGAAACCTGAACATCCACGATAGAGCGGGGCTCGTGCGGTACGCGATTCGCAAGGGAATCATCGCACCGTGACTTTCCTGCTATTTGCCGGCGATAGGGAAATCCCTGTAAAGATTCGCGGCGGTTGGGATGCGCCGAGTCGGGGGGTTCACTGTCTCGCAGCACCCCCCGCACGACTATATGATTCTCCCAGGCGAGAATCTAGGTCTGGAGTACGATAAAATGATCTTAGAGGTTCAGTCCGATACCCGACCGAAGCGCAATATAGATCGATGAAAAGTGGCGTGCTCGCCACCGAACTCCGCGCCGCCGCGATGGCGGGCGACGAAATCGTGTCGAGGCGCTGACCGCCGAAGTCTTCGTCGCCAGACACAAGCCAAGAGGATAAGCTTGCTCTCCAATTGCGGACGCTTGCAGTTTATTCCACACGATGCGCCGCATGGCGACGACCGACGAGTTCACGCGGTCGAACAACCGCCGAGGATTTATGCGGGTCGGTGAAAGGCCGCGGAATGTCGCGGCGCACCAACTTCGTAAAGTCCGACTCGTTCACGTCGATGTCGACAAGCTGAAATGTGTCAACGATAGTGCGGGTCATTTGGCCGGTGACAAGTTGCTGTGGACCACTGCCGATGTCCTTCGCCGATCGTTTCCAGACAACGGCGCCGGCGAAGTCATCGGGAACTTAAGGGCGACGAATCCGTGGCGTTGACTGTCGTGCGCGACCAATCAGACGCCATGCGCTCGTGCATATGATCGTAACGGCTGTCGAGACAATCAAGGCTCCGGCGCATGCGCGGAGCTTTTCGTCAGCGTCGGCGTCGCGGAGCGCTACCCGAATGAACGGCTTTCATGACCGATATGCTATATCGCGCGGAAAGAGCGATGTACGCACACAAGATCACGAAATCGATCGTCGTTGTGCCGCCGAGCCGTTTTCGCGCGTGCTTGTGGGGCTCTGCGATCATGCGCATGCGAGTTGCCGATTAGGGCAATGGGTCCCCGTTCGAAGGGTCGGCCATCGACCTTCCCTGACGCATCTCGCGGACATGAGCTATCCCCATGCTGTACCGCGCTGGGATGTCACTCTGACCCTTCCTCTTCGAGTTGCCGCA
>CAVYNJ010000013.1:0-47535 GCA_963769895.1 uncultured Gammaproteobacteria bacterium | reverse complement strand
CATCGGTGCGACGCTGACGCGCCGGTCCAGGGTATTCATCGTCATGCTATGCGTCGTCCTATGTTCGCCGGGTACAATAGCATCGATCCGCGATCGCTATTTTGCCGGCGCCACCCGCGGCGCCGCGCGCCGCGCCGTAGATCACATGTCAGTCAATTCTTAGATTAACATCGTAACTGGCTGTTTATTCAGTGCAATATCATATCGCGGCAACGGTGCCGTTAATCGATGAATGCGGTGCAGGTACTCGCCTGATGTCGCTGCTCGCCGCCGAAGCCGCGGCGCGAACGGGTATAGTCTGTGCGATCGGCCCGCGTCTAATAACGAGGATCCACATGGAGTCATCGTCCCGAGTGGCTCGCACGCTGGCAGCGGATTTCGACTTGCTGCGGTTGCCGGCGGATTTCTATGAGGACCCGTATCCTTACTACGACGCGCTGCGCAGCTTCGAGCCGGTGAAGCGGTGCCCCGACGGATCGTATTTTCTAACTCGTTATCAAGATCTAATTCAGGTCTACCGCGACACGGAGACCTTCAGTTCGGACAAGAGAAAGGAGTTCCGGCCGAAGTACGGCGACTCGCCGTTGTTCGAGCATCACACGTCCAGTCTCGTGTTCCGGGACCCGCCTGCCCATACGCGTCTGCGCCGCTTGATCGCCGGTGCACTGACGCCACGCCACGTGGCCGCGATGGAGCCCGGACTGGAGGCCTTGGTCGACCGCCTGCTCGATGCCATGGATGGCAAGGAGACCGTCGACCTGATCGACGACTTCGCCGGAGCGATACCGGTCGAGATCATCGGCAATCTATTGGCCATACCGCCTTCGGACCGGCGACCGCTGCGCGCTTGGTCGCTGGCGATCCTCGGCGCGCTGGAGCCCTCGCTCGGCGTCGAGGCCGCGGCGCGGGGTAACGCGGCGGTGACCGAAATGCTGGATTATCTGCGTACCCTGGTCGCGGAGCGTCGCGCGCATCCAGGGGACCCGGACAGGGACGTGCTGACGCGCCTGATCCAGGGCGAGGACGGCGGCGAGCGCCTGACGCCGCAGGATCTGCTGCACAACTGCATATTTTTGCTGAACGCGGGCCACGAGACGACGACGAATCTGATTGGCAACGGCCTCGTGACGCTGTTGCGCTTTGCATCGGAGCGGCAGAAACTGATCGACCGGCCGGAGGCGATCAATTCGGCCGTCGAGGAATTCCTGCGCTTCGAGAGCTCCAATCAGCTCGGCAATCGAATCACGACCGGGAGAGCGACGATCGGCGACGCGGAACTGCCGCCCGACACGCGAATTTGGCTGTGCATCGGCGCCGCCAATCGCGATCCGCAGAAGTTTCCGGATCCCAACCGTTTCGACATTATGCGGTCGCCGAACCGGCATCTGGCGTTCGGGTCGGGGCCCCACCAGTGCATCGGACTGAATCTCGGACGCCTCGAAGCGCGGGTCGCCGTTTCGCGCTTGCTGCAACGTTACCCCGATTATGATTTCGCCGGACCCGCAGTGCGCGGCGGGCGCGTCCGTTTCCGCGGCTTCTTGCACGTACCGTGTCGCCTCGGACCCGCGGCTCGGTCAAACTTCGAATCCGACGGCCGTTCAGGTCGCCGACAATTCATAAAGTGACGGAGGATCTGGATCATGAACGCACAAATCGATTGGCATGCCCGCTCGCGGGCCTTGAGCATCCCGACGCAGATCGTGGTGGACGGCAAGCTGTGTGCCGCGCAGAGCGGCAAGACCTACGATGTGATCGGCCCGAGCACCGGCAACGTCGTCGCCAAGCTGCCAAATTGCGGGCCGGCGGACGTCGATCGCGCCGTCGCGGCCGCCCGCAAGAGCTTCGACGCCGGCGTTTGGGCGAACCAGGCGCCGCGCGACCGGAAAAAATGCCTCAAGAAGCTCGCCGAACTGATCGAAGCGCACCGCGACGAACTCGCGCTGATGGATTCGATCTCGATGGGCATGCCGATCGCGATCGCCTCCGGCTACTGCGTGCAGTGGGCGATCAACTGCTTCGAATGGTATGGCGAAGCGATCGACAAGATCTACGACGAAGTCGCCCCTACCGAGCGCGGCGTATTCGCAACGATCACTCGCGAGCCGGTCGGCGTCGTCGGCGCCGTGTTGCCGTGGAATTGGCCGGTCGGCTTGCTCGGCTGGAAGGTGCCGCCGGCGCTCGCCACCGGCAACAGCATCGTGCTGAAACCGGATGAACAAACCTCGCTGTCTGCGCTGCGAATAGCCGGCCTCGCGCTCGAAGCGGGCATTCCTCCCGGCGTGTTCAACGTCGTTACCGGCGGTCCCGCGGTCGGCGAGGCGATAGGGCGCCACATGGACATCGACGTCGTCGGCTTCACCGGTTCGACCGAGGTCGGCAAGCTGTTTCTGAAATACTCCGCCGAGTCCAACATGAAGCCCGTATGGACAGAATGCGGCGGCAAGAGTCCGAACATTCTATTCGCGGACGCGCCGAATCTGCAGGAGGCCGCCCAGGAATCGGCGCTCGCAATTTTCCTCAACACCGGCCAGATCTGCGCGGCGGGTTCGCGGCTGATCGTCGAGGAGTCCGTCAAGGAGCAAGTGCTCGAGATAGTCGCCGCGGTCGGCAAGAGCCTCAAGCCGTCCGACCCGCTGAAGGCGGATACGATGCTAGGGCCCATTGCAAAGGCCGCGCAACTCGAGCGCGTCATGTCGTACGTCGCCATAGGGCGCAAGGAAGGCGCCCGCCTGAAGCTCGGCGGCGCTCGCACCAACGAAACGTCCGGCGGCTACTACTTCGAGCCGACCGTATTCGATCAAGTGGAAAATACGATGCGGATCGCGCAGGAAGAGATCTTCGGACCGGTGCTGTCGACGATCACGTTCAAGACGGCCGAGGAAGCGATCGCGCTCGCCAATAAAACGACCTACGGCTTGGCGAGCGCGATTTGGACGCGCGATCTGAGCAAGGCGCACAAGCTGTCGCGCGCGATCCGCGCCGGCAGTGTGTCGGTGAATTGCTACGCCGCCGACGCGCACGACGTCACGGTACCGTTCGGCGGCTACAAGCAATCCGGGTTCGGCCGCGATAAGTCGCTGCACGCGCTCGACAAGTACGTGCAGTTGAAGACGACCTGGATGAAGCTCTAGCGCATGACTGTCGGAATCGCCGCGTGAGACAGGGCTTCGCGGCGTATCCGTTCGAGCCGGTGCGCCACGCGGCCAGGCTGCCGCGATTATCGGACGGAATAGAAAGGCAGCGCCATTCGGTCGCAATCGCGGGCGCCGGGCCGGTCGGATATTGCGTCGCGCTCGGGCTGGCGAGCCACGGCGTGCGCTCGGTGCTGATCGAGGCCGACGACTCGGTATGCACCGGCAGCCGCGCGATTTGCATCTCTAGGCGCAGCTTGGAGATCATCGACCGCTTGGGCGCGCTCGAGGGGTACCTGCAAATCGGCCTTCCGTGGACCGGCGGGCGCAGTTTCTATCGCGATGCCGAGGTGCTGAGCTTCCGTATGCCGCACGACGAGAACCAGCGGCTACCGCCGATGCTGAACCTCGCGCAATACCACATCGAGGAAATTCTGCTCGAGCGCGCCCAGCTGCTGTCCTCGATGATCGATTTGCGCTGGCAAACCAAAGTTTCGGCCGTTGCACCGCGCGCCGACGGGGTACGGGTGAGTTTGTCGACGCCGCTCGGCGATTACGCACTTGATGCCGACTGGCTGGTCGCCGCCGATGGCGGGCGCAGCACGGTGCGCGAGTCGCTCGGACTCGCGATGCACGGGACGAGTTACGAGGGGCGATACGTGATCGTCGATATTCTACTGGCGAGCTCCCGTCCGGCCGAACGGCTGGCGTTTTTCGACCCTCCGTGCAATCCCGGTTCGACGGTGCTCGTCCACAAGCAACCGCAAAACGTGTGGCGCATCGACTATCAGTTGCGCGACGGAGAAAACCCGGCCGACGCGATCAAACCGGACAATGTGATACCGCGGGTCGAGAGTCTGCTCGAGATGATCGGCGAGCGCGGCCCTTGGTCGCCGATCTGGATCACGCTGTACCAGGCGAATGCCTTGACGCTCGACCGCTACCGGCACGGCCGGGTCCTGTTCGCCGGCGACGCCGCGCACTTGGTGCCGATCTTCGGGGTACGCGGCGTCAACTCCGGCATCGACGACGCCGACAATTTGGCGTGGAAGCTGGCCCTCGTCATCAAGGAATCGGCGAGCGGGCGATTGCTGGACAGTTACTCGGACGAGCGAGTCGCGGCCGCCCGCGAGAATTTGGCGTACGGCGCCAAGAGCACTGAATTCATGGCGCCGCCGTCGTTTGCCTTTGCCTTGATGCGCGAGGCGGTGCTGGGATTGGCCGGCAAGCACCGGGGCCTGCGCTCCTTGATCAACCCGCGCCAAACCTCGGCGGTCGCCTACCGGCAATCCTCTCTTCACGGCGCGATCGAAAGCTCGCGCGAGTTCACTGCCGGTCCGGCGCCCGGCGCGGTGCTTCCGGAATGCCCGGTGACGGTCGCCGGCGGTTCCGTCGGCGCCGAACCCCGGCCGGGGTATCTGACGGAGCTGTTGGGAGCGCGCTTCACCTGTCTTTATTTCGGCGAAGAGGCTTTCGTCCCTGCTGAAATCGCGGGCTTGGAGCGCGCCATGGTCGCGCGCGGCATTGCATTTTGCGTCGTGCCCTTGGCCAGACGCCGAACGGCGGCGCAATCCGCTCTACATGCCTTCGACGATACAGGCAGGCTGTTTCCGATGTACGGCGCCGATGCCGGCACGCTCTACCTCGTGCGTCCCGACGGGCATGTGCTCGCCCGCTGGCGACGCGCATCCGCCGATGCCGTGTCGGCGGCAATCGACCGAGCTGTCAATGATCACCGAGCAGCGGGAGCGGCCGATGAATGAAAGCGACCTCGATGAGCTCTACACGCAACTTTGCGCGACGATGACCGAACTCGGCGAGCCGAACGCAACTTTGTTCCTCGCGCGCTTCGCCCTGCTCGCGATCGACCATCTTGGCGACGCCGCTGCGGCACGGCGCATGATCATCGATGCGGCGGAGGGCGTCGGCGAGGACGCTCGCCCCCCGCGGACCGGCGAACCCGTTCTTTAAGTCGATTTGCGGCGGTAGGCTTCGTGCAAAAACGGCGCCAGGGCCGCGAAGTACGCCCTCTGGTCGTCGTACATCGCCATATGGCTCCCCTTCGGGCAGAGCGCGTAGCGCGCCTCCGGAATCATGGTGCTCATGCGCCGGATCTGCTCGGGCGACATCTCGTCGTGCCGCGCGGCGATCAGCAACGTCGGCACCGAGATTTGCGGCAGACGTGTCCAGATGTCCCAGTGCCTGAAATTGCCGGTGATGTTGAACTCATCGGGGCCCTGCATCGTATTGTAGATCTTCGCGTTGACCGTGCGGAAAGTCCTCGACACCGGTTCGGGCCAGGGGTTCGAGCGGCAGACGTGCCGCCGGTAGACCTCCGACATCAGTACGTTCTGATATTCCGGCGCCTCGAAATCGCCGGCGGCGCGGTGCTTGGCGATGATCGCCTGCGCGGCCGGCGGCAGCTCCTTGACTAGTTGTTCCGCGTACTCGACGTACGCGGCGACACTGGCAGTCATGTTCGAGACGACCAGGCCGGCCAGATGGCGCGGATATTTCAGCGCGTACTCCATGCCGAGCATGCCGCCCCAGGAATGTCCGTAGAGAATGAAGCGCTCGAGATCCAGTGCCCGGCGGACTTGCTCGACCTCCTCGCGGTAACGCTCGATCGTCCACAGCGAGGCATCGTCCGGCGCGTCGGAAAACCCGCAGCCGAGCTGATCGTAATACCAAAACCGAATTCCCTGCCCCGGCAGGAAATCCTCGAGGCATTCCAGATAGAAATGATTGAAGCCGGGTCCGCCGTGCAAGGTCAGCACGGGGATGCCGCCCGTGCCGACTTGCTTGACCCAGACGTCGTATTTGCCGTCGATGCGCACCGTGCGCGAGCCGCCGGTGAGCACGCCGTCCGCGCGGGCCGACGGCACGGCGGCGCGCCCGCACGCCGCCGTCCCCGCCGTCCCCGCTGTCGCGGCGATGGCGGCCCGTCCGGCGAGCAGCGCTGCGCCGCCGCCCGCCAGCAAATCCCGTCTCCTCAGAACGATGCGCGCACCTCCACGCCGATGGTGCGCGGCTGGTTGATCGCGATGCGCGGGCGTCCCGGCACCTCGGCCGCCAGCGAGCGGTTGTCGCCCAAGTTCGCGATCTCGTTCGTGAGATTCTTGCCGACCAGCGCGTACTCCATCTTGCCATGATCGAACGCGAGGCGCGCGTCGATGAGCCGGTATGAACCGCGTTCGCGCGGATTCGCAGGATCGTTGTTCGCGCTGAAGCTGCGGCCGACGTAGGAATAGTCGGCGCCGCCGATCAGCGTCCACTGGTCCGTCACCGCCTTGGTGTAGGTGACCGAACCGTTGCCGGTCCAGTCCGGCACCTGGTAGACCGGCGAGCCGACCGGCTGCGGCGAGAAACTGCTCGTCGCCGTGATCTTCGAATTCTGATAGCCCAAGCCGACCGAGAATTCCAAGGGTTCGATCGGACGCGCGCGCACCTCGAGCTCCCCACCCTTGCTTTCGGCGGCGCCGACGTTGGCCGTGTACTGGAAGCCGCACGAGAGCAGGATCTCCTGCTGCAGATTGCTCCAGCGAATGTCGAAGACCGCCGCGTCGACCGTCAGGCGATTCCCGAGCCACGACGTCTTTGTGCCCAACTCGTAGTTCCAGAGGCTGTCGGAGCGGTAGCTGCGGGTGTCGGCGAGCGTGATCGAGGGATCCACCGCTTTCAGCGCCGCGACGCAGTCGATCCCGGAGGTCGGGTTACCCGCCGGTACGATCGGCACGAGGCCGCCCGGACGGAAGCCCTTCGCGACGTTCACGTAGATCATTTGATCGGGCGTGATGTGATAATCCGCCTCGAATTTCGGATTGACGCCGGTTTCGGTGGTCGTTGCGTAGGGACTGACGATCGCCGGGCCGCCGCCGGGCGCGAGACCCTCCTCATACCCGCTGGAGGAGCCCTTGTCCTGATACCAGCGCAGACCCGCCGTGAGCTTGAGCGGTTGTATCGGCTGGTAGGAGAGCTCGCCGAACAGCGCGCCCTCTCGATAGTCGGACTTGAAATCCTGCGCGAATACCAGGTTGGGAAAGTCCGGACTGATCTGCGGCGTACCGAAGATCGGCGCGAACAGCGCATCGAGGTTCGGCACCTCGGCGGGCGGATAGTAACCCGCGAACGGCAGCCGGCCGTGCAGGTCCGAATAGAACGCGCCGGCGACGAACTGCACCGGACCCTGCAGCGTCGAGACGAAGCGCAGTTCCTGCGAGAACTGCTGGTAGTTCTTCTCTTCGCTGATCGCGCCGGGCTGCGGCGAACTGGGGAACCCGGAGGTAACCGCCGCGTAGATGAAGTCGGTCTCGTCTTCGGTCTCGAAGACCTTGCGGTCGAAATACGAGGACGAGGAGACGAGCTCGCCGAGGCCCGTCTGCCAATGCATCGCGATCGAGTACAGGCCCCAGGTGTCGAAGCCGCCTTCCGGCACGTTGAACCAGCGCGCCTGCGTGAAATTGTTCGGGTTCATTGCGGTCGGCAGCGTATACGGTCCAGCCGGCACGGGATAGCCGACGCCGTTGCCCGGCATCGACAGGTAGTCCGACAGCGGGAAACCATTGTAGGTCGCCTTCTGCACCATGATCCGCGGCGTGATCGTGAACGAATCGCTGAGCTTGACGGTCAGTGTCGCGGCGCCGCCCGAAGTGTTGGTCGCGCCGACATTGTCGACCGTCGTGATGCCGGTGTTCGCGAGCGGCGTGCAGGTCAGCGCCATCGCCGCGGCCGGATCGGTGCAGTAGCTGCGTTTGAAGTAGCCGGCCTCGCGATCGTAGAAGGCGCTCAGGCGCAGCGCCGCGCGACCTTGGACCAGCGGAATGTTGACGACGCCGTCGCCGGTCCAGTTCGGCTGATTCGTGTGATCGGTCGAGGAGGCGCCGCCGTGGACCGTCGCGCTGAAGTTTTCGAGGTCCGCGGCCTTCGTGATGATGCGCACCGTGCCGCCCATCGAGCGCGCTCCGTACAGCGTCCCCTGCGGTCCGCGCAGCACCTCGATGTGGTCGATATCCAGCACGCGGGGGTCGAGCGAATCCGGCAGCGGCGTATCGTCGACGTAGAAACCCGTGACGTTGTTGCCGGAAATGCCGCGGATCGACACGGTGCGCGCGGTGCCGATCCCGTCGCCGGTCAGAGCGAAGGCGAGGTTCGGCACCTTGGTCGCGTAATCGAAGAAGGCATTGATCGCCTGCGAATGGAGCGCCGCGCTGCCGAACGTCGTCATCGACAGCGGTACGCTCTGTTGGTTCTCCGAGCGCTTCTGTGCCGTGACCGTTATCTCTTGCAGCATATTCGACGCATCGGCCGAATTCGATTGATTGGCCGGATCCGCCGCAAGCGCGCCGAACGGCGCGGCGATTGCCGCAAGACCTGCGCAGACGAGAAATTTATTCAATATCCCCATGACTGTTGCCTCCCGGCGAAACGCGAACCCCTATATCATGTTTCGGCAGCGGCCATTTTGCACCCTCGCGCCGCCCGCCCAGCTTGACACTCCGCGGAAACGGATTTAAGGTATTCTAGTACCAGAATACGGCACGAGAGTCAATCGGCGCGGCGAGCCCGGCGGCCGTGAAGTTGGGATCGCGCGCAGGCCGGAATAGTGCTGGAACGGGGGGGTCTGAACCCACGATATCGATGCCCTCCAAATGCATGTATCTTAATCCGGAAATGAAACCCATTCGCGGCCACTTGAACGCTCAATCCCGGCCGGCGGCGCGCTCGCAAACAGCGCCCGTGCCGGGCTGAGGCGGCGACGATGGCGGAGCGTTCGTTCGCGCGCGAGGTCGAAAAGCTGCGGATCGCGGCGGGTCAGGAATTTCGCGGCGAAGCCATTCTCGCGGTCACAAAGGCGCTGCTGCAGGCCGGCGTGGGCTACGTCGGCGGCTATCAAGGCGCGCCCATATCGCATCTGATGGACGTGTTGTCGGATGCTCAAGGCGTGCTCGATGAATTGGGCGTGCATTTCGAGGCGAGCGCGTCCGAGGCCGCGGCCGCCGCCATGCTCGCCGCCTCGGTGAATTATCCGATACGCGGCGCGGTCACGTGGAAGTCGACCGTGGGTACGAACGTGGCCTCGGATGCCTTGGCGAACGTCGCCTCCGGCGGCGTGAAGGGCGGCGCACTGATCATCGTCGGCGAGGACTACGGCGAGGGCTCTTCGATCCTGCAGGAGCGCTCGCACGCGTTCGCGATGAAATCGCAAATTTGGCTGCTCGACCCGCGGCCCAACCTCGAAAGTATCGTCGGGATGGTCGAGAAGGCCTTCGAGCTTTCGGAGGCCTCGAATACTCCGGTGATGCTGGAGCTGCGGATCCGCGCCTGCCACGTCTACGGGCGTTTTCGCGCCAAAGACAATCGGCGGCCGGCCTTCACGGTTCAAGACGCGCTCGACAATCCGGCTCGCGATCTCTCGCGGATCGTGCTGCCGCCGGCGAGCTTCCGCCACGAGCAGGAGAAGATCGTCCAACGCTGGCCGGCGGCGCTCGACTTCATCCGACAACATCACTTGAACGAATTCATGGGTGCGGCGCAAGGCCGAGTCGGCATGATCGTGCAGGGCGGGCTCTACAACACGCTGCTGCGGGCGCTCGAACTGAACGGCATCGCAGACCCTCTCGGCAACGCCGTTATGCCGCTGTACGTGCTCAACGTGACCTACCCGTTGGTCGCGGAAGAGGTCGTGCGGTTCTGCGCCGGCAAAGCCGCGGTGCTGATGATCGAAGAGGGGCAACCCGAGTTCATCGAACAGAACATCTGCATGATCCTGCGAAAAGCGGACCTGCAGACCAGGGTGATCGGCAAGGACTTGCTGCCGCGAGCCGGCGAATACACCGGCGAGGTTCTGCGGCGCGGCGTCGAGTCGTTCTTGCGCGCTCATGCGCCGGAGCTGCTCGAGTCCTGCGCGAACGACCGCCCGCCGCACGCTTCGCCGAGCGCGCCGTCCGCGACGGTCCGGGCGCTGGCCGAATTGCTGCCGAGTCGCCCCGTGGGATTTTGCACCGGTTGTCCAGAGCGGCCGATCTTCACGGCGATCAAACTCCTCGAGCGCGAGATCGGACCGGTGCACATCAGCTGCGACATCGGCTGTCATCTGTTCTCGATCCTGCCGCCGTTCAATCTCGGCAATACGACGATGGGCTACGGCTTGGGCGCGGCCGGCGCGTCGGCGTTCAATCCCCCGCGGCACAAACGCGCACTCGCGATCATGGGCGACGGCGGTTTCTGGCATAACGGGCTGACCTCAGGGGTCGGCAACGCGGTCTTCAATAATAGCGACAACGTTCTGCTCATCATCGACAACGGCTACTCGGCGGCCACCGGCGGCCAGGATATCCTGTCGTCGCGCGCCGATAATCGGACGAGGAGCACCAGGCATCCGATCGCCGCGGCCGTCAGGGGGGTCGGCGTCAAGTGGCTGCGCGTGATCGATCGAACCTACGATCTCGCGCGCATGCTCGGTGCGCTGCGCGAGGCAATGGCGAGCGCCGAAAAGGGACCCAAAGTCATTGTCGCGGCTTCCGAATGCATGCTCAACCGGCAGCGGCGCGATCGACCCCGCGAGAATCGCGCGATTGCCGACGGCGCGCGCGTGCTGCGCGACCGTTTCGGCATCGACCCGGATACCTGCACCGGCGACCACTCGTGCATTCGCCTGTCCGGCTGTCCGTCGCTGACCGTACGCCCGAACCCGGATCCGCTGCGCCAGGATCCGATCGCGCGCGTCGACAATACCTGCGTCGGCTGCGGCCTGTGCGGCGAGGTTGCGCACGCGGCAGTGCTGTGCCCTTCTTTTTATCGCGCGCGGCTGGTGTTCAATCCGAGCCGCCTCGATCGCTGGTCCGCCGCGCTGCGCGGCGCGATCATCGCGCGGCTGCAGCGGCGCAGCGATGCGCGGCGGGCGCGCCATGCGTACTGAGCCGTGCGCCGCGGGCTGTTCGGCGGTGCCGGCGGCGCGTGCCGCTAGACCGCTGTCGATAGCCGTCGCCGCGCTCGGCGGCCAAGGCGGAGGCGTCCTCTCGGAATGGATCGTCGCGGTCGCCGAGCGGTTCGGCTGGATGGTTCAAATGACCTCGGTTCCGGGCGTAGCCCAGCGCACCGGCACGACCGTGTACTACGTCGAAACCTGTCAGCCGCCGGCCGGCGGCGCGCAGCCGATCTTCGCCCTAATGCCGATACCCGGCGATGTAGACATTGTCCTCGCCGCCGAACTGATGGAAGCCGGCCGCGCGGTCGTGCGCGGCCTGGTGACGCCGGATCGAACTACGCTGGTGGCCTCGACTCACCGGCTCTACGGGATCACGGAGAAGGCGGCGCTCGGCGACGGGATCGCCGATGCCGGCGCGGTGCTCGCGGCACTGTCCAGCGAATCGCGGCGGCTGTTTTCGTTCGACATGGAGGCGGTCGCCGCGCAAACGAACAGCATGATCAGCGCCGTGCTTTTCGGAGCGCTCGCCGCCTCGGGGTCGCTGCCGTTTCCGCGCGACTCGTATGAGCAGGTGATCCGCGACGGCGGCGTTTCCGTGGAGGCGAATCTTGCCGGATTCGCTGCGGGCTTTGCGCACGCGCTCGCGGAAGGGCCGCCGGCGGGACTGATCCCGTTGGCGGCGGCGCCGACCGGCGCGTCCGGCGCACGGCTCGAACAACGCGTGCGCGGCGAGTTTCCCGCTCATTTGCACGGGCTGGTCGTCGAGGGAGTCCGGCGGCTGATGGATTATCAGGATGGCGCCTACGCCGAGTTCTATTTGACGCGCTTGACGAAGATCCTGCAGTGCGACGACGGCGCCGGCGGCGTGCACCAGGGTTTTGCGCTCACGGCCGCGGTTGCACGGCATTTGGCGCTGTGGATGTCGTTCGAAGACACGATACGCGTCGCCGACCTGAAGACGCGCAGAGCTCGCTTCGAGCGCGTGCGCGACGACGTCGGCGCCGCGCACGGTCAGATCGTCGGGCTGAGCGAATTCATGCATCCGCGATTCGAGGAGCTGTGCGAAACGCTGCCTGCGGCGCTCGGTCGTCGGCTGGCGCGCAGCCGCGCCGCCGCGCGGTTGCTGGCGCCGGTATTCCGCCGCGGCCGGCGCATCAAAACGGATCGATTGACCGGTTTCATCGCTCTGTACCTGCTCGCCGCGCTACGGCGGTGGCGGCGCGGCACCCTGCGCTACCGGACCGAACAAAGCCGGATCGACATTTGGCTCGCGCGGATCGCTGCGGCGGCGCCGGCATACGCGCTCGCCGTGCAGCTCGCCGAGTGTCAGCGGCTGATCAAGGGCTACGGCGATACTCAAGAGCGCGGCTTGCGCAGTTTCGCAACGATCATGCAATTCGTCGATCGCGATCCTCACCGCGCCGGGCTGGCGGCAGAGGTGCGCAAGCTGCGGACGGCGGCGCTGGCCGACGAGAGCGGCGATCAGCTCACGGCCGCGCTCTGCGCGGCGCGATGAGCCTCACGATGACGAGGATTCCGCCGCGCTGATCGAGATCACGCGATGACCCGCGGCCGCTTGTCGACGACACGGCGCGCCTTGCCGACCGTGCGTTCGATGGCGTTGGGCGCGAGCGGGATCACCGCGGCGCTGACGCCGATGTACGATTTGATGTGATGCTGCAAGTCCGCCGCCAGCGCCGCCAGGCCCGCCGCCGGCAGCAATGTCCAGGCGTCGGAGCGCACCTCGACTTGAACCTCGAGAACGTCAAGATGCGCTTCACGGCTGACGACGATCTGATAGTTCGGCGTAAATTGCGGCACCCGCAGGATCAATTCCTCCACCTGAGTCGGAAAGAGATTCACTCCACGGATGATCAGCATGTCGTCGCTGCGGCCGGTGATCTTGTCCAAGCGGCGCATGGCGCGCGCCGTCGGCGGCAGCAAGCGGGTCAGATCGCGCGTGCGATAGCGGATGACGGGAAAAGCTTCCTTGGTCAGCGACGTGAACACCAACTCTCCCAATTCGCCGTCGGCGAGCACCCGGCCGCTCGCCGGGTCGATGATTTCGGGATAAAAATGGTCTTCCCAGATGACCGGACCGTCCTTGGTCTCGACGCATTCGCTCGCGACGCCGGGGCCCATGACTTCCGAAAGCCCGTAAAGATCGAGCGCGTCGATGCCCGCGGTGGATTCGATTTCCCTGCGCATCGCATTGGTCCAGGGCTCGGCGCCGAACATGCCGATGCGCAGCGACGTGCGCCGCGGATCGAATCCCTGCCTGTTCATTTCCTCCAGCAGCACGAGCATGTACGAGGGTGTGGCCATGATGATGCGCGGTTTGAAATCATTTATCAGCTGTACCTGCCTTTCGGTTGAACCACCGGACATCGGAATTACTGTGCAGCCCAAACGCTCGGCGCCGTAATGCGCTCCCAAGCCGCCGGTGAACAAGCCATAGCCGTAGGCGTTATGCACGATGTCGCCGGCGCGTCCGCCCGCGGCGCGTATGGAGCGGGCCATCAGACTCGACCAGACGTCGAGATCCCGCGCCGTGTAGCCGACAACGGTCGGCTTGCCGGTCGTGCCGCTCGAGGCATGTATCCGCGCGACCTGCTCGCGGGGCACCGCGAACAATCCGAAAGGATAATGATTGCGCAAGTCGACTTTGCCCATCAGCGGAAATTTGCCGAGGTCCGCCAAGCTGCGCAAATCGGCGGGATGCACCCCCGCGGCGTCGAACGATTGCCGATAATGATCGACATGATCGTAGGCGTGTTGCAGCGACCATTGCATGCGGCCGAATTGCAGCGACTGCAGTTCGTCCCTGCTGGCCGTCTCGATCGGTTCCAAACCGGAACAGGTTCCTCGCGAATGCAGCATGCGCGTCGCACCCCATTAGCTGGCGGCTGATACGGGTTCGCACGGAAGTGTATCCCAATAATGCGCGCGACTACCTCTGCCGATGCTCTTTGTAGCAGCGCTGGGCGCGCGGCCATCGGCCGCCATCGCACTAGTTATCCGCAACCTGCGGTTGTAGACTCCGTCGGGCGATCCTAGAATCGAAGCGGACAATCAATTTGGCGGCGGCGCTGATCCAAAGCGGCCGCCGTTCCACGGAAACCGAAATGCGAATCCTTCCGCTGCCGACCGACACGACGAAAGCGTACCGGCCCCTCGCCTGCGCCGCCGCCGCGGGCGCGCTGGCGGCGGCGCTCGCCGGGCCGGCGTGCGCGACTTTGCCGTCCGACGTCGGGCGCGGGCCGACGGTGGCAACCCTGCCGGTGCCCGCATCGAAGCATTGGGTATGGGTCAACGATTTCGTGTTCCCGCACATGGCCGACGGGATGGCCTATCTGATCGACGGCGACACCGGCCGCTACCTCGGCACTCTGAGCACGGGGTACGGCTTCGCGCACCTGCTGCTGTCTCGCGACGGCAAGATCATCTATTCGCCGGAGACCTATTTCTCGCGTGGAACCCGCGGCAAGCGCACCGACGTGGTGACGCTATACGATGCCCACACACTGAATGTGCTCCATGAAATCGTGATACCGCCGAAGCGCTCGTCGAACATGCCGGTCATGGGCAACGCCGCGCTGACGGACGACGATCGCTTCCTCATGGTCTACAACTTCACGCCGACGCAGAGCATCACGGTGGTCGACACCAAGAGGCGCAAGTTCATCCGCGAAATTGCTACCCCGGGTTGCGGGTTCGCCTTCGCCAGTGGACGTAGATCGTTCTTTTCGGTCTGCGGCGACGGCTCCCTATTGCTCGTAACTCTCGACGAGCGCGGGGCGGCTCGCGAGAAGCGCACGCAGCCGATGCTGCCGATGGGCGACGATCCGGTCACGGAAAAGCCCGTGCGGGTGGGCGATACCTGGTATTTCGTGTCGATCGATGGACGCATCTATCCTGTCGACGTCGGGCCCGATAAAGCGGCGCTCGGCCGCTCATGGTCGCTGACGTCCCCGGCGGAGCGCCAGGCTGGGTGGCGCCCGGGCGGCTTGCAGCCGTTTGCCGTCGACGCCGTGCGATCGCGGCTGTACGCGATCATGCATCGCGGCGGGCTCGCAACGCACAAGGACCCCGGAAAAGACGTTTGGGTCTACGATTTGACGAGTGGGCGGCGCATCCAGCGCATCGGCCTGCAGCGCTTGGCGAGTTCGATCCAATTGTCGAGCGACGCGCAGCCGCTGCTGTACGGTATTTTCATCGACGGTTCGGATCTCGACATTTACGACGCAAGCAGCGGCAAGCTGTTGCGCACCGTGGCGCACGTCGGTACCACACCGACGCTGCTGGTCACGCCCGGGCCGCCGTCTTGATCGACCCGGCAGCCGGCTATCTGCTCGTGCTCGGCGGCGCGCTTCTGTTCGCCAGCGCGGCGTTTCATAAATTGCGCGACCTCCCCGCCTTCACCCTAGCGTTCGTCGCCTATCGCCTGCTGCCGGGCGTGTGGGCGCGGCGCTTCGCCTGGCTGGTCCCCTGCATCGAACTTGCGACCGCGATAGCGCTGGTCTCGGCACCCAGACATCGCGCGACCGTGCTCGCGGCCGCGGCCTTGTTGCTTTTTTATGCGTTGGCAATCGCGCTGAATCTCGCGCGTGGCCGGCGCGATTTGGATTGCGGCTGCGGCGGCCGCCGCGACCGCCGGCCGATCGCGGCGTGGATGGCATGGCGCAACGTCATGATCGCGGCCGCGCTATGCTTCGCGGCATTGCGGTGGGCGCCGCGTACGCTCGGGCCGCCGGACCTCCTGACCGTGGCGGGCGGATTGGCCGCCGCGGCGATCCTGTACGCGGCGATCGATCGATTGTGCGGCGAGATCGCGCCGCGAGGCCTGGCGATGCGCAGGTCGTCATGACGGCGCTCGCGGTATCGAACGCGACGCTCTGGTTGGTCGTCGTAGCGCTGGCGGTCGCGCTGCTCGCGGTAGTGCGCCAGGTCGGCGTCCTGCACGAGCGCATCGCGCCGGTCGGCGCTCTGATGCTCGCGAACGGGCTCAAAGTCGGTGAATCGGCGCCGCAAATCGCGGCGCAAGATCTCGACGGGCGCAAATTGACCGTCGGCGCCGCGCGCAGCGACGAGCGCGCAACCTTGTTGATGTTCATTTCGCCGACCTGCCCCGTCTGCAAGGCGTTGCTGCCGGTCCTAAAATCGAGTCTTGCGGCCGAGCGGCAGTGGCTCGATATCCTGCTCGCCAGCGACGGCGAGATCGCCGGCCAACGCGAGTTCGTGCGCGCCCAGCGCTTGGGGGAATTCCCGTACCTCGTATCCGCGCCGCTCGGCATGGCCTACCAAGTCAGCCGGCTGCCGTTTGCCGCGTTGATCGACTCGCAAGGCGTGCTGCGGGCGCGGGGAATCGTCAATTCCCGTGAACACCTGGAGAGCCTGTTCGAAGCCAAGCGCCTTGGCTTCGCGTCGATTCAGGATTATTTTGAGGCGGCGGCGAAAAAGCAGGCGGCGTGATGGGCTCGGCGCGGCTGCTATGAGGAATGAACCATGAAGTGGTTGGACGCGTTTGCCGAAAATTCCGCCCGCGCGCTCGCGCGGCGCACCTCGCGGCGCAGCGTGCTGGGCGGCCTCGGGTCGCTGTTGCTGGGCGCCGCTACGGTTCCGCTTCTGCCGGTGGCGCGCGGCGCCGAGGCGAAGCGGCCGGCCGCGGCGCCGAATCCGCATTGGGACGATCCGGCGTCTTGTGATTATTGGCGGCACTGCGCGATCGACGGCTTCATCTGCAGCTGTTGCGGAGGCTCGCAATCGATGTGCCCGCCGGGAACGGACATGTCGCCGGTCACATGGATCGGCACTTGCCACAACCCGGGCGACGGCAAGGACTACGTCGTTTCCTACAATGATTGCTGCGGCAAAAGCTCCTGCGGCCGGTGCTTTTGCAATCGCAACGAGGGCGATACGCCGATGTTTCAGCCGGGCCACTCGAATGACTACAACTGGTGCTCCGGCAACGCGAAGGCCAACATACCCTACCACTGTTCGACCGCGCGCATCATCGGGGGAGTCGGTTAGCCGCGATGCGCCGGCGAGCGGCAATCGCGCTGATCGCAGCCGCCGCGGCGGCGAACGCCGCGATCGCGTACGGGCCGAAGGTCAATTTCCAATTGAACTGCATGGGTTGCCATCTCGCCGACGGCTCCGGCGAAGCGGGCCGCGTGCCGTCGATACGCCGCTCGCTGCCGCTTTTTTCCGAGTCGCCGCAAGGCCGCGACTACGTCATCAGGGTTCCCGGGGTCTCCGAATCGCCGCTCTCCGACGCCGAAACGGCGGTCCTGCTCAATTGGATGGTGAGAAACTTGAGCGAGGCGGGTTTGCCCCGCGGCTTCGTCGACTATTCGGCGGCTGAAGTGCACCGCTCGCGCATCCATCCTCTCGCCGATGTGAGCCTCGTCAGGGCACGCCTATTACGGGCGGCCTCGAGGCAACCGCCCTCCCCTTCCCGCTGAGCGCCGCGGCTTGCCGCAACCCGCACAGCAATCGCCCATCTTCACTTGACACGAGAATTGCATAGTAGTAGCGTTTCCTGTGTCACGTTCGAGACGTGCGGATTGAGGGCCGGAGCGTCGCCGCAAACGCCCTGGGGTGATCGCCAGACTGTCGCTCAGCCGGCCCAATGTGCATCAATGCGCGGAGGATCCATGCGTGACGAATTGAAACCCGGTCTCGCCAAGAGGCGCACGCTGGTCGTCGACCGGCCGCGAACGATCGATTTCCTGGGTGAAGAGTTGCGCGTCTACGCGACTCCGGAGCTCGTACGCGACTTCGAAATCACGTGCCGCGAACTGCTGCTCGAGCAATGCGACGCGGATCAAGATTCCGTCGGCATCGGCATATCGGTCACGCACAGCGGCGCGACGCTGCTCGGCATGTCCGTGGAAATGACCGCCGAAGTC
Organism: uncultured Gammaproteobacteria bacterium; assembly: GCA_963769895.1. Classification (GTDB taxonomy): domain Bacteria; phylum Pseudomonadota; class Gammaproteobacteria; order Steroidobacterales; family Steroidobacteraceae; genus Bog-1198. Next base: position 29,566 of record CAVYNJ010000013.1, on the reverse strand, counting down.
GTGGCGGTCGAGGGCCGGACGGTCAAATTCAAGTTGTCGGCGCGCGATTCGATCGAGCCGATTTCGCACGGCGAGCATTCGCGCGCGGTCGTCGACGTCGACAAATTGCGCGCCAGAGTACAGGCCAAGGCGGCCAAGGCCCGCTCCCCTTGACGCGTTACGTCATGGTGGCCGACCTGCGGCGCTGCGTCGGCTGCCAGACGTGCACCGCCGCCTGCAAGCTGACGAACGCAACGCCGCCGGGGGTTCAGTGGCGAAGGGTGCTGGACTTGGAAAGCGGCGAGTACCCTGAGGTCCGGCGCACGTTCGTGCCGGTCAGTTGCATGCACTGCGGCGATCCGCCATGCCTGGATGTCTGCCCAACCAAGGCGACATTCAAGCGGGACGACGGTATCGTGCGGATCAATGCCGAGGTTTGCATCGGCTGCGCGTACTGCGCGGTCGCCTGCCCCTATCAACAGCGCCATATCGTCAGGCGCCGGGAGCTCGCCTACGGGGCCGAGTCGACGGACGCCGAGGACTTGCGATTCGATCCGCGGTCGATCGCGGTGTCCACCAAGTGCACGTTCTGCAGCGATCGCGTAGACCAGGCGGCATCTCTCGGGCTCACCCCCGGCGTCGATCCCGAAGTAACGCCCGCCTGCGTCAACTCCTGCATCGCCGGCGCGCTGCATTTCGGCGATCGTGACGACCCGGACAGCAACGTCTCGCAACTGCTCGCGCAGTCGGTCCATTTCCGCATGCACGAGGAGTTGAACACGGATCCCGGCTTCTATTACATCGTCGAGGAACGGCAATGAGGAGCAGCGTGGGCCGCATCGAGTCTTGGCAGCAGACCAACTGGGACTGGCGTGCCGCGGGCAATTTCATCGGTGGCGGAACGGGAACAGGGCTGCTGCTATCGGTGCCGTTCGCAGGCGACGCCGCCGCCGCGGCGCTAACACTGCTCGGCCTCGCGCTGGTAGGCGGCGGCTTGCTGTGCGTCTGGATGGAGATCGGTCGGCCGTGGCGGGCGCTCAACGTCTATCGGCGGCCGGCGACGTCGTGGATGACGCGCGAGGCGATTCTCGCGCCAGTGCTATTCGCGAGCGGGGCCGCGGTCGTATGGCGCGCCGACAGGGCGCTGGAGTCGCTGGCCGCTAGCCTCGCGCTGCTGTACGTCTATTGTCAGGCGCGAATGCTGCAGGGCGGACGCGGCATACCGGCCTGGCGCCATCCGCGCGTCATCGCCCTCGTCGTCGCGACGGCGATCGCCGAGGGCTTCGGCCTTTGCCTTGCGGCGCTTGCTGCGAGGGCGCCAGGCGCAATTCCCGCCGCGCTGCCTTGGCTCACCGCGGCGGCACTTCTGGCGCGCGGCGCTGCGCTCCGCGCGTATCGCGGCGGTCTAGCCTGCAATGCGCCGACCCATGCTCTTGCGGCGCTCGACAATCACATCGTCATCGATCGGCTGCTGACCGTCGTGGCGCTGTCCGCGGTCCTCGCCGGCGCAATGATTACCGAGGGCCGCTGGCTGTCGGTGTTCGGCGGACTCGCGGCGCTGGCGGCGGGTTGGCTCCTCAAATATGCGATCGTCGTGCGGGCATCGTTCAACCAGGGTTTTGCCCTGCCGCTGCTGCCGGTGCGCGGTCCCGGCCGCGCCGCGCCGGGCGCGCGGCCGGGCTGGTGAGCGCGCGTGCGCCGGACATTGCACGTAGGAGGCACTGATGCGCGGACCGGGATCGGAAATCGGCATGATTGAAAAGGACGCATTGACCGAGACGCGGCAGGTCACGACCTATTGCTACAACTGCGTCGCCGGGCCCGACCTGCTGACGGTCAAAGTGACGAACGGCGTCGCCACCGACATCGGTCCGAACTTCGCCGGCGCCGGCGTGTATCCCGGCGACGGCAAGCCTTGCGTGAAAGCTTACGGATTGATCGAAAAGACCTATCACCCGGGGCGGATTCTATCGCCGATGAAGCGCACCAATCCGCGCAAGGGCCGATCGGAGGATCCGTGTTTCGTGCCGATTTCGTGGGACGAAGCGCTCGACACCGTCGCGGCGAAACTCGGCGACATCCGCCGCCGCGGCGTTCTCGACGCCGAAGGGCTGCCGCGAGTCGCCGTCACGTTCGGACATGGCGGTACGCCCGCAATGTACATGGGCACATTTCCGGCGTTCCTAGCCGCGTGGGGCGACGTCGACTACAGCTTCGGCTCCGGCCAAGGCGTGAAGTGCATGCACTCGGAGCATCTCTTCGGAGAGTATTGGCACCGCGCTTTCACGGTTTCCGCGGACACGCCGCATACTCGCCTGAACGTCTCCTTCGGCGCCAACAACGAGGTCACGGGCGGCCCATGCGCGGTGGCGCGCCACGCCGATGCGCGCGCGCGCGGCGCGAAACGCATCCAAATCGAGCCGCACCTATCGATTACCGCGGCCGCTTCCGCCGAGTGGATTCCGATAAAGCCGAAGACCGACCCGGCGTTCATGTTCGCCATGATTCACGTGCTGCTGCACGAGCACCCGCGCGAGCGACTCGACGTCGCGTTTCTCCGCGAGTCCAGTTCCTCGCCGTACCTCGTCGGACCTTCCGGCTATTACCTGCGCGACGCCGCGTCGCAGAAGCCGCTCGTCTGGGACACGACTCGCGCGGCCGCGGTGGCCTTCGACACCGAGGGCGCGGAACCTATGCTCGAGGGTAGAGTGCGCGTGCGGGGCGCAATCGAGGTCGGCGCCGACGACGATCGCCGGATTCATGAAGAAATCGGCGCCCCGACGGCTTTCACGCTGCTGGTCGAGCACATGCGGCAGTACGGCCCCGAATGGGCAGCCTCGATCTGCGACGTTCCGGCGGCGGTCATACGCCGCGTCGCCAACGAGTACCTGGAGCAGGCGTGCGTCGGACAGACGATCGATATCGAAGGCGAATCGATGCCGTTCCGCCCGGTCTCGGTGACGCTCGGCAAGACTGTGAACAACGGCTGGGGCGCATACGAATGCTGCTGGGCGCGCACCCTGCTCGCGGTGCTGGTCGGCGCGTTGGAGGTGCCGGGCGGTACGCTCGGCACGACGGTGCGCATCAATCGGCCGCACACCGATCGGCTGCAGAGCGTCGTTCCCGGCGCGGACGGTTTCATGCAGAACACGCTGAACCCGACCCGCCGCGACTCCTGGGTCGGGAAGCCGGCGGGGCGCAACGGCCACCGCAGCCTGGTGCCGCTGAGCGGCAACAGCGGCGCCTGGAGCCAGGCGCTCGGGCCCACACATCTTGCATGGATGTTCCAGTCACACGTGCCGGAGAATTGGCCGAAGCCGACCAAGCCGGAGATTTGGATCGCGTACCGCACGAATCCGGCGATCTCGTTCTGGGACACCCACGCCATCGCCGACACGATGGCGACATTTCCCTTCACGGTCTGCTTCGCGTTCACGCCCGATGAAACGAACCATATGGCGGACATCCTGCTGCCGGATGCGACCGACCTCGAATCGACACAGCTGATCCGGCTCGGCAAAACGAAATTCGTGGAGCAGTTCTGGCACCACGAAGGCTGGGTGCTGCGCCAGCCGGCGGTTGCGCCGCGCGGCGATACGCGGGATTTCACGTGGATAGCGACTGAACTCGCGCGCCGCACCGGACTGCTCGAGCCCTACAACACCGCGATCAATCGCGGCGTGTGCGGCGCGAAGTTGAAGACGCCCCAGCGCGACTTCTCGCTGGATCCGACTCAGCCGCATTCCGTCGACGAGATCTGGGATGCCGTCTGCCGGGCGGCGAGTTTCGATCTCACGCAGGGCGAGTCCAGGCACGGGCTCGCGTGGTTCAAGGAGCACGGCCTGCTGACGACGCCGTTTGCGCAGTCGAACTGGTATCTGTATCCGACGCTGCGGCGCCAGAAGCTGCGCTTCGAACTTCCCTATCAGGAACGTCTGATGCGATCGGGGCGCGAACTCGCCCGGCGCCTGCACGCGAGGGGCATACACTGGTGGGACCGGCAGCTGCGCGAGTATCAGCCGCTGCCGGTGTGGCACGACTTCGCCGATCTCTGGGTGCAGGAACTGGTGCGGCACGGCAAGCGCCCGGAGGATTACCCTTTCTGGCTGATCACGACGAAGAGCATGCAGTACCATGCCGGCGGCAATGCGGCGATTGCGCTAATGGACGAGGTCGGGCGCAACATGCGTGGCCACCGGGGAATCATCATCAACGCCGCCGCCGCCGCGCGTCTCGGCATCGAAGCCGGCGATCAGCTGGAGATATCCTCGCCGGTCGCGACTACCCGCGGACCGGCCGTCCCGATGCAAGGCATACGCCCCGATACGCTCGTCATCGTCGGCCAGTTCGATCACTGGGCGACGCCTTACGCCAAGGATCTCGGCGCGCCGAGCCTCAATACCGTGGCGCCGTTGTCGCTCGAACTCACCGACGAGAATGGCTCCGGCGCCGACCTGGTGCGGGTCGCCGTGAGGCGCGTCGCGGCCTAGACCAGCCCCGCCTCAGTCGATCGTCATGCCGCCGTCGGCGGCCAGCATCTGGCCGGTGACGTAGGAAGAGGCGTCGGATGCGAGGAAGACGAACACCGGGGCGATTTCCTCAGGCGTTGCCCAACGGCCAAGCGGAATGCGCTCGAGGTATTTCTCCTTGAAGCGCTCGTCCGTACGGATGACCGCGGTCATCGGTGTCGCGGCCAACGGCGCAATGGCATTGGCGGTGATGTTGTAGCGCGCCAGTTCTTTGGCCGTGCTCTTGGTCATGCCGAGAATGCCCGCCTTGGCCGCGCTGTAATTGATCTGACCAATCGTGCCGAGCACGCCGGCCGTCGAAGTGACGTAGATGATCCGGCCGTACCTACGCTCCATCATGCCGCTCGCGACCGCCCGCACGCAGTTAAAGGCGCCGGTCAGATGCACGGCAATGACTTGGTCCCATTGCTCGAGCGACATCTTGTGCAGCATGGCGGCACGCGAGATGCCGGCGTTATTGACCAGGATGTCGATGCGCCCCCAGGCTCGCGTCACCTCGGCCGTCGCGGATTCCACCTGTTCGCAGCGCGAGACGTCGCACGCGACGGCAAGCGCCCCGCCGCCCTCGCCGGCGATCGCGGCGGCCAATGCTACGGCGGCGCCGTAATTGCTGTCGACGACGGCCACTTTGGCGCCTTCGCGCGCATAGGAGCGGGCAACGGCCGCGCCGATGCCCTGGCCGGCACCGGTAACGAATGCCACGCGGTCCTCGAGTTGCATGGTCTTCTCAGGCCTTGGGCTTGGCCAGCACTTTCGCGGCGAAGCTCTCGTCGAACAGGGCGCCTGCGGCGATGAGTTGTCGATACTTGACGAAATCGATGACGTCCTTGCCCGTCGCCTTCTTGGCGTCGAAGGCGCTGAAACCGAGCCAGGCCTCGTGATTCATGTTGGCGGCCAGCCAGTGCCGATTGGCGAGTTTCATCTGATCCCAGAAGAACTTCTTCTTCGCGCGAATGCCATCGATGGATTTCATCAGGCAGCTAGGAAACAGGTTGGTGAACTTCCAGACGAGTTCATTCACGACGGCGTCAAGCTTGCTGAAATCCGTCGTGCACTGGGCAATCAACTCCTTCGCGGCCTTGGCTTGGTCGGCCGTCACCGGCTCGCCGTAGACGATTTCACCGTCATCGACGTAGGTGTCGGTGCGCACCAGCGGATTGCGCAGCCACCGCCCGTCCTTCCTCAGCACCGGCACGACCTTGGTGACGAGGTTCTTGGCCTTCATCTTATAGGCGCTCCACATCTCGCAGGAGATGCAGTTGTACATCGCGTCCTCCATGTTGAGAAACCAAGGCAGGAAGTCGGTGGAGCCGCCATCCGGCGCGCTGCCGTGCCTTGGACCCGCTTGGCCGAACACGGCAAGATCCGACGTGACCGTCAGGTCGGTGGCCATGCCTATTTCCTGGCCGCCGCCGACACGCATGCCGTTCACGCGACAGATGACCGGTTTCTTGCAATTGAGAATGCCGTCGACCATCGCATTGAAAAGATCCATGTACTCGCCGTATTCGTTGGGACGGCGCGAATAGTAGGCCGCGTATTCGGCCGTGTTGCCGCCGGAGCAAAACGCTTTGTCGCCGGCGGCCGTGAACACCACCGCCACCACTTCGCGGTCGCTGGAGGCGCGCTGGAACCCGGCGATCACCGCCTTCACCATGGCCGTCGTGTAGGAATTGTATTGCGACGGATTGTTCAGGACGATCCACGCCGCGAACAGCCCGGGCACCGCTGCGCCCCGCGGATCGACCACGGCGCGTCTTTCGTAGATTACCGACGGCGGCGCGCTGCCGAAATGTTCCTCGCCCAGCAACGCGTGATCCTTGAGTTCATCGTCCCTGCGCAGCCATTCGAGCGCCATATTGAGCTCTCCGTAACTAGAACGATCAGAAGTCCGGCGTCAAATGACGTCCTCATTCACGTCGCTGCCGTCGGCGCCGCTTGCCGCCCGCGCGCGGGCCACGCATTGATGTCTTTCTCGTATTCTGGTACGTTAATACTTTAAACACCCGGCATTCGACTGTCAAGTCGGCCGCTTGGCAGCGGCGATCGGCGGTGGGTTCGCGGTGGGGCGGGGAGGCGGCGATGGCGGAAACAACCAGTGTCTCGGTGGCGATGGTCGGCAGCGGCGGAGCCGGCGTGTTGACCACCGGCGTCATGCTGCTCGACGCGGCTTGCGCGGCGGGATGGAACGGGCTGCTGATGCGCTCCGTGGGGCCGCAGATACGGGGCGGCGAGGCCGCCGCCCTGCTGCGCCTGGCGACCCAACCGGTCGAATGCTTGGCCGATCATGTCGACCTGCTGGTTGGCATCGATTGGGTCAGTGCGCAGCGCTTCGAAGCGGAGATCGAACTTGCCCCCGGCGGCCTCGTCGTCAGCGACCCCTCCGCCGGGCCGCCGCCGCCTGCGTTGGCGCCGAGCGGCGCGCGATTCATCGAGTTGCGCCTGGCGGAGTTGACGAAAGCCAATCCCACGTGGCGCGCCAATATGATCGCGCTCGGCGCCGCGGCGAGCCTTCTTGGGCTCGACCAGCAAGATCTGCAGGGCGTCATCAGGCGGCATTTTGCCGACAAGGGCGAGGACGTCGTCGATGCCAACGTAGCGGCGGCGCAAGCCGGCGGCCGCGCGGTGGCAGCGGCCACGACCGATTTCCGACTCGCCCGGCCATCGCGCCAGACCGGCAAGCGCTGGCTGATCACCGGCAACGAGGCCGCCGGCCTCGGCGCCGTGCGCGGCGGTGTGCGCTTCGCGGCGGCCTACCCGATCACGCCAGCGTCGGAGATCCTAGAATGGCTCGCGCCAAGCTTGCCGAAAGTCGGCGGCTCACTGCTACAGGCGGAGGATGAACTCGCCTCCATCAATATGATCATTGGCGCTTCCTACGGCGGCGTTCCGTCGCTCACGGCGACCTCCGGGCCCGGACTATCGTTGATGATCGAAGCGCTCGGCCTTGCGGCCGCCGCCGAGATACCGATCGTCGTCATCGATGTGATGCGCGGCGGACCCTCCACCGGCATTCCGACCAAATCCGAACAAACGGATCTCAACATCGCCGTGTATGGGATGCATGGCGACGCGCCGCACCTGGTGATCGCCCCGCAATCCGTGACGGACTGTCTGCTTGCGACCCAATGGGCAACATTTCTCGCCGAAACACTGCAAACACCCGCGATCGTCCTATCGGATCAATCCCTTGGCCAGACTCAGGCGGCGATCAGCCGCCCGGCCGATGTCGCCTTCATCGGCCAGAGGCTGCGCGCCGCCGAGTTCGCGGTGCCCTACCAGCGCTATGCGCTCGGCGGCAGCAATGTCTCGCCGATGGCGATCCCGGGGACCGCGGGAGGCCAATACACGGCCGACGGATTGACCCACACGGAGCGCGGCATCCCGACCAGCAGCGCCCGCGAGCATTGCGCGCAGCTCGACAAACGCCGGGACAAAATCGAGCGCTACGCCTACGGTGCGTTATGGGCAACGCTCGAAGGCGAAGGCGTTGCCGCCGTAATGACTTGGGGATCCCTGACCGGCGTGGCGCGCGAGGCCATCGCGCGGGCGCGCGCCGACGGCTTCGCGGTCCGTTTGATCGCACCGCGCCTCCTGCTGCCGACGCGCCCCGACGAGATGGCCGCGGCGCTCGACGGGCTCGAGCGCCTGCTGGTCGTCGAGCAAAGTCACGGCGCGCAGTTCTATCGCTTTCTGCGCGCGCACTACACGCTGCCGGAACAGACATCGGTATTCCACCGGCCGGGCCCCCTGACGATTCGCCCCGGCGAGATCTACCGGCAACTCACGAAAGGAACGAGCCCATGAGCACCACCGCGCCGCTTGCCTGCAAGCCCGGCGACTACAAATCGAAAATCAAGCCGATCTGGTGTCCCGGTTGCGGCGACTATCATGTGTTGATGTCGCTGACCAGGGCCTTGGCGGCGCTCGAACTGCCGCCGGAGCAAATTGCCGTGATCTCCGGAATCGGCTGCTCTTCGCGTATCCCGGCATACACCAACTGCTACGGATTCCACGGCGTCCACGGACGATCCCTGCCTCTCGCCGCCGGCCTGAAAATCGTACGCCCGGACCTGACCGTCGTCGTCGCTAGCGGCGACGGGGACGGCTATTCGATCGGCGGAAATCACTTCCTGCATGCCTGCCGGCGCAACGTGGATCTCGCCTACCTGGTGATGGACAACCACATCTACGGCATGACCAAGGGTCAGCCATCGCCGACGACGGAGCCGGACTTCGACACCGCGCTGACGCCGGGCGGCTCGGGCGTCAGACCCTTCAATCCGCTCGTAGTGGCGCTCGCCTCGGGCGCCAACTTCGTGGCCCGAGCCTATGCCGGCAACACACACGAGACCGCCAACATCATCGTCGAAGCTGTGCGCCATCCCGGCTTCTCGTTCGTCGAGATCCTCAGTCCCTGCGTCACCTATCGACCGGACCAACGGTCTTGGAAAGAGCGCGTGCATTCGGCCCCGGTCGAAGCAACAGACGACGCGGCCCGCGCCGCGCGCCGCTTGATGACGGACGACGGCTTCAACCTGGGTGTGCTCTATCGCGGCACTCGTCGCCCATATCGCCCGGCGACCGCCGCCACCTGTGACGATCAAAGCGAGCTCGAGAAAGGGTTTGAAATATGAGCGATACACGGGAAATCCAGTGGGTGGACTCTGCGGCTGCGCTATTTGCCGTCGCCTATGAAATCGAAACCGACGCGGTAGAGCGCTACAAGGTGCTCGCCGAGCAGATGGAAACGCACAATAATCTCGAACTGATGCGCATCTTTCAGGATCTGGCGCGCGCCGAGGGCCTGCACGCCGAGGAAATTCGGCGCGCCGCCGGCGATTTGGGCGTGGAACCGCGCCGCGGTCCGATCGGCCTCTGGCGCACCGAGAGTCCGGAGTCGGCCGATTTGGGCGTCGCGCATTATCTGATGAAGCCGCGAGACGCGCTGCTGATGGCTCTCGCCGGCGAGGAGCGCGCTCTGGCCTTCTACACCGGGCTCGCCGCCGCCGCCAAGGATCCATTGGTGAAAAAGCTCGCCGCGGACTTCGCCGGAGAGGAACTCGAACACGTCGAATTGTGCCATCAGCTATTGCAGCGCTACTCGCTGCGGGGCGCCTCCGCCGGCCCGGACGACCCGGATCCGCCGCTCGCGGTCGACTGAGCGGCGCGCCAATTGGGCGCCTTCGGCGATGCGCTTCGAAGCCGCCGGTTGACTATTAACGCGTATTCTGGTACTTAAATACCTTAAATGCGATAGATCGATGCGCGAGGCTGAACGGTAACCGCAAGACGGAGGGGCGATGAGAGCAAGGCGTTGGCAGATGACCGGTCGGGGCGAGCCCATGGCGGAGGCCGAGTTCGAAGCGACCGCGGGCGCGGGCGACGTGGTCGTCGAGGTTGCCGGCTGCGGCGTCTGCCACACGGATTTGGGTTTCTACTACGAGGGCGTACGCACGAATCATCCCCTGCCGCTGTGCCTCGGACACGAAATCAGCGGGCGGATCGTGGCCTGCGGCCCCGGCGCCGAAGTCTGGCTGCACCGGACCGTGATAGTCGCCGCCGTGATCCCTTGCGGCGAGTGCGACGCCTGCCGGCGCGGCAAAGAAACCATCTGTCCCCGCCAGAAGATGCCCGGCAACGACTTGCACGGCGGGTTCGCGACACACATCGTCGTGCCGAGCCGTGGGCTGTGTCCGGTCGACGTCGCGCGCCTGCCGGCCGGCCTCGACCTCGCAGGCGCATGCGTGGTCGCCGATGCGGTGACGACGCCCTACCAAGCCGTCACGCAGGCCGGTGTCGGCGCCGGCGATCTCGTGATCGTCAACGGCGTCGGCGGCGTCGGCGGCTATTGCGCGCAGATTGCCGCGGCATATGGCGCGACGGTGGTCGCGATCGACGTCAACGACGAGAAACTCGCGGCGCTGCCGGTTACCGCCGCGGCGCTGCGAATCAATGCCCGCGGCACGGCGGTGCGGGACCTGAAGGCCTCCGTTCAGGCCTTCGCCAAGGCGCAAGGGCTGCGCGACCGTTCCGAGTGGACGATCTTCGAATGCTCCGGGACGCGCGCCGGCCAGGAAACCGCGTTCGGACTGATGAACCACGGCGCGACCCTCGGAGTCGTCGGCTTCACGATGGACAAAGTGGAAGTGCGGTTGTCGAACCTGATGGCCTTCCATGCGCGCGCCTTGGGCAATTGGGGCTGCGCGCCGGCGCTGTATCCGCCGGCCTTGGAACTGGTTCTGAGCGGCCGGGTGCAGGTGGGCCCGTTCATCGAGAAACACCCCATGGAGCAGATCAATGCGGTGTTCGACGCGGCCCACCGCGGCGATATCAAGCGTCGCGCCGTGCTGGTGCCGGGGTCCGTGCTGCCATGAGCGCCCCGCTCGCCGTCCCGCTCGCCGCCCCGCTCGCCGTACGGCTCGAAGCGCAAGGGCGGCTGCTGCGGTTGCGGCTTTCGCGGCCGAAGGCGAATCTGATCGACGCGGCGATGATCGCCGCCCTCGATGCGGCCCTTGCCGAACATCTGTCGGCGCCGACGCTGACGGCCGTGCTGATCGAGGCCGAGGGTCCGCACTTCAGCTTCGGCGCGAGCGTCGAGGAACATCTGCCCGAGCAGTGCGGCGCAATGCTCGCAAGCCTGCACCGGCTGCTGCGCCGCCTGATCGACTCTCCGGTGACGGTGCTGGTCGCGGTGCGGGGCAAGTGTCTCGGCGGCGGTCTCGAGCTCGCCCTCGCCGGCCACCGGCTGTTCGCGGCCGAGGATGCCGAGTTCGGACAGCCGGAAATCAAGCTCGGCGTCTTTGCCCCGGCCGCTTCCTGCCTGCTGCCGGAACTCATCGGCGTGGCGCAGGCCTCGGACCTGTTGCTGACCGGACGCACGATCGCCGCCGCCGAAGCCAAGGGCTTGGGGTTGGTCCACTCGATCGATGCCGACCCGGCGGCGGCCGCTCTCGCCTACTTTGCCGAACATCTGCAGCCGAAGAGCGCCGTATCGCTTCGCTACGCGGTGCGCGCCGCCAGAATGGACTTCGCGGCCCGCATCGGCGCGCAGCTGGCGGCCGTGGAGCGCCTCTATCTCGAAGAACTGATGATCACCCGGGATGCGGTCGAGGGCCTGAAATCCTTCCTTGCCAAGCGACCGGCGCAGTGGGAGCACCGTTAATCATGCTGGAGACCACCACCATCATCGAGCGCGCGACGGCGCTGTTCGAGGACTTGACCTTCAGCGCCGCACGCGAGTGGAAGGCCGCGGCACCCGGCCGCAAAGTCGTCGGCTATCTGCCGATCTACGTGCCGCGGGAACTGATACACGCGGCCGGCATGCTGTCGCTCGGCATCGTCGGCGGCGGTGATCAGCTCGAAGTGATCCACGGCGACGCCTACTACCAGAGCTACATTTGCCGGATCCCGCGCTCGACGATCGAGCTCGGCGTTTCCGGCAAATTGGATTTCGTCGACGTCATGTTGTTCCCGTCGATCTGCGACGTGATGCGCAACCTATCGGGGATGTGGAAGCTGATGTTCCCCAAGGTTCATACCCGGTATTTCGACGTGCCGCAGAACTACCGCGACGACATCGGCGGCAACTACTACGTCAACGAGTTGACGGAGCTGCGCGACGAACTCGCGGCACTACGCGGCGCACCGATCACGGATGCCGAGCTCAACCAATCGATCGTCGTCTATAACGAGAACCGCCGGCTGGTGAACGAACTCTACGGCTACCGCATCGCGCAGCCCTGGCAGGTGCCCGCGGCGGACGTTTATCTGTTGATGCGCGCAGGGCTCGCGCTGCCGGTCGAACAGCATTCGGAGATGCTGCGTGATTATCTCGCCGCGGCGCGGCGCACCGCGCGGCCCCGGCGCGACAACTGCCGCGTCGTGCTGACCGGGGTGTTTTGCGAACAGCCGCCCCTGAATCTGATCAAATCGCTGGAGCTGTCCGGTTGCTACGTGGTCGACGACGACCTGCTACTCGTGACCCGCTGGCTGACGACGGACGTGCCGACCGAAGGCGAACCGCTGCGCAACCTCGCCGACGCCTTCCTCCACCACTCCGAATCGACGGCCGCCAAATACGAGCCCAGCCAGAAGGAGAAGGGCCAGTACCTGGTTCGCGCGGTGCGCCGCGCCAACGCTGAGGGCGTGATCTTCGCGAGCCCCAGCTTCTGCGATCCCGCGCTGCTCGACCGACCGATGCTCCAGCACGTGCTGAACGCCGCAGGCGTCCCGTATGTCGCTTTCAAATATGCCGAAAATTCCGGGCAGATGCAGCCCATCCGCGAGCAGGCCGGGACATTTGCCGACTCGATCAAACTGTGGAGCGAACAATGAACGCATTGACTGCCGCGCCGAAGGCTGCCGGCAAGGAAGTCGAGAAAGACGCTTCCATGCGCAAGCAGAAGGCCATGATGGCCGCGCATTACGACCGGCTGACCGATGCGCCGCAGACCGGCGCGAAGGTCTGCAGCACCTTCGTGCCCGGCAACCTCAATGAGCTGATCAGCTGCTTCGGACTGCTGAACAACCTCCCGGAGGTCAACGCCATCCAGAACGGGCTGCGCCGCACGTCCGGCCAATTCGTAATGGAAGCGGAGAAGATCGGCCACTCCGAGGACGTCTGCACGTACGTGAAGTCCGACATCGGCATGATGGCCAAGGGGAACCTCGCGCCGAACGGCAAGAAATTCCCCAATCCGGACGTCTTGCTGTTGTCCTACACCGGGTGTTTCACGTTCATGAAGTGGTTCGAGCTGCTGCGCGAACAATTCCACTGCGAAACGATCATGCTGCACACGCCGTACATGGCCGACGGCAAGATCACGCGGAACATGATGGAATACATGGTCAAGCAGCTGAAGGAAGAAGTGATCCCGAAGCTCGAGCGCGTGTCCGGCGTGAAGTTCGACATCGACCAGTTGCGCGAACGGCTGGCGAAATCGGCGCAGGCCGAGGATGACCTGGTGCACGTGCTGCAGACCGCCCGCAACAAGCCTTCGCCGATCGACGCGTATTTCGGCGGCATCTATTATATCGGTCCGATATTCGGCGCCTTTCGCGGCACCGACGATGCCGTCGAGTATTACCGCTTTCTGCGGCAGGAGGTGGATGCGCGGCTCGCGGCCGGTCTCGGGCCGGTGACTCCGGAGGGCGATCTCGGCAAGGAGCGCTACCGGCTGGTGGTCGAGGGTCCGCCGAATTACACCAACTTCCGCCAGTTCTGGAAGATGTTCTACGACGAGGGCGCGGTCGTCGTCGCCTCCAGCTACAGCAAGGTCGGCGGCGTCTACGACCTGGGCTTTCGGCACGACCCGAACAATCCGCTGGAGACTCTCGCCGAGTACTGCCTCGGCGTTTACACCAACCGCAATCTGCCGATGCGCATCGACATGCTGACGAACTACCTGGAGGAATACCAAGCCGACGGCTTGCTGATCAATTCGATCAAGAGCTGCAACAGCTTTTCCGCCGGGCAACTGCTGATGATGCGCGAAATCGAGAAGCGCAGCGGCAAACCCGCCGCGTTCATCGAATCGGATCTGGTCGACCCGCGCTACTTCTCGGCGGCCAACATCAAGAACCGGCTGGAGAGCTACTTCCAGATGATCGAACAGCGGCGCGCCGGCGCTAGGAGCGCCGCGTGAGCGCCGCGGCGATGAAGACTTTCGTCGGCATCGACCTTGGCTCGACGACCACCAAGTCGGTGGTTCTCGACGAGTCCAGTCGGGTCATCGGCCGCGGCATCACCAATTCCCGGTCGAACTACGGCACCGCCGCGCGCGTTGCCGGCGAGGAGGCGCGCGTCGACGCGCGATTCACGCTGTTTCGCCGGGCGCTAGCCGAGGCCGGCGGCCTAGGCGAGCATCTCGTGGAATTCATGGCCGCGCTCGAACGCTCGTTCCGTTTGGAGCAATTCACCGAACAGCTCGGCGATCTCGAACAGACCTGCCTCGGTCAGCTGAAGGGCGGACAATTCACCGCGCTAGAGGCGCCGCTGCGCCAGGCGCTCGCCGAGGTGTTTAGCCGGCTTCGCGCCGAGGCGCCGTCGCTGTATGCGCCGGGCGCGAAACGCAAATCCGATTTCTTCCGCGATATCGCCGGCGCGCGCTTCTATACGCACGGCGAGGCGGTGGCCCGCGAAATAGGCTTTCCGTACGAGGTAGTGCTCAACTGCTACGACAAATCGATCCTCGAGGTCGAGAATCGGCCGCCGTCGGGCAGCCTGAGCGACCATTTCCGGCGCGCGCTCGCGCGCGTGCTGGCGGCCGACGGTTCGGTCGCCGGCCAGACGGCGAGCGTCGTGCAGTCGATCATCGAGGAATCGCTGGCGCTCGTTCTCGAAGAGACGTATCTGGTCGGAACCGGCTATGGGCGGGTCACGCTGCCGTTCTCCAAGGAGCACATCCGCTCCGAGATCCTCTGTCACGGGCTCGGAGCGCATCTGATGTACCCGCGCACGCGCACCGTGCTCGACATCGGCGGCCAGGATACCAAGGGCATTCAGATCGATCAGCGCGGCATAGTCACGAGCTTTCAGATGAACGACCGCTGCGCGGCCGGCTGCGGCCGGTACCTCGGCTACATCGCCGATGAGATGAACATCGGCCTGCACGAGCTCGGGCCGATGGCCATGAAGTCGGATCGCCCGGCGCGCATCAATTCGACCTGCACCGTGTTCGCCGGGGCGGAACTGCGGGACCGGCTGTCGCTCGGCGAGAAGCGCGAAGATATCGTAGCGGGGCTGCACCGGGCGATCATCCTGCGCGCGATTTCGATCATTTCGCGCTCCGGCGGAGTCACCGACGAATTCACGTTCACCGGCGGCGTTGCCAAGAACGAGGCGGCCGTGCGCGAATTGCGCAAAGTCATACACGAAAACTACGGCGACGTATCCATTAATATCGATCCAGACTCGATTTACACCGGCGCCCTGGGCGCCGCCGAATTCGCGCATCGCGCCCACGAGGGCCTCGCCACACCGGAGACCGGACCATGACCATTACGGCGGGCATCGACGTCGGCACGGGGGCCGTCAAGGCCGTCCTGATGCGGGTGGAGGGCGGTAAAACCGATTGGCTGTCGCGGGCGACGCTTCGAATCCGCCAGCGCGATCCGATCGAGCTCGCGCGCATTTGCTTCGATCAGGTGCTGGAAGATGCGAAACTCGCCGAGAAGGACGTCGATTACGTCGCCACCACCGGCGAGGGCGAGAGCGCGCCGTTTCACACCGGCCACTTCTACTCGATGACGACGCACGCGCGCGGCGCGATCTACCTGGATCCGACCGCGCGTTCGGCGCTCGACTGCGGGGCGCTGCACGGCCGCGCGATCGCGATGGACGAGCGCGGCAAGGTCCTCAAATACAAGATGACCAGCCAGTGCGCCTCCGGTTCAGGTCAATTCCTGGAAAACATCGCACGCTACCTCGGCATCGCACAGGACGAGGTCGGCATGCTTTCCTGCCGGGCCGACAATCCGGAGGTCGTCTCCTCGATCTGCGCGGTGCTCGCCGAAACCGACGTCATCAACATGGTCTCGCGGGGCATCACCGCGCCGAATATCCTGAAGGGAATCCATCTATCGATGGCCGGTCGGCTCGCGAAGCTGCTCAAATCGATCGACGCCATGAGCGGCGTCGTCATGGTCACCGGCGGCCTGGCACTCGACACGGGGCTCATCGCGGCGCTCGGCGAAGAGACCGGCAACGTCAAGAACATGAAGACGGTGGTCCGCAGCCATCCGGACTCGCCCTACGCGGGCGCGCTCGGCGCCGCGCTATGGGGCGCGTTCCGGCACGGCAAACTCGTGGCGCGCGGCGAAGTTCCCCAGCCGGCGTGATCTGTCACACACAGGAGA
Organism: uncultured Gammaproteobacteria bacterium; assembly: GCA_963769895.1. Classification (GTDB taxonomy): domain Bacteria; phylum Pseudomonadota; class Gammaproteobacteria; order Steroidobacterales; family Steroidobacteraceae; genus Bog-1198. The sequence goes on along the minus strand of CAVYNJ010000013.1, from coordinate 13,199 downwards.
CGAATCGATGGCATTGATGATCGACGAGAAATGCACCGCGTGCGATGCCTGCGAGCCCGTGTGCCCCAACAAGGCGATCTCGGTCGGGCGGCCGATCTACGTGATCGACGCGTTCAAGTGCACCGAATGCGTAGGCGCCGAAGACGAGCCGCAGTGCCGCCTCGTGTGCCCGGCGGAATGCATCGTCGCGAACCCGGACTTCGTCGAGAGCCAGGACGAACTTCTGGCTAAGTATCAGCAGTTGCACGGCTGATCGGGCGATCGAAGACGAGACAACTCGACGGCCGGAATCCGCAGCGCGCGAGAAACGCAATCAAGTCGTGCCCGTCCCAATCAACCTCCGTCAGGATGCGCTCGACGCGCAGCGACGCCAGGTTCGCCAGCAATTGCGACAGCAGCGCTCGGCCCACTCCGCGAACGCGGTAGTCCGGAGCGACGCCGATGGTGTCGAGTTCGGCGGTCGGCTCGGTGCGCCCAAAATCGCCGAGATCGACGCGGGCCATGATGAATCCGACCGGACGCGCGTCGAGCTCTGCGATCAGCGATACCCGGACGTCGCTCTCATGCACGGCCTCGGCAAATTTCGCCGCGAAATATTCCGAACGGTCGCGGCCGGTCGATTCGCGATCGATCGCCGCCACGGCCGGCAGGTCCGCCTCGCGTATCGCCCTGATCGGAATGCGGTCGCGCGCGAGCGGGCCGAAGTCGGCCGGCGAGGATCCGCTGTAATCCACTTCCAGCGGATCGCCGACGCGCTCTGGAACCTGGATATCGTGTCGATGCGCCATCGTCTCTCTCCTGCTCAAAATTCCTCCATGCGATCGGGGAACGGATCGCCGAGGCGCCGTTCGAGCACGATCCGGCTCGCGAGCCGGAATCCCGCGGCGTCGAAGAATCCCAGCAGCGCGTGGTTGGTCCACTCGGCCTGCGACTGCAAGTGACTCACCCCCTGCCGCTGCGCCGCCTCGATCAGCGCCTCGAGCAGCGCACGGCCGACGCCGTGCTCCTGGCTGCCCGGCGCGACTCCGAGCAAATCCAGCGCGGCGGTGGTTTCCGTGCGGCCGAATTCCCCCCGCAGGAGGCGTGCGAACGCGAACCCCGCCAAAACGCCGTCGCGCTCGAGGCCGACGTGCGCGAACTCGCGCGGGCGTTCGATCGCCAACTTGAGCCGCTTGGCGAGGAACCCACGGCGGGTCCGTCCGGTATGCGCCTGATCGATCAGAATCATCCGTTCGAGGTGACCGCCGTCAAGCGGCCGTATGTGATCCATCGCGATCGATTGCGCGCCGCTCATGGAATTGCCACTCCAGCGTTGCCTGCGTAAACGTCGTACAAGGCGGCATCCTCCACAGGATCGAGATTTTCTTCGAGCAGCGGCAGTAAAACCATGTCCTCCATCTCGACGTGGGCGAGCAGCTGCCCGCACAAATCGCCGGCCGCGATGCGAAACTCCGACCAACGCGCAACATCGAAGCCCGTCGCGAGCGACGTCGCGCCGACGGCCAGTAGGCGCGCCAGCAGCGGCCGCATCTGCAGGTGCGCCTCAGTCAAATGCTGACCGATCGCCGGGGCGCCTTCCGCCGCGAGCAGCGGAAACAAACTCTCCTCCTCGAAGTCGAAATGCCGGCTGAGCTCCGCGCCGAGCGCGGACGGCAGGTCGCGCAGAACGCCCGCCGCCAGACCGTCGGCGCGGTCCGGGGGAGCGCTCGGATGCCTGCCCAACATGGCCTGCAGGCGTTCGACGAACAGCCCCGTGCACCGGTGTTCTTCGCGCAAGGTCTGGCAGATCCGGCTTGGCGACATCGCTCCTTACCTCGGACATTGACGCCGCGGGGACGCTGGCCCTGCGGAGACAGCGACCCTGCGGAGACGGCGGCCCTGCGGCCAATATCCCGTCATACATCTATTTTAGTACCTTAATACCAAAATAGAAAATGTCAAGCGCCGGCGGCGCGTTCGGCTTCGGCGCGCCGCCGCGGCAATTAAGGCCATTTGTGCACCCGGGATTTATGTCGTATTATCGTACTGGAATACGATAATGCATTGAGAACCGCCAATACCACAATGGCTGGCGAAGAATTTTATGATGCCGCCGCGCCGGCGCGCGCGGAAAATCGAGGAGTAGTCCGGCATGAACACCGCGGGCGGTCCGACGCTCGATCTGGCGCACTTGTCATGGCCGTTCTTCGACGAGGCGCATCGCCGCTTCGCGACCGGGCTCGCCGCATGGACAGAGGGCTCGGTCGAGGCCGAACTCGTCCCCGGGGACGCCGACGCATCCTGCCGGCGCCTGGTCCGTGCGCTCGGGGAGGCCGGTTGGCTGAAGGCGACCGTACCAAAAGCCTATGGCGGCCTGCACGCTTCCCTGGACGTACGCACGCTGTGTCTTGCGCGCGAAATCCTCGCCTGGCACGAAGGACTGGCCGACTTCGCTTTCGGCATGCAGGGCCTCGGCAGCGGCGCGATCTCGCTGTTCGGCTCAGAAGCACTGAAGTCCCGCTATCTGCCGCCGGTCTGTGCGGGCCGGCAACTCGCCGCCTTCGCGCTCTCCGAACTGGAGGCCGGCTCCGACGTCAGCGCGATCAGCACCAGCGCGGTGCCGGACGGCCCCGCACACGTGCGCCTCGACGGTGCGAAGACTTGGATTTCGAACGGCGGCATCGCCGACTTTTACGTGGTGTTCGCACGCAGCAGCGAAGCCCCCGGTGCCCGCGGCCTGTCGGCGTTCGTCGTCGACGCCGACAATCCCGGTCTGTCGATCACCGCACGCATCGAGGTGATCGCCCCGCATCCGCTCGCTACGCTGCGCTTCGAGGGTTGCCGGGTTCCGTCGAGCCACCGCCTCGGCGCCCCGGGCGGGGGCTTCAAGGTCGCAATGGCGACGCTCGACATTTTCCGCTCCACGGTCGCAGCGGCCGCCCTGGGGTTCGGCCGGCGCGCGCAGCACGAAGCGCTGCAGCGCGCGGCGACGCGCACCTTGTTCGGCGGCAGGCTCGGCGATCTGCAACTGACCCAGGCCGCGCTTGCGGACAACGCGGCGGAGCTCGACGCCGCGGCGCTGCTGATCTATCGCGCCGGCTGGACCAAGGACAACGGCGCCGCGCGCATCAGCCGTGAATCGGCGATCGCCAAGATGTACGCGACCGAGGCGGCGCAACGCGTGATCGATCGCGCGGTCCAGCTGTTCGGGGGCGACGGCGTGCGCGTCGGCGTCAAGGTCGAGGCGCTGTACCGGGAAATTCGCGCGCTGCGCATCTACGAGGGCGCGACCGAGGTGCAAAAATTGGTGATCGCGCGCGATCTTTTGAAAACAAGGGCCGCGCCGTGATCCGCCTCTCGGTCGCCGCGCGCATCGCCACGCTGAGCCTGGAGCACGCGCCGGTCAATGCGATCAGCGCCGCCTGGCTGGAACGGTTTAACGAACACCTCGACGCCGCAGACGGGCCGGACGACATGCTCGCCTATGTCGCCGGCATCCAGCGGCTGTATTGCCGGCTCGAATCATTGCCGCAGGTGACTCTGGTCGAGATCAACGGCGCCGCCGCCGCCGGCGGCGGCTACCTCGATGAACTCGAACACACTCGTCGACTGCTGACCGATCCGCAGACGCGCCGTCGTGTCGCGGCGTTTTTGGCCGGCGAGCCAGAGCATACCAATCGGCATCAGGAGTCGCATCATGAGACTTGACGGAAAAACGGCGATGGTCACCGGCGGCGCCTCGGGCATCGGCAAGGCAACGGTGCTCGCGCTCGCGCGCAGCGGCGCCTCGGTCATCTGTGCCGACGTAAACGAAGCGGGCGCCGCGCAACTGGCGCGCGACGCGGCGGCGGCCGGTCTCGCCGTCGAGGCGGTCGGCATCGACCTCGCGGATCCGCATTCGACACGCCGCACCGCTGCCGAGGTGCTGGAGCGGCGCGGACGGGTCGACATTCTGGTCAACGGCGCCGGCTGGGGCGACATCCAAGCCTATACTGAAACGAAACCCGACGTCATGGATCGGCTGATTGCCGTCAATCTGGGCGGGCCGATGCACCTGACGCAGGCGCTGCTCGCGCCGATGATCGCCGCCCACGACGGCAAAATCGTCAATATCGCCAGCGATGCGGGACGGGTCGGCAGCAGCGGCGAAACCGTCTATGCGGCCGCCAAGGGCGGCATCATCAGCTTTACCAAATCGCTCGCCCGCGAAGTCGCCCGCCACGCGATCAACGTCAACTGCGTCTGCCCGGGCCCGACCGATACGCCGATGCTGGCGACACGCGCCGAGAAAATGCGCGACGCCTTTCTGAAGGCCATTCCGTTCCACCGCTTTGCCAAGCCCGAGGAAATCGCCGATGCGATCCTGTTCTTCGCGAGCGGCCGTTCGACCTACGTCACCGGCCAGATCTTGAGCGTCAGCGGTGGGCTGACTTTTGCCGGCTAGCGCGGGAAATTTTCGTGACGTGCGGCACGTGCCGCAAATATGACGACGAGGACGAGACCATGACCGCTACAGACAGCCGTTTTCATCCCGCGGGCGTCGACCTGACGAGCTTCACGCCGAAGCACTTTCTTTGGCAAATCGACGGCGCCGTCGCCACCATCACGCTGAACCGGCCGGAGCGAAAGAACCCGCTGACCTTCGAATCGTATGCGGAGCTGCGCGACACCTTTCGAAGCCTCGCCTATACGCCGGGCGTGAAGTCGATCGTGGTCGCCGGCGCCGGCGGCAATTTCTGCTCCGGAGGCGACGTTCACGAAATCATCGGTCCTTTGGTCGAAATGCAGCGGCAAGGCAAGATGCCGGGGCTGCTGGCCTTCACGCGCATGACCGGCGATCTGGTCAAAGCGATGCGCGCCTGTCCGCAGCCGATCGTCGCCGCGATCGACGGCATCTGCGCCGGCGCCGGCGCGATCGTCGCAATGGCATCGGATCTGCGCTTCGGCACCGCGCGCAGCAAAACCGCGTTTCTGTTCGTGCGCGTGGGTCTCGCCGGCGCCGACATGGGGGCGTGCAACATCTTGCCGCGCATCGTCGGTTCCGGGCGCGCCGCCGAACTCCTTTACACCGGCCGGGCCATGGACGGCGCCGAAGCGCTGCAATGGGGCTTCTTCAATAGGGTTTGCGAGCCCGATGCGGTGCAGGCGGAGGCCGCCGCGATGGCCAAATCGCTCGCCGACGGTCCGGCGTTCGCCCACGCAATGACCAAGAAATGCCTGCACCGGGAATGGAGCATGGGCATCGACGATGCCATCGAGGCCGAGGCGCAAGCGCAGTCGATCTGCATGCAGACGAAGGATTTCGAACGCGCCTACCTTGCTTTCGTCAACAAGCAGAAACCGCAGTTCGCCGGCAATTGAGCGGCAGAGATGGCCCCGCCACGCTAGGCCGCCAGCGAGACCAGCAGGCGCGCCGCGAGCGCGCCCGCTACGATCCGGCGATAGTTCGACTGCGTCAGCGTGGTGCGCATCGGCCGAACTTGTTTTTGCACCAGCTTGTCGAGTTCGGCCGGCAGGGAATCGCGCACCTCCCGCCCCAGCAGCGTCGCGGTGCCCTCGATCAGCAGCGGCCGCGGATTCGTGCCGGTCAGCGCCACGCGCAGCGCCGACAGGCAGCCGCCGGCGAGTTCGAGCGCGACGGCGACGCCGGCCAGCGGGAAATCGAACGCGCCGCGTACCCTCGCCTTCGCGTACCCGCAGCGCACCGGTCCGGGCGGCAGCGCGACGCCGGTCAAAAGCTCGCCCGCGGCGAGCCGCAAGTGCGCGAGCCCGTCGTCGGCGTAGAGTTCCGCGAGCGCGATCCGCCGATCTCCGCCGGGACCAGCGATCAGCGCTTCGGCGCCGATCGCAAGCAGCGCCGGCGCAAGATCGCCGCTGTAGGCGGCGTGGCAATGCTGCCCTTCGGGCGCGACGTGACACACCGTGCCCGCATGTTTCAGGCAATAGCCGTTCGCCGCGCGCCACCAGGCGCTCTGGTTGTAGTAGATGCAGCGGGTATCGAGGCACAGATTGCCGCCGACGGTGGCGAGGTTGCGATGGCCGGGCGCGGCCACCGCGAGCGCCGCCTCGCGCAGCGCCGGATACAGCCGGCCGATCTCGGGATCCGCGGCGAGCCTGGCGATGCCGACCCCCGCGCCGATGCGCGCACCGGCCGCATCGCTCCGTAGTTCGCCGAGCTCGCCGATGCCGCCGAGATCGATCAGCGCCGCCGGCGCGCCCAGGCCACGGCGCAAATTGACGATCAGGTCGGTCCCGCCCGCCAGATACCGCGCGCCCGGGTTCGCCGCGCAGGCCGCGACGGCAGCCTCGACGGTGGCCGGTTGCAATACGCGAAATGGCGGCATCGGCGCGCTCATGGCTTAGCTCCGGCGAGCGACTGGCGGCGCGCTCGCCGTCGCATCTCGACCAGCGCCGCGATCAGGCGGTCGGGCGTGACCGGCAACGCGTCCAGGTCGACGCCCACCGCATTCGCGACCGCCGCGACCAATGCCGGCGCGAACCCGGCCAGCGCTCCTTCGCTCGCCTCCTTTGCGCCGAGCGGTCCGAGCGGATCGATACTTTCGACGATCTGCACGTCGATCGGCGGCGATTCCACGATCGTCGGCACTCGGTATTCCAGCAGACTCGCGTGCGCGGCGAGGCCCTCGAGGTAGCGGGTCTCCTCGCAAAGCGCCTGACCCATGCCCATCCACACGGCGCCCTGGATTTGGCCCTGGACCGCCAGCGGATTGATGGCATAGCCGCAGTCGAGAGCGACCCAGACCTTGTCGACCGTGATCTGGCCGGTCGTTGCGTCGACGCTGGCCTCGACGACCTGAGCGGCGTAGCTGAAACCCATCGTTGAGCCCACGGCGCCGCCCCGGTGCTTGCCGCCCTGAGACTCCGGCGGGCAGGTGAAGGTGCCTTTGACCGTCAGCGTTCCCTGGTCGACGAGCGCCTCCTTGACGACGTCGATGAACGGCATCGCGGCCTCCGGGACGTCGACGCCCCGGAAAACCCCGCCGATACATTCGACCGCGTCCGGCGTCAGCCCCATCTTGTGGGCGGCGGCGGCGATGAGCCGCTCCTTGAGCCGGCGAGCGGCGTCGATCGCCGCATTGCCGACCATGAAGGTGATCCGCGACGAATAGGCGCCGTTGTCCTTTGGCGTGATGGCGCTGTCGGCGGCGATGACCCGAATCCGCTCGAGCGGCAGACCCAGGGTCTCGGCGACCACGATCGCCACCATCGTCGAGGAACCCTGACCGATGTCCGGCGCGCCGGTCAGTGCCGTGATCGACCCGTCCCAGTCGAGCTTGATGTTGACGACCGCGTGCGGCTCTCCGGTCCAATGAATCGGCTTGGCCGCGCCGCTGACGTAATGCGAACAGGCCATGCCGAGACCCTTGCCCGGCGGCATGCGGCCGCGGCGCTCTCGCCAGCCGCTCGCCCGCTCGACCTTGTCGAGACATTCGCCGAGGCCGTAACTGTTGATCATCAGATCGTTCAGCGTTCGCGCCGGCGCGCGCAGCAAGTTGCGGCGGCGCACCGCGAACGGATCGAGCTCTAGCTCTCTGGCCATGCGATCGAGCAGCACTTCGAACGCGTGGCGCGTGTCGACGCCGCCGTGGCCGCGCATCGCACCGCAAGGCGGCAGATTGACGTAGACCCGATAGCCGTCGTACTTGACCGCCGGAATGTCGTACAGGGCTTGCAGCAAGGCGCCGGCGTAGAGAATCGTGACGATGCCGTAGCCGGCGTAGGCGCCGCCGCGCTGCACGACTTCGCATTCGCAGGCGGTGATCCGCCCGTCGCGCTTGAGGCCGAGCTTGATCCGGACCGTCGTCTGCGGCCGCGCGCGGTGCGTCAGGAAATTTTCCTCGCGCGTGAGCTCCATCAGCACACGGCCTTGCGCCGCGCGCGCGAGCAGCGCCGTGACGATTTCAAAGTTCAGCACCTCGACCCGCGCGCCGAAGCCGCCGCCGACGAAAGGCTTGACGACCCGCACTTGCGATTCGCCGATCTCGAGACAGCGCGCGAGCATCATGTGCAAATAAAAAGTGACCTGCGAGACGCTCTGCATCGTCAGGCGGTTCATCAGGGGATCGTATTCCGCGAGAGCGGCGTGCGGCTCGATCTGCGCATGGTTGACCTCGGCGCAATCCAAGGTCGCCTCGCGAACGAGATCCGCCTCGGCAAGTCCCGCGGCCGGGTCGCCGAACACATGATGAACGGCGCGCTCGAGGTTGCCCTCCTTGTTGTCGTGCAGCCGTACCGCGCCCGGCGCCCGCGCGCTGCCGGCGTCGTAATACGCGGGGAGCTCCCGCACTTGGAGGTCGATCAAGCGCAGAGCGCGCTCCGCGGTCGCCGCGTCGACCGCCGCGACCGCCGCCACTGGTTCGCCGCGGTAGCGCACCTTGTCGCGAGCCAGCGGGTACTCGTTCATCGCAACGGGCAAAACTCCATAGGGATGGCGGCAATCGGCGCCCGTGACGATCGCGACGACCCCCTCGAGCGCACGCGCGCGCGACACGTCTAGGCGCAGGATCTCGGCATGGCTCACCGGGCTGCGGAAGATGCGGCCGACGAAGGCGCCGCGATGATCTAGGTCCGCCGTGTAGCGCGCACGCCCCGTCACCTTGTCGATGCCGTCGATCAGCGGGACGCCGCGCGCGGTGGTTGCATCGGCTGTCATCGCCGCGGCCTACCCACCGATGCCGGCCGCGGCGCGGACCGACTCGATGATTTTTACGTAACCCGTACACCTGCATAGGTTGCCCGACAAGGCCGCGCGGATCTCGGCGTCGCTCGGCTGCGGCCGGCGCCGCAGCAACCCTTCCGCCGCCATGATCATGCCGGGCGTGCAATAACCGCATTGCGTGCCGAGCTTCTCGTGAAACGCGCGTTGCAGGCGATGCAGCCGTCCGCCGTCGGCGAGCCCCTCGATGGTCTCCACGGAGCGGCCGTTGCAGCGGACCGCGAGCGTGATGCAGGACGGCACCGCCTCGCCGTCGACGAGCACGGTGCAGGCGCCGCATTCGCCGCCGTCGCAGCCGGCCTTGGTGCCCGTCAGACCGACGGTCTCGCGCAGATAGTCGACGAGCAGCTGATTCTCCGCCGCCGCGTCCTCGCGCCAGCAGCCGTTGAGCCGCAGGCGTATCAGGCGTTTTGCGGGGATTGCTTGCTCGGACTCGGCCATGCTGCTTGCCTCGGGTCGCCGAATTTGTCTAGGCGCGCACTCTCGGGTATTATGGTACTTGAATGCATGTATGGATGCCATAGGCCGCCGCGCATCGCAATGGCCGTTCGGCGAATCATTCGGGATGAATTACAAGGGTAATGAATGAAACGATCCGTGACACGCACCAAGACGCGTTTGCGTTTGGCGCGCCCGCAAACCGATGCGCGCGCGGATACCTTCGTCGTGCGCACCGCCAGGCGCGCCGATATCGCCGCCGTGACGGCGCTCGACGAGCGCATCACCGGACTCGGGAAATACGCGCATTGGCTCAATTTGTACGGCCGCCAAAAAAAGGCCGGCCAGCTCGCGGGGATCTTTCTGGTCGCCGTCAGGCCCGGCGCGCCGAATCAAGTTTTGGGTTTCATCGTCGGCGAGATTCGCGCCTGGGAATTCGGCTCGGCGCCCTGCGGCTGGGTCCATGCCCTGTCGGTCGATTCCGAATCGCGGCTGCTCGGCGTCGGCGAGGCGCTGCTCGAGGCGATCGCCCAGGAATTCCGCGAGGCGGGCATCGCAAAGATGCGCACCATGGTGGCGCGCGACAATCTCCTGCCGATGCTGTTTTTCCGCAGCGAAGGCATGATGGCCGGACCATACGTGCAATTGGAAAAGGAACTCGCGTGATTCGCCGCGACGAGGTCGCGCCGCCGCGCGGGCCCGGCGCATGAAGCTGCAAGTTGCAAGCCGCCTGGCGATTTTCGCGGTGCTCGAGCTGACAGCGCACGCGGATCGCCCGTTGACGGTCGCCGAAATCGCCGGCAAATACGGCGTCTCGACCCATCACCTTGCCAAAGTCATGCATGTGCTCGGACGCACCGGATTCGTCCGCTCGGCGCGCGGCGCCGGCGGCGGCTACCAGTTCTGCGGCAATGCGCGGCGAGCGACGCTGCTCGACATCATCGAATTGTTCGAAGCCCTCGGACCGAGCGCGCAGGACGGCGGCGAACCGGGCAACGGCACGGCCGAAGGCGGCACGCTCGACGTCGTGCTCGGCGAAATCGACGATGCGGTGCGCGCGACGTTCGGCTCCATCACGATCGCGACGATGCGCCGCATGGTCGAGCGCGCCCCGGCGGCGGACAAATCCGCCAAATCACGGCCCTGAACGGGCGAGGCGCATCGCCTCGCGCAAGACCGCGATGTCGCCGATGTGATTGGCCAACAACAGGATCAGCTTGGCGTTCAGCGTCGCGCTCTGTTCGTCCGTCAAGCCGCGGTGCGCGTCGATCAGCGATTCGTAGAAGTCGTCGCCCGGCGAGAAATCCCTGAAATAACGCTTCCCCGGCTCGTGAAAATTGGGTTCGAGATTCAGCGGCATCGGATCCCCCTGTTCAGCCGTTGCAGGTTGCGCGTGCGACTGCATTGCGGACGCGGTCGAAGTCGAATCGGCGCCAGCGCGCCGCCACGTGTTGATCCGGCCTCGCGAGATAGACGGTGCCGGGCTGCGCGTCGTAGCGCCGGGCGATGACGTCCTTGATGTCGACGAGCGTGCGCGCATTCGCGACCTCCCCCGGGCGGCGCGCGATCACGAGCGTCTCGACCGGGATCGCCTGCTGCGCGAGCCAACCGAATGCAAGCGAGGTTCGCCGGTCGATTTCGCTTGCATCATCCGCGAAGATCAACAGCTGGAAGCGGTGCCCGAGCGCGTCGATCAGCCACTCGCCGCCTTCGATCGGGCCGTCGATCATCGGGGCCCCGGGAATCATGTTCCCGGAGAATTGATCCGCATCCGCCGTATTGAGCGCCGAATCGGCGTATATGGTCGGCAGCGACAAGCGCCCGGAATTGACGAGCTTGCGCGCGAAGGCATGCTGCCCGGCGAGTTCGAGCACCGCGTTGCGGAAGAGCTTGCTGACCGGCGTCTTCGGCGTGATGAAATCGGTCGACCGCGTCGAATTGAGGATATTCTCTTCCGCGGCGAGCAAACGCTCGTCGTCGTAAGTGTCCAGCAAACGCTCGGGTGCAAGGCCCTTCAAGACGAGCGCGAGTTTCCAGCCGAGGTTGTCCGCGTCCTGGTAGCCGGAGTTCGCGCCGCGCGCCCCGAACGGCGAAACCTGATGGGCCGCGTCGCCCGCGAACAGCACGCGGCCATGGCGAAATTGGCCCATGCGCCGGCACTGAAACGTGTAGACGCTGACCCACTCGAGCTCGAACTCGCGGTCATCGCCGAGCATCGCGCGGATCCTCGGAATCACGCGCTCCGGCTGCTTCTCCGTCTCGGGATCCGCGTCCCAGCCGAGTTGGAAATCGATGCGCCACACGTTGTCGGCCTGGCGGTGCAGCAGCACGGATTGATTCGGGTGAAACGGCGGGTCGAACCAGAACCAGCGCTCCGCCGGGAAGTCCGCCTTCATGACGACGTCCGCAATCAAGAACCGGTCCGTGAATATCTTGCCCTCGGTCTCGAGGCCCATCAGGCGGCGTATGGAACTACGCGCCCCATCGGCGGCAATCAGCCAGCTGGCCTCGAGCCGATAGACGCCGTCCGGGGTCTCGACTTGCAGCGTGACGTAGCCGTCGGCGGGCGTGATCGCGACCACCTTGTTCCTCCAACGCGGCTCGAGGCCCAGCTCGCGCGCGCGCGCGAGCTCGAATTCCTCGAGGTAGTACTGCTGCAGGTTGATCATGCCCGGCCGTTTGTGATCGGGCTCGGGAACCAGCGTGAAGCGATAAACCTCTTTGTCGCGAAAGAACGTGCGGCCGACGTTCCAGCTGACGCCCTTGCCCACCACCCGATCGCCGCAGCCGAGCCGATCGAGCACTTCGAGCGTGCGCTTCGCGTAACAAACGCCGCGAGAGCCGACCGACACCGTGTCATCGTCATCCAAGAGCACGGCCTGCAAGCCCTTGAGCCGGCAGTCGATCGCCGCGGCGATCCCGACGGGCCCGGCGCCGACGACGACGACCGGGTAGCGGCGCGGCCGCTTCGCGTCGAAATCCTCGGGCCGGCGGTAGCTGAACTCGGGGTACTGGTAGGTGCTTTGCATCAATGAGCCCTAGGCGCGAACCGTCACGCCTGCAGGTCGGCCCACATCCGCTTGTCGCGCTCGGCGGTCCAGATCCGCGGGTCGGGGAACTTGGTCGCCTCGTCGTAGGCGCGGGAGACGTCGAACGGCAGGCAGTGATCGAATATGACCCAATGCCCGTACTTCGGCCGCAGCTGCTGCGCCACCTCGCGATAGATCGTCTGCAAATCCTCGCCGGCGGCCGCGCCGCGGCGTACCGCGGCGTAGAGTTCGGCGACGAACGAGCGCGTGCCGCCCAAGCCCTTGGCGACTTGTCCGGGCGTCAGCAGCGCCGCGCCGCGCCCGGGCACGAGCTTGGACGGCTGCAGCGCGGCGACCGCATCGAGCGTCGCCGGCCAATCCGAGAAATAAGCGTCGCCGGCATAAGGCGTCGCGTCGAATTCCACGAGATCCCCGGAGAAAAGAATCCGGTCCTTCGGCAACCACACGACCGTATCACCCTTGGTGTGCCCGCGGCCCAATTGCATTATCCGCACTTCGAGCTTGCCGAGCCATAGGGTCAATGACCGTTCGAAGACGATCGTCGGCCAAGTCAGGCCGGGTATGGATTCCACCGCGCGAAAAAGCCGCGGAAACCGTTCTATTTCGCTCTTCATGTCCGCTTCGCCGCGCTCGACGATCAGATCGTAGGTGTCGCGGCTGGCGATGATCTGCTCGGGCAGGTAAGCCGACGCGCCGAGCACCCGCACCGCGTGATAGTGAGACAAGACGACGGTCCGAATCGGTTTGTCGGTGACGGAGCGGATTCTGCGGATCACATCGGCCGCCATCACCGGAGTCGCCTGGGTATCGACGACGAGTACGGAGTCGTCGCCGATCACGATGCCGGTATTCGGGTCGCCTTGCGCCGTGTAGGCGTACGCATGGTCGGACAGGCGATCGAAACTGACGGTCTTCTCGGTCAGATCGGCTTGTGAAGCGAAAGTTTTCATCGCTGAGACGCTCCTTATGAACCGCCGGGGACCCTGGCCGGCTTC
>CAVYNJ010000012.1:0-9089 GCA_963769895.1 uncultured Gammaproteobacteria bacterium | reverse complement strand
TTCCGCCCGGCCGTCGGGCGCGGCAGGTGATTCGGCGCCGCTCGGCGATCCAAGTCGCGCAGATCCAGCAAGGGCCCGATCCATTTCTCGTAATTGCGCCAGCGCCGCACGGAATCCGCGTAAATCGGCTGTCGCACTTGCCAGCCGCTGGCTGTCATGACGGGGCGCCGGGTCTGATGGAAATCCAGGCACCGCTGATCCCATTCGAGATCGAGGAAATCCAGAATCTTGCGCGTCCATTGTTGCGGATCGGCGACCAACTCGTCGTACGGCAACTCCAAAATGGTCCCCGGCGGAAGTTCCGAGCGCCAATGAGCAATGAGCCGCCGATGTCCGCGGTAGTAATGCGCCAAGTCCGACAAATCAAACATGTAGTTCAGCGCGGGCGAAAAACTCTGGAAGTAGCACGACAGGCAGGTGTCGATCGGATCTCGGCGGACGTAAATGATGCGTGCGTTTGGAAATACCGAGTGAATGATGCCCAAATAGTCGGTGTTGACCGGTGTTTTATCGACGATCCGCGGCGCATCGCCGCATCGGCCGCTCAGCGTCGTCAAGTAGTCCGCAGCAAGCTTCCGGCGCGTCGACACGTCGAGCGGTCCTCGGCTGATCGCGGCGGCGTGCGCGTGCGCGGCGTCGCTCCAAAATTCCAGCTCGCCGGCGCCTCTTGCCGAGGGGTGCGAGGCAATGATCTGCTCGACGAGCGATGTACCGGAGCGTGCCATGCCGACCACGAAAACCGGCCTACTCGAAGCGCAATCGCCTTCCGGCGCGCTTGCGAGGGGGTCGCTATGCGGTACGCGCATCAAAGCGTCGATGCATAGTTCGCGCGCGTCGCGATCGTAGGGCGCGGAAATTCCCTTCATCAACTCGTTGGCGCGCTGGTAACTCTGGAACGCACGTTTGAAGTCCGCAACGTCGTCGTAGTATTTGCCGATGGCGAAGCGCAATTCGGCGGCTTCCAACGGCGCGAGCGCGCCTGCGGCGATTTCCTCGGCGCGCTGTACCCAGGCGCTGTCCGAGGATTGCATCTTGCTGAGGGCGGCAAGTCCTGCCCATGCGCTCGGCATCGCCGGATTCACCGCGAGCGCACGTTCGAGCAAAGCGCGCGCCTCGTCGAATGATCCGTCAAATTTGGCGGCGAGCGCCATGCCGAACAACGCCTCGGCGTTGCGCGGCGCGGTTTTCATGACCTTCTTGAAATGGGTCTGAGCCTCGCGCACGCGGCCGCTTAGGGTGAGGCTGAGGCCCAAATTGATGCGGGCGTGGACATGCCGGGGATTCAACTGCAGCGCACGCCGCAGGATCGTCTCGCTTCCGACGAAGTCGCCGAAGAATCGCAGCACCATGCCGAGATTGGCGATTGCGTCGGGAGAATTCGGCTGCAGCGCGATACTTTGACGAAAGCAACCAGCGGCCTCTTCGTAGCGGCCGATCTTGCACAAAGCAGCGCCTAGATTGTTCAGCGCGATGGCATGGCGGGGGTCTATGTCGACCAAGTCCCTAAAGCAGGCGATCGCGTCGGCGTACTTGCCTTCGGCCAAACATCGATTGCCGCGGGCAAGGAGTTCCGCTGCCGTTTTCCCGGAGCCAATACGGCCTACGGGTGCCGTTGATTTGACGCCCGGCGCCGATCCGTTGCGAGGCAGGCCAAGGCAAAGCAGCAGTCGATGCGTGATATCGTCGGCTTGCGCTTTGTCGAAGCCTTTTTCCAGCAGGCGCCACTTGAAGGCGTGTGCGCATTTCGCCCTTTGGAAGAAATTTAGTCGCGGGGCGTCCGATTCGCGCCCAATTTCGCGCACGAGATTTTCAAGGACCTTGGTATACCGGTTATCGCGCGAATCGTTTCCAGCCGTCGCCGATTCCGCAGCGCTTGGCGGCGACATTCGCTCGGCAAGCTTCGCGCCTAATTCTGCGCCCGCGCTTGAATTGAACCAATCGAAAATCATTCACTGTTCTCCAAACTAAATCCTTGTGCGCACGATTCCGTCCACCGCGTTCAGCGGATCCTTCGCGTATTAAAGAAGGGTACAGCTTATTGCAGAATTCGGAATAGTATTATCGAGAACGGCGGCTGAAATCACCGGGACGCCGTCGCGGCCGAACCAACTCACTGAAGTGATGACTCCATCACATAAGTTTACCGGACGATCGAACGCGCCGCCGCCAGTCGAAGAGCGGCGGGCCTAATGCCATTCCGAACCATTTGCATTGCGCGGAGCAGCGGCGATGCTGGCGCTGCCCTCCGGTTGGTCGACTTCTTCGTGATACTCGAGTTCCGCGTTGATGTCCCAAATGGCGCCTTTGCCGCGGCCATCGTCGAGTATGGCGCCGACCGCACGGTCGGCGGCGAGCATCGAATGATCCTGATTGTTGTAGCGGTGCATGCCGTTGCGGCCGATCGGATAGAGGTTCCGGTAATGCTCGAGGAACGCGCGGACCAGGTCGAACCGGCGGTATTCGCCGAAATACGCGGGATAGGCCTTCGGCACTCGGACGACGGTGCCGTCGAGTATGTCGCCGCGGTCGATCATGCCGATTTTCGCGAGCTCGCCGCCGGCGAACTCGAGGAACCGGCCGTCGTCCATGGCCCATAGATCGTCGCCCTCGCGGCAAAAATATTCGAGGCCCAGCCAAATCGTGTCGGGATCCGCGACCAGCGCCGGGCTCCAATTATTGAACACTTGCAGTCGGCCGATGCGCACATCCGGCTCCTGAATATAGATCCAATTGTCGGGCGGCATGCCGTTGGCGGGCACCGGACCCGCTCGTCCGCCGCCCGCCTGCATTTTGCGAACCAACAGGCCTGCGGTCATGAAATCCCGGTACGGCAATCCCTGCGCCACCCGGCACACCTCGCGGTCGTCTGGTTCTAGCAAGGCGACCAAGTCGCGAACCGGCATCGTCGAAATGAAGTAGTGACAGGGTATGCGCTTGATCGAACCCGACCGCTGATCGAGCACCGTCGCGGCCGTGACCTTTGCACCGTCGCGCTCCAAGCCGACGACCCGATGCCGCATCTGCACTTCGCCGCCTCGCGCCGTCACCCGGCGGGCCACTTCCTCCCACATCTGGCCCGGCCCGAATTTCGGATAGAGGAAGCGCTCGATCAAGCTGGTTTCCGTGCGCCTTTGAGTGGTATCGGTCGCGCTGCGCAGCGGCGCCGCCAAGGCGTGCGCAATCGCCTTCTTGATCGATAGCCCCTTGATGCGCTGCGCGCCCCACTCCGCGGAGATCTCGGCGCAAGGCACCCCCCAAACCTTCTCGGTGTAATCCTTGAAAAAAGTCCGGTACAGCCGGTCGCCGAAGCGGTTGACGAGAAAATCCTCCAGGGAAATTTCCGGCGACCGGCGCAGCAGCTGCGCGCGGCCGTAGCTCAAGCCGATCCGCAGCGTCTCCACGATCCCCATGTTGATCAAGGTGTTCGCGTTGAGCTTCAGCGGATAATCGAAGAATCGGCGCCGATAGAAGATGCGCGACAGCCGCTGCCGCACCAGCATGACGGCATCGTTCGCGGCCGGCGCAAGTGCGGCCGGCGGCAGATCGCGAGACTGCCGTTGATAGCTGATGCGCAGGGCCCGATCCGCATCGGTATGCCCCTCCGCGACCGGCAATATCTCCTGCCACCAGCGCATGACCCAATCGGATTTGGAGAAGAACCGGTGGCCGCCGAGATCCATGCGATTGCCGCGATAGTTGATCGTCTTGGCGATTCCGCCGACCTGATCGTCAGGCTCGAAGACCAGGGGTTTGATGTCCGAGCGCCGCAATAATTCCAAGGCAGCCGTCAATCCGGCGGGACCGGCGCCGGCGATCACCGCGGTTTTTCGATCAATGTCGTTTGGCGGCATGCCGTGCGGCCGTCAAGCCGAACTGCCGGTAACGAACAACAGTTGCCGCCGCGAGATGAAATTGCCCAGGAACGTGAATCCCGCGGCGACGCACTTGGCGACCATGTAATGCAAGCCCAGATACCTGACGCCGATGAACATCACGAACGCATTCAGCACGATACCGGCGCCGCCGATCGCCGCGAAGGCCGCAAACTCGACGCGCCTATTGCGCAAGCGGCGATGCTTGAAGACGACGCGCACCGACAGCCAATAGGCGACCACGACCCCGGCGGCGAATGACGCCGTCGCCGCGGCGAGGTACCACCATGCAAAATAACGCACCAAAACGAATAGGATCGCCATATCGACGAGCAGCGCACCGGCCGAGGCGGCCGCATAGCCGAAGGCTTCCGTGAACAAGTCTTTCATGGCTTACGCGCCAACTCGCGCACGCGCCGGCAATCGTACAAGTACCAGCCCTTCCAAATTCCGTTGCGCGCGTGGGGTAGCGGATCGAAACCGACGTTCCGCCGTCCAACCAGAAATCCGAGGGCGGGGTCCCGGCAAATGCCGACCAGGATCCCGGCGGTCAGCGGCCGCGGCGACTCGGTGTTGGCACCGGCGCTCGCCACCTTGGTCCGACGGTTCCTGGAAAGCAATCGCCAATCGGGCTCCATCAGCGGCCGCAAGTTCTCCGCCCGCCGCTTGATCTCCAGCGCCGTCGCCCGTGAGAAGACCACGCCCGCCGATTGGTCGACGGACAGGTAGCTCGGACGCAGAAGCGTGAACCACGTAAATATCGGCGAATCGCCGCGTTTTGCGACGTACACGTTGTCCGTGGGCGGAATATTGCGCTGCCAATCGAGGAATTCCGCCGTCGGCGCCGTCCAATCGCGAGATAAAGCGAGCGCGAACGCCGCGGGCAGCGTGACGATCAAGATCCCGATCAGCGCGACGCACCACAGGGCGGGCACCCATACCGTTCTGCATCGTTTGATCAACATCCAGTAGGACCAAAATATCCCTGCGACGGTTATCTGCAAACCAAGTAATTGTCGCGCGTACGTCAGCCACTCGGGCCTCAACTGCACGCCGTGGCTGCGCACGGCGATCAGCCACGATTGATCGACACACCAACCGAATATAAAAAGCGCGAATACCACGGTGGCGCCGCGCACCAACAACGCCAATTGCCCTCTGATTCGACGGCGGACGACCCAAACGGCCAATGCAAGCGAGGCAAGGGCCGCGCCGTCGAATACGGACACCGTCCACGCCGAGACCAGCAGTATCGCACACAGCGGTCCGACGTTCGGCTCGCGCCAGAGGCGAATCGCCGTTGCCGGGATCATGAGCACGCAGATCAAGCTGGTGATCCAAACCCACCGCCACGCTTGCCCTTGCAACAATATCGCGATCGGACCGAACAGGCTCGCGATGAGCGCGACGCCGAGACCGGCGGCGCCGACCAGCAATGCGCCGATGCACAGCCCGCGCACGCGCGCCTCGGTCATCACCAATGTGGTCAGAGTCAGGCAAAGGAACGGCCGCAAGTTGGCATCCCAATCGCGCAGTTTCCACAGGGTCAGGAAAAGAAATTGCGAGCGTTCGCGCACGACCTCCAGCCATTGCGGATCCATCAGCACGAACATGCGCGCAGCCGCCGGGAAAGCTTGCGCCGCCAGCGATAGACACAGCAGGACGATCAGCCCGCACAATGCCGCTGCGACGCTGAAGCGGATGCCGGCCCACAGGCAAATCAGCAGCAACAAGCCCGGCAAGGCCATCAAGGGATGCACGAATATGGCCGCCACCGCAATCCACAGGCCGAGCCGGCGCCAGCCTCCAAAATGACAGGCGAGTGCCGTCACGACCATCGCTTCGGCGGGCGATCTGGCCGTCAAATAATCCTCCGAGAAGTGAAATACCTGATAGGCGCCGTACAGTCCGACCGTGATGATCAGCAGGCCTACGGCCAGCCATGCCAGCTCTCGATCCGACACCAACCGCGCCAGCTGCCACGCCGCCGCCAGAAACCAGGCGGCGCACAGGCCGAGCAGCAGCGCGCCCGCCTCGGTGAGGCCGTACGACTTGATGCAGGCGGCATAAATCGACGAGAACACGCTGAAACGGTCCTGGGACGAATTTTGCAAGTAAAGGTCATGGGCGAGGGCGGGATGGATTTTCGCCAAGGCCTGAAACGCATAGATGTGCGCATCGCGCGTCAGTCCTTGATCGCCATGCGTCAGCGTCCATAGCACGACAAGCATCAGCGCGAGCGCCGCCGTCACGGCGATGCCCTGTAGTCGTCGGCGCGTCGAGTTGCTTGAACCCTCCCCTCGGCTTCGTGGCCGAAAATCCGCCATGGTCGTCATCGACGAATCTTACCGAGTTTGCGGGCGTGCCGGCGACTCGCGATATGAGGCCGCTCGATCACTATACTGAGCGCATGAACGCCCGCCCTTCGAGCGCTAAGCATGGCTAGTTCGTCTCGCCGCGACGATCCATGGCTTAGCGTGATCATGCCGTCGCATCGCGGCGAGCGGTGGATCGGCGAGGCCTTGAGTTCCGTAGCGGCCGAGGCCTCCGATGGCATCGAAATCTTGCTCATCGACAGCAGCCCGACGTCCGCCAGCACAGAGGTCGCGCAGCGCTTCGCCGATCGCTTGAATCTGCGCCTGTTCAACCGCCCCGACCTCGCGCAATGGCATGCGAAAACCAATTTCGGCGTAAAGATCGCGCGGGCCGACCACGTTTGCTGGCTGCATGTGGACGATGTTTGGCTTCCCGGGCGAGCAACGGCCGTTCGCCGTTGGATCGGCGCCGCCCCCGAGGTCCATTTGCATCTTGCGCCGACCACGATCATCGACCGATCGGGCCGTATCTTGGGAAAATGGCGATGTCCCTTGCCGGCTAGCGCAGAATTGCCGACTTCCTTGTTGACCGAGCGCCTGCTCGTGCAGAATTTCATCGCGGCCCCTGCGCCGGTATTTCGGCGGGATGCGTGGATGACCTGCGGGGGGCTGGACGAGAGTCTTTGGTATACCGCAGACTGGGACATCTGGCTCAAACTCGCCTTTGGCGGGCCGGCAAGCTATCACGACGAGGCGACGACTGGATTCCGGATCCACGACGGCTCGCAAACCGCCACCGGCAGCCGCAACATCGAAGAATTCGCCAATCAAATGCAAGAGGTCCTCGACCGCCATCTTGCGCGGCTTACCGACCCATCGGCGAGCGTCGCGCGTACAGCGCGCGCCTCGATCGCGGTCAACGCGGCCTTGGCTGCCGCTGCCGCCGGCGGCTTCCGCGGCATTTTTCCGGCGGCCATCGCGGTATTGCGGCTTGGGCCCGCTGGAATCCACCGATATTTCCGCGATTCCAGGATCATCGATCGCCTCGCGCCGCGCTTGCGCGCGATGATCGCAGGGACGTACCGCGCATGACGATCGGTCCGTTCGTGCGCGGTCTTTTCGGTCGCTACGAGCGGCAAATCAGCGATGCCTACCGATCGATTTATCTCGACCTCGGCGCACTGGTCGATCTAATACACGAATGGCGGCCGGATGCCGAGAGGATATTGGAGATCGGCTGCGGCGAGGGACAGGTGACCGAGCGATTGAGGCGCCGCTATCCGAACGCGGCGATTACCGCGATCGATATATCGCCGCGCTTGGGACGCCTGTATCGGGGGGCTCCGCACAATGTGCGGTTCATCCAGTGCACCGCTCGACAGATCGCCGAAACCGCGTCGCGACAACATGATTTGATCGTCATCAGCGACGTACTTCATCATGTGCCCGTCGAATTGCGACAGGGCGTGCTGGAGGCGGCTCGAACGGCGCTGGCACCGGACGGGACCCTGGTCTTCAAGGATTGGGAGATCGATGGCAGTCTCATTCACCGGCTGTGCCACGCGTCGGATCGTTGGCTGACGGGCGACCACATCAGTTACATGACGCGCCCGGAAATGCAGGAGCGATTGGCAGCGAGCTTCGGCCCGGCGGCGCTACTTCGCGAGGCGCGCGTGGCGCCACGCTGGAACAATTTGGCTTTTCTCGTGCGCCCGTCGACGCCGCGGGCCGGCACCGGCTAGAATTGCGTCAGACTGATGCAAGTGACGCCGATCGTAATGAACGCGACTCCGAACCACTGCAGATATGAGAGTGTTTCTCCGTACACCGCCCATGCAGAGAGCGCCATCAACAAGTAGAAACCCGCCCCGACGCTGGCAGTGGCTACTCCGAGTTTGACCCGCGAGATCAGTATCATCCAGAGGATATAGCCGAATATTTGAATCGCCACGGACGAATAGATCCAGGGCGATTTCGCGGCATCAAGCATGAACCTCGGAAAATTCGCAAGCGCGGCCGGCCCACCTAGCGCGATCAACGCGCGCTTCAGCAGCAGTTGTCCGACGACCGCATTGACGGTGACTGCGAGGATCAGCAATTTTGTCGGCACTTGGTTGCTCGTCGAGATTGATCGGTTTCGGATCCTGGATCGATTTCGGCCCATTGTATTTCAAGCCGGGGAGCATTCGGTACCGGCTATTGCGGCGAGCGGTCGTGAGCGATAAGTTCACAGGCAACCGCATCGCCGCCGCCGGGACGATGCTTTCGGCTGCCTGTTTAGCCTATCTTTACATTTTCGACCGCATCGCGCCGTCCGACGCGGAATCTTCGCCGATCTTTCGATTCCTGATAGCGACGTACGACCTCAAGAGCGCGTGGCTCGTGCTCGCCGTGTGCCTGGTTGCGCTCCTATGGCGCCGATCGACGCCGATCCTGAAGCTCGTGGATTTCCTCGCGCGCCATGCGACCGCGATCATTATCTGCGGCGTGATCCTGTCGGCGCTCGGCTCCATTGCCGTCTACCGCGGCTACCCGCTGTCCATGGACGAATACGCGGCGGTCTTTCAATCCAAAGTGTTCGCGATGGGCCAACTCGCGGCGCACTTGCCGCCGCCGCTGATCCATTGGCTGATTCTGCCCGGATTCAACGGCAAGTTCTTGGTCGCGTCCTCGCTAACAGGGCATGTCATCGAAACCTATTGGCCGGGCTTTGCCTTGCTGCTGGCGCCCTTTCAGGCGCTCGGCGCGCCATGGCTCTGTAACGCGATATTGGCGGGAATCGCGCTGTATTTGATCTATCGAATCACGGCGGCGATTACCGGCGATCGCCGCGCCGGCGGATTTGCTCTGTTGTTTACGATCGCCTCGGGAGCGTTTTTTGCAAACGCGATCTCCTATTATT
>CAVYNJ010000011.1:0-4294 GCA_963769895.1 uncultured Gammaproteobacteria bacterium | reverse complement strand
GCGGAGCGCGGCGCTCGAATAGCGGGCGACCCGCAGTGGCGCAGCCTTCCCGGCGTTACGCCGAAGCTCGCTTTGACGAGCGCATAAGCCGCGGATTCTTCCGGAATCTTGATCCGAATCGACCGTCGTCGAGCTGACCTACGGTCTATACTGGCGCGCGGCATCGGTCGATCCAGCCTCCGGAGGTCCGCATTGACAGTGCATACGGCAATTACGCCGATGGTCCTCGTTCGTACCCGGCGCCGTCGCGGCCGCGCGGTAGTTGCGGGGCTGTTGATCTCGATGGTAGGCGCAGGCGGCATGACCGCGCCGGCCCAGGGCGATGCGGCGAGCGCAATCGATCCCGCGGCGGCCGCGCGGTTTGCCGGTCTCGCGCTCAAGTGCCTGCA
Source organism: uncultured Gammaproteobacteria bacterium (assembly GCA_963769895.1). GTDB lineage: Bacteria > Pseudomonadota > Gammaproteobacteria > Steroidobacterales > Steroidobacteraceae > Bog-1198. The sequence continues at coordinate 3,905 of CAVYNJ010000011.1, read as the reverse complement.
TCGAGAGTATCCCAACCACATTAGTCACATGCTGGACAGCGATGCCGACGCCCGGCCGCCGCGCGAGCTGACTCCCGCGTTCTACGGTTGCCTCGATTGGCATTCGGACGTGCACGGTCATTGGCTGCTGGTGCGACTCGTGCGTATGCTGCCGCACGCAGAGTTCGCGGCACAGGCGCGCGACGCGCTGGCCGCCAGCCTGACCGCCGCGCACATCGCCGGCGAAGTGAACTATCTGAGGCGCCCCGACCGGGCCTCATTCGAGCGGCCGTATGGGCTCGCCTGGCTTTTGCAGCTGGCCGCCGAGCTGCGAAGCTGGGACGACCCCGAAGCGCAGCGTTGGTCGATTGTGCTGCGGCCGCTCGAAACCGAGGCGGCGGCCCGGATCAAGAGTTGGGTGCCCAAGCTGCATTATCCCATTCGAATCGGCGAACACGATCAGACGGCGTTTTCGTTCGGCTTGATCTGGGACTGGGCGGGCGTCGCCGGCGATACGCAAATGCGGCGCATCCTCGCCGATGCGGCCGGTCGATTTTATGCCAACGATCGCCGCTGCCCTCTGAGCTACGAGCCGTCGGGCGAGGATTTTCTCTCGCCGTGCCTCGCCGAGGCGGACTTCATGCGACGCGTGCTCCCGCCTCGCGCCTTCAGTCGCTGGCTGTCGGCGTTTCTGCCGGAGATTCCGCGCGTTGCCGGCAGCGCCTGGTTAATTCCGGCGGTCGTCACCGATCGCGCCGACCCGAAACTCGCGCACCTCGATGGGCTCAATTTGAGCCGCGCCTGGATGCTCGATGGGATCGCGCACGGGTTGCCGCCTGACGATCGCCGTCTGCCGGCGCTGCTCGCGGCCGCACGCCGCCATCGTCAGGCTGCGCTTCCGGCTGTCACCGGCGAGCACTACGAGGGCGGTCACTGGTTAGGAACATTCGCCGTGTATTTGACCACCGGGGCGGGTCTGCGCTGAGGGTTGCTGCCGCCCAGGCGTATGCCGACGCTCAACTCCGGGACCGGCTGGGGAGACTTGCTTGCTTTAGGAGGTTTTGCACTTGCTGGTCCGTCGTTTGCTCGAAGGCCTCGTACCAGTCACCGACGGCATCGAATGCGGATGGCGATTGCACGCAAACTACGCGGTCCGCCAGCGCCTCCAACCGAGTGCGGGCCTCCTTCGAGGCGGTCGGCAACGCGACGACGATCTGTCCGGCACGTAGCCGGCGCAGCACCGCAATCGCGGCGCGCATCGTCGCTCCGGTTGCCGCGCCGTCGTCGATGACGATGACGGTCTTGCCGGCGACGTCGAGCGGCGGCTGGTCGCTGCGGAAGGCGTTCTCCCGGCGTTCGAGCTCGCGCCGTTCGCGCGCGACCGCGGCCTCGAACAGCGCCGCCTGAGCTTCTAAGCGTTCGGCGCCGCGCGGGTTATGCACAATCACGCCCGCGCCGATCGCGCCGATCGCGAGTTCCGGCTGATTCGGCGCCCCGATCTTGCGCACGACGAGCACATCGAGCGGCAGCCGCAGCGCCTGAGCCGCCACCGCGGCTACCGGAACGCCGCCCCGCGGCAATCCTAGGACCATGGTATCCGGACGCCCGGCATACTCAGCCAACAGCGGGACGAGCGCGCGGCCGGCATCGCTGCGGTCGCGGAACACTCGGCACTCGCCAATTTCATTCGCACTGATCACGCCCGCCGCCCTTCGAATCCACCGCCGAATTTGCGCGCGACCGCCGGTGAAGTCCAATCGGATTTCCACGTAGCGCATCGACCGGCTCGGCAACGTACGGAGTTTCCTACGCTACAGTCTTTCCTTGAGCGAATGTACACACTAATGCGTATTGTTCGCATCCGCGTCTTGGCCATATCGTGTGACCGTCTAGGAAGTTGCGGCGTGACGAAGGGAATCCACCGCAGGAATGCGCATCTCTGAACGCAGCCGATGGATGGCAAGGCTAGACGATGTTGAAAGCAGTCAACAGCCGGATGATCGCCAAGCCGGGGATTCCGACCGGAATTTTCGCGGTTATTGCCGGCGTATTGCTGGCCGGCGCGGCCAACGCGCTGCCGAGTTTTGCCCGGCAAACCGGCCTGCCGTGTTCGCAGTGCCACGTGGTCGCCTTTGGTCCGGCCCTGACCGCGTACGGTAGGCAATTCAAGTTGAATGGCTACGTGTGGGGAGACGTCCCACCGCCGACCCTGCCGATTACATTGATGATGCAAGGGGGCTACACCCAAACGGGCAAGCCGCCATCCGAAGCGCCGGCGCCGCATTTCGGTTCGAACAATAATCTGTCGGTCGATCAAGTCAGCCTATTTTACGGAGGTCGCCTTACTTCCTCTGTCGGTGCGTTCGCGCAAGTGACGTACAGCGGAGAAGATAGGCACGCGAGTTGGGACAATCTCGACATTCGATACGCTCGCTCTGGCACGTTGGGCAATGCGGCTCTCGTGTACGGCATATCGCTCAACAACAACCCTTCCGTGCAAGACCTTTGGAATTCCACTCCCGCGTGGGGCTTCCCGTACATTTCCTCCGGGCTCGCGCCGTCGCCCGCAGCCGCCCCGATCATTTCCGGCGGCCTCAGTCAGCTCGTGATGGGAGCGACCGCGTACGCGATGTTCGACGATCAATTTTACCTGGAAGCGGGAGCGTATCGCGGCTTGTCCGATCATTGGCTAAGCAATTTAGGCCTAGGCTCAGACAGCAATCCGCATGTCGACGGCCTCGCCCCATATTGGCGTGCCGAGTGGCAGATCGACATGGACAAGAATTATTTCTCTTTGGGCACGTTTGGACTCGCGGTTTCTGTGCGCGGCAATCCGCTGCAACCCCTGCCAGACAAGTTCCGCGACGTCGGTTTCGACGCAACCTATCAATACATGGATGACGGCGCCAACGCGGTAGCCGCCAACGCGACGATCGTGCGCGAGACCGAGGCCGCGGACGGAAGCTACGCCACAGGCGATACGGAATCGAATGCGGAACACTTGAATGCGCTCAATATGGACATCACCTATGCCTACCGGCAAACCTGGGTGACAACGCTCGCGTATTTCAATTATCGCGGCAACACCGATTCGATCTTGTACGCGCCGGCGCCCGACAGCGGCAGCAATAACGGCTCTCCGGACACCCGAGGTTATCTGCTGCAATTCGAATATGTGCCGTTCGGCAAGCGCAATTCGTTTTCTCGCCCGTGGGTCAACGCGCGAATCGGATTGCAGTACACGATGTATCAGTTGTTCAACGGCGGCAGCGCGAACTATGACGGCTTCGGCCGTTCCGCCGCCGACAACAACACCTTGTTCGCGTTTTTTTGGGTAATTATGTAGGGAGAGCTGTATGAAGTGGCTGCTCATCGTATTTTTGGCGGGTATGGGCCGAATCGCTGCGGCCGAGGTGTGTCAATTCACTGTCAACGCCACGGATCAAATGCGTTACGACCAGCAGACATTGCAAGTCGATGCGCTATGCACGGAGGTCGAAATCAATCTTCGCCACACCGGCTCGCTCCCGGCGGCGGTCATGGGCCATGATTGGGTGCTGACGAAGACCGCGGATGTCGCGGCTGTGGCCATCGCAGGCATGAGCGCAGGAGCTGCCAACAACTACCAGCAGCCGGGCGACAAACGCATTGTCGCCGCCACGCGAATCGTCGGCGGCGGCGACAGCGCAACGGTGCGCTTTTCGACCGCCAAGCTCGAGCGCGGCGGCAATTACAGTTATTTCTGTTCGTCGCCGGGGCACTATAGCGTCATGAAAGGCCGCTTTGTTTACAAGGCGGCTGATTCCGCGCCTTTGGCGCGCAATGATGCCGCAAAATAACTAGTTTGCCGCGCCGTGTGCCGAGCGGCGGTCCCGCCGTCATGGTTGGCCAACGGTCTTGGAAGTGTTGCTGCTGAATCCCTGAAA
>CAVYNJ010000010.1:0-72767 GCA_963769895.1 uncultured Gammaproteobacteria bacterium | reverse complement strand
ACCATCGAGCTTCTGCGTGCGGTTCTCGCCGCGTACCGCGCGCGGTGTCGCGTTCGCTTCCACACCCAACTCCCGCAGATGTCTGGCAAAGTCCTGCCGCCATCCCCGGAGCGTCGCCTTGCGGATGTTGAGTCGCACCCCCTCCTCGCTCACGGCTTTGATCACGACATGAACATGCGGATGCGGCTGTCTGGTATGCAGCACCATGACGTACCGGTGCTTCAACGCAAACTCCTCACGACAGAAATTCCGCACCGCCGCGAGCACTTTATCGGGCGCGGTACCCGCCGGCATCGAGAACACCACTTTGTGGACGAGACGCGGTGACTTACCTTGGGTCGATCCGAGACTCGACGTACTCCGGTGTTCGTCGATCTCCAGGTCCCAGTCCGACAGCAAGTCCTCCCCAGCCTCGTCCCCTCGAACCTTCTGGCCGTCATCCGTCTCGAGGTCGAGCGTACCCTTGCGGTCGATGTAATCGACGTGCTTGCGGACCGCTGCGAGTCGGTCGCGCCGCGCGACAGCACTTTGACCATGACTTCGGGGCTGCGACCCACGGTCCGGGCAACCTGGGCGATCTCGGTCGGAGACAACCGGACTCGCTGCCCGGGGCCCCGCCGGGCGTAGCTGAATAGATTGAACGCCGGCTCGTTAAGGTTTCTCGGCATAGCCCTGTCTCCCAGGACCGCAAGTTTGCGGTCAGTAGTGCCCTTACGTGATCCCGAAGCGCTTCGCAGATTCTTAGCATCCCGGTGAGATCGGTTCGGCTCGGACCGTTCACGGCCTCGGCGCGATTCGCGGCGCGGGCGATCTGGTTGAGGTTGCGGCCTACTACCCCGAGCCCGGCGGTGACACGCTTTAGGGCGAGCAGTTCTTCCTTGGGGATCGGCGCGAGCGATCTCAGGTGTGCCCGCGTCAGCACCGACACATAGGTTGCCGGCGCCATGCCGCGCGCCGCCGCACGCTCGCGGAGCAGCATCCGGTCGTCCGGCCGCAGCCGGATCGTGAGGCGCGTTCCCCGTGGTGCCGGGTCGTCAGCCCCTGCCATCGGCGATGCGGCCGGCGGACTGCCGGCCTGGAGCATTAACTCGACGAAGTGTTTGAGCAGCCCGGACTCGGTCAGGTGCTGCTGTTCGGCGAGCGCGCGCAGTCGCGCTTTCGTTTCCGACGAGACCCGAGCGGCGATGAATTGATCGGCGTTCACGGCCAAATTGTTTAACATCAGCAGCCGCTTGCCTATCCTGCGTATCGCCTTAAATTAAGCGAAACTCACCCTTGTCAATCTACGCGATCTGTGCTGCGAACGAAATCCGAGATCGCACGGAGCCCCCCCTGACCACGCATCGCGGTCCGAATTAGACTACCGATTTTACGTATAACCGGCGCACCACTGTGTTCGCGTTGCTCGGCGTTTACGGCAAATGGCGCCGGTCCCGGTCGTCAGGCGATTCGCGGGACAATTGACGAAACTTACGTTGGCAGTGCCTGTTACGATCGCAGCATCAAAGGACCGCACGGGACGTGGATGATCATGCGCAACACCGTAAAGAGGCTGGCAGCGATTCTATGCCTGCTGTATTTGTCCTCGCCGATTGTCGCCGCCACGGAATACACGGTCCCGCGTCCATTCGGGCGGGTCGGAATAGTATCGCTCCTCGGTACTACGTTTCACGGGGTACATCAGGGGATACTCGTGTTCGGCAATGCGGTCTATACCGCGGAGGTGCCGGCCTGGGGAATCGACCAGGATACCGCGGTATTCTTGACGAACACGCTCGTGGCCGACGGCTATTCAGCCTCGGTCCTTAAGATCGCGCCAACAAGCGCCGACGAATTCTACGTAAAGAAGTGGGTGCCCGCGCCCAATTACGAGCGACTACGGCAACTTGCTGCGGACCAAGGGTACAACACGTTGATCGTCGTCGCGCGCAGCTCCGATGTGCATAACCGATTGATCGAGCCAGGCTTCGGACTCTATGCCCTGATAAAGGCAGTCTTCCCATACGCGTCAATCGACATGCAGATCGAGGATGTTAAGACGGGCAAGCGGCTCGCCTACGAATTCAACGGTTCAACTGACGCCTACCCTGACAAGTCGCTGACCTGGAAGGACAAGTTTGATAGCTACTCAGACCAGGAGCGGGAGCGTATACGAAGTGGAATCGAGAATCTCGTCCACAAGGAGTTACTTCAAATACTCGCCAATAAGCACGTCATCCGATCTGATCAAAAACCCTGAGCCGGCCGACACCGAAACCCCAGCAGCGACCAAATTCTGCGGATATCGGTTCATCTGTCCTGAGGTCCGCAGTCAAATACGGACCGCTGTTTTGGGGATCTAGCCCGCCAAAACAGCTCCCCAGGCCCCATTCACCCCACGACGGACGATCGCTTACGCAGCAATGCGGAACGCGGCCCACGTAGCCCAGGCAAACCCAATAATCGTGCCGAGATCGAGCAAGAGATCGATGGCAAAGGTTTCGCTCACAAGATGCGCGAACTTGAACCGGCGCGTCATCTTATAGGCTGGTTGCGTTTCGCCATAGTAGAGCGCCCACATCGATACCTTGTTTATGGCCGCGAGTGCCACCTGGGCCGCGACTCCGACCAAGAATGCGCCAGCGATGTACTTCGAATCTCCGGCCTTTCGGATCACCGCCGAGAAACCAGCGTTTGTGAGCAATACAATCGGCGCGCCTATTCCATAGGCCACCAGCCACGTCCGCAACGTCTTAGACAGCTCGGCGTAGACGTTGAAATATTGATCAGCCTGGGACTCAACATTCTTGGCCATGCTTGCCTCATCTAACGCCAAGTCCATCACTTACCGCAATCAGCGTTTGTTCATTCTGACTCCAGCGTCGTTGCACTCAAGCGCCCCAACGGCGAAGCCGAAGACACGAACAATGTCTCGGTTTTAGATTTCGTCGCAGCGTGACCGTCTAGTATCCATTGTGCGTGATCCATTCAACGCCTTGTCGCGTGATGCGTAGCGCTACCGCCTCCAGAATCGAGTTGCCACCGCGCAATAGCCGCGCCTCGATCAGCCCTTCGGCACCACAACGGGCGATTTCCCCGATTACATCTTCGCGCTGAAAGGGCGGCAACTCCCCTGCTGGCACGAATGCTGTTGGCGAGTCGTGTAACCGGCGAAGCAGCGCGGCTCTAATTGGATCAGCGGGAATCCTTGGCGCAACCGGCTCGCCGGGACGAGTTGGTGTGATGCGGACATCGTTTCCCTGGATCGAGAGCTGAACATTCAGTGTAAGAAAGCCATACGTCGTTCCAGCGTGCTTGCGATCGGTGCTGAAGTGATGCACGTTGTCGAGCGCGAGCGTCCGTCCGTGACCTGTGCGAGGAAGAGACAAGCGAACGCACTCATCGTTCACGTCCTCGACCACCCACTCATCGTCAATCAGCGGCATGGGAAAGCCGCGAATATCTAGGCGATGCGCAATTGGGACAAGGCGGACCCGAAATCCAACAATTTTCCGGAGCTGGTCTTTGTTCACGGTGCGAGGCTACCATGCCGCCTGTAAGCGGAGCATTAGGTAATTGCGATTCCCCGGAGTGCGCGGCACCGCCGCGACCCGATTGTGCTCAGGCCGGACCCGCTCGTGCACAGTTACATAGTGTCAGCAAGTCGATTGAGCCTTGCCCGAAAACGCATGACGACCGTTCACGACATGCAATGGTTCGGGCAACGCGCAAGTACACCCAATCCGCCTCCTTGCCAAGGGTGAGTTTCGCCCTAAATTAAGCGAAACTCTGAGCTGCTTTCTTCCACGCCCCGTGTACGCTGATCCCTACGTGACAACTTGCCCTTAAACCACCGGAACCACACTTCGGTAGGTCGACATTGGGTACTACAAGGACGGCGGCCGGCCGCGATCGCTCATTGAGCCGTTCGCGATTCCGCCAACATGCGCCCCACAATCCCGCGGAGCGCGAATGACATGGCGGCTCGACGCGCGGCCGGCGCGGCGCCGGCGTTACCGGCCTCGGCAGCGACGCAATTGTCGCTCGATTTCGCCGCGCGACCGCGCATGGTCGTGCCGCCGCCGACGCTATCCCCTCGCGATCCGCCGCCCGACCGGCCACCCGCCGCCCCCTCTCGCTACCTCACCCGCCGCGAAGCCGCCGCCTATGTCCGCTGCAGCGTGCGTTTCCTCGACGGGATGGGCCTGCCGTACATCCGCAAGGGCCGCTGCAAGGTCTACGACCGCATTGATCTCGACGATCACCTGCAGCACGATAAGTGCCGAGGGCGGGCCTGGAAGGAGACTCTATGGCCCGTGAACGTGGACTCTACCGCCGCAAGGACTCGCGGTACTGGTGGATCAACCTCGTTCTCCCGGACGGAAGCCGCGTATGCCAAAGCACTGGGTGTGTCGATCGCACCGCTGCCGAAGAATTCGCGGTCCGTCTGAAGAATGAGGCGCTTGATGCCCGGCAGCAGGGGCTTCTCGGGATCGTCGTATGGCAGCAAGCGGTCGTGCGATATCTCGAGGAGTTCGCGGATAAGAACAGCCTCTCGGATGACAAGGATCATCTGAAGAAGCTCGACCCTTATCTGCGGTCCCAGCGGCTGGATGCGATCGACATGACGGTGTTGCAGCCGTTCATTCGCGATCGCAAGACGAACGACGGTGTCTCGAACGCGACCGTGAATCGCGCGCTCGAGGTGGTTAGGCGGATCTTGAACGTCGCGCATCAGGAATGGCGCTGGCTGCGCGGGGTACCGAAGGTACGGATGCTGAAAGAACCCCGACGGCGTGTGCGATTCCTGCGGCGCGAGGAGGCGGACCGTTTGATCGATGCCCTGCCCGCTCACATGAAGCCGGTCGTGCGCTTCGCGCTCGCGACCGGTTGCCGCGAAGGCGAGATCCTGGGACTCGAGTGGGCCCGGGTAGATCTCGAGCGGCACGTGGCCTGGCTCGATCATGGCACGACCAAATCGGGCGATGGCCGCGGCATTCCGTTGAATGCCGATGCTATCGCGGCGCTTGGAGCGACGCATGGTCAGCACGCGCGCTGGTGTTTCACCTTTTCGGGCGCCATGTATCCGAAGAGCTCCTCGGCGTGGGATACGGCCAAGAGGCGAGCCGGATCGAGGACTTCCGCTTTCACGATCTGTGGCACACCTGGGCCTCCTGGCACGTGCAGAGCGGCACGTCGCTCCAGGAGCTGATGGAACTGGGCGGCTGGAAATCGTACGAGATGGTGCTGCGCTATGCGCACCTCGCGCCGGAGAAACTCCTCTCCGTGGCAGAGCGCATCGAGCGGCGACCTGCGCCGGCGGTCGAGGCGCCGCCCGTGGGTAAAAACGTAGCGCAAAACGCTACGTTTTCGCTACGGTCGGTGCATTGAGCCGTCGGGGCAGCGCTAAGTCTTTGATTTCATGGCGCGCCCGGAGGGATTCGAACCCCCGACCACCTGGTTCGAAGCCAGGTGCTCTATCCAGCTGAGCTACGGGCGCAGTCTTTGAAGTCTAGCTGAAACGTCGCGCATTATTTGCGGGCAGCGTTCGCGGCACGCCGGCGGTGCGTAGCAACATTCAAGGCAAGTCGGCACCTATTCCTTATAACTGCCGTAGTCGGCGAACCCATGCGGAACCCCACCCGCTACTCACCGCAGCCGGCCAGAGCAGCCCCCGATCCGCCCGCACCGGCCCCGCAACCATCCCACAAAATCAATAACTTACGGTGCCATTGCGGAATGCTGGCCGTTGCGGGCCCGAAGGCCGTAATATCGACGCCCGTCCCGACAACTACTAGAGGATTCCCGATGAAGGCTTGGATACCGTTGATGCTCGCTTTCTCGCTAGTCACCGCAGTTCATGCACAACAAGACGAATGCGTTTATCCGCACGCACCCAGCTCGACTCCCGATGGCAACACGGCGACTAAAGAGCAAATGATTGCCGGGAAACATGAATTCGACCGTTACAACACCGAGATGAACGCCTATCTCGATTGTTTGAAACTCAAGACCGATGCGTTGACTCCGAAGGATCCGACAAAGTTGAGCCCTGAAGAGAAGCAAAAAGTGGACGAGCAGATAAAAATATTGATCCAGAAGAACAACGCCGCTGTCGATGAATTACAAGCGGCCGTTGGGCACTTCAATGATCAGATCAAGCTTTATAAAGCGAAGCACCCGTAGTAATCAGCGTACGGCGCGGCGGAGCCTCTCCGCCGCCGCCTTCGAACTATGCCGGCCCGTGCGCTGATCACCCCGCGTCTGGCCGAAGAGGCAATTAGCTCTCGGTTGACGTGTCTGCCCATTGAATCGCTGCCGTTGACTCAATGCGTCGGCGGTGTCCTGCGCGAGAACATCTATGCGGAGCGCGATCAACCGCCCTTCGACCGCGTGACGATGGACGGTATTGCCGGCGACAGCGAGACTTGGCGGCAGGGATTGAACAAACTGCGCATCCAGGCGACTCAGGCGGCGGGCTCCCCGCCGCTGAAACTGCTGAATAAGGCCAACGCGATCGAAGTCATGACCGGCGCGATCCTCCCGGTCGGCTGCGATTGCGTGATTCCGGTGGAACAAATCGACATGGCCGACGGCTTCGCGAGCTTGAAAGCCACCGCCGTCACGACTCCCTATCACAACGTCCACCGTCGCGGCGCCGACAGCCGTCAGGGCGCGCTCGTCCTCGAATCCGGCACATTGCTGCGGGCGCCGGAAATCGCGGTGGCGGCGTCGGCGGGCATGGCGCGAGTGCGCGTCAGCAGTCAACCGGCGGTGATGGTCGTTTCGACCGGCGATGAATTGATCGAACCGGGCGATCCGATCGCAGATTATCAAGTGCGCCGTTCGAACGCTTACGCCGTCGCGGCGACACTGCGTCAGCGCGGATTTGCGCGCATAGGCGATGACCACATTCGGGACGACGAGCGCATGCTATCCGAGCGCCTCGCGCTGCACTTGACGACGCATGAGGTTCTCGTGCTGAGCGGCGGGGTTTCGATGGGCCGCTACGACCTCGTCCCGAAGGTGCTGCAGGCGCTCGGCGTGCAAGAAATCTTTCATCACGTCGCGCAGCGTCCCGGTAAGCCGATGTGGTTTGGCGTCGGCCCACAGGGACAGGCCGTGTTCGGCCTGCCGGGTAACCCGGTGTCGACGCTCGTGTGCCTGATCCGCTACGTGATTCCGGCGATGGGCGCCGCAATGGGCCGCAAGCGCGAAGAGGCGGAGCGCTTGGCGCTCGCCGCACCGGTCACTTTCCAAGCACCGCTGACCTATTTTCTGCCGGTCACGGTTCATCATGACGACTGGGGGCGTCCGTGGGCCAATCCGCATCCACCGAACGGGTCCGGTGATTTCTTGAGCCTGGCCGGCACCGACGGCTTCGTCGAGCTGCCGCCCGGGCCCAACACCTATCTGAAAGGCTTCGTCACGAGCGTCTACCGCTGGTAACCTGGACGCCGATGACTATGGGTATTCACGACATTCGCGGCACCGCCAATCCGCTCGACCGATTGGGCAGGCCCCTGCACGACTTGCGCATCTCGGTCATGGACCGGTGCAATTTTCGCTGCCCCTATTGCATGCCGAAAGACGAATACCACGAGCATTACCGCTTCCTGAAGTCGCATGAGCGATTGTCTTTCGAGGAAATCACGCGCTTGTCGCGATTGTTTGCCGGCCTCGGCGTGCGCAAATTGCGTTTGACCGGAGGCGAGCCGCTGTTGCGCGCGAACCTCGCGGACCTGGTCGGCGACCTCTCGGCCATCGCCGGTATCGATGACATCGCATTGACGACCAACGGTGTGCTGCTCGGTCAGCACGCGGTCGATTTGTACGCTAACGGCCTGCGGCGCGTGACCGTGAGCCTCGATACGCTGGATGCCGAGATCTTCAAGCGCATGAGCGGCGGATTCTCGGCATTGCAGCAAGTGCTCGACGGCATCGATGCTGCGATCGCTACGGGCCTATCTCCGGTCAAGATCAATGCAGTCATCGAGCGCGGCGTCAACGAGCATTCGGCGCTCGAGCTCGTAGAGCATTTTCGCGGCCGGCCTGTGATCGTGCGATTCATCGAGTTCATGGACGTCGGCAACCGCAATGCTTGGCGCCCGGAGATGGTCGTCCCGTCCCGCGAACTCGCCTCGCGCATCAATGCGAAATGGCCGATGCACCCGCTGGCCGAGAATTACCGCGGCGAAGTCGCCAAGCGATGGCGCTTTGACGACGGCGGCGGCGAAGTCGGATTTATTTCCTCCGTATCGCAGCCCTTTTGCGGTGCCTGCAGCCGCGCGCGCCTTTCTTCGGAGGGCAGGTTCTACACGTGCCTGTTCGCGACCGAGGGGCTCGATCTGCGTACGCCGTTGCGTGCCGGCGCGAGCGACGCCGCTTTGCTGCAATTGATCGGCGGCGCCTGGGGCATGCGCGCGGATCGGTATAGCGAAATGCGCGATGCGGTCCGCCGCGATGCGCCCGATCAGAAGAAAATCGAAATGTACTATATCGGCGGCTGAGCGAGCGATCGTGTCCGAACCCTCGAACTTCTCTCACGTGGACGACGACCGGCGGCCGACGATGGTCGACGTCAGCGACAAGACCGCCGGAAAACGCACGGCGACGGCCGAGTCTCACGTGCTATTTCCGGCATCGGTCGCGGCGGCGCTGCGCGGCAGCGGGCTGCGATCGCCGAAAGGCCCCGTATTTGACACGGCGATCGTCGCCGGTGTCATGGGCGCAAAACGCACTCACGAGCTGATCCCATTCTGCCATCCGCTCGGACTGGAGAGCTGCAATATCGCCATTGAGCTCATCGGTGACGAAGCACTGATTCGTTGCACGGTGACAGTGCATCATAAGACCGGTGTTGAAATGGAGGCATTGACCGGAGCGAGCATCGCCGCGCTGACGATATACGATATGTGCAAGGCGCTGTCTCACGACATTGTGATCGGCAAAACGCACTTGATCTCGAAGGAAGGCGGCAAGAGCAGTCACCCGATCGAGATGGCGCCATGAGCGCTGAGGCGCCGCCTCTTTACGGCTTGATACTCGCCGGCGGCGCGAGTTCGCGGATGCGGCGCGACAAAGCCGCGCTGGAGTATCAGGGCAGGCTCCAATTGGATCGCATATTCGAGTTGGCGCAGCGCCACGTGGCCAAGGTTTTCATTTCGGTGCGTGCGGACCAACGATCCGAATCGACGCGAGCGCGAAAGGCAATGATCGTCGACTGCGTCGCGGGCGAGGGTCCGATCGTCGGCATTCGCTCCGCATTCATGGAAATCCCGAGTGCTGCTTGGCTGGTGCTCGCTTGCGATCTGCCATTTCTGTCCGATGCGGCGCTGGAGCACTTGATGCGCGCGCGCGATCCCGCCGTTTATGCGACCGCCTATCGCAGCGCCCACGACGACTTGCCGGAACCGCTTTGCGCCATCTGGGAGCCGTCCGCCGCTGCCGCGCTGGCCGCGGCCCAAGCTGCCGGTCGAGGTTGCCCCCGCAAATTCCTGATCAATCACCGCGTCAAGCTGATCGCGCCGCTCGACAAGCGCGCGCTGGATAACGTCAATACACCCGAGGAATATGCGCAAGCGCTGCAGGCGCTGGAATCGCCGCTTGCGCCTCACACCATGCAAATAAAGATTCATTATTACGCTTTGCTGCGCGAACAGGCTGGCCGCTCCGAGGAACTGCTCGACACGCGCGCGGCGACGCCGGAACTTCTGTGGGCGGAACTCAACGCGCGCTACGGGTTCACGCTGCCGCGCGAGCAGCTGAGAGTCGCGGTAAACAGCGAATTCGTCGACTGGACGCGCACGCTAAAAGCGGGCGACGCGATCGTGTTCATCCCGCCGGTGGCCGGCGGATGACGCTATTTCGCTTTACGGACGCGCCGATCGACACCGGCGCCGCACGGCGCGAGCTGCAGGATGCCGGCGCCGGGGGATACGCGAGCTTCGAGGGTTGGGTCAGGGATCATAACGAAGGGCAGGCCGTGAGCCGGCTCGAATATGAGGCGTTTGCCGAACTTGCGGTCAAGGAAGGCGAAACCATCGTGCGCGAAGCGCTGCAGCGCTACCGGCTGAAGCACGCGCTCGCCGTGCACCGCGTCGGCGCGCTGGCCGTCGGCGATATGGCGGTTTGGGTGGGGGTCAGCTCGGAGCACCGCGGCGAGGCGTTCGAGGCTTGCCGCTACATCATCGACGAGGTCAAACACCGGCTGCCCATCTGGAAGAAAGAGCATTATCGGAACGGCGACTCGGGATGGGTCAATTGCGAGCGCTGCGCGAGCGCGCCGCGGCATGGGGCCGCTCACGAACACGACCACGGCGCTCTGCCGGCTGCGCATGATTGAGACTTCCGATGCAGCCAGACTATTCGCGGCAAATCTCCCTGAAGGAAATCGGCGCCGAGGGCCAGGCAAAGCTCTCCCGCAGCCGCGTACTGGTCGTCGGCGCCGGCGGACTCGGCAGTCCCGTACTGCAATACCTGGCGGGAGCAGGCGTCGGCTTTTTGACCGTCGTCGATGCCGACGTGCTCGATCCCAGCAATCTGCAGCGTCAGCCGCTCTACGCGCTAGCGGATGCGGGCCGCGACAAAGTCGGCTTGGCGCGCGCCGCCATAGCTGCGATCAACCCCGACGTGCGCGTGGAAACGCATCGCCTGCGCTTCGATGCCGATAACGCCCTTGCGCTGGTCGGCGACTGCGACGTCGCGATCGATTGCAGCGACAACTTCCGCACGAAGTTCCTCGTCAACGACGCCGCCGTGCTCGCACGCAAGCCGGCGGTATTCGCGAGCGTTTACCAATACGAGGGGCAAATCCAAGTTTACAAGCCCGACGACGGGCACGCCTGTCTGCGCTGCCTCTGGCCGGAGGTGACGGCGGACGGGATCGTCGCCAACTGCGCGGAGGCCGGTGTCCTCGGTCCCGTGCCGGGAACGCTCGGTACGCTGCAAGCGCTGCTCGCGCTGAAGATTTTGCTGGGCATCGGCGCGCAACTGCCGGGAGAATTGCTGCTGATGGATTTCATGAATTTCTCGACGCTGAAATTGCGGGCGCCGCGTCTAGCCGCGTGCATCGCGCCAAATTGCGTACGGGTGCGCCAACCGCCGCGCGAGGCGCGGGACCTGGAAGTCGAATTGCAATCGCTCGCGCAGGCCGCAGCCCTCGGCCTTACGATCATCGACATCCGCAGCGACGCCGAGATCGCGGCGCGGCCGCTCGCCGCCCGGCACATCGCGATGCCGGCGCTGCTTGCCGATATGAGCGTACTGGAGCGCACGTCGGAATATCTGCTGGTCTGCGCGTCCGGGAAACGCAGCTTGGTCGCGGCGCGCGCGCTGCGCGAAGCGGGTTTCGCCGCGCGGTCCCTGGCCGGCGGCCTGCAGCGCTTGGACGCCTGAGCGGGCGACGTCGATGCTTTTCCGCAGCAAGTTGCCCGACGTCGGCACGACGATTTTCACCGTGATGTCGCGCCGCGCCGCCGACGAGGGGGCGCTGAACATCGGCCAGGGGTTCCCGGACTATCCGATCGATCCGCGCCTTGCGGCAATGGTTGGCGAGGCGATTGCGGCCGGCCACAATCAGTACGCCCCGATGGAGGGGGTGATCGAGCTGCGTACGCGGATTGCCGAAAAGCTCGGCGCAAGCTACGGCGGATCATTCGACCCGGAGACGGGCATTACGATCACCTGCGGCGGTACCGAGGCCTTGTACGACGCGATCCAAGCCGTGATCGGCGCCGGCGACGAGGCGATCATCTTCGACCCGGCCTACGATGCCTACGAACCGGCAGTGCGGCTCGCGGGCGGCCGTTGCGTTCGGATTCCGTTGCAGCCACCGCAATTTGCGTACGATTGGGACCGGATCGCACTCGCGCTCGGCGACCGCACGCGCTTGATCATCATCAACAGCCCGCAGAATCCTAGTTGCACAATAACATCGCGCGCCGATCTCGATGCGCTTGCCCTATTAGTACGCGATCGGCCGATCACGATTCTCGCCGACGAGGTCTATGAGCACGTGCTGTTCGACGGCCGCCGCCACGCGTCCGTGCTCGCACACCCGGAATTGCGCGAGCGCAGTTACATTGTGTGTTCTCGTTCGGCAAGACACTGCACGCCACCGGCTGGCGCACGGGCTACTGCGTCGCGCCGGCCGCGATGACCCGCGAACTGCGCAAGGTGCATCAGTTCAACACCTTCAGCATCGTCGCGCCACTGCAGTTCGCGATTGCCCGCTACATGACCGAATGCGCCGATGCGTTTCACGGACTGTCGCAATTCTTCGAGGCGAAGCGCGATCGATTCGCGCAGCGGCTCCAAGGTTCCGGATTCCGGCCGCTTCGCGCCGCGGGCACCTATTTCCAATTGGTCGACTACGGAACGCTGAGCCGCGAGAACGATCTCGAATTCGCCGACCGCCTGATTCGCGAGGCCAAGATCGCGACGATTCCATTGTCGCCGTTCTACGCGAGCCCGCCGCCGATGACGCTGCTGCGCCTGTGCATCGCGAAGCGCGAGGAGACGCTGGACACGGCTGCCGAGCGCCTATGCGCGTACTCCGCGCTGCGGTTGCGCGGTTAGCGCGTCCCTTCTATCCCCCTGCGGATTTATACTTCGCCGCGAGCGCCGACAGACTTTGGCGTTGTCGGATTCGCGCCGCGTCCATCAACATCCGCCCGGCCCAGCGATAGATATTGTTCTCCTTGACGGTTCTGCGCATCAGGCGCATGCGGCCTCGCCGTTCCTCCCGGCTCATCCGCATCGCGATCTCGATCGCATCGGCGGTCTCGGTCACATCGAACGGATTGACGAGTATCGCCTCGCCCAATTCGCGCGATGCTCCCGCAAAAGTGCTCAAGATCAGCACGCCATCCGCGTCGTCGCGCGCTGCGACGAACTCCTTGGCTACCAGATTCATGCCGTCATGCAGGCTATTGACAATGCAACAATCCGCTCCGCGGTATAGCTCGAACACGCGCGCCGGTTCCTGATGCTCGGCGATCAGCACGATCGGCTGCCAACCGTCGATCGGCGAATTTTCCGTTGATGCGCTCGACCTCCGCGTAGGTATGCTTCTGCAGCGCCTGGTAGGCCGCGAGTTGGCTGCGCGACGGAGCCGCGATCTGCAGCAGGGTGATTCGCCCGCGGTACCGCGGGTTTCGATCGAGCAGGATCTCAAGGGCAAGAAAGCGTTCGACTATGCCCTTCGTGAAATCCCAGCGTTCGACGCCCAAGCCCAGAAACGCGTTCGGCGAGATGCCGTAGCGCTCGCGGACCGCGCTGCGGCATTCCGCCACGTCCGGCGAGCCTTTGAGCCAGCGCGGAGGCCACTCGATCGAAATGGGATACGGCGCGACTCGGCAGACATGCCCCTGCAGCGTCACCGTCATGTGTTCGTGATCTATTTGACATTCGATGAAGCGATCGACGGCGCCGAGAAAGTTCTGGCAGTGATATCGCGTATGGAACCCCAGGATATCGGCCGATAGCATGTGCATCAGCAGGTCGTGCTTCCACGGGCAGACGCCGAACGTCTCGGCGTTCGGCCATGGGATATGCCAGAAGAGCAGAATCGTCGCCTTCGGAATCTTCGCCCTCAGTAGTTTCGGCAGTAGCGCAAAGTGAAAATCCTGAATGAGGACAACCGGACTGTCCGTCGTCGCCTCCGCGGCGCAAGTCTCGGCGAACTTGGCGTTGACTTCTTGATATGCGCGCCAATCTCCGGCGCGAAATTCCGGGCGCACGTAAGCAAGATGGCATAGCGGCCACAAACCTTCGTTCGAAAATCCGTAGTAGTAGCCTTGCTCTTGCTCGCCGGTCAACCAGACGCGGCGCAAGGTATAGGCCGGATCATCGGGCGGCACTTTTACCTGATCACGCCGATCGACGACTTCGCGGTCCGCCGTTCCGCTGCCGTGGGCGATCCAAATGCCCGCGCAGGCGCGCATGATCGGTTCGATGGCGGTGACCATGCCGCTTGCCGGCACTTGGACGACAGGCCGTCCGTCGGCGTCGCGGTTATGGATATAGGGCTCGCGATTCGATACGACCAACACCTGCGCGGATTGCAGCATTCCATCGACGACTTGACGCAAGGCCTGCGGCGTCCAATTCTCGCGAAAATCGATCTCGAGACGCTGCTTTTCCTCCATTTCCGCCAAGGCTTGGCGCACGCGGGACAAAATCGGCAACGACATGCTCGGCGACTCGGCGTCGTCGAGAAACCGCCGGCCGCGAATATCGCCGAGCAAATCGTTGACCCAGTGGCGCAGTTGCAGCCACGCGACCAGCACGACCAAGAGGGCGAGCACCAGCACGGAGATCGCGACCATGACGAGGACGAAATCCCGCGCGGTTCGTTGCCGCCGATCGACGAAGCTCAGATCATGAACGAGCAAAATGCGAAATGGCGGCCGGGCGGCGTCGTAGTCGAAACGCGACACCAGCACGGAGCCGGACGGCAATTGCTCGATCGGCTCGAACGACTTCGTCGAAGCCGCCTCCCGCCGGCAGGAAATGGCGGCCGGTGCCTGGTCGGTCTCGATGAGCGTCGATCCGTCGGGGTTGCAGACCAGGATCGCGAGCAACCGCTTGTCGGTCGTGATCTGCGCCAAGATATTGCCCAGTTGCTCCCGCTCTCCGTTCGCAACGAGATCGGCGACGGGCCGTTGCATCGAGGACATCAATAACTGCGCGCGCATTTCGATATCGCCGCGAAACCACTCCGCCAACAGCCTCTCGATGTACGGCAAGCCGAAATAGGCGGCGACGCAAGTCGCCAACGATACCGGCAAGACGAAGCGAACCAATAGTGATCGAAACATCGCGTTTCCCCGCATATGGCGAACGATGAGCGCGCACGTTCTCCGTGGTTCACGGCAACGTGGGTCAATGTTACAGGAATCCGTGCATTGGCATATGCGGGCAGGCTGGGTTATGTTTTCGCATGATGCAGCCGGTCACTCCAACGCCCTCTTCGGATTGGTGCCTGTTCTTGGACGTGGATGGGACGTTGATCGATTTCACCGATACGCCTTCGGCAACTCGGTCGGACACCGAACTGAATTCGTTGCTGCCGAAATTGAGCGAGAGTCTCGGCGGTTCGGTTGCGTTGGTGAGCGGCCGCAGCATCCGCGCGCTGGATGCCCTGTTCGCGCCGTTGAAAATGCCCGTAGCCGGCCTGCACGGCATCGAACGGCGCAGCGCTTCGGGCGAGATCCACGGCGCAGACCTCGGCGATGGCGCGCTCGATCATGCACGCGCGACGTTACGCGCGTTCATTGCCGAGCACCCGGGAACCGTTCTCGAGGACAAGGAGCTCACGCTCGCCGTCCATTACCGCGGCGCTCCGCGCATGAAGTCCTCGCTAAGAAAGCTCCTGCGCGATGTCGCCGCGCAACTCGGCGGCGAATTTCATGTTCAAGAAGGCAACTTGGTCATGGAAATCAAGCCGCGCCGCTTCACGAAGGCGACGGCGATCGACGCATTCATGGGCGAATCGCCGTTTCGCAGCCGTATTCCGGTATTCGTCGGCGACGACATGACCGACGAGGTCGGTTTTCGAGTCGTCGAAGCTCGCGGCGGCGTTTCGGTCGCCGTGGGCGACCGCGTTACTGCGCAATGGCGTTTGCCCGACCCGGCTGCGGTGCGCACTTGGCTCTGGAGCGTCGCCGCGAAGCGCGGGCCTGCGGCGTGATCGCGCGCGATCGCCGGTCTCGATCTCACGCTGATCGGCAACTGCCAAGTAACGATACTCATTGATCCGCGCGGGCGCACCGCCCGGGGACCATGCCGGCCTAGCCGCGAATTTGTCCGTCGCCGCGAACCAGATATTTATAGCTCGTCAATTGTTCGACGCCGACCGGACCGCGGGCGTGGAATTTGTCGGTGCTGATGCCGATCTCCGCCCCCATGCCGAATTCGCCGCCGTCCGCAAACTGGGTCGATGCGTTATGCAGTACGATCGCGCTGTCGACGCGTGTCAAAAAACGCTCCGCGGTTGCGGCATTGCCGGTAACGATACAATCCGTGTGCCGCGATCCATAGCGTTCGATGTGCTGAATCGCCGCATCGACGCCCGCAACGACGCGCACGGCGATGATGGCGTCGAGATATTCCGTCGACCAATCCTGCTCGACAGCCGGTTTTACGCGCGCATCGACCGAGAGCGTCGCCGCGTCGCCGCGCACCTCGCAGCCCGCCTCGAGCAGGGTCGTGACCAGCGGCGCGAGCAGGCGCCGCACGGCGGCCCCGTCCACCAACAAGGTCTCGGCCGCGCCGCAGATCCCGGTGCGGCGCATTTTCGCGTTCAGCACGATCCGCTGCGCCATCGCTAAATCGGCGTCGCGGTCGACGAAGACGTGGCAGACGCCCTCCAAATGTCCGATCACGGGCACGCGTGCCTCGCGTTGTACGCGTTCGACCAGGCTCCTGCCGCCCCGCGGGACGATCACGTCGATAAAGCGCGTCATTTCGCCGAGCATGTAGCCAACCGCGGCCCGATCGGCCGTCGGCACGAGTTGAATCGCGCTTCGCGGCAAACCGGCGGCCTCCAAGCCCTGCGCCAGACACGCGTGGATCGCTGCGTTCGACCGCAGGCTTTCCGAACCGCCTCGCAAGATGACGGCGTTACTCGACTTCAGGCATAGGCCGCCGGCGTCTGCGGTCACGTTCGGCCGGCTCTCGTAGATCATGCCGACGACGCCGAGCGGCACGCGCCGCCGCTGGATCAACAGGCCGTTCGGACGCCGCCATTCGCCGATGATGACCCCGATCGGATCGTCGAGCTTCGCGATGTCTTCCAGACCGTCCGCCATTGCCGATACCCGCGGCTGATCGAGTTTCAGACGATCGAGCAGCGCGGGCGGCAGCGCTTGCGCCGCGGCATCCTGCATATCCCGCTCGTTGGCCGCGAGTATCGCCCGTTGCTGGTCGCGCAGCGCCGCGGCGCCGCTCAGCAAGGCGCGGTTCTTTTGTTCACCCGGCGCCAGTTCGAGCGAGCGGGCGGCCGACCGGGCGGTGCGGCCTAGCGTGTCCATCAATTCCGGGATCGATTCCGGACTCATACGGCTTGCAACAAGACCAAGTCGTCGCGGTGCACCAGCTCATCGCGGCCCCGGTAGCCGAGCACCTTTTCGATGTCGACGGATTTGCGGCCGACGATGCGCGCCGCATCCGCGTCGGAGTAAGCGCAGATTCCGCGGGCCACCTCGGCGCCGTCGGGCCCGACGATGCTGACCGTATCGCCGCGATCGAATCGGCCGATCGTGCCGATGACGCCGGCCGGCAGCAGGCTCTTGCCGCCCTGCAGGGCGCGCACCGCACCGGCGTCGACGCGAATCTCGCCGGCCGGCTTCAGCGTGCCCGCGATCCATTGCTTGCGCGTCGCCATCGGCGTCGAGGACGGCACGAACCACGTGCAGCGCGCCCCCTCTTCGATCCGCTTCAGCGGATGCCGGTATGCGCCCTTCGCGATGCACATATGGCATCCGGCGGCGACCGCGATCTTTGCGGCGGCGATTTTCGTTTGCATTCCGCCGGATCCCATCGCGCTGCCGGCGCCGCCGGCCATCGCCTCGATTGCCGGAGAAATTTGCGACACCCGCAGGATGAACTGGGCGTCGGGATCTTCATGAGGATCGGCCGTGTACAAGCCGTCGATGTCGGACAACAGCACCAGACAGTCGGCGGCGGCCATTTGCGCCACGCGCGCCGCCAAGCGGTCATTGTCGCCGTAGCGAATCTCGGCGGTCGCCACGGTGTCGTTTTCGTTGATCACGGGGATCGCGCCGAGCGCGAGCAGCGTGTTCAAGGTGCCGCGCGCGTTCAAGTACCGCCGCCGCTGTTCGGTATCGCCGAGCGTCAACAGGATCTGCGCGACCGTGATGCCGTACTCCTCGAGCAACTCCTTGTACGCGTGTGCCAGGCGGATCTGCCCGACGGCCGCGGCGGCCTGGCTCTCTTCGAGTTTGAGTTTTCCCTTCGGCAACCCCAAGTGGCGGCGGCCGAGAGCGATCGCGCCGGAGGAGACCAGGATGACCTCCTGACCGCGCTTATGCATGCGCACCAGGTCAGCCGCGAAACTCTCGAGCCAACTGCGATTCAGCCGCCCTTGCCGCGCATCGACGAGCAGGGCCGAACCGACCTTGACGACGACCCGCTTGGCGAGGCCGAGATGGCGCGCGGCCGCTTTGTGATCAGCGAGGCTCATAGCGGCTCCCATAGTAGCGCCTGGCGCCCGCCCCGGTCCCGGCCATTTGCGCGGGGCTACGACCTCCCCTAATATTCGCGTCTGATTTCAGAGCAGCGCTCAATGAGGGACGACAGCCGTGGGCAGAGAGTACGAACCGACCGTCGGGCAGTGGTACGAGGATTTGGAAAACGATGAGACGTTTCAAGTGCTCAAGGTAGACGAGGACCGGGAAATCGTCGAGATTCAGCATTTGGACGGCGATACCGAGGAGCTCGACGTCGACGGCTGGGCGGAACTCGACCTGGAGCTCACCGAAGAACCGGAGGGGTGGTCGGGCTCCATCGCCGAAAAAGACGCGGCAGAGGATGAAGACGAGGATTGGGACGACGACGAGGATGAAGATGATGATGACGACGACGACGACGATCTAGACTGACGACGAGGACCGCGAGGAGTATTGACCGGGCCCGCGGCGCGATCACCCGGCCATTGATGTCTCGTTCAGACCCGCTCGAGCCAAGCGTGGCGATCCGCGGCCTCGCCGCACTGTATCGCGACCAGCTTCGCGCGCAAATCCTTCGTCAGAGGCCCGACCTCGCCGGTTCCGGCAAAATATTCCTTGCCGCGATAAATCAGCGTGCCGACGCCCGCGAGCACGGCCGCCGTGCCGGACAAGGCCGCCTCGCCGGTTTTGATCCACTCGAGCATCGCCTCGATATCGAAGGCGCGCTCGGTCACCGCGTAGCCGGAATCGCGCGCGAGCGTCAGCAGGGAATCGCGCGTCACGCCGTGCAGGAACGTCGCATCCAAATTGCGCGTCAGCAACTGGCCGTCGCGAATCAGCAGGAAGTTCGCCGCTCCGGTCTCTTGCACCTGGCCACCCGGGCAGAACAGCACTTGATCGGCCTGATATTTGGACCGGGCGGCCAGCGTCGGACCCATCGCGGCCGCATAGTTGCCGCCGGTCTTGACCATTCCTAGGTGCGCGGCGGAGCGCGTGTTGAGGTCGTCGACGAGTATTCGCAAGGGCTTCATGCCGCCGGCGAAATAATCCCAGACCGGACTCGCGAGCACGAGCAGAGACGCTTCCGTGGCCGGTGTTGCGGCCGCGCCGATGTTCGCCGTCGTACCGAACAGAATCGGCCGCATGTACAGCGCGCCGGGGAATTGGGGCACGGCATCGCGGCATTGATCGACCACGGCCCGTACCATGTCGGCGAGCTGCGCGGAGTCGGGTTCGGGCAGCACTAGATGACGCGCACTTTGCCGCATGCGCTCGATGTGCCGGTCCATCCGGAACAGATGCACCGAGCCGTCGGCGTGGCGGAACGCCTTGAACCCCTCGAAGCAGGTACTCGCGTAATGCAACACGTGCGCGGCCGGACTCAATTCGATCGGCGCGACCTCGTGGACTCTGAATGCGCCCCATGCACCGCCTCGATAGGCGGCGGATGCCATGTGCGATGCCAGGACGGTGCCAAATGCGGGTCGTTGCGGCTTTGCGGTCATAACGGTCAAACCTTCGAGATAAATAGCGTCGCGGGATGTTCGAGGTGCGCCTTCAGAGCTTGGATCATCGCCGCCGCATCATAACCGTCGACGAACCGATGATCGAATGAGGACGACAAATTCATGATCAGTCGCACGACGACCGAGCCGCGCTCGACCATCGGGCGCTCGACGGCCTTATTGAGCCCAATGATCGCAACCTCCGGCGCATTGATGATCGGCGTCGAGGCGATGCCGCCCAGCTTGCCGAGACTCGTGACCGTGATTGTCGATCCTTGCAGTTCTTCGCGGCTGGAGCGGTTGGTCTTTGCCCTCTCGGACAGCCGGCGGATCTCGGTCGCGATCTCCCACAGCGACAGCGACTCGGCGCCGCGCACGACGGGAACCTTGAGGCCATCGGGCGTCTGAGTCGCGATTCCGACATGCACGGCCGAATGGCGCACCAAGACGCCGCGCGCCGCATCGTGGCGGACGTTGCATTGCGGAAAGGAGGCCAGCACACGTGTCAGCGCAACGACTACGAACGGCAAATAAGTCAGCGGCGCCTGCGCCGCGGCCAAGTTCGCATTCAAATGTTGCCGCAACGACTCCAGTTCGGTCATGTCGACTTCTTCGACGTAGGCGAAGTGTGGAATGTCGCGCTTGGCTCCGCTCATGCGTTCCGCGATTAGGCGGCGCAGGCCCGTCACCTTGATTTCGGTCGTCGCGGCTGCTGCCGGCGCCGGAGGCTCCGATAAGACCGCGAGATCGCCCTGCAGGATACGGCCTCCCGGGCCGGAGCCTACCCGGCCCACGAGTTCGATGCCGGCCTCGCGGGCACGGCGGCGGGTGGCGGGCGAAGCCATCACGCGCGCGGCGCGCGCGCCCGGCGCCGGCATCTCTGCGGCAGCGGACATCGCGGCGGGATTAGCCGCGGCGGGATTTGCCGCGGCGCGGCTCGCCGGCGTTGCCTGCGCCGGCGCCGCACCGGTCTCGAAGACGATCAATGGCGCGCCGACCGGCACCTTATCGCCCGCCCCACCGGTCAATTTGACGACCCGGCCGCCGACCGGCGCCGGCACCTCGACGGTCGCCTTGTCGGTCATGACTTCGACGATCGACTGGTCCTCGGCGACCAAGTCGCCGGGCTCGACATACCATCGCACGATCTCTGCCTCGACGGTGCCTTCGCCGAGATCGGGCATCTTGAACACGTACTCGCTCATGCGGGCTCCATCGCGGCCTTGATCGCCGTCGTGACTCGCGCCTGCCCGGGAAAATACTCCCATTCGAATGCATGCGGATAGGGCGTATCCCATCCGGCAACGCGTTGAATCGGCGCGAGCAGATGCCAGAAACATTCCTCCTGCACGATCGACAAAATCTCGGCGCCGAAACCCGAGAAGCGGGTTGCTTCGTGGGCGATCACGCAGCGTCCGGTCTTCTTGACCGACGCGCAGATCGTCTCGGTGTCCAGCGGCACCAGCGAGCGCAGATCGATGATCTCGGCATCGATGCCTTGCGCAGCCGCCGCGGCCGCCGCGACGTGCACCATCGTGCCGTAGCTGACGATCGTCAATTCCGCGCCCTCGCGCACGACGTCGGCCTTGCCGAGCGGCACCGTATAATGGCCTTGCGGCACCTCACCCTTCGGGTGCGTGCTCCACGGCACGGCTGGTTTGCCGTGATCGCCGTCAAAGGGTCCGTTGTAAAGCCGCTTTGGTTCGAAGAACACGACCGGGTCATCGTCCTCGATCGAGGTAATCAACAATCCCTTGGCGTCGTACGGGTTGGACGGCATCACGACCTTGATGCCGCAGACATGCGTGAAGATGCCCTCCGGACTTTGCGAGTGCGTCTGGCCGCCGCGGATGCCGCCGCCGCACGGCGTGCGGATCGTGACCGGCGCAAAGAACTCTCCGGCGCTGCGGTAGCGCAGGCGCGCCAATTCGCTCGTGATCTGGTCGAAGCCTGGGTAGATATAATCGGCAAATTGTATTTCGGCGACGGGCCGCAAGCCGTTGACGCCCATGCCGATCGCGGCTGCGATGATTCCGCCTTCTGCGATCGGGGTGTCCAGCACGCGATGTTCGCCGTACTTGCGCTGCAGGCCTTCGGTCACGCGAAACACGCCGCCGAAATAGCCGATGTCCTCGCCCATCAGCACGACGGACGAATCTCGCTCGAGCATGACGTCCATCGCCGAGTTCAGAGCCTGAATCATGTTCATCTGCGCCATCGCGTTCAACCCTTTTCGGCGCGCATCAACGCGCGCTGCCGCTGCAAATGCGCGGGCATCTCTTTGAACACGTCCTCGAACATCAGATCCGTCTCCAGTCGCGGCCCTTCATTGAGCGTGCCGTAGGTCACCGCCTCCTTCCAGCTCGCAAGGATCAAGGCCTCGAGTTCGGCGGTGAGCTTGCGGTGCTGCTCCTCGGACCAGACGCCGATCTTGATCAAGTGGTGTTTCAGCCGCTCGATCGGATCGCCGAGCGGCCAGTGCTGGTAGTCGTCCTTCGCGCGGTAGCGCGCCGGATCATCGCTGGTCGAATGCGCCGCCGCGCGGTAGGTCACGTGTTCGATCAGCGTCGGACCCGCGCCGGTCCGTGCGCGCTCCGCCGCCCATTGCGTGACCGCGTAGACCGCCAAGAAATCGTTGCCGTCGACCCGCACGCCGGCGATGCCGTAGCCCGGTCCGCGCGCGGCGAAGGAGCGTTGTTCCCCGCCGGCGTAACCCTGAAACGTCGAAATGGCCCACTGATTGTTGACGACATTGAGAATGACCGGCGCCTGATAGACGGCGGCGAACAGCAGCGCGTGATGAAAATCCGCTTCGGCGCTCGCTCCCTCGCCGATCCAACTGGCCGCCAGATGATCCTCGCCCTTGATGGCGGCCGCCATCGCCCAGCCGACGGCTTGCGGAAACTGCGTGCCGAGGTTCCCGGAGATCGAAAAAAGCCGCGCCGGCACCGAGTGATACATCACCGGCAATTGGCGGCCCTTGCACATATCGCGGGTGTTCGACAACAGCTGGCACATCAATTCGACCAGCGGCATACCGCGAGTGATGTGCAAACCCTGATTGCGGTAGGAGGGAAAGAGCATGTCTCCCGGGCGCAGCGCCATGCACTGCGCGACCGAGACCGCCTCCTCCCCGAGGCAGCGCATGTAAAACGAGATCTTTCCCGCGCGTTGCGTCCGCTGCATGCGATCATCGAACAAGCGCGTCAGCAACATATGCCGCAAGCCGACCTGCAGTTCATCGGCGTCGAGATGCGGATGCCACGGCCCGACCGCATCGTGAGCATCGTCGAGCACGCGCACGAGTTCCAAGGCCAGCGAGCCGATGTCCCGCGCGCGCGCAGTGACGTCGGGGCGATGCACCGCGCCTGCCGGCGACAAATCCAAGTAGCTGAAGTCGGGCGCCTCCCCCGGGCGAGCCGGCGTCGGCGGCAAATGCAGGCGAGATCGGGTGCGCATCCCCGTTAATCTACTGCTCACGAAACGAAAATGTTGATTTCATTGGAAGATGCCGCAATAATTCGGTACATTCGTTTCATATTGACCAGATATATGAAAAATATTCGTCGCGCCTCACTCGATGCACTGGATTTACAGCTGCTCGAAATTCTGCAATGTGAAGGCGCTCTGTCGGCCGCGGAGGTCGCCTCGCGCGTTCGACAATCGACGACCACCTGCTGGCGCAGAATCCAACAACTCGAACAAAGCGGCGTCATCAAGGCACGCGTCGCGCTGCTCGACCGCGGCGCGCTCGGACTCGACGTCACGATCCTCGCGCACGTCAAACTGGCGACGACCGGACGCGATGCGATCGCGAAGTTCGAAGAGGCCATCCGCGACCGCAGCGAAGTGCTCGAATGCTACACGCTGACCGGCGAATGGGATTTTCTGTTGAAGATCGTGACCAAGAACATCAAATCTTTCGAGGCGTTCTATCTCGATTATCTGTCGCGCATTCCCTACGTGCAGTCGGTCAATTCCTCGATTGCCGTCACGGTGATCAAGGAATCGACGGCGCTGCCGCTGCGCTGAGGAGCGGCGAAACTACCCAACCCAAGGAGACATGAATGACGAAATCACCATCGCTGACGCGGCCGCTGGAATTGATGGCGCGTGCGGCCGACCCGCTGCAGCCCCTGTTCCTGCTTGCGACGCGCTGCTACGTCAGCTGGCAGTTCCTTAAATCCGGCTGGCTGAAAGTGACGAATTGGCAGAGCACGCTCAGCCTGTTCCGCGACGAATATCACGTGCCGCTGCTGCCGCCGCACGCTGCGGCGATCGCCGGGGCGTGCGGCGAATTGTTTTTCCCGGTCCTCATCGTGCTCGGCCTAGGCGGACGGGTCGGTCCTGCGGGCCTGTTCTTCGTCAACATCGTCGCCGTCTTTTCGTACCGCCAGGTGCTGCTCGCAGAGGGTTTCGAGGCAGCATTGGCGCAGCACGTGCTCTGGGGCTACATGCTGCTGATGTTGATCGTTTTCGGGATCGGGCCGCTCGCCTTGGACCGCGCGCTGCCGGATCGCCCGAGGCGCGCCACGGTCGGCTAGGGCAGCAGCACCGTGGCGCCGACAGTGCCTCTGGCGGCAAGCGCCCGATGCGCGTCGGCTGCCGCGCTCAAGGCGAGCCGCTGGCCTATATGGGCGCGGATTTTGCCGGCGGCGACACGCGCAAACAAGTCGGCGGCGCGGCTTTGCAGATCGCCGGCGCTCGCGATGTAGTCGAACAATACCGGGCGGCTGGCGAACAACGATCCGCCGGCGGCGAGGTCCGCCAATTTGAAATCGGTAATCGTCCCCGACGACTGACCGAAGTTCACGAACATGCCGCGGCGCTTCAGACATTTCAGCGAGCCGCGCCAAGTGTCGTTGCCGACCGAATCGTAGACCACGTCGCAGCCTTTGCCGCCGGTGATCGCCGCGACGCGCGCGACGAAGTCCTCGGACCGGTAGTTCACGACCTCGGCGTAACCGTTCGAGCGGGCGGTCTCGGACTTGTCGTCGGCGCCGACGGTGCCGATCGCGCGGGCGCCGAGCGCATTGAGCCACTGGCCGAGCAGCAAGCCGACGCCGCCGGCGGCCGCGTGCACCAATACGGTTTGCCCGTTCTCTACCTTGAAGCAGGAGGTAACCAGGAATTGCGCCGTCAAGCCCTTCAACATCAATGAAGCGGCCATCTCGAAGGACACCGCGGCGGGAATCTTGACCAAGCGGTCGGCCGGGACGACCCGCCGCTGCCGGTACGCTCCGAGCGGCATCGTGTAGGCGACGCGCTCCCCGGCAACGATGCCCTCGACGCCATCGCCGACGGCCTCGACGACTCCGGCCGCCTCGCTGCCGGGAATCAGCGGCGTCGAAGGCCACGCATACAGGCCGCTGCGGAAGTAGGTGTCGATGAAATTGACGCCGACTGCGCGCTGCGCGATCAGCGCTTCGCCGCGGCCGGGCCGGCCGGCCTCGAGCGGCGCCCACTCCAAGACCTCGGGTCCGCCCGGCGCCCGCGCGACGATGCCCATGTTGCCGTCCGCGGAGCTCACGCGCGCCTCGCCGCTGGTCGCGCGGAGGGTGGTTGCAGCGATTCGGCGAACCGCCGTATGCGCACGCAAGCCTCCTTCAGCAAGGCCTCATCGGCCGCGAAGCAAATCCGCACGAAGCCCTCGGTCTGTTTGCCGAACGCGCCGCCGTCGATGACCGAGACGCGCTCCGCTTCGTACAATCCGCGCATGAATTGGTATCCGCTCAGACCGGTGCGCCGCACGTCGATCAGCATGAACATGCCCGCGTCCGGCACGCAGCAACTCAAGGAGTCGAGGCCCTCGAGTTCGGCCAGCAGCAAGTCGCGCCGGCCGCGGCAATATTCGCGCACTTGCGATTCCGCGGCCGCTGCCATGCCGATCGCGGTGATGGCCGCTTCCTGAATGAACCCCGGCAAGCCGAACAGCATGCACATGACCAGCGCCTCGACGTGCGCGATCAATTGCCGCGGGCCGACCAGCCAACCCGCGCGCCAGCCGGTCATCGCGTGTGTCTTGGACAGACTGCCGATCGTCACCACTTGATCCGGCATGCTGGCGGCGAGGTTCGGCACACGGCCCCCCGGCGCCAGCCCGGCATAGACTTCATCGGCGACGACCCATAGTCCGTGCCTGCGCGCCAATTCGCCGATCACGGCAAGATCCGATTCGCTCAAGATCACGCCGGTCGGATTATTGGGGCTCGCGAAGAACAGCGCGCGAGTGCGCGGCGTGATCGCATTCTGCAACGCCTGCAAATCCAGACGGAAGCCGTTTTGCGGCGGCGCCGGCACCCTCACGAGTCGCGCCCCGGAAACTTCGATCGTCGCCGGATAGGTGGCGTACAGCGGCTCGATCGCGAGCACCTCGTCGCCGGGTCCAGCGAGACAAAGCGAGGCTGAAAACAGCGCGTTCTGCGCGCCCGACAGGACGATGACGTTCTCGGCCGCGACGGGCTGCCCGCTGCGTGCGACGTGCAAGGCCGCGATCGCTTCGCGCAGCGCGCGCCGCCCGGTGGTCGGCGTGTAATGCGTATCGCCCGCGCGCAGCGCTGCGATCGCGCGCTCGCATATGGGCGAGGGCGTCGCAAAATCCGGATCCCCGACGCTGAGCAAGATGACGTCCTCGCCGCGCTCTTGCGCCTGGCGCGCCTCGTAATGCGTACGCCATGCGTCGGCCCCTTCGCCGGCGATGCGTTCGACCAAAGCGGAAAATTTCATCGACAAACCCCTCTCCTTGCATCCGGTTCGACCGGCTTGCATACTTTGGCGATCCTAACGCGCTTCGCGGCGCATTGTTCGTCAAAGGCTCCAATGTCGATCACGGTCGGACGTTATTTGGTCGGTTTATTGGCGGCCAACGGCATCGACACGGTGTTCGGCATTCCCGGCGTGCACACGCTGGAATTATACCGCGGACTCGCCGATTCCAAGATGCGGCACGTCCTCGTGCGCCACGAACAGGGCGCCGGCTTCGCCGCCGATGGCTTCGCGCGCAGCAGCGGGCGCATCGCCGCGGCGTTCGTGATCTCGGGACCCGGCCTGACGAACATCTTGACCGCCGCCGCGCAAGCATACTCGGACTCGGTGCCGATTCTCGTCATCGCGAGCACGCCGGTGCGCGCTTCGCTCGGCAAGCAGTGGGGCGTGCTGCACGAACTGCGCGATCAACACGCCGTCGCCGCGTCGGTCTTCGGCGTCGCGCGCTCGGCGCGCAGCGCCGAGGACGTGCGCGATCACTTGCGCGCTTGCATCGGATCGCTGCGCGCCGGCCGACCGCGCCCCGCCTATCTGGAAATTCCGCTCGATCTGCTGGCCGAGTCGACCGAACTGCGGCCCGAGCGGTTCACCGACCCTGCTCCGGTCGCGCAGGCGGTTCCCGCGCAAATCGACGCGGCCGTGCGCGCGCTCGAGGGCGCCGAAAGGCCCTTGATCATTGCCGGCGGCGGGGCTCGCGCCGCGTTCGCCGAATTGCGGCAAATGACCGCAACGCTCGATGCCCTGTTGGTCACCACCGCGGCCGGCAAGGGCGTGCTCGCCGAGAATCATCCCGCCAATCTCGGAGCATCGCTGCCCTACCGCGCGACGCAAACGCTCGTCGCGGCCGCGGACGTCATCGTCGCGGTCGGCACGGAGTTGGGCGAAACCGACTTTTATTGGTCGTTGCGGCTGCCGATGCCGGGCCGCTTGATACGCATCGACGTCGATCCGATCAAGCTCTCCGATCATTACGCGGCGGCTATTCCGATGCTGGGCGATGCCGGCTCGACCTTGCGCGCGATCAACGACAGATTGACGCCGCGCTCCGGCTGGAGAACCCGGATCGGCGGCGCGGCGCCGGTGCGCGCCAAGATCGAAAGCTCCTGGGCCCCGGCCGCCAAAGCTGTGGCGGTCGCTCTGGCCAGTATTCACGCCGCGCTGCCGGCCGACGCCGTCGTGTTCAGCGACATGACTCAAATCGCCTATTTGGGCAACTTCGCCTATCCATGCGATGCGCCCGGCCGTTGGTTCCATCCGTCCGGTTACGGCACGCTCGGCTTCGCGCTGCCGGCAGCGCTCGGCGCGAAGATTGCGACGCCCGCGCGGGCGGTGCTCGCGCTCGCCGGGGATTTCGGCCTGCAATTCACCTTCGGCGAATTGATGACCGCGGTCGAAGCCGGCCTCAGCTTGCCGATCGTCGTTTGGAACAACGCGGCGCTCGGCCAAATTCGCGACGACATGATCGCCGCAGAAATCCCGCCGCTCGGCGTCGTCGCGCGAAACCCCGAATTCGCGCCCCTCGCGCTAGCCTGCGGGGCGCATGCGGTGCGCGTATCGGCGCCTGAGCAGCTGACGACGGCCGTCCGCGCAGCGCTGGAATACGCCGGACCGACGCTGATCGAAGTGGCCGCCGCCGAGTTTTCGGTTCCGCGGTGACTTACACGACTGCGGATAACGCCCGCAGCCGCAAGGATTTTCCTGCCTTGGCACGCTCTTACCGCGGGCAACCGCTTGCCTACCTCGACGGGCCCGGCGGCAGTCAGGTGCCGAACGCCGTGATCGCGGCGATCGGCGATTTCTACGCCAGCTGCAACGTCAACACCCGCGGCAATTACCCGCCGTCGCGCGAGCTCGATCGGCGGATGCACGAAGCGCGGCGCGTCGTCGCGGCGTTTCTCGGCGCAGAGGACGCGGCATGCATTTCCTTTGGCCAGAACATGACCAGCTTGTCGTTCGCGCTGAGCGCGGCGATCGGCCGCACGCTCGGCAAGGGCGACGAAGTACTGATCACGCAGCTGGACCACGAGGCGAATCGCGGTCCTTGGTTGCGCCTGCGCGACCGGGGCATCGCCGTCAACGAAGTCCGTATGCTGGGCTCGGGCGAGCTAGACGCGGCCGATATGGCGGCGAGGATAACCGAGCGCACGAAGGTATTCGCATTGGGAGCCTCTTCGAACGCGCTCGGCACCGTCAACGACATCGCCCTCGCGCGACGCTTGACGCGCAGCGTCGGCGCGACCCTGGTCGTCGACGCCGTGCATTACGCACCGCACTTCCCGGTCGACGTTCGGGCGCTGGACGTCGATTTCCTGCTGTGCTCCGGCTACAAATTCTACGGACCGCACGTCGGCGTGCTGTATTCGCGCCCTGGAGCGCTGGAGCAGCTGCCGACCGACCGGCTCGCGACCCAGGACTCCGCCGCGCCGTACCGCATCGAGACCGGCACGCTCAATCACGCGGCGATCGACGGCTTGCGCGCCGCCATCGAGTATATTGCGGGCTGGGGCCAAGGCGCGGATTTGCGCGCCAGAATCGTCGACGCCATGTGCGGCATTGCGGCGTACGAGTACGGCTTGGCCAGCTATTATTACGAGCGTGTGCGAACCTTTCCGGGGGTGGAAACTTGGGGCCCGTCCTTCGCCAGCCGCGCGCGGGCACCGACGGTATCGATCACGCTACGCGGCCGCACGGCCGCCGAGGCGGCCGCGGCACTCGGCGAGCGCGGTTTGTGCGTCTGGGACGGGGACTTTTATGCCTCCCGCGCGGTCGAATTGTTGGGCCTGGCCGAACGCGGCGGCTTGTTGCGGACCGGCATTTCGATGTATACCTTGCGCGAGGAAGTGGACCGGCTGCTCGCCGGCATCGCGGCGCTCGCACCATGACGCCAAGGCGCCCGGCGACCGCGCAAGGCGAAACTTGGGCACCCTTCCGTGGTCCAATGGGGGCCTCGCAGTTTGGGATGTCGACAGATGCAACTTAGCAAATACGAATACTATTCGGATTACGTCGCCTACCCAATTGTCATTGGCGCCCTCGCGGCGGCCGCGCTGTTGCGGGCAAATTGGCAGGTGGCGGCGCATTGGACGGTTGCCGCCCTGGCGGGCGTAGGCGGCTGGACGCTGATGGAGTACGTTTTGCACCGCATCGCGCTGCATCGCATCGCGTTTTTCGTGCCGATGCACGGACTCCACCATAGCGCCCCTCTGGCCTTTATCGGCACGCCGACTTGGCTCAGCGTGTCGTTGCTGATTTGCGGCATTTTTGCCCCGGCATGGGCGCTTTCCAGCTTTACGGTCGCGAGCGGCCTGACCGCCGGCGTGATGCTGGGATATCTATGGTACGGGCTCGTGCATCATCTGATCCATCACCGCTCCGGCGAGTCGCCGATGCCGTTTCTCAAAGATCTGCGCGTCTGGCATATGCGTCACCACTATTCGCCGAAGAGCGGCAATTTCGGAGTGACCACGGCGTTTTGGGATCGCGTGTTCGGCACGGCGATCGAGCCGCCGCGCGGCGGCTCGAACGGCCGCGGCTAGCGCGTTTCGATACTCTGCGCGGCCTCGCTGACGGCAGCGTGCAGCGCATCCATGCCGAAGGAAATATCTTGCACGACCCCGTCGACGAAAAAGGTCGGCGTCGCGCGGATGTGGCTGCGGCGGCCGCCGTCGATGTGTTCGCGCACTTTCTGCAAATAGATATGGTCGTCCATCTCGACCATATAGCGCGCCATGTCGAGGCCTAGCTCGGCTGCGTATCGGTGCAAGTCCCTGGGCTGCAGACGCGCCTGGCGCTCCAACAAGCAGTCGTGCATTTGCCAAAACTTGCCTTGGCTGGCGGCCGCTTCGGCGGACTCGGCGGCGAGCAGCGCGCGCGGATGAGCCTCCTCCATCGGGAAATGCCGGTAGATGAACCGGATCTTGTTCGGGAACCGGTCGAGCAGCAGGCGCGGCGTCGGCGCGGCCGCCTTGCAACGCGGACATTCGAAATCGCCGTATTCGATCAAGGTCACGCGCGCGTGCGGCGAGCCCAGCAGGTGATCGGTCGGCTGCGGCGGCGAGTACAGGCTGATCGGATGAATTTTCGAGTCCATTGGACACCGCCTCCTCGCCGGCGTCGGCTTATTATGCCTCAAGAGCCCGTGCCGGCAGGATTAGCTCAACAGGATTTTCGGTTTGTCGGCAAGCCCCTCGACGATCAGCTTGTTGACCCGGCGCACGAAGCCCGCCGGATCCTCGAGCTCGCCACCCTCGGCCAGCAGCGCCTGATCGTATAGCACCTTGCTGAGCTCGCCGAACGCCTCTGCATCCGCGGTATCCTTGAGGCGTTCGACCAGCGGATGTTGCGGATTGACCTCGAGTATCGGCAGCGACTGGAACGGATTGTTCTGCCCCGCCTGCTTCAGAATTCGCCCCATCCGCAGCGACATCCCGTACTCGCCGGCGACCAAGCAAGCCGGGGAATCGGTCAGCCGGCCAGACAAGCGCGCGCTATCGATCTTGCCTTTCAGCGCTTCGGAAATCCGCTCCAGACTGGTCTTGTACGCGGATTCCGCCGCGGCCTGATCGGGCGTTTGGATGGCCGAGGCCACGTCGGCGGCGGAACTTGCGGCGCTCGCCAGCGACTTGCCGTCGAACTCATGCAAGTGCGCGACGACCCACTCGTCGATGCGATCGGTCAACAGCAGCACCTCGATGCCTTTCGCGCGAAAGCCCTCGAGATGCGGGCTGTTGCGCGCCGCGGCCAGCGTGTCGGCCGTCAGATAATAAATCGCCTTTTGGTCCGGCTTCATGCGCGACACGTAGTCCGCGAGCGTAATGCTCGGCGCATCGTCGGAAGCGGCGGTCGAATAAAATCGCAACAGCTTGGCGATGCGCGTCCTGTTGCCGGCATCTTCCACGATGCCTTCCTTGAGAACGGCGCCGAAGGTCCGCCAAAATTCGGCGTACCCCTTGGAATCGCCGGCCGCGAGCTCCTCCAGCAAGTCGAGCGTGCGCTTGACCAAGGCCGATTTGATCTTCTCGACGATCCGGTCGTTCTGCAGCAGCTCGCGAGAAACATTCAGCGGCAGGTCCGCCGAGTCGACCAGGCCGCGCATGAATCGCAGCCAAGGCGGCAGCAATTCGGCGGCTTTGTCCATGACGAACACGCGCTTCACGTAAAGCTGCATGCCGCCGCGCTGTTCGCGATCGAACAAATCGAACGGCGCTTGTTTCGGCAGATAAAGCAGCGAGGTGTACTCGGTCGTGCCCTCGACCTTGTTGTGCGCCCACGCGCGCGCTTCGCCGTTGTCGTGCGCGATGTGCCTGAAGAACGCCTGGTAGTCCTCGTCCTTGAGTTCGGACTTCGGACGGGTCCAGAACGCCTTGGCTTGATTCAGCGTCTCGTCCTTGCCGGCGAGTGTCAGCACGATCGGCAAGCTCAAGTGGTCCGAATACTTGCGCACCAGCTGCCGCAGGCGCGCGGCCTCGAGAAACTCCTTGTCCTCGGAGCGAAAGTGCAGGATCACTTCGCTGCCGCGATCGGTTTTGTCGCTTTCGCCCACCTGGTAGGCGCCCTCGCCGTCCGATTCCCAGCGCACCGCCGGGCTATCGGTGCGTTTGCTCTGCACGATCACGCGGTCGGCGACGATGAACGCCGAATAAAATCCGACCCCGAATTGGCCGATCAATTGCGCATCCTTCGCCGAATCGCCGCTCAGCGTTTCCAGAAATCGTTTGGTGCCGGAGCGGGCGATCGTGCCGAGATTGTCGATGACCTCTTCGCGGCTCATGCCGATGCCGTTGTCCTTGACCGTCAAAGTGCCCTTGTCGGCATCCGGGATGAGTCGGATCTCGAGCGTATCGCCGCCCAGCAGGCCGGGATTGGCGATCGCTTCGAAGCGCAGCTTCTCGCAGGCATCCGAGGCGTTCGAGATCAGCTCGCGCAGGAAGATCTCCTTGTGCGAATACAGCGAGTGGATGACCAATCGCAGTACCTGCTTGGTCTCGGCTTGGAATTCTTTGGTTTCAGAGGCAGTTTCGATCGTCATGGCGCCTAGGTTTCGGTTTCAGGAGCACGGATGCCCGCCCTTTAGTGGGGCCGCACCGGCGCAGATCAAGGCCAATGCGCCCGTGGATCGAAGCGGAACGCACTTTTCATGCGCTCGTACGCCTCTTTGGCCTGGGTCGATTCCGCGGCCGGCGTCACCAGTTTGACGATGACGAATTGGTCGCCGGCCGGATTCCCCGGTAGGCCCCGGCCGCGCAATCGAAGCTTCTGGCCGGATTGCGCGCCGGCCGGAATGGTCACCTCCACCGTCCCGCCAAGGGTCGGTACGGCGACCTTCGTGCCGAGTGCGGCTTCCCATGGCGCGAGCGGCAGCTCCAAGTGGACGTCCCGCGCCTGTACCGAATACAGGGCATGAGGCTGCAGTTTGATTCGCAGAAGAAGCGCGGACTGATTGCCGCGACCTGGAATCCGCAGCGCTTGGCCATCGGTCACCCCGGCGGGCACTCGTACGTCCACCGAGCGCGGTTGGCCCAGTTCGCTCAAGGTGATGCGGCGCAGCGTGCCGGAATACGCCTCCTCCAGGCTGACATCGAGGCTGCCCGCCTCCGCATCCGATTGATCCGGTCCGCTGGTGGAGCCGAATAAACTGGAGAAGAAATCGCTGAAGCCGTTGAGGTCCTCAAAACCGTGGCTACCGGATTGCGTGAAGCGCCGCCCCCAATCGGGCGGCCTGCGAAACTGTTGTCCGGCGCGGTAATTGCGCCCGAGTTGATCGTAGGCGGCTCTTTTTTCCGAATCCTTGAGAACCTCATACGCTTCCTGCAGTTCTTTGAACTTATCCTCGGCATTGCGTTCTTTGCTGACGTCCGGATGATATTTCCGCGCGAGCTTGCGGTACGCGCGCTTGACGTCGTCCGCGCTCGCCTGGCGGCTGAGTCCGAGGATTTCGTAGTAGTCCTTGAATTGCATGCTGACGCCTAGGCTGTTGTACTCGCGAGACCGTCGCGTACGGGTTCGAATGACGACGAACCTCAGAGAGAGCCGTCAAAGGTCCCGATCGGCGGCGGGTATCGCCGGCGGATACTTGAAATCGCCGCTCGATGTCCCGACCATTGTGATCCCGGACTAGCATATTGCGATCAATTTTCAACATCAAAGGGCCCTATGAAGCGAATTTTACTGTTCATCGTGACGAACTTGGCCGTTCTGGCCCTCCTGTCGGTCGTCTTGTTCGTCATTCAAAGCGTCTTCGGCGTGCGTCTCGGCCAAGGCGGGCTGGGCGGTCTGTTCGTCTTTGCCGCCGTTTTCGGATTCGGCGGATCGCTGATTTCGCTAGGGTTATCGAAATTCATCGCCAAACGCGCGATGGGTGTGCGCGTGATCGGCGCGCCGCAATCGGATACCGAGATCTGGCTGCTGGGCACGGTCAAACGCTTGGCCGGTCAAGCGCAGATCGGCATGCCGGAAGTCGGAATTTTCGAGGCCGAGGAGATGAACGCCTTCGCGACGGGCGCGCGGCGCGATGCCGCATTGGTCGCGGTCAGCAGCGGCTTGCTGCGAGGCATGTCGCGCGCTCAAGCCGAAGCCGTCTTGGGACATGAAATCAGCCACGTCGCGAACGGCGACATGGTGACTCTGGCTCTGCTGCAAGGCGTATTGAACACCTTCGTGATCTTTCTGGCGCGCATCATCGGCGGCATCGTGGATAGAGCCGTGCTGAAGAACGACCGCGAGGGCTCCGGCATCGGTTACTTTCTCACGACGATGGTCGCGCAAATCGTCCTCGGCATCTTTGCCAGCATGATCGTCTGCTGGTTCTCCCGCTACCGGGAATTTCGCGCCGACCGGGGCGGCGCGACGCTCGCCGGCGCCGGCAATATGATCGGAGCACTCGAGGCGTTGAAGCGCAGTCACGGAGAGCCGATGCCGCAGCAGATGCAGGCTTTCGGCATTAATACCGGCGCGCAAAACGGGATCATGCGCTTGTTCATGACCCACCCGCCGCTCGACCAGCGGATCGCGGCGCTGCGAGCCGGCTGAAGTATCGCCCCGCCCGGGGGCGGGCTCGCGGCGCCGGCATCGCCGGCCACGCGCCGATTGCGCGAAGAATTGCCGGTTGTCCGTTCCATGCCGAAGCAAATGCAATATCATCGATTCTTTGGCGAACCTGGGAACCGCGTGCTTGCGCAGATGCAAGGCCTCCGCGGCGGCTTCGATCCGGAGGGGGGTATGCAGCGGAACAATTTTCCTCCGACGGCCGTCCCGAGACCGGCGGCGGCGCACGCTGCGACGGCCAATGCCGCGTCCGCCTGACCCGGCCACGCTAGACCAGCTGAGGGCTGCGGTAGGCGACGGCGGATGGCTGCAGTCGCCGGCGGAGATCGCGCCGTTTCTCGAGGACTTCCGCGGTCTCTACCGGGGCTCGGCACCGCTCGTGCTTTTGCCGAAGAGCCTGGAAGAGGTGCGCCGCATTCTTGGGATTTGTCACCAAAACGCGGTCGCGATCGTGCCGCAGGGCGGCAACACGAGCTATTGCGGCGCCGCCACGCCCGATGCGAGCGGAACGCAAGTCGTGCTGGCGATGCGCCGCTTGAACCGCGTTCGGGAAATCGACGCCGACAACGATTCGATGATCATCGAGGCCGGCTTGACGCTGGCCGCCGCGCAAGCAGCGGCGCGCGGCGCGAACCGTTTGTTCCCGTTGAGCCTCGGGTCGGAAGGGTCTGCGCAAATCGGCGGCAACCTCGCGACCAATGCGGGCGGCACGGCGGTACTGCGTTACGGCATGATGCGCGACTTGGTGCTTGGCTTGGAGGTCGTGCTTGCCGACGGCCGCGTGCTCGCGGCGTTGAAGAAGCTGCGCAAGGACAATACCGGCTATGACGTCAAATCCCTGTTCGTCGGGTCCGAGGGCACGCTCGGCGTGATAACCGCGGCGGCGTTGAAGCTCTTCCCTCTTCCCGCCGATACGGCGACCGCGCTGGCCAGCACGAATTCGCCGGAACACGCGCTTGCGTTGCTGGCGCGGCTGCGCGCCGCCGCCGGCGATCACCTCACCGCGTTCGAACTGTTGCCGCGCCGCGCCGTGGAACTGACCGTGCAATACATCGACGGCGTCGCCGATCCGCTCGCTTCTGAGGCTCCTTGGTATGTGCTCGCGGAGCTCAGTTCGCCGAGCATGGGCCAGAACCTCGCCGACTTGCTTAACGCGCAGCTCGAGGCGGCCGCGGCCGCGGGCGTGGTGTCCAATGCGCTGATCGCCTCATCGCTTGCGCAAGCCGCCGCCATGTGGAAGCTGCGCGAATCGGTCCCCGAAGCCCAGCGGCATCACGGCGCCAGTCTCAAGCATGACCTGTCGGTGCCTATTTCCGCCGTGCCGCGGCTGATCGAGCGCGGCACCGCGCTAATGCGGCGCTTGGCGCCGGACGGCGAACCGATCGCCTATGGCCATGCGGGCGACGGCAATCTGCACTTCAACCTCGGTCAAAAAAAAGGGACCGACCGCGCGGCTTTCCTGGCGCGGCAGCCGGCGCTCGAGGAAGCGATGTTCGATCTGACCGCAAGCCTAGGAGGCAGCTTCAGCGCCGAACACGGCATCGGACGGCTGCGGGCGGCGCAGCTCCGCTTGCGCACCGATCCGGCAGAGTTCGAAATCATGCGCGGATTGAAGCGACTGCTCGACCCGCAAGGAATCTTGAATCCCGGCAAGGTCATCGTTTGATGAGCGCTCGACGCCTC
This sequence comes from uncultured Gammaproteobacteria bacterium, assembly GCA_963769895.1. GTDB lineage: Bacteria > Pseudomonadota > Gammaproteobacteria > Steroidobacterales > Steroidobacteraceae > Bog-1198. The sequence goes on along the minus strand of CAVYNJ010000010.1, from coordinate 36,598 downwards.
ATGCATGCGTAGATTGCGATTGCCGATCCGCACGGAGCGTTTGCGGCTGCGCGAATTCGCCAAGTCCGACTACGACGGCGTCTACGATTATTCGTCCGATCCGCGGGTCATGCGATTCATGTTCTTCGGCCCCCGCGACGAAGACGCCACTCGCGAATATCTGGACGGACTGATCGATTCCCAACAGGACGTTCCGCGCACTCGATTCGAGCTTGCCGTCGAGCACGCGGAATCCGGTCGCCTGATCGGCGCCTGCGACCTGTCGCTGATAGAGCACGGTGTATTCGACTTGGGCTACATGCTGAGCGCCACCCACTGGGGCCGGGGCTATGCGACGGAAATCGCGTTCGCGCTCGCCGATGCCGCGTTCTTCGATCTACGCGCCGACCGCGTCATTTCCACCGTCGACATCAACAACAGCGCGTCGATTCGAGTCTTGGAGAAGATCGGCATGCGCTGGGAAGCCGTCTACCGGAAGCATAAGCGCGCAAAAAACCGCTGGTGGGATTGCCACCTCTTCGTCCTGCCGCGCGAAGTCTGGGAGGCGGGCCGCGGCCGGCAGACCTACTAGCGCCGTTACTTATCCTCGGCGGCTTCTTGCGCCGCATTTTCTGCGGCGCGCTTTTTGGCGCGGGCCAGCAACTCGCCGCTCGGCTGGCCGGCGCGCGCGGTGCTGCGCAAGGCCAGGATGCCGCCGACCAGTACGCCGACGGCGATGCCGATGGCAACGACGGCTTTCCAGGTCATTTGACCCGCCGCATCAAGCCTTCTTGAGTGGTGCTCGCGACGAGCCGTCCGTCCTTCGAATAGATACTGCCGCGCGTGAAACCGCGGGCGCCCGATGCGCTCGGACTATCGGTTGAATACAGCAGCCAGTCATCGACGCGCACCGGCCGATGAAACCACATCGCGTGATCGATGCTGGCCATGACGAGGCCGGGACTCGCCATCGACAGGCCGTGCGGCATCAAGGCCGTGTCCAGCAGACTGAAATCGGATACGTAGGCGAGCAAGCTGCGGTGCAGGGCTTCGTCGTCCGGCAGGGCGTCTACGGCCCGAAACCACAGATTTTTCAGCGGCGGCAATTTACCCGATCGCAAAAAGTACGGGGCCTCGACCGCGCGGAACTCGAATGGCCTCTTTTGCGTCAGCAACTGCCGCACCCCAGGCGGCGCATCGGCCGGGATGTCGCGAAGATACGATTCGGCATCCCGCAACGTGTCGGCCTGCGGCACCTCCGGCATCCGGCTTTGATGGTCGAGGCCTGTCTCGGCGGGCTGGAACGAGGCGGACAGGTTGAAAATCGGCTCGCCGTGCTGGATCGCGACCACTCGGCGCATTGAAAAATGCTTGCCGTCGCGCGCCCGGTCGACTTCATAGACGATCGGCGAGTTGCAGTCGCCGCGGCGCAAGAAATAGGCGTGCAGCGAATGGACGCTGCGCTGCTCCACGGTCGCTGCCGCCGCGACCAACGCCTGTCCCAACACCTGGCCTCCGAACACTTGCGGGCTGCCGATGTCGCGGCTTTCGCCGCGGAACAAGTTGTACTCCAGCCGCTCGAGCGTCATGACCTTTAGGAGGTCCTTCAGCATGCTGTTCATGCGTCAGATCGCTTCGTTTCGGACGAGGCCACGCCCAAGCGCTGCTGCATGATCGGGCTGGTCGTCGTGTACTGCAGGAATTGGCGCTTCTCCGGAAACAGGTGATGCTGAATCGCAAACGCGGTCAACGCGGCTTCGTGAAAACCGCTCAAGATCAATTTCTTCTTGCCCGGGTAGGTGTTGATGTCGCCGATCGCAAAGATTCCGGGTACGCTGGTTTGGAATTTCTCGGTGTCCACCTTCAGCGACTTCTTCTCCAATTCGAGTCCCCAATCGGCGATCGGACCGAGCTTCGGATGCAAGCCGAAGAAAACCAGGAGTTGTTCCGCCCTCATGCGCAGCGTGCTTCCGCTGGTCGTGTGAACGTCGACCGCCTCGAGAATCGATTGTTCGCTCGTTTGCGCGACGACGTTGCCCTCTAGGAATTGCATGCGGCCGGCGGAGACGAATTCGCGCATGCGCTGGACGGTTGCCGGCGCGGCGCGAAATTCCGCACGGCGATGCACCAGCGTCAGCGACCGCGCGTTGGGGCACAGCGCTACGGTCCAGTCCAGCGCGGAATCGCCGCCGCCGCAAATCACCAAATCCTTGCCGTGAAACTCCGCGGCTGATTTGACCCGATAGTGCAGAGAGCGGCCTTCGAGAGCCTCGGCGCCGGGCACGGCGAGCCGTCGCGGCTGAAAGGAACCGACTCCACCGGCGATCACGACGGTCCGTGCGATCAGCTGCGTGCGCGCCGAAGTGCCGACCATGAACCGCCCGTCGGCAAGCGGCCGCAGTTCGCTGACTTCCTGGCCGAGATGGTAGGTCGTGTTGAACGGCTTGGCTTGCTGCAGCAGGCGATCGATCAGTTCCCGCGCGCCGCAAATCGGCAGCGCCGGAATATCGTAGATCGGCTTGTCCGGATAGAGCTCCGTACATTGACCGCCGACTTGCGGCAGCGAATCGATGATGTGGGCCTGGATACCGAGCAGCCCCAGTTCGAAGATTTGAAACAAACCCACCGGTCCCGCGCCGATGATGACGACGTCGGCCGGCGTGGCTTGCGATGCGGATTGATCGACCGGTTCCGGCGGCATGCAAACTCTTCCTGGGCTGATAAGGGCAATTGGCCGCGGATTGTAGCCGAACGACGCCGCCAAGGCGCTGCCGCTGTTCTGAACCCCGTCGTGGCGCGTTTAGTACTGCGGCAGGCGCTTGAGGATTTGCTCGGCGAGCGCGGCGTAACCGCCGTCGAAATGGTGCCCGCCCGGCATCATGACGGCCTGTCCATCGTCGCCCGCCAGTTGCGCACAGGCCGAGTCGCGGTCCGTCTCGCCGTACAAGCACAAATAGGGCGAACCCCGCCATTTCGCGAGCTCCGGTGCGGTCGGCAGCCCGCCCTGCGCACGGCCCAGCCAATTGGCGACGTGAAACTCGAACAGCGCATTATCGCTGATGCCGAGCAGCGCGGTTAAGCCCACGAGCGATCTCGTCTGCTGCGGCAGGCGATTGACCATGAACGGCATGGTGTCCGCGCCTTGAGAGTAGCCGACCAACAGGGCGTGGGTCTTTCCCCAGAGCGTCGCATAGTGCCGCAGCACGCGGTTTAAATCGTCGGCGGCCCCCTGCGGCGTGCGCGGCGTCCAGAAGTATTTCAGCGAGTCCCAGCCGACGACCGGAATGCCATGCCCGGCGAGCTCCGCCGACACGCCGCGATCGATCCCGGCCCAGCCGCCGTCGCCCGATAGAAAAACGGCGAACCAAGCATTTTGGCTGCCGGACGCGGCGGGGACGATCGTCAGGGGCAAGTCGGCCACCGCGGCTGGCGGCGCGGCCTGTTCGCCGGCAGAGCGCGGCGCCGTCAGCCGCCGATACGCGGCTTGGTATTGCGGCGGCCAATTCTTCTCGACCGAATAGCTCCGCCCCGCGTCCGGCAGACGAACGATCTCGGCGCCCGGCACGGCAGCGATGAACTTTTCGGCCGCCGCCGCCGGGCATACTTCGTCGATGTCTCTCTGCAAAGAAATCCACGGCGCCGACAATTTTCCGGCGGGCAAGAAATCGATGCCCTCGGGTAGACCGCGAGCATCGCGGCGCACCGTCGCTTCGACGCCCGAGCCCCGGCAAACCGGTTTCTTCAGGTCGAGATTCGGACAAAAGCCGATACTGAGCGCGCCCTTGAACAATCCCTCCGGCGACTCCGCAAGCGTCGCATATGCGAGCGTCGCACCCGAGGAATAACCGATCAGGGTTGGCTGCAGATAGGCCTTGAGCCCGAGCTTTGCCTGAAGATAATGGCTCAAATTCTCGAAATCCACCGCCGGCGAGACGCATTTTTCCCGCGACTTCTCGAGTTGCGCCAAGTAGTGGCGGATATCGACGCCGGCGACGATGGCGCCTTGGCCGGCGAGTCTCGCCGCCATCGATGCGACGCCGAGATTCCAGCCGCCGTCGCCGGATATGAACATGACGAGGTCGCGCGGCTCACCGGCGGCGCGATAAATAGTGACCGCGCCGAACCGCGGATACACCAGAACCTCGCTCGCCGGCGCCGCAATCACCGGGCCGGTCGCCAACCAGGCCAGCGCCGCGGCGCAAATACCGGTGCGCGCCACGTGCGTCGCGTGCGTCGCGTGCGTCGCGTGCGTCGCGTGCGTCGCGTGCGTCGCGTGCGTCGCTGTGGGTTTGATCGCCGGCAAGTCCTCGAAGTTCGATCGCCAGGCCGTTCGAATTCGGTTCATGATTTGCCCGGCGCAATGCCGGCGCGTCCGGATATCAAATTCGTGACGTCCAAAAGTGCGCCCGCCATCGATAAGCCGCCCGGGGCGGCGAGATACCGCGGGCGCCACACGGGCGCGAACTTGTCCTTGAATTTTCGCAATCCCGCAAAATGATAAAAATCCTCGCCGTAACGCTGCACCAAGCGGCCGAGTTTGTGCCAGGCCGGCGCCAGCTGATGATCTTCGAGTCCCGACAGCGGCGCCATGCCGAGATTGAACCATCGATATCCCTGATCCCTTCCCCATAACATGCACTCGATCAACAAGAAGTCGATGACACCCTTCGGCGCACGAGCGCAAAAACGCATCAAATCGATCGACAACTCGGCATCGCCGCCGGCGCGCCAGATATTGGCGAACGCCACGATCCGTCCGCCGCAACGTATGACCGAGCAATCGAAGCGCCGCAGGTAGCGCTCGTCGAAATACCCTAGGGAAAAGCCCTTTTCTCCCGCGCCCTTTACCGCGAGCCAGTCGTCGGACACGGCGCGCAGCTCCGGCATGAGCGCACCGACGGACTCGCGCGGCACGACCGAAAACTCGGCGCCTTCGCGCCCCGCGCGCCGGTGCGCTTGGCGCAAGTCCGCGCGCGCCGCGCCTTCGAGCGAGAACGAGGCGAGCTCGACGCGAGCTTCCTCGCCGAGCTTGCTGAGGCGCAGACCCAGATCGATGTAAATCGGCAAATGTTCCGGAGTGACCTGATAAAAGACGGGGGACGCGGCCATCACGTCGCATTTTTCGACGAATCGCCAGGCCAAGGGCTCGAGTAAAGTCTCCGGACCAATCGGATCGCCCATCGCGACCCAGCTGCTGCCCGACACTTGGTACATGATGAAGGCGCTGCGATCGTCGTTGAACAGGATATTCTTGTCGCCGAGCAACGCGAGGTTGGCCGTCGTGTCGGCGGTCCCCTCGATCAAGGCCGCTACGATGTTCAATTCGCCGTCGGTCGGCACCGCGAGCAAGGGCGTAGCGGGACGCAACAGTCGCCACAAACCGTAAGCGGCCGCCAAAATGACCGCCAACAGCACCGCGCGCAAACTGCGCGGCGCCTGCGCTTTGAAGGCGAATTCCCACCAAAGATCGTTTGCATACGGCACGTGCCGATAGGCGAACACGACCAGCCAAGCGGCCGTGCCGAGGACGAGCAACAGAGCGATGATCCAGCGCGCGGAGTAGCGTTGCTCGAGCAGCGACGCCCGTCGGGGGAATCGCTTGCGCCCGAGAGCGAGTACGCCGGCGACGGCGACGAGCACCAAGGCTTCCTCGTAATCGAAACCCTTCAGCAAGGACAACAGGATTCCGGCGCCCAGCAGCCACATCGTCAGCCACCACGCACCCTCGAGGCGGCGATACAAACCGTTCGCGATCACCAATAGGGCTACGCCGACGGCGCTGCCCAGCAAGTGCGACAATTCGAGCACGGGCAGAGGCACGAAGTGACGCAGCAGCGCCAGGCGCCGGCCCAGTCCGGGCGTCGCGCCGGAGAATAGCAGCTCGGCGCCGGCGCCGAACACGGCGAGCGCGGTCGCTTGGGGCGCTACGGCGACCAGCCATGTCTGAGCGAAACGCGCCATGCGCCGCATCGGCACGCGATGGATCCACAATTCGTGCAGACCGAACAAACACAGCGCCAGTGAAAACGGCGCCAAATAATAGATCGCCCTATACGCAAGCAGCGAGCCGAGCAAGCGATCCGGCGGCACGGACGGCAGCAGCAGGAAAAGTACGGATTCGAAGACGCCGACACCGCCCGGCACGTTGCTGATGATGCCGGCGCTGATCGCGATCAAATATAGACCCGCGAAAGCCGTATAGCCGAGCGCCGTGCCGCGCGGCAGGAGTACGTACAGAACGCCGGCCGTGCACATCAAGTCGGCGCAAGCGACGGCGATCTGCGCGAAGGCGACGTGCGGTCGCAGCACCGGCAATACGAGTGGACCCAAACGCAGCGTCTCGCGCCGCATGAAGGCGAGTACGAAATAAATCACGACCACCGACAAAAGCAGCCCGCTGAACGCCAACGAGACCGCCGGGCTGACGTGCAGCATCGACCACGACGCATCCGCATTCGACAATAGGGACAAGCCGAGCAGAAAGGCCGCACCCAGGCCGAAGGTCACGGTGCCGAACGCAATGATCGTCGCGACCTGCTTGGCGCTCAAACCGATGCCCGAGTAGGTGCGGTAGCGGATCGCACCGCCGCTCAGCGCATTCATGCCGACATTGTGGCCGATCGCGTACGCCGTGAATCCGATCAACGCGACCTTGTAATAGGGAATGCGCGCGCCGGCAAAATGCGCGCCCAGCATCTCGTAGAGCGTCAAGCATCCATATCCGGCCACGGCCAGCACCGCCGCCAGGAGCAGCGCCGATGACGGGATCGCGTGAATGCGAACTGCGATGTCCTGCCAACGATATTGGGCGAGCAAGTGGTGCAGCCACCACAAGGCAACGCCGAACAGGCCGATCCCGAGCAGCGTCGTCCACGCCGGAATCCGCTGCGCGGCCGTGAATCGATTGGGGGTGTCGTTGTGCAAGCCCGTGGCAACCACCAAAATGCCGAAGAAGCGCCTCTATCGTATCAGCGCACCCGGCGAGACGCAGAAACTGTTAACTTTGCCGGTATCGGATTTGTCAAACGCTCAAGAGGATGATTTACGCCATGAGTTCCGCCAGCGAGAGCCGCCAGACGGCAATGGACTCCACCCAGATTTACCGCGAGGATCAATTTACCGATAGAAAACTCGGTACCATTCGACGGCTAACGCCGGTCGCCGCGGATGGCTCCGTCGATGCGACGCGGCCGGTGCTTTTCGTCGGACAAGCCCAGGTGATGACGCCGATGGGCGCGCTGCCGATCAGTTTCGATCTCGAAGCGTCGACATTGGACGGCGCAATCTCGAAATTCGGGGCCGCGGCCGAAGCTGCGGTACAGCAAACGATGCGGGAACTGCAGGAATTGCGCAGAGAACAAGCCTCGTCGCTGGTCATCCCGGATGCGGCCGGCGCTTCTCTGCCGATTCCCGGCGATCCGCTCGGCCGCGGCCGCAGCCGACGTTAGCCGGCGCGCGAGGACTCCAGTTCATCCCAGCGCGCGTAGGCGCGTTCGAGCTCATTGTCGAGCTCCTGTAAGCGCCGTAGTGCGCCGGCGGCCCGATCGGGCGCCTGCCGGAACAATTCGGGATCGGCGACCTCGCTTCGCAGCCGGCCTTGCTCCGATTCGAGCAGCTGGATATTGTCCGGCAGCGAGTCGAGCTCGCGTTGATCCTTGAAGGACAAGCGCCGCGCCTTCGGCGCCGCGTTGGGCGCGGGCGGCCGCGCCCCCCGCGCTTCACGCTTTGCCGGCCCCGGCACTGCGGCTGGCGCTCTTCTCTGGCGCAGCCAATCGCTGTATCCGCCGACATATTCATTGACGGCGCCGTTGCCTTCGAACACCAGGGTGCTCGTCACGACGTTGTCGAGAAACGCCCGGTCATGGCTGACCAACAGCAGCGTTCCGGGGTAGTCGGCGACGAGATCCTCGAGCAGCACGAGACTCTCCGCATCCAAATCGTTGGTCGGTTCGTCCATGATCAATAAGTTGCTCGGGCGCGCAAACAACCGCGCGAGCAACAGCCTATTCCGCTCGCCGCCCGACAGCATGCCGACCGGCGCCTGCAGACGCTCCGGCGGAAACAGAAAATCGCGCAGATAACCGGAGACGTGGCGCATCCGCCCGTCGATCGACACCGTCTCGCCGCTGCCGCCGGTGACGTTGTCCATGATCGACAGCGCCGGATCGAGCTGTTCGCGCTGCTGGTCGAAGTAGGCGGCCATCAACCCCGTGCCGCGGCGTATCGATCCTGCGCTGGGCTCGATCTCACCGACCAACAGCTTGATCAGCGTGGTCTTGCCGCAGCCGTTCGGCCCGATGATGCCGATCCGATCGCCGCGCATGATGCGCGCCGAAAACCCCGCAATGACGGTCGTTTGCTCGTACGCGAGCGAAACTTGAAGCGCCTCGAAGACCAATTTGCCCGACGGCGCCGAATCCTGGACGCGGACCTCCATGGCGCCGATGCGGTCCCGCCGCGCGCGCCGCTGCAATCGCAGCTGCTCGAGCGCGCGCACCCGGCCCTCGTTGCGCGTGCGGCGCGCCTCGACTCCTTGGCGGATCCACGCCTCCTCTTGCGCGAGCTTCTTATCGAATAGGGCGGCGTGGCGCTCCTCGATCTCCAGCGCGGCGCGCTTCTGCAGCACGTAGTCGTCATAATTCCCGGGCCAGGTGCGCAGCTGCCCGCGGTCGAGTTCGACGATTCGCGTCGCCACCCGCCGCACGAATGCGCGGTCATGGCTGATGAACAGCAAGGCGCCCGCGTATTCAGTCATTAGATCCTCGAGCCACGTGATCGCCTCGATGTCCAATTGATTCGTCGGCTCGTCCAGCAAAAGCAGATCCGGCGCCGTGACCAGCGCGCGGCCCAACAGCGCGCGCCGGCGCCAGCCGCCGGACAGCGCGCTCATGCGCGCAGTCCGGTCGAGCTGCAATCGCGAAATGACTTGTTCCACCAATAAGTCGGTCTCCCAATTCTCATGCGTGCGTACCCCGGATTCCGCGCCGCTGCGCACGATGTCGAGCACGGAATCGTCGGTGTCGGCGGCGGCTTCCTGGTCCAGCATGGCGACCCTTGTGCCCGGACGCACCCACACCTCGCCGCTATCGGCCGCCACCTGACGGCTGATCAAGCGCAGCAGCGAGGACTTACCCTCGCCGTTGCGGCCGAGCACGCATACGCGTTCGCCCTTGCGGACCTGTAAATCGACGCAGTCCAGCAGCGGCCGGAGTCCGAAGCTCAGCGAAACTTTGTCGAGGCGTAGCGTGGGCATGGGGCCGCGTATACTAAGCGCCTTCGCTGCGACACTCAAAGCGCGGCGGGCTCGGGTAGAATGCCGCCCAGCCATGAATCCAATCCACGAACCCGCCCGCTCCATCGACACCATCGCCGAGACCGATGTTCTCGTTGTCGGCAGCGGTCCTGCCGGACTCGCCGCGGCGCTCGCCGCGGCGCGCGCCGGCGCGCGAACGGTACTGCTCGAGCGCAATGGGTGTTTCGGCGGCAACATCACGCAGGTCGGCGTCGAGGGTTTCGCCTGGTATCGCCACGCGAAAACGGTCGACAGCGAGGGCATCGGCATCGAGTTCGAGGAGCGCGCCAAGGCCATGGGCGCAGCCAATCCGGAGCCGCAATCGATCAGTTACGCTCTGGACGCCGAGATGTTCAAGTACGTGGCCGACACGCTGGTGCAGGAGGCCCGCGTGCAGCCGATGCTGCATCGCCTGTTCGTCGCGCCGATCATTGACGATGGGATCATCCGCGGCGTCATCACCGAGAGCAAGGCCGGACGCGAAGCGGTGCTTGCCAAACGCGTGATCGACGCCACCGGCGATGCCGACGTCGCAATGCGCGCCGGCGCCCCCACGCGCAAGACGCCAAGGGAAGAAATGATGGCCGCGTCGGTGATGTTCTCGATGACCGGCGTCAGCAAGCGGCGCTTCATGGAGCAAGTCACGGCCGACCCGCAGACCTACAAGGACTGGGGTGGAAACGGCGAATGGGACATCGAAACGACGGGCAAGGAAGATGATTTGTTTTCGCCGTTTCTGCGCAAGCCGTTCAAGCAAGCGGTCGCCGCGGGCGTGATCCCTGCGAACTTGAACACGATCGCCGGCACATGGGGCACCGTCACCGATCAGGGCGACTTGACTTACTTGAACTTGATCCACTTGCCGCGATGCGACGGCACCGATCCGGCCGATCTGACGGCGGCGGAGATCGAGGGGCGGCGTCAGGCAGTCATGGCCGTCGAGGCGCTGCGCCGCTTCATGCCGGGATGCGAAACCGCGAAGCTGCGGAATTTCGGCATGACTTTGGGCGTCCGCGATACGCGCAAGATCGACGCGTACTACAACATGACCGAGAACGACGTGCGCCAGCAGGGCCGCTTTGCGGATTCGATCGGCATCTTTCCCGAGTTCATCGACGGCTACGGCGTGCTCGTGCTGCCGACGACAGGACGCTACTTTCACGTTCCGTATCGTTCGTCTGCTGCCGAAGGGCGTCGGGAATCTGTTGGTTGCCGGCCGCTGCATCGGCGGCGACAAGATCTCGCATGCCGCGGTACGCAACATGATGTGCTGCGCGGTCAGCGGCCAGGGCGCCGGCGTCGCGGCCGCGATTTCGCTGCGGACCGGCGCCTCGTTCGAGCGCCTCGATATCGGCAGGGTGCAGGATGAATTGAAACGCCAGGGTGCGCGCATCGAATGACGGACCTCGAAGAATTCGGCTACACGCAGCAGCTGCGTCGTTCGCTGACGACCAAGGATCTCGTCGTCTACGGCATGATTTTCATGGTGCCGATCGCGCCGTACGGCGTGTTCGGGTTCGTTTGGAACGACGCCAAGGGCATGGTGCCGCTCGCCTATTTGGTCGGCCTCGTCGGCATGTTTTTTACCGCGATGAGCTACGCGACGATGTCGCGGGCGTTCCCGGTGGCCGGTTCCGTCTACACGTACGCGCAGCGCGGACTGCACGAGGTTGCCGGCTTCTTTTCCGGCTGGCTGATCCTATTGGATTACATTCTCGTGCCGGCGCTGTTGTACCTGTTCAGTGCCGTGGCGTTGCGTCCGCTCTTTCCCGGCGCCCCCCAATGGCTTTGGCTGATCTGCTTCATCGTCTTCAACGCGATCGTGAATTTGATCGGCGTGCAACTGACCGCGCGCGTCAATTGGTACATGCTGATCATGGAGCTGTGCACGCTCGCTCTGTTCATCGTCTGCGGGCTTTTCGCGCTGTATGGCGGCGCGGGCGCCGGCGGCCTGACGCTGCGGCCGGTCTATGATCCGAGTGTCTTTTCGATGGCGACGGTCGTCGGCGCCACTTCGATAGCCGTTCTGTCTTTTCTCGGCTTCGATGGGATCTCGACGCTGTCCGAGGAGAGCACCGGCGGCCTGAACTCGGTCGGGCGCGCGACGCTGCTGTCGTTGGTGCTGATCGGCGGGTTGTTCATGGCGCAGACGTGGATCGCGAGCGATTTGGCGCACGGCATGCGCTTCTCGTCGGCAGCGACCGCGTTTTACGAAGTCGCCGGGCGCGCCGGCGGCGCGTGGCTGCGTACCGTGACGATCGTCGCGTCGGTCATCGCTTCGGGGATTGCCAATGCGATGGTCGCGCAAGCCGCGGTTTCGCGCATCCTCTTCGCGATGGCGCGCGACGGCAAGCTGCCGGCGGCGCTCGCGAAAATTCATCCCATTTATCGCACGCCCTACATCAGCACGCTGGTCGTCGCCGGCATCTCGCTGCTGGTCGGATTGTTCTTCTCGGCGCGCATCGACGACTTGAGCCGGATCGTCAACTTCGGCGCGTTGAGCGGCTTTCTATTGCTGCACTTGTCGGTGATCAATCATTATTTCATCCGGCAGCGCAGCGGCGATTGGCTTCGGCACTTGGTTTTCCCGCTGGCGGGGTTTGTGGTGATCGCCTACGTCCTGTACGAAATGGACAGCGCCGCGAAAATCATGGGCGCGTGCTGGATCGCGATCGGCATCGTCTATTACCTAGTGCTGTCGTTCGTCTTGAAAAAACCCGCCGCGTTGGAGATCTAATCGACCGGCGAATGCGGAAGTCCGATCACCGCTGCGTGGGCGACGCGCCGGCTCAGCCGACGATCACTTCGCTGATCTGAATGACCGGCGAAAGGTCCGTGTAGTTCGCGATGTCGGCCATGATCGCCTTCGCATGCGGGGCGAAGCCTTGCTGAAAAGCCTCGACGGAGTCGCAGAAGATGTGGCACATCCCGACATAGGTGGCGGGTGCGCCCGGCGCGCCGCCGGCCAAGCCCTTGTCGACGGTGTAATGCTTGCATGCGCCGCCCATGAGTTTTTTCACCAGAGGCATGTGCTTGTCCCGGTAGTACTCGTGATTGAATTTGGCCCCAGGGGTATTGGGATACATAACGCTGACCTTGATCATCGGTAATCTCCAAACGCTGGACTGGTGAGGGCACGCCGCGACATCGTGCACCAGAGCGGCGCGCCGAGCAAACCCCGCTTGGCCAGCGGCGTCAGGCGGGATTTCAAGTCACGGTACCGGCACCCCGTTCCACCTTGACTGAGAACGTAGACGTTGATTCCGACAAATGCGGCCGGTGTCAAATTGTGACCGATGTCTCACAAGTATCCGCGCCTGTGCGGTTCGGATTGGTATCGAGCAAGGCGCGGCGGGAATAGAATGATTCTGTCAAATGTCGGCTCTAGACCAGGCCATGAGAAGCGCCACGGCCAAGAGGCTTGGATAGCGCGAGGCTCACGATATTTTCAACAAGGAGACGGATCGAGAATGGCAACGGTTCTGATCGCCGACGAACGCACCGAAGACCGGCAGCTACTGCGCGGCGTGCTGGAGGGCATGGGCCACGCGGTCATCGAAACCGGCAATGCCAAGGACGCGTTGGCCGAAGCCCAAAAGTCCAGGCCGGACCTGATGCTGTCGGACATTCTAATGCCCGGGGCCGACGGCTTCGAGCTCTGCCGCTGGTTCCAGCAGGACCCCGACCTGCGTCATGTACCGTTCCTCTTTATCGCCGGGGTATACAACGCGCCGGAATATGAGCAATTCGCTCAGGACGTAGGAGCGGCCCGCGTGCTGCCGAAGCCAATCGATCCTCAGGAACTGCGCGTCGCCGTTCGGGATCTGCTGTCGCTCGGCTTCATTCCCGGCGCTACCCAGAAACTGCGTCAACTGGACATTGGCACCTTTCACAAGCGCCGTGCCGATGCGGCGGTATCGCAGCTCGAGAAAAAATTAGCGGAACTTGCGCAGTCAGCGCAGTACTACCGGCTGCTTTCCAAGACCAATCAAGCAATTGTCCACATTACCACCCGCGAACAGCTGTTTCAGGCCGCATGCCGCATCGCGGTGGACGATGGTGGCTTATGTTTCGCAGCGATCGTCGTGATCGACCGCTGAGAATCGGGATCCGCAGTTGGCGGCTTGGTACGGCGAGGCCGCCGGATCCAAGACCGAGCTCCGTGCCGTCCTCGCGGAGTTCGCCGGCGCCGGGCTTGGCATCACCGGGGAGGCGCTGCGCGCCGGAACGCCTGTCATCAGCGACGATCTTCTCGATGATTCGACTAAAAAAGCCGGGCGCGCGGCGGCGCGGCGCGCCGGTATCGGCTCGATGGCGGCGTTTCCGCTCACCGAGAATGGCGTCATCGTCGGTGCACTGGAGCTATACGCACCTAGACCCGGATTCTTCGCACGCGGCGTTGCTTCCGACATTGGAGGAAATGGCGACCGACATTTCATTTGCGCTCGGCAATTATGCGCGCACGGCGGAGCGCGACCGCGCGAATCAGGCGCTGCAGGAAGCCGAGAGCACTTATCGCGCGTTGATCGAACAATCGATTGCCGGCATCTACATGATCGACAGGGGCAAGGTGGTTTATGGGAACCCGCGGGCCGCCGAGATCTTCGGCTACCAGTTTGGAGAGCTCGTCGGGCGCGAAATAAAAATGCTGGTCATCGATGAGGACTGGCCGGACTTCGATCGCGAGATCCGGCGCGTCGTAGCAGGCGAAATTCCGGTCGGCAACCTGGATTTCCGAGCACGGCGCCAGGATGGCCGTGAGATATTGATCAACGCGCAAGGCACGCTCGCACACCGCCGCGGGCAACCGATCCTCGTCGGCGTACTGCAGGATGTCACGGATCAACGACGCGCGGAACAAGAGGCCATTGATCACGTCAAGCAGCTCGAGTCCGCCTTCATGCACACCGTGGAAGTCGCGACAACGTTGAGCGAGATGCGCGACCCCTACACCGCCGGCCACGAACGGCGGGTAGCGGCGATCGCCGCCGCCATCGGTGCGGAACTCCATTTCGACGAACACCGGCAGCAGGGTTTGCAAGTCGCCGGCCTCTTGCACGACATCGGCAAGATCATTGTTCCCTCGGAAATCCTATCGAAGCCCGGCAGGTTGAACGCCGTTGAATACGCGCTCGTACAGGGACACCCTCAGGCGAGCTACGATGTGCTGAAGAACGTGGAATTTCCGTGGCCGGTGGCGCAGGTCGCGCTGCAGCACCATGAACGCTGCGACGGCAGCGGCTACCCTCAGGGATTAAAAGGCGAGGCGATAGTGTTCGAGGCGCGCGTCATGGCGGTAGCGGATGTAATCGAAGCGATGGCTTCGCATCGGCCGTACCGGCCGGGTCTAGGCATCGACACGGCCCTCGCGGAAATCGAACGCGGGCGCGGCAGCGCATACGACCCCGTGGTCGTCGACGCATGCCTTAAGCTGTTTCGCGAGAAGGGCTACCAACTGCCGGAAGTCTGACCGGCGTTGGAGTCGATTCCGGTGCCCCCGTGCGTTGCTTGCGTTGCGTGCGGCCGCGACTGCCGTTCAATGAGAACTTGACCCCTTGACCTCGATGATCGCAAGGCCGTAGGCCGGCACCGTCAGTGTCAGGGCGCCGGATTCGAGCGGCACGAGCTGCGGCGCCGGCAGCTGTGCCGCCTGCTTGAGGGCGCGGATTTGTGCCTGCGTTGGATAATCCGGTGAACCCATCTGCGCATAGGCGGGATGCAGATCGCCGTGCACCGGATCCAGCCGCGAGACGGCCGCGCTATTGGCGGCGATGCCGCTGAATCGCAGCGTTATCGTCTTGGCCGGTCCCGGCCTGCCGGGCGGCGCGTAGTTCCATACGGCCACGATGAGCGCGCCATCGGCGCGTCGCGTCGCCAGGGCCGATGGTGCGGCCAGTTCAAGACGCCGGTCGCCGAGCCGATGCAGCAGCTCGAAGGCATTGAAGGCGGGTTTCGGAATCCCGCCTTCGGCGAGCAGTCCGAATCCGCCGTACAAGGGCTTCCTGATTACGCCCTGTTCTTCGAAGACATCCGAAAAAGTCCAGTAGGACATCATGTCCACCAGACCGTCGCACTGGCTGATCATCGCGGCAAGCCATGGGCCCATGTAGGCCGAATCGGTGACCGTCGTATCGTTGTCGAAGCCCGCGTTGAACTCGCTCCAGATCAGCGGCAGCTGCGGCTGCGTCGAGGCGCGGATCTGATCGTGGACCTTGCGCACCGCGCGGCAGACCATTTTATCCCGCGGAATCTTCTCGCGCGTGCCGAAGACATCCTTTGCCCGGTCGTTGCCATAGACGTGCGTCGAGACGAAATCGACCGGGACATGGCTCTTCGTAGCGTGTGCGATGAATGCGTCGACCCAGGCAGCCTGGGCGGTAGCCGGTCCTCCGACGCGCAGCCGTGAGTTCACGGCCTTGAGGGCCCGCGCGGTGTGATCATAAAGCGTCCAATACGTCGCTTGCGCGGGAACGCCGCCCCAAAAATCCAGATTCGGTTCGTTCCAAACTTCAAAATACCATTCGCCGACTTCGTCGATGCCGTAGCGGGCTATCAGGTGACGCGCAAATGCCGTGATCAAGCCGTCCCAGCGCGCATAATTCCTCGGCGGCGATACGTTGGGCTTGTACCAGAAACTGTGCGGCATGTGCCTGGCAGCGAGCTTGCTTGGCATGAAACTGATTTCGATGAACGGCCGCACGCCTTCCGCCAGCAATCCATCGTAAATCTGATCGACGTAGGAGAAATTGTAAATCGGCGTGCCGGCGGCGCTCTCGCCGTATACGCCGATCTCGTCGTCGAAAATGCCGTGAAAACGCACGTACCGCAGGTCGGTCACGCGTTTGGCGTCGCGCAGGTCGCGCCGGTAGCTGTCGCGCAGCGACAGCACCGCGCGGCCAGAGCCGAACATTTTTTCCCAGAAATGCGGGAATGGCCGCGACGGGGCGGCCGCGTCGACGACGATCGTCGCAGCCGCCGCCCCTTCGGTCGGCAGGTTCCCGCCCGGATTGCCGGCGCAACAGACGGAGGCGAGCACGCCTGCTAGGCCCATGATGTGCTGTTTCAACTATCCGATCCCAGGTGGCAAAACGAGCCTGATCCTACCTCATCGGCAATCGGAGGCACGACTGGGATTGAAGATGCGGTGCAAGGTGGTACAGTTGAGACGCGGATAAAGTGAATGGGCGTCGGGGCGATAATGACGCCGGCGCCCAGCGCACATAGGGGAAGTTCGAAGCAATGAGTATCATGAAGGGGCGACTGGCCCAATTCTGCGCCGGCGACGAGCCGCCGCGGGCGTCGCCGCCGAGCAGCGTATCTCAAATTGTCCGTCAAACCATTACGCGCTTGCGCGAGCGCCGCTTCGCACGGCAACAAGCGCTGCGCCTTGTGAACGCGTATCACCAAGTGCACACGCACAACCCGGAACTCCAAGCCGAAGCCCTCTACGCGGCCTCTCTGGTGTACGTGTACGGCTTAGACGACTCCGAGGCGATGACGCGCGTTCGCTGCGCCTCCCGAAGCTGCGCGTCATGGCCGGAACCGCGGTCATTGCGCCTACGGGATGTGGCTGAGCACGTCGTGGTTACGCACTACATGAGCCGACCAATGCGACCCGGCGGCACGCTCATCGATATGCGAGACGTGGTGGCAAGAGCCGTTCCAGAGAACTTGTAACCGTTTGGGGCGCGGCGAGGCCCGCCCGCGACACTCCTTCGAGCAATGGGCCCCAAGGATCCGGCCGAACCGGTGCTCACTGCGCACGGCACTCCAAATGAGACCTCCTAGTATTACGATCGCGAGTCCCTGCTCCGGCGCCGCCCCCGCACCCAAGCCAAGCGCCGTCGGCAGCATGCCGAGCGCCGCCGTGACCGCCGTCAGGACGATCGGTCGGAATCGTACGCGGATTGCGGCACGCACCGCCTCCTCAACCGCCAAACCGGCGGCTTCGTTATGCCGCACACGGTCAAGCAGCACGATGCCATGGCGTAAGCCGATGCCGATCAAGGTCAAGAACGCGACCAATCCGGTCGCGTTCAAGCCGACACCGCTGATCACCAAGGCAATGGCGCCCCCCATCAGCGCCAATGGAACCTCGAGCAGCAACAAGCCTGGAATCAGCCAACCGTCGAACTGCAGAATCAATATTCCGGTCATCAACAGCAGAGCCGCGAGCGCGGCCGCGAGCGATCTCGCAATCGCCCCCTTACGGGATTTTCGTGCTTCGCAAGCGCCGCCGCGCCAGTACGCGGAAAACCGCTGGAATCAACAGCATCGACATCAGCGGCGCCGTGATCATGCCGCCGACCATCGGCGCGGCGATGCGTTGCATGACCTCGTGGCCCGCGCCTTGGCCGATCAGTATGGGCAAAAGACCGGCCAAGATCACGCCCACGGTCATCGCGATCGGGCGTACGCGCAGCCCGGCGCCTTCGCGAATCGCCTCGTCCAAAGCGTCAACGCCGGCGCTCGGATCCGCTGCCAGTCGTCGATCCCAAGCGTGACGCAGGTACAGCAGCATGACGACGCCGAATTCAGCCGCGACTCCGGCGAGCGCGATGAAGCCAATCAGGGTCGCCACCGAGACGGCTTGTCCCATCCACCAGATCAGCCATAAGCCGCCCGCGAGCGCGAATGGCAGGCTCAGCATGATCAGCGCAGCTTCGTCGAAACGCCGAAAGACGCCGTAGATCATGACGAAAATGATCCCGAGTGTGATCGGCACGACGAGTTCGAGCCGGCTCATTGCCCGAGCGAGATACTCGAACTGGCCGGACCAATCGAGCGTATAGCCGGGCGGCAAGGGGACTCGCGCCGCGACCGCCCGCTGCAAGTCGGCGACGACCGCGCCGAGCGAACGGCCGGCGGTATCGACGTACACGTAAGTTGCCAGCCGCGTGTCATCGCTCTTGAGCATGCTGGGACCGGCCTCCACTTCGACGTCGGCGACCTGGCTGAGCGCTAATTGCACGCCGCCGGGCGCGACGAGCGGCAGCTGCCGCAGCGCCTGTACGGTGTCCCGATCGATGCGCGGATAGCGCACGACGATCGGATAGCGCTCCAGCCCTTCGATGGTCTGCCCGATCGGCTCGCCGCCGACGACCGTCGCGATGACGGATTGGATTTGCTGCTGGGTGAGGCCATAGCGCGCCGCATCGATTGGGCGTATGCGGACATCTACATAGCGTCCGCTCGCCGCCCGTTCGGCGACCGCAGACTTAACACCGGGCACGGTGCGCGCGACCGCTTCGATCCGGTCGGCGAGCCGCTGCAAGACGTTCACATCCGGCCCCAATACCTTGATGCCGATTGGGCTCTTGATGCCGGTCGCCAGCATGTCGATGCGGTTGCGGATCGGCGGCACGAATAGGTTCGTCAGGCCGGGCACCCGCACGGCGGCATTGAGCTCGGCTTCGATTTTCTCCATCGTCATTTCCGGCCGCCACTGATTTTGCGGTTTGAAGGTGATCGTCGTTTCGAACATTTCCAACGGCGCCGGATCGGTGGCCGTTTCGGCGCGCCCGGCTTTGCCGAATACGTGCGCAACCTCGGGCACGGTCTTGAGCATTCGATCGGTGAGCTGCAGCAACTGCGCGGCCTTGCCGGCGGCCAGCCCCGGCAGCGCCGTCGGCATGTACAAGAGCGTTCCCTCATCCATCGCCGGCATGAACTCCGTACCCAGGCCGCCGAGCGGCACGAGGGTGGTCAACAGCACGAATGCGGCAAACAAGAAAATGATCATCGGAAAGCGCAATACAGCGGCCAAAACCGGCCGATAGAGCGCGATCAACGCGCGATTGAGCGGATTCGCGTGCTCCGGCGGTATACGCCCTCGCAGCAAATAGCCCATCAAAACCGGGACCAGTGTCACCGCGAGACCGGCCGCCGCGGCCATTGCGTAGCACTTCGTGTACGCCAGCGGCTTGAAGAGCCGCCCCTCTTGGGCCTGCAGCGCGAACACCGGCACGAACGAGAGCGTAATGATCAACAGGCTGACGAACAACGCCGGTCCGACCTCTTCGGCGGCGGCGCCGACCAGCTGCCAGCGAACGGCGCCCGATGGCTCGTTGCCGTCGTGCGCGTCCCGCCAATGCTCGATGTGCTTGTGCGCATTCTCGACCATGACGATAGCGGCATCGACCATCGCGCCGATCGCAATCGCGATGCCGCTCAAGGACATGATGTTCGAGGTCACGCCTTGCAGGTGCATGACGATGAAGGCGGCGAGCACGCCGAGCGGCAGCGTCAGAACCGCAACCAGCGATGAGCGCAAGTGCCACAGGAACAGCACGCAAACCAGCGCGACGACGATGAACTCCTCGATGAGCTTGTCGCGTAGATTATCGACGGAGGCATCGATCAGTTGCGAGCGGTCGTAGGTCGGCACAATATCGACGCCCTTCGGCAGACTACGTTTGAGTGTCTTGAGCTTGGCTTTGACGGCCTCGATCGCGGCGCGGGCATTTTTGCCTGAACGCAAGATGATCACGCCGCCCGCGACCTCGCCCTGCCCGTCGAGTTCGGCAATTCCGCGGCGCATCGTTGGGCCACGGCGCACGATCGCCACATCCCGCAACAGCACGGGCACGCCACTCGCGTTCGTGACGATCGGCACGGCGCCGAAATCACCGGCGTTGCGCAGATAGCCGACGCTGCGCACCATCAGTTCCGCCTCGCCCTGCTCGATCACCGAGCCGCCGTTCGCGCCGTTGGCGCTTTGGATCGCCCCGATCAGTTGAGCAACCGTGATGCCTTGGGCCGCGAGCTTCTGCGGATCGGGCACCACTTGCCACGTGCTCTCCATTCCGCCGAGCGCGGCCACTTCGGCGACGTCGGGTACGGTTTTGAGCTGATAGCGCAAAAACCAGTCCTGCAGACTGCGTAATTGCCCCAGGTCGTGGCCGCCGCTGCGATCGACGAGCGCATATTCATAAATCCAACCCAATCCGGTCGCATCGGGCCCGATTGCCGGACTGACGCCCTCCGGCAGCTGCGCCCGAACCTGGCTCAAATACTCGAGCACGCGCGAGCGCGCCCAGTACAGATCGGTCTGATCGTCGAACAGCACATAGACATAGGAGTCGCCGAAAAACGAGTAGCCACGCACGGTCGTCGCGCCCGGCACCGACAACATCGTCGTTGCGAGCGGATAGGTCACCTGATCTTCGACGATCTGCGGCGACTGGCCCGGCCAGCTCGTGCGGATGATCACTTGCGTGTCGGATAGATCCGGCAGCGCATCGAGCGGCGTGTGCAAGATCGACCAGATTCCTGCGAGTGCGAGCAGCAAGGCGCCGAGCAAAACGACGCTTCGATGCGCGATCGACCAACGGATCAGCGCAGCGATCATAGCCGGCCCAGCGCGCCCGCTAGGCTGGCCTCCGAGTCGATCAAAAACTGACCGGAAACGACGATCCGCTCCCCGCCCTGCAAACCGCTGATGATCGACGTATAGCCGCCGGCCGCGCGGCCGAGCCGAACCGGCACTACTCGGAAATGCCCGGTATCGTCGGCGACGATCACGCGTGTCGCGGCGCCGGTGGCGATCACGGCTTCATCCGGCACGACCGGCACGGCGGCGCCGGCGGCCGGATGCAAGGTGACGGTCGCAAACATTCCCGGCGCGAGCAGCCGCCGCGGATTGTCGAGCACGATGCGGGCGCGCTGGGTTCGGCTCGCCGCATCGACTTGCGGCAGCAGCTCCTCGACCCGTCCGCTAAATTCGCGCCCGGGCGCGGCGTCGACGGTCGCCGTGACCGGCGTGCCGGCGACAATGTCAGCGCTGTCGGCTTGCGGCAGCTCGGCCTCCACCCAAACAGTGCGCAGCCCGTTCAATGTCATCAGGGTCTGGCCCGCGCTGACGCGCTGCCCTTCGCGCACGTCTACCGTCACGATAACGCCATCCCGCGGTGCGCGAAGCGTGACGGCCGGGCTCGCCCCGCCACCCTCGACCGCCGCACGAACGTCACCTTCCGTCAATCCCAATACCAACAGCCGCTGCCGTGCCGCGGCGCGCAAGGCGATCCCATCGGCTGACTGCGCGTGCAGCAATGCCGCGTATTCATTGACGGCACTGCTCCAGGCGGGCGCGAGCAACTCGGCGAGCGGTTGGCCGGCATGCACCGTCGAGTACGGCGCGCGCACGTACAATCGAGTGACGATACCGTCGGCCCGCGCGCTGATGGTGCTCGCTTCGCGCAAGTCCCAACTGACCGTCGCCGGCACGCGTAGATCCTGTTCCAGCACGCGGCGCGCCACCAGGGCCGTTCGGATTCCGAGGTTGTCGACGGTGCGCGGGTCGATCCGTACGACGTCGCTGGCAACGCCGCCGCCTGCGGTCTTCGGCACCATTTGCATCCCCATCGGCGAGAGCCCCGGATGATTGAAATGCTGCTCCGGCACCATCGGGTCGTACCAGTACAGCACGTTGCCTGCCGATTGCGACTGGCGGCCGGCCACGGCGACTCGGGCCCGAGGAGCGCAGCGGGTAATGTCCCGTGAGATAGCCCAGCGCCAGCAACGACGATGCGGCGAGTGCAACTCCAATGATCACAGGCGCGATGTTTCATGGCTTATCCCCCGACGATGGAATGAGGTAGGCGAGCGCGGCCCACTGTTTGGCTTGCGCGGCGAGCGCTTCGACGTAGCTCAGCCGCAATTGAATTTCGTCGCGCCGCGCCTCGAGCCACGGTTGCAGCGGGCCGCTGCCGCGATAGGCCGCCAATGCGGTGCGCGCCCGGTCGCGCGCGAGCGGTAAGAGCGTGTCGCGATCGCGGACGATTTGCCGTCCCCAGCCCTGCCAAATCGCGACCGCGCTCGCCACCGCCTCTTGCTGTGCGCGGCGGGCATCCTCGTGGGCGGCTTGCACGGCCCGCCACTCGGCGTGCTCGGCGCTGATACCTCGATCCTGGCGATTGCGCGTGAACAACGGCAGGCTGACGCCAAATTCGACCATGACCATGTCGGAGAGCCCGGGCGCTCTGTATCCGTACGAGACCCCAAAGCTCCAATTCGGATGCCTGGCGGCGCGCGCTTGAGCAAGCGCCGCATCGGCAACTTGTTCGCGCGCCTGCCAGACTTGCATCGGAGCATGCCGGTCGACCTCGCGTTCGAGCGCGGTGGGATTCAGCGGCAGGTGCGAGAAATCCGGCGCCGCCGCGATCGATGGCGCCGGATCACCGAGCCAGCGCTGCAGGCCGGCTTGCGCGGCGCGCAGCGCGGCATCGGTCGCATCGAGGCGATTTTCGAGCGTCAACGCTTCGGACTGCGCCGCCAGAACGTCGGTCGCGCCGCCGTCGCCGCCTTGCAGCCGAGCCTTGGCGATCGCGACTGCGAGCGTGCTCTCGTTCTGCAACGCCGCCAACAGCGAGCGTTGCTCCTGCTGGGCCCACACGCCGATCCATGCGTCAGCGATGCGTTCCTGCA
Organism: uncultured Gammaproteobacteria bacterium; assembly: GCA_963769895.1. Taxonomy (GTDB): domain Bacteria; phylum Pseudomonadota; class Gammaproteobacteria; order Steroidobacterales; family Steroidobacteraceae; genus Bog-1198. The sequence goes on along the minus strand of CAVYNJ010000010.1, from coordinate 13,902 downwards.
CGTTCTGCACGCTCGCGACGCGATCCGCGGACGCCGCCTCGACCTTGGCATCCGCGAGTCGCCGCTCGGCCTCGCGCGACGCCCTCGAGGGGATCGCTTGCGTTATGCCGATTGCACGCATCGTCATCGGATCGGCGCGCAGGCTCAAGGCGCCGGGATTAGTGACCGGAAAGTTCGTCACGCCCAGCGTCAGCGACGGATCCGGCAAGCTGCCGGCACGAGCCGCGTCCTCGCGCATCGCCGCGACGTCATCGCCACGCGCCTCGACGATAGGCGCCCGTTCGACGCCGCGTCGCACGGACTCATCCAGCGTCCATGGCGCTTGCGCCCCGTGTGCAGCGACCGTAGGCGCCGCGGCGAGAACAAAGATCAGAGCCCGGGCATAAGCGCAACGGGCAAATGACAGAAAACGCATGATGGCTCACTCCAAAAATCTAACAAGGCCGTGCGCGCTTGCACGCGCATGGCGCCACCTCGGCCAATGCAGAAGTGAGCTAGATCAGCAGTGAGCAGTAGAGCAATGCGCGAGCTCTCGGCGGCGCGCGCAGGCGATACGGTAAATCGGCCGCAACGCGCACCGAGGGCTGCGGGAGAACTGTGAACGAGGTAAGTGGCTGCGAAACCCAAAGACTTGCCGGCGCGGACAGCGCGTGCGTGTCGCTTGGAGCGGAGGCTTGCGCCGCGCAATGCGAAGCACAGGCGAGCGGGTCGACAGCGACCGGCGCCGTCGAGCCGCTCGAGGAACTTGCTCCGTGCGTCGGCGATGACGGCATCGCCATCGCGCAGCCGATCATCGGTGCGGAGATCGCGCACACATGCGCCGCCAGAGACAGTTGCTCCGCCAACAGGCACAGCAACACCGCGGCCACGCATTGGAAATTGCGGCGTCGACGATGCAGCGGGAGCCCACGCATAACCGCCATTTTAACACAGCCTGGATGAGGTGCCGCTGTAGCCTTCATTGCGCGAAATCACACTTCGGCGTTCTGCGTGGGGCGCATTGGTCAAATTCGCGCAAGACGCAGCCGCAGCGCGTTGCTGATGACCGACACGGAACTGAGGCTCATTGCCGCCGCGGCGATGATCGGACTCAGCAGCAATCCAAACGCGGGGTACAAGGCGCCCGCCGCAAGGGGTATTCCAAGGAGATTGTAGACAAAGGCCAAGGCCAGGTTTTGGCGGATGTTGCGCATGGTGGCGCGACTCAAGGCAAGGCCGCGCGCAATGCCGTCCAAATCCCCTTTGACCAATGTGATTCCCGCGCTTTGCATGGCGACATCCGTTCCGGTGCCCATGGCGATGCCGACGTCCGCCTCGGCGAGCGCCGGCGCATCATTGATCCCGTCGCCCGCCATCGCAACGACTCGCCCCTCGCTGCGCAGGCGCCGCACGGCCGCGTTCTTCTGGTCGGGAAGCACTTCGGCTTCCACCTCGGTGATGCCGAGTTTGGCAGCGACCGCCTGTGCCGTCGCCCGATGGTCGCCGGTTAACATGACGATCCGGATGCCCTCTTGCCGCAGCTTCTGAAGTGCCGCCGGTGTCGATGCTTTGATCGGATCGGCGAGGGCGATCACCCCGGCCGCTTGCCCGTCGATGGCCACGAACATCGCGGTCGCTCCATCGTCGCGCAGCGATTTCGCGCCTGATTCCAGCGCGGCGCTCGCGATGCCGAGACCGCCGAGCAGTTGCGCATTGCCGACGGCCACCTTCCGGCCGGCAATGGCGCCTGTGACGCCTTGACCGGTGACCGACGCGAAATTGGCGACCTCTTGCAGCGCGATGCCGCGCTCGGCGGCGGCGGCGACAATTGCCGCCGCGAGCGGATGTTCGCTCGCCCGTTCCAAGCTTGCACCCATCGCGAGAACCGTGGTCTCGTCGAACCCCGCGGCGGGAACGATCGCGACGAGGCGTGGCTTACCCTCGGTCAATGTGCCGGTCTTGTCGACGACCAGCGTATCGACTTTCTCGAAGCGCTCGAGCGCTTCGGCGTTCTTGACCAATACGCCGGCACTCGCGCCTTTGCCGACGCCGACCATGATCGACATCGGAGTTGCGAGACCTAGGGCGCACGGACAGGCGATAATGAGCACCGAGACGGCGGCAACCAGCGCGTAGGCGAGCGCAGGAGGCGGCCCCCATGCCATCCATGCCACGAAGGCCACGCCCGCGGCGGCGATGACGGCCGGCACGAACCAGCCGGAGACGACATCGGCGAGCCGTTGTATCGGGGCGCGGCTGCGCTGTGCCTCTGAAACCATTCGCACGATTCGCGCCAACACCGTCTCTGCGCCGATTTTCTCGGCAGTGATCGTTAGCGCCCCGGTGCCGTTGATCGTGCCGCCGATCACGGTGGCGCCGGCGGCCTTCGCGACCGGGAGCGATTCGCCGGTCACCATGGACTCATCGACCGCGCTACCGCCTTCCGTCACCAATCCATCGACGGGCACAATTTCTCCGGGCCTGACGCGCAGCCTATCGCCGATCTGCACTTGGTCCACAGGGATTTCCTCATCGTTGCCGTCGGCCCGCAGTCGGCGCGCGGTCTTCGGCGCGAGGTTTAGCAGCGCGCGTATTGCACTGCCGGTGTGCTCGCGGGCACGCAGCTCGAGGACTTGCCCTAACAGCACGAGCACCGTGATCACGGCGGCCGCCTCGTAATAGACCGGGATGAAGCCGCCGTGCTGGTGCATTTCACCGGGGAAAAGTCCGGGCGCGAATGTCGCCGCCAAACTATAGAGGTAGGCGGCGCTCACGCCGAGCCCGATCAGGCTGAACATGTTCAATGAGCGGTTGCGAACCGATGCCCACGCGCGCACGAAGAACGGCCAGCCGGCCCACAGCACGACCGGCGTGCCGAGCGCGAACTGGATCCACAGGGAGACGGCCGGCGGCACCCAGCGATGTATGTTCACCGCCGGAAAATGACCGCCCATTTCCAGCACCAGCAGCGGCGCCGCGAGCGCCGCGCCGATCCAAAAGCGCCTGGTCATATCGCGCAGTTCCGCACTGTCGCCACCGCTCGCAGGCTGCATTGACCGGTTCGAGCGCCATGCCGCAAATCGGACAGCTGCCCGGCTCACTGCGCCGAATCTCGGGATGCATCGGACAGGTATAGATCGTGCCCTCGGCAGGCGGTGCACTCGAAGCTGGCTTTGCCGCCGATTTCAAGTACTGGTCCGGATCGGCAACAAATTTCGTTTTGCAGCGCTCGCTGCAAAAATAATGCGTCGCGCCTGCATGTTCGGTGCGGTGCTTGGCGGACGTCGTATCGACGAGCATGCCGCACACCGGGTCACGGGATTTACCGTCCGTCGCGTGTTCGCTCGGCGCGCCGACGGGCTGCGCGTCAGCCGCCGCGGGAGAACCCGACTCGCCGCAACAGGATTTCGCATCGCCCAACTTCATGTCGCACCTCGCAATCCTGAACCCGAATTCGTGTCTACTTTAAGCTCCGTACCTAGGTGCGGAGCCACGCCATGATAGATGCATTTGCCCCGAGTATTAGCGCGAACCAGCCTCAGCGCACTCTCCGCTTGTCTTACAGAGAGCGCCGGCGCAGCTCGGCGCTCGTGACCAGACTAGTGCGTTTTCCGCAAACGCCAGGCAAAGCCGAGATTGACGCTGCGCCCAGCTCAGGCGTCCGTCGACCACGAAGGCACTGCCGCGGGCGGCGCCACGGCTGACGCCTTTGGCGGCGACGAGTTGTATAATTGTACGGTTGTAGGGTGATATCAACGCCATGAAATATCTGTCCCGCATCGTCGTCGATCCCTCAATCCGCTTTGGGAAGCCCTGTGTGCGCGGCACCCGCATCACGGTGGGCGAAGTACTCAGCTTCCTTGCCGGAGGCGGGAGCGAGTCGGAATTGATCGAGGATTTTCCACAACTGACCCATGAGGACGTTCTCGCATGTTTCGGCTTTGCCGCTGAACGCGAGCGCCGATTGCTGGTACTGCCGGCCGCCTAGTGACCGTTCGGCTGCTGCTGGATGAGATTCTCTCTGATCGCCTCCTGCCGCCGCTGGTGAGTCTTTTTCCAGGATCTACTCATGTCCGCACTCTGGGTCGAAGCGGCGCCTCAGACACTTCAGTCTGGGAGTTAGCACGTGACGGCGGTTTTGTGCTTGCAACACGAGACGAAGACTTCGATGGAATGAGTGTGCTCGTCGGCCTCGTGAATGCAGATATCTCACTTTCATCCTATTACCCGCGCATGGCGAGCTTGGCGTCGCCGCCGAGCGCTCGAGTCACTTTTCCATGCGGCACTTTGTCATGGATTCGCCCCGCACGGTGCCGGTCTGCGGGCCGAGGTTCGACACGACCGAAAGCCGCTACTCGGGATGGATGGTGTCCTTCCAGTCCGGCGGGGGCTTCAGAGGCACACCGTACAATTTCGCCATCACGATCTCCACGTCCTCTTCCCGCTCGGTTCGCCGCATCGCATCGATGCGCGTAGCCATGTCCCGATTGGTGCGCCACCAACGAATACGGCTTGAAACCGCCAACAAATAATCGGCCTGTCGGAGTTTCGCGCGCACGATCTCACGTTGCGGGCTGCCTACCGGCCACCAACGTTCCTCGATACCGTATCCAAGCATTTGAGTGATCACTGAACCAGACTCCTGCAAGCGCGCGACCATGGCTTCGCATGCAGCTCGTCGACCGTATTTATCCAACTGATCGAGCCGACAGGCTTTCCCAAACGATTGCAGCGGCGGAGTGGGCAGTGCGGCAACAAGGCCAATGGCGCCAATCGCTCGCTTCGCGAGACTCTGCGATGGCTGTGCGACGGCTAAGGAATCAGTCATCATCACCACGAGCTGATTCCAATATTCGCTCATCTGAGTGGCGCCGTCGATCCGCCATATCGCTTGGGTTACCGCGGCGTCAGAACCCGACGCCAGCGCTCGCCTCAAATCCAACGTCCACACGAACCCGTTGGTAGGGTCAAGTGCCTTAAGGCGCTGCTCGATTTGTGTCGCCGCCTCGCACGTCAGCGATTCGCAGATCGCGAGATGTAACCACGCCAATTCCGGCCGATCCGGCGCAAGCGCCTCGGCTCGCTTGATCAATTCCAATGGAAGCTCGGTTTTCGCTTCGCCGGTCAACGCTCTTGCCAACCATGCCGCAGTAGCAAGGTGGTCAGGCGTAGGTTGGGCAACAAGGGTGTTTACTTCCCGATGATTTTCAGCCCGAATAGCCACCAGATCGACGGCATACCAAGGCTTGTGGACACACGCTGTTAGCATCAGTGTGCAAAGTAATGCCGTAGCACCATTCCATTGGCCGAATCGCATCATGCTTGCTCCTATAAATTCAATTCGCCCAAGCCGGGCCTACCAAGAGCGTGCATCGGACCTACCGTCGTCGAATAGCTCCCTTGCAAATGCGGTCTAATAACTCAGGGAAGCTGATTCCTGCGGCTTTTGCGGCCTCCGGCGACAAGCTGGTCGCGGTTATGCCCGGTAGCGAATTGGCTTCGAGGCACCAAAAGTGAGCGTTCCTATCGCGACGAAAATCGATTCGGCTGTAAGCACCTAACTTCAGCACACGATGCACGCGAAGCGCGTACGCCTGAAGTTGAGCGGACTCTGACTCCGGTAACTCGGCCGGCGCATAGGAAGGATAAACTACCCTTCTACCAGTTGCTCCCTACGCCGAATTGCATGCGGTGCCGTGAAGTCCATGAACTCTGCGCAGGATAACAGTGCCAATAATTCAGTTCTTAGGCTCATCAATTACGTTTCCGTTTGCATCGCGCAATGGAATATTTGGTATGCGCGGCGACCCGTCGACGTTTGTCCTACGGTAGTATTTTAGAGCTTTTTCGATTTCACGCCAGCAAGACAATTCGACTACACCTAACGGTCCATCAGTGAGTATTCCAGCCTTAGTTGTGATAGTAATCTCGATGGCGGAGTAAGACTGACCCAAAGGTCTAACTGATACTTTAAGCACATCGTTCGCCTTCACCGCCAATCGCTGTTCCCCGAGACGTACGCCCAATCCACCGGGTTCAAAAGTTATATGCCGGGTTCTTCTGCTATCGCTTACCGTCGTGTCGGTGATGGGGAATTCCCGAAGCAGAACCGCGACAACAGCATTGGGCTCCGCATGATATTTCTCGCAGGAAGTCTGCCACCAAGTATAGGCAGCGATTGAACTGGAGTGCTTGGCCAAAACTAGGCTCGAATTTTGCGCCACGACTAATATGAGGGATGCAATCAGCACTCGTCGCGCAATACCAGCGTTAACTCTTGAAGCGTGATGTGAGGTGCGCATTCGGAGATCCATAATCATTGTGCGGCGTTCATGATCTTTATGTCCTTATATATCTCAGATGGCGTAATAAATGGCAGTGCGCCAACGAAGTTATTGTTTATGCCGCCTACGCGCAGCGGGTTGAACGCGGCGTGCACGCAGTCGTTAAACCCTAAGAAATAGTTGCTACTTCCCGCATATTGCTGCGCATCCAGGCGCATAGGCGTCATTGCGATGGCAGTTGGATAAATTGGCGTGGCCACCAAGGCCATTACTACGCCTTCCTCATGCTCGCCCGCGCATAACCGAACTTTTGCGGACAAAAGGCTACTGCCGCCAGTTGGATACTCGCAAGCCATCGTTCCGCGTGGACTTTAACTACGCTTGCGTTGCCAAAGCCGCGGAGGTCATTGCAGAGATTCATGCGATCTAGCTTTTGTGCATACAATATGAAACCGGATCGCAGGCGTACCCTGAAAGAGACAAATTTCAGTGCAAGTAGCGTCATCATGTCGCAATTGTGTAAATATTCCGATGCGCTTGCGACTTCGATTGACCAATCGCGAACAAAATATTGTTGTTTCAGCTACGGGGATCATATTGACACAGACTTGGTTGTAGTGGATTCTTATATTTGTCTATACAATAAAGTGCGTCGGGGGACGTTGGCCACAACCTGTGAAGGGTATGCAATGAGCAACGTAAAGAGAGTGGGATTCTTTGTATGCACTATCGCATCGACTGCTGCGATCGCATTGATGTCAGGGTTTGCATGGAGCGCCGATACGGGCACGCAAGCCTCCTCGGCAGAGCTTGAAGAGATCACAATCACCGCCGCGAAGCTGCGCTCGCTGGAGCAATTCACGCCAACCGGTAGCCGCTTGGGCTTGAGTCAGCAGGAACTCCCGGCTTCGCTCGATGTAATCGATAACGACGAGATGGTCGGCCGCGGCTTCTTCGACGTTCAGGAAGCGGCGGACAGTCAACCTGGCGTGACTTCCGGTGGCTCCCCGGGCGATCAATCTCAGTTCTCGATGCGCGGTTTCACAGGTAATCAGATCACGGTACTGCGCAACGGGCTGTACATCGGACCCTCCAACATGACGACCCGCGACCAGAACTCGTTCAACGTCGCGAGCGTGGAGATTCTGAAAGGTCCGGCCTCGGTGCTCTACGGACAGGGTGCCATCGCCGGTGCGCTCAACGTCGTCGACAAAGCACCAAGCTTTGGCACCCCTCAGATCGAAGGCTTGGCGACCAGTGGCAGCTTCGGCAGTACCAATATCGGGCTTGGCGGCACGACGCACCACGGCGACACGTTCGCCGTTCGGGCCGATTTCAGCCGGACAGCTACCGATGGATACGTCAGAAATCCCTCCAACACCACGGAGGCGACCGTAACCGCACTTTGGAAGCCTGCAAGTACCCTGGATGTGCAGTTCACCGTTGATTGGCTAGAGGATAGCCCGTCGAACTATTACGGTACCCCCTTGGTACCCGCCTCGTTCGCAGGCACCCAGGCGCAGGGCGGTGTGATCAGTGGGGTCAACGCCCAAGGATTCGGGGCGATCGACCGACAAATGGAGTTCGTCAACTACAACGTCGCGGACTCGTACATCCACTCGCAGCAGGTATGGCCGCAATTGCTGGTCAAGTGGACGCCGAACGCGAATCTGACGCTGCAAAATTTCACGTATTATTTTCACGCGCATCGCGAGTGGGACAATGCGGAAACCTACACCTTCACGACGGTCGCTTTGGACGGTGTAACGCCGCTGCCGAGCCCGCAGATCAATCGAGATCGCTTCTTTGTATTCCACAAGCAAGATTTGATCGGTGATCAGGGCAGCGCAACCTATAAGAGCACCCTCTTCGGAATGGCCAACACGCTCGTGGGCGGCTTCGAATATAGCCACCTGAACTTCAATCGCATCCGTGGGTTCCCGAACAATGACTTAGTTGACCCGTTCAATCCATCCCCCGGACTGTTTGGGCCGTTGCTGGAGCCAGGCGACTTGACGGAGCGCCAGAGCCCGACACATTGGAACGACTATGCGGTGTTCTTCGAGGACGTGATCGATCTGGCGCCGCAGATGAAATTGGTGACCGGCGGCCGATACGACCGGCTGGACCTGGACCGCCAAAACTTCAACACGCAGGGCACGGAATTATCGAACGGCTTCACGCAAGACTACACCTCGATCAATTGGCGCGTCGGCGTCGTCTACAATGTGAACGACTACCTGACCCCCTACATTTCGTGGACGACGGGCAAAGACCCGCCGGGGACCAATAACATTTTCCTCGTCAACGCCCCTGAAGGAACTTTTGCCCTCAGCGGTTCACATCAAATCGAGGCGGGCATCAAGGCCAGAACGCCCGATGGCACTGCGGATGCGACGCTGTCGGTGTACGACATCAAGAAATCCAATTTGCTCGTGCAAACCAGCCAGGAGGCGCAAGCCACGGCCGACCAGACCTCCAAGGGTGTTGAGCTCGCTGCGGATTTCAAGTTGACATCCAATTGGACGGTCAGCGCGAATGCCGCTTATACCGATTCGGTCTATACGACATTCACGGACCCATCCAACGGGGCGAACTACAGTGATGTGCAGCCAGCCAACATCCCGCGCGTGACCGCCAACGTATGGACCAGTCTCCGTCATATTGCCGGCCTGCCGCTCGAGATCGGCGGCGGCGTGCGTTATCTCAGTAATCGGCCCGGCAACACGGCCAATACGCTCATTCTGGACAAATACGCGCTTGCCAATGCCTATGCCTCATATGAGGTGAAACCGGGCATCCTGGTGACTGGTCGGGTCAACAATTTGTTCAACAAGGAATATGCACAATGGGCGGATATTTACTATCCGTCCGAGGTCATTCTCGGGCAGCCCCGATACTGGGAGCTTGGGGTGTACTTTAAACTCTGACGATGCAGCACGCTCTGGTCCCGCACGAATAAATGGCTCACGTGGTTCCACCGCTGGGCCGGGGTCGTGTTGTGTCTACTCTTCGCCGTCTGGTTCGCCAGCGGCGCGGTGCTGCATTTCGTCGCTTTCCCATCGCTGTCCTTGCGCGACCAGCACGCGGGCAGCGAGCCGATCGACCTGACTCAAGTGCGTATCGCCCCTAGCGATGCGCTGGCTCGTGTCTCCTCAGCGACGGATTTGCGTCTAGTGAGCGTTGCCGGCCGAGCCGCCTACATCGCTCGGCCGCCACAGGGCACCTGGATAAGCATCGCCGCAGATACCGGCGATGTGTTGCCGCCATATTCAGCCACCATCGCGAAGCAGGTGGCTCAGTTGTTTTCCCGTGCAACCGCCGTCAGCGTATCGGGACCGATGGAGTACGATCAATGGATCGTTCACCAGCGATTCGACCCCTACCGACCCTTTTTTCGCGTGCGCATAAACGACGCCGTAAAGACGGATCTTTATGTCTCGGCTCGCACCGGGGAGGTTTTGCAACGTACTCGTTCGTTGGAGCGTGCGTGGAACTGGAGCGGTGCGGTAATTCACTGGATCTATTTCACGCCGTTGCGCAAGAGCTATTGGGCATGGAATCAGGTCGTCTGGTGGGTATCCCTGGCGGCGCTGCTGTCGAGCTCTGTCGGAACCTGGCTCGGTGTCCTCCGGTTGGTGAGCAATCGGCTAGCAGGGCGCAAGGGCTTGTCGCCCTTTCGCGGCTGGATGCGCTGGCATCATATCGTTGGGCTGTTCGCGAGCATCATCGTGGTGACTTGGATGTTGAGCGGCTGGCTTTCCATGGACCACGGACGGTTATTTTCGCGCGGCGAGGCCACCTCACAGCAGAGCCTGCGCTTGAGCGGGATGCCCCTTGGGACGATCGCGCAGCGAGTGACGCTTCAGGCCATGCGCGCCGTGGCTCCAGCATCGGAGATTGCGTTCAACGCCGTTGCCGGCCAGACGTTTGTCACCGGGTATGGCGGACTCGGCAAGGACCCGCGAATCCAATTCGTCAGCAGTTCGCTCCGTCGGACGCTTGAATCGTTGCCGGAATCATTGTTGTTTTCGGGCTTGGAGCAGGTTTGGCCGGGACGAGTCCAAGTGATCGCCGGTCACGACACCGACGATGCTCTCTACCGGCAAGCCGAATCAGCGCCCGAAAGCGCAGAGGTCTTCAGTGTGACCGGAGACCCGGCCTTGCGCGTGTACGTCGATCGATTCTCCGGCCGCTTCCTGACGGTCATGGACCCGAGTCGACGCGACTACGCCTGGATTTACTATGCGCTGCACACATTTCAATTTCCGGGCTTAATAAGCCATCCCGAGATCCGCACGGCATTGGTCCTCGCCTTGCTGGCGCTCGGATTTGCCGCGAGTGTGACTGGCATGGTGCTGAGCTTCAAGCGCTTGAAGCGCGAATTCACTTGAGTTTCTACACTCTATAAATCGAGAGATGACACATGAAAGATCAGTTATACCTGCTTCGTCCCGGATTCATGAACGCGGGAATGGGACCACTCTACTGCTCCGACTCCGCACCGGTGGAGGGTGTATTGAGTTTTTTCCCCCAACTTCGCGAGCTACTGGACATTAACTACCTGGAATTTCCTCGGCCCCGCCTACCGCTAGTGAAAGCGCTCGGTGATCAACATCAGTCACTTCCTGTGCTGATTCTCGCAGACAAGCGAAAACTCAAGACCAATGAACTGCAACCGAGCAACGCGAATGGCAAATGGTTTTTCGCCGACCAAAGCAGCATCCGCCACTATCTGTCGACTCAATACGATTTGCCGCTAGCGAGCGAATAGTCGCTAGCGAGCGGGTCGAAAATGACCGACCAGATTGTGACGCGAATCAGGATGCCATAGCCGGGCGAGAGTGACCGGTGTACTTTGATTCCAGGTGCGTCGGTCGACGACCAAGCACGCGGTACCGGGCTTTACTTGCATTTCCATGGCCACTTCTGCCGGCGCTTCTCGGGCAGAGATTTTGTGCTCCGCGTCAGTCCAAGGCACCTGAGCGAGCAGCCAGCTGCCTGGCCCCTGGGTTTCGAGTGGTTGACACGTGATGTTGGGCGCGGCATCAATATTGATGAGCCGCTCTTCAAGCTGAATGGGCGTGCCGTCACTCAAATGCATACAGCGCATCCACAAGATCGGCGTGCGCAACGAAACACCGAGGAGTTCTCGACGTTCGGGGTCGGGGCCCAATTTACGGCATTCCAGGAGCCTGTATGCATAGGCGCCCCCGTTGCGGGTCACGAGGTCCGCAATATCCCAAATCTCGAATACCGGGCGTTCTTGGGCTCGTTCGGCAACCAGCGTGCCCACTTTACGACGCCGCAGCACTAAGCCGTCGGACACGAGTTTCTGCAGTGCTTTGTTCACCGTCATGCGAGAGGTACGATATTTCCCCGTGAGCGTTTTTTCAGTCGGAATTCGCGTTCCCGCTGGCCACTGACCGTTTAGGATCGGGTCCGCGAGCGCTCGCCTAATTTGTTGCCAGATCGGACCATCCCCATCAAGGGTCGGCATCACTGGATAGTGCGGGGCATATCCTTTGCCCGAGCCTTTCGACTCTGTATGCGATGATTTAAAGACGGCTTTACTGGCCACGATATTCTTCACTCCCCACGCTAATTCGGGATTCGTCCACCCATAGGAATCGCAGTCGTGCGACTGATTTCCTGCATCGAGAACACGGCGCTCACATTCGCACAACGCGCCGACCGTATCAGGTGCTTGTAGCTCTCATCATAACCCGCAATATCAGCCAGCTGGAGCTTCAGGAGATAGTCCACATCTCCACTCGTGCGGTAAAACTCGACGACTTCAGGCATCGCACGCACGGCGGTCGCAAAGGTCTGAAACCACTCTTCCGAGTGCTCTGCCGCTCTCACCAAGACGAACACCGTGACGCCGATCCCCAGCTTGGATGGGTCGAGGAGAGCAACCCGCTTGAGAATGATCCCCTCTTGTTCGAGGTGTCTAATTCGATGCCAACAAGCGTTCGGCGACAGGTTCACTTGCTTGGCAATGTCGGCAAGCGACTGCGACGCGTCGATCTGCAGACTCTGCAAGATTCGACAATCCGTGCTGTCCAGTCCCGTCATGGGAAAATTACTCGCCAGGTTCAATTTGTATAGTCTAAAGCGAGAGAACTTTAGACGCCAGTTGTAGTACGGTAAATGCACTCGGGCTCTTGCGAGATCGGCACAATGTTCAATTGGCTCTTCCTAGATCACCCCCGCTCGGTGGGCGAATCGTATTTCGGACATCAGCGGCAGGCAATGGCCTTCGGGGCGCGGATGTTCGCCGGCGCCATCGCGTGTTTCCTACATGGAATTGTGCCCGCGGCATTTACCCAAACGGGGAGCCGCACCGTATCAACGCTCTATGATCGGATGGTCGCCAACCGGTTGACTCCGTCTGTGAAGAGTCCTCCCATCGCCCTCACGCCATAGGCACGCCGGCTCACTCGAGCACACTCAAGGAGTTCTCCGAAGGCGTACCGCCTCTATCGCGCATGCGTTCGATCAAACGGCGGCAACTGACGTTCAGCATATTTTGGTGCAACGCCGCGTTTTCCTGAGGACGTCGCGAACAGCGCTTGCGGCTCACCGATGAGCCCGTTCGCACATCGGACCAGGGACGGGTCACGACCGGGTCTTTGCTTGATGGCTTCCATTTTGTCTATGCTTATTATAGGATACGGGGGTACTGTATCTTGGATTGACCGTCTATGGCTCACACGATTCGCGAGAAATCCAAATTAGTGGCCCGAGTTCGCCGTATTCGCGGTCAGGTGGAAGCGCTAGAGCGCGCGCTGGAGGAGGAAAAGGGATGTTCTGAAGTTCTTAACCAGATCGCGGCGGCGCGCGGAGCGATGAATGGCCTGATGGTTGAAGTACTGGCAGAGCATGTTGAGATGCATGTTGCCAATCCCGCCATCAATAACAGTGCCGAACGTACCAAAGGAGCCGATGAACTGATCGAGGTCATCCGCTCCTATCTAAAGTAGCCGAAGGATCTAAGTCATGAGCCAACAACGCGATCACTCTGCCGCGCTTAACCTAGAAGAACAAGCCATGAACCGTACGATCGTCCCGGCGGCGCACGGCGCTGCCCACGAGCGTGACGATGAGCACGAGGACCACGAACACGATGCGCACAAACATGCCTTCGAATGGGTGGAGATGGTCCGCATTGCTCTCGTGGGATTGGCCGCAGCGGCGGTCTGGTTCCGCCTGTGGGAGCCCGTACCCTCCTTGAGCATTGTGGGTGTCGCAGGGCTACTCATCGGTGGGTGGCCAATCTACAAGGAGGCCTTGGAGAATCTGCTCGCGAAGCGGATGACGATGGAACTCTCGATGTCGATCGCGATTATCGCGGCGGCTGCCATATCGGAATTCTTCACCGCATTGGTGATCACCCTCTTTGTCCTGGTGGCCGAAGTGTTGGAAGGGCTGACGGTATCGCGGGGTCGACGTGCGATCCGTGATCTCTTGGACTTCTTGCCGCGTGCGGTTTCCGTTCGCCGCGCCGGCAGTATATCGGAGATCGATGCCGACACCCTTGCCGTTGGCGATGCGGTCCTGGTCAACCCAGGTGGCCGCATTCCTGTGGACGGGACCGTGATTGCTGGTCATTCGTTCGTCGATCAAGCTCGCATCA
>CAVYNJ010000009.1:0-27349 GCA_963769895.1 uncultured Gammaproteobacteria bacterium | reverse complement strand
GACACGAGCTCGTTCAGGGCAGATCATTAACCTTGGCGGGATCGAGAACAAAAAGCACCTCCTAAATCAGGTGGGCGCGCAATTCTCGAGCATCGTTGCCATTTGGATAACCACACGCGATGGCACACTACCGCTCTGGTACTCTAGCCTCAAATCGCGCCTCGCAAATTATCCGGCTGAAGTCGGTGATCGATGCCGCAGATCGTGTGGTCGATCAGATCGAACGCCTTTCGCAGGCTTGAAGGAGGATCGCGCAACCATCAAAACTTGTCTGCGCCTGGTCATATTTCGCCATGATCGGCCTGCGAACCAAATCCAAAATCGGAACTAGTCGCCGTGTACTATCGTCATCCATGCGATGCCTCAGTTATGAGCGAAAAGACTCGTGATAAAGTGTTGCCATCGCGATCAAGACTTTTCGGTTTGTCAGTTTATGGCTTATTCTGGCTAGGCACAGGGCTATCTCGTGGTTTCCGAAATGGCCGCCTCGATCCGATCCCCAAACTGCGCATCGTTTTGGTGGAACCACTGCCTCGCAATCTCCCCGATAGCAACCCGTTCGCTCACTGGAACTGATAGAACATTGGTCATGGTTGCCTCTATACCCTTGGTATCAACTAGTAACCGAGTTCCCAGGTAATGTCTTTCCGTCCTAGATATGGGGATTTAGGAATCCCTCTTTTCCGTAATTAGCTCATTCATCGGAGCGCCGTCGGTGGTAATCACGACTGCCTTTCGTGCTCATGGCCTCAACCAGAGTGTGACCGAATCCCTCCATTTCCGTTGGTTGAAGATACATGCCACAAAGATTCTGCAGTCGGCGCAGTTCGTCATCGTCAACATAACCGCAGATCACAGTCAGGTTATTTGGTAGTTTCAAAGGCAATCCTGCCACGGGAACATGCGTCATGACTGTTAAGTGAGGCCACTCGGGATGTCGAAGCCAAGTGTCAATTAGTACTTGTGTTCCCTTCCAGATACTGGACCCACCAACGTGCAGAAAACTGTTGTAGTCGCGTTTTGAATCAAGATCGCCAAGGTATCGATCCACGCTTGTGAATCCTATGAACCGACACCTGCATCCCAGCAATCGAAATATTTGCTCGGCGTGTCGAGTCTTGCACCAGACTTCATCTATCTCTGGGAGGAGCTGCTGACCATAAGCGGAGAACCATTCTTGATTCGGAATCACCGAATTGAATCTGGCATTCGGAAACCACCATTTTCGCGGTTCCTGGAAGAATATCGAGATAGAGAAGCGGCGCCTACTGAAGCCGCGAATTCGGAACCGTCTTGCCCAGAATTCGGCGCAGACGCCCTGCAAAGCGTCCCATCATACTGAAATCACGTATGGCCGTTATAACCACATTGTGCCCGCGGCGCTGGAGGCAATCTGAAACCAGTGCCAGATCGCGTATGGTGCCGCTGTACCATAATCCGATCAGCTGAATATCGGCCATGTAGTTCCCTGTTCGCCAATCCCGACGACGATCGTCACGTATTTTTTTGCCAATTGCGAACACAAGCTGCACAAAGTCGAAATAGACCATCCCTGGGGTGCCTCGAGATAACAAACCTCCGTCCAAGTTGCAATCTTGAGGACGCCCGCCGCGGCGATAGCGTGCCATGCAGTTCATTCCTCTACTCATACCGTTCGTCCGCGGTGAGCAGATTCTGTTAGTGTATCAATTCTACATTTCTCTAGCACAAGGACTGTGGCATTCGCAATTTGCGAATCCGCGACGCAAGATTAGATCTCTTCTGAACGAAAGGTATTGGCGCTTATGTCGATCGTGATGGTGCACTCCAATCCCGCGCTACGATCTCCGACGGCCTATTTACGGTGGATAGAAAATTCCATATTGGAATGCAGGCATACTCCAGAGAGCTCTGCGTTCCACTGACGACAATCCACCCTTATCGAACACCGGACCAAGCAATTATGGATCCCGTAACGGTTCCCGAATCCCAGTTGCCATACAAGGTTCTAATCGTCAGGACCGACCGGACAGGAAAACCTCTGGCTACGGACATGCTGCCGCTGCGCAAGGAAATCGCTGCTGGGCGCCTCGTTTACGGTACGGGCTTCGGCACTTCCCGTATGGCGCTGGAATTGAATATCCCATATATCCCCGTGCTGGAATATGACCTGACGACTCAAATCTCGGTTACAACCAGCATGGTCAGGAGCAGGACGAGGCGTGCCATTCGCGTAGCCCGCTGCGCGTGGCGGCACGTACGTCACACCATTCCGGAGATACGTAGTGCGCATTCGGTCCATTGCAACGGCTATCCAATATTCGACGTCGCGAGGCGCTATAATCGCAACTGCCTGCTCTATCTCGATTTGCGCATGTCCGGTGAACATGGTATCTTACGAGTCCCTTTCCTATAATCTGGCATCGCGCGGAAGTCGGCCTATCGCATTCTCTACTCTGGTCGATACGAACGAATAAAAGGTGCCGATGACGCAGTCAGGGTGGCTGCCGAATGTCTGCGGCGCAACTTGGACATTGAAATGCATTGCTACGGCCAAGGGAGCCTGCTTGGTAGGATGAAGGAGATTGCGGCCGGATCGGTGCGTCCGGTCATCGTTATCCACAATGCCGTCCCATATACCGAGCTTGTGAATATTTCCCGCATGTTTGACTTGTTCGTCTGTTGCCATATCCAGAATGACCCGTCTTGCACTTACCTGGAATCACTTGGCGCAGGGTTGCCGATAGTTGGGTACGCAAACCGGATGTGGCAGCAGTTCATGCGATGTTTCTCGATGCGGAATGACCGGAGCAATGGGCAAACCGGAACAGTTAGCCGATCGGATCGAGGCCCTAATTTCAAGCCCACAGACGCTGAACTCCATGTCGGAGCGGGCCCGCGAATTTGCGAGGAGTACTGCTTCGAACTGGAGTTCAAGAAGCGAATTGACGCGCTGAAAGTTGCTCTTGGGGCCGTATAGATACACTAGGTTATGAGACTTGCTCGATCAATTGCCTCGTCGATAATTAATGGGTAACTATCCGGGCGACATCCCTAGGTGGTCGAACCTTCAGTACACCACTCAGTGCGCGGAATGGTGGCCAATCCTGTGCGTTCCGGCGCGTCCCGATGAATAACAATTCAGTTCGGTGGTAGTAATAGAAATCCGCCTCCCGCGAGCCAACAGTCAATGATTCGCGCTCGTTACCGAGTTGCTATTCTCGTTCGGCGCGACGTGAGCCTCCAGTTAATTTTTGCGGTGACAACAGCGAATCTACGTCCACTACGGAGGAAATCCGCTCGGTGGTTGCAATGCAGGCTGTATGAACGGAGCGCCAAAATACGCTCTTGTGATGGTAAAAAAACGTCTGCGGATATGAACAATTGAACTTATGATCAATTATTAAGTGATCGAGGTCATGTATTTAGTGATCCAGGTCATGTTAAAAAATCACCGACGGCATTTTGATCGGATTTCAGTAGGGCTCTCTTCCTCCTTAAACGTAAATTCGCGAACAATCGCATGCGCCAAATGGCCGGATTCCATTATTTCATGCGATCATTGTGTGACACGCGATATTCGAGGCAGATAGGATTTGGGCGGAGACACGAATATCGTTTTAAGTTGTTGCTATCGTGCAATGGCACCAGGTTCAGCGACGACAGCTCAGGCGCAATAAATTCGCATTTATTTTGGCACTCTTGTTAAGCGCGATACCTGGGGTACTGCTCGCTCAGGTCAACGTCACCACCTATCACAATGATAACGCTCGTACCGGGCAATTTATTCAAGAATCGATTCTGACCCCGTCGAATGTGAACGCCAGCCAATTTGGCAAGGTGTTCACTGCCGGCGTTGATGGATTTGTGTACGCGCAACCGCTGTATCTTTCAAATGTTTCGATCGGCGGCGGGATACACAACGTACTCTATGTCGCAACCGAACATGACAGCCTGTACGCGATTGACGCCGATGACGGTAGCGATTTACTGGCAATTGAGTTTGATACCCCCTGGGGGATCCACGGTCAACAGCAGCACGGACCTGCAATGTGGTGATCTTAATCCCGGAAGTCGGCATTACTAGCACGCCTGTGATCGACACTAATACCGGAACGATTTACGTCGTTGCCAAATCGATCATCGGCGGTAGCTTCTATCAGTACCTTCACGCGATCGACGTATCCACAGCGACTGAGAAGTTCGGCGGACCAACCATGATTCAGGCTACCGTGCCGGGATCCGCCACGGACGGCAACGGCACCTACGTTAGCTTTGACGCACACCACGAGAATCAGCGTGCCGGATTATTGCTCGAGAATGGCCATGTGGTCATTGCCTGGTCGTCGCATTGTGATCAATGGCACCGTGGCACGGTTGGGTCATGTCGTACGGCGCGAGCACGCTTGGCGCAAGAGGCTGCGTACAACGCTTCCCAGACGGCTACGCGAATGGAATTTGGATGGCTGGCGATGGATTGGCTGCCGATGCGAGCGGGAACATATTTTTCGCGACCGGCAATGGTAGTTGGAACGGTACGACGAACCTCGGTGACAGTATCGTCAAACTTGGGCCGCCAAGTGGAGGCACTTTTCCTGTCGTCGATTATTTCACGCCTTACAACCAGGACACATTGTCCTCAAACGATCTCGATATTGCCTCTGGCGGTCTATTGTTGCTGCCAACTCTGCCGAACGGTAAGCAATTGCTCGTACAAATGGCGAAGGAGGGCACAATTTATCTACTTGACCGTAATAATCTCGGTAAATATTGCGTCAATCAAACGCCAGCGTGTATCAATAGCGATTCGCAGATCGTTCAGGAAATACCCAACGCGACTGTCGGGATCTGGGGTTCGCCGGCCTATTGGAATGGGTACGTATATTGGGGTGGCGGCAATGATAATACGTTGATTGAAGACTATCTGAAGGCCTTCTCATTTAACGCTAATAATAGTGGTCTGCTGTCGACAGCCCCTACTTCCCAGTCGACGAATCTGTTTGGTTTCTCATCGCCGAGCCCATCGATTTCAGCCAACGGAGCGACTAACGGGATACTTTGGGGATTGGATAACAGCGCCTTTTATGCCGGTGGGTGTGTCAATGGTGCGCCGTGCCAAGTTCTATATGCTTATGACGCGACCAATTTGGGCAAAATGCTATACAACAGCAATCAGGCGGCAAATCAGCGTGATGTGCCGGGTGGTGCGGTCAAGTTCACGACACCCATCATTGCCAACGGCAAGGTTTATATCGGTAGCCAGTATGCGGTCTCTGCCTTTGGTCTGCTGAATCCTGCGGCGACCCCGACCTTAAGTCCAGCGGCGGGTACGTACAGTTCGGCGCAGAGCGTGACGCTGGCGGACAGTACGAGCGGTGCGGTCATTTACTACACGACCGACGGCAGTACGCCGACCACGGCATCGGCGGTTTATGGTACGCCGCTGACGGTGAGTGCGACGACGACGATCAAGGCGATCGCGACGGCGAGCGGCTATTCGAGTAGTGCGGTGGCGAGCGCAACCTACACGATCAACTCGTCCTCGACCACGACCAGCGTGAACATCGCGACAGCGGCCGACGTCTACGGCATCGGCATCAATGGAGCAGCGGTGCAAGGCGGGGGCTTAGATGGCATCGGGAGCGCGTACTCCGGCACCCTGCTTGGCACCTCGGCGACGTGGTCGGGAATCACGTTCACGTTGGCAGGGGCGGGCGCGCTCGATGCGGTCAGCAACACCACGCTGGCATTGCCTGCCGGTAATTACTCGACGTTGTACATGTTGGCGACGGGAGTCAACGGTAACCAAACGAACCAGACTTTCGTCGTGACCTATACCGACGGCACGACGAGCACTGTGACGCAAAGTCTCAGCGATTGGTACTACGCCGCAGGGTTATGCCGGCGAGTCCATAGCGCTGACCGAAGCGTATCGGTTGACTCCCAATGGCTCGGCCGATAACCGTACGTTTTACGTCTACGGTTATGCGTTGACGATCAACGTTGCGAAGACCGTCAAGAGCCTGACGCTGCCGGGTAACCGCAATGTCATCGTGCTCGCCATCGATTTGCAATCCGCCAATACCGTCACTGCCACCCCGACCTTAAGTCCAGCGGTCGGGTACGTACAGCACGGCGCAGAGCGTGACGCTGGCGGACAGCACGAGCGGTGCGGTCATTTACTACACGACCGACGGCAGTACGCCGACCACGGCATCGGCGGTTTATGGTACGCCGCTGACGGTGAGTGCGACGACGACGATCAAGGCGATCGCGACGGCGACCGGCTATACGAGCAGTGCGGTGGCGAGCGCGACGTACACGATCAACTCGTCCTCGACCACAACCAGCGTGAACATCGCGACAGCGGCCGACGTCTACGGTATCGGCATCAATGGCACAGCGGTGCAAGGCGGGGGCTTGGATGGCATCGGGAGCGCGTACTCCGGCACCCTGCTTGGCACCTCGGCGACGTGGTCGGGAATCACGTTCACGTTGGCAGGGGCGGGCGCGCTCGATGCGGTCAGCAACACCACGCTGGCATTGCCTGCCGGTAATTACTCGACGTTGTACATGTTGGCGACGGGAGTCAACGGTAACCAAACGAACCAGACTTTTGTCGTGACCTATACCGACGGCACGACGAGCACTGTGACGCAAAGTCTCAGCGATTGGTACTCGCCGCAAGTTTATGCCGGCGAGTCCATAGCGCTGACCGAAGCGTATCGGTTGACTCCCAATGGCTCGGCCGATAACCGCACGTTTTACGTCTACGGTTATGCCTTGACGATCAACGCTGCGAAGACCGTCAAGAGCCTGACGCTGCCGGGTAACCGTAATGTCATCGTGCTTGCCATCGACTTGCAGTCCGCCAATACCGTCACTGCGACCCCGACCTTGAGTCCAGCGTCGGGTACGTACAGCACGGCGCAGAGCGTGACGCTGGCGGACAGCACGAGCGGTGCGGTCATTTACTATACGACCGACGGCAGTACGCCGACCACGGCATCGGCGGTTTATGGTACGCCGCTGACGGTGAGTGTGACGACGACGATCAAGGCGATCGCGACGGCGAGCGGCTATACGAGTAGCGCGGTGGCAAGTGCAACCTACACGATCAGTGCACCGCCCCCCCTGCGGCGACCCCGACTTTAAGTCCAGCGGCGGGTACGTACAGTTCGGCGCAGAGCGTGACGCTGGCGGACAGTACGAGCGGTGCGGTCATTTACTACACGACCGACGGCAGTACGCCGACCACGGCATCGGCGGTTTATGGTACGCCACTGACGGTGAGTAGGACGACGACGATCAAGGCGATCGCGACGGCGAGCGGCTATTCGAGTAGCGCGGTGGCGAGTGCAACCTACACGATCAACTCGTCCTCGACCACAACCAGCGTGAACATCGCGACAGCGGCCGATGTCTACGGCATCGGCATCAATGGAGCAGCGGTGCAAGGCGGGGGCCTGGATGGCAGCGGGAGCGCGTACTCCGGCACCCTGCTTGGCACCTCGGCGACGTGGTCGGGAATCACGTTCACGTTGGCAGGGGCGGGCGCGCTCGATGCGGTCAGCAACACCACGCTGGCATTGCCTGCCGGTAATTACTCGACGTTGTATATGTTGGCGACGGGAGTCAACGGTAACCAAACGAACCAGACTTTCGTCGTGACCTATACCGACGGCACGACGAGCACTGTGACGCAAAGTCTCAGCGATTGGTACTCGCCGCAGGTTTATACCGGCGAGTCCATAGCCCTGACGGAAGCGTATCGGTTGAATCTCAATGGATCGGCCGATAACCGCACGTTTTACGTCTACGGTTATGCCTTGACGATCAACGCTGCGAGACCGTCAAGAGCCTGACGCTGCCGGGTAACCGTAATGTCATCGTGCTCGCAATCGATTTGCAATCCGTAATTGTGTCCGCGAGGTTGATAGTGCCGCGCCATTGAAAGGGGTCAATTTTGCGCACTTACACCGATTAATGCACGATACCACTTTATGAATCGTCATCGAATCCTGGCGGAAGATGCGCGAAAGGACAAATTTCTTCCCAGCAGCAACCGGTGTCGCGCTTACGTAGCGGCAGCAGACAACTTCGGTTTGTGGGAAGCCGGCACACAGGCACGTGTATTACAACGGCGTAATTGGGTTAACGCAGGCGCGGGTTGACACTCGCACTGGTGATCAGCGGAATTACCGTGTAGTTAAGACCGCTGACACGACAAATTAGGTATCCAGGAATTTGTGCGCTTAGAGTGCCTAGACGCGTATTACACATCATTCCCGGGCAAATAAGAAGCTAGCGACGTGTCCCGAATCCAGTTACCCATGTGTCCAGAATGGACCCGTGCAAATGGTGGGCGGTACAGGGATTGAACCTGTGACCCCTGCCGTGTGAAAGCAGTGCTCTACCGCTGAGCTAACCGCCCATGATCTAGCTTCAAAGTATGACATTGCCATATACTGAAGACAAACCGTGCAATGGCTCCGGCGTCGATTCGAGATGTGCTACTTCGACGCTGGTTAATCGTCGAGATGATTAATGGAGTATTGGCGGTCGCAGCCTAATTGTGACCCTGGCTGAGGACTGTGGGCGATCTACCGGCATTGCGGCAGCGATCACAAGATCTAAGCGCCACTACCGGCTATAATCGCTATACATAAGTGCGATTGAGCGAGAAACGCAAATGACTGTGCGCGAGACGATCAAGACCCAGTTCGAGCAAGTGGCGGTCGAGCAGCATCGCAAACTCGTCCGTCTGGCCGATGACCTGAAGCTGCTGGATTCGGGTCTCGATTCGCTCAGTTTTGCCTTGATCGTGGCGCGGCTCGAAGATAAGTTGGGCTTCGACCCGTTCGATTCCGACGCTGTCGAGAGATTTCCGGTGACTTTCGGCGATTTCGTCCAATTGTACGAGAGCCACGCGAAGGCTTGATTTCTCGCGCTGCCGGCGGATCGGCAATAGCCCTGCACATCGCCAATCGCATCGCATGCAGCGCGCGTCGCACAGTCCCGGAAGCGCTGCACGCCAATAGCGCGGACGAACCCGACGGGGCTGATCTATCTCCAGGTGCACGGCCCCAGTGGACGGCTCTAGCGCCCGCGTCGCCTCTGGTAGACTCTCGCGCTGGTTCTTATCGGCCCCGAGCACTCATGACCGTCCGTACCCGCTTTGCCCCCAGCCCGACCGGCTTTCTGCATATCGGCGGCCTGCGCACCGCATTATTTTGTTGGCTTTACGCGCGTCGCCACGGCGGCAAGTTCGTGCTGCGTATCGAGGACACGGACCTCGAGCGCTCGACCGAGGCGGCGATCCAACAGATTCTCGACGGCCTCGAGTGGGCGGGTCTTGATCACGACGAAGGTCCCTTTTATCAAACCAAGCGCTTCGACCGGTACAAGCAAGTCATCGAAGAGTTGCTCGCAACGGGCCACGCCTATCGATGTTACTGCACGAAAGATGAGCTGGATCGGATGCGCACCGAACAGATCGCGCGCGGCGAGAAGCCCCGCTATGACGGGCGTTGGCGCGAACGCAGCGACGTGCGCACCGGCGTCGCGCCGGTGGTGCGCTTCAAGAACCCGCTGGACGGGGAGGTCGTGGTTGATGACATCGTCCATGGCCGAGTCGTGTTTCAGAACGCGGAGCTTGATGATCTGATCATTGCGCGCTCCGACGGTTCGCCGACCTACAATTTTTGCGTCGTCGTCGATGACATGGACATGGAGATTACGCATGTGATCCGCGGCGACGACCACTTGAACAATACGCCGCGCCAGTTGAATATGCTGCTCGCGCTCGGCCGCCGGCCGCCGATGTATGCGCACTTGCCGATGATCCTGGGCACCGACGGCGCCAAGCTCTCGAAGCGCCACGGTGCGGTCAGCGTGCTGCAATATCGGGACGACGGTTTTCTGCCGGAGGCCGTGCTCAATTATCTGGTGCGTTTGGGCTGGTCGCACGGCGATCAAGAAGTATTTTCGGTCGATGAGATGGTGCGCTACTTCGATATCGAGGGCGTCAATAAATCGGCTGCCGCATTCGACCGTGAGAAGCTCGCCTGGCTCAATCAGCAGCACATGATGCATGCACCGGTTGCCCGCCTGATTGAGCCGCTGCGCTGGCACTTGGAGCGCGCCGGCGTCGATACCGACGATGAGGACAAAATTGAGCAAATCATCGTCGCGCAGCGCGAGCGGGCAAAAACACTGCTCGAGATGGCTCAGAACAGCCTGTTCTTTTTCCGCGCGCCGCAAGCCTACGACGACAAATCGGTACGCAAGCATGTGACGCCGGAAATCCTGCCGAAGTTGCGCCATTTTGCGTTGGCGCTTCGCGCGCTCAATGACTGGTCCGCCAAGGGCATCCATGAGCTATTGGATGCCTTCGCGGTATCTCACGGCCTGACACTAGGCAAGCTGGCTCAGCCGCTGCGGCTCGCCGTTTGCGGGGGCACCGTTTCTCCGCCGATCGACGCCACTTTGGCCATTTTGGGCCAAGAAGAGACGCTCGCGCGGCTCGATCGTGCGTTGACCGCGTGGGGTGCGTAGGATCTTCATTTTCTTGACGAATTGAAGCGTGTCAGGTAACGTGCCGCGCCTCCATGTGGGGCCATAGCTCAGCTGGGAGAGCGCTTGCATGGCATGCAAGAGGTCGGCGGTTCGATCCCGCCTGGCTCCACCAGATTCGTTGCCGACGATCGATTGCTTTCAGGCCTGCGTCCCCATCGTCTAGAGGCCTAGGACACCACCCTTTCACGGTGAGAACCGGGGTTCGAATCCCCGTGGGGACGCCAATTCGTCAAGCCAAGGTACGACAACCGCGCCTACTTCTCCGTCGACTATTTCTTCTTTGGACTGAGCTTCGGCGCACGAGCGGGCGACGATCGCGGCTCTTCGACCAGAGCTAGTCCCGCGCAATCCGGTGGATCGGGGCTGTCGGTCGCACGGGTCCTCTTCCAGACGGCGTTGCCCAGCGAGTCGTGCTCGACCCTCCCGCTGCGCCCGTTCTGCTTGCGCCTGAAATCCGGCCGCCGCATTTTTACTGTATCAACCATGCCATGCTCAACTTGGTCATTTATTGTCGGATAAAATGCGCAACGCCGGCTTCACCAAGTCGACGACTTTCGATTTGTCGTGCTTCGATAGTAGCACGAGCTCCCGAGCACGCTCGGCGACCTGAGCCATCGAAGGTATGAGTTCATCGCGCGACGTGGGGCGCGCCAGCAGATAACCCTGCAGGAACATGCCGCGGTGCTCCAGTAACATCGCGAACTGTTCCGGTCGTTCGATCCCCTCGGCGGTGATGTCGAGACCGAGCCCTTGGCACATGGCGACGATGGCCTGCGCGATCGCCGCCGATCGGGGGCTGTTGTCGATTCCGGCGATCAAGCTGCGGTCCATTTTGACGCGCGTCAGCGGCAGCTGCTCGAGGGAAGCAAACGATGAATATCCCGCGCCGAAATCATCGAGCGCGATCGCCACTCCGTGCGCACGCAGACGCTTCAGGGCATCGATGGTCGGCGCACCGGTCTGCAGTACGGATTCGGTCAGTTCGATCTCGATGCATCGCGGCGGCAAGCGGTGGGTGCGAAGCAAGTCGCGTAATCGACCGACGAAACCGACATCGACGAGCTGCCGCGGAGTCACGTTGATGGCCACGCGAACTTCCGGCCACGCGCCGTGGTGCCAGTGAGCGGCGGTCTCGATCGCCGATTGCAGCACCCAGTCGCTGATTTCCATGATCAACCCGGACTCTTCGGCGACCGCAAGAAACTGGTCTGGCGTGGCGAGGCTGCCGTCCGGCATTCGCCAGCGAATCAACGCCTCCACCAGTGCTGTCTCGAGGGTCTCCACGCGGACCTCGGGTTGGAACAGCAGTTCGAATTCGCCCCGCTCAATCGCTCGGCGCAACCCCTGCTCCGTATTGAACTTGGCCGCGGCGGCCTGCAGCAGCTCGGGTGTGAACACCGACAACTGACTGCGTCCCATCACCTTGGCGCGAAACAGGGCCGCATCGGCGGCCTTCAGGAGTGCCTCCGAGTCCTTTTCGTGTTCCGGGTAAATGCTCGCGCCGACACTGACGCTGACGATCAGATCCCGGTTGTCGACCGTCAGCGGTTTTTGGAACGCCTGCACGATGGTCATTCCCGCCGCGCGGATCTCCTCGTTGGTCTGCGCGCGCTCGAACACCACCGTGAATTCATCGCCGCCCAATCTCGCGGCGAAACCGAAGGACTCGGTGGTCGCTTGCAAGCGCTGCGCGAAGCTTACGAGCACGCGATCGCCGAAGGCGTGTCCCATGCTGTCGTTGATGTACTTGAAATTGTCGATGTCGAGGAAAAACACGCCTACTTGGAAGCCGTCCGCCAGCGAGCGGTCGATCGCCGCATTGAGCAGTGCGAACAGCTCTCGACGGTTCGGCAGGCCGGTCAGCGGATCGTGGTCGGCCAGCTCCTTTAACTGACGGGTTCGCTCGGCCAAGCGCCGGACCGGGCGAACGATGCTGACCGCGATGTAGACAAGAAGCATCAGGACGGCGGCGCTGATCGACGCCAATTCCAGCCGCCGGGTTCGCGCCTCTGGCGGCTCGCTTGCGGCCGGCTGACGGTAGACGATCGGCGCGACGGATGCCTTGAGACTCGGTAGCGGCGCCTTTGCCGCGGTGGCGGCCGGCTTAGGGGCTGCCCGGGGCGTGACGAGATGCGGACTTTCAACTCGGCGCGGCGTGAGCCCCGTGAGCCTCGCGGCCTGCTTCGAATACTCATCCTGGCGCCTTGCGAAGGCTTCGTTGGACTGTGCGATTGGAGTCTCGCAAGGCGGCGAGGGAGGCGGCATCCGCGCGCACGCCCTCGTACCACGCATCGCCGCCGGCACGGCGCAGATTTGTTTGATCATCCTCGAGGTCCTTGCGCAGGGCCTCTTCGGCCTTCGACAACGCCGTCGTTGCCACGGTATCGCCGAAATCCGCCGAGCCGAAGGTAACGTCGAGGCGAGGCAGCGCTTCGATATCGGCACTCAATCGCGCGGAAGCTTGAGCGGCCGCCAGTCGCCCGAAGAGATGCCATGAGCCAGCCGACGTTTTTTTGACTTTGGTGCTCAGCTCTTCGACGCGGGCCGAATATTCATGCCATGTATCCCGCCGGGCATCGCTGGCTTGAACGAATTCTGCCGCCGCTTGGGTAAGGATTTTGGCGGCGGAATTGAGCTCATCGAACGACTTTCCCGTAATCGACGCCGCCATCGCGGTGAACAGGTTTGCATTGCGCTGCAGATCCTCTGCCGCTCGCTGGTAATTCGCCTCGCTGCCGGCGCTTTTCGCTTCGATGCGTTCCTTGACGGATTCGGCAAATAAGTCGCGAGCAAGTAACAAGGCATCGGAACTCATCGCGCGCCGCGGCGGAGTGGCCTTAGGGGTCATCGCTTCGACGGCCGCAGGCGGCGTTGGGGCGGTCACGGCGGGGGCTATGCGGATCGTCGTCGCGATCGGCACGCTGCGTTCGGCGATCACGATGGCGGCTAGGAGCAGCGCTCCCGCCGTGATGAAGGCAATGACGAGTCGCGGGACGATGCCGAGGCCGGGAGGCTGGGAACGAACGCCCATGCGCACTGTGTGCAGGAGGCGCCGACACCGTCGCCACGCGTTCATAGGTCAGTCCTGTGAGTAGGCGTCCTATCAGTGTGCACGCACCAGGTCGGAGGCTTTGCGGACGCAGTTCAACAATTGTGCATCCGCAGCCGTGCACGGTTCACAGTCGGCGGCGCGGCTGCCGGGGACCCGCAGCCGCACACCCGGTGCGCAATGCGCTTTACATAATTTGAGGCGCGCCAGCGGCGCTACCGCGGCACGAAGAATTCGCTGTACGCGATGATGTGTTGGTCGTGAATCTCGATGAGATCGACGAGTTCGGTCGGGATCGTCGCGCCGGTGACTTTCGAGTAGATGTCGGCGCGCCAATGTGCGCTCGCGCGCGGCCCTTCGATGACCAGCGACAAGAGAGCATAGTTGCTGATCTTGAACACCTTGACGAGCATTGCGAGCCACGGACGGAACTCATCGAGACCGCGGGCGTCGATCGCGATGGGTTTGGCGGCGCTTGCCCCGGCGATGCGAAAATGGCCGTTGTCGGCGAACACCCGGCACAGGGCCGCCAGATCGCCATTGATGCGGGCGGCGTGAAGATCGCGGATCAGTCGCTCCGCCACACTGCGCTCAGTCACCGTCGCCGTCTCCTTCGCTTCAAGTGGCATCAATGGGTCAGTGCGCCGCGGATTTCCGCGCCGATCGCATCGAGCGCGCCGCGCGCTGTGGGAATCACGGCACCCAGCCCGTAGAACAGGTGAATCATACCTGGGTGGCAAGTGTACGATACCGCGACCCCGGCTTGGCTCAGGCGTTCGGCGAACGCGCGGCCTTCGTCGCGCACCGGGTCGAATTCGGCCGTATGGACGATGGTGCGGGGCAGTCCGGCGAGCGATGCGGCGCGCAGCGGCGAGATCCGCGGATCGGCCGGATCGGCGCCGGCTGGCAAAAAATGCAATAGATCATGATCGAGCGTTGCCTGATCGATCAGGTAGCCGCTCGCGAATTCGCGCCGGGACGGCGTCTGGCGGCTGTAATCCAAGATGGGACACAACAGGACCAGGAGCGCGGGCGGGGGCGCGCCGGCGAGCGCGAGTGCCTGGCAGGCCGCCGCGGCCAGTGTCCCGCCGGCTGAGTCTCCGCACACGCCGATGCGGCCGGGATCGATGCCGAAGTCCGCCGCGCGCAATCGCAGCTGCCGTACCGCCGCTAACGCGTCCTCGAGGCCCGCAGGGAAGCGGTGCTCCGGCGCCAGGCGGTACTCGATCGAGACGAGGCGGCACGCCGAGCCGCTCGCAAGCGCGCAGGCGATCGCCTCATGGGTCAGCATGCTGCCGGCGACCAGGCCGCCGCCGTGCAGGTATATGAGGCCCGGTAGCACGCCCTGGGGCGCTCCCTGCGGCGTGTAGATCCTGACCGGAATGCCACAGTGGGGCCCCTCGAGTACAATCTCCTCGATGCGCTGCACCGGGGCTTTGGCGCCCGAGAGCCGCAGCAGTTCGGCGAGGCCGCTGCGGCGCCGTTCGACCGTCATGGGACTTTCGCCGGGCGGCGTGCTCGCGGCCAGAGCCTTCAAGAAGCGCGCGGCACCCGCATCCAGCGGCATAGGAGTGATGGGCGGGCTTTAAGCGAGGCTGAGCGCCCGCAGCGTCGTCGCCGGCCACGCGCCGAGGCTCAGGCCGTGAATCGCAAACAGGGCGACCGCCAGTCGGTCGATGCCGAATGCGACGCAGCCGGTATGCGCAGGCGCACCTTGATAATCGTTGAGGTCCCAGGCGTTGCCGAAATGGTCGCGATGGTAATTGAAGCTCATGCACGCGGTTGGGCTGGCGCCGCTGTAATACGGAATCAATAGTTCGAACTTGAGCGCCAGCTGTCGCTGGCTGACCGCCATGACTTGGCCGACGCGGCCGAAGAAGGGATCGTTGGCGACCTCGATCGTGTAGGGGACCCCGAGATCGGCGGCGATCGCCGGCGCACGCGCCATCCAGCGTTCGCGGAATTCGAGTATCTCGGCCGGCGAGCCGATGCGCACGAACTCGCGCATGGTGAACGCCTGCAGCCGATCGAGACTTAAGGACGGCTCATGCCGAAAGACGTCGGCCTCGATGTCGAATTGCAGTCCGCCCGCGGGCAGCGGTCCGCGCGCGGCGGCGATCGGATACAGCGGATAGCAGGCCGCCGGCGACAACACCAGGTCCGAGGCGCTGAGACTCGAAGTCCATTCGCCGCCCGTCTCGTGGCGTTCCGCCGCCTGCCGGATCGAGGATTCGCTGCCGTGCAGCGCGCAGACGCAGCCGAGCAAGTTCGGGAAGCTTTTGAGATAGCCGGACCGTTCCAGCTGCGCGCGGCTCATGACCGGCGGGAAGCGCATGATTTCGACGCCCGGCTCACGCAAGGAAGTGATGTAGCGTTCGAGCCCCTCGAGCACCTGCACGTACAGCGCCGTGCGCGCATAGACCCCGTCGATGCCCATCGGACGAAACAGCGCGTCGGCCAAGGGCTTCAACGGATCAGCGGCGGCTGCGGACGGCCGCGAATCTTGCGATGCCGGCATTACCATCTCAAGCGCCGATCGAGGTCGGCAGCGGCGCCAGCAGTGACGTCGTCGCGAGATTCGAGAGGATCCGGTCGTTGTTGATCATCAGCGGCGCCGACAGGATGTCGCGCAAGTGCCGGCCGATGCTGAACTCGGAGTCGTTGCGATAGCCCGACAAGCCGCAGGCGCGCAGCGCGCTGAGCACGGTCGCCGTCGCGAGCTCCGATACCTGGACCTTGGTCAGCGTGATCATCGACAGAAACTCGAGTGAGGCGAGCGCCTTGTCGTCTCCCTGCGTAGACTCGTAATTGCGCATCGCCGAGGCGAGCACGCTGCGCAGCGTCCGCAGGCTCGATAGTGCCTGCGTGAAATGGGCGGCTCCCGGCGGCACCACGCCGTTGGCTTGACGCGTCGCGTGGCGCACGAACGCCTGCGCCTTGCCGGCTGCGACCGCGGCAATGCCGGCCCAGACCGAACCCCATAACAAGTGCGCGTACGGCACCATCGTCCGTGCGTGGATGCGCTCATAGGGCTCCGCCAACACCTGATCGGCGGCGGCGCGAGCGCGCAGCGTGAAACCCTCGCTGTGCGTGCCGCGCATGCCGAGCGTGTCCCACTGCTGCAAGCGTTCGAGCGTGTAGTCTGCCTTCAGCAAAACCAACAGGACCTGGTCCGAGGCCGCGGCATCGGCGGCGCGCCGCGCGGTCGTGACGATGCCGTCGGCGTCGACGGCATAGGAAATCACGGTCGCCTTGCGCTCGAGCGTCACTTGATCGCCGATGCGTTCGATGGCCGCTTCGCTCGCGCGCACGTTGCCCCCGCCCTGTCCCTCGGTCGTCGACGAGGCCATCAACAGCTGATCCGCGGCGATGCGCGTGAGCACGCGCTCAATGGAGGCCTGGCCTTCGCTGTGGCGCACGATGCAGGCGATCTTGATCTGATGCATCGCATAGATCAGCCCCGTCGCGGCGCAGGCGTGCCCGAGGATGTAGCAAACATCGGCGATTTCCGAAAGCAGCGCGGCTTCGCCGCCCTGTGTCTGCGGCACCATGATGCCGAGCAGCCGCTGTTTGCGGATTTCCGCGAATGCCTCGCGCGGGAAACGGTTTTCGGCATCGACGGCGGCGGCGGCCTGCCGCGCGATCTCCGCGGCGGCGCGCGCGCGCGCGATCAGATCGCTTCTGCGGCCGCTGACGATGCGGGCGCTGGCTGCGGTTCGTTGAGTGTCGGCGGCGGACATCTCGCTAAACTCCGAGGTTGGGCGATGACACGCCGGTTGATAGAAATTATCCAGTAAGCGCGGGGTCCTGTATACGAACAAATTCCTATATGTGATTCACTGGCTAAAATGTGAATTGATTCTCGGAATCTCGGCGAGGCCGCTCGCCGAGCGGGAACGCGAACATTTCGGTTCGCTCGCGTTTATCGAACTCGTACCGGCAGGCGGTCGCTGCAACCGGTATCATGAGAACCTGATTTCCGGGAGATCGAGGACGTGGATTTGCAGCGTAACGCTTTGCGCGAGCGGCTCATTGGAGTCTTGAGACAAATACTCGGGCCTGAAGCATCGGTCCCGGAGCCGTTCCCGGTCGACTGCCAGTTGGGCGATCTCGGCGTCAGTTCGCTGAAAATGGTCAACTTGATGCTCGCCGTCGAGGTTGAATTCGACATCATGATCCCGCAGGGGGAAATCACGCCGGAGAATTTTCACTCGCTGGCGTCGATTCAAGCTCTGATCGAGCGGACGCTCGCTCCGCAAGCCGCGCGCGTCTGATCGGCCGCGATTCATCCACTATCTTGCAGTGCGGCAACCAGGGCGTCGACGTCGGTGATCGTCGTCTCCCCATTGGTCGCGCAGATGCGCACGACGTCCTGCCCCTCGAACTGCGTCGCGGCGACCCACGCCCGCCCGGAGCGGACGACGCGCGCCACCAGCGGCCTGACCGCGCCGAGCGCCGCCGGCGGTACGACGTCGAGGACGGCCAATTGCGAATCGTTTGCGACCGTCCAGCCGAGCGCCGCGAGCCGTTCGCGGATGCGCTTGATAATGGCGACGCTGCGTTCGACGTGCTCGCCCATCCCTTGCCAGCCGGCCGTCGCGAGGCTCAAGAATAGCCGCAGGCCCATGAAGCGGCGCGACCACTGCACGCTGCTGAGGTACGGATCGACCGTCGACAGGCTCGAGGGCATGAAACTCGTCGAGACTTGAAAGGCCTCGGACAGCAGGCGGCCGCGGTTCGTCAGGAACATCGCGCAGCCCATCGTCGTCGCGAACCACTTGTGCGCATCGATCGTGATCGAGTCGGCGCGTTCTATACCCCTTAAGTGCCCGCGCAAACGTTCGGAGGCGAGCGCGGCGCCGCCCCAGGCGGCATCGACGTGATACCAGAGATGCTCGGCACAGGCGATGTCGGCGCAGGGCACGAGCGGATCGATCATGCCGCCGCCGGTCGTGCCGGCGGTGGCGACGATCATGACCGGCACGGCGCCTGCGGCGCGGTCCGCCGCGATCGCCGCGGCCAAGGCCTCTGCGTTCATGCGCCCGCGGCCGTCGGTCGCGATCAGGCGCAGCGCCGTGCGGCCGACGCCGGCTTGGTGAGCGATCTTGAGCCACGCGATATGGCATTCGCGTGAGGTGTAGAAGCGCACCGGCCCCGGGTAGGCGCGGACGCCGTCCTGTGCAAACTGCGGGTGCGCGGCCGTCAGCGCGCACAGCAGCGCGGTGAAATTCGCTTCGGAGCCGCCGGTCGCGAAGTGTCCGCTTGGCTCGCCGGGCAGCCCTGCGCGCGCGGCGAAGGCCCGAATCACGTGGCTCTCGATGGCGACGGGCAGCGGCGAGGAAGCGGAGCTTGCGAGTTGCGGATTGAACAGTCCGGCGATGCGGTCGGCGCACTGCGCCGGGAAGCTCGCGCCCGGATTGAAGAGCCCAAAGTAGCGCGGATTGGCCATCTGCACGATGCCATGCTCCATGCGCTCGATGATCCACGGCAAAAGCTCGGCGAGCGGCCGCGGACTGCAAAAATCGAAACCCTGCAATTCCTCGCGCAGGGCCTCGGGGTTTTGCGTCGGCGCGACGGCGCCGCGCTGCAGACGCGCAAGCGCTGCGAGCAGCGCTCGGCTGAGTGCGTCCTCGACGCGCAGGCGCTCATCGGCCGGCGGAAACAGCGCCGCGACGGCGCTCGGCAAGGCGGAATCGTTCACGATTCACGCGGCGCCAAGCGCCTGATCCAAATCCGCCAGGATGTCGTCGATGTGTTCGATGCCGACGCTGAGCCGGATGGTGCCCGGCCGCACGCCCGCCGTCAGCTGCTCCTCGGGCGACATTTGCCGGTGTGTGGTCGATGCCGGGTGGCAGGCGAGCGACTTGGCATCGCCGAGATTGACGAGTCGCTTGAACAATCGCAGCGCATCGTAGAAGCGCGTCGCGGCGGCAAAATCGCCCTGGATCTCGAAGGTCAGCAGCGAACAAGCCCGTCCGCCGAGGTATTTGCGCACGAGCGGATGGTAGGGATTGTCCTCGAAGCCGGCGTAGTTGACCGACTCGACGCGCGCATCGGCGCGCAGGAATACAGCGACCTTGCGGGCGTTTTCGACGTGCCGGTCGATGCGCAGCGCGACCGTTTCGATGCCCTGCAATAACAAGAACGCGTTCATCGGCGCGAGCACCGCGCCCATCGTGCGCTGATAGACGCTGCGGCAGCGGCCGATGAACGCCGCCTCGCCGTAATGCGCCGTGTAGACCAAACCGTGATACGACTCGTCCGGTTCGGTGAACATCGGATAGCGCGCGGCGTGCTCTTTCCATGAAAATCCGCCGCAATCGACGATGATGCCGCCGAGCGTCGTGCCGTGTCCGCCCATGAATTTCGTCAGCGAATGCACGATGACATCCGCGCCGTAGTCGATCGGCCGCACCAGCATCGGCGTCGCCACCGTGTTGTCGACGATCAGCGGCATATGGTAGCGGTGGGCGAGGCGCGCGAGCGCCTCCAGGTCGCAGACGTTGCCGGCCGGATTGCCGACCGTTTCGCAGAAGATCGCGCGGGTGTTCTCGTCGATCAAGGCCTCCATGTCGGCGGCACGATCGGATTTAGCGAAGCGAGTGCGCACCCCGAGCTTCGGCAGGATGTGCGCGAACAAGGTGTACGTCGTGCCGTAGAGCTGCGGTACCGAGACGATGTTGCGGCCCATCTCGGTGAGATTGAGCGCCGCGTAGTAGATCGCCGTTTGGCCGGAGCTGACGCTGAGCGCGCCGACGCCCCCTTCCAGCTGCGCCACCCGCTCCTCGAGCACGGCGGTCGTCGGGTTGCCGATGCGCGTGTAGCGGTAGCCTTCGACTTCGAGGTTGAATAGCGCGGCGCCATGCGCGGCGCTGTCGAAAGTGTAGGCGGCCGTTTGATAAATCGGCACCGCCGCCGCCTTGGTGGCCGGGTCCGAGTCGAAGCCGCCGTGAATTGCGATCGTCTCTCGTTTCATCGTCCGAGCATGCATTGGAGATTCACGGCAGTCTACTTGAACACCGCCGGTCCGTGGTACGGTTCGCAGTTCATGACTGCCGCCGCCGCCGACAATGCCAAATTCGCGCGCCAAGCCTGGATCCGGGCTCTGTCGCGCACCGCATCGATCGAGCGCGAGCCGCTGGTCACGCTGCCGATGCTCATCGAGAGCTGGGCGCAACGCAATGGCGACTCGCCGGCGCTGATCTCGCGCGAAGCCACCTTCAGCTACGCGGAATTGGCCGCGCGCGCCCATTGCTATGCCCGCTGGGGACTCGCGCAAGGCCTAAAGGCCGGCGATGTCGCCGCGCTTGTACTCCCGAATTGCGCCGAGTATTTGGCGATTTGGCTCGGGCTGACGCGCATAGGCATGGTGGTCGCGCTCGTCAATACGCATCTGTCCGGCGATGCGCTCGCCCATTCGATCCGCATCGTCGGCCCGAAGCTGATGATCGCGGGCGGCGGGCTCGCCGCGAATCTCGCGGCGGTTCGCGAGCATCTGCCGGCCACGCTGCATTATTGGTCCTTGGGCGCGCGCATCGAAGAGGCTGGATTCGAGCCGCTCGAGCCCGCGCTCGCCGCGCAAGACAGCGCCGCGCTGGAGCTTGCCGAGTGCGCGCCGCCGACGCTCGATAAGAACGCGCTGTACATCTACACCTCCGGCACGAGCGGTTTGCCGAAGGCGGCCAACGTGACGCATTACCGCCTGATGCAGTGGAGTCATTGGTTCGCCGGGCTCCTCGACGTGCAAGCCTCGGATCGCCTATACGACTGCCTGCCGCTCTACCACAGCGTCGGCGGCGTCGTCGCGGCCGGCGCGACCTTGGTCGGCGGCGGCGCCGTCGTCATTCGGCCGCGTTTTTCGGCCTCGGAGTTCTGGCGCGATCTCTGCGAGCAACGCTGCACCTTGTTCCAATACATCGGCGAGCTGTGCCGCTACCTCGTCAATGCGCCGTCGCAGGCCGAGGAGACGCAGCATCGGTTGCGCGTCGCCTGCGGCAACGGTCTGCGGCCCGAGGTATGGGAGGCGTTCCGCTCGCGTTTCCGGATTCCGCAGATCCTCGAGTATTACGCGGCGACCGAGGGGAGTTTTTCACTCTACAACTGCGAGGGTAAAGTCGGTTCGATCGGCCGGATACCGGCGTTTCTCGCGCATCGGCTCCCCGTCGCGCTGCTGCGCTTCGACGTCGAGACGGGCGAACCGCGGCGCAACGCCGAAGGCTACTGCGAGCGCTGCGCGGTGGACGAGGTCGGCGAGGCGGCGGCCCCGATTCCCGAGGGTGATGCGCGCGCCGGCCGCTTCGAAGGCTATGCCGATCCGGCGGCATCCGAGAATAAGATCCTGCGCAATGTCTTCAAGCCCGGCGATGCCTGGTATCGCAGCGGCGATCTGATGCGCTGCGATGCGCGCGGTTTTTATTATTTCGTCGATCGCATCGGCGAGACTTACCGCTGGAAAGGCGAGAACGTGTCGACTGCCGAAGTCCAGAGCGAACTGACGGCGGCGCCGGGTGTGCGCGACGGCCTCGTCTACGGGGTCGCGGTCCCGGGCGCCGATGGTCGTGCCGGCATGGCGGCGCTCGTCGTCGATGCACACTTCGATTTGGCGGCGTTTCGCGCCGAGATCGTGCGCCGGTTGCCGTCGTACGCGCGGCCGGTGTTCCTGCGGATCCTCGGCACGCTGGATGCCACCGCGACGTTCAAACCGCAGAAGCAGGAATTGCTGCGCGCGGGCTTCGATCCGCGCCTCGTCGATGGCCCGCTGTATGTCGCCGATCCGAAGCTTGACGCCTATGTGGCGCTGGATGAAGCCCTGCACCGGGCGATCATCGCCGGGCAGCTGCGGTTCTGAGCGGCGGCGCGATGGCGGCGTGTGCGGCCGGTTCCTCGAAGATCGCCGGTGTCGGCACGGCCGCGGGTCTGCAGGCATGGTAAAGCTTCGATGCCCAGCGCCGCCGCGGCCAAGCCGGCAAACGCAACTCCGCGTGCAGCAGTGGCGCGTCCCATGGGACGTCGTAGTAGCTGGACTCGAGGTGGCGATGGCAGATATCGCCGGCCGCGAGCGCTTGCGGGAATAGGGCGATGTGGTCGGTCCAGATCGTATGATCGGCGCTGGACCTTGGCCTTGCGCCGAGCGCAGCCGCGAAGCTTGCGGCGAGGCTCATTTCACCGGGAAATTGCAGATGACCCAACTGCGTGCAGCGCGGATTCAATTCGATCAGATAGGGCGTGCCGGTATCGGCATCGATTACGTAGTCCAGGCCGTAAAAGCCGTTCAGCTGCAGCTTTGCGGCGAGCCGCGCGGCGTTGGCCGCCAAGCGTTCATCGTCGATGCGACGCACGATCGTCGCGGCGCCTGTCAGGCTTTCGGCGACGACGACGCTGACCGAGACGATGCCGAGCACCTGGCCGCGCGCGCAGGCGATCATCGAATTGGCGGGCCGGCCGCGGATTGCGGTCTGTATCGTCAATTCCCGCTCGCCGTAGTGCCTGCGCATCCACAGCGCCAGCGGATCGCGGTCGATCGCCAGGCGCTTCCAGGCCGTCAGAAGGCTTGGGCGTCTTCGCAGCTGCCGCCATGCCGCGAGCGATTCGTCCGGCGAATGACCGAGGCGCACGCCGTTGCCGCCGGATTCGCCATTCAATTTGACGAAGGCGCTCGCTCCGAAGTCGCGATGAAAGGCGCGTATGTCCTCGCTGCTGCCGATCGCGCGCGTCGCCGGCGCCGCAATGCCGAGCGTTGCGGCGAGCTCCATGATCGCCAAGCGGCTGCTGACGATCGGGTAATATTCGGCCGGCCCGAGCGAGCGCTCGATCAGTGCCCGCAGATCCGGCTCGTCCCGGTGCAGTGCGTGCAGTTGCGCGACCACGCCGTCATCGCAGGGAATGATCAGCGCCCGCGGATCGCCCGCGAGCGCGCGCAAGGATCGCCGCAAATGCCGGAGCGAGGCGATGCCGCCGTAGTGGGCGGTGGAGGCGAGGCCGGGTAGCCGCCTCAGCGGATGGCCGCTTGGACACAGTGTGCTGACCTGGCAGCCGCAGCGCTGCAGTTCGAGCGCGAGCCGCGCCGATAACGGCCACCATTTGGAGGCGGCGAGCAGGACCGATGGGCTCTCAATGCTCAAGCGCTTGCGTCCCCGTAACCGCGACATGGTGAACCAATCGCTTGCGGCGATTGCGGACATCGCGGGAGTATCCGAAGAACGATGAAGTGTAAGTAAACGATTCGATCACACTACAGGTCTATTATGCCGGTTGAGCCGTCGGGTTGGAGCGAAATTTGAGTGGATCAGCGGTCGATATCGCCGTCATCGGCGCGGGACCCTACGGCTTGTCGCTGGCCGCGCATTTGCGCCATGGTACGCGCAGCGTGCGCATTTTCGGCGCTCCGATGGGATTTTGGTCGCAGCACATGCCGCGGGGCATGTGCCTGAAGTCGGAGGGATTCGCATCCGATCTGTACGACCCGCAAGGCCGGTTCACGCTGCGAGCGTACTGCAGTGAAAAATCCCTGCCGTACGCCGATATCGGTTTGCCGGTGCGCCTCGAGAACTTCATCGCTTACGGCCGGGAATTCCAGCGGCGCTACGTGCCGCAGATGGAGAACATCGCCATCGCCGCGCTCGCGCGGCGCGGCGATTTATTCGAATTGACCTTGGCGAGCGGCGAAGTCGCACTCGCGCGCCGGGTCGTCATCGCGGCGGGTATCCTGCCGTTCGCCCGGCTGCCGCCGCAGCTCGAGGGACTGTCGCCGTTGTATGTCACCCATAGTTCGGCCCATAGCGATCTTGCCGGTTTCAAGGATCGGTGCGTCGCCGTCATCGGCGCCGGCGCCTCCGCGCTCGATCTGGCGGCCTTGCTATGCCAAGCGGGCGCGCAGGTGCAGCTGATCGCGCGGCGCGCATCGATCGCTTTTCACGATGCGCCGCGCGAGCCGCGACCGCTGATCGAGCGCCTGAAATCGCCGCGTTCCGGCCTCGGCATCGGCTGGCGCTCGCGGCTTTGCACCGACGTTCCGGATGTCTTTCACGCGCTTCCGCAGCTGCTGCGTTTTCGTGCCGTGGATCGCCACTTGGGTCCCGCGCCATGCTGGTTCACGCGCGAGGCCGTCGAGGGCCGCTTCCCGATGCACTTGGGCGCGGCGCTCGCTGGCGCCGCCGCGGTCGAGGGGCGCGTGCAATTGACGATCGAGCAGGTGGGCGGCGGCGGCGGCAGGACTCTCGAGGTCGATCACGTCGTCGCCGGCACGGGCTTTCAAATTGCACTGTCGCGTCTGAGTTTCATCGATCCGCCGCTGCGCGCGCTCGTACGCACGGCGGCCGATACGCCCATATTGAACCGCTACTTCGAATCGTCGGTGCCCGGCCTCTACATGATCGGCGGCGCAGCGGCCTATAGTTTCGGCCCGCTGCTGCGTTTCGCCTTTGGCGCGAAGTTTACCGCGCGCCGCATCGCGCCGCGTCTGCTCGCCTGAGCGCAGCGCCGGACGGCAGCCTGGGGCCCGATCTATGCCGTGTTGCCGGCGTCGACCGTCATCACCGTGCCGGTGATGTTGCGTCCCGCCTCGCCGATCAAAAACAGGACGCTGCGCGCCACGTCGTCGACTTCGGCCATGCGGCGCAAGGCGCTGCGGTGCGCGATTTTCTCGCGCTGCGCCGAGGAGAGTTCCTGCGTCATGTCGGTAGCGAGGAAGCCGGGGGCGATCGCATTGACGGTGACCCCGAACTCGCCGACCTCGCGGGCGAGCGAGCGCGTGAAGCCGAGTAGCGAGGCTTTGGTCGCGCTGTAGACGGACAATCCGCTGTAGCCGGTCGAGGCGACGATCGAGGCCATATTGACGATGCGCCCCGCGCGCTCGCTCATCATCGCGCGCACGACGTACTTGGTCAGGATGATCGGCGCCAGCGTATTGAGCCGCACCATGCGTTCGATGTCCTGATCTAGCATGACGCCGAGCACGCCGCCGGCGCCGAGTCCCGCATTGTTGACGAGTCCGTAAATCGATCCGAACTCGGCTCTCAGCGCGCGCACCAGGGCCGGTATTTTTGCCAGTTCGCTCAAGTCGCAGGCGCGAAATTCGATCGCGCCGGCGCCGCCGGCCGCTGCTTGGGCTGCCGCCGCAAGCTCCGCAGTCCCGCCGCGGGCGAGGGCGATGACCCGGTAGCCGGCGGCGGCGAGCGTGCGGGCGATCGCGAGTCCGACGCCCCGGCTGCCGCCGGTGACAATAATATTAAGCACCGGGGCGCACCAATTTGCCGGCGGCAGTAACCGCTAGAGAGGCGACGAAGCGCAAGCTGACGGGAACCTTGTGGGCAGGCAGCGCGCGCCGGCACGCTTCGAGCAGTTCGCCCTTGACCGCCTCGCCGGCGAGCGCCGCGCCGGCGATCGCCGGATCCGCCGGCACGACGTCGGCGACGACGACCGCGCCGGTAATCGGGCTGCGCCGCGCCCGTACCAGCGACATGCGCACGCGCGGATCGGCGTTCAACACGGCCTCGACCTCCTCGGGGTGCACTTTCAGTCCGCCGACATTGATGACGCCGCCGCGGCGGCCGCGGAAATAATAGCGGCCGTCGACGAGCTCGACCAGATCGCCGGTATCGACATAGCCGTCGCCGCCGGCGAGCGGCGCCGCATCGCCGAGATAGCGCGCGGCATTGCGGCTCGAGCGGATACGCAGCGTGCCGCCGACGACCCGCAGATCGATCGAATCCCGCGGCTGTTCGACCAGCGCCGCCGGAAAGCCGGCCCGGCCGTCTTCGACGTCGAAGGCGACGCCGGCTTCGGTCGAAGCGAACGCATGCGCGATCCTGGCCGCAGGATACACCGCCCGCAGCTGATCGAGCACGGCCTGGTCGGCGACCTCGCCGGACAAACGCACGTACTGCGGCCGCAGGATGTTGGCATCGCCGCTCATCAGCGCGCGGCGCCAATGCGACGGCGTGCCGGAGATATGCGTGACGCCGGCGCTTGCGGCACGCTCGAAGAACTCGCGCACCGTCTCGGCTGCGGCGGATAACACCAGCGGCGCGCCGCTGCGCACCGCGCGCAGGTAGATCTGCAAGCCGCCGTAGCGGCGGATGTCGTAGAAGGTGCTCCAAACGGTGCGCGCGCCTGCCTCCGCCTGCTGAGGCAGGGCGCCGGCGAGGCTCGCGAGCGTATGCACGACGAGCTTGGGTGCGCCGGTCGTCGCCGATGTCAGTAAGATCCATTCGGTCGCTTGGCCGGCGCGCCGTTCGACCGCAGGCGCTAAACGGTGCCGGCCGATCGGATAGACCGACAGGCCGTAATCCGCGGGCAGCCGCGGGCCCGAGGCGTCCGCTACGATCGCATCGGCCTGCGCGATGGCCGCGACCGCGGCGAGCTGCGATGGGCTCAGGTCGGGCGTGCACAGCACGATGCGCCGTGCAAGGCCGTCGAGTTCGATCAGCGCCACCGCGGTCGAGAGCTGCTCGCCGGTCGCGATCAGGACCGAACGGCCGCGCAGGGCTTCGAGGCCGGCGATCGCCGATCCGGCGGCGAGTTCTACCGTGGCGACCCGGCCCTGTCGGCCGACAAATGAGCCGCGGATCGGTGCGCCCAACGCAACGATCTCCTCCCATAGCGAGCGCGGCGCCTCAGTAGGCTTTTTCATCGCGAAATATCTTGGTTACGGTCAATAGCAGGATCTTCAAGTCCAGCAGCACCGACCAATGCCGGAGGTAA
Organism: uncultured Gammaproteobacteria bacterium; assembly: GCA_963769895.1. Taxonomy (GTDB): domain Bacteria; phylum Pseudomonadota; class Gammaproteobacteria; order Steroidobacterales; family Steroidobacteraceae; genus Bog-1198. The sequence goes on along the minus strand of CAVYNJ010000009.1, from coordinate 42 downwards.
TTCAGGTCGTAATCGACCCGCGCCTCCATCTCGATGAGCTCG
>CAVYNJ010000008.1:0-9976 GCA_963769895.1 uncultured Gammaproteobacteria bacterium | reverse complement strand
TCAGGGCTGCGCAATGATGGGGCCTCATCACGGCATGCGCCACCCGATGATGGCGACTCCGGATGCCGCGCCGCCGGCGCAACCTTAATGTGAGCACCGGCGGCGCGGACCTGCCGCCGGCGCAGATCCCGGTCGCGGTCTCCGCGCGGCACGTGCATCTGACCCAACAAAGCGTCGAGCGCCTGTTCGGCCGCGGGCACGCCTTGCATCCGCGCGCAATGCTCGGCCAGCCCGGCCAATACGCGAGCGAAGAGACCGTGACCTTGATCGGCCCGAAAGGCTCCATGAGCCAGGTGCGCATCGTCGGACCGGCGCGCGGGCAAGACCAAGTCGAATTGTCGCGCACCGATGAAATCGCCCTCGGCATCGACGGGCCGGTGCGCGAATCCGGTGACCTCGCCGGTACGCCCGGGATCGTCATCGAAGGGCCGTCGGGGCGCGTCACGCTCGCGCGCGGGGTCGTCGTCTCGCTGCGCCATATCCACATGAGCACGGCCGATGCCGCGGCGCTCGGTCTCGCCGACCAGGACCGCGTCGAAGTCGCGGTCGACAGCGGCGGCCGGCGGGTCATCTTCGGGGACGTCGTCGTGCGGGTCTCGCCGAACTACCGGCTGGAGCTGCACTTGGACACCGATGAAGGCAATGCGGCCGGCGTCGGCCGGCCGGGAGCGTATGGAACGCTGATCGGCAGGCGTTAGGCGGCTACAGCGATGGAACCACGGCCTGCGCGGCCACAGCCTCGGAACGTTTGAAAGCCCGCTTCAGCAGACGCTTGGCGCGCCGCATCAACACGATGGATTTGGGCAGTGGGTAGCGAAGAAACGCGATCTTGCGGACGTATTTGTCAACGGTCCATTCGGCGCTCGCTCCGGCAGGAAAAAAAGCCGAGTCGCCGGCCATGAGCGTATGCCGGGTTCCCGTCTGGTGGTCGCGGACCACGACGGAGCCTTCGATCACATAGATGGTCTCATCGACATCGTAATGCCAATTGAACCGGCCCGCGGTGCAATCCCAGAAATAGGCGCTGGCGCTGCCGTCGGCGCTGCTCGACAACAGCCGATTGCTCGTGACCGGGTTGCCTTCCAGTATCCAAGCCTCGTTGATCTGAGCCGGGCCCATCGGACCCGGTTGCGTTTGAAACTTGACCGGCGGCTTAGACATTCAATCGTATCTCCGTAGGGGCGAGGTCATGGTGCTCGACGTGGCTGGCGTAGGAAAATACGTAGATTGCGCCAATCAAACTGTGAACTAGATCTGATATTGCGGCGATACCTAGAGTCCACAGGCGCTGGCAACGCGGCGCCCGGGCCGCCCGGTCGTTTGGGCGGAATGCGATCGAAGCCGAGGATTCATAATCCAATATAGCAGAATTCGCCGCTTAGGCATGGCTGGCTAGCGGTAACCTCCCGTGTACAAATGATGCATGCCGAAGCGCCGATGAACACCTCTGCGTGGAAACTGTGAACGCCGGATGTACAGTCCGCGCCGGGCATGGCCGAAATCGTCCACACGCTCGAAGTGATGATCCCGTGCGCCGATAGGGGGCGCTATTGAACCGACAGTGGCCTGGCCTTGCGCAGGTATGCCACTATCCGGCGCTATGCAATCGACCGGCAAGCGAGTGGCGAGAACCTCATTGAATTTATGTCAAGGTCGCGCGGCGACGCTGCCCGTCCTCGCAGCGGCGCTTGCTGTCGGGGCGTGTGGACGCAGCGTATCCAACTCGGCATCATCGACCACGCCGCCGGCGATCGTCGTGTCCGTCGCGCCATTCAACGCCTCGGTGCCCATTGCGAACGGCGTGCAGTCGTTCGCGGCGAAGCTGCAAAACGATACGCAGAACAAGGGCGTGACCTGGTCGCTGTCCGGCGCCGGCTGCAGCGGCGCGAGCTGCGGTACGCTGACGGCCGTCACGGCGACGACGGTGAGCTACCATGCGCCCACCGCGGTGCCCTCGCCGGCAGCAGTCGTCCTGACGGCGACTTCGGTGGCCGATATGTCGAAAACCGCAACGGCAAATATCACCGTGACTCCCGCGGGTCAGCCCATCGCCGTTGCCATCAGCCCGCTGCGTGGCGGCATCGCGATCAAGCAAGCGGTCGTTCTCAGTGCGACCGTCACCAATGACGTTGGCGCGCAAGGAGTCAGCTGGGCCGCGAGCGGCGGTGCGCTGAGCAATAGCGGTCCCACCGCGGCGACCTTCAGCGCCCAGGCCGCCGGCGTATTCACGATCACGGCGACCAGCATCGCCGACGGCACGCAGAGCGCCACGGCGACGATCGGCGTCACTGATCTTGCCGGTGTTCTGACGTATCGCGACGATCAGTCGCGTGACGGCGCCAATCTGCATGAATATGCGCTGACGCCGGCGAACGTCAGCACGCATTTCGGCAAACTCTTTTCCTGTCCGGCGGACGGCGCCATCTATGCGCAACCTTTGTGGGTTCCGCAGATCAGCATCGGCGGCGGCATGCATAATGTGATCGTCGTCGCGACGCAAAACGACAGCGTTTACGCGTTCGACGCTGATGCCAGTCCCTGTATCACCTACTGGCACGCGAATCTGCTCGATGCCGCGCACGGCGCGACCAGCGGGGAGAAGCCGGTGCCGTCTGGCCTCACGGGCAACCTCGTCGGCGGCGGCTTTGGGGATATCATCCCGGCGGTCGGAATCACGGGTACTCCGGTCATCGATGCGAGTACTAGCACGATTTTCGTCGTCGCCAAATCGGTCAGCGCGTCCAATTCGACGTTCTATCAGCGCTTGCACGCGCTGACACTCGCCGGCGGTGCGGAAAGTCTCGGCGGGCCGGCCGTCATCGCGGCGATGGGGTTCAGTCCGCAAACCGAGAACCAGCGGGCGGGCCTGGCGCTCTCGGGAGGCGCGGTCACCATCAGCTGGGCGGCGCACGAGGATGCCGGGACCTACCACGGCTGGATGATGAGCTATAGCGCAACGTACGCTTTCGCAGCTGCACGTGTTCAACGACACGCCGAGCGGCTCGGAAGGCGGCATTTGGATGTCGGGCGGCGCGCCCGCGGTCGATGCAGCCGGCAATCTCTATGTAATCACCGGCAACGGCACGTACGACGGCATCGCCAATTTTGGCGACAGCTTCTTGAAAATGACGGCCGCCCTCGCGATCGGCGATTGGTTCACGCCCAGCGATGAAAACAGCGACAATGCCGGCGACGTGGATTTCGGCGCCGGCGGCGCCACGGTCTTGATCGACCAAGCTTCGGGTCCGGCACCGCACCTCGCGATCGGCGGCGGCAAGGACGGCAATCTTTATCTCGTCAATCGCGACAACATGGGGCATCTCGGCGATGCGAATGCCTGGCAGATGTTCAGCGCCGGCAACCAGGTGTTCTTCACGCCGGCGTTCTGGAGCAATACGATCTACAGCGGTCCCATTAACAGCCCGGTAGCGGCGTACTCATTCAGCCCAGTTACCGACAAAGTGAGCGTTGCAGCGTCCTCGCATTCCACCGCAGGCTTCGGTTTTCCGGGTACCTCGCCCTCCGTTTCATCGAGCGCCGCGACCAATGGGATCGTCTGGGCGCTCGATAATTCCAATTACGGCGCGCTCGTCGGCAGCGCGACGCGCGCCGCCTCGCCCGCCATACTGCACGCTTGGGATGCCACGAATCTCGCGACGGAGTTCTGGAACAGCAGTCAAACTGCCGGCGATGCCGCGGGCTACGCCGTGAAGTTCACGGTACCGACGATCGCCAATGGCAAGGTGTATGTCGGCACGCGCGGCAACGACGACACGGTGCATGCCGCGACGATCCTCGGCGAATTGGACGTGTACGGGTTGCTGCCAAATTAACGGATCGCGCGTTCGGTGCACTCCGCACAGCGTCATAACATCAAAGCGAGCTTCGGCCTTACAATCCGAGGTATTACCGTACCGTTCGCCAAGATCTGGCCAACCAAGGAATTCTGCGACACTCATGGTATTGCCATTCAAGTTGGACAACTACGATGTGGAGGGATTCCTTGCGGTGGCGCGGACTTTCGGCCAGGGTGCGTATGCCTACGTCGTTACTCCAAATGTGGATCACTTGATCCGCTGGCACGGCGAACCGGACTTTCGCGCCGCCTATCAGGCTGCAGCATATACGTTGCTCGATAGCCGCTTCTTGTCGCATCTGCTGCGTATGACCAGGGGCCTGCGCACGAGAGTCTGCGCTGGCAGCGATTTAACGGCCGGATTGTTCGACCAAGTGATTCAGCCAGAAGACCGTATCATCGTTATTGGTGGCGATGCGAGCCAGGTGCGTGAACTCATCGCACTCTATGGCTTGCGGAACCTGCAGCACATCAATCCGCCGATGGGTTTCATCGACGACCCTGCGGCCGTCGAGCGCTGTTTACGGTTCGTCGAAATGAACAGTCCATTTCGAATGTGTTTCATTGCCGTGGGCGCTCCGCAACAAGAATTGCTCGCGCAGCAGCTATTGGCGCGCGGGCGGGCGCGGGGGCTTGCGCTATGCGTCGGTGCCGCCGTAAATTTTCTGACCGGCATCGAGCGGCGTGCGCCGCGATGGATGCAAAAATCTGGAACTGAATGGCTGTACCGGCTAGCGCGCGACCCGCAGCGACTTGCGCGCCGATACCTGCTGCGTGGACCGCGCGTGTTCGCCTTGCTGCGACGGACGAATTTCGAATTGCATGAGCCCGCTGTCACGCGGGGCCGATAATGGGACGGCGTCGTGAATCTTACCCGATGGAGTTCGCCTCGCGCGAGCCGCGGAAGGTTGTCCGTACCGCTACCATTGCCGAACACGTATTGGGTATTGCCCGGCCAATTACTTGCCGGCGAGCATCCGTTCGGCGAAAATCCAGCCGAGGCGCTCGATCGCCTCGCGCTGCTCAGCAACGCTGGTCTCGATTATTTCATCGATTTGACCGAGGCCGGCGAGCAGAGGGAATACCGGCGTCTGTTGTCGAGAAAGGCGGAATATCGCCGGTACCCAATCGCCGACACCTGCGTGCCCAAAGATCCGGGGCAAATGCGGGCGCTGCAGGCGGACCTGCGCACCGCCTTGATGCAGGGTCATGGCGTGTATCTGCATTGCCGCGCCGGTATCGGCCGCACCGGCGTCGCCATCGGCTGTTTCTTGGTCGAAGAAGGCTTGGCCGGGAAGGCCGCACTGAAGCAGTTGAACCGCCTCTGGAAGCAGAGCGCGCGGGCCGCGACTTGGCCCAAGGTGCCGCAAACGCCGGAGCAGGCCGACTATGTGGTGCATTGGCCCGAGCGGCGTCAAAGCGTCGCGCTTCCATGAAGGCGCCGCTTCTACCGGAAACGCGGGGCATTCGTCGGTTCGTTAGCACACATATAATGCCAGACCATCCCTGTGGCAAACTGCCGTGGGTTAGCGACCGGGGCGATCACGGCCGGATACGTCTGGATTTAGCGAGTCCGTGACGATAGCACGGCAGGCAAGGCTGCCAAGCGCTACCATAGAAGAGGTGACCATGCGCAATTCGATGCTGCAATTACGGCTCTACCTGGCAATCGTGCTGTGGTCCGCGCTGCTTGCCGGCTCTACGGCGCCGCGCTCGGCCTACGCCGACGCTCCGGCAGCGACCCCCGCTGCGACATCGCCGGATTACCGGATCGGTCCCGGCGATACGATACAAGTATTCGTTTGGCAGAATCCCGATCTCACCGTGACCGTGCCGGTGCGGCCGGACGGCAAGATTTCGACGCCACTGGTCGAGGACATGGTCGCCGTCGGCAAGACGCCCTCCGGGCTGGCACGCGACATCGAAAAGGCGCTGTCCTATTACGTGAAATCGCCGCAGGTCAACGTCATCGTCACGAAGCCGGTCAGCGCCTTCAGCCAAGTCAAGGTCATTGGCCAGGTCGTGCACCCGCAGGCCCTCGCCTATCGCGAAGGAATGACCGTGCTCGATGCGGTGCTCGCCGTCGGAGGACTCGGTCAATTTGCGGCCGGCAATCGTGCGCACATCGTGCGCGAAACCGGCGGTACGGAACAGCAAATTAGGGTTAAATTGGACGCTCTCGTCAACAACGGCGACATGAGCCAGAACCTGGCGCTGCGGCCAGGGGATGTGCTGGTCGTACCGGAAACGCGGTTTTAGCGGTGCGGATTGACGCATGACGCCGATGCTCGATCAACTCGTCGATGACGTGCGCGGCAGCTGGCGGTTTCGCTGGTGGGGCTTTGGCGTCGCCTGCCTGATCGTGCTTGCGGGATGCGCCATTCTATTTGCACTGCCGGATCTGTACGAAGCCGATGCCGAAGTGTTCGTCGATACGCGCACGGCGCTCAAGCCCGTACTTCAAGCCTTGGCCGTTGATCAAGATGTCGATGCGCAAATCAACTACGTGCGCCAATCGCTGCTGCAGGGGCCGCAGTTGGCCGAGATCGCGCGCTCGACCGGCGTGCTGAGCCCATCCGTCACCGACGAACGCAAGCGCGCCGCCATCTTGAAGAATCTCAGTAACCGCATCACGATTACTGCGGCTTCGGCCGGCAGCCAAGGCGAGTCTCCCGAAACGGCCGGCATGGTGTACAGCTTCGAGTACCGCGACCCCGACCGCGCGCGTAGTCTGCTCGTCGTCGATACTTTGTTGAATACGTTCATCGATCAAACCCTCGGCGGCAAGCGCCGGGGCGCGCAAAGTGCGCAGAATTTTCTCGCGACCCAGCTTAAGGACTACGCCAAGCGCTTGAATACCGCGGAAGATCGTCTCGCCGCCTTCAAGAAACGCAATATTGGACTGATGCCGAGCGAGCAGGGTGGCTATTTCGCTCAATTGCAGACCGAAACCGATGCGGAGAAAAAAGCCGAAACGGAGCTGTCCATCGCGGTCAGCCGACGTAACGAGCTCACCAAGCAGCTGCACAGCGATGCCGCCATCGCCGCCGGCGGCGGCTCGCTGCCGACGATCAACGGACAAATTCCGAGCGGCGGCGGCACACTGGCGCGGATCCAGGAAACCCAGGCGCGGCTCGATGAGCTCTTGCTCAAGTATACGGACAAGCATCCCGATGTGATCGCCGCGCGTGCGGCGCTTGCCGAATTGAAGCAGCGCCGGGCGGCGGAATTGGCGAGCCTGCGGCGCGGCGATGCCAGTGCGATCGCCGCGAGCGGCGCCGGCAGCAACCCGGTGTACCAGAGCATCCAGCTGGAGCTGGGCAAAGAAGAAGTCAACATCGCCGCGCTACAGCGAGAAGTCGCGCAGCATCGATCGACGGTCGCGGATTTACGGCGCAGCCTCAACAGTGCGCCGCAGGTCGAGGCGGAGTACCAGCAGCTGAACCGGGATTACGACACCAACAAGGCCGAGTACGCGGCGTTGCTCGTGAACTTTCAAAAGGCGCGACTTGGTGAGCAGGCCGACAAGGCCGGTTCCGTTCGCTTCGAGGTGACCTTGCCGCCGACCTCGGCGCTCTCGCCGGTGTGGCCGAGACGTAACCTCTTCCTCGTGCTGATCTGGGGCGCCGCGCTTGCCCTAGGCGCGGGGGCTGCTTACGGGCTCAACCAGCTGCGCCCGGTCGTATCCTCGAAGCGCAGCATCGAAGCCGTCACCCGCTTTCCGCTGCTCGGCAGCGTCAGCGGCGCTTTTCCGATCCGACAGGGGAGTGAACACTACCGGCATCTCAAGGCGTTTTCCATGGCGACGCTCTGCTTGATCGCGGCCTTCATTGTCGCCCTCGCCTTGAATTGGGTCGGTGAGCGATTGAACATCGAAGTATTGCGCGCGCTGGTGCCCACATGAGTTTGGTCGAACAGACGATTGCGCGCCTACGTCAGGCAGCCGATGTCGCCGGCGCGACTACGCCGGATGCTGCCGCCACCGCATTCGCGGAAGTTGCCGGCGATGCATCGAAACCCACTAGACGCCTGCTTATCGACACCGAATCGTTGCGTGCGATGGGCTATTTGCCCGAAGAGAGTCAGGATCGCCGGTTCGCCGACCAATTTCGCCAAATCAAGCGTCCATTGATCGATAAGGCCTTGGCTCTCAAGCCGAGCACCCAAGCGCGCGACCCGCGGCTCATCATGGTCACGAGTGCCTTGCCCGGCGACGGCAAGACATTCACCAGCATCAATCTTGCGCTGAGCCTCGCCCGCGAGCGGGACGTCTCGGTCTTGCTGATCGACGCGGATGCGCCGAAACCGCACGTCAGCGCAATTTTCGGCGTGCAAAAGGAGCGGGGCTTGCTGGATGCCTTGGTCAATGAGGGCATCAAACTCGATTCGCTGGTGCTGCCGACCAACGTACGGGGCCTGTCGATCCTTCCGGCCGGCACGAGTGCGGAGGGTATCTCGGAGTTATTGAGCAGCAACCGCATGCTGCAGCTCATGAAAGCTTTGACCGTCCAAAATCCACGGCGGATTCTGCTGCTGGACTCCGCGCCGCTGTTGATCACGAGCGAAGGACGATCGCTGATGAAGATCGCGGGACAGGTTCTGCTCGTCGTGCGCGCCGGCATGACGCCGGCGCACGCGGTGCAAGAGGCGGCGGCGCTGTTGGCCGAAGAACAGGCCGGCGGCATCGTCCTCAACGATGCGCCTCTCGGTCCGGTCAGCCGCTATTACGGTTACGGTAAGTATGGCGAGTATGGGAGCAGCGGCGATGCGAAGACCACGTAAAGCCCCCGCAGTTGTGGTTTCCGCCCTGCTGATCGCTGCGCTGGCGCCGTTCGCACAGGCCGATGCGCCAACGACCTATGGCATCGATGTCGGCATCGGCGAATCAGACAACATCAAGCTCTCGCCGACGGACCCTATCAGTCAGACGCTGGCGCTGGCCGAAGGCGACTTTGCGATCAAAAAGGAGCGCAGCCGCTTCGACGTCGATGCAACGGGTAATTTCGCCTACGTAGACTACCTGCAGCACGCCTACACCGGCCAGCTGACCGGCCGATTCGACGGCCTGGCGGACTTCGCGATCCTGCCGCGGCGATTGAGCTGGGTATTGCAGGAGCATTTCGGCCAAGCGACGCTCGATCCCTTCACGGCGGCCACGCCGACCAATCTCGAGGACGTCAATTACTTGAGCACGGGACCGCAGCTGAGCTTGCGGCTAGGCGGCAGCGGATTTCTGGATCTCGGTGCGCGCTATGCGCGGGCGCAATACCAGACGAGCCCCTTCAACAGCAACCGCGAAATCGCGAACTTGGCGCTTGGCCATGAATTCTCGGCGCGCTCGCGCGTCTCGATCAACGGCAACACCGAACGCGTGCGCTTCGACGACACCGCGGTCAATGTCGACTTCAACCGCAGCAGCGCCTACGGCCGCTACGAAATCAAGGGTGCGCGCACGGAACTCGCGGTCAATCTGGGTGGCACCCGCGTTAGCCAAGGCGGCGCCTCGATTTCCGGCGGAATGGGGCAAATCGAATTGAGCCGCCTACTATCGCCGTCGGCGAAGCTGACGTTCACGGCCGGGCGGGAGCTGACCGATGCAAGTTCGAGCTTCAGCAACTTTCAGGGCGGCGCGACCGGCGCGATCAGCAGCGCTCCGGCGGCGCTGACGTCCAATACCTATACCAGCCGCTACGCCACCGTCGGCTGGCAATATGCCCGCGACCGCACGACGCTCGCCGTCAGCGACCGTTGGGAGAAGGACAGCTACCAAAGCCAGACGCAACTCGATGTCACGCGCAACGACGCCGAATTGAACCTCGAACGGCGGTTGACGCGCGAGTTCAGCGCTCAAATCCTCGGTAGCTTCTACGATACGAAATATCCGAACGCCGATTTCTCGTCGAACGACAGTCGATTCGGCGCGGCGGTCGTCTGGCGCACGGGGCGCGCCCTCGAGATGCGTTTGCGCTACGAACGCCTGACCCGCAGCGCGTCGGGCATCGGCGTGGGCTATCACGAGAATCTCGTATTCTTGATGATCGGCTATCGGCCGCGCACCGCGGACGTACCAGCAGCCGAATGACCGCGGCCGGCAAGGTCACCGATTTCGCGGCTTGATGA
>CAVYNJ010000007.1:0-230996 GCA_963769895.1 uncultured Gammaproteobacteria bacterium | reverse complement strand
GGCCGGAACCGCAAAGCGCTGGCCTCTGCCGACTCCACATTGAAGCACCGGCGCCGGCTCTTTGCCGGCGAAGGCGGTGGGCGCTTCTTGCTGAGCAAACCCCGCCCGTGCGACCGTCAAGCCAACCGCGAGACGCCCGAGCTTCAACGCCGCCATGCCGGCGGCTGCATTCACGTCTTTCTCGAGGTCGCCAGCAGCAGGATTCCGCCGATCACAGCACCCAGTCCCGCCCACACCGGAATGTTCACCCGCTGTTTCTCATGCACAGCAAAGTGCAGGTCGCCGATGTCAGCTGTGTGCGTATCCTTCGTATAGCTGAACCCGCCATAGGCGAGAGCAATTCCCCCGCCGACGATCAATAGAATAGCCAGCAATTTCGTCGTGCTCATCGAAATCTCCCGAAAATCCCAAGTATTCGATCGGCCGTAGCCAGTGTGCTGGGCCTTCGTTTGCATTGTCCGTGCGGTATCGCACTGAGCGGGGTGCCGAAACCGGCGCTGAAGTCGGCGGCGGTTGGCCTCTATGCGGCGAAGATCGATCGAATCACAGAATATTGCGCGATCGGGGGCATGATCGGTAAATCTGGCTAACCGGTCATCGCGGCTCGGCAGGGCTTGCCGATTGCACCCCCCGCAGGAGTTTGAATAATCGCTTCTCCAATGTCGGCGCCAACGTTTCGGCAAACTTCCCGGTCAGGTGATTATCGTCGCGATAGACCAACAGCCCATGCTGCATGGCTGGACAGTAATTTCCCAAACAAATCAGATCATTCATGTCCAAGAAATATATGTTCGCCAGACCCTGTGCAGCGGCGCGTTGGGCTGCGTAGGCATCCGCATTTAGCGCCGCTTGCGCCTCGAAACCGCAGTCTGCGGCACGCAGGTTTAACGGCCCGCGCCGCGCCACACACTTAAGTACGTCAAAAGGAGGCAGCGGCGTGTCCCTCAGCACGACCACCGGGACGCCGATTCGCGAAAGGCTCTCCAGAGTCCGCCGAGTGCCCAACCGGAGTTCCTCGGCGGATATCGGCGCCTCCGTACGGAAGCCACGCATCGTGACGCCGGTGTAGCTCGCCATCACCACGGCCGTGGGGTGGATCTCGGCAATCTTTTCGATCGCTTGATCGCGCCATTCTTTGCAAGCATCGGTCGCTGTAGAGATTGGGTGCGCATTGATGTCGGTTGCGGGGCATCCGAACTTCAGGACCGTTATCAAGCGCCACATCTCGTCCTTGGAAGCTGTACGCATGGGGTTGAACCAGTGTATGGCGTGCGAATCGCCAAAGAGAACAACTGATCGCGGCGCATTGGCGGCGCCGAACACGCAAATCTTTGACTTCCGACGAAGTACCCTCGCTGATGCATGCTTTCGGCGAAAGGTCGGCAATGTCGGTCGACGCGGCACCGATCGAACGCCACGATTGATCCGCCGCAAGCTGCCTTGCCAGTACGATCAGCGCCCAGCTGCCCCGACAGTCAGCAGAGTCGTTGCGGCGGCCAGGCGCAGGGACAATCCTGATCTGGCGCGCAAATGAGCATTCTCACGAACCGGGCGCTCCAGGAAAGTGAAGGTCAATGTAGCGGCAAGCAGGGACGCAGCAGCTGCAATGACCTTACCACCGACCGCAAGGCTCGGGAAAAATACGCGCCGCGAATACGAAAAAAGGCCAATGCCACAGATACCAGGAGTAAGAGCGGCCTCCGACGAATTGCAGAGGCACGGTGCTAAGCACCGCGCTTATTCCGCGCCGCGGTGCATTGGTTCCGGCGAAAATCGCGGCCAACGTACCGCATACCGGAAACAGAGCAACCCAACCGGGGAACCCTGTGCCGCCCTTGAGCATCACGCCGGTTCCGATAATCGCGGTCATTCCGATGAATCCGCAGGCTATCGCCCAGCGCGTATTCGGCGATTTGCTCGAAAGCGGACGGATCGCCAACAGTCCGCCCGCCGCGAATTCCCATGCCCGCGCGGGCAGCTCGTAAAAGGCGACGGTCGGTGCATTCCTGGTCGCGAGTACCGAGTAGGCGAATGAAACCGCGGCTACCGCGGCTAAACTCAAGGCTAACCGCCTGGCTCCGGCGCGGCCCCGAATTGGTCACCAAGATCAGCAACGGCCATATTAAATAAAATTGTTCTTCAACGCCGAGCGACCATGTATGGAGCAAGGGATTGCCCGCCACATTCGGCGCGAAATAGTCGGCGGCGCCAATATCGAAGAATACGTTGCTCGCATAAAGGGCCGCCGCGAGTGCCGCGCGCCCCGTAAATACGAGTTCCGGCGGCGAAAATACGGCGATCGAAACAACAACGACGGTCAAAAGTACGAAAGCGGATGCGGGCAACAACCGGCGCGCGCGGCGCGCGTAAAATTCGCGCAATCGGATCCGCGATGTCGTGCGCCGTTCCGCCTCCAAGAGTCCGGTAATCAAGTAGCCGGAGAGGGCAAAAAATACGTCCACGCCGACGAAACCGCCGCTGCACCACGGGATCCCGCAATGGCATCCCACAACGAGCAAGATCGCGATGGCGCGCAATCCTTCGATGTCCGGCCGAAAGGGTCTAGCGGAAGGACTACTGGAATGCCGAGCAATCACTTGTGAGTTTAGTGCGCCGTATAGTGGCGATGGCTAGTTCGCAGATCGCAATCGCCGGTGCGATCGCGGCGACCGTGCTCAGTCGCGCAGCAGCATGGTCGCCTGGTCCAGCCGATCGCAATACCGGATTATCGCTCGCGCCGTGACCGCCGAATATTGGTTCGCCTGCTGCCAATTCCTCTGTTCGATCGCCTCGCGCACCGCGGGCAATGTCTTCACGCCGTAACCGGTGTAGCGGCCCGGCGCGTAGATCAGATGCTCGAACCAAGGCCGGCCCGGTAGGCCCTTCGCATCGAGGAACATTTGCTCCATGCCCTGCAGTTGCGCATCGAGCCGGCTGCCGTCGACTTTCAGACCGGCCGTCGCGGCGCGATCGTAGGCCGCATCGTACGCGGCGGCGCTTTCCTTGAGCCGGTTTACCGCATTATCGAGCGGCGCGAAGTCGAGGTAGGGAACCGAGTCTTCACGCGGCGGCGCGCCGAGGGGGCGCGTCGGATCGGTCGCCAGCTTGAAGGCGTTCTCATGAAGCAGCGTCGCGAGGCTGCGCGTGCGCTCGCGCTCCTGGTCGGCGAGCGCGTGCAGTTCATTGACGTAACGGCCGATGGCTTGGGCCACCGCATCGAAGCGCAGAGGCAACACGTCGGCGTCGGCGACGCGCAGTACGGTGTGGCCGATGGTTTTTGCGAGCGCAATGCCGTACGCGAAGCTCGGGTCGCCGAAACGGATGTAATGATCGAAGGAGTCGTAGCGCGAGTGGTAGATGCCGGCGTCGTCGTCCTCGCCGCCGTACTCCAGACTCAAGGTCGCGATGCCGAGGTGTTGCAGGAAAGCGCTGTAGTCCGAGCCGGAGCCGAGCGCCGCGATGGGCAAATCGCCGCCGGCGGCCGCGACCGCCGCCGCGTCGCGGTCGCGTGCGCTCGCATCCTTCGCGTAGCCGTCCACCTCGATCCGGGCGCGCAATCGCCGCAGCACCGATACGCCGGTCTCCGGATCCGTGACGTCCGCCGCCACCTCATTGACCAAGGCTTGCATCGAGTGGCTGCCTCCGGCATCGAGGAAACCGCGCGCATTGGTGTCCGAATTGACGTACAACACCGCATGTTGCTCGAGTTCGGCGGCGTGCTCCTCGGTCCACTCGGTCGAGCCGATCAGGCCGGGCTCCTCGGCATCCCAGCTCGCATAGATCAGGGTGCGCTTGGGCCTCCAACCGGTCTTCAGCTGCTCGCCGATCGCCTTCGCCTCTTCCAGCAGCGCGGCGTTGCCGGCGAGCGGATCCCAGGCGCCGAACACCCAGCCGTCATGATGATTGCCGCGGATGATCCATTCCTCGGGATGCACGGCGCCGCGGATCGTCGCGATCACATCGTAGACCGGCTTCTGCGTCCATTCGGACTGGATCATCAAGTGCACCTTGGCGGCACCGGGTCCGATGTGATAGGTGAGCGGCAACGCGCCACGCCAGTTCTCCGGCGCCACGGGACCGTTCAGCGCCGCCAGCAATGGCTGCGGCGTCCGCCGCGGAGATGGGCAATACCGGAATCTTGAGGATGTTCTTGACTTCGTCCAGCGGCAAACGCTTGGCATCGCGTGTAGCGCCGACACCCGGAGTCAGCGGGTCGCCGGGGTAGACCTCCATCTTTTCGACCGAGCCGCGCTGCACGCCGGTCAGCGGACGCCAGCCGCCTTTGGGGTAGGCATCGCCGCGCCAGTAGCCATCGTCCTTCGGGTCGGAATAAATAATGCAGCCGATCGCGCCATGTTCCTGCGCTAGTTCCGGCTTCAGCCCGCGCCAGCCAGCGCCATAGCGCGCAATGACGATATGGCCCTGCACGTTGATACCGAGCCGGGCGAGCATCTTGTAGTCGTCCGGCATACCGTAGTTCACGTAGACCAGATCGCCGGTCACATCGCCGTCGCCGCCGTAGACGTTGTACGGCGGCAGCGCGCCGGCCGCGGTGGAGGTGCGGTCGCCCGCAATCGCCGGCTCCTTGAGCAGCGCTTTATAAGAGGTGGGCGACAACATTTCGAGACGCTCCGCCTTCGGCGTGGGGTACAGCGCGTAGAAAGTCTCGATGTGCGCGTCCCAGCCCCAGGACTTTAGCTGCCCGAGCATCCACTCGGCGTTGCTCCGGTCGTGCGGCGAGCCGACCTGGTTGGGTTCGGCCGACATTCGCTGCAGAGTGGAACGCAGGTCCGCCGCACTCAGCGCCGCATCGAATTGCCCCTCGAGTGCGCGCTGAATGCCGGCGTCAGCCTCGGTGTATCCCAACATCGGCGAGCCTGAGGATGATTGCGCGGCAACCGGATTCGTTGCGGCGGTCAATACGCCGGCGGCGCACATCAGCGCCGACCGATACAACATCATACGCATGCGAGTATCCCTTGGTTGCTACCGTCGTTGAATTGTAACCGCACGCTCGAAGATTGCAACGGCGTCGCACCGCCGAGGGACCGCGGACCCGCTTCGGCTGGGCAGCCGCCCGCCCACTTAAGCGATTCAGTGATCATCCGGCCGCGACATGTATGTTGTTTATTTGGTACATTCGATTTTCGGCCGGTCCATTCGTTGGCTGCGCATCCCCGCCGCGGCTGGAAAGCGTCTTGAGAGCGCTTCTATTTTGGCCGATCATTGACAAATCTTTGCGCATCATCACAATAGATTACATATACCGGCAAATTATTGCTGGCTTCAAAAGAACTGACCGGAAGGGATGCACATGAAAGCCAAGTATTTTGGAATTCCTGCGTTTTGTGTTGCTGGGGCGCTACTCATATTGTTCGCCGCAGGCGTTGTTCGGGCGCAGACCGCGACCGGCGCACAGCCTAGCGACAATAAGAATGGCGAGCTGAGCGAGGTCGTCGTCACGGGGTCGCGAATCGCCCAGTCCGGCGCGCAGTCGCAACAACCGGTGACGATCATCGATCGCGAGCAAATGGAACGGACGGGCCTGCAAAGTCTCGGCGACCTGTTGGACCAGTTGACGACCGGCGGCTCCTCGTTGAACACGAAGTTCAATTCCTCCGGCAACTTCGGCTACCCGCCGGACGGCGGCGGTATCGGCGCCGGCTCCTCGCAAGTGGATCTGCGTAATCTCGATTCCAAGCGCGTGCTGGTGCTGGTCGACGGCATCCGCTGGGTGAACGATTCCTCGGCCTCCGGCACCAGCGGCAGCGTCGATCTGAATACGATCCCGATGTCGATCGTCGATCACATCGAAGTCCTCGAAGACGGCGCATCGGCGATCTACGGATCCGACGCGATCGCCGGCGTCGTCAACATCATCACGCGCAAGAAATTCGACGGCGTCGAAGTCAATGGCTATACCGGCGCGTATGGCAAGGGCGGCCAAACGACCGAGGCCAGCGTGATGGCCGGCGGCTCGAGCGACAAGTTCTCGGCGATGTTCGTCGCGAGCTACTTCAATCAAAACGCGATCAGCTCATCGAAATGGTGGCAATCGGACACGCCCGAGCCGCTGGCGGGCAACTCGGCCGGCAGTTCGGCTACGCCTCAGGGGCGCGCCACTTTTTGCGATCCGAGCATTCTCGTGCCGAATTACGGCTCGTGCACGGCGGATCAAAGCAATTTCTACGACGTCACGCTGAATAATGGCACGACCACGCCGGTATGGAATAAAAACGACCCGACGATGGGCACCTACCACAACTGGAGCGGCGCCGACCGGTTCAACTATGCACCGTATAACCTGCTGCTGACACCGTCGCAGCGCAAGTCGATGTTCACGAATCTGACGTACCACATCAACGACGACGTCGATCTGCATTTCAAGGGCTTGTTCAACAACCGCACCTCGGCGAATCAAGCGGCGCCCGAGCCGATATTCGTCGGCCCGTATGCCGGCACCGGCGGGATCGCCGATACGATCACGGTCGCGGCCAACAACCCGTACAATCCGTTCGGCATCACGCTCGATCCGGCGACGAACTTCGGTTGGATCACGCGCCGGCCGATCGAGGTCGGTCCGCGCATCTTCACGCAAGACGTCGATACTTATTATTTCAATACCGGACTCAGCGGCATGCTGCACGTCGGCAACGGACTGCATTGGGACCTCAATTACGTATACGCCGACAACAAGGCCAGCCAGACCTTCACCAACGGCTACAACATCGCCAATATCAAGATCGCACTCGGCGACGTCAACGTCTGTCTTGGCGGTCCCGGGCTGCGTGCCGCTCGATCTGTTCGGCGGCCAGGGCCGGCCGATGACCCAGGCGATGATCAACTACATCCGGGCGACACAGATCGATTCGAGCGACCAGAAGCTGCAATCGTTCAGCGGCAACATCACCGGCGACCTGTTCAAGATCGGCGACCGCAACGCGGGATTCGCGGCCGGCGCCGAATACCGCAAGTATTTCGCGGCGTTCAATCCCGACCCGCTGCGCCAGACCGGAGAATCGCAGGACTCGCCGGCCTTTCCCGTCGCCGCCGGCTACAACGTCAAGGAAGCCTATACGGAGTTCAACTTCCCGCTGCTGCAGACCTTTACGGCCAGCGCCGCGGCACGCTACTCGGACTATTCGACGTTCGGTTCCGATACGACCTACAAGATTGGAGGGCGCTGGCAGCCGGTCAGGGACTTCGATCTGCGGGGCACGTATTCGACCGGATTCCGCGCGCCGAATCTTGGCGAACTCTACGGGCTGACTCAATATGCGCCGACCCTGATCGATCCCTGCGGTCCGACGAGCGGCACAGTCCTATCGCAGTACACGGCGGGCTGCGCAGCCCAGCATGTGCCGGTCGGGTTCATACAGGCCAACACGCAAATTACGACTTATACGGGCGGCAATCCCTTGCTCCAGCCGGAAAAATCCGACAGCTACACCGTGGGACTGCAATACCGCGCCAGTTGGGCGGAGAACGCGGTGACCGACAAGCTCGCCGTGGAATCGACCTATTATCATCACAAGATCACCGGGGCGATCCAGGCCGCGGATCTGCAATCCTTGCTGAACAACTGCGTGGCCTCCGGCGGCACCGATCCCGTGCTTTGCGCGCCATTTACGCGCCAAGCGGGCGGCAATCTGAATCCGCCGCGTAATTTCCTGCAGAACTTCGGCGAGATTCAAACTGGCGGCGTCGATGTGAAATTCGACTGGGTAGGCAAGATGCAGAGCTGGGGCCGATTGAGCGCGTCCTTGCAGTCGACCGTGGTCACGAGCTATGAGGCCATCGACAATTACGGCAACGTGTCGCAGCGGCAAGTCGGGATCGAGGTCAACAACAGCGCGATCCCGCGGGTTCGAGCCAACGCGCAGTTGGGGTGGGCTTTCCGGGATTGGAATGTCGGCTGGACGATGCGCTTCCTCGATTCGGTCCAAGAGGCTTGCGCCAATGCGCGATCACGGCAGTGCCTGGCTGCTCGAACGGTCAGATCTACCACAAGCTCGACTCCGTGCTGTATCACGACGTGCAAGTCGTTTGGAACGATGCATTCACGATCAAGAGCTTGCAGTTCGCGTTGGGGGTCAACAACGTGTTCGGTCAGAACCCGCCGATTTGCTACACCTGTACGCTGAACGGCTACGACGCGGGCACCTACGATCTGCCGGGTGCGTTCTGGAATGCGCGCTTGAAGTACAAGTTCTAAGCCATCGCAACGGCATCAAGGTCAAGGTTTGCGCGAGCAGCCCGCGGTCGAGCGCGGGCTGCCCAGCAAACGTGTTGATGTCCTGGGCGGATTCGTGTTCTGCTAGGCGATCATGATCCCGCCGTCGCCGTACGAAAGTTCGAAATGCTCGATGCGTCCGCCCGCGCCCTTCTCGTTGAGACGCGCCGCGAAGCTTAACGCGCGGCACAACCAACCGCTCGCGGCGTCGGCGCATGAGGAGTTCATATGCATCGCTACGTGACCGTACCGGTTTATCCACGCGTAATTCGGAATACCGCTGTCCTTGGATTTGCATTCTTGCTGTCCGCGGCGGCATGTGCAAACCCGTCGGAGTGGCGGTCAATGACCGGCGCGCTAGCGTGGCGCAACGTCGGCCCGTGGATCGGCGGCCGGGTCGTCGCCGTGGCCGGCGTGCCGAGCAAGAGCAATCTGTTCTACATGGGCGCGGTCGACGGCGGCGTTTGGAAGAGCACCGACTACGGCGTGAAGTGGGTCAACCTCACCGACGGCGCCATGCCCGGAACGAGCGACAGCATCGGCGCGATCGCCGTGGCGCCGTCGGATGCAAACGTCGTCTACGCCGGTACCGGCGAGAGCGATATCCGCAGCGATGTGATCACGGGCGACGGCGTGTTCCGCTCCGACGATGCCGGCAAGACTTGGCACGCCGCGGGCCTCGCCGATACTCACACCATCGGCGCGATCGTCGTCGACCCCAAAGACGCGAACGTCGTTTATGCGGCGTCGATGGGCCACGTATTCAAGCCGAATGCCGAGCGCGGCGTGTTCAAGTCCAATGACGGCGGCACGACATGGCGCAAGGTACTCTACGTCGACGATAAGACCGGCGCCGTCGATCTGGTGATGGACCCGCAGAATCCCGCAGTGCTCTATGCCGCGACTTGGCAGGCTTACCGAACACCATGGACGCTCGAAGGCGGGGGTCCGGGCAGCGGGTTGTACAAGACCACCGACGGAGGCGCGCACTGGAAGGAAATTTCGCGGCGTGGCGGCTTCCCCAAAGGAGTGTTGGGGCGCATCGGTGTCAGTGTCGTCGCCAGCAAGCCGAACGTGCTGTACAGCATCGTGCAAGCAAAGGATGGAGGCGTGTTCCGCTCCGACGACAGCGGCACGACTTGGAAGCGCGTCAATGACAATTGGAGCTTGCGACAGCGTGCGTTCTACTACATGAGCATCTATGCCGATCCGGTCGATTCGGAAACCGTCTACGTGCCTGAGGTCGACGCGCTGTGGGTATCGCACGACGGTGGCAAGTCGTTCTCCAAACTGCATACCCCGCACGGCGATAATCATATCGTCTGGATCAATCCGCACGATCCGCAGTTGCTGCTCGAGGGCAACGACGGCGGCGCGACGGTGTCAACCGACGGCGGCAAGACTTGGAGCGAGGAGCACAATCAGCCGACGGGGCAGTACTATCACGTATCGCTCGACGACCAATTCCCGTTTCATCTGTACGGCGCGCAGCAGGACGAGGGCGCCTTCGAGGGACCGAGCGCATCGCCCGACGGCGTGATTCCGCCGGGTGACTGGCACAGCGTTGCATACGGCGAGAGCACGTTTGTCGCGCCGCAGCCCGGCAATCCGAGCATCACGTTTGGCAGCGGCTATTACAGCCTGATGATGCGAGATGACAGGGACACCGGCGAATCGCGCGGTGTCAGCCCCTGGCCCGAATACCAGGACGGTGTCGCATCGAACGCGCTCAAGTATCGGTTCGGCTGGACCCATCCGATTCTATTTTCGCCGACGAATCCCAAGGAGCTCCTGGTCGGCTCGCAATATGTACTGAGGAGCTCGGATGGCGGCGGGACCTGGACCGAAATAAGCCCCGACTTGACGCGCAATGATCCGGCGACCGAAGCGCCAAGCGGTGGGCCGGTTGACCTCGATCAGACCGGCGCGGAAATCTACCCGGATATCTCGTCGCTTGGGATATCGCCGCTTGACGGTCGCGTAATTTGGGCCGGATCGGCGGACGGCTTGGTCCACGTCACCCGCGACGGCGGCGCGCATTGGCGTGAGGTCACTCCACAGGGACTGCCGCAGTGGGCCGAGATCAGCTCGATCGAGCCCTCGCACGTCGCGAGCGGTACCGCCTATCTCACCGCGTCGCGCTATATGTGGGACGACTTCCATCCCTATCTGTATCGCACCACCGACTACGGTCAGCATTGGGCATCGTTGATGGCGGGACTGCCGGACGACCAGTATCTGTTTGCCGTGCGCGAGGACCCTGCCGAGCCGCAGTTGTTGCTGCTCGGCGCCAAGAACACCGTATTCGCAAGTTTCGACGGCGGCGCCGATTGGCGGCCGTTGGGGCTCAATTTGCCGCGGGTGCAGGTGCGCGATCTGGCCATCAATACGCGGCAGGGCGAGGTTGCGATCGCGACCCACGGCCGCGCGTTTTGGATACTGGATAATTTGTCGCTGTTGGAACGGTTGGCGAAAGGACCGGCCGTGACTGCCGACACGGCCGAAGTGTTTGCGCCGCAAACGGCGTGGCTGAGTCATGCCTACGGACAAAACGACCAAGCGGAATTTCTGCGCTCGGTCGGCACCAATCCGCCTTTCGGCGCGACTGTGTTTTTCCACATTCCGGCGCGGTATGACGGCAAGTCGCCCGCTAGCCTCGGGTTTTTCGATCACAACGGCCAGTTGATCCGTCGCTTCACGCTGCATCTTAAGGCTCAGCTGCCAAAGCCAAGCGCGGCGGCGTCTCGACAACCAGACACCGGCTGAGCTGAAACAGGCCGCAATGGCCAAACTCACCGCAATCGCACCGGGCATGAACAGCTTCCAATGGGATCTGCGCTACCCGGATGCCACCGAGGTGACCGGATTCCGGCCGCCCGATGCTGAAGGAGGCATGTCCGACGACGTCGATGGACCTACCGTGAACCCGGGTCTCTACACCGTCGAGCTCGACTACGATGGACATGCGACGCGGCAGAATTTCGAAATCGCGCTCGATCCGCGCCTGCATCCGGCGAAAGATGCCTTGCAGCGGCGATTGGCGCTTCAGCTGCGCATCCATGCCGAACTCGAATTGCTCGACACGACGATCAACGAGGCGATCGCCATGCGCGATCGACTCACCGCGGCGATTGCTGACCGGACGCTCGGCGCGGACAAGGCGCGAGCCGTCGCGGCGGCGCTGAACAACGCGATTGACAGCGTGGTTCAGCTCAATATCAGGTCGAGCGAAGGCGATGTGATGAACGAGACCAAGCTGAGGAGCTACTTGGCCTACCTGGCGTCCGACGTCGGTCTGGCCTACGAGCGGCCGACCGAGGCGCAATACGCCGTGTTCGAATCACTCGATCGCGAGGCGCGTGCAAGTGAGCAAAAACTACAAATCGCGGCAGCGGCGGCCAAGCGCCTGCTTTGAGGCCGGCGGTTCCGGTGCCGAGATCGAGTCCCGCATTTTCGACGCCGGCGCGGCGCACGATCGCAAGCGCTGTGCTATTGACCGCGTCGACGCTCACCGCCTGCGCGGTTGGCCCCGACTACACACGACCGGCGGCGCCCGGCGTCCGCGCCTACACGGTCGAGCCGCTGGCGACGACGGCGGCGACCGCCGGCGTCGTCGCCGGCGGCGCGCAGCGCTTCGTCTCGGGCGCCGACATCGCCGCCGACTGGTGGACCCTGCTTCATTCCAAGTCGCTCGATCGGCTGATTGAGCGCGCGCTCGCGCACAATCCCGATCTGAAAGCGGCACAGGCCGCACTCGCCGCCGCGCACGAAAGCGCACTCGCGCAGCGCGGAGTCTATTTTCCAAGCGCTACCGCGGGTTTCTCGGCGAGCCGCGAGAAACAATCGACCGTGCTCGCACCGGTGCCGAATTATCCGGTCGTGCCGAACGAATATCAGTACAACCTGTTCACGCCGCAAGTCAGCGTTTCATACGTTCCCGACGTTTTTGGGCTGAATCGCCGTACGGTAGAGGCCGCGCGGGCGCAGGAACAGGCGGTGCGATTCCAGATGATCGCGACCTACAACACGCTGGTCGACAATGTCGTGCTTGCGGCGATTCAGGAGGCCGCGCTGCAGGCCGAGGTCGACGCAACCCGCCAACTGGTCGATCTCGATGGCCACATGCTGCAGATTCTTCGCTACCAGTTGGCCAAGGGTTACGCGGGCGGCCTCGACGTCGCGGCGCAGGAATCCCAGCTCGCGCAGGTGACCGCGGGCCTGCCTCCGCTGCGCAAGGCCTTGGTCCAGCAGCGCGATTTGCTCGCCGTGCTGACCGGAGGATATCCCGCCGAAGCCCGCGCCGCGGACATTACACTCGCAAGCTTGCAATTGCCCGACGCATTGCCGGTGAGTCTGCCCTCGAAGTTGGTAGAGCAGCGTCCGGACGTGCTGCAGGCAGCCGCGAATCTACATGCAGCCTGCGCTCAGGTGGGGATCGCGGAGGCGAACCGGCTGCCGAGCGTCGAACTCACCGCCAGCGCCGGTAGCGCCGCGCTCGCCGCCGCGGACCTGTTCGGCTCCGGCACCGGCTTCATGGGCGCGATAGGATCGGTGAGCGCACCGCTCTTCGCGGGCGGCGCGCTGATGCATGCGGAACGCGCGGCGAAGGCCGCCTACATCGAGGCAGCCGAGCAATATCGCAGCACCGTACTTACCGCGTTCCAGAACGTCGCTGATACCTTGGTCGCGATTGACCAAGACGCGCAAAGCCTGAACGCGGCTGCGGCGGCGGCCGATGCGGCGCGGCGGACGCTCGACATCACGCGGCGGCAGTCAAAGGACGGCTATGCGAACTACTTGGCGCTGCTCGGCGCCGAACAGGCGGATCAACAAGCGCGCATCGCTGTCATCCAGGCTCAAGCGAGCCGCTTCGCCGACACCGCCGCGCTGTTTCAGGCGCTTGGCGGCGGCTGGTGGCACGATGGGCAATTGACCCGGAATTCCAAATGACCAAACGATACGACTCCGGTTCCGCATTCGCGCCGCGACGTCCGGTGCGCGGCGCGCGCGGGCTGGCGTTCGCGGTGATTTCAGGAGGCGCAGTGCTTTTCGGGACGGGGTGTACGCGCGGCGCCGACCAGGCCGCCGCAAGCGCGGCCTCGACCGCCGCCGACGTCACGCTCACGGCGGCCCAACGCCGGCACATCAACCTCGTCACGGTCGCCCGATCCGCTTACCATCGAACGATTGCGACGACCGGCACGGTCGACTTCGACAACGACCAGGCGACCAGCGTGCTGGCGCCGTTCTCCGGCCCGGTCGCGCGGCTCATCGTCGCGCAAGGCGCCAAGGTCCGGGCCGGCGACCCGCTCGCGCTCGTGGAGTCGCCGGATTTCGCCGCAGCGGTCGGCGCCTACCGCAAGGCGCTCGCGGCCGCGAGCGCGGCGCGCAATCGCGCTGATCTGGATGAGGATTTATTGCAGCATCACGGCGTCTCGCGTCGCGAGGAGGAACAGGCGCAGGCCGATGCGCTGAGCGCCGAGGCCGACCGCGACGCGGCCCTGGCGGCGCTCGGCGCGCTGCACGTCGATGAGCGCACGCTCGCCGACCTGCGGGCGGGACGCGCGGTCTCTCGCGTCGATGCCATGATTCGGGCGCCCATTTCGGGCACGGTCGTCGAAAAACTGATCAGCCCGGGAGAGCTGCTGCAGGCGGGCACGACACCGTGCTTCACGATCGCCGATCTGTCGCGGGTTTGGGTCATGGCCCAGATCTTCGGCGCCGATATCGCCGCCGTCGGCGTCGGCGACCCGGCCGAGGTGATCAGCGGGATCGACGCGCGCGACGTGCCGGGAACCGTGACGAACGTTGCCGCGGAATTCGATCCTAACACGCGCTCGGTCATCGCACGCGTCGCGGCGGACAACCCAGGCGACCTTTTGAAGAAGCAGATGTACGTGCGGGTGCTGATTCACTCGCGCCACGCGAGCGAGGGACTCCTGGTGCCGGTATCCGCGATCCTGCGCGACGACGATAATCTGCCGTTCGTGTATGTCGCCGAACCGGACGGCGGATTTGGGCGCCGGCACGTCACACTCGGGTACCGTGCAGGCGATCGCGTACGACATCACCGACGGACTGCGGTCCGGCGACCGGGTCGTGACCGACGGAGGCCTGTTCCTGCAATTCATCCAGAATCAATGAGCGAGCCCGTGCTTCCGGAGATGCCGCCGCCAGCCACGGCTTCGATCATGAACCGCATCGTGGCGTCGTCGCTGCGTCAACGCTTCATCGTCGCGCTGATGACGCTCCTGTTGATCGGCGCGGGCCTTTGGTCGCTGCAGCGGCTGCCGATGGATGCCTATCCGGATCTCTCCCCGCCGATGGTGGAGATCATCACGCAGTGGCCGGGCCATGCGGCGGAAGAAGTCGAACGGCTGATCACCGTGCCGGTCGAGCGCGGTATGAACGGGGTCCCACGCACCGCGAAGATCCGTTCGATCTCCCTGTATGGGCTCTCGGACGTCACACTGACCTTTCTCGACGCAACCGATAACTACTTCGCGCGCCAGCGCGTCTTCAACCGTCTTGCGGCGCTCAGCCTGCCGAGCGGCGTCGCGCCCTCGGTGTCGCCGCTGTCGGCGCCGTCCGGACTTATATATCGATACGTGCTGCAGAGTCCGGACCGCTCGCCGATGGAGCTAAAGACCTTCGAGGATTGGACGGTCGAACCGCAGTATCGGTCCGTTCCCGGCGTGGCCGACGACTCCGGCTTCGGCGGCGGTACGATGCAGTACCAGGTGCTGCTCGATCCGGCGCGGATCGCGGCTGTCGGCCTGTCCGTCGCTCAGGTCGAGGCGGCGCTGGCGGCCAATAACACAAACGCCGGCGGCGGATTCTATTCCCAGGGCGGTCAGTTCTACTACGTGCGCGGCCTCGGGCGGTTGGAAACGCTCGCCGACATCGGCAACGTCGTGCTCGCCGTCCATAACGGAACCCCGGTGCTCGTCAAGAACGTCGGGCGCGTGGTCACCGGCATCGCGCCGCGCCTCGGCGAATTCGGGTATGAGCAGCAGAACGACGCCGTCGAGGGCGTGATCTTGATGCTCAAGGGCGCGAAGACCGAGCGCGTGCTCCGGCGAGTCGAGGCGAAGACCAAGCAGCTCAACGAGGAGATCCTGCCGAAGGACGTCAAGATTCACGCGTTCTATGATCTCAGCGATCTGATAGCGCGCACGACGCAGGTCGTGCAGCGCAATCTGCTGCGCGGCGTGCTGTTGGTGGTGGTCGTGCTCGTGTTCTTTCTCTATGACCTGCGCGCCGGGTTGATCGTCGCGGCGACGATCCCGCTCGCGCTGCTGTTCGCTTTCGTCTGCCTCGACCTGCAGAACGCTTCCGCGAATCTATTGTCGATCGGCGCCGTCGACTTCGGCATTCTCGTGGACGGCGCGATCTTCATGGTCGAGAACATATTCCGTCGGATCGCCGCGCGCGGCGACGCGCCGCTCGACGTCGGCAGAACGATACTGGAGGCGGCCGCAGAGGTTGACCGACCGCTGTTCTACGCCGTCATGGTCATTGTCGCCGGGTTCATCCCGATCTACGTGCTGGCCGGGCCTTCGGGCACGCTGTTCAAGCCGATGGCCGACACGATGATCTTCGCTCTGGTGGGCTCGCTGCTGATCACGCTGACGCTGCTGCCGGTGATGTGTTCGTGGTTCATGCGCGGAGGCGTGCGCGAAAAGCGCAATCCGGCCTTTGAGGCGATCGGCCGCGCCTACGTCGCCGGGCTCGACTATTGCCTGGCTCGGCCGCGGGCAACGGTGCTCGCGTCGGCGATACTGCTGGCCGCCTCGCTGCTGCTCGTGCCGCGGATCGGCGCGGAGTTCATGCCGCACCTCGACGAGGGCGCCCTGTGGGTGCGGGCGACGATGCCCTACACGATCTCTTTCGACGAGGCCGCGAAGATCGCACCGCAAATCCGCGCCGTGTTGCAGCTCCTTCCCCGAGGTCACCACGGTCACTTCCGAGCTCGGTCGGCCAGACGACGGCACCGATTCGACCGGCTTCTTCAACGTCGAGTTCTACGTCGGATTGAAACCGTACTCCGCGTGGCGCGGCCCGTACCGGGACAAGGCGGCGTTGATCGAGGCGGTCAACGCCAAGCTCGAGTCCTTTCCCGGCATCATCTTCAATTACACGCAGCCAGCGGAAGACGCCGTCGATGAGGCCGAGACCGGACTGAAGAGCGCGCTCGCGGTCAAGATTTTCGGTTCGAACTTGAAGACCCTGCAGGACAAGGGCAAGGCGATCAAACGGATCTTAGAGCAGGTGCGCGGCATTCGTGACGTGACGCTCGTCCAGGAGCTCGGACAGCCGAGCCTGACGATTCATATCGATCGCGCGAAGATCGCCCGGTACGGACTGAACGTCGCGGACGTCAACGGGCTGATTCAGACCGCGATCGGCGGCGACGTCGCGACACAGATCGTTCAGGGTGAGCGGCAGTTCGACCTGGTCGTTCGTCTCGACCGCCAGTATCGCGACACTCCCGATGAAATCGGCAACATTACTGTGGCCACGTCGGGCGGGCAACAGATACCGCTGAAGAATCTCGCCGACATTCAGCGTCGCGAACGGCGCCTCATTCATCTACCGCGAGGACAATTCACGCTACATCGGCGTACAGTTCTCGGTCGCGGGCCGCGATCTCGCGGGCGCGATCGGGGATGCGATACGCCAGGTCAAGGAGAACGTTGCCTTGCCGCAGGGATACTTCGTCGACTGGGGCGGCGAGTACACCGACTACACCGCTTCCCGCGCAGCAGCTCGATGTGATTCTGCCCCTGACCCTATTCTTGATCTTTTTGCTGCTGTTTGCGCTCTACAGCAATTTCAAGTTCCCGTTCATCACGGTCCTAGGCGTGCTGCTGTCGGCGCCATGCGGCGGTATCCTCGCGCTGTGGTTGACCGGCACGCCGTTCTCGGTGTCGACGGGCATCGGCTTTCTCGCATTGTTCGGCGTCTCGGTGCTGACCGCCGTGGTCTACATTTCCTACGTCAACGAATTGCGGCGCGGCGGCACCGATCTGGCCACCGCGATACGACAAGGCGCGATTTTTCGATTGCGCCCGATCATCATGACCGCCCTGGTCGCGGCGCTCGGACTGCTGCCCGCGGCGCTCGCGACCGGCGTCGGCACCGACTCGCAGCGGCCGTTCGCCCTGGTGATCGTCAGCGGCATGTTGTCGCGGCTCGCGATCAGCGTGTTCCTGATGCCGGTGCTCTACGCATTGGTCGCGCGAGCCGGTGATCGGCTCGAAGTCTGATCGTCCCGGCGCGGGTCACCGAGCAACGCGCCGGAACCGCTGATCTTCTCTATCGTCCCTCTCCCGCGCGTATCGTGCGGAACGGGCTATCGGCATGCCACGTGGGCCAGCTCCGACCGTCGACGAGACCGCGGCCCGTGCGATAGAGCACTTGCAACTGTTGGCGCATGCCGGCGAGATTCCATGCTGGATCATAGACGTCGGCCGGCTTGTGATAATGAAACTGCGTGTAATCGCGAAGCTGCGCGAGTCCCCAACCGGCCGGTCGGCCGACGTAGTCGGTGCCGCCCTGGATGCTGAGCGAAGGCACACCCGCCTTCGCGAACTCAAAGTGATCGGCGCGGAAGTAGTATCCTTTTTCGGGTTCGGCGTCCGGCTGCAGTGACAATCCGATTTGGCGCGCCGCCGCACGCAAATCGTCGTCCAGCGTCGACATGGATTGACCGCGGACCTCAATATCGCGCGTCGCGCCATAGACGTTCATGACGTCCATATTCAGATCGGCGACCGTGTCGGCGAGGGGAACGAGCGGATGACGGGCGTAGTAGGCAGCGCCGAGCAAGCCTTGCTCCTCCGAGGTCGTTGCCACGAACAACACGCTGCGCTCGGGCGGCGGCCGCAACGCTGCGAACGAGCGCGCGAGTTCAATAAGACCCGCCACGCCCGAGCCATTGTCGACAGCGCCGTGGAAAATCTCCGGCTTGCCGTCGGGACCCGCTCTAGTGCCGAAGTGATCCCAATGCGCACTGTAGACCACTGCCTCGTTCGGCCGTTGCGCTCCGCGAACGATCGCGACGACGTTGTGACTGACGATCGAGCGGACTTGATTGTGCAGTGTGACGCTCAGGTATTCTCGCAGCGCGGCGGGTTTGAAGCCTCGCTGCGCGGCGGCGGCGGCTAGCCGGTCGAAATCCAAACCGGCGGCGGCGAACAACCGGGCCGCCGACTCGTGCGTCAGCCAGCCCTCGACGCTGGGCAGATACTTGTCGCCCGGCGGCAACTCCTCGCGTGCGCCGATCATGCTGTTGTGGACCACGGCCCACGGATACCCGGCGGGTCCCGTCTCGTGCACGATCAATACGCCGGCCGCCCCCTGGCGCGCCGCCTCTTCGTACTTGTACGTCCACCGGCCATAATAAGTCATCGCCTTGCCGTGAAATAGTGCGGGGTCGCCGGTCGCGTAGCCTGGATCGTTGACCAATACCACGACCGTTTTGCCGTGCGCGTCGAGTCCGGCATAGTCGTTCCAGTGATACTCGGGCGCGACGATGCCGTAGCCGGCGAAGACGAGCGGACTGGAGACGAGCGCGACGGTACTTTGCGGCCGCTCCGTATACACCATCATGTCCTCGCCATAGGGGAATATGAGCGTGGTATGGCCGCCGGCGACCGCGAGCATCGCATCCTGCGCCGGCGTGATCTGGGTCAGCGGCACATTCTGAAAGTAGCTTCCATGATTCGCCGGCTCCAAACCGTATTTCGCGAACTGGCGGGCAATGTATCTGATGGTGCGCTGCTCACCGGCAGTGTCCGGCGCACGCCCCGCGAACGCGTCGGACGAGAGCGCCAGGATCGTCGCGCGGATATTCGCGGCGTCGAAGTGCGGCGCCGGAGTCCCGGCTCTCGCCTGCCCGGCCGATACGAACAACAGCGATACAGTCAACGCCGACAGCAATTTCGTCACGGCTTCATCCTCCTCCCGATCTCGCCACTACGCCAATTAATAGCATAGCAACAGGTAACGTGAACTACCCGGTCGAGGCTCCGTATGACGGCGAGACGTGCCGGGAACAGGTTACGCTGGCGGGCCGGTAGCTCGAAGGAGTTATCGCGTTCAGATTGCGAAGCAATCAAAATAGGTCGTTGTGACGACCGCGGCGGTGTCCTGGGAGCACCGTTCGAGGGAACTGGGGGTCTGAATGCGGGAAGTCGTAATGACCGCCGATAATGCGGGGATGGCGCGATCCCCATGCGCGCGGCGGACGCACAGTCCATTCATGAACATGCGAGACGAAACATGACAGGCGGCATTCGGGAAACTTTGTCGTGGATGCACACTTGGTCAGGATTAGTGTTGGGTCTGCTGATCGTGATGTTTGCCGTGACCGGAGCTGGCTTGCTCATGCGCCCGGAACTCGACAATTTGGTGGATCGCGATCTCTACACGATTCCTGACTGTCAATCGCCGTCATCTCTCGATTCCTTGGCTGTCATTGCCCGGCGGGCGCACCCCACAAGCCCACTTTATGCGGTCGAGGTGACTCGGAATTCCACGACTTCAGTCGCATTCCGGTTCGCCGACTACGACTATGTCTATGTCGATCCGTGCACGCGCGGGATCCTCGGAATTCGCAATCACTATGCGGGTTTATTCGGCACTCTCGATTGGCTGCATCGGTTCAAATTTCTGGGCTACCGCGGCCGGGTAGCGGGGGGCCTCGTCAACCTGACATTCATGATCGTGCTGATCGCAGGCGGCCTCGTGCTGTGGTGGCCACAGACGCGGGCGGCATTCAAGAGCGCCGTTAAATTCCGATGGAAGCCACCCGGTCCGGCCAGGACGCTCAGCCTGCACAAAATCGTAGGCCTGTACACGGCCTTGCTAATGATGGTCATCACACTGACGGCGCTGCCCCTGTCGTTCGAACCTTGCCGGAATCTGATCGGCCTGATGACCAATTCGCCCGTTGATACGCCGCCGCCGCCCCCAGCGCCGCCCCGAAATTTAGAATTGCGGAGAAAATCGTTGGAGTACTTCTGGAAGCTCACTCTGCGCGGTTTTCCGAATGCACAGTGGGCATCCCTATATATTCCGCCGCGCGGCAGCACGATCATGCATGTCGAGGCGCTCGAACGAGGAATGCCGAACGAGAACGCGAAGTCGCATCTTTATCTGAATGCCGAAACCGGGGAGGTACTCCGAAGGGACGGCTATGCGACGAGCATTCCGACTGGCCGCAAGGTTTATCTGTATTTTCTGGCACTGCATTCCGGGTTGGTCGGCGGCCTTCCGTACCAACTACTGCTGCTTGCCGCCGTGCTTGGGATCCCCGTGCAGGCCTATTCAGGGGCGAGTTCGTACCTGCGGCGGCGATTTCGCCGGCCGGCGCGTGCGATGCTTCGGCTGAAACTGGTTCGCAAACAAATCGAGGCGGAGGACATCTGCAGCTTCGAATTTGCGGATTTGCGTGGAAGACATCTGCCACCCTTCAGCGCCGGATCGCATATCGACGTCAACACGCCTTGCGGAATCACGAGGCAATATTCGCTTTGCAACGATCCCGCCGATACTCATCACTACATGATAGGCGTGCTATTGCGGGCGGACTCGCGCGGCGGATCTCGCTCGATGCACGAGCGCCTCCGTGTCGGCGATATCGTGTCGGCGAGCGTACCGAGAAATCACTTTCCCCTCGTCCACGCAGCAAAACGCGTGCTGTTGATCGCAGGCGGAATCGGCGTGACGCCCATCTTATGCATGGCTGAACGACTGGCGAATATCGGCGCCGACTTCGCAATGCATTATTGCGTGCGATCGCCTGCGCAGCTGGCCTTCAGCGAGCGCATCAAGCGCTCGACGTTCGCCGACCGCGTGAGCATTCATGTCAGTTCAGAGGGTTCACGGCTGGATCTGCCTGCGCTGCTCGATGCGGAGGCACGTACCACGCATATCTACCTTTGCGGACCACGGACTCTGATCGATGCAGCGATGCAGACGGCAGGAGAACTGGGTTGGCCGGAAGATTGCGTGCATCGGGAGTATTTCGCCGCCGGCGGGCGCCGCGACGAGGATGACACGCCATTCGACGTTAGAATCGCCAGCACGGGTCTGTGCGTGCATGTGGGCGCGCACGAGACGGTCGTGGCCGCCTTGACGAAGGTCGGAGTCGAGATCCCGACTTCATGTGCCGAGGGGCTGTGTGGGACATGCATCACCCGGGTCATCGACGGCGAGGTCTTGCATCGCGACATGTTCCTGACGCCGGAGGAGCGCGCCAAGAACGACCAGTTCACCCCCTGCTGCTCGAGAGCGCGCGGCCAGCTGCTGGTGCTGGACCTGTGACTGCGGTGTTTGGGCCTCGTCCGCGAGTCAAGCTAACACCTCACCCGGCGCCGCGGCGCAGCAGGGGGGTGCGGCGGCCTCAGCGGTGATTGTGCGTTGGTATTAGTAGCTGGCGCGCGAGATAGGCCACCGTCGCCTCGTCGGCACGCAGCCAGGAATCGTAGCGCAGGAAGCCGTGGATCTCGTTCGGGACCACGAGTTGCTCGTAGGGAACGCCCGCGAGGTCTAGCCGGCGCGTGAGATCGACCATCTGGTGAAAATGCACGTTCCGGTCATCATCGCCCTGGATCAGCAGGACCGGGGACTTCCAGGTGGCAATCCTCGCGTCGGGCGATGATTCCCAGAAGACCTTCATGAGCGCGCGGGTATCTTGCACCTGATAGCGAGGCACCGGCTTGCCGAACCAGTCGTCGACAAACATCGACCAGTCGTGCACCCCGTGCAGATCGACCCCCGCTTTGAAGACATCGGAGTTTCGCGCGAGCGCTAGCGCCGTCAGATAGCCGCCGTACGAACCGCCCCAGATGCCGATATGCGCCGCATCGACGCGCGGGTCCTGCTGCAGGAAGTGGGCGCCGGCGAGCACATCCTGGTACTCAGCCGCGCCGGTGGGTCCCCAATGCGCGGGATAATGGAAGTCGTGCCCGTAACCGATACCGAGGCGGTAATTCACGGAAAGCACGATGAAGCCGTGCGCGGCCAGATATTGGTTCACCGCGTAAGCGTTGGCGTAATAATCCATGTTGTGCCAAGTGAGCATCATCTGCCGCATCGGCCCGCCGTGCACGAAGATCACGCCGGGCTTTCTGGCGGCGCCACCGGGCGCCGCGAACAACTGGCCATGGATCGTCAACCCGTCGCCCACGCGAAATTCGACCGCCTGCGGCGCGACGAGGTCCGCGGACGGAAAGTCCCGCGGCAGGCGGTCGGCATCGATCTCGCGCCAGCGCCGGCCCTCGAGATCCCCAACCACGACGAGCGGCGGGCGGCGCCCGCCCGTCCGCACGAACGCAAGCGTGCGGCCACCGCCGGTGAGCACCGGACTCCATTCGCTATCGGCGCCGTGCGTGATCGGCACCGGCGCACCGCCGCCGACCGCGACGCGAAACAGATGGCGGCGGGCGTCGTCGCCGGACGCCTCGCCGGTATTCGCGCTGTAGATCAGGGATTGGCGATCCGGCGAGATTGCGACGTCCTCGATCATGAACGCGCCCGGCGTCAGCAATTGTGCTGCGCCGCCCGCCGCAGGCACGACGTATAGATGCGGCCAATCGTCCATCTCCGCCACGAACGCGATGCGATCGCCCGCGACCCAATTAAGGTCGATGTCGCCGCCCGCGGTTGGAAAGGAGCCTCGCAGCGTATCGGGACTGCGCCATACTGCTTTGGCGGCGCCGCTCGCTAAGTCGGCGACCCAGATCGACCAGGGCACCGGATGCCACTCGAGAGGCGATTCGGGCGGCCCGCCTGCGCCCGGCGTGCGCGCGAAGGCGATGCGCGCGCCATCCGGCGACCAGCGGGGCTCGAGATCGATCGACGTCGATGGTGCGAGAAATTCAAGCGCGGTGCCGCCGCCGCGATAGACGCCGATGAAGCCGTGATCGCCGCGCGAGGAGACGAAGGCGAGCGCATGCCCGTCCGGCGACCAGCGCAGATCCGAGTCCCGGCCTTCGTCGTAGAAGAGCGGCGCCGCTTTGCGGCCGCCATCGATCGGCGCCGACCACACTGCGCTCTCCGGCAGGTGTAGGAATGCGACGCGTGCGCCGTCAGGCGAGATCGCCGGCGTATCGCCGTCGCCAATCACGCGCGGCTCGCCGCCGGCGAGCGCCACCGACCAAACTTGCATCGCCGCACGCACCGGGTTCGCGTCGGGATCCGGCTCGTGATCCACGGGCCAGTTCGCATCGTGATCGCCACCGCGCACGAAGACCACGTACCGGCTGTCGCGTGAGAACTGAAGATCCGCGATCTCGCGCCCGTCGTCGGCCGTGAAATGGGTGATCTCGCGCGCGCTGTAGGCGGGACCCTCGGCGACGAACACGTTGCGCACGCCGCGCTCATCGAGCACCCAGGCGAGCGCCTGACCGTTCGCCGCGGCAGCGAGAACCGCTGGATAGGGGTATCCAAGCACATCCGGCAGCGTGAACGCGCGGCCTCGCGCGGCGGCGAGCGCGAGGCTGGCAACGAGCGCGATGCCCGCGGCCCGCCGCATCGTTCCGATCGATTGTTCGCGCAACATCGGCGATTCCCCCTGGGCTGCTTTGATTTTGTGTTTTTGTACCACAGATTGGACGGATGCATGCAAGCGGCGACCGGATCGCCTATTCTTGGCGCTCGACTGGGAGGAGCGAGGACCGGCACCCGGATGAATACACAGCACGCGCCGGACGCGCGGACCGAGCTGACCGCGCGCGGCCTGCTCCTCGGCGCGTTGATCACGGTCGTATTCACGGCGGCGAACGTCTATTTCGGATTGAAGGCTGGGCTCACGTTCGCGACCTCGATTCCGGCGGCGGTGATCTCGATGGCGTTGCTGCGCGGCATGCGCGGAGTAACGATTCAGGAGAACAATATCGTGCAGACCGTGGCCTCGGCGGCGGGCACGCTCTCGGCGATCATCTTCGTGCTGCCCGGACTAGTCATGATCGGCTGGTGGCGCGGATTCCCATACTGGACCACATTCGCGATTTGCGCGCTCGGCGGCACGCTCGGCGTGATGTATTCGATCCCGTTGCGCCGCGCTCTGGTGACCACCTCGGATCTTCCGTTCCCGGAGGGGGTTGCCTGTGCCGAGGTGTTGAAGGTCGGCGGCGGCAGCGCCGCCGGTGCGGGCGACGGCCGTGCGGGGCTGCGGGCGGTCACCTGGGGATCGCTCGTATCGGCCGCGTTCGCGATCATTGTCGGCACGCGGCTGTTCGCAGGCGACGTCGCACGATACTTTCGCATCGGTGGGCGCGGCGCGAGCGGCTACGATTTCAGCCTGTCGTTCGCCTTGTTCGCGGTGGGTCATCTGGTCGGCCTGTGGGTCGGGATCGCGATGCTCGTGGGTGCGTTGATCGCGTGGGTAGGTGTCGTACCCTGGTTCACGTTCGCGCATCCGGCCGCGGGCGCCGCCGCCGCCGTAGCTCAGGCGGTGTGGAGCGGCAAGGTGCGCTTCGTCGGCGCGGGCACGATCGGGGTCGCCGCGGTGTGGACGCTTTGCACGCTCGTGCGGCCGGTCCTCGCGGGCCTGCGATCCGCGCTCGCGGCATCGCGGCTGCGCCGGCTGGGCCACGCCGACGGTCTGCCGCGGACCGAGCAGGACATATCGATCGGGCTCGTCGGTCTCATCACGCTGATCTGCCTAGCGCCGATTGGCTGGCTGCTATATACCTTCAGCGAAGCGAGCGGACTCGGCGCGCACATAGGCCTGCTCGTTGCCGGCGGTCTAGCCTACGTCGTGCTCATGAGCCTGTTCGTGTCCGCCGTGTGCGGCTATATGGCGGGTCTGATCGGCGCCTCCAACAGTCCGTTGTCGGGCGTCGGCATCCTGGTCGTGATCGGCGCCGCGCTGCTGCTCGCCGTAGGGATCGCGCCGCAATTGTCCACGGGCGCGGGCCCTGCGCTCGTCGCATACGCGCTGTTCGTGACGGCCGTGATCTTTGCGGTCGCGACCATCGCGAACAATAATTTGCAGGACCTGAAGACCGGTCAGCTAGTCGATGCCACGCCGTGGCGGCAACAGGTCGCGCTCGTGATCGGCGTCGTGATGGGCGCGGCGGTGATTCCGCCGGTGCTAAATTTGCTCAATGAGGCCTACGGGTTCGTCGGCACGCCCGGCGCAGACCTGGCCCGCGCGCTTCCCGCCCCGCAGGCCGGGTTGATCTCGGCGCTTGCGCAAGGAGTTCTGCAGGGAAATATCGATTGGAGCCTGATCGGCGCGGGCGCTGCGATCGGCGTGGTGTTGATCGGTATCGATGCCGCGCTCACGCGGCGTCGAGGCGGCGCGAGCCTGCCGCCGCTCGCGGTCGGCCTCGGCATTTATCTACCCACCTCGACGACGCTGATGGTCGTGGTCGGAGCGGTCGTCGGGCACATTTTCGATCGTCGCGCTGAACGCGGCACTGCGCCCGAGGCGACCAAGCAGCTCGGCGTGCTGCTCGCATCGGGCATGATCGTTGGCGAAAGCTTGATCGGCGTATTGCTCGCGGCGCTCGTGGTGTTTTCCGGCCGCGCCACGCCGCTCGGCGTAGTCGGCGATGAATTTGCGACTGCCTCGGTCTGGCTCGGCGCGCTCGCGTTCGTCGTTGCGATGACGGTGCTGTACCGCTGGATCGCGCGGCTCGCCGCGTGATATTGGTCAATACGACCGGTTCGCGCGACAGTTCGGCCGTCAACTCGCATGTAGCAATATGGACTGCGGAGAACTCACCAGCACCGCTCTGGCAGTGGCGCCAAGCGAAAGCGTTTCGCCTGGTCGCTTCGTGACTCCTAGGATCACCAAGTCATAGGGTTGGCGATTGAGTTCCTCGATGATTGCCGCGGCTGGATCGACTGCAGTTCGGAGTCGCGCAGTCAGTGGCGTGCCGTACTGTTGTGCAAGGTCTGTCATTTCTCGAAGTATGGCTTCTTCGCCGCCTTGCAAAGCACGCCTCAGGTTCAGGTCTCGGCGCCATAGTGGTTTGGTCGGAGCCCCCGTCACGTAAAACGTGGTTACGGAACCATGACAGGCTTGCGCAAGCGCCAGGGCAACCTCGGCGGCGCGCCGAGAATGCGCTGTGCCGGTCACCGCAACCAAGAAGCGCGGGTGCCTTGTCAGCGGGTTCCTAGCCAGTTCGCCGCGCGCGAATATGACGGACAAATGGCCGCCGAAACCCGACGCAACCGCCGACACATTTGGGTGTACCACGCCACTACCATCGGCGCCAGGTTCGCAGCCAATCCACAACAAATCGAATCCCTGTTTCGATACCTCCGCAATGGCCGCTTTGGCATCTTGGGTCTGTGGTGCTGCCGAAATCTGAATGGAGCGAGACGGCCGCTCCGAGTCCGTCGTCGGCAGCACCGCGGTCGCCATGGCAACTTCGATGGCGGCGGCTTCGGGTTGCCCTTCGGTCAATGTTGCAGCATCCGCCCGCTGCAATGGAACCACGGTCGTCGGCATTCCCCAAGCTCCGGCTAGTAGGCCGACGCAACGGGACGCGAGCTTACCGCTTGGGCTCTGGTCGACTGCGGCGAGCAAACGCTCGAGATTTGGTACGTAGCCACGGGCCTCGAATGCCATCCGTGCCAGTTGGCTGGCCTCGTTCGCCGTGATTGGCACGCGCTGCAGGGCCCAACGCAACATTGGCGGCATCGCCAGCGTCGTTATCAACGCCATCGTTACGATGAGCGTAAAGAGCGTCGTGTTTAGCGCGCCTGCAGCCAAGCCCAAAGTGGCGAGAATTACTTCCGTAGAGCCGCGCGCATTCATTCCACAGCCGAGCGCCAGCGACTCGCGGTTGCCGAGACTGCCCAAGCGTCCCCCGATGTAGCTTCCCCCAAATTTGCCGACGCTGGCCGCCACGATGAAAGCCGCCGCCCAACCGATAAGCGCGGGTTGCCTTAGTATCGACAGGTCGGCGGTTAGTCCCGCCAATCCGAAGAATACCGGCATGAATAATGCCACTATCAGTCCTCGCAATTGCTCCTCTATGTGGCGAGTAAGAATCGGCGAGCGGCCGATCAGCATGCCCGCCACGAACGCGCCGAGAACGGTGTGAACGCCGATTGCATTGGTCACGAGCGCGAACAGTCCCATGATGAGCAGTATTACCGTGATAACCGCCATTTCGCTCTTGAGGTGATCGTTCGCTATGCGGATCAAAAGCGATACAAAGCGCCTCCCGATCGTGAAACTGAGCACCAAAAATAGCAAAGTGCCGGACACGATTTGAATGATAGCCCGACCATCGATGTGACCCCGCCGAGCGAGGCCGAGGATCGCAGCGAGCAGAATCCAACCAACCGTGTCGTCCAATATGGCGGCGGCAAGCAGTACTTGGCCGACGCGCCGATGTTCAAAAGACATCTTGCGAACGATCACCGCGACAATTTTCACCGAGGAGATTGACAGCGCAGTCCCGCAAAAAAGCGCGGTGATCAAACGCGAACTTGGATTGGGCAACAGAGCATTCGGCAGAAATTCGCCGAGAGCGAAGCCGGCGGAAAAAGGGACCAAAATTCCGAATAACGATGCGGTAATTGCGGGGCGCCGCACCTTGCTCACGACCGCGAGATCGGTCTCCATGCCGGTGAGCAGCAACAGCATCATGACGCCCAATTGGGCGACCGCCTCGATCATGCTGTGCTGCTCGAGGCCGGGAGGAAACAGTGCATGTTCGCCGATGCCGTACCAAACCCCGAGGACCGAGGGCCCCAGCAAGACGCCCGCCAACAGTTGGCCCATGATGGCCGGCTGACCGATGCGCAGCATGAATTCGCCGAACAAACGTCCGACAAACAGCAAGGCCATGAGTTG
Organism: uncultured Gammaproteobacteria bacterium; assembly: GCA_963769895.1. GTDB lineage: Bacteria > Pseudomonadota > Gammaproteobacteria > Steroidobacterales > Steroidobacteraceae > Bog-1198. Next base: position 202,932 of record CAVYNJ010000007.1, on the reverse strand, counting down.
CGCGATGAATAGGGCGTTGGAGTGTCCGCCGGGTGCGGTCGCCGACGCGATTGCTAAGGGGCAGAATAGGGTGGCGACGTATAGAAATGCCGCGACTGTGCGCGGGAGAATTCTGCGTTCGAGCAAGCGAAAGCGATGGCTCTTCACGCCGATCGAGTCCGCCCCACCGTTCAACTTGGCTTCAGCGCGCACGACAAAACGACCGGCGCCTCGTTATTTGGATCGATGCGTGGCTGCTTGGCGCACCGATCACCGTTCCGAGGTTCGTGTCGATCGATGATTTGGCGATTCACGCGACACGGTCACCTTATTGATTGGCGCGCTCGGCGCATGCTCTCGCTGATCGGCGAGTCGGCCGCAGCGTATGATATCGTGAATCGCCAAGGGATGCGTCCCGCACCATATGCGCCGTCGGAGTGGACGCTCGTAGCCCAGGGGCAGCCCCCTGTAGCGCGAAATACAGCGATGCGCACCGCGTACCGGTGTATTGTAGGTCGCCAAATATTTGACGCCGGGTTCGATCGCAGGTGCGTTCGCGCGTCGGTATTCGGAGCGAATGATGGAGACGGATTTTGTCGCAAATCGGGTGTTGGCGAGCGTTCCGACGAAGGACCGCCGACGTCTGCGGGCGCAACTCGAGCCGGTTACTCTGAAATTCCGGCAGGTGTTGTACGAACCCGGGCTGACGATCCGCCACGTCTATTTCCCCATCGACTGCTTGATTTCCTTGCTCACCGCGGTCGACAAGCGCCGCACCCTCGAGGTGGGCATGGTCGGCAACGAAGGCATGGCGGGAATGCCGTTCATCTTGGGCGTCGGCAAATCCGGGGTTCGCGCCCTCGTACAGGGCGCCGGTACGGCCTTGCGCATGCCCTCGGGCCCCTTTCTGGCGGAGTTTAATCGAAATGCGTCGCTGCAACAGGCGTTGTACCGATATACGTTCGCGCTGATGACGCAAATATCGCAGACTGCCGCTTGCAACCGTTTTCACGAGGCCGATGCAAGGTTGGCCCGATGGTTGCTGATGACTCGCGATCGCGTCGGATCCGACGAGTTCTTTCTGACCCATGAATTCCTGGCCCATATGCTGGGCCTGCGGCGCGAAGGAGTGACGCAGGCCGCCAGCGCGCTCAAGCGCCGCGGAGTGATCCGCTACAGCCGCGGTAAAATCAAGATCCTGAACGATAAGAAACTCGCTGCGGCCTCGTGTACTTGCTACCGGGCGGTGCAGTCGATATTCGAGCGCGTGCAGATCTAGCCCGCGGCCACATTGGGCTGGAATGGCCGGCCATCCCTCCGATGAGCGTCTGCGCAGGGCGCCGAGCCGCGGCAGGCCATGCGATTAGGATGCTCTTCCGCCGCCCTATGTGCGGTATCGAACAGACTACTCGGCTCGATAGTTTATCTTGATTTGATCTCGGCTCCCGATCCGAAGGGCGTTGTGCGCGACATACGCCTGTTGCCGGTCATTTATCGGTTCCTTTGACCAATGCTCGATACCATCCCACGCAAACAGCGATCGCCGATATCGGACTTAGGATTGCACACTCGCGGCGCGCTACTGACGGCAATCGTCCTCGCGGTCGGTCTCACGGGACCGTCCGCGGCCGCGGCGGTTGTCTGCGCGGAAAACCGGACCGAGGCGGTCGCGACGAATCGATTGCGCACCACATGGTTCGACCGACTTGGGGAATTGACCGGCATCGCGCGGACGCTCGCCTCGTCGTACGACACCTCAGATTTCATCATGCGCCCCAACATTCCCTATGTTTACACGCACTTCGATCGCAAAACGCTGGCAGCTGAGCGGATCGACGTCGCGCTAATCGTCGATCGCCGCGGCAAGCCGCTTTTTGGCGACGCACGATCCCGGGTCCCGATCGCGGCTTTCCTGATGCGCGGGCTTTCGCGACGGCGCTGCCGCCGCTGCCGACTCCCACCGCAGCTGGCGTCGCGGGCTTAGCCGGCGCAGCGTCCTTAGGCCAAGGCCCGATGATAGTGGTCGCGATGCCGATATACGGATCGCGGGGAAAGAAGCAGGCTCTGGGCTGGCTCGTGCTCGGACGTGCCATCGATTCGATCCGCTGGCGACAATTTCTGAATCTGGTCCACGTGCCGCCCGGAGCGCTGGACTCTCTGCGCTCCGGTACGCCGTGCCGCAACGCCGCCGAATTGCCGGCACGGCCTCCGAACGCCGCATTTTCGACGGCCGGGATCGCCCCGAGGCTGCACTTCCGACCTTGGTTTCTCCTGGCGGCCGCCGCCGCGGATCTCGTCGCAGCGGGATCGTGGTTATTGCGCCTACTCCGGCGCATGAGAGCGACGGTCCATTCTGGTGGAGGACCACCGCTCGAACCGTTGGCGCGATCGCCCACGCTGTTTCTCCCGGCCTCATCCGCACATGCGGGACGCCGGCTCGTTCCGGCATGCGACCGGTTGCAAGCGGTGCTCGACGCCCACGATGCGGCCTACCGGTTCCAACCCCAGATCGACATGCGCACGGGTCGAGTGGCCGGCGTCGAAGCGATCCTCTGCGTCCCCCAGTCGGATGGCCACCGCGCTGCGGACGAGCTGGTGGTGGATATCGAAACTGCCGGACTCGGGATGGCGTTTGCGGAGCACAGGCTCCGCACGGCTTGCCGCGAACAAAGCAATTGGGTGCGCAATATTGGGCACGAGTTTCCGATCGGGGTGCCGGTTTCGCATCGCACGCTCGCGAATGCCGCCTTCATACCATTCGTAAAGCGCATCCTCTTGGAACATGCGCTCGCGCCGTCCTACCTGGAACTCGAAGTGACGGAGAGCAGCTTTGGAGTCGGAGCGTCCGTTAAGTGCACTCTCTTCAATGCCCGCAAGGTGCGCGACGCAGGGCTTACGTTGGCCATCGACGGATTCAACGCCGCCGATGTCAACTTACGGTTGCTGACGATCTTGCCGATATCGAAACTGCGTGTCGATCCCTGGTTGTTATTGCGGCTGAACGACGGCGTGGCGAACGGCCTGCTGTTCGATGCGCTCCTGGGGGCTGCCCGCAGTTTGGGCGTAGCCGTCTGTGTGACCGGCGTCTGCAATCCCGAACTCTTGGCGGCGATTCTTGAACACGCAAGACCGCTCGCGCAGGGCAGCGAAGTCGGCAAACTGCGCGATGCAGCTGAGATGTTCGAGCTATTGCGCGGCGACGGCAACGATACCGTGACGTTGCGGCCGCTATTGCGCGCGGCCGCGGAGTTCGGAACGAGCGCGACTGTGACGGCATAAGCGAATTCATCGGAGAAGGCGGCATGCCGGATTCGCATCGGCGATATCGTTAATTGCGAACGGATTGGTCTCACCTTCACCGGTCGCACGGCATCTTCATGTACCGTCCGTTGCAGATGGCCGGCGCCTCCGCCGGTGATCCGTTTCGCGTAGAATGACGCTTGATGCCTTTTTTCAATGAATGCAACTGACAGTGGACACGCAAACGCCGCACGAGCCTGCCAAACATTCACGGAACGCCGACGCCCTCTATTTCGGATCGAGAAGCAATCACATTTTCGGTTGGATGCATCGCCCGAGCGGCGTCGCAGGCCGCGATCTAGCGCTGGTCATCTGCAATCCATTCGGATACGAAGCGATATGCGCGCACCGCAGCCTACGCACGGTTGCCGAGAACGCCGCCGCGCTCGGTATTCCGACGTTGCGCTTCGACTACGCCGGAACCGGAAACTCGTCTGACATCGACCCCGAGGCGGATCAGCTGGCAATCTGGTCTGAGAACGTAATTGCTGCCGTAGGTGAGATTCGGCAATTGACCGGGGTCACCGAGGTCTGCGTCCTGGGCGTCCGGCTGGGCGCCGCGCTCGCCGTGCTTGCGGCTACTCGATGTCCAGAAATCGGATCGCTCATCCTGATGGCGCCGGTCGTCAGCGGCCGACGTTACTTACGGGAATTGCACATGATCCAAGTCGCCGGCTATCTGAGCACGAACGCCAGTGTGTTCGGCGAGGCGCCGCCCGCGCGCGCCCAGCTCGCGGCTGGCCCGGGGCCGCTGGATGTCAACGGTTATTCACTTTCCGCCGCGACGGTTGAAACGCTTGCAAAGATCGATTTGACCACCGTCGAGATGCCTGCGGCTCGCGATGCCTCAATCATCGACGATGATAAGTTGCCGATCGCGCGTCTGCTGGCCGAATCGCTGTCGGCGCGCGGAATTCGCGTTCGATATGAGCAAGCGGCTGGATTCGTCGACGTACTGATGACCGCGCCGCATCTCTCGCGAGTTCCGCGGAATCTGATCGCGCTGGCGATCAACGGCTTGGCGAATCGCTCCAGGCCCGTCACGCCCTCCGACATCCCCGACGGCGGACTGCGCGACCCGGCGACGACCGCCGAGACGAACACGCCGATGCCGCATCATTTCGCCGACGGCCGCCCTGGTGGAATCGTCGAGCGAGCAGTGTTCCTCGACGAATCCGAGAATCTGTTCGGTGTGGTCACCGAACCCGGGCACGAACAATCGCCGCCCCGGGGCGTCATCTTGCTCAGCATCGGCGCCGACCATCACATCGGCGCCGGCCGCCTATACGTGGATCTTGCCCGCCGTTGGGCGCGTCAGGGGTTCTTCGTGCTGCGCTTCGATCTCGGCGGTATCGGCGACAGCGCCACTCGACCGGCGTGTTCCGACGACGACCTTCACCCCGCTGCGGCTGTGGACGATATTCGCGCGGCAGGGGAATACTTGCGCAATCGCTACCATATACAGGACCTGACGCTCGCCGGCGTGTGCTCCGGCGCCTATCACGCGCTGCGCGCAGCGATTGCCGGATTGCCCGTCGGGCGCATTCTGGCGGTCAATCCCGAGTGTTATCTGCGGCAGACCGGTACGCGGCCCACTGGAATGCAGATCGCCGAAATCGTTCGTAATCCGCATGTATACCGCGGCAAGATTCTCTCGGTGAATGCTTGGAAGCGCCTGCTCCGCGGCGAGGTAGATGTATGGCGCATACCCGTCATCTATTTGCGCAGGGCCCAACTCGCGCTCGACGGCATGGTCCACGACCTCGCGCGGCGCACCGGTATTCGGCTGCGCGAGGATCTCGCTCACGAACTCCACGAGGTCGCCGCGCGTGGAGTGCGAATCGTCTTCTTGTTCGCTCGCGGCGAGCCGGGACTCGAACTCCTCAGGGTCCAGGCGGGATCGGCCATCGCCACGCTCGGAGACCGCTGCCGGGTCCACATCGTCGATTTCGGGGACCACACGTTCAGCCGCTTCGCACCGCGCCTTGCGATGGCGAACGTGCTGACCGAGGAACTCGTCGCGTAAGGCCTGTGGACGGGGCAAACGACATCCTAGTCCGCCGCTTTTCCGATCTCGGGACGATCGCGGAATTCGCGTCGCAAATCGATGTGCTCAACATGGAGTCGGCGCGGCCCTCGCCGTTCGCCAGTTTCGCGCACTTGGAGAATGCGATTCTACGTGGACCTTCCGCCGCAGGATCTTCGCGGGCCCGAATATGGTTCCTAGGTGTCTTTGTCGAAGGCTCGATGATCGGTTTTATCGCGCTGGTGCTCACGCGCAATTATTTCTTCCGCCTGCCGGCGCGGCGACTCGGTTTCCTGGTTGGCCGGGAATTCGACCGCCCTGGCATCGTGGCGCGCAGCGCAAACCTCGGACGCGCTGCACGCGCAATCTACGCGTACCTGAATGCGCATCGGCGCGAATGGGACTACGTCGAATTCGAGCAACAGGACGCGAGTTCGTCGCTCGACCCACCGCCGGGCGGCACGCGCCTGCGGGGGTGCGCTCTGCGCGAATTTCCGGTTTGGGACAATTGCACGATCTTCGTCAGATGGTCGTCGATGCAGGATTACTTCGAGGCCCTCAGCAGGAAATTCGCGACCAACGTCAAGCGGCAAATGCGCAAGCTTTACTCGCTCGGCGCACTTGAAGCAATCTGCTCCAACGACCCGCAGAGCACTCCGGCGTTGCTCGAGCTCTTTTGCGACGTGGAGCGGCGCAGTTGGAAGACCGAGCTCGAGAATGCGGTCGGTACGGATCCCGCAGGACTCGCCTATTACCGTGGTCTGCTGGAACCTCGGCAACCGATGAAGGTCACGATCGTGCTCCTCTTGCTCGACGGCATGCCGATCGCCGGGTTTCTCGGCGGCGAATTCGACACTGCATCGGGGATCGACTATTACGCTCTGCACGTTGCGTACGATGGCCGGTACCATGCTGTCGCCCCCGGTTCGGCGGTGCTGGTGCTCGCAATGCAACGCGCCATCGAACGTCGTTACGCGTGCTTGAACCTCCTCGCCGGCTTCACCTATTACAAGAGCCAATGGCTAGCGCAAGCCACCCCGATGCATACCGCGCAACTGTATCGCAAGGCGCGCCTGCCCTTTGCGCGGCGCGTGCTTGGCGACCTCAAGCGATCGGTGTGGACGCGGACGAATTCAATGCATCAGCGATTCAATCCGTCGAAACGTCGCGCCCGATCGAACCGCGCTGCCGACGCGGAGTCGGAACTCCGACAATTGCCCAATCCACATTTGGGCGCGCTCGATGCCGCCGACATCGAGGCGATTCTGACGCGGGCGCGCAGCGGCCGCTGCGAGAATCTCAGCGCCGACGATCTCCTGCGACTCCTGCCGTTTCTGCAGCCGGGCGGTTAGCGTCGCCGTGAGACTGGTAGGCGAGCAAACTTCGGGCGCACAAGCATGTGCTCACGCGCAGGCAAGGAGCGAGGACTCTTTCGTGGGCAAGAAAGACGCCGGTCTTAATTCATCAAGATTTGGTGCTTGATCAGCATCCGGACTCCGCTGGCCCAGCCCGCGTCGTCGCCGGCGAAATTCGCCTCTTGCTGGTCGAGCATTTTGCCGGTCCGGGCGTCGCGAATTTGAATCGATACGTAGTAGTCGGTTTGCGTGACTCTCGTGACAACCCCGACTAGGGACTGCGCGGCACCGAGTTGCGATGCGATGCCGGCCTCGCAGCCATTGCAGTTTCGCAGCGACCTCTGGACCACGGGCTTTGCAGTGACTTTACTCACATCGATCACGCGGTAGCGTCCCGATTGCGCCAACACCCGGCGCGCCTCGCCGCTGGCTTTCTGCATATTGGCCGCGCTGCTCGTGGTCTGGCCGAGATACGAGGCAGCTGGACTGACATCGTCCAATTCGAAATCGAACACCGCGATCTTGACGGGTTGTGATTTCTCGGCATTGGCAGGGAACGCTGGAAAGCAGCCGAAAAAAACCATGAGGCCGGCGACGGATCCGATCGCACACCAAGTGCGACTCCTTTGGCTTCCGATCGTCCCTTTGGCATCCAAATCCGGCTTCCAGGGTGTTTTCTTACCACGGCGGATGGCAGTAGCCTTGAGCCTAACACATCGACCAATTGTGGTGACACCCGACGAGCGCGATATGCTCAAAGTGGGTAAAGTCCATCGCGGCGCACGGGCGCCGGCCGTAGTAGGCTGATTGTCGATGGGTGGCGGCGCCTAGGTCGTGGCTGGACGAAAAGCGTACGAGTTTGGAGAAAATGGTGACCAAAGCGAAACTTGATATATCTTCGACCGGCCGGATCGCGGACTACTACGACAATTCCCAGCGCGCCGACCGGTTATGCGGAGGCGTGCGGCGCATCCCGATATCGACGCCTCGTGGGACCTTCACGGTATGGACCAAGCGCGTCGGCAGCAACCCGCATATCAAGCTGCTGTTGCTGCACGGAGGACCGGGGTGCACGCACGAGTACTTTGAGGCTTGCGACTCTTATCTGCCCGCCGCCGGGGCCGAGTATTATTACTATGATCAGCTCGGGTCGTACTACAGCGATCAACCGGCCGACGCCGATCTGTGGGAACTCCCGCGCTTTGTCGACGAGGTTGAGCAGGTGCGTGTTGCGCTAGAACTGGACGCGGGAAATTTCTTCCTGCTTGGTCATTCCTGGGGAGGAATTCTCGCACTCGAATATGCGCTGCAATACCAGCGGCATATCAAGGGCCTGATCATCTCGAATATGATGGCGAGCATTCCGGCTTACAACACGTACGCCGAGAAGGTATTGATGCCGAGCATGGATCCGGCGATCCTCGCGCAAATCAAGCGGCTCGAGGAGGCCAAGGACTATAAAAACCCGCGGTATATGGAGTTGCTGATGGAGCATCACTACATCCACCACGTGCTGCGCATGCCACTGGACGCCTGGCCGGATCCCGTCGAGCGAACATTCAAGCACTTGAACGCGGATGTCTACGTGCCCATGCAGGGACCGAGCGAACTAGGCGCGAGCGGCAAGCTGGCAAAATGGGACCGCACGGCAAACTTGGGCGAGATCAACGTTCCGGCGCTCACTATCGGCGCGCGCCACGACACCATGGACCCTGCGCATATGCGGGCGATGGCTCGCGCCATGCCGAGAGGCCGCTACCTCGACTGCCCGGACGGCAGTCACATGGCCATGTACGACGACCAGCAGCGCTATTTCGATGGGCTGATCGGATTTCTAAAGGACGTCGACGGCGGCCGGATTTGATGGGCGCCGATCCCTCACGCGCCGGATCATGACGCCTCTTTCTCGGCGCTTCCGGGCCGGCGAATCTCGCAATAGGTTGTTGATCCATTCCCGTCGAGCGCGCGGATGGCTCGCCAGGCGCCGGTTGCGGCGGGGCCGAACTTGGGCCACGCCCGCACGACGCGTTCGATTTCGCTCGCCGGCAACGGCAAGCTGAAAAATCGCCCTTGCGCCGAATCGAACCCCGCTTTCTGCGCAAAATCCAGCGTTTGCCGATTCTCGATTCCTTCGGCGCACACGGCGAGTTTCAGGGTGTGGGCAAGTTCGACTATCGACCGCACGATGAGCCTGGCGTCCGGTTCGCGCGTCACGTCGGCCATCAAGGCATGGTCGACCTTGATCTCGGAATAGGGCATGCGGTACAACTCGGTGAGCGACGACAAGCCGGTGCCGAAGTTATCCAAGGAGATGCCTACTCCCAGGATGCGCAACCGCGTGAAGACGTCGAGCATGAAGCTCTTATCCACCGCCGCCGATCCTTCGATGACATCCAGCACCAACTGGTCCGCAGGGACGCCGGTTTCGGTCAATAGGCGCGAGAGCCGCTCCGGAAAGTCCCGGTCACGCACCAACCGTGGACTCAAGTTGACGACCATCTCGAGCGGTAGGCCGGTCGCGCGCCATTGGCCGGCTTGGCGCAACGCCTCGGTCATCACGAAATCGGTTAGTTCAGTGAGCAAATCGTGTTCTTCGATGGCGCTGAGGAAATGCCGCGGCTGCAGCAGACCTTTGCGCGGATGCTGCCAACGAACCAGGGCTTCGACACCCTTCACGGTCAGGCCACCTGTAGATAATGCGATCTTCGGCAGATACTCAAGCACCAGTTCGTTCGCCGCGAATGCATGCAGTAGCTCTTCGCGTGGGATGGGCGGCGGCGAAATTAGATGAGCGGAGAAGACTCTCTCCAGCTCGAGCGCATCCAATGGTCGAGAGCCCGCGCCGATCACTTTGAGCCCGTACGATTCGGCTGCCCGGGTGATGCTTGCCAGCACTCGCGCGTCGATTGAGCCGACAAGAAAAATAGCAGGCGGCGCGTCGCCCGCAGTTAGGGTCTGCAATATGGTCAGACTGTCGGTTTCGATATTATCCACCGTCAGCACGGCGAGCGTCGGGTGACGAATTGCCAGTACATCATCGAGAGATTCTTGCGAGTCTGCTTCGACCCACTCACAGCCGAGTCTTTTTGCGACGCTGCGCAGCGTGCTCAGCGACTCTGCGTCCTGGAACAGAAGCAACAGAAGATCATTATTGACAGGCTTCATCGACCGTTCCCACGGGCTCCAGCCGCCACTATCCGTCGTCGCGGCGAAGGCATTGCACGAATCGAACGATACCGAATCGACCATCGAATTGCGCACGGGATGAACTCCGTTCCAAGCTTTAGGCGATTAAACTACGACCGGATGCCCGTTGCCACGCTGCCCATCACATTTCTCTTGCGCTGCGATCGCTGCGCCTATTCGGTAAACCATTGGAAAGGTAGCGAATTCCCGGCGACAACCCTATAAATATGCGTGCCAGGGCTTCTGTTGGCCAGCGACCCGCGGCGACATTGATTCGCATTGGCGCCAAGGTCATCCGACTGCAGATCACGGCAAGAGAGTCTCGCCGTGGCATTTGACGCGTGAGGTCCCGAGGAATCAGCTCGGCGAACCGCGTTGCACGGACCCACCGCCACTAGCGTCGACGCCACCGCTATCTGGGCTGATTCGGCCCAGCGTGGTTCGGCCGACCGCCCGGCGACCCCGGATCCTTGCCTTTCGACGGCTGAGCCCCTGGCCGGGTTCGCTGCGGCATCGGCTGCGCGCGCTGCGGCATCGGCTGTGCGCGCTGCGGTATCGGCTGTGCGCGCTGCGGCATCGGCTGTGCGCGCTGCTGAGTCCGCAGTTGCTGCTGCTGAGGGCGTTCGATCGGTGCGCGTCGCATCGGCTGCGCAGCACGGCCCCCTTCCGGTCGTGACGCTCCGGGCGCGGTTACGACGGGACGCTGATTAGGGGGTTGCCGGTCTTGCCGAGGCGATTGATCTCGTGCCGGCGCGGCACGCAGCAGCTGGCGATCGACCGACTCGCGCGGCTGAAACCGGTAATTTTGCTGATGCAGCTGGCGCTGCTCGGCGGCGCTGGGGTAACGATCGCGCGAATATTGTCGTTGGTAATTCGGTAGCGGCGCGCGGGACGGAGCCCGCGAGTGGTCCCACCGATCCCAATCGCGGTGGTTCTGCTCCCAACCGCTACCCCAGTGCTCACCCCAGCGCGGCGGCTGCCGGCGGTCCCATGACTGAAAATACACGGGTGGCCGCCGGTAATAGAGAATCGGCACGCGCAATACGAAATACGGCACAAGCTCGGGTTGGATCAAGTCCCACGGACCGTTATACCAAGAGCTGGCGTACCAATTATCGTCAGTGTAGGTCCAATACATACCGTCGTAAAAAAACAGATTCGCGTCCACCTGAGGTGCGTAGTACACCGGGTAGCCGGGCACCGGCGCAAAGTCGGGGTAGACCGGCAGGTTGATGCCGATGCTGAGGCCGGGCGTGTTGAACCCAAGGCTGATCTGTGCGGACGCCAACGTCGGCGCATACATCCCGCACAACAGTGAAATCGTCATGAATGCCGCGCGCATATCAACGCCTCCGCATTGCGAACGCCAATTTTAAGCGCTCGAGGAATCGGTTCGGCCTGCAGGCTCGCACGGGTTGCGCTGCCGCGCCATTCGCAAATCTACCTATAGGATTGCTCGATTCGGAAGCATCTCGCCGGTGGGCGCGCAGACAGCCGAACGGTGCGGCATCCCTCGGTGTCGGGCGGTTCGAAGCCTGATAAAGTGACGCACCGTTACGGCAGCTTTTAAGGTCGACTGTGTACTAGCGTCGGTGCGCATCCGGGTTTGGCTTCGTCCATTCGCGGAGTTCGTGCCGATCTCGATGCGGTCCGCGTAAGGACCACCGATGGCGAACACGTATAAATACGTCGGACGAAGTTTCGCGGCGCCCGATGCGACCGGCAAGGCGAAAGGCGAATTGGTTTATGGTACCGACCTGCGGCTGCCGGGAATGCTGTTCGCGCAGTTGGTCTTGAGCCCGCACGCGCATGCAACCGTGAGCGCGATCGATTCGACAAAAGCGCTGTCTGTGCCAGGAGTGGTGGGCGTCTACTCGCATCACGACGCGCCGGCGACCGCGTACTGCCGCTACCGAATCATCCCCGGACAGGACGGTTGCGTCGACGATGAGACCCTGTTCGCTTCGACGGCGCGCTTCGTCGGCGACCGGGTCGCCGCGGTCGTTGCCTCCAGCGCGGGGACGGCCAGAGCGGCCGCACGGCTGATCGACGTCATCTACACCGAGCTGCCGTCGGTGCTCAGCGCCGAGGCGGCGCTGGCAGCAAGAGCGGCGCTCGTGCACTCCGGCGGGAACTTGGTGCACAGTTTCGATCACGAGAGCGCAGAGCCGCAGCCATTGCCATCCGGTGCGGTGACGACCCGCACCGCGGTACGGACTCAGATGCTTCATCACGCGGCCCTCGAGCCGCACACTTGTCTCGCGCATTTCGACTCATCGGGCAAGCTCACGATTTGGACTCCGTGCCAGAGCGTCTACGGTGTTCGCACGGTAGTCGCCGACCTTCTCGGACTCCCCTACAACAGGGTTCGGGTCATCAAGGTGCCGATGGGTGGCTCGTTCGGCGGAAAACAGGAAGCCATACTCGAGCCGGTGACGGCTTATCTTGCGATTCGTACCGGCAAGCCGGTTTCATTGACACTCGATCGCGAGGACTGCATCCGCGCAACCATGGTCCGCCCGCAACAATGCTCGGTCGTGCGCAGCGTGGTCAGCGCCGACGGCACCCTGCTCGAACTGGATATTGAGACGATACTGTCGGCGGGCGCTTATGCCAGTAGCTCGCCGAACTATGCGGAGGCCATGGCTCACAAACTGACGCGCCTGTACCGAGTCGGTCGCTATCGACATCGGGGTCGCGTCGCCTATACCACCACCCCGGTTGCGGGCGGCATGCGCGGATGGGGTGCGCCGGACATCGCGACGTGCGCGGAAATCCACCTGGACCTGGTCGCACGGCGTTTGCGCATGGATCCAATCGATCTGCGTCTGCGCAACCTCGTTTATCCGGGCGATACCGATCCGGTCGGCGGCCGGTCGGTGGGTGAGGCCCGGGTACGGCAATGTCTGGAGCGGGGGGCCGAAGCATTCGGTTGGCGCGAACGGTCGGCCAGGCCGCCCGGGTCCGGGCGCATACGCAAGGCAGTCGGACTCGCCTGCGGCGCCCACAAGAACGGCATTTTGAGCGACACATTCCGAGAATCGAACACGATGACGCTCAAAATGAACGAGGATGGCAGCCTCGATCTCAACGCGAGCATACATGAGGTCGGCGCGGGAAGCGCCGTCACCCTGCAAACCATCATTGCGGAAGAACTCGATGTGCCGCCAGCAACGATTTCGGCGCGCGAGGCCGACAGTGAAGCCACGCCGTATGACTTCGGTTGCTTCGGCAGCCGCATGACCTATGTCTGCGGGGCGAGCGCCCGCGTGTTGGCCGCCAAACTCCGCGATCGACTGGTAGGGACGGCGGCCGAATTGCTGCATGTTTCGGATGCGATGCTCGAGGCGAGCAACGGTCGCGTGCAGCGCATCGGGGCCGCGGGCACAGGTCTATCGTATCCGCAGATCGTTCAGGACGCCCGCATGCGCCATGGGCGCGACATGATCGTGACGCATACGTACACAGGAACCTCCAATCCCGGGTCCTATTGCGTGCAGTTCGCCGAAGTCGAGGTGGACACATACACCGGTCTCACCCGGGTGACCGAGATGCTGACGGCCGTCGATATTGGGCGAGTGATAAATCGGGGCATGGTCGAAGGCCAATGTCGCGGCGCGATTCAGGCCGGCATCGGCAGCGCGCTGTGCGAGGAGGTCGTGATCGATGATGCCGGCCGGACCGGCGCCGGCGGATTCAAGAACTACCATCTCGTCAATGCAGTGGACATGCCGCCGGTAACGGTGCTCCTCGTCGAGCACGATGGCGATGACGGACCGTACGGCGCGAAGAGCGTCGGCGAGATCGCCACGGTGCCAACGGCGGCGGCGATCGCCAACGCCGTCAACCGAGCGCTCGGTACAGCGATGACGACGCTTCCTTTGACGCCTGAGCGGATCGTGGCGACGCTCGAAGGCACCGCTGGAGCCGGCGGGAGCGAGATCTCGTGCAGCTGAGCGCCATCGTGAACGGTATAGCGGTCAATCTCGAGGTCGCGGCCGACGATCGCTTGATCGACGTGCTGCGCAATGGGTTAGCGTTGACCGGCACCAAGGAGGGGTGCGGGGAAGGCGAGTGCGGCGCTTGCACCGTCGTGATTGACGGGGAGGCGGTCAATGCCTGCCTCGTATTCGCCGCGCAGGTTCAGGGCAAATCGATACAGACGGTTGAAGGACTGGCGAGCGCGGGTCAGCCAAGCGCGCTACAGAGGAAGTTCGTCGAGCTTGGCGCAGTTCAGTGTGGATTCTGCACGCCGGGCATGCTCATGTCCGCGACAGCCTTGTTGGCGCGCAACGGAAATCCGTCACATGACGAGATACGGCGTGCGCTCGCGGGCAACCTATGCCGCTGCACCGGTTACGCCGCCATCATCGAGGCGGTGGCAGCTGCAGCTTCCGACGAGCAAGGCGGCGCGAGATGAATCGCCCCGTACTGCTCGCGCCCCGGGACCTCGCCAGCCTCGCAAAGGCTTTGGACCGCGCAACAGCCGATAGCCGCTTAATTGCCGGAGGTACTGACCTGATGTTGCAAATGCGTGCTTCAGGGGCTCGTCCGGACCTGTTGATCGATCTTTCCGGACTACGGGAGCTCACGTTCATTCGCATGGAGCGGGGCCTGATCCGGATAGGGGCGATGACGACGTTCGCTCAATTGCAGCGCGACGCGACGCTTGGGATCCGCGCCCGATGTCTCGCTCGCGCGGCTGCTCATGTGGGCTCGGAGCAAATTCGCAACGTCGCGACCATAGGAGGCAATGTCGCCAACGCCTCTCCCTGCGCCGACGCGTTACCGGCGCTGCTGGTCCTCGATGCGAAGGTCGGTATCCTTGATCGTACCGGTAACATCGAGCGGCGGCCGCTGCGGGATCTGCTGGGGGACGCCGGCAAGACCGCCCTTGGACACGGCCAAGCGATCATCGATTTCTCATTCGCCCCGCTGTCTGAAGCCGAAAGCAGCGCGTTTGCCAAAGTCGGTGCGCGCTCGTCCGTGGCGGTTGCGAAACTGAGCGCGGCGATGATTGTGAAGTTGGACGAGACGCGGCAAATCATAAGCGAAGCAAAGATTGCGTTCGGCTCGGTCGCTCCAACGGCATTTCTCGACGATCGCGTGGCGGAGGTTTTGCGGGGCAAGCCGATCGGCGCCGGCGCGGTCGAGTTGTTTGCGGAGGCTTGCTCGAGCATGGTTGGACGCTCGATTCCCGACCGTAGTTCAAGGCCGTACAAGCAGCGCGCGGTTCGTGGCCTCGCTTTCGACCTATGGGCAGAGATTGAGCGTATGCGCGATGCCGGATGGGAAGGAACCCGGAACGGACTCAAGGCGGATAGCGGTCGAGTACCCTCACGGGACCGACGGCAATCGCCTTAAAGCGCCTGGCTCCCCGCGCGTCGATGCTATGATATCGAAGCGGCGATCTTTGAAGCGATACCTCGTGAAACACGGCTTCGGCAACCTGTCATCGACGAAGTGCGGATATCCTTGCATCAAGGCCGCTATTCCGCTCGGTCAGCATTCGCAGGCCGATCGCTGACGAAGATTCCGCCATATTCGCCGCGCGGCCTGCTGCGCAACGCCCACGTGCAGACCACGATCAGCAATCTGCCGCCGGCGCGCTGGATGATACGCCGGCGCGCCGCGGCGCTGCTGGCGAGTTCCGAGCGATTGTTGCTCGATTGCGGCGAGAGCGTCCGGCTGGAGGGATTTCTGAGCCGGGCCGCCATGATCGGGCGGCCGACGGGCAGGGCGAGCGCGACGCCGGCCGAGCCCATTTCCCGGCGCATCGCGGTCGTGCTGCACGGCTGGGAAGGCAGTGCCGACTCGTGCTACGTGTTGTCGCTGGGCGCCGAGCTGTTGGCGCGCGGATTCGATGTGCTGCGCCTGAATCTGCGCGACCATGGCGAGACGCACCACCTCAATCGCGAGATCTTCCATTCATGTCGATTGCCCGAGGTGGTGGGCGCAACGCGAGCGGTGGCGGAGCGCTTTCCCGGGGTGCCGCTGTACCTGGCCGGATTCTCGCTCGGCGGCAACTTCATGCTGCGCGTCGCGGCCGACTCGAACGCGCCCGCGGCGGTCGCCGGGGCGGTCGCCGTTTCTCCGGTGCTGAATCCGGCGGCGACGCTCGAAGCATTGGAGCGAGGCTGGCCGATCTATCGCCGCTACTTCGTGCGGCGCTGGTCACGCTCGTTGCGCAAGAAACAGCGGGCATGGCCGGTGTTGCCGGACTTCGAACCGCTCCTGAGACGCGCGGATTTGCGCGCCATGACCGCAAGCCTGGTACGCGAGCATACCGAGTTCGCGAGCCTGGATGCCTACCTCGATGGCTACGCGATCACCGGCGCGCGGCTCGTCGCTCTGCGCGCGCCGGCAAGTCTGCTGCTCGCCGCCGACGATCCGATGATTCCGGCGGACGATCTCAAGCGGGTGTTGCCGTCCCCGCGTTTGACGGTCGTACGCACGAACCACGGCGGGCACTGCGGTTTTGTGGAAAAGCTCACAGGACCGAGTTTTGCGGACCGCTTTGTCGTCGAGCAATTCGAACAATTCGAGCGCGCCGAGCCGGGCGCGCACACATCCGGCGTTTAGCCGCCGCCCCCGCCGATCGATCGCCTTAGCCGTCCGGGCAGCCGCGGCGTCGTCGCTTCGGCAAGTACGTATTTCCGCGCATATCGCGCTCGTTACAATTTGGTTCCTCATTGCGATTCGGATTCCGTGCGTGAATGCGGCGACGATGCATCGGCACGGCGGCAATCTAAGGGGGCGATTTCATGAATTTCCTAGTCAAGACCTGCGCCTGTTTGATTGCTTTGAGCGGGGCCGCAGCGAGTGCGCAGGATGTCTGGAGATCCCTTCCTCTGCGAGCTCCTGAACCTAAATCGAACCCGACCACGCGGGCCAAGGCGGAACTCGGTCGAATGCTGTTCTACGATAAACGCCTTTCGGAGTCCGCGACCGTATCCTGCGCCACTTGTCATGATCTGAAGCGCGGCGGCGCCGATAATCAGCCCACCAGTATCGGGGTGCACGGCCAGCGGGACAGCCGAAACGCGCTGACCGTCTGGAATGTCGGCTTCCTGACGTCGTATTTTTGGGACGGTCATGCCGACACCTTGGAAGACCAGGCGACGGCGCAAATTCTCGATCCCATCGATATGGGAATGAAAGATCTACCGTACGTTACGGCTCGTCTGAAGAGCATAGCGGGCTATAGGCGCTATTTCGAGAACGCCTTCGGCGTGGGTGACGCCGTGACCGCGGAAAACGCCGTCAAGGCCATCGCCGCGTTCGAGCGAACTCTGGTGACGCCCAACTCCCCGTTCGATCGCTACATCAATGGCGACAAGCAGGCGATGACGGAACTGCAATTGCGCGGCATGCAGGACTTTGGCGAATTCGGCTGCTCTCGCTGCCATCAAGGCGCGGGGTTCAATGGCCCCGCCATGAGCACGGGCATCGCCTTCGTCATGAGGTTTCCGAGCAATCCTCGCAGCCCGTTCGTCGCTAGCTACGGGCTGACGAAAGATCAAGGCCTTTACCAATGGACCGGCCGCGACGTGGACCGCTACCAATGGAGGGTCCCTTCGTTGCGCAACCTCAAATATACGGCGCCATACATGCATAACGGTTCCGTCGCAACGCTTGACAACGCGGTGCGGGTGATGGGGAGCATGGAGCTGTCGCGCACGCTGACCGACGCGGAAGTTACCGAGTTGGTAGCCTTCCTCGATTCTCTGTCCGGGCCGCTGCCGGACGAGCCCGATCCGACGCTGCCAAACTGAACGGCGCGCCGCGCCGACAAGCGGCGCACTCTGTAGTTCCCCCTAATCACATTCGGTTAGTGCGAAAGGCGCCGCGCGCCCCGATCGTTCAAGATGGCCGCCAGCTTCAGCCAACTGCTCACTCAGGGATTCACACATGAACAATCGAATTCGCGCCGGCTTTCTGCTTGCGGGCTGCGTCGCCTTCGGCGGCATGTTCGCTGCGCCCAATGCCAACGCCGCAGATGCCGAGGCCGCAAAAATGCTGGCTCGCCAAAGCGGTTGCTTCAAATGCCACTCCGTCGAAAAGAAGAAGGATGGGCCGGCTTGGCGCGATGTGGCGGCCAAATACCAGGGTAACCCAGGCGCTGAAGCCAAGCTGATTCATCACATCACCAGCGGCGAGATGGCGAAGTTCCCGGACGGTCACGAGGAAGCTCACAAGATCGTCAAGAGCAAAGACCCGGCAGAAATCAAGAATCTCATTGATTGGATTCTTTCCCTGCCAGGCGGGACCAAGCCTTAGGCGATGGCGGCGAGGCGCGCAATGCGATAGAGGACGCGCCTGGCCGAGGCGTCGAAATGGGAGAAGCGGCGATGAAAATCTTCAAGAACGCGATGCTGTGCGCAAGTCTCGGCCTGGCGTCCTTACTAACGGCGCAAACTTCGCATTCGCAGCAAGCCCCCGGGCCCGTCCCTGCGCCCGCGGATCAAACGGCGCCCGACCGTACGCTTGCCGGCGACAAGGTTTGCACCAGCTGTCATGACGAGTCGGAGACGAAGCCGATCCTCGCGATGTACAAGACGCGGCACGGAGTCAAAGCGGACGAGCGCACGCCGGGCTGCCAGTCCTGTCACGGAGCGAGCATCGCGCACGTCAAGAACATCGGCGGTACCGGTGACAAGCGCACCGAGCCAGACGTGGTGTTCGGCGCGCACAGCAAGACGAGCGCGAAGGTGCAGTCCGGCACGTGTCTGCAGTGCCACGACAACGGCAAGCGCAATTTTTGGATGGGCAGTCAGCATGAGAGCCGCGACATCGCTTGCGTCGCCTGTCACCGGATCCATACGGCCCGCGACCCTGTGCTCGAAAAATCGACCCAACCCGACGTCTGTTTTACTTGCCACAAGACGCAGCGCGCGCAAATCCATCTCTTCTCGACGCACCCGATTCTTGCCGGGAAAATGGCCTGCTCGGATTGCCACAATCCTCATGGCTCCACCGGCCCACACCTGCTGGTGCGCGACTCGGTGAACGAGACCTGCTACATGTGCCACGCCGACCGGCGCGGACCGTTCCTCTGGGAGCACGAGCCGGTGTCGGATGATTGCACCATCTGTCATACCCCGCATGGCAGCACGAACCCAACGCTATTGAAGACACGCGTGCCGTTTCTCTGCCAGGAATGCCATAGCGGCGATCATGCCGCGCAAGTCAACAGCGGCGCGAATCTGCAAAACGGCGCGCTGACGACGGTGGGCGGCATCAATCCGCTCGCAAATGCCGCCGCTCGGGCGCAGCTGATGGGACGCGCGTGTCTGAATTGCCATGTGTTGATTCACGGGTCGAATTCCCCGGCGGGAGCCAAGTTCCAACGCTAAGCGGAGGAGCCCGGGATAGGAGTGAAGTCATGAAAAGAAATGCCTCGCAGCACGATCAACCGCCGGCCGGGCGTTGCGCCGCGATTCTTTGCGCTGCGGCGCTGATCGCCGGCTCGTCGTTCGCCGCGGCCGCCTCCGCCGCCGACGATGAAAGTGATCAAGCGGCCATCGATGCGCTGACGAAACCGATCAGCAGCATCGAGTTCGGCGTCGGCGGCGTGACGGCGCCCTCGTACAAATTCGGCGAGTACAACGGGCTCGAGAAGAGCGGTACATACGGCGTCGGCGGCTTCGACATCTACGGCGGCGGCAATTACGACAGCAGTGATCCGACGCGGTGGCGGCTCCGCGGGACGGATCTCGGGCTCGATACGCGCAAACTCAGCGGCGAATACGGCGAGCAGGGGCTATTTCGGGTCAATCTCGGTTTCGACGAAATACCGCACAACATCACCGACAGCTATTATTCCCCTTACATCGGGGTAGGCTCGAGTGTCCTTAGCCTGCCGGCGACTTGGGTGGTACCGGTGGTTCCCCGCGTCAGCGCATCGTCGCCGAATGCGCGCGGCTTGTCGGGCGCGGTAGCCGGTTCCAGCGCGCTCGTCGCGGGCGTCCTGACGGCCCCCACGGTCGCGCAACTCGCGACATCGCAGGCCTTGATCGGCGCCGACTTGCCGTCCTTCCTGCGCGATGATCTATCGACGACGCGCAAGCGCTACGACGCCGGGGTCTCCTACTTGGCCACGCCCAAATGGGAAATCACCGTCAATGGCCGGCATGAGGAACGAACCGGCGCGAAGCCGATGGGCAGCATCACCGCGACTACGGGCGGCGACATTTCCACCGTGCTCGCCGATCCGATCGACCAAACGACGGATCAAATTGCCGTTGCGCTCGGGTATCACGACCGGCACGAGTTCCTGCAGTTCGCCTACAACGGTTCGTTTTTCAAGAATCGCGTCGATAGCCTGACCTGGACCAACTGGGCGCAGCCCGCCACGACGATGACGATGAGCAGCGCTCCGAGCAATCAGTCGCATCAGCTGGCCCTGTCCGGGCGCTATGACTTCAGCGCGACGACCCGCGTGGTCGGCAGCGCCGCCTATACGCGCAATACGCAGAACGACTCGTTCCTGACGAGCGCCAGCACGCCACTCGTGCCCGTCGCGTCGCTCAACGGGCTGGTCGTCATGGAAGCCTTCAACCTCAAGCTCACCAGCCGGCCCAGGAACGATCTGAACCTCGGCCTGAGCTACAAATTCGACAAGCACGACAATCAAACGCCGGTGAACATCTACGCCTACTACGACGCCAATACCGCGCCGGGCGCGAACCCCATCAATACCGCCTTCAGCGGCGCGCTCGGCGTACCCGCCGCGCTGCTCAGCAGCAACGTGAACGTCAACGAGAACCGCCCGTACAGCCGTCGGCTCGATCAGGTCAACGGCGACGCGACATTCAACATGACGCCGACCGAACTGCTCAGGGCAGGGTATGAATTTCAGCGGATCAAGCGATGGTGCAGCGGAACCTGGATCGACTGCATGGATGCGGATGTCACCACCGAGAATTCGGCGAATCTGGAATTGCGCTCCAACCCGAAGTCCAATTTCAATACCAGCTTGAGCTATTTGTATTCGAAGCGCGATGTCGGGTCTTGGAATCCGAACGCCTTCCTCGCCTTGGTGCCGATGGCCGGCGTCAGCCCGACCGGGGCCACCGGCGGACTCTCCGCTTACGCATACATGCTGGCCAATGGGCTGACCGGTTACGGGCCCGTCGCCGGCTATGGCGCCACGACCGGCAACGCGAACCTGTTTTTCCCGCTCAACAACGCGCTCGCCAACACCGCGTATCAGAATCAAAACCGCATCAGCGAGATCCTCGGATTATTGCGCTACAACTCGGCGCCTCGCAATCGCAATCGGGTGCGCGGCAACGCCGATTGGCAGGCGACCGATAAGCTGGACGTGCAGGGAAACGTCGACTATCGCATCGACGATTACAATCAATCCGTTTACGGCTTGCTCAGCGACCGTGATTTGGCCGCAACGCTCGATGCGAGCTACTCGCCGACCGAAAACGTGAGCATGTCGATTTTCTATACTTACGAGGACCAGCATTCGCAAAGCGCCGGTAATTCGTATACCGCCAACAGCGCGGCGGCGGCGGTCAACGGCGCGACGGCCATCTCCGGCGGCTGCTTCGCCACGATCGCGCTGCGCAACGCCAGCAACAAAATCGACCCTTGCCTGAATTGGCAAACCGACATGCACAACAAGACCAACGTCGTTGGTCTCAATCTAGACCGCAAGAACTTGGCGCACGGCAAGCTCGATCTTGGCGCCCAGTTCACCTTCAGCCGCTCGTCCGATTCCAACGACGTCCAAGGCGGCAATTACGCCAACAATCCGCTGGCCGTCGCCGGCGCGCCGGCCGGCACGGTGGCCGCGTACTTCATCGCGGCGTCGCCGTTGCCGTCCGTCATCGATGACGTGTTCCAGATACGGTTGAACGCCCGGTACGATTTGAGCAAGAACTCGGCTTTGGGCCTCACGTACCTGTTCGCCGACATGTACTCGTCCGACTACGCCTATCAGGGCCTGCAGTTGGGCGGCCTGTCCGGCGTGCTGCCGAGTCTGCAGACATCTCCCAGCTACGTCGTGCACGTGATCGTCTTGTCGTACTCAGCTCGCTTTTGAGCCGCCATCCACTCAACCTTCGGATGAACCTATGAACAGCAAGCCCCCTGGATTCCTGCGACGCGCGTGGAGCTCGTTACGCCGCCCGAGCGCCAAGTATTCGGTGCTGGTCCTTCTGGTCGCCGGATTCATCGCCGGCATCGTGTTCTGGGGCGGCTTCAATACCGGGCTCGAAGCCACGAATTCGATCGCCTTCTGCACGTCTTGCCACGAAATGCGCGACAACGTCTATCAGGAGTACAAAGGCACGATACACGACAGCAATCGAACCGGGGTTCGAGCCATTTGTTCGGACTGTCACGTGCCGAAGGACTGGATGCACAAGATGGCGCGCAAGATTCAGGCGAGCAACGAGGTTTACCACTGGTTAATGGGAACGGTGAACACGAAAGCGAAGTTCGAAGCCCATCGCATGGAACTCGCGCAGCACGTCTGGAAGACGATGAAAGACAGCAACTCGCGGGAGTGCCGCAATTGCCATTCGTTCGCGGCGATGATGGCGAGCAAACAGAGCCCGCGCGCTCAACAGAACCACCGCATGGCCCAGGCTCAAGGCAAAACCTGCATCGACTGCCACAAAGGCATCGCGCACCTGCTGCCGCGCGAGTACTCGGAAGACGACGAATAGGCGACTCGCCAGGATGCTGGCGCAACGAGGCCGCGAGGACCCGATGCCACTCGGCCGGCGCGCTCGATCTTACCGCCACGCCACGCTGATTCGGTCCTTTACCGCACGTTTGGGCAGCACGATGCGCGCCGTCGCGTACCGGGCGTCCCAGGTCCAATGATCGATCTGCGTGCCGTCGACGGAAATCGACGACGGCCGGCCGGCGCCGTGAATGCGAATCTCGTAGGAGCGTGACCGGACCTCGCCGGCGTACGCACCCTCGGTCGGGCCGATCAGGAGATGATGGAGGCCATCGCCGCCCATCTCGTAGCTCATCGCCGTCAGCGCGTACTGGCCCTTGAGGTAGGCCAGTGAATTCCCGTCATCCTCGTACAGCTCGAAACGGCCCGCCCCGGATCCGTAGACGTTGAGTATGACGCTGTCCAGTGGTTTCGCATCCGAGAAGTCGCTAACGGCTTGTTCGGTAATGATCGCCCCGTCGCGGACGAACACCGGCGTTTGATCGACCGCATAGTGCGCGGTAAAACTGCCGCCCCCGTCGTAGCGGCGGCCGGAGAAGAAATCGATCCACCGGCCGGGTGGCAGATAGACCTTGCGATTGCCGCTGGGATCGAGCACCGGCGCGACCAGCATGTCCTCGCCGACGAGGTATTCGTGGGAGTGACGGTAGGCCTCTTCGAGATTCGGATATTGCAGGTAGAGCGGCCTTAGCAGCGGCATCGATTCGGTGTGCGCTTGCCAGGCCAAGGTGTATAGGAACGGGATCAGTTGCGTGCGCAAGGTGAAGTACTTCTTCATCAATGCCACGCCTCGGCTGCCGTATACCCAGGGCATGCGCAGGTTGCCTTCGCGCGGGTTCTCGTGGGCACTGTGCATCCGCAACAACGGGCTGAACGTACCGAACTCGATCCACCGCGCATATAAGTCGAAATCGATCTTAGTGCCGTGGAACCCCCCGATGTCATGGCTGATGTAGGGAACCAGCACATTGCCGCCACGAGCGGTGAACGCGATCTCGTAGGCGAGCACCGGCCACTCGGAATACGTATCGCCGGTGAAGAACGCCGGATACCGCTCGCTGCCCCAATCGCCGTAGCGGCCAAGAATGAAGCCGCGTTGGCCGCTCTCCCGCTGCGTATAGTCGAAGAAGACCTTGTTGGTCCATAGCTGCTTGTTCAAACCGGGCATGTCGACGGCGCCGCTGCCGCCATCGACCCACCAGGCATCCACGCCTTGCTGCATCAGCGGCTTGTGCAAGTCGCGCATGAACACCGCGGCCTGCTGCTGGTTCGACAGGTCGAAATAGATCCGCCTCGGCGGCGGGACATTCCTGATCGCGGCTGGACCGCGGACGATCCCGCTGTCGCGCTCGCCCGGCGTTACGCGAAGCACGATCTCGTTTCGCAGGCCCGCTTCGACGTAGGGAGCGATGTCGGTATAGGTCAAGCGTCGCGGCCATTGTACGTGGCTATGCATCGCCTCTTTGCCGTTGACGAAAATCCGGTAACTTTTGTCGACCTCGCCTAGGTAGAGGAACAGCGCATCGGGGATGCGCGCCGGCAACTGAAATGAAGCCCGATACCAGCCGACGCCGCGATAACTTGCGTAGCCCTGATCCCGCCACGGCAGCCCTATGCGGATCGGCCGCCACCGCGTGCCGCCCCCCTGTATCGCGTACCAGTGATGGCCGAGGCCCGCATCTTGCGGATCGGTCGAGAACGTCCATGACTTCGAGATATCCAAATCGAACGAAGGCTTCGCGGGCACAGGCCGGCCGAGGTCTTGCAGCACCTTCGGCGCGTGGCTGTCGTTGAAGGAGAGGATGCTTTCTTCGGTGTTGGCGTAGCCCGGGTGATCGTTGAGACTGAGCTTGATGCCTTGGCCGTGCAGCCAGCTCGAGAGCTGATCGGGGTGCGGGATCAGCGGACTCCAGTCATAGCCTCCCTGCCATCCGTAGTTGTGCCAGGCGAAATCCAGTATCAAGGCGTCAAAGGGAATGTGGCTGCGCCGGAGCCGCGAAACCTCATTCTCCAGGTACCGCTCGTCATACCGTTTGAACTCAGGCTGCGCAGTCTGCGCGGTACCGGGAAAATATTCGAAATTGAAATCCGTGATCCACGGACCGAGGACGTACCGCGGAATCATCGGGATGGGCCCGCAGAGCTCGGCGTATTCGCGGAGCACCTTCTGGTAGTCGCGGTTGTACGTGAATAGATACCAATCCGAGCCGCTTTGTTCGCCCCGCGGCTCGATCCAGGCCTTGCGCGCATTCCATACCGGGGTACCGCTGTCGTCGATGAACGCATAGCCGCTGCGGCTCAGCAGGCCGGGTTTTGCGGGGGCGAGGAGTACATCGATCCCCGGAATGATGTCGTTGACCGGGCTTTCGAGGTCCAACTGTCCTTCCGGGAGGTTGGTTTTGCTGATGTTGTCGAGCGAATAGGTAAGGCCGCCGAGATTCAGCCGGTCTTCGTCGCCCGGATGCCATTCGTGCGCGGTGCCGGAGGGATCGTTCCAGGACACGCTGAGGTTGCCTGCGGTGAACGGTCCGGATCCCGGCCGGTAATGCAAAGTCAGCTCGCTGGTGGCGGCAATGAGCCAACCATCCCTCATTACCACTTGAACTTGAACGCTCGGCCAATCCCTCTTCTGCACGACGGCGGTGGGGGCGTCGACAAACTTCCCCGACGGCGAGTACTCCATGCGCACCAGCGACGGTGTCAGAAACTCAAAGCGCGCCGTGTTGCCGGAGATGATCGGCTTGCCTTGCGTTTCGCCGCAGCACGCTAGGAAAATCGGAATGAGGGCGAGAGATATCCACGTCGCCGTGCGTCCGAGGATGCCGTTAGTACGCATGTCGCACTCCTAGGTGTCAGCGGATATGAGCATGAGCCGGGGCCATCCGGCGCGCGTCCGGCCGCAATGCAGTCAGCGGCAGTTCGCCCCGGTTGAACTCGTCCCGCGTCATGCCGCCAGCGACAGACCGCTCGCGCCAGACCCTATACCATGCGCCGCGACCCGCCATTACGCCAGAGGCCTTGGCGTCCGAGGTTCACCCGCTTCGGAACGAGCTTGGAAGCCGCTTGGCGGCGGTCCATAATTTCACTTCACCGGCGCGCCGCGAGATCCCCCTATGAGCAGCAGCGAAATTGCACATCCCCTGCGCCGGCTGCGAGCCGGGATCGTCGGCGGCGGGCGTGGCGCGTTCATCGGCTCGGTACATCGCATGGCCGCCGAACTCGATGGCCAGGCGGTAGTCGTGGCGGGGGCCATGTCTTCTGAACCCGCGACTGCGCGCGAAAGCGCCGCGGCCTGGTTTCTCGAGCGCAGCTACTCGTCATATCGGGAGATGGCCTTGGCGGAGGCGGCTGACGGCAACGGCATAGACTTCGTCATCATCGCCACTCCGAACGATTTGCACTACCCGGTAGCCAAATTATTCCTGGCCGCCGGCATCCACGTCATCTGCGACAAACCGCTAGCCATGACCGTCGCGGAGGCGGAAGAACTGGTTCGCCTGGTCGACGGCGGCTCGACGCTGTTTGCGCTGACTCATCACTACACGGGCTATCCGGCGGTGCGCGAAGCGCGCGAGATGGTGCGCGCCGGACAGTTGGGCGAGATTCGCAAGGTCATCGTCGAATATTTGCAGGACTGGCTGATGGAGCCGCTGGAGAATCGCGGCAACAAGCAAGCCGCCTGGAGAACCGATCCGGCGCGCGCCGGCCTCAGCGGCTGCGTCGGCGATATCGGTTCCCACGCGGAGAGCCTGCTCAATTTCGTGACCGAACGGCCGATCGAGGCCTTGTGCGCGGACTTGAGCTGTCTCGTCACGGGCCGCCGGCTCGATGATGATGCCAATATGTTGCTGCGACTCCGTGGAGGAGCCAAGGGAACGCTGATCTGTTCACAAGTGGCCTGCGGCGAGGAGAACGCGCTCTCGATTCGCATCTACGGATCAAAGGCCGGGCTCGAGTGGCGCCAGCAGGATCCGAACTCGTTGATGTATATGCCCGTCGGACGGCCGCGCGTGCAGCTGCGGACGGGCCGGAGCTACTTCAGCTGTCCGGCCAAGGCTGCGGTCCGCCTGCCGGCCGGACACCCGGAGGGTTACCTCGAGGCCTTTGCCAATATCTACCGCGGCTTCATCGACGATGTGCGCCGGGTCCGCCAGGGTCAACCGCCGGCGCGAGATTACCCCGGCGTACACGATGGTTTGCGCGGCATGCGGTTCATCGCCCAGGCGGTGGCGAGCTCGCAGGCCGGATCGATTTGGCTGAGCGTCTAGATCGAAAGGGATGGGTGCAATGGCCAGCAGCATCAGAATTCGACTCGGCACAATGATGTTTCTGGAGTTCTTCATTTGGGGCGGCTGGTTCGTCACGATGGGCAGTTACCTGGCCTCGAACCTGCATGCGACCGGAGGACAAAGCGCTCTTGCCTACTCCACGCAATCCTGGGGCGCGATCATTGCGCCGTTGATCGTCGGGCTCGTCGCGGACCGGTATTTCAACGCCGAGCGCCTGTTGGGCGCCATACACATCGGCGGCGGGCTGTTGATGTATGCGCTGTTCATCAGCCGTCGCTTCGAGAATTTTTATCCTTACTTGTTCGCGTACATGATCCTGTACATGCCGACATTGGCGCTGGTCAACGCGATCGCGTTTCGCCAGATGGACGATCCGTCAAAACATTTCTCCGGCATACGCGTCTGGGGAACGATCGGTTGGATCGTGGCGGGCCTCGTGATCAGCTACCTGTTCGGCTGGGATTCGCACGCCGGTATGGCGCAAGGCTTGCTCAGGAACACCTTTTTGATGTGTTCGCTCGCCTCGTTCGCGCTTGGCCTCTACAGCTTTACGCTGCCGTCCACGCCGCCGCTGCAAAAGATCGATGAAAAGACGCGCCTCGGCCGCCTCTTGGGCGCCGATGCCGTGGGCTTGCTGCGGCACAGGAATTTCCTGCTGTTCTTCGTATCGTCGATCTTGATCTGCATTCCGCTGGCGTTCTATTACCAGAACGCCAATCAGTTTCTGACGGAAATTCAGGTGGCCAACGCGACCGGCAAGCAGACCATCGGTCAAATGTCCGAAGTGCTGTTCATGTTGTTGATCCCGGTGTTCCTCAATCGCTTCGGCATGAAGATCACGCTGCTGCTGGGTATGTCGGCCTGGGCCTGCCGGTATCTATTGTTCGCTTTCGGCAATGCCCATGCCCTGGGCTTCATGCTGATCTTGGGCATCGCGCTGCATGGCGCGTGCTACGACTTTTTCTTCGTCACGGGGCAGATTTATACCGACTCCAAAGCGGGTGCGCAGCACAAGAGCGCGGCGCAAGGCATGATTACCTTGGCGACCTATGGTGTCGGCATGCTGGTCGGCTTTTGGGCTGCCGGCCGCATCGACGATCTGTACTTCACCGGCGGCGTCCACGATTGGAAGGCCATTTGGCTGTATCCGGCCGGTTTTGCGGCGGTCGTGTTCGTGCTGTTCGCCTCTACGTTCCGCAATGAGACCATCGAGTATGCCAAATAAGATCGCGAATGAACTCACCGCCGCGCCGCCGGCGAAGTCGCCGCTGCGCGAGTTTAGGCCGCGGCCGATGAAGCTCAGTCTATTGACGGCCGCGCTGCAGGAATTGACGCCCCGCGATCGGCGCGATGCGGACCCAGACCTGGCGATCGAAGAGTGGCTGCAGTTCGCGAGGCAGATCGGCTGCCCGAATATACAGCTCTCCGCCGCCCTGCATCCGACCGAAAGCGACGTGCCGGCCGCCGCGCTGCTCGATCCGGTGGCCAACACCTTGGATTTGCGCCAACCCTTCAACGCGCAACGCGCAGCACGCGTCCGCAAGGCGATGCAGACCACGAACGTCGGTTTGTCGGATCTGGCCTACTTCGACAACATGCTGGACCCCGATTCATCGGCGCGCAGCAAGAAACATCAAACGATGTTGCGTGTCTTCGATGCCGCGATCCTGCTAGGGACCGACGCCGTCTGCGGCTTCGTGGGCCGGAATCCGCTGTTGGAGATGGACGCCAATTTGCAGATGTTCGAAGAGGTATTCGTGCCTCTGCTCGAGGAAGCGAAAGCCCGCGGCCTGACGTTCCGGGTCGAGCAGTGTCCGATGCCGGGGTGGAATATCTCGGATAAATGGCACAACAACATTGCCTATGCTCCGGGTCCGTGGATTGCCTTGCACCGGATCTGCGAGCGGCATGGCGTCGGCGATCAATTCCGCATTCACTACGACCCCTCGCACGCCGTCCTGATGGGGCAGGATTCACGCTCGGTGTTTCAGTACCTCAAGGACACCGGCTACGGCTTTCTGATCTCCGGCTTTCACGTCAAAGGCCAAGTCATCGATTCGCGTGGAATCTCCGCCTGGGGCTACGGGGGCCAAACGATGCAGCGCGGTGACTGGCACGGCGGCCGGCCGTCGACCGATCCGGCGGAGCAACGCAATGCCTGGAAGAAGCAGACCGTTTTTTGCGAGCACGAACTGCCGGGCACCGCGCGGCACGATCCGCTCGCGTATCTGCAGAATCGATCGGTCGATTGGTTGGACCATCAGCTCGCGGCCCGGGAATTGCTGAGTCTCGATCCGGGGAAAACCTTCCTCGTCGTTGAGCACGAGTATCCGCCGGCGCGCATCCAGGACAAGGCCCGGCTGGCGCCGATTCTGGCGGGATCGCTCGCTTTTACTCGAGCGATCGACGAGGCCGCGGCGGCGATGTACGCCCTCCAGCACGAAGTGCTCGCCTCGCGGCACATTGCCGTGCAGGGTGTCGGCCGCGAGGCCTATCGGTCGTGACTGGGCTTGCCGTGAGCCGGCGCAGCGTCTAAGCAGTGGTTGCACCCTGTTCCCGAAAGCAGGTAAGTTGACTTCATGCCCTTCGTGACGGCGAAAGCCCAAAAGAGCGCCTACGATGTCGTCATCGTCGGCTCCGGCGCCGGCGGCGGCCAATCCGCCTATACGCTCTGTATGGACGGCGCGAAAGTGCTGATGCTCGAAGCCGGTCGCAAGTACGCGCCAGAACAGGAAACGCCGATGTTCCAGACACCGGATCTGGCGCCGCTCGCGGCCGAAGGTACGCCGGACAAGCCCTTCGGTTTTTATGACGCGACGGTTGACGGCGGTTGGCAGGTCCCTGGCGAGCCCTATGTACGAGCGAGCGAAGAGGATGCCGGCCGCTTCGAATGGTGGCGGGCGCGCATGCTCGGCGGCCGCACGAATCACTGGGGGCGCATCTCGCTGCGCAACGGCCCGTACGATTTCAAGCCGCATAGCCGCGACGGGCTTGGTTTCGATTGGCCGATCGGCTATGAGGATCTCGCGCCCTACTACGACAAGGTGGAAATGTTGGTCGGCGTATACGGCAGCAACGAGGGCCTGGAGAACACGCCGAATTCGTCGCCGGGGTGCCTGCTGCCGCCGCCGAAGCCTCTGGTCAGCGACCTGTTGATCGCGCAGCGCGCGAAGCGTTTAGGGATACCGGCGATACCCGGTCATCGCGCGGTGTTGACTCAGCCGCTGGATTACCGAAATTCGCCGGCGCGCTTGCATCCGGGCAATCCGAACGCTCAGCGGATCCTCGCCGAGCACATGCGCAGCCGCGCAGCCTGCCTCTGGGCGACGCCTTGCGGGCGCGGTTGCGCGATCGGCGCGAACTATCAGTCGACGACGGTGCATTTGCCGCCCGCACTCGCGACCGGGAACCTGGATATCGCGACCGACGCGATGGCGTACGAGGTGACGCTCGGTCGCGACGGCCGCGCGAACGGTGTGAGCTTCGTCGATCGCACGAGCGGGGCGCGCCGGCACGTCGCCGCAAGGGTCGTGATACTGGCCGCGAGCGCCTGTGAATCGGTCCGCATTTTGCTCAACTCCAAGAGCGCGCCTTTTCCGAATGGATTGGCGAATTCCAGCGGCAAGGTCGGTCGATACTTGATGGACACCGTCGGCAGCAGCGTCAGCGGACAGGTACCGTTGCTCGAGAGCCTGCCGCCGCTCAACGAAGACGCCGCCGACGGCCATCAGCTGTACGTTCCTTGGTGGCTCTACCAGCAACAGCACGCCGGCAAGCTTGGATTTGCGAGGGGCTACCACATCGAGTTCGGCGGCGGCAAGAAGATGCCGGGGTACGGTACCGCGGCGGGACTCGAGTGGCTGACCGGCGGCAGTTACGGGGTGAAGTTCAAGCAGGACGTGCGCCGCTATTATGGATCCTTCGTCTGGTTCGATGGGCGCGGCGAGATGATCCCCAATGAACACTCCTATTGCGAGATCGATTCGAACGTCAAAGACCGATGGGGAATCCCGGTGCTGCGCTTTCATTGGCAATGGTCGGACCACGAGCTGGGGCAGGCCGCGCACATGCAAAAGACCTTCGCCGATATTATCGGCGCGATGGGCGGCCGCACGCACGGCGCGGTGCAGACCGACGGCGCCAAGGCCATCGCACCGGGCGGGTCGATCATTCACGAAGTCGGCGGGGCGATCATGGGCGCCGATGCCAAAACACTCCGTCACCAATCGATGGTCTCAAACCTGGGACGTCGCGAACCTTTTCATGACGGACGGCGCCGTATTCGCGTCGAATGCCGACAAGAATCCGACGCTGACGATCATGGCTCTGGCCTGGCGCGCGGCCGACCATATCCTCGACCGCATGCGGCGCAAGGAGCTGTGATGGATCGGCGCACGACGATCAAGTGGATGCTGGCGGCCAGCGCGGCCTGGCCGCTGCTCGACCGGCGCGCGGCGCTGCGCCGGATCGGCGCTGCCGGCGCGAGGCTACGGGACCGACCCCAAGCTCCTGGCCGATTACCGGCCAGGCGAGTTGTGGCCGCTGACTCTGACGGCAGCCGAGCGGCGCCTCGCGCGTATCCTCTGCGACATCATGATCCCCGCCGACGACCGTTCGCCGAGCGCCTCGGCCGTCGGCGTGGTCGACTTCATCGACGAATGGGTCAGTGCGCCGTATCCCGCGCAGCAATCGGACCGGGCGGTCGTGCTCGGGGGTCTGGCGTGGTTGGACGCCGAGGCCGAGCGACGTTTTGGCAAGGGTTTTTCCGACTTGGACGGCACGGGGCAACACCGGATTTGCGACGACATTTGCGACGAGGCGCGCGCCGAGCCTGCGCGGCGCGCCCCCGCGCGCTTCTTTGCGCTCTACCGCGACTTGACCGCCGGCGGCTTCTACTCCAGTCCCGTCGGCAGAAAGGACTTGAATTATATTGGCAATGTGCCGCTTGCCCGCTTCGATGGGCCGCCGCAAGATCTGCTTATAAAGCTGAATCTGCCGTAACGCGATCTAACACGAAGGCAACTATGAAACGAACTCACTGGTATTGCGCGTCGTTGGTATTCGGTTGCGCGGCGGCGCTGTCCGCCTCCGCGACGGTGGCCGCTGACACGATGAGTCCGTGGCGTTCGCTCTTGCAGGATCACAGTGCGCCGGCCTGGCG
Source organism: uncultured Gammaproteobacteria bacterium (assembly GCA_963769895.1). Classification (GTDB taxonomy): domain Bacteria; phylum Pseudomonadota; class Gammaproteobacteria; order Steroidobacterales; family Steroidobacteraceae; genus Bog-1198. The sequence continues at coordinate 170,930 of CAVYNJ010000007.1, read as the reverse complement.
AGGCTGGAAGTCAAGCGGATTGCCGGCCGGCTGGCATCGTGACCGGCGGCGTGCTCTCCAAGGAGGGCCCGGTCGAGGATCTGGTGAGCAAGCAGAGCTTCGGCAATTTCGAGCTCGAACTGCAATGGAAGATCGGCAAGGGCGGCAACAGCGGTATCTTTTATCGCGGCACCCATGAATACGATCACATCTATTGGAGCGCTCCGGAATACCAGCTGCTGGACGATGCGAACGCGCCGGACGGCGCCGATCGATTGACGGCCGCCGCGTCGGCGTACGCGCTCTACGGCGCGCCGGCCGGGATCGTGCTGCCGTTCGATCACTGGAACAAAACGCGACTCGTCGTCAGGGGCAGGCACGTCGAGCATTGGCTCAACGGCCGAAAAGTCGTCGATTATGTGCTAACAGCGCCGACTGGAAGAGCCGGGTTGCCGCGAGCAAATTCGCGGCGTACCCCAATTACGGCCTGGCGATGGCCGGCATGATCGGTATCCAGGGGGATCATCCCGGGAACCTCGCGATTCGCCGGATTCGCGTTCGCGAACTCCCTTAAACCACGTTGCGGAACAGGGAGCAACACTGGCCCGACTCCCACAGACACCGGCAACGGTCTCTTTAGAGGTTTCCATGTCAGTTATGCTGGTTGAGTCCATGCGCCGCATCAGCGGCCTGCTGCAATCCGGTCAATACGGCGCCGCGCACTCGCAATTGGAATCCCTGGTGACCGCAAATCCTGATTACGTGGAAGGCCTGCGGCTGTTTCGCCGGCACCAAACAAGCCCTGGGCGACTTCGCCCGAGCCGAGTCGCTGCTCCGGCGCGCGCTCGAAATCGACCCCAAATGGGCTCCCACGCTGACCACCCTTGCGGAGCTATTGCTCATGGCGGGTCGCAGCGTCGAGGCCGTGCCCTTGTTGCAGCGGGCGATCCAAGGCTCGCCTCCCTACCCGCGGGCCGCATTTCTATTGGTTCGCCATTACCTGGACGCGGGCCAGCCGGCAACGGCACTCGACATTGCGGCACCCTGGTGCAATAGCGGCAAGGCCGATGACGATTTGTCGGCGCTGCATGTGGCGGCATACGCCGCGCTAGGCCGCCAAAGCGAAGCGGTGGCGGACTATCGTCGTCTCGTGGCGCTCGCTCCGGACAACCACGTCGCGAGCCACACGCTCGCCGTCGCGTTGAATGCGGCCAACCAACCGGAGGAAGGCGAGCGTGTAGTGCGCCAGACGCTGTGCCGCACCCGACCGACCGCGGCTATGCACCACACGCATGCTCGCAGCCTCATCGCATTGGAGCGCTTCGATCAAGCCGAGCTGGCTTTGCGCGAATCCGTCAAACTGGAGCCGCGCCTCACCGAGGCGCACAACAGCCTGGCGCAACTCATTTGGATGCGCACCGGCAATATCATCGAGGCTACGCGCGTTCTGGATCAGGCGCTCGAAAAATACCCGCATGACGATGCACTATGGGCCGCAAAAGCCGCCCTGCTGCAGGGAGCGGGCGACGCGCGCGGCGCTTACGCGTGCCTCGCCGAACGCGCGGCACGACCGCAAGCCCCGCCCATGTTGCTCATTCGCGCGGGACTGGCGGCGCTGGAGTTTGCTCCCGACATCGCGCTGACGCTCGCAGAACGGGCGATGCGCGCGCAGCCCGGCAATCCGACAGCTCGCAAGCTCCTTTGCGCCGCCTATCTGGGTGTGGGGGACGGATCCAAAGCATTGGCCGAGTGCGCAACCCTGCTTAAGGCGACTCCCGACGATCAATACCTCATCGCCATGCAAACCACCGCGCTGCGGCTATTGAACGATCCCCGCTACGAGGCGTTCTGCGACTACGACAACATGGTGCTGGCGCAGATCCTCGAGACACCTCCGGGGTGGTCGGATCTCACCAGCTTCCTGACGGAACTGACGTCGCACTTGAACGCCCTGCACAATCCGCATGGCCATCGACTCCTCTACCAATCGTTGCGCCAGGGCACCGAGACCACCCAAGATCTGTCGCGCAGTCAGGATCCGGTCATTAAGGCGCTTTTTCACGCCTTTGCCGCACCGATCGCACGCTACCGCGAGCAGATCGGCCAAGGGGAAGATGCCTTACGGCGCCGCAATTCTGGCGCTACGCGCTACAACGGCAGCTGGTCGGTTCGTCTGCACGGCGGCGGTTATCACACCAGCCACGTGCATCCTCGGGGATGGATATCCTCGGCTTGCTATATTCAGCTGCCGGATAACATGAGAACGGGACGCACCGCCGAAGGAATACTCAGTTTTGGCGCGCCCGGGATGGTCACGACGCCTGACGCTGGACGCCGAATTATCGCTTCGCCCGGAAGTCGGCCAACTGGTGCTTTTCCCGTCGTATTTCTGGCACGGCACGCTGCCGTTCCACGGCGAACAGCCGCGGCTGACCGTTGCGTTCGACGTGGTCCCTGCCGCCCGCTAACCCGGCCCGCTAGACCTTGCGTGCAGCCATCGAGCCTGCGGCGAATCGCGAAACCCCCTCGCGCCGGTTGGCGCGAGGGGGTGATATCAGAACTTGTACTTCAACTCGATGCTGCCCTCGCGGCCCAGGATCGACCGCCCGAAGTTGACACCGTTCTGCGCGGTGTTTCCGCCGAAACGGGCGTTGCCCTCGGTAAGGCCGATCTGATTCGTCAGGTTCGAGCCCATCAGACGAAGTTCCCAGTTGTCGCCGATCTCCGTGACGATGCCGGCGGCCAGGTCGTAGTAGCTGGGCAAGGGGTTCAGGCCCGTGTTGTCCTGGTAGTGCTGACCGACGTGCTCGTAGGTCACGTACTCGGTCACCGCGCCCCAGGTGAAGGTCTGCGTGTCGCTCGGCGTCACGCGAATCTGGAAATTCGGCAAGCGAGCGAGCTGTTGCCCATTGATGGTGCCGCAGTGGGTTACTAGGTTGATGTCCTGGTAGAAGTAGCAACCCTGGAAATCCTTGTAGTGGGCCTTCTCGTACTCCGCATTGACAAGGATCTTGAAGTCCCTCACCGCCTGGACGTCGGAGCCCGCGAACGGATTCACGCTGCCGACGACTCGCCCGCCCCGCGCCGTGGAGCCGTAAGTCGCATTCGGAGCGAGCGGCACATGGTTCGTATCGATGGGCTGATACAATATGCCCGTGAATTCCTTGTCGTAAACCGCCGCGTCGATGTACATGTAACGATTCTGGATCTTGAAACCGCCCTCGTAATTCCGCACCGTGTTGAGAGGCGGATTCGAGGGACAGCCGTTCGAGCCGTTGTACACGTTGCAACGGACCGCGTCGAAGTTGTCGAAGAAGACGCCGTCGTTGACGCGCACATAGGCGCTCATCGAGTCGGTGAACTCGTAATTGGCGCCCAGCGAGAACGTCGGCATGGTGTTGTGTTCATGGGCGTAGGAGTACGTACCGTTGGGCAACTCGACGGCGTTGTCCCACAAATCGAACTGTGACCCCATCTGTACCGGCGATAGATTGGTCGTCTGTTGCTGCAAATCAATATGTTCGAGACGAACCGCGGCATCGAGCAGCCATTTGTCGATTTTCCAGGAGTCCGACAGATAGGCGGCAATATTGGTGGCGCTGCCCTGCTCGAGGATTTGGTAACCCCCGTTGGCGTTCACAATGCCTTGAGGACTGGTCACGTTGTAGATATTTCCACCGGCGACGCCCTGCAATATGATCGGACTTGCATTCGGCACATTGTTCATCAGCACATGCGAGTCCAACGACCATGCGTCGTTGTCCGTGTAATGGGCTAGATAAGCACCCAAGGTCAAGGTGTTGCCGTTGCCGAAGTCCTCCGAGACGCGAAACTCATCGGTGATGTTCGTGAGTTTCTTGCGGACCTGCCATACCTGCTCGGTGATCACACTTTGGTTGGGATCGACCGGCAGGCCGTTCGCGTAGTGGGCCTGGATGGCGGTCGGGCTCAAACCGGATGGAAGGGTCAATCCGTTAATGAATGCGGTCAGCGTCACGGGGTTGCCGTCGTTCACCAGCGCATTCGTGGGGATGTAGCCGCCATCGAACAGGAAGGTGTTGTAGATCTTCCAGCCGCCGCCTAACTTGAGGTCGAGATTCGACCCAAAGTAATTCAACTGGGCGCCGCGGCCGTTGCTGATATTGTCGTTCCAGAAGCCGCCGCCCGGGCTCGGAATCTGGAAATTCTGCAGCTGGTAGCTGTTGTAGGTGCTGTTCAGCTGGTTGAAGCCGGGATAAGGCTGCGCCTTGCCGCCCGCTTCGATGTAGGGGAAGTCGGCGTACCACTGATTCTTGTCGCTCAGATTGCGATACCAGAACATCAACGAGCCGCCATCCAGATCGTGCTTCAATGTCATCGTCAGCTGTCCGCCGATGTCGGACGGGTACTGCGGGTCACGCACGCCGTCGGACACGCGGTAAAAGCCGCCGATGCTGCCATACCAGCCGTCGCGGATCTTACCGCTCAAGAAAACATCGACGCGCTCCGAGCCCTCCGATCCGTAGGTAAAGCCGGCCGAGCCCGTCGTCTTGTCCGAGCCGGTCCTCAAGATGAAGTTCGCCGTGGCGCCCGCCTGTCCGGAGCTGAAAATTGCGCTCGGACCGCCCTGTACGATCTCGACACGCTCGACGGTGTCGTCGAAGCGCAGCAGCGAGCTTGAATCCATGAACGACAGAGCCGCCGAGCCGTAGAGCGGCGAGCCATTGATCATGGTGGTGAAGTACGGGGAGTCGCCGCCGCCGTTGGGGAAGCCGGCCACGTCGATGTTGACGCCGGTTTGGCCGCCGGAAGCTTCCGGCCAAATCCCAGGCGAGAGTTTGAATATTTCGGCCACGCTCGCGGGGTTCGCGTTTTTGATGTCGTCGAGGGACAACGATACGATGTTGTAGCTCGCATCCAACTTCTTGACGCCCTGGGCCGAAGCCGTGACGACGATTTCTTGCAAGGCGCCGGCTTCGTCCGCCGCCGGGGCGGACGCCGCGGCTGCGGCGGGCGGGTCGGCGGCATAAGCCGTGCCGCCGGCGCAATACAGAATCCCGGCCACTGCCACGGCCAGCGTCGTCGCGGCCGCGGCGCGCGATCCTAAGCGCCGTGACGGCTCAAGCGAAGCCGGTCGCGCGAGGACCTCTGAATTGGGTGATCGTGGTCCGGCCAAAGGGGCAATCGCCCGCCGCGCGGTGTTGCTTTTCAATCGCATGATTCATCCTCCCCCAAAAACGTTCGTTGTGGCAGCACGAGTCCCGGACATGCGGATTTGCAGCTGCCGTAGGATTGATCAGATGTTGGCGGCCCGGATATTCTCCATTTCGAACGCGGCGAGCGCCGACGGCGCGGATTTCGGCGGCTTTCAGGCGTACGCGCTGTATTTTGCCAATACAGTCCTCAACGCACGCTTGCCGCAGACTTTCCCCCGCGCCGAAGATAATGCGAATGTCTATCAATAGCAAGGCTTGTGGCAAATACGCAACACGACTTGCGCGCCGCGACGACGCTTCAGCGCATCTCGTCGAGGAACACCAGCTCCGAGGATAAGGGCCTGGCGAGCGTCACGGCGATTCCATCTCGCATCAAATCCCGGCCCGTCACGACGCGATCGGCGGCGGCGCCCTGATCCGCAAATTGCAGACGATAGCGCTTGCCCGGTACTAGGCCGAGCAAGCGGAATCGGTGCATCGTTTGATCAGGCGCGCTGCCGCGGAATGCGTACAGCACGCCGCGCCGCATCTTCGCCGAATAATATTCGATGCCGTCCCAATGCACGCCGTCGGGTCGCCGCGAGACGTGAAACAGATCGGCCTCGCGGATCAACGGACGCAGCGCCGATTTGTATAGCGCAAACTGCACGCGCGCTTCGGCTCTTTGCTGCGGACTCCATCGGTCCATGTCCTGCATCAGCGAGAACCAGCCGAGCATTCCGCTGCGCAGCATGTAGCGAAAATTCTCGATGCGCGGAGTCGGCCAGCGCTCGACATAGCTTTCCAGCATCGCCGGCGGCAGCACGAAACTCGCGTCGTAGAAGGCGCGCCGGTTCGAGAGCGGGTCATAGGTATCGGTGATGGAAAAATAATCGCCGTGGGCGGCGCTGCCGAAATCGACCATGCGGCCGCCGTCATTGCATATCTCCAATAGCAGCCGCGGGTGGCGCGCCCGCAGCCCCTCGTAGATCTCGTAATAGGCGCGGGTCGCATGATCGCTGACGTCGGTCGAATTGGAGCCGTCGGCCCAGAGATACCCCGAATCCTGATAGATCCGCAGCGAAAGAGGATCCGGCGGCGCTGCCGGGTGATCGATGCGCGCGCTGCCTTGCGCCACCAAGTAGCCGTCATGCTCGAGCATGTCGAGGTGATCGTCGGTGACGATGCGTTCGAGTTCGCGCGCCGCCCACGCCTTGGCCGCCGGGACGCCCAAATCGATCGTGATTCCCTTGAATGGTTCGGCGTGCTTCCAGCCGGCAGGCGGGTCGGCGACCAGCCAGTCACGTACGGTGGGATCGTTGACGTTGAGTGCGCCAGGCTCATCCGATGTGCCGGCCTGTGTCCAGTCGATCCACAAACCGAACCGCAGCCCATGGCGGTGCGCGAAGTCGGCGACGCTGGCTATGCCGTGCGGGAACTTGGCCGGATCCGCGCGCCAGTCGCCGACGCCGCGAAACCAGCCCGCATCCAGATGAAACATCTCCAGCCCCAGCTGCGCCGAATCCACGATCATCCGGTGCGCCAGAGCTTCGTCCACGGCCATGCCGCTGCCCCAGCTATTGTTGACCATCAGCGGGTAGCGCGGGTCGCTGAGCGTGCGCGGATTGTCGAGCACGGCGCGCACCCAACGCCGCAGGATATTGCCGGCGCCGTCCGGCCCGCCGGCGAATGCGCCGAGGAATATCGTCGGCGTTGCGAAGCTGCCGCCGGGAGGCAGGCGGGTCCGGTAGGGGCCCGGCGCCGGATTCAGACCGGCTGTGCCGTGCACCGAATCGCCGTTACGCCGCAGCGTGATCCGGGTGCGTCCGCTGAACTCGATGCCGACGTACCAGCCCCGCCGCGCCGCAGACGGGCCGATCGACCAGCAAGTAGGGGATCATTTCGCGGGGCTGACCCGCGATAGGGCGAGCATAAGTGCTGGAAGTGCCCTGCCAAACATCGCCGTCGCGCAGCGGATCGAGATGCGTCCCCACGTCGGACGGCGTGTCGGCGCCTTTCTCCACCCAAAATCGTTGCAGCGCAAAGCGATGATCGACCTGCCAGTCGAACGAGAAGCTCGGCTGCAGCGGCAGCCAGACCGTATCGGCGCTCAGGTTGTCGATCGATAGGGTGTGTTCGAGCGGACCGAAGCGCGCGCGCGCGCGCCAGCGCCAGATCAGCCTGAGCCTTGGGGAATCCGCGACGTATACGAATTGAACCTGCGTGGAATCGCATCGGCCGGCGCCGCGATCCAGGCGCCACACCAGCGGCCGCGCCGCGCCGCGCACCTCGACCGTCTCCGGCAGCCCTTCGCCGGCATTGTTTCGCCAATCCCTCGCGCCCTGCAAGCCGAGCGTGGCCAGGCGCGGACGCATGCTCGCCGGCTTCGACCACGATGGTCGTATCGGCGGTGCGAAGCGCCGCACGCAGGCATCGCGAACCGGCCGCTTGCGCACTATGTGCCGCGGCGCACGCGACGGCGACCGCCAGTTTGCAAACAAAGATCCGGCGTGCGAATCGCCGCCTATGGAAATTTTGCATCATCGGTGGTGAGGCGGATCGGACTCAGGACGGCGCCAGTTCCTGGTAGGCGCTGTAGCGCTCCGTGCCGATGTCGCCGAACGGTTTCAGCCGGATGGACCCCGCGCTCGTCCGCGCGCGCCATTCGTGCGCGCGGTCGCGGAAGCGTTCCGCGGCCAACAAGTTCGCGCGGGTGACCGCGGCGCCCGCCGAGCCGTCCTCATTCAATATTCGCATCAACACCAGCGGGCCTTCGAGCAATGCGACCGTCTGCGGATGCGCCGCATCGACGCTTTCCAGCCGCCGCGCCAGCGGCAGTTGCAGTTCGATCCTGTCGCCCGGCCGCCATTCGCGCCGGATCGCGGCGAAGCGGCCCGGCCGCAACGAACGCATCTCCCGCTTGCCGTTGATCCACAGGCCGGCGCCCCGCGTCCAGGCTGGTATACGCAGGTTCAGCGTGAAGGTCTGCGGGCTCGGCAGCCGCAGTGCGAGATTTACCGCGTCCGCATACGGATAGTCGGTTTCGATCGACAAGCCGCAGGTCCGATTGTTTTGGCTCCACGTGACCTGCGCCGGCACGTACAGATTGACGTAGATGCCCTGGGCGTCGGTGTAGCAGGCGCTGATCGCGTAATCGGCCGCGATCATCGGCAGCGTGCCGGAACAGCAAGGCCAGCGATCGGGGTGAAAGGCTTTCTTGGCGCGTCGCGTGTAGTCCGAATAATAGAACGCGTGTCCGTCCGGCTGGATCGGCAACGCGCCGAGCACGGTGTTGTAGATCACCCGCTCCATGCTGTCGCCGTAGCGCGAGTCGGCGGTGATGCGCAGCAGATAGCGCGTCAATTTGACGTGTGCATAGGAGCCGCAGGGCGTCTCGAAACTCTTGGCCATATCGACCAGACTCGCGCCGAGCGCGCCGCTGCCGGGAACGATGAAATGCTCGTCGGGGCCCCAGCCGCCCGTCGCGAAACTTTGCGCCGCGATCATCTCGAAGCCGCGCCGGGCCGCCGCCAAGTGCATAGGCGAGGCGAGCGACAGATAGGCCTGTGCCGCCGAGCTGAGCGAGTTGACGTGGCTGTACGCGTGCTTGCCCGGCAGCACATTGTCGCCGCGCGCGAGCGCCGCGAAGAAATCGTCATAGAGAAAGCGGCGCGCCAGAGCGAGATGACGCGCCTCGCCGGTGGCTCGCCATGCCTCGAATTGGTTTTCCGGCAGCGTGTAGCTTTCGTCCCAGGCGTGCTCGCTGAAATCCTCGCCCGGCCGGGCGTGCTCGTTGCGCGGGATCGCCCGGGGCGGCAGGTACGGCAGGGCCGCGTCGGTCGCGCGCGCCAGCGTCGCGAGCGCGGCATCGTCGTCGACGAGCCGCCGGGCGTCCAGCAATCCGCCGACGAGTTTGTCGTAGGTATAGGCCGGAAAGCGATTGTGGCGATAGAAGCTGCCGTTCGCGTCGATCGTTGCGGCAAAGGCGCGCACGAGCCGCCGGACTTTGGCACGCGATGGGTCATCGCCGTTGATTGCGTAATAGCGCGACAGCGCGCTGATCCATTGTCCGAAGGTCGCGCCGGGCGCAAATGCGTACGTATCGTACCAGCCGCCCAGATCGTGTCCCGGCGCCGCTAGGCCCGCGCGCACGCGGAAGGGCCGCAGCAGCGAATCCTCGTCCAGGCCCAGGACCAAACGGTGATTCTCGCGCGCTTGCCGCGCTAGCGGCCCTTCGCCTAGCCGCACCTGGCCATAAGCCAGCTCCGCTAGCGGAGCGGCGATTGGGCTTGCGTAGCCTCGTCGAGCCGCGGCCGCCAGCGGGCTCCATCCTCCGGCCGCGAGCATCCCGATCGCGAGAATTCGACGCCGCCCGTGGTCGATGTGATCCGACATGTGTGTGCCGCTCCTCGGCCGCTGCCTCGGGGCCGCCGGTCGTAGCCGGCAGCGTGCAGCGGCCGACGCGCCAATGCAAGGCCTCGGCGTTTTGACTTCGAGTCGCCTACACACGACGATACCGCATCGTTGACGAAGTACGGATGGGCAAGCGTGCGCAAAACTACCGGTTTGATCACCACCATGGCAGCGCTTGGCCTGAGTCTGGCGCTGCTGCCGGCCGCGTCCGTGCGGCCGCAGCCGAGTGGCCAGGCCCCGTACCCACCGACGCCGCAAGTGATATTCAAAGGCTTGTTCGCGGCGGTACAGAACTCGCGGCTGTTCGCCGACAGCAAGACCTTCGCCGATGCGGTGCCCAAAGCGCCGCCGGCCGACATTCTGGCCCGCTTCCGGAGCGCCCACCCGGTCTCGCGCGACGCGCTGCAGCGCTTCGTCGCCGCGAACTTTCTGTTGCCGGAGCCGGCCGGCGCGCCGGCGCCGGCGCCGCTGCCTTCGGCGCGGCAGGTCCAGATCACGCAACATATCGACGCGCTGTGGAATCAGCTGACGCGCTCGACGCCAACGGCGCCGCGCGGCTCCTCGCTGCTGCCGCTGCCGGCGGCTTACGTCGTGCCCGGCGGGCGTTTCCGCGAGATGTACTACTGGGATTCGTACTTCACGATGCTCGGTCTGGTGCAGAGCGGCCGCCAGGATCTGGTCGAGAACATGGTGCGCGACTTCGCCTACCTGATCGACACGCTACGGCCACGTGCCGAACGGCACACGCAGCTACTACCTGAGCCGCTCGCAGCCGCCGTTCTTCTTCGAAATGGTCGGGCTGTTGAACAGCGAGGACCCGGCGGCCGCCTACGCGCGATATCTGCCGCAGCTGCGCCGCGAATATGCCTTCTGGATGCAGGGAGAGGCGGGTTTGGCGCGCGGCACCGCGCATCGCCGCGTCGTCGCCATGCCTGACAACGCCCATTTGAATCGCTATTGGGATGATGCGGACACGCCTCGCGACGAATCTTATCGGGAAGACTCCGAACTTGCGGCGCGCAGCGGACGCAATCCGCAGCAGCTGTATCGCGATGTCCGTGCGGCGGCCGAGAGCGGCTGGGACTTCAGCTCCCGCTGGCTCGCCGATGGTCATAGCCTCGCGACCATCGATACGACCGAGATCGTCCCGATCGATCTGAACAGCTTGCTGTTCGGCCTTGAAAATGCAATCGGCGCCGGCTGCGCGCGCGCCGGCGACCGACGCTGCGTGGCTGAATTCAAGCGTCGAGCCGCGTCGCGGCGCGATGCGGTGAACCGTTATCTGTGGGATGCGGGCGCCGGCCTTTATCGTGACGATCGCTGGACGAAGAAGAAACAAGTGCCGCGCGTCTCCGCGGCGATTCTCTACCCGCTATTCGTCGGACTGGCATCCAAGCCGCAGGCGGCGGCAGTCGCCCGAGCCGCCTCTCGCGAACTGCTCAAGGCCGGCGGCCTGGCCACCACGCCGCGGGTCACGGGCCAGCAGTGGGACGCACCGAACGGCTGGGCGCCACTGCAATGGGTCGCCGTGTCCGGCTTGCGGCGGTACGCGATCTCGCCGCTGGCCGAGACCATCGCCTGCCGATGGATGCAGAACGTGGAACGCGTGTACCGCGAGAGCGGCAAGTTGGTCGAGAAATACGACGTACTCAATATCGAGCGGCCGGGCGGAGGCGGTGAATATCCTTTGCAGGACGGCTTCGGCTGGACCAACGGCGTGATGCGGGAACTGATGGCGCTCTATCCCGAAGAGGCGACGCAATCCGCATGCGTGAATTAGGCATCGTGAAATCGCAATCGCCGCCCGTTCACGGCGGCGGCGAATCGCCGGCCGCAAACCGCACGCCGACCGCCGCGCGCACATAGCCGGCGTCGGCAGTCGCCGCGGCCGGCGGATCGACGAATACGCGATACCGATTCGCGCCGATGCCGCGGATGCTGCCGCCGTCGACCCCGGTCGGGCGCCAGCCGGTCGCCAGATCGAACGCCGCCGCCGGATGCTCATCGCTGCGCACCTCGACCCGCGCGCGCAATTGTCCGCCTTCAAGACGGAACGCGACCAAGCGAGGCGCGCGGCTTGCATCGCCCGGGCTGGGCTGCACGCGGATCGGAACGACGCTGAGGCCGCCCGCATAGCGGAGCACGCATCGCGTAGAGCCGGTGCCGATCGGCAAATCCACGCGCACGCGCGTATCCTGCGGCGCCGAGTCCGTCGTGCCCGCCAGAAGCCGCCCGCCGGCGCGCACATCGACGAGCCGCGCTCCGACCGGAATGCTCGGCGCGAAATGCAGAGTCAGCGGCGCGCCGCTGTTAGTCACGTCGAGCGTCAAGGCTTGTGCCTGGCGGCTCAGCTTCAATGTCAGCAAGCGAATCGCCGACGACGATGTGGCGCACCGTCAACTCCGGCCAGTCGGGCGGCAAATACGGCGCGAAGGTCAGCGCGCGAGCGCGCGGCGCCACGTCGAGGCCCAACAGCCCGCGCACCGCGGATTCCAGGAATCCCGCCGAAGACCAAGTCTGGGCCGGCACCGACTCGAGCTCCGGGTGATACAGGTCGCCGGCGAGCACCTCGTCCATGTGGCCGGGCGCGTCGTCCCGGCTCCAGCTGACCAGGGAACTCCAGATTTGGTAAGCGGTAGCAGGGCGCCGCGAGCGCCAGAACGCCTCGGCAAGTCCGGCCGTGCCGATCGCCCAGACGCTGCCGGACGAATACAGATTCGGATCGTACTCCGGCGCGTCGGCAGCGAGACCACGCGAGCCCCAGTCGGTCTGAAAGCTGGCCGAGGCCAATCGGTCGAGCAGTTCCTCGCTCTGCGCCGCGTCGAACACCCCTACGCCGAGCAGTCCGGCGGGTCCGCTCGCCCACCTGCCGCTGATCCGCTGTCCGTCGGCCGAATGTCCGGACATCCAGAAGTGCGCCCCCGGATCCCAGTAGCGTGCCGCGACCGCGGCGCGCGCCGCCGCGTTCGCGCGCCGCGCCTCGGCGGCAAGCGCAGGTTTGCGCGCCTGTGCCGCTAGATCGGCGAACGCCGCCGACGCATCGATCCATTCGGACGACAGCGAGAGGCTGTCCTTGAGGCGATGCTGCTCGTCGATGTCCTCCTTGCCGGCGGGGATCCGCGGCAGCTGTGTCTCTGCATCGAGCAGCGATCGGCAATATTCATAGGCAGCGTCGATTTGCGGCCAATGGCGCCGAAGAAACGCATCGTCGGCGCTCGCGCGCACGTACCGCTGCACTGCCGCCAGGAACTGGAACGTGATGTCGACATGCACGAACATATACGGATAGCGCTGCCGCCAATCGATGAAGTTCGCGCTCTGCGCCAGCTCGTGCCAGATCATTCCGGTTTTTTCGTCTTGGTACTTGAAAATGAATTCCAGCTCGTCGCGCGCGCGCGATAAGTCGCCCGCGGCCACCCAAGCATCGACGGCCGTGAGGCCATCGCCGGCGAAGAACCAGGCGTACTGGGCTCGCCGCGCGGTGCGTGACGGCCCGTAGCCCGCGACCTCGCCGCAGCCGAGCGCGGCGTTGCACACCCAGGCCTGATCGAGCGCGATCGTCGCCCAGGCGAGCGCTGCGTTCACGGACGCATCCGGGGTTTCGATTTGCAGCGAGTTCGCGAGCAGCTGCCGGTAATGATCGCCGGAGGCATCTTGCGCCGCGTCCGCATCGGCGACGAAACGGCGGTTGGCGGCGATGAGGTCATCGGTGTGCTCGGCCGGCATGGAGATCGCGAGGCTCGCGATGCGAACGTGATCGATGGCTTGCGGCTCCGCGCGCGGCCGCAGAGTCAATGCGAGCCCCGCGCCCGCGGGTTTGCTTAGGTTCAGCGCCGCGTCATGGGCGATGATTTCCGGCGAAGCGATCATCGCCGCGAAATGATGCACGGGCTCCTCGATCACGTAGCCCTCGAGCGCCGGATCCCAGCGCGTCGATTGCCCGCCGAGCGCGGCCGGCCAGATCAAGTTCAGCGACGGCATGAAATGCACTTGGATGTCGATGCGTCCGCGACCGGAGACTTCATAGCGGATCGACGCGCCGGCGCCCTGCAACGGCACGGTGAGCGTCTCGCGTACGACGTAGTCGGTGCCGACGTAGCGGCGCACGATGCGGTCCGGGAACACCGCGACGTGCTGCAGCAGCGCGGAGCCCTCGATCCTGCTCGTGCCGCCCTGCGGCTGAAAATCGATGCGATAGTCCGTCAGCAGCTGCAGCGGCCACGCCCAGACCTCGAGGCCGCCTCTCGCGTAGCCGAAGACCGCGGCGCGTCGCCCCGGCGCGACGATGAAGCCGTTCTGCGTCGAGAAACCCGCCGCGGCGGCATCGGCCCCGCGCGGTTCCAAGTCCGCGCCTCGCGCTTGCGCTGCGGGAAGCGCGGCGAGGCTTGTCGCGACGAGGCCGACGAGGATCGCGGTCCTACCAGGCAAGATGCACCGACTGCCGCACGTAACCCGCGCCCGCTGGAAAGCCGATCTGCAAGCGGCGGGCATTTCCGGCGGGCGCGCCCAGCTGCGCACCGCTGGCCGTCAGGTTCAATCCCGGCCGATTGGCATGCACCTCCAGCGTCTCGGCGGATCCTCCCGGCGCCGCCAGCTCGAGCGTCAACCCGTCGGTCGCGTATTGCTGACTCAGAACCTTGAGCTGCCGCGTCGTCGCGCCGAACGGGGGCAGATGGTGCGCCACCGATATCTCGACGGCCGGCAACGGAATGTGCAGCTGGCCCTGGTCGAACGTTGCGCCGCTCGATCGAGATTCGAGTTTGACTTGCGAGGCGGCAGGACCCGTGGCCGTGACGATCCACTGTGCCGCGCGCCGCTCGAACGACAGCGTCAGGACGGAATCGCCGATCGGCACGTCGTGCAGTACGGCATGCGGCCAATCGGCCGGCAACTGCGGCGTGACGCTGAGCGCATGCCGGGCCGCATCCCATTGCAGTCCGAACATCCCGCGGACGATTGGCGAGATGACCATCGCCGATGACCATAGTTGATGCGCGGTGCTGCGTCCGAGCACTTGGAAGTATCGACCGGACAATAGCTCTGTCACGCTGCCCAGATCCTGCGCGAAGGTCAGATTCGCGTTCTGCATCAGCGAGGCCTCGCCCGCGAGCGGCTGGCCGGCGCGATACTCCGCGACCGACAACCAGCCGGTGAACAACGGCCAGACGGATCCCTGGTGATAACTGATCGGATCGTAGAACGAGACCCGATCGCCGACATCACGCGCGCCCCAGTCGGTCGAAAACTCGCTCGACGCCCAACGGCTCAGCATCGGATCGGCGTCGGCGAGCCGCAGGCTTCCGTCCCAGAATGCGGCGCTGGGATAAATCGTCGGCGTGGAGTCGACGCTGCCGTCGGCATTATGGCTGAACGCATAGAAATGCCGCTGCGGCTCGTAGTACTCCCGGCGCAGAACGTCGGCCAGGCGCGTGGCCCGAGCGCGTGCCGCGCGCGAGAGCTCGGCGTGCCCGGCCGCCTCCGCCAGATCCGCAACGGCGTTGCTCGCCTGCTGATCGAGAGCCGCCAGATAAATTTCCTGTTGCGGCATGCTCGGCACCCACGACTCCACCCAGCCGCTGCCTTGCGAATTGTTGTAGAACCCATCGGCGGATACATGCGTGGTCTCGAACCGCCATGCCTTCGCAAAATTCGCCCAGTGGGCGGCGATGAATGCGCGGTCGCCGCTGATCCGCAGGTAATCGTCCGCGGCCATCAACAGCAACGGCGTGCTGTCGGCGGCGGCGTATTCATACGGCAGGGAACCCCAATCGATCAGGGCGGCGGTCTGCGCATATTCATGCATGATCTTGCCGTCGGCGCGCTGCCTGGCGAACAAAAATTCGAGCTCGCGGCGGCTCGTGCGGAAGTCGCCGCAGCTGTTGACGGCGTAGAGAGTCCACAACGCGTCGCGGCCGAAGTACCAGCCGAAGCCCGGCCGCGCCGAATCGCCGGAGCTGACGAACCCCGCCGTCAGCGCCTCCTCGCGGTGGCCCGGCGTCGTCTCGACGCGCAATTGGTCGATCGCCACCTCGGCCCAAGAAAACGCCGCATCGAGATCGGCGTCCGGCGACTCGAGACGCATCCGTGCCGCGAGCAAGGCGCGAAAATGGCCGGCGGTGTCGCGGTATTCGGACTGCACCGCATCGTTCTGCGCGGCGAGCTTGCGCGCCAGTTCGGCGGGCGTGGAATCGACGGTCCGATTGCCGAGGGCGATCAGCAGCGGGATAAAACCGATGGGCGTCGTGTGCGGGATCGAAATGCAGCACGAACTGCAGCGGCCAGTATTTCGCCCGCTCCTGATAGGGCGGCAGGATCCCCGGTTCGGCTGTCGGCAGCGCGAGCGCCGCCGTATGTTCGGGAAAGTTCAGGTGCAGGATGTAAAAGCCGGAGCCCCCGGCGTCCGCGACCCATTGCGGAGACACGGTATCGTCCGACGGCGCCGGCCACATCCGCTGCATCGCCGGATCGAAGCTGAACGTCACGGTCATCGGCCGCACGGCGTCGATCTGATATAGAACGATCACGCCAGTGTCGTCCGCCGCGCGCTGTGGCGCGAGCATGATCTGCCGTATCGTGAAATTCGCATGCGAATAAGTGATCGTCGTCGCCGACGGCGTCACCTCGACCGTCGCGGCCAGCGTATTGACGTCGATCGGGACCGGATAATCCTGCATCCGTGCGCTGATGCGCATGCCGCTGAATATCTTCCACGGAAACACCCAAGCCTCGTAGCGGCCATCCTGAAACCCGAGCAGCGCGCCGCGCGGTCCGACGACCGAGACCGGCCGCGCCGGTATCGCTTGCGCCGCGATCTGCGTGCCATCGAAGGCTTCCAGCGGGAACACCGGTATGGGGTGCAGCGGGGATACCGCCGGTTGCGCGAGTGCCGCGGAGTTGCCGGCGAGCAGCAGTACGATCGTCGACAATGCGCCAACTCTGAACATGGATGCACCCGCGGTTGCCGATCGCTGATGATACGGCTTCCGCCGGCGACTCGGCCAATGGGCCGCGCGAGCGCCGCGTGAACAGGTATTTGGATCGGCGCCGTGGGCGCCTCCGGCTACCGCGCGCCCAATGGTCGACGGCGAAGCTCGGCCCAATCCGGTCGGAGTCCATAAGGCGCCCGGGTCGCCCGCGTTGGCGCGTACCTCCGCCAAACAGGCATCGACGACGTCCGCGTCGAATAGCGTCGAGCGGCCGCGCAACAATTCTCCGATTGCGACGTCCACCGCGAGTGCGGGGCGGTACGGCCGGTGAGTCGACATCGACTCGAAGACGTCGGCAACCGCGATGATCCGCGATTCCAGCAATATTTCGTCGCCAGACAGTCCGGCCGGATAGCCCGACCCGTCCAGGCGTTCATGATGTTGAGCCACCATGTCGACGATCGGCCAAGGAAACTCCACGTCGCGCAGCACGTCGACGCCGGCGCGGACGTGCGTTCGGACCAACGCGAATTCCTCCGGACTGAGCCGGCCCGGCCGCGCGAGGATATCGACCGGAACCGCGATCTTGCCGACATCGTGCACCAAAGCGCCGAGGTAAACCCCCTCGGTCTGATGCGCGTTCAGCTCGAGGCGTTGCGCCAAAATGCGCGCCAAATGGGCAACCCGGCGCTGATGGCCCGCGGTATACGGGTCTCGCTTATCGATCGTGGCGGCAATAGCGCCGACGGTTTGCGTCAGCGCTTGGCGCAGGCGCTCCTCGGCGCGCCGACGCTCGGTCATGTCGGTAATGACGCCTTCCAGGTACATGCCGGCGCCGTGCGCAATATCGCGCACGAAGACATGGTCTTCGACCCACAAGACTTCCCCGCGCGCCGTCAATAGTCGATATTGCTGCACGAATTCGCGATTTCCACGCGAGATGTGCTCGTGCAATTGGTTTAGGACGCGCTGGCGATCGCCTTCATGGACTATATCGGCGAAGGTGATGGCGCCGGATTTCAACTGCTCCACCGAATACCCGAAATAGGCGACGTTGCCGGAGATGTACTCGATCGGCAATTCGTCCTCCATGCGCGCCCGGTACAGCACGATCGCGTTTTGATCGAGGATGAATTTCGCGACCGCGAGTTCTTCGCTGTTACGCTGCTGCTCGGCGTTGTCGACGATGATCGCGACGGACCCTGCGAAAACACCGTCTGCGTCGAATAACGGCGAAGGCAGAACTTGCGTGATGATCGGTTTTGCGCCGGTCCGCAGCCAGCTCAGCTCATACGGTTCAATGCTGCCGCCGCGCCGATGCCGCTGCTGCCTTGACGAATTCCGCGCCGCTGGCAGTCTCCAGCAAATCGCCAACGGAGGAGCCAACGACATGCGCGACGGATCGATTGATCATGCGCGCGAACGCCGCGTTGCAATAGGTAATTTGGCCGGCCGCGTCGGCGATGACGACTCCATCGGCCATCCTCGCCGCGAGGAACGCGAGCGATAGCTCACTGGCCGCACTAAGCTTCGCATTTTCACCCTGCACAACGCGCTGCAACAATTAAGACTCCTCGCACCGCGATGACCACATCGCATTGGGTTCAACGGGGCTGCCGGGTTGCGGGGCGCGCCCGAACACGGAGCACACTGCACTCCGCCTCATAGGATAACCGCCTTGCGGCCGCATTTCCCCGGCATAGTTCTCATTCGCAGTGGGCAAATCGCGGAGCGCAATCCGGTTGCGATTTGCAGCTTTCGAATTTCCTACGCGGCCAGAAGCTGCCGGCGCTGCGCCTCCTGCTGCGCAAGACGATGCATTGACCGTCCGGACCCGTCGATGCGGCGTCGAATGAATGGGCGGCTTATACTCATCGGCGAGCGGCTGGCTTAGCGGGGTGCCAATAGCACCGAGGAGAGGGACCTTGGGATCGTACGTCGCCGATAGCCTTGGAGAGGGCGAGGAAATCAAATATTCCGCCAGAGTCTCTTTATGGCGATATTGGCTGAATTTTCTTCTGGGTGGCCCCGTGTTGCTTGCCGCGATGGTAGCGCTCGCGCGGTCGATATTCATGTCGCAGCATCAAGACGGCGCGAGTACGGCGCCTGGCATTGCGTTGGGCGTCGTTGCAATCTTGGCGCTGCTGTTCGTTCTTTGGCCGTTTCTCGCCCGGCGGGCAACCGAAGTCGTCATCACGAACAAGCGCGTCGTGGCGAAATTCGGGCTACTTGCGACTCACTCGATCGAGATGCGCTTCGACAAGATCGAGACCGTTCGCGTTGCACAAAGTCTGCTCGGAAGATTGCTGAATTTCGGCGACGTCACGGTCACAGGGACCGGTTCGACGTTTGATCCCATTCCGATGATCGCTCATCCGCTGACATTTCGCACGGCGCTCAATCAAGCCATGGAACTCGGCAAGCCCTCCGGCGGCTGACCTTGAGGATCCCGGCATTCAATCGAGTGCTCTTGCTGGCGGCCGTATTGCAAGGCGCCTGCGCATGCGCCGCGTCGCTGATTGCACCCGGCACCTTTCTGATAGAAGGTGAATCAACGCCGAACCGGCAACCAGACGGCAATAGCGTCGTCATCGTGGCGCCGCGGGGACTGATCGTTTTCGATACTGGGCGGCACAAGGAACATGCGCAACAACTGCTCGATCTCGCACGCGCGCAGAATCGGCCCATCGCGGCGATCATCAATTCACACTGGCATTTGGATCACGTCGGCGGCAATCCGCTACTGCGGGCCGCATTTCCCGGCATCCGCGTCTATGCAAGTTCGGCGATCGATGGCGCGCGCGCGGGATTTCTCGCCGACTACCGCGCTCAACTGGTGGCGGGAATCGCCCGTGCCGCGAAAGACTCCGCCGCCCAAGACTCCGCCGCCCAAGACTCCATGCGCGCCGAGATCGCCTTGATCGATGCGGGTCCCGCGCTGGAACCGACCGACGTCATTAAAAAATCCGGCCGGCTGAACATCGCCGGCCGCAGCTTGCAAGTGCATTTGGAATCCCACGCCGTTACGGCCGGCGATGTCTGGGTATTCGATCCCAAGACGCGCGTGCTGCTGGCGGGCGATCTGGTTACCTTGCCGGCGCCGTTCTTCGAAAGCGCTTGTCCGGTGCGTTGGCGCGCATCGCTCGCGCATCTCCAGAAAGTGCCGTTCGATTGGCTCGTGCCCGGGCACGGCGAGCCGATGCGCAAGGCGGATTTGACCGCCTATCGCAAGGCCTACTCGGATTTGCTCGACTGCGCCGCCGGAAATGCGAGAAAAAACGTCTGCATCGACGGCTGGATCGATGATGCGTCGAATTTGATCCCCTCCAAGGACGTGAGCTACGCGCGCGCCCTGATCGACTTTTACCTGGACAATTACCTACGGCATCCGAGCGAGCGTATCCGCAAATTTTGCAGCGATTGACCGCAGCGCCCGGTCATCCGCTCCTTGCCACGACCCAGCTATTGGGGCGACGCAGTTCGGGCTGCCGCC
The DNA here is from genome assembly GCA_963769895.1 of uncultured Gammaproteobacteria bacterium. Classification (GTDB taxonomy): domain Bacteria; phylum Pseudomonadota; class Gammaproteobacteria; order Steroidobacterales; family Steroidobacteraceae; genus Bog-1198. The sequence continues at coordinate 150,945 of CAVYNJ010000007.1, read as the reverse complement.
TTGGCCGCCCACTGCGCCTCCAGGCTCGTCAGTTGCGTCTTTTGAGACGGCGTCAAAAGGGCGTAAATCTGTGCCCGCATTTCCGACGCCTGACTGGTGGCCTGCGCGGCGAGCGCAGCGTTCGACTGCGAGACCTCGGCAACCACATTGCCGTAGTTCGGGTCATCGGGTTTGATCTGCATCAGCTTGAGGTGATTGGCTTGCATTTGTTGGTGCAAGCTCGTCATCTGCGGCTTAGCCGCGACCATGATGGCCTTCATAGACGCCTGCTGTTCGGCTGTCAGGCCCAGCTGCCGGTAAAGGTGCCACTGCCCCCAGCCGTGCCGGTGCCCGGCGTGACCCGACCAGGGTCCCGGCGCTGCGTCAGCGGTTGATTCAGCCGCGGCGTTCGCGACCGAGCAACTCATTCCGGCGGTGAGCAGCGCTCCAGCCGCGAGCAAAGTTCCGGCCAACCCATTGCGAATCGATTTCATGTTCGTTGCTCCGATACGTTGAAGTGTAAATCCACGTCGCTATCCTAAGTGGACAACGCCCAAACTAGTGTCAGAGAGGACGCAAGAACGTGCAAAGTTTTGTGGGCCAACGCGGCAGTCTCTTGTCAAGAATTGTCAATCGTCGAGGCGATGCGATCGCCTGATCTCATCTCCACGCGGGCGGCCGCTTTTCGATGAACGCCTGCACGCCCTCCAGCGCCGACGGCTCCATCATGTTGCAGGCCATGGTCTTGCACGCATCGGCATACGCGGCCTCGATGCCGTTTTCCAGCTGGCGGTAGAACAGCGCCTTGCCCAGCCGGACGGCGGCTTGCGGCTTGGCAACGATGCCGGCTACCAGCGTTTCGACAGCGGCGTCGAGCTCGGCTATCGGCGCGACGCGGTTGACGAGACCCTTGTCGCGCGCTTCGTCCGCGCCGATGAACTCGCCGGTCACCAGCATTTCGAACGCGAACTTGCGCGATAGGTTGCGGCTCAGGGCGACGCCGGGCGTCGAGCAGAAAAGCCCGAGATTGACACCGCTGACGGCAAACTTCGATTCAAGGGATGCCACCGCCAGGTCGCACATCGCCACCAGCTGGCAGCCGGCGGCGGTGGCTGTGCCGTGCACCCGCGCGATCACCGGTTGAGGCAACTGTTGGATCGTCATCATCATCCGCCCGCACCGCGCGAACAGATGTTCGTAATACGCTCGTGAAGGTTCGGAGCGCATCTCCTTGAGGTCATGACCGGCGCAATACGCCTTGCCGGCGCCGGCGATCACGACGACGCGCGCCCGCTCGTCGGCGCCCGCCTCATCGAGCGCGCTCTGCAGCTCGCCCAACATGGCTTCCGACAGCGCGTTGAAGGCGGACGGCCGGTTCAGCGTGATCGTGACGACGCCACGCGCGTCCTGCTCGCGCAGCACCAGGGGTTCATGGTTCATCGTGACCTCCTATCCTGCCGGGCCGGCGAAATCCCGGGCGGCTGCGAAAATCCAGTCGTGGAACTGCTTGACTTTGGGCAGTTCCAAGTATGCGCGCGGGCACACAAAATAATAGGCGGAGCCGAACGGCAGCGCTTCCTTGCTGGCCAAACGCAGTGTGCCGCTGCGCAGCGAGCGCGTGACGAGCGTCCAACGCGCCAGAGCAAAGCCGAGGCCTTCCTCCGCCGCGATCAACGCGCCTGCCGAATCGTCGATGGTCGGTGCGCGCGATTGCCATGCGAGTTGTTCGTCGGATTTTTGCCAAACGCGCCACGGCGGATCGTCGGTTTCCAACAGCGGGTATTTGCGCAGATCGGCGCCGCGCTCGATCATGCCGTACTGCTTGATCAATTCCGGCGTGCCGACCGGCACGATCCAGTCGTCCAGTAATTTCTCGGCGTACAGATTCGGATAATTGCCGTGGCCAAGGCGAATGCCGACATGAATGGCGGCGCGTGAGAAATCCACCAAGTCTCGGGACGTATGAAAGCGCAGTTCGACATCGGGAAACTTGCGGCGAAAAGAGCGTATCCGCGGCAACAGCCAAATTTGCAAGAACGATGTCAGCAAACTGATTTGCAGCGGTCCCGCCCGGCCGTATTGCTTGATGTGATGCACCGCGGATTCCAGCCGGTCGAGGCCGGCGCGCACCGCAGGCAATAGCTCGAGTCCCTCTTCGGTGATCTCGACACGCCGCCCATTGCGCCTGAATAAGGGAACTTGAATATAGGATTCCAGCGCCTTGATCTGTTGGCTTACCGCTGCCGGCGTGACGTGCAGCGCGTCCGCCGCCGCCGAGAAACTGAGGTTCGCAGCCACGGCTTCAAATACGCGCAAGGCCCCCAACGGCAGGCGATCGTATGCGGTTGCCACGTTAAGTTCTCCTTAACGGTCGATCAGGTATTGCGTTTGTTGTCAGCCCGCCGCCGATGCAATGTGATCACCGTTCAATCAATTCGATCATCGGAGGATAGACATCATGAACGAATTCCATCGCATCGCAAGGTTCGTGCAAGCGCTTCTTGCCGTCAGCATCACGATCGGTTCAGGTTTGCTGTTCCAGTTTGGTCACCTCGCTTGAGGGCAAGCGTCAATCGCCCGCGGGCCGGCGCGTCGAGCGTCCGGTCCGCGCCGGCGACGCGCGCCCGGGGTGCGTTCAGCGCACGGGTTGAATCAAGTTCGGGTCGTCCGGAGCCGTCGAATTGATCCGCGGACTGACGGCGTAGGCCTGCATGCCGGTGGCGCTGTAGGGAGCCAGCGCGGCCTTCGCCTCCACCGGTGTTCCGTGTAGCCAAATCGCATAATCCCTGCGCCGTAATATCGCCGGCATGCGGCGCGAGGCGTTAGCAATCCGCGTCACCAGTTCGTTCGCAGCGACGCTGACGATGGAGCAGCTCTCGATGACGTCGCCGTCCTCGCCCTCGGACCGATCCCAGATCGCCGCCACGCCGAAGACGTTCCGATCGAGCAGGCGCACGAAGTAGGGCTGGTGATATTTCGCGTCGGTGAGCCGCCACGCATAGAACCCGGCCGCCGGCAGTATGCAACGTTGACTATTGAGCCAAGGCGTTCGATGCAGCGGCGAGCTTAGGAGGGCATCGATCGCGACTTCCGTCGGCGGAATCGTAGCCGGCCGTCCTTCCGCCCAAGACGGGATTAAGCCCCAGCGCATCATGATCGCTTCGGACTGTCCGCCGTACCAGCGGATGGCCGGTACGTACTGCTGCGCCGCGACGTTATAGCGCGGCGTGAATTGCCACCAAGTGCGATCCGGCAGGAACTCGCGCTCCGCGGCGACCTGATCAGGCAGGGTATAGCGCTCGCACATGGAGCGAGAGATTACGGCTGCGGCGGCGGCAAGAATGTGACCGAGATTGGGTCTTCGCAATTGCGTAGGAACAGTGAACGCAACGGCGCGCGCCGCCAGGCCCCCAGGCACTCGGTCCCTCAGGCCCTGGGCTGGGTGCTGATGAACGGGCCTTTCTGGGCCGGCGGCACCGGCCCGCGCCGGCTCTTGCGCCACAGATCGAAGACGGTCAGAGCGCCGGTAAGCGTTGCGAGTGCGGCGAAATACGCCTTCGGTCCGAAAGCGCCGATCAGTCCGCCCATCAGCAGCGGGCCTATCGCAGCGGCCGTGCCATTGAGACGCAAAAGCGCGCTGCTCGCGGCGACCATCTGCGCGGGCTCGAGCTTGTCGTTGACGTGCGAGACGGCCAGCGAATAGAGCGTCAGGGCAAACCCGCTGAAGACGGCCGTCAGCGCGAGAAACAGGGCATGCGGCATTGCAGCGGAACGCGACGATGCTGCCGGCATCGAGCGTTGCAAGCGCACATACGCCCGCGATGACGGTGCGCCGATCCATGCGATCCGACAGCCGGCCGACGGGATACTGCGTCACCACGGCCGCGAGTATGCTGACCGCCATGAAGGCGGCGACTCCGGCAGTCCCCAAGCCGCTTAGCCGCGCGTACACCGGACCCATCGAAAAAATGACCGCCGAAATCAAGCCGGACACCGTGACCGCCGCAACGCCCAGCGGCGAATTCCGGTACAGATCGCGCAGGCGCACTTTGTGAGGCAAAGCGCGTTCCGGTACTTGCTGGGCCGAAAATACGATCGGCACCATTGCCATCGAAATCAATACCGAGACCAACATGAACGGTATCCGGGTGTTAGGGTCCGCAAGAATCAGCAAGAACTGTGCGGCGCCGAGACCCAAGTACAGAATGAGCATGTACACGGCGAACAAGGCGCCGCGGTTTGCGCGGCTGGCCCGATCGTTGAGCCAGCTCTCGGCCACGACGTAAATGCTGGCGAAGCATAGTCCGGAGACCAAACGCATCGCGCCCCAAACCGCCGGAACGACCAAAATGCCCTGAATCAGAATCGCCGCGGAGGCAACGGCAGCGAGGGCTGCAAACGCTCGAACGTGCCCCACTTTTCGCAACAGCCGCGGTGCTATGACCGTACCGAGGAGGTACCCTAGGTAGTAGCACGACATGATCGTTCCGATCACCGCGGTCGGGAATCCCTCGAGGGTGGCACGCAGGCCGAGCAGGGTGCTTTGCAGGCCGGCGCCCAACATCAAGACGCCCATGCCGAGCAACAGCGGCCAGGTCGATGTGATCGTTTTAAACGGCACGAAGCGTCCGGCAGCGCGCCGCGTCAATATGCGAATTCTTCGGCCGAGCTTGCCGGGTCGCAGGGTCAGCTCGATATCGGTTCATGACAAAACCCACCTTCGCCGGCAAAACGGGCTTCATGATAGCGAAAGCAACGGTGACCGTGCGTTGCCGCGTGACCGCCCCGCGGGCGGGCATCATTGAAGAAAATTTTCAATCCAAAACTTGACAGCGTGGTGGCCGGACGCGGATTCTTAATGGGTATGGCTAGCACGCTGTGGATCGGCACTCGCAAGGGACTGTTTGCGCTGCGCGCGGATGTGCGGCGGCGCGCCTGGAGGCTTGCAGGCCCGCAATTCCTGGGCCATATCGTTCATCATGTCGTCCAGGACCCGCGCGAGCCGCGCCGGCTGACGATGGCGGCGAAGACCGGGCATCTGGGCCCGACGGTCTATATTTCCAAAGATCGCGGCCGCCATTGGCAAGAGGCTGCGGCGCCGCCGGCGTTCCGCAAAGCCCGCGACGGCGAGCAGCCGCGCGCTGTCGAGCGCGTGTTCTGGCTGACGCCCGGGCACGCAAGCGAAGTGGGCACTTGGTATGCAGGTACCGCGCCGGCCGGATTGTTTCGATCGGAAGATCACGGCGCGCATTGGGCTCCAGTGTCCGGCTTCAACGATCATCCGATGAACTCGAAGTGGGCGGCAGGTCTGCGCACTCCGGACGGCGAGCTATTGCATTCGATTCGGGTCGATCCGCGCGATGCGCGTCATTTATATTTGGCGATTTCGATCGGCGGCGTATTCGAATCGATCGACTCCGGGGCTGACTGGGCGCCGTTGAATGAGGGCGTTGCGGCGGATTTCCTTCCTGATCCGAACGCGGCGTACGGCCACGATCCACATTGCCTGATCCAGCATCCGCAGCGGCCGGAACGGCTTTACCAGCAGAATCACTGCGGCAGCTATCGACTCGATCGCCCGGCGCGACGTTGGGCGCGTATCGGCAATGCGATGCCGAAGAAGATCGGCGATATCGGCTTTCCGATCGTCGCGCACCCGCGTGACGCGGATACGGTCTGGGTATTTCCGATGGATGGTTCGCAGGTATGGCCGCGCACCGCGCCGGGCGGCAAGCCCGCCGTGTACCGCAGCCGCAATGCCGGAAAAACTTGGCAACGCCTCGATAAGGGCCTGCCGCAGCAGCAGGCCTGGTTCACGGTATTGCGCCAAGCCATGTGCGCCGATGAGGCGTCGCGCGTCGGCTTGTACTTCGGCACGACGCAAGGCGAGATTTGGGCGAGCCTCGACGAAGGCGATACCTGGCGCTGCCTCGCGAGCCGTTTGCCAGAGATCTACTCCGTCACGCACGGCGTGTGACGGCGAATCACGCGAATCGACCGGGTGCATCATGAATATCGTCAGGGTCGCTTCGCCGTTGCGCTCCTATACGGCCGGCGCCGCGGCGGTAACGGCGTCGGGCGCGACGGTCGCCGAATTGCTCGCCGAAATAGAGCGCGTTCATCCCGGCATGCGCTTTCGCATGATAGATGAGCAGGATCGCATCCGACCCCATATTCGGATCTTCATCAATCAGCGCGAAGTCAGAGAGCTCGATGAGCCATTGCTGACGAACGATGAGGTGCATCTGATTTGCGCGCTGAGCGGCGGTTGATGGGTCGCCCGCAGCGCTGTGAATGACCGTCTACCGATGAGCCTCAGTGCATCAGAGCGGGAGCGCTACAGCCGGCATCTGCTATTGCCGGAGATCGGCGCCGCCGGACAGCAGCGGCTGAAGTCCGCGCGGGTGCTTGTTGTCGGGGCCGGCGGCCTCGGCTCGCCGGCCAGCTTGTATTTGGCAGCCGCCGGCGTCGGTACGCTCGGCATCGTCGATCACGATCGTGTCGATTTGTCGAACTTGCAGCGTCAGCTGCTGTTCGATAGCGGCCAGATTGGCGCTGGCAAGGCCTTGGCCGCGCAAGCCCGACTGCAAGCCCTGAACCCGCAGATCACTGTCATCGCGCATGACATGGAGCTGCGCGCCGACAACGCGATGGACCTTTTGCGAGAGTACGATTACGTGCTCGACGGCAGCGATCGATTGGCTACGCGCTACCTCGTCAATGACGCCTGCGTGCTGCTGAGACTGACCCTGATATCGGCGGCGATTCATCGCTTCGAAGGCCAGGCGATGTGCTACGTGCCGGACAAGGGGCCCTGCTACCGCTGCCTATTCCCGGAATCGGCTGAGGGCGCCGTGGCCAACTGCGCAGAAGCAGGCGTGCTTGGCGTGCTGCCCGGCGTGCTTGGAGCGCTGCAGGCCACGGAAGCCATCAAACTGATCCTTGGATTGGGCGCGCCGCTAGTCGGGCGGCTGCTGACCTACGATGCGCTCGCCATGCAATGGCGCGAGTTTCGGTTCGCCCGGCGCGAAGACTGCGCCGTATGCGGCAGCAACCCGTCGATAACCGCGTTGCGACAGGGCATCGCGTCCTGCGAGGCAATTTCCAGTGATAAACTAAAGCGCCTGACGCCGCGCGAATTGCGCATGCTGATCGAGCAAGCTGCGGGCCGCGAGAAGGTCTGTACCGTCGTCGATGTGCGCGAAGCGCGCGAGTATGCCGCCGGACACCTGGCCGGCAGCGTCAATATTCCGCTGGGTGATCTGCCGCGGCGCTGGGCGGAGATTCCCGCGAGCGTTCCGCTGGTTTTTTTATGCCGCAGCGGCCGCCGGAGCCTAGCGGCATGCGAGCTGGCCGTGCGTGCAGGCTTCGAGAAAGTCAGCGATCTCGACGGCGGCGTGCTCGCTTGGGCGGCGGTTGTCGAGCCAGAGATTGACGGTGGCGCCGTTCGAGTAGTGTTCGCCAACAACCAAGAAGGAAAATTCCATGCTATCACTCACGCAACTCTGGCTGCCGATCGTGCTCTCCGCGGTCGGCGTCTTCGTCGCCAGCAGCATCGTACACATGGTGCTCAAGTCCTGGCATTCGCCCGACTATCACGGGTTCGCCAACGAGGATGAGATCCGCGCCGCCGTGCGTAAGAGCAGCCCGGCGCCGGGCATGTACGTGGTTCCGCACTGCGACATGGAGGACATGAAAAAACCCGAAGCCGTTGCAAAGTTTCGCGAAGGGCCGGTCGGTTTTTTCATTCTGCGGCCGAGCGGCGCCTACAACATGGGGAAGAATCTTCTGCAGTGGTTTCTGTTTACGCTACTCGTGTCGGTGTTCGCCGGCTACTTGGCGGGGCACACGCTGGGCGGCGCTGCGCCGCCGCTGCAGGTATTGCGCGTCGTCGGAACCGCGGCGTTCATGGCATACGGTTTTGGCGCTTTGCCGATGGCGATCTGGTGGGGTCAGCCATGGGGAGCCACCGTCAAGGCGGTGATCGACGGTCTTGTCTACGGCCTGGTGACCGCGGCGGTGTTCGCCTACCTTTGGCCGCATTGAGGATCAAGTCCGCGCAACTGCCGCCTACATGAATTCAAAGCTCCGCTGGGATCGCCGCATAGACGACGGCCATTAGGTCGGATCGCATATCCGCGGCTGGCCGATCCGCCATCATCGATTCACTGACGATCATGTACAGAACGACATCCCTAAAATTCAGATTCCGCACCAAGGGCCATTGCGCGAAACTCTGTTCCGCATGATTCAGCAATTCCTTGGTCCCGCGGGCATCGCCATTCTTGTAGCGTGCGATGACCTGCTCGTACAACGCCTCGCCCTTCAGGTTTGAATCGGCGGCTCGGGTTTCCTCATAAAAATGCAGCAGTTCGCGGCAGACAGCGCGCGCGCGACGGCGCTCGAGGACACCCATCCATGCGTTGCGCAGCCAACCAAGTCCGGTGATCCTGCGCATTCGCGCCGCCGCTCCCCACGTGTAGGCCTGTCAGGCCAACAGGGTAGCAAGAATTCGGCCGTCCGGGCATCCTCGAGCCCGGTGGAGCTATCGTCGAAATACGTCAATGGCGGTTGGCGCCGCCCGTCGCAAACATTTCTTGCGGACCCAACATGCCTTTATGCGCGTTGCTGGTATCCATCATCTCGAAAATCTTGATTTGATAGGCGATGAATTCATCGTGCGAGATCGTGCCATCGCCGTCGGTGTCGATCTTGTGCATCATTGCGCGGGTGCGCAGACCGCGGGCGTATCCCCCGGTGGCGAAGCTCGCCAGTTCGCCGCCGCTCGGGCTGACGAACGCCTTTGCGTCGAGAGTGCCGGTGTGACCCTTATCGAGCATTGCGAAGACCATTTCCTGGTAGGCGATCCATTCGTCTTTCGACACCATACCATCGCCATTAGTGTCGATCTTGTGCATCATTTGCGCGGTGCGAAGGCCCCGCGCATAGCCTCCCGTAGCAAAGGAGCCTATGTCATCTGCGTTTGAAAGAGCCGGAAAGCTCAGCGCGACGACGCAAGCAAACGATATGGTTGTCAGTCGAAGAGCCGGATACGTGAACATGATTGATCTCCCCATGGAAACGATTGGTGGGCCTACACCTGACCGCTCGTTCTGCGATTTTATTTCCGGGTGCCGCGAAAAACATACGCTGCGCCGGCTAAGCTATGCGGGCAGCCGCCGGTGTGCCCGGTACGGCAAGGAGCGATCGATGTTGAAGTTCTTACTTTGGCTCGTGCTATTCGTGCTGTGCTGGCCGCTTGCGCTATTGGCGCTGGTGCTCTGGCCGATCGTCTGGCTGATCTCCTTGCCATTTCGAATCGTCGGGATTGCCTTCGAGGGTGTGTTCGCCTTGTTGCGCGCGATCGTCTTGCTGCCCGCCCGGCTGTTGGGCGTGCGGCAGGCCGATTAGGCGCGTTAGAACAGCGCCCGAAATGCCGGTTTTGGGACGCCGTGTCCCGTCCTGCGAACCAATATCGCCTTTTGGGCGTGAACTGCGTCGAAGTCCTGGCAGTTTCCGCTATCCAGTGGAAGATTCTGTCGCATAGCATGGAGCCGATAATCTAAGGAGTAGTCGATGTCACGCGGGCAATACCCCCTCCTCTTGATGCTCGCCATGGGATTACCAACGGCGTCACGGGCGATCGGGCTCGGTGAAATCCGCGTCGACTCGGCACTCAATGAGCCGCTCTCGGCGCAGATCGACATCATCGGCGCGAATCGCGATGAGCTGATCTCCCTAACGGCCAAGGTCGCGGGCGCGGAGATTTTCCAGCGCTACGGCCTCGACCGCCCGGCGTTTCTTTCATCGGCTACTTTCCAAGTCGGTGTCGACGCGCAGGGCAGGCCGGTGCTCAAAATCCATTCGACCAAGTCTTTCACCGATCCGCTCGTCGGTTTCGTCGTCGATATGCACTGGGACAGCGGCGAACTGATTCGCGAATACTCGCTGCTGCTCGATCCGGCGGGGTTCTCCGCGCCGAAGACCGCGACAGTGGCGACGACGAGGCGACGACAGAGGCGACCACAGCCGGCGATAGCGCATCGCGACCTTCCGCTCAGCCGCAGGTCATCGCGAAGCCGACGTCGGCCGTGCAGTATCGGGTCGCCGCTCGCGACACCTTGCGCGGCATCACGCGAGGTATCGAGAAGAGTTCCGAATTGCAAACTCAGCGCATGATGATAGCCATCTTTAGAGCGAATCCTCACGCCTTCGAAGGCAACATCAATTTGCTGCATCGAGGCGCGTTGCTGCGGATTCCCTCGGCCGAGGAGGCGTCGGCGATCAGCGCGACCGATGCCAGGCGCGAGGTCCGCGCGCAGATGAACGCCTGGAGACTCAAGGGCCGGCCTGAAGCGCCGCGGCTACGCGAGGTAAATCACGCGGCCGCGAGAGCAAGTACGGCGCCCAGCGCGACGCCCAGCGCGACGCCCAGCGCGGCGCCGGCGCCTTCGGCCGCGCCCCAGCCGGCAGATGCTGCGACGACGGCCTTGCTGAAGGATCGCGTGCAGTCCCTCGAGCAGGCGCTCGGCGATGTACGCAAGCAGGTGGCGAGCGAGACCACGGAAATAGACGATTTGAAGCAGCTCGTTGAGCGCCCGGCGGCTGGTCCCCAGCCGCCGGCGGACATCCCATCGCCTGCTCCCCTGACGAGCAACGCGGCGCTGCTGGGTGCAATAGGCGCGGGCTTGGCGCTCCTGCTCGCCGGCTTTGCCTACGTTCGCCGGCGGCTGTTGCCGGTGCGACCGAAACCGGCGGCGTCCACGGCCGCCGTGCAGACAAAGATTGACGAACCGGTGGCCGCTACCCGGGAAGAGCCGAAGGCGGCGCCGGTTGCCGAAATCGTGAAGAAGCTCCCGCTGGTGGCGCCGGCAAAGCCGGAGGAGCGCGAAACGCCGCATCCCGCCGCAATCGAAGACAGCCACGATTATACGGCGGTCGATATCGAGGCGCTGGAGAAATCCTACCTTGTATCGGAAATGGCTGCATTCAGCGAAGCGCATCAGCGGGCGATCGAAGACACGGCAATCCTGGAGACCGACGCCGCCGAAAACATCGCCGAAGTCGGGGCCGTCGATAGCGCCGCTGCGGATAACGGTCCGGGCGATCGTGTCGCGACGGTGCAGCATTTGCAGATGCCCAGCCACCTCGAAGATCGCTCCGTGATCGTGGAGCGGCGCAAGAACGTCACCGATGTCCTAAAGTCGGCGCTCGAGCGGGAGCCGCATCGCCGCGATCTGCGGATGAAGCTCCTGGAAACCTATCACGGGGCCGCCGCGACGAATCAGCGCGCTTTCATCGACGCGGTGCGCCAGCTGTCGCGCCAGCGAGATCTGTTGTCGGAAGACGACTGGAACAGGGTCACGGCGATGGGCCGCATGATTGCGCCGGACGACATCTTGTTTGCCGGCCGATCCGCGGACGAGGATGTCGCGTCGGACGAAGATCTCGCCGATTGCGCGTAGCGCCGGCGGATGCCTTGGGCAGAGGCGTCGATCGAGGTGCAGAAGTGACGCTACCGTATCCCTATGCTCTGTTTCTCGGCGATGCCGATCCGCTCGCGGCCAAGACCGCCACCGGCATTGCCTACTGGCGTCCGGAGCGCTGCGTGGCGCAAGTCACTCTGCCGGGCTGCAGCATCGACCTGGGTTTGCCGACCTTGCCGCCTGCCGGTGCGGCCTCCGCCGGCGCACGGCTGCTGATCGTTGGCGTCGCGAATTTTGGCGGCGTGGTTTCCGAGTGCTGGTTGCCGACACTGACAGCGGCGCTCGACGCGGGTCTCGATCTTGCTTCCGGATTGCATCAGCGCCTTGCCGACATCCCGGTGCTGGCGCAGGCCGCGAGGCGACTTGGACGGCGATTGTTCGACGTCCGGCAGCCGCGAACCGATCAGACTCCGATCGCGAGCGGCGCAAGACGCTCCGGTCTGCGGCTGTTGTCCGTCGGCACCGACTGCGCGGTCGGCAAGATGTTCACTAGTCTCGCGATCGAAGGCGAGCTGCGTCGCCGCGGCGTGCAAGCGACGTTCCGTGCGACGGGTCAGACGGGCATCCTGATCAGCGGCGCCGGCGTCAGCGTCGATGCGGTTGTCTCGGATTTCGTCGCCGGTGCAGCGGAAGCCCTTTCGCCGGCAAACGAACCTGGCCATTGGGACGTCATCGAGGGGCAGGGATCGCTGCATCACCCGGCGTATGCCGGCGTCACGCTCGGATTGATACACGGCTCGCAGCCCGACGCGCTCGTGCTCTGCCACGCGATCGGCCGCGACCGCATCGATGGCTACCCCTCGTACCGCACGCCGTCGTTGGCCGAGGCGATCGCGGTCAACGAAAGCGCGGCGCGATTGACGAATTCGCGCGCCGCGGTCGTCGGCGTCAGCGTCAACACGTCGAAGGTCGGCGAGCGGCATGCCCGCGAATACGTTGCGCGAATCGAAGGCGAGCTATGTTTACCCTGCTGCGATCCGGTGCGCACCGGCGTCGCTGCACTCGTCGATCGGCTCATCGCCACCTGCCCGCAAGCCGCATGATCGGACGCAAGGACTCTCAATTGACGCTGCGCGTCGAGGTCGAACATTGGCCGCTGCGCACGCCGTTTCGTATCACCGGTCAAACGATGCTGACGCTCGACGCCGTCGTGGTCACGCTCGAGGCGGACGGACAAACCGGCCGCGGCGAAGCGGCGGGAGTCGACTACCTCGGCGATGACATACCCCGCATGTTGAGGCAGATCGAGCAGCTGCGCGAGGCGGTCGAGTCGGGCATCAATCGATCGGCGCTGCAGCGCCTGCTGCCGCCCGGCGGCGCCCGCAATGCGCTCGACTGCGCGCTGTGGGAGCTCGAGGCGAAGCGGGCGAGCTGCGCCGTTTGGCAGTTGGCCGGGCTCGACGAGCCCCGGCCGCTGCTGACGACTTGCACCGTCGGTGCCGACGATCCGGCCGCCATGGCGGCCGGCGCGCGCGGCTTTGCCGCGGCCCGCGCGATCAAGCTGAAGCTCACCGGCGAACCGGTCGATGCCCTGCGCGTGCGCGCCGTTCGCGCGGCGCGACCGGATGTGTGGCTGGCGATCGACGGCAACCAGGGTTTCGACGGCGCGCATCTGCAGGCGCTGCTGCCGGCGCTGACCGAAGCGCGTGTGCAATTGATCGAGCAGCCCTTCGCGGTCGGATCTGAGCCGACACTCGCCGCCCTGCGGTCGCCGATTCCGATCGCCGCGGACGAAAGTGCCCAGGGCTCGAGTTCCCTGGCGAGTCTCGTTGGGCGGTTCGACATCGTCAACATCAAATTGGACAAGTGCGGCGGCCTGACCGAGGGATTGATGATGGCCCGCGAGGCGCTTGGGCTCGGCCTTCGGGTCATGATCGGCAACATGATCGGCACATCGCTCGCGATGGCGCCGGCCTGCCTCGTCGGCCAGTTCTGCGCAGTCGTCGATCTCGACGGGCCGCTGCTGCTAAGCGGCGATCGTCCGGCGGCGGCAGTCTACGAGGATGGCTGCATTCGCTGCGATGAGAGCGTCTGGGGCGGTATCCGGCAGGTGCGGGCTTAGCGCGCGGGCCTTCCTGCGGGCGCGGATCGCCGCGCACCGGGATCCCTTACCGCGGCCTGTAGACCGCGAGCTTGCTTTGCGTGCGGTCCGCGTCGGGCTCGGAAAACCCCGGCGCGATGGACTGCTTGGAGCGCACCAGCGCTTCGAACTGCGGTGCGGGCAGGGCCGGGCTGAAGTGGAAGCCCTGATACTGATCGCAACCGAGCGTCTTCAGAAACTCGAGTTGCTCCGCTGATTCGACGCCTTCCGCCACGACTTTGAGGCGCAAGCTGTGCGCCAGCGAGATGATCGCGCGCACGATCGACGCATCGTCCGGCCTCGTCATGATTTCATTGACGAAGCCGCGGTCAATCTTCAGCTTGTCGATCGGGAATTTCCGCAAATAGCTCATGCTGGAATATCCGGTGCCGAAATCGTCGACCGACACGAGCACGCCCATCGTGCTCAATTTCTCGAGAATGGCGATCGACTCTTCGGGGTCGCTCATGACCACGCTCTCGGTCAACTCGACCTCGAGGAAGCGCGCTTCGAGACCGGCGACAGTCAGCGCATCGCTGATCATTTCGACCACATTGCCTTGGCGAAACTGCGATGCCGATAGGTTCACCGCAACCCGCAGCGGCGCCAGGCCCTCGAGTTGCCACGCCCGCGCCTGCCGACACGCCTCATGCACGACCCAGGCGCCGATGGGCCCGATCAGCCCGGATTCTTCGGCGATCGGGATGAACTGGGCGGGGGAAATCGGCCCGCGCGTCGGATGCATCCAGCGCAACAGAGCTTCGGCGCCGTGCACGACGCCCGTCGCGGTATTGACTTTCGGCTGGTAATGCAGCTGAAACTGTTTTTGTTCGAGCGCCACGCGCAAGTCCACTTCGAGCCGCACCCTATCTTGCGTTGCCGTGTCCATGCCCGGCATGAAGCACTGGAAATTGTTGCGGCCGCGCTGCTTCGCGCAATACATGGCCGCATCCGCGTGCGCGAGCAGCGTCTCGACTGCCGTCGCATCGTTCGGATAAAACGCGATGCCTATGCTCGGCGAGGTATGAATCTCGATGCCGGCGATGCGCACGGACGCCTGCATCGAGGCGATGATGCGCCCCGCGACTTGTTGTGCCGCGTCGCGCTCGGGACTGGGTGCAATGATCAGCACGAACTCATCTCCGCCCATGCGAGCGACCGTATCGACCTCGCGCACGACGCTTTTGAGGCGGCGCGCGACTTCTTTCAGCAGTTCATCGCCGGCCCGATGACCAAGCGAATCGTTGATCAGCTTGAAGCGGTCGAGATCCAGCAAAATAACGGCAAAGGACTCACGCTGACGATCGGCGAGCACGATGGATTGGGTGATGCGGTCGTCCATCAATACCCTATTAGGCAGTCCCGTGAGGGCATCGTGCGTCGCGAGGTGGCGCAATTGCTTATTGGCGGTTTCGAGACCTTGCGTGCGCGCGCTGACGACCTGTTCGAGAGTCTCGACCTGGCGGCGGACGATGCGTTCGTTTTGCCATTTGCGCGTCAGCGCGTTCGCGCATTGCATGACTTCGATGGCTTCGAACGGCTTCTTGACGACGAGCAATTTGTCGGAATAATTGAGGCGCGCGACGACTTCGGTCCAATCATAGTCGGAATGCGCCGAACATATGACGACTTGAACGTCGGGATCGACGGCCCAAAGGCGCTCGATCGTCTCCAGTCCGTCCCATCCCGGCGGCATGCGCATATCGACGAAGGCCATTGCGTAGGGTCTCCCCTCGTCGAGGGCCTGCTGCGCTCGCGCAACGCCTTCCTGACCCTGATAAGCGGAATCGATTTCAAAACCACCGCTCACGTTCAACGGCGGCTCCTCGCCCAAGAGCGCGAGCTCGGCAGCGGCCAACGCGCCGGCGCCCTCGAGACCGCCGCCGATGACTTTGCGAAAGTCGCCATGGATGTCCCGATTATCGTCGATGACGAGGACGCGCCGATTGACCGGCGTTGCGCTCTTAGACATATGTCGTCTCCGGAGTCTTGAGTGGCAGTTCGAGGGTAAAGGTCGCGCCTTGCGCGGGTCCGGCGCTTTCGACGCGTAAGGCGCCGCCCAATTCCCGTGCGGCCAGGGCGCCGCTGTGCAAGCCGTAGCCGTGGCCCGCCTTTTTTGTCGTGAAGCCGTGACTGAAAATACGGGACATGTGCTCCGCCTGTATGCCGACGCCATTGTCGCGGACCGAGATACGCACACCGTCGACGTGATTGGCGATGCGCAACACGACCAGCTTGTCGGGCTTTCCGGAGGCTTCGCACGCGTACTTCGCGTTCCTCAGCAAATTGATCAAAATCTGCAATACCTTGTGTTTTTCGACGACGATCTCCGGCACGTCTTCGAAATCACAACGCAGGCTCACTCCGTGGCGGGTGAACGCTCCGGCATTCATGCGCAGCGCATCTTCTACCAGGCTTGCGACAGAGAGCTTCTCCGGTACGCCGACCAGCTTCGAGTAACTTTGCTGCATAGCGACGATTTCTTTGATGTGATCGATATTCTTGCGCAAGGACTCGAGTTCCTGGCGCGTGGCCAGCTGATCGCGTGTCAGGTGTTCGGACAATTCCGTGAGATACGCGGGCAAGTGTCTGCCGCGTTCATCCGTCGCGATGAATCCGGCCAAATCGCCGTCATGTTGTTGCAAAAGAGTCGCGACCTTGCCTAGCCCCGCCGATTTGGGATTCGCAATTCTATCGGTGACGATGCTTGCCGAGATATTCACGCTGTTCAATACGTTGCCGATGTTGTGCAGCACGTTGGTCGCGATCTCGGCCATTCCCGCCTGCCTCGAAGCGTCGCGCAGCCGCTGTTGCAGATCGCGCTCCCGCTCGTCCGCCTCGACACGATCGGTGACGTCGAGATCGATACCAACCAAGCGCGGCACGGCATCGATCGAATCGGTTGCCACCGCCGCCAGGGATTCGATATGGCACACGGAGCCGTCCGGGCGCACGATTCGATACTGGGATCGCAATTGGCTTTGTTCGCGCAGCGCGGTGGTGATCGCGCTCTGTGCGGAGCGCCTATCGTCGGGATGGATCAACTCGAGCCACGCAGGCAACGTCGGCCGGAAATCCTGCGGCGATTGAGCGTACAGCTCGAACATGGTGTCGCTCCACCAGACGTCCGATCCGTCCCTCTTTAGTTCGTAGACGCCGGCGCGCGCGGCGCGGGTCGCGACGCCGAATCGAACAGAAAAAGTCTCGAGTTCCGCCCGCCGTTGCCGTTCCGCGGCGATGTCGGCCTCCAGGCTCGCCTTCAGCCGTCGCCGCGTCGCCATCACGAACACGACCGTCAAGATCGCCGTGATGATCAGAGCGCCTGTGACCGCGCGTTTTTGGCGTTCCGCCGAGGCGATGGCGTCCTTGACGACATTTTCGTCTTTCTTGGCGAATTCATCGGCGATCGCCTTGGTCAGCACATCGCCCCGCAGGATGCGGGGCCGCATAACCAGCAACGCTTTGAGCGTCGCACCCCGCGGCACCGTGGCGGCCAATTCCTTGACGACGCCATCGGCATCGCCGACAACTGCCGATCCGTCGCGGCTGGCGAGCTCGGACAAGCGCGTTGCACTGTCGCGCAAAGCTTCGACCGACAGCGCACCGAGGGCGCCGGTATCGACGGCGTCCGCCGCGCCGTTCGTGAACGTCCGGTAGTGCGCCCGGGCCTCCTCCGCCAATATTCTGAGAGGGCGGGAATGATCGAGCTCTGCAGCCCGGCGCGCATCGACAACCATCTGCAGCACCAATACCACGGCGATCGGCAGCACGACCGCGAGGAACTGCAGCGCGATCAGCTTGTCGGTGGTGCGCTTCATGCTGTCCGGGCCTCAGTACTTGCCGATCACTGCGACGCCCTGCGGAGGCTGCGTCGTCAGGTAGCCGCAAGCTCCGGGCGTTCGTTTGAGGAATTCCAGCACCGCGGCATCGTTCGCCAGGGCCGCCGGCGGGTTGAGGCCGTCGCGAAAGGATTTCTTGGCCCAAGTCGTCGCATATTTGTCGCCATTCATCTTCAGCACCCTCTCGAGGAAGTCCGGCTGGGCGGAAATGTTGTCGACCGGCACCAGCCTTATCGTCTGTAAATACTGCCTCTCGCCCAAAAAAACATCGCGTACGTCGCTCGCCGCGATCGTCACTCCGGCGTGGCAGGCCACGTACAAATCATTGGCTATGGCGGCGGAGCATCGGCCTGCGAGGAGGAGCGAGGCCATCCAAATCAGGTATTTAGGCTGCATGGCGCTTGACTCGTCGCGCTAGAATCGGATCGCGTAGTCCAGCATCACGTCGGTCCACTGCTCGATCAAGCGGTCGGTATTCTTGGTGCGGGCAAGTTCCAGTTTGAGCGCGGACCAGGCGTCGAGATCGAAGCGCAGGCCGGCGGCAGTTCGAAAGTAGGACATCCCGTTCGTTTGCAGCGCAAAGTAATCGTCGCTCTGATCGAGCACGGCGCGCTCGTAGCGAAGATAGGGCGTCGCGAACGGCAGCCGCCATGCAAGCTGCAGGAATCCGGCGTTGCTGTGATGGACGGGCCCGCCGTTGGTCAGGTCGCTGTCGTTGAAGCGGTAAAACTCGCCGAGGTGCTCGAACCGATCCGAATCGTACGCAAAATACACGCCGGCGTTATCGACGCGCGTGATGCGTCCGGCTTGTTGATCGTCGCTGATTTCGGCGCGAAATCCGCTGACGCCGACCTTCAGCCCATTCAGCTTGTCGCCGAATACGTAGCCTAGGTTGCCGCCGTAAATGGCGCCGCCATGGTCGACCCCGCCATTGCGCTGGTCGATCGTTCCCGAGGCGATGGCTTGGCCGTTGCCGACGAATAGATCGTAGGTCAGCTTGCCGGCGGCAATGTGGTCCGCACCGGTGAGCCACGCGCCGACGGTGTGATTCGGCATGATCCCGCCTTGATCCTCGAACAACAGAAATCGCGGTCGGCGCAGCGAGGTCGCAAGTTCCTGGCCATGATGAAAGGCCGTGTTGTAATAGCCGAACGGCGTGTGGAAACGGCCGATCCAGAGAGTCGCCGCCTCGCTGAATTGATAACCGATTTGCGCGCGTTCGAGATCCGGCTCGACCACGCCCTGCTCGTCGACTTCGAATGTCAATTCGAACAGCGAACGGGTGTGTTCGCCGAGCTGCGGATTCAGAAAGACGTCGAGGGCGCCGACGTTGGTTCCCTTGAATTCCGGTCTATTCGCCGTGTGGTTGCCGATCCCGATGTCGGCGAAGCCGTGCAGTGGAATGCCCCCGCCGACGCCTCGAGCCGCGGAGGAATCCTCCAGCTGCGTCAGCTGCTGCTCGACGCTGTCCAAACGCTGCTGCACTTGCGGCGAAGGCTCGGCCGCGGCCGCGGGCTGAACCGGCGGAGTGGCGTGCGGCCCAGGCGCGGCGGCCGCCGCGGCGGCCGCGGCCGCCGCGCTGGCCTGCTGCGCTTCGAGTGCGCGGACTCGGGCGCTGAGTTGCTCGATCAGCTGGAGGCTGCGGTCGAGCTTCTCTTCGAGCACTTTGACGCGATCGTCTTGGCTCTCGGCGGAAATAGCCGGGACCGCAAGCCCGTAGAGGCCGCAACTACAGACCAGCCAGACGGCGATCGTGCGTATGCGGCGCGTCACAGTAAATCCCCGACATCGCGGTGAGCCGAGGTGATGACGCCGCGCTCGGCGCCGTCGCGGCCCAGTGCGACGATCCGGAAACTCGTGCATCACGTGATCGCCGTCGCGCCAAAACTCGAAGCCGAGCGCCCGCGCAAGGCGCTCGGTGTCGGGCAAGGTGCCGATCAAGAAATACCAATTCTTGCGCAGCAGATGGTGGCTAGCTCGATATTGGCGCCAAGCCGCCGCGTCATCGTTGACGGGATCGTAACTGACGATGAGGATTGCCGCGCTGATCCTGCGGGCATCGAGGTCGCGCTGCAAATCCTCGAGCCGCGCCATCGTGGTCGGGCAGATGAGATGGCACGTGGCATAGGCCATCGTGACAAATATGCGTTGTCCCTTCAGCGACGATAAGCGCAATGTCTCGCCGTCATCGGCGCGCCAGCTCGCCGGCAGGCGGTCGAGCAGCACGGTCGGGGCCGGAGTCGAATTTCGGCCGCCGGCGCCGCAGAGCAAGGGCAGCGCCAAGCCGATGAACAACAGGCACCGCGCGCGCAACGCGACCGACGAAATTGCCGCCTGCTGAGTCAAGCGCAGAACTCCCAAAGGTTAAATTGCCGGCGCCATCCGCTTCCCGGCCGATTGTCCGTGGCGCTGCCGGCAAATTATGTAACGCAACCCACAGTTCCCGCGTAAAGGCGGCTATATCCTGCGCGGGTCTCGAAATTGTGGCTTGGGCTACAGAAAAGCGGCCGGGCGTCCTCGCGGGCGTAGCCGTTTGGGCGGTGGAATTCCCGTAAGGGAAATGCTTAACGGCAAGCCCGTGCGGTAGGTGTTCGCGTCAGGCCGGCGGCCGCGCGCGCGATCGCGACCGTGGGCGGCCACGCGTGCGATGCACGGCGGGATAGGCGAAACTCGCCAGGTGCGAATGTACGCGCCGCAAGTCGCGCACGATCTTCAGCAGCAGCCCGGTCTCCTCGGCGACCGGAGCGGGATCGCTTCCGGAGGCGCGGTTCGCGGCCGTCGCGTCGCGCAGCAGTTGGACGCTGAGCGTCGTGGCGGCGGCGTCCATCTCCCGCAGCCGCGCTTTGCGCTCGACGAGGCGCCGCGCATCGGCCGGATCGCCGTGCAAGAAAACCGCCATTGCGAGCCGCAGGCTTTCAAGTAATTCGCCCTGCATGGCGGCGATCGCTTCGAATTCCGGCGCCGACAACGACTGGCCGCGCTTGAACTGCTTGACCGCGAAGTCCGCCAAGCTGTTGGCGACGATATCGCTGACGTGTTCGACGTTGATGACGGCCGAGAGGATCTCCTGCAGCCGGGCACCCTCACGCTCGTCGTCGAGCGTCTGCTCGCTCGAGATTTCGATCAGATAACCCCGGATCGAGCTGCCGAGCTGCTGGATCGCACGATCCGCCGCAACGATCTCGGCGGCCTGTCCTCGCTCTTCGGTGCGAAACAATTCGAGCATGGCCTTCAGCATGCGCTCGATCATGTCGGCCATCCGCAGGGTTTCGCGGGTCGCATTGGCAAGCGCCACAGAGGCGGAATCAAGTCCCGCGGATTCCAGGTAGATCGGCCGGCCGGGATCAGCCGGTTGCGGCGGGTCCGGGAGCCAGCGGATCAGCCCTGCGGCAAATCGTTCGACGAATGGCAGGAAGATCGCGGCCAGCAGCAAATTGTAGGCGAGATGAAAATCGACGACCAAACGGTTGTCCGAACCGGTCAGCCAATGCAGCAAATGCGCGGCTTGCGGCAGCCACGGGACGAGGATCATGACGCCGACCATCCGGACGAGGAAATTTCCGAACGGCAAGCGCCGTGCGGCCGGCGTCGATGCGTGGATCAGCGCCGGCATCGCCGCGCCCAGATTGGCGCCGAGCACCAGCGCCAGCGACTCGGCCGCACCGACGACGTGAGTCCCGGCCAACGAGGCGATCAACAAGACGATGGCGACACTCGAATGGCAGCCCCAGGTCAAGACGAACGCGACCAGAACGGAGAGCATCGGATCAGCGGACAGCGACTGCAGCAGCGAGTGCAGCAACGGCGTGTTCTCGACCGGACCGAGCGTGCGCTGCAAACCGATCAGCGCCATCAACATCAGGCCGAGCCCGATCGCGGCGCGGCCGAGGTTCTTGATGCGGCTGCCCGTCGACCAGCGGAACGTCAACACGCCGATCAGCACGAGCGGGGCGGCGAACAGGCCGACGTTGAAGGACAGCGCTTGGGTGATTAGTGCCGTGCCGACATTGGCTCCGAGCATGACGGACAAGGCGGGCGCCAGAGCTATCACGCCGGCCGCCGCGAACGACATCGCCATCAGTCCAGTGGCGGTGCTGCTCTGCAAAAGCGCCGTGATGCCAAGACCGGTCAGAAACGCCTGCACTCGATTGCCGAGGTTTCTTTCGAGCGCCCGGCGCAGCTCCGTGCCGAAACCACGCTGTACGCCGGTGCTGACCATATGGGTTCCCCACAGCAGGAGCCCCACCTGGCCGGCGAGTTGAATCAGAACCAGTGTGCCCGACACCCGATTCCCGGCTGACTCAAGTCGCGATCGATGCGACGGCAATGGAATGAGGCGAAAAGCGCCTCGCGCATGGAGTCTGCAAGCATATCGAAGCAGTTTAATCGATTGCGCGGGAGTTTGGGCGCCATGTCGGAGCGAGATCTGCGCGGCGAATCCCGGCCGCTTGCGCCCGCGGCGGCGCGCGACCCACAATTCTTGACATAGATTTGCATCCGCCGCGGCGATCGCCTCCTTTGAGCGGCGTACACTTTGCGCGCCAGAGAGGTTCACCGTCATGAGTCGTTCGCAACTATTGATCGCGGGCATCGGCCTATTCGTCGCCGGCGCCGCGCTCGCGGGGCTCGGGCAACCGGTGGTATCGGTGCAGGCCGATCACGCGGCGTTGCGCGGCGTGGCGCTCGCCGTGACGCCGATGAGTTTCTACGACGTGCACACCATCACTTTGGGCAGCGGCACGCGCGTACGCGAATACGCCTCGCGGGCCGGCACTGTCTTCGCGGTGACCTGGTCCGGCCGCGCGAAGCCGGATCTATCGGTCGTGCTGGCGCAGCATTACGGCGAGTATTTGCAGGCCGCGGCACACCACGCCAGCCACAAAGTGCTTTCGATCGCGACTCCCGGTCTCGTCATGCACCTGATGAAGCTGCCGCGCGGTTTCTCCGGCGCGGCCTATGTGCCCGCGCTGCTGCCGCCGGGCACTTCCGCGCAAGACATCCGCTGATTGCGAGGACCCGAACGATGATCCGATATTTCCGCTCCGCTTCCTGGTTGTGCTGCGCTTTGCTCATCTCCTCTTGCGGCGGCGGCGGCGGCTTGAGCGGCGCGGGCGGCCCCGTACCGTTGGCGAATTCACTGCCGGTCGTCGTCGACGAGGGGCCGGCGGCGCTGGTCAGTTCCGGCTACGTAGCCGTGAACACCTTGTATGCGACGCTGACGATCTGCACGCCGGGAAGCGCGGCCCAATGCCAGCAGATCGATCACATGCAGATCGACACCGGTTCGGTCGGCATCGAAATCTTGAGCGAGGCGCTGACCGGCGGCGCCGCGGCGCCAACGGCGCAGATGATCAACGGCGCGCCGCTGCGCGAGTGCGTGCAATTCGCCGATGGATATACCTGGGGGTCGATAGCCGTCGCGGACGTACAAATCGGCGGGCGCACGATCGCCTCGCTGCCGATCCACCTGATCGGCGATGCGGCAGCGGGAACCGCGCCGTCCAGCTGCAGTTCGGGCGCCGGCCCGTCCGAGAATACCGTGGCGGCATTCGGTGCGAACGGCGTCATCGGCATCGGCTTTTTCTTGCAGGATTGCGGCGCATATTGCGCGTCCCCGCCGGCGGTTCCGGCGGCCTATTACGATTGCCCGAGCGCCGGCTGCGCGCCGACCACGGTGCCGCTGAACCAGCAACTGCAGAATCCCGTGGCGCAGCTCGGCGCGGACAACAACGGCGTTGAAATCGTACTGCCCTCGGTCACCGAGACCGGCCAGGCGACCGTCAACGGCACGGTCTATTTCGGGGTCGGCACGCAGGCCGACAACCTTGCCGGCGGAGCGCAATGGCTGACCGTGGATCCCAATCAAGGCACCTTGTTGACGAACTTCAACGGCGCCGCGTTGACCGGCAGCATCATCGATTCGGGCTCCAACGGCTATTTCTTCGACGACACGGCGTTGGCGGTTTGCGCCGACAACGCGAGTTTCTTTTGTCCGATCACGAGCGGCGGCGCCGCAAGCTCGGTGCCATTGACGGCGTCGATCCAGGGCGACAATGGAAGCAGTTCGGCGATTGCATTCACGGCCGGCAACGCCGATACGCTGTTCAACACGACGGCCTTGCTGACCGCGTTCCCGACGCTAGCCGGCCCGAACGGCAGCGTCGCCGGCAGCGTGAACGGCTTCGATTGGGGATTGCCGTTCTTCTTCAGCCGTTCCGTGTATATTTTGTTCGAAACGAACACGATCGGCGGTACCTTGGGGCCGGCGGTCGGCCTTTAGTCCATCCGTTGTCTCGAGGCGAGCGGCGATGAGCCTACGCAATTGGGTGCTGATCGGTCGCAAGCTCGGCGCCAGCGATCTGCATTTGGAGGGCGGCAGCGCGCTTGCCGTGCGGGTCGGCGGCGAGCTGCGCACCGTAGGCGATACGATCGCAGGCGCCTATCTCGAGCAGGTTGGCAAGAATGCGCTCGGGCCCGATGCCTGGGCGCAGTTCATCGGACGCGGCTCGGCGGATATCACCTTGATGCTGGGCGGCATCCGCCGCCGCATCAACTTTTACCGGACGGTTCGCGGGCTTGCCCTGGCGGTGCGCCTGCTCGCGCCGTCGGTTCACGATTTGCGCACCTGCAACCTTCATCCGGACCTTCGCAAGCTGGTCGAGGCGGCGACGGGTCTGGTTGTCGTGTCGGGGCCCACAGGCTGCGGCAAGTCGACGACGCTCGCCGCCCTGATCGAGGAAGTCAACAGCGCGCGTATTCGGCACATCATCACGCTCGAAAGTCCCTTGGAGTATTTGTTCACGAACCGCCGATCGCTGATCCGGCAGCGGGAAATACCAACGCACTCGCCGAATTTCGAGCAGGCGATCATCGACGCCCTGCGCGAGAACCCGGACATGTTGGTCATCGGCGAAATGCGCACGCCGGAGGCGATTCGACTGACGCTGAACGCCGCCGAGACTGGACACCTGGTGCTCGCGACGATGCATGCCTCGACTTGCGCAGAGAGTTTGAGCCGGATTTGCATGGCGTTTCCGGCAGATATTCAAAGCAATATCCGCGCGCAGCTCGCCGATTGCCTGGTCGGCGTCGTCTGCCAGCGCTTGGAGTTTCTCGATGCGCACCAGCTGCGCGTGCCGCGCTGCGAGATACTGCTCGCGAGCTCCGGCGCGAAAGGGGCGGTCCGCTCGGGTCAGTTCAGCCAAATCGCCAACGTAATCCAAGCGGGCGGCGATGATGGCATGTGGACGTTCGACCGCTACCAACGCTGGGTCGAGCAACAGCGGGATTGGACGCGCCCGCCGCCGCCGGACCGGGCGCCGCACGAGGCGGCAGGTCTTGCCTCGGTCGGGGCGCCGGTGCCGGCGCCGCGGCCGGCTCGGCCCGCCGCGCGACCGGTCCCGGCCGACCATGCACCGATCGAAATCACCATCGACGAACCGGCGGATCTCGCCGAATTGGCGAAGCGGATCGACGAGCGCACGCGTTGAGCGCCGCGCCATGGATGGCATGCGCGGAACGCGTCCGGCGCCCGCCGCCGCCGATCCTTGCCGCGATCAGGCCTCGATCAAGCCGTGGCGAATCGCAATCAGCGTCAGCTCCGATTGGTTGACGACGCCGAGCTTCTGCTTGATGTTGTACAGGTGCGTGCCGATCGTCGATGCGGAGAGCTTCAAATCCTGCGCGATCAGCTGCACGGTCGCGCCTTTGGCCAGGCGCACGAACACGTCGAATTCGCGCTCCGACAGCCGATCCACCGGCGATTTATCGGTGCCGTCGAATTCCGCCAGCGCCAATTTGCGCGCGAGCTCTGCATCGAGGTAGCGACGGCCGGCGGCTACGGTGGCCACGGCCTCGAGCAGGGTTTCCGGCGCGCTGCGTTTCGACAGGAATCCGAGGGCGCCCTCCTGCAGCGCGCGGCGGGCGTGCATCACGTCCTCGTGGGCCGATAGCGTCAAAACCTTCGCGTCCGGATCGCGCGCCCGGATCCGGCGCAATGCTTCGAGGCCGCCCATTCCGGGCATCGCCAGATCCATGACGACGATGTCCGGCGCCAGGTCGAGATACAGCTGGCAAGCCTCTTCACCGGAGGCGGCCTCCGCGACCACCGAGACCTGCGCGAGCGATTGCAGTAGCAGCCGAAATCCAGTCCGCACGACCGCGTGATCATCGACGAGCAGGACGCGGATCATGCGGCGGCACCGAGCGGTATTTCGGCGGTTAACCGGACGCCGCGTCCCTGATTTCCCGCGACGCGCAGCACGCCGCCCAAAGTCGCGGCACGGTCCGAAAGACCGCGCAGCCCAAAATGGCCCGGCCTCGCCCAATCCGCGGGTAGACCGACGCCATCGTCCGCAACGGTCACCAGGATGCGCTGCGGATCGGCTTGGACGTCGATGTCGACTCTCGACGCTTGAGCATGCCGCAGCGCGTTGATCAAGCCTTCTTGTACGATGCGATAAATGGCCAGCGTGACGCTCGGGCCGAGATCGACGGGCAGCGCATGGGACAGCGTCAAGGTGACGTGCGGATGGCGCCGTTGCCAGTCCCGCACCAAGCTCTCGAGCGTAGCGGCAAGCCCGAGCGTGTCCAAGGACAGCGGTGCCAGCCGCGGAATCAGCCCGTGCATCGCATCGTATAACCTTGCGGCCTCATCGGAGATCAAATGGGCGATCTCGCCGGTCGCCGGGTCGCGCGCACCGCCCTGGGTGGCGATAGCTAGCGCGAGACTGCGGATCGCCGTCACCGACTGACCGAATTCGTCGTGCAATTCGTGCGCGATCAAACGCCGCTCTTCTTCGACCCGCTGATCGGCCAGCGACGCCAGTTCGCGCCGCTCCTCGAGGCGCGTCTCTGCCTCATGCGCCTTGCGCTCTGCACTCACCTTGTCCTCCACGGCCTGCGCCATGCGGTTGAATGCCGCGCCGATCGCACGCGCCTCGAAACCCGAAAGCGGAGGCAGCCGGAACGCGAGGTCGCCTTGCTGCAATCGCTCGAGACCGCCGGCGATGATCGGAAACGGCTTCAGCGCGCGCGCCATCAACCAAAACGCCAGACCATTGACGATCACCAGCATCAGGGCTGCGATCGCGGACAGGCGCTTCACTGCATCCCAGGCGTCGAGCACGGCGCGCGAGGGTTCGGCCTGCACGACCAGCAACACGCCGCCGTTCAGTACGAACGTATTGCGCGGCGCCTCCGGCGCGAGCAGGCGTGTAAACCACGCCGGCGCGTTTCGTCCCTCCTTATAGGTGGCCGCCGGCGAGCGGTACAGCACCGCTACCGGTCGGCGACAGCAGCATAATGTCGTTTGCGCGCACTCGGCCGAGACGGCCGAGGAACTGCAGCACCATGTTCGGCCCGCCCATGACCGAGTAGATCTCGGCTAGGCGACCGAGCATGTGCGAGGCCACGCGGTTGGCGGCCTGGATTTCCTCGCGCACCGTATCGCGGCTGCTGTCGATCTCGGCGCACAGCAGTACGATCACGAATGTGGCGCTGAGGCCGGCAACGACCAGGTTCAGGAGCGTCCGCAGTCTCATCCGTCGATGGTACCAGGGGCGCGCCGGTTGCGGCGTCGCCGCAAGCTAATGAAAATCTTGAGCATGCATTCCCGATGTTGTCGATTCAGTGGCGCAATCGGTCGGCGGAGTATACGAACACCAGCCACCCGAGGAGATCAGCGATGAAATGGGAAACCCCGCAAGCCGTCGAACTGCGTTTTGGCATGGAAATCACGATGTACGTGTCGAACCGCTAAATCGCCAAACGGGGCGCCGTCCGCACGAGCGGGCGGCGCCTGATCACTCTTGAAAATCCGCGTGCTGGGATCGGCCGCCGGCGGCGGCTTTCCTCAATGGAACTGCAACTGTCCGAACTGCGCCGCCTACCGTCGAGGCCTGCTGCGAGGCCGGGCGCGCACGCAATCGTCGATCGCCGCCAGCGGCGGCGGATCTTGGGTCTTGGTCAACGCGTCGCCGGACATCAGCGCGCAACTTCAGGCGAGTCCCGAGTTGCAACCCGCGCGCGCGATACGCGACAGCGCGATCGCCGCGATCCTCCTCGTCGATGGGCAAGTCGATCACACGACCGGCCTGTATATGCTGCGCGAGTCGGTGCGTCCGTGGCCGATCTGGTGCACCGACAGCACCTACGCCGACCTGACGCACGGTAATCCGATCTTGGCGGTCCTCGCGCATTATTGCGGCGTCGAACGCCGGCGCATTCCGCTCGACGGCGCCGCCTTTTCGATCGACGAAATCCCCGGACTGCGATTCCGCGCGCTGCCGGTCGCGAGCAAGCCCGCGCCGTATTCGCCGAACAGGGCGTCGCCGGTCGAGGGCGACAACATCGCACTGGTGATCGAGGACCGGGACTCCGGGCGCAGCGTGGTATATGCCCCCGGCTTGAGCGCGATCGACGGTCGCCTCTGGGCGGCGATGCAGGCGGCCGCGTGCGTGCTCGTCGACGGCACGTTTTGGAGCGATCGGGAAATGATCGATATGGGGCTGTCGAAGAAAACCGCGCGGGATATCGGCCACCTGCCGCAAAGCGGTGCGGGCGGCATGCTCGAGTGGCTCGACCGGCTGCCCGCGGCGACGCGAAAGATCATGATCCATATCAACAACACCAATCCGATACTCGATGAAACCTCGGCCGAATCAGCCGAACTGAAGCGCCGCGGCGTCGAAGTCGCCTGGGACGGCATGGAGCTCACGCAGTGAGCGATGCGGCCTGGAGCCGGATCGAGTTCGAGGCCGAGCTGCGCCGGCAAGGCCGCGCCTACCATATTCATCACCCCTTCAACGTGCTGTTGAATTCCGGCGGCGCCAGCCCGGATCAGATACGCGGCTGGGTTGCGAATCGGTACTATTACCAGATCAGCATACCGGTCAAAGACGCGGCCATCCTCGCGAATTGTCCCGAGCGGGAAGTACGGCGCAATTGGGTGCAGCGGATTCTCGACCACGACGGTTACGGCGAGGACAAGGGCGGCATCGAATCCTGGCTGCGGCTCGCCGAGGCCGTCGGCCTCGAACGCGGCAAGGTGGAAAGCTTGACCGAGGTGCTTCCCGGGGTGCGCTTCGCCGTCGATGCCTATGTCAATTTCGCGCGCCGCGCGCCGTGGACGGAGGCGGTATGTTCGTCGTTGACGGAATTGTTCGCGCCACAGATCCACCAACAGCGTCTCGCCAATTGGCCGGAGCATTACCCGTGGATCGACCAGTCGGGCCTGCAGTATTTTCAAAGCCGAGTCAGTTTGGCGCGCCGCGACGTCGAATTCGGCTTGGCCCTGACCTTGGAACGCTTCAATACGCGCGCGCTGCAGCAGCGCGCGCTCGAGATCTTGAAATTCAAACTCGACGTGCTTTGGCAAATGAGCGACGCGATGGCCGTGCGATATGGGGTGCCGTTATGAGCGCGAGCGTAAGGAAGGGCGCCGAGATCGATGCACAGGCGCGTCCCGCCGTCGCCTGGGGTTTCCGGCTGCAGTGGGAAGCGGCGCAGCAGGCGTACGTGCTGCTATATCCGGAGGGAATGATCAAGCTGAACGCGAGTGCCGGGGAGATCCTGAAGCGCTGCGACGGCGAGGCGACGATCAAGGCGATCACGGCGGATCTCGAACGGGCGTTCGGGGCGAGCGGCCTGCAGACAGATGTGGTGAATTTCGTGACGATGGCGGTCGAGAAGAAATGGCTGGCGATACGGCCGTGAGCCCGCACTCCCGCAAGCCTGGGCCGCCGCTGTGGCTGCTGCTCGAGCTGACCTACCGCTGCCCGCTGCACTGCGTGTTTTGCTACAACCCGACGGATTTCGCGCGGATCGGCCCTGAACTCGACACGCAGGACTGGATCCGCGTGCTGCGCGAGGCGCGCGCGCTCGGAGCGGTGCAGCTTGGCCTGTCCGGCGGCGAGCCGCTCGCGCGCGACGACCTCGAGGCGATCGTCGCCGAAGCCCATGACCTGGGCTACTACGTCAATTTGATTACCTCGGGGGTCGGCCTCAGCGAACCGCGCATAGCAGCCCTGAAAAAGGCCGGACTCGATCATATCCAGCTGTCGTTCCAGGACAGCTCCAAGCAGATCAACGACTTCCTGAGCAGTACGCGTACGTTCGATCTGAAGGCCAAGGCGGCTGCATTGATCAAAAAATACGAGTATCCGATGGTGCTGAACGTCGTCCTGCACCGTCTCAACATCGATCACGTCGGTGAAATCCTGCAAATGGCCGATCGCTTTGGCGCTGAATACGTGGAGCTCGCGAACACCCAGTATTACGGTTGGGCCTGGCACAATAGGGCGCAGCTCTTGCCTAGCCGAGCGCAGGTCGAGCGGGCCGAAGAGACGACGCGGCGCTTCCGGGAGAGCCGCCGAGGGCCGCATGAAAATCTTCTTCGTCGTTCCGGATTACTTCGAGCGCAGGCCGAAAGCCTGCATGAACGGGCTCGGATCGATTTTTTTGACGATAGCCCCGGACGGCGCGGCGCTGCCTTGCCACGCCGCGCGGATGTTGCCGGGACTCGAATTTCCGAACGTGCGCGACGCGAGCATCGAGTACATCTGGAAGGACTCGCCGGCCTTCAATCATTATCGCGGCGAGGCGTGGATGAAGGAGCCCTGCCGCAGCTGTCCGGAGCGGAGCCGTGATTTCGGCGGCTGTCGTTGCCAGGCCTACCTGATGACCGGCGATGCCGCGAACGCCGATCCGGTCTGCGACTTGTCGCCGTATCATTATCTCGTGACGCGATCGCCGCCTCGTCCGGCGCCGAACCGGCGGATACGCGGCGGGCCCCTGCCGGCGAGCATGCGCTGGTATTTCGCACGCCGCGCAATTCGGCCAAAATGGTCTGATGCGGCAAATCATTCGGCGTCCCCGATGCGTGGATTGATCCTGATCTTTCCGGCGGCCGTCGCGCTGCAATGCGCGACGCGGCTGTGGCTTGCGTCCCGGCAAATGCGCGCCGTGCGCGCGCACCGCGATCGCGTGCCGGAACCGTTTCGCGGGCAGATCACGCTGGCCGACCAGCAAAAAGCGGCTGACTATGCCGTCGCGCGGGCGCGCCTCGGCCGCTTCGAGACGGTTTACGACGCCGTGATCCTGCTCGCCTTGACCATCGGCGGCGGCATCGCCGCGGTCGCCGGACTGCTCGGCAAGACCCGCTGGCCCGAGCCGTGGCAGGGAACGGCGATCGTGTTGACCGTATTACTGCTGGTGCAATTGGCCGGCTTGCCGATCGCGCTGTGGAAAACGTTCCGGATCGAGGCCCGCTTCGGCTTCAATCGCGTCTCGCCGCGGCTTTTCATGATCGACAGCCTCAAGACGCTCGCACTTGGGCTGCTGCTCGGCGGTCCCCTGGTGCTGGCGACGCTGGTGTTGATGCAGCGGGACGGCGCCTGGTGGTGGATCGGCGCGTGGCTCGTCTGGCAGGGCGCGAGCTGGGGCTTGGCCTGGGCCGCGCCGCGGTTCATCGCGCCGCTGTTCAATCGGTTTTCGTCGCTCGAGGATCAGTCACTCAAGAAATCCGTCGAGGCGCTGCTGGAACGGTGCGGATTTACGGCGCGCGGCGGCGTGTTCGTCATGGACGGTTCGCGCCGCTCGGCCCACGGCAATGCGTATTTCACGGGAATTGGGCGCAACAAGCGCATCGTGTTCTTCGATACCTTGCTCGCGCGGCTCGAGCCCGCGGAAATCGAAGGTGTATTGGCGCACGAACTGGGCCACTTCCGCCTGCATCACGTGCGGTATCGGCTCGTCGCCTCGGCGCTGCTGAGTTTTGCCGGACTCGCCTTGCTCGCGTGGCTCGCTCGGCAGCCGAATTTCTATGCCGCGCTCGGCGTGTCGGTGCCGTCGGCCGCGGCGGCCTTGCTGCTGTTCGTCACGGCCGCGCCGATCGCCGCGTACTTCGCGACGCCGTTGATGTCCTGGTGGTCGCGCCGGCACGAGCGCGAGGCGGACGCGTTCGCGGCGAAATACGCCGATGCGCGCATGTTGGCCGGAGCCCTCGTCAAGCTTTATAGGGACAACGCCTCGCCGCTGACGCCGGACAAGCTGCACTCGGCGTTCTACGACAGCCACCCGCCGGCGCTCGAGCGGATCGCGCGTTTGGGCGAGCTCGCTTAACATCGGGCCTCATCCGGATATTGGAGCGATGATGGCCAGCTTGCGTGACATCGCCGTGCGCTCGAAGGAGATCGCCCAGCCAGGGCGCTTGCACACGCCAAACGTCTCGGTGCGCGAGGACCATCGCCTGAAGGAGGCGGGGTTGTGCCGATACCTGCGGCTCTGGTTTACCGGGGCCGTACGAAGCGCTTGATGCCGTGGATCTTAGTGAATGCTGGCGGCCGCGGCGGCGCGCGCGTCCTTGCGTTCATGCTGCGCCGCCAGGTTCAGCACGCCTGCCAAAAAGCCTTCGAAATCGCGGTTTTGTTCCGGTTGGACGGACCGCGGCTCGCGCTGCAGCGTTACCGCGAGCCGCTGCGGCGTGCCGAGGTCGCTCCAGCCGCAGCGAGGTACCGGCAAGACCCGCAAATACCGCTCGACGCCCGGCAACAAATGATGAGAGAAATCGATGTGATGCAATTGCGCGTAGCACGCGCCGAGCGCGGCGGCGTGTTCCAACGAGTATTGATCGCGCTGCAGAGCGCGCCGCATGACCGAAACGACCGCCGGGAATTGTCGTTCGAACAGGCGCAGTAGGCTGCGGCCGTGCGCGGCGATGATGAACACGTTCCAAAGCGCGCCTGCCCGCATCAGCTCGCGAGCCAATGCGGCGTGCGGTTTCTCGACGAAGCGGGCAACACTGCGCGGACGGCTGTTTTGCATCTTTTCCGGAACGATATATCCCAACTCCGGATCCGCTTCCTCCGGTTCGATGCCGAGCATCAACATGGAGCTCGGATGTGACGCGATTTTGTGCAGCGCGTCGCGCATCGCGGCTGCGAGAATGCTTTCCATTCGTACGTGATGATCGGACGGCAGCAGTAGGATATTCGCATCTGGATCGCGCCGCAGCAGATGCAATAAGGGCAATAGGATGCCGATGGCCGTGCCACGGTTCGCCGGCTGTACGATGATGTTCGAGCCCGGCAAGTCCCGCAGTTCCCTGGTCCACCATTGCCGATGTTCCGCGGCGACCACGACACAGATGCGCGCCGGCGGCGCTACCGCCTCGGCCCGCAGCAGCGCTTCGCGCAGCAGAGAGCAACCCCCGTTGAGAGAGCAGAATTGCTTGGGAACCGCAATGCCGCGATCGTCGGCGGTCAACTGGCTCAGGCGCTTGCCATGACCCGCAGCCAAGACGATCACCCATGTGTGCGGCAAATGGACCATCCGGCCTACCTCCACCAGGTTTGCGTCCAGGTTTCGGATAGTAGACAAGTAAATATTCCAATCGGTTCACACCAATTTTCACGCGAACTGAACCATCGCGCTGTCAGGGGTTCTACGTATTGCCGCGCGCTCTTCCCAATTGAAATATGGCGTTTGGGCCCGCCCGAGACGCGGTGGGCGGTCCTATTGACGCTTCCCATGGAGATCGAGATGAAAACGGCAACGATCAGTAAAATTCCGGGCAGGAAAGCAAATGCCGAAGTGGCGCGCCACCCCGCGCATTTCGCCGAAGACCGCCAGGCTTTGATTCGCGAGGCGGCTTATTACAGCGCCGCGCGGCGCGGATTCGCTCCTGGCAGGGAACTCGAGGATTGGCTGGCAGCCGAAGCTGAAGTCGACCAACGGCTGTACGGCGAAGGCCGCCCATATTGACCGGGGTCATCCGACGGGCGCCGCGCGCAGCGCGGCGAGCACGGTCTGGATCGCTGCGGGCGCCGAGGTATCGATCAACGTGGCGTACGCGCGCTCCTCCTCCGTGAGTGGCTCGAGCGTGCGTAGTTGATGATCGAGCACATTGACGCCGGCGTCGGACGGATCCGTGCCCGCGCGCCGGCGCATGCGCACGCGCTGCGCAAGTACGGCACGGTCGGCGGCGCAAGAAACGATGCGGCAGGGCACGGCCATATTTGCCGCTAGCGCAACAAAATCGCCTCGATCCGCGCGGCGCAGGAATGCCGCATCGACGATCGTCGTCACTCCTCCGTCCAAACAGGCCTGCGCGCAATCACGCAAGTGGCCATAGGTGCGGGCGGTCAACTGCGGTGCGTAGAGGCCGCGTCCGATAGCCGTCTGGCCGTGCTTGCATTGCCGACCCGCCGGCGAGGCGTTTGCGCTCGACGTCCGAGCGGATTCTGACCGCGCCCAATTCCCGGACGAGCTGTTCGCTGAGCGCGGATTTACCGGAACCGCTCGGACCGTGCATCAGGATCAATACGGGGGGGCTGCGCGGATTCATGAAATCAGCCGCGAATTGCACGCGCGCCCGGAAGCGACGGGCCCATTCGTCGCGGCGGCGGGGATCCCGCTCCGCGGCGAGGGTATCGACCATCGCGCGAACCAAAGCGCGATAGACGGCGTAGAACCGCAGCAGGCGGATCCCGTCGTAATCCCCTGTGCGTTCGGCGTGACGATTGAGGAATGCAAACGCCAAGTCTTGACGTCCGCGCGCCGTCAAGTCCATGAACAAGAAGGCGATGTCGCTGACGACGTCGATCCAGCGCAACTTCGGGTCGAATTCCAGGCAGTCGAACGGCGTCAGTTTGCCGCGCCAGCGCACGATGTTGCGAGCGTGCAAGTCGCCATGGCACTCGCGTATCCACCCCGCCTGTTCGCGCCGCCGGCACCACGGCAGCGCTTTGTCCAGAAAATCGCGTGTCCAGTCCGTCAGCGCGCCTAAACCCGGGATTTCCGCCTGATCATGCAAATGCGACAATAAAACCGCTAAATTGCCGAGTACGGCTCCCCGCATGTATTCAGTGTGGGCAAATTGGCCAATATCGGCCGCGCGCGCGGCCGATGAATGAAAATCGGCGAGACGCTCCGCAAGCGAGTCGATTTCGCCGGTTGCGACATCGCCGCGGATCAATAAGGAGGACAGCTCCTGCGAGCGGTCGAATTGGCGCATGCGTACGGCGTACTCTACGGCCTCGCCTCGGCGGTCGATATGCAGACCGTCCGCGCAGCGCACGATCGGCACGACGCCTAGATACAGTTCCGGCGCGAGCCGCCGATTCAGGCGTAGCTCTTCCTCGCACAGGAATCGGCGCCGCTCGAGTCTCGTCATATCGAGAAATTCGAGCGCAACGCTCCTTTTGATCTTGTAGGCGTATTTTCCCGTCAAAACGATCCACGAGGTGTTCGTTTCCAAGGACTCTAGGCAATCGACTGGATGCGCAAAGGCCGTCGCGCTCAGCAATTCGTCGATCTTGAACGAGCCCTCGCCGCGAATACCGCCCGACTCGGCTCGAGTATTTGCGACCATCGACGGCGACCTACCCATTGGGAATCAGCGTTAAGGCATACCTTAGGCGCCGATGCCCATGGCGGCAATTCGTGTTCATCACACCAAGCTACGGGAAAACCGTCGGTGCAAAACGCAGGCCCGAAGTTGAGAGGCGAAACGAACGGGACACGATCCGACCGCGATCGGCGGTCCATCCTTCGTCGCATATGCCATCGCCGCCTGCCTCGTGAGATCATCGCCCCATGGCGAAGTACATCGGCGCGATCGATCAAGGCACGACCAGCACGCGCTTCCTGATCTTCGACGCTGCCGGCGGCCTGATTGCCGGCGCGCAGAAGGAACATGCGCAGATATTCCCGAAGCCCGGCTGGGTCGAACACGACCCGGCAGAGATCTGGCGGAACACTCTCGGCGTGATCGCGCAGGCGCTTGCGAAGGACGCGATATCCCCAAGCGATTTGGCGGCTGTCGGCGTGACCAACCAGCGCGAGACGAGCGTGCTGTGGGACCGCCGCAGCGGCGAGCCGCTGCACAATGCGCTCGTCTGGCAGGACACGCGGGTTGACGCGGCGGTCGCGGCCTATGCGCGCCGTGGCGGACAAGACCGGTTCCGCGAGAAAACCGGCCTGCCGCTCGCGAGTTATTTCAGCGCGTTGAAATTGCAGTGGCTGTTGAACGAGGTTCCCGGAGCTCGCGCGCTCGCCGCCGCGGGCCACGCGCTGTTCGGCAACATCGACGCGTGGCTCGTATGGAATTTGACCGGCGGGAAGGCGGGCGGGCTGCACTTGACGGACGTGACGAACGCGAGCCGCACGCAGCTGTTCAACTTGGCGACGTTGGACTGGGACGACGAATTGCTGCGCGAGTTCGACGTACCGCGCGCGGCGTTGCCGCGCGTCGTATCCTCCAGCGAGATGTACGGCCGGATCGCCGTCGAGGTGCTCGACGGAGTGCCGCTCGCCGGCATATTGGGCGACCAACAAGCGGCGCTCGTAGGCCAAGCGTGCTTCGAGCCGGGCGAGGCCAAGAATACCTACGGCACCGGCTGCTTTCTGTTGATGAACACCGGCACGCGGCCGGTACCTTCCGGCGCCGGCCTGATCACGACTGTCGCCTATCGCTTCGGCCGGCAGCCGGCCTGTTACGCCTTGGAAGGATCGATTGCGATCGCGGGCGCGCTCGTTCAATGGCTGCGCGACAACTTGAAATTGATCAAAGAAAGCGCCGAGATCGAGGTTCTCGCCCGCGAAGTCGAGGACAACGGCGATGTCTATTTCGTACCGGCATTTTCCGGTCTATTTGCGCCGCGTTGGCGACCGGATGCGCGCGGCATCGTCGCCGGCTTGACTCGCTTCGCCACGAGAGGACATTTGGCCCGCGCCGCGCTCGAGGCGACCGCCTATCAGACGCGTGACGTGCTCGCCGCAATGACACAGGATTCGGGCATCGCGATCAAGGAATTGCGGGTCGACGGCGGAATGGCCGTCAATGAAATTCTGATGCAGTTCCAGGCGGATATTCTCGATATCGAGGTCGTGCGTCCGCGCGTGATCGAGACGACGGCGTTGGGCGCCGCTTATGCGGCCGGTATCGCGGTCGGATTCTGGTCGGGCACCGCGGAGGTGGCCGCCAATTGGGGTATCGCCAAGCGTTGGCGGCCGGCGATGACGGATGCGCGGCGGGCCGAGCTGTACGAATCCTGGCAAAAGGCGATCAGCCGTTCGCTCGATTGGACCCGCTGACGGCGGCCGGCCGTTCGTCAAATGACGCGCGAGGCGGGGACGCTGCCGGCGCCGGCCTTGCTGTACGCGTCGAATACCATGGCGACGTTGCGCATCAAGAGCCGCCCGCGCGGCGTCAGTTCGATTCTGCGCGCGCTTCGCACCAGCAATCCATCCGCCTGCAGCATGGCGAGTCGCGCGAAATCGGCGGCGAAGTAGGAATCGAAATCGATTCCGAAGCGGCGCTCGGTCGCCGGAATGTCGACGGTGCCGTGGCACATGATTTGCTGGATCACGTCAGCGCGCAGCAAATCGTCGTCCGTCATCACCACGCCCCTGTGCAGCGGCAGCTTGCCTTGGTCCAGCCATTCCTGGTAGCGCTGAACCGACTTGTGATTCTGTATGTAGAGATTGCCGACCTGGCCGATCGCGCTGACCCCTAGGCTGACCAGGTCACGGCTCGCATGCGTCGTGTACCCCTGAAAGCTGCGATGCAAGCTGCCATCTTGGCGGGCCCGGGCGAGCCCGTCGGCGGGCAACGCGAAATGATCCATGCCGATGTACACGTAGCCGGCCGCCGTCAGCTTGTCGACGGCTAGTTGCAGCAGCGCAAGCCGCGTCGCCGCGTCCGGCAATTCGGCGGCCAGTAACTGCCGCTGCGCCTTGAATAACTGCGGCATGTGGGCGTAAGCGTAGACGGCCAAGCGGTCCGGGCCCTGTGCGATGACCCGGTCGAGCGTCGCCGCGAACGTCGCCGGAGTTTGCCGCGGCAGTCCATAGATCAAATCAAAATTGATCGAGCGAAATCCCAGCTCTCGCGCCGCCGTCAGTACGCGGTCGACCGTCTGCCTGCGGTTGGATCCGGTTGATCGCCTGCTGCACGCCGGGATCGTAATCTTGCACCCCGAGACTCAGCCGGTTGAATCCCAGGTCCGACAGGACCTCGAGATACGCGGCGTCCACCGTGCGCGGGTCGATCTCGATCGAATAGTCGCGATGATCCGCATCGATCAGCCGGAACTGGCGATCGATCATGCCCATCACCTCGCCTAGCCGGTGGGCGGGCAGGTAGGTCGGCGTGCCGCCGCCGAAATGCAGTTGCTCGACGGTCCGGCTGCGGTCGAAGTACCGGCTGCGCAGCGCGATTTCGGACAGCAACCGGGTCACGTAGGCGTCGGCGCGGTCCATCTGGCGCGTGACGATTTTGTTGCACCCGCAATAGAAGCAGGGGCTTTGACAGAACGGCACGTGCACGTAGACCGACAGTGGGCTGGAGGTGACGGCGCCCGGGCTCGTGAGGGCGGCTGCCTCGTAGGCGTTGGGCGCGATTGCCTCGTGAAACTGCATCGCGGTCGGATAGGAGGTATACCGCGGACCCTCGCGGTCGTAGCGGCGCATCAATTCGGGGTCAAAGCATACGTCCGTGGACATCGTTCATGATCCTATGGCATCGCACTATTCACCGATGTGAATCTCTGCGGAATCACGCCATAAGGCCATTGTGAACACTACCTAGGCGCCTCACGCTCTCCCCTTATGTCGGGATGGAGTGCGGTGGCAGGGGCCTTCGCAGGCGGCGTGGGACGTCTCAACCAGCCAGTGTCAGGTGCAGTTTGACCAAATGTGCGACCGACCGCGCGCCCATCTTCTCCATTACCTTGGCACGATGTAT
Organism: uncultured Gammaproteobacteria bacterium; assembly: GCA_963769895.1. Lineage (GTDB taxonomy): Bacteria > Pseudomonadota > Gammaproteobacteria > Steroidobacterales > Steroidobacteraceae > Bog-1198. The sequence continues at coordinate 112,815 of CAVYNJ010000007.1, read as the reverse complement.
CTCCACGGTGCGCTCGCTCAAACCCAAATCGATCGCGATCACTTTATTGGCGTCACCCTCGACGACCAAATCCATGACCTGCCGCTCGCGCGGCGTCAAGGATTCCAGCCGGCGGAGGATCTCGGCGCGCCGCGCGACGTTCAAGCGGTTGTCCGCGTCGTGCCGCAGCGCGTGATTGATCTTGTCGATCAAGTCTTGATCCCGGAACGGCTTTTGAATGAATTCGAAGGCGCCGGCCTTCATCGCTTGCACGGCCATCGGCACGTCGCCATGGCCGGTGATGAAAATGACCGGCAGCATGCACCCGGTGCGATTGAGCTGCTGCTGCAGCTCGAGGCCGCTCATCTCCGGCATCCGGATGTCCAACAGCAGGCAGCCCGGCTCGTCGCTCTTCAAGTTGGCCAGGAATTCGCTGGGCCGGGCAAATGCCGCCGTCGTGAACCCGACCGTGCTCAACAGAAGCGTCAGCGCGCGGCGCATGCTGTCATCGTCGTCGACGACGTAAACAATCGCCCCGGCTTGATGGGCGTTCGCTGGTTGAATCATCGCTACTCCGTTCCATCGTGGGCGACCGGCAATCGAAACCAAAACCGGCTACCGCCGGATTGGTTGTGCTCGAAGCCTATCGTACCCTCATGCGACTCTATGATCGCACGACTCGCGGCTAAACCTAAACCGGTACCCTGCGGCTTGGTCGTGAAGAACGGGTGGAATAGCCTGTCGTGGATCTCGGACGGTATTCCGGGTCCGGAGTCGGTTACGCTGGTCTCTACGGCGTAGCGGTCGCCGCCGACGGCGATCTCTACTTGGGGAGTGCCTCTTGCGGCGGCAGCGGCATGAAACGCGTTTTGCACGAGCGCGAACAGCACGTGCTGTATTCTGAGCCGGTCGATCGATATCGTCGGCTGCTCCGCCGCCGAATCGATCCGCAATTGGCCGCCGGCCTGCAGGGCCAGCATTTCCAGCAGCGGCTGCATTTCGGCGATGACGTCCGGCATTTTACACTGCGCGCGCGCGGCCGGCTCTTGCTCGAAAAGGCGCCGAATCCGGCGGATGCCGTCGCCTGCGCTGAGCGCTTCGCGACTGATCTGTCGGAACACGTCGAGGGCGGGGCCCACGAGCGGTTCGGGCCGGTTTAACATCCGTTCCCCGGCTTGCGCGAAGGTCGCCATCGCGCCGAGCGGCTGGTTGAGCTCGTGGGCGATGCCGCTCGCCATCTCGGCCAGCGCGGAAACGCGCGCGATCTCCATCAATTGCTTGAGGATGACCCTGGATTCGCTCCAGGTTGGCTTGCTTTCCATCGGTGTTCACCTAAGCGTTTGCGAGCGAGGTAGCCTGAACAGCCTACGGCGCCGCCGCGCCCGAAGCTTGCAAAACTTTGTAAAGCTTGCCTGATTGCCCGCGATCACGCAGCTGCGTATTCCCCGCATTGGTCTGCGCCTGCCCCTTAGGGGCCCGCCGTGCTATTCTCAAAATGGTTGCCGGCCGGTCCGGATTGCGGTGCTCGTTCCTCGGGGAACTAAATTCTCGCGCCCCCTATGAATCAATTCGCCTCCCTGCCGCAGCGCTTGCTGCAATTCAGCCCTGATGCGCTGATTGTCGTCGGCGCCGACGGCGTGATCTTGTTCGCGAATGAGACGACCAATTCGCTGTTCGGCTACATGCCCGAACAACTCGTCGGCAAGCCGCTGGACGTCTTGGTGCCCGACCGGTACCGCGCGCGCCACGGCGCACTCGTCGATGCCTATCGGCGAGACCCGTCGAACCGGGAGATGGGCGTGCGCAGCAACGACCTATTCGCTCGCAGGGCCGACGGGACGGAATTCCAGGCGGGAATCCGTTTGGCGCCGTTTCATATCGACGGCGTTCAATATTTCGCAGCCGCGGTTCGCGACATGACCGAACGGCGTGCAATGAAGGACGCGTTGATCGCGTCGCGCGCCGAAGCCGACCGTGCCAATCGCGCGAAGAGCCGTTTCCTCGCAACCGCCAGCCACGATCTGCGCCAGCCGATGCATGCAATTCGCCTGCTGAACGCGTCGATGTCGAAATTGGCGCCGGAAACGGCGAGTCTGCACGAATTGTTGCGCCGTCAGGACCAAGCGATCGACAGCGCGACGCGACTGCTCGATGCCCTGCTCGACATCAGCCGATTGGAATCGGGGGCAATCGATCCGCAGCTGTCCGCCGTCGGCCTGGCGTCGATGTTCGTGGATTTACAGCGCGAATTCGAGCCATCGGCGTCCGCGAAGCATCTGCAATTGATTTTTCCGGACACCCGCACCGTGCTGTCGACCGACAGGGCCCTGTTCAGCCAGCTGCTGCAGAACCTGATCGGCAACGCATTGAAATATACCGAACACGGCCACGTGCGGATTACACAGCGATTCGACGCCGATTGCCTGATCGTGCGGGTCGAGGACACCGGCATCGGCATCCCGGAGGATAAGCTCGACCGCATCTTCGACGAGTATTATCAAGTCAACCCGCACGGCGGTCTACGTTTGGGCGTGGGCTTGGGCCTTGCGATCGTCCGCGAGGTGTCGAGGCTGCTGGGGCTCTTGATTTCCGTGACCTCGAAACTCGGCGAGGGCACGAAAGTCAGCGTGCGGATCCCGCGGCAAAAGCTGCTGCCGGACGATCCGGCGCCGAGCGACCCGGTGCCCACCGCGCCGATCGCAGCGGTGCCGCTGCCAGGCCGCGTGATCTTGCTCGAAGACAATCATTCCGTGCGCGCGGCGACGGAGCTGTTCCTGACACTCGAAGGTTACCGCATCCTCAGCGCCGGCTCGGTTGCCGAGGCGCAGGAATTGTTCGCCGACCTTCAGCCGGGCGATCTTCTGATCGCCGACTATCGGCTCGACGGTCACGATACCGGACTCGATGTGCTGCGCCGCCTGCGCGCGCAACTCGCCTGGGAGCTGCCGGCCGTTTTGATGAGCGGCGATCTCGAGTCGGTGCTGCGGGTCGTCAAGAAGCCGATCGCGAATTGCCGATTCTTGAGCAAGCCGGTCGACACCAATGCGCTGCTGTCCGCGATCGGCGAATTGAGCCGCCTGCAAGACGCGCAGCGCTCCATGACGCAAGACGCGACCTGAGCCGGTTCGGCCGGCCGGCCGCCGGCCGGCCGGCCGGCCGGCTGGTGTCGACCGCGGTCAAACCTGCTGTGCCGAGGCGAACGCGACGAGCCAATCTCGAAACACCTGAACTTCGCGGCTGATGCGCCGCGGCCGCTCCGGCGTGACGACGAAATACGAATTGCCGTCCGTGAACTCGCGATCCAGCGCCGGCACGAGCCTGCCAGTCGCGAGATACGATGCGACGTGCAGCCGGTGCGCGAGCGCGCAGCCCGTGCCGCTCGCGGCTATCTCCAGCGCTGCGATCGTCGTATCGACCGTCGGACCCCGGCCCGGACGCGTCTCGACGAGGTTCAATCCCTGGCACACCCGTAGCCAATGGTCCTCGTGGCCCATGATGTGGATCAACTCCCCGGCGATCAGCGCGCTCATGTCCCCGGCGGCATGTGCCTTTTCGCGCTGAGCAGGACTGCAAACGGCGAGTATTCGCTGGTTCAGCAGGCATTCGGCGCGATAGCCGTGCCATTGGCCGGCGCCATAGCGAATCTCGAGGTCCGTGGCCTCGTCCGGCACGGCGTTGTCCCATACCACCGAGGCAAGACGGACGTCGATCGCCGGGTTCGAGGCGACGAATGAGGGCAGGGCCGGCGCGAGCCACAGTGCGGCCAGGGACACCGGCGCGTGCACGGTGATTTGCGCGCGCTCCATGCCGCCGAACAGCCCGACCGTCGAGTCGGCCAGCTCCTCGAAGGCCTTGCGCACCGGCGGCAGGTAGGCCACCCCCATCGAGGTGAGCCGAACGCCACGCGGCAGCCGCTCGAACAGCGCAAATCCCAGGTGGCGCTCGAGCGCGCGGATTTGATAGCTGATCGCGCCGGCGGTCAGATTCAATTCGGCCGCGGCGGCGCTGAAACTCGACGTGCGGGCGGCGGCCTCAAACGCACGCAGCCAAGCGAGGGTCGGTAAGCCGACGACCGGGCGAACTTTGTTCAAGGCAGGCATGCTCGCTAAATTTTACGGGCCTAAGCTACCAAATTATTCGTTTGTACGCCGGTGAGCGTTCAAATTATTGTGGTCACCGGGAATTCTCCATTACCCTTGGGCGCATGAAAACACAGGCACGCATTGTCATCGTCGGCGGAGGAATCATGGGGGCGAGCCTCTTGTACCACCTCGCCAAAGAAGGCTGCACCGATGCGGTATTGCTCGAAAAGCACGAGCTGACTTCCGGCTCGACCTGGCATGCGGCCGGGCAATGCCCAAGCATTACCGGCAGCTACAATCTCGCGAAGATCCACGCCTACAGCAATCAATTGTATCCGCGCCTGGAGGCCATGACCGGTCAATACGTCAGCTGGCACGCCTGCGGCGGCTTGCGGCTTGCCACGACCGCCGACGAGCTCGCCTGGTTGCAATACGTCTACGGCTATTCAAAGAGCATCGGCTTTCATATGCAGATCGTCGGCACGGATCAAATCAAGCGCTTGAATCCGTTCCTGACCACCGACGGTGTCATCGCCGCGGCGTGGACGACCGACGATGGGCACGGTGACCCATCGGGACTATGCAATGCGCTCGCGAAGGGCGCGCGCGATCTCGGAGCGGCCGTCATTCGCCACAATCGCGTCACCGCCATCGAGCGGCGCGCCGGCGGCGAATGGGAGGTCACGACCGAGAACGGCAGCATCGTCGCCGAGATCGTCGTCAACGCCGCCGGCTGCTATGCGCGGCAGATCGCGGCGATGGTGGGCTGCGATGCGCCGATCACGAATATGCAGCACCACTATGTCGTCACGCATCCAATTCAAGCTTTCGTCGAGCGCGATTCAGAAATCCCGGTCATGCGCGATCCGTACACTTCGGGCTATTTCCGCCAGGAACAGAAGTCCGGACTGATCGGAGTTTACGAGAGCAAGGAGTTGCGCGAGGCGTGGGCGCCGCGCGGCTATCCCGCCTGGGAGTCCTCGAACGAATTGTTCCCGGACGATTTGGAGCGTATCGCCCCGTGGCTCGAGCGGGCGATCGAGCGCATGCCGATCTTCGCGGACGCGGGCATCCGTCGCGTGATCAACGGCGCGATCCCGCATACCCCGGACGGCGCGCCGCTGCTCGGGCCGGCCGCGGGGCTGCGGAATTTTTGGATGTGCTGCGGCACTTCATTCGGCATCGCACAAGGCGGGGGCTGCGGCAAGTACCTCGCGCAATGGATGCTGCATGGCGATGCCGAGATCAACATGACCGAGTTCGATCCGCGCCGCTTCGGCCCATACGCCGATCGATCATACGTCCGCGACAAGGTCTTTCTCGACTATCGGTTGACCTTCACGACCCGCAGGCCGGGGGAAGAGGAGATCGACGGACGTCCGCGCAGGACGAGCCCCCTGTACGCGAGACTCGCTGCCGCCGGCTGCGTCTACACCGAGACGTTCGGCTGGGAGAGGCCAAAATGGTTCTCGACGGACGGCCGCAAAGAGCAGTACAGCTACGGGCGAAACAACGTTTTCGAGGCCGTCGGGCGGGAGGTCGAAGCGGTGCACGAGCGGGTCGGCGTGCTGGATTTGTCCGGCTTTGCCAAGTTCGAGATCGTGGGGCCGGGCGCGGAGGCGTTCCTGAACCGCGTATGCGCCAATCATGTGCCGCGCAGGATCGGCGGTATCGGCCTCGTGCACATGTTGTCCCCGGGCGGGCGCATCCAAGGCGAAATGACGGTTAGCCGGCTCGCCGACGACCATTTTTATGCCTTGTCGGCGGCGGCTGCGGAGCTGCGCGATCTGGACCTGTTGACGCAAAGCGCAGACCGAAGCGAAGCGGTGCGTATCGCGAACGTCACGGACCAGTGGGGCGTGATGGTGCTGAGCGGCCCCCGATCGCGAGAGGTGCTTGCGGGCCTCACCGACGCCGATCTCGGCAATGCCGCGTTTCGCTGGCTGACGGCGCGCCAAATCGACGTCGCCGGGCGCCCCGTGCGCGCGTTGCGCGTCAGCTACGTCGGCGAACTCGGCTGGGAGCTGCACGCGCCGGTCGCCGACATCGCCGCGCTCTACGAGGCGCTCTGGGCCTGCGGCCAGCCGTACGGTATCGCCAATTACGGACTGTACGCCGTCAATAGCATGCGAATCGAGAAGGCCTATAAAGCCTGGTCGGCCGAATTGACGAACGAGCTGAATATGCTGGAAGCCGACATGGCGCGCTTCATCGATTTCGACAAGCCTGATTTTGTCGGCAAGGCGGCGACGCGCGCCGCGTCCGCGCGTCCGCTGAAAATCGCATACCTGGCGGTCGACGCGGCGGAAGCCGACGCGCGCGGCGGGGAGCCGGTCATGGACGGCGAGCGTTGCATCGGCGTCGTCACCTCGGGGGCCTACGGGCACCGAGTGCGGCAAAGTCTCGCATTCGCCTGCGTCGACCCGCCGCACGCGCGACCCGGTACGCGCTTCGATCTGCTGATCCAGGGCGAGCGCAGGCAGGCGACCGTGCTCGACGAGGCGGCGTTCGACCCGAATAACGCGCGAATGAGGGTTTAGGCCATGGCCAGGCAAATACCGGCGCGCGCACGGGTCGTCATCGTCGGCGGCGGCGTCATCGGCACCTCGATCGCATACCATTTCGGCAAAATCGGCTGGAGCGATGTCGTGCTGCTCGAGCGCAAGCAGCTGACTAGCGGCACCACCTGGCACGCCGCCGGCCTCATAGGGCAGCTGCGCCAATCGATCAACATGACGCAGTTGGCGCGTTACACAGCCGGCCTGTACCGCGGCCTCGAGGCAGAGACCGGTCAAGCCACCGGCTACACGCAATGCGGCTCCATATCGATAGCGACGACCGCTGGACGCATGGAGGAATTGCGGCGCAACGCGTCGATGGCAAAGGTGTTCGGGCTCAGGGTCGACGTGGTCGATCGGCGGGAGATCCGATCGATGTATCCCATTGTGAATGTCGACGATGTCGTCGGCGGCATTTACATTCCGAGCGACGGCTACGCCAACGCGGTCGACATCACACAGGCGCTCGCCAAAGGGGCGCGCAACGGCGGCGTGCAAATCTTTCAAGACACGAAAGTCACGGCAATCAACCACGACGGGCGGCGGGTGACCGGCGTGCAGACGCACGAGGGGCGAATCGACGCGGATCATGTCGTGCTCTGCGGCGGTATGTGGACCCGCGACCTCGCCGCGAGCGTCGGCGTGGCCGTGCCGCTGCAGGCTTGCGAACATTATTACGCGCTGTTCAAGGACGTCGCGGGCCTGCACGCCGAATTGCCGGTGCTGCGTGATTACGATCACTGCAGTTATTTCAAGCACGACGCCGGCAAGCTCCTGGTCGGCGCGTTCGAGCCGCACGCCAAGGTCTGGGGCGAGAACGGCATTCCCGAAGATTTCTCGTTCGGCGAGATCGCCGGCGATTTCGGTCATTTCGAGCCCGTTCTCCTCGACGCGATGCGGCGTATTCCCGCTCTCGAAAGCGCCGGATTGCAGAAGTTCTTCTGCGGACCGGAGAGTTTCACGCCGGACGTGCGCTACCACCTCGGCGAGTCGCCCGAGCTCGCCGATCTCTACGTCGCCGCCGGGCTGAACTCGATCGGCCTGCAATCGGCGGGCGGCATCGGCAAAGTCGTCTCCGAATGGGTCCGCGACGGACATCCGCCGATCGACCTGTGGGAAGTAGACATCCGCCGGAACATGCCGTTTCAGAAAAACCGCAAGTACTTGCGGGCGCGCGTCACCGAGAGCCTCGGGCTCTTATATGCGACTCATTGGCCGTTCCGCCAATACGAGACGGCGCGCGGCGTACGCCGCTCGGCGCTGCACGACCGACTGAGCGCAGCCGGCGCCGTCTTCGGCGAGGCCTTCGGCTGGGAGCGCGCCAACTGGTACGCGCCTCCCGGCGTCGAGCCACGCTACGAATACAGCTATGGACGCCAGAATTGGTTCGCGCACAGCGCACGCGAGCACGATGCCGTGCGCAATGGGGTGGGACTGTTCGATCAATCCTCGTTCGCAAAGTTTCGCCTCGAGGGCGCCGATGCGGTCCGAGTGTTGAGCCGCATTTGCGCGAACGAGGTGGACGTTCCGGCTGGCAGGATCGTTTATACCCAATGGCTGAACGAGCGCGGCGGCATCGAGGCCGATTTGACGGTCACCCGTGTCGGCGAGAACGCCTACCTGATCGTCGGCGGCGCAGAGACCGAAACCAAGGATTTTCAGTGGCTACGGCGGCACCTCGATGCCGGCGAGCATTGCGTCGCGACGAACGTGACCTCCGGCTACGGCGTACTGTCGGTCATGGGCCCCGGGTCGCGCGCGCTGCTGCAGTCTCTAACGCCGGACGACCTCTCCGACCAGGCCTTTCCGTTCGCGACCAGCCGCGAGATCGAGCTCCATTATGCGCTGGTGCGTGCCTCGCGAATCACCTATGTCGGCGAGCTGGGGTGGGAGCTGTACGTGCCGACGGAATTCATGACCGGCGTCTACGACGAGCTCGTCGCGGCAGGGGGCAGTCGCGGACTCGTACACGCCGGATATCATGCATTGAATTCGCTACGCATCGAGAAGGGCTATCGGCATTGGGGGCACGACATTACCGATGAGGAGACCCCGCTCGAGGCCGGTCTCGGATTCGCGGTCAAACTCGATAAGCCCGGCGGATTCATAGGGCGCGAGGCGCTGCTGCGCCAGCGGGCGGCGGGTCTGCGCCGGCGGCTGGTGCAATTCAAGCTGCAGTCGGCCGAGCCGCTGCTGTACCACAACGAGCCGATCTGGCGCGGCGATTCGCTGGTCGGCCACATCCGGTCCGGCATGTTTGCACACACGCTGGGCGCTGCGGTCGGTTTGGGCTATGTCAGCGTCGTGGATGGCGCGCCGCCGGAGGATATCGCGGCGCACGCCTACGAGATAGAGATCGCCGGAGTGCGCCACGCCGCGACCGCATCGCTGCGGCCGCTGTACGACCCGCGCGGCGAGCGAATCAAACAATGAACGAATTCAGAACGATCGAACCAGCGAGGATTTCATGCCGAGTTCCCGATTAACGACACCGCTCGCGGGGCATGCGCGAAAAGGCTACAGCCTCGAGCGCAAATTCTACTGCGACGACGCCATGTTCGCGGCGGACATGGAGCAGGTCGTCGGTCGCAAGTGGATCGTCGCCGGCCATGTCGACCGCGTGCGCCACAAGGGCGATTATTTTCTGTTCAAGATCGGCGCCGAATCGATCATCATCGTGCGCAGCGGCGAATCGACGATCAACGCTTTCTACAATGTCTGCCGGCATCGCGGCTCCTTGATCTGCACGCAACCCTCCGGCAGAGTCGCGCGCCTGACGTGCGGCTATCATGCGTGGAGCTACGGGCTCGACGGCGCGCTTTTATCGGCCAGGCTGATGCCAGCCGACTTCTCCAAGGGGGACAACGGTCTACATCGCGTGCACGTCCGCGTATTTCACGGTTTCATCTTCGTCAACTTGGCGGACGACGATCCCGTCGACTTCGACTCGACATTCGCGGATCTCGCGCCTTACCTCGAATTCCACGGTCTCGCCGGCGCGAAAATCGCCCACATGAAGTCCTACCCGACGACGGCAAATTGGAAGCTCGTCGTCGAGAACTTCGTCGAGTGCTATCACTGCACTCCGGCGCATCCGGAATACTGCTCGATGCATCCGCCGGAGGCCCTTATCGCATTCGGCGCGGGGCCGAGCTCGGGGCCCGCAGAGGCCGTCGAGAAATACCTGCCACAGCTGAAGGCGTGGGAACGAAGCGCGGCGGCGCTCGGACGGCCGATCGGAACGATCGACGATGGCCCGGAGACTTCGCACCTGCGGCTCGTCATGCAGCGGACGATGCGCGCGGGCTACGACAGCGAGACCGCGGATGGCCGTCCCGCGTCCTCGCTGATGGGCAAGCGCAGCGCGTTTGACGGCGGCCGCATGGCATTATCGTTCAGTCCGTTCACCCAACTGATCGCGACCAATGATTTCGCCGTGTTGTTCCAATTTACGCCGCGCAGCACGCTGGCGACCGACGTCGATCTGGTCTGGCTGGTCGACGGCAAGGCAACCGCGTACGACGTTCCGCGCATGATATGGGGTTGGGACGAGACGACGAGGCAGGACAAGGAGATCACCGAGAACAATCAGGCCGGAATCCTATCGAAACGGTACCTCCCGGGGCGATACTCCGAGCATGAGCGGCGGGTCGAAACGTTCCAGCAGTGGTATCTCGCACAATTCGGCGCGGCCGCCGGCTGATCGCGCGGCCGCCGGCTGATCGCGCGGCCGCCGGCTGATCGCGCGGCCGCCTCCCGCCAAGCACGCTCACTGCTCGCCGCGGATATCGGGCAGCAGTTCGCTGTTGTGGGCATGCGTCGCCGACAGTTTCTTCATGATCGGTATGACGGAGAGGGCGATCAAGGTGCAGGCAATCGCCGCATAGCCGAGCCGATCGAACAAATGCGTATAGACCGGCAGCGTCGCGACGTGCAGGCTATCGCTGAATTGCACGAGCATTTGTTGAGTCGCGGCCGGCAGCTGATCGAATGGCGCCGCGTGAACGGCATTCAGCGATCTGTCCAGCTTGGCGGCATCGTCGATCGGCAATACGCCGATCCACTGGCGGAACTCGTCGAGTTTCAGCTGCAGCGCCTGCGGGTACAAAGCGGCTATCCGGTCCATGCCCTGCGCCGGCGCCATTTTCAGCAGATCGGCGAGCCGGCTCGGTATGCTGGCGAAATTGGCGACGACGCCGCCGAGATACTGCGAAATTCCCGAAGCGACGAAGTACGCGCCCATCATGAAGCCGCCCATCCGCGCCGGCGCGTAGCGCGCGATCATCGCCAATCCGAGACCGCTGACCAACAGCTCGCCGAGCGAGTAGAAGCCGTAGCCCCAGATCATGAACCACGAGGAGGTCATGCCGGCCGCGGCGTAATTGCCGGCGACCGCGTAGATGAAGAATCCGACCGCGACGACCGCAAATCCCAATGCGAATTTCGTCGCGATCGACAGATCCTTGCCGCGCTTGCCCGCGCTGGTGTATGCCCAGGCCAGGACCGGGCTCAGCAGCATGATCCAGAGCGGATTCAGGGCCTGGTACTGCGCCGGCGTCCAGGTCCATAACTGCGCGCCGAAGAAATATTGATGCCAGTCGACGTTGCGCAGCGCGAACAGCGCAAGCGACGTGGACATCTGCTGGTAAAATATGAAGAAGAAAATCGTCTGCACGACCAGCACCAGCGCGGCAATCAGGCCCGCCCGCTCGCTCTTGTGGCTCTTCGCGATCAAGTAACTGAAGATGCCGAGCAGCACGACGCCGGCGGCATAGACGAAGATCCGCGCCAGCGTTTCGTACTGGAGCACCGCGGCCGATCCGGCGACGCAGGCCGCGCCGCCGAGCAATACCGCGACGAGACGGCCGATGCGCAGCGGCTGGTAGTCGGGTTTCGAGCCGATATGCGCCATCGCGCGGCGCATCAGCCAATAATTCGTCATGCCGACGCCGAGGCCGACGCAGCATACGCCGAAGGCGGCATGCCAGCCGAGATTGTGGCCGTAGACGCGGTTGACATAGTCCTTGATCCAGGGCGTCAGCAGCATCGAGACCGTCGAGCCGACGTTGACCGCCATGTAGTACATCGTGAAGGCGCTGTCGATTTTCGCATCGTTGCCGTCGTAAATTTTGCGCACGAGATTCGCGGCGTTCGGCTTGAACAGGCCGTTGCCGACGACGATCACGCCGAGCGCACCGAACAGACTCCAAGTATCCTCGGACGGCACCGTCATCAAGGCGTAGCCGGTGGCGAGTATCGCCACGCCGAGCAGCATCGTGCGCCTGGTGCCCAATATCTTGTCGCCGACCCAGCCGCCGATCGCCGGCGACACGTAGATCAATGCGGCGCTCGCGCTCCATACCAAGTTCGCCCGTTCATCCTCGAACCCCAGGCGCTGCACCATGTAATAGACGATCAGCGCCTGCATGCCGTAGTAGCCGAACCGCTCCCACAACTCGATCATCCAGATCGTCATGAACGAACGCGTCTGCGATGGCGGCGGATTCTGGGTTGTCATAGGTCATCCGAACGGCGGCACAAGCTGCCAAGCGTAACCGATTCGCGCCCCAAAACGACGATGCCGGCGCTACGGGTTGCCGCCGCGAGCGGCAATGAGTTACGGTTGGCGCCGCCGATTGAACCCCAGTCGCAAGATCCGGAGCCCTCATGCCATATTCCGTCCGGCGGACGCTGCTGCCGCTGATCCTTTCGTCCGCCGCCGCCTATCCGGCCGGCGCCCGATGCGCCGGCCTTTGCCCCGGCCTATGCCCCGGAGGCATTTGGCGGCTTGCACTGGCGCTTGGTTGGACCCTTTCGCGGTGGGCGCGTGCTCGCGGTGACCGGTGTGACGGGCCAAGCGCTGCATTGGTATTTCGGCGCGGTCGACGGCGGCGTCTGGGAAACGCGCGACGCCGGGCGGACCTGGCAGCCGATCTTCGACGGCGAATCGGTCGCTTCGGTCGGAGCGATCGCCGTGGCGCCGTCGAATCCGAACATCATCTACGTCGGCACCGGCGAGGCGGACATGCGATCCGACATCGCACAGGGCGCCGGCGTCTACCGGTCCGCCGACGGCGGCAAGACGTGGCGCCGCGCGGGGCTCCTGGCGACGCGGCAAATTGCGCAGATCCTGATCGATCCGCGCGACCCTGACGTCGCCTATGTCGCCGCGCTCGGGCATCCCTACGGGCCAAACCCGGATCGCGGCGTGTTCAAGACGGTCGACGGCGGCAAGAGTTGGCGCAAAGTACTGTACCGCGACGCCGACACCGGTGCCGTCAGCCTTGCCTTCGAGCCGGGCAATCCCGCGGTCCTCTTTGCCGCGCTCTGGCAAACCCGGCGGCCGCCGTGGAACGTCTATCCACCGTCGAACGGACCGGGGAGCGGGCTCTACAAGTCCACCGATGGCGGCGAACATTGGTCGCGTATCGAAGGCAACGGGTTTCCCACGGCGGTCGGCCGCATCGGCATCGCGCTGTCGCCGGCGGCGCCGCAGCGCGTCTATGCAATCGTCGACGCGGCCGAGGGCGGTCTGTATCGTTCCGACGACGGCGGCGCGCATTGGCTGCGGGCCAGCGCCGACCCGCGCATTTGGCAGCGCGGCTGGTACTTCGGAGAAATCGCGGTGGACCCGACGGATGCCGATCGCGTTTGGGCGATGAACACGATCGTGTTGCGCTCGCAGGACGGCGGCAAGACCTTTCGGCCGGAAAAGGGCGATCCTACCGGCGATGATTTCCATCAGCTATGGATCGATCCCGCCAATACCGACCGCCGCATCCTCGGAGTCGATCAGGGCGTCCTGATCACGTTGAACGGCGGCAAGACTTGGAGTTCCTGGTTCAATCAACCGACCGCGCAGATCTATCATGTCTCCACCGACGACCGCTTCCCGTACAACCTCTATGGCGCTCAGCAGGACTCGGGCGCCGTGATGCTGCCGAGCCGAACGATTTCCAGCGACGGCATAGCCATGCCGCAGTTTCACGAGCTTGCGCCCGGCGGCGAAAGCGACATGATCGCTCCCGACCCTGCCGATCCGGACCTGATCTATGGCGGCCGCGTCGAGCGTTTGGATCGGCGCACGGGGCAGACGCGTCTCGTCGATCCGACCCTTGCCTATCCGTCGCTGGACCGCGGCACCTGGACCCTGCCACTCATATTCTCCGCCACCGACCCGCATCGATTGTATTTCGCGAACCAGCGGCTGTTCGTGACCGTCGACGGCGGCGAGCATTGGAAGCCGATCAGCCCCGACTTGACGCGCGAAGCGCCGACGCCGCCGCCGAATCTGGATGCGGCCACGGCTGCCGACAATCTCGGCCGAGGGCCGCGGCGCGGCGTGATTTACAGCATCGCGCCGTCACGCACGGCGGGCGCGGGTTTGTGGGCCGGCACCGATGACGGCTTGGTCTGGCGCAGCGTCGACGAGGGCGCGCATTGGAAGAACGTCACTCCGCCCGAACTTGGCGCCTGGTCGAAGGTCGCCGGCATCGATGCATCGCATTTCGAGGCCGGCACCGCCTACCTCGCCGTCGATCGCCACCGCCTCGACGACAACCGGCCGTACATCTACCGCACGCATGACGGCGGCGCCACTTGGACGGCGATCGTCAACGGGATCGCCGGCGACGATTTCGTCAACGTCGTGCGCGAGGACCGCGTGCGGCGCGGGCTGCTCTTTGCCGGCACCGAACACGGTGTCTATGTATCGTTCGACGACGGCAATCGATGGCAGAGCCTGCAATTGAGGCTGCCGGTGACCTCGGTGCGCGACATCGACGTGCATGGGAACGATCTGGTGATCGCAACCCACGGCCGCGGCTTTTGGATTCTCGACGACATTTCGCCGCTGCGGCAGCTGACGCGGGAGGTTGCCGCCGCCGATGCGTGGTTGTTCGCGCCTGCTACCGCGGTACGCCTGCACGTATCGGAGTTTCTCGGCACGCCGATGCCGGACGACGAGCCGAAGGCAGCTAATCCGCCGAACGGCGCCTATATCGACTACGCGTTGAACCGGCCTCCTACGGGGCCGGTGACTTTGGAAATCCGCGATGCCGCCGGCGCCGTGGTGCGGCGTTGGTCTAGCGCCGACAAGAAGCCGGCGCCGAATCTGTCGACGATCGACTATGCCCCCGAATGGGCGCCCGATCCGAACGCCTTGTCCGCAGCCACGGGGGCGCACCGCTTCGTATGGAATTTCACGTACGCGGCGCCGGCCGGCGTCGAGGACGCCGACGGTCCTTGGGCGCCTCCCGGCACCTACACCGCGGTACTCGCGCTCGAAGGGCGCAGGCTGGAGCGCCGGTTTGCCATCGTTGCCGATCCACGCGTGCAGCTGTCCGCCGCCGCCTACCGCGCGCAATTCGGCATGGCGCAGCAGATCGAGCGGCTGCGCGCGAGGCTTGCCGAGGGTGCGGCGCAGCTGCAGCGTCTGCGCGGCGCGCTGAGCGCAGCCCGTGCCGGCGCCGCCGGCGCGATCGCGGCGAGGCTGGACGCGTTCACGGCGCAACTGGATCTGCTCGCCGGCCTCAAGCGGACGCCGAATCCCAACGATGCCTTGAGCTTTCCGCCGCAACGGCTCGAAAGCTTCGCATTCGTCGGCGCCAAGCTGCAGGGTCTGTTCGCGGCGGTCGACCGCACCGATGCGGCGCCGAGCGTGGACGCGCGCGCCGGCTGGCGTAGGCTGCAGCCAATTGCGGCGTCGTTGTTGCGGCTGATGGGAAAGCTGACCGAGCGCGACCTGCCGGCATTGAACGCCGAGCGGCGCGCCGCGGGATACCAGCCGATCGCGCTGCCCGCCGCGCCGCCCGCAACGGGCACCTGAGGCGGCCCGTTGCGCGGCCCGCGATATTTCAATAGAATCGAACCAGCGTAAATGTTTCTGTAGGAATTCGGATGAACCGCGCTGCCGCAAACCGCAAACCAGAGCCGCGCCGGGTGCTGACCGGCGCCGTGCTGCGCGCCTGCTCGCTGTTGGAGGTGACCCAAGCCGGTCTCGCGCAGGTTCTAGGCCTGAGTCCCTCGACGGTTTCGCGGATGGCGAACGGCGCATACGCGCTCGACAGCCATAAGAAGGAGTGGGAACTCGGTGCGCTGTTCGTGAGGTTGTTCCGATCGCTCGACGCGCTGGTCGGTTCCAACGATTCGTCGGCGCGCGCATGGCTAAATGGCGAGAACCGCGGACTCGGCGGCCGCCCGATCGAATTGATCCGCAACGCCGAGGGACTGGTCCGTGTCGTCCAATACCTGGACGCCTCGCGCGGTCGAATCTGAAGCGCGGCGCGGGCGGCGGCTTGCGTGGCGAGCCGTCGAGGCGCAGCACATCGCCTCGACTTTGAGGCTCGTCGCAAGCGCGGAAGAACAAACGCTGTTGGAGAGTTTGCTGGACGCGAACAAGCCGCCGGTACCGGCCGCCGCCGCCGATCTGCATTATCTGCTCGCGACCCCGTTCCGATATTCATCGCCGATAGGCTCGCGGTTCCGCGCCCCGTCGGACAACGGCGTTTGGTACGGCGCCGAGGCTCGGCGCACCGCATGCGCGGAGTTGGGGTATTGGCGCTGGCGGTTCTTGCTGGATTCGGACGCCCTGCAGTCCTTGGGCCCCTCGCCGCAAACGGTATTTCGCGCGCGCATCGAGGGCCGCATCGTCGATTTGACCGCAACACCGTTCGTGCGACGGCGTGGCGATTGGGCTCATCCGCGGGACTACACGGCGACTCAACGCTTCGCCGCCGTCGCGCGCGAGGCGAATATCGACGCGATTCGCTATGAATCGGTGCGCGACCCGGAGCACGGTTGCGCGATCGCCGTGCTGCAGCCATCCTGCTTCAAGCCGCGCGCGCCGCTCGAGATGCAGACTTGGCTCTTGACAGTGCGTAGGGAAACCGTCACCTGGCAGCGCGCGGACGGAACTCTGGAGTTTCATTGCCGCCATTGGCGGTAATCGCGCGGCCGAAATTTTCTAGGAGATATCGATGAAATGGTTGCAAATCTCGGCCGGCGCCGCCGGCCTCGCAGGGATGCTCGCGTGCGCATTGATCGTGCCTGCGATCGGCCGCACCGTGACCGCGCGGCAGGCGCCGTCCGCAGCACTGCCTGCCAAGCTGTACGCGGGCTTGCGCTGGCGGATGATCGGGCCGTATCGCGGCGGCCGCACGCGCGCGGCCACGGGCGTCGCCGGCGAGCCGAACGTCTTCTACATCGGCGCCGTCAACGGCGGCGTTTGGAAATCGAACGATTACGGACGCACATGGGAGGCGATATTCGACAATGAGCCGACGCAATCGATCGGCGCCATCGCCGTACCGCCGTCGGATCCGAACCTCGTCTATGTGGCGAGCGGCGAGGGCTTGCAGCGGCCAGATCTCTCGGTCGGCAACGGGATCTACAAGTCCACCGATGGCGGCAAGACGTGGTCCCATTTGGGCCTGCGCGACGGCGAACAAATTCCCGCGCTGGCCGTCGATCCGCGCGATGCGAATCGCGTGTTTGCGGCCGTGCTGGGCCACCCCTATGGGCCGAACGCGGAGCGCGGCATTTTTCGCTCGACCGACGGCGGCCTATCGTGGCGGAAGGTGCTCTACAAGGACGAGAATACTGGCGCCTCGGGCGTCGTCATCGATCCGTCGAATCCCGCGATCGTTTATGCCTGCCTTTGGCAATCGCGCGAAGGCCCTTGGGAGGACAATAACGACTACGGCGGCACGGGCGGCGGACTGTTCAAATCCACCGACGGAGGCACGACTTGGCGCCAACTGAAAGCCGGACTTCCCGCGGATCTGGTGCAGATCAACATCGCCATCGCGCCGAGCAAGCCGAGCCGGTTGTATGCGGCGATCTCGACGACGCAGCCCCCGAAATACGAGTCAGGCGTCGGCATGGGCTTTTACCGCTCCGATGACGGCGGCGAGCACTGGACCAGCGTGACCAGGGATCCGCGGCCGATGACGAAAATCGGCGGCGGCGATACGCCGGTCGTGGCCGTTGACCCCAAGAACGCCGACGTGGTTTACAGCACGAGCATCGCGACGATGCGCTCCGCCGACGGCGGCAAGACGTGGACGTCGATCCGCGGCGCACCGGGCGGCGACGATTACCAGAATCTTTGGATCAATCCCGACAATCCGCAGATCCTGCTGCTTGCCTCCGACCAGGGCGCGGTCGTCAGCGTCAACGGCGGCCAGAGCTGGAGCTCGTGGTACAACCAACCGACGGCGCAGACCTACCACGTCATCAGCGACGACCACTTTCCGTATCGCGTATGCGGATCGCAGCAGGAAAGCGGTTCGGTCTGCGTTTCCAGCCGCGGCAACGACGGCCAAATCACGTTCCGCGACTGGCACCCGGTCGGCGCGATCGAGTACGGCTACGTTGCACCGGATCCGCTGAACGCCGACATCGTCTATGGCGCCGGCCGCAACGAAGTCTCGAAGTTCCACTGGTCGACCGGTCAAACCCAGAACGTGACGCCCATTCCGGTCCAGGGCAAATACCGCGCCGAGCGGACCGAACCGATCATGTTCTCGCCGATCGATCCGCACCGCCTCTACTACGCGGCCAACGTGCTCTTCGAGACGACAAACGGCGGCGAGTCCTGGCGGACGATCAGCGGGGATTTGGCGCGCGAGCACCAGGGCGTCCCGGCGAGCCTCGGCAACATGGCGAGCGCCGATCCCGAGGCGGTCAAACAGCGGGGCGCAATTTATGCGCTCGCGCCATCCGACCACGACATCGAAACGCTGTGGGCCGGAACGGACGACGGCTACATCTGGCTGACGCGCGACGGCGGCGCGCATTGGCGCAACGTGACGCCGCCGGAGGTCGCCGCCTGGAGCAAAGTGACGCAAATCAGCGCATCGCATTTCGATGACCGGTCGGCGTACGCCTCGGTCAGCGCCTTGCGCATCGACGACCTGCATCCCTATATCTACCGCACGCACGACGGCGGCAAGACCTGGCGGAAGATCACCGACGGTCTGCCGGACGGTGCGCCGGTCAACACCGTGCGGGAGGACCCGGTGCGCCGCGGATTGTTGTTCGCCGGCACCGAGGGCGGCGTTTGGGCCTCGTTCGACGACGGTGATCATTGGCAATCGCTGCAGCTGAACCTGCCGCACACCTCGATGCGCGATCTGTGGATACATGGCGAAGATCTGCTACTGGCGACGCACGGCCGGTCCTTTTGGATACTGGATGACATCGCACCGCTGCGGCAGGTCAGCCGCGCCGTCGAGCAGTCCGCGGCTTTCCTGTTTGCTCCTGCGCCGGCGTACCGAATTGCGCGCGATACCAATACCGATACGCCACTGCCGCCCGACGAAGCGGCTGCGCAGAACCCGCCGGATGGAGCGGTGATCGACTACTATCTCGCGCAGGCCGCCACCGGTCCCGTGTCGCTGGAAATCCGCGATGCGCGCGGCGCGCTGGTGCGCCGTTATGCGAGCAACGACTCTCCGAGCATCACGGAAGACGAGCTGGCGAAGCAATTGGTCCCGATTTATTGGGTCCGCAACCGCGGCAGACTCTCCGGCGCCGCCGGCATGCACCGCTGGGTTTGGGACTTGCGCTACGCGGCGCCGTTGTCTACCGACCGGTCCTATCCGATCGCCGCGGTTCCCCATCGAACGCCGCGCGCCCCGTTCGGACCGCTGGTCGTGCCGGGCGAATTCACCGTTCGCATGACCGTCAACGGTCGCAGCTACGACGCGCCCTTGCTCGTCAAGATGGATCCTCGCGTGCGGATTTCTCGAGACGCGCTCGATCGGCAGTTGCAACTCGCGAGGCGGCTTGCCGCGATGATGTCGCGGAGCGCGGCGGCGGTCATGCAAGCCCGCTCCATCGGCGAGCAGATCGCGAAACTCGAAAGGCAAGCACCCGCGGCGATCGCCGCCGCGGCGAAAGGACTCGGCACGAAGATAACCGCGCTGTTGGACGGCGCCCCGCACATGCCGCCGGACTCGAAGCAAGCGACGCTCGCCGCCGTCAATGATAACGTGAACGGCGTATATGCCGTCGTCACCGGCGCCGATTCCCAACCGACCGCAGCCGCGGTCGACGCCACCGCGAAACTCGAGGCTCAACTCGCGAACGCGACGCAGCGGTGGAGCGGCATCGCGGGCATCGATGTTCCGGCGCTGTCCCGACAATTGCACGGCGCCAATTTGCCGGATCTGCGTTTGGACCTGCCGCCGCAAAACACCGACGCCGGACGCGACTCGGAATGACGCAGTCACGCGCCTCGCGACCGGAGCCGCGGTTTCGACGACCGGGCGCGAGATTCGCATGCCGTCGCTGTTGATCGTCTACCACACGGACACGGGCGGTACGCTGCAGATGGCCAACGCCGCGAAATCCGCTGCGCTTCGATGCCGAGCCGAGCATCGCCGTCCACCTGCTGCACGCGGACGCCGCGAATTCCGGCGATCTGCTCGCAGCCGACGGCTACGTGTTCGCGACGCCGGAGAATCTCGCGGCGATTTCAGGAGTGCTGAAAACGTTTTTCGACCGAACGTATTATCCGGTACTGGATCGCCTCGTCGCCCGGCCGTACGCCTGTCTGATTTGCGCCGGCAGCGACGGATCGAACGCCGCGCGACAGATCGAGCGGATCGCGACCGGATGGAGGCTCAAGCCGATCGCCCCGCCGTTGATCGTATGCACGCACGCGCAAACCCCTGCCGAGATCACGGCTCCCAAGAAAATAAGGCCCGCCGATATCCGCCGCTGCGGCGAGTTGGGCGCGACTTTTGCCAGCGGTTTGGCGCTCGGCATTTTTTGACGGCGCCGGCGCTGTTCCGAGTCGCGACTGCGACTGCGACAGCGGCCTGCCCCATTGGCGCCGCGCGTAGATATAATCGAGACGGATGATCAAACACGGTCTAGGCGCCAGGGGTCGATCGGAAGGTCCAATTCGGCGGGGCAAGGTGCGCCGTGCGCAGCGTTGAGGCCAGCCCTTGAGCCCGCGCGAGCTCTGCGGCTGGGATCTGCCTTCGCCGTATCTGCTGACGCTCGCGGTCGCGGCTGCGGACATCGATGCCTATGATCACGTCAATAACGCGGTGTATGTGACTTGGTTCGACCGCGCGGCCTGGGCGCATTCAGCGGCCCTCGGCCTGCCGATCGAAAAATGCCTGCAGCTCGACCGCGGCATGGCCGTCTTTCGAAGCATCATCGCGTATCTACGGCCTGCCGTGCTCAATGATACGATCCGTGTCGCAACATGGCTCTTGCCGGGCGCCGGTAAATTGCGCGTTCGCCGCCGTTTTCAAGTCCGGCGCGCCGTGGACGGTGCGACCCTCGTCCGTGCCGAGGTCGAGTACGTCTGTCTGGAACTGTCCAGCGGACGTCCGGCGCGCTGGCCGCCCGAATTCCGCAAGGGCTATGTGATCGACGCCGACACGGTCAGCGCGAGCGAGTCGCTCGCGCCGGTCTGAACGGCGAGGCTGGGTGGGGTTAGCAGTCTCCGGCGGGTCAGGTGGTAGCGCGCAGCCGGTACGCGAAAACCCGTATGGGCAGCGCCGCCGTTGCGCAACAAACTGAGCGGATTCTTGCAGGAACCGAATAGGAGGGCTTCGATCGTGTCCGGAGGCAGCGCGTTCCATGTTGGCGCCGTGCTGATCGTCGCTGCTCTCGCCGCGGCCGCGACTGCCGCGAATCCGTCGACCGAACGACCCGGGCGGCGCTGTCGCTGGACGCGCATCCGGCCATTGGCGCGGCAGCATTCGGTCATCTATGCGCGCGCTGTCACGGCGCGCATGCGCACGGCGACGCGGCGCGCGCGATCCCGGCGCTGGCCGGCCAAAGATTCAATTACTTGGTGCGCCAGCTCGCGAACTTCGCCGGTCAACAGCGCGACGATGCGACGATGCACCGAGTCATTTCCCGGACCGAATTGCGCGATCCGCAGACCTGGGTCGACATCGCCGCTTATCTGAACAAGGCGCCCACCGCCGAGCGTATGCAGACCGGCGAAGGCACTCACGCCGCGCTCGGCCGGGGCATTTATCACGAACAATGCGCCTCCTGTCATCGGAGCGACGCGCGCGGCGATGACGATGGGTTCGTGCCGTCGCTGAGGAATCAGCATTATTCCTATTTGGCCAAGCAAATGCGTCAGCTAGCCGATGGCGACCGGCACAATGTCGACGAGAATCTCGTGCGCTTCTTGCGCAGTTTCGACCCGGTCGATATCGACGCCGTGGCCGACTACTTGTCGAGGCTGCACGGTCCCGGCAAGAACCCCAAGAATATGCGTCTTGACGGCGGCGTCCCCGACTGATGCGGGACAGGAGGTAGCGTCATGGATCGAATCGCCACCATATTGGCCGTCGTCGACCCGACGGCCGCGCAGCAGACCGCGGTGGACAAGGCGGCTGTTTTGGCGACGACACTCGGAGCGGCGATCGAGCTGCTGGTCCGCGCGCTGGCGCGCGCGCCGGCTGCGACGCGGCGGCGGAGGACTGCCGGCTGCCGGCCGCCGAAACCTCGCGGTTGCTCGATCGGCTGGCGCAGCCGTTGCGGGCGGACGGCATCGAGGTGGCGACGCATGCGGTCAGCGGCGATCCGCTGCATGAACGATTATTGGAGTGGATCGGTAAGTCCGCCGCCGACATGGTCATCAAGGACACGCATCATCATTCGCTTGCCGAACGCATCGTCATCACGAACACGGATTGGCACTTGATTCGGGGCTGTGCCGTGCCGCTGCTGCTTTCCAAGCCGCGGCCGTGGCGCAAGCCACCCCTACTGCTTGCCGCTGTCGATCCGGGCCACGCGAACGACCGTACCGCCGCCCTCGACCGCCGGATATTGGATGTCGCGACGACGATCGGCCGGCGTTTGGACGCCGCGGTACACGCGGCGCACGCGTATCTGCCGGCTACCGTGGCGACGGCCGTCGCCGGCGGGATGCCGCCGATGCTCTGGGCATCCGCGGAAGCGCTGCGGGCGGAGAATAGCCGCCGGCGATCCGCAATCCTTGCGCTGGTGGCGGAGTACGGAGTCACCGACGAGCACTTGCACGTCGATCCCGCGGCGCCGATCGAATATCTCCCGCGCATCGCCACGGACTGCGCGGCGGACATCGTGGTCATGGGAGCGATTTCGCGCAGCGGTTTGAAGCGCGCGTTGATCGGCAGCACGGCCGAGCGGGTGCTCGAAACGATGCCCTGCGACGTGCTCATCATAAAGCCGACGGACTTCGCCGCGCTATTGCCATTCTGAGCGGCCCGCGGCGGCGAATACGGCGACCGCCGCATACGACGCGGCGCGCGACCGCCGTCAGGCAGTTTGCTCGCCTTCGTATGCGGCGGCCATCGCCGGCGCCTACTGTATCGAGAGTCGATTATCGACGTTACCGACGCCCGGGGCGGCCCAAGCGGCCCGCGCCGCGTCTTCGCGCTCTTGCCAAGAATGCACATGTCCGCGCAAGACCACGGTCGAATTGTCCACCTTGATTTCGATATCCTTGGCGTCCAGCACGGCATGGCGCTTGAAGGCATCCTCGATTTTCTGCTTGATGTCCGATGTCTTGATCGTCGGGACGATCGCGATGTTGTTGGTGACGCCTTTGACGCCCAGCAGATTGCGCATCGCGTTTTCGGCGGCGAGCTTTTGGAAGCCCCAACTCACCATGCCTGACAACGTCACCCAACCGTCGTTGACGACGGGCTTGATTTCTGCGGCGACCGTCGCGACATGCCAGCGCAGCGCGTTAGCCGCGGCCTCGGCGATTTCCGTGTCGCTGCGCGCGCCGGCGCTCGGCACCCGCACCTGCAGTTCGTTGGCGATTGCGCGAACGCCGCCGACTCGCTTGACGATGTCCTCGGCATTCCAACGATCGGAAAATTGCGGCACCTCCCCGGTAAGCGTCACGATGCCGTCCTTGACGATAATGCCGATGCCGCGGTCGTCGACGCTCGGGTCCCATTGCAATTCGCTGTGCACGTCGCGGCGAATGTCGTTGTCGGTCTTCATAAACGCTCCTTGGCCGGGTTGCGCCCGGCGTTACTCTTTGGTTTCCCGGTGCCCATGATCAAACAAATCGGCTAAGCGGCCTATTCGTGGTTGCCGATACGCCTCAGCGGCCTTGGTTAGCGATTTGCGCGGCCGCGCTACGCGGAAGTCCGTAGATCTCGCGCCCAGCGAGGAATGGGCTGTTCAAGCAGTTCTCGCCCGTTACGGGGACGCCCGCAGCACGCTTGTAATTCCCTGCCGCGCACCCATTAAAGCTATACTGAGCGGCCATTCGCGGCTGATCGGCCGCGGCCGTAGGGATTCCGTGAATTGCGTATCCCCATATTGGGCGCAAGCGACTAAACTGTCATGGCTGCCAATACATGGTTACCGCGCGGCGGCGTCAGGAGACTATCGATGAGCGAAATGCGCGATGTTCCGCCGCCACGCAACTGGCCGACGACGCTGATGTTTGCGCTGACCACGGCAGTCGCAGTGGTCGTCGTGCCGTGGTACGGCTACGCATACGGATATCACGCCGCGGCGTGGATTTGGTTCGCGGTATTCCTGGTCGCAAACGGAATGGCCGTCACTTGCGGCTATCACCGCTTGTTCGCTCACTCGACCTACGAAGCGCGGCCGGCGCTGCGGCTGTTGTACCTGCTCTTCGGCGCGATGGCGCTGCAGAACAGCGTGCTGAAATGGAGCGCCGATCACCGCATCCATCATCGCTACATCGACGACCCGGAGCGCGACCCCTATTGCGCGCGCCGCGGATTCTGGTTTTCGCACATCGGCTGGATGCTGCGCAATTACCCGAGCGGCGACAACGATTTCAGCAACGTGCGCGACTTGGAGCGCGATCCCTTGGTCGTATGGCAGCACAAGTACTATTTGCCGATCGTGCTGGCGATGAATATCGGCTTGCCGCTGTTGATCGGGTGGGCGAGCGGAGACGTGATCGGCACGCTGTTGCTCGCGGGCGTGCTGCGGCTGGTGGTGAGCCACCACTTCACCTTTTTCATCAATTCGCTGGCGCACATATGGGGTTCGCAGCCGTACACGGACGAGAATACGGCGCGCGACAATTTCTTCCTTGCCTATCTGACGCACGGCGAGGGCTACCATAATTTCCACCACATGTTCGCTCACGACTATCGCAATGGCGTGCGATGGTGGCAGTGGGATCCGTCGAAATGGTTCATCAATGCGATGCACAAGATCGGGCTGGCTTACAATTTGAAGCGTGTTCCCTGGTTCAAAATTCAGCGGGCGCTGTTGGACGCTCAGTTTCAGCGCGCCGAACGGCAGCTCGCACGGCAATCGGGCCGCGCCCAAATCGAACATTTGAGGAAACGCGTTGCCGAGGAGTACGATGCATTCTGCAAGGCGGTTACCGCGTGGAGCGATTTGCGCGAACAGCTGGCGCAAGCGAAGCGGGCGGTGACGGAGCGCTGGGAGCACTCCGCGATACAGGCGCGCTTGCGCGAACTTGAATACGACCTGCGCTTCCAATACCGGCGCATGCGGCTGCTCGAGGCGCAGCTCTATTGATTCGGAGATCCGCTGCCGGTTACGTTTTTTGTGCAAGGAGAGCATGGGATGAATGCCGCTCCGCAACCCGCCGGTCCTCAACAGCCCGGCCGTGACTCGATCGAAGCCCGCCTGCTGCGGCGGCTGCTGACCAGCCTCGGCGATCCGCCGATCGAATTTCTTTTCAAATGGACCGGCGAGCGCGTCTCCACGCGCGAGCAGGGCACGGTCGCGCAAGTCAGCATTGCCGATCGCGGAGCCTTGCTCGGCCTGCTGGCGGATCCGCAAGTCCGGTTCGGAGATTCCTATAGCGCCGGCCGCATCGAGGTGCGTGGCGATCTGGTCGAATTCATGAGCGTTTTGTACCGCAGTGCTGCGCACGAGAGCTCCGAGGGTACGATCGCGAATCGTCTTGCGGGCTTGCTGTACAAGCCGCGACGCAATACGCTTGCGGGTTCCCGCGCCAATATCCACCGCCACTACGATCTCGGCAACGATTTTTACTCGTTGTGGCTCGGCGAGACGATGGCATACACCTGCGCTTATTATCCGCAAGCCGACGCGACGCTCGATCAGGCGCAAGTGGCGAAGATGGACCACGTTTGCCGCAAGTTGCGCCTTGCGCCCGGCGTCAGCGTCGTCGAGGCTGGCTGCGGCTGGGGCAGCTTCGCGCTGCACATGGCCAGCCGTTTCGGCGCAAAGGTGCGCGCCTATAATATTTCCAGGGAACAGATCGCTTACGCGCGGCAGCGCGCGCGCGCGTCGGGTCTCGAGCGGAGCGTCGAGTTCATCGAGGATGACTACCGCAATATCGGCGGCCGGTACGACGTATTCGTCTCGATCGGCATGCTCGAACACGTCGGTATCGAGAATTACGCGACGCTCGGCCAGATCGCGCGGCGTTCGCTCACCGATGCCGGCCGGGGCTTGATCCACTCGATCGGCCGCAATCGGCCGGCGCCGCTGCATCCGTGGATCGAGAGACGGATATTCCCCGGCGCCTACCCGCCGTCGCTCGGCGAGATGATGCAGATTTTCGAGCCGGCGGATCTATCCGTCATCGACGTCGAAAATATCCGGCTGCACTACGCGCGCACCTTGCGCCACTGGCTCGAGCGTTACGAGGCCGCGGCAGATACGGTCCGGGCGATGTTCGACGAGACCTTATACCGGATGTGGCGGCTGTATCTCGCCGGTTCGATAGCCGCGTTCGAGACGGGCACCATGCAGTTGTTCCAAGTGCTGTTCACGACGGAACAGAACAACGATATCCCGCTCACCCGCGAGTTCATGTACCCGCGTTGAGCTGCAGCATGCGCAGCGCCGATGTGATCATCGTGGGCGGCGGGCCGGCGGGTTCCGCGGCCGCGCAACGGCTGAAAGAGGGCGGCGCCGACGTGCTGGTGCTGGATCGAGAGTCGTTTCCGCGGCATAAGCTTTGTGCCGGCTGGATCACGCCTGGGGTCGTCGCCGATCTCGGACTGGACATCGGCGCATATCCGCACCGCTTCTTGAGTTTCCGGCGTTTGCACTGGTATCTGAAGCGCGTGCATCTGCCCGTGCCTTGCGTGCAGCATTCGATCAGGCGGTTCGAGTTCGACGCATGGCTGCTGGAGAGATCCGGCGCCGAAGTCGCGCGACACACCGTCAAGGACGTGCGTGCCGACGGCGCGGACTATGTGATCGACGAAGCGTTCCGTTGCCGCTATTTGATCGGCGCGGGCGGCACGGCCTGTCCGGTGCATCGGGCGTTGTTCCGCGAGGCGCTGCCGCGGGTGCGCGCTCTGCAGACCGTCACTCTCGAATTGGAGTTTCCGTACGATTGGCGCGATCAGGACTGCCGCTTGTGGTTCTTCGAATACGGCTTGCCGGGCTATAGTTGGTATGTGCCGAAGGCGCGCGGTTGGCTCAATGTGGGCATCGGCGCAATGGCGCAGAGGCTCAAACAGCGCGGCGAGGATATTTGGCTGCATTGGCAGCGGTTTGCCGACAAGCTCGCGCGGCAGCTGCGGGTGCAGGTGCCGCATGATCCGATCGGCTATAGTTATTATGTGCGCGGCCCGCTCGATGGGGTGCGCAGCGGCAACGCGTTTCTGACCGGCGACGCGGCGGGGCTGGCGACGCCCGATATGTGCGAGGGCATCGGCCCGGCGATCCAAAGCGGTCAGCGCGCCGCCGAATCGATTTTGAGCGGCGCAGCCTACGATTTGCGCGGCATCTCCGGGGCGAGCCTCGGCGGCGGGCTGCTCAGCCGCGGGATGGTTTGGGCGTTCAATCGCGACGCCCAGCGCAGCCGCCAAACCGACGCCTGAGGCACGCTGCGAAGCCGCCATCGATCGCCCGCGCCGTCGCCATATCGCGACGCGGCAACCGTTGCGCGGCGCTCAATTTTGTGCAAATCGCTCAATCCGATTGTCGGCCAGCAACGACATTTGCGTTCGAGTTACCCGCGACGATCATGGCTTCTGTTGGATCCGTGAACGGCGCGCGAATCGCGCGCCGCATCGAAGGGCTACCTAGGAGCGATCGGTATGAACAACAATCGAAACCCACAGTGCCGCTGGTCGATTTACGCGCGCCGCGCGCGCGCCGCGTGGTTGGCGCTGGGCGCCGCGGCGCTCGCCGCTTGCGGGTCCGCCGGGGGCGGGTCGGGCATGACGGGCTCCACCGCGCAGGCTTGCAGCAATTGCGGTGCCGCCGTCGTGACATTGACCGATGCGCCGGGCGATTTTCTCAGCTACCTCGTCAAAGTCGTCTCACTGCAACTGACCCGTTCGGACGGCACCGTCGTGCAAACGGTACCGGTTACCATGAGCGTGGATTTCGCCCAGCTGGTAGACCTGTCCGAGATCGTCAGCGCCTCGCAGATTCCAGCCGGGAAATATGTGTCGGCGTCGATCACGGTCGATTACGCTCCGCGACCATCGTGGTCGACAACGGCAGCGGCGGGGTGACGATCGCCGCCGGAAACATCATCAACGGCGCGACTTCGCTGCCGCTGAGCGCGCCTAATCCGACGCAGATGACCTTGTCGTTGACTTTGCCGTCGAATGCCCCATTGGTCGTCACGCCCGGCACGGTCGCAAATCTGGCCTTGGACTTCAATCTAGCCGCGTCCAACGCGATCACGCCGTCGGCGACGGCGCCGACGACCGTCACCGTGAATCCGGCCTTGACCGCGAGTCTGGTGCCCGACGCGACGAAGCAGATCCGCGTGCGCGGCCCGTTCGTCAGCGCCGATACCATGGCGGGCAGCTTCATCATCGACGTGCGGCCATTCGACAGCAGCAGCGGCGACAGCGGGCAATTGACGGTGCTGACGACGAATACGACGACCTATTCGATCAACGGCACGAGCTATACCGGCCCGGTCGGCTTCACTCAACTCGCGGGATTGGCGGCCGGCACGATGACCGCGGCGTACGGCACGCTCGACAAGACTACCAAGACGTTCACCGCAAGCAATGTGCTCGCGGGTTCGAGCGTCGTCGGCACCAAAATGGACGGGGTTATCGGTAGCGTGTTGTCGAGGTCCGGCAATACGCTTTCGATCGCGAACGGCCTGGAAATGCACGCCGATCTCGACGATCTGCAATATGTGCGCACCATAACGGCGACGATCGGCACCGGCACGACGGTCGGCGAGCAAGGGCAGAGCGGGTCGTTCACGATTCAGGACATATCGGTCGGCCAGCACCTGCAATTGTCGGGCACCTTGAGCACCGACAGCTCGGGCAACAAGACGATCGACGCGACCGCCGGCAACGCATTGCTGATTCCGACGCGGCTCGCCGGTACGGTCACGGCCACGGCCGCGGGAATGGTCACCGTGAATCTGCGATCGCTCGACCGGCAATCCCCGTCGAGCTTCGATTTCACGGGCACGGGCACGACGAGCGCCAACGACGCGGCTCCCGGCGCGTACACGGTGAACCTGCCCGCCGCCTTGTCGCCGGCGCAGATCGTCGTAGGCTCGCCGGTGAGCTTCACGGGATTCGTCGCTCCTTTCGGCATGGCGCCGCCCGATTTCAATGCGATGACTTCGGTCAGCTATGCGAATTCGGATGCGCAACTGATCCTAACGTGGCGCCAGCCCGGTGTGACCGCGCCGTTTGCGACGCTGACCAGCACCGGTCTGTCGATCGACCAGGCGACTCTTGCGTCGAGCGGCGTGCACTCGTTGCGGATCGCGTTCTCGCAGTCCGATCCGTCGACGTTGACCGCGGGCCTGCAGATCGTGCCGGACGCGTCGGCCGCGAATCCGAATTTCGTGATCGGCCATCGCGCGTCGTGGAAAGACGATTCGTTCTCCTCATTCGGCGACTTCGTCACGGCGCTGACGGCCGATTTGAACGGCACGAACGCGGCCGTCGCCCTGATCGCGATCGGTCCGTACGACGCGACGAGCGGCACGCTGTCGGTCGATCAGATGATCGTGGTCTTGAACGACTGATCGCCGGATGCGGTCGGCTTGGCGAGCGGGGCCCTCGAACGAGGGCCCCATTTTATTGCGACGAGCGGCCGCAAATTTCGCGGCGCTAATCGGGATTGCGGGGGTATTCACTCCGCGTGATCAAGCAGGCGGTACGGGTGCCGGTCGAATAGATCCAAAGCCAGGTCAATGCCACTGCCAGGCGGTTGCGCACACCAATCAAGAAGTAGATGTGCGCGAGCCCCCAAACCCACCAGGCCGTGTGGCCGCGCATCTTGAGCCAGCCGAAATCGATCACGGCGGCGCGTTTGCCGATCGTCGCCAAATTGCCGGAATGACGGTAGTGAAATGGGCGCGGCGCGTTGTCGGCGCGCAACCGGTGCTTGATCGTCGCGGCGACATGCAACCCCTGTTGTTTGGCCGCCGGCGCTATGCCGGGCACGGGTTTGCCGTGCCACGCGTCGATCGTCGCGGTGTCGCCGATCACGAAGATCTCGGAGTGGCCGGGGACGGTCAGATCCGGCTCCACCCGCAGGCGGTTGACACTGTCGCAGCCCGCACCGAGCCAGTCCGCGGCGTCCGACGCGCGCACGCCGGCGGCCCATAGGACGACCTTGGCCGGCAGGCTCTGCCCGCCGCGCACGACGCCGTCGGTCGTGCAGTCGCTGACCGCGCGCCCCACTTCGATCGTCACCCCCAAGCGCTCCAGGGCCGCCTTCGCATACGCCGACAAGTCCGGCGTGAAAGTCGGCAAAATTCTGGGACCCGCCTCGATCAACACGATGCGCGACTTACGCGTGTCGATAATGCGGTATTCCTCCGGCAAATTGTGGTGCGCCAGCTCAGCGATGGCACCGGCCAGTTCGACGCCTGTCGGGCCGCCGCCGACGATCACGAATGTCAACAGCGCGGCGCGACGCGCCGGATCACTCTCGCGTTCGGCGCGCTCGAAAGACAGCAGAATGCGCCGGCGGATCGCGGTGGCGTCCTCCAAAGTCTTAAGCCCCGGCGCGTGAGGCTCCCATTCGTCGTGCCCAAAATAGGCGTGGCGGGCGCCGGTCGCCAGCACCAGGGTGTCGTATTGAATGGCGGCGCCGTCCTTGAACAGGACTCGCCTTGCGGCGGTGTCGACGCCGCTGACCGTTTCCAGCAACGTGGTGACTTCCTTGCGCTTGCGCATCAAGTGACGAACCGGCCAGGCGACCTCGGAGATCCCCAACGTCGCGGTGCCGACTTGATATAAAAGCGGCTGGAACAGGTGATGATTGCGTTGATCGATCAAAGTAATGCGAACCGCGGAACCCGCGAGCCCGGTAGCGGCCGCGAGGCCGCCGAAACCGGCGCCGACGATGACGACGTGGTGCCGTTGCGCCGGATCGGTCAATGCCCGTTGCCTCAACGCCGCCGCGCGTTGCGGACCGCGCGACGCGGCGCCGGCCGAGGCGATCGAACGTCGTCCGGGGCCCACGCCTTGCCGAGACGCTCCTCGATGTAGCGGCGCAGGAGTCTGCGCACAACTTGAGACGGGATCGCGTCTTCGTCCGCGCATAGTCGTTCGAACACCGCCTTTTTGCGCGGATCTATCAGGACGGTCAGGCGGGCTGTACGGTTTTCCGTGGTCATGTGTGTTTTGCATTATAATAGCATGCGCATTCAAGTTGAATAGGATCACCCAATCGCCGTGAGCGCGATGCCTGGCTCCCCGCTGTCCGCAATCCTCTTGCTGCTCGGCGCGTGGGTGCTGATCGGATTGGCCGGACTGCTGCGCCCTACGAGTTTGGCGTTTGCCGGGCGCAGCCTGTTTCCCCTCGGCGCGGTTTGCGGGATCGTGATCGCGGTGGTGGCGGTGGCGAGTCTTGCGATGCCCCCGGAACAGCTGCAGCTGCGGATCGGATTGCCGGATTTGTCGATGCACGTGCGCCTCGACGCTCTGTCTGAGCGTGTTTCTGTTTTTGCTGGGCGCGAGCTCGGCGGGCATTTCGCTTTTCGGAGCCGGTTATTTCCGCTCGGGGCAGGGCACGCCGCCGGGGCTGCTTTGTCTGCAATACCATCTGTTCCTCGCGAGCATGGGCATGCTGTTGCTCGCCGACGATGCGTATGCGTTCATGGTCGCCTGGGAGACGATGGCGTTGTCCTCGTATTTCCTGGTCACCTCGCAACATCGAATCGCGGAGATCCGCCGCGCCGGATTTCTGTATTTGACGATGGCGCATGTCGGCGCCTTGGTGATCCTGCTTTGCTTCGGCATCATGCAGGGCGGCAGCTGGCACTTCACGTTCGACGCGATGCGCGCGGCTCGGCTCACGCCGCAGTGGGCGGGCGCCGCGTTTCTGCTGGCATTATTCGGCTTTGGCATGAAGGGCGGCCTGGTTCCGCTGCACGTATGGCTGCCCGAGGCGCATCCGGCGGCGCCATCGCCGGTTTCGGCGCTGATGAGCGGCGTCATGCTCAAAATGGCCGTTTACGGGATGCTGCG
This sequence comes from uncultured Gammaproteobacteria bacterium, assembly GCA_963769895.1. Lineage (GTDB taxonomy): Bacteria > Pseudomonadota > Gammaproteobacteria > Steroidobacterales > Steroidobacteraceae > Bog-1198. The sequence goes on along the minus strand of CAVYNJ010000007.1, from coordinate 80,799 downwards.
CGTCAGCTTCGATCTGCTCGCAGGGCTTTCGTGGTGGTGGGGACTGGTGCCGATCGGCATCGGATTGTTCACGGCGCTGTACGGCATCGTATTCGCCGCGGCGCAAACCGATATGAAGCGGCTGCTGGCATATTCGTCGATCGAGAACGTCGGTATCCTGTTCACCGGCCTTGGCCTCGCGATGGTGTTTCACGGCGTCGGCATGCCGAACCTCGCCGCGCTTGCGCTGCTGGCGGTCCTCTACCACTCGATCAACCACGCGTTCATGAAGAGTCTGCTGTTTCTCGGCACGGGTTCGGTGCTGCATTCGACCGGCGAGCGCAACCTGGGGCGCCTGGGAGGGCTGATTCACCGCATGCCATGGGTGGCATGGCTGACCCTGATCGGCGCGCTGTCGATCGCGGGCTTGCCGCCGTTGAACGGATTCGTCTCCGAGTGGCTGTTGTTGCAGTCCTTCGTTTACGCGCATGCCGTGCCGCATACGTTCGTCAATATGCTGCTGCCGCTCGGCGCGGGCGTCGTCGCTCTGGTCGCGGCGCTGTCCGGCTACGTCATGGTGAAGTTCTTCGGCGTCGTATTTCTCGGCCGTCCGCGCGAAGCGGGCCTTGCGCACGCCCATGACGCAGGCATTCTGGAACGCGTCGGCCTGGCATGGCTCGCGCTATTTTGCGTCGTACTCGGTTTGCTGCCGGCGCAAGTAATTCCTCTGTTGGCCCGAGTCGGCGATCAGCTGCACGTCGGCGTGCTGCCGCCCGGCAAGTCGCCCTGGTGGATGCTGGTGCCGCTCGACTTCGCTCAGGCCTCCTACGCTCCTCTCGTGCTCGCGGCCGCCGTGGTCGGCTTCGTCTGCTTGACCACGCTCGCCGTCAAGCTCCTGTATCACCGCCGCGTACGCCGCACGGTGCCGTGGACCTGCGGCTTGGGGCCGTTGGATGCGCGCATGCAGGACACCGCCGAGGGTTTCGGTCAGCCGATCCGCCACTTGTTCGGCCCGTTCTTCGCGATGCAGAGACAGCTGCCGAGCGCGTTCGACTCGGAGCCGCGCTACCGGGTCGTGATCGGCGACCGCTTTTGGCGCGCGCTCTACGAGCCGCTGCGGCCGCTCGTGCTGCGCGTCGCCGGCGGCTTCGCGTCGCTGCAGCAGGGCCGCATCTCCGTGTATTTGTTGTATAGCTTCGTGACGCTGATCGCTTTGCTGGCGCTCGTCCTATGAACGCCATCCAGTGGTTCACACAGGTGCTGGAAGTCGCCGCCGCGCTGGCGGCGGCGCCGCTGTTCCAGGGTTGGGTCAATCAGTGCCGTGCCTGGCTGCAAAACCGCCGCGCGCCGCCGCTGCTGCAGGTATACCGCGGAATTCGCAAGCTCTTTCACAAGGATGCGGCGATCGCCGACGGCGCCTCGGCCTTGTTTCGTTTTGCCCCCTACGTCGTGTTCGCGACTATGCTGACGGCGGCGGCGATCATTCCGTCGATGAGCACGCGCCTGCCGATCGCCGCATCGGCCGATGCGATCGCGCTCGTAGGCCTGTTCGCGACGGCTCGCGTGTTTCTGTCGCTCGCGGCGATGGACGTAGGAACGCCATTCGGCACGCTCGGCGCGCGCCGCGAAATGATGGTGGGATTCCTGGCGGAGCCGGCCTTGCTGATGGTCATATTCGTCGCCTCGCTGATTTCGATGACGACCGCATTGCCGATCATCTCGGAGCGCCTCGCGACTCAATCGCTCGTGCTGTCGCCGAGCCTCGCGTTCACGGCGGTGGCCTTTACGATGGTCTTGCTCGCCGAGAACGGACGGATCCCGATCGACAATCCGGCGACTCACCTGGAATTGACCATGATTCACGAGGCGATGCTGCTGGAATACTCGGCGCGCCACTTGGCGCTGATCGAGCTCTCGTCCGCGCTCAAATTGCTGAACTACGCCTGTATCGGTTTCGCCTTGTTCGTTCCCTGGGGCAGCGCGATGGGCGCTGCGGGTCCAGTACAACTGCTTGCCGCGATACCGGTGCTCGCGATCAAGCTCGCGATAGCCGGCGTAGCGCTCGCCGTCATTGAGACCGTGTCCGCGAAATTACGCGTTTTCCGCGCGCCGGAATTTCTCGCGACGGCGTTTTTATTCGCCGTGCTGGGCTTACTGGTGCACTTGTTGCTGGGAGCCTGAAGTCTTGACCGCCACGCCCTTCGTTCTGCAGATTCTGAACTCCTTGGCGGCATTATTGCTGTTGCTGGCGTTTGCGATGCTCGGTCAGCGCCGCATCGTCACACTGGTCAATCTGCTGGCCCTGCAGGGCGCGATTCTTTGCGCGGCGACGATTCTGCTCGCCTGGCGCACCGGGGAACGAAATCTGTACATATCCGCGGCGCTGACCCTCGGCCTCAAAGTGATCGTTCTGCCGTGGCTTCTGCACCGCATGATCCGGCGTTTGGGCGTCTACTGGGACGCCGATTCGCTGCTGAACATTCCGGGCACGATGCTCGTGGGACTGTTGATCGTCGTGTTTTCCTTCGGCCTAGCGCAGCCGATCGCGGCGCTCGCAAGCACCTCGACGCGCAGCGCCGTCGGCATCGCCGTCGCGGTGATCCTGCTGGCGTTCTTGACCATGATCACGCGGCGCAAGGCGATGTCGCAGGTCGTCGGTTTCTTGTCGATGGAGAACGGCCTGTTTTTCGGGGCGATGAGCGCAACCTACGGCATGCCGATGATCGTCGAATTGGGCGTCGCGCTCGACGTATTGGTGGCTATGCTGGTGCTCGGCGTGTTCTTTTTCCAAATTCGCGAGCAGTTCGACAACCTCGATCTCGAGAATTTCGAGTCGCTCAAGGACGATCTATAGCATGGAGTTCTTCGTGCTGCTCTCGTCTCCCCTGATCGGCGCGTTCGCCATGATCTGGATCGGCGACCGCCCCCATGCCCCGGAATTGAACGTCGTGTTCAGCTTGACGACGTTCCTTTCGGCGTGCGTCCTGAGCGTGCACGTCGTCAACGCCGGCAATCTGGTCTTCCTGCACGAACAATTCTTCATCGATCCGCTCAATGTGTTCCTCGTGACGCTGACGGCCTTCGTTGGGCTCACTACCGCGCTGTTCTCGCGCCCGTACATGCGCATCGAGACCGCTCACAGGCGCATGACGCCCGGGCGCCTGCGCCTCTACCACAGCATGTACCAATTGTTCATAGCGACGATGCTGATCGCGCTGACGACGAACAACCTCGGCTTGCTGTGGGTCGCGATGGAGGCGGCGACGCTTTCGACCGTGTTGCTCGTGACTTTGTACAAGACCCCGGCTAGTCTCGAAGCCGGCTGGAAGTACTTCATTTTGTGCGGCGTCGGCATCGCGCAGGCCTTGTTCGGCACCATTCTCCTGTATATCGCGGCCGAAAAGGTCTTGGGCGCGGAAGGCGTCGGCGCTTTGTTGTGGACGCATCTGAACGTCGTCAAGGGGCAACTCGAACCGCGCGTGCTGAGCCTCGCGTTCGTGTTTCTGGCGGTCGGCTACGGAACGAAGGCTGGACTGGCGCCGCTGCACAATTGGCTGCCGGACGCGCATGCCGAGGGCCCGACGCCGATTTCAGCCGTGTTGTCCGGGCTCTTGTTGAACGTTGCGATTTACGCGGTCGTGCGCTGCAAGATACTGGCCGAAGGTTCGCTGCATGCGACGTGGCCATCGCAGATGCTGATGGGTTTTGGACTCCTCTCGATCGTATTGGCCGCATTCAGCCTATGGCGCCAGCGCGACGTGAAGCGCCTGTTCGCGTATTCCTCCATTGAGCACATGGGCATCATCACATTTGCGTTCGGTATGGGCGGCCCAGTCGCGAATTTCGCCGCGTTGCTGCACATGACGGTGCATTCACTGACGAAGTCGGCGATATTCTACGCGGTCGGCCATGCCGCCCAAAAATCCGGATCGCAGCTGATCGAGAATATCCGCGGACTGGTCACGATCAGTCCAACGATCGGGTGGGGACTGATGCTCGGATCCCTGGCGATACTCGGTATGCCGCCGTTCGGTGTTTTCGCCAGCGAATTCCTGATCGTGACGACCGCAATGCGCGATCAGCCATGGGCAACCCCGATCTTGCTGCTCGCGCTCGGCGTCGCGTTCGCGGCGATCTTCGCGCGCGTCCAACCGATGGTCTTCGGCGACACGGCCGTCAAGCGCCTGCCGCACTCGCCGGCGCTGCTGCCGGTCTTCGTGCATTTGGCGATCGTGCTGATGCTCGGACTGTTCATTCCGCCGTACCTCGCCAATTGGTATCGCGCGGCGGCGCATTTGATTGGAGGTGGCTGAAGTGCCGCTGACGCCATGGTCCGATGCCGGCGTGCCGGTTCCCGGCGCGCCCGGGGTCCGCAGGCTGATCGTCTCGGACGCGGAGTGGCGCGGGGTGGCCGAAGCGTATGCGGGAGCCGCCGGCCGCTTGCTCGCCCTATGGGTCGGCGACGAGCACGAGGGCCGCATCGGGGTGTTCGCCGCTCTGGCCGGCGCGCCGGGCGTGACGATCTTGGAATTGCCACTGGCGGCGGCCGCGGCGCGCGCGGATGGCGCCTATGCAGGCCTGCAGGACTTGTTCCCGGCCGCCGGCCGGATGCAGCGCGCTGCTGCCGATTTGTTCGGCGTGCGCTCGACCGATCCCGATCGGCGCCCGTGGCTCGTGCATCCGTCCGGCACGGCGAGCTACGCGTTCGTGCGAGTGGACGGCGAGGGCGTGCACGAGATCCCGGTCGGTCCCGTTCATGCCGGGATCATAGAGCCCGGCCATTTTCGCTTTTCGGTCGTCGGCGAGAAAGTCTTGCGGCTCGAGGAGCGATTGGGCTACACGCACAAGGGTATCGAGCGGCGATTCACGGATTTCGACGCGCTCGACGGGCAGCGTTTGGCGGCGCGCGTGTCGGGGGATTCGGCCGTGGCGTATTCCTGGGCGTACTCGCAAGCCGTCGAAGGGCTGGCCGAAGTCGAGATTCCGCGGCGAGCGGCGTGGTTGCGTGCGCTCGGCCTCGAGATCGAGCGCATCGAGAACCACCTAGGCGATCTCGGCGCGCTCGCCAACGATGCGGGCTTCGCCTTCGGTTTAACGCAATTCTCCCGCCTCAAGGAACAAGTGCTGAGAGCCGCCGAACGGGCCTTTGGGCAGCGCTATCTATTGGATTTCATAGTCCCGGGCGGTGTACGGCGTGATTTGGCGCCGGGAGCCGGGGCCGATATCGAACGTTGCGCGGCGGCGGTCTCGTCCGAGAGCGTGAAGCTTCGCGACATCTATGACGAGCACAGCGGATTGCGCGATCGATTCGTGGGCGCCGGCATCGTCTCGCCGCAGCTCGCCGCCCGCTTAGGGTTGACCGGGCTCGCGGGCCGAGCGAGCGGACAGGCTTTTGACCTGCGGGCCGATCTGCCCTGCGCCCCCTATCCCGAACTCGACTTTCACGAGTGCAACGCCGCAGCCGGCGATGTTGCCGCGCGCGTCGCGATTCGTTTCGATGAGCTTCTGGAGTCTTGCAGGCTGGTCGAGCGGCTACTCGGCGATCTGCCGGCCGGCGGCGCTCGCCGGCAAGTCCCGCAGCCGCGCGCCGACGTGCTCGCGACCGGGCTCATCGAGGGTTGGCGAGGTCCGGTGCTCGTCGCGCTCGTCGCCGGTTCTGCCGGGCGAATACGCCGCTGCCATCCCCACGATCCCTCGTGGCAGAACTGGCCGGCGCTCGAGCATGCGATCATCGACAATATCGTCCCGGATTTCCCGCTGATCAACAAATCATTCAATCTGTCCTATAGCGGTCATGACCTGTAGCCAAGCATGCTGAAGACTCTGCGATACATCGCCCGCGTGGGCATCGTCACCGAACCGCCGCCGACCGCCGACGACGGGTTGCGGGTGCGCGAGGCGCTGCAATCGCAAATCCTGGCCGTCATGGGGCGCGCGCTGTGCATCCGCGCGATCGATGCGGGCTCCTGCAATGGCTGCGAACTCGAGATTCACGCGCTCGGCAATCCGATCTACAACATCGAGGGCCTGGGCATACGTTTCGTCGCGAGCCCGCGTCACGCGGATTTACTGATGGTGACCGGCCCGGTCGCCTGGAACATGGAGGAGGCCGTGCGGCGCACCTATGCGGCGACGCCGGATCCGAAGCTCGTCGTCGCGGTTGGCGATTGCGGGTGTACCGGCGGGATCTACGGCGAGGACGGCGCGACGCGCGGCCGTGTTGCGAATGTCATACCGGTAGACGTCGAGGTTCCCGGATGTCCGCCGAGCCCAACGCGCCTATTGAGCGCGATTCTGGCGGCGATCTCGCCGCGCAGCCGATCCAACCAAACCGCGTCATAACGCCGTCCCGTTGCGCCGGTGATCGATGTTCGGCAGGAACGCCGCGGCGATGCCGAGCAGCGGCAGGAACGCGCATAGGCGGTAGACATACTCGATGCCGTGCAGGTCGGCGAGTCCGCCGAGAACAGCAGCACCGATGCCGCCGATGCCGAACGCGAACCCAAAGAACAAGCCGGACACTGCGCCGACTTTGCCCGGCATCAATTCTTGCGCGAACACGAGGATCGCCGAGAACGCGGAGGCCAATATCAGACCGACGATGAAACTCAAGACCGCGGTCCACGTCAAGTTCGCATACGGCAATATGAGCGTGAACGGAGCCACGCCGAGTATCGAGATCCAAATGACCGCCTTTCGGCCGATTCGATCGCCGACCGGGCCGCCGAGTATCGTGCCCGCCGCCACCGCGAATAGAAATAGGAACAGGTACAGTTGGGCCGATTGCACGGACACGTGGAACTTTGCGATCAAGTAGAACGTGTAGTAGCTCGTGATGCTGGCAAGGTAGAAATATTTCGAGAACAGCAGCAATACGAGAATGCCGATCGCGCCGGCGACCGTTCGCGTCGGAAAAGGGCTCGCCGCAACAAGCTCCGGGCGCACCGGCGCGCGCTCGCCCAGGTGTTGCCGCTTGTACCAGGAACCGACGTTCCACAAGACGGCGATGGCGAGCAGCGCGACTAGGGCGAACCAGGCCAAACTGGACTGGCCGTGCGGGACGATTATCCAGGCGGCGAGCAGCGGGCCGACCGCGCTTCCAGTATTCCCGCCGACCTGGAAAATCGATTGTGCGAGGCCGTGCCGCCCGCCGGATGCGAGCCTCGCGATTCGCGAGGATTCCGGATGAAAGATCGCCGAGCCCGCGCCGACGAGCGCCGCGGCGAGCAGTACGGAGAAGTAATTTGGCGCGATCGCGAGCGTCAGCAGCCCGAGCAGAGTGAAGCCCATGCCGAAACTGAGCGAATGCGGCTTCGGGTGCTTATCGGTGTAAATGCCGATGAACGGCTGCAGCATCGACGCGCAAATCTGATAGGTCAGCGTTATCAGGCCGATCTGGGCGAAATTCAGATCGAATTCGCCCTTCAACAGCGGGTAGATCGAAACGATCAGCGATTGGATCAAATCGTTGAGGAAATGCGAAAAACTGATCGCGCTCAAAATCTTGAAGCGCGTGGCCTCGACGACGGGGGCGGCGGGGGCCGGATTTGCTGTGAGGCTTTCATGCATACTGCGCGAACTCGAGACGGTGATCGTCAAACGGGGCGCGTACCGGGACGCGAAAACCGTATACCCTACTAGCTAGTTTGCCGGATGTCCTGCGAAAATATTCGTCCAAGCATTCCGAATATCCACAGGCTGACAAATGACCGAGTTAACGGCGCGCCGATTCGAACCATTCGGGTTCCTGCGCGACCTCGCCTCGCGCTGGGATCTCGTGGCGTTCGTGGTCGTGATAGGGCTGATCGCGTTCCTCGGAGAGGCCGCGCGCGGGCTGTTCGTGCCATTGTCGCGGCTCGAATTGACGCCGATGTCGCTCGATCCGATACATCTGCCGGAATACGCCGCGCGCACCACGCTGCGGATGCTCGTGGCCCTGGTCGTTTCCCTGTTATTCACGCTGACGTATGCGACCTGGGCGGCCAAGAGCGAGCGCGCCGGCAAGCTACTGGTGCCGATCCTCGACATCCTGCAGTCGGTGCCGATCCTGGGGTTCATCTCGGTCACGTACGTGTTCTTCATGTCGTTGGTCCCGGGGCGGGTGCTCGGCGCCGAGTTCGGCTCCATTTTCGCGATATTCACGAGTCAGGCTTGGAACATGGCGTTCAGTTTCTACCAGTCGCTGCGCACAATTCCGACCGAACTCTCCGAGGTCGCCGACTCGTTCCGGCTTTCCCCCTGGATGAAATTCTGGCAGCTGGAGGTGCCGTTCGGCTTGCCCGCGCTGGTATGGAACATGATGATGTCGATGTCCGGAGGCTGGTTTTTCGTCGTCGCTTCCGAGTCGATCACGGTTGGCCCTACGACCGTGGCCTTGCCCGGAATCGGCTCGTATATTGCGCTGGCGATCGAGCGGCGGAATCTGCATGCGATCGGCTGGGCAATCGCAACGATGTTGCTCGTCATCCTGATTTACGACCAACTATTGTTCCGGCCGCTGGTCGCCTGGGTCGACCGCTTCCGGATCGAACAAGAGCCCGGCGTGCGCGAACCGCAATCCTGGGCATTGACGATGATGCGCCGGTCGCGCTTGATACAAGCGGCCAAAATGGCGTTTCACGCCGCGGTACTTTGGACCAGCCGCGCGGGCAATCGCAGCGAGGCCGCCGTTGCCGAAAACGTCAGGCCGCGCCGCAGTATGGATTTCCTGTGGGCGTCGCTGGTGGCTGTTGCGGTCGCGTTGGGCCTGTGGCACATCGTCGGGCTGTTGATCGTCAACACGCCGCCCGCGGAGGCGCTGCGCGTCTGCGGCCTCGCCTTGCTGACGATGCTGCGAGTGTTCGTGTTGATCGTTCTCGCAAGCATGTTGTGGGTGCCGATCGGCGTATGGGTGGGATTGCGTCCGCGTGCCGCGCAGGTCGTACAACCGGTCGCTCAATTCATGGCCGCATTCCCGGCGAACCTGTTGTTCCCGATCGCGGTATACGGCATAGTAGTATGGAAGCTGAAGCCGGACATCTGGCTCAGTCCGCTGATGATACTCGGCACGCAGTGGTACATCCTGTTCAACGTGATCGCCGGCGCATCGGCGCTGCCGGCGGAGCTGCGCTACGCGGCCGCGAATTTCGGCGTCAGCGGGTGGCTTTGGTGGCGCAAAGTGGCCTTGCCGGGTGTGCTGCCGTACTACGTCACCGGCGCGATCACGGCGTCTGGCGGATCTTGGAATGCCGCGCAGGTCGCGGAGCTGGTCTCCTGGGGCAACACCAAGATTGAGGCGCGAGGGCTGGGCTCCTACATCGCCGACGCCGCAGCGGCAGGCGCCTTCCACCGCCTGGTATTGGGGATCGGCGTCATGAGCCTGTTCGTCGTTGCGATCAACCGCTTTTTCTGGCGCCCGCTGTACTACTACGCCGAGCGCAAATATCGGCTCACTTGACGATCCATCGAGATGAACAGCACACCAATCTTAACCTGCAACGGAATCCGAAAGGCATTTCCCAAGCCGGACGGCGGCGAGCTGCTGGTGCTCGACGGCATGAATCTCGAAGTCTACGAGGGGCAGATCGTCGGTTTATTGGGGCGTTCCGGGTCGGGAAAATCGACGCTGCTGCGCCTGATCGCCGGCCTCGCGGAGCCGACTTCCGGCGAGCTGAGTTATCGAGGCCGGCCGATCTTCGGGCCGGCTGCGGGAATAGCGATGGTATTCCAAAGCTTCGCGCTGTATCCGTGGCTGAGCGTCTTCGAGAACGTTGCGCTCGGATTGGAGGCGCAGCGTTTGCCAAAGGCCGAAATCCGCCGGCGCTCGCTCGCGGCAATCGACTTGATCGGGCTCGACGGATTCGAGTCGGCCTATCCGCGCGAGTTGTCGGGCGGCATGCGGCAGCGCGTCGGCTTTGCGCGGGCGCTGGTCGTTCATCCCAATATTCTGCTGATGGACGAGCCGTTTTCGGCCTTGGACGTGCTGACGGCGGAGACGCTGCGCACGGATTTCCTGGATTTGTGGGCCGAGGGCCGGATGCCGATCAAAGGCGTGATCCTGGTGACTCATAACATCGAAGAGGCGGTGCTGATGTGCGACCGCATCCTGGTGTTCGGCAGCAATCCGGGCCGGATACTGTCGGAGATCACGGTCGCGCTGCCGCAGCCGCGCAATCGCCTCGACCCGAGCTTTCGCGAGCTGGTCGAGCGCATCTACGTCGAGATGACGGCGCGTCCGGCCGGCGCCGCCGCCGTCGGCCGGCACGAGCGTTTCCCGGGATTGGGAATGGGCAGCGTCTTGCCGCCGGTCTCGTCGAATTCGCTGGCCGGATTGATGGAGGCGGTGGCAGCGGCGCCGTTCAACGGTACCGCGGATTTGCCGAAAATCGCCTCCGACCTACAAATGGAAATCGACGAATTGTTTCCGGTTGCCGAGACGCTGCAGATGATGCGTTTCGCGGAGCTCGAGGGCGGCGATTTGAAACTGACGCCCGAAGCCATGGCGTTCGCGCAGGCGGATTACGACGAGCGCAAGCGGATCTTCATGCGCCATTTGCTCGCGTATGTGCCGCTCGCCGCGCATATCCGGCGGATATTGGACGAGCGCGCCACACATTCGGCGCGCAAGAGCCGCTTCGTCGACGAACTCGAGGATTTCATGAGCGAAGAGGATGCGGAGCAGACCTTGCGCGCTGTCGTCCATTGGGGCCGCTACGCGGAGTTGTTCGCCTACGACGACGGGAACGCGATTTTCAGCCTCGAGAATCCGACCTAAGGACGCCATGAGTCCGGCCCGCATGAGATCCGAGGCTGCAGAGCCGCGTTTTGGCGTACTGCGAATGATTGCGGTCTACAAGATCGTGAAAGTGCTGTTGTTGATCGCCGCCGGTTATTTCGAATTGCGCCTGCGCGATGCATCGGTGATCGCGAGGCTGTATTCCTGGGCGTCGACTCTTCCGTACGGAGCCAAACAAGAGTGGATCTTGATCTCGCTCGCCTGGTTCAGCGGATTGAGCCCCAGGCGCATCCAGGCTCTCGGCTTCGTCACGCTCGCCTACGCCATCGTATTCTCCGTCGAGGGCGTCGGCTTGTGGCTGCGGCGCCGATGGGCCGAATGGCTGACGATCGTCATTACCGGTTCGCTGATTCCGCTCGAAGTTTGGGAGTTGCTGCACCGCCCGACCATCGGCAAGGCCGCCGTCTTGATCGTCAACCTGGCGATCGTTTGGTATCTAATCACCCAAGTGCGTTCGTCCGCCTCCGGGACCGGAAGCGCCGCCGGTTGATTGGCTGTCCGCCGGCGCCCGCGCGGCCGCTATTCGTCCGAGCGCAACATGAAATGATTTTAATGTCGTGGCCAGGTGAAATGATCTTCATATCCGCCGAATATTGCGGGGACCGCGTATTCTTTTCCCCGACTTTCAACCCACCTTGGAGAGACGAATGAATAAGCTCGGAACCCTGATCGTTACTGGCTTGATGTCGCTGGGCCTCGGCGCCATCTCTATGGCCGCCGCGCCGAAGGCTGCCGACGAACCGGCCGCCGCCGCCGCCGCCCCCTGCCGCCGACGCGAAGGCCGAAGCGCCGAAGAAGAAGGCCATGAAGCACCACATGCACCACAAGAAGATGAAGAAAGAGGAAAAGAAAGCTGACGCGCCCCCGGCGAACAGCAAGTAAGTTCACCGCCGATAAACCCCGGCCGCCTCGAGGCGGCCGGGGTTTTCTCATTTTGGGCGGGCGATCGACCATGCTGCCGGTCGCGATCCCGCATCGGTATACTCGCAACATGACGACCGCGCGCACCGGCCTTCCGGACAGACCGTGACGGTCATATCTTTGCCATCCGCCAACGTCGCGCATTTAATTCAAGTTGCGCTGACGCCGATATTCTTGATCTCGGCGATCGGCGTCACGCTGAACGTATTGGCTAGTCGGCTGGCGCGCATCGTCGATCGCGCACGCGCGATGGAAGCCGGGCTCTCCACGGCCGTGCCGGGCGGTGACGAGGAATTGCTCCGCCAGCTGCGCGTCCTCGCGCGCCGCGCCCGGCACATCAACGCGGCCATTACGCTGATCACGATTTCGGCGCTGTTGATATCGCTGGTCGTCGTCATGTTGTTCCTGAACGCGTTCCTGCGTTGGGATCTGTCGGAGTTCATCGCGATCATGTTCATATTATCGATGCTGTCCTTGGCGGGGGCCTTGCTGGCGTTTCTGGTCGAAGTGCGCGTCGCGACCAATACCTTGCGCATCGGCATCGATGCCGCCGCGCCGCGCCGCATCGACTGAGCCGCCTCTTAAGTTCCGGGCTTGAGCGCGTCCATATCGCGGCGCAGCGCATCGACCAGCACTTCGAGCCGCGCGATGCGCTCGGCCAAATTCTCGGCGACGGAGCCGAACTCGCCGTCGAGGCTCTGCTGCAGCGGGGCCGATTCGGGCACCGATTCGATCGCGCCGCTGAACAGGTGCGCATAGCGCGACTCGCGCGCGCCCGGCGCGCGCGCGAGCCTGGCGATGAATGGCCCGTCTTCGCGCGTCATCAGGCCCTCGAGCGCGCTCTGCACGGCCTGCGCGTCGGCGAATTCGCAAAGCCGGTTCGTGCGCGAACGCAGTTCGCCCGGCGTCTGCGGCCCCCGCAGCAGCATCACGCAGAGGATGCCGACCTCCTGCTTCGAGAATTTCAGCGAGCCGAATTCGGTGTTGCAGAAGCGGTGCTTGTATTTCGTGACTCGGCCGCCGTATCCGGCCGACCGGTCGCTGACCAGATGTTTCTTCAGCAGCCCGTCGACGGTTTGCTGCACGAGATTCTCGGATAATTCGAGCACCGGTTCGCGGTTCGTCTTTTGATTGCAGGCGTTGGTCAAGGCGTTCAAAGACAGCGGGTATTGGTCCGGCGTCGTCGTCTCCTTTTCCAGCAAACAGCCGATCACTCGGGCTTCGAGCGCGGTTAGTTCTATATTCATGTCCACCTTCCAAGTAGGCGCGGGTTGAGTTTCAGGGCGATCAATCGCCCGAGCAAAAGGATACCCCGTAATGAACGCGCCGACGGATTTACTCGATCGGCTGCCAATCCCGACGGACCCGCGCGTTCAGAACTTCGTGCGGATGCCGACGTAGCCCGAGCGGCCCGGAGTGCCGTACTGATAAGCCGTCTCGTAATGCTTGCCGCCGGCATTCTCGACGCGGCCGTACAACTCGATGCGGTCCCGCAAGGCATACGAGAGGCGCAGATCGATCAGGGCGTAGCCGCCGAGCGCGATCCGGTTCGCGGCGTCATCGAAGCTCCGGCCGGCGTAGCGGGCGGCGACGGTCGTTGACCAGCGCCGCCGCCAGCGATAGGTCGCAGCGGCGTTCGCGGCCTGGCGCGGCCGCCGCGCCAGCTCATTGCCGTAGGTCGGAGCGCCCGGCGTCCGGTCTTCGGTGTCGGTGAGCGTGTAATTGCCGGTCAGCGTCACGGCCGCGCTGACATCGAATGCGCCCTGGAATTCGATCCCATGCGCGGCCGCCCGGGCGATATTTGCGTAGTAACCGAACGGTTCGGTCGCGCACAGCGGATTCGGCGTGGTGCAGTCGAAGAAGCCGATCAAGTCGCGGCTGTCGCGGTGAAAATAGGTCGCCGACATCGTCAGCCGGCCGCCGCCGGCGCGTCGTTCGATGCCGGCGTCCCAGCTGTCCGCCTGCTCGGGCCGCAAGCCACGATTCCCGTAATTGCTGTAGAGCTGGTAAAGCGACGGCGCCTTGAAGCCTTGGCCGAAGCTCGCCCGCAGCACCGTCGCGCCGCCGTCCAAAGCCCAGGCGGCCGCCAGCTGTCCGGTCGAATGACCTCCGAACACGTCATGGTCGTCATAACGCCCGCCGGCAGTCAGCGTCAGCCTGGAACCGACTTCGTCCTGCACCTGAAGGTAGCCGCTGTCGATCGTTGTGAAATTCCTCAGCGGCATCGGCACGATGTCGTACGCCGGCGTGTCGGTGCCGATCGTCGAGCGCTCGTGCTGCGCGCCGAACACCGCCTGCATGCCCGGTGCGATCAGCCACGTTCCCTGGTATTCCTCCCGCACGTTGCCGCCGGTGCCGTAGAACGTCTCTGTGCTTGGGCTGCCGAAGTTGGCAGGAGCGTTCGGGTCGTAGAGGCGCGTGTTCGCATCCGTGTACTGCAGGGCGACGCGGTTCGCGAGCCCGCCGCCCGGGCGAGCGCACGGTCAAACCGGCGTAGCCGACAAACTGCGTGTTCTTGCCGTACTCGTTGTCGTCGCCGAACGTGAACGTAGGCGTATCGAAGCCATCGAAGTCGGTGCGCGCCTGCACGTAATAGCCGCGCACGTCGAGGGAAATGTCCGGCGTGAAATCGTAGCGCAGCTGTCCGCTGCCGCCGCCGATTTGGCTCGCGCACCGCCTCGCGCCGCCGAGCTTTTCGTCGAAGGCGGGGATGCCGCTCGTGCCGTACCAATTGCCGGACAATCGCCATAGCAAGCCACCGTCCCTGGCGCCGACATCCGCCGCGACATAGCCGGTATTGTGCGAACCGCCCTCGGCGGCGAAATCGCCGCCGAACGGGCCGCGCGGCTCTGCGGTCACGATATTGACGACTCCGCCGATCGCCTGGCTGCCGTAAAGCGTCGACTGCGCGCCGCGTAGAATTTCGATTCTCGCGATATCAGCCGTCAACAGATTGGTAAAGAAATAGGCGCCGGTCGTCGTCGAGGGGTCGCTGACCAGCACGCCGTCGATCAAGACGACCGTCTGGTCGCTGTCGGCGCCGCGGATGAACACCGAGGTCGCTTGGCCCATGCCGCCGTTGCGCGCGAAACCGACGCCGGGCGTTTGCGCGAGTAGGTCGGCGACCATCGTGGCCTGACTCGCGCGGATTGCCGCGTCGTCGATCACCGTGACCGAATTACCGATCCTGGACAAGCGCTCCGGGCTGCGGGTTGCGACGACCACGATCGGATCCAAGCGCTGATCGTCGACTGGAGGCGACGCCGCTTCGGCGCCGGCGGTTCGGGACAGGGCGCATAGCGCGCCGATAGACATGAAGAAAGAAAATCGCGATTTCACGAATGAGCTCCCCTGACGATGCCGATCCTCAGGACCGTGCCGGTTGCCGGCTCGCGTCGCGGGACCCCGATCAGGGGCTGGGCGAGGCGGGCCGGGCGCACGCGCGCGGTCCCATTCCGTCGCCACTCGGGAACTCCGCTCGCCCAGCACACCCCGGCTGGTCGAAGGGCGACCACGGCAAGCAGGTTTCCTGGCTCGCGGCTGAAGTCCCTGCTTCACCTTCCCGGAACGCATCGCGGTCCAGTGGTATTCGATGCAGGGCGCACCGCTTACAGTTGCGGGGGCAGCCCGGGTCTCTAACCCGAGTTCCCTTTAAAATCCCCGTCAGGGGAACTTGTCGTGTGTGCGTAAGGTGCAGCAAAAAGAACAGGCGGTCAACCGCCGCAATGAATTGCGCGCGCGCCGGGGAATGGCGCTACCCGGGCCCGGCCGGGAATCAGCGGGAATTGATCAATGGTTCCGAGGTGACACGGCCGTCGAAATCCGTCCATACGTGGGTGGCGAAATCGTAGAGCTTGCAGCGCTTGACCGTATTCCAATAATAGCGCCACGTGAATACTTCAGAATTCAGCCGCTCATCGAGCGTCGCCGTCAGCCGAGCTTGCGCGGCTTTGAGCCGATAAAGCGGAATTCCCATGTTCACGTGATGCGCGCCGTGCTCGAGAATGTAGTGGATCAAGTTGTCGAACGGTCGCATCAGTTTGACGTGCACGGTCGTCGTCGCGTAACCGGCATTCGCGGTCCATTCGTCGCGGCGGTCGTACCAGGCGACCCGCGGGTTTGTGTGCTGCACGTAGATCACGAAACCCATCAGGCAGTTCCACAGCAGAAACGGCAACGCAAAGCCATAGAGCAACAGCGCAAAAATAGGGCGGTTGCTGTGGATGCCCCAAACCACGAGACCGCCGAGCCACAGCGCCGCGAACGCGGCCACCAGCAAGCTATCCCAGGTGTAACTGCTGCGCCGCGCACCGACGTGCCGGCGCGCGGGAAAGAACAGCTTCTTCCACCAGAGTTCGATCATGTAGTAGACGCCTTGGCCGAAGCCGCTGCGGTAGATCCGTTCGAGGCGCCGCCGCAGCCACGGCAGGCTCGCGAATTCGTTCGGCGAAAACGGCGTCCATACGTAGTCGCGTCCCTTCAAGTTCGTGAAGCCATGGTGTGCGAGATTGTGACCGATTTCCCATAGGCTGTACGGCGTCAGCGACGGCAGGAATGCGATTCTGCCGATCCACTTGTTCAGCGTTTTGTTCGGCGTGTAGGAGCCGTGGCAGGCGTCGTGACCGATGACGAATAATCTGGCGATCCAAAGCGCCGCGACCAGGGCGGCGAACACCTTGACCCACCACGCATCGACGATCAGCACGCTCGCGATCGCCGTCAGGAACACGAACCAATCCAGCAACAGCCACGTGATCGGTACCGCGAATCCGCGCTCGCTGGCGAATGGCTGCAATAGTTTGGTCCATTTGCGGCGCGTGCGGACGGATGCGGCATGATTGCCGGCTGCGGCAGGTTCTTGCATCTGGGCTCCAGCTACGATCGTCGAGGAAAAAACGCGCCATTGTACGCCAGCGCAGACGGATTCGGTTAACGGAAAATCGGCTTAGGCGGTCTCGGCATCCGGCCAGAGCAAGACGCCCAAGTGCTCGCAGGCTTCGATGAGGGCCGTGGCGGCCTCGCGGGTGCTGGCATCGAGGCGCCGATCATGGGTCAGCAGCCACGTCAGGCGGGCGCGGCGCGAGCGGGCGGACGGTTCGCTGTCGAACAGCGCGGGGAACAGTCCCAAGGCATCGACGAACTCGCGCATCGCCGTGTTCGACGCGAAGTTTGGCGCCGCCGCCAGCAAAAGTTTGAGCCACGTCACACAACGCTTGGCCAAACCCGCGCGCGTCACGCCGAGATTCGCTCTTTGTTTCGACTCGACGTCCGCCAGCGCCTCCGTCAGATGACGATAACGTTCGACGGCGGATTGATCGGCCGGCAGCGCCGGACTCGCATCGATCAATACTGAGCGCAGCAGATCGGCGAGCAACAAAGACAGGGACTCGGCCAGAAAACGCTGCGCCTGCTCCTCGTCGGGACGGGCCAACTTTTCCCAATTGAGAGGATCACCTGAACGCCTAGCGTCGGACGGCTGCGACATGACCCACAGTGTAGCTGCTTGGCCGCAACGCGCAACCGTCGGCTGCACATCGGCCGCTGAACGGTTCGCAAGGCGGCGGCCCGATCCTGAAACGCGCATCGAACCTTGCTGCCGATCGGCCGCCTAAGCAATTGATCTTCATGGCCGGTTGTTCGCCAGACCTTCGATGCGCAGCGCCCTCGCCAAATTCAGGGCGGAAGATTACAGTGCCGCCGCGGGATCGATGAGGTGCGTGGGTTGTGGGTATGGGACGACAAAACATCCGGCCTAGGCTCGAGATTTCGCTCAATCACGTCGGTGTGCGACGCGGCACGCGCTGGGTGCTCGACGATGTGACGTTGCGGCTGACGTGCACGGATCGCTGGGCGCTGCTCGGCGAGAATGGCGCCGGCAAGACGCAGCTGTTGAAGCTGCTCGCGACCGATTTGTGGCCGACGCCGACCGGGACGCGAATCCATGCGTTTGCGGCTCGGGGGCCGGCCGGTCGATGTCGCGCAGGCGAAGCGGCGAATCGCCTACATCGGCGCGGAGCGCCAGGACCGATATGCCCGCTACGATTGGAATCTTTCGGTCCGGGACGTGCTGATCACGGGTCTACACCGCACAGATCTACTGCTCGAACCGGCATCTGCGACGCAGCGGCGGCGTGTTACCCGGATGCTGCGCGCCTGCGGGTTGACGCACCTCGCCGCGCGTCCGTTCTTGTCCCTGTCCTATGGCCAAAGGCGTTTGACGCTGCTCGCGCGGGCCCTGGTGCAAGAACCCGATTGGCTCCTGCTGGACGAGTTTTACAACGGACTCGATGCGCATTACCGCGGGCGCGTCGATCGAGTGCTGGCGGCGGCGCGTAAGCGCGGCCAATCGTGGATCGCGGCGGCGCACCGGCCGATCGACGTGCCTCGCGGTACAACGAAGTACTTGGAGATCGCGGGTGGACGGTTGTCCGGCAGCAGGGACCTGCGGCGCGAGCGCTTGGCGCGGCTCGCGCGCCCAACGCTCGAGGCGAAGAGCCGGAACCGCGCCGATGCGGATCGGCCCGCGGCGCCCGCGCCCGCGCCCACGCCCGCGCCCGCGCAAGCCCGCGGCCGGCGCCTGTTGCTGCGGCTGCGCGACGCCGATCTTTACGTCGATTACAATCTCGTGCTGCGCGATCTGAATTGGGATTTGCGCGAACGAGAACATTGGGCTCTGATCGGTGCGAACGGCTCCGGAAAATCGAGCTTCTTGAGGCTGTTGTACGGCGATCTGTCGCCGGCTCTCGGCGGTTACGTGGAGCGCAGCGGCTTCCCTGCCGGCACGCCGATCGAACGCTGGAAGCGCCGCGTCGGCTACATATCGGCTGAGCTGCAAGCCGAATACGCCGCGGACCTCAGCTTGCTCGAACTCGTCGCGAGCGGGCGCCATGCGAGCATCGGGCTCGCCGAGCCGCCGAGCGCGCGCGACCGGCGCGCCGCGGCGCGCTGCCTCGACATGGTGAACCTGTCTTCGCAGGCGGCGCGCCGGCCGCGCGAACTATCGTATGGGCAAATGCGCCTCGCATTATTCGCCCGCGCGCTCGCGTGCGAGCCGCGGCTGTTGTTGCTCGATGAGCCATTGACCGGGCTCGATCCGAGGCAGCGCGCCGCCGTCAACGGCTGCCTCGAGCGCCTGATGAGGCGCGCGGTCACGGTCGTGATCGCCGTGCATCACCTCGAAGACCTGCCGTCCGGCATCGAACGGATTTTGCGTTTACATAAGCGGCGCGCGTACCCAATATATCCGCATTCTGCGAACTGAGTCGGCGGCAAACTCGCGCGCGGCGCGCATTAATCGCATCCCAATCGTCGGACAGCGAAATTAATTATGTCGCGTGGCGCAACGGTGTTGATTTGCTGCGGTTTGATCGGCATCGCCGGCTGCCGCTCGGAATTCGCGGTACGCCCCGTCCCGCGCATCGTCGCCGACGACGTCGGTCAGCAGGTAGCCGTATTGCAGCAGGCGTTCGGCGAGCCGCGGCGCATCGACGTACTACCGATGCATCTCGTCTACGTGTGGTTTTTTGCGCAGATCCCCGCGGGCGCGCCCGTGGGCTTTCACGGTTGCCAATTGGAGGTGACAGTCGACTCGCGCACCTCGCGCGTGCTTGGCTACTCCATGTCGAACGTCGGCTGGTCCGAGTGCGGCGAGATCGAGCGGCGCATACGCGTCGCCTCGCGTTGAAGTAGACCCGCACGCAAGAACCGCGCCTTTTTCGCTACAATGCACTCTGTGAGCCGGCAGCGCACCGCGGCTGCGGAGGGCCTTGTGCATTTTATCGTTTTATCGTTGATCGTTCAGGTCGCCTTGATCGTGCACGTGATCCGCACGGGGCGAAATATGCTGTGGATCTTGGCGATCGCGCTGCTGCCGATGGCCGGATCGTTGGCCTACGCCATCGTCGAGATCCTGCCGGAGTTCGCGGGGGCCGGTCGCGGCGGCGGCGCGGGCCGCGCACGCAAGAGCATGCTCAGAATATTCGATCCCGACCGGAACTTGCGCCGCGCCAGCGCCGAGGTCGAAATCTCCGGCAATGTCGATGCGCGCCGGCGGCTGGCCGAGGAATTGTACGATCGCGGTCAATACGATCGCGTCATCGAGGTATGCAAAGCCGGCTTGGCCGGTATATTCGAGCACGAGCCGACGTTACTGTTGGAGTTGGCGCGAGCGCAATTCGCCAAACAGGATTTCGCCGCGGCGCGCGACAGCTTGGAAAGGCTCGCGCGCCACAACCCCGAGTTCAAATCCACGGCGGGGCGGTTGCTGTATGCGCGGGCACTCGAGGAGTCGGGCGCGCTCGAGCAAGCCGAAAGCGAATATGCCGCGATCGCGCCGGACTATCCCGGCGCCGAGGCGCGTCTGCGATACGGCCTGATCCTGAAGCGCCGCGGCAAAAC
The DNA here is from genome assembly GCA_963769895.1 of uncultured Gammaproteobacteria bacterium. Lineage (GTDB taxonomy): Bacteria > Pseudomonadota > Gammaproteobacteria > Steroidobacterales > Steroidobacteraceae > Bog-1198. The sequence continues at coordinate 60,728 of CAVYNJ010000007.1, read as the reverse complement.
CGCCGATGCGCGGCGCGTGTTCGGTGATTTGCTGGCAAGCGCGAAAATAGCGCCGGCGCATTATCGGCGGGCGCAGGCGCAATGGCTGGCGATCGCGCGCCGTGAAATGGGCTAGCAAGCGGCTCGGGCGCGAGGTAACCTTGCGGCCGACAGCATTCTATCGCACAGGAGTCTGGGTTATGAAGAAGTTGCATCGTGCCGCAGGCCAGTTCGCATTCGTCGCGTGCGCCGCGATTTTGCTCGCGGCCTGCGCGAGTAAAATGGAACCGGCACAGAAGCTGATCGATCAGGTCAAGTCCGCCGTGACTGCCGCGATGCCGGATGCCGAGAAATACGTTCCGGATCAATTGAAGGATGTCCAAGGCAAATTGGCGGATCTGCAAGCCTCGTTCGACAAGAAGGACTACGTAGCCGTGATCACCGGGGGGCCGGCGGTGCTCGCCTCGGCGCAAGGATTGGTTGGAGCGGCATCCGCTAAGAAAACGGAAGTATTGCAGGCGCTGAACACCGAGTGGGCGGCGTTGGCCGGGTCCGTGCCGGGCGATATGACCGAGATCCAACGGCACATCGCATTATTGAGCAAGCATTCGAGCCGGCGCATGGCGCGCGGCATCGATTTGCCGGCGGCGAAAACAGCCATGAGCGAAGCGACCTCGCTCTGGTCGAAGGCCGAGGCCGCATTTGCGTCGGCCAACCTCGAAGAAGCGGTCGGCGCCGCGAAGGACGCGAAAACCAAGCTGGCCGCCATAGCCGATTCGATCAAGCTGAAATTGTCGGGCGGCTAGCAGTCGGACGCATCGCTCAAAGCCCCCGGGGCCGCCGGACTCATTGCGCCACCGTGCCCTCGGTGACGATCACCGCGTTGCCGCCGATCGTGACCGCGATCAATTCGCCTTCGGTCAGTTCGATCTTGACGTGGACTGTGCCCGGACGCCCAAGCTGCGATCCCTGGCGCCCGACGAAGCTCGTGGCCGATCTGCCGAGTTGACCCACCTCGAAGAGATAGGCGGCAATCATCGCATGTGCATTGCCGCTGACCGGATCCTCCGGGATGCCGATCGCCGGGCAAAACATCCGCGAGTCCGTCGTCAGGCCTGCCGGACCGCGCTGATAGGCGAATACGAAGAAGCCCTCCGCGCCGAACTCGGCGCCCAGCGATATCAAGGTGTCGAAATGCGGCGACAGCTCGTCCAGTGCACGCGCATCCGCGACCGGCACCAGCAAGCGCGAGCTGCCCTTGAGGGCGATGCGCGCCGGCAGGCTCTCGTGCAGCCGCGCGCCCGGCAAGCCCAAGGCTTCCGCCACGCGTAACGTCGACTTGAACGGCAGCGGATCCGCCAATTCCGGCGCCGATTGCCGAAATTCGATCGCGGGCCGCAGGACTCCGGCACCGTCTTGCCCATATGCGGACACCTCGACGATCCCGGTCCCGGATCGCTGCCGGCTAATACCGAGTCCGCGCCGTCCGAGGGCAAGCAGCACAGTATGCGCGGCCACGGTCGCGTGGCCGACAAACGGGAACTCCTTGCGGGCATTGAAGAATCGTATCGTAAGGTCGTGGTCGGACGCGTTCGAGGGCAGCACGAACGCGGCTTCGGCGTGAGGGAATTCTCGCGCGATCAACTGCAGAGCCGCGTCAACTTGCCCATCGGCGTCGAGAATGACGGTCGCCGGGTTGCCGGTGAAACGATCCTGTGTAAATGCGTCAACTTGAAAAATGCGCACGCTTGCCTCCGGGAGCCCCAGTCGCGCAGTTTTGCATGCATGCAGCCGTACCGCTACACTTTACCGAACCTTGGGGTGGTCTTTGCACGGCCTGAGACGCGGAACGCCGAATCGGCGGCCGATTCCGCGAACCCGTCGAACCTGATCCGGTTAATTCCGGCGTAGGGAGCAGGTGATCCGCATGCGCGCTGCAGTCGAAATCAGTATGTACCCGCTCGGCGGCGATTACGTCGCGCGGATCCTGGCGTTCATCGAGCGCCTGCACCGCCACCCGGAGCTCGTCGTCGTCACGAATGACCTGAGCACGCAGATTTGGGGAGAGATCCTGCCGCTGATGGCCGTCCTCGGCGAGGAAATGACCGCGGCCGCGCGCGATGCGCCGCAGCTGGTCTTCGTCCTGAAAGTATTGCCAGGGATCGGATTTCCTTCAAGCTCGGCCGCGGTGTGATCGAAGTCGCCGCCGGTCAACTCGTCGGCGCTTGGCGAGCGGCGAGTTGGATCGAGATCAGCGCGGCCGCGCTCGCCATCCTTTACTTGGTGCTCGCGATAGTGCAATGGCGCAGTTGCTGGTTCGCTGCATTCGCCAGCTCTTGCCTGTACGTCGCCGTGATGTTCAGGGCCAGGCTCTACATGGAAGCGGTGCTCAACGGCTTTTATGCGGCGATGGCCTTGTATGGATACTGGCAATGGTCGCGCAGAAGCGCGGCGCCGGCTCGCGGCGTGCACCGCTGGGCGTACTGGCGCCACGCGCGCGGCTTGCTGGCGGTCGTCGCGCTATCCTTGTGCAGTTCTTATTTTCTGCGGCGCTATACGATTGCGGCATGGCCGTTCGTCGATTCCATGGTCACCTGGGCGAGTGTCTTTGCGACGTTTCTCGTCGCGCTCAAAGTGTATGAGAACTGGCACTGGTGGCTGATCATCGACAGCACGGCGCTGTTCGTATATTTCCGGCGCGGCCTGTACCCGACGATGCTGCTGTTCGGGGTGTATTTGATCATGATCGGGATCGGGATGCGGGCATGGCGGCGCGACTTGACGCAGGCGGATCATGCGCGAATCTGACATCCTCGCGCTGGCGCGCCGCTACGTGCCGGGCCAGGGCGTTCCGCAAATCCGCCCCGTCGGGACCGGTCTAGGCAGTCGGACGTACCGGATCCGCCGCGACCGGCAGCAATACTCGTTGCGCGTGGCGGCACCCGGGCGGCGCGGCGGCGATTTCGATCCGCAATGGGAAATCGCCGTGCTCGAGATCGCCGGCGCAAGAGGGCTTGCGCCGCGCGTCGTGGACGCCGATCCGCAGGCCGGCATCTTGCTCGTCCGCTGGGTAGACGGCCGCTCCTTGACCGCGGACGAGTGTCGCGAGCCGCGCGGCATCGAGCGCATCGCATCGCTCGTCCGGCGCATACACGCATTGCCGCCGCCGACGCCGGCGCGGCGCGTCCCCGCAAGCGCTTGGATCGCCCGCTACGAGGCGATGCTCGGCGAGGACGATCGCGGCGCGGCCGTCGGCGTCGATCGCATCGCGGTGCGCCTGCGCGCGAGCGCGCGTGATTTGCGCCGCGAAGCCGCCGCGCGGCTGGCGGCGCTCGGCGCCTTGCCTGCGGCGACGCCGGTCCTCTGCCACAGCGATTTGCACGCCTTGAACCTCATCGATGCGCAGGGGTCGCTGGTCGTGCTCGACTGGGAATACGCCCATGTCGCGGAGGCTTTTTGGGATTTGGCCGGGTGGAGCCGCTGCAACGACTTTGCCGAGGAAGAGTGCCGCAGCCTGCTCGCGCAATATCTCGGCCGGCCCGCCTCGCTCCATGAATCGTCGCGCTTCGATCTGCTCGCCTGGTTGTACGACTACGTCTGCCTGTTGTGGAGCGAGATCTACCTGAGGCGCTTGCCGGCGGTCGAGGAGCCGATTCTGGTCCGGGCGGAACTGATCGCTTCGCGTCTGGGATCGTGCGCGGGTGGTTCCGACACGCAAGTTCCGGCAGACTAGCGCGCTGGGCGGCGTGCCCCGCGGTGGATGTCAAGAACGGAGAACTCAATGGCGCGGATGACGGTAGTGGACCGTGACGGCAAAGAACACGAGATCGAGGCCAAGCCTGGACTGAAGATCATGGAGATTCTACGGGAGTTGGACTACGGCGTCGCCGCGATTTGCGGCGGGCTGTGTTCGTGCGCGACCTGCCACATATTTGTCGACGAAAGCTGGGTGGATCGGCTGCCGAAGAAGCAGAGCGATGAGCAGGAGCTGCTGACGGAACTGTCCGATTATCGGCCGGCGACCTCGCGCTTGTCGTGCCAGGTCGAGTTCACGGAAGCGCTGTCCGGGATCAAAGTGTCGATCGCGCCGGACACGTGAGATTCGGGCTTTCGAGGCCTTATTTCCTCTCGCCCTGTCTGCTCACGGCATCCTGCGCCGCCGCGATCGCAGCGAGGTCGCCGAGAAAGCGGCGGCCGCGCGATGCGAGCCCCCGATCGAACTCGTAGACGATAGGCACACCCGTCGGAATGTTGAACTCGACGATTTCCTTTTCCGACATCCCGTCGAGCATCTTGACGAGCGCGCGCAGTGAATTGCCGTGCGCGACGATCAGCACGCATCGTCCTTCGGCAAGCTCGGGCGCGATTCGCGAATCCCAAATCGGCCGTACTCGTCCGAGCGTATCCTTCAGGGATTCGGCCGCCGGCAACAAGGCCGGATCGACCTCGGCGTAGCGGGCGTCGAACCGCGGATGGTTCGGATCGCTCTGTGCGAGCGGCGGCGGCGGTATGTCGTAGCTGCGGCGCCATATCTTGACTTGATCGGCGCCATGCTTCTCGGCCGTTTGCGCCTTGTCGAGTCCTTGCAGCGCGCCGTAATGGCGTTCGTTCAGGCGCCAACTGCGCTCGACCGGCAACCACATCCGGTCGGTCGTATCGAGGATGATCCACAGCGTGCGGATCGCGCGCTTCAAAACCGACGTAAAAGCGATCTGCGGTTCGATTTTCTCGGCCAGCAGTTCCCGGCCGGCTTGCACCGCTTCGGCGCGGCCTTGTACGCTCAAATCGATGTCGACCCAGCCGGTAAACAGGTTTTCGACGTTCCAAATGCTTTGTCCGTGACGAATCAATACCAATTTTCCGGGCACGCTGGGTTCCTTTTGCTTGTGCGGCGTCCGAGGCGCGGAGGGCTATTTTACCCGCCGCAGCGCCGCGACGAACAGACCGTCGAATTGCGCGGCCAACAGGGAGCCGTCATGGATATCGGCGAGCAGGCGGATCCGCGCGCGGCCCGCGCGCAGCAGTATCTTGCGGAATTTCGCGATGTCGGCGGCCGGGGGCGCGGCGAGCGTGGCGCGCAAGCGACCACGCACGGGCGCCAAATAGCGGATATTTCCTTCCTGTATGACCGCTTCGGCCTCGAATTCTTGTTCCGCCAAATAGTAGGCGAGCCAAGCCCAGCCGGCGAGGGCGCCGACGGAAAACAGGCTGCCGCCGAACGCCGTGCCCTTGTAATTGGCGTTCGCCGCGAGCGGCGCGCCGATTACGATGCCGTCGGCACCGGCCGCTTCGACCTCGATGTCCATGTGCGCGGCGATGGCAAACTCGGCGCGAATTCGCTTATGCAGATGATCCGTTCCCGGAAAATCGCGATTGAACATCTGCGCTTGCCGCCTCAGTCCTCGGCGAGCCGCCGCACCGACTGCAACGCGACCGAGAGGGTCGCGAAATCCGGAGCCGCGCCGGTGCGCAGGTCGACGATCAAGCCGTTCAAATAATCGATCTCGGCGCGGTGTCCGGCCATCCACGCGGCGACGCGGGCCGCAGGACTGCCGCCGGCGCATGCCAGGGCCGCGGTCGTGATCCGTCGCTGCAAGGCGTACAGATTGTCACGCAGCGTGCTGCGGGCGACCGCGTGCCAGTGTCCGTCCGCCGCCAAGGATTCGATCTGTTGCTTGATCCAGGCGAGCCCGATGCGCTCGCCGAGATCGAAATATACCTGCGCGGCGTAGACGATCGGCATCCGGCTCGCCGCGCAGACGTCGACCAAATCCAGCGCGCTGTGCAGCGCCTCGAGCGCGGCGATGCGCGCGGCCAGCGGATCCGGAACGAGTTGTTCGATCAATTGGGCGCGCTGCGCGGCGAAGCGCGCGAGCTCGCTCGGGCCGAGCACCGCGGCGATTTCCCGAATCAATTCCGACGTCCCGGCAGCGTAGCGGCGCACGGCGCGCTCTATGTCGAGCACCGCGCTGCGATGCGTCAACAGCCAGTAGCTCATATGGCGCAGCAGCCGCGTCGTCTGTTCGATCGCCGCATATTGCACCGCTGCTGCGACGCGACTGTCGAGCGCCTCGATTTGCGCCCACAATTCGCGGATGCGAAACACCTCGCGGGCGATCGTGTACGCGCGCGCGATTGCAGCCGGACTCGCGCCGGTATCGTCCAGCGCGCGCACCGGGAATACCGGACCCATACGGTTGATCAGGCTATTCGTGATCGCCGTGGCGATGATCTCGCGCCGCAGCGGATGCCGATCGATCCGCGCGCCGAAACGCGTCCGGACCGGCTCCGGGAAGTAGCGCGACAGCTCCGCGGACAAATACTCGTCCTCCGGCACGTCGGAGTTGATCAAGGATTTGTACAGCCAGATCTTGCCGTAACTCAGCACGATTGCCAGCTCCGGACGGGTCAGCCCCTGCCCAGCTTTGCGCCGTTCGGCGAATTCTTCGTCGGTCGGCAGGAATTCGAGCATGCGGTTCAAGTCGCCGGAGCGGTCCAATGCGCTGATCGCGTATGCGCTCTCGCTCAGTCGCTCGAGGGCCTGCCATTCGAGCACGCTGATCGCCTGGCTCTGCAGGTAATTATTGCGCAGCACCAGTCCGGCGACTTCATCGGTCATTTTGACCAGCAGCCGATTGCGCGCAGCGCGGCTGATTTCCTTCGCGCGTACTGCGCCGTTCAACAAAATCTTCAGATTCACCTCGACGTCCGAGCAATTGACGCCGGCCGAGTTGTCGATGAAATCCGTGTTTAGGCGGCCGCCGCGCCGCGCGTACTCGATGCGCCCGCGCTGCGAAAGTCCCAGATTGCCGCCTTCGCCGACCACCTTGCAGCGCAGATCGCGGCCGTCGATGCGCACCGCTTCGTTGCCGCGATCGCCGACATCCCGATCGCTCTCGGCGCTTGCCTTGACGTAGGTGCCGATGCCGCCGTTCCACAGCAGGTCGACTTTGAGCTTGAGTATCGCCTTGATCGCCTCGTTCGGGGTCGCCTGCGCCGGAAGTTCCAGCAAGTGCTGGGCCTCGCGCGCGAGCGTCAGCATTTTGGCGCCTCGCGAGAAAATGCCGCCGCCCTTGGAGATGCAATTTCGCGAATAGTCCTCCCAGGACGAGCGCGGCAAATTGAACAGGCGCAAGCGTTCGCGAAAGGAGCGCGCCGGGTCCGGCTGCGGATCGATGAATATGTGCTGGTGATTGAACGCCGCGAGCAGCCGAATGTGCGGCGATCGCAGCATGCCGTTGCCGAATACATCCCCGGACATGTCGCCGATGCCTGCGACCGTGATTTCGCGGCGCTGAATGTCGGCGCCCATTTCGCGGAAATGACGCTTGACGCATTCCCAGGCGCCGCGCGAGGTAATCGCCATTTTCTTGTGGTCGTAGCCGACCGAGCCGCCGGAGGCGAACGCATCGCCGAGCCAGAAGCCGTATTCGGCCGATATCTCGTTGGCGATGTCCGAGAAGGAGGCGGTGCCTTTGTCGGCCGCGACGACCAGATACGGATCGTCCCCGTCGTGCCTCACCAGCATCGCCGGGGCGACCGGCTCGTCATCGACGATGTTGTCCGTCAGGTCCAGCAATCCCCTGATCAAGGTCCGATAGCAAGCGATGACTTCGGCTTGCAGAGCTTCGCGCCCGCCCGCCGGCGCGCGCTTCAGCACGAAACCACCTTTCGCGCCGACAGCGACGATCATCGTATTTTTGACGTTCTGCGCCTTCATCAGTCCGAGAACTTCGGTGCGGAAATCCTCACGGCGGTCCGACCAACGGATGCCGCCGCGCGCGACCCGACCCATCCGCAGGTGGACTCCCTCCATCCGCGGCGAAAATACGAAAATCTCGCACAGCGGCTTCGGCAGCGGCAGCTCGCGCAGGCGCTGGCTTTCGATCTTGAACGACAAGTAATCCTTGTGCCCGCCCGAGGCCGTCGCCTGGTAGGCGTTGGTGCGCACGCTCGCGGCGATCGCATTCCAGAATGCCCGCAAAATCCGGTCCTCGTCGGAGCCCCGCACTTCGTCGAGCGCGAGCGGCGATGCGCGGCTCAATTTGCGCGATCTTGGCGCGGCGCCTGGCGGCAGGTATCGCCGGATCGAAGCGCGCGACGAACAAATCCGCGAACATGCGCACCAGCCGGGGGTTTTGCGCGAGCACTTCGGCGATGTAGCCTTGACTGAACGGCAGGCCGGTTTGCAGCAAATAGCGGCAGTACGCGCGAATCACGACCACCAGCCGCCACGGCAGCGCGGCACTGAGCGTCAAGCGATTCAGGCTGTCGTTGTCCATTCGGCCGGACCACACCGCCGTGAACGAGTTCTTGACTTCGGCCGCCAATGATTCGAATTTGACGTGCGCGGCCGCCGGCATTTCCAGTTCCAGGTCCTGAATCCACCCGCGGCGATCGGCCGCGAAATCCAATTCGTAGGGACGCTCGGCAATGACCCGCAGGCCGAGGTTCTCGAGCATGGGCAGCAGGTCCGATATGGGAATGGCGTCCTGCAAGCGGTAGATCTTCAGAAACATCCGCTCCTTGCGCCGCGCCTCGGCGCGGTAGATTTCCAGCTGCAGCCGCTCGGGATCCCTCTCCAGAGCCTCGAGAAATGACACGTCGAGTGCGGCCGTATCCGCCGCAAAGTCCTCCGTATAGGCAGCCGGAAAAGCCGGGGCATATTTCTCGTAGAGCGCGAGCGCGTATGCTTCGTCGTAGCGCGCGAGCATCGCGCTTCTGAGCGAATCCGACCACGAACGCACGGCCTCGGCGATCCTACGCTCCACCGCGTCCGCGTTGATCCGTTGCCCCTCGTTCGAGCGCACGCGGGCGACGATGTGGATGCGCGCGAGATTGGACTGCGCGATCTGCACCTGCGATTCCAGGTTGAACGCCGAAAGCGCGACGCGCACGACGGTCTCGATGCGCTGGCGGACTTGTGCGTTGTATTTCTCGCGCGGAACGAATATCAGGCAGGAGTAAAACCGCCTAAATGGGTCGCGGCGCAGCAGCAGCCGCACGCGCGGGCGCTCCTGCAGGCCGAGTATTCCGGTGACGATGCGCACCAACTCGGGGATGGTCGCTTGAAAGAGCTCTTCGCGCGGGAAGGACTCGAGAACGTGCTGCAGCGCCTTGCCGTCATGGCTGTCGGGCGCCAGGGCGAAGTGCTCGGCGACTTTCTCCACTTTTCTGCGCAGCAGCGGGATGTCGCGCGGGTTGCTGTCGTACGCCTCGGAAGTCCACAGACCAAGAAATCGCCGCTCGCCGATCAGCCGGCCGCCGGCGTCGAATTGCTTGACCCCGACATAGTCGAGATAGCCGGAGCGGTGCACCGTCGATTGCGTGTTCGCCTTGGTGACGAGCGCGATATCCTGCGCGCGGCTCTGCCTCCGGATATCGCGCGCAAGGATGCGGTTGGTGCTTTCGGGGCGCCGCCGGCCGCGCCGCAGAATTCCGAGGCCGGTCGCCTCGATCGGGGCGAGCGACTGTTTGTCTGCGGCGCCCCGCAGGCGGTATTCACGATAGCCGAGAAACGTGAAATGCCGGTTTGCCATCCACAGCAGCAGCGCGCGTGTCTCCTCGACGTCGCGCGGATCGATGCGTCCGGGCGCGCTCTTCAGTTCGTCCGCGGTCCCGCGAAGCACGGCCTCCATTTTCTTCCAATCGGCGCAGGCCACGCGGACGTCCTCGAGGTTGCGCTCGATCGCCGCGGCGAGAGCGCGCAGGGCCCCCGGGTCGACGATGCGGTCGACTTCGGCGTGCTGGAACGATTCGAGGTTGCGCGACCGCTCGTCGGCGCCGGCGCGCCGGGGTTGCAGGGAGCGCAGGACACCGCCGGCCTCGCGCGTCACCTCGAAGACCGGATGCGCCAGAAAATGCAGGGTCAATCGGCGTTCGAGTATCGCGAGGCCGATCGAGTCGACCAGGAACGGCATGTCGTCGCCGATCATCTCGACGACCGTGTGCGGCGAGACATAACCGTGTTCGCCGAGCGTCGGGTTGAACACGCGCACCACCGCGCGGCCGCGGCGTCGGCTTTTGGCGAACCGCAGGTGGGCGAGGGCGGCGGCGGCCAGTTCGCGCGGATCACGCGCTTGCAGATCCTCCGCGGCGACGTTGCGGTAATAGCCGCGCAAATACGCCGCCCGGTCCATGCCTCGCGGCGGCTTCATGCGCGCCGCGACGGCGGCGGAGGAAATCGAATCGATCAATACTTTCTGTGGTTCGGACATGGCCTTGGACATTGGATCCACCTCCCCGCGATATCGACATGCATCCCGAGGCTCGTTATTCGGACATTTCCAAATCGGCGATCGCCGCCGCGAGAAACCGGCACGCCTCGCCGCCCGTGACGCAGCGATGGTCGAAGCTCAAGCTCAGCGGCAGGCGCCGATGCGCCTCGATCGCTCTCGCCGACGGCTACGGCGTCACGGTGCATCCTGCCGACGCCCAGAATCGCGACGGCGGGCGGCACGACCTGCGGCGTCGCGTAACGCCCCGCGAGGGTGCCGAAATTCGTCAGCATCAGCGTAAAATCGCGCAGATCCTCGGCGGACGTCCGGCGATCGTGCGCCGCTTGCTTGTGCGCGCGCAAAGCGGCGTCGAGTTGTTCCGGCGACTTGCTTTCGATGTTGCGCAATACCGGAACCAGTAGGCCGCCCGGCGTGTCGATCGCAACGCCCAAATCGATGTGTTTCAACAGCACGCGCGAGTTGTCCGTGGGGTCGTACCAGGCGTTGAGCGCCGGTTCCGTGGCGCAGGCGCGCGCCATCGCGCGCATCACGCGCAGCGTGTAAGCGCCGGCGTCCTTCCAGCATTGGATGTCCGCATCGTCGCACACGGTGCTGAGCGCGGTCTGATCGCGCGCCAAGGACATCGTGTGCGCCATCGCGCGCCTCGGGCCGCGCAGCGGCACCGGAGCGGTTTCCCCGCGTGCCGCCAGCTTCGCCATTGCCGGCGGCGCGGTCGGCACGCGCGCGCGCAGCAGCACGTCGTCCAAGGTGATCAAACCGTCGCGACCGGTGCCGGTGACTGCGGCCAACTCGACGCCCAGGCGCTTGGCGAGCGCGCGCGCCATCGGCACCGCGCGCCCGCGCGCCATCGGCACCGCGCGCCCGCGCGCAGCGCCGCCGCTATTCGGCCTCTCGGGTTCGAACAATTCCTCGTCGCCGATCGCGGGCATGCGGCCGACGACGGTGCCGTCGTCGAAATCGATCAGCGGCGCGCCGGTCGGCACGATGTCGCCGGCGGCCGCGTGCAGCGCGGAGACCAACCCGCCGCGCGGCGCCGGCACCTCGACGACCGCCTTGGCCGTCTCCACCGACACCATCGGTTGATCGACGCAGATGCGGTCGCCGACCTTGACGTGCCACTCGAGAATTTCCGCCTCGGCCAGCCCCTCGCCCAAATCCGGCAGATTGAATGTCGCCATGTGCGCTCAGTTCCTACTCGGCCAGCGTCTGTTGAACGGCGTCGACGATCCTCTCGACGCTCGGAATGTAGTGGTGCTCCAGCTTGAACAGCGGCATGATCGAATCGAAGCCGGTGACTCGCCGAATCGGCGCCTGCAAATCGTACAAGCCGTGTTCGGCAACGATCGCGGCGATTTCCGCGCCTACGCCGACATTGCGCGCGGCCTCGTGCACGATGACCAAGCGGCCGGTCTTGGCGACCGACGCCAGAATCGTCGCGCTGTCGATCGGACTCAAGGTCGCCAGATCGATCAACTCGGTGCTGATGCCCTCCTTGTCGAGCTCGACGACCGCGCGGAGCGTTTCCAGCATCATCGCCCCCCAAGTTACGATCGTCACGTCGGTGCCTTCGCGCAGCGTGAACGCGGCATCCAGCGGCAGCGCGCGGCCGTCGTCGGCGACTTCCTGACGCATCGCGCGGTAGAGCCTCACCGGCTCCAAGAAAATAACCGGATCCGGATCGCGAATCGCGGCGAGCAACAAGCCGTAGGCGCGAGCCGGCGTCGACGGACAGACTACGCGTATCCCCGGAATGTGGCACAGCATCGCCTCCGTGCTCTCCGAATGGTGCTCCGGCGCGTGGATGCCGCCCCCGTGCGGCATGCGAACGACGACCGGGCAGCTCAAGCGGCCGCGGGTGCGATGGCGCATGCGCGACAGATGATTGACGATCTGATCCATCGCCGGATAAACGAAGCCCATGAACTGGATTTCCGCAACGGGCTTCAGTCCGTGCGTGGCCATGCCGACCGACATGCCCGCGATCGTGGCTTCCGCGAGCGGCGTGTCTTGGACGCGGTCGGCGCCGAAGCGCGCCTGCAGGCCGGCGGTCGCGCGAAAGACGCCGCCGTTGAGGCCGACATCCTGGCCGATCACGACGACGCTTTGATCGTGTTGCATTTCCCAGCCATGCGCCATCGCGATGGCTTCGACCATGGTTATTTTCGCCAATTCAACAGCGCCCGGGTTTTGCGGCGTAGGTGCGCGCGGTATCGCGCTGTTCACGCAAATGCCGCGGCATTTTCTCGAACAGATGCTCGAACATCGCATCGGTCGACGGTTTTGGGCTGGCCTGGTATTCGTCGACCGCGACACCGATTTGGCGCGCGCAGTCTTGCTGCAGCGCCAATTCCTGCGCGGCGTCCCATAGTCCGGCGCCGGTCAAATATTGGCGGAACCGAAGCAGCGGCTCGAGAGCCCACGCGTCCTTGACTTCCTGGTCGGCTCGATAGCGGCTGGCGTCGTCCGCGGTCGTATGATCGCCAAGCCGGTACGTCAAGGCCTCTATCACGGTCGGGCCCGCGCCGCCGCGAGCCCGCTCGAGCGCTTCACCGACGAAGTGCCGGACCGCGAACACATCGTTGCCGTCGACCTGAAGTCCGGGGATGCCGGCGGCCACCGCCTTCTGCGCCAGCGTTTTCGCGGCAGTCTGCGCCGCGACCGGCACGGAGATCGCCCAGCCGTTGTTGACGACGACGAATACCACCGGCAGCTTGCGCACGCCGGCAAGATTGATCGCCTCGTAAAAAGCCCCTTCCGAGGTGCCGCCGTCGCCGATATAGGCGAGCGCGCAGCGCTTCTCGCCGCGAATCTTGAACGCCATCGCGGCGCCCGCGGCATGCAGCGTTTGAGTTGCGATCGGCACGCACCAGGCGAAATCCTGCTTCGGGCCGGCGAAGTCGCTGCCGCGCTCGTCGCCGCCCCAGTACACCAGGATTTCGCGCATCGTCACGCCGCGCCAAAGCTGCGTGCCGTATTCACGGTACACCGGCGCCAGTACGTCCTCCGGCCGCATCGCGGCCGCGACGCCGACGTGCGTCGCCTCGTGGCCGAGGCAGGATGCGTAGGTGCCGAGTTGTCCGGTGCGCTGCAGATTGACGGCCTTCGCGTCGAATGCGCGGACCAGGGTCATCAAACGGTACATGCGCAGCACTTCGTCGGCGTCGCGCGCGAAGGCGGGGAGCTCCCGCAGCGGGATTCCGGCCGGATCGAGCAACTGCGCGTACTGAATCGTGAACTCGGCTACCGTTCGCATCCGGCGAATTATGCCAGGGCCGGAGGAGGCGCGCTTCACGGGCGGTGTTCCCCGGCGAGATAACGCGTCGTCTGCATTTCGACCAGCCGGCTCGCTGCCCGCTGAAAATCGAACGCGAGCTTCTCGCCCCGATACAGCGACTGCGGCGCCGCCGCCGCCGAGACGACGATTTTCACGCCGCGATCGTACAGCGCGTCGATCAATGTGAGAAACCGCCGCGCCGCGTCTTCGCTCGAACGCGTGAAGACCGGAACGCCGGCGACGACGATCGTGTGGTAAATGCGCGCGAGTTCGAGGTAATCGTTCGCGCTGCGCGCGGTTTCGCACAATTCCCGGAACTCGAACCACGCCAATCCGGGGCCGGTCCTGACCGCCGCGATCGTTCTATCCTCGATCACGATCGGAATCGGACCGCGGGCCGATCCGCTCGAGAGTTCATCGAACAGCCGCTCCAACAGCGCGGCGGTGTCCGCGCGTGTCGAATCGAAATAGGTGTGCGACTGCTCGAGCCTGCGCAGGCGGTAATCCACGGGACCGTCCAAATGCACGATCTCCATGGTCCGGTGGATCAGCTCGATCGCGGGCAGGAACCGCGTACGCTGCAGCCCGTCCTTGTACAGTTCGCGCGGCGGCCGATTCGACGTCGCGACGAGCACTACGCCGCGGCGGCGCAGTCCTTCGAGCAGTCCGGCGAGTATCATCGCGTCCGCAATGTCGGCAACGACGAATTCGTCGAGGCAAACGACTCGTGCGCGCCCGGCCATTCGTTGCGCAACGATGTCGAGCGGCCTGCTGCGGCGCTTCAAGGAGGCCAGCTCCGCGTGCACCATGCGCATCAAACGGTAAAAATGGACGCGTTCGCGCTCCCCGAAGGCCAAGGAATCGTAGAACAAATCCATCAAGAGGGTCTTGCCGCGGCCGACGCTGCCCCATAGGTACAGACCCTGCGGGGCGGGAGGCGCCGCGCGCCCGCCGAGCCAGCGCATGGCCCCCAAGCGCTCGAGCGCCGATCGGCCGGTCCCCTCGGTCAGTGCGGCGGTCAGCCTGTCCAGACGCGCGGCGGCGGCCCGCTGCGCGGGATCGTCGTTCAGCCGTCCCTCGGCGACCTCGCGCGCGAGCAGAGCCGCTACCGTCCTGGATGGCGACGTCACCTCCCGGTCTCGGAGCTACAGTCCCTGATAATTGGGTCCCGAGCCGCCCTCCGGCGTGACCCAGGTGATTTGGCCGGCGTAGGGTTCCTTGATGTCGCAGGCCTTGCAATGCACGCAGTTGGACGCGTTGATCTGCAGCTTCTTGCCGCCGCCGTCATCGATCATTTCATAGACGTTGGCCGGACAGAAATTCGTGCAGGGGTTGCCGAACTCGACGGCGCAGCGCGACGCGCATAGGGACGCATCGGCCACGTGCAAGTGCACGGGCTGATTCTCGTCGTGCGCGGTGGCGGCGAAGAATACCGAGGCCAGCCGGTCGCGCGGCGGCAATTCCCTCTCGCCCCAGCCGCGATCCGGCGAAACGTAGTGCGCGAGCTCGCGCAAACTCGAACTGTCGGCGTGGTTCGCCAGAGTCCACGGCAACTTCCCCATCGTCGCCGTTTCCAGCGCCGCATTGGCCAGACCGAACCATAGGCCGCGGCGAAACCCCGGCCGGATGTTGCGCACCTTGCGCAGTTCGCGCCCGCCTGCCGAATTGCGCCAGCGAGAATCGAATCCGGCGCTCGATCCTTCGGCCGCGTAATGTTCCGCGGCGATCACGCCGGAGCGGATGGCTTGATGAATGCCCTTGATCTTCGGCGTATTCAGCGTGCCGCCGGCATCGCCGATCAGCATCGCGCCGGGCATTTCGAGTTTGGGCATCGATTGATAGCCGCCTTCGATGACGGTACGCGCGCCGCCGGCGAGGATTTCACCGCCGAGCAGCAAGCCTTTGACATTGGGGTGATTCTTGAATTGTTGGAACGCCTCGAACGGCTTGAAGCGCGGATCCTCATAGTCGAGGCCGATCACGAAGCCGACGTAGACGCGGTCGTTGTCCAAGTGATAGAGGAAACTTCCGCCGTAGGTCCGGTTGTCCAACGGCCAGCCGAGCGTGTGCTGAATCAGACCGGGCTCGGTGCGGCCCGGCGGCAGCTGCCACAGCTCCTTGAACCCCAAGCCGTAGGTTTGCGGTGACTTGCCTTCGTCGAGCCGGTAGCGCCGGATCATTTGCTTGGACGCGCTGCCGCGGCAGCCTTCGGCGAACATCGTCAGCTTGGCGCGAATATCGGGTCCCGGAGCGAAATTCGCTCCAGGCTCCCCGGATTTGAGAACGCCCATATCGCCGGTGCGCACGCCTTGCACCGCGCCGTCCGCGTCGATCAGCGCCTCGGCGGCTGCGAATCCCGCGAAGACGTCGACGCCGAGCTTTTCGGCTTCCTGGCCGAGGATCGGCGTCAGTTGGCCGAGCGAGACGATCAAATTGCCGTGATTGGCCATCTGCGGGGGCGTCGGCAACCGAAAACGCCTGCGCCTGGTCAGGTACAGGAACTCATCGCGCGAGGCGGGCACGCAAGTTGCCGGCGGATGCTCGCGCCAATGCGGCAGCAACGCGTCGAGGGGCCCGGGTTCCATGACCGCGCCGGACAGCGAATGGGCGCCGACCGCCGCACCCTTCTCGAGCACGCAGATGTTGATATCCGGTTTCAATTGCTTCAGGCGGATCGCGGCGGCGAGACCCGCGGGCCCCGCGCCGACGATCGCCACCTCGTATTCCATGACATCACGCTGAACGTTGTCCATTGGCCGCGCCCTCAAGCGATTTCGATCGCGACGGCGGTCGCCTCGCCGCCGCCGATGCATAGACTGGCGATGCCGCGTCGCTTGCCGCCGGCGCGCAAGGCGTGTAGCAAGGTCGCGATGATGCGCGCGCCGGTCGCCCCGATCGGATGACCGAGGGCGCACGCGCCGCCGTTGACGTTGACTTGCGCTTTATCCAGCCGCAACTCGCGGGTCGCGGCCATCGTCACGACGGCGAAGGCCTCGTTGATCTCGTACAAATCGACATCCGCCGGCCGCCATTGCAGCTGCGCCAGCAATTTGCCGACCGCGCCGATCGGCGCGAGCGTGAACCACTCGGGCTCGCGCGCGAAGCTGACGTGGCCGACGATGCGCGCGAGCGGCGCAAGGCCACGCGTGCGGGCCGCGGCCTGCGAACACAGCACGAGCGCGGCCGCCCCGTCGGCGATACTCGACGAGCTTGCCGCCGTTACGGTGCCGTCGTCGTTGAACGCCGGTTTCAACGTCGGAATTTTCGATATCTCCAACGCAAACGGCGTTTCGTCGCGGTCGATCAGCGTCTCGCCCTTGCGGGTTCGCACCGCCACGGGCGCGATTTCGGCAACGAACGCTCCGCTGCCGACCGCCGCCTGCGCCCGGCGCACCGATTCGCCCGCGAATTCGTCTTGGTCGGCCCGCGTGATGCCAAGCTTGGCCGCCGTCGCGTCGGCAAATGCTCCCATCAGCCGGCCGTCCCAGGGGCTTTGCAGGCCGTCGTAGAACATGTGATCGAGGGCCTGTTGGTGCCCCATCCGGTAGCCGGCGCGTGCCTTGGGCAGCAAATACGGCGCATTGCTCATCGATTCGAGCCCGCCCGCGACGACGATTTGCGCCGATCCGGCTTGAATTTGGTCGGCGGCATACATGACGGCGCGCATGCCGGAGCCGCACATCTTGTTGACGGTCGTTGCCGGCGTGCCGGCCGGAACGCCGGCTCGCAGGGCCGCCTGGCGCGCCGGCGCTTGGCCGATTCCGGCCGGCAGCACGCAGCCCATGATCACCTCGTCGATATCGGCGGCGGGAAGGTGCGCGTCGGCCACGGCGGCGCGAATCGCGCAGGCGCCGAGCTCGGGCGCCGTGACCGGCGCCAGCGCGCCTAGGAACGCGCCCTGCGGCGTGCGCCGCGCCGCAAGGATCAGGACCGGATCGGATGGCATTGGCGGATGTCCTAAATAGCGATGATGTCGGCCTCCAGTATAACTGGGCCCGCGCTTGGTCAGGCCAACGGCTCGCCGACCGCCTTGCCGATCAACTCGCGGCTCTTATGCCTCGCCTCGGCACCCCGCAGCACCTCGAGAATTTCGACCTTGATCGGCAGACGTCGGATCCACGGGCCGCCCGGCGGCAGGACCTCGCGGGTGCCGTGAATCGCGACGGCAACGATCGGCATATCCGCGCGCGCGGCGATCGCAAATGCCCCGCGCAAAAATTTGCCGATCTGGCGGATCTCGTCGAACGTACCCTCCGGGAAGAACATCAGCGATTGGCCCCGTGAAGCCCGTTTGCCGACCCGGCGCGCGTCGGCCGCGCTTTGCCGCCGGTCGTAGCGCTCGACGAATTCGGAGCCGAGGCGCCGCAGCAACAAGCCGGCGAGCGGAACCCCGCGCATCTCTTTCTTGATCACGAACGCAAAATCCGGCGGCAGCGCGGCGATCGCGACGACGCCGTCGAGGTAGCTGGCATGATTGGCGACGACGACGCACGGCTCCCGCGGCAGCCGGTCGGCGCCCTGTACGCTGAACGGTATCCCTGCAGCGCGCAAGAACGCGCGCGAGCAGCCGGCGGCGGCCCTGCGCCGCGACCGCGGCGTAGGCAACAGCAGATTGAGCGCGAGCGCCGCGCTGGCGCACAGCGCAAATGCCGCGAAGCAATAAGCCGTATATAGGCGCGTGGAAAGGCTCGCGGGAGGTCGCCGCCTGGCAAGTACTGTGATCTGGTTCTCCTTATGTTAATACTTCGGCGTACTGTGATTCGGGTCACGCCGACCGCCAAAGGCGAATCTCATACTGGTTTCCGGCAGTTCATTGCTGCGGTTTTCGACGCTCATTTCATGCACATGGGACATTATGGCGACGGCACTTAAGCGCACGGTTTATACACGCACTGCGGGCAAGGCGGTACCGCCGGAGCGCGAGGCCGCGGATCCGGCTTTGCAGCGCTTTCTCGACGCGGTATGGATGGAGCGCGGCTTGTCGGCCAATACGCTGGCCGCCTACCGCGCCGATTTGAGCGCGCTCGGCCGCTGGCTCGACGCGCGCGACAGTGCGCTCTTGAAAGCCACGCGCATCGAATTGTTGGGCTTCATCGCCGCGCGGGTCGAAGGCGGATCGCGGCCGAGGTCGACGGCGCGGCAGCTCTCCAGCTTCCGGCGCTTCTACCGATTCATGCTGCGCGAAGGCTTGATCGCGACCGATCCGACCGCGCAGATCGCCATGCCGAAAATCGGCCGGTCCTTGCCGAAATCCTTGAGCGAGGCCGAGGTCGACGCGTTGCTGGAGGCGCCGGCGGTCGCCGATCCGCTCGGGCATCGCGATCGGACCATGCTCGAAGTCCTGTACGCGACAGGTCTGCGGGTATCGGAACTGGTCAGCCTCAAGCACAGCCAAGTCAATCTGAATCAAGGGGTGGTGCGCATCGTCGGCAAGGGCAATCGCGAGCGCCTGATCCCGCTCGGCGACGAGGCCGTCGTATGGTTGCAACAGTTCATGCAGGGCCCGCGAGTCGAGATATTGCTCGAGCGCCAGACCGACTACCTGTTCCCGACGCGCCGCGGCGACCGCATGACGCGACAGGCGTTTTGGCACATCATCAAGCGCTACTCCAAAAAGGCCGGAGTCGACAAGGAATTGTCGCCGCACACGCTGCGCCACGCGTTCGCGACGCATCTTTTGAATCATGGCGCGGATCTGCGCGTCGTGCAGATGCTGCTCGGCCACAGCGATCTGTCGACGACGCAGATATACACGCACGTTGCGCGCGAACGCCTGAAAGAATTGCATTCCCAGCACCATCCCCGCGGCTGAGCCGCCCTCTGCTAATATTTCCTTGAACCTCGGATCGACTGCGGAGTCGAAACACTGACCTCGCCGTCGGAGTCCTGCAGAAGATGCTGCAAAAAATCGCCGCCTCGATGATCGCGTTGACGCTCGGTATAGGGCTCTGTGCCGGGGCGGCGCGCGCGGCCGACCAGCCCGACCCTAGACCGTTGCTGCTGAAGCGCCTGCCGCCGGGATCGAAGCTGGAAGATTTGCACCCCTCGCCGATTCCCGGCCTCTACGAGTTCAAGCAGGGGGCGGATATCAGTTATTTGACGGCCGACGGCAAGTATTTCATCGACGGGAACATCTACGACATGGATAGCCGCGTGAACCTCACCGAGCAGCAGCGCGACGAGGCGCGCGCGCGGCTGATCAACGCGATTCCGCCGAGCGACATGCTGATTTTCTCGCCGCCGCATCCCCGCTACACGATCACCGTCTTCACCGACGTCGACTGCCCATACTGCCGCAAGCTGCACAGTGAAATCGGCGAGATCAACGCGCTCGGCATCGGCGTTCGCTACCTGTTCTACCCTCGCACCGGTCCCGGCACGCTCAGTTGGCACAAGGCCGACGCCGTCTGGTGCGCGGCGGACCGCAACGAGGCTTTGACGCGCGCCAAGGCCGGCGGGCCCCTCGATATGACCAAGACTTGCGGCAAAACGCCGGTCGCGAGCGAGTATGCGCTCGGTCAAGCGATCGGCGTGCGCGGCACGCCGGCGATCGTCACCGAATCCGGGGCCTACATCGACGGCTACATGCCGCCGCGCGACTTGTTGCAGAGGGTTCAGGCGCTGCAGCTGGCGAAGCGTTAGCGAAGGCGGTCGCGGCGGCCGGCCCCGCCGGCGCGCGGGCTTACCGCTCGAGCAACTTGAGCTTGTCAGGCACGCCTTCCCACTGCTTGGCGTCCGCCGGCGCCTCGCCCTTCTCGGTGATCACCGGCCAGGTTTTCGCGAGCTCGGCATTCAATTGCTTGAAGCTCTGCTGACCGTCCGGGATGTCCTCTTCCGAAAAAATCGCCTCGACCGGACATTCCGGTTCGCACAGCGTGCAATCGATGCACTCGTCGGGATCGATCACGAGGAAATTCGGCCCCTCGTGGAAGCAATCCACCGGGCAGACTTCGACGCAATCCATGTATTTGCACTTTACGCAGTTTTCGGTGACCACAAAGGCCATGACGTTCCCTTCCGAATGTCGTTAAAAAGCGCCGTATTGTGCCATAGACGGACTGAGCAGTCCCCGGCGCGGCTGACGCAGGGGCTCAGCGTTTCAGCGGGCGCGTCAATTCGCCAAAATGATGCCCCTCGCGGCCCGCCGCGCGGTCCGCGAAGTATCGCCGCAGCGTGAATTCGCCGCTGGGGAAGGCCAGTTCGCCCCACGGGATCTCGCGTTCCTCGTACAGCCGGACCTCGAGGCTTTCCGGCCCGGCGGCAAATTCCGGCTTGAGCAATTTCGCCCGGAACATCACGTGCACCTGGCTTGCGTGCGTGACGCTGACGATCGCGAGCAGGGAACCGATCTCGGCTTCGGCGAGCGCCTCTTCGGCGCATTCTCGCTGCGCCGCCTGCTGCATCGTCTCGCCGTTCTCCATGAAGCCGGCCGGAACGGTCCAAAATCCCAGGCGCGGCTCGATCGCGCGGCGGCAGAGCAGTATCTTGCCGTCCCACTCGGGAACGCAGCCGAGCACCAGCAGAGGGTTCTTGTAGTGCACCGTGCCGCAGTTCGCGCAGACGAAACGCGGCAAGTGGTCCCCGGCCGGGATTTTGAGAACGACGGCCGCGCCGCAGTTGCTGCAAAAATTCAAGTGTGGTCCTAATAAATGTACTGGTGCCCGGAGAGGGAATCGAACCCACACGGTGTCACCACCACCGGATTTTGAGTCCGGCGCGTCTACCAGTTCCGCCATCCGGGCATGCCAGTGCGCGCAGTATATGCGATCGGCGCTCTTGGTAATATGGGAGGTCATGCGCCGCGCGGATTTTCATTTCGACCTGCCAGCCGAATTGATCGCGCAAACGCCGGCCGCCGAACGTTCGGCGAGCCGTCTTCTCGTGCTGGGCAAGGACGCGGGCATCCGCGACCTGCGCTTTCGCGACTTGCCGTCGCTGCTGCGCGCCCCGGATCTGCTGGTGTTCAACGATACGCGCGTGATTCCCGCGCGCGCGTTCGGCGCCAAGGACAGCGGCGGGCGAATCGAGATCCTGCTGGAACGCGTCGAGAGCGCGACGACGGCCCTCGTGCAAGCGAGATCCAGCAAGACCTTGCGGCCCGGCGGCCTGATCCGGTTGGAGGGCGGCCACTCGGCACGCCTGGTGGATCGGCAAGGCGATCTTTTCCGGCTGGAATTCTCCGGCGATGTCCTGGCGTTCTTCGAGACTCACGGCTCCATGCCGTTGCCGCCCTACATTTGCCGGGCGGCGGGGGCCGCCGACCGCGAACGCTACCAGACGGTGTACGCGCGCGTGCCCGGCGCGGTCGCGGCGCCGACCGCGGGCTTGCATTTCGATGCGCCGGTGTTCGCGGCGCTCGAGAGCCGCGGCATACGGCACGCCTTCGTGACGCTGCACGTGGGGGCCGGCACGTTCCAACCGCTGCGGACCGACGACATCGACGCGCACGAGATGCACGGGGAGCGCGTGCAGGTCACGGCATCCGCCTGCGAAGCGATCGAGGCGGCGCGCGCCGCGGGCGGGCGCATCGTCGCCGTCGGCACGACCGTCGTGCGCAGCCTGGAGTCGGCCGCGGCCGGCGGCCGGCTGCGGCCCTATCACGGCGAGACGCGCATTTTCATCAAGCCTCCCTACGCGTTTCGCGCCGTCGACGCGATCCTGACGAATTTCCATCTGCCGGAGTCGACCTTGCTGATGCTTTGCGCGGCCTTCGTCGGGCGCGAAGCGCTGCTCGCGGCGTACGCGCACGCGGTCCGCGAGGGATACCGGTTTTTCAGCTACGGCGATGCGATGTTCATGACCGGAGAGCGCACGTGAGCGCGCCTGCCGCCATGCAATTCTCGGTGACGGGCGCGGACGGCGCGGCGCGGCGCGGACGGCTGGATTTTCCGCGCGGTTCGATCGAGACGCCGGCGTTCATGCCGGTCGGCACCTACGGCACGGTCAAGGCGATGACGCCGGAGGAACTCGAATCGATCGGCTGCGAAATCGTGCTTGCGAATACGTTTCACCTGTTCTTGCGGCCGGGTCTGGAGGTGATCGAAGCGCACGGCGGCTTGCACCGTTTCATGCACTGGCGGCGGCCGATACTGACCGATTCCGGCGGCTTTCAGGTCTGGAGCCTCGCCGACAGGCGCAAGATCACGGAGGAGGGCGTGCGCTTCCGCTCGCCGGTCGACGGCGCGGAAACGTTCCTCTCGCCGGAGGAGTCGATGCGCATACAGCGCGTCCTTCGTTCCGACGTGGCGATGAGCTTCGATGAGTGCACGGCGTATCCGGCGACCGAGGCCGACGCGCGCGCCTCGATGGAGTTGTCGATGCGCTGGGCCGCACGCGGCTATCGGGAATACCACCGCGAGGATGCGCCCGGGACGCTGTTCGGGATCGTGCAGGGCGGGGTGCACGAGGCGCTGCGCCTCGCATCGCTCGCGGCCCTGGAGGACATCGGCTTCGCCGGGCTCGCGCTCGGAGGCCTTGCCGTCGGCGAGAGCCGGGATGAGCGTGAAACTGTGCTCGAGACCCTCACGCCGCAGATGCCGCGGGGCAAGCCGCGCTATTTGATGGGCGTCGGCCGCCCCGAGGACATACTCGAGGCCGTTTGCCGAGGCATCGACCTATTCGATTGCGTGATGCCGACGCGCCACGCGCGCAATGCCCACCTGTTCACGCGCACCGGCGTTCTGAATATCAGGAACGCCGCGCACCAGCGGCATACCGGTCCGATCGAGGACGGCTGTCTCTGCTACACCTGCGCGAACTACAGCCGCAGCTACCTGCGGCACCTGGACAAGTGCAACGAGATATTGGGCGCGAGGCTCAATACGATCCATAATTTGTATTTCTATCAGCGCCTGATGCGCGAGATCCGCGAGTCCATCGAAGCGGGGCGCCTCGCGGCCTACCGGAGCGGGTTTTATGCGCTGCTGGGATCCGGACAAGCGGTTTAAGTGTTGTCGCGCCGATTCGGTATAATGCCCGGCTTTCCGCCGCGGTCGAGACCCTACGAAGCGAGTGCAACACCATGGATTTCCTCATAAATAACGCCTATGCGCAATCAGCCGGTACGGGCGGCGGACAGAGCATGCTGAGCGCTCTGATGCTGCCGGTGCTGTTGCTGGTCGTTTTCTACTTTCTGTTGATACGGCCGCAAAACAAGCGGGCCAAGGAACAGAAGGAAATGCTCTCGAAGATCGCCGCGGGCGACGAGGTGGCGACCACCGGCGGCATGCTCGGCAAGGTACTCGAAGTCGGCGAGCAGTTTCTGACCGTCGAAATCGCGAGCGGCGTGAGCATCAAGCTGCAGAAGTTCCAAGTGGCGCAAATCCTGCCGAAGGGGACGGTCAAGAACGCATGATTTCCTATCCCCGCTGGAAGATCGCGCTCGTCGCCGTCGTCATGTTCTTCGGGATCTTGCTCGCGTTGCCGAATTTGTACGGCGAGCAGAGCGCGCTGCAGCTGGCGCGTGACCGGGCTGCCGTCGTTGCGGCCGACCAGCAATCGGTCGAACGGCTGCTGAAGGACAAGGGCATCGCCGTGACCGGCGCATTCATCGACCAGGGGCGCCTGACCCTGCGTTTCGCCAGCAAGCAGGATCAATTGAAGGCGCGCGACGTGATCGCGGCGTCGCTGCCGAACCAGTACACCGTCGCACTATCCGAGGCGTCGCGCGTGCCCGACTGGATGCGCAAGCTCGGCTTGAGCCCTCTCAAATTGGGACTGGATTTGCGCGGCGGCGTTTACCTGGTTTATCAAGTCGACGTGCAAGGCGCGGTCAAGCAGCTGCTCGACCGGTATGAGCAGGATTTCCGAGCCTCCTTGCGCAACGCCCACGTGCCATACCAGGACGTGCATGTCGACTACCCGGCCTACCGCGTTCAGGTGCTGTTTCGCGACGCCGACAGTTTCGCGAAGGGCAAGGAGGCGATTTTGGCGGATAACCGCAATCTGACGCTGTCCGACACCACCGTCGGCGGCGCGCCGGCCTTGAACTTGACCTTGACCGCTCAGCAGATTCAAGAGCGCCAGGACTACGCCGTTCAGCAGAACATCGTCATATTGCGCAACCGCCTCAATAGCCCCGAGCTCGCCGTCTCCGAACCGCAGGTAGCGAGGCAGGGCGTCGATCAGATCGCGATTCAGCTGCCCGGGCTGCAAAATTCCGCGGAAGTGAAGAAAATCCTCGGCAAGACCGCGACCTTGGAATTCCGCATGGTCGATGAGACCGATAATCCGCTGGAGGCGGCCGCGACCGGACACGTGCCGCTGGGCGCGAAGCTCTATTACACGCGCGACAAGCGCCCCGTGCTGCTGAATCGCGACGTCGTCGTCACCGGCGACCAGCTGACCGATGCGTCGTTCCAGCCGAACACTCAGGACGGACCGGCCGTATCGGTCTCGCTCGACAGCCGCGGCGCCGGCAAGATGCTGCGCAACACCGAAGAGAACATCGGCCATTTGATGGCGGTCGTGTTCATCGACCGCTCGCGCGACAAGAACGCCGCCGGCGTCGAGGTCGAGCACACCACCGAGGAAGTCATCAATCAGGCGACGATACGCGGCGTGTTCAGCAACAACTTCCAGATCACCGGCGTGAACCCGATCGAGGGCCGCGAGTTGGCTCTGCTGCTGCGGGCGGGCGGCTTGGCGGCGCCGCTGACCCCGATCCAGGAAAAGGCGATCGGCCCGAGCCTGGGCCAGGACAACATCGATAAAGGCACGCATGCGATGGTGTTCGGCATGCTGGCGGCGTTCGTCTTCATGGCGATCTATTACAAGGCGTTCGGCTTGATCGCCGACGTCGTGCTGATGTGCAACGTCATACTGCTGACGGCGCTATTGTCCCTGGAGGGCGTCGCGCTGACCTTGCCCGGCATAGCGGCGGTGGTTCTGACCGTCGGCATGGCGGTCGACGCCAATATTCTGATTTACGAACGCATCCGCGAGGAATTGCGCATCGGGGTGTCGCCGCGCGCGGCGATCACCGCCGGCTTCGAGCGGGCATTCTCGGCGATCGCCGATTCGAACGTCACCGCGCTGATCGCGGGTCTGGTCCTGTGGCTTTTCGGCGCCGGTGCGGTGCGCGGCTTCGCGGTGGTCCTCGTGCTGGGGATCGCGACATCGATGTTCACGTCGCTGATGGGCAGCCGCGCATTGGTACAAGTCATCTTCGGCGGCCGGCGCAAGATCGAGCGCTTGTCGATCTAACCAGCCGGATTCGAGGTTCAAGCACATGGAATTCTTTCACAAAGTCACGCGCTTTCCGTTCATGCACACCCGCAAGGTGTGGTACGGGCTGTCGACGTTCTTGATCTTGAGCTCGCTGATCCTGGTTGCGGTGCACGGCTTGAATCTCGGCATCGACTTCACGGGCGGCGTCGTGATAGAGACCAATTTCCCGCAGCCGCCGAACGTGGACCGCCTGCGCGCGGCACTGGCCGCGGGCGGGGTGGCCGGCGCCCAGGTGCAGGCCTTCGGCAGTTCTCGGGACATTCTGGTGCGCCTGCCGCCGGACCCGAAAGCCAAGGGCGATCAGATCGGCGCGCGTGTCATCGACCTGTTCCGGCCGATCGACGCCGGAGTGAAGCTGCAACAGACCGAGGTCGTCGGGCCGCAAGTCGGCCAGGAGCTGTTCATCAAGGGCGCGTGGGCGCTGGTCGCGACCCTGGTCCTGATCTTGGTTTACGTGTTGATCCGCTTCACGCCGAAGCTCGCGCTCGGCGCGATTTTCGCGGTGCTGCACGATCCGATCTGCGTATTGGGGTTCTTCGCGGTCACGCAAATGACGTTCGACCTGACGGCCATATCGGCGATATTGGCCGTGATCGGCTATTCCTTGAACGATACCGTCATCGTCTTCGACCGCGTGCGCGAACGCGCGCGCAACGCGCGCAAGATCACGATCTTGCAAGTCATCGACGAGTCGATCAATCAAACCTTGTCGCGTACCTTGATGACGAAATTGGTCACCTTGCTGGTCGTCGTCGCCTTGCTGATCTTCGGCGGAGAGACCTTGCATAGTTTTTCCGCCGCGCTGGTCATCGGAATTCTCGCCGGCACCTATTCGTCGATTTACATATCCGCCGCGCTGGCGCTGGACTTGGGGCTGCGAACCGAGGACCTGCTCGAGCGCAAACTCAACAAGCCCGAGGAAGTCGACGGCATGCCGTGAGCCGGGCTGCGCCCCGAGCGGCGCGATACGTCCCGCGCAAATTGTTTGGATAGGCGCCGCGAAAGTCGATACAGTCGGGGCGCCGACGCGCATGGCGCCGGCCGCGGCGGGAGTCACACCTCGAGTTGGGGCAATAAATGAAATTCAACGGATTGTTCGCAACGAAGCCGATCTCCGACTATCACGCGGAAGCCGAGAGCAAGCATCTCGTGCGGGCGCTCGGCACGCCGTCGCTGGTCGCGTTCGGCATCGGCGGGATCATCGGCACGGGCATCTTCGTGTTGACCGGGCTCGCGGCGGCCGAGCACGCGGGCCCCGCGATCGTCATTTCGTTCATCATTGCCGGGATCGGCTGCATGTTCGCCGGCTTGTGCTATTCGGAGTTCGCGACCATGGTGCCGGTCGCCGGCAGTGCGTACGCCTATAGTTACGCGACGCTCGGCGAGTTCATCGCCTGGTTCGTCGGATGGAATCTGGTGCTGGAGTACATGATGGCCTGCTCGACGGTCGCGGTCGGCTGGAGCCGCTACTTCGTCAAGCTGCTGGACTATTTCCACGTCAATATCATCCCCGCCTCGCTGACCTCGGCGCCGTTCGAGGCCGCGGAGGTCGGCTATCAGATACACCGGACCGGCGCGTTGCTGAACCTGCCGGCGATCGCGATCATCGCGGCGGCCACCGCGCTTTGCTACAAAGGCATCAAGGAATCGACGCTGGTCAATACGATCATCGTCGCGATCAAGGTCGGCATCGTCGTCGCCGTGATCGTTTTCGGCGCTTTCTACGTCAAGCCCGCCCTGTGGGTGCCGTTCATCCCGAAGAACACCGGCACCTTCGGCCAGTTCGGCTGGAGCGGCATCATCCAGGCCGCCGGCATCATTTTCTTCGCGTATATCGGCTTCGACGGGGTCTCGACGGTCGCACAAGAGTCGAAAAATCCCAGCCGCGGCATGCCGATCGGCATCCTCGGCAGCCTCGCGATCTGCACCGTGCTCTATATCCTGATGTCGGGCGTCATGACCGGTCTGGTGCCGTTCCTGAAATTGAACGATGCGGCGCCGGTCGCGGTCGCGGTCGAATCGCACAAGCAACTGTCCTGGCTGGTCGGCTGGGTGCTCGTTGGCGCTTTGCTGGGCCTGACCTCGGTGATCATCACGATGATCATCCCGCAAGCCCGCATATGGCTGACGATGTCGCACGACGGGCTGCTGCCGAAGTTCTTCGGCGCCGTGCATCCGAAATACCGCACCCCGCACATCGCGACGCTGATCACCGGCGTGCTGGCGGCGACCTTCGGCGGCCTGCTGCCGATCGGCATCCTCGGCGAGCTGGTATCGATCGGCACGCTGGTCGCGTTCGTCGTGGTCTGCGCCGGCGTGCTCGTGCTGCGCTACACGCGCCCCGATCTGCCGCGCCCGTTCCGCGTGCCGGCGATCTGGTTCGTCTCCATCATGGGCGTCATTTTCTGCGCCGGCATGGCCGCGTTCCTGCCGGCGGCCACGTGGATGCGGCTGGCGGTTTGGAGCGTCATCGGATTCGCGCTGTATTTCCTGTACGGCTTCGGACACAGCCGGCTGCGCATCAAGGACACCGCCAGCCGCGGCTAAGCGCGCAGAGATTCGGGGGTCAGCGGGCCGATCCTCGACAATAGCGCGGCGTAGACTTTCGGATTGCCGGCGACGATGTTGCGGCCCAGGGCGTACTCCGCGCCGGCCGGCGTACCGACGCGCCCGCCCGCCTCTTGAATCAAAAGGGTTCCGGCGGCCGTGTCCCAAGGCGACAGGCCGAACTCCCAGAAGCCGTCGATGCGGCCCGCGGCGACATAGGCGAGGTCCAAGGCCGCGGCGCCCGGCCTGCGCACGCCGGCGGCGACTCCCATGATCTCCTTGAGTATCGCCAGATATTGATCCACGTAATCCGCCTCGGAGCGGAACGGGAAGCCGGTGCCGATCAGGGCGCCCTCGAGCGTTCGCTGCGTGCTGACGCGGATCTTTTTGCCCTCGAGCTGCGCGCCCTCGCCGCGCGAGGCGGTGAAGAACTCCTGGCGCATCGGATCGTAGACGATCGCGTGCTGCAGACGCTTGCGGTGCTCGACCGCGATCGACACCGCGAACGTCGGAAAGCCATGCAGGAAATTCGTCGTGCCGTCCAGCGGATCGATGATCCAGACGAATTCGCCTTCGCCGCTGCGGCCGGACTCTTCGCCGAGGAACGCGTGCTCCGGATAGCTTCGGCGCACGGTCGCGATGATCTCGGCTTCCGCCTTGCGGTCGACGTCGGTCACGAAGTCGTTGCGTCCCTTGGTGTCGACTTTGAGCGAATCCAGTCGCGAAAGGCTGCGCACGATCAGGTCGCCGGCGCGCCGGGCGGCGCGCATGCCGATATTGAGTAGTGGATGCATAGGCTCGGGCTAGAATAACAGAGCATGACGGACCTCGTTCGCATCGTCCTGATCGAACCCAGCCACCCGGGCAATATCGGTTCGGTCGCGCGCGCGATGAAAAACATGGATCTTTCGGATTTGGCGCTCGTGCGGCCGAGGTCTTTCCCGCACGCCGAGGCGAGCGCGCTCGCCGCCGGCGCCGACGATCTGCTGTCATCCGCGCGCGTGGTCGCGACCGTCGCGGAGGCCATCGCCGATTGCGCCTTCGTCGCCGGGACGACCTCGAGGCCGCGATCCTATACCTGGGAGTTCGCGACGCCGCGCGACGCCGCCGGAAAGATCGCGGCGCTGCCGGCTCAAACCCGCGTTGCGCTGCTGTTCGGATCGGAGCGCTACGGCCTCGCGACCGATGATCTGCAGTACTGCAATTCGCTGCTGCGCATTCCGGCGAACCCGGATTACTGCTCGCTGAATTTGGCGATGTCGGTGCAGCTGATCGCTTACGAGATCTTCATCGCGCGCGCGGCGCCGGCTACGCGCATCCAGTTGGATGCGCCGCTCGCCGAATCGGCTGCGATGGAGCATTTCTACACGCATCTTCGAGAAGTCATGCGGGAAATCGACTTCGAGGACCGCACCGGCCATCTGATGGAACGCCTGCGCCGCCTGTTCAATCGCGCGCAGCTCGACCGCAATGAGTTGAACATCCTGCGCGGCATATTGAGCGCGGTGCAGCGCGCGCGCGGCGCGCCGGCCCGCGGATCCGGCCAATGAGGCCGCCCGCTTATTTGGATTGCGCGTCGACGACACCCGTCGATCCGCGAGTCGCCGATCAAATGTCGCAAGTCCTGCGCGGCGCCGGTCAGTACGGAAATATGAGCTCGTCGAGCCACGATTATGGCGAGGCGGCGCGCGCGCTCGTCGAAGCCGCGCGAGCCCAAGTCGCCGGCGCCGTCGGCGCCGATGCCTTGGATGTGGTTTGGACTTCGGGGGCGACCGAAGCCGACAATCTGGCGATTTTCGGCCTGACGGCGCAAGCGGCCGATCGAGGCCGGCACGTCGTCACGGCGCGCACGGAGCATAAGGCCGTGCTCGATCCTTGCCGCCAACTACAGCGCCGCGGCTGGCGGGTGACTTATCTGGTTCCCGGGGCGGGCGGAATCGTCGATCCGCAGCAGGTGTCCGCTGCGATGACGGCCGAGACGACGCTGGTCTCGATCATGCACGTCAATAACGAGATAGGCGTGATTCAGGACATCGCCGGCATTGCGGCGGTCTGCGAGCGCCACGGCGGCGCGCGCCTGCATGTCGATGCCGCGCAGAGCGTCGGCAAATGTTCGCTCGATTTCAGGGCATCCGGCGCCGATTTGATGTCCTTGTCGGCGCACAAGGCCTACGGCCCGAAAGGGGTCGGCGCCTTGCTGGTCTCGCGGCGCCGGGGTGTGCGGATGGAGGCGTTGCAGTTCGGCGGCGGCCAGGAGTCGGGCCTGCGCTCCGGCACGGTCGCCACCCATCAAGTGGTCGGTATGGGCGCCGCATTCGCGCTCGCCGCCTCGGCGCTCGATGCAGAGAGACAGCGCATAGCGCTGCTGCAGGAACGGCTGTGGCAGGGCCTCGCCGCAATCGGCGGAGTGCTCCGCAATGGTTCGTCCGCGCTGTGCGTGCCGCAGATACTGAACGTCTCTTTCGAGGGCGTCGAGGGCGAGAGTTTGCTGCTGGCCGTCAGGAGCGAGATCGCGGTTTCCACCGGCGCGGCCTGTACGTCGGCGGCGAACGAGCCGTCCTACGTGCTGCGCGCTTTGGGCCGCGACGAACGGCTGGCCGAGAGCAGCTTGCGATTCGGCCTGGGCCGGTTCACGAGCGACGAGGACATCGACCGGGCGGTCGTCGTCATTCGGGAGGCCGTCGCGCGCTTGCGCCGGATCGGCGGCGCGGGCGCAGGACCTGTGGCGCATGGCCTATAGTGAATTGACCCGCCGCTACTTCGAGGCCACGCCGGGGGCCGGCGTCCTGACCGGCCGCGGGGTTGCGCGCGGCGCGGCCGGCAGCCGAACGAAGGGAACCTGGGTGCAATTCGACATCCAGTGCGACGCTGCGGCGCCGGATAGGCCGATCGCGGCGGTGCGTTTTCTGTGCTTCGGCTGTCCGCATACGATCGCCGTGTCCTCGTGGGTGGCCGAACAGGCGGTCGGGCGACGCGCAGCGCCGGCCCTGCCGGAAGACGTCCACGCCTTGCAGCGGCGTTTTGCGGTTCCGGTCGAGAAACTCGGACGCCTGCTGGTGGTCGAAGATGCATGGCGCGCGGCCGTCGCGGCGGTCGATGGCGCCCAATGATGAAAAGCGGAACAGGTTCAGTGCGTTCCGGGGCGAGCCGTGTTATGTATATCGCCGGACGGTAAGGATCGCGTCGGAGGTTGGAAATCTAATGGCGATCATGTTGACGGCGGCGGCGGCGGAGCGGGTTCGCGAACATTTGCACAAGCGTGGAACCGGCCTGGGCCTGCGCTTGGGAATCAAGAAGACCGGTTGTTCGGGTTTTGCCTATGTCGTCAATTATGCCGACGATATTCATGCCGATGATACGGTCTTTGAGGTCCTGGGCGTCAAAGTCATCGTCGATCCGGCGAGTCTGCCGTTGATCGACGGCACCGTCGTCGATTTCGTCAAGCAGGGCCTCAACGAGGCGTTCAAGTTTCAGAACCCCAAGGCCGTCGGCGAATGCGGCTGTGGCGAGAGTTTCAGCGTCTGAACGGCGCGTCGCGCGTGGTTTCTCCAAGAAATACAGGCACTTCGACCCGTAAACGGATTGCTAGGCGACGTTCCGTCGTTTAAACTCGCAAATCTTTGTCGGCCACTTGCATGGCCGGCATTCATCCCGTTCAGAGGTCCCCATGGCAGTCGAGCGCACTCTTTCCATCGTCAAGCCCGATGGGGTCGGCCGCAATTTGATTGGCGAAGTCTACCGCCGTTTCGAACAGGCGGGCTTGCGCATCGTCGCCGCGCGCATGATGCACTTGGCGCAGTCGGAGGCCGAAGCGTTCTATGGCGTGCATCGGGAGAGGGCGTTCTTCAAGGACTTGGTGCGGTTCATGACATCCGGCCCGGTCATCGTGCAAGTGCTCGAGGGGGAGGGCGCGATCGCCAAGAACCGCGATGTGATGGGCGCCACGGATCCGAAAAAGGCGGCTAAGGGCACCATCAGGGCGGATCTCGCCACCAGCATCGACGAGAACATCGTGCACGGCTCCGATGCGCAGGACACCGCGGCCCGCGAGATCGCGTTCTTCTTTCGCGAAATTGAGATCTGTTCCCGTACGCGCTAGCGTACGCCGCTGGATGAGTTCACGGAGATGCAACAGTTGGCGGGGGATCGCGTAAATTTACTGGGCATGACGCGCGCCGAGCTAGAGGCGTTCGTCGCGCAAGCGTTCTCCGCGCAGCCGTTCCGCGCCCGTCAATTGATGAAGTGGATCTACCGCCGCGGCGCCGCGGATTTCTCCGAAATGACCGACCTCGCCAAGGAGTTTCGCGCGCAGCTCGCCAACGCGGCGAAAATCTCCGTCCCGCAGATCGTCGAGGAGCAGGCCTCCGCGGACGGCACGCGCAAGTGGCTGCTGCGCATGGACGAGGTCCAGGGCATCGAGACGGTTTATATACCCGAGCCCGACCGCGGCACGCTGTGCATTTCGAGTCAGGTCGGCTGCGCGATGGACTGCGGTTTTTGCGCCACGGCTCAACAGGGCTTCAACCGCAATTTGAGCGCCGCGGAGATCGTCGGGCAGGTTTGGCTCGCGCAGCGCGAATTGCGCAACGCGGACGCCCACGGCAGGGCGATCACCAACATCGTCTTCATGGGGATGGGCGAACCGCTGGCGAATTACCGCAACGTCGTTCCGGCCATGCGCATTTTTCTCGACGACCTCGGCTACGATCTCTCCCGGCGCCGCGTGACCTTGAGCACCTCGGGTCTCGTGCCGCAGATGTACAAGCTTGCCGAGGAGTGCAACGTCGCGCTCGCCGTTTCCTTGCACGCGCCGAACGATGCGCTGCGCAACGAACTAGTACCGATCAATCGCATACATCCCATTGCCGAACTTCTGGCGGCGTGCTGGAACTATATCGACAAACAGAACGGCCGCAGCGTCACGTTCGAATACGTCATGCTCGCGGGGGTCAACGATCAGCCGGCGCACGCCAAAGAGCTGGCCGGCTTGCTGCGGGGCCGGCCGGCAAAGCTCAATTTGATCCCGTTCAATAGTTTCGCGGGAACGCGCTTCCGCCGCTCGCCCGCCGCGGCGATCGTTCGGTTCCGCGACATTCTCAACGACTTGGGGATCATCGCGACGATACGCCGGACGCGCGGCGATGATATCGACGCCGCCTGCGGCCAATTGGCCGGCCGCGTCACGGATCGTACGACGGTTCGGCTGGGGTCGAAAATCGCGAATCACTCGCAGCGGATGAC
This sequence comes from uncultured Gammaproteobacteria bacterium, assembly GCA_963769895.1. Lineage (GTDB taxonomy): Bacteria > Pseudomonadota > Gammaproteobacteria > Steroidobacterales > Steroidobacteraceae > Bog-1198. The sequence continues at coordinate 27,221 of CAVYNJ010000007.1, read as the reverse complement.
GGTGGCCCGATGAAACTCCTGTGCCTGTTGCTCGCGGTCGCCCTATCAGGCTGTGTGTCGACCCATCTTGCGCCCGGTAAATCGCCCTCCGATGCCGCCGCGGTCAACGTGCAGCTGGCGATCGCCTATCTGCGGCTGGGAAAACTCGCGACCTCGCGCGAATTCATCGAGCGGGCACTGCGCCAGGACTCCGACAACGCCAATGTGCAAATGACCGCGGGCTTGGTCTACGAGCGAATCGGCGAGGACGGAAAGGCCGCACGCGCCTATGGCGAAGCGGCGCGCATCGGCAAGGACGATCCGGACATCCAGAATACCTACGCCGGTTATTTGTGCCGCACCCACCGGGCCGCCGAGGGGGAGAAGCTGTTCCGGGAAGTGATCAAGAACCCGCTCTATCAAACGCCGGAGATTGCGATGGTCAACGCCGGGGTGTGCCTGCAGGGTTCGGGCGACGCCGCCGGCGCTGAGCGCTACTATCAACGAGCCCTCGATGCGCGGCCGAATATGCCGGAAGCGTTGCTCGAGTTAGGTACTCTCGCGTTCGAGCGCGGCGATCCGCAGAAGGCGGTGGACACCGTGCATCGCTATTTGGCGGTCAATCCGGCGACGCCGGAAATTTTCTGGCTCGGCTTGCGCGCCGAAAAAGCCTTGGGCGATCAAACCGAGGCCGCGACCTACGCACAGCGATTGCAAACGCAGTTCCCGGCTTCCGCCGAAGCGCAGCAAATGCGATCCGGCAACATCCAGTGAAGAGTGCGGCGGAACTCGGACCGCGACTGCGGACTGAGCGCGAACGCCGCGGGATCAGCGTGCAGCAGGCGGCAGATGACATGCGCCTGGATTCCTGGGCCGTCGAGGCCATCGAGACCGGTCAATTCGACAAGCTTGGACCGGCGGTTTACGCGAAAGGCCACCTGAAGAAGTACGCGTCCATGCTGGAGCTGCCGTGGGACGAGATTGCCGGCGTTTACGAGTCATTGAAACCGCGCGCGGTGGAGCCAGCGGAGCTCGAGCCGCAGGTGCAAATACGCGCGGCCTCGATCTCGGTCGCCAATCTTCCGTGGTGGTCGATCGGCGCCGCGGCGATCGGTATCCTGCTGATCGTGGGGTTACTGTGGTGGAGGCCGTGGCGCATGCACGCTGCACATCCGAACATTGCGAGTGCCCCTAGCAAGCGGCCTGCCGAGCCCGCCTCGAGCGCACCGGCCGGTCCCGCATCGGCCGAGCGGCAGCAGGGCGCGCCGCCGCGCCCCGTCACCGCCGCGCGCCCCGTCACCGCCGCGCGTCCCGTCGCTGCCGCGCGTCCCGACGATGCCTCCGGCGCGCACGGCGCGCTGCTGCGTTTGCGCTTTTCGTCGGATTCCTGGGTCGACGTGCGCGATGCCGCGGGCAAGCGCCTATACGCCGGACTTGGACGCGCCGATACCGTCAAGAGTGTCTCCGGAGTAGCGCCGCTGCGCGTGGTTCTCGGGTACGTAGGCGGTGTGCGCGTACTGGTCAATGATCAGCCGGCCGCCGTAAAGCCGGCCTACATCAAGGGCAACGTCGCCAAATTTGCGGTCGCAGCCGACGGCTCGCTGATGCGCTATGTAAACAACATCGGCCCGCAGGGCGCTTGGTGAGCGCTTGAGCGCGATCATCGAACCGCTGCGCGGAGTGCACGATATCTTGCCGGCGCAAATCGCCGCCTGGCAGAACCTGGAGCGCACGACCCGGCAAGTGTTTGCCGCCTACGGCTACGAAGAATTTCGTGTGCCGATCATCGAGCAAACCGAGCTATTCAAGCGCTCGATCGGCGAATTTACCGATATCGTCGAGAAGGAGATGTTCAGCTTCGTCGACCAAGGCGAGGACCACATCACCTTGCGGCCGGAAGCGACCGCGGGCATCGTGCGCGCGATGATCTCGAACGGGCTGCTGCGCGCCAACCGGCTCAGGGTTTGGTGCATGGGGCCGATGTTTCGGCGCGAGCGCCCGCAAGCCGGCCGCTTCCGGCAATTCCATCAGATCGATGCCGAGGCGTTCGGCTTCGAGGGACCGGATATCGACGCCGAATTGATCCTGCTGTCGGCGCGCTTGCTGCGCCGCTTGGGCTTGCCCGGCCTGAGGCTGCACATCAATTCGCTCGGCACGCCGGAATCGCGCTTGGCTTATCGCGAGCAGCTCCAGAAGTATTTCAGGGCTTACGAGGCGCGGCTCGATGCGGACAGCAAGCGGCGCTTATTGGGCAATCCGCTGCGGATATTGGATTCCAAGCACCCGGACACTCAAGCCATCGTCGCCGGCGCTCCGCTGCTCGCTGATTCCCTGGACGCGCAATCCAAAGCGCATTTCGAATCTCTATGCGGCCACCTCAGAGCGGCCGGCATCGCGTATCATGTCGATCCGCGCCTGGTCCGCGGCCTGGACTACTACACCCGCACCGTGTTCGAGTGGATCAGCGACTCGCTTGGGTCGCAAGGCGCCGTATGCGCCGGAGGACGCTACGACGGCTTGGTGGCGCAGCTTGGCGGCGGGCCGACGCCTGGCATCGGATGGGCGATGGGCCAAGAGCGGATCGTCATGCTGCTCGAGAAGTTGGGTATCGCCTCGCCGGGCGATTCACCGCAGGTTTATTTGGTCGTGTCCGGCGAACGCGCGGAACAAACGGGGTTCAAAATGGCCGAACGATTGCGCGACGCGTGGCCCGGCCTGAAGTTGCAGTTCAATCTCGGCGGGGGAAATTTCAAGGCGCAATTCAAACGCGCGGACAAGAGCGGAGCAGAGTACGCGCTAGTATTGGGCGAGGATGAATTGGCGCGCGGTACGGTGGCGATCAAGGATTTGCGGCGCGAGCGAGTTCAAGAGGAATGCTCGATGGATCGGATCAATGAACGCCTGGGCAGCTTGTTGGGACTCGAGGCGCAGAACGCGGAGTAGTCATGGCAGAAGATTATTTGACCGACGACGAACAATGGGAGGCCGTCAAGCGTTGGCTGACCGAAAATGGCCCCTGGCTGCTGGCCGGCGCGGTGATCGGGGCGGGCCTGTTGTTCGGCTGGCGGTATTACGACAGCTACCGCAGCGCGCGCGCGCAGCGGGCCGCGGCGCAATTCGACCAAATGACATCGGCGGTCGGCCGCAACGACACGAAGGACGCTCGCCGGATTGCCCAAGAGCTGGTCGATAAATACTCCGGCGGCCCCTACGCCGATCAGGCGGAGCTGACGCTCGCGCGCCTCGCCGTCGACGAGGGCCGGATCGAAGATGCCGTCGCGCCGCTGAGGCACGTCATGCGCTCCTCCGACGACGTCGAATTGCGCAAGATCGCGCGCCTGCGGTTGGCGCGCGTGCTGATCGACCAAGGCAAGCCCGACGAAGCGCTCGACACGCTCGCTGCGGACGATCCGGGAGCCTTCAAGGCGCTTTACGAGGAGGCGCGGGGCGACGCGCTGTACGCCAAGAAGGACTTCAACGGCGCCGTTGCGCAATATCAGAAAGCCTTGGCCGCCAGCGATCCGCGCGGCAGCGAGGCCAGCCTGCTGACCTTGAAGATCACGGATCTCGGGGCCACTCCGGCTCGCATCCGCCGCCCCGCAGGCCGCGCGCTGATGCGCACATGGCTTTGCTTGGGGCTCGCGGCGCTTTTGCTGGCGGCCGGCTGCAGTAAGGACAAAGACGTCGAACCGCCGGCCGCGTTGGTTAAATTTCCGTCGACCTTGCCGGTCAAGAAGATTTGGGACGCCGGTGTCGGCGGCGGCAAGAAGCAGGCGCGGCTGCGGCTCGGTCTCGGCCCGGCCGTCGACCAAGGTCTGGTCTTCGCGGCATCCCACAAGGGCGAGGTGCTGGCCGTCACTCTCGACAAGGGCCGGCGCGTTTGGCGCAAGAATCTGCGTCTGCCGCTGTCGGCCGGACCGAGCGCGGGTTTCGGCATGGTCGTCGTCGGCAGCAGCAAGGGCAATGTCGTCGCGTTGGACGAGGCGACGGGACGGGAGTTGTGGCGAGTGCGCGTCAATTCGGAACTTCTGTCGGGACCCGCGATCAGCGAGAAGGTCGTCGTATTGCGCTCCGTCGACGGCCGCTTGCGGGGTCTGGACAGCCGAAGCGGCAAGGAACTCTGGTCGGTCGAACAGCAAGTGCCGCGATTGAGCCTGCGGGGCACGGCGACGCCGGTCATTGCGAAGGATGCGGCCATCTCCGGGTTCGACGACGGGAAATTGATCGCCGTCAATTTGAACACCGGCGACACGCTGTGGGACGCGACGATCGCGGCTGCGCACGGCCGCACCGAACTCGACCGCCTGGTCGATATCGACTCCTCGGTGCGTGTCGTCGGCGACAGCGTTTTTGCGACCGGATATCACGGACGCACGGCGCAGCTCGCGCTCGAGTCCGGGCAGATCTGGTGGGCCCATGAGATGTCGAGCGAGCACGGCCTGACCGCCGATGCGGACAACGTCTACGTCTCGCAGGCCGACGGCGTCGTCGTCGCGCTGCGCGCGCGCGACGGTTCCGAGGTGTGGCGAAACGACAAGATGAAGTGGCGCGGCTTGAGCGCGCCGGTCCTGACGGACACGGCGGTCGTCGTCGGCGATTATCAGGGCTACGTTCACTGGCTGGACAAGAACACGGGAGTGCTCGTCGCCCGCACGCGAGACTCGAAATACCGCATCTCGAACGCTCCGGTGGCCGTCGACGATACGGTAGTCATGCTCAGCGACGGGGGCGAACTCGCGGCCTTCCGCGCGACGCCGCCGCCGCCGAAGTAAAAGTTCCGCCTTGTTGCCGGTATTGGCGTTAATCGGTCGACCGAACGTCGGAAAGTCGACTTTGTTCAATGCGATGACCGGCACGCGCGACGCATTGGTCGCCGACCTGCCTGGCCTGACGCGCGATCGGCAATATGGGTTTGCGCGACGCACCGACGTGCCGTGCATCGTCGTCGACACCGGCGGGCTCGTCGAGGACGCAGACGAAATCGCAAGCTTGATGATCGCGCAGACCGAGCGGGCGATCGCCGAGGCCGACCGGCTGATCGTCATCGTCGACGGCCGGGCGGGCGTCACGCCCCAGGATCAATTCGTGGCGCGGCTCGCTCACCGCAGCGGTAAACCCGTCTTTCTCGCGGTCAACAAGACCGAGGGTTTCGACCAGGATCTGGCGGTCGCCGATTTTCACGAACTGGGCTTAGGCGAGCCGCAACCGGTCGCGGCAGCGCATGATCAAGGCGTGATCTCGCTGCTGGAAAGGGCTTTGAGCGGCCTCGAGCCGGACCCGTCGGACGGCCCCGATAATGCCGGAATCAAAGTGGCCGTCATCGGCCGTCCGAACGTCGGCAAAAGCACCTTGATCAACCGGCTCTTGGGCGAGAATCGCATGATCGCTTTCGACGAGCCCGGCACGACGCGCGATGCGGTTCTGGTGCCCTTCGAGCGCGACGGCGAGCGCTACACGCTGATCGACACCGCCGGCGTTCGGCGGCGCGCGCGCGTCGAAGGGGCTGTAGAAAAATTCAGTGTAATCAAAACCTTACAGGCAATCGAGACGGCCAATGTGGTGATCGTCGTCGTCGACGCGCAGGATGTGGTCGCCGAGCAGGATGCCAGCCTGCTCGGCACCGTGATCGAGCAGGGGCGGGCGCTGGTGATCGCCGTCAACAAATGGGACAACATCGAGACCGAACAGCGCGATTTGATCCGGCGGCAGATCGTCGAGCGGCTGTCGTTCGCCGATTTTGCGGCGCTGCATTTCATCTCGGCGCGCCACGGCAGCGGCGTCGGCGAATTGTTCGGATCGGTGCGCAAGGCGCACGCCGCGGCAATGCGCGAATTGACGACGCCGGAATTGACGCGCGTGCTGGAAGCGGCGATCGAGAGTCATCAACCGCCGCTCGTACGCGGCCGGCGGATCAAACTGCGCTATGCGCATCAAGGCGGGCGCAATCCGCCGGTGGTCGTGATTCACGGCAATCAGACCGAGCATGTACCCGATGCCTATCGCCGCTATCTGGTCAACGTGTACCGCCAAGCGTTCGATTTGCTCGGCACGCCGATCCGCGTGATCTTCCGCGGCGAGGAAAATCCGTTCGCCGGCAGGCGCAATCCGCTGACGCCGAGACAGGTCCGCAAGCGCAAGAGGCTGATCCAGCGCAATAAGCGTTAGACTATTCCTACGCAGAGGGATGCGCTCAGGGAGACGACATGAAGCGATTTTTAGGGCAGCGGCCGGCTCGCGTGCTCGCCGCCGCTGTCCTCTTGGTCGGACTGTACGCAGCGGCCGGATTCTTGCTTGCGCCGAAAATACTTCGATCCGTGCTGATCGGCCAGATCCAGAAGAATCTCGGCGTGACGCCTGCGCTCGGCGAAATCCGCTTCAATCCGTTCCTGTTGCAGCTCGAAGTAAGGAACTTCGCGCTGCCGGACGCAAACGCGGCGGAACTCGTCGGATTCAACCGCTTGTTCGTCGATTTCGAACTAGCCTCCTTGTGGCATCGCGCGTACGTGTTCAAGGAGATCGCCATCGACGCGCCCTTCGTCAGAGCGGTCGTCGGCGCCGACGGCTCGATGAACCTGCTGCGGCTGCGTCCTAAACCATCCGCGCCACCGACCGCAAAAGCCGCGACGCCGTTGCCGTCGATCGAAGTGACCGAGTTTGAAATGACGCGCGGCAGCGTCAGTTACGAGGACCTCAGCGAACCGGAGCACTTCCGAACGCGCCTCGACGCGATCGATTTCGATGTGCATGACTTTACGACCGGGATCCAGGGAGGCGCATTCAATTTCACGGGCGTATCCAAACTCGGCGAGCGCATCGAGTGGCGCGGGCGCCTGTCTCTGCAGCCGATGCAGTCGAGCGGGCAGCTGCGCATCGTTGCGCTTCGGGCCAATACCTTGTGGGCCTATCTCAAAGACCGGCTGGGAAATCGCATTGGATTCATCTTCGATTCCGGCACTATCGACGTCGATGCGAATTATCGCTTCGCGCTGAAGAACGCCGTCGACCTGCAATTGAACCTCTCGAAGGCCTCGGTGAGAGGTCTCGGGGTCGGACCTACCGGCTCCGACCAACAGTGGATCGGTCTGTCCGCGCTCGAGGTGACGGGCGCGACGCTCGATCTGCCCGCCCGCAAGGTGCATGTGGATGCCGTCTCGTTGACCGGGCTGAAGGTAAGCGCGTGGCTCACGGCCGATCGGTCGCTGAATTTGTCCGAGCTTGCCGGCGCGCCGACCGGCGGCAATCCGCGCGCCGCGAGCCAGGCGGCGCCGGCGGCGCCGGCGGCGCCCGGCCCCGCCAAGCCGTGGCGGGTCGATCTGGGAGAATTCAAGCTCGTCGATGCGAGTCTATCGGCCGAGGACCGCAGCGTGCGGCCGGCTGCGAAGCTCACGCTCGCGCCGCTGAGCCTGTCGATTTCCGGCGCGAGTTCCGACCTGACGCGGCCGATCGCTGTCAGTCTCGACACAGGAGTCAACGCAGGCGGCCGCTTTGCGGCAACCGGTCAAGTCGTGCCGCAGCCGCTTGCCGCCCGCATGACGGTCGAGGCGCGGCGGATCGGGCTCGATGCGCTGCAACCGTACATCGCCGAGCGCACGGCCTTGACCTTGTTGAGCGGTCGGCTGAGCGGCAAAGTGCAGTTGCGCTACGGTCCGGGCAGGCCGGCGGCGACCGTGGCCGGAAGCGCGCAGATCGACGATCTGCGCACGGTCGACAACGCTCTGCACGACGATTTGATCAAGTGGCGGCGCTTGGACGTGCGCGGCGCAAAATTCCAGCTGGATCCGAATCGCCTGGGAATCGATCGCATCGTTGCGCGCGATCCATACGCGCGAGTGATCATAGCGCCGGACCGAAGCGTCAACATCAAGCGGATTCTGAGCGTGCCGGCATCGCCGGCCGCGGCCGCGTCGGAGGCGCGGATACCGGCGCCCGCAAACCGGTCCGCGGCGCCCGCGCGCAAAGTTCCCGAAGCCACGATGCCGATCTCGATCGGCGCGATCGACGTGATCGGCGGCCGCGCGGATTTCTCCGACTTGTCGATCACGCCGAACTTTGCTGCCGGCATCAGCGAGCTGCACGGCGGCATTCGCGGGCTGACGTCGAATGCGGAGTCTCGCGCGACCGTCGACTTGCAGGGTGATGTGGGCCCCTACGCGCCGGTATCGATCACCGGCGAAGTGAATCTCTTCGGTCCCGTTTTATACACCGACTTGGCGATGAACTTCCGCAACATGGACCTGACGATTTTCAACCCGTATTCCGGCAAATTCGCCGGTTACAACATTACGAAGGGCAAGCTGACCACGGAATTGCACTACAAAATCAACGGCCGCAAACTCGATGCGCAGCATCACATCGTCATCGATCAGCTTGAATTCGGCGCGAAGACCGCGAGCAAGGACGCCGTATCGTTGCCCGTCAAGCTCGCAGTCGCGCTGCTCAAAGACCGCCACGGCGTGATCGATTTGAATCTCCCCGTCGCCGGCTCGTTCGACGATCCGCATTTCCGGCTTGGCCCGCTGATTTGGAAAGTCCTGATCAATTTGCTGACGAAAGCGGTTACAGCGCCGTTTGCACTGCTGGGCTCGCTGCTCGGCGCCGGGCCGGACATACAGTACGTCGATTTCGCGCCGGGCTCCGCCGTGCTCGACGCCCAAGGCGTCAAGAAGCTGCAGGAGGTCGGCAATGCCTTGATTCAACGGCCACAATTGAAAGTCGACGTGCCGATTTCGCCGCTGGGGCAAATCGACCGGCCGGCCCTCGTCGATGCGCGTTTCGAGGCGAAATTGCAGGCCGAACGCGCGGCGCGAAGCGCCAGCCAACGGGGCGCAAAGGCCGTGCAGACGCCGAATGCGCAGGCGCCCGCGGCTCAGCTACGAGTTGCTGATCGCGATGTACCGCGAGGAATTCAAGGCGGCGCCGAATTTCCCGGCACCAACCGCGAAACCGGACTCGGCCGCGCAGCCGAGTTCCGCGGCTGAGCAGATCGATGCGAAGCTCGCCTATCTCGAAGCGCAGCTGAAGAGCCGCGTTGCGATCGGCGACGCCGATCTGAAGGCTCTTGCCGAGCAGCGCGCCGTGGCGATCGAGAAAGTCCTTGTGGGCGGCACGAAGCTCGATCCGGCCCGCGTGTTTCTCGTCGCGACCGACAAAGCCGCCGTGCACGACGGCTCGGTGCGCCTGCAATTGTCGCTCAAATAGCGCACGGGAGCCTGCTCACGCGCAATGGGCGGCGGAACAAATCGGCGCCCGCCGGGTCCTAGCCGATGAGGCTTCGGAGGAATTCACTATGCAGCCGAAGATTTTCGCGGGGATTTGGCCGACGGTCATGCTGCTCGGTCTGGCGGCGGGCGCGACATGCCGCGCGGCGACGCCTGCCGCTGCGACTCCTGCCGCTGCGACGCCAGCCGCTGCACGCGGCGCAATGCCGGCGGCATTGCCGGAAGCCAGCATCCCCTTTGCCAACCATCACGGCATCTACAGTTGGCACGTGGTGAACGACACGACGCTGCTGATCCAGAGCAACAACGGCAACTGGTACAAGGCGACGCTGATGAGCCCATGTATCGACTTGCCGTTTGCCGAGAGACTCGGCTTCCACTCGAATCCCGACGGCAGCTTCGATCGCTTCAGTTCGATCCTCGTGCGTAACCAGAATTGTCCGTTGATTTCCTTGGTCAAGACCGAGACTCCCGGTAAAGGGACGCCAGGAAAGACCGTCCGCAACAAGGCGACGTAGCGGCGCTATTTGAGGAACAGCTCGGGGTCGACCCAGGCTCGATTCAAATTCATGCCCCAATGCAAATGGGGCCCGGTCGCGCGTCCGGTCATGCCGACCGCGCCGATGCGCTCGCCGGCGCGGATTTTCTGGCCGCTGCGGACATCGATCGCGCTCAGGTGGCAGTACATGCTCATCATGCCGCGCCCATGGTCGATGATCACGGTATTGCCGTCGAAGAAGTAGCGGCCGGTGTCGACGACGACGCCGTCCGCCGGCGCGATGACGGGAGTGCCTGCTGGCGCCGCGATATCCATGCCGGTATGCGGATTACGCGCTTCGCCGTTGAATATTCGGCGCGAACCGAACGAGCTCGTGCGGATTCCCGGTACAGGTGCCGGAAAACGCAACGCTTCGGGCTGGCGTTCGCTCCATCGGTCCAGGGCGCGATCGATCTTGATGTGTTCGCGCCGTACGCGGGCCAAATCGCGTGCCGAGAGATCTACCTAGCGCCGGCGGCACTTTCAGCGACTGAACGAGATACTGCTTCGGTTCGACCCGATATTCGAGCGCGCGCGCCGCCGCGCCGACGCCGACGGTCGCCTGCCGAGAACCGGGCGAAGCCGACAGCGGTATGCCGATGACAGCGACCCAATGTGAGCCGTCGCGCACGACCAGCGCGCGATGTCCATCCGCCTCCACGTCAGGCACGGTATCCCCGCTCGCCGGCAATTCGATAATTTTGACGCCGCCGGGCACCGGTCTGTCGATCGGCAGGGCGAGTGCGCACGCAAACGCCGGGCAAAGGCACAACACGGAGATTCCCAGGCCTTTCATGCCGGCGGCTCGGTGACTTTGGCGAAAATCCGGCCGCGCGCCAGCCGCGCTTCGATCACCGTGCCCGGCCGCGCGCGGTCCGCATCGCGCAGTATGTGCCCGTCCGCGGTGCTGACGATCGCATAGCCGCGATCGAGCGTCGCCAAAGGGCTTACCGCCTGCAGGGTGCGTACCAGGGGCAATAGCCGCTCCCGCGCGTGACGCAGCTGCTGCGTTTGCGCCGCGCGCAGCCGCGCCAGCAAGTCCCCGTGGCGCGCAGCGCCTTCGCGCACCCGCAGGACGGGACTCGCGCGCCACAGGCGGCTCTGCGCCTCGACGAGACTCGAACGCAGTTCCGTCAACTCCCGTCGCAGAGCGCGCCCCAGGCGCTCGTCCAGGTCATCCAGGCGCTGCATCTGCTCGGCCAAGCGCGCGCGGGGACTGACCTGCGCGGCGCGGCCGATCAGCCAACGCATACGCTCGAACTGGTCCTGCAAGCGGCGCCGCATGCTCTGCTGCAATCGCGCGCCGAGGCCGCGAAAACTCTTCAGCCATGCTTCGGCGTCCGGCACGACCAGTTCGGCGGCCGCCGACGGCGTTGGCGCGCGCACGTCGGCGGCGAAATCGGCGATCGTGAAATCGATTTCGTGGCCAATGCCGCTGACGATCGGGATCGGCGAGGCGACGATCGCGCGTGCCAGCCCCTCATCGTTGAATGCCCAGAGGTCCTCCAAGGACCCTCCGCCGCGGGCTAGGATCAACACGTCGCATTCGCCGCGGCGGCCCGCGAGTTCCAGGGCGGCGACGATTTCGGCGGCCGCGTGAGCGCCTTGAACCGGAACCGGATAGATCAAGACGGCGGCGGCCGGGAAACGGCGCCGCAAAACATGCAATATGTCGCGAATCGCCGCGCCGGTCGGGGACGTAATCACGCCGATTCTGCGCGGTAGAGGCGGCAGCGGGCGTTTTCCGTCGCTCGCGAACAAGCCCTCGGCCGACAACTTGGCGGCGAGCTCATCGAACTGACGCTTCAGGGCGCCTATACCGGCATCCTCGATATGATCGATCAGCAGCTGGTACTCGCCCCGGGGCTCATATAGACCGACCCGGGCGCGCACCAGGACTTTCTGTCCGTCGCGCGGGGTAAAAGCGATCAGCATATTTCGCTGCCGAAACATCGCACAGCGAACCTGCGCGGCCGTGTCCTTCAGCGAGAAATACCAGTGTCCGGAGCCCGGTCTCGCAAAGTTCGAGATCTCCGCCTCCAGCCAAAGGCCGCCGAAACCGCGCTCGAGTAGCACACGCGCTTCGCGATTCAGCCGTGAAACCGTATATATGTCGCGGTCCCGGCGGGGTCCCGGGGCATCCTGGGCCGTCTCGTTCATCGCTCGATCATACCGTGGTTTACCGCGTTGCACGCGCAAGGTAGAATGCGCCGCCTCTTAACCGAAACTGCGTGAATCCCCTTATGCGCATTATTGAAGAGGCACTGACCTTTGACGACGTTCTGCTGGTGCCGGCCTACTCGGAAGTGCTGCCGCGCGAAGTATCCTTGTCCAGCCAGCTGACGCGGGAAATCCGCGTCAATTTACCAGTCATCTCCGCCGCGATGGACACCGTGACCGAGGCGCGGCTCGCGATCACGATCGCCCAAGAAGGCGGCATCGGCATCATCCACAAGAACATGTCGATCGACAACCAGGCGCGCCAAGTCGATCGCGTCAAAAAGTTCGAAAGCGGCGTCATCAGCGACCCGATCAGCGTCAATCCTGAAATGACGATTCGGGAAGTCATCAATTTGACCCGCGCAAAGAACATCTCCGGCGTGCCCGTCGTGGTGGGAACCAAGGTCGTCGGAATCGTGACGCATCGCGATCTGCGGTTCGAGACCAAGCTCGACGCCCCGGTCTCCTCGGTCATGACGCCGCAATCGCGATTGATCACGGTGCGCGAGAATGCTCCGAAGGATCAGGTGCTCGCGCTGCTGCACAAGCACCGGATCGAGAAGGTCTTGGTGGTCGACGACGACCACGAACTGAAGGGCATGATCACCGTCAAGGATTTCCAAAAGGCGACTGAATTTCCGCACGCCTGCAAAGACGCCGTCGGCAGCTTGCGCGTCGGTGCGGCGGTCGGAACGGCGCCTGATACGCTCGAGCGAGTCGCCGCGCTGCGGGCGGCGGGCGTGGATGTCATCGTTGTCGACACCTCGCACGGTCACTCGCGCGGTGTGCTCGACACGATCGCCAAAATCAAGGCGCGCTTCGGCGATTTGCAGGTGATCGGAGGCAATATCGTCACGGCCGAGGCAGCGCTCGATCTGGTCAAATACGGCGCCGATGCGGTCAAGGTCGGCATCGGCCCGGGCTCGATCTGCACGACTCGGGTTATCGCCGGCGTCGGCGTGCCGCAGATCAGCGCGATTGCGCGGGTCGCCAAGGCGCTGGAAAACACCGGAGTGCCGGTCATCGGCGACGGCGGCATTCGCTATTCCGGGGACATCGCCAAGGCGCTGGCCGCCGGCGCGCACACGGTCATGATCGGCGGGCTGTTCGCCGGTACCGAAGAGTCGCCGGGCGAGGTCGAGTTGTACCAGGGAGGTTCTTACAAGGCCTATCGCGGCATGGGTTCGATCGGCGCGATGGCGCAGGCTCACGGATCCAGCGACCGGTATTTTCAGGATACGACCTCGGAGCTCGAGAAATTGGTGCCGGAAGGCATCGAAGGCCGCGTCGCCTACAAAGGTAGCCTGGTGGCGATACTGCACCAGCTCGCCGGCGGCCTGCGCGCCGCGATGGGCTATACCGGCAGCGCCAGTATCGAGCAGATGCGCACGCGGCCGCAGTTCGTGCGGATTACGAACGCCGGCGTTCGCGAAAGCCACGTCCACGATGTGACGATTACCAAAGAAGCGCCCAACTACCGGATCGGTTGATGTCCGACATTCATGCCGACCGTATCCTGATCCTCGATTTCGGCTCCCAATATACGCAGTTGATCGCGCGCCGCGTGCGCGAGATCGGCGTGTATTCGGAAATCTACGCCTGGGACGCCGATCCGAAGGATATCGAGCGCTTCGCGCCGAAGGGCATCATCCTGTCCGGCGGTCCGGAGTCGGTCTACGACGCCAAGGGCCCGGCCGCGCCGGCTGTGGTATATGCGCTCGGCGTGCCGGTGCTCGGCATCTGTTACGGGATGCAAACGATGGCCGCCGCGCTAGGCGGCGTCGTCGAGTCGTCGGCGCACCGCGAATTCGGCTTCGCCCGCGTGCAGACCCGGCGCGGCTTCGCGTTTGTTCGACGGCCTCGAGGACAATCGCGATGCGTCGGGAGGGCGCCTGCTCGATGTCTGGATGAGCCACGGCGATCGCGTAGTCGAGGCGCCGCCGGGGTTCCAGGTGATCGCGGCCAGCGACAACGCGCCGCTCGCCGCCATCGCGGACGAGTCGCGCGGATTGTACGCGTTGCAGTTTCATCCCGAGGTTACGCACACGCTGCAGGGCGGCGAGATACTGCGGCGTTTCGTGCGCGAGATCGCGGGCTGCGAGGCGCGTTGGTCGACGGGCCAAATCATCGATGACAGCCTCGCGCGCATACGCGCGCAGGTCGGACGGGACCGCGTGCTGCTCGGATTGTCCGGCGGCGTCGACTCCTCGGTCCTCGCCGCGCTTCTGCACCGCGCGATCGGCGCGCAGCTAGTTTGCGTATTCGTCGATCACGGACTGCTGCGCCTGGGTGAATCAGAGCAGGTCATGGCGACGTTCGCCGAACATATGGGCGTGCGCGTGATTCGCGTCAATGCCGAACAGCGTTTCCTCGAAGCGCTCGCCGGCGAGGCCGATCCGGAAGCGAAGCGCAAGATCATCGGCCGCCTCTTCATCGAGGTCTTCGATGAAGAAGCCGGCAAACTCCCGGGCGTCAAATGGCTCGCGCAAGGCACGATCTATCCGGACGTGATCGAATCGGCCGGCGCCAAGACCGGCAAAGCGCACGTCATCAAATCCCACCATAACGTCGGCGGCCTGCCCGCGCACATGCAATTGCAGCTGCTGGAGCCGTTGCGGGAACTGTTCAAGGACGAGGTCCGCAAGCTCGGCTTGCAGCTCGATTTGCCGGCGGAAATGGTCTATCGCCATCCGTTCCCCGGTCCCGGGCTCGGCGTACGGATCTTGGGCGAAGTGCGAAAATCGTACGCGGATTTGCTGCGCCGCGCGGACGCGGTGTTCATCGAGGAACTGCGTAGGCACGATTTGTACGATAAGGTCAGCCAAGCCTTCGCCGTATTCCTGCCGGTACGCTCGGTCGGTGTCATGGGCGACGGCAGGCGCTACGACCACGTCGTCGCGCTGCGCGCCGTGGAGACGGTCGATTTCATGACGGCGCGATGGGCGCGGCTGCCGTACGATTTTCTCGACCGCGTCGCGCACCGGATCATCAACGAGGTCAGCGGCATCTCGCGGGTCGTCTACGATATTTCCGGCAAACCGCCGGCGACGATCGAGTGGGAGTGATCCAAATTATATGCAAAACTCTTGTTTTTATGTTGAGTTTTGCGTATGATTTGGCATGGCTTCGCTGGAGCACTATCTCGATGAGCGCCTTGCCCACGGGCGTAGCTACTTCGTGGGCGAAGAAGCGCGCTCCGCTCTCGGTGTTTCGCAGCGCAATTTTGCCGCTGCCGTCACAAGGCTGATCAACAAGGGACGGCTGGCGAATCCTCGCCACGGCTTCTTTCTCATTCTGCGCCCCGAAGACCGGATTGCCGGCGCCCCCGACCCAGTGCGATGGATTGATCCCTTGATGAAGCACCAGCGGCTCGCCTATAGAGTTTCACTGTTACGCGCGGCAGCGTTCCACGGCTCATCGCATCAGGCGGCGATGGTCTTCCAAGTCATCGCTCCCAAGCAGCTCCGTGACTTGGAAATCGGCCGACATCGCCTCCAGTTTCTTTACCAGGCGCCGCAAGCCTTCTCGCAGGTCAATCTAGCCGCCCGACTTGATCAGATGAAGAGTGATGAAGGCTTTGCGAAAGTTGCGGGTGTCGAGCTGACGCTACTCGATTGTGCGCGCTACTTTCACGATGCTGGTGGCATCAGCGGGGTCGCGCAGATCGCCAAGGACATTGGCGGTAAAGCAAATTCGCGGGCACTCGCGGACGCAGCTGATGACTATGAGAGCTCATCCGTGCGTCGCCTTGGCTATCTTCTCGATCTAGCAAGCCACTCGCGTCAGGCCAAGGCGCTGGAGCCATTCGTCAAGAAGGCGAAAACACTTCTGCCGTTGAATCCGGCTGTAAAACCTCTAGTCGCGCCTCTCGCCGAGCTTCTTGAGAAAAATTCCAGGTGGAAGCTCGTGATCAACGAGTCGGTGGAGTTCGACTCTTGATACCCCAGGCGTATGTTCAGGCGTGGAGTGTAAAGACTCCGTGGCCCGACTTACGGCAGGTAGAACAGGACCTCATCATTTGTCGCGCGCTCTGCGACTTGTTCAACGCCTCTGAGCTGAAGGGTAAGATTGCGTTTCGCGGGGGCACAGCGATACACAAACTCCTATTCAAGCAGCCGCTGCGCTATTCCGAGGATATCGATCTCGTACAAACGCGCGCCGAACCCATCGGCGCGACCGTCGATGCGATACGCAACGCGCTATCGTGGCTCGGCAAGTGCAATCGCGCGCAAGCCGGGCACTCGATGCACCTTGTGTTCAAGTTCGCGCCTGAAAGCGATCTGCAGAAAACGCTGAAACTGAAAGTAGAGGTCAATACTCGCGAACATGCCAGCCTGCACGGCCTCAAATGGTATCCGTTTGCGGTGGACAATGATTGGTACCAGGCAAAGACTGAAGTTACGTCCTTCACGGCCGAAGAACTGTTTGGTACCAAGCTGCGCGCGCTTCTGCAACGCCGTAAGAATCGCGACATGTTCGACCTGCACTACGCCCTCGAACAGCTTACTATCGATGACGACCAGCTTGTCGCGTGCTTCCATCACTACCTGAAATTGGAAGGCCAACAGATCACCCGAGCTATGGCAGAACAGCGCATGCTGCAGAAGCTGACGGCCAGCCTAATCGAAGATATCGCGCCATTGCTGCCCACGGGAGTGCGCTATGGCGAATCGGACGCTGTTGAGGCATTCAATGGCATCTGGACGCGGCTCGTGACGAAGCTCAACGGTAAGCCGTGGAAATCGAGCAAGGAGGCGATAGCGGAGCTGCGCGTGAAAAGATTCCCTGGATTGCTGCTGAATGGATGAAGACGGGCAACTAGGATGCGCATAGTCGTGGTCGGCGGCGCGGGAAACTTTGGCGCACGCATCGTGCGCGCGCTGCGCGCTGACCGGAGCATCGAACTGATGGTGGCGGGACGCCGGATAGTATCCGTGCCGGCTGCGGAAGATGTGTCGGGCGTCTTGATCGATATTGACGAAGCGGGCTTTGCGCAAGGACTTAAGGCGTTATCCCCCGGACTAGTGATTCATTGCGTGGGGCCGTTTCAAGGGCAGGACTATCGCGTTGCGAAGGCAGCACTAGCTGCTGGGGCGCATTACCTAGATCTCGCGGATGGGCGTCAGTTCATTGCCGAGTTTGCTGCGGGGATGAATTCTCAGGCGATTGAAGTGGACCGCGTGGCGATCTCGGGAGCGAGCACGTTACCGGCGCTTTCATCGGCCGTGGTAGAAGAGTTGCGAGTCGGGATGTCTTCACTCGAATCCATTGAGATCACGATTGCGCCGGGGCAGCGCGCGCCTCGCGGGAAAGCAACCCTGGAGGCGGTGTTTAGCTACTTGGGTCGGCCTTTCCCGGTCTGGCGTAAGGGTCGGTGGAGACGCGCTTGGGGATGGATGGAATTGCAAGATATACGACTCGATGTCGGTGGCCGTTTGGCGGCCGCATGCGACGTCCCCGATCTCGAATTGTTCCCCGCGCGCTATACGGGTGTTCAGACCGTGCGCTTCTCTGCCGCGCTGGAGTTTGGAGTACAACATTTGACGCTCTGGGGTCTCGCGGCGTTGCGGCGGATCGGTCTGCCGTTTCCCGTGGTTCGCTGGGCCGTGAGTCTGAACCGATTTGCCGGAATGTTTGATGCAGCTGCGGGCCAGAAGGGCGGAATGCGAGTCAGCGTCGTGGGCGATCGGAGCGATGGCGGTGGTTGTGTACGGCGCACTTGGCAGCTGACCGCACCGGCGATGGACGGGCCTGAGATTCCTTGCATGGCGGCGATCCTTCTCGCGCGTCGATTGGCTCGAGGCGAGGTCTTCCTATCCGGGGCGTTTCCGTGCATGGGATTCCTGACCCTATCGGAATTCGCGCCCGAGTTTGATCGTTGGAAAATCACGACGCGAATGGAAGAGGTGGCGGTGTGAGCGAAATCTATCTTTGGTTCAAATGGGCGCATGTTGTGTCCTCCACCGTATTGTTCGGGATGGGCGCTGGAATCGCTTTCTTTTTCGTTCGGGCTCAGAGGACAGGAGAGGTGCGGGTCATTGCCGCGGTTTCGCGAGAGGTCGTCATCGCGGATGCAATCTTCACTGCGAGCGCAGTCGTGTTGCAACCGGTCACCGGCTTAGCGATTGCGCGGCTCGCCGGATTCCCGCTTTCCCTGCCGTGGTTGCGATGGTCGATCGCATTGTACGTGTTGATTGGGTGTTGCTGGCTGCCGGTGGTGTGGCTACAGGTCCGGATGCGGGATCTAGCGGCACTCGCGATGCGGGATGGAACGGCGCTGCCCATCGAGTACTCCCGATATCATCGCTGGTGGTTTTATCTCGGGTGGCCTGCGTTTATTGGCGTGCTTCTCGTCTTCTATCTGATGGTGGCGAAACCTGCGATATGATCGACGAGAATATTTCGTCATCTATCGAACATCGAGCAAAAAGGTTCTGACGGTATCTCTGACGGTATTGTGAACGCGGCTTCAACAAAACCCTTAGCACGTCAATGAGTTGCGAGACCAGGAGATTATTGAGTGGGAGTGAGGGGGCTGCCTACAGAGTTTGCCACGGGTGGCGGTCGATCTGTAAGGTCGGAAACCATGGTGAAACTGGCAAATACCCGGCGCACTGTGCGCGCGGAGTGAATCAAGTGCAGGGCTCTCCGCGATATCCGCTGCGACTCTGACAAACGAGATTTCGAAGCGTGCAGCGAGCGCGTCGAGATTCCTATCCAAGGTCCACAGCACAGCGTCGGAGCTAAGCAGTACTGACCCCAGCAGTAGTAGATCGACGGCGCCGCATCCAGATTCTTGAAGTTGTTCACGCTCGATCAACGCGAGTGTAGCGGCAACTGTGGGTTCACTGCTCGTCTGGCCGTAAAAGGCCGCTGCCGGCAGCAAGCGCGCGTTCCAGCATGCGCCCGAAGATCATGATAGCCACACCACCCGCGGCGGCGATCGCGGCCTGCAATAGCCAGAATTGCGCCGGAGTCATCTTTTCGTAAAAACTGCCAACCCAGCCGACAATGAGGTTCGCTACGAAGAGGGCGGTGAAAGCAATACCCATCATAGTTGAATTGATCCCGGCAGGCGCCTTGCGGGAGACAAGCGCCATGACTGTCGGCCACTGATACATGAATGCCACACCCATTCCTGTGCCACAGAGCACTGGCCAGATGGGATGAATGGACTCGCCCGATGACAAGACAATGGCGGCAACCAGGATCAGGTAACTAGCAGAAGCGAGCCATGCGCCGATACCGATCTTCGTCATTTCCCGGGGTTCGCCACGCCGCGCCGCCTGCCATCGCCATATGGCAAACAGCAGCGGAACTGCCAGAATGCTCGCAATAGAATCGACCGACTGAAACCAAGGCACCGGAATATTGAAGCTACCGACGCTGACGTCAACGTGCTCCTGGATCCAGATCTTGAACATGTTAAAGAGTTGGTAGTAGCTTGCAAACTGAAAGACCGCAATCGCGATCACGGCGCTGAGCGCAGCAACCACTCGCCAGTCAGCGGATGAAAGCCGCTCACGGGTTTGTGTTAGCCGTTCCACCTTTGCGGGCAGATGCCGGTAGCCAATGAGATAGGTTGCAAGTCCGACGAGCATGAAAATTGCGGCGATACCAAATCCATAGTGCCAGCCGTAGGCTTGCGCGAGGAATCCGCATAATAAAGGCCCGAAGACAGCACCGGTATTGATTCCCGTGTTGAAGATGACAAATCCCCGGGTCCGCCGTGCTTCGTCGCCCGGCGAATACAGCGCGCCAACCTGAGCAGAGATGTTCCCCTTCAGGAAGCCCGCACCAATGACGAGCATCAACAGGGCCAGGAGAAAAGCTCGGTCAAAGGCCATCGCGATTTGGCCGGCACTCATCAGCAGGGCGCCTATGACGACCGAATTCCGCTGTCCGATCCAATGGTCCGCGATCAGGCCACCAAAGACCGGCGTGAAGTAGACGAACCCCGTGTACATTCCAAAAATCATCGACGCCAGGCCGACGGATGAGAGTGGTCCCGTGACCGACTCCAGACCGCTGCGGAAGACAGCGAAACCGCCGATGTTCTCTACGTGACCCGGCAGCAATAACTGGTTGACCAGATAGAGCACGAGTAAAGCCATCATGCCGTAATAGGAAAATCGTTCCCAAACCTCGGTACAGGCCAGAAAGAAGAGTCCCTTCGGATGGCCGAGGAAAGTTCGGTCTTCAACCGGCATCGCCGTACCCATACTCTGAATCGCCTTATTCATGCTGTCGAAGCAATAGTACCTCCCACTCTTAGCAGGCGTATGACCAGCGAAACCAGTGCCAGCGTGCGGGTAGCGATAACTCGGGTGCCAGAACGAAGGGCTCGAGCGATTGAAGATGCGGTCCTGGCGTATTACGGGAAATCAGAATAGTCGCAGCGGAGGTTCCAGCGACTGTCCGTTTTGCTATGCCAAGGTCGTGCCCCGCGGGGTGGTGTACGACTCATGGATCCTGGCCGGCAAGCTTACGCCGCTATTCTGTTGCGCGCTCGGCCCCGCGGAACGAGCAAATCCGCTGAGATGTGAAAGCGCTCGCGGAGCCGGCGCACCATCGTCATGCTCAAGTCACGCTTTCCGCTTAGGACCTCGCTCACGCGGCTGGCTGTACCAAGTAACGGCACGAGATCGGCGCGCGAAAGGCTATGCTGATCCATTATGTAGGCGAGAAGCACCGGAAGCGTCGGAGCTGTACGTGGCCACTCCGAGCGCTCGTAAGCCTCGACCAAGCGGGCCTGGGCTACCATCCGCGCACGGTCCTTGGAATCGCTCGACCCCATCAGCTTATCGATGAGCTTCTTGGCGTCAGCGAGGTCCGCTTCATCTTGAATCACAATCAAGGTCGCTTTCATCACACTGTCTCCGCATCAATGCCGTCATATTCCTCATGCGATCCGAAAAATCGGATCATCAAGACCCCATCCACGTACTGAACTAACGCAATCAGCCGATATTCATTGGCTT
The DNA here is from genome assembly GCA_963769895.1 of uncultured Gammaproteobacteria bacterium. Taxonomy (GTDB): domain Bacteria; phylum Pseudomonadota; class Gammaproteobacteria; order Steroidobacterales; family Steroidobacteraceae; genus Bog-1198. The sequence goes on along the minus strand of CAVYNJ010000007.1, from coordinate 6,285 downwards.
TGATATTAAAAACCACACGACCGCCCTTCAAGACGCTCGCCTTCGGATGTGCTTTCTTTACATCCTCAGGAGACTTCCAGTCCGCTGCGCCAGCGATCGCCAGCCAGGCGTCATATTGGGATCGCGCAGCCTTGATTCCCCTATGGCCGGCCCGTGACCGGAAATAAGCTTCTACGATATCTGTGCCGATAACGATCACGGGAACAAAGCATAACTCCGGATTCCCAAAAATGGAACTGCGGATTCCATTTTATGGAATACATATCGGCGGGTTTACTTCGCTATACGGTGAGATCCGTCGACTTGAGGCAATTGCTTTCGGCATCTACCGCCGTCTATCGCCCTCCAGCGAGATTTTTCGACGGTGTTTCTGACGGTAAGCCCGGGATGTCCTGATAAAAAATCTAGTTATTTCACGTATTTACAGGTCCCGGAGATAATTGAGTGGGAGCGAGGCGCCCTCCGTCTCAGTGTGGCACGGGCCGGCGATGCAGTGACGCGGGAGAATGGGGGCAAAACTGGCAAAAACCCCGCCGACCGAACGGTGCCGCTCACGGCTACTCTGTTGATCTACGGCGAATCGGTAACTCGAATGACCGTGCGGGTATCAATTGTTAGAATGCTGACACAGTCTGGGTTAGGTTTGTCGACCGTTAGCGAGGTTAGTAATGCACAGTGACTGGCGAAAGCATTTGCCGGCGATGCTCGTGTTCGCAACCTATGCGGGTTTCGGAGCATGCGGAGACGCCCGGGCCGCCGACCGAACCGGCACGTCACATAAGCTGACGGATCAGCTCGGTGCGCTCGAGGAGCGCTCCTATGCGGCATGGAAGTCGGGCGACACGACGTTCTGGAAGTCTTTTCTAGCCGATCAATTCGTGGCCTGGGGTTCGGCCGGACGGCTCGACGAGCGGACGGCCGTGCCTGTCTTGGGCGGGGGCGGGTGCCAGATCGACAGTTATCGCCTCACACACATCCAAGCCACTGCACTGACGGCGCGTGCGGCGGTGCTTACGCATCGCACCGATGTGAACGGCGTCTGCCATGGGAAGACGTTGGTGCCAGCGTATTATACGGCGACGGTGTTCGTGCGTGAAGGCAAGCTGTGGAAGGCCGCCTTTCGTGCGCAGTCTGCAATTGTCGATCCGATGAAGGCGGTCAGACCTGCTGCGAGTGCGCTGTGGACCGACGGTCCGACGCTTACTGATGCCGACACGCAAACCCTGTTGAGACGCGAGCAGCCGATGGTGACTGCCTGGAAAGATCACGACGCAGGGCGCATGGACAAGTTTTTCGGTCCGGAAATGCAGTTCATAGACATCTTCGGCGACCACATCGCGACGCGTGCGCAAGCGCTGAAGGCGTGGTCGGGCGAGGGCTGTGACGTGAAGAGCTTCAAATTCAGCGGCGCCAAGGCGACGATGTTTGCACCAAACTTCGGCGTGCTGACTTACCGTGCCTCGTACGATGCCAAATGCTTTGGGCAAGACGTTTGGCCGATCTGGGGAACCTCCTTCTACGTAAAACATGGCGACGCTTGGATGTGGTCTGGCGGTATCAATGTGTTGGCGGGAGCTGGCTGGGCGACGACGCCCGTCGGTTAATTGACGGCTGCCGAGGCGCAACCGGCTTCGCTCAAGGCCAACAAGGCATTGGTCCGAGAGGTCTTTGCTGCATTTCAGAGCGGCGACGTAGCCGTATTGAACCGGACCTTCCTCGCGGCGAAATCTGTGAAAACTCGGCCGATTTGCCCTCGGAATCGGCGGCGCGGAGCGGAAGTTTGGTCGAGGCTTCGGCATCTATCGGCTGACCGAGCGTCGGACCCGCAGTGCGCGGGCAGCTTCAGTTCGTTGACGATGTAGCTACAAGTAGCTACAATACCTCCTATGAAAACCGTCGGCGTCCGTGACCTCAAGAACAAACTCAGTGAATACCTTCGCCGAGTGCGGCTGGGAGAGAGCGTTCTGGTGACCGATCGGGGAGAAGTCGTGGCCGAGCTTCAGCCACCCGGGCAAATGCAGGGCGATTCGTCGGTGCCGGCGGGACTTCAGTCACTGGCAAAACGTGGCGTCCTCACCTTGGGTACTCCGGCTGGGGCGGACCTGTATCCCTTGCTACCGCGCAGGCAGGGCGGACGTCGACATAGCGTCGCCCAATTGCTCGACGACGAGCGCGGCACTCGGTGAATCTCTACGCGGAGTCGAGTGCGGTGCTGGCATGGCTCCTTGACGAGCAGACCGCACCGGCGGTGCGCCGCCTGCTCGGCGAGGCCGAACTCATTGTCGCTTCGGACGTGACGCTGATCGAGTGTGATCGCGTATTGCTGCGGGTGGTGGCGCTCAAGGAACTGACGGAAGCTGAGGCCGCCGACCGACGCGCGCACCTGATCGCGGCTGCGGCTCATTGGCACGTTCTGCGAATTGCGGCCGAGATCGTCGATCGCGCGCGTCAGCCGTTTCCCGGTGACCCAATTCGGACACTCGACGCCATTCACCTCGCATCGCTTCTCGTCGCGCGTTCCGCGGTCGTCGGCCTCAGACTGCTGAGTCTCGATAAGCGCGTGCGCCAAGCTGCGAAAGGGTTGGGTATTGCCGTCGAGCCTGCCTGAGCACGGCTGCAGTGAGCCGGAGCGGATCGGACCCCAGTTGCGTCGTGCGAAAATAGCGGTGAACATAAATGCGGTTTCGGCATCTATCGCTGTCTATCGGCCCCAAGCGAAATATTGTGACGGTCAATCTGACGGTAAAATTTGCGCGCTTCGACACGAAATCTTTGTCTTTCAGATGCTTACAAGCGCTGGAGACAATTGAGTGGGAGTGACCGACCTATCGCCATCTATCGCTATCGATCGCCCGCTATCACCTACAATTAGAAGAGATCGATCGGCATCATTCGCCATCGATCAAAAAGACCTTCCTATCCATCGAAAAGACCCTTCACCATCGATCGTCGTCTATCGAGATCTTCACGGCAATGAGCATGTCCATTATGGTGCCGCTAAAAGCACACGACATGGCTCGTTCAACTACAACCACGACTTGAGAGGCCGGCGTCTGCGCAATTGAAGATTCGGCGCAGGCGCTCGTCCAATCTTGGATGTTGCTCGAGTTGTTTGCGTGCGTCCAGCCATGCATAAACCTCATCCGAATCCGAACAATGCAGCGCGGGGTTAAACAGAACGTTTTGGAAAATCTTCCCGTTGCTCCATTTCGTAAATGGTTGTGTACGACAGCGGGATAATCTTGCGCAGTTCGGCGCGTCGTAGGGCGCGTCGTGGCGGGGGAATAGTTGCCGGTGGTGTTGTAGAGGGTGGCATTAGGTTGTGGTGCTCGTGATAAAGAGGGTGGTAGGAAAATATTTGAATAAGCGTCAACTATCGTAGTATGGCTACGACTGGCACAAGCAAACTAAACGCGCTCTACACCCGACTCTCACCGGGAGCGCCGCTGACCTCGGAGGACTTAGCGGCGCTAGGCATCTCCGCGGACTTGGCCGTTCATTACGTCCGGGCGGGCTGGCTTATGCGCCTGGCGCGCGGGGTGTATTGCCGCCCGAACGACGCCCTGGGTTTGCATCCCAGTCTGTTGTTGCTGCAGCGCAACTTCGAGGGCTTGCACGTAGGCGGCAAGTCGGCGCTTGATTGGTATGGCCTGCGCCAGTACGTATCGCAGCAGCCCACTTTGCATCTTGATGGCTGGACAGCGAGGCAATTGCCAGAGTGGTTCACGGAGCGCTTTCCCGCTGAATACCACCGCAAGCGCCTGTTTGACGAGCGGCCGAATGCCTTGCTGCAAGTCGGCTCGTTCGAGAAACGCAGCGGGACGCCGCAGGTTTCTGTGCCGGAGCGCGCTCTGCTGGAACTCTTGAGCGAAGTCGGCGTGCGCCAGTCGTTGCAGGAAGCCCGCGAACTCGTCGAAAGCGCTTACAGCCTGCGGGCCGACGTGCTGCGTAAGTTGTTGCAGCATTGCACGAGCGTCAAGACCGTGCGGCTGTGTCTCCAGCTTGGCCGCGAAGGCACGCTGCCCTGGGCCGCTAAGCTCGATCCGGCCACATTGCCGACAGGCAGTGAGCGGCCTTGGGTATCCCGGTCGGCCGATGGCTTACTGGTCCTCAAGAGATGAATCAGACCTATCTCGACACCGCACGCCTGCTGACGCAAGTCGCACCGCTGGTGTTCGTGGACGACACCTTCGCGCTGAAGGGCGGCACGGCGATCAACCTGTTCGTACGCGACATGCCGCGCCTGTCGGTGGACCTCGATCTGGTTTTCCCCGATCACACGCTGTCGCGCGACAAAGCGCTTGCGCGCATCCAGGCGTCGCTCCGGCATGCCGCCGATCGATTGAAGAAGCGGGGATTCCAAACACACGCGCCGGCGGCCGATGCCGGAAACCAAACTGCTGGTGCGCAGCGGACGCATCGAGATCAAGGTCGAAGCCAACTTCGTGATGCGCGGCACGGTGCAGCCCGTGCGGTCGCGCCTCGCTCACGCCCACGGCCCGCGACGTGCTGATGGCCGACCTGGAAATCCCGGTGGTCTCGCTGGAGGACATGTACGGCGGCAAGTTCGTCGCTGCGACTGGATCGCCAGCACCCGCGCGACCTCTTCGACGTGATGCTGCTCTTCGCGCACGAGGGCATCACGCCCGGAATCCGCCGCGCCTTCGTTGTTTACCTAGCCAGCAGCAACCGGCCTGTTCACGAGGTGCTGTTCCCGCTGCTACGGAACGTCCAGCATGACTACGAACACAACTTCCAGGGCATGACTGCCGAGCCGGTGCCGCTTGATGCACTTCTCGCCGCGCGAGAACGCATGGTGCGCGAACTTCAGCAGGGGATGGATGACGACGAGCGGAACTTCCTGTAGTCGCTAGTGGCAGGCGCGCCCGATTGGTCGTTGCTCAATATCGCACATCTTGAACATCTGCCGGGAATCCGTTGGAAGATGCAAAATTTGGCGCAGTTACAGAAGAACAATGCGAAGAAGTTTGCCGAGCAAGCCGATGCCCTGACTGCACGGCTCGCGGAATTTCCGCCGTGAGACGGGCCTCGTTGGGACGTCCATCAAACGAAACGAATTGCACGAGAGGTAGGACCCTCCGCAATCCATAGCTAGCGCGCGAAGATTTTTGTCGTCCTCGCTTGGTTTTGACATGTGCCGATCAATCGCGCGCGGCCACGACATCACGGGGCCCGACAATGGCTCGCGGCGAAGTGCAGACCCAGCGCTCACGGGAAGCGAGTTGCGGGTGCCTAAAGAGTGCAAGTGCCTATGCGCGCATCTCGATTTCCACGTTTCACCCGATTCTGTATGATGAGCATCATATGCAACGAGCCGCACCCAAAACCAAGGAACTCACGCACGAACGCATCGTCGAGGCCGCCGCGCGTGCCATCCGGCGCAGCGGCTACGGCGGCACCAGCGTAGCCGACATCATGAAGGAGGCTGGCCTCACGCACGGTGGCTTCTACGCCCACTTTGCTTCACGCGAGGCGATGCTTGCCGAGGCGGCGGACCGCGCCGGTGCCGAGGCCGTCGCCGCATCAACGCGCGTTGCGGCGACCGCTCCGCCGGAACAGGCGTTGCAGCGGTTGCTGCACGCCTACCTCTCGAAGGAGCACGTAGAAAGCGTGGAAATTGGCTGTCCAGTTGCGGCCCTCGGTTCGGAGATGCCGCGTCAGGCTCCCCAGGTACGGCGCGCGGCTACCCGCCGCATCAAGGAGATGATCGATGTGGTTGCTCGCCAGTCGCCTGACTGGGGGCAGCGGGGCGCGCACGAACACGCGCTCGTTACTGTGGCCACCCTGGTCGGGGCACTCGTGCTGGCGCGCGCCGTCGACGATCCCAAGCTTTCTGACACGCTGCGCGATGCCGCGCTGAAACACCTCACCCGCAGCGACGGCTGACGTCACCGGGCGATTCATCGGATTTCAATTGAGCTTAAGTATGATGAACATCATATTCAACTTCGGCAACCCAAAGGCACCCCTACGAAGACCGAAAGATCCATCGCGCTCGTTACGGGCGCCTCATCGGGCATTGGCAAAGCGACGGCCGAGCGCCTCGCGACGGCCGGCTACAAGGTTTACGGCACCAGCAGACGCGAGCGCAAACGGGCCAGCTACGTTTCCGGATGCTGCCGCTCGACGTGACCAGCGATGAGTCGGTCAAGGCGGCTGTAGGCGAATTGTCGCGATCGGAAGGTCGATCGGCCTGCCCGTGAACAACGCTGGCGGGTCGCCCCCGCCGGAGCCGAAGAGAGCTCCATTGACCAGGCCCGGTCG
>CAVYNJ010000006.1:515000-944905 GCA_963769895.1 uncultured Gammaproteobacteria bacterium | reverse complement strand
GGGATGATCGCAATTCCTCTCTCACGAAGCTAGTCTGTGGTCCGCAAGACTTGAGCCGCGCGTGAGTCGGGGAGACCGGAAAGGATTAGGCGTCGGAAGTCGGTTGCAGTTACCGAGTCGCGATCCCCTAAAACGAAAAAATCGAATTCGGGCCCCTCGGCCAGTTCGGGCTGGGGGCCCCAGCCGCTCCATTTAGGCGAGTGCTCTGGATATACCAGATTTCGCCTAAATGGAGCAGCGAGCCACCCCGAACTGGCCAAGGCATTCCCGAATTCGATTTTTCGAACATAGGGGATCGCGACTCGGTAACTGCGACCGACTTCCGACGCCTAATCCTTGCCGGTCTCCCGACTCACGCGCGGCTCAAGTCTTGCGGACCACAGACTAGCTTCGTGAGGGAATTGCGATCATCCCCGAAGCCTGGTAATTCGGTCCCAATGGGAATCGCCCGTCAATACGGCCGGTGCAAGTATCGGCCGCGCGCCGGACCCACGATCTCGCCGTGATCATAGATTCGCGCGCCCCGAAGGTAGGTCGTCACGACCTTTCCAGAGAGTTCCATACCCTCGAATGGCGTGTAGCCTTGCGCCGATTCGGATTCCTGCGCCCGGACGACGAACGAGCGATCCGGGTCTACCAGAACCATGTCGGCGTCCAGCCCAGATGCGATATCACCCTTGCGCACCAGACCAAAGCGCTGTGCCGGATTCCAAGACGTTAGCTCCGCGATTCGATTGTATGACAACCCGCGACGCCGGCCTTCCGTCATTAGCGCAGACAGCAAATACTCGCTACCGCCGAACCCGGACTTCGCCATGAACACGTCGTCCGGCTTGCTGCCATCAAGCTTCATCTCGTGCCGGCAGCATGCATGATCGCTGCACACCCAGTCGATCCGACCGTCGAGCAGAGCCATCCAAAGATATTCAACGTCTTCGCGCGAGCGGATCGGAGGATTAACTTTTGCCAGCACTGTAGTATGGACGTCATAGTCGATGCAAAGATGCGCGATCGTGACTTCGCGCCTGAAGTTGATTTTTGGAAACGTCTTCGCCATCAGGAGCGCTGCATCTACTGCTTTACGCGAGGACAGATGCAGCAGATTGACGTTGATGCATTCAGTTTCCTGCGCGAGATATGCGGCGATCGTTATCGCCAGGCCTTCCGAGTGCGGCGGCCGCGCGGCACTGTACGCCTTTAGACCCGAAAGCTTCCCATCGGCCTGCACGAGCTTCGTATATGCGGCCATGATCTCGGCTGTTTCACAGTGCAGGCTCAGACTTATGAATTCCCTGCGATCAGCGAACCGCTCGGCTGCACGTTTGACGCCACGCATTACGAATTCGAAATGAGCAATGTCGTAGTTGTCATCCGGACCGATCATTAAAAAATCCCGCTGGTGTGACGAGGCACCGTGCAAACCATAACCGCCGTAAAACATGAAGATCTTGAATGACGTAACGCCGAATTTCTCGATCAACATCTCGATCTCATCGATCTGCTGCGCGTCCATTGGCGCCAGATGGTAGGCGTAATCGACGTGAAAACGACCGGCCGATATAGCGAGCACCTCGGGAAAGAACTCTGCATACGGGCCGCCCTTGTTCAAGTAATACTGACCGGAGCGGAAATAATTCAGACTCGAAGTCACGCCGCCCTGAGCAGCCGCGCGGCTCTCCGTTACCGCATCATCCTCAAGCGGACTGTAAATGCCTGTATGCATGTGCGCATCCACGAGGCCGGGGAAGCCCAGCATTCCATTCGCATCGACGATTTCGTGCGCCGCCGCGGGATTCAGTTCGGGCCCGATTGTGGCGAATTTTCCATCGGAAATCGCTACGTCCTGAAGCGGCACTGAGCTCTGATTCGGTCGCACGACGCGGACGTTTCGGACCAGAAGATCGTAGGTTTCAATCGACATTCGACATTCCTTCATTTGGAGTTCATTGATTCATAGACCCAGGGCCGCTTGCGCCCGTCCGCTTCGCGAAACGCTTGGATTTCCGTCGCCATCGACAAAGTTCGGTCGATCTCGTCGAGGCCTCGCAGCAGTGACTCGCGTGCATAGTCGGCAATCTTGAACCGCCAAACGCGGCCGTCTCCCGTAGTAACTGTAGTCGCTACAAGGTCCACTGCGAGACGGTGAACTTGCGGATCTTCGGCGACCCAGTCTGCGATCTCGTGAATATCGGGCGGACCGAGCTGCGCGGGAACCACGCCGTTGCGCACACAATTGCGAAGGAAAATGCTATTGAATGAGGCGGCGAGTATTGCCCGGAAGCCGTATTCGGCGAGCGCCCATACCGCATATTCACGGCTCGACCCGCAGCCAAAATTCTCCCCGGCGAGCAGCACTTCGGCGCCGCGGAACTCTGGATTATTGAGCTCGAAAGTCGGGTCGGGCGTGCGCCCATCGAGATCCGAATAACGCCACCCGGCAAACAGTCCGGGCGCGAGACCCGTCTTCGAGACCGCAGTGATCTCACGAGACGGTATGATTGCATCGGTGTCAACATTATTGCGCAGCAGTATCGCGGTAACGGCGGTGATCTGCGTGAAGGCGCGCATCTTCAGTCCGTCGATCCGCCGCTAGAGAAGCCGCGCACGTCGGCAATGCAACCCGCAACGGCGGATGCTGCAACGGTTTCAGGACTCGCCAGATGGGAACGAACCTCTGGCCCTTGCCGTCCCTCAAAATTCCTGTTCGTCGAACTTATCACGCGCTGTTTCGGAGCAAAACTCTCGCCACCAGCGAAAAAGCACAACGAACAACCGGATTCCCGCCATTCAAAACCGGCGGACCGGAAGACCTCGTCCAGTCCCTCCGCTTCGGCCGCGAGCTTGACCGATGTGGATCCAGGAACGCAGATGGCGCGCACACCCTCGGCAACTTTTTGGCCCTTGAGGACCGCGGCGGCTCGTCGCAGGTCGCTGATTCGACTATTGGTGCAAGCCCCAATGAACGCGCCGTCGATCGGCACGCCGAGCATAGGTTCCCCGGGCGTCAACGCCATATACGCGAGCGCACGATCGTAGTCCTCGCGGCGGTCACGTCGCGCGAGTTCACCGTAGAACGGCACCAAAGCATCGACCGAAATCGCATGCTGTGGATTGGTGCCCCAGGTCACCATCGGGGACACCACCGATGCGTCAACTACGATCTCGGCATCGAACTTCGCGTCGGGATCGCTGCACAGTGTTTCCCAGTGCGCGACTGCGCGCGTCCATAACTCCCCGGATGGGGCATAGGGCCGGCCACGGAGGTAGGCATATGTCGATTGGTCCGGCGCAACGATAGCGGCAAACGCCGAGAATTCAGTCGCCATGTTGCAAAGCGTCATGCGCGCTTCGACTTCCATTACGCGAATCGCCTCCCCGTCGAACTCGACGGCAAACCCCTTGCCACCGGCGGCGCCATGTGCGGCGAGCAGATGCAGAGCGAGGTCCTTCGAAGTGACGCCATCGCCAAGACGGCCCTTGACCGTGACCAGCATCGTTTTTGGACGCGCGAGGCGTAATGTCTGCGTCGCGAGCGCGTGTTCCGCCTCCGACGAGCCGATTCCCCAGGCGAGCGCACCGAGCGCCCCCTGTGTGCCGGTGTGGCTGTCGGGGCATACTAATGTTATTCCGGGCAGCGCGATGCCAAGCTCCGGTCCGATTACGTGCACAATCCCCTGGCGGAGATCCCCGATATCGAACAACGTGATCCCCGCAGCCCGCGTCTCGCGGCGAGTCGCCTCAATGAACAGCGCAGCGGTCGGCGTGCCCGACGCATCCGTACGGCCGGGGCGCGTATCGACGACATGATCGATAGTCGCCAGAACTTGTTTTGGCGCAAGCACCCGACGCCGGGAAGTCACAAGACTCTGCAATGCAATGCCGCCGGTGCGCTCGTGCAAGAGAATCCGATCGACGAGTACAAGGTCGCCTTCGGCACCATCCGCAATTAAATGTTCCGCCCAAATTTTCTCGAATAAGTTACTCGGCATCTGTACATTGCCCACCATGGCGCGCGCATTCTCGAGGCGAGTAAAGACGATTTGACATGATAGTATAACAATTCATGGTTGTTTATTGCTGCGGCGCGGCGCGCCAGGGCCGGTGCGAGTGACCTAGCGTTGCTAGCGTTCGAGCGTCGCGAGTTCGTACCAGGTTTGCATTTGGCCGCCGACGCCGCCCTGCAGTAAAATCCCATCCTTGTCGTCGGTAATCCAAACATCGTAAGGCGGATGCCGGGCGCTGAACCCGGCCGAGCCGTCGTCTAAAAATTGATAGTGCCGCGCAGCGAACGTGCCCGCGCGGACCGCAACGGTATCGGCGCCGATGTACAACACGTCGATGTACAGGTGGGTCAGTAATGGCGGTGTCGCGCCTCGAAGATCCGGCGAAGGCACCATCACGTGCAGTTTGCGCTTCTGACCCGGCTCGAAAAGGAGACGCGACAATAGGTAGCCGTCCGCAACAATTGGGTGTGTGCCGAAACCGTCGAGCGGTGAGTCGAGTTCGATGATCTGCGAGAGGCGTCCGATTGACGGTCCGTACGCCTCGCATTCGACGCAATTCGGCATGAAGTTGATCCAGCCCGACCCCATGAAATGGTCGCCGACGGTGAGTCTGAGGAGACAACCGGCCGGTCTACCGTCGGGATCGAGCGAGTAGATGACGTCGCGCAGCACCGTTGGTGCCGGCTCCTCGATCTCGCAGTAGGCTCGCAACGTGACCGCGCCGTCTTTGTGGTGCGTGAACCGGAAATGCTCCAGCCCGCGCCGCTCCCCCATGCGTTCGGGCTTTCTCGACGTATACCAGATCGTGCCGGCAACGGTTCGATGCTGCATATTCCAAAATTCCTCGTGAGTTGTGGATCGTCGGCACGGTGTAGCGCCGCGCAACGGTGGCGGCCCGAGTCATCCTCGGATTATCATGCGGAACCAGTTTGCAATAGAATGTCACCAAAATACCAACGTTGGACGGCCCGGTCCGTCCGTATCCGGCCATTAATGAAAACGACGCACAAGCGAAACGGCGCCCTCGACAGATCCGCGGCCATCCCGCTGTATCATCAGATCTTCCTGCAGTTGCGGGACGAGATACTTTCGGGTCAACGCTCCTTCGGCTCGACCTTGGCCACCGAAAAGAAACTCGCGGAAATTTACGCCGTCTCGCGCATTACCGCGCGCCGCGCACTTGATGAGCTTGCGCAAAACGATTTCGTCGCGCGTAAGCGTCGCGTCGGAACCACGGTAATATTCCGTCCGCCGGCCAAGCCCTTCGAAGCAAACATCGACCAGGCCGTGAATTCGTTGCTTGAGCTCGGGCGCATTACCAAGGTGCGCGTCCTCGCAATTCGCGTTGAACCCGCCGGACCGTGGGTCGCAGAGTTGATGTGCATCGAGCCGGCCGAACCAGTGTTGCGCGCGGTCCGCGTCCGCTATCTCGACGGCTCGCCGCTTGGATACATCATCAGCTACGTGCCAGGATCCCTTAGTCGAAACGTCACACGCGCTAGTCTCATGAAGACACCAATTCTGAAGTTGATTCAAAATGCTGGCTACCGTGTCGGCAAGGCGACCCAGACGATAGCTGCAATGCTCGCGGATCCGGTGATTTGCCGTTCGCTCGGCGTCGAGCCGCGCTCCGCGATCCTGCGCATCACTCGCTCCGTCTTTGATCATGCCGGTAAGCCGATTTTGCTCACCGTTGCGCACTATCGTTCGGATCGCTATCAGCTGCGTATTGACCTTCAACATCGAGATTCAAGCGACCGCGCCGCAAACGATAAGCGCATCAATCTCGCCAGAGGATAAACCAAGCTCGCCGAGAACAGTACGCGAGTCTGCGCCGGGTGCGCCTAAGTCTCGACGGACGCCGAATCGGTTGCCATCGATTTCGATGGGCAGCGCCGGAAGCCGCACGGGCAGACCGCCCGGCAGCGTCAGATCGACCAGGCCGCCGGCCGCATTCAGATGCTCATCGGCGAGCAATTCATCGGGCCGGGCAATCTTAGCGGCCGGCACGCCTATCCGCGCAAGCCGATCGAGCAGTTCGTCTCGCGCATGCCCTGCGAATGCGGCACGAATCGGCGGCAGCAGCCGCGCGCGCTGAGCAACCCGGTGATTATTCTTTGCGAGCCCCGGATCACTTGCGAATTCCTCGAGCGCGAAATCCGCACAGAAGACCCGCCACTGCGCATCACTCACAATCGCTACGAAAAGCTGCTCGCCGCCCGCGGCCTCAAACACGTCGTAGATCGCCCATGCGGAGATTCGCACCGGCATCGGCGCGGCCGGCTCGCCAGTTACCGCCATCTGCGCGATGTGTTGTCCCACGAGAAACGCCGTGGTCTCAAACAGGGAGCACTTAACATGGGCACCCTTGCCAGTTCGCTGCCGCCGTTGGAGCGCAGCGAGAATGCCGATCACGCCGAATATGCCGCCGGTGACGTCGATGACCGACGCGCCTGCTCGCAGCGGTCGACCAGGCGGTCCGGTCATATATGCGAGTCCGCCCATCATTTGTGCAACCTCATCGAGCGCAACACGATTTTCGAAAGGACCACTTAGAAAGCCCTTGGCTGAACAGTAAATGAGCCCCGGGTTGTCTGACTTCAAGGCTTCATACCCGAGTCCAAGCCGTTCGAGCGTACCCGGCCGGAAATTCTCTATTACGACATCTGCAGAAGACACTAGCCTCTGCGCGAGAGCTAAACCAGCAGGAATTTTCAGGTTGACGCAGACGCTGCGCTTATTCCGGTTGAACATCGCAAAGTAGCCGGCGCCGGATCCTGCGAGGAAGCGCGTTGGATCACCGCCGATCGGCTCAATGCGGGTGACCTCGGCGCCGAGGTCGGCAAGTACAAGACCAGCCGACGGCCCCATGACCATGTGCGTGAATTCGAACACACGTACGCCGTTCAGCAACAATTCTTCGTTCATTACTGGCTAGCCCTCGTCGACCCTGGTTGCCATCTATTTGCTATAATGATAATACAATTATTTCCGGCGGAGAGCAGCGATCGTGGCGCACGAGCGGATTTTGGTGAGTGAAGTGGGCCCCCGTGATGGTCTGCAGAGCATCACGACCGTGATGCCGACCCAGGCGAAGAAGGCGTGGATTGCGGCGGAGGCAGGTGCTGGCGTGCGAGAAATCGAGGTCGGCAGCTTCGTATCAGCGAAGCTTTTACCGCAGCTCGCCGACACCGGTGAGTTGGTTCGCTACGCACGCGGCATCGCCGGTCTCACCGTCGCGGTGCTCGTGCCGAACCTGTACGGCGCACGGGTCGCAATCGAATCGGGCGCCCATAAGATCACGCTGCCATTGTCGGCAAGCGAGTCGCACAGCCTGCGCAACTTACACCGCACGCATGCCCAAGTGTTCGAGGAGGTGCGTGCGATTCGCGCACTGCTCAATTCATCGCGATCGACCGAAGGGCCGCATTTCGAGGGTTCCTTATCCACGGCATTCGGCTGCACGATCGAGGGGCCCATACCGGATGCTCGGATCGCAATGCTCGCTGAGAAGTTGTTAGAGGCGGGCTGCGACGAGGTCGGCCTATCGGACACGACGGGGTACGCGAATCCGGAGTCGGTACGCCGCCTGATCCGCCTCGTGCGCGGCGCGGTCGGCAATGTCGCGCTGAAAGGCATTCACTTGCATAACACGCGGGGACTCGGACTCGCCAACGTGCTCGCCGCGATCGATGAGGGTGTTACGACGATCGACAGCTCGCTCGGGGGTCTCGGTGGCTGCCCGTTCGCACCGGGAGCATCCGGCAACATCGTCACGGAGGATCTTTGTTTCATGCTCTCGGCGATGGGTTTGGAGACCGGCATCGATCTTGCTGCGCTGCTCGATGTCCGAAAGATTCTGGCGGTGGCCCTGCCCGGCGAGCCGCTCTATGGCTTCCTCGCCGAGGCTGGGCTACCGCGCGGCGCGCCGGCGGCAGCGTATCGGACCGACACCATAGCTCGGTCGTAATCCGGGAGATTAGCTCGCGGGCCCCTCGGTGCGCCGTTCGGCGATGCAGGTGCGCTTGATGAGACGGTCCTCGACGAACCAGTGCCAGGTACGGCTTCGATGCGCGTCGTCGGCTGAGATCTGGATCATTTCATACAAGTAAGATTCCGGCAGATCCTTGCGCGTCCAGGTCAACACTACCGAGCGGTGATCGATCTCCCATGCGCTGCCGTATATTCGTTCCGTGTCCCACCAGATCGCCTTGTTGCGGTAGACGGCGGGGAAATGCAGCTCCTCCGTGCGGCCGTCCGCCCAGATGTATGTATTGATCTGGTAGTACGCGTAGGGCCCGGAATCCGGGAATCGACATTGCAGCCTCGCGACGTGACGATCGATTTCGCGGTTGTCCGGATCCACATGAATGTAAATTCCCTCCCAGTCGCCCTCATGTCTCGCCAAGACAGGCATTTGCGCGCGAATTTCCTCGTTCATGGCTATCGAATCCCCTCCGCGTGATTGTCGCGACTGTTCAAATGCTATAATGTTATAGGTATTTAATGCCGCCGTCCTGCAGAGGTTTCAATGAACGCGACGGACATCAAGACACGCTATCAGGGGCCCCCGGATTACCGTGCGGTCGGACGCCACGAAGTTTTTCCACAGACGACGCACGACGAGATCGAGCGATTCAACTTCTTGGCGCAGATGAATCGACACTTGGCGACGCGTGTACTGCCATCCGTCAAGATTGTGTTCGAGAAGCGCGTCGCGCCGCGCGTTGCGACGGAAGGCGGACGGTTTGAAAATCGTAACGACGTACGCAAGGCGCTGCTGCGCGACCCGTATTACCAGGCCTGGTCGGCGTTGCGCCGCATGACCATGGAACAGCGGCAACAGGCGGGCCGCTGGGTTGCCGTCCGCCAGGCCGAGGAACTAGCCGCTAAAGTTGAGCGCGCCCTCGCCGAGGATTCCACCGGATTCCATCCCGATCCGGCTGTCAAGATTCCGCGGTACGTGTCGGCGGTCGACCATCACTGCATGCCCGGCAGCTATCACACCGAGCTCTTTCCGGGCGACGTGTCGGCGGCCGCCAATTATGACAGCGGGATATTCGCAACGACCGGTGGCTCCCTCGGCCGATATTCAGACGGCGGCGGGCAGGCAGTGCTGCGCTGGGTCCGCCACAACCTGCCGCGATTCGAACCCAACGATATCCTGGACATCGGCACTACGCTCGGCCACAGCCTGCTGCCGATCGCAGCCGCGTACCCGCGGGCCCGGGTCGTCGCAGTCGACGTCAGCAAACCGGTACTGCGTTATGCGTTTGCGCGCGCCCGCTCGCTGGGAGTAGGCAACATTCGCTTCGTGCAGGCCGACGGGGCTGACTTGGGCCGATTTCCGGACGACTCGTTCGACTGGGTCCAGACGACGATGTTTCTGCATGAGCTCTCGTACTCGTCGATGCGCGCGATCATGCGCGAATCCTTCCGCGTCCTTCGGCCGGGCGGCGTAATGCTGCACGTCGAGCAACCACAGTACTCGAAAGAAATGCCGCTGTTCGAACAGGCGATGCGCGACTGGGACGCTTTCTACAACAACGAGCCTTTTTGGAGCACGATGCACGAAATCGATTTGGACAGCTTCCTGCTCGAGTCGGGCTTCAAGAAGCCAGATTTGATACACGGCGCCATAACGGCCTTCGTCGACCGCGACGTATTTCCGGACGCCGCCGATGACCAAGGCGAGGACTACGGCCGGAAGGCCGCCTGGCACGTCGTCGGCGCGAGGAAGGCCGCGTGAGCATCGAAACTGCACTTGCGACCGCGTCTGCCAAGCCCGCCGGCAAACGCCCGTATTTCATGACGCCGGAGGTCGAGCGCGTATTGGCGATCGCCATGGCGATCGCTCAGGAACTCGCGGTTGCACGCACGCGAATCGACACGCTCGAACGTCTTCTCGAACGCAAGGGCTTGCTCGACGGTACGGCGATCGAACAATTCACGCCGACCCCAGAAGAGGCGGCGGAGCGCGGCCTCTGGACGCAGGAGTACATCGCCCGGATCCTGCGCATTGTCCAGCAGGAGGCGGAACAGGCAGCCGCCGGACCGGGTGCGGATATTGCGTCCGAGGACGTCGCCGTCGAGGTCGCCCGTGACGCTCCGCCGGAGGCGCGCTAACGTCCGGACGAACACGCGATGAATCTCCTGCGCGCCGCCACGCTGCGCGTCGCCGATCCCGCTGCGACCGCGCGACGCTACATCGAATGGTTCGATTACCGGATCGTCGAGGAAGGCGAGATTGACGCCAGCCTTGCACGCAGCTGGGGTTCGCCGGCCGCGCAAGGCAGGCGCTTCCTCGTACTGCGACCCGCCTCAGGCGCAGACGTCTATCTGCGCCTGGTCGCCGGCGAATCGGTCGCCGGATACGCCCCTCTGCGCACCTACGGCTGGGCCGCGCTCGAGATTTGCGTACGGGACGTGCTCGCGGTCGAACGCCGTATGCGCGAGTCACCGTTCGAGATCATCGGTCCGCCGCGCGAGATCGACGGGTTGCCGGCGATTTTCCCGATGCAAGTGATGGGACCGGACCAAGAGGTCATTTACCTCACCGAGATCCGCTCCGATTTACCTTCTTATGATTTGCCAAGAGCGGGGAGCCTGATAGACAAGCTGTTCATTCTCGTGCTGGCTTGCTCGGATCTCGACGCGTCCATCGCATGGTTCGAAAAATATGCGCGGCTCACTGTCGGACGTAAGATGGACATTGTCTATACGATGCTGGCGAATGCCTTCGACCTGCCGCGATCCGACCTGCACACGATAGCGACGATGGTCCACGGCCGCGACGTCTTTCTTGAGCTCGATCGATACCCGGCCGCCGCGACCGTTCGACCAACTCATTACGGCGACTTACCGCCCGGAATCGCGATCGCAACGTTGATCCACCCGGAATTCGATCTGCTACCAGGATCATTGATTGATGAGCCGCGCGAACGCAGCGGTGAAATCTATGCTGGACGGCGCGCCGCCACGATGCGGGCGCCCGACGGCACGCTCCTCGAGATCGTCGCCGCTCACTGATCAGATCGGTAACTGATCCGCGGTGCGCTCGGCCGCCGCTATCACGTTTGCGGCGGAGACCGGCGCGAATTTCCGATACCGCCCGAGGGTCAGCAGCAGCAGGGCCGACGCGACTAGCATCGACGCGGAGATTTTCAATATCGTACCGTATGTATGCGTGCGGTCGAACGCGGCGCCGAACAGCAGAGGTCCGACGCCCGCGCCGAGCGCGAAGCAGCCGTATAGTGTTCCGTAGATCGCCGCATAAGCGCGCATGCCGAAGTAGCGCGCCACCAGAAACGCCATCAGGTCGTATTCGACACCTGCCGCGAAGCCGATCAGCGCGATGCACACGAGCGCGTCGGAATAACCGAGCGTTTTACGCGAGAGCAGCCAGCAGGAAACCGCCGGCAGGGACAAAAGCAGAAACGCCACGCCCGGCGCCCACAGCCTGTCTAGCAACCAGCCGCCGAAGATCCTGCCTCCGATCACTGACAAACCGATGAACGAGACCAGCGTAGCGACGTCGGCGGCATCATAGCCATGCACGGCCAGAATGTTCTCCATGTTCGGAATCGGCCCCCCGATCGCAAACGAAATCGGCACGAACGCGAATGCCAGCAGCCAGAACCGCCATTCCTGCAGCGCCTCGCGGAATGACAACCCTTCGGCCGGCGCCTCGGGATTTCGACGCGCTATCGTGTCCGCATCCGCCGTATCGTAAAAATACGCCCACGCGATCGGCAGCGAAATGCCGAGCGGCATCGCGCCGATCGCAAGATAAGCCATCCGCCAGCCGAAATGTAGGATCAACCAGGCGCATACCGGCTTGATCAGGAATCCGAAGAGACCCGTGCCGAGCAATGAGAGACCCAAGGCGAGCCCCTTGCGGATTTCGAACCTGTTGTTGACTGCGCGCGTCCACGTGATCGGCAAGGTGCCGGTGCCGGCGACTGCGATCAGCGCCCAGTTCGCGTAAAATAGCGGCAACGAGCCTGCTGTCCCGGCGAAAGCGCAGAACGAGACGCCGAACGCGACGATCGAGACCAGCGCGACACGTCGAACGCCGAAACGATCCGCCAGCAATCCCACTACGGGCGCTGCGACCAGGACGGTTCCGGTCATAATCGTTATGCCGCCCATGATCTGCGCGAATTGCCAGTGAAATTGCTTGGCGAGTTCGGGTGCAAGCATGCCGATCGTGTAGAAAGGCACCGGCGATAGGCCGAGACCGATGCCGACCAGCGAGGCGAATACGACGCGCCAGCCACCCCTGAATTCGGAGAAACCTCGGTGCGCGCCGCTCATGCGATCACTCCTTCGGCTACGAGTCGGTCAATTGCGTGCAATTGGCGCTGCCGATAGAAGGTCGACGTCGGTGCGGTCACACCGCCGTCAGCCGCGATCAGGCCGTTCGGATGCATGATTTCGCGGCCCACGAGCGCTCGACGCCACAACGACAAGGGCAGGCGCGAAAGTGTGTTGCTCAAGCCCGGCCGCCGGCGCCAGCGGCGCAAGGCACCGATATCTATCTCCGCGCTGGCCGCGATCGATTCGCCGACTCGCGCCTGGGCGATCACGAGTCCGCGGTGATCGACTATTTGCGAATCTCCGTCGGCCGATCCCCTCGGAATTGCGATCCCGTCGATGCCCGCGGTATTCGCGGAAACCACATAGGCCATGTTCTCGAACGCCCGCGCCCGCTTCGCAATGTTTTTCGGCGACGGCAGCGCGCTCGCGACCTCGCTCGATGGGTGCACGAGAACTTCGGCGCCGCGCAGTGCGAATGCGCGCGCGATCTCAGGATAGAGAATCTCCTCGGATGCGATCGCCGCCAGGCATCCGATTTCGGTCCGCGCAACCGGGAATAGCGCATCTTCGCCGTACACCTCGCAGTACCGATCGAACACGTCGTACGGACTCGGCGTGAACAGGGAGATGATGCGCCGGTAGCGCAGTACCGCTCGACCGGAAGGATCCAGAATGAACGAAGTCTGAAAGTACAGGCCCGGGAAATGCCGATCTCCCTCGTACGCATTGCCGGCGAGGAAGATCTCCGCGGCCATGGCGATTCGACCTAAAGCGCGATACTCGGGCCCCTCCGGCCAGATTGCCGCCTTCGCGGTCCATTGAGCGGTCGACTCTCCCATCGGAAATCCGGTGAGAACGTATTCTGGCATCACGACGAGTTTCAGGTCTTGACCGATGAACGCCTTGGCGGCGAGAATCTGGCGCTCGATCCGGGTGCAGGACTCGAGCATCGAAATCCTCGGATCGGCCTCCGAGTTGACCGCTGCGCAGGTCGACTGCAACGCCAAGGCATGAAAGGCTGGCGATTCGCTCATGATATCCGCCCCGGTATCTCCCGGAATGAAATGATATAGAACTAATAGTATATTGGCACGTGCCGCCAATGATCCCTAATCCATCAAGTGAAGAACGCCATTACGCTCCGATGCTCGGGACTTCTGATTCGGGCGCGCAACCCGCGGACCGGCGAGCGCGATTACGCCTTCCATGCGCCAACCAATGAGGATCTGTCGTCCCGCGCGAATGAGCTGCGCGCGGCCCAACACGCGTGGAACCAAGGCGGCATCGATGCGCGACTCACGGCCATCGAGGCGCTAGCCGCGACCCTCGCGGATCGCCGTACGGACCTGCAGCGAGCGCTTGCCGAGGATACAGGCCGCTCCCGCATCGCCGACATCGAGATCGATGCAGTGATCGCCGCCGCCCGCGCCTGGCGCACAATTTGCGCAACGACCGCGGTGGGGTCTTGGATGCGGGGCCGGTCGATGCCAAGCATCCGCCACCGGGCCCGCCTCGTGCCCTACCCCCTGGTTACGGTCATCTCACCTTGGAACTTTCCGCTGCTGCTTGCGATGATCGATGCGCTGCCTGCGCTCGCCGCGGGCTGCGCGGTTTGGATCAAACCCTCCGAGGTGACGCCGCGGTTCATCGCGCCGCTCGCAGAGGCGATCGCCTCGGTCGCAGCCTTGCGCGACCTGCTGTGGATCGTCCCTGGGGACGGCGCAACCGGCGCTTCGATGATCGAGCGCGGCGATTGCGTCTGTTTCACGGGCTCCGTGGCGACTGGACGCAAGGTCGCGTTATGCGCCGCGGAACTCTTAATTCCGGCGTTCCTAGAACTCGGCGGCAAGGATCCGATGATTGTGCTCAACGGTGCCGACCTCGACGCCGCAACCGATGCGGCTCTGCGCGGTGCGGTGCTCGCTACCGGACAGGCCTGCCAATCGATCGAACGTATCTACGTCGCTCAGGAAGCGCACGATGAGTTCGTCACGATGTTGTGCGCGAAGGCGCGCGCGGTCCGGCTCACTCATCCCGATCCGCGCTATGGCGAAATCGGCCCAATCATCTTCGACCGCCAGGCCTCCAAGCTCGCGGATCAGATCCACGACGCCCGCGAGAAGGGGGCCCGGATAATGACCGGCGGATGCATTGAGCACCACGGCGGCGGCCTGTGGCTCGCGCCGACCGTGATGACGCGCGTCGACCATGGGATGCTCGTGATGCGCGAGGAGACGTTCGGGCCGATCATGCCTGTGATGGCTTTCGCCGATCCAGACGAAGCGGTCGCTCTAGCGAACGACTCGCAATTCGGCCTGTCGGCGGCCGTGTTTGGGCCGACGTCGGAGGCCTGCGAGCCGATCGCCGAGCGCCTCGAGGCTGGCGCGATCAGCATCAATGACGCGGCGCTGACCGCGCTATTTTTCGAAGCAGGCAAGCAGTCGTTCCGCAACTCGGGCCTAGGACCGTCGCGGATGGGAATCGACGGCTTTACGCGTTTCCTGCGCCGCCAGGCGATTATCGTGAACGAAGCGCCTCCGCTGCCGCTCGCCGCATTCCGGGAAGAGGATTAGGATGCGCGCACGGCGGACTTAGCGCGCTCGAACCCGCCGGTGCCGCGCGGCTAGAGGTTCACCCCGACGGCATGACCTTCAGATGTGGCCGCGAGCAGAGACCGCGGTGCTTTGGCGTCGCCGATCGTCGCGATCGGGATTTGCAGCGTCTGCAATAGTCCGAGCAGCGCGTCGCGCGGTACCCGCGGCGTCGCGTAGGATGCGAAGGAGACACCGTCGATCGTGCGAACCCGTCCGGTATGCACGTTCCGGTAGGCGATGCGCCCCTCTTCGAACTCGCATTCCTCGGAGAGTTCCGCGAACGGTAGCACCTCGATATCGAGCTTCTCGAAGCGACGGTTGATGCCAAGACGGGTGACGAGCGGCACGTCGGCCGCAATCGCATCTCGCGGCGTGACGACGACGACACGGTCGAAGAGCCGGCGTAGCAGCTCCGTGACCGCGTAGGTGCCTTCTGTATGATCCATATCGAACAGCACCGCGGTGCCGCCCTGGCATGCGCGCAGTCCATGCAGCTCGCGGGCTGCGGTGCGCGCATCGAGCAGCAGGCCATCTTCGCGCCAAGCAATCGGCAACCCTCGCGGCCAAAGCATCGACGCGCCGGCCGCGAATACGATTTTGTCCGGCGCCGCCGCCTGCAGATCCCCGATCTGTGCGCGCACGCCGAGCTCAAAATTGACGCCGAATCGGCGCGCCTGCTGATATTGAAAATCGTAGACGCTCGACAACGACTCCCCGCCGGGCAACAACGAGTGCAGGCGAGTACTTCCGCCGACCTCGGCCGATGCGCCGAACACGGTGACGGTGTGGCCCCGCGCGGCGGCAATCCACGCCGCCTCGAGGCCCGCGACCCCGGCGCCGATGACGGCAATGCGCAGCCGCTTCCGCGCGCGCCTCGGATTCCAGTCCACTTCGTCCCGCATCGCGACACGCGGATTGTTGTCGCAGACGAGCGGCTGGCCTTCGACGATTTGACCCCAACAGGTGTTGCAGGATACGCAGTAACGAATCTCGCGTTCACGGCCGTGTGCGGCTTTCAGGGGCCACGCCGGATCGGTCAACAGCGGTCGACCAAGGGCGATAAGGTCTGCCTCGCCGCGCGCGAGAATGCCTTCGGCCTCGGCAGGGTCGGTGATCAATCCTAGGGCAAGAACCGGCGTGCCGCGCACATGTGCCCGCAAGCGGCGAATCAGCGGCATCCAAGGTGCGCGGGGCCAGTGCATGTCGGGAATGTGCCAATCCAGCGTACGCGCATGCGCCCCTTGGCAGAATGCAATATAGTCGACGTCGCCTCCTTGCGTCACGCGCGAGGCGATCTCGGCGGCCTGATCCGGATCGATGCCCTCTGGCAAGCCATCGTCGCCCGGCATCTTCAGGCCGATCAAGAAATCCGACCCGCAGGCCGCGCGGATCGATTCGATCGTTGCGGTCAGCAAGCGTAGGCGTCCGTCGAGATCGCCGCCGAACTCGTCCTGGCGCGTGTTGGACCGGCGCGCCATG
This sequence comes from uncultured Gammaproteobacteria bacterium, assembly GCA_963769895.1. Lineage (GTDB taxonomy): Bacteria > Pseudomonadota > Gammaproteobacteria > Steroidobacterales > Steroidobacteraceae > Bog-1198. The sequence goes on along the minus strand of CAVYNJ010000006.1, from coordinate 928,509 downwards.
AACTGGTGGAACAAATGTCCATGACCGGCCGATAGTTCGACGCCAGCGAATCCACACCGCTCGAGTCGGGCCGCGGACTGACCGAAGTCTTGGATCATTCCGTGCAATTCCCCGACCGTCAGCATACGTGGCACGGTCCAGGACAGATCGTCCGGTAACGCGCTTGCGCCGATTGCATTCGGATTCCTGCCGCGCTCGTGACGGCCTCGCCCTGAGTCCTGAATCTGACCGATCAAGCGACAGTCGTAGGATTCGACCGCGTCAGCCCAGCGCTTGAGCCAATCGAGGTTGTCGTCGTTCCAAACCCGTACGTAGTGGCCGCGCGTCTGCAGCCGCGACGCATTCAGCGGTTCCGTGACGACAACCGCGGCGCCACCCTTTGCCCGGTTCGCGTAATACTGCACCATCGCCGCGGTCGGCGTCTGATCAATAACCCGCCGCGTCGTCATTGCCGCGTGCACAATTCGATTGCGCAGACGCAGCCGACCCGTCCGCCATGGTGCGAACAGGTTCGGGTACAAATTTGAAGGCAGTGGTAACGACACAGGCGTGGATCCAAAATCAGTGTGTAGCCGCGGCCGCGCGCACGGATACCCTCGGCACACTCGCAATCAACAAGCCGGCGAAAAAGACTGCCGGAACAATCACAGTTGAAAACCCCGTCTGCCAGCCATAGACATTCACAGCCGCAGCCGTCACCAACGGGAATACGACAAATCCCAGACTGATGCAGGCAGTGCCAGCTATCGCCGCCGCGGCGGCACATAGGTCGGCCGGAAAGCGCTCCAACAAACAGGTCAGCATGATCGAGCTGGTGCCATAGTAAAAAATTGTCGTCAGCCCGAACGCGACCGTATCCGCTCGCACCGAATGCGGCAACCAGATCGTCACCAGCAGGCCTGCGGTCGCCGCCAGCAGCCAGAGCACCACCGTCGCAACTCGGCTCAGCCACAGCTCGCTGACGATCGCCGAGCCGACGTAACCGATCATGCCGACGGCATACGACAGGCCGACGACTCGCGTGGCAGTCGCGGCGTCGTAACCGCGCACCTGCTCGAAAAACGTCGGTAGATAGAAACTCGTCCCGCCGACCGCACCGCCGTAAAGAAAAAACGCCGCGCCGAACGTCGCCGTCAAGCGCCGCAGATCGGGCCCGAACAACGCCCGAGAATCCGTTCGGCGCAGCAGCTCGCGCGTGAATGGTGCGCTCCCAGTCCCGCCGCGCGCAGTCGGCAGCTGTCGGTAGATCAGCACCGACAGCGGGATTACCGCGAACGCGATCAAGAACGGCGCCCGCCAACCGTGAGCGGTCATCAGCGGCGCGGCGAATACCGATGCGATGAACCAACCGAGCGGATAGCCGCACTGTTGCACGGCAATCAGCAGCGCGCGACCGCGATCCGGCGAATGAGTCGCCAAGTAGGCACTCGATATCGGTATGATCGCAGCGCTGATCCCAAACCCGATCACTCGAACCGTCGCGAACAGCGGTGCATTGGTGACGAAAGCCTGCAGACCGACGAACACGGCGGAACCGGCGACGCTCACCGCGAGCACGGCCGGAGCGCCCCATACGGGCACTCTCGACGCGAGCGCCGGTGCCGTAAAGATCGCGACAGCGAATGAGGCGGAGATCATCATGCCAATTCCGGCAAGATTGAATTTCAAGTCGTGCATCACGCCGGGTACCGCATAGCCGAACAAGGATTGATCCATGTTCGACAGCGTCGACGCGAATAGGGTTATCAGCAATATGCGCCACGGTACTGCGCCCGCTGAATCTCGCCCGCTCGCAGGCACCTTAGGTCGCATCGCCGATTCGCCGACCTGGGTTAAGCGGCGATGCATAACTCAGGCGGTCGATGTGCGTATGCGCCCTGTTGCGCAGGTCGTCCATCAGCATAATCGCACTGGGATTCAAGGATGTGTCTCCGCGATAGATCAATGCGACGCGACGTTCCACGCTCGGCGTCTTGACGTGCAGCGCGACGACGACTTTATCGCTGAGCTGCTCCGTCACCATCGCCGGCGAGGTCATGAACAGAAAATCATCCGACAAAAGCATGATCATCCCGACGTTCGGCGCATCGGTCCAAATGAAGCGGGCCGGTGCATCGAGCCCTTCACGGCGGAACGCATCGGCGATTACGCGCGCGTCGAGAGGACGTGACCGTGGCACCATCCACGTGAATTCGCGCATATCGCGCAGCTTTATTCTGCGGCTCGAAGCGAGCGGGTGCTCGACCCTAGCTATTATGACGTCGCGCGCCGTATACAGCGGAAATCGCTCCAGTCCGTCGCCAGACGCGGCGGTATCCGCACCTGCGATGAAGTCGATCTCGCCATCGGCAAGTTTTTCGAGAAGTATCTCCGAATATCCCTCGATGATCGATATTCGGATCTCGGGGCGATCGCGATGGCATTGGCGAACCGCCGTCGCGATCACCTCCGCCGGGAATGCCTCGCCGACCCCGATGGCGACGCTGCCGCCACGCGCGTCCCGATAGGCAAGCAGCTCCTCGCGGGCGCGCTCGGTCGAGGTCAGAATATGTTTCGCATGCCGTATTAACAGCGATCCGTACGCTGTCACGGTGGCCGCTCCTCCGGGGCCACGGTTCAGCAATACGACCCCCAGTTCGTCCTCCAGCTTCGCTATTCCGGCGCCGAGCGCCTGCTGCGTCAAACCGAGTTGCGGGGCTGCGGCAGCGAAGCTTCCCATCTTTGCGACCATCAAAAAGCGGCGCAGCAATTTCAATTCGATCTGCGATGCGCGCTCGAACAGATCTGTATTCATCGGTCGCTGCGCCAGTTACGGTTTGACGGTGCCGAGGTATCCGCAGATCAGCACCCCCGCATAGATCGCGAGCACCCATACGTAGGTCCGAACCATGTGGGCGCGTAGGGCTGCCTCCCGCTCGGCGGTCGAGCCATTCGTCGAGATCGAGGCAAATATCGCGACGACCGGTCCGAATGCGCGCTCGAGCAGAATTGCCGACAGACAGATCCCGGCATAGGCGAGAAACTTGCCCGCGAGCCAAGCCGGCGCCTCGATGCGCTCGAACCACACGGCTGCGGCAAGCGATGTGAATACGAGAACCGCCAAGACATGGAATCCACGCTCGATCCGCTGACAGCGCCTCGCCATCGGCTTGCCGTGCATCACCATCACAGCAACAACTGTCGTCAGCCAAACGGCGCATGTGATCCATGCGAGCGTGAGAAGCCGTGCCGACAGCGCCGGCATCAGACGTAAGGAATAGCAGAGCTGCAGACCGACGGGAAGGATTGCGACGAAACAGATCCGCGGAAAGCGGTCGATGACCATACCAAGATCGATTACCGCGGCGCGCTCGGCGAGGGAACGCTTCGAATCCATGAATCGCAGGCCGGCGATGAATACACCGATGTCGGTTCCAATCCAGAACACCATCAGCAGAATGTGTAGGTAAGCTAGCTTCGGCAAAGACCGCACCAAATCGCTCAGGACTTGAGCTGCGGTCGCGTGTGGCGATGCTCGCGGTTTACGGCGCGCATCAGATTATCGATCATCGTTTTGCGCATCTCCGCAAGCGTCGTCTGTTCCGCTTCGCTTAACCGGTAGTTTTCCACCGCCGCGCCGAGATTCAGGCCAAGCGTTCCGGCCGCACATTCAATCACAAACACTCGCTCGCGCAGCACCCACTGCTCGGCCGCCAACTCCAACACCATGCTTAGAATCTGGTCGACGGCGTCGGACTCGAAAAATGCCTGACGCTTGAATTGCGTGCTCTCGCCGTCACCGTTCATTGGCGCTTCCAGGCGCCGAACCCGAACCACTGCAGGCGCGCGCTCAGGCGCCCGGTATCACCGTCGATTCTTTGTGGCGCCCTTATGGACTCGACGAAGTCGCGTTCCGCCATGTAAGAGTATTGCGGCACGACGAACTGAAAGTAATCGGACCGCGCAAAACCGCCGGCCTCTACCAGATCCTCCGGATTCTGGTCACGAAATGTTCGATAGTATGGCTCCATGTTGTAATACGAGTCCCAGTCCAGATAGAACTGATCGTATGGGGTGAGTTCACGGTTCGGCGGCAATTCCATGTTGATCAACATTCCGCCGGGCCGCAGCACACGATGCGCCTCCCGGAAAAATTTTTGTATGTCTCGCAGCGACAATTCATGCAGGAACATTGAAGAAAAAACGACGTCGAAGTGCCCATCCGGGTAGTCGAGGTCGGTCGCGTCCATCTGCGTGAATTGGACGCGGTGACCGAGACTCTCCGCGCGACCGTGCCCGTAGGTCAGCACCGACGCGGACACATCGATCGCATGCACCTCGGAATCCGGAAATGTCGCGGCCCACGCCACGGTGTTGTGTCCGACGGTGGCGCCACAGTCAAGGATGCGCTGCGGCTTGAAATCCGGGTAGCGGAATTTGACGTACGCGGACATCGATAGGCCGATATCGTCGAGGTTCCGTCCCATAAATCCGGCGGCAAACACCGCGAGTCCATTGTCGTAGATCGCGCCCGCGGCCGGCGCCGCGGACGGCGCGTATCCGCCCGGCATCAAATGCACCGGCAGGCCATCAACGTTCTCTGGGATCGGCAGATCCGGATCGAGCGACAATTTACCGCCTGTTTTGCCGCTCAGCGAACGGATGTTCGCCTCGATTTGCGGCAGCGATCGCTCAACGCTAGGCATGACCGAGCGCCAAACCATCTCCTGCGCGTTGTAGCGGATCGAACTATAGAATTTGAAATAGCTGTCATCGCGCATCGCATCGTGCACTTCGTCCTGCGTCGCCGGCGCACGCCCGTGGGCCCGTTCGAACTCCGGCAGTACGTTTTGCTCGTACGAGCGACGCATCGCCGCTGCCATATCGTTTAGAATGTGCGAGCGCAGCTCCGAAACGAATGACTGCCGCGCCGCGCAATCTCTCTCGATGCCTACCTTCAATTCATGATGCAGCTCGAATGACATGTTTGCGTCGCTCCGCTACTATCCTACCTCGATTGTATGCAATTCATTTCAAGCCGTAAATGAAAATGCAATTTTCAATTGCGATCAGGGGGCGGCCTCTTCCGATCGCAAGCCTACCGAAGTCGCCACGGCCGTCACAGGCCACCCTGGCCGCGGTTCGCGGCGATCAAACGGGCCTCAGTGCGGCTCCTCGCCGCCCGATACGTTCATTGATTCGGCTGTAATGTACGCGGCGGAAGCCGAGCACAGGAACGCAACCGCATTGGCTGTATCCTCCGGCAATCCGCAGCGGTGCAATGGAATGCGATTACGCATACGCTCGAGGTATTCCTCCAGCGATAGGCCCAGTTTTTGCGAGAAATACGCGTTCTGCCAAGCGCCGAGCCCCGTAGTGACGTGATTCGGGCAAACGTTGTTCACCGTAATTCCGTGTTCGCCGAGTTCGATGGCGACCGAACGCACGAGGCCGACCAGGCCATGTTTTGACGCGCAATACGCAGCCGCGAACGGAAAGCCCGATTTCGCTGCCTGGCTCGCGATATTGACGATGCGGCCGCCTCGTCCCTGCGGGACCATGATTCGCGCCGCCGCCTGAATGCCGTTGAAGCAGCCGGTCAAGTTCACGTCGATGACCGCACGCCAATCCTCTGGGCTGACTCCCAGCAAGGGCTTCATGATGTAACCAATTCCGGCATTGTTGACCCAAATGTCGACAGCGCCGAGATTGACCTGCGCAAAGCGCGCAAGATCGTCCACGCGGCGTAGGTCGCGGACGTCGCACGCGAAAGTCAACACCCTCACGCCGTGCTCGCGCGCTGTCTGCGCGGCCAAAACTTCCATCTCCGAACGCGCGCCGACCATCGCCTCGGGGGTCGCCGCATCTGCCGACTCGCCGATGTCCGACAGCACGACGTCAGCGCCGCCGGCGGCGAGGCGCTGCACGATCGCGTACCCAAGCCCTTCGCGCCTTCCGGCGCCCGTCACGACCGCCACTTTGCCGCGCAAGTCGCAATCATTGCTTAGTACCTCGCTCATCGCACGAAATGTATCCAATCTATGGCAAATTGCAACTGTCCCTGCGCGACGCAAGCGCTGCTAGACTGAGTCCCGTCGCCTACCGGTCGAACCGCCCCAGATGGAGGGTCTGCGCGCCTGGTATGCGATCCGCCGATGCCCTCCCCCCCAAAAAAATACCCAGGAGTCTGCGATGGCCACCGTGATCGTGCTATTCAATCTCAAGAATCCGGCTACCGCCGCCGAATACGAGCGGTGGGCACGGGACGTGGACCTGCCGACCGCCGGCTCATTGCAGTCGGTCGAACGATTCGAAGTCCTGAAGGCACAAGGATTGTTCGGCGGTGGCGATTCACCGTATCAGTACTTCGAGATCCTGCGCATCAAGGACATGCAAGGCTTCGAAGCTGACGTCGGCTCCGCCGAAATGCAGAAAGTCGCCGCCCAATTTCAAGTATTCGCCGACAATCCGGTGTTCGTGGTTACCGTCTCGCTTTAGCTACGCCGAACGGCGACGATTTCGATGAGTTCGCCGGTCGCACCGCGCAGGCATGCCGATGGGCCTTCAATCCCGGGCAGGGTGCTCGCGGATCGCCCGTCAAGGGGCGCATGAGCGCCGAGTGAATCGACATTGAACGTCACGATTGCCATCCCCGGAGGCAACCTGCCGCTAATTACATTGCGCTGATGCGCGCGCGGGGGATACTCGTCGAGTTCGATCAAAGTTCCTTCACCTAAGCGAACGAGGCCGTGGCGGTGCACCGTCTCCGGCGGCAGATCGTGCGCTTTGGAGATCACGCGAACCGGCGTCGCTACGGGCCGATCCGTGGCATTGCCAAAAGCCGTGTATGGCGCGAATAGCGCATCGACGTCCGGGCCCGCGGCGACAACGATGAACACCCGGCCTACGAAGGAGCGCGCGGCGGCGAGATTCATGCCGGAGTCCAGACCCACCTGTGTGAAGTAGCAGCATTCGCCGGCGGGCCCGAGCACCTGCATTGCCCGGATCATTGGGAAACGCGTCAAAGACCTCGGCGGCCCGATGACTTCGAAGGCGCCGCCATCGAGCCGTGCGGCCAGCGCGTCGACGTCCTGCACGACGAACTCGGTGACGTTCCAACCGAATGTCTCGAACGGCTTCCAACCCGCCGCGTCGACGTCCTCGACAAATCGCAGATACACCTCCTCGCCGCTCGAGGGAGCAAGGACCAGCAGCGCAAAGCCTTCGACGGCGGGCGCACCCCAAGAACGCGCCAGCTTCCCGTCGATTCGACCGCGAGATACGACTTTGTAACCGAGTTCGTGGAGGTACGCCCGTTCGACTGCCCGCAAATCCGGCACACTGTAGGTTACTGCGCGGATAGCACCGAGCATGGCTGTCGGCCGTTCTGTCGTCATGACCGCAATTTTAAACCCGCCGCGTCCGACCAGTCAGGCCTTGTTGTAACGGCAAGGAATCAACTGCTATCTTGGCCGCTCCGGCAGCAAACTGGGGCATGACGATGGATCGCAGCACGATGCACGAGATGCTGGCTCGACAATCGACCGATGATCTTGCCAGAGCGCAGTTCATCATCGGCCTCAAACGCCACATGCGCTCAATGATCAAGGCCAACGAAACGGCCTACGCGAGGCGCGCCGAACCGCGCTTCAAAGCTCGGTACAGACACAGCCCCGCGACGGTTGAGGAAATCGGAGCGGCGCTGGCGGACGAACCTTGCTACAGAGTCTGGAGCGCACTTACGCGCACGGCGCAGGAGATGATGTGGGATGCGGTGGAAAGTACGATCGAACACGACCTCCCACGGATGCGGGGTGCGGCACAGCGCTTGACGAGACCCGGCGCGACCAAGGGTTCGCTGTCGTTGGATGGGGATTTTGTGCCGCCCGGCGACGTACTCGCAGCGGACATACATTGCCAGCCCGGCGGCTACATGCGTAATGTCGGCGAGGACGACATCATGGCCGGAGCGCTTTATGAGAGCGGCGGCAATCTCTATTCCTCGGGCGCCGGCATCGGTAGGCATGACAGCAAGGCCGGCGCGGTGATCGGCTTGCTTGCCGAGCGCTTCCCGAATTTCCTGCCGCCGCGGATCCTCGATCTCGGCTGCTCCGCCGGCGGGGCTTCGGTCGCGTACGCCGCCGGTTTTCCAGAGTCGGAGGTACACGCGGTCGATGCCGGTCCTGCGATCCTGCGATACGCGCACGCCCGCGCCGAGGCGCTTGGCGTCGCGGTGCACTTTCATCAGATGGACGCCGGCCGCCTGAAATTCCCCGACGCCTCGTTCGACCTCATCGTTTCGCACAATCTGATGCACGAAATCTCCCGTGAAACGATGACGCGCCTGTTTGCAGAGTCGCATCGCATATTGCGTCCGGGCGGGATTGCGGTCCACCAGGATGTACCGGTCCGAGGCGATCGCACGCCGTTCGAGCGCTTTATGTTTGCTTGGGAAACAAAATATAACAACGAGCCGTTCTGGCAGGTCTTCGCCGAAGCAGATGTGCGCGGTCTGCTCACGCAAGCCGGCTTCGCACCCGATTTAATCGAGGAGATTCATCTGCCGCGACTCGATGGACCCGGGTCGTGGTATGCCGCACTGGCGCACAAATCAGTTCGAACCTAGTTTGGTCATTGGAACGGCGACCATCGGTAATGTGGTGCTCTTCTCCGCCGTGTAGAACTGCATCGACGAGCGACCGCCCTCCCGGCCCATGCCCGAGTCCTTCACGCCACCGAACGGGGCGCGCAGTTCGCGGACCATCGGAGTATTCACCCAAACCACGCCGCTGCGAATTGCGCGGGTCGCGCGAAGCACGGTAGGTACATGATCCGACCAGACATAGGCGACGAGGCCGAAGCGGGAATCGTTGGCCATTGCGATCGCTTCGTCGAGGTTATCGAACGCCAGGAATGTCGCGAACGGACCGAACACCTCCTCCTGGCAAATTCGGCTGCGGTTGTCCGATGCCCGCACGACCGTCGGCTGCATGTAGAAGCCGCGCTCGAAACCCGGCGCCCGGCCGCCGCCAACCAGCACTTGTGCGCCATCGCATTTAGCCACCTCGACGTAGGACAGCACACGCTCGAGATGCGCGGCGAACGCGAGCGGCCCAATCTCGGTCACCGGATCCATCGGATCGCCTAACTTGAGCTTGGCAGTCCGCGCAACGAATGCGTCGATGAATTCGACTTCGATCGAGCGTTCGACCAAGATACGCGACCCCGCAAGGCACTGTTGTCCATTATTCGAATAGATGCCGAGCAGCGCGCCATCCAGCGCCCGATCGAGATCGGCAGACGCGAAGACAATATTGGCCGACTTTCCGCCGAGTTCCAGCGAACAGGGCTTCAAGCCCGACCCGGCCGCCGCCATCACGGTACGCCCGGTACCGGTTCCACCAGTAAAGGATACGAGATCAACCTCGGGATGGCGGACCAGAGACTCGCCGCTGACTGCGCCGCGGCCGCAGACCATGTTTACGACTCCAGGCGGCACGCCCGCATCGACGACGAGATCCATCAGCCGTGCAACCGCGAGCGGCGTCTGCTCTGCCGGTTTCGCAACACAGCAGTTGCCGAAAGCAATACAGCCGGCTATCTTCATCGACGTCAATGCCAATGGTGCGTTCCATGGTCCGATCAAGGCGGCGACGCCGACCGGTTCGCGTGTGACGAGAGTCAGGTAGCGCGATTCCTGTGTATACAGCTCACCGGCGCATTGGCCGATGAATTCGGCGAAGAATTCGAAGTTAAGGGCCGCGCGCGGAATCTGTCCGAGCGCCAGATGCCGCATCGGAATTCCCGAATTAAGACATTCAAGATACGCGAGCTCGCGCGCATGCTGCCCGATCATCGCGGCGAGCCTGCGCAGAATCGCTTGCCGCTCTGCCACCTCCATCCGCGGCCAGGGCCCCTTCGCGAATGCACGCCGCGCGGCGCGAACTGCACAGTCGACGACCGTAGGGTCGGCCTCCTCGACCTCGCTTACTAATCGCTCGGTCGCGGGATCGATCACGGGTAACGCAGCGCCGGAGCCTGGCGCTAGAAATGCATTGTCGATGAAAGCAGTAACACGACTTCGGACGGCGAATTCGCAGGGCTGCTCGGCGGTATTCGGCTGATACATCGGTGGCATCTCCAGCGGCAATTCGACGCGAGGCAAATCCGCGTCGCTCGGTTTATGGTCTACTAATGTACATGAGCAAGCGTAATCCGACCGCCGCCGATAGGCTGCAGAGCATCGAATACCCGCGCGAATACGGCCGCGCTGGGTTATTTGGAGTGTTGACGCCGCAGGGCAACCCGACTGCCGAGACCGAGTTGCGCATTTTGCTGCCTCCAGCATGCGCGGTGTTGGCGGCGCGCCTGACCAGCTCGAAACCGGCACTAGGCGAGCGGCTGATCGACTATCGCGAACGCCTCGGGGAATTCGTCGATCGGTTCGACGAGATTGCGCTGGACGCGGTCGGCTTCGCCTGCACGGGCTCCTCGTATGGAGCCGAGGTCGATGACGAACGGCGGCGGCTCGAATCGATCGGGGCGCGAAAAGGTTATCCGATCCTCACCGCGGCGGCCGCGGTCGAGGCGGCGCTGATCGAACTCGGGGTCACCGCTATCGCACTGATCTCGCCGTATCCGGCATGGCTCACCGAAGCCGGCCGCAAGCATTGGGAGCGCCAGGGCCTGCGGGTGACCGCGACGTTGCAGCTGCCGCTGGCACCTACTGGAGCCCATCGCATTTACGCGCTGACCACGTCGGCGGTGCTCGATACCGCTGCCTCGTTCGATACGCGGGGTGCCGATGCGATCCTGTTGACCGGCACCGGTATGCCGAGCCTGCGCGCGATCCTCGCGCTAGAGCCCGTGCGCCGCGTGCCGGTACTGTCGTCTAATCTGTGCCTCGCGTGGGCGTTGGCGAAAATTACCGGCGAGCCGGGACCGGGACCCGAATCGCACCTCTACGGCGGCTGGGCCGCGCGACTTGCGTCCTCATGAGGCCGGTGCTGATCGTCGGCGCCGGTCCCGTCGGTCTGACTGCCGCGCTGCGCGTCGCCGCGGCCCGCGTGCCGGTGATTCTGTTCGAATCCGAACCCTCGATTCCGGACGATCTGCGTGCATCGACGTTCCACCCGCCGACGCTCGACATGCTCGACGACTACGGCCTCGGGACCGAGTTGGTCGCCCAAGGCCTAGTGACGCCCCGCTGGCAAATCCGGCTGCATGAGACCGGCGAACGGGCCGAATTCGATCTGGACGTTCTGAAAAACGACACCGCTCATCCCTACCGGCTGCAGTGCGAGCAGCAAAAGCTGCAGCGCCTGCTGGTCGCACGACTTGCGGAAAATCCGCTTGCGGACCTCCGCTTCGACAGCCCGGTCGATGCTGTCGGGCAGGATGCCGACGGAGTCTGGGCCGAGTGCCGGGCCGTACGGATCGCTGGGAGTTGGCTGATCGGTGCGGACGGCGCCCGCAGCATTGTACGCCGAAGCTGCAGCATTGGCTGTCACGGCGAGACCTACCCTGAAACCACGATCCTAGTGACGACCGACTTCCCATTCGACCGGGCGCTTGAAGGTCTGTCTGGGGTCAACTACGTCTGGTCGCCGACGGGCACGTACAGCCTATTGCGCCTGCCGACGGTCTGGCGCTGTAGCTTTTACCCTGCATCCGGGCAGAGCGCCGAAGAGGCCATAACGGACGAGGCGATAGAGCGGCAATTGCAGAACGTGGTACGGCTGCCAAACCGCTACCGCGTGCTGCACAAGCGGGCCTATAGGATCCATCAGCGCGTGGCAGAAACCTATCGCTTAGGTCGGATACTGCTCGCGGGCGACGCGGTCCACCTAAACAGCCCCAGCGGTGGCATGGGCATGAACGGTGGCATTCACGACGCGTTCAATTTGACCGAAAAGCTGCTCCAAGTTCTAGGCGGCAGCGCCGACGACTTACTCGATCTGTATATTCGGCAGCGCCGCCCGATCGCGATCGAGCACGTGATCGCTCAGGCCGACCGCAACCGACGCCGGATGCGCGAAACCGATCCCGAACGCCGCAGAACCATGTTACGGGAGTTGCAGCGCACCGCGAGTGACCCGGTACTTGCACGCAGATATCTGTTGGACAGCGCGATGATCACGGGGCTGCGGCAGGCAGCTGCTGTCCGATGATTGCCTGACGCCCTAAAAGCATTACTATAGGGTTTAGTACATTTGCCAAATGAGCGTGCAGCGATGCCTCAACGATCGACCCGATACGCCTGGTACGTCGCCGGACTCCTGACGCTCACCCAAATTATTTCGTATGTGGACCGGTTCTTACCGAGCCTGCTCGTGATACCAATCAAACGAGATCTCGACCTGAGCGACTTCCAGATCGGTTTACTGCTGGGCCCGGCGTTCATACTGTTCTACATCACGCTGGGTATTCCTCTGGGATGGTTCGCCGACAGGGCAAGCCGCCGCGCAATTCTCGCGGCCGGCATCGCGATCTGGTGTTCATTGACGGCGGCTGGCGCGGTCGCGACGAGTTTCATTCCGTTGTTCATGACCCGTCTCGGCGTCGGCATAGGCGAGGCGGCCGTGGCTCCGGTCTCAATCTCGCTGATTAGCGACTATTTCACCCGCGAACGGCGTGCGCAGGCCATCAGCCTGTTCATGGCCGGTGCCTTTCTCGGTGCGGGGAGTTCGTTCCTTTTTCTTGGTCCCTTGGTCCACTACATTGAAGGACTGCCGCCGGTCGCGCTACCGCTGGTGGGTCACCTGCAATCCTGGCGCCTCTGCTTTCTGATTGTTGGCGCGCCTGGGCTCATACTGACAACTATGATGCTGACGGTGCGCGAGCCGAAGCGCCGGGATCTGGTGGCTATGCAGGGTTCGGCGGTCACCGAATCGACCCCGAGTTTCGGCAACGCGTTCGGCTACATCGGCCGGCGGTGGCGCGCCTTCGGAACGCTATTCGTCGCCTCGGCGTGCAACCTGACGATGGGCGTACTGGCGCTATGGAACGTCGCACTATTCAAGCGCACCTGGAACTGGAATGTGGCCGAGGTCGGGCTGGCGGTCGGATCGCTTCTTCTCACCGCGGGTCCACTCGGTACGCTACTGGGCGCCTTCCTAATCGGTCGCGACACGGCCGCGGGGCGACGAGACGGCACACTGCGCGCACTGTTCCTCGGTCTTCTGATCGGCGTGCCCGCCTACACTGTCTTCCCGCTGATGCCGAGCGCGATGCTCGGGCTCGTTGCGCTGTTCGTTGCGTTGATCGGACAGTCGATGGCGACCGCGGCGGGCCCCGCCACTCTCGTGATGCTCGCGCCGGGTCAGATCCGCGCGCAAGCCACCGCAATCTATTACATGGTGATTAGCGTCATCGCGCAGCTAGTCGGACCGCCGCTTGTCGGCCTGATCACCGACTCCTTCGGTTCTCCAGCGGCGCTGCGCTATGCCATCTCGATGGTGACGATAGCTGTCGGCATTCCGTCAATCGTGATCGTGCTGCTTGGCTTTGCCGCCTATCGCCAATCGGTCGTCGAACTGGACGAAGCGATCCTGGATCTGCCCTTTACGTCGGCGCTCGCCGTTGGGGGAGCGGACGGATGAACATGACCCTGGAGAATCGCGCCGCGCTCGATTTCGTGTTGACTTTACGTCGGCGGTGGGCAGATACGATTTATCCGCGCCTCTGTGCGGAGTACGAGTTGTCCGCTGGCGCGGAGTCGGCGACTTTGCCGCTGTCGATCGCAGCGCGCGTCCATGCCCTACCGAGCTATAAGGAGTTCGCGTGGCTCGAGCGCGGGGCACAGAAAATGCTCTGGCGCGCGGCGATCGATGCAGTCGGTACCGAAACCGGCGACGACAACTCGACCGCCGGCGATACCGGTTCTTCGACTTTGGAACTTGATCCAGCGCTCGTGCTGCCGCGCTGGTACAAAGATGCGGACTTTCACGTGCAGCCGGGCGGCATCTGGTCTAGCTCTATGGCGGCCCGTGTATATGAACTCGGTGCCAAGCTCGTGATGCTCGGCGACAACGACGACTACAAGTTCCATCGTCTGTTCGTCGAAACTGCGGTTCCTAAGCGTCCATTATCGCAAATCGTCGATCTCGGGTGCGGCTTCGGCAAGTCAACCTGGGCCCTGAAGAAAGCGCATCCTGAGGCAGAGGTGGTCGGCGTGGATCTCTCAGCGCCGTGCCTGAAGCTGGCCGTCGCGCGCTCCAACTCGCAACGGCTCGCAATCCGCTTCCTCCAGGCAGATGCCGCGAATACACGACTGCCGTCGGCACAGGGCGATCTGGTGACCGCAACCATGCTGATTCACGAACTGCCGCTTGATGCGCTGGCCTCGACATTCCGGGAGGCGGCGCGGCTGTTGGCCCCGGGCGGCCTTCTGCGGATTCTCGATTTCCAGTTTACCGGCGACGTGGTACGCGACCTCGCTATGCGCGAACACGGCGCGCGCAACAACGAGCCTTTCATGCCGTCAATGTTAACGGCCGACACCGTGAGAATGGCCGAGGCCGCCGGCTTTCGGAACGTGCATTGGGTCGCATTTGACGAACGCGCTGTAGGCAGGCTGCCGATGCTGACTTGGCCGAAGCGCGAGGAATGGCACTTCCCTTGGGCGGTTCTAGAAGGGGAAAAAGCGGCGTGAGCGAACGACTCGAATTTGGCGAACTCGACAACGTGGCGCTGGCCGCATTGATCTTCGAGCTGGCGTCGCAACTTCACATCGAGCGGACGCGGCTGCTCGCACTGCAAGCCGCGCTCGAGGCCAGCGGTGTCTGCGTGCCCGCGGCAATCGAGGCAGCGAGCGAGTCCACGGCGTTTCGCGCGATAGCCGTCAATTCGGCGGACGCGTCAATTCGCAAACTGCTGCGCGTGCTTTCGGAATCGTCGGAAAAGCGGGTCCCACTGCGCGGTTAGACATTCCCACACCGTAAACGGAGATACTCGATGGCCAGACCCTGGATCGAATTCGTGCAGTCGCAGAACCTGCCCTGGCAGGCCGACGACGTTTGGGGTATCCGCCCAGGCGTTCAAGTCAAGATTCTCAGTTTCGATCCCGACGACGGCGCGTCGAGCTTGCTCGTGCGTTATCCGACGAATTGGCGCCTCGAGAGCACAAGCGCGCTGTCGGTGGACGAGGAATTTATGGTACTCGACGGCGCGCTGTCGATCGGCGCTGAAATCTACGGCGAAAGATCCTATGCGCACCTGCCGGCTGGCTATACGCGTGAATCGATGGCGACGGAAGGCGGCGCAGTCGTACTCACTTTCTTCTCCCGGCAACCACACCGGGCCGCCGCGGCGCCTTTTGATACCGGGCGTTTAGTGGAAAACTTAGACGCGTTCGCTGTGCCGTATACCGGCAAATTCCATCCGGAGTTTCCGCCGGGTGCCGGCCGGAAGCGACTCTACGAAGATCCTGTCACCCACGACCAGACCTGGCTGTTGGGCACGTTGCCGATGCGCTGGGCCGAGCGCGCGGAGGTTCACCCGGTTGTAGAGGAGATGTACCTGCTGTGTGGCGAATCGCACGGCAATCGCGGCGTCATGCGTCCAGGCGCGTACTTCTGGCGGCCACCACAGATTCCGCACGGTCCGTATGGAACGCTTACCGGCAATCTCTATCTCTTCCGAACCAAAGGCGGGCCGTTGTCGACCCAGTACGTCGACGTCGGCCCGCCATTCCGCTGGTGGCCAGATTACAACCCGATACTGCCCGACGCGCTTGTCGCAGCCAAGGGCGAAGCGGCGAATGCGCCGAGATGCTGGTGAGCCGCTCTCGCGTTCCAACGAGCGGCATCATGTCTTGTATCAAAATTTGTAGCCGACGCGGATATCCCAGGTTCCCGGAGTATTGAAGTAGTCGAGCCCCAACAAATCGGCCGTGCCGTAATCGACCATCGTGCAGTTCTTGCATTCGGCAGTAATCGTCAACGGCGCGTGGGCGGGCGCGAACGTAATGCCAAAGTCAATCAAAGTACGCGCCTTCGTTTCGCCGCCGACGTTCGGATAGGAGGCAGCGAAACCGGCAGTATTGGCCGTGTCGAACCACTCCCGCGCGACGTATTGGATCGACAGATTTGGCGTCAAGGTGAAATTCTGGAACTGGAACAAATAGCTACCGGTGCCCGAGAAATCGAGCGGTGGCGTATACACCGGGGTCGCGAGCGAACCGTCCGCTGTGACGATACCGGCACTGCAGCTGGCCGGATTGCCGCCAACGCAAGCCGCCTGCTGCGCGCGTAGCTGCGCGGTCGGTGCGTAGTAACCCGCTTTCATCGAGCTCAGGTTGCCGCCCAAGGTCAGTCGTTCGGTCGGCCGCCATACGAGGCTCGCTTCCACGCCATACGCAAAGAGGCTGGCCGCGTTGCTCGTGTCGAATGAACGCGTGTGCGGATTGTCCGACAGCAGCTGGTAGTCCTTGACGTCCTCGTAGAAGAACGTCGCGTTGAAGCGCAGATTCCTTTCGGGTGATTCGGAGCGAAAGCCGGTTTCATACGACCAAATCGTCTCGGGACCGAAGCTGTTGAAATCCTGCGGATTCGTACCCGTCAGTCCGTTCCAGCCCCCTCCTTGAAAGCCTCGCGTTGCGGACGCGAACAACATCAAATTTGGATTGGCTTGGTATTGTAATGCGACGCGCGGCGTGAACTGCGTGGAGGTTAGATGCGTATCGTATCCGGCCGCCTCAATTTGCGCCGTCGTATATCCGAGACCCGGTGCGTTTGGCCACGCGTAGGCGTCCTTAATCTCGTGAGTCACTCGGCCGCCGACAGTTCCGGTCAGGCTCGAAGTGATCTTGTAATCACTCTGCGCATAGGCCGCCTCCGATGTCGTTTCGTTCACGTCGTATTGATCGTTGATCGCGAACGCAAACGTAGGCCCCAGACCGAGAACCTGCCCATAGTCGTTCCGATTTTTCTCATAGAGGTAATAAGCGCCCGCCGTGTAGTCGAAGCGGTCATTAAGGTTGTCGGTCCACTTCACCTCCTGCGAAACTTGATGGTTATTCAGCGCCTGTGCGAGTGCGATCTCGCCGGTCGGAATCGCATCCGCAACCGCCAGATTTCCGAGCGATGCAGCCGCGAAGTCGGCCGCAAGGTCCTGCGTCAGGCCTCGGTAACCGGTGATCAGATTCAAGGTCGCGGATCCGTAGGTGAACGCAAGGTTCGACGAGACGCCGTAGCTCGTGACCACCGCACCTTGGCCACGTCCAGCCTTGTCGCCGGTCAGAAATGGTTTCAACGCGCCGCCGTTCATACTTAAGCCACTGTAGGAAATTCGATCGCCGTCCGGGCCCGGTTGATTCAGCAGATTGGCCGCATCGTTGCGTTCATAATCGAACGCGAAATTCCACTCGACGTTTGAGAATGCCGCTGGAAGGACCCGCACCGCCTCGCGGACGCCGACGTTGTGCGTGCCGTTCAGGTGCTGGTTCGTCGTCAGATCGTGCACGTAACCGTCATCGGTAATTCCATAGACCGATGTCCTGGTCATTATATGATCGTTGATAGGCAAATTAACGGACGCGCGTCCGGTGAAGAAATTCGCCCAAGAATCGCCTATCGAGCCGTAGCTCGCGTCCATGTCGCCGCCGAACTCGCGGCCTGGTTTCGTCAGCGTAACAACAATTGCACCGCCGGTAGAATTGCGGCCGAACAAGGTTCCTTGCGGACCATTGAGCACCTGGACCGACTGAGCGCCGAACAGCGCGAAATTGTTCGCGTTTTGACGGGCGATGTAGATGTCGTCGATGTAGGTGCCGACCTGGGGTTCGAAAGTCGGGAATGATTGTGTCTGGCCTAAACCGCGAATGTAATAAACGTTGGCCGAAGCTTGTCCAACGTTGTTTGCAGCGAACATGTTCGGCACATACCGCTCAAGATCTTCCGTGCTGACGATCTGCCGGGTCGCCAAATCATCTGCCGTGAAGTTGGTGACAGAGATCGGCACTTTCTGAAGATTCTGGGCCCGACGCTGCGCTGTGACCGTCACTTCAGCGAGGGTCCCCGAATCTTTCGCCGCATCGTTACTCGACTGGCTAGAATTGTTGTTCAGTTGCCCACCCGCGTCGACCGGCGCCGCGGTCGCGGTGAACGCCCACGCACCGATCAATGCCGCAACGGTCGCCGCTAATGTCTTTGCACTTGCCATGTTGTTCTCCCTAAGGTCTGCTCAACTTGCAGCTAAAGTCGGACTTGCCGCCGTAGCAACAAACCCACAATCTGAAATTGGAGCGTGATGTCCAAATGTATACACTCTATAGCAAATTGCAACTGATTTCGAATTCGCCAAAAGTTGAATACAGGGAAATGGAGCACGTAATTCGAAGTTAAATCCCGATAACGTGCTTCGGCAATCGCGCATTGTTTGCAATCAAGTTGGCCACTTTACCGGCATCCCACGCTACTTTATGTTGTTGCCCGGAGGCAACGCGTCAATGACGTCGATCAACGAATACTCAGCCGTAGACGGGCGCCGAATTTTCGTTGCCCTGGCTGACGCGCATTGTCCCTATAAACACGCGCGGCGCGCCAAATGAACTGCAGATATGCCCGAGATTAGTGTCCGTGCCACTTCTGGCGGACAGGTTCAATGGCTGATCAAGCACAATCCGTCAACGCTGCATCAGGGTATGAGCCGCTGCGCCCTGCAAATATGCGATTCGTCCATGTAGGCGTTTATCGGAGTCGCGGTTGCCAATTCGATCCGGTCGTCGAACGGGCCGTCAATTCGCGCAGCGAATCTATCCCGTTGCGCAAATCACGCCGACGTTACTATTACCATTCTTCAATTGGCGGGACAAATTGGTAATCGCGCGACCAGAGGCCATGAACTGCTTACACCGGGTGGCAACATGGCTGTTCGTTCGCCTCAAGTCTCGACCGGAATAACAGGGGAATCCCGGGCAGTTGCAAGACTCCGATATGCGACATGGCGAATGCGAACCATCCGTGGGGTCATGAACGAATTGCCCAATTGAATTACTACAGAAGCTTGAGATTGATGTCCTTCTGCGACCCGTGCGGACGTATCTGCGCCTTATCCCGATCAGCCGTCCGTATGGGCAATGCGCTGGTCGACTCCTGCGCCTGCATGTCCTTGGAAATATTTTGCCTTTGATTTCTTGATCGTTGTAACCGCGACCAGCGGGGCTGCATTACACACTTGTAGTGATCGAGCACGCTGCAGCCGTCGTCTGGTGCACGATGCGGGCGCCAAAGGTAGCGGTTCACGCGCTGTTTGCGCCAACTTCCGCTGAGTCCCGCCTGAGCGCAATAATCGAGACTTGGGAGCAAGACGACCCCATTCAGCACAATACTGCCCCGCGAGTGGCTGCGCGTAACCGCATAGTTGCGGCCTAAATGCTTTCACACTTGCGATTAATGCGATCCAAAATATATGGTGCTATCGGAATCATCGCGAACTCGGCAACATTCGCGTCGCCGACTTCCACGACCCGCATATCACCGCGTTCAGCTGGCCTGAGTACCACAACCGGGAAGCTACGGCGGATCGCGTCACGCTGGCTGTAGGGCGCCCAGATATGCGATCGCTTCGGATAAACCGACGACCTCGGCATATTTGGCCTGTAAATCAAATAGGTTCGCATCGTGCGGGCCCGGCGCTCGATCGCCGACCGCTTCGCGGACGATGATCGGCACGAAGCCGTGCTGACAGCAATCGACACCGGTCGCCCGAACGCAGCCGCTCGTCGAAACACCGGCGATCAGCAGCGTATCGACGCCGAGAGCCGTCAACGTCGAGGCTAAGGTCGTGCCAAAGAACGCGCTGGCGTATTGCTTCGTGATGATCGTCTCGCCCGCCGTGGGCTCCAGGCCGTCGGCGAATTCGCAGCGCTCCGGGTGATCCGCTCCCTCGGCGAAGCAGCGAAGAGCTGGCAGCTTGCGGTAGAAAACGCCGCCGTTGCGTCCGGCCTTGTCGTAGGACACATTCGTATGGACGATCGGAACCGCGGCATTACGGGCGGCGGCCAAAAGGTCGATTGCCCCGCGCAAGGCTGCATGCACGCCGGCGCCGCCATACAGCGGCGAGCCCTCGAGCAGGTAGGCTTTGACGAAGTCGATCACAAGTAAAGCTGGGCGATTCCCGAATGCCAGGTGCCGCCGGGTAACGTCCGATTTGTGATGATCGGTCGGTCTCGCATCGCGCTCCGTGTTCGCCATTGCCGTGCTCCGCAGCCGAACCGTTCGGCGCCACGGCCAGGGAGCATACGCAAGGCGCCTCGTGCCGTCGACCGGACCGCCCGTGATTGCATGCTGGCGGCGGCTCCCGCCGGCTGTGTACATTCGATGCACCAATTGCCCGTCTGGACGTATTGCCGTACCAATAAGGCGACAACGCCTACGCTGATATTTCGGCCGACATGGCGGTATAGCTCATAGTCGGTCGCGTTGCGCCGACAACATCAGCGATGTATGCTCTATAGGTAATTGTATACAATTAGTGCTGGCGGAGCGCGGCGCCACCGCGGCCGGCCGGTCTGGATCGGGGATCAAAGCGGTCCATTAGAGACACGCCATTCGAGGGATTTATGAGCAATCGCCGGATATTTTCATCGTTAGTCGCGGCGGGGATCGGCTGCGTATTCTCCGCCGGAGCTTTGGCACAGCAAGCTAATGCGCCTGCGCCGCGCGGTACCGCTGCATCGGGGGCGGCAACCGAGGAATTGGGCGAGATCGTCGTCACTGCGCGCCAGCGCTCGGAGAAGCTCGTCGATGTACCGGTAACCGTGCAGGTATTCACCGCGGCTGACATCAAGGCGGCCGGCATCGAGCGGCCGCAGGATTTCATCGCCTTGACTCCCGGTGTCTCACAGGTTCAAACCGCCGAGGTCGGCGACATGCAAGTCAGCATCCGCGGACTGAACACCGGCCGCGACGCCGAGACGAACTTCGCACTGGTCATCGACGGCGTGCTCCAGGTCAATCCGAACAGCCTCAATCAGGAATTCGCGAACATCCAGCAGATCGAAATCGTCAAAGGACCGCAAGGCGCTCTATACGGCCGCAATGCGGTTGCGGGTGCGATGATCATCACGACGAAGAAGCCCGGCGATCATTTTGACGCCGACGCGAACATCGGCTACGGCAACAAAAATACTCAGACGGCCAATTTTTACGTCGGCGGTCCGATCGCTGACGGAGTCAGTGCCGGAATCAGCGGCTTCTACCGCAAGACCAACGGCTTCTTCAACAACAACTATTTGAATTGCGACAGCTGCGCGGACTATTACAAGGAAACCGGTGTCGCTCCGCGCCTCGTTTTCAAGATCGGCGACAACGCGACATTCGACGTCAAGGCGAAATACTCGAAAATTAACGCCGGCGCAATCAACTTCAATGCGGCCTTCGCGCTGCCGGTCTTCGCGGCGGCGTTCGGCAATCCGGATTTCTTCCAGAACGTCAATGCACACCCGTTCGACTACATAAACAATATCGTTCCGCAGAACGAGCAGACGAACAAGCAGTTCTCGATCAAGGGCGATTGGACGCTCGACTTCGGCACGCTGACCGCGATCGCTGCCTATGCCGACGAAACAAACTATTTCTTGACCGACGGCACGAGCGCGGCCTTCAATCTATATGCGAACGTGCCGACCAGCGTCGGCCCGGATGTGTGCTCCGTATCGGTCGCCGCTGCGCCGGGCTCGCCGTTGCCGTCGCCGACATTTTACGCAAATCAGTTCGGCCCGGGCGTTCCGGGCTTCAATTTGCTGCCTGCCTATAGTCCGACGACTTGCGACGGCTACCAATTCCAGCAGCGCGACGAGATCGACAATTCGTTCGAACTTCGATTGTCGTCGCCAAACGCTCGGCGCTTCCGGTGGCAGGGCGGCCTTTATTACGCCGATATCCGGCGCCACGTCGTCGTCTCGCAGGGTTCGGATAACGGCAGCGGTTTTCTAGCCCAGGCCTTCGTGCCGACCGGGGGTCCGAACCCTACCGATTTGCTCTACGACGATAAATTTCACAGCAAGGTTTCTGCGATATTCGGCAACATCGCCTACGACGTCGTCGACAACCTCGAGGCCGCGCTCGCGCTGCGCTACGACCGCGAGAAGCGCAGTGTCGACAATCTCGTCGGCACGGGCGCCGACGCCTTCGCGCAGACGCCATGCTTCGCGCAAGGCGCCGGATGCACGGCCGGCACGGCAAATCAACCCTACATCAATCCAGCCTACACGATCGATCCGGCTCTTGCGTCGACGGGCATTCCGAGCCGTTCACAGGATTACAGCCAATTGCAGCCGAAGCTGTCGCTGAACTGGAAGATCGAGGACGATATGTCGCTTTTCGCCTCGTACGGGTATGGTTTCCGCAGCGGCGGCTTCAACTCGACGGGCAGTGCGGCGACTGTGCTGAATGGCTTCGGGGCATTGCGCTACGTGCAGAACGGCAACCCGGTCGCCTCGCAACCATCGCTGCCGGTCGCGTCACTCGGTGCCTGCGCGAATGGCCAGAACAACGCCGTCGTCTACGACGCCGCCGGTACCGGTACGCCAACCTGCGGCGGCACTCCGACCTTCGCGAACGGTGTCAGCGACACGTATAAGAAAGAAGTCTCGAAGGCGGCCGAACTCGGCTTCAAGGCCGAGCTGCTCGATAAGACTCTGTACCTCGGTGCATCACTGTACCGGACCAAAGTCGAGAATATGCAGATCTTCAACTTCTTTGCCGGCCCGTTTGGACTGCTGCGTGTTGTTACGAATATAGATCATGCGACTTTGAAGGGCGTCGAAGGCGACGCGCGTTGGCAAGCTAGCCGCTATGTATCGCTGTTTGCCGGTATCGGCACCGTCGATAGCCGCATCGACAGCTACTCCGGACGACCGTACACGGCCGGCAACGCGGTACCGTATGCGCCAAAATATACCGGCGATGCCGGCGTCGATTTGACGGTGCCGTTTGGCGGCAGCGGATTGTCGCTGTTTGCCCGCCTCGACATGTCCGCAGTCGGCAAAACCTGGTTCAGCGCGGTGCAAAATAACCAAGTACAGACTGAATTCGGCGTACCCGGGGATTTCTCGAAGACCGAGCGCGACGCGTTTCAGCTGTACAATGCGCGCCTTGGCGTACGCGGCGCCCAGTGGGACGCCACGGCTTGGGTCCGTAATCTCGCGAACAAGCAATATCTGGCCGAAGTGATTCCGGCGCCCGAGTTCGGCGGCTCGTTCATCAATTCGGGCACGGGCAGGGCGTTCGGTGTCGAGTTCGGCTATCGGTTTGGTCGCTAGCGGCGATCGTCCTGGCGTCTACCGGCGCGCGAGGGAGCCGGCGCGCCGGCGCACTCAGATGACGGCCGATCGATGAAGGTCGTCGATGCGCTGTGGCGAGTACTGCATTAGTTGCCGATAAATCTCGTCGTTGTGCTGACCAAGATCCGGCGACGGCGAGCGAATGCCTCCCGGCGTCTCCGATAATTTCGGTGCAACGTTCTGCATCTTCAGCTCGCCGAATTGCGGGTGGGTCACCGTGACGATCGCCCGCCGGGCCGCGAACTGCGGATCGTCGAGCATTTCCGGCGCCCGGTAAATCAGTCCGGCCGGTACGCCGTGCCGGTCCATCAAGTCCAATACGTCCTTGGTCGGCCTCTGCGACGACCAGCGGCCGATGAGTTCGTCGAGTTTGCGCTGGTTGACACCGCGCGCCTGGTGGTTCGCGTAGTCGGGATGCTGTGTCATGGCCGGCTGGCCGATCGCTTCGCATAAACGCTTGAACACCGTATCCTGATTCGCGGCGATCAGCACCAAGCCGTCCGCGGTGGGATATACATTCGATGGCGCGATATTCGGCAAAATCGCTCCCGTGCGTTCGCGGATGAAGCCCGTTTTGTCGTATTCGGTGATCAGCGACTCCATCATGCTCAGCACCGCTTCGTAGATCGCCGAATCGACAACTTGCCCGCGGCCGGTCTTTTCCCGGTAATGCAACGCCGATAGCGCGCCAACGCAGGCAAACGTCGCGGCCAGCGAGTCGCCGATGCTGATTCCCATCCGGGATGGCGGTGACGACGGATCGCCGACGACGTAACGCAAGCCCCCCATTGCCTCGCCGATGGCGCCGAAGCCGGCGCGATGCGCGTATGGTCCGGTCTGGCCGTAGCCGGAGACGCGTATCATAATCAAACGGGGATTGATGGCGCCAAGCGCCGCGTAGTCGAGTCCCCATTTCTCCATGGTCCCGGGGCGGAAGTTTTCGAGCAGAAAGTCCGCTTTCGTAATTAATTCCTTGAGAACGTCCTGACCGGCCTTCTGCCGCAAATCGAGCGTGATCGATTTCTTGTTGCGAGCGACGACCGGCCACCACAACGAAGGGTCGCCGTGTTTTTGCCGGCCCCAAACGCGCATCGGATCGCCTTGGTTCGGCGGTTCGATCTTGATGACTTCCGCCCCCATGTCGCCCAGCAGTTGGCCGCAGAATGGGCCGGCCAAAAGCGTCCCGAGCTCGAGAACGCGCAGGTCCGATAGGGCGCCATGTTGGAATTCAATCGATTTCACCATGTTGCTCCTCAAGATTCACCAGGCGCAAGAAAATTGTATACAATACGGCGAATCACGGGCGGTGCGCCGAACCGTAAACGCCCGGCATAGCCGACGGCCCCAAGCGACAACTTGCGGGGTGTGCTGGTCCATTGGTTCGATGGCCCGGAACGCCCGCCTCGAAAATTGTATACAAATTCCCGGCCGAATGAAATTATGGTGGAGTGAGTGCCATGGCCGTCAGGAAAATCGAACTGGTCGAAGTCGGTCCGCGGGACGGATTGCAGAATGAATCAGCCATCTTACCGACGGCGGCTAAAATTGCGCTGATCAAACGCTTGATGGCGTCCGGGGTAGGGCGGCTGGAGGTGGCGAGTTTCGTGCACCCGAAACGCGTACCGCAAATGGCCGATGCCGAAGCGGTCGTCGCAGGACTACCTAAATCCGAGTGCGCGTCGTACATTGGGCTGGTGCTGAACCGCAAAGGGTTCGAGCGCGCACGCTCCGCCGGAATTCGCGAGGTTGGCATGGCCATCGTTGCGAGCGATACCTTCAACCGCCGCAATCAAGGCGTCAGCACCGCCGAATCGATTGCCGACTGGCTGGCGATCGCCCGCGAAGCTCGCGCGTCCGGCATCAAAGCGAACGTGACGATCTCGACCGCCTTTGGATGTCCGTTCGAAGGCGAGGTGGACCCGGATCGCGTGATGGCGATTGCCGAGGAGTGCGCCGCCGGCGAGCCGGTTGAAATCGCGCTCGCGGATACGATCGGTGCCGCCGTTCCCTCGCAGGTGACCGATCTGTTTGGCCGGCTGCACGAACGGCTCCCCGCGATGTCGATGCGCGCGCACTTCCATAACACACGCAACACAGGAATCGCCAATGCCTATGCTGCCGTCATGGCGGGCGTGGTGACCTTGGACGCCAGCGTGGGCGGCCTCGGCGGCTGCCCGTTCGCGCCGGCGGCGACCGGCAATATCCCGACCGAGGATTTGCTGTACATGTTGGATCGGATGGGCGTCGAAACCGGAGTTTCGATCGATGCCTTGATCGAGACGGCCCTATGGATCCAACAGCAGGTCGGTAGAACGATTCCCGGCATGTTGATCAAGGCTGGGACATTTCCCCGCAAGCAGCGCGAATAAAGGGTGAGCGCATGTCATATAGATTGGGCGTAGACGTCGGCGGCACTTTTACGGACCTGTTTCTCGTCAACGAGAAATCCGGGGAGACATTCACGGCCAAGGTACCTAGTACGCCGGACGACCAATCGGTCGGCGTGCTATACGGCATCGAACGAGTCTGCGAAAAAGCCGGCATTCACGCGAAAGCGATCGATCACGTGATGCATGGAACGACCATTGCGACGAACACGGTGTTGACCGGCACCGGAGCGCGCTGCGGATTGGTGACGACCAAAGGCTATCGCCAGGTGTTGCAGATCGCCCGTTCGTTTGTCCCCGGGGGCTTGGGCGGATGGGTCATTTACAACAAGTCGTTGCCGATGGCCCCGCTGTCGTGCACGATTGAGGCGCAAGAACGCATCGGCGCGCGCGGCGAGGTCGTCGAGTCGCTCGACGAAGTGCGCTTGCAGGGCGATCTGCAAGAGTTGAAGAAGCGGCGCATCGAGGCGCTGACCGTGTCGCTGATCAATTCATTTGCAAATCCGGTGCACGAAAAGCGCGTGCGGGACATCGCCGCGCGGATATTGCCGGGCATTCCGGTGTCCCTGTCCTCCGATGTCGTGCCGGAGATGCAGGAATACGAACGCACCGTCACGACCGTCGCAAATTCGTACGTGCGTCCGCGCGTCGCCAAATATGTCGCCAATCTGCGGGCGAAGATCGAGCACAGCGCCGAAGACGTCAAGCTGCACATTCTGCGTTCCGACGGCGGTTTGGCGGGCGCCGAAGCGGCTGAGGCGTACCCGGTCAACCTATTGATGTCAGGACCCGCGGGCGGCGTCACCGGAGCGCTATGGGTCGCCGTGCAGGCTGGGTTCACGAATCTGCTGACGGTCGACGTCGGCGGTACGTCCACCGACGTTGCGCTGATCCAAAACGGCGCGCCGCGCTTGCGCCGCGAAACGACGGTCGGCGACGTCACGGTGCGCGCCTCGTCGGTCGACATCCGCACCGTCGGCGCCGGCGGCGGCTCGATAGCGCATGTGCCGGATCTGACCAAGGCGCTGCGCGTCGGCCCGCAGTCGGCCGGCGCCGATCCGGGCCCGGCCGCCTACGGTAAAGGCGGTGTCGAACCGACCGTGACGGATGCGAACGTCGTGCTCGGCTATCTGCCGGAGATGCAAAAGCTCGGCGGGGACATGAGTCTGAACCGGGAGTTGTCGACGAAGGCAATGCAGGGCATCGCTCAGTCCTTGAACTTGCCGCTGCTCGACGCCGCGCAGGGGGTTTACCAGATCGTCAACGAAAACATGGTTGGTGCTTTACGTTTGGTTTCGGTCGAACAAGGCTATGATCCGCGCGACTATGCGCTGATCGCTTTCGGCGGAGCGGGGCCGTTGCATGCCAACGCTCTTTCGAGGCTGCTCGGCTCATGGCCCGCGATCATCCCACCCGGTCCCGGCGTGCTGTGCGCGCTCGGCGATGCGACGACCGCGGTGCGCGACGAACGCGCACGTACTTACGTGCGGAAATTCTCCGAAATCGCGGCACCGGAGTTGATTGCGATATTGAAGCAGCTCGCCGCCGAAGCAGCCAAGTCGCTGGAGAAGGACGGCGTGCCGCGCCACGACATCACGACGAGCTATCAGGTCGACGTTCGCTACCATGGCCAGGGTTTGCGGTTGACGATCGACGTGCCGCTCGAGGATCTGAAAAAGAAGGCGTTGCGCGCAATATCGGAAAAATTTGATCGGGAACACAAGCGGCTGTTCACTTTCGCGCTCGAACTCGAACATGAGCTCGTGACGCTGCGCACGTCGGTGCAGGGGCGCGGAATCAAATTGAAGCGTGTCGCCATCGCCACCGGTTCGGCGGATCCAAAGCCGGCCGCCGTCGGCAAGCAGGCGAGCTATATGGACGGCAAGAAAGTTACCGCGCTAGTCTATGACCGAGCATTGCTCAAGGCCAACAACAAGGTCAAGGGACCGGCGATCGTCATCGAAATGGATTCGACGACCGTGATTTTACCTGGGCATCACGGCAGAGTCGACCGGCTAGGAAATATCTTGATTTACCCGGACAACCGCAAGTCCGCGGGGTAGAGAACGAAGGTTCAGCGATAGGAGCGCGTACAATGCCGGCCACGATCATCCAGCGCAACAAGCGGCGCATCAAGAAAGTGAAAGTCGACACGGTGACGATCGACATCATCGAGAGCGCGCTCAGGAACGCCCGTTTCGAGATGGACACGGTGCTGTTTCGCACGGCGATGTCGCCTGGAATCCGCGAACAGCACGATGAATTTCCGATGATCGCCAATCTCGACGGCAAGATGGTAGTTGGCCAATTCGGCTCGTTTATCTGGGGTTTCATGCAAGGCTACGAGGGCACGATCGAAGAGGGCGATGTCTTCCTGACCAATGATCCGTATTCGGTCCGCGGCGCGATCAGCCACGCCAATGATTGGCTGATGCTGATGCCGATCTACCGCAAGGGGCGATTGATCGCATGGGCGGCGATGTTCGGCCATATGACCGACGTCGGCGGCAAGGTGCCGGGTTCGCTGCCGACCGACGCGCGCACGATCTACGAAGAAGGCGTTACCGTGCCGCCGGTCAAGATCTTCAAGAGAGGCGTGCTGAACGACGATGTGCTGAAGATCATGCTGCACAATTGCCGTTTGCCTCATTGGAACCTATCGGACTTCAACGCGATAACGGCCGCGCTGCGTACCGCGGCGACCCGCTGCGTCGAGATCAGCGAACGCTTTGGTGACGATGTATTTCAATCGGCAATGTCGGAAATGCTCGCCCGCAACCGGCGTGCGATGCGCGAGTTGATACGTCGCACCGTCCCGGAGGCAAAACAGTATTTCGAGGACTATATCTGCGACGACGGCCTGAACATGGGGCCGTACAAGATCGCCTGCTCGATGTGGCGCGAAGGCGATAAGTGCATTTTCGATTTCGCCGGCACCGATCCGCAGTCGACATCGTCGATCAATTTCCTGCTAAACGAGGAAATGTTCAAGATGTTCGCTGGCGTCTACATGATCATGGTGTTCGACCCGCAGATACTATTCAACGACGGATTCTATGATCTGATGGAAGTGCGAATTCCGCCGGGCACGCTGCTGAAGCCGTTGAAGCCGGCGGCGCTGTCCTGCCGGACGCATGCTTTGGGCCGCATATTCGATATCTTGGGCGGCCTACTCGGTCAGGGCAATCCGCAGTTCATGTGTGCGGCTGGCTTCTCGGACTCCCCGCATTTCATGTACTCCGGCTATGACAAGCACGGTGACTGGTATCAGCTCTACCAGATCAGCTTCGGCGGCATCCCGGGCAAGCCGTTTGGTGACGGGCCGGACGGCCATTCGCTGTGGCCGTCGTTCACGAACGTGCCGAACGAGTTTCTGGAGAGTTATTTTCCTCTGCGCATCGACACCTACGAAACGATCGCCGATACCGGCGGACCGGGCAAGAACCGCGGCGGCAACGGCTTGCGCATCGGTTACCGGTTCTTGGAACCCGGCGAAATCTCGATCCACGACGACCGGTGGCTGACTTATCCGTGGGGTGTCAACGGCGGCTTGCCGGGAGCGCGCAGCCGCAAGACGCTGGTGCGTACCGACGGGACGCAGGAGTTGCTGCCCTCGAAAGTGGATCACATCAAGGTCGACGAGGGCGACCTGCTGCTCGCGGAGACTTGGGGCGGCGGCGGCTGCGGCGACCCGCTGGAGCGCGAAATTGAGAAGGTGCATTTCGATGTCGATGCCGGCCTTGTGACGCGCGAAGGCGCCAAACGCTATGGCGTCGTCATCGGCGCCGACGGCGCGATCGATGCGGCGGCGACGCAGGCGCTGCGCCGCGACATGGCCGCGCGGCGGGGCGCCGTGCAGTTGTTCGACCGCGGCTTCCAGTCGATTGACGAGCTAAAATCGCGCTGTCTCGCGGAGACCGGCCTCAATCCGCCGCAGCCGCCCAAGTTCAGCAAGTGGGCGCTGAAGGCAGCCGCTGAGCGCACGGGCTGATGCGCGCGGCCGAGCGTGCCTACACGACGGTGCGCGACGGCATCTTGCGCGGCGCGTATGCGGCCGGCTCGCGCCTGACGGAACAGGAACTCGCACATACGGCCGGCGTCAGCCGCACGCCGATCCGCGAGGCATTGCGGCGCCTGCACGCCGAAGGACTGGTAGAATTCGAACCGAATCACGGCGCGGTGGTCGCGGCTTTCGAGCTCGAAGATGCCGAGGAGATATTCGAGCTGCGTGCCTTGCTTGAACCCATCAGCGCTCGGCGGGCAGCAGAGCGCGCGACGCCGGCCGTGATCGCGCAATTGCGCGCCTTATCGCAGCAGCAGATGCTCGAGTCGACGCGCCGCATTGCAGGCTACTTGGCGCGCATCGGCGACTTGAACGACCGATTCCACCGTCTGATCCAAACGACGGCTGCCAGCCCTCGCCTTGCAAAGACGCTTGGCGGGCTGATCGAAGCACCATTGATTCTGCACACCTTCGCGCAATACTCGCCCGCGGAACTTCAGCGTAGCGCCGATCAGCATTTGGAGTTGGTGCAGGCGTTCGAGGCGCGCGACCCGATGTGGGCTCATAGCGTCATGCACGCGCATATTCTGGCCGGCCGGGCGACCTACTTGCGCGGCCGCGCCCGTAACTGAGCGACTACCCCGGACCGCGTCCTAGCGCAGGCGGCGGAGCAAATCGCATATTTGAAGGCGGCGGCGATTCGCGATTTGAATTGCGCCGAATTTTCGGGCAAACAGGCAGCTATTGGCCCCGCATCTTCGAATAATATAGGAAGGCGGGACAGGGTTCCTCGGATCGGAATGATCCGTTTACAACGTGCTCGGAACGGACCTTTGATGTATTGGTGGTGAGAGATCGGGTAGAGGGGCGAGCTTGCGCTCACCCCCCTCCCACACCACCGTACATGCGGGTCCGCATACGGCGGTTCAACGAGCACGCTGGAGTCGCCGCTGCTCCTGCCGCGGTGAGATCAGCCCCAAGTTGCGGAAGTATGCAGCAGGAAGGACCTCACCCATGTGTGAGGATCCCGCGTTCCACCAAGGTCCGCGATGATTGCCCGGGGCCTGAAGTCAATCAGCCGGGTCCTGGTCGGGTGAAGTTCCAACCCGAATTTCGCCAGCCGCTTGCCCAGCACCGCCTGCACCCGCTCGGCATCTTCTTTGTTAGCAAAGAGCATGACAAAGTCGTCGCGGTAACGGATGAGGGCACTGCCGTGATGCAGGCGCGGTTGCGCCTGCTCGGCAAACCACTCGTCGAGCACGTAATGCAAAAACACATTGGAAAGCACGGGCGAGATCACACCACCCTGCGGCGTACCGACTCCGGGGAAAGAGATCTGCCCCGACTCCAGCACACCGGCTTTCAGCCACTTGTCGATCATCCTTCTGACCACACCATCGGTGCCCGTCTCGCGAGCAGCTCTCGCAGCTTGGCGTGATCGATGCTGTCGAAGTATTTTCGAACGTCTACCTCTAACACCTATCGAGCTCCCTGCCCCAATATCCCGTGACGGATGACCCGCAGCGCTTGGTGCGCATTGCGACCGGAGCGAAAGCCGAACGAGCAGTCACGAAAGTCCTGCTCATAGATCGGCTCGAGCAGCATCACAATGGCCCGCTGCGCCACCTTGTCCTCGAAAGACGGGATGCCGAGTGCACGCTTGCCACCGTCCGACTTGTCGATGTAGTGACGCCGGACTGGCGGCGCGCGATAACGGCCCGATTTGAGGCGATCCATCAGGCTCTGCAGGTTCTGCTCTATATTAACCGCATATTCCTGCGCCGTCTGACCATCGGCCCCGACCGCACCGTCCTTGCGCGTGCACTCATAGGCGTACCTCAACCACTCAGCATCGAGGTAATGGTTCAGAGACGTGAACGCCATCGCCGGATTCTCTGCCGCCAGCTTGGCTATCCGCTCCTGTTTCGTTGACACGCTCTCAGGCTTCAAAGCGCCCTCCGTGTTTCTCAAAAGCGATTCTGTACTACGATGCCCCGCTTCCCTCATCTGCCTGTACCTCTGCCCCGCTCTGGGATCCCGGCCAGTTCGTCGGCCCTCGCCTTATCGGTCTGACGATGCGGTCCCCACTTTGCGTACAGTGAGGACACCGGCACTATGGATTTCTCGAGACTCAATCACGCGGCTTCAATACACGCTGCCTACGCTTCAAGTGATGCGTTACCGCACCCGCATGCAAGGCTCGCTTCCGGCCGGTGGCTAACCTTTGCCGGGTGGGAGTTGAACCCACTGGATTCCATCGAAAAGTTTCGGTCCTCTACATCGGACGTCCTCCTTCCCCAGGCTTAACCTGGCGCGAACGCAAAAGTCCCGCACGGATTTATACGCTAGAGACGCACTAAGATTCGACTTGCTCGACAGCTGAGTCGTCGGAAACTTGGTAGCGGTAAGCGCATTCGAATTTTCGACCCTCACAGCCTTCGAGGCGTTATCGAGGGTTCAGTCCGCCAACCCCATGACAAACGCCAGCGCGACGTTGAGCCGAGCGATATCCGTCGCGTCGAGACGGCCAATTCGTCGGCCGATGCGTTCGCGTCTGACTGTAACCGGCTTGTCGGCCATGATCTGAGACCGGATGCGCAAGCCGTTCTTGTCGGACGGCATAATGGTGACGCGAAAGTCCGGCGCCTCGCTCAGCTCCGAGGTCATTTGGCAAATCACGACTGAGGCGTGTTCCTCCGGAAGAGCGTCCGTCTGTACGACAACGGCCGGTCGCGGCTTCCCGTAGTCACCCGCGGCGGCAACTGTTACGACGTCCCCTCGCCTCACGGCGTGTCGAACTCGGATACCGCTTCGATCCACTTCAACGCCGCAATTTCCTCGGAACGATCCAGAGCCGCGACTGCCCTTGCGATCCGCAGCCGAACCTTCTTCGAACGCGCATCGGGCACGATCAGGCGCAGCTCCCGCAGGCCTCGCGCACGGCGCCGTTCGCGCATTGCCCTCATTCTTTCGGCCACTAGTGCCATGACCATTACCTCTTCCTTGTCACGCGCCACATTGTAACGCGTTACGGACGGTCGGGCAAATACTGGGAGCGCGAGGTCCCGCATGCCTTACGGCGAATACTCGACGTCAACCGGCATCAATAATGACTATTCATGTGAACAGGCACGTCAATTGGACGCTGACCGGCATCGCACGTCATTGATTGATCGTCTACAGTGCGCTTGAAATCTGGTCACGATTGGACGCCGGTTCACACCTCATGGGGGTATTCGCGAATCCAAGCCGCGCTCGCCAATGTGGGCCACGAGGTCGGGCGCGGCAAGATCGCCAATCTCCTTCAAGAGCATGGCCTCGAGCCCGCCCCGGAGTGCGACCGGCACACGCCCTGGTCGACGTTTCTCAAAGCGCACTGGGAGTGCCTGGTCGCCACCGATTTCTTCTCGATCGAGGTGCCCACAATCCGCAGCCTCGTCACCGACTAGGTCCTCATTTTTATTGATCTCGCCAGCCGGAGTGTGAAAATCGCGGGCATCACCGCTCACCCAGATACCGCGTGGATGATGCAGGTCGCGCGCAACCTCACTGACTTCGACGAGGACTTCCTGCGCGGCAAGCGGTACCTGATTCTCGATCGGGATACGAAGTACTCGGAAGCCTTCTAGGCCATTCTCGCCCGAAAAGGCCTGCAAGTCCTTCGACTGCCGCCCCGAACGCCCAATTTGAACGCCTTCGCCGAGCGGTTCGTGCGCTCTATTAAATGAGGAGTGTTTGGGCCGCATGATCTGCTTCGGGCAGGCCTCTCTGCAGTACGCGATCGGCCAGTTCATGACGCACTATGAAAGCGAGCGCAATCATCAGGAGCTCGAGAACCGACCGCTGCAACCCCACCCAGCCACGGGGCCACCACAGCACCCCATCCAACTGCGCCAGCGCCTTGGTGGAATGCTCAACTATTACCACTTGGCAGCCGCCGCCTGAGGGCCCGAGGGCCTCGTTTCGCTCGGACAGCCGCTATTGACAGTGGCAAGGAACTTCCTTACAGTAAGGAATATCCTTACAGCAAGAGGCGGCCGATGATCACGAGCAAGCTGACGACCAAAGCGCAAACGACGATTCCGCAGCCCATCAGGGCGGCACTGCATCTGCAAGAAGGCGACGAGCTGGTCTACGAAATCGAGGGACAGCGGGTCATTCTCACCAAGGCCCGGCAAGTGCGGGAAGGGGACGATCCATTTCGCACATTTGGCGAATGGGACTCGCCGGCCGACCGGAAAGCCTATGGCAAACTTTAAGCAAGGCGATGTCATCAAGGTCCCTTTCCCGTACACGGACCGAGCGACCCGGCAATCGCGGCCTGCATTGGTGGTTTCCGCGGGAGCCCTCGAAGAAGCCCATCATCTGATTTGGGTGGTCATGATTACCAGCGCGGAAAACCGCGGCTGGCCGACCGATGTGGCCGTGAAGGATCTCGCCGCGGCTGGGCTGCCCGTGCCTTCAGTGATTCGCTGCGCGAAGATCGCCACCCTCGAGGCGTCCGACGCGAGGAGACTTGGGAAAATATCGTCTACGCTGCTTCGGCAGGCGTTGGGCCAGATCAGTCACGAGCTTGGCCTCGCGGGCCATTAACGCGCCCGCGCACTGGCGAACTCGCCACCGCCTAGTGCAATGCTCGAGGACTAGCACCTCGCAGCCGCCGCCTGAGGCCCCGAGGGATGTCGCTTTAGTTTTGGACAGAACGCCGTCGCCATAGCTGTCCACGCGATTGAAATGCAGGTACAGCTCGGGCATAAGCGCGAGCACGTGACGACGCACTACTCAGCGCCGGAAATTAGCGCGCTGATCGAGGCTTCGGAGAAAGTGTGCGCGTTAGGGTCCCGCAAAACTCCCGCACTCGCGATCGTGCGGGCCCGAGGAAATGCGTAATCTTTTGATTTTATTGGTGGTGAGAGAGGGACTCGAACCCTCGACCTCGGCATTATGAGTGCTAATTTGGCACTTATTCCGACGGGCGATTCTTCCAACTTCTTGTTTCTATTGGACCACACCGTCCGGCACCGGCCCTTATTTCGTCAAGTGGCCGCACAAAAACCGGCACAGTGAATTTGGCGACAATCGCGACAAATTGCCGTTGCGTTGCGTGTAGCGTAACGTTACACTACACGCATGATCAAGAGCTTTCGGCACTCAGGGATTGAGGCGTTCTTCAAAAACGGATCGAAAGCGGGCATTCAGCCAAAGCATGCAAAAAAGCTCAGCCTTCAACTGGCCGTTCTGAATGAAGCGAAGAAGGTATCGGACATGAACTTGCCAGGCTGGGATTGGCACCCGCTCAAAGGGCACTCAGCGAGGCGCTGGTCAGTCTCGGTGAACGGCAATTGGCGTCTCACGTACGCTTTTGAGAATGGCGATGCGATCCTCATCGATTATGAAGACTATCATTGAGCGAAGGAGTTGTTATGAGCAGGATGTTTAATCCGCCGCACCCCGGCGAGATTCTTGCCGATACGGTGCTGCGCGAGGACGGCGGGATCAGCGTGAGCGCTTTCGCCGAAAGGCTCGGCATGACGCGCACCGCGATCTCCAGGATTATCCATGGCAAAGCGGCGATCAGCACGGAGATGGCGATCCGGCTCGAGGACGCGCTGGGGACCTCGGCCGAGACCTGGCTTGCCATGCAAGCGGCTTTCAATCTGTGGCAAACGAAGAAAAGCAGACGCGGGAAGAAGATTGCTCGAATTCCGGCCGAAGTAGGACGCGGCGCTGCGCAACTGAATTAATTGGTGGTGAGAGAGGGACTCGAACCCTCGACCTCGGCATTATGAGTGCCACGCTCTAACCAGCTGAGCTACCTCACCATTGTTCGGCGCCGCGGATTCTCCAGAGCGCCCCCGGCGGTGTCAAGGCGGTCGCGCGGCCTCCGCTCAAATCCCCGTCGCGGGCGCGCAATCGGGCTAGACGTTGAACCTAAAGTGCATCACATCGCCTTCGCGGACAAGGTACTCCTTGCCTTCCAGCCGCAATTTTCCGGCCTCTTTGGCGCCCGCCTCGCCCTTGTAGGCGATGAAATCCTCGTAGGCGATGACCTCGGCGCGAATGAAGCCGCGTTCGAAGTCGGTGTGGATCACGCCCGCGGCCTGCGGCGCTGTCGCGCCCTTGTGCACGGTCCACGCGCGTACCTCTTTGACGCCGGCAGTGAAATAGGTCTGCAGGCCGAGCAGCGCGTAGCCGCCGCGGATCACCCGATTCAGGCCGGGCTCATCGAGCCCCAGCTCGCGCAGGAATTCGGCCCTGTCGGCCTCCTCCAATTGCGCGATTTCCGCCTCGATCGCCGCGCATACCGGCACGACGACCGCGCCTTCCGCCTTGGCTAATTCCCGGACCCGGTCTAGGCGCGGATTGTTCTCGAAGCCCTGCTCGTCGACGTTCGCGACGTACATGACCGGCTTGTCGGTCAGCAGGTGCAGATCGCGCAGCAGCGCGTGTTCGTTGGCGTCCATGCGCAGCGCCCGCACCGGTTTCGCGAGGTTCAGTTGGGCGCGTACCCGCTCGAGCAGATCGCGAAGTCTGACGGCCTCCTTATCGGCGGTCTTCGCGGCTTTCAATGCCTTTTGGTAGGCGCGCTCGACGCTGTCGAGGTCGGCGAGCGCGAGTTCCGTATTGATCACTTCGATGTCGCTGGCGGGATCGATCTTGCCGGCGACATGGACGATATCGTCGTTCTCGAAACAGCGTACGACGTGCGCGATCGCATCGACCTCGCGGATGTGCGCGAGAAATTTGTTGCCGAGTCCCTCGCCCTTCGAGGCGCCGGCGACGAGGCCCGCGATGTCGACGAACTCGACCGTGGTCGGCAGGATGCGCTCCGGTTTGGCGATCGCCGCGAGCTCCGCGAGCCTGGGATCGGGCACCGGCACGACGCCGACGTTCGGATCGATCGTGCAGAACGGATAATTCTCTGCCGCGATTTGCGCGCGTGTCAGTGCATTGAACAGAGTCGACTTGCCGACGTTCGGCAGGCCGACGATGCCGCAGCGTATCGGCATCAGGTCTTCACCGTGCGGCCGTGCAGCTTGGTCATCGCGCGCTCCGCGCCGTGTTCTAGCATCAGCGGCACGCAATCGGCCGCGGTATTGATCGCATCTAGAAGCGCTTCTTCCTCGGCGGGCGGAGCCCGCGTCAACACGTAATCGATGACTTCGGCCTTGTTGCGCGGGTGGCCGATGCCGATGCGCAAGCGCCAGATGTTCTCGCCGACGTGCGCGATCGTGTCCCTCAACCCGTTGTGGCCGCCGTGGCCGCCGCCGAACTTCAAGCGCAGGCTGCCGACGGGCAGGTCCAACTCATCGTGAGCGACCAGGATTTGCTCGGGCGGGACCTTGAAGAAGTCGCTGAGCTGGCGGATCGACAGCCCGCTGCGATTCATGTATGTCGTTGGCTTCAATAGAATGATTTCCCGCTCGTCGATGTTGATGCGCGCGATCTCGCCGGAATATTTGCGGTAATCGCGAAATTCGCCGCCGTGGCGCTGCGCGAGCAAATCGACGAACCAGAACCCCGCATTGTGGCGGGTGACAAGATGCTCCGGCCCGGGATTGCCGAGACCCGCGATGATCCGCAACGGTAATCCAGCCATCGTCTTCGCGCTCGTTGATTCCATGGGTTCGGCCGATGAACGAAGAGGGGCCGCCCGCAGGACGGCCCCATCCGAGACATCTAACCGCGAGATTATTTCTTCGCGTCTTTCTTGGCCGGTTCCTTTTTGGCTTCCTCTTTCTTCGCCGGCTCCGCCTTCTTCGCCGCCTCGCCGGTGGCCGCAGGGGCTGCCCCCGCCTCCGCCGCCGCCGCAGGCGCACCAGCCGCCTCGGTAGCCGCCGGCGCCACCTCCACTTCTTCCGCACGCGGACTGTGGATGGCCGCGACTGCCGCGTCTTCCTTGCTCAGATCAACCAGCTGCACGCCGGCCGGCAAGGGCAATTGGGACATATGAATGCTCTCATGCAGCGACAGACCGGATAGATCGACTTCGATGAATTCCGGCAGATCCTTCGGCAGGCAAGTCACTTCCACTTCCGTGCGCATGTGCGAGACGATTCCGCCCTGCGACTTGACGCCAGGCGACACCGCCTCACCTTTGAAGTGCAGCGGGATGCTGATGCGGATCTTCTCGCTCTCGTCGACGCGCTGAAAGTCAACGTGCAGGATGGCGTTCTTGAACGGATGGCGCTGTACGTCCTTCAATATCGCCGCCTGCGATTCGTCGCCGACTTTCAAGTTCAGTATCGTCGAGTAAAACCGTTCGTTGTCGAGCATGATCAACAGCTTTTGATGGCTGAGGCTCAAGCTGCGGGCATCCGCATGCCCGCCATAGAGAATTGCCGGGACTTTTCCGTCGCGTCGAAGGCGGCGGCTCGCACCTTTGCCTTGGTCTTGACGGAACTCGGCGGCGAGTTCGAAAGAGGTCTTCATAAGTCTTCTCCAGTTACATCACAAACACGGCGTCCCGGCACCGCGACCAGCTGCAGGAACGCCGACCAATTCTCGAACACGGCTCAGTCGATATACAGCGAGCTGACCGACTCCTCATCGCTGATTCGCCGTATCGTCTCGGCGAGCAGTCCCGCGACGCTCAGCTGGCGTATCTTGCTGCACCCCCTGCCGGCAACCGACAGAGGGATCGTGTCGGTCACGACCAGTTCGTCCAAAACCGACTTCGAGATGCGCTCGATCGCCGCGCCGGAGAGCACCGCATGGGTAATGTAGGCGACGACCTTGACGGCGCCCTCGCTCTTCAATGCCTCGGCTGCCTGGCACAGCGTGCCCGCGGTGTCGACCATGTCGTCGATCAGCACGCAGGTTTTGCCGCCGACCTCGCCGATGATGTTCATGACCTTCGATTCGTTGGGCCGCGGCCGCCGCTTGTCGATGATCGCCAATTCCGCGTCGTCCAGGCGCTTCGCCAGCGCGCGCGCGCGCACGACGCCGCCGACGTCCGGCGAGACGACGATCATATTGCCGTATTTCTGCTTCCACGCGTCGCCCAACAGCACCGGCGAGGCGTAGACGTTGTCGACCGGTATATCGAAAAATCCCTGTATCTGGTCCGCATGCAGATCCACGGTCAGCAAGCGGTTGACGCCGGCGCTCGCGATCATGTTCGCGACCAATTTCGCGGCGATGGCGACCCGAGTCGCGCGCGGGCGCCGATCCTGGCGCGCGTAGCCGAAGTACGGAACGACCGCCGTCACGCGCTTGGCGGATGCCCGCCGGCAGGCATCCGCCATCATCAGCAATTCCATCAAATAGTCATTCGCCGGCGGACAGGTGGGCTGCACTAGAAATACGTCGCGGCCGCGCACGTTCTCCATCAGCTCCACATTGACCTCGCCGTCGCTGAATCGCCCGACGTTCGCTCTACCTAGCGGCACATGCAGGTGCCGGGTGATTTCTAGCGCCAGCGCCGGATTCGCGTTGCCGGTAAAAACGGCGATGGCCGGGGAATCGAATTCGTTACGTTGCGACATATATTCTGCTCGACCAAATTGGCTGGGGTGGAAGGATTCGAACCTCCGAATGGCGGGATCAAAACCCGCTGCCTTACCACTTGGCGACACCCCAACATGAAGCAACCGTCGGCTTAACGGCGCGCCTCACGCCCGGCCGGCGCTGATCGTGCGAGCAAGGGCGAGTCGTTCAGTCCGCGTACCAAAAAAGCCTCAAACACCGCCGGCGCCTGCCGTATGATCTCACGGCCGCGTTCCGCCGAGTCGCAGGCCACGAATACGCAGGCTCCGGTGCCCGTCAATCGTGCCCGCCCGAAACTCGATAGAAAATCAAGTGCGCGGGCCACCTCTGGAAATCGCCGCCGCACGACTGGCTCGCAGTCGTTTCGCCCACCTGACGCGAGAAAGCCGTCAATTGTGATGGCAGGAGAATTCCTTGTCAATTCAGAGTCCTGAAACACTTCGGCGGTGCTGATCGACACCGTGGGCCTGACGATGACGTAGAACAGTTCGGGCGGAGCGCGCGGCGGCCACAGCGGCACCAGTCGTTCCCCGACCCCTTCGGCCCAGGCCGCGCGGCCGTGCACGAACACCGGCACATCGGCGCCGAGCGTCAGGCCCAAGGCGGCCAATCGCGGCCGGCTCCAGGACAAATGCCATAAATCGTTCAGTGCAACGAGCGTGGTCGCGGCATCCGAACTACCCCCGCCGAGCCCCGCGCCCAATGGAATGCGCTTTATGACTCGGATGTCGGCGCCCATCGAGCAGCCCGCCGCCCGTTGCAGCGCATGCGCCGCCCGAACGCAAAGATCGGCCTCCGCCGGGACTCCGATGGCGCCCGCCGGCCGTTCGATCAGACCGTCGCTGCGCACGCGGATCTGGATCTCATCGCACAGATCGACGAACTGGAAACAGGTTTGCAGCAAGTGATAACCATCCGCCCGCCTGCCTACGATATGTAAAAAAAGATTCAATTTGGCCGGTGCCGGCCACGCCTTCGACGCTGGAAAATTCATCGCACCCCGTCCCAATGGTCGACCACGATGCGCACGCGCACGCCCCTGTTATTCAAGACCAGCATTGCCGGCAGCCAATCGCCGTCGACCGCCGTGTACCGGTCGAAATCGATCACCCAGCCTGCCTGCGTCAGGCGCCGAGCGCGATCGTGGTCATTTTGAACGATTTCGGACGGCAAGCCCGGGTCCGGCACGCCCAAAAGCCAGAAGCGCAAGTTGGCGAGCGGCAGATCAAAGCCCAAGCGTTGCTGCAGCTGGTCGACGACATCCGGATTAGCGGGTGCTCCATTGACCGACAGGCCGGCGGACGTCAGCCGCAGCACGCTCGCACCAATGCCGAGCGGGCCGGACAAATGCACCACGGTCTGCGGCCCGCGCTGCTGCCAATCGACACCGGCCTGCCAACCATGCGAGCCGGCGGCGACCGCCGCCCGGCCCTGCAGGCCCCAATCGCGATCTTGCTGCAGCGTTGTCAGGCGCTGCGCCCAGGACAGCGGCGCCGGCGCTCGCGGACTGAGCGTCGCACAAGCGGCGAGCAGCGCCGCCGCGCAAAGGGCGGCTGCACCCAATACTCGTCCAGGCAAACGGCGCGCCGTGAAACCGTGTCGAACGGCGGCGCACAAACTCAGCGGCCCGCGGCCCGCGGCGCTTGCAGCCTGCGCCGCGTCGCTTTCAGCAGGCGGTCGTCCGGATCGATCGCAGCCGCTTGCAGCCAAACGTGCTCGGCCTCGGCATGCTTGCCGAGCTGCCACAAGACCTCGCCCCAATGCGCGCCGATGTCGCCGCCCGGATCGTCCGCGTAGGCGCCGGAAAGGTACGGCAAGGCCGAGGCGGCGTGGCCTTGCCGGTACAAAACCCAGCCGAGGCTGTCGCGTATCGCAGCATCCTTCGGTGCTGCCGCATTCGCGCTTTCGATCAGCTTGCGTGCGTAGCCCAAGCGCCGTGTGTGATCGGCGAGCGTATATCCCAGCGCATTCATCGCCATCGGGTCGGTCGGCCGCGACGCGAGGACGGCGGCCAGTTCGCGCAACGCGGCGTCCGTATCGCCGAGTTCGTCGTCTATCGATGCCCGCGCGTAGCGCAGCTCCGTGCTGTCCGGGTATTGCAGTAGGGATTGATCCAGCAAATCTTGTGCGCGCCGCGCATCGCCCGCCTGAACCTCGATCTCTGCGCGCGCCGCGATGATTTCCGGGGCGCGATCCGGCTGATCGTTCTGCAGCTGATCGAGCAACTGATCGGCCGTCGCCGCTTGCCCGTGCGTGCGCAAGATCGCCGCCGCGCGCAGCAGCGCGGGTATCGCCTCATCGCCGGTTTGCACGCGCGCGTAGCAGCGCACCGCCAATTCCAAGTCGCCATGACGATCGGCGATCAATCCCAGGTAATAAAACGCATCGTCGAGATCCCGGCCGCCGGTCAACAGTTCCGTGAACTGCGTGCGCGCCGCATCGAATTTGCCTTCCTGAAAATCCAGCAATCCCAAGACGCGCCGCGCCTCGGCGCTGAACCGCGAATCCTTCGAGAGCTGCCGCAATTGCGCTCGCGCCTCCGTGTTCCGCTTGGCGGCAACCAGCAACAAGGCGTAGTCGAAGCGGTCGTCGGATGTTCCGCTGCGCTTCATGACGGCCATGGACTCGGCTATGGGCGCATCGGCATCCCCCGCGAGCACCCGCGCCCGCCGCCA
The DNA here is from genome assembly GCA_963769895.1 of uncultured Gammaproteobacteria bacterium. GTDB lineage: Bacteria > Pseudomonadota > Gammaproteobacteria > Steroidobacterales > Steroidobacteraceae > Bog-1198. The sequence goes on along the minus strand of CAVYNJ010000006.1, from coordinate 886,689 downwards.
TGCGTCGGTCAATTCGCGGCGCGCCGCCGCGGCGGCAACATTCTTGTCGCCAAGCGCCGACGCAAAGCTGCGCGCCGCGGCGGCCGGATCGTTGGCCCGCATGGCGGCGTAGCCCTGCAGGCGCAGAGCACCATAGGAATCCGGGAAATAGGCCGCCAAACGGTCCGCGAGCTGACGCACGCCGTAGATGTTGTCCGCATCGCGCAACTCTTTCTCTAGCGCGGCGAACGCGGCCTCGACGCCCCCCGGCGCCCTGGCGACGACGAAGCGATAATAGTCTGCGGACAGCGCGATATCATGCAGCGACAGCGCCGCAGCGGCGGCGGCGCGCCGCGCCGCGAGGTTTTGCGGCTCATTCGCGACCCAGCGTTGCGCCAAACGCAAGGCGAGCGTCGGCTGCAGCGAATCATGCGCCACCTGCACGGCGCGCGGCAGCAATCGAGCATCCGCCTGGGCAGCGGCGGCATATTGCAGCGCGCCGACGCGCGGTTTGTGCCGCGCAAGAGCTATCTCGGCCATGACCGTATAAAATGTGGCGGATTCAGCCGTCGGCGGCGGGTCAAGCCTGGGACCGGCCGATGTGCAGGCGGCCGACGCGGCCAGGCAATAGACGGTGATTAGACGTGCGCAATTTGAGATCGAGGACACGGCTGCACTATAGCGAAATGCTTATGTTGACGCCGCAAAATCCGGCTTGAAGCGATGCGATCTCCGCAACTGGAAACCTGTGCATACGGCAAGCAAGCGCATTAATGTCATTAAAAATACTCGGCATCAACCATAAGACCGCGCCGGTCGCGCTGCGCGAGAAAATGGCGTTTAGCGACGATCGCTTGATCACGGCGCTGCGGACCCTCAAGGCGCAGAACGGGGTCGCCGAGGTCGTGATCGTTTCCACCTGCAATCGCACGGAACTGTATTGGACCGGTGAGGCGACCGGCCCGGACATGACCCTATGGCTCGAGCGCCATCATGCGCCGAATCTCGACTTGGCGCCGAGCCTGTACACGCATCAAGAACAGCGCGCGGTCGAACACACGTTCACGGTTGCCTCCGGACTCGATTCGATGGTGCTCGGCGAGGCGCAGATTCTTGGCCAGTTGAAGGACGCCTATCGCGTCGCGCAAGACGCGGGCAGCACGGGGCCCGAGCTCAACAAGCTGTTTCAGTCCGCCTTTTCGGCGGCGAAGCGCGTCCGTACCGAGACACGAATCGGCGCCAACGCCGTGTCGATCGCCTCGGCCGCGGTAGCGGTCGCAAAACGCGTCTACTCCGATTTGAGCGAGCGCACGGCCCTGCTCGTGGGCGCCGGCGAAATGATCAAGCTGACGGCGAGGCACTTGGCGGCGCAATCGATGCACCGCATCGTGATCGCCAACCGCAGCGTGCCGCGCGCTCAAGCGCTCGCGACCGAAATCAAAGGCTACGCGGTCGGCCTCGACGATATCGGCAGGGAATTGGCCGAGGCGGATATCGTCATCAGCTGCACCGCGAGTCCGGTGCCGATCATCACGAAGAGCCTCGCGAAGGCGGCCGTGCATGCGCGCCGCCGCCGGCCGATTTTCATGGTCGACCTGGCGGTGCCGCGCGACATCGAAGCGCAGGTCGGGGATTTGGAGGACGTCTACCTCTTTTCGATCGATGATCTGCAGCAGCAGATCGATCAGAACCGCCAGCAGCGCGAAGCCGAGGCCGAGGCCGCGCGGCGGCTCATCCAAGAAGAAGTGGAGCGCTTCTTGGCCGAATCCCGCGCCAAGGACGCCGGACCCGCGATTCGGGCCTTGCGCAGCCAGGCCGAGGCGATCCGTCAGCAAACGGTCGAACAGGCGCGACGCATGCTCGGCGCGGGGCGGCCAGTCGACGAGGTCGTCGACTTTCTGGCAAATACGCTGACGAACCGCCTGCTGCACGCACCGACGCAAGCGCTGCGCCAGGCCGCCGGATCCGCGGATGCCGCGCTGACCGAAGAACGTCAGCGGAATTGAGGCCGCGGGCCGCTATAATCCGCGGCCATGAAGGACTCCATCCGGCGCAAACTCGAGAAACTCGACGAGCGCTTCGAAGAAATCAGCCGGCTATTGTCCGAACCCGGCGTGATCGCGCGGCAAAATCAGTTTCGCGAGCTGTCGATGGAATACTCGAAGCTCTCGCCGCTGATCGATCGGTATCGCCAATTCATCGCCCTGGAGGGCGACGCCGCCGTCGCCCGCGAGCTGCAGCTGGATAGCGAGTTCGCCGAGCTCGCGCTGCGCTTGAACGCGGAGGAACTGGAGCTGCAGCGCCACCTGGTGCCGAAGGATCCGCACGACGACAGCAATATCTTCCTGGAGGTCAGAGCCGGAACCGGCGGCGACGAGGCGGCGATATTCGCCGGTGACCTTTTTCGCATGTACGCGCGCTACGCGGAATCCAAGGGTTGGACGGTCGAGGTATTGAGCGAGAGCCCCGGCGAGCACGGCGGATACAAGGAAATCATCAGCCGCATCATCGGCCGCGGCGCGTACTCGGCGCTGAAATTCGAGTCCGGCACGCACCGCGTGCAGCGGGTGCCGGCGACCGAAGCGCAGGGGCGCATACACACGTCGGCTTGCACGGTCGCGATTTTGCCGGAACTCGACGAAGTCGAAGGCGTGGAGCTGAATCCGGCGGACCTGCGCATCGACACGTTTCGCGCCTCCGGGGCCGGCGGCCAGCACGTCAACAAGACCGACTCGGCGATCCGCATCACGCATTTGCCGTCGGGGATCGTCGTTGAATGCCAGGACGAGCGTTCGCAGCACAAGAACCGCTCGCGAGCGCTGTCGCTGTTGAAGGCCCGGCTGCTGGCGGCCGAACGCGAAAAGCAGCAAAGCGCGCAAGCGCTGTCGCGCAAACTGCAGGTCGGTTCCGGCGATCGCTCCGAGCGCATCCGCACGTACAACTTTCCGCAGGGACGGGTGACCGACCATCGAATCAATCTGACGCTCTATAAGCTCGACGAGGTCATCGACGGTCACATCGACGAGCTCGTCGAGGCGCTGAATCACGAACATCAGGCCGAAGAACTGGCGCAACAGATCGAATGATGCCGGAGCCCTCGATCGCCGACCTCGTGCGCACCGCCTCTGCCGAACTGCGCAGTTGCAGCGAATCGCCGCGCCTCGATGCCGAGATCTTGCTCGCCAAAGTGATCGGCGGCAGCCGCGCGGGATTGATCGCCCACGGCGAGGAGCGCCCCGGCGCAACATCCCGCGGCGAATACGCGGCTCTGATCGCCTCGAGGCTTGCGGGCACGCCGGTCGCGTATCTGACGGGCACCCGTGAATTCTGGTCGATGACGCTCGAGGTGACGCCGGCGGTGCTGGTACCGCGTCCGGAAACGGAAATATTGGTCGAACTCGCGCTGCGGCATCTGCCGCGGGAACGCGACTGCACGGTGCTCGATGCGGGCACCGGCAGCGGCGCGATCGCCATTGCGATCGCGAGCGAACGGCCGCTGGCGCGCGTCACCGGCACGGACATCTCGCAAGAGGCGTTGGATGTGGCCTCGCGAAACGCCGCCAAGCTGGGTTTTTCGCGCATCGCGTGGCGGCGGGGCTCGTGGCTCGAGGCCGTGCCTCACGAACGATTCGATCTGATCGTCGCCAACCCGCCCTACATTGCGGCGGACGATCCCGCCCTTTCGGCATTAGCCGCCGAGCCGCGAATCGCGCTGTCGCCCGGCGTGACCGGACTCGAGGCCTTCGAGCAAATCATCGGTCAAGCGGCCGACCACTTGATGCCGGCGGGGCTGATCATCTTGGAGCACGGCGGCCTGCAGGCGCAGGCCGTTGCAGACTTGCTCGCGCAGTACGCGTTCATCGCGGTGCGCATGCAGCGCGATCGCGCCGGCTTGCCGCGCGCGACGCAGGGGTCGGTCCACTGATCACCGCCAGTCCACTCGTCAACATAGGAAACACCATGATCCGATTCGAAACCACGTTGGGAGATTTCACGGTTGAACTGTTCGCCAAGGAGGCGCCGGAGACGGTCGCCAATTTCTTGCGCTACGTCGATGCCGGCTTTTTCGACGGCACGGTCTTTCACCGGATCGTGCCCGGCTTCGTGATCCAGGGCGGCGGGTTCGACGCGGACATGACGCAGAAGCGCACGCAGCCGCCGATCAAGAACGAGGCCGACAACGGGCTGAAGAACGGGCGCGGCACCTTGTCGATGGCGCGCACGGACGATGTCAATAGCGCGACCTCGCAGTTCTTCGTCAACCTCAAGGACAACGACTTTCTCGATCACAAACGCGGCAATTTCGGCTATGCGGTATTTGCGCGCGTGACCACCGGCATGGACGTCATCGACAAGATCGGCGCCGTCGGCACCGGGCGCCGCCGCGGCTTTGACGATGTGCCGCTCGAAGCCGTCGTGATGAAAAGCGTGCGCCGCCTCGAGCCCTGAGCTGAGGGCGCAGCGCCGATGTTGCGCGAGCCGAAGCGGACGCTCTGAGGTGGCGCGACGCCGGACCTTGTCGGCGCGGCTGCTGCGCACAGTCCTTGCGGTCGTTGCCGCTTGGGTATGCCTGACCGCCGCCCTGGTCGCCCCGCTACGCTGGCTGAATCCGGCGGTCAGTGCGTTCATGATCGAAGCGCGCGCGGCGGCATGGCTGGACCATGACCCGGATTTCGTGTTTCGCCACCGTTGGACCGAACTGCGGCGCATCTCGCCGAATCTCGCCTTGGCGGTCGTCGCTTCCGAGGATCAGAAATTCCCGGAGCATTGGGGTTTTGACGTCGAGGCGATCGAGAAGGCCTACGAATTGAACCAGCATAGCCACCGGATACACGGCGGCAGCACGATCTCGCAGCAGGTGGCGAAGAACCTGTACTTGTGGTCGGGCCGCAGCTATTTCCGCAAGGCCTTGGAAGCGTATTTCACGGTCTTGATCGAGGCTACGTGGCCCAAGCGCCGGATCTTGGAGGTTTATCTGAACATCGCCGAATTCGGCAAGGGCACCTACGGCGCCGAGGCCGCGGCCGAGCACTACTTCCATAAGCCCGCCGCGCGCTTGACTCGCGGCGACGCCGCCTTGCTCGCCGCCGTGCTGCCGAATCCCGAGCGCTACCGCCTGAATGCGCCGTCGCGCTTCATCGAGGAGCGGCGGATCTGGATCATGGGGCAAATGCAGGCGCTGGGCGGCCCCGAAATGCTCAGCGAGATCGACGCTTATCCGAATCGGCGCCGCTGAACGCCGGACTCGTCCGCACGAACGCCCAACGCGTGGCAGATCGCGTAGCTCAGTTCGGCCTGATTGAGCGTATAGAAGTGAAAGGCATCGATCCCGTGTTGCCGCAATCGCTGCACCTGTTCGATCGCGATGTGAGCCGCGATCAGGCGGCGCGTATCCACATCGTCGTCCAGCCCGTCGAAGCGGCGGCGCAGCCAATCAGGCACCGTCGCGCCGCAGCGCGCCGCAAAGCTCAATAATTGCGGGAACCTGGTAATCGGCAGAATGCCGGGGACGATCGGCACCTCGATGCCGGCGGCGCGGCAGCGGTCCCGGTAGCGCAGGAACACGTCCGTGTCGAAGAAGAACTGGGTGATCGCGCGGCTCGCGCCGGCCGCGATCTTGCGCTTGAGGTTATCGATATCGGCGGCAACCGACGCGCTTTCCGGATGGCCTTCGGGATACGCGGCGACCGTGATGTCGAAATCGGCGGTCTGCTTTAGGCCATGGACGAGATCGGCGGCGAAGGCGAAGCCGGCGCAACGGCGCGCTTTCGGGGCGGCCGGCGAATCGCCGGCCGGGAGATCGCCGCGCAGCGCGACTAGATGCCGGAACCCTTCCCGCCAGTAATCCTGCGCGAGACGCAGCACGTCGGCGCGATCCTGGCCGGCGCAGCTCAGATGCGGTACGACGACGAGGTCTGTTTCCCGGCGGATGCGCCGCACCCACTCGAAGGTTCGAGAGCGGCTCGATCCGATCGCGCCGTGCGTCACCGAAACGAATTCCGGTGCCAGCGGCGCCAGGCGCTGCAACGCGTCCCAGAGCTGCCTCCCCGCGGCCGCGTCGCTCGGCGGAAAGAATTCGAAAGAGACGGTGACGGACCTCGACATCGATGTGCCCTCCGCAAGTCGATCACAGCATGCAATCGGCCGGGTTTTGACTCAAACTCATAATCTTCATAGCGACGGCGAAAACCATTCATGGCAACCACGGCACTCGAATTGCGTCATTTGGAGACTTTGTCGGCACTGGCGGATTGCGGCAGCCTGTCGAAGGCGGCGCAGCGGCTGTGCCTGACCCAGTCGGCGCTCTCTCACCAATTGCGCGCCTTGGAAAATCACTACGGCGCCTCGTTGGTGGAAAAGAACGTGCGGCCGCTGCGCTTCACGGCGATCGGTCAACGGCTGCTGGCGCTCGCGCGGACCGTGCTCCCGCAAGTCGCCGAGGCCGGGCGCGACGTGGCGAGGCTCGCGCAAGGCCACGGCGGGCCGCTGCGGATCGCGGTGCAGTGCCACAATTGCTTCGACTGGCTGATGCCGGCGATGGATGCCTATCGCGGCTTATGGCCCGAGGTGGAGCTCGACATCATCTCCGGATTCCTGGCCGACCCGCTGCCGCTGATCGAGCGAGGCGAAGCGGAGCTTGCCGTCATTCACGATGAACCCACGGCAAGGCCACTGGTCGCCTTCACCCCGCTGTTCCGCTATGAGAGCGTCGCTCTGCTGAGTCCGCGGCATCGGCTCGCCGCCAAACCTTGGTTGGAAGCCGGCGACTTTGCCGAGGAAACGCTGATTACCTATCCCGTCCCCGAGCAGATGCTCGACGTGATGAAACACTGCCTGTTGCCGGCCGGCGTGCATCCGCGGCGGCGCACCGCGGAACTCACGGTTGCCATCTTGCAATTGGTCGCGAGCGGCCGCGGGATTGCGGCGCTGCCGTCTTGGACGATCGGCAACTACATCGAGCGCGGCTACGTCGTCTCGCGGCCGATCGGCCGCGGCGGCCTGCATTGCGATTTATACGCGGCCACGAGCCGGACCGGCGCCGAAACCGCGTACATACGGGAATTCATCGCACTGACTCGGGCGCAGAGCCTCGGCACCTTGCACGGGGTATCGGCGCTTTGATGCGCCCGCGCTCAATGTATCGTGCTGCCGCCCACGGCCGCCGGGGCGCGAAACAGCTGCGCCACGTCGATGGCGTCGAATACATACGCTCTGTTGCAAAAATCGCAGCGCACTTCGACCTCGCCGCGCTCGGCGAGTACGGCGCGCGTCTCGGTCTCGCCGAGGCCTTGCAGCATGCCGCTGACCCGTTCGCGCGAGCAGCGGCAACGGAAGTAGACCGGCGCGGGTTCGAACAGGCGTAAATCGTCCTCATGAAATAGGCGGTGCAGGATTTCCGTGTCGGCGAGCTCGCGCAATTCCGCCGGAGTCAAGGTTTCGGCGATCAGCTGCACGCGCCGCCAAGCGTCCTCGACGGCGGCATCTTCGAGTCCGGGCGCGCCCGCGCCCGGCAGGCGTTGCAACACCATGCCGGAAACACCCGTGGGCATCGGCATGCAGCCATAAGCGCGTCGGCAATTGTTCGGAATTCTCGAAATAGACCTGCAGCGACTCCGCCAAGCGCGCGCCGGTGACCGGCACGACCCCCTGGTAACGCTGAGCATGGTCTGCGCTCTCCAACGTGACGGTCAGATTGCCGGGACCGATCAGATCGGCGACGGCCTCGTCGCCGGGGTTCTCGCTGTAGCGGGCGAGCCCGCGCACGCCGAGCCCGCTGGTGCATTGCGCGACCAGCAAGCGAACAGGCCCCGTGCCCTGCAGCTGCAGCGACAGCACCCCGTCGAATTTGATCGTGCCGGCGAGCAGCAGCGAAGCCGCGACCGCTTCGCCGAGCACATCGCGTATCGCCTGCGGGTACTCGCGGTGTTCGATCAATGCACGCCAGGCGGCGTCCAGATGAACCAGGTGACCCCTGATCGGATAGTGCTCGAACATGAACCGGTGCAGACAATCTCGATCATGCATTTCAATTGCCCACGAGCTTGATCTTCAGCAGCTCGTTGAGCTGCGCCGGATTCGCCTTGCCCTCGGTCGCCTTCATGACCTGACCGACGAAGAAGCCGAATAGCTTTTCCTTGCCGGCGCGGTAATCGGCGAACTGCTTCGGATTCGCGGCGATCACGGCGTCGATGATCTTGGCGATCGCACCCGAATCGGTGATCTGTCTGAGACCCTTGGCCGCGATGATCGCATCCGCCTCGAGGCCCTCGGACCACATCGCCTCGAACACTTCCTTGGCGATCTTTCCCGAGATCGTGCCGTCGAGGATGCGCGTGAGCAGTCCGGCCAAGGCTTGCGGCGCCACGCGCGATGCGCCGATCTCCAGGTTATCGCGATTCAGCGCGCCCGACAGCTCGCCCATGATCCAGTTGGCGGCCAGCTTCGCGTGCTCAGCGCCCGCCGCGGCGGCGACCGCTTCGAAATAGGCGCCGAGCTCCCGGCTGGCCGACAGCACGCCCGCATCGTAGGCAGACAGTTGGAATTCCGCGGCGAACCGCGCCGCCTTCTCATCGGGCAATTCCGGCAAACCGGCTCGCACCTCGTCGATGAATGCGGATTCTATAAAGAGCGGCAGCAGATCGGGGTCCGGGAAATAGCGGTAATCATTGGCCTCCTCCTTGGAGCGCATCGGGCGCGTCTCGTCCTTGTCCGAATCGTAGAGCCGCGTTTCCTGGATCACTTGGCCGCCGCTCTCGATCAGCTCGATCTGCCGGGCGACTTCGTATTGGATCGCTTTTTCGACGAATCGGAAGGAATTCAGGTTCTTGATCTCGGCGCGGGTGCCGAATTTCCGCTCGCCGCGCAATCGCACCGAGACGTTGGCGTCGCAGCGGAACGAACCCTCCTGCATATTGCCGTCGCAAATCTCGAGATAGCGCACCAGCGTGTGCACCTTCTTCATGTACGCGACCGCCTCTTTCGCCGAGCGCATGTCCGGTTCGGAAACGATTTCCAGCAGCGGCGTGCCGGCTCGGTTCAAGTCGATGCCGCTGGCGTTCGCGAGACCCTCGTGCAAGGACTTGCCGGCGTCCTCCTCGAGATGCGCGCGCGTGATGCCGATCCGCTTGGTCGAGCCGTCGTCGAGCACGATCGCGAGCGACCCCGGCCCGACGACGGGTTCCTCGTACTGGCTGATCTGGTAGCCTTTGGGCAGATCCGGATAGAAGTAATTCTTGCGCGCGAATATCGATCGATGCGCGATTTTGCCGTTGACGCTCAAGCCGAATTTCACGGCCATGCGCACCGCTTGCGCATTCAGGACCGGCAGTACGCCGGGGTAGGCCAAATCGACGAGGCTCGCCTGCGAATTCGGCGGCGCTCCATAGGCGGTCGCCGCGCCGGAAAAGATCTTCGATTGGGTGGCGAGCTGCGCGTGTATCTCCAGCCCAATGACGACTTCCCAATCCCGCATCATTCGTACCCTCGCGGCGCGCGGCCGTGCCAGTCGGTCGCCAGCTGAAATTGATGCGCCGCATTCAGCAATCGCGCCTCGGAGAAATGCGGCCCAATGAGCTGCGCGCCCATCGGCAGACCGTCGATGAAGCCGCAGGGCATCGACAGGCCCGGCAAGCCGGCCAAATTGGCGCCGATCGTATAAATGTCGTTCAAGTACATCGTCACCGGGTCGTCGATCTTGGCGCCGATGGCGAAGGCCGGCGTCGGTGTCGTCGGTCCGATCAGCAGATCGACTCTCGCGAACGCGGCGCGAAACTCATCGGTGATCAGCTGGCGCACTTTCTGCGCCTTCAGGTAATAGGCGTCGAAATATCCGGCCGACAACACGTAGGTGCCGGTCATGATGCGCCGCTTGACCTCGGCACCGAAGCCCTCGCCTCGCGAGCGTTTGTAAAGATCCATCAAATCCTGCGGCGCCGCGCACCGATACCCGAATCGCACGCCGTCGAAACGCGACAGGTTCGACGAGCATTCCGCCGGCGCGACCACATAATAGGTGGGAACCGACAACGGCAGGCTCGGCAGGCTCACATCGACGGTCTCGGCGCCGAGCGACCGGTAGACTTTCAGCACTTCACCGAGCAATTCGCCGTTGCGGGCGTCCAATCCGTCGAAGAATTCGTGCAGTAAGCCGATTCTCAGACCCGCGAGGGGCGCTTGCAGTGCCGCCTGGTAGGCGGGAACCGGCATATCGACGCTGGTCGAGTCCTTCGGATCGAAGCCGCCTATCGCCTCGAGAACGATCGCGGCATCGGCCGCGGACCGGGCGAAGACGCCAGCCTGATCGAGACTGGAGGCGAACGCGATCATGCCGTAGCGCGAAACGCGGCCGTAGGTTGGTTTGACGCCCGTCACGCCGGTCAGGGCGGCCGGTTGGCGGATCGAACCGCCGGTGTCGGTGCCGGTCGCGAACGGCGCGAGGCGTGCCGCGGTCGCCGCCGCCGATCCGCCGGAGGAGCCACCCGGCACTTTGGCCTTGTCCCAGGGATTCTTGACCGGCCCGTAGAAGCTGGTCTCGTTCGAAGAACCCATCGCGAACTCGTCCATGTTGGCTTTGCCGAGCATCACGGTTCCGGCGGCCTTGAGACGGGCGACAACCGTGGCGTCGTAGGGCGCCACGAAGTTGTCTAGCATGCGCGAGCCGCAGCTGGTGCGTACGCCGTCCGTGCAGAAGATATCTTTGTGTATGAGCGGGATCCCGAGCAAATCCCCGCGCTCGCCGGCCGCCAGTCGGCGATCGGCGACAGCCGCGTCGCGCAGCGCCGCCTCGGCCGTCAGCGTGATCAGGGCATTCAATGCCGGGGCAAAGGCGTCGATCCGCGCCAGAAAGTGCCGGGTCAATTCGACGCTGGAAATCTCTTTGCGACGGAGCTTATCGGCCAATGCGCCGATGGAAAATTGGTGCAACATCGCGTCCTACCGGGGCCCCGGCCTCATTCGATCACGCGAGGCACGACATACAGGCCCGCCTGCACGGCGGGCGCATTCGCCTGGTACCTCACGTGATGGTCGGTTTCGGTCACCTTGTCCGCCCGCAGCCGCTGCGATTGGCCGGCAAGCGGGTGCGCCATCGGCATGGCCGAGCTGGTATCGGCTTTGGACAGTTGGGCGACGAAATCGACGATGCTCGACAAACTGGCGACGTAGACCGGCATCTCATCTTCGCTGATCGCGAGGCGCGCCAGGTGCGCGATTTTTTCGACGTCTTGACGGGTAAGGCTCATAACATTGCCAAAGGTGCGGCGCGCAGGCGCAAAACAGGATCTTCAAGATGATACAGCGTGCCTTGCTGAAAGTCCTGTCGGTTGTTACATTAGCGCAACTTTTTTACCCCCTTTTGCCCTAGAAAAAACATCGTATGTTCAAACGCCTTAGAGGTTATTTCTCGAATGACCTCTCAATCGATCTTGGAACCGCAAACACGCTGATCTACGTGCGCGAACGCGGCATCGTCTTGAATGAGCCGTCCGTTGTCGCCGTGCAGGACGAACCGACCCGCGGCGGCAAATTCATCGTCGCCGTCGGCGTGGAAGCGAAGAACATGCTGGGCCGAACGCCCGGCCACATCACCGCCGTGCGGCCGATGAAGGACGGCGTCATCGCCGATTTCACGTACACGGAAAAGATGCTGCAGTATTTCATCAAGAAGGTGCACGGCAATCGGTTTTTGAGCCCGAGCCCGCGCGTGCTGGTCTGTGTGCCGTTCGGTTCCACGCAGGTGGAGCGCCGGGCGATCAAGGAATCGGCTGAAGGCGCAGGCGCGCGCAGCGTCGACATCGTGCCGGAGCCGATGGCAGCCGCGGTCGGTGCCGGCCTGCCCGTCCAAGAAGCGCGCGGTTCGATGGTTCTCGACATCGGCGGCGGCACCTCGGAAGTCGCCGTCATCTCGCTGAACGGCATCGTTTATGCCGCCAGCGTGCGCATCGGCGGCGACAAGTTCGACGAAGCGATCACGAACTACGTGCGCCGCAACTACGGCATATTGATCGGCGAGGCGACGGCGGAGCGTATCAAGCTGGAAATCGGCTCCGCCTATCCCGGCCAACAAGTCCGCGAAATCTCGGTCAAGGGCCGCAACTTGTCGGAGGGCGTGCCGCGCAGCTTCACGTTGAACTCGAACGAAATTCTCGAAGCGCTGCAGGAACCCCTGCAGGGCATCGTCGGCGCCGTCAAACAGGCGCTCGAGCAGACGCCGCCGGAGCTCGGCGCCGACGTCGCGGAGCGCGGTATCGTGCTGACCGGCGGCGGCGCATTGCTGCGCGACGTCGATAAATTGCTGATGGAAGAAACCGGCTTGCCCGTCGTGATCGCGGACGATCCGCTGACCTGCGTTGCACGCGGCGGCGGTCGGATCCTCGAACTGACCGATCAGCATGGCCCCGGTATTTTCGGACTGGAGTAATGCAGGCGACTAGGCAAGCTGCTGCCCATGGTCGCCTTCCGTAGCCACGAAACCTCCGGTCGCACCACGGGGCTGCTGCTTCGCACCGTGCTGTTTGCGTTGCTGGCGCTGGCGCTGATCGTCCTCGACAAGCGCTACGATCAGCTCGGCAAAGTCCGCCGCGTCTTGTCGATCGCCGTCTATCCGATCGATGTCGCCGTGACGAGCCCGTTCGAGGGCTGGGCCTGGTTTCGCAAGAGCGTCACGACTCGCGATACGCTGCGGGCGGACAACGCGCAGCTCAAAAGCGAATTGCGCGACGCCAACTTTCGGTTGCAACGCTTTGCCGCGCTGGAAGCCGAAAACCTCCGCCTGCGCGCGCTGCGCAGCAGCACCGCGGGCGTCGGTGCAAAATTCATCATCGGCGACATCGTCAATGTCGATCTCGACGCGTTTCGCCAGCGGGTCCTCGTCGACAAGGGCGTTCGTGACGGCGTTTTCGTCGGTCAAGCGGTGTTGGATGCGCACGGTGTTTTCGGCCAAGTTGCGAGCGTCGACCAACGCACCAGCGATGTGATCCTGATCTCGGACGCGACGCACGCGATTCCCGTGATGATCAATCGAAACGGCCTGCGCACGATCGCCGTCGGTACCGGGGATCCTACCCAGCTCAAATTGCCCTATCTCGCAACCAGCGCCGATGTCATCAAGGGCGACTTGCTCGTCACTTCCGGACTTGGCGGCGGCTTTCCGGAGGGCTACCCCGTCGGCACGGTCGTTGCCGTCAAGCGCGACCCCGCGCAATCGCTCGCTGATGTCGACGTGGCGCCGGCAGCGGCGCTCGGCCGCTCGCGGGAATTGCTTTTCGTCTGGCTGACTCCCGCCCCGGCCGAGCGCCCGGTGCCTGTGCAGGCACGGCCGTGATGCGCGATCAGCGCATGCGGCGCACGCCGGTCGCGCTGTCAGCGCTGGTTGCGCTGACGCTGGCGATCATTCCGCTGCCGAACGTGCTCGATGCCTTGCGGCCGGATTTTCTCGTCCTGGTGGTCTTTTATTGGTCGATCGAATCGCCGCGGTCCGGCGGCCTGACGCTCGCGTTCGCGGCCGGCCTCGCGCTCGACGTGATCAAAGGCATGGTGCTCGGCGAGCACGCGTTGGCGCTGACGCTGATGGCGGCGTGGGCAACGCATTTGCGCCTGCGCGTGCGCGTCTTCTCGCTTTTGCAGCAATCTCTGACGATATTCGCCCTATTGACCGGCTATCAGTTCATCCTCTTCTGGGTTGATGGCGCCACGGGTAACCCGGTGACCTCGTTCGCGCGCTGGCTCGCGCCGGTGATCGGCGCCTTGATTTGGCCTTTGATGGTCGGCACGCTCAGCCGCTTGCATGCGCGCTGACGCCGCCGGAGCGCCCTAGCTTGGTCGGTCGCGTTCGCATCAAGGATCTATGGGGCGAGAAGCGCATATTCACCGTCCGCAGCATCGTGGCCGGCGTGATTGTCGGACTCCTGTTGTGCGCCGTTGCCGCGCGTCTGTTCTATCTGCAGGTGCTGCGCTACGACTACTATTCCGAATTGTCGCAGGGCAACCGGGTGCGCCTCGAGCCGATTCCGCCGAGCCGCGGTTTGATCCTGGACCGGCACGGCGTCGTGCTCGCGGAAAATCAGCCCGCCTTTCAGCTCGAGCTGGTGCGCGAGCAGGTCGGCACGCCGGCTCGGCTCGATCAAAGCCTAGCTCGCTTGGTCGCGATCGGCCTGCTGGACAAGGACGACATACGCAGCATCAAGGCGACGATTCTGTCGCACCACATCTATGAAAGCGTGCCGATCAAGCTGCAGCTCGACGACCTGGAGATGGCGCGATTCGCGGTCCACCGCTTTGAATTTACCGGCGTCGATATTCGCACGCGCCTGACCCGCCATTATCCGTTCGGCCCGCTCGCGGTGCACGCGCTCGGCTACGTCGCGGCGATCAGCGAGCAAGACCTCGAACATATCGATACGGCGGCGTACGCCGGCACGACGCTGATCGGTAAATTGGGCATCGAGGGGGCTTATGAAAACGTGCTGCACGGCAGTCCGGGATTTCGCGAGGTGCTGGTGAATGCGGCCGGCCGGCCGGTCGAAATGCAGGGCGCCTTCCGGCCGATACTGAAGATGCGCCCGCCTGTCGCGGGATCCGACTTGATCTTGAGCCTCGACATGCGGGTACAACGCGCGGCGGAGCTAGGGCTGCGCGGCTTGCGCGGCGCGGTGGTCGCAATCGATCCGCGCAATGGCGATGTGATCGCGCTGGCGAGCACGCCGGAATTCGACCCGAACATGTTCGCGCGCGGCTTGTCGAACAAGCAATACGACGAGCTGCAAAACGACATCGACAAACCGCTGATCAACCGCGCCTTGCGCGGCGCCTACCCGCCGGGCTCGACCGTCAAGCCGTTCTACGCCCTCGCGGCGTTGCATTACGGCGTCATGACGCCGGAGCAGACATTGTTTTGCCCCGGTTATTATCACTTGGCGGGCAGCCGTCACATCTATCATGACTGGAAGCACAATGGACACGGTACGATCTCGATGCGGCGCGCGATTGCGCAGTCCTGCGATGTGTACTTTTTCCAAGTCGCTCAGAAGCTCGGCATCGATCGCATGCATGACTTTTTGAGCCAGTTCGGCTTCGGGCAGCTCACGGGCATCGACATCTCCGGCGAGAAGCCGGGGCTGATGCCCTCGCCCGAATGGAAGCGCCACGCGTACAAGCGCGCCGCCGACGAAGTGTGGTTCCCCGGCGAGACGTTGAACGTCGGCATCGGCCAAGGCTATATGCTCGCGACGCCGCTGCAGCTCGCGCACGCGGTCGCCGGCATCGCCTCGCGGGGCAAGGAATTCAGCCCACGCCTGGTGATCGCCGAGCGCGCGCCGGGCAAGGGCAAGATCTCCGCCATGCCGGTCAAACCGCAGCCCGGAATCACGTCGGTACCCGCCGATCAATGGAGCGTGGTCGTCGACGGCATGGAGGAGGCGACCGCGCCCGGGCGGCACGGCGACGCGGGTCGCGGCCGGCGCGCCCTATAAGGTCGCCGCCAAGACCGGCACGGCGCAGGTCTTTTCGCTGGGCCAGAACCAGAAATACAACGCCAAACAGATCGCCGAGCGCCTGCGCGATCATGCCCTGTTTATTTCATTCGCGCCGGCCGATGACCCGAAACTTGCGGTCGCCGTGCTGGTCGAAAACGGCGAGCACGGCGGCTCGACGGCGGCTCCGATCGCGCGCCTGGTCTTCGACGCGTACCTGTTGCCGGACAAATCGCCGGCGCCGGACAAGGCAAGCATGGCGGATAAAGGCCGATGATTTTTGACGAGATGTCCCCTTCGAGAACGCGGCGCACTCTGTCCGCCGGCGGCCGCACATTGCGCGCGCTGGGTCTCGACGGGCCGCTGACCGGCGTGCTGTCCTTGATCGTCTGCATCGGCATCTTGGTCGTCTACAGCGCATCGGGCCAGAACCTCAAGATGGTCGAGCACCATTTGATCAACATCGCCATTGCGGTTGCCGCGTTGCTCGCGCTCGCCAGATTCTCGACGCCGCAAATCCTGCGCCTGGCCGCGCCGGGCGCCTACGCGGTCGGCGTGCTGCTGCTGATCGTCGTCGACGTGACGGGGCACGTGGGCAAGGGCGCGCAGCGTTGGCTGGATGTGGGATTCATGCGATTCCAGCCCTCGGAGATCATGAAGCTCGCGGTGCCGATGATCTGCGCCTGGTACATGCATGAGCGGCCGCTGCCGCCGACCTTGAAGGACCTGCTGATCATGGGAACATTGATCGCCATTCCGACGGCGATGACCGTCGCACAGCCGGATCTCGGCACGGCGCTGCTGATCGCCGCGTCCGGCCTGATCGTGATCCTTCTGGCGGGATTGCAGCTGCGTATCATTCTATTGTCGATCCCCTTGCTCGGCGGTGCCGCGTGGGCCGGCTGGCATTTCATACACGACTACCAACGCCAGCGCATATTGATGTTCCTGAATCCGCAGAGCGACAGGCTCGGCGCCGGCTACCACATCATTCAGTCCCAGATCGCCATAGGTTCCGGCGGCGTGTTCGGCAAGGGCTACATGCACGGCAGCCAGGCGCAGTTGAATTTCCTGCCGGAACGCTCGACGGATTTCATCTTCGCCGTCATCGGCGAGGAATTCGGTCTGCTCGGCCAGTTGCTGATATTGACGCTCTACGGGATCGTGATCGGCCGGGCACTGTACCTTGCCCTGCAGGGCCAGGACACGTTTTCGCGGCTGACCGGAGGAGCGATCGCGTTGAGTTTCTTCGTCTACGTATTCGTCAATTCGGGAATGGTCAGCGGCATTCTGCCGGTCGTCGGCGTGCCCCTACCGCTGATCAGCTATGGCGGAACTTCGATGGTGACGATCATGGCCGGATTCGGCATTCTGATGTCGCTGCATTCGCACCGCAAATTGGTCGGGTCCTAATAGCGTGGTCTCGGCCAAGCGCATCGTACTCGCCGTATCGACGGCCATGCTGACCGCCGCGATCGCCGCTCCGGCCGGAGCGCTCGATACCCATCGCGCCGACGTCAGGCGATTCATCGCGCGCGTGGCGAAACACGATGGTTTCAGCAGGAAAAAATTGCGCCGGCTGTTGGCCGCCGCGCAAAGCCGGCCCGCGATCATCGAAGCCATGGACAAGCGCGCCGAGATTTCCCTGCAGTGGTATCAATACCGTCCGATATTCGTCAACGAACAGCGCATTCAGGAGGGCGCGGATTTTTGGCTGGCGCACAGGCAGGACCTGCAGCAAGCGAGCGCATCTACCGGTGTCGCGCCCGAATTTCTGGTGGCAATTCTGGGTGTCGAGACTTATTACGGGAGACTGACCGGCCGATACCGGGTCCTGGATGCGCTCGCGACGCTCGCCTTCGATTATCCTGCCCGCCGCGAATTCTTTCAGGACGAACTGGAACAATTTCTGCTGCTGACCCGAGAAGCCAAGATCGATCCCTTGTCGGCGACCGGCTCCTACGCCGGGGCGATGGGCGCGCCGCAATTCATGCCCTCGAATTACCGCCGATATGCGGTCGATGCCAGTCGCGACGGTCATGTGGATTTATGGACCAATTGGCCCGATGTGTTCGCGAGCGTCGGCAATTACCTCGACGAACACGGATGGCAGACGGGCCAGCCGGTTCTGAGCGAGGCGAGCGCGGCACCGGGCAGCCAGCTGGCGGCGAGTTCGCTCGACCTCTGGCCGTCGGAAACCGTCGAATCGCTGCAACAGAAGGGCGTGCGCATCGAAGGTCCCCTGGCTGCCGATGCACCGGCCTTGCTGGTCGCGGCCGATCAGGCGGACGGCGCCCACTGGCGCGTCGGCTACGGCAATTTCTACGCCATCACGCGGTACAACCGCAGCCCGATGTATGCGATGGCGGTGTTCGAACTCGCCGCTGCGGTCAAGGATCGGGTGTTGACGAGTGGTGAGCAGCCGGCGCAGGCGCCGCCCCCTGCGCTGATCTTTCCGCCGCCGCTGCCGTGGCGCCGCTCGACCCGGCGTCCGCAATCGCCTTGCCGCCTACCGCCGCCTCGCCGGCGCTCCCGAACGGGTCACGGTGATCGTGCGGCACGCGCGCGCGCTTGCACTGATCGTATCGACGGCGGCGGTATTGGCCGCGTGCAGCGTAGCGCCCCGGCGGCAGGCGCCGCTGCCTGCGCCGATCGCACCCATTCCGCCGCCGCCGGCTGCTATAGCGGCGGTACCCGACGCGGTGCCGCGAGTCGAACCGCGTTCGCGCTATGGCAACCCGCCGTTTTACGACGTATTCGGCAAGCGCTATTTCGTATTGCCCTCGAGCGAGGGTTACGATGAACGCGGTGTCGCCTCCTGGTACGGCCCTGGGTTTCACGAGGATCGCACGTCGACGCGCGAACCGTATGATATGTACGCGATGACGGCGGCGCACAAGACCTTACCCCTGCCTTGCTACGTGCGCGTCACGAACCTGCAGAACGGCCGCAGCATCGTCGTGCGCGTCAACGACCGCGGCCCCTTCGTCAATAATCGCATCATCGACTTGTCCTATACGGCCGCGGCCAAGCTCGACATGCTGAAGCATGGCACCGCGATGGTCGAGGTCCAGACGATCGACGCGGCCGCGCCGACCGCGCCGGCCCCGCAGGCCGCACAGGCCGCGCCGGCCGCACAGGCCCTGCCGCCGGCGCGACCGTCCGCCCCGCTATTCATCCAGGCCGGGGCCTTCGCCAATTCCTCGAACGCCGAGCGGCTTGCCGACCAGCTGCGCGGCCGCAATTACGGCACCGTCTTCGTGCGCAACGACAGCGTGGCGGGCCGCAGCTTGTATCGAGTGCGCATCGGTCCCGTGCATGGCGTCGATGAATTCGACCGCATCGTCGATGCGCTCGCCCGCATCGGCATCAATGACGCGCGTCTGGCGCTGAATTAATGATCTATTATCGCTTCCATCCATTCAAGGGCTTAATCCACCATGCTGCGTTCAACGTTCACCGGCTTTCTAATGATACTGTTCACCATCGCGCCGCGCTTCGCCGGCGCCGCGATTCCGACCGCGCCTGATATCGATGCCCGGTCCTACATCCTCGTCGATTACCACACGAATCAGGTTCTCGCCGCGAAGGATGCCGTGGCGCGCATGGAGCCCGCCAGCTTGACGAAGCTGATGACGGCCTACATCGTCTTCCAGGAACTAGCCGCCGGCAAGCTGAAGCTCGACGATCCCGTGACGGTCAGCGAAAAGGCGTGGCGCACGGGCGGTTCGCGCACGTTCATTCAAGTCGGAACCCAGGTGCCGGCGCAGGTGTTGATCCTCGGCATGATCGTCGAGTCCGGCAATGATGCGACCGTCGCGCTCGCCGAACGGGTCGCGGGCACCGAGGCGACGTTCGTGCAAATGATGAATGCCACCGCGAAGCGCCTGGGCATGGAGCGCACGCATTTCGCCAATTGCACGGGGCTCCCGGACCCCGAGCACTACACGACCGCGCGCGATTTGTCGTTGCTCGCGATCGCCTTGATTCGCGATTTTCCGCAGTACTACCACTGGTTCTCGCAGCGGGAATACGAATACAACCACATCAAGCAGCAGAACCGCAACGGCTTGCTGGATACCGATAAAAGCGTCGACGGCTTGAAGACCGGACATACCGAAGCGGCCGGCTATTGCCTGGTCGCCTCGAGCTTGCGCAATGGCATGCGCTTGGTGTCGGTCGTGCTGGGTTCGACGAAATTCAAGAACCGCGAACTCGCCAGCGCGTCGCTGTTGAACTACGGCTTTACGTTCTATGACACGCGTCTGATCGCCAAGAGCCACGACAAGCTGGCCTCTACCGTTGTCTGGAAGGCCGCGCGCTCGCCGATCGAGGTCGGCGTTGCGCGGGACGTGTACGTCACGATACCGCGCGACGGATCCGCCAACCTCAAGACCTCGATCACCGTGCAACCGCGCCTGATCGCGCCGCTCGCGGCCGACGCGGATGTCGGCGAGCTGCGCGTGTACGTCGGCGGCGATACGGTTGCAACCGTGCCGCTGCACCCGTTGGCGGCCGTTGCGGCAGGCGGATGGTGGCGCAGCATGATCGACACCGTGAAGCTTTGGTTCGCCTGAGATATCGCCGTGCCGCTGCCGATCTGCTATTTGAACGGCGAATTTCTGCCGCTCGCCGAGGCCCGCGTGTCGCCGCTCGACCGTGCATTCCTGTTCGGCGATGCCGTCTACGAGGTGCTGCCGGTTTATCGTGGCCGCGCCTTCCGGTTTCGCCAGCATTTCGATCGTCTCGCGCGCAGCTTGGAGGCGATCCGGATGCGCGTGCCGCTCTCGCATGCCGAGTGGGCGGGGGTTTGCGATGAACTCGCCGCGCGCAACGGCGGCGGCGATCAGTATTTGTACGTGCAGGTGAGCCGCGGCGCCGAGTTCGGCCGCAATCATGCATGGCCGGACGGGCTTTCGCCGACGCTGTTCGCGTTTGCCTCCCGACTCGAACCGGTCGGCCGGCAGCTGCTCGAGCAGGGTGTCGCCGCCGTGACCGCGCCGGATATCCGCTGGGCGCGCCGCGATATCAAAACCACGGCCCTGCTCGCCAACGTCCTGCTGAAGAAGTTGTCGGCCGACGTTGGCGCCTACGAAACGATTCTGCTGGATCATGGCAGGCTGTCCGAAGGCTCGTCGACGACCGTGCACATCGTCAAGGACGGCGTGATCCTGACGCCGCCCAACGGCCACGCCATACTGCCCGGCACGACGCGCGACGTCGTCACGGAATTGGCCGCGCGGCTGGATATACCCTCGATCGCGCGCGACATACCGGAGGACGAATTGCGCTCGGCCGACGAGATTTGGCTGGCGTTTTCCACGCGCGGCGTATTGCCGGTAACCTCGCTTGACCAGTCCGC
This sequence comes from uncultured Gammaproteobacteria bacterium, assembly GCA_963769895.1. Taxonomy (GTDB): domain Bacteria; phylum Pseudomonadota; class Gammaproteobacteria; order Steroidobacterales; family Steroidobacteraceae; genus Bog-1198. The sequence goes on along the minus strand of CAVYNJ010000006.1, from coordinate 865,881 downwards.
TGTCGGCGATGGCCGGCCGGGGGCGCTGTTCCGGCGCATGCACGCCGCGTTCGACGCCTACGTTCTGGAACTTGCCGGCACGCCGACGCTATGACCAAATCGCCGGTATTGGAATTTCCGAGCGAATTTCCCGTCAAGGTCATGGGTAGGCGCGACAGCGACGTCCGCAATCTGACGCGCGCAATCATCGAGCGGCATGCCGGGGCACTGAGCGAGGCTCAAGTGCGTGTTCGCACCAGCGGCGACGGCAACTTCTTGGCGATCACCTACCTGATCAATGCGCAGAGCCGCACGCAGTTGGACGCCATTTACGGCGAATTGACCGCCTGCGAGTCGGTATTGATGGCGCTGTAGAGCGGATCGAATCCTAGATTCGCGAGCAGATGCGGCGTGATGCCGCGGCCGACCGCCTCGATGTCGCAGATCCCGCACAGATCGGCGAGCCGGGTCACCTCGAGCCCCCGCATGCCGCAGACGTTGATGCGCCGAAACGGCGCCAAATCGACCGAAACGTTGAAACTCAGTCCATGGTAGCTCGCGCCGCGCCGGATGCGCAGGCCGATGCTCGCGATTTTAGCGCCGCCAACATAGACTCCCGGCGCCTCGCGCCGCCCGGCCGCCCGCACTCCGCATGGCGCGAGGTAGGCGATGATCGCATCCTCGAGCGCAACGACCAGTTCGCGGACGCCGAGCCGTTGTCGGCGCAAATCGATCAGGGGATAGATCACGAGCTGGCCGGGCCCGTGATAGGTGACCTGGCCGCCGCGATCGATCTGCACGACCGGGATGTCGCCGGGATCGAGCAGGTGCTCGCGGCTTGCGTTCATGCCGAGCGTGAAGACCGGCGGATGTTCGACCAGCCAGATCTCGTCTTGGGTCGAGGGGCCGCGCTGATCGGTAAAGCGCTGCATCGCCCGCCAGGTCGGCTCATAGGCGGCCAACCCCAAACGGCGGATCAGGGGCTCGGCATTCATCAGCCCAGGCGGCGGTTGTCCAAACCCGCGTTATTGCGCGCGAGCGCCTGCTCGGCGCGGTAACTCGAGCGGACCAACGGCCCCGACACGCACTCGAGGAATCCGCTCGCAAGCGCGAGCGCGCGATACTGGTCGAATTGCTGCGGCGTTACGTATCGTTCGATGGCCAGGTGATTGGCGGTCGGCCGCAGGTATTGCCCAAGCGTCAGGATGTCCACCGCCGCCGCGCGCAGATCGCGCATCGTCGCCTCTATTTCGGCATCCGTCTCGCCCAATCCGAGCATCAGGCTGGTTTTGGTCAACACCGCCGGTCGATACGACTTCGCATGCGCCAGAACCGCGAGCGTCTGCGCATAGGAGGCGCGCGGGTCGCGGACCGGATGCGTCAAGCGCTCGACGGTTTCGACGTTCTGCGCGAACACGTCCAATCCGGAATCCATAACCGTCCGCACATCGGGCATCGAACCCTGAAAATCCGGGGTCAGCGCCTCGACGGCCGTCGCCGGATTCATGGACTTGATCGCGCGGATCGCCGCCGCGTAATGCGCCGCGCCGCCGTCGGGCAGATCATCGCGGTCGACCGATGTCAGCACCACATAACGGAGCCGCATCAACGCGACGGATCGCGCGACGTTCAGCGGTTCCTCGGAATCCAACCAACCGCGAGGATTGCCGGTGTCGACCGCGCAAAACCGGCAAGCCCGCGTGCACACCGAGCCCATCAACATGACGGTGGCCGTCCCGGCATTCCAACACTCGCCGATGTTCGGGCATTTCGCCTCTTCGCATACCGTGCTCAGCCGGTGCCCCTGGACAATTTGCTTGACCGCGTTGAAGCCATGTGCCGGCGGCCAGCTGCGCGCGCAGCCACGGCGGCTTGCGGCCGGCGACGGGCGCGGCGGCGCCACGTTTGACGCCGTCTTTGATCGCCGTGAACCCCTGCGCTGTCGTGTATTTCTCGCCGCTCTTGATCGGTCCGGGCCCGCGCACGGGCGCCGCTTCGCCCCCCGGCGCCGCGGCGATGTCGATCCGGATTCCCTTGAATTCGGGCATGGCGCATTGTATCGCATCAACCCGCGTTCAAGGCGTGCAACCGCTCCGCGGTTCCGACGTCGGCCCAGAGGCCGCGGTACAGCTCCCCCGAGCATCGCTGCGCGGCCATCGCCGCGACGAGCAGCGGCCTCAAGCGGCAGCACACCGTCGAGGCAGCCGGCAAACAGCGCCGTTCGGTACATGGCGATGCCGGAGAAGGTGTATTGGGCCGGCCCGTCCGTCACGGCTCGCCCGCGTTGCAAACCGAAATCGCCGCGCGGATGGTGCGGCGGATTCTCGACGAGCACCAGATGCGCATCCGCTGCGGGACCTATCCGCAAATCGGCAAACGGAAAGTCGGTGTAGACATCGCCGTTGACGACCAAGAACGGACCGGGGCTCAAGTAGGCAAGCGCCCGCACGATGCCGCCGGCGGCTTCCAGCGCCCGCGGCGCCTCTTCGCTGTAGTGAATCGCGACGCCGTACCGCTGCTCCGCCGCCGAGAAAATCGCGGATCTGCCCACCCAGCCAACAAAGATTGACGACGATATCGCGGACGCCGGCGCCGGCCAACGCCAACACATGGCGTTCGATCAGCGGCTGTCCGCGTACCTTCAACAGCGGCTTCGGTACTTCGTCGGTCAGGGGCCGCATCCGCTCGCCGCGACCGGCCGCCAGGATCATCGCTGCGCGCGGGGGCTCGGCGCGTGACGGCGCGTTCACGCCGCCGTCCGCGATTGCGCGCGCTCGAACGCGGCGTCGACACGCGCCGCGATGAACTCGGCGAACTCCGCGGCCTCGGCATAGGTGGCGGCGATGTCCCGCACATAATCCAGCACGCGCGGCAAGTCGCCCAAATACTGCGACTTTCTTGTCGCGGTAGAACAAGCGGCAGAAAATCCCCAACACCTTGATATGGCGCTGCAAGCCCATCAAATCGAACCAGCGCATGAATTGCGCCTCGTCCGCCTGGACTTCGAATCCCTGCAGCGAAAGCTCGTTCCGGTGCCGCAATGCCCAGGCGCGCACGCGCGCCGGCTGCCAACGGACGTAGCAGTCCTTCAATAGCGATACCAAATCATAGGTGATCGGCCCCATGACGGCGTCCTGAAAATCCAAGATCCCTGGATTATCTTCGTCGCAGATCAGCAAATTCCGCGAGTGATAATCTCGATGCACGAAGGTGCGCGGTTGCGCCAGCGCCGACTGAATCAGCGCCTCGTACAGGCGGTCGAGCATCGCGCGCTCGGCAATTCCGACCTCGATTCCCAGATGGCGCCCTAGAAACCATTCCGGCAACAGATCCATCTCCCGCCTCAGTAATGCGCCGTCGTAGGTAGGAAGCATCTGCGCTTGCGCACGTCCGGCGGTTTGCATCCGCAAGAGCGCGCCGAGCGCATCCGCATACAGCCGATCCACGTCCTGATCGGCGGCAAGCGCATCCAGGTATTGCCGCGAGCCCAAGTCGGTCAGCAGCAGCAAGCCGCGGGCCGCATCGCAGGCCAGCAAGCGCGGCACGTTCAATCCGATTCCGGCGAGCATCACCGCCACCCGCCGGAATGGGCCCAAGTCCTCTTTTTCCGGCGGCGCATCCATGACGATGTAGGTATCGGCGCCTCGCGACACCCGAAAATAGCGTCTAAAGCTCGCATCCGCCGAGGCCGGCGCAATGGAGCTCCCGGTAAATCCCAAATCCTCGACCAGCCATCGAGTCAGTGCCTCGAGGCGGAAGTCGCTCGCGTCAGGTACACTCATTAATGGGCATCGATGAACCGCAAATGCGTTGCGCCTCAGTATACCGATTATAATGATCGTGCTAATGATCGTGCCGGGCGCCTTGGGTACGCGCAACGCAGTTGATCAACCTTTGGGCGAACAACTTTGCCAATGGCCTTCCCTGTACGCGCGGCGCTGCTGACGATCGGATTGACGGCGGCTCGTTCGGCGCTCGCGACGGATACCTGTCCGGCGCCGCCTCAGCCGACACCGGGAGTACCGTCGATCGCCGCCGACGATCATCGCATGCACATCGACAGCGACGCCGCCGCGCTCGGCGCCGACGGCAACGCGGTGCTGAACGGTCGTGTCACGGTGCGTCAAGACCAGCGTCGCCTCGGCGCCGATCAAGTCAATTACGACCAAAAGACCGGACGGATCACGGTCAACGGGACCGTGGAGTTCGAGGATCCGAAGCTGCGCATTCAGAGCGAGGCTGGCAGTTACGATCAGTTGGGCGGCGCCGAATTCGGCGACGCCGCTTTCCAATTGCTGAACCGCAACGGGCGCGGCTTCGCGCACGACATTCGGGTACTGCCTGGCGGCAAAGTCGCTCTCGACCAAGTGCGTTATACGACTTGCCCGGTCGGCAACCAGGACTGGATGCTGCATGCCACCTCGATCAATCTCGATACGGCGCGAAGCCAAGGGTCTGCGAAAAACGCCTATATGGTGTTCAAGGGCGTGCCGATTCTGTACACGCCCTATTTTTCGTTCCCGCTCGGCGATCAACGCCAGAGCGGATTTCTGTACCCGAGCTTCGGGCATTCCGGCAACAACGGCTATACGTTCGGGCTGCCGTATTATTTCAACCTGGCGCCGAACTACGATTTGACCTTGACGCCGGGATATCTGTCGGCCCGCGGCGCCGAGCTCGCCGGTGAAACGCGCTATTTGACGGAAAACTCGCGCGGTCAATTCGATGCGACATTCCTACCGAACGATTCGCAAACGCACAGCGACCGCAGCTATTTCCGCATGACCGATACGACGGAGTTGACGCAGCGCAGCCGCCTCGACCTGAACGTCGCCGGGGTCAGCGACAGCAATTACTTTCAGGACTTCGCGGTGGGCTCCGATCAGACCAGCGTCACCTATTTGGCGCGCCAAGCCGAGTACCTCTATCGGGATGCCGCCTGGAAGGTTCAGGCGCAATTGCAGAACTTCCAAACCATCGATATCTCGGTCGATCCGATCGACCGCCCCTACTCGCGCGTGCCGCGCATCGATGCCGAGGCGCTATGGCCGATCGCCGGCAGCCGCTTGGAATTGGCGCTGAACACCGAAGCGGTGAATTTCATGCGCGATGTCGGCCCGCCCACAGCGGGCTTGACCCTGCCGAATCCGACCGGCCTGCGGTTCGACGTGTCCCCGCAGCTGCAGTGGTCGCAACGCGCGGCGGGGTATTTCTTCGTGCCGGCTGTCGGCTGGCATTACACGAAGTACAGTTTGAGCGACGCCGCCCCGGGCGATCCCAGTGCGCCCGCCCGCACGCTCCCCTATGCGAGGCTCGATACCGGCCTGGTGTTCGAACGCGATGCGGGCTCGGCAGGCCAACGCACGCAGACCTTGGAGCCGCGGATCGTCTACAGCTATGTGCCATACCGCAACCAGGACGGCTTGCCGATATTCGATACCGCTCTGCCGGACTTGAATCTGACGGAACTGTACCGGACCAACCGCTACGTCGGCGATGATCGGATCGGCGATGCGAACCAACTGAGCCTGGGCATGACCACACGCCTGTTCGATCACCTCACCGGCCAGCAATATTTGTCGGCGACTCTGGGTCAGACACGCTATTTCACGCAGCCGCGGGTGACGCTGCCGGGCGAGACGCCGACCTCGTTCGGCGCCTCGAACATCATCGGCCAAGTCGCGTTGACCGCCTACGGGAACTGGAGCGTGAAACTCGACTACCAGTGGAATCCCTACATAAATCAGACCGAGAAATCCGAGGTCGCCGTGCAGTATCGGCCGGACGGCGAGCGGATCGCCACCTTGGGATACCGATTTCAACACGACGTGATCAATCAATGGGACGGCTCCGTCGCATGGCCGATCGCGAATCATTGGAACGCCGTCGGCCGCCTGGTCTATTCGATCCAGGACAAGCAGGCGATCGAGCACGTGGCGGGACTCGAGTACAGCGGCTGCTGCTGGCGTATCCAGATTGTGCAACGCCGCTACGTGACGAACCGCAGCGGCGCGCAGGATTCGTCGATCGCCATACAATTGGAACTGATTGGCCTGAGTTCGGTCGGAAAACCGGCGAGCTCTTTCCTGCGGCGGTCGATTGGCGGATACTCCGCCGGCGATCCGGCACCCTAGCCACGAGTAACGTTCAGTCATGCGCAAGATTTTCGGACTGCTTTCGAGCATTTTGGCGGTATATCTGCTGATTTCCACCGCCCACGCGCAGACGCGCGACATCGGCACGCGCGGCGTGTTGCTCGACCGTATCGTCGCCGTCGTCAATGACGGCGTCGTATTGAAGAGCGAGCTGGATCAGCAAATGGATGCGGTGACGAAGCGCCTCGAGGAGCAAAAGGTGACGCTGCCGCCGCAAAGCGTGCTGCAGCAACAAGTGCTGGATCGATTGATTCTGCAGGAGATCCAGACTCAGCGCGCCGCCCACATTGGCCTCAGCATCTCCGACGAGCAGTTGAACGGAGCGCTGCAGGAGATCGCGGGGCGCAACAAGATACCGTTCGACCAACTGCCGACCGCGCTCGCGGCCCAGGGGATCGACTACAAACAATACCGGGAGGCGATGCGCAAGGAATTGACTCTGTCCGAATTGCGCGACCGCGACGTCATTTCGCACATCGTCGTCACGCCGCACGAGATCGAGCAGTACCTGAGCCGCCAGGACAGCGCGGCCGCCAACGACGAGTTCAACATATCGCACATCCTCATTTCACTGCCGGCCGCCGCGTCGCCGCAGGAAATCGCGAAGATCACGGCCAAAGCGGACGATATCGCCGCGCGTGCCCGCAAAGGCGAGGATTTCGCGCAGCTCGCCATTGCCAATTCCAGCAGCCAGACGGCGCTCGAGGGCGGGCATCTCGGCTGGCGCAAGGGCAGCCAGCTGCCTGAATTCATCCTGCAACTCGTCACGAAGTTGAAGCCCGGCGAAATCGGCGGCCCCGTCCGCACGCCGAGCGGCTTTCACATCGTCAAGCTCGACGCGCGTCGCGGCGGCGAAAAGCCGGTCATCGTCAATCAAGTGCACTTGCGCCACATTTTACTTAAGCCCAATGAATTGGATGATGACCAAACGGTGCGCCAAAAGTTGCTGAAGATCCGCCAACGGATATTGAACGGCGAGGATTTCGCCGGCATCGCCTCGACCACGTCGGAAGATCCAGGATCGGCGCCCGACGGCGGCGACCTGGGCTGGACCTCTCCCGGCGCGTTCGTGCCGGAATTCGACAAAGCGATCGCCGACTTGAAGATCAACGAGATCAGCCAACCGTTCAAGACCCGCTATGGCTGGCACATCGTGCAATTATTGGGCAAGCGCACCTACGACAGCACGGCCGATGTGCGCCGGCAACGCGCTTTCGCCGCGATCCGAGAGAGCAAGGCCGACGAAGAGACGGAGCTTTGGCTGCAACGATTGCGCGACGAGGCATTCGTCGAAATCAAAAATTAGTGTATATCCCCAGAATCGTCGTCACATCCGGTGAGCCGGCGGGAATCGGCCCGGACACCTGCGTCGTGCTCGCGCAGTCGCCATGGGAGTCGGATCTGATCGTCGCCGGCGACGCGGCAATGATCGAATCCACGGCTGCGAGCTTGGGTCTGCCGCTGCAAATTGAGCGCTACGAAATCTCCTCGCCCGTCCGCGCGCATCGCGCGGGCACGTTGCGAGTTCTCGACGTTCGCAGCAATCAACGAGTCGTCGCGGGACAATTGGATCCGCGCAATGCCGACTACGTGCTGCGGATGCTCGATCGGGCGTGCGACGGCTGCATGAACGGCGAGTTTGCCGCGATGGTCACCGCTCCGGTCCAAAAGAGCGTCATGATGGATGCAGGCTACGAATTCAGCGGACATACCGAATATCTGGCTGCGCGGACCAGAGCCGCCCTGCCGGTCATGATGTTGGTCAGCGGACAGCTGCGCGTCGCGCTCGTTACGACGCATTTGCCGCTCGCCCTGGTGCCGCGGGCGATCACCCGCGATCGACTGCTCGCGACATTGCGCATCGTGAATTCCGATTTGGGCAGGCATTTCGGACTGCAATCGCCGCGAATCGGGGTCCTAGGCTTGAATCCCCATGCCGGCGAGTCCGGTTACTTGGGCCGCGAAGAAATCGAGGTGATCGAACCGGTGATCGCGGCGCTGCGCGACGAGGGTTTGGACTTGCGTGGGCCGCTGCCCGCGGATACCGCCTTTACGCCGCGAGTGCTCGCCGAGACCGATGTCATCGTGGCGATGTATCACGACCAAGGACTGCCGGTGATCAAGCACGCCGGCTTCGGCCACGCCGTCAATGTCACGCTCGGCCTGCCGATCGTGCGTACCAGCGTCGATCACGGTACCGCCTTGCCCCTGGCCCGGACCGGTGTAGCCGACGCCGGCAGCCTGCGCGCGGCGCTCGCGCTCGCGATGCAAATGGCCGCCGGCACGCCAAATGCCGGTTCGTAAGCGCTTCGGACAACATTTTTTGCATGATCCGGGCGTCGTCCGCCGCATACTCGACGCGGTGGCTTGCGAAAAGGGCCAACGCGTCGTCGAGGTGGGCCCCGGGCGCGGGGCGTTGACCTGGGGATTGTTGGCGCGCGCCGGGAGCCTCGATGCGATCGAGATCGACCGTGATCTCGCGAGCGCGCTGCAGGCCGATCCGCGCGCGAAGTCCGGTCTGCGAGTTCTCATCGAAGACGCGCTGGACACCGATTTCGAGCGCTTGCGCGGCAGCGGCGCGAAGCTGCGCGTCGTCGGCAATCTTCCCTATAACATTTCGACGCCGCTGTTGTTTCACTTGCTGCGCCAACGCGCCGCCATAGCCGACATGCATTTCATGCTGCAAAGGGAGGTCGTAGACCGCATGTCTGCGGCGCCCGGCGCCAAGGCCTACGGCCGACTTGACGGTCATGCTGGCGGCCTATGCCGAGGTCGAACGGCTGTTCGATGTGGGCCCCGGCGCATTCCAGCCGCCGCCGAAAGTCTGGTCGGCGATCGTGCGGCTGCGGCCCAGCGTCACGCCCATCTTCGGCATCGGCAGCGACGGCGCCCTGCAAAGGCTGGTCGGGGCCGCCTTCTCGCACCGCCGGAAGACCTTGCGGAACGGTTTGAAGGGCTTGCTTTCGCCGGTCGAAATCACCGCTTGCGGCGTCGACCCCGGCCTGCGCCCCGAGGTGATCGCTCCGGCCGACTTTGGCCGTCTCGCGCTGCATTTTCACGCGAAGTCCGGGTTGTCGGCCGGACAAACTCCGTAGTCGACCCCGCTCCGCTATAATCGGCCGACCATGCAGGCTTACCGGAAAATATTGCTGCTGCTCGACCTCTCGGAGGGCAGCGAACAGGTCGCAGCGGCCGGACAAATGATCGCCTCGTACTCGAACGCCTCGATCGTCGCTTTGCATGTCGTCGAGTTCGTTCCCGTCGAACCGATGGGTGAGTCCTTGATGCCCTCGGTGCAAATCGAGGCGGAATTGATCAACCGCTCCCGCGACAAGCTTGCCGAGATGGTCGGGCGCTTCAAGCTCGAGCGCACGAAATGCAGGGTCGAAGCGGGCAACACGAAGGCCGAGATTCTCAGGGTTGCCGCGCAGGAACGGGCCGATTTGATCGTACTCGGCAGCCGGGAGCGCCACGGCCTCGCAATTCTGGTCAATTTCACGGAAGATACGGTACTCCATGCGGCGCATTGCGACGTGCTCGCGGTCCGCCTGAAGTGATGCAATGCAGGCCATGACACCCGACCGAGCGAACCACATCATCCGCGTCGAAGTCGAGACTTCATACCTCGAAGATCAATCCGATCCGCGCGACAAGCGCTTCGTGTTCTCGTACACGATCACGATTCGCAATGACGGTTCCGTGCCCGCGCGTCTGCTGACCCGTCATTGGATCATCACGGACGCCAACGGCAACGTCAAAGAGACGCGCGGCGACGGCGTCGTCGGCGAACAGCCGTACTTGAAGCCGGGTCAAGGATTCCGATATTCCAGCGGCGCGGTGATTGAAACACCGGTGGGTACGATGCAGGGCAGCTATCAAATGGTGTCCGACGACGGCCAACAATTCGATGCGCCGATTGCGCCGTTTCGGCTGGCGATACCGGGAGTTCTGCACTAGCCGATGGCACTATACGCGATCGGCGACGTGCAGGGTTGCGACGACGAACTGGCGGAACTGCTCGAGGCGCTGGATTTTTCGGCCGGCCGCGACCGGCTGTGGTTCGTCGGCGATTTGGTCAACCGCGGCCCCCGCTCGCTCGCGGTGCTGCGCAGAATCCGCGCGCTCGGCGAAGCCGCCACGGTCGTGCTCGGCAACCACGATTTGCACTGCCTAGCCGTGGCGCGCGGCTGTGCCGCTCTGCGCGGCAGCGACACGCTCGACGAATTGCTCGGCGCGCGCGACCGCGACGCATTGCTGGATTGGCTGATCTCGCGGCCGCTGATGCACCTGGAATCCGGCCGGCGGCTCGCCCTCGTGCACGCAGGATTGGCGCCGCAATGGAGCATCCCTGAGGCGATTGCGTGCGCCCGCGAAATGGAGCATGCCCTGCAGCACGCCCCCGAGCGGCTGTTCCAGCAGATGTACGGCGATCAGCCTGACCGTTGGTCGCCTTCCCTCGAAGGCGATGAGCGCCTGCGGTTCATCGCGAACTGCCTGACGCGGCTGCGCTACTTGGACGCGGACGATCGCTTGGTCATGCGCGTCAAGGCGTCCCCGAACACCGCGCGCACCAAGAAATTGATTCCCTGGTTCGAAGCCGAGGAAGCCCGCTGGCGCGGAACGCGGGTCGTGTTCGGCCATTGGTCGACCTTGGGATTTTACCGCAACGCGGACGTGATCGGCCTCGACACCGGCTGCGTTTGGGGAGGCAGTCTGACCGCAATTCGCCTCGACGGTGCGGATTCTGGACCCGTGGCCGTCGGCTGCGGGCAGAGCGCGGCACCCGGGTAGGATGCGCCCCTGCGTGGATGCGCCCCTGCGTCGCCACCGGCAGCTACTGGCGAGCCGATCGCTCGGCGGAAGGCAGCGCCCGCAAGATCAGCCCACGGACGAGGTAATGGCTGCCGCTCAATTGATACGGAATACAGGTTATGTCTTGTTTCAGATCGCGGGTCGCAAGCTTCGGCAGTATCTGCCGAGCGAACTCTTCGACCAGCTCGCAATCCCCGCGCTCCATATTGCGGAATGCATCGGTCGTGATCTTGAACGGCTCATACCGCGCGTCGAGCGGCGCCAAATCCCCGGCATGGCGTGGCTTGACCGGACCGTCCGGCACGGCCGGCGAGGAGAAATTGATGTCCAGACTTGGACTCAGCGAATTCGCGCCCGGCGGACGGCCGTACTCCTCGCAACCGATGGCGGTGATCCGTAGATCGCGGCGAGCGCCCAAGTCCATCAGCATCGCTCGCACCTTGTCGCTCAAACCGTCGCACGAATAGCGCGAGGTCCGGCCCATGTAGACAAAGCTCAGGTGGTGCTTCTGCCACACGGCGGGCACATTCGTGCCGCTCGCGGCGGCGCATGGCCAAGCCGCGAGCGCCGCGATGAGCCCAATAGCCGCCAACCTGATGAACCGCATAAGCCTCCTCGCTCGCCCATTGCGCGAAACCCGCCGCGCACGACCTTCTAGACCACGCCACCGGCACCGAAGTTTCGCGCCGCCGCTATAATGGCGCGATGAGTATGATCGCACCCTTTAATCTGCGGCGTTGGATTGAACAGAATCGCGACCTGCTCAAGCCGCCGGTCGGCAATAAGCTGCTGTTCCAAGACAGCGAGTTCATCATCATGGCGGTGGGCGGCCCCAACGCCCGGAAAGACTTTCATCATGACCCCAGTGAGGAAATCTTTTTCCAAATACAGGGCGATATGGTGCTGAAGACGGTGCAGGACGGCCGCATGATCGACGTGCCGATCCGCGAAGGCGACGTTTTCCTGCTGGCGCGGGAAGTACCTCATTCACCGCAACGGCCGGCCGGTACGGTCGGCGTAGTCGTCGAGCGGCGCAGGGCGGCGCATGAATTGGACGGTTTCTCCTGGTATTGCGAGGCCTGCGGCCGGCTGCTGCATCTGGAGCGCATCGCCGTAGGCGACATCGAGACCCAGCTGCCCGCGATCTTTTCTCGATTCTATTCCGATATTCAACGGCGTACCTGCCGCGCCTGCGGCACGGTCATGCAGGCGCCGGCCGCGTAGCGGCCGCGGCGAGTCGCCTTTGCCGAACACCGAATTGTCCGCGGCGGGTGCGCAGTCCCTGGATGCGCGCGACCCGCTCAAGGGTTTCGCCGCCGATTTCCATCATCCGCGCGACCCCGCCGGCCGCCCGCTCGTCTACCTGTGCGGACATTCCCTGGGATTGCAGCCCAAATCGACCTTGGGCTTCTTAGAGCAGGAACTCGCCGATTGGCGCGACCAGGGCGCGCTCGCCCATCACACGGCGAAGCGCCCGTGGATCGCGTATCACGAACTCTTCGCGCGGCCGCTCGCCGATCTCGCCGGCGCCAACCCCGGCGAGGTCGTTGCGATGAACGCACTGACCGTGAATCTTCATCTGATGATGGTCAGCTTCTTCCGCCCGGCGGCAGGGCGGGACTGCATCATGATCGAGAGGTCCGCATTTCCGTCGGATCGCTACGCCGTGCTGTCGCAATTGCGGTTTCACGGCCTGGATGCCGCGACGCACTTGATCGAGGCCGCGCCGCGGCCCGGCGAGTCCTGTTTGCGTACCGAGGACCTGATCGGCTGCATCGAACGCGCCGGGCCGCGCCTCGCGCTCGCGCTGCTGCCCGGAGTCCAATATCTGACCGGCCAGGCGCTCGAACTCGCGCCGGTGATCGCCGCCGCGCGCCGGGCGGGCGCCGCGGTCGGCCTCGACTTGGCGCACGCGATCGGCAACGTACCGCTTGCGCTGCACGATTGGAACGCGGATTTCGCCGTCTGGTGCAGCTACAAATATCTGAACGCCGGACCCGGCGCGATAGGCGGCGCTTTCGTGCACGCGCGGCATGGCGAGGAGCTCGATCTGCCTCGATTTACCGGCTGGTGGGGCCAGGACAAGCGCGTGCGTTTTGAGATGGGCCCGCGGTTCACGGCCATCGCCGGCGCCGAAGGCTGGCAAGTCAGCAATCCGCCGGTGCTCGCGGCGGCGCCGCTGCTGGCCTCGTTGCAGATCTTCGAACGGGCCGGCATGCCGCGGTTGCGCGCCAAATCGATCGGCCTCACGGCCTACCTGCAGCGCTTGATCGAGAGTCTCGCGGCCGACGCCGTCGAGATCCTGACGCCGAGCGAGACCGAAGCGCGCGGCTGCCAGTTGAGTCTGCGCCTGCGCCGAACCGCCGCCTCGGCTCGGCGCGTATTCGACGCCCTGACCGCTGCCGGGGTGATCGGCGATTGGCGGGAGCCGGATGTGCTGCGCCTGGCGCCCGTGCCGCTGTACAACTCCTATAGCGACGTTTTCAAGGCGGCCGCTGCGCTCGCGCTCGCGCTGCGAGCATGAGCCTCGCCGGCTCGCGGCTGTCGATCGTCGGCGCGGGCCCCACCGGTGCGCTGCTCTCAATCCTGTTGCGCCGCCGCGGCGCCGCCGTGACGATATACGACAGCCGCGGCGATCCGCGCGACCGGCCCTTCGAATCCGGCCGTTCGATCAACTTGGCGCTGGCGGATCGCGGCATCAATGCCTTGCGAAGCGTAGGCGTTTATGAGGATTTGCGCGATGCGCTCGTGCCGATGCGCGGTCGAATGGTGCATGATCGCGACGGCGGAGTCTCCCTGCAGCCCTACGGCGTGCGTCCGGAGGAGGTGATCTACTCGATTTCCCGGCAGCGGCTCAATCAAGTGGTGCTGCAATGCGCCGAGCGGCGCCACGGCGTCGAGGTCCTATTTGAGCACTGTTTGGAGAGCGCCGACTTCCAGGGCGGTATCGCGCAAGTTCGCGATCTGCGCCGCGGGCGTCTGCTGAACGTGGCGATGCAGCCGCTCCTCGCATGCGACGGCGCCGGATCGAGAATGCGCCGCAATTTGCGGGACGCCGGCCTGATCGCGGCGCAAGAAGACGATTTGGAGCACGGCTACAAGGAATTGTCGATACCGGCGGGACGAGGCGGCGAATACGTTCTGTCGCGCGAGGCGCTGCACATATGGCCGCGGGGCGGTCACATGCTGATTGCGCTGCCGAACGACGACGGCAGCTTCACCGCGACGCTGTTCATGTCCAAACAAGGCGCCGTCAGCTTCGCCAATTTGACCTCCGCGACTGCGATCGATGGATTCTTCGCGGCCAATTTCCCGGACGCGGCGGCATTGATGCCGAATCGCGTGCAGGAATTTCTGCAGCATCCGACCGGGGTCCTCGGCACCGTTCACGCGGCGCCGTGGCACCACCTGGGACAGGCGGCGCTGGTCGGCGATGCGGCGCACGCGATCGTGCCGTTTCACGGCCAGGGAATGAATTGCTGCTTCGAGGACTGCCTGGAGTTCGACGCATGCGTCGGTCGCCAACCGTCGTGGGAAGCCCGGTTCGAGGCCTTCTTCGCGGCGCGCAAGGCCGACACCGACGCGATCGCCGCGATGGCGCTGCAGAATTACCAGGAAATGCGCGAACTCGTGGCCGATCCGAAATTTCAGCTGCAAAGCGTCCTTTCCAGGGAACTGCAGCGGCTCGATCCGCGACGATTCATCCCGCGCTATTCGATGGTGATGTTTCACCACGAAATCCCGTACAGCATCGCGCAGCGGCGCGGCGCCATTCAGACGCAGTTGCTGCAGGAGCTGACCCGCGGCGCCGCCACGCTCGCGGACATCGATTTGACGCGGGCTCGCCGCGAGATCGAGAGGCGGCTGCTGCCGATCGATCAGGACCTTTCGAGCGTGACGAAACTATAGGCGTGGCTGTGTTTGTCGTCCGCCTCGTGACGTTCGCGGGCGGATTCGCGCCAGTCTGCGCCGCGCCAGCCGGCGAAGTGCGCGTCGCCGCCGGTAATTTGCGCGTGAACGACGGTCAAATGGATGCGCGTCGCGATCGGCAAGCACAAACGGTAAATCTCGGCGCCACCGATCACCATCAGCGCCGAGTCGCGCTGCGCTGCGAGCAGCGCCGACTCGAGGCAAGGCACGACGAGGCAGCCGGCGGCGGCGAAATCCGCCTGACGGCTGAGCACCAGATTGCGGCGGCCCGGCAGCGCGCGCCCGATCGATTGCTGCGTTTTGCGCCCCATCAGGATGCTGTGGCCGAGCGTGATCGCCTTGAAGCGCCGCAGGTCCGCCGGCAGGCGCCACGGCAGCTGGTTGCCGCGTCCTATCACGTCGTTTTCCGAGACCGCGACGACGAGTTCGACGCCGACCCGTTCAGCGAGCCGTTCAGGCAACGCGGCACTCGCGCAGGATCCACTGCGTGAACTCCTGCAAATCGTCGCGGCCGCGGTCTTCCGGCCGCTGCAGAATCACGTAGCTCTCGTTGGTCAGCAACTCCGCATCGAACAATTTGACGAGGCCGCCGGCGGCGAAGCGATCGGCGCTCAAACGCGCCGGGACCAGCGCCACGCCGACCCCCTGTTCCGCCGCGATCACGACAGCGGACATCGTGTCGAGGCGCACGAGGCGGTTGGGCTTGATCGGATCGATCCCCAAACCGCTCGCCCAGCGCTCCCAAGCGTCGCGGCGTTCTTCGTGGACCAGCAGGGTCAGGCCGTTCAAATCCGCGTAGTGGTTGATCGGGTTATCCAGCAAGAAACTTGGCGAGCAAGCCGCAATGAAGCTCTGCGCAAATAGTTCGTGCACGGTCAATCCATCCCAAGGGCCTGAACCGACGACGATCGAAAGGTCGGCCTCCGGCGGATGTGTCTTCGGCGCGGAGAAGGTCGTTTCGATGCGGATATCGGTTTCCTCGCGAGCTTGCGCGAACGACGCGAGACGCGGCAACAGCATCTCGTTGGCGAAAAACGGCGGCACGTTCAATCGGATGATCGTCCGGCCATAGCGAATCTGCAGTTGCTCGGTCACCGACTCGAGTTTGGAGAATATGTCGTTGATGTGCTCGAGGTAGTGTCTGCCGGCATCCGTCAGCGACAGCGTGCGTACGCCGCGCGCGCCGCGCTCAAATAATGACACCCCGAGTTGCTCCTCGAGCGCCTTGATCTGGTGGCTGACCGCCGATGGCGTGACGGACAGTTCCTGCGCCGCGGCCTTGAAGCTCTGCAGCTTCGCGGCAATCTGGAACGTCTTCAAAAACTTGAATGAGGGCAAGCGCATAGATTCAACCAAGGCCGAGGGCGCGAGATGCGGAATTCTAGGTAACCGACCCGCTTAGGATTGCACTGCATTATTACAGAACCGAAAAGCAAAAGCCGTGCCACTGCGCAAAGTCGGACGCAATGGCGGCGAAGGCCGCCCGCTGCTCTCGTGCGCCCCGTTCCGGAGCGGCTCTCCGCACCAACCGCACCGCAATAGCGCGTAGCGGCGGCGCGCGCCCTCAGCGCGGCTACTCAGCGCGTCCCGCGCCTCTTTCGCGGCGGCGACTCGAGCATGCTGCCACGGCAGCCCTCGGCGCCGCACCGGCAAGCAAAGACCGCGTCGACGTCCGCCGCATCGCCCGCCTCCCTTTGGATCAGGTAGTCGTAGGCGAGCTCTTCGCCCTTCTCGACCGTGCGAATTGTCTCGATGAACACGCGTTTGCCCCTGGTCGTACTCTCGCAATTCGCGTTGCAGCCATGATTGATGAAGCGGGCCTCGTTGCCGCCGACGCCCGCATCGATGACGGTGCGCGCATCCACGGTGAACAGAAACGTGTGATTGTCGTCCGCCGTTTTGTCTTGGTACCGCCTGTCGGCTTCGGCGTGACTGACGCGCTCGCCGAGATATTCGATCACGGTCGTACCCTTGCGGATTCGCCGCAACGCGAAAACGCCGTGGCCGTGGATCGGCGAATGTCTGACCTCGACCATCGGCGCGCGCGCGGTCCGCTTCGTCATACGGCTATCGGAGCCTTGATGGCCGGGTAACATCGATAATCCAAGATCTCGAAATCCTCGAAGGCGTAATCGAATAGCGAAGCCGGCCGGCGGAGAATCGCGAGGCGCGGCGGCGGATATGGCTCGCGCGCGAGCTGCTGGTCGACTTGTTCGAGGTGATTCAGGTACAAATGGCAATCGCCCCCGACCCAGACGAATTCGCCTGCTCCGAGGTCGCATTGCTGCGCCAACATCAGCGTCAGCAATGCGTAAGAGGCGATATTGAAGGGCACGCCGAGAAAGGCGTCGGCGCTTCGCTGGTAGAGCTGACACGACAGTTTTTGATCGGCGACGTAAAACTGGAACAAGGCGTGGCAGGGCAACAAGGCCATCTGACCCAACTCCCCGACGTTCCACGCGCTGACGAGGATGCGCCGCGAATCCGGATTGGATCGCAGCTGCTGCACGACTTGGGCCATCTGATCGATCTCGCGGCCGTCGGCCGTCGGCCAGCTGCGCCACTGCTTGCCGTACACCGGACCCAAATCGCCGTTCGAGTCGGCCCACTCGTCCCAAATCGTGACGTCGTGCTCGCGCAAGTAGTTCACGTTGGTGTCGCCCCGCAGAAACCACAACAACTCGTAGATGATCGAGCGCAGGTGCATTTTCTTTGTCGTGACCAGCGGAAAACCCGCGCTCAGATCGAAGCGCATCTGGCGGCCGAATACGCTCAAGGTGCCGGTTCCGGTGCGGTCGCGCTTGCGGGCGCCGGTCTCCTTGATTTGGCGCAAGAAATCGAGATACTGCCGCATCCGCTAATTCTTTGCCGAGAGCAGGTTGCCGCTGACCGCGCCGCGCCGGTAGGCATAGATCATGATCGCCGCGCCGGCGATGATCATCGGTATTGTCAGCAGCATGCCCATGGTCAGCCAGTTGCCCGCCAAATAGCCGATATTGGCGTCCGGCAATCGCACCCACTCGACCGTGAAGCGAGCGCACCCGTAGACGATCAAGAACAACGCGCTCGGCGCCAACCGCGGCCGCGGCTTGCTGGTGTAGAACCACAAGATCAAGAATAGCGCCAAGCCCTCGAGGCTTGCCTCGTACAACTGGGAGGGATGCCTGCCGATCAGGATGCCCTCGGCATTCGGAACGCCGAATGCCCACGGCAAATCGGTCGGCTTGCCCCACAATTCGCCGTTGATGAAATTGCCGAGCCGGCCCGCGAGCAAGCCGATCCCCGGCAGCGGCGCCAGGAAATCGAACACATCGTCGATGCGCTTGCCCTTCGAACGCGCAAAGAGAATTGCCGCGACGATGACGCCGGTCAAACCGCCGTGAAACGACATGCCGCCGTCCCAAATCCGCAGGGCGTTGAGCCAATTCTCGGCGATCACATCATGTCCGTAAAAGATGCACCAGCCGATCCGGCCGCCGACAATGACCCCGATCGCACAATAGAAGATCACGTCGTCGATATCCAACGCGGTCCACGTCGATCCCGGCCGTCCGGCCCTATATCGCGCCAGCAACCACGCCGAGACGAATCCCACCAAATACATGATGCCGTACCAGTGCACGCGCAAGGGACCTACGCCGAGGACCGGACCAATTGAAATCGCGATCGGATTGATGTGCGGATAGGTCAGCATGGGAGTGAAGTTTACCGCAGCAGATTTGCCGCCGGGAAATACCTCGTCATTTGAGAGTCTCTGTGACCCGGCAAAAAAAGGCCTTCAAGTAGCGGGTTTCCGGCATCGAGGGATGCACGGGGTGGTCTTGCGCCTGGCCGCCGGCCTCCAGCAGTTGCACTTGCTTGTCGGCCCCGCGCGCCGCCTTGCCTATCGCCTCCTGCAGCGCCTCGGCGCTCAGATGATACGAGCATGAACATGAGACGAGAATACCTTCGTCGGCGAGCACGCGCATCGCCAGCTGGTTCAATCGCTTATAGGCGGCCTGCGCCTTCGGCAAATCCTTCTTGCGCTTCGCGAACGCGGGGGGATCGATGATCACGATGTCGAATGAGGCCCGATCGCGCGCCAACGCTTCGAGCACGTCGAACGCATCGCCCTTTTGAGCGCGAATCTGCAGGCCGTTGCGCTGGCCATTCTCCTGCGCCAGCGCGAGCGCGGCCTCGGAACTATCGACGCAGACGACCTGGCCGGCGCCCGCCGAAGCGGCGCGCACGCCCCAGGCGCCGACGTAGCTGAACAAGTCCAGAACGCGGGCCCCCGGCCGTACGTACTTCGACAAGGACCGGCGGTTCGCCGCCTGATCGAAAAACCACCCTGTTTTCTGTCCATCCAACAGCGGCGCCCTAAACTGCAGACCGTCCTCGACGACCGGGCCGATCGGCGCCGTACTTCCCAAGGCCTCCTCGACGTAGCACTCCAAGCCCTCGATCGCGCGTGCCGCGCCGTCGTTCTTGAACAGCACCGCTTCGGCGCCCAACACCTCGACGACGGCTTGCAATATTTCGGCCTTCAAGCGTTCCATGCCGGCGGTGCCGATTTGCACGATGCATGTCGAGGCGAACCGATCGATCACCAAGCCGGGCAAGCCGTCGGATTCGCCGTACACCAGTCGATAATAGGGGGCCGCATATAAGCGCTCGCGCAGCGCGAGCGCCCGCCGCAGTCGCGACGCGAACCAGGCGGCATCCGGCAGCGCCCAAGTGCCGAGTAGTCTCGCGCAAATCAGCGATTGCGGATTGACGTAGGCGAGACCCAGCGCCCGATCGTTGTGCGCGAGCACCCGCACCAAATCGCCCGGCAGAAACTTGCCGAGCGGCGTTTGCCCTGCATCGACTTCGTTGCTGAATACCCAAAGATGCCCCGCCTGCAAGCGGCGATCCTCGTTACGCATCAAGCGCAGCGCCGGCAGTTGCGCCGCGGTACCGGTGTCCATCATAAATTCTGCTTCGGTTATATTGACGCGATTCTAACCGACGCGGACGATCCCCATGCAGCGTAATCGACTCCTCGCCGAGAGCAGCCCATATCTACTGCAGCACGCGCGCAATCCCGTCGACTGGTACCCGTGGGGCGAGGAGGCGCTCGCCGCCGCTCGCCGCGACGACAAGCCGATCCTCTTGTCGATCGGCTATTCCGCCTGCCATTGGTGCCACGTGATGGCGCATGAATCGTTCGAGGATCCGGCAACCGCGGCGATGATGAATGCGCTGTTCGTCAACATCAAAGTCGATCGCGAAGAACGCCCTGATCTCGACAAAATCTACCAAATCGCTCAGCAGCTGATCACCCGGCATGCGGGCGGCTGGCCGCTGACGATGTTCCTGACGGCGGACGACCAACAACCCTTTTTCGGCGGCACCTATTTCCCAAGAGAGGCGCGCCACGGATTACCGGCGTTCCGGCAGCTGCTGCAACGCGTCGCCGACTATTATCGGACCCATCGCGCGGAGATTCGCGCGCAAAGCGAGCCGTTGAGACGGGCCTTTGCCGCGGCCCTGCCCGAAGGCGGCGCGCCCGACACCGAACTCGACGCCGCACCGATCGGCGGCGCGCGCGCGGAGCTCGAGCAAGCCTTCGATGCGCAGTACGGCGGCTTCGGGCCGCCGCCCAAGTTCCCCATGCAGCGCTGCGTCGAACGCTGCCTTCGGCATTGGTATGCGAGCTGCGGCGGCGAAGCGGATTTGTTCGCCCTGCGCATGGCTAACTTGACGCTCACAAGCATGGCCGAAGGCGGCCTTTACGATCAGCTCGGCGGCGGCTTTTTCCGTTATTCGGTCGACGGCCGCTGGATGATCCCGCACTTCGAGAAAATGCTCTACGACAACGGTCCTCTGCTCGCCGGCTACGCCGAGGCGCATCTCGCGACCGGCGAGCCGCTGTACGCGCGGATCGCCGCGGCGACGGCCGAATGGGCTCTGTCGGAAATGCGCGCGGCCGACGGCGGCTTCTACGCCAGTTTGGATGCCGACTCCGAAGGCCACGAGGGCAAATTCTACGTTTGGACCCGCTCGGAAGTCGAAACGCTGCTGACGACGGCGGAATATGCTGCGTTTGCGCCGCATTTTGGATTGGACCGGAGCGCGAACTTCGAGGGCGCCTGGCATTTGCACGTCGCCGCGCCCATCGACGCCATAGCCGAGCGGCTCGACCAAACGCCGCAGTCGGTGGCTGCGGCGATCGCGGCGGCCCGTTCCAAGCTCTCCGCCGCGCGCACCGTGCGAGCGCGACCCGCCCGCGATGAAAAAATTCTGACGGCTTGGAACGGCTTGATGATCAAGGGGCTGGCGATCGCGGCGCGCGCGCTCGATCGGCCGGACTTCGCCGAGGCGGCGGCGGCGGCCGTGGATTTCATTCGCCGGCGCCTATGGCGAGACGACCGGCTGCTGGCGGCGTACACGGACGGCCGTGCGCGTCTGCCGGCCTATCTCGACGACTACGCGTTCCTCGCGGACGCGCTGCTCGAATTGCTGCAAACCCGTTGGTGCGGCCGCGACTTCGCGTTCTTGCTGCAGCTGGTCGATGTGCTGCTGGCGAAATTCGAGGATCCGGCGCTCGGCGGATTCTTCTTCACCGCGACGGATCACGAGCAACTGATTCATCGCGCCAAGACCTTCAACGACGAGGCGATGCCGGCCGGCAATGGCGTCGCCGCCCGGGTATTGTGCCGGCTCGGCTACTTGCTTGCGAATACCCGTTACTTGGACGCCGCGCAACGCACGCTGACCGCCGCCTGGCCGATGATGCAGAAATACCCCTTGGGACACATGAGTTTGTTGAACGCGCTCGAGGAGTTTCTCGAATCGACCCAAATAGTGATCATCCGCGGCGAGGCCGCGCAGATCCGCCGTTGGCAGCGCGAGCTCGGGCGTCTGTACGCCCCGACGACCATGGTATTTGCGATCCCGGACGATGCCGCCGGGCTGCCGGCCGCCTTGGCGGACAAGCCTCCGGCGGATCGTCCGGCCGCCTTTGTCTGCCGCGGCGGGACGTGTTCGGCGCCGATCTTCGTGTTGGACGAGGTCTCGCGCAGGCTCAAGAGCCCGTGTGCAGCGCCCGACATGGACGACTGATTACCGGCCGAGCGGCTTCGCCGCCTCCGGGCGGGCGAATGCGCCGGCGGCACCGGGATACTCGATCGGGCTCGCGTAGCCGTCGGCCGAAACCGCGGCGACGCCGAAAAACTCATCGTCGATGTTGACTCCGGCAAGTGTAAGGCTCGTCGCATCGCCCGCCCAGCGGCTGTCGGTCCACTGCGGCGCCGTCGTGTCCCGCCACCAAACGCGGTAGCCGGCGCCTCCCGGCACCGCCGCCCAACTGACCGTGGTATCCGCCGATACCGCGCCGGCGATCGCCACTTGCGCCGGCGGCGCCGGCGCCCAGGCGAGGCTCGCCAGCGTGACCGCATTCAGGCGCACGACCTGCGCGAGATAGGGGAAATCGACGCCGCCGATCACATCGCCGTAGGCGATCCCGTCGGCCACACGCACGTCCTGGTGCTGACGCGTGTAGTTTTCGCACGCCTCCGTGACGCGAACGGCGGGAAAGCCGGCTGCCAACATCGGCACTTGGTCGCCGCCGCGATGGAATCGATCCGTGCGATAGATCATGCGCACGCGGAAATTCGTCAGTACCCGTGGCGCCAGCCGCGCCATGTAGCGCGCGAGATTGCGCGCGGGGCTGTCGACTTCGCCGCCGTTGTAGCGGCGCCGTGCTGCCTCGGCGGCTGTTTCGGTGCTGCGCGTGCCCTCCGAAAAAACCCGAACGTGCGTGTTGTCGATCACGCCGCCCTCGCCGTGGATGTTGCCGATGATGTCGTTGTTCAGCTGCGCTTCGACGCGCCAACCGCGCGACTCGGCGGTCTCGGCGAGCAATTTGCCGCCGTATAAGCCCTGCTCTTCGCCCGAAAGCACCGCATAGACGATGGTCGCCGCAAAGCGATACCGCGACAGCACCCGCGCCGACTCGATGACCGCCGCAACTCCGGAGCCGTCGTCATCGGCGCCAGGCGCGTCGGACGTAGCGTTCATGACGTCGCTGACGCGGGAGTCCAAATGCGCCGATATCAGCACGACGCGGCCGGGATCGCCGGTGCCGCGTTGAATGCCGAGCACATCGACGATGCGCGTCGGTTTGCTCAGGCGCTCGCCGCTGACGGTCGCTTGCGCGGCCTCTACGTTCAAACAGCCGCCGCAGGCCCGAGAGATCTCCTCGAAGCGGGATCGAACCCAGCGGCGCGCGGCGCCGATCCCGCGCGTATCGGAATCCGTCTCCGACTCCGTGTGGCGCGTGCCGAAACCGACCAATCGACCGAGCACGTCGCGCAATGACTGCGGATCGACCTGGGCCGCGATTTCGGCGAGCTGGGGATGGTCGCCGGACGGCGCGGGCCGCGCGACAACGGGCTTAGCGACAGCGGGCTGCGCGGGCGCCGGCTGCGCGACCGCGGCGAGTACGGCAACCCCAAGAGCGGCGATGATACGGCGCATGTTTTACCTCGAAGCCGGCGGCCGGATGCGTGCAGCGAGCATAATCGTCGGTCAGCAGCGCGGCAATCGGCGTGCGGCTTGCAATTGCACCGATATGCGCCGCTGCAAATCCCCATGCACGGCGTCGCTGTAGACCGGCGCGAGATTCCAATCGAACCCCCACGGTTGCGCGGTGCGGGTGGCTTCGGGCTCCGACCCAAGGCGCGGAAACAGGTGCGCGTGCAATGCCGGGTCGACGTTGCCGAACATCGCATAATTGATGCGGATGGCGCCGGTGACCGCGATCAGCGCATCGCCGACTTGCGCCATGTCGGCCAAAAACCGGCAGCGGTCCTCGCCGGCCAACGCGTTCAAGTGCGGCACGACCGGGTCCGGCAGCAGCAAGCAATAGCCGGCGAATACCTGCCGTTCGCCGAGCACGACCCACCCCGAATCCATGCGGCCGACCGCGGCCGGATACTCGCCGGCGCGGCAATGATCGACGATCCGTTGAATCTGGGTCGACGAGGGCGTTGGCCGCCGACGCCTCAGCCGCGCCAAATGCGGCTGGCCCCGGTATCAAGGTGCACGAAATCCGAAGCCCGGTAGAAGCCGACGCCGCCGCGCCGCAGCAACTGCGCGCGCGCCGCCAATCCGGCGCAATCGATTCCGGCGAGACGCACGTCGATCGCGCGGCCCTGCATGTGCAGGCTGTTGCGCGCGACACCGCTGCTATGCGCGCGCAACTCGGCGTTGGTCTGCGGCGAGCGGTAGCCGGAAATCACGCTGAACTGCGGATCGACGCCGAGCGCGCCGGCGACCTGGTGCAGGTAATCCATCAGGGATGGGTCGATCGGATGCAGTTCGCCGTTGCGAAAATCGCGCAATACATGCTCGATCGCGGTCATCGCGTCGGCAACGTAGCCGCCGTCGCGAAAGAACTCCAGGTCCAATTCCTCGCCGGTATGCAAATTGCGCAGCGAAATGCGTTTCTTCACCTCGCCGGCGGCGCCAAATAGCGTCGCGGCCTGCGTGCCGAGCGGCGCGCCGAGAGCCCGGCCGGAAAGCAAGCCTACGCCGGCTGCGCCGGCGGCAATTCCGCCCCACTGCAGGAAATTCCGCCGGCTGATCGTCATGTTCTCACCGGATCCAGCAACAGCCGGCCGCGGTCAAGCGCCAGCACGGTCGCCTTCGGGAAGAAATTGAAATCCGTGGCGCACGCCCACGTGTAGGCGCCCATCGAACGGCCGAGAATCAAGTCGCCCACGTTCAGTTCGGGCAAGCGTAAATTCTCGTCGATCACATCGATGCTGTCGCACGTGGGACCGGCGATTACGGAGGGAAATGTCTCGATATTCGGCACGAGGGCCTCCACCGGGTAGGTCGCATGGTCGTAGATCTGGCCGCTATAGGAACCATACAATCCGTCGTCCAAATAGTACCACCATTTGCCGTTGCGCTTTGCGCGGCCCATCACAGTTGCGGCGGCCACGGCCGCGGGCGCGACGAGGAAGCGCCCGGGCTCGGCGACGATCCGCAAGCCTGGCGCAAGTTTCGCCAGCGCCGCCCGAATCGGTAGGCAAAACTCCTCGATAGGATGCGCCGCCTGCACGTAGTCGGCTGGGAAGCCGCCGCCGATGTCGAGCACGCCGAGGCTGTGACCGCTCCGCGCGGCGCGGTGCATCAGCTCGCCGCAGGCTTCGATCGCTTCGACGAACATGCCGGGGCCGCTCGCCTGCGAGCCGACATGAAACGAAAGGCCCGCGACTCGAATTCCCAGCTCTTCGGCGAGGTCCAGCAAGTCGAGCGCCGCGCCGGGCTCGCAGCCGAATTTGCGCGACAGGTCGACGCGCGCGTCCGGACTGTGAAAGGCGATGCGGATCAGCAGAGACGCCCGCGTCCGGAATTTGACGAACTTGCGCAGCTCGTCCGGATTGTCCGCGACGAAGGTATCGACCCCGTAGGCGAGCGCCGTGCGGATATCGCCGTCGCGTTTGATCGGGTGCGTATGAATGCAACGGCGAGGATCGATCTTCATCCGGCGAACGAGATCCACTTCGCCGTTGCTGGCCAAGTCGAACGACGCGCCCTCGTCGCTGAGCACCGCGACGACGGGCGCCAGCGGCAGCGGTTTCAGCGCGTAATGCAGATCCACGCCGGGCAGAGCGGCAGCCAGCCTGCGATATTGACGTCGCAGGCGCTCGGCATCGACGATGAGCAGTGGCGATCCGTAGCGCGCGACCAGGCGGCGTATCGCTTCCGCGGCGAACGGATCCAGCGCGGGGTCCAGCTGGGGCTCCGCTTCGGCTTTCGCGAGACGATTTGGCAAAGACTATCCCCAGCCCTATCCGGCGCCGGCATCTTCGGCGGGGTCGCTCAATCCGCTCGCCCGCTGCAGCCGATCCGTGATCGCTTCCCAACGCTCCTCCGGCGGCGGCGCTTGGACGAGGATCATGACGGCGCCGACACGGTCGAGGACACGCAGGTGATTGTAGAGGTTGTGCGCGTAAGTCTCGGCCTTCTTGCCGGCGTTGATCCAGGTCATGCGGCGCTGAGCGTGCAGGGGCGGACGCATCGCCAGAACGGCGACCTTGTTCTGCGCGTCGGCCAGCTCCGTGGCGCGGGTCTCCAGATCGTCCGCCGCGACGATGGAGAGCGGCGTCGCCGGCGCGTAATGCGCGAGCCGATCGCCGGGTACGCGTGGCCGCGCGCCGCCGTCGCCGAGTTTGCCGACGACTTTCTCGAGCTGTGATCGGGTGATGAACCCGGGACGCAGCAATACCGCGGTATCGTCGAGACAGGAGACGATCGTCGACTCGAGACCGATTTGCGATTCGCCTCCATCGAGCACGAGCGGCAGCGACTCGCCGAACTCCTCGCGCACGTGCTCCGGCTTGGTCGGACTCAATCTCCCATAGCGGTTCGCCGAGGGCGCCGCGATGCCGCCGCCGAACGCGGTCAACAACTGCCGCGCAATCGGATGCGAAGGTACGCGTATGCCGATGCTTTGCTGCCCGCCGCTGACCACGTCGTTGACCTCGTCGGCCTTCGGTAAAATCAAGGTCAATGGGCCAGGCCAAAATTTTGCGGCAAGCGCTTCGGCGGCCTGCGGCATGTCCGCCACCCAGCGGTGCAGGTACCGCGGATTATCGATGTGCACGATCACCGGATGGTCGGCGGGCCGGCCCTTGAGCTCGAATATCTTGACAACCGCCGCGGGATCCGCGGCGTTCGCCCCCAAGCCGTAAACGGTTTCCGTGGGGAACGCCACCAGCTCGCCGGCGCGCAGGAGTTCGACCGCTTCAACGATTTCCGATTGTGTCGCTCTGACCACGCGTGAATGATAACAAGACTGCGGCCGACGCCGCAGATTAAGACGCCGGCATCGCGCCGACATCGAGCGGATCGAGGTCGGTGCGCCGCCAACTGCCGTCGCTTTGCCGTTCGAGCTCGTACGCCGGCCAATAGTGCTTGTCGAGCTTCAGCGTGATGACGTCGACTTGACCATTCCAGCTGACCGTCTGCAGGCGCACCGAGGCGCGGTCCGGTTTGCCGCTGACCGCCTGGATGAACGAATCGAGATCGGGCGTCGGCCTGCCGTCGACTTCGGTTATGCGGCGGCCGGCATACAATCCGTAATGCGTCGCCGGCGAGCCGAAATAAAAGTACGCGACGAAAACGCCGTTCCGTGGAATGCCGCGCTGAATGGCCATTGCGCGGTAAGGGGCTTGCAGCGTCGCGCCGGCCCACAGCAATACGCGGTCGATCCCCCGGCCATGCAGCGGCACGGTCGCCATCTGCACCGTCTTTTCCGCTCCGTTGCGCCAAATGGTCACTTCGACCTGCGGCCGCTGCACGGCGCGTTCGACCTCGCGGAAGCGGTTCACCACTTCGCCGTCCACCGCCAGCAGCAGATCACCGGGCGCAAGGAGCCGCGCCGCCGGTGATCCCGCCGCCAAGCGGTTGACGCTGAGCACCTGCCGGCGCTCCTGATCGCGCTTCTCGAAGCGCCGCACCCAGGCGTCGGGCATGTCGAGCGCGCGCGCGCTGGCGAGCGTCTGTACGGCGAATTCCGCGTCGATCGAGTAGATGGGCTTGTCGTGGATGACGGCGTTGATCATCTGCGCGACGACATCGGCGGGCATGCCGTGATTCGCTTGCGCGATGCCGTTCTGCGCTTCGTACGCAAAACTCGACCACAAGGCGAGCACGTCGCCCTTTTTGTTGGTCAACACGCCGTCGTAATCGTTCGGGGGATTGATCAAATCGACGGCTTCGAGATTGCTGTCGCGGAATCGCAACGTTCGCGACAACGGAAAATCCAATACATCCAAGCTCGCGACCTGTGTTTTTTGCGACATGATCTTCGAATCGCTGCGCTGGCCGACCACCCAAACGACATCGCCGGCCTTCAATGGCTTGGTGACCAAAGTTGCCGCCCGCACGGGCGTATCGCCGATCAATTTGGGATCGTAGGCGATGACCGCCAGATTGTGCAGCGGATGGATGAACACCACCCTGCCTGGTACTTCCACCGTGTCGCCGAAGGTGATGCGCAAGTCGCCCATCGCGACCGGTACCGTGTTGCGGTCGGTCACGACCAAGCCGCGCTTGGTATCGACGATCAGACCGGTCCCGTGATAATGCCGTTCGGTGACGCCGGACACCGAATACGGCATGTCGAAATCGATCGTAACGAGCGACGGGGCCAACCGGTCGATGCGCGGATCGCCGCTCTTCGAGAAATACGTCGACGCAGGCCGCAACGGCTTCGGTGCCGGCCCGGCGGCGATGCGCGCGCACGGCCAAGTGCCCAGTTGATCGTCGCGCTTGCATTTGCGCGCCGGGAACCAGCGGCGGTCCATGTGCACGACCTTTAGTTCGACGGCGTTCGGATCGTCCAGCGTGACGTAGCGCACGGCCGCGCGGTCGCCGTCCGCGAGCGTGGCGAGCACCGCCTCGAAATCCTGCAATTTGTCGGTTTTCCTGCCGTTGACGTCGCTGATCAACGCGCCGCGCGGTATGCCGGCGCTGCTGAACACGTAGCCGGGATAAGCCACGAAGATGCCTTTGATCGGCAGGTGAAAGCTGCGCGCCTCCTCGTACGAAAGGGTGTGCACGACGGCCTCTCCGAACTCGATGAATTCGTCGGCAGTGATCGACTCGAGGTTCTCCACGCGCAGCGAATAGCCGATCCTCTCGCCGCCGCGTTGCACCTCCACTTCGAGCACCTGTCCGACGTGGTCGTCGAGAATGTTCTCCAGCGAGAAGAATTCGGGGGCGGGTTTGCCGTCGATCGAAATCAGAATGTCGCCCGATGCCAATTTGCCGTCCGCTCGCGGATCCCGGCTGCACGTCGTCGACGACCAGCATGCCGGTCAGCGCCGGATAGGCGCGGCGCATGCGCGCCTCGGTTGCATTGTCCAGCCCAAGGCGCGTCAATTCGTCGTAAGGCGTGTACTTGAACACCGTCTCCAACGTCCCGCGCGGCACCGGCTTGCCGGCGTCGATGTACTTCAACGCGCGCGTGACCGCCGGCAGCGGCAGGTAAAAGCTCGATGCGGCGCTCGTAGCGCCGCCGGCATTCAGCGCGACGACCCGTCCTTCGATATCGATGACCGGCGAACCCGAAGACCCGCCGGACGTGCCGGACGCCGCTTGGTAGTAAAACGTGTTGAAGTCGCTGTACTTGCCGTAGCCGTACTCCGGCGCCTGGCGGTCCAGGCGCGCCAAAGTGCCGGCAAGTATCGACAATTGCTCGCCGGCGTCGTTGCCGACCACGCGAATCTCGCGGCCGACGACCGCGCCCGCCGGATACAACGGCAGCTCGGCGGGTTTGATGAAGCGCAGCTTCGCCGGGTCGTAGCGATAGATGCCGAAGTCGTGCACGGGATCGCGATAAACGGGATACAGCTGCACCTCCTCGCGATTCTGAAAAATCGCTTGAGCGATCACCGGACCCGCCGTGACGACGTGCCGATTCGTCAGGATCAAGCCGCGTTTGGCGTCGATCACGAATCCGGTCGCCTGCGCGCTCTCGTTCAACTCCGTATCGAACGCGCGTGTGCTGTCGATTTGAAT
Source organism: uncultured Gammaproteobacteria bacterium (assembly GCA_963769895.1). Taxonomy (GTDB): domain Bacteria; phylum Pseudomonadota; class Gammaproteobacteria; order Steroidobacterales; family Steroidobacteraceae; genus Bog-1198. The sequence continues at coordinate 836,443 of CAVYNJ010000006.1, read as the reverse complement.
CGAAACGACGCCGGTCGCTATTCGCTCGAGCGTCTGCGTCCAATTGGCCGCTTGAACCGAGGTTTGCGCGTCGCTCGCCGAGAACGCGGTTCCGGCCAACAAGGCCGTCAAAGTGCAAACTGCGGCGAAGCGTGACATGCGGGTCCTTAGGGTTTGAGGCAGTCGGTGCCGATGATCGGACAAGACCGGCAGCCGCCGGGTTCCTGACGAGGCTTGATCGCGGATCCCGCGATTGACTACGGCCTGCCTCTACCCGCCGATCACGGCGAGGGCTTCCAAATCAAATCCAGCTGTTTCGCCGCCCGCACGTCGTCCAGGCGCCGGACCGGCATTGTATGCGGGGCCGCGGACAGTTTGGTAGGTTCCTGCCGCATTTCGTCGAGAATCATGATCATCGCCTCGCAAAAGCGGTCGAGATCCTCCTTGGCCTCGGTTTCCGTCGGCTCGATCAGCAGGCATTCGGGCACGAGCAGCGGGAAATAGGTCGTCGGCGCGTGCATGCCGTAATCCAGCAGGCGCTTGGCGACGTCCATCGCGGTCAGGTGGTATTCGTCGTGTTGGCGCTGCAGGGTCAGAATGAATTCGTGGCTCGCGCGGCGCTTCGGATACGCCGCATCATAGCCCGCCGCGGTCAGGCGCTTCATCAGGTAATTGGCGTTCAGCGCGGCGAACTCCGCGACCCGCGCCATACCCGCGGCGCCCAACATCCGGATGTAAATATAGGCGCGCAAATTGACGCCGGCATTGCCCATGAAGGCCGACAGTCGGCCGATCGATTGCGGCAAGTCGCGCTCGTCGAGCCAGCGGTAGCGGTCCCCGTCCCGGCCAACGATCGGGACCGGCAGGAACGGCAACAGCCGCTCGCCGACGCCGACCGCGCCGGAGCCCGGACCGCCGCCGCCGTGCGGTGTCGAGAACGTCTTGTGCAGATTCATGTGCATGACGTCGAAGCCCATGTCCGCCGGGCGCACCTTGCCGAGGATCGCGTTCAGATTCGCGCCGTCGTAATAAACCAGTCCGCCCGCGTCGTGCACGATCCTGGCCACTTCGCAGACTCGCCGGTCGAAAACCCCGAGCGTCGAGGGGTTCGTCAGCATGATCGCGGCCGTCTTCGCGCCGACTGCGGCCGACAAGGCGGCGATATCCACATCGCCGTTCGCGTCGCAGGCGATTTCGGTCACGTTGCAACCGCACATCGCCGCCGTCGCCGGATTCGTGCCGTGCGCGGCTTCCGGCACGAGGACTTGATCGCGCGCGCCGTCACCGCGCGCGCGGTGATAGGCGCGGATCATCGCGACGCCGGCGAATTCGCCTTGCGCTCCGGCCATCGGCGTCAGACTGACGCCGCGCATGCCGGTCAGCGCCTTGAGGATCTGCTGCAGTTCGTACATGCAGGCGAGAAACCCTTGGGACTGCCGCAGCGGCGCGAGCGGGTGGCGCCCGAGGAATTCCGGCAGCATCGCATACGCATTGGAGCCCTTGGGGTTGTACTTCATCGTGCACGAACCCAGCGGATAAAAATGGGTATCGATCGAGAAGTTCATTTGCGACAGCCGAGTGAAATGCCGCACGGCCTGCAATTCCGAGACGGCCGGCAACGGCGGCGGCGCGGCGCGGCGCAGGTGCGAAGGCACCGATTCCGTCGGCGCGGCTGCCGCGCCGGCATCGTCCGGCGGCGGGAACTGCGCGCTCGCTTGGCGCCCGGCCCTGCCGATCTCGAAGATCAGCGGTTCGCGCAATTGCTTGACCGTCACGATCCGCCGCTCCCGGAGCGGGCGTCGCGGCGGGCGCCGGGCTGCGCGATCAGACGCCCGAGCTCGCCGGCATAGGTTTCGATGTCGCCGCGTGTCTTCGTCTCGGTCGCCGAGATTAGCAAGGCATTTCCCAATTCCGGATAGCGGTCGGTCAGATCGAGCCCGCCGAGGATGCCGCGTTGCGCGAGCGCCGCGAGCAGCGGCGCGATCGGGCGATCCAGCGTCAACACCGCCTCGTGAAAGCGGTGTCCGCGGAATGCGACCGTAACTCCGGGAATCGCGGCGAGCGCCGCGACCAATTCGCGCGTGCGGGCGACGCAGGCGGCGGCGACGCGCGCCAGGCCCGCCGCGCCGAGCAAACTCATGTAGATCGTCGCAGCCGTCACGGCAAGACCCTGGTTCGTACAGATGTTCGACGTCGCTTTGCTTCGGCGAATGTGCTGCTCGCGGGCCTGCAAGGTCAGCGTGAACCCGGGACGGCCTTCGATATCCAATGTTTTGCCGACGATGCGGCCGGGCAATTGCCGTACGTACTGCATGCGAGTCGTCATGAAGCCGAAATACGGTCCGCCGCTCGCGAGAGGCACGCCGAGCGGCTGGCCCTCGCCGCAGGCGATATCGGCCCCCTGCTTACCGTCGGCGGCTCGGCCCCACGATCCCGGAGGCTTCAGCAGCGCCAGCGACGTCGGATTGACGACCGCGATCAATAGCATTTTATTGTCGTGGGCCCAATCGGTCAGCTCGTCGACCTCCTCCAAGGTTCCGAAGAAATTCGGCTGCTGCACGATGAGCGCGGCGTAATCCTCGCCGGCACGGGCCCGCAGGATCGCCGCCGTCGTGCGGCCCTCTCCGCGGTCGTAATCGACCGGCTCGATCGTGATGTTCTGATTGCCGACGATCGACTGCGCGACCCGCGTATACAGCGGATTGACCGTACGCGGCACGAGCACGCGCCTCGAGGTCGAGGCTCTATTTGCGCGTACCGCCATCAAGCAAGCCTCGGCGAGCGCGGAGGCGCCGTCGTAGACCGACGCGTTGGAGACCTCCATGCCGGTCAGTCCGCACATCATCGATTGGTATTCGTAGATCAGCTGCAAGGTCCCCTGGCTGGCCTCCGCCTGGTAAGGGGTGTAGGCCGAGTAGAACTCGCCGCGCGTGGCGATCGCCCACACGGCCGCCGGGATGTGATGCTCGTACGCGCCGGCGCCGATGAAACAGAGGGGCCGCCCGTCCATAGCGGCGCGTTCATGCATCAGCCGCCCGATCTCCATTTCCGACAGTGCCGCGGGTATGTCCGGCATTTGCGCCGACTTGAGCGCATCGGGAATCTCGTCGAACAGATCATCGATCGAATTTGCGCCGATCACGGCCAGCATCTCGGCGATGTCTGCCTGCGTATGCGGAATAAACGGCATCGCGATCTCCTCGAGCCGCCGGCTCAGTGGGCCTCGGCGGCCAGGAAGGCGCCGTATTCGGCGGCGTTCATCAGCAAATCGGTGCCGCCGCCGGCGCTCGGCGCAATGACCATCAGCCAGCCGCCTGCGTACGGCTCGCGGTTCGTCGCCTCGGGTTCGCTGGCGAGCGCCGGATTCGCCTTGACGACGCTGCCGTCGACGGGACTATAGATATCGGAGGCCGCCTTGACCGACTCGACCACGGCGCAGGCTTCGCCGGCGCGCACCTTGCGGCCTGCCTCCGGAAGATCGATGAACACCAGATCGCCGAGCGCGCTTTGGGCGTGGTCGGTGATGCCGACCTCCCAATGCCCATTCGGCAGAGTACGCACCCACTCGTGGCTCTTCGTGTAGCGCAGGTCATCGGGTATGTTGCTCAACGGAATCTCTCCATTATGACTACGGGTTGATCAGAATCTTGCCGTTGCGCACGAACGGCGGCGCGACGATACGCGCCTCGCAGCCGACGCCGCGTATTTCGACGCTCGCTCGTCCGCCGGCGCCCGCCGGTACGCGCGCCAGCGCGATGGACCGGCCGAGCGTCGGCGAGAAGCTGCCGCTGGTGATCTCTCCCGCACCGACGGCGGTCGCGAGTTTCTGGCCGCGGCGCAGGACGCCGCGGTCGCCGAGCACCAGGCCGACCAATTTCCGCTGCGCATTGCCGCCCAGCGCCTGCAAAGCCGTCCGGCCGACGAACTCGCGGCCGGCCGGCTCGAAGGCGACGGTCCAGGCGACGCCGGATTCCAGCGGATGATGATTCTCATCGAGGTCGTTGCCGTAAAGGCAAAGCCCCGCTTCCAAACGCAGCGTATCGCGCGCGGCGAGGCCCGCCGGCCGCACGCCGGCGGTCTGCAGCGCATTCCACAGGTCCGCGGCCGCAGCGGCCGCTACGGCGATCTCGAAGCCGTCTTCCCCGGTATAGCCGGCGCGGGCGATCAAGCGGTCGCCGAACTCGGCGGCGTGCATCCGCGGCAGCGCGAGCAAGGCGCCGCGCTCGGCCCCGTCGAGGACCTGCGCCGTCTTGGCGCGAGCGTTCGGCCCCTGCACCGCGATCATGGCCAGATCCCGCCGCGCCGTCACCTCGACCTGATGGCGTGCCGCGTGCGCCTCGATCCACGCGAGATCCTTGTCGCGCGTCGCCGCGTTGACGACGAGCCGAAACCAGGATTCGGTCATGCGGTAAGCGATCAGGTCGTCGAGCACCCCGCCGTCATCCCGCAACATGCAGGTGTAGAGCCCGTGGCCGGGCGCCCGCAGCTTGCCGACATCGTTTGCCATCAAGAATTGCAATAAATCGCCGACGCGCCGGCCGCGTAAATCCAGCTGGCCCATATGCGAAACGTCGAACATCCCGGCATCGGCGCGCACGGCGCGATGCTCATCGATTTGCGAGCCGTAGGCGAGCGGCATGTCCCAGCCGCCGAAATCGACGATTTTTGCGCCGAGCCGCTCGTGCACGGCGTATAGCGGAGTCTTCAGGCCCATCGCACCCCCGTTGCGTCGGAAATCAGAAGCACAGCCGGCATCTTTAGCCGACCGCCCCTCTGTCCTTGGGACCTGAGAGATCGGGCGCTCCTCAGCGAGCGCCGCACCCCTTCGGTGGATCTCTGCCGCCGGCGGCGAGATCGCTCTCCAGAGATCGCGTGAGACTGCCGTTCGTGTGCCTGAGCGTTTGCGGGCGGTTGCGCCTTCGGCGGTCCCCATCAGCCGATGGGCGACTCTCTCCGGACAGCTCTTGTCGCGATGGGCGAATCATACACGATCCTGTCGAGGGGAGTCGCGGCCGGCCGCTCAGCCGCCGGAACGCTTCGCCGGCCAGCCCAATTTTCCGAGCTCTATAACGATCGCATCGCGATGTTCGCCCTGGATCTCGATGACGCCTTCGCGCACGGTGCCGCCGGATCCGCAGCGCTTCTTCAGCTTTGCGGCGAGTGTTTCGAGCTCGGACGGCGGCAGCCTCAGCCCGGTGATCGTCGTGACGCCCTTTCCTCCCCGACCCTTGGTTTCTCGGCCGACCCGCACGGCCGCGGGTCCCGCGGCGCCCGGTGCGCCCCGCGGGCAGACGCAATCGCGCACCGCGCGGCGACAATTGGGGCAAAGCGCGCCGATGCCGGTCGAGTAGACGATTTTGGCGGCCATCGCGGCATTATGCCGCTTTGTATCGAGGCGTCATCGGCCGTTCGGCGCGTTAGAATACCGCCGGGGCAAGCCCGCCCTGCCATCGGCCGCACGCCCATGATTCGCCGCAGAGTTTCCCGAGGCGTCCAGATCGGTCCCGTGACCATCGGCGCCAACGCACCGGTCGTCGTCCAGTCGATGACCAACACCGATACGGCCGATGTCGCGGCCACCGTCTCGCAAGTGGCTGCGCTCGCGCGCGCAGGCTCGGAATTGGTGCGCGTAACGGTCAACAACGACGACGCCGCGGCCGCCGTGCCGCAGATTCGCGAACGCCTCGATGCGCTCGGCCTGCGCGTGCCCTTGGTCGGCGATTTTCATTTCAACGGGCATAAACTGCTGAAGGCGCATCCGGCCGCGGCGCAGGCGCTCGGCAAGCTGCGCATCAACCCCGGCAACGTCGGCCGCGGCAGCAAGCGCGATCCGCAATTCGCGGAGATGATCGAAGTCGCTTGCCGGTATCAGAAGCCGGTGCGCATCGGCGTCAATTGGGGCAGCCTCGATCAGGATTTGCTGACCCGCATGATGGACGAGAACTCGAAGAAGCCCGAGCCGCTGGCGGCGATCGACGTCATGCGCGAGGCGATCGTCGTCTCGGCGATCGACAGCGCAAGACGCGCCGAGGCCTTGGGCCTAGGAAAGGACAAGATCGTGATCAGCGCGAAGGTCAGCGGCGTTCAGGACTTGATCAGCGTCTATCGCAACCTCGCCGGGCGCTGCGATTATCCGCTGCACCTCGGTCTGACCGAGGCCGGCATGGGCAGCAAGGGGATCGTCTCGTCCACCGCGGCGATCGGCGTGCTGCTGCAGGAGGGCATCGGCGACACGATACGAGTGTCCCTGACGCCGCAGCCGGGAGGGGATCGCACGCAAGAGGTGATCGTCGCGCAGGAGATCCTGCAGACGATGGGATTGCGCTCCTTCACGCCGATGGTCATCGCCTGCCCCGGTTGCGGCCGTACGACGAGCACGTACTTTCAAGAACTCGCCCAAAAAATCCAGGGACATATCCGCCACCGCATGCCCGAATGGCGCAAGGAGCGCGACGGCGTCGAGGAAATGACGGTGGCCGTGATGGGTTGCGTTGTCAATGGGCCCGGCGAGAGCAAACACGCCAGCATCGGCATCAGTCTGCCCGGGACCGGCGAGAATCCGGTGGCCCCGGTCTACGAGGACGGCCGCAAGACCGTGACACTGAAGGGCGAGCGCATCGCCGAGGAATTTCAGGACCTCGTCGAGCGCTATATCGAACGCACTTACGCGAGGAAGAGCGCATGAACGAATTGGCCGAGAGGAAATGCGTGCCTTGCGAGGGCGGCGTGCCGCCGTTGAGCACGGAGCAAGCGCGCGCGCTGCGGGCGAAGCTGCATGCCGACTGGCGTATCTGCGAGGATGGCAAGCGACTGCGGCGCGCGCTCGCATTCAAGGATTTCTACCGCGCGATGAGCTTCGTCAACGCCGTCGCGCACATCGCCAACCTCGAGGACCATCATCCGGATCTGGAGGTCGGCTACAATTATTGCCGGATCAGCTACACGACGCACGCGATCGGCGGCTTGTCCGAGAACGATTTCATTTGCGCGGCGAAGATCGATTTGCTGTGATCCGCGGCCGCCCCAAGCCCGATCGCTAGGCCGCCGCGCTAGGGCGCCGCGCTAGGCCGCCGCGCCGCGTTCCGACAGAAACGGCGGCAGGTCCCCCGCGAGCCCTAGCGCCCGCAGCGCGAATTGCCTCTTCAGGAACGGCGCCGTGGCGACGAGCCCCAAGCCCGCGGCGCGCAAGCTTGCGAACGCGGGGTGCGCGTTCGAGAACAGCCGGTCCAGGCCGTCGAACGCGGCGGCGGCCAGCAAATTTTCGCTTTTGCGCCAGCGCTCGTAGCGGCGCAGCAGCCGCATGTCGCCGAAGCTCCGCGCATCGCCGGCAGCGGCCAGTACGTCGACCAACGCCGCGGCGTCCAGCAACCCCAGATTCAGGCCCTGACCAGCCAAGGGATGCACGACGTGCGCGGCATCGCCGAGCAGGGCGGCATGCGGCCGAACGTACTGCGTCGCGTACTGCAGCCGCAGCGGATGGCTCGCGATGGCGCTCGCGAGTTCGCAACGGCCGAGAAATTCGCCGGCGGCCTCGTCAAGCGCGCCCGCGAAGGCTGTGGCATCGAGTGCGCGCAGTCGCGCCGCTTGGTCGCGCCGGACGCTCCAAACGATCGACGAGCGGCCATCGGACAGCGGCAGGAACGCGAGCGGCCCGGTCGCGAGGAATCGCTGCCACGCGGTACCCTCATGCGGTTTCGCCGTGCGTACGTGCGCAATCAGCGCGTCTTGATGGTAGGCGTGCCCGGCGGTGCCGATGCCGAGCAAGTCGCGGGTTTTCGATTCGGTGCCATCGGCGGCGAGCAGCAACTGGCCGACGAGTTCACGGCCGTCCGTCAAGCGGATGCGCACGTCGGCATCGCCGACGGCGGCCGCCTCGATGCCCGCCTCGATGATGATCGCGCCCGCGGCCCGGGCCGCCTCGAGGCATTGCCATTGCAGTTCGACGCCGTCGACGATCGAGCCCAGATTCGCCTCGCCGATTTCGGCGCAATCGAACCGCAGCGAGCCCGCGGCATCCGGCGACCCGCCCGCGTCCCAGACGCACATGCGCTCATACTCGAACACGCGGCTGCGGCGCAGGCGCTGCCAGGCGCCGCAGGCGGCGAGCAGTCGCTGCGAGGCGCGGGACATCGCGAACACCCGCAGGTCCCAGTCGAGATCGCCCGGCGATCGCGGCAGGCGCTGCGCGACCAGCGCCACCCGGCCGGGGAGACAGCGTTTGCGGGCGATCAGTAAGGACGCCGCCGCGCTGCCGACCGCGCCGGCCCCGACGATGACGACGTCGAATTCCCGGCTCATTGCAGCGCAACCCCGCGCGCGAGCCTCGGCACGCGCCCTGAAGCGCCCGTGCTCAAAGAGGACAACGCCGCCTTCGCCGGCGGCAGCAAATCGAATGCCAGCAGGCCCAATAGCCGCAAGCGCCGCACGGCCCAGAGCGGATTCGAAAAGACGCGCACGAGCCCGTCGGTGAAGGCGATGACCGCGCGCCGATCCGCGAGCCGCCACGCGTCGTACTCGGCCAGCAGGTCCGGATCGGCGGGATCCCGGCCGCCAAGCGCGCGCCGCATGGCGATCAGCTCCGCGAGACACGCTGCGTCCCTTAGCCCTAAGTTGAAGCCCATGCCGGCTACGGGGTGCAAGCTCTGCGCCGCGTTGCCGACGATCACGCAGCGTCCGGCGCTGGTGCGCGCCGCTTGCGTGAGCGCGAGCGGATACGCCACGCGGCGGCCGACCGCGAGAAAACGCCCGAGCCGAAATCCGAATCGGCGCTGCAGCTCGGCTAGGAAATCCTGATCGGACCAGCCCATCGCGGTCGGCACCTGGGCGTGGTCTACGGTCATCACCAGAGTGCAGCGGCCGTCCGCGAGCGGCAGCAGGGCGAGAGGACCGGACGGCGTAAACCGCTCATAAGCGACGTGATCGTGAAACCGTTGCGGCAAGACCGTCGTAATGACGGCGGTCTGCCGATAATCGCGGGCGTCGACGTCGATGCCGAAAGCGGTCCGCACCGCCGAATTGACGCCGTCGGCCGCGACGACGAGCCGCGTCTCGATCGAGGACGGCGCACCGCCGGCCGCAGTCACCTGCAGCCTGACCGACTCCGCGCCCATCTCGACCCCGTCGAGCTGCGCGGGACAAAAGGCCCGCACGGTCGGCTGCAGCGCGATTCGCGACCACAGCGCCGCGCCGAGCTCGCGGTTCGCCAGCACGTAACCCATGGCCGGCAAGCCCTGCTCCTCGGCCGCGATGCGCGCGAAACCAAAGTGGCCTTGATCGGAAACGTGAATCTTCGCGATCGGCGTCGCCGCCGCCGCCACGGCCGGCCAGATCCCGAGGGTCTCGAGAATCCGGCGGCTGCCGTTCGACAAGGCCGTCGTGCGCGTATCGAAGCTCGGCTGCGCCGCGGCGTCGTGCGCAACGGCTTCGATCAGCGCGATCCGCATGCCGAGACCGCCGAGCGCGAGGCTTAAGCTCGCGCCCACCATGCCGCCTCCCACGATCGCGACGTCGAACGATTCGTTCATGCCGCCTGCACCAGACGCTCGATCGCATCCGGATCCTTCTCGAGGCCGGCCGTCAGCACCTCCGGGGCGTCGGCAGTGACCAAAACGTCGTCCTCGATCCGCACGCCGATGTGCCAAAACTCTTTCGGAGTCTTCGCCGACGGCCGGATATAGACGCCCGGTTCCACGGTCAGGACCATGCCGGGCTCCAGTACGCGCCACTGCCCGTCGATCTTATAATCGCCGACGTCGTGGACATCGAGCCCGAGCCAATGTCCGGTCCGATGCGCGAAGAATTCCAAATAGGCCTGTTCCTTGATCAGCCGCGCGGGGCGCCCCTTCAATAAGCCCAGTTTGACGAGGCCGTGCGTGACTGCGCGCACCGCCGCTTCGTGCGGCGCATTCCAGTCGTTGCCGGCGCGCACGCGGTCGATCGCCGCCTGCTGCGCCTCCATGACGACTTCATATACGGCCCGCTGCGCGGGCAGGAATATGCCGTTGACCGGGAAAGTGCGCGTGATGTCCGAGGCGTAATAGTCGAGCTCGCAGCCGGCGTCGAGCAGCAGCAAATCCCCGTCGCGCAAGGGCCGGTCATTGTCCCGATAGTGCATGATGCAACTGTTCCCGCCGCCCGCGACGATCGGATGGTAGGACACGTCGGCGTTGTGGCGGCGAAACTCGTGCACCACTTCGGCCATGACTTCATATTCCATCACGCCGGGACGGGCGAAGCGCATGGCCCGCCGGTGCGCTCCGACCGCGACCTGCGCCGAGCGCCGCAGGCTCGCCTGCTCGGCGCGGCTTTTATAAAGGCGCAGGTCGTCCAAGACGTGGCTCAACGCGACGAATTCCTGCGGCGAGGAGCCGCCGCGGCGCGCCTGCAACCGCAAGCCGTTGACCCAACTGACGACGCGCGGATCGAATTCTTCGTGCGCACCCATGGAATAAAACACGCGCGGGCGATCCTCCATCAGGCCCGGCAGAATTTCGTCGATATCGGCGATCGGGAAGGCGTCGTCCGCGCCGAAGCGCTCGACCGCGCCGTCCGGTCCGGCGCAGCGGCCCTCCCAGGCATCGCGCACGCGGTCGTGCTCCCGAACGAACAGCAGGTACTCGCCCTGCGGCCTGCCGGGTGCGAGCACGGCGACCGCCTCGGGTTCGGGAAACCCGGTCAAATAATGAAAATAGCTGTCCTGGCGGTAGGTATGGGCAATGTCGCCGTTGCGATTGCGCACCGGGGCCGCCGGCAGGATCGCGATCGCGTCCTTGCCGAGGATGCGCATCAGCTGGCGACGCCGGCGGGGAAACTCCTTGCGGTCCATGCGTCGGCTCAATGTAATCGCTGCGCCTCCGGGTAGACCTGATTGCGCAGGGGCAGCAGCTCCTCGAATACCACTTGCGCCGCGACGCGGATGAATTCCACGAGTTCGGCATAGGCTTGTTCGTTGGATTCGTCGGCCTCCGCTTCGTCGCCGGTCGCCCGCGAAATTTCGTTGAAGTCGCGGACGATTTCCCCGACGTCGCCGGCCAGCCCCTCGAGATCCGATAGCTGGCCCGTGCCGAGACCGTACAGGAAACCGGTGCACCACAGCGCCAGCGCGTTCGCGCGGCCGTTCAGCGGATGATCGTCGTCCGGCAGCATCGGCGCGAACTCCATGCCCTGCTCGCCGAAGGACGCCGCGGTCGCCGTGAAGACCCGCTCCAACATGGCCGCCGACTCATCCGACAGGGAGGCGCCATCCGGCAGGATTTCGTTGACCCAATCCTGCATGCGGTACGGCGACATCGAACAAAGCGCGCCGCACAGGGAGCCATGCGCTTCGGCCGCGTCCGCGAGGCTTCCGGCGGCCATCAGCGCGTCCTCGTAGTCCTTGAACCGAATGCCCGACATCATGGTAAACGGATAATACCGCAGACGGATCCGGCGCGGCCCTTTGCATTGCCCCACGCGGCGCTCTATATTGGCGGTCCCATGAGCGAAATTGCGCCGAAATCCGCCGTCGAACTGGAACTGAAACGCCTCGAGAAGCGCCTCGAGGATTTGATCGCCACGGTCGGCCAAATCAAAGAAGAGAATCGCGCATTGCGTCAGCGCCAAGACAGCTTGACGGCCGAGCGCGCCAGTTTGCTGCAAAAGAACGAACAAGTGCGGGCCCGCGTCGAAGCGATGATCGGACGCCTCAAATCAATGGAACAGGCATGAGCGACAGCGTAGCGAGAGTCAGCGTGCGGATACTCGAGAAGGAATATCACATAAGCTGCCCGCTCGCGGAGCGAGCCGATTTGCTGGACTCGGCCGAATTCCTCAACTTGCGAATGCGGGAAATTCGCGACGGCGGCAACGTCGTCGGTCTCGACCGCATCGCGGTGATCGCCGCGCTGAACATGGCCAACGAGTTGATCCGTTTGCGCAAAAGTGACGGGCATCTCGAAACGGAGGTCGGCGGCCGCTTGCGTATCTTGCGCGAGCGCGTAGAGTCGGCGTTGGAGAAGGGTCGACAACTCGAGCTTTGAGCGACCCTGCTCGCAGTTTCAAGTTTGGCGCCGCCTGCGGTGTTCGATGCGGATCGGGTTACCTCTCGACCCTAATTTGTAAACCCCAGGGGCCTTTGCTTGCTGGCAACATTGTGCAAGTCCGCCTCGAGCGGGAAGCCTTAATTGCCGCAGTGAGCCCCACCTGTTGCTCAGGTCGGGAGCAACGGTCCAAAACGGCAGATGCGGGTGGCGCCATCCTCCTTTCGGTCGAGCATCGATGAGCGCTGAGAAAGCGGGCCTTCGCAAAATTCTGCGCGCGCGGCGGCGTGCCTTGCCGGCCGCCCTGCATTTGCGGCTGTCCGTCCGCGCCGCACGCGCGATCGCGCGCCTGCCGCGGTTCGCGGCGGGCGCGCGCGTCGCGGTTTATCTGCCGTTCGACGGCGAGGCCGACACGGCCTCGTTGGCGGCGGCCGCGCGCCGGCGCGGCGTCCGACTGTTCGTGCCGGTCGTCGCCGACGTACGTCACCGCCGCATACGCTTCCACCCCCTGGCCGGTACTTTGCGGCGCGGGGCCTACGGAATTTCGGTGCCGCGTCGGCAATCGCGGCCGGTCGATCCTCGTTGGCTCGACCTGATCGTCGTGCCTCTGGTCGGCGTCGACGAGCGCGGGCGGCGTTTGGGAATGGGCGCCGGCTATTACGATCGCGCTATGGCGTATCGCAGAGCGCGGCGCTGCTGGCGAGGCCCGCGCCTGATCGGCCTGGCATTCGATTGCCAGCGCGTGGAGTCGATTTCGGCGCAACCCTGGGATCTCGGCTTGGATCTACTCGCCACGGAAACGGGACTACGTCACTTTCGGCGGGCCGCGCCGTGAAGCACTGGCTGCTGAAGTCCGAACCCGAATCGTTCGGCATCGACGATCTCGCCGCCCGTCCGAAAAAGACCGCCGCCTGGGATGGCGTCCGCAATTTCCAGGCGCGCAATATGCTTCGGGACCAAATCAAAAAGGGGGATAGCGCCTTCTTTTACCATTCCGGCTGCGCCGTGCCCGGTATCGCCGGTATCGTCCGCATCGTCGAGGGCGCTTACCCCGATCCGACGGCGTTCGATCCCCGCAACGATCACTACGATCCCGGCGCCACTCGGCAGAATCCGCGCTGGTACGCCGTCGACGTGCAGTTGATCCGCAAGTTCAACGCGCTCATTACGCTCGATCAGCTGCGCGCGCATCAGTCGGCCGAGCTCGCGGAACTCGTGATCTTGCGTCGGGGTAATCGTCTGTCGGTGACCCCGGTATCGAAGCGAGAATGGGATTTCATTCTCGCTCTTCGGTGAACTCGCTCACACCACTAGCACATCGGCGCTCAAGTTTGGTGACGTATTGCTTGTAATTTGAATATTCGTGTATATACTCGGACCCCGGACTAACCCGACAACGGAGCTTCTAACATGGCAGCGAAAGCAAAGAAGGCGAAGAAGAAGGTAGCTAAGAAAAAGGCCGCTAAGAAAAAGTAAGCCTTCGAAAGTAATCAACTGTGCCCGCATCTGCGGGCACAGTTGTTTCTGAGGTACGGAGATTGTTGCTCCCACAAGAAAAAAAGCGGCTGGCGGCCGAAGCCGCGCTACAGGACGTGCAGGCCGGGATGCTGCTCGGGATCGGTACCGGGTCCACCGTCAATGCATTCATCGAAGCGTTGAAGGACCGTAAAATACAGCTTCAAGGCGCCGTTTCGAGCTCGCGGGCGACCTCTGAGCGCCTGTCGGCCGCGCGGATTCCCGAACTCGATCTCAACACCGCGGGCGATTTGCCGCTGTACATCGACGGCGCCGACGAAGCGACCCGGCACGGCGCATTGATCAAGGGCGGCGGCGCCGCCTTGACCCGCGAGAAGGTCGTGGCCGCCGCTTCCAAGCGTTTCGTCTGCATCATCGATGACAGCAAGCTCGTAGAGGTTCTTGGACGCTTTCCGCTGCCGGTCGAAGTCATCCCGATGGCCCGCTCCTATGTCGCCCGCCAGCTCGTCGCGCTTGGCGGCCGGCCGGTTTGGCGCGATGGGGTCGTCACCGACAACGGCAATGTGATTTTGGACGTTCATCAACTGCGGCTCGCCGATCCGGTGGCGTTCGAAACCACGGTCAACCAAATCCCCGGCGTCGTCACCGTCGGGTTTGTTCGCGCGGCGCGGAGCCGATGTGTTGATCGTCGCCGGCGACGACGGCGTGCGGCGTCTGCTGCCCTGAATCGGCGCCGCCGGCTAAATTTCCAGCCGCGTACCGATCTCGACCACCCGGCCGGGAGGCAAGCTGTAGTAATCCGCCGCCACTTGGGCATTGCGAGCCATCTTCATGAAGGCGTTGCGCCGCAGCGGCGTCAAGTCCGAGCGTCGGCCGGCGATCAGTTCTTCGCGGCTCAGGAAGAACGTCGTGCGCTCCGGCTCGTACGGTACGCCGTGGGCTTCCGATTCGCGGAGTATCTCGACGATATTCGGCCGCTCCATGAATCCGAACTGCGCGATGATGCGCAAGATGCCCTCGCCGACCGGCGTCACCGTCAGGCGCTTCGAGGCGGGTATGCGCGGTTCCTCGCGCGTCACGAAAGTCAGCAGTACGACGCGTTCGTGCATGACCCGGTTGAATTTGATGTTATTCAAGAGCGCGCGCGGAATACCGGTCGCCTTGGCATCCAGGAAAACCGCGGTGCCGGCGACGCGCAAAGGCGGGTCCAGCTTCAAGTCCTCGAGGAAATCCCGCACCGGCTTCTGCTCGCGCAGCAGGCGCGTGAGCACCGACACGCGGCCGCTTTGCCAGGTCTGCATCAGCCAATAAATGATGACGCCGGAGGTCAGCGGCAGCCAGCCGCCCTCGCCGAGCTTCGTCATGTTCGCGAGCAGGAAGGCCATGTCGACGACGAACAGCAGCGACAAGCCGGCGCGCAACGGCAGGCTGTGCGCGCCGGACCGCGACTTGATCAAGCTCAAGGTCAACGGCGTCACGATCGTCATCGCGCCGGAGACGGCCAAACCATAGGCGCCGGCCAGCGCCGCCGAACTGCCGAAGCCCAGCACCAAGGCCAAGGAGGCGACCATCAGCATCCAGTTCATCGACGGCACGTATATCTGTCCGGCATTGTCGGCGGACGAATGTTCGACACGCAGCCGCGGCATCAGTCCCAGGCTGACGGCCGTGCTGGTCACCGAGAACACGCCGGATATGACCGCCTGGGAGGCGATGACCGTCGCGGCCGTCGCCAATACGACCAGCGGCCACAAAGACCAGGTCGGCGCCATCAAATAGAACGGGTTGGCGATCGCGGCCGGATTCTTGATCAGCAGCGCGCCCTGGCCGAAATAGTTGATGACCAAGGCCGGCATCACGATCAAAATCCAACCGACGCGAATCGGCGCTTTGCCGAAGTGCCCCATGTCGGCGTACAAGGCTTCGCCGCCGGTCACCGTCAGGAAAACTCCGGCAAGCACCGCCAGAGACCCGACTTTGTGCTGCGCCAACATGCCGAGCGCATTCGACGGGTCGATCGCCCGCAGGACGTCCGGCTCCTTGACGATCCAGCGCAGGCCGAGGACGGCCAGCGTCGCGAACCATCCGAGCATGATCGGACCGAATACTTTGCCGACCGACCCGGTGCCGTGGCGCTGAATCATGAACAGGGCGAACAAGACGACGGCGGTGATCGGCAGCACCGGAATTTGCGACGCCGGCGCGGCCAACTGCACGCCCTCGACCGCGCTCAAGACGGAGATCGCCGGCGTGATCGCCCCGTCCGAGAGGAACAGCGCCGCGCCGAGGATCCCGAGCATGCCGTAGAGTTTTCTGCGGGGACTCGCCCGCTCCGTGTTGATGACCAGCGCGGTCAGCGCCAACACGCCGCCTTCGCCCTTGTTGTCCGCATTCAACACGACCGCGACGTATTTCAACAGAATCACGAGCACGAGCGACCAGAAAATCAGCGACAGCACGCCGAAAATGTGGTCGGGGGTCACGGCGATGTGAGCGCCGGTGAAACACGCCGAAATCGCATACAAGGGGGAGGTGCCGATGTCGCCGAAGACGACGCCGAGCGCGCCGAGCGCCAAAAACGCAATGCGTCCACTCGAGTTGCGTTCGATCGACATGCCAATGACGCTCCGACCGGGAAAAGGGGCCCGCGAGTGCGGGCCCCTATTGTGGCTGGGGGACTAGGATTCGAACCTAGGTAAACGGTGTCAGAGACCGTTGTCCTACCGCTAGACGATCCCCCAAAACCGACCGCATACCGGAAGGCCTTCCCGCGTTTAGCGTTTGGAGAACTGCGTTCCGCGCCGCGCTTTGCGGCGGCCGACCTTCTTGCGCTCGACCTCGCGCGCGTCGCGCGTGACGAAGCCGGCTTTGCGCAGCGGCGAACGCAGCGTTTCATCGTAGGCCATCAGCGCGCGCGTGATGCCGTGGCGGATCGCGCCGGCTTGGCCGGTAATTCCACCGCCGCCGACATGAACGTCGATATCGAATTTCCCTTCCAGCTGCACGGCTTGGAACGGCTGGTGGACGATCATCCGGCCCGTCTCCCTGCCGAAGAACTCGTCCAGCGTGCGCCCGTTGATGACGACTTTGCCGCTGCCCTTGGTCAGGTAGACGCGCGCGCTCGAGGTCTTGCGCCGGCCGGTGCCATAGTACGAATTCGCGGCTGTGTTCTGTGCCATTGATTGATTTCCTGGGAAACTTAAGTGATTTCCAGCGCCTTCGGCTGCTGTGCTTGATGCGGATGCGTTGCTCCGCCGAACACGTGCAGCTTCCTGACCATGCGGCGTCCTAGCGGGCCCTTCGGCAGCATGCCCTTGACGGCGAATTCGACCGCACGCTCGGGGTGCTCCGCCAGCAGCTTGCCGAGTGCGATGCTCTTGAGGTTGCCGACGTAGCCGGTGTGCTGGTGGTAGAACTTGTCGGTCAGCTTCGCGCCGGTGACGCGCACGGTGCCCGCATTGATGACGACGATGTGATCGCCCAGATCCTGGTGCGGCGCGTAGTTCGGCTTGTGCTTGCCCTTCAGTCGATGCGCGATCTGCGAGGCCAATCGGCCCAAGGTCTTGCCGGCGGCATCGACGACGAACCAGTCGCCGCGCGAGTCTTCGGGTTTGGAGAACACGGTGTACATGAGACTTACTCTGGGACTTTAGGTCTTTGACGAAAGGCGCGAAAGTGTACAGAAGCCCGCGGCCCCTTACCAGTCCTGCTGTCCCTGCGCGTGACGCATAATATATAATGTCTGGATGGAGTCCCGCGCGTTCACCCCATTTCGACCGCTTTCTTGACGAAATCGATAAAGCAATCAAGGTGTTAGGATCGACGTCGCGAGCCGCCCGAGAGTTGCCGCCGCAGCCGCGCGGCGAGCCTGTTTCTGACGAAGCAGCGCGGCGCGAGTCCGCTCGGCTGATGCGCGTCAACCACGCCGGCGAAGTATCGGCTCAGGCTCTGTATCGCGGACAGGCGCTGATGGCCGGCGATCGCACCGTCGCCGCCGCCATGCAAAAGGCGGCCGCCGAAGAAACCGATCATCTCGCGTGGTGCGAGGAGCGTCTCGCGGAGCTCGGCGGCCGTACGAGCCTGTTGAATCCCATCTGGTACGCCGGCTCGTTCGCCATCGGCGCATTGGCCGGCGCGCTAGGGGATAGCGCGAGTTTGGGCTTCATTCACGAGACGGAAAAACAAGTGGAGTCCCATTTGCAGGACCACATCGAGCGTTTGCCGGCGGCGGATTCGCGCAGCCTCGCGATCCTCGAACGGATGAAGCACGATGAAGCAGCGCATGGGGCGCGCGCAGCGGCGATGGGCGGGGCGCCGCTCCCGTGGCCGCTGCGGGCCGCAATGCGCCTGGCGTCGCGTCTGATGACTCGCGGCTCATACTGGCTCTGAGCACCGGCGCCTTACTTGCGGTTCCAGGGCTTATGTAATAAAACGTCGCCAAGCGGCGACGTTTAAGTGCGACATCAATATTCAGGGAGCTACCATGGAAGAAGGGGCAAAGGCTTTAAGCGATATCCCAGCGATCAATCGTTTCTTGAGCTACTGCCGCATACGGACAGTCCCTTCCAAGACCGTGATCATTCACGCCGGCGACCTGCCGGATATTCTATATTACATAATCAGCGGTTCGGTCGAAGTGATGATCGAGGACGAAGACGGCAACGAGATGGTGCTCGCCTACCTCAATAAGGGCCAGTTCTTCGGCGAGATGGGATTGTTTTACGAGCAACCGACCCGCAGCGCATGGGTACGCACGCGCCAGCAATCCGAACTCGCCGAGATGACTTACCCGCGCTTTCGGCAAATCGCTGCTGAAAGTCCGGGCTTGATCTTCGAACTCGCGACCCAGCTCGCGACCCGCCTGGATCGGACCAACCGCAAGCTCGGGGATCTCGCCTTCGTCGATGTCACTGGGCGCGTGGCGCACGCGATCATGGACCTGTGCGGCGAGCCCGATGCGATGACGCATCCGGAGGGCATGCAAATCAAAGTCAGCCGCCAGGAACTATCCCGACTGGTCGGGTGCTCGAGGGAGATGGCCGGCCGCGTGCTCAAAGTCCTGGAGGAGCAAGGCTTGCTGCGCGCCACCGGCAAGACCATCGTCGTGTTCAACGCGCGTCCCAAAGTCAAGACTCGGCCCCTGGTCGTGCCGGTCAAGGCGGCAGCCGGCACGAACAAGGCCGTGCGGGCCGAATCGCGCGACGAGGACGAAGAGGATGACGATGATGACGACGACGACGACGAATAATCACTTCTTGAGCATCACCGCAGCGCCGATTCCGCGGCGCCCCCGCACAGCCCTGACTTAAGCCGGTTTCCGGCCGATATCGATTTGGGCTCGCATCGCCGCGATCGTGGCCGCGTAGTCGCCGCCGCCGAAGATCGCCGAACCGGACACGAACGTGTCGGCGCCGGCTCTGGCAATTTCCGCCGCGTTGTCCACCTTGACCCCACCGTCGATTTCCAGCCGTATATCGCGCCCGCTGCTGCGAATCCGCTCCCTGACGGCGGCAAGCTTGGCGAGCGCGCTATGGATGAAATTCTGGCCGCCGAATCCGGGGTTGACCGACATCACCAGGATCAGATCGAGCTGATCGATGACGTAGTCCAGCCAATCGATCGGCGTCGCAGGATTGAACACGAGGCCCGGTTTGCAGCCGGCGGCGCGTATCAATTGAATCGTGCGATCGACGTGCAGCGTGGCCTCGGGATGAAAACTGATGTAGGTCGCCCCCGCCTTCGCAAAATCCGGCACCAGCCGATCGACCGGCGAGACCATCAGATGCACATCGATCGGCGCCTTGATGCCCGCTTTGCGCAGCGCCTCGCAGACCAACGGTCCGATCGTGAGGTTCGGCACGTAGTGATTGTCCATCACATCGAAGTGGACCCAGTCCGCGCCGGCCGCGAGCACGGCGCGCACGTCCTCGCCGAGACGCGCGAAATCGGCGGAAAGAATCGATGGAGCGATGACGATAGCCACTGGTTTTCGATGATATCACCGCACTGCGATTACCGCATGCCGCGCGCGGTGCGGATTTCCTCGTACGCCTCTTGTATCCGCTGCGTCTTCTCCTTGGCCATTTGCGCCATCGATTCCGGCAAGCCGTTGGCGACGAGCTTGTCGGGATGATGGCGGCTCATCTGGCGGCGATAAGCCTTGGTGACTTCCTGATCGCTGACGCTTTGCTGAACTTCGAGCTCGGCGTAGCACGCCTCGAGCGATCGTGCCGGCGGCTGGCGGCCGGCCGCTGCGCCACCGGGCTGCCGGTGGGTGCGCAGCGCCGCTTCCATGAACGCAAATTCCAGCGCCGACATGCCCAGCCGCTCGGCGACCCGCGACAAGATCGAGCGCGCCGGCGGCGACATGCCGTTGCCGGCGAGCGCGGCGCGCAGCTGCAGTTCGATGAACGCGCGCAACAGATCGTGACGCAGCCCGCAGGCTTCGCGCAAACGCTCGGTGGCGAGATCGAAGTCATAGCTCGCAGCCTTGCCGGCGCGAAAATAGGCGATCGCGTGCGCCGTTTCCGCCGCTCCCAAATGAAGCTCCTGCATCAATTGGCGCGCCGCTTCGATCTCCGCTTCGGATACCCGGCCGTCGGATTTGGCCACGTGACCCATCAATTCGAAAGTCGTGCGGAAGAACAATTCGGCTATCGCCGGCGCCGTGCCGCGGGCAGCGGGTCCTTCCGATGCTTGATCGAAAATATGCCCGACGAACGCTCCGATGACGGCGCCCCAAAGGCTGCGGGTCGCCAGCAGGCCGATCAATGCTCCAAAGAATTTGCCTTTCCAAGCCATCCGCGTTGACCTATGCGAGCCGCGCCGCCACAATCGCCGACCTTCTACCCAGCAATGGTAGCAGCAGGCAGGCCGGGCACACGTGGAACAGCTTTTGAATTCGCCACCGCTATTCGAATCGCAGTTGCGCGGTTTGAAAAAAATTCACCAGGGGAAGGTGCGCGACATCTACGAAGTGGATGCGGAGCATCTGCTGATCGTGACGACCGACCGGCTCTCGGCATTCGACGTCGTGCTTCCAGATCCGATCCCGTCCAAGGGTGCGGTGCTCAATCAAATCTCGTGCTTCTGGTTCGGCAAGACGCGCCACATCATCGCAAACCACCTGGCGGATCTCGCCGTGGAGGACATCGTCAGCGATCCGGCGGAGCGCATCGTGGCGCGCGGCCGCTCGGTGGTGGTCCACAGGCTGGACGCGCTGCCGATCGAAGCGGTCGCGCGCGGCTATTTGATCGGCTCGGGACTGAAGGATTATCGCGCGCACGGCGCGATTTGCGGCATTGCCCTGCCGGCCGGATTGCAAATCGCGGATCGTTTGCCGGAGGCGATATTCACGCCGGCGTCGAAAGCGCCGGCGGGACATCATGACGAAAACATCGACTTCGAGTCGATCGTGCGGCTCGTCGGCCGTGACCTTGCCGACGAAATACGCCGCGCCTCGCTCGAACTCTACCGATTCGCAGCCGCGCATGCGCGCGCCCGCGAGATCATCATCGCCGACACCAAGTTCGAGTTCGGGCTCGACAAGGGCGGGCGGCTGATTCTGATCGATGAAGTTTTGACGCCGGATTCATCGCGATTTTGGCCGGTCGCCTCGTATCGGCCCGGAATCAGTCCGCCGAGTTTCGACAAGCAATTCGTGCGCGACTATCTGGAGTCCCTGCACTGGGACAAGAAGCCTCCGGCGCCGCACTTGCCTCCGGAGATCATTGCCCGCACCAGCGCCAACTATCTGCAATCGCTGAAATTATTGGCCTCCTGACCGCCGCCTCATGCCGAATTGGCTTAAACGCCTCGAGGAATCGCTGTTTCTGCGGTCGCGCGCGATGCCGCCTCCGTGGGGACCGGTACTGCGCGTGCTGCGATTTCCGGTGGCGCTGTTGCGCGACTGGTTCGGCGGTGAACTGGACGTGCGGGCGATGAGCTTGGCGTACACGTCGATGCTGGCGATCGTGCCGCTGATCGCCTTCAGCATCTTGATTCTCAAGGGCTTCGGTGCTCACGCCAACCTAGCCGCGATCGTCTATGAATTTTTCCGGCCGATGGGCGCCGGCGCTCCGCAACTGACGGCCAGCGTCATGCGCTTCGCCAGGAATATGCGCGGCGATGTGCTCGGATCGATCGGTCTCGCATTCCTGCTGTATACGGTGATCACGACGATCCACAAGATCGAAGCGAGTTTCAACTTCGTCTGGCGGGTCGAGCGGACGCGCAACTTCGCGCGCCGGTTCAGCGAATATTTGGGCGTCATGATCGTAGGCCCGGTACTGCTCGCCGCCGCGCTCGGGCTGCTGGCCTCCGCGCAAAACAGCCCCTTCGCGCGCTGGTTCGGCAGTCTCTTGCCGCTGCAGGGAACGGTATCGGTCGCCGGCAAATTCGCTCCGTACGTGATCGTCGCGAGCCTCTTTACGGCGATGTACGTGTCGATCCCGAACACGCGCGTCAAATTCTCCGCGGCACTGATCGGTGGGGTCGTCGCCGGCGCGTTGTGGGCGCTGATCGGCAAGCTATTCACGGCGTTCATCGTCTACTCGTCGCAAATGATCGCCATTTATACGGGATTTGCGATCGTGTTGATGACGCTGATCTGGGTTTACGTCAGCTGGTTGATCCTGTTGATCGGCGCGCAACTGGCTTTCTACGTGCAGCATCCGCGCTATCTCTCCCACGGCCAAAAGGCCGTGGAATTGACGGGCGGCGCGAGAGAACTGGCGGGCCTATCGGTGATGTACCTGATCGCCCGCGATTTGGCCCTCGGCGAACGCCGCTGGACCGGCCTGTTGCTGGCCGAGGAACTCGACATCCCGGCCGCTTCGCTCGCTGCGGTGCTGCACGGCCTAGAACAAGCGGGATTGCTCGTCGCCGACGAACATGAACGATACTTGCCGGGCCGGGCGCTGCCTTGCATCGCGCTGGCCGAGGTGATCGATGCGGTGCGTTCCAGGACGCCTGGACGGTCGCCGCTCACCTTGCGGTCCGCGGAGCCGGTGCAGGCGACGATGGTTCTAGCCGAGTCGGCGGTGCGTGAACGGCTGGCCGGTCGCACACTGCAGGATCTCATCGGGAGCGCCTGAGCTGCGGCGGCGATGCCGCCGATCAGTCGCCGGCAATCGTCATTTCATCGAGCAGCAGCGAGCCGACCCGAACGCCGCCGCGTATGTCGACGTCGCGGCCCGCCGCGACGATGCCCTTCAGCATGGCCGCCAGATTGCCCGCGATCGTGATCTCCGCCACCGGATATTGCAGGCGGCCGTTCTCGACCCAGAACCCGGCCGCGCCGCGCGAATAATCGCCGGTGACGATATTGACGCCCTGCCCCATCAGTTCCGTCACGTACAGTCCGGTCCCGAGCCGCCTCAATAACCCCTCGAAGCCGTCCTGCACGGTCGGCGCCACGATCAGATTGTGGACACCGCCCGCGTTGCCGGTCGTTTGCAGGCCCAATTTGCGCGCCGAATAGCTGGACAGCACGTAGCCTGTCAGTACGCCGTCGGCGACCAACTCGCGGTCGCAAGTGGCCACGCCTTCCTCGTCGAACGGCGCGCTGGCCATCGCTTTCGGCAAATGCGGCCGTTCGGCGATCGAGAACCCGGCTGGAAACACCGGGGTGCCCGCGGCATGCAACAGGAACGAGGACTGGCGGTACTGACTGGCGCCGCGGATCGCCGCGACGAAATGACCGATCAGCCCGCGCGCGAGCTCCGGCGGCAGCAGCACCGCGGCGCGGCGCGTCGTGATCTTACGCGGACCGAGCCGCGCGATCGTGCGCCGCGCGCTTTCCCGGCCCACCTCGGCGGCGCTCTGCAGTTCACGCCAGTCGCGCGCGCTCGTATACCAATAATCGCGCTGCATGTCATCGCCCGTACCCCCGAGCACGACGCAGCTCAAGGAATGCGAGGTTGCCGGGTAGCCGCCGATGAAATTATGCGTATTGCCGTAAACATGCAAACCCTGATGAGTGGCCAGCGAGGCGCCCTCGGAATTATTGATGCGGTCATCGAAGGCGAGCGCCGCGGCCTCGCATTCCTTGGCGATCTCGATCGCGCGCTCGGCCGTCAAGTTCCACGGATGGGCAAGATCGAGCTCCGGCGGCGAGCGCGCCATCAATTCGGGATCCGCCAAGCCGCTGCAATTGTCCTCGGCCGTGAAGCGCGCGATGCTGCACGCCTTGGCGACGGTCGACCGCACGGCGTCCGGCGAAAAATCCGCGGTGCTCGCCGAACCCTTGCGCAGCCCGAAATACACCGTGATCCCCATGCTGCGGTCGCGTTGATGCTCCAAGGTTTCCACCTCGCCGAGCCTGACGCCGACGGACAGGCCCGTATCCTGGCTGACGGCTGCCGCGGCCTGCGAGGCTCCGCGCGTGCGCGCCTCATCGAGCGCAAGCGCAATGATCGACTCGAGATCGCGTGCGGAAAGGCGCGGCGATTGACTGGGCACGACCGCCATCGAGACCTCCATACAGGGCAATGAGGATACTTAACGATGATTCTACCGGCCGCGGGTGTAGCATGGGGAGTATGACGACGCAGAACGAACCCGCCCAATCAGGCGATCTCGGCGAATCCGGCGAGACCGAGCAGGAACGGCTCAGCAAGAGCGCCCGCAAGCGGGAGGCCGCTTCGTTGCAGGAGCTGGGCGTCAAGTTGTCGGCTTTGCCGGACCAGGAAATCAAATCCCTCGATTTGCCGGACACCCTGTTCATCGCCCTGCGTGCGCTGCGCCGACTCCCGTCGCATGGAGCGCAGGTCAGGCAGCGCCAATACATCGGCAAGTTGATGCGCGAAATCGATCCGGAACCCGTGCTCGCCAAGCTCGCCGAGCGCAAGCAACGGCATGATGTGGAAATCCGCAAATTTCAGCAGATCGAGCGGTGGCGGGACCGCCTGCTCTCGGAGGGCGGCGGGGCGATCGAGGCGCTGCTCGCGGAGCAGCCCGGCGCCGACCGAACCGCGCTCGCGAGGCTCGTCGAAAAGGCCGAACGAGAGCGCAACGAACAGCGATCGCCCGTCGGCGCACGCGAGCTGTTTGCGTATCTGAAACAGCTGCTGGATTGACGCTTTGGTAAACTCGCCGACCATGACCGCCTTAGTCGGAATCATCATGGGATCCTCTTCCGATTGGGAGACGATGCAGGGCGCGGCCGAGACGCTAGCCGCGCTGCACATTGCGCACGAAGTTCGGGTCGTCTCCGCGCACCGCACCCCGGATCTGCTGTATGAATATGCGGCATCGGCCCGCCAACGCGGGCTCAAGGCGATCATCGCGGGCGCAGGCGGGGCGGCGCACCTGCCCGGCATGACGGCGGCGAAGACCTCCGTCCCCGTGCTCGGCGTGCCGGTGCCGTCGAAGGCGCTCGCAGGGCTGGATTCTCTGTTATCGATCGTACAAATGCCGGGAGGCGTGCCGGTTGCCACCTTCGCGATCGGCGCGGCCGGTGCGAAAAACGCGGCATTATTCGCAGCCGCGATGCTCGCCAACGAGTCGGCGGACATCCGCGCGGCGCTCGAGGCGTTCCGGCAGGCGCAGACTGCCGCGGTGCTGTCCAAACCCGACCCGCGTCAATCTTGAGGCCCCGAGTTTATTCACGTGTCGGCATCGTCGGTGCCGGTCAGTTGGGACGTATGCTGGCGCTCGCCGCCATCCCGCTCGGGCTGCGCTGCTTGTTTCTGGATCGCAGCAAAGATGCGCCCGGCGCCGCCGTCGCGCCGATTCTGGTCGGCGATCTCGAGGATTCGGGGCTGCTGACGGAACTCGCGGCGCGCAGCGAGGTGCTGACGTTCGATTGGGAGAATATTTCGGCGGCGGCGCTCGAGCCACTGCGCAAGGTCGCCGTCATTCGCCCCCCCGCGGCGGCGCTGGAAATGTCGCAAGACCGGTTGCGGGAGAAGGCGCTGTTCGCCAAACTGAGAATACCGGTCGCGGCGCACGCGGCGGTCGACAGCCGCGCGGATCTGATCGCCGCGGCTCGGCGCCTCGATATTCCGGGCGTACTGAAGACGCGGCGATTGGGTTACGACGGCAAAGGCCAATTCGTCATTCGCAAGCCCGCGCAAATCGACGCGGCGTGGGCTCTGATTGGCGCCGAAGGCCTGATCTACGAACAGTTCGTGCCGTTCTCGCGCGAAGTCTCGCTGATCGGCGCGCGGTCGGCCGGCGGACAATGCGCGTTCTATCCGCTGTCCGCCAACTACCATCACGGCGGTGTTCTGCGTTACGGTATCGCGCCTCATGCCGATCGGCGCTTGGAGCGGCTCGCGCAACAATACCTGCGGCGCGTCATGGAAGCGCTGCGCTACGTGGGTGTGCTCGCGATCGAGTTTTTCGTCGTCGGCGGCCGCTTGATCGCGAACGAAATGGCGCCGCGGGTTCACAATACCGGGCATTGGACGATCGAAGGCTGCGTGACCAGTCAATTCGAAAACCATCTGCGCGCGATTTGCGGCCTGCCTCTCGGCAGCACACGGGCGTTGGGTCACACGGCGATGATCAATTTCCTCGGCAACCTGCCGCAACGAAGCGCATTGCTAAGTTTCGAGGGACTCGCGTTCCACGATTACGGCAAGTCCGCGCGGCCCGGCCGCAAATTGGGCCACTGTACGATCCTAAGGAGCCGGCGCAAGGATCGAGATCAGGCGTTGAAAAATGCCTTAGACTTGATCCGCTGGACTTAGCACGACCCGGACCCCGCGACGGGACGATCCTAAGAGGGTTGATCGCAAGATGTACCTTGAACTCTTCAAGCTCCAGGAATTGCCGTTCCGGCTGAGCCCGGACCCGCAGTTCCTGTATCTGAGCAAACAGCATGCGCGCGCCAAAGCCTACATGGAATCGACCATTTGGTTTACCGACGGCTTCGTCATCATCACCGGCGAGATCGGCGCCGGCAAGACGACGTTGATCGAGGCGTTTCGGCGCGAGTTGAGTTCGGACGTCGTCGTCGCGCAAATAAACCAGACGCAATTGTCGCCGACGGCATTCTTGCAGACGATACTGGTGCAGTTCGGCTTTACTCCGTACCACATGAAGAAGCCGGAAGTGCTCGCCACGCTGAACGATTTCCTGTTGCAACAGCAGGCGAGCGGCAGGAAAGTCTTGTTGATCGTCGACGAAGCGCAAAATCTCAACCACCGCGTGCTCGAAGAAGTGCGCATGCTGTCCGGCGTCGAGACGACCACGGACAAGGCGCTGCGAATCATTCTGGCCGGGCAGCCGGAATTGAACGCGAAGCTCAACTCCAAGGAGTTGCTGCAGCTCGCACAGCGTGTCCGGCTGCGCTTTCATTTGACGGCGCTGACCAGCGCGGAGACCAACGCCTATATCGACCATCGCCTCGAGGTCGCCGGCTCGCAGGGGCGGCGCATTTTCGCCGAGGACACTTACGAGAGGCTCTTCCGTTATACCGGCGGCGTACCGCGCTTGATCAACACCTTGTGCGACACGGCCATGATGGCGGCGTTCGGCCGGGACGCCGATACCGTGACGGCCGAGGATCTCGATGCCGCGATTCGCGAATTACAATGGGTCGAATACGCATCGCAAACCAACAGCATGCGCAAGCCGAATCTCGATCACACGCTGCCCGGCGCCGCCGGCGTCGATACGTCGTTCGGGCGAATAGTGGTCGCGCACGAGGGCACGACGATCGCCGAGCGGGAGTTGAAGCCGGGGCGTTTCGTGATAGGACGCACGCCGGAAAACGATTTCCAAATCGACAGCCGATTCATCAGCCGGCATCATTGCCAAATTCTGACGCGTATGGATTCATCCGTGATCGAGGATTTGAACAGCACGAACGGCATCTACGTGCATTCGAAGCGCGTGCGCCGCCATCATTTGAA
Organism: uncultured Gammaproteobacteria bacterium; assembly: GCA_963769895.1. Classification (GTDB taxonomy): domain Bacteria; phylum Pseudomonadota; class Gammaproteobacteria; order Steroidobacterales; family Steroidobacteraceae; genus Bog-1198. The sequence goes on along the minus strand of CAVYNJ010000006.1, from coordinate 809,109 downwards.
CGACGGCGACGTCGTGGTCGTCGGCCGGCACGAAATCACCTACATCGACGAGCGCGATCCGCTGTCGCGGCAGCAAGCCGACGGGGCGGATGCCGATGTAATCGACGATGTCAAAGGCGACTAGTCCTCGGTCGGCCAGCGCAAGTCGCCGCCGCGATATTCGCGGCGCAACTCGCGGTCTCCCAAGCGCCGCAAATAGAGGGTCAGAGCGGCGATCTCCGCGACGACGGCTATCGCAAACGCAACGGCTGCGGCTGCGCCCTCGGACTCGAGATAGGAAATTATGGCCGCGCACGCGCCGATCGCCGCGTATATCGCCGGCAACGATTCGTACATCGGACGGGCCAATCGCATGCCAGGCACTCCCGCAAGAACACGTACAGTCGGGATCCTAGCGCGGTTGTCGCGGGTATGCGCGGCAATTTGACTTATGGCGGCCTGCCCTAAGCCATTCAGCGGCGCCGGAGGGCGGGTGGCGCATGGCGCCGCCGCCGCGCGTCCGGGTTAGTTGTCTTTACCGACCAACAGTTCGGAGATTTTCGACAGCCACGAATTGCGCCAGCCTTCGACGCGCAGCTGTTCCGGCTTGCTCTTCGAGACTCGCTTCGCCTCGGCCAAGAGGTCTTGCGGCAAATTGATTTGAAACGCACCGGTCAGTGAATTGTCGGCCATAAGCAACTCCGTCGAGATGAAAACCACCCTTGCAGCCTACCGGGAGCGCTGCGCGCAGCAATGTGAATCCGTCCACGCAATTGTGGAACAGACTGCCGTGCCGATGAAAGCCGTCGCTTGCCTGCGACAGTCGGGGCGATCATTATGTCGTTCTGCTTTTGCCGATTTCCGCTTAGGACAGGCGCGGGCGGTCGATGCCGCGCAGCCCGCGCTAGGCTCTTGAACGTGCTTCACCCCGACATAAAGGAACTCGCGATGAAATTGAGACTGTATAGCGTACTCGGCTGGTCGGTGCTCGGCGCCGCGCTCGGGGCTTCGTTCGCAAACGGCGCCGAGCGGCCGCCGGCGAGCGAAACGGCGGCCGCAAAGACATCCGCAGTTGCGCAGCCGACCGAATCGCCGCGCGTTCTGCATGATGCCGAGCAGCAGACCCATGGCTCCGCGGTGATCGGCGGTCATCCGCTTTCGTACGTGGCGGAAGCCGGCGTCATGGTCGTGCATCTGAAAGATCCGATGGATGACGATCCGCCGCCGCCGCCGAGCGATCACGAAGCTCGCCGCCGCCGCAGCCGCCGGAGGCGAGCATGTCGTACTTCGCGTATTTCAAGGGCGACTCGGAGGACCCTCGCCGGCCGATCACGTTCTTGTACAACGGCGGGCCGGGCTCATCGACCGTCTGGCTGCACATGGGCGCGTTCGGACCGAGGCGCGTCGTTGCGACCAACGACATTCACGGTCCCGCGGCGCCCTATCGCGTCGTCGACAATGAATATAGCCTGCTCGATGCCAGCGACTTGGTGTTCATCGATGCGCCGGGCACCGGCTTCGGCCACTTGCGCGGCAAGGACAAGGACAAGTCTTTCTTCGGCGTCGATCAGGATGCCCACGCGTTCGCGAATTTCATCGTCGAGTTTCTCTCGCGCCACAATCGCTGGAATTCGCCGAAATATCTGTTCGGCGAAAGCTACGGGACGACGCGTTCGGCGGCGCTGGTCAATATCCTGCAGGGCGAGAAATCGCTGGACGTCAACGGCGTCATCTTGTTGTCGCAAATTCTGAATTTCGACGACAGCGTCGACGCGCCGCAGTTCAATCCGGGCGTCGGTTTACCGTACGAGTTGGCGCTGCCGACTTATGCGGCGACCGCTTGGTATCACCACAAGCTGGCGAATCCGCCGGCCGAAATTGGACCGTTTTTGACCGAAGTCGAACAGTTCGCGCTCGGCGACTATGCGCAGGCGCTGGCCGCCGGATCGACGCTGCCGCCGGAGCGTAAAGCGGCGATCGCGGAAAAAATGTCGGAATATACCGGCCTGCCCGTCGACTACCTGCTGCGTGCGGACCTGCGGGTCAACGGCGGCGAATTCTCGAAGACCTTGCAAGGCAGCCAGATCACGACCGGCCGGCTCGACACGCGCTTCTCCGGCCCGACCGTGGACCCGATGAGCAAGGAAGCGGACTATGATCCGCAATCGGCGTCGATTTCATCGGCCTACGTCTCGGCGTTCAACGACTACGTGCGCCGTCAGCTCAAGTTCGGCCAGGGCATGATCTACAAGCCGGAGATCGAACTCTGGAAGACCTGGGATTTCAGCCATCAGCCGCCCGGCGCCGACATGAAGGTTCCGGGCGCGACCAATGTGATGCCGGACCTCGCGGTCGCCATGGCGCAAAATCCAGAGCTCAAGGTGCAGATGAACGGCGGCTATTACGATCTCGCGACGCCGTTCTTCGCCGCCCAATATGAATTACAGCAGTTGGCGATCGAGCCCGCGCTGCAGCGCAATATCGAAATGCATTTCTACCCGTCGGGCCATATGGTTTACGTCCATGAACCCGATTTGAAGGCTCTGCATGCCAATGTCGCCGGCTTCATCGACAGGACGCGAAACAAACCCGGGCCGCAGTGAGTCCGTCGGCGGGGCCGGCGTTCGGCGTTCAGCCGGTCCCGCCGACGGTCAATCCATCGATCCGCAGCGTCGGCTGGCCGACGCCGACCGGCACCGATTGCCCCTCCTTGCCGCAGGTGCCGACTCCGCCGTCGAGTTGCAGATCGTTGCCGACCATGCTGACGCGCATCAGCACGTCGGGCCCGTTGCCTATTAGGGTCGCGCCCTTGACCGGCGCGCCGATTTTGCCGCTCTCGATCAAATAGGCCTCGCTCGCCGAGAAGACGAATTTGCCGGACGTGATATCGACCTGGCCGCCGCCGAAATTGACCGCGTAAAGGCCCTTGTCGACCGACGCGATGATCTCCTGCGGCGCGCGCTTGCCGGCGCGCATGTAGGTGTTGGTCATGCGCGGCAAAGTCATGTGCGCGAAGGATTCGCGGCGGCCATTGCCGGTGGGCGTCTGACCCATCAGCCGGGCATTCAATTTGTCCTGGATGTAACCGCGCAGCACGCCGTTCTCGATCAGCACCGTGCACTGCGTCGGCGTACCCTCGTCATCGACGTTCAGTGACCCGCGGCGCCGATCGAGCGTGCCGTCGTCGACGACGGTGATGTCGTCGGCGGCCACTTTTTGCCCGATCCGGTTGCAGAACGCCGAGGTTCCCTTGCGGTTGAAGTCGCCCTCCAGGCCGTGGCCGATGGCCTCGTGCAGCAGGATTCCCGGCCAGCCGGGCGCGAGCACGACGGTCATCGAACCGGCCGGCGCCGCGATCGCTTCGAGATTGACGAGCGCTTGCCGCACGGCCTCCCGCCCGCAGTCGAACGGCTGCGCGCCGTTCACCAGTTCATCGAGGCCGTAGCGGCCCCCGGCGCCGCAATATCCTTGCTCGCGGCGTCCGTTTTGTTCGACGATGACCGAGACGTTGACGCGCACGAGCGGGCGCACGTCGGCGGCGAGCGTACCGTCGCTCGAAGCGATCAGCACGATCTCGTGCACGGCGGCCAAGGATGCCATGACCTGTTTGACCCGCGCATCGAGCCGCCGCGTCTCGGCGTCGATGCGCATCAACCAGGCCACCTTCTCCTCGTCGCGGATGGCCTCCAGCGGATCCGCCGGCAGGTACAGGCGGCGCATCGCGGGCCGTTGCCAAATCTTGACGGCCGTCCGGCCGCCGCTGCGCGCGATCGCCCGGGCGGCGTTCGACGCTTCGACGAGCGCCGGCAGCAGGACCTCGTCGGTGTACGCAAATCCGGTCTTCTCGTCGCTGATCGCGCGCACGCCGACCCCTTGTTCGATGCTGTGCGAGCCTTCCTTGACGATTCCATCCTCCAGCGACCAAGATTCTTCGCGCGAAGATTGGAAATACAGATCGGCGAAGTCGGCGCCGCGGCTCATGACCCCGTCGAGCACGGAGCTCAATCGCCCCTCGTCGAGACCCGACGGCGCCAGAATCAGGCGCTCGGCGATTTCCAGCGGCGCCGCACTCATGCCGGCACGGCTTCGGCGCGTGCGAGGCCCAACCGGCGATTCTCGAGCGCCGGGAAGCGCGCGCGCGTTTCCGCCTGCTTGCCGAGATCGAGGTCGGCGACGATCACGCCGCCGCCGCTCTCGAGCCGCGCGAGCACTTGGCCCCAATAGTCCACGATCAAGGTGTCGCCGTAGGTCTCGCGCCCGCTCGTATGGTTGCCGCATTGCGCCGGCGCGACGACGTAACAGAGGTTTTCGATGGCGCGCGCGCGCAACAGGGTTTCCCAATGCGCGCGCCCGGTCGGAACCGTGAACGCTGCCGGCATGGCCAGCCACTCGGCGCCTTGCGACACCAAATCGCGATACAGTTCGGGGAATCTCATGTCGTAACAGACCGAGAGCCCCAATCGGCCGGCCGGGGTGTCCGCGACGACCGCGCGACGTCCGGGCAGCACGTGCGTCGACTCCCGATATTGCTCATCACGTCCGGGAATCGAGACGTCGAATAGATGGATCTTGTCGTAACGCGCGACGCGCTTGCCCGCCGAATCGATGAGCAACGATGAATTCGCGACGCGGCTGCCGGATTCGCCGCGGATGTTGATCGTGCCTCCCAAGATCCACAATCCGAGCTCGCGCGCCGTCGCGCCGAGAAAGCTTTGTGCCGGTCCATTGTCGTCGACTTCGGCGGCGGCCAGCTTGTCCGCATCCCGCAGCCCCATGAACGCGAAATTCTCCGGCAGGCACGCGACCGCGGCGCCCGCGTCTTTGGCCGCGCGCAGCAGCGCGCCCGCGGCCGCTAGATTATCGGCGACGATGTGACTCGAGTTCATTTGAATCGCGGCAACTTTGGCCATCTACTTTGCAACCTCCGCTTTGTTCAACGAGGCGTCCGCGCTCGTGATGCGTTCGACGGTCGGATTATCCCAACTGCCGGTAATGTGATAGTACCCCCGCGCCAGGCCCTTCAGCGGCTGTTTGAACACTTGTGTGAACAGCAGCACGGCTGCGCCGACGACCGGCCCGCCGGCCAGTGCGCCGGCGATCGGCAGCGAATTGCCGATGCTGCCGGTAACCACCGCTGTTTGGTCGTAGTCCTTGTTTTTCAAGCCGACACGACCAATCAGACCGATCTCGGCAGCAGGCCCTTTCAACAGGACGTCGTCGGTGTAGGCGTTGCCGTTACGCAAATCGAAATCACCGCGCACTGTGTCGAACGCCAGGCCTTTGTCGGTCAAATCGCTGAAATCAAGCGCGAGGCGCCGCGGCAACGCGGCGATGCTCGCGAGGCCCAGCACCCGGCCCGCACCGGGCTTGATCGCGAGCACTTGGCCGTGATCGAGCGCCAACCGCACGCGCCCCTGCGCAATCAGCAGCCCATCGACCGTCGGCGGGCCCAGCCAGTGCAGATCGAAGTCGAGGCTCCCGGTCTTGGCGGCGATGACCTTCGCGTATCCCAGCGCAGCCAGGGTCTCAGCCACGTCGGTGCTGCTCAAAGTGCCGGTCAGGCGCCCGGCGCCGCCGTCCGGGCCGTGCCAGTCGCCGCGCGCCTCTACGCCGTAGCTCGCGCTTTTGATCGTTAGCGGATCGAGCTTCACGCCGTCGCCGGTCCTCGACAAGCTCGCCTGCACGTCGCCGAGTTGGCGCTCGGCCCAGATCAGATCCTTCGCGCGAAACCGCACCGCCGGCATATTTTGCGCAGTGATGATCGGTCCGCCGCCAGCGCCGGTCGCCGCGCGGCCGGCGTCCTGGCCGGCGTCCTGGCCGGCGTCGCCGGCCGGTACTTCGATGACGCGCAGCCGGTCGAATTGCAAATCCCACGGCTCGCCGGACGCGCCGACCTTCGGGCTCGCGACGAATCCCTCGACGCCGGGCCCCTCGAGACCCAGCCGCCAGCGATCGCCGCTCGCCTCGAGATCGAGCGCAAGATCGCGCAGCGCATAGCCCCGGAAATCCGCCTCGCCGACGGCGAGTTTCGCGGTCCGCAAATACGCCGTCAGCGGCGGCCCATTCGCGCTCGCCTGATAGAGCTTCTGCCAGCCGGCCAGATCGATGCGCCCGATCTTTCCGCCGACGTTGAAGATTTGCTGGTCGCTGAAAACCGGTGCTCCGCCGCCGAACATGACGGCGGCATGTGCAATCTTCTGGCCGCGCGCATCCGGCTGCAGTGCTATCGTCGCGCGCACGATCGGTCCAAGCGCAAAGTTGACGATCGGACCCGAGTCCGCCGGCCATTTCATTTCCATCCACGACGGCAACGGCCGCCCGGCCGGCTTGTCGAGCGGCCGCGGCAGATCGAGAATCAAGCCCTCGAGGCTCGAGCTGACGCGCAGCGCGCGCTCCCGCGCGGGCGCCGGCGCCATCTTCAGGACCGCGCGCCACTTGGTTCTTCCCCGGATCGTAAACCGCGGCGGCAGATCGAGGGCCGCGCGCAGCGCCTCGCCCTCCAGCGTGCCGCGAAGATCCAGCTGCGTCCTGGTCACCGGCTTGCCTCGCGGCGCGCGCGCCTGGATGCGCAGCGGCCCGCCGAGCAGACGCCCGCTGATGTCGGCCCGCGCGACCTGCGCGCCGTCGACGTCGAACTCTCCGGACAGCGCGGTCGCGGTCAGCGGCAATCCGGTCCGGCTCAGCGTCACGCCGGCAAGGCGGCCATGAACGAGCACGCGCCGCTGCGAGAAATTCTTGAACGGCAGCAGCAAGCTGACGCCGGCCGACAGTGCGCCTCGGCCGTTGACCTGTGAAAACGCCTGCTCCGCCATGCGGTTCAGCGGAGTCGCGCTCAGGAATCTCAGCGCTGCGGAGGCATCGCCCGCCAACGTGGCGTGCACCTGCAACTCGCCGGTCTTGAAGTCGGCAAACCGCGCGTCGCCGCTGTCGATCTTCAGTCCGCCCGCATTGGCGCTCAAGAGATTGACGGTGAGCCCTTGATTGCGGAATTCGGCGTTGGCGGAGGCCTCGGTGATCAAGGGCCAGCCCTTGCTGTAGTTCAGCGTCATGCCCTCGAGATGCGCGCGCGCGAGAAACAAGCCGCTGCCGTCGCGGAACGGAAACTGCCGCAAGGGACCGCGCAATATCACATCGGCGCGGGGCATTCGTCCCGCGACGAGGGCCATCTCCAGCCAAGCGATGACGTTCGGATGCATTTGTGCGCGCGGCAGGTACCGATGAGCGTCCGCGACGTTGCCGTTCTCGACTCGGCCGACCAGCGTCAACACCGGCGAGTCGCCGTTCCCCGGAATTTGCAGCGACGCCAGCGCGCGCAGCCGTCCGTCCGGATTCTGCAACGTCAATTGGGGGGTCGCGATCAACAAATCGGCGCCGGTGCGTCTCCAGTAGAGCGTACCGCCGAGACTATCCAGTTGAACCGCCTGCGGCCACTGGCGCGGCCAGGCGATCGTCGCCTGCTTCGCCATGAGCGACAGGTGGCCGCCGCTCTGATCTCCGGAAAGCGTTCCCGTCAGGCCCCGCATCCCCGGCGCATTGCCGACCGGCGCAAAGCCCACGCCGCGAAATCTCGCCCGCACTTGAAACAGCCATGTGTCGGTGGCCGCGGGCCGCGACAATTGCAGTTTGGTATCGAACCATTCGCCGGTCGGCGATATGTCGATCAAGCGCTGGCGCAGCGTGGACTTGCGCAGCAGCCCGGCGAGCGGCAGCAAAGTATCCGCCCGCAAATAACTCGCCTGCGCACTGAGTGCCGTCAATCCCGCCGCATCGCCGCGCCACGTGACGTCGAACTGCGAAGGCGGATAGCTGCGCCCTGGGCGCGAGGCGAACACGCGCCGGCCAGACAGATCCCATCGTCCATTGCTCTGTGTCAACGTCAAGTGGCCGCCGATTTTGTCGTATTTCGTCAGCGCCCCGTCGCTCGAGCGGGTCACGACGTCGGCGGCGGCGAACTCGAAATCCGCGCGCTCGAGGTCGCGCCCCTGCCCGCGCGCCGAAAAATCGAACGCGCCGCTGCCTGCATCCAGCGTGCTCAGGTATTCCGGCAGCAGCAGACGCCAGCCGCGGAAGGATACGCCGCGAGTGCGAAGGTCCGCGTTCCACGACAGGGAAGTCAAATCACCCAAGCCGCGGGCGGCCGCCGTGATCGCGAGCTCGCCGCCGAGCGCCCGCGGCAAGCGCCCGTCGAACGCGACGGCGATCGATCCGGAATTGCGCTGAATGTCCAGATTGACGCCGGTCAACTCCAGCCGCTTAAGCGACGTATTCCAATTATCCACGGTGACCCGCCCGTCGCGGATCAGCAAGGTGCCGGTCGGCAAATCGTCCAAGGTGAGCTTCGAGGCGGAGGGGTTCGATTGCTGCAATTGGATCTCGGATGCCAGGGCGAAGCTCGTCGAACTCAAGCGTTCCAACACGATGTTCGGCTCGTCGAGCTCCACCCTGCCGGCGAACAATTTGCCGCTCTTGATCAGCCGCCAGATATCCGAACCGATGCGCCCGCGCCGGGCGCGCGCCAGCACGCGACGATTGTCCTTCGATCGCAACTCCAATTGCTGGAAGGACAATTCCGGCCCGTACCAGCGCAGCGCCGGGGAGACGCGCGCGAAGCGGATGTAATATCCGGTTTGTTGATGCACCCAGGCCTTGATTTCTTCCTGATAGGCCGGCACGCGGTCGAGCGCGAGCTTGACGGCGAGCAGCAGTATGCCGGCGATCAGCAATATGACGGCCGCCGTCAGCGCCAGGATCTTGGCGAGTTTGCGCAGACTCATTTACATCAAGACGACATCGTATTGGTCGACCGAATAAAGCGCTTCCGGCTGTAGCCGGATGGGTTTGCCGGTCGCGAGCTCCAGCTCGCCGAGCGCCGCGGATTCTTCGTCGAGCAGCCGCTCGATGACGTCCTGATGCGCGAGAACCATCAACTGTTGGCACTCGAACTGCCGGGCCTGGCGCACGATCTCGCGGAACACCTCGTAGCAAACGGTTTCGGCTGTCTTCACGAACCCTCTCCCCTCGCACGTAGGACAAGCCCGGCACAGAACATGTTCCAAACTTTCGCGCGTGCGCTTGCGCGTCATCTCGACCAGCCCCAGCGGCGATACCGACGAGATGCTGGTTTTGACGTGATCGTTGGTCAAGGCGCGCTCCAGCGCCTGGATGACTTGGCGCCGGTGTTCCGACTCCTCCATATCGATGAAATCGATGATCATGATGCCGCCGAGATTGCGCAACCGCATCTGCCTCGCGATTGCGACCGCGGCCTCGAGGTTCGTGCGGAAAATGGTCTCTTCGAGATTGCGGTGGCCGACGAAAGCGCCGGTATTGACGTCGATCGTCGTCATCGCTTCGGTTTGATCGAAGATCAAGTGGCCCCCGGACTTCAGCGGCACCTTGCGGTCCAGCGCTTTCTGAATCTCCTCTTCGACGTGATGCAGCTCGAACAGCGGCCGCGTTTCGCCGTACAGCTCGATGCGCGGCAGGGCCTCCGGCATGAAAGTGGCGGCGAACTCCTGCATCTCGCGGTGGGCCGTTTGCTGGTCGATCAGCACGCGATCGACGTCGGGGCGCAGCAAGTCGCGCAGGATCCGCAGATGCAGCGGTAAATCGGCGTGCACCAATCGGCCGGGCTCCGTACGCAATCCTCGCTGACGAATCACTTCCCAATGCTTGCGTAGGTAAATCATATCGGAGCGCAAAGCCTCGCTCGTCGCATCCTCGGCGGCGGTGCGCACGATGAATCCGGCCGCTTCGTTCGGTTCGACGAAGCTTTGCACGATCGAACGCAGGCGTTCTCGTTCGCTTTCGCTCTCGATTCTCGCGGACACGCCGACGCCCCCGCCCTGAGGCATGTACACGAGATAGCGCGACGGCAACGTGATGTAGGTCGTCAACCGCGCGCCTTTCGTGCCGAGCGGATCCTTGACCACCTGAACGAGGATCTCATTGCCTTCGGCGACCAGCGCGCGTATCCCCTCGGTACGCGGCGGCTCGATGCCGGTGTCGGTGTGGCGGGCATCGATGATATCCGAGGCATGCAGGAACGCCGTGCGCTCCAAGCCGATCTCGATGAACGCCGCCTGCATGCCCGGTAGAACGCGCGACACCCGCCCCTTGTAGATATTGCTGATCAGGCCGCGGCGGCTGGCGCGCTCGAGAAACAATTCTTGCAGCACGCCGTTCTCGACGACGGCGCCGCGCGCCTCGTGCGCACTGGCGTTGATCAGTATTTCCGTACTCATGGGCGCCGCCATCGCGGCAGATTCGCCGCGCCCAGCAATTGCGCGGTCTCGAACAACGGCAAGCCCATGACGCCCGAATAACTGCCGCGAAGATTTTCGATGAATACCGCAGCGTATCCCTGGATCGCGTAGCCGCCCGCCTTGTCCGCGGACTCTCCGGTCTGCCAGTAGGCGCGGGCTTCGGCGGCTTCGATCGCGCGCATCGTCACCTCGCTTCGGCTGAGCCGCAGCGTGGTGCCCGCGGCCGAGCACAAGGCGACCGCGGTCAACACCTGATGCGAGCGCGCGGATAAGGCATCGAGCATGCGAACCAAGTCGGCTTCGTCCGCCGGCTTACCGAGGATTTTACCGTCCAAAACGACCGCCGTGTCGGCCCCTAGGACGGGCGCCGGTCCCTCGCCGGTGCGCATCCATCCGGTGCCCGCCTTCGCCGCCGCGAGGCGCATCACATAATCGTCCGGCGGCTCGCCGGGCGCCTGCGCTTCGTCGACCGCGGCGCCGATCACGCGAAACGGAACGCCAATTTGGCCAAGCAATTCCCGGCGTCTCGGCGATGCGGAGGCCAGATATACGAATTCTGCATACATGGCGCGAGAATAGCGCAACTAGCCTGTCAGGCTCGATGATACGGATGGCCGGACAGCAGGCTCATCGCCCGATAGAGTTGCTCCGCGACGACGATCCTCACCAAGGCGTGCGGCAGGGTCAGCGGCGACAGCGACCAGCGAAAATCGGCGCGATCCCGACACGCCTCGGCAAGGCCGTCCGGCCCGCCGACCAAAAACGCCAGCGGCTTGCCCTCCTGCAGGCGCTTGGCGAGCCACGCGCTGACTTCTTCCGTGCTCATCGAGTTGCCGGTCACCTCGAGCGCGACGACGTAATCTCCCGCGTGCAAGGCCTCCAGCATCGTCTCGCCCTCCCGCTCGACGGCCGGCAGCGGATTCTCGCCCGCCCGGCGCAGCGCGATCGGAATTTCCTGCAACTGCAAGGCGAGCGGCTTACGCAAGCGCCGCCGGTAATCCTCGAATCCCGTGTTGATCCAATCCGGCAGCCGCGTGCCGGCGGCTATTAATCGGCATTTCATCGAAAGGCCCTGCAACCGGCGAGCGCCTGCTGGCGGCTCAGGCGCGCGCTCCGCCGCGTTTGCCCGCCGTCATGTCCCACAGCCTTTCGAGACCGTAGAACTCGCGCACGCGCGGCAACATCACGTGCACGATCAATTCGTGCAAATCGATCAAAACCCAGTCGCCGTCCTTGAGGCCCTCGACGCCGTACGGACGAAAGCCGGCCTCTTTGCATTTCTCGACGACACGTTGAGCCACCGACCGCACGTGGCGGTCCGAGGTGCCGCTCGCGATCACCATGAAATCGGCGATATCGGTGAGACCCCTGACGTCGAGTATTTTGATCTCCAGCGCTTTCATGTCCGACAAAGCGTCGATGACGACCGCCTTGAGCAGAGGCGCCGGTTTGCTCGCGGCCCTGGTCTTGATCTTGGCCTTGGAGTTGCTCTGAGTTTTCGATTCGGCGCGCTTGGCGACTTTTTTGGGCAAAGCGGTCTTGGTCCGGCGTTTTGTCTTGCTGGCGGCAATCTTGGTTGGCTGCGGCACTAAGTAACCCGTGATTTGGAATAACAGTTGGCGTCGAGTATCAGTTTACGCACGGAGTCAGGCATCAGGAAGCGCGGATCCCTGCCCATCGCGATCAACTGACGAACGTCGGTCGAGGATATCTCCAACTGCGTGACGGCATGGATGTAAATGCAGCCGGCGCGGGACTCGTGCAGATCGCCGATGCGCCCCGTGCCGCGGTCGACCAGGAGCTCGCCGAGCGGACCCATGCCGGGCGCCCGCCACCCGGGCCGGTGCGCGACGACCAGATGCGCCAACTGCAGCAAGTCCCGCCATTGGTACCACTTCGGCAGGCTCAAGAACGCATCCATGCCGACGATCATGCAAAGGCTGCGATCCGGGTACTCATGCCGCAATTCGCCGAGCGTCTCGACCGAATACGACGGCCCTTCCTTGCGCACTTCGCGGTCGTCGACGATGAATCCCGGCTGGCCCGCCGTGGCCGCCTGGACCATCGCCAGCCGCAGCTGCGCATCGGCGAGCGGCTGGTCCCGATGCGGCGGATTGCCGGCCGGCAGAAAGCGGATTTCCTTGAGGCGCAGCGCCTGCTGCAACTCGAACGCGGTGCGCAGATGGGCATAGTGGATCGGGTCGAAAGTGCCGCCGAAGATGCCCATCGGGTTCATGGGCCTACCCTGCCTGAAGCGCCACGCGCTTGTAAAGCGCCGGCCAGCGTCGCGGTCAGACCGGTCAACGCCGTCCAGGCCTCGCCCGCGGTGAGTCCCTTGATGATCCTATCGGCGATGCTCGCCTCGATGAGCAGTCTCTCGAGCGGCAGCCCTGGAAGCCGCGCAAGTGCTCGCTCCGATGGAGTGCTCGCCAAGTTCCAACCGCCGCCGCGCTGCGAAGAACGCATGCGCGATCGCTCTTTGGCCTGCCAAAGGCCGCGCAACTCGCGCGAGAGCGCCCACAGAACCAAGGTCGGCTCCTTGCCCTCGCTCTTCAAGCCATCCAATATGTGGAGCGCGCGCGCGGCCTGGCCCGCCGCGGCCGCTTCGGCCAATTGGAACACGTCGTAGCGCGCGCTGTCGGCGACCGACTGCAGCACGAGTTCGTCCGATATCTCGCCGGAAGGCGCCAGAAGGATCAGCTTCTGCAGCTCTTGGTTCGCAGCGAGCAAATTGCCTTCGACACGATCGGCGACCAATTGCGCCGCGGACGGCGCGAGCTCGCAGCCTTGCAGGCGCGCGCGCGCGCGCAACCATCCCGGCAAGGCCTCGCTCTCGACCGGCCAGATCGGTACCCAGACGCCGCGATGCGCAAAGCTCTGCACCCAAGCCGCATCGCCGGTTTTACGGTCCAGCCGACCGGTGATCAGCAGCAAAAGAAGATCCGGCGGCGGATCGTCGAGGAATTCGATCAACAGGGCGGCGCCCTTGTCGGGCTTGCCGCTCGGCATGCGCAGCTCAATGAGGCGCCGCTCGGCGAACAGCGACAGGGAGCGCATCGCCTGCGCGAATTCACCCCAATCGAAGCTTTTGTCGACGTGCAACACGCGGCGGTCGGCGAATCCGGCGGAGCGCGCGGCGCCGCGTATCCCATCCGCGGCTTCCCCGACCAGCAAGGGCTCGTCGCCCGAGACGAGGTATGCGGCTGCGAGGCCGCGTTGCAGGGCGGCGGCGAGTTGCTCCGGCTTTAGCCGCAACTGCTCACTCCGGCTCCGCCAGTATCCGCGCCCGCGCCGCCGCATATTCGACGGCCATCCGCTCGACGACCGCGGCAACCGTCGCGACGTCGTGAACGCCGCTGACGCTCTGCCCGGCGCTCCAGATGTCCTTCCAGGCCTTGCGCTCCTTGTTGACGGCCGCAAAATCCATCTTGGCCTTCTCGGCCTGCGCAAGCTTGTCCGGATCGAAGCCGGCTTGCGCGACGCTCGCGCGCAGATAATTGCCGGCCACCCCGCTGAACAACGTGGTATTGACGATTTCCTCGGCGCGGCTGTCGATCAGCATCTGCTTATAGACCGGGCTCGCGTTGGCTTCCTCGGTCGCGATGAAGCGCGTGCCGAGATAGGCCAAATCGGCGCCCAGAGCCCGCGCGGCGAGCACATCGGCGCCGGTGCTGATCGCCCCGGACAAGACGATGGCGCCGCCGAAAATCTCGCGTATCTCCTTGACCAGTGCGAACGGACTCAAGGGCCCGGCGTGTCCGCCGGCGCCGGCACACACGGCGATGATGCCATCGACGCCCTGCGAGACGGCCTTCTCCGCGTGGCGAATGTTGATGACGTCGTGCAGCAGGATCCCGCCGTAGCCATGCGCCGCCGCGACCACTTCGGCCGGCGGCCGCAGACTCGTGATCACGATCGGTACGCGGTACTTCACGCACAAGGCGACGTCGTGCTCCAGCCGGTCGTTGCTGGCGTGCACGATTTGATTGACCGCGAACGGCGCCACCTTGGCCCCCGGGTGCGCGCGCTCGTAGGCGGCCAGCTCTTCGGTGATTTGCGCCAACCATTCGTCGAGTTGCGAGGCGGGGCGCGCATTCAACGCGGGGAACGAGCCGACGATCCCGGCCTTGCACTGGGCGAGCACCAGGCGGGGCGTCGAGACGATGAACATCGGCGCGCCGATCACCGGCAGGCGCAGCCGGCCTTCGAGACTGCGGGGTATCGGCATCAGAGGCGCTCGATCGGCATGGTCCGACAGTATCTCGCACTTGAGGCCAACCCACACCTGCAGATGACCATCGTCCGTCTCTGGCCTATGCTTGATGGGTCATGGCCATGCAATACGAGACTCTATTGTTCGAGCGCCGCGGCGCGGTGGCGCACGTCACGCTGAATCGCCCCGAGCGGCTCAACGCCCTCGACCAACAGCTGGTCGCGGAGCTGACGGCGGCCGCGGCGGCGATCGCGGCGGATCCGGCGATACGCGCCGCCGTGTTGAGCGGCGCCGGCCGCGCGTTCTGCGCGGGCGCCGATCTGATGCGCGGCGGCGTGCGGGATGCCGCCGACGGCGATCGCGGGGCGGCCGTCGGCGCGAGCATGCGCGAACAATTCAACCCGATGATCAGCGCCTGGTACCGCCTGCCGGTCCCGGTGGTCGCCGCCGTCAACGGCATCGCGGCCGGCGCCGGTGTCAGTCTCGCTTTGGTCGGCGACATCGTGTTGGCGGCGCGCTCGGCCTCGTTCGCGCAGCTGTTCGCGCCGAAGCTCGGCTTGATGCCCGACCTCGGCAGTACCTTCCATCTCGCGCGCATGGTGGGTACGGCGCGCGCGAAGGGCCTCGCCCTGCTCGGCGATCCGTTGCCGGCCGAGGAGGCCGCCCGCTGGGGGCTGATCTGGGCCTGCTGCGACGATGCCGCCCTGCCGGCCGAGGCGCAGAGCATCGCCGAGCGCTTCGCTCGCGGGCCGACCCAGGCTTATCGGCGCATCAAGGCGGTGTTCAACGATGCCGCACCGCGCTCGCTGGAGGAGCAATTGGAGCGCGAGGCGGTGCTGCAGACCGAGCTCGCCGATACGGAAGATTTCGCCGAGGGTCTCAGTGCGTTCTTGGCGAAGCGCCCGCCGCAATTTCAAGGCCGATGAGGAGCAGCGCGGATCACGCCGGCATCATACCGGGGAGCCGAGCCGCCTTGCCGTCGAAAGCTTGCTGTTGCGCGGCATCCCATCCGGCGGTTATGCGCCGCAATCAGGCAATCGGCGAATCCGCAGGCGCCATCTTTCCAGTGATAAAGCGCTTCCTCCAATGCGGGCTCATCCTCGAACGCAAGCTCACGTGCCTCGAGCAGCGCGCGGAAAATGTTCAGAATTGACTCGCGGTCAAACCCATAACGACCGCGCAGGACCCATTCCGCCTCGAGTAGCACGAGCAGCGAGACCAGTACCGTTTCATCGCGGCTCAACGCTAGCTCGATGAGATTGCGTGCCCGGCGTGTTTGCCGCGCGTCGTCCGCAACGATCAGCCGCACGACAACATTCGTGTCGATGCCGAGCACCGGTTTGCCGCTACCGATTCATCTGCGCGATTGATATCCGCTTGCCGCCCGGGGGCCTAAAAGAAATATCTCTAATGCTTTTGTTCTTCACACGCATGATGATCGTACCGTCCTCTAGAACGGTAAATTGGATCCGGTCGCCAGGCCTGAGGTTCGCCGCCGTCCGCACTTCCTTCGGAATCGTCGTCTGACCCTTACTGGTCACGGTTGCAAATGCCATATTCGGGTTCCGCCCATTCTTACGATTAGTAATATTGTAAGCGTAGCGCTCGCGCGCGTCCATTGGAGAATCTTGCCGCGGTGGCCCATCCTTCCCTGGTGGGCTTGGCGGGCCGTCGCAACACCGGTGCATCGTGCGCGACGGTTACGACTGTCAGGTCTTCGAGCCCATTTTGGGCGAAACGCCTGCGGGAGGCGTGGCAATCGAGGCACTGAACATCTTAGGGACCTAACGTCTTCAGCGCCGCCGCTCCGCGACGAACTTTTTGAGTGCCTCATCCATCCGTGTCTGCCACCCTCGGCCGGTCGCACGAAAATACTTGAGCACTACGTTGGAGATCCTCACCGTCGTTTGCGTCTTCTTAGCCGTCCCGGCCGGTCGCCCGCGGCGCACCAGTTTCTTGCCGTCATAGAGATCCGCGCCGGAGACCCACTGATCGGTAATCTCCGGCGCGTCGTCCGCGTCACGCCAGTTGCGGCGCGAGCCTTTTGATTTCCCGCTCATTCGCTTTCCTCATCGATATGACACGGCGTGGACGCCTGCGAAGACCTCCTTTGCGCGCCGGAAATCGAGTCCACGCTCGAGCCGCGTTCTCTCGTGCTTGGTTCGGTCAAAGGTGATCCGCACGCTCTTTATTGTAGTTATGTTTATTCACATGCGCAACTCGCCCGTCGAGGCCTGCGGCGGCCGCGCCCTATCAAATTCGTACGGCCTAGCCGCCGCGCTTGCCGATCTTCTCGACCGGGAATTCGACGACATCGGCGGATTTTTTGCGCGCCTCCGATGCCGCCGCGCCCGAGCCGGTACCGGCGCTGCAATCGCCGCAGCCGCCGCAGGCCGCCAGCGACTTTGCCGCCGACGCCGCGAGGCGATCGGCCATCCGGCGCCGGCGCGATCCGGCCGGCGCACGTGCACACCATGCCGCAAGCGCGGTAAGCAGCCGCGCGCGCCATGCGCGCGGCCCCAAGGCCGCCGCCGCGTACACGGCGCTCGCCGCGAGCGCGAAACCGACGAGCGTTGCATCGAGCATGCCGGTCATCGCGTGCGACTCGAGGCCTTGCTGCGCATGCCGTCAGCGAGCCAGCAACGAAGCGGCGTGGTACGTGAGCCAAGACGCCGCATAGGCGAGCGCGAACAGGTAGGCGGCCATCAAGGCGGGATAGCGCCAGGAATTGGTTTCGCGCCGCACCGTCGCCAGCGTCGAGAGGCACTGCGGCGCGAAGACGTACCAGGCGAGCAAGGATAGCGCGGTCGGCAGGCTCCAGGACTGCGCGATCAGCGGGCTCAGCGCGCCGGTCACGTCGTTGCCGGTCGCCGACAGCGCATAGACGGTGCCGAGCGCGCCGACGGCGACCTCGCGGGCGGCGAGCCCGGGGACGAGCGCGATCGAGATTTGCCAGTTGAAGCCGATCGGCTTGAACAGGACCGCGAGCGCCGCGCCCAAATGACCGGCGAGGCTGTACTGAATCGCCGGTCCCGCGGCCCCAGGCGGCGGCGCGGGGAAGGAACTCAAGGCCCACAGGATCACCATCAATGAGAGGATGATCGTGCCGACGCGCGTCATGAATATTTCGACGCGCTGCCACAGGCCGATCGCGAGATTGCGCACATTCGGCCAGTGATAGGCGGGCAGCTCGAGCATCAAGGCCTGAAAACGGCTGCCGCGGCCGCTGTATTTCAGCGCGAACGCGACGGCCATTGCGCTCGCGACCCCGATGACATAAAGGGCGAACAGCACCAAGCCCTGCAGCTGCAATCCGCCCCAGACTGTTTGCCGCGGGATGAACGCACTGATGATCAAGGCATAGACCGGCAAGCGCGCCGAACAGGTCATCAGCGGCGCGATCATGATCGTCGTCAACCGGTCCCGGGGACTTTGGATCGTGCGGGTCGCCATGATGCCGGGAATCGCGCAGGCGAAACTCGACAACAGCGGAATGAACGCGCGTCCCGACAAACCGACGCTGCCCATGACGCGATCGAGCAGAAACGCCGCCCGCGGCAGATAACCGGAGTCCTCGAGCATCAGGATGAAGAAAAACAGGATGATGATTTGCGGCAGGAAGATCAGCACGCTGCCGACACCGGCCAATACGCCGTCGACCAAGAGGTCCTTGAACAGACTCGCCGGCAACAGGGCGCCGAGTCCGGCGGCCGCGGCATTGACGGCGAGTTTGATCGCCTCCATCGGCCACTGCGCCCAGGCGAACACCGCCTGGAAGACCAGGAACAAGATCGACGCGAGTATCAACGGGCCCAGCACCGGGTGCAGGACGATCGCATCGATGCGATCGCTGACCGTAGTGCCGACGGCGCGCTCGCCGCCGACCGCGTGCAAAATCCGGCGTACCTCGGCTTGATCCTGTTCGATGTCCTGCGAAGTCGGCGGTTGCCACACGGCCGGCGCGCGAGCGCCGGTAGGCGCCGCGATTCGGTCGAGCGCTTCGATCAGCGCGCGAACGCCGCGCGGTTTGACGCCGACGGTTTCGATCACCGGCACGCCCAACTCCGCGGACAAGCGATCGGCGTCGATCAGAATCCCTTTGCGGCGCGCGACATCGCTCATGTTCAGCGCGACCACCATCGGCAGGGCCAGGCGCTTCAGACTCAACACGAGCCGCAAATTTTGGCGCAGATTCGTCGCATCGGTCACGCAGACGATCAAATCCGGCTGTGTCTCGCCGGCGCGCCGACCTAACAGCACGTCGGTGGTTACCTGCTCGTCGGGCGTCAGCGGATCGAGGCTATAGGCTCCCGGCAGATCGAGTATGCGCAGGCGGCGGCCGGAACTCGTCAATAATGCGCCTTCCTTGCGCTCGACCGTGACGCCCGCGTAGTTGGCGACCTTTTGCCGGCTGCCGGTCAGTAAGTTGAAGAGGGCGGTCTTGCCGCAGTTCGGATTGCCGACCAACGCAACCAACGGAGCCGCTACGGCGTTGGGTAGCGCACTCATCGACTAAGACGCCGCCGCTCGGCTCCGGCACGACGCGAACACAAGCCGCCTCGAAGCGGCGCAACGCAAACGTCCCGGTGCCGATGCGCACCGCGATCGGTTCACGCGCCAAAAACCCTCGCGCGACGATCCGCACGAACTCGCCCGGCAAGAAACCCAGTTCCGCCAAGCGTCTGGCGATTCCACACGGCGCACCGATGGCGATGCCTTGGATCGAAGAGACGCGCGCGATCGCTCCGGGCAGCAGCTCCGTCAAGGCTATGGCCTCTACCATCGGAGGATTCAGCGGTCGTTCGGCACGCATTGATTCATCGGTCTGACTCTATATGGGAATCATTCCTATTACCATCCGTGAAACCCGTTGCTGCACTGCGATTTAGTGGATTTAAGCCCTCGGCCGCGCGATAAACTGCGCGCTGGCGCGTCGGCGAGCGCTCCTATCCGGCCCAAGCGGCGCGCCTTTCGGCCGGGGGCCGGGCAGACGTTCCTGCTAATCTTCCGGTTCGGCGACCATCGCAGAGGTTTCAATGCCGACGCTTTTTGAAAGGATCATTGCCGGCGAAGTGCCGGCGAACATCGTCTTTCGCGATGACCGCGTCACCGCGTTCTTGGATATTCGGCCGGTGGCGCCGGTGCACATCTTGATCGTTCCGAACAAGGCGATCGCGACCGTCAATGACATCGCCGACGAGGACGAGGTGCTGGTCGGCCGTATGCTGCTGGTCGCGCGCGATCTCGCGAAGCAGTACGCCATCGCCGACAGCGGCTATCGCTTGATCATCAACTGCAACGCCGACGGCGGCCAGGAAGTTTATCACCTGCATCTGCATTTGCTCGGCGGGCGGCCGCTCGGTCGGATGGTGCAGCGGGTTTGAGTCTTTGCGGGCCTATCGACAACAACAAAGGATCAGGCGATGAAGAAACAAGTACGCAGCGGCGCAGGCGCGCGCAAAACCGCCGCGCGCACCCCCGCGCGCACCGCCGCGCGCACCGCCGCGCGCGCCGCCTCGTCGCGACGCCCCGCGGCCGCGAAGCGATCGGCCGGCGCAAAACCAGCCGTTAAGCGCAAAAGCGGCGAGCGCGCGAAATCCGCGACGCGAGAGAGCACGCGCCCGCAAGCCACCGCGCGCCGCACCCTGTATCCGCACATCGAGCCGTATCGGCATGGCTACTTTCGCGTCTCGGACATCCACGAAATCTATTACGAGGAATGCGGCAATCCGGCCGGCAAGCCGGCGGTGTTCCTGCACGGCGGCCCGGGCGCCGGCGCCGACAAGCGCGCCCGCCAATTCTTCGACCCGCAGCACTACCGCATCGTCGTCTTCGATCAGCGCGGCTGCGGCCGCAGCCGCCCGAGCGCGAGCCTGATCGAAAATACGACCTGGCACCTGGTCGCCGACATCGAGCGCTTGCGCAAGCATCTAGGGATCGAACGCTGGCTCGTCTTCGGCGGCTCCTGGGGCAGCACGCTCGCCCTCGCCTACGCCGAGGCGCACCCGGAGCGCGTCACCGAAATGGTACTGCGCGGAATCTTTCTGCTGCGCTATGCCGAGATCCGCTGGCTCTATCAGCACGGGGCCTCGGAGATCTACCCGGACCGCTGGGAAGCCTATCGCGATGCGATCCCCGCCGACGAACGCGACGACTTCTTGAGCGCGTACTACCAGCGCCTGACCGGCAGCGATCAGCGCGCGGCGATCGCCGCGGCCCGCGCCTGGTCGGTCTGGGAGGCCTCGACGAGTTTCCTGCAGCCGAATACCGAAAACGTCAAGAAATGGTCCGAGGCGCAATTTGCGCTCGCCATTGCGCGGATCGAATGCCATTACTTCGTCAATCGCGGCTTCCTGCGCAGCGAATCGCAGCTGCTCGACGACGTGCCGAGGATACGGCACGTGCCGGCGACGATCGTCCAGGGACGCTACGACATCGTCTGCCCGGCGGTGAGCGCCTGGGACCTGCACCGTGCGTGGCCGGAAGCGGACTTGCGGATCGTGCCGGATACCGGCCACTCGGCGTTCGAGACCGGCAATGTGCACGAACTCGTCCTGGCGACGGATCGCTACCGCAGCCGCTGAGGAGTCTCGCTGAGCGCCGCCGCCCTGCCCGCACGAGGCGCTGCCGCCGCCCTGGTCATTGCACTGACCACGGCGCCTTTGATTGCCGCCTCCGGCGCGGCATCGCCACGATCGCTGCGCTTTCCGGCGGTCTCGCGCGATCGGATCGTCTTCAGCTACGCCGGCGATCTTTGGAGCGTCGCCACGCGAGGTGGCAAGGCCTCGCGGCTGACCACGGGCCCCGGGCTCAAATTGTTTCCGAAGTTCTCGCCCAACGGGCGGTGGATCGCGTTCACGGCGCAAACCGGTGGCGATGAGCAGGTCTATGTCATGCCCGCGGCCGGCGGCTCGCCGCGTCAGTTGACCTACTACCCCGCCCATGGGCCGCTGGTCGACCGCTGGGGCTACGACAACCAAGTCTACGGCTGGACTCCCGACGGCCTGCGGATCCTGTTCCGCTCGGCGCGCGACGGCTATACGATCACGGACGCCAAACTCTACACGGTGCCCGCGGCCGGCGGCGCCGCGACGCCGCTGCCGATGCCGGTAGCCGGCGCCGGCGACTTCTCGCCGGATGGTACGCGGATCGTCTATTCGCCCGAATGGCGCGATTTTCGCGCAGAGAAGCACTACCGCGGCGGCTGGGCCAACCAGCTGTACCTGTTCGACTTGCGCCGGCCGTCGCAGATCCCGGTGGCCCGCGAATCCACCTCCGATCGGGGCGATGCCGCGGGTCGCGGCCATGCCACCGACCGCGACCCGATGTGGATCGGCGAGGCGATTTATTTCAACTCCGACCGCGACGGCAAATTCAATTTGTATCGCACCGACTTAGCGACGCACCGCACGCGACAGCTGACTCATCATGCGACCTGGGATGTGCGCTGGCCGAGCGCGGATGCCGCCGGACAGATCGTCTACGAATTGGGCGGCACGCTGCGCCTCTACGATGCGCGCGACGATCGCGACCGCAGGCTGACAATATCCGTGCCGATCGACGCCTTCGTTGCAGCGGCCGCGCACCGTCGATGCCGCGAAGAACATCGAGAGCGCGGCGATCAGCCCGGACGGCACGCGCGCCGCGATCGTCGCGCGCGGCGATGTGTTCACGGTGCCGATCGGCGCCGGCGTCACCCGCAATTTGACGCATTCATCGGACGCGCATGAGCGCGAAGCGGCCTGGTCGGCGGACGGCGCACGCCTCGCCTACATCTCCGACCGCAGCGGGGAAGAGGAGCTCTACGTGCAGCCGGCGGACGGCTCCGCGCCGGCGCAAGCACTGACGGCAGGCTCGCTCTCGCGCTATTACGCGCCGCGATGGGCGGCCGACGACCGGCGCATCGCGATTCTCCGACGACGCGGGACGCCTGTTCGTCGTCGAACTCGCAACTCGCCGCCGCGTACTGTCGCCCGCGACCCGTTCGAGCTGCATCGCGATTACCGCTTCTCGCCGGACGGTCAGACCCTCGCCTATACATTGAACGATCCGAACGGCTACGCGGCGATAAACCTGTGGTCGGCCGCCGACGAGAAGTCGCGGCGCGTGACGCCGGAGAACTTCCAGGCGCAGAGCCCCGCCTGGGCGCCGGACGGCGAATGGCTGTATTTCTTGAGCGCGCGCGACTATGCGCCGATCATGGGGGACTTGGAGACGAACTTTGCGACCGACCGGCGATTCGGGATCATTGCGCTCGCTTTGCGGCCCGGACCGCGTGCCGCGATCGATTACGACGGGTTGATGCAGCGCGTGATCCGCGTGCCCGTCGAGGCCGGCGACCTCAGCGAACTGCAGGCGAGCCGCCGATATTTGCTGTACCTGCGCAGCGGCCCGACCTACCTGGGAGGCGAATCGGATCTGCGGCCGACCGTCATGGCCTACTCGATCAAGGACCGCGAAGCCACGACGGTCGCCGAGGACGTCGATGCTTGGTCGGCTAGCGCGGATGGCAGCAAAGTTCTCGCCGAGTCCGAAGATAGGCAGTTCAAAGTCTTCGAGGTCGGCCGCGACGAGCAGGAAGCGCGAACGGTCTCGTTGGAGGGACTCGCGACGACGCGCATCCCCTCCCTGGAGTGGCGCGAGATTTTCGCCGACGTCTGGCGCCGCTACCGCGACGAATTCTACCTCGCGAACATGAATGGCGCCGATTGGAACGCGCTACGCGCGAAGTACGCGCCGCTGCTCGTAGGCCTCGGCGATCGCGAGGACCTCAATACCGTGATCGGCGAGATGATCGGCGAGCTCGGCGTCCAACATGCCTACATCGAAGGCGGCGATTTTGGAGGCCCGCCGCGCCGCGAGGTCGCCCTGCCCGGCGCCCGCTTCGCGCTCGACGCCAAGACCGGGCGCTACCGGATCGCCGAGATCTTCGCGGGCGAGAACGAAGAGGAGCGCTACCGCTCGCCGCTCTCGGAAGTCGGCGTCGATGCGAAGGTCGGCGACTACGTGCTCGCGATCAACGGCCGCGAGCTCAAGGCCCCGGCGAATCCATATCAATTGCTGCAAGCCCCGGTCGATCAGCCGATGCGATGGCGCGTCTCTGACGACTCGGACGGCCGCAGCGCGCGTACGATCTCCTTCCGGCCTCTCGCGACCGAGACGAACCTCTTGTATCTCGCGCGGATCGAAGCCAATCGCCGCCTCGTCGATCGCTTGAGCCACGGCCGCATCGGCTATATCGATCTGCCGGACATGGATCAGGCCGGCATGCGCGAATTCATCAAGTGGTGGTACCCGCAAGTGCGCAAGGAAGCCTTGATCGTCGACATCCGCGACAACGACGGCGGCAATATCTCGCCGCTGCTGATCGAGCGGCTCGCGCGCCGGCTCGACGGCCTGGATTACGTGCGCCACGATGCCGCGCCGCTGACGGTGCCGAACGTCGTGCAGAGCGGACCGAAAGCGCTCCTGATCAACGAGGACACCTCCTCGGACGGCGAGCTGTTCGCGATGGCGTTTCGCGAACGGCGCTTAGGCCCCGTGATCGGCACGCGCAGCTGGGGCGGAGTCATCGGCATCGTCGACCACGGCCCCTTGCTCGACGGCGGCCGCGTCTTCGTGCCGGAGTACGGCAACACCGATGCCGCCGGCCATTGGGTCATCGAGGGGCACGGCGTCGATCCCGACATCGTCGTCGCCGCAGGACCCCGTTGCGGTCATCGCCGGCCACGATCCGCAGCTCGAGCGCGCGATCGCCGAATTACTGCGGCGGCTGCCGGCCGAGCCCGCGGGACTGCCACCCCGGCCGCCGCCGCCGCGGTCGCTGCCGGCACCAAACGCCGGAGCGCCGTAGACGATGTTCGAGATCGCCACTTTAAGTCTTGCGCGCCGCGCCGATGCGCTGCCGATCGCCGAGATGTCGCGTGATCTGATTGAACACGGCCTTGCCTGGGCCTGGACGCCGCCGCGCGTCGAGCGCGCCATCGGCGCCGCGGATTCGACGGTCGTCGTCGCGCGCCGCGATCGCGGCATCGCCGCGTTTGCGATCATGCAGGTCGGCGATGAGGCCGCGCATTTGAACCTGCTCGCGGTCGCCGCGGCGCACCGCCGCCAGGGTTTGGGCCGCCGCCTGATCGACTGGCTAAGTGTCACGGCGACGACAGCCGGCGTATTCCGGATCAACCTCGAACTGCGCGCGGATAACGCGGGCGCGCGTGCGTTCTACCAGAGTTTGGCTTTCACTGAAGCCGGCGTCGTGCCCAATTATTACCAGGGACGCGAGGCTGCGCGACGGATGGCGCGATTCTTGGGAAGCACCGCCCCACCGGGCGGCGCCCACTGACCACCGCTAGGGCACGGCCGCTACGCCGCGGTCCAATGATGCCGCCGCCGTTCGAAGTTAGCGCGCCGCTCGCGCGAGCCCTGGCGCGCTCGGCCAGCGCTTCGCCTCCGTCAACAGCTGCGCCGTCGTCGCGAAGCCGTCGAAGCGGATCCAGGGTTGGCCCGGAGCCGCGCGCAGCAAAGTCAGCGGAGTGTGCTGCATCTTCTCGCCGTGTTCCGTCCAGAACGCGCGCTCGACCGCAAGCGTCGCCTCAACGGTGCCCGTATAGTGATCCCAGCCCGGTTGCGCCTGAAATTTCTTGGCGTACGCTCTCAGTCGAGCGGGTGTGTCCTGCTCGGGGTCGATCGAGATCGAAACCAGATGCACCGCGTCGCGCCTGGCGCCGAGCGCCTGTTGAAACCGCTCGAACAGTTGACTGCTCATTGGGCAGATGGTCGTGCAGCTCGTGAAAATGAAGTTCATCACGACCGGGCGCCCGTCGTTGAGCTCGGCGGGCAGCAAGACGCGCTTGCCGTCCTCGCGCACCAGAGCGACCGCGGGGATCGCGTAGGCCTCTTGCGTGCGGTGGGCTGCCTGAGCCATGCCCATGCCCATGCCCATGCATGTTCATGTTCATGTTCATGTTCATATCGGACGGCGTAGCGGCGAGGCCGGTTGATGCCGCGGCGAGAAGTCCGCAGAGAATGCCCGCCGTCGTCACTCGGTGTGTCATGGTGCCTCCCGTTCGCCTAGCGTTCAGACCAGCAATTATCCGCGCCCGAACTCCGCGGCGACATGGGTACTACACCCACCCTCCAGCTGCGCCGCGGCCGGCGATATGTCTAATCGGCGGACTGGATCATGCCGCCGGGCACGGCGTCCGGGCGCCCGGCGCGCGGCGTGAATCAATCGCCTCGAGCGCAGACGCCGTACGGCGTTTCCCCACTATCGCGGATCTACCTGGTTTAGCATGATGCCGCTCACGAGCAGGCGCCCGACGGCGCTCGGGACGACTCCTATGAATGCGATTCAGCGCCGGTTGGCGAGAACAATTCTGCTGGGATTGGCCGCCTCGGCGAGCAGCTTCGCGCTGCACGCGCAGGGCACCGATACCGCAAACCCTGATGCAAGCGGCGGCAACGCGGCAGGCAGTTACAGCTTGGGCCTGTCGTTCGCTTCACAATGGCACGATGCCGGGCTCGAGGGAGCCGTCTCCGTCGACGAACTGGTGCGCGGCATCCGCGCGGGACTCGGCGGTACGGCGGCGACGCCCGACGATAAAAAGCGCGCGAGTGCCGTCCTGAAAGGCGCCTACCTCGCCTGGGCCGGCCGAAATGAGAAGGCGGCCGACGAGTTCCTCGCCCGCAACGCCAAGGAACCCGGCGTCACGACGACCGCATCGGGCTTGCAATATCTGGTCTTGACCAAAGGCGATCCGCAGGCGCGTGCGGCCGCGGACAGCGACCGCGTCACGGTTCAGTACCGCGGACGCATGCTAGACGGCACCGAGTTCGACAGCACCTATAAGCGCGGCACGCCGATGGTCGTACGCCCCGCCGATGTCATTCCCGGCTGGCGCGAAGCGCTTGGCCTGATGACCCGCGGCGCCGCCTGGCGCTTGTTCATTCCGCCTAAGCTTGCCTACGGCATGACGCCGCCGCCCTCGATGCCGCCGGACTCCTTGCTGATCTTCGATGTGGCCTTGGTCGGCGTCGAACCGGCCAAAGCGCCGCCACACGTGCAGGGGTCCGCAGCCGCCCCGGCCTCGGCGACGTCTACGGCATCGAAAGCGCCCTGAACCGCTGCGCGAATCCCAACCACTCGACCGTGAACGTCCGCTGTCGCATGCTGACGATCTTGCTGGGATTCGCGCTTGCCGGTTTGCCGGCGGCGTTCGCCGCGACACCCCATCCGCCGGCGCCGGCCGGCCCTTCGGCAGGAAACCGGCAGCTACGACCTCGGGCTGATGATCGGCGATCAGCTCGTGCACAACGGACTCGGCAAACCGCTGTCCCGCGAGGCGCTGATGCGCGGCATCGACGCTGCCCGCGCCGGCAAAATAGCTGAGCTCGGAGCAACGCAGCGCCGCCCAGGAGTTCATGCGCAGCGCGCGCGAGGCCCTCGCCGCCCGCAATGCCGATCTCGCCCGAGCGTTTCTCGCGCGCAATGCGCACGCGCCGGGCGTCACGAGCACGCCCTCCGGATTGCAGTATCGAATACTCGACAGCGGCGATCTCAAAGCGCCGTCGCCGAATCTCTCGGATCAAGTGACGCTGCGCTATCGCCTGAGTCTCGCCGATGGCACGGTGCTGGATCGCTCCGAGGATCACCCCCAGCAAGCCGCGACGTTTCGCGTCAGCCGCGTGATCCCCGCCTGGCGCGAAGCGCTGCTGCTGATGCGCCCCGGCGCGAAGTGGCAGCTGTTCGTGCCGCCGGCGCTCGGTTATGGCGCGAATTCCCCGCCGCCGATACCGCCGGGTGCCCTACTGGTCTTCGAACTCGACCTCGTGAGCGTCGACTCGAGCGTACCCATGCTGCCACGGCGGCCCGACACCGCGCCGCCGTCATCCCGATCGCCGTAACGAGCCGCAAAGCGGCTCGGCGCTCACGGACTCGCGGGCTGCGGAACAGGCGGCAATGGCGGACGGGGCCTCGGGACGGCCCCGGGGTAGCGGCGCGCCGGATAATGCGGGTGCTGGACGCCCGGCGGCCCAAATCGGTCGTCATTGAGGGGAGCGTTCATGACGACCCGCTCGATGATCATTCGGTCGGGCGTACCGCCGGCGCCGGCGCCGGTTTCGATGATCATCGGTATCTGCACCCCATCGAAACTTCGGTAGTCACTGTAAACCACCGATACGCTTCTGCCGCCGGCGATGACGCCTTCCGTCGGCCGGTCGTAGCGCATGTCTAGGTAGGTTTGCGCGTCGACCCACACGTGATCGATCTCGCCGGTCCGCAAGCGCACGTCCAAGCGATAGGCTTTGCGCCCGTCGAGCATGTCGACTCCTTCCAAGCTGACGGTGTAGCCCTTCAGCGCGTAATCGATCAGGGGGCCATCCAAGCCCGGCTCGGTCTGTGCAAATCGCAGATCCTGAAGCGACAGAGGCTCGGCAATCGGCCGCCCATCGGGACCCGAATGCGCCTTCCAGCCCTGTTCCCCGTTGAACACTCGCTCGGTGGTCCGATCCATCGTATGGATCTCGAAATGCGTCTTGTTCGGGCGCTTCTGTTCGAGCACGAACGGCATGCTCGGCATTGGGCCGTGCGCGCTTTCGATGTGGCCCAGCCAGACCATGGTCTGGATTTTGCGCCAAGCCTCGAGCCCGCCACGCGCGGCGACGTTACGCTCGACGATCTGCTCAGCGGTCAGTTTCGTCGCAGGATGGACTTTCGCCGATGGCGGCGCGGAATGACTGATCGCAGCGAGTCCCATACTCAGTGCAGCGGTCGCAAGCGTGTGTCTCATACGGAAAGTCCTCACCCTCATGGCGTCGTCCAGTCCCCGTCCGCTGCCAGCTTATTGCCGGTCGCTCCCACGAATCGCACGATATAGCCCCCCTTCGAAGCCAGCGTCTGGCCGGTCGCGATCGACAGCCGCGGGTAGTATCCGGTCAATAGCCGGTGATCGAGGATCGGCTGCATGCGCTCCAGCAGATAGTCACGGTCCGTGACATCGGAAATATGGCGCAGTGTTTCGGTCAATATCTGACAGGCGAGGTAGGTATCTACCTGCGGCTGCATCGCGACGACCGGGATGTGGCTGAACCGGAACCAGCCGAGCGGATAATCGACGCGCACCACACGACGGTCCGGCAAGTCGAAAAGGTATGCCATCCTCGCGAGCGGCCGCCAACTCGGCGGCAGCGGCGCGTTCTCGAGTCCGCCCAAGAGCCCGGACAAATACACCGGGGGAAGCGCGACAGGCGCTTTGCCGAGCGCGGCGAGGTCCGCCGGGCGCAGCCAGAGCACCAGTGCATCGGCCGTCGATGCACGGCGTAGCGCCTCTTTGAGGCCCTTGCCGGTGTGGCCCGCGGCGAGGACCTCGCTGCGCAGCGTGACGCCGCTCGATCGCAGAGCCGCCGCCAATTCGCGCGCGCCCGCCTCGCCGTTGTCGTCGGCACGATAGATCTGCAGCACCGTCGCACGCGGCCGTGCTTTGAGCGAATCCTTGAGCTTGCGGCCAATCAAGTCCGCTTCCAGCGGCACGCCTCTGGAGAAATACAGCGAATAGACGTCTCCGTCATCGACGACGGGCACTTCGACGTTGGGGAACAAGCAGGGTATCTCTTCGCGCTCGCAAAAGTCGTGCACCGGACGCCAATCCCGGCCGCCAACGCCCGATAATAGGGCCACTACCGGCTCGCGCGCATAGTCCCGCTTTAGTTGCGCCGCCCACCCATCGGCGGGTCCGGTGAGCTGCCAGACGGACAGCTGCCAATGGCGGTTCGCGACGTACAACACCTTGCTGAACATCGTCTTGCCGGAAGTGCGCAACGGCGGGCTCGCCACCCATGGGAACGAGTTTTTATCGACGACGTATTGCCTGAGCACAGCGAGCACGCCTTGCCGCGTCGCGGGATCCGCATCCGGCGTCACGACGGTCGCGAACTTTAGCATCGTCGGCGTGACCCCCGGCACCGGGCTTTGTCCGAGCGACTTCAGGTAGTCGATCAACGCCTCCATATCGGTGTCATCCAACGCAAAGCGCGGCATCAAGGCAGCGAGCGGCTTGCCCTGGGAATCGAGACCTGCACGGATCGCGCGCTTAAGCGTTGCATCGGTATAGGGATCGCGATTGCCGTGCATGCTCTGGACGTAGCCCAACACCGGTTCCTGATTCGTCGCTTCGCGGGCGTGGAACAAGTAATCGCCCCGGATCGGGGGGATGAACAATGGCCCCTCCACGGATCCGAGACCGCTGCGGCGGTGGCAATTGACGCAAGCCGCATCGGCACCCTTGAGGCCGGCGCCCATCGGCCGCAACCCCTCGAGCGGCGCGCCCGAGGCGAGCACCCCCTTGCGATAAATGGATTTGCCGGCCTCCACGCTGGCGGCCGTCGCAGCCCACGTCGATTGACCGATGAGGCCCAAGCAGAGCAAGCCTGCGACAGCGTAAGCGCTTTTCATCTGGGCACCGGTCCGAGGCTTGTGAAGGGGGTCGACCCCACGACGCCTAGATCCCACCGACCGGCAGTTACGCTTACGCGCCTCCCGGCTTCGTGAACCGCGCGTCGCTCAACCGGGGGTTCACGGCCACCTTGTCGAAGATCATCTTGTGCACTTCGTGGTAGCCGTCAACAACCGTATCGAGTTCAAAGGGCATCATCAGTCCTTGCACGGGCCGAAAATCGCGCTGATAGATCCACACGGTGCGCATGCGTCCGTCCATGCGGCGCGGCGCGCCCTCCATCTTCACGTCGAGAAAGCTCTTGGCATCGATCCAGATGTGCTGGACGGTGCCGTCCTTCAGCGTGAGCTTGAGCTTGTAGGCCTCGTGACCGTCCACCGGCTCGACGCCATCGAGTGCCACACGGGTTCCCTTAGCCGCATAATCGACGAGCGGACCGTCGATGCCCGGCCACTCCGACTCGGTCTTTAGCTCCTCGGCGGTGAAGGGCTCGTAATCCTCCCTATTCAGGAATGGACGCAACTTCCAACCGTGGGTGCCGTCGTAGACCTGCACGGCCGTCTTGCCGCCAAATACCAATTCCAGCCGCGACTCGCGCGGACGCTTGACCTCGAGCGTGAAGGGCAACTGCACCTGCTTGGCGGCCGGGGCGGGCTTCTGTGCGGCCAGCGCCGCCTTTGGCGACAGCCGGTGCCCCGACGGCATCTCGCCGCGGACGAAGTTGAGGCTGCGCGCCGTCGCATCCCCGGTGCCGACGTCCATCTTGCCGGTCAAGCTGAGCGTCTGCAGGTCCCGCCAGGCGGCGAGGCCGCCGCGCGCCGCAATGTTCTTCTCGATGATCTGCGTGGCGGAAAGGTTCGCGGGCGCCGCTTGAGAGACCGGCTCACCGAGGCTGACGAACAAGAACACGCCCGCTGCCGCTGCGGTACGAAATGGAATCAATGTTGCCATGGGAAACCCTTAATCTGTTGAGTTGAGGAAACACATCCCCCAGCGGTTCTAATTCGATTCTACTCGGCCACGAGCCCGTTCGCGTGGAACAAGCCGATTACCACGTTGACGCGATGTCCGGGCTTGACCGGACGGCCTTGGTTCGAGAACGCCATCCAGTACGACTTCCCCGCCTCCGGCGGCTGCGTTTGGCGGAGCTGCCCAATATTCTCCATCGCGGGCACCACTAGACTGACGCCGGCCTGGGGATCCTGAAGCGCCGGCACCGCTTTGTCGTCGCTCAGCGCCTTGGCTCTTTGTGGATCGACCACATGCCACGAAAAGCGAACGATCTCGCCGGATTCCGCAATCTTGACGCTCAAGTCATCGACGCCCCAGACCTCCTTGTAATACTCCTCGGCGTGCCTCGACAGCAAGGTGTGCGTCGAACCCGACGGCGGACCCGCGGGCTTCCGCCGAGCCGCAACGGGCGCCTTGGCCGGCGGCGCTTTACCCGGGCGCCTGCTGGCCAATCGCATGCCGGAACGGCGATGACACCTGCCACCATGGTCACGAACATTGCGGCGGAAGGAAGCCTCATCATCTACCTCGGATGGCGCGGACTACAAACGAACTCTCTATGAGTATCCGCTCCTACGACCGTCAATTGCGTCGACGGCCGTCACAGTTTCGCCGTGCCGGTTCGCGCCTCGAAACCGCCAGTTGCAGTGAAGGAAGCGGATGCCTCGACCGGGATCTTACCCGGGGGCATCCGCTTGTGCTGCCTACACTCACTATCGCTTCTCGCGCAGTTCGGTCACTTTTGTCGGACTATTGCCCGTACAAGAACCAGCGTTTGCGGACTGCCGGTGGCGGTGTCCGTCGCCGTCAGGAAGCCGATTCGCGGGATGAACGGAGCGCGGGTCCGGCGGCGTGTACTGCACGCTGAATGTGCAGGTGCCACCAACCGCAACCGGGGTTGACGGACAACTCGTCCCGGTGAGTGCGAAGTTGGTCCCGATAAGGTTGCTGACCGCGTCCGCCGTGATGCTGACCGGAGCAACGGTACCGTCACGGTCACGACGCTCGTGGTCACGGCTCGTCCGGCCGGTGAACCGAAGTTCAGCAGGACCGCCGCCCGCAGCGTGGCATTGGTCGCGCTGGTGAAGCTCAGCGTGCCCGGGGTAACGCCGGTGCCAGTCAGTGTACACCGGCGATCCCGTCACCGTCGCGCCGGTGTAGCCGCGATCGTCAGCGTCCGGCTGTACGTCGTGTCGTTGCGCCGTGCCCCCGGCGGCCTGAACACCACGTTGTAGGTGCGCGATGCGCCCGCGGCCAGTGTTCCGCCGCAAGCTCCGCCGCCGCTCGAGCCGAGGTGCGAGAACGGTTGCGGCGTGCCGCCGCCGGACGCCGTGAACGATCCGCCTGGCACCGCCGTCGCGCAGCTGTTGGTCACCGTCAGCGTCATGCGGGCCGCTCGGTCGTACCGATACGCCTGGTCCCCGAAGGCGAGCGGAGCCTCCTGTGACGGTCGCTCCGCAGCCGCCGCCGCCGACGCGTCACCGGCAGCCGGCGAACTCGACCGCGCCCGGATCAAACGGTTGCTCCGAGCCCGTCTCCGGCCTGGCGTTGCCGAAGAAATCGGTCCTCGGCACGAGACTGTAATTCGGCCTCGACGGTCGGAATCGAGTCGATCACCGGCGAGCCCGCCGCCAGCGCGTAGTTGCCGAGCGCGGTGTTGGTGACCGGGTTGACCAGCGTCAGCGGGCCCCAGCGCAGGTTGATCCAGTTGTTGCCCTCGTCCACCGTCGCCACCGGCGTCAGGTTGAAGATCGGGTTGGGCACGGTGGCGTCCGAATGCCCGGCGGCACGGCCCAGCCCGACGCGCCGAACTCCGGCGGCTGCGCGAGCCGTCGCAGTACTGGCTGACGAACGTTCGGATTGATGCCCGGATGTTATTGCGTGCCGAGACCGTGCTCCGCCGAGTTGGTCAGCACCGAGTACATCGGCGCCAGCGTGACGCCGGAATCGTGGGTGCCCGGCCCGAGTCGCCGCGCACACCGATGTCCCAGTAGCTGGCGGCCGTGCAGGCGCCCGTGCCGCCCGTGATCGTGACGCCGGCGCCGTTGGCGGTCGTCGCGCCCGTCTGCGGCTGGTCGGCGCCAGCGTCGTCGTGAACGCGTTGTACAGCGAGACGACGTTCTGCTGGTACTGCGCGCTCAGCGCGCCGACGCCGATGTAGTACGCGGTGTTCTGCCAGAACATGTTGTTCTCCAGCAGCGGATACGAGTACGACCGGCAGGTCCCGTTGGTGGCGGTCGATCGTCCCGGCGTAGTGGTTCGCCGGGCAGGTGACCGTCGCCGGCAGATTCGCCGGCAAGCACCGCGCTGTTCTGGATCGTCACGAGCCCCGAGAGCTGCGGACACGAAGTCTCGGTGCCGATCGACGCAATTGGTGCCCTCGGAGCTGGCCAGCGGCGCGCCGAGCGTGTTGAACAGCATGCCGGCCGAGGCCGTGGTCGAGTTCGACACGATCGTGTTGTTGATGATGTTGACGTTCAGCGCGTCCAGCAGCGAGATGCCCGCGCCATCCCAGCCGGCGACGTTGTTGGCGATGATGTTGTTGGTGACCTTCGGCGACCACCACTGGGACGGAGTCGTCGGGAACGCGACCACGTCCGAGCCGTTGATGTTCTGGAAGCGCAAGCCGCCGCCGCTGCCGGCTTCGGCGCGCGTTGCCCATGATCAGGTTGGCGTTGATCACCAGGCCCGGCCCGACGCCGTCGCTCGGCGTGCGCAGGATCGCCGGATCGACGCAGTCGGTGTCGGTCGTCGCGCCGCAGGTCGGGTCGACGTCCGGGGTGCCCATGATCAACAGGCCGCCGCCGTTGGCCGGGATGGTCGGGTTCAGGCTCTGGTTGAACAGGATCGTGTTGTGCTCGATGTCGCCGTTGTAGCTGAAGCCCATGTGACCGAAGCCGCCGCCGTCGCCGCTGCTCAGGTTGCCGCACACCCAGTTGTAGTTGAACTTGTAGTAGTCGGAGCCGGTGCAGATGCTGACGCCGCCCGCGCCGGCCGGCGTGGCCGAGAACAGTTCGTCGCCGGTCGAGGAGTTCAGCGAGATGTAGTTGTTGTGGATGTTGACGTTCAGGTTCTAGCAGTACGGCTGCACGTGCACCGCTCGTTATGCCGGTGGCTCACGCAGGAGCCGGGAGCCGCGTTCGTCGCGCCGGCGCCGGCGATGTACGCCGGCGGGAATTCGCCCTGGCCGAGGTTGATGCCGCCCGACAGCGTGCCGGCGTTGTTGTAGATCCGGTTGTTGGCGATCTGCAGGTTGTGGCCCCAGGCGTGCACGAAGATGCCGCCGCCGCCCTGCGAGCTGTCGGTGATGCCCAGGCCGTCGATGCTCGACGGGTTGCACAGGAAGTTGCTCGGGAACGGATTGGTTGTTCGAGGTCGAGCCCTTGTGACACAGCTGTTGCTGTCGCCCGTCGTGTACTGCCCGTGACCGTCACGTCGCCGTCAGCAGCGTCGTGCCGGTCGGGAACGTCCCCGCGACGCCGCCGGAGCCGACGGATTCGGCGACGCCGGGAAGTTCACGCCCTTGGCCAGCACTGTGATGCCCGCGCCTTCGAGCGCGCCCATCAGCGTGGGCTCCTGCAGCAGCTGGGCCAGGTTGCCGTTGAGCGAGGCATCCCAGCCGACGATCGCCTCGAACGGCAGCGGTCGACCTGCGGGTTGA
Organism: uncultured Gammaproteobacteria bacterium; assembly: GCA_963769895.1. GTDB lineage: Bacteria > Pseudomonadota > Gammaproteobacteria > Steroidobacterales > Steroidobacteraceae > Bog-1198. The sequence continues at coordinate 774,528 of CAVYNJ010000006.1, read as the reverse complement.
GATCCGTCGAAGTGACTCGGCGTCGTCGGCGAAGTAATTCACCGTGCCGTCGTCCACGGACAGCTGACCGGCTGCCGGTCGGATCGTAGCGGATTCGCACGTGCTGATCGGCGTGCCCGTTGAGGGCCAGGCCGAACAGGCAATTGACCTGCTGGCGCCAGGGATCCAGCTTGCCGGCCGGATGGGTGTTGGCATTGATGACGCTGGAGGCCGCGCCGACGCCTTGCAGGCGCACCGGCTTCCACATCAGCAGCATCTCGTTGTGGGCCGCGGTGGTCTTGCCGGTCACGCCCGGCGTCGTGCAGGCGACGCCGAGCCGTCGCCGTCGTGCAGGTCGGGTCGATGATGATCAGGTCGCCCGGAGCGGCGGCGTCGATCGCGGCCTGGATCGAGCCGGACGCGAGCGACGTGCGTCGGCGTCTTGCCGCCGATCGTCACGGTCACCGCGTCGATCGACTGCTTGCCGTTGCCGGCCGTGATGACCAGCTGGCCGCACTGCGCGGCGTGGTCGACGCCGCCGTACTGCGCCTGCTGCTGGACGGCGCAGGCCGGCACGCCGGGGCACCGTGACGGTGATCGCGTTCGCTCCAGCTGGTGACCGGCGCGGTGATCGCCGCCGATGGTCACCTGCCGGTGCCCTGCGTCGGCGCCGAAGCCGTAGTGGCGCGTGATGGTCTTCTGGTTGAACGGCGCGGTCGTCGCCGACGGCCCGGAGTAGGCGTTGTTCGGCACGATCTGGTCGCCCAGCGCCGTGATCGTCAGCGTGTTGCCGGCGGCGCTCACCCACGGGCCGACGCCGTCGCCGTCGACTTCCGCGATCGCCGGCGTCGCGTCCGGGTAGGCGCAGTCGACGTTGTTGTAGCCGGCGCCCGCGAAGGCCGAGGTCGGCACGACCGGCGTATCCAGGTACTGGGTCGTGCCCGGCATGAACGGCAGCTCGTAGCAGAACTGGCTGTAGCCGTGGGTGAACAGCGGATCGGTGATCATCGTGCCGTTCGGGACCCGGGATCGGACCCGGATCGTTCATGCAGAACACCATCATGGTCGGCGAATAGCCCGGTCGGGTTCGGCGGGTTCACTTCCCAGGTCGAGTAGGTCATGCCGTTGTACGCGCCCCAGTGGTCCGCATAGACGCGGTTGATCTCGTTGCCGGTCCAGTCCTTGACCGACACCGGCAGATCGGGCGGCGCGAACTTCTCGCCGAACTGCGGCGAGAACGGATCGAATTCCGACGTGTAGTCGTCGGTGATGCCGCCGGTGAACTTGGAGGCGATGTGCGTCGAGGTGTAGACGTAGAACTTCGCGATCGCGCCCATCTGGTCGCTCAGCGTCACTTCCTTGCGGTCGCACAGGTTGCGCGTGGCGCCGGCGAACGGCGCAACCTGCTGCGTCTGCGGATACAGGCTGATGTAGTCGGGCACGATGCGCGCCTCGCCGACGCACGGCCAGGTGGGCTCGGGGATGAAGCCCGGCACGATGCTGTTCTTCGGCGACGCGCCCAGGCTCTGCGTCGGGTTCTGGGCGTTGTTGGCGTTGTAGCCCAGGCCCGGGTATTGCTGAGGCGGCGGCCACCGAGGCCTGGTCGGGAATGATGAAGATGTTGCCCAGGCCGCCGAACTGCTGCGTCACCGGCGCGATGTAGTTGTCGCCGATCAGGATGTTCTTGTCCTCTTCCTTGACCAGCTCGATAGCCCGGGCGGCACCACCACTTCGACCACGTACTTGCCCGGCGGGCAGCATCGGCAGGCCGTGCGTACAGGTCCGCGTCGGCCGGCGCCGGACGGGATCGGGCGCGCAGATCGTGCAGTTCGTCGCCGGTCGGCTTGCCGGTCGTCGGATCGACCGCGGTCACGCTCGGGAACTGGTACATGCCGTCGTACGGCGCCGGCTGCAGCTGGTTCCAGTTGTGCATGCCGTCGTAGCACTTGAACTGCGAGTTGTACGGCAGTGCCGGTCGTGAGCGCGTGGCCCGCCGTGCGTGCGTCGTTGTAGAAGTCCAGATAGTTCGGCTGGTTGTACAGCGAGAAGAAGAACAGGTCCGGATTGGCGCCGGTGCTCGCGCCCTGGCCCGGGCAGTTCATGTTGGGAACGGTGTTGCCGTCGGCGCCTTGTGGAAGCCCTGCGCCCAGTCGTCCCAGCTGCTGGTCTGCGTGGTGTCGACCAGCGTCAAGGTCGGCGTCACGCCGTCGGCCGCGACGCCTTCCTGGTACAGGTTGATCGTGACGTTCGGGACCAGCGGCTCCCACTGCGTCTGCACCAGCATCTGCGGGTCGTCGAACGGGCGCGTCGAGGCGTAGACCACGTGACCCTTGATGCCGCCGTTCTCGCCCGGCGCAGTACGGCTCCTTGCCGAACTCCAGGAAGTTGTTCTGGCCCGGGAAGCCCTGCCAGCCCTCGACGCCGCCCACCCACGGCGGATCGATGCGGCCGGAGACAGCTGCGTCGAGCAGGTCGTGATCGGCGGCGTCGCGGTGGTCGTCGTGCAGACGCTGGGCGGATCGCTGGTGCCGGCGAGACCGTTCTGAATCGACTTGCCGGTGCAGTCTGCACCGGCGCAATAGAGGCGCCCGGCACGCGCAGGTCGGTCGGCACCGAGACGATCTCGGCGGTGTTGGCCAGATACTTGCCGATGGTGGAGGTTCCGCACGGCGGGTAGCCGCGTCGTGCCGCAGGACGGCGGACCGTCGGCCGGTCCGCCGACGTCGTAGACGACGTGCGTGCCGGTGTTCTTGTAGCGGGTCACGTCGGTTTCGACCATGTACCAGCTGAACAGCGGGAAGGTCTCGTTGAAATTCGCGGTGCCGGTGAAGTCCGTGGTCAGCAGGTTCTCCAGGCTGCCGTCGCGCAGGCGCACCGCGACGTTGGCGAACGGAATGCCGGCCTCGCCGCTCTGCGAGATGCCGTTCTTGTTGTCGTCGATGAAGGTGCGCGTGTAGAGGTTCGTTTGCCACTGGGTCGCGGCGATGTCGCCCATGTTGACGTGTGGTGCCGCCGCCTGTGCTCGGTATCCCGACCGGTGTCGACAGGCCGTCCACCAGCTGATCGTTCCACTGGTCGAACATCGTGACGCGCCAGTCGCCGGCGGGCAGCCCGGTCAGGGTGAACGTGCCGTCGGCGTTGCACTTGGTGAACGCGAAGTCCTCGCCGTCCGGATCGCCGAAGCTCACGTAGCACTGGGTCCAGTCGAAGGCGTCGTGCGAGCCGCTGCTGTAGAGCCGCTCGTCCGGCGTGCGGCTCAGGCGCTCGCCGGTCACCCTGCCGGTGATGGTGTTGTTGCAGTTTAGGTGCCCGGTGAGGGCTGCTCGGGTCGGTGCCGTTGCACACGTACGGCCTTGCGCGCATTGATGATGGCCGGGTTGGCGAAGCCGATGCTCACGTGGTAGGACGCCGGGCCGAACTCCTGGAAGTAGCTCGGCTCGCCGATCCGCGTGAACGACGTCGTGGGCCTTCTGGCCGTCCAGCGTGTTGGTCTGCAGCCACTCCTCGCCGCGGGCGATGCGGTCCGCGCCGGGCGTGGCGATCACGCCCCAGCGGCCCGGCATCAGGTTGGCGATGACCGCCTGGCCCGCCAGCGGAGAGAGCGTCTTGCCGTCGGATTCGTACTTCGGGCAGGTCACGATCATGCCGGTGATGCCGGTCGCGGTCGGATCGGTCGCAGCGTCGTCGGCGCTCGTGCCGGACGTTGCCGAGAGCTCGTTCATGCCGATCGGGCAGGCATCGTTGCCGTTGTCCGGATCGATGGTTCCGGCCAGGCTGTTCGTCAGCGGCTGGTTGAACATGTCGTAGGTCATCTGGCCGGTGAAATCGCCGTTGCCGCCCATCGCGTCCCACAGGTGGATCTGGAAGCCGCCGAGGCCCGGCTCGTTGCGGCGACAGCACGTCGACGCCGCCGCCGCCGTCCTGCTCGCCGTTCAGCGGGAAGTCGTCCTCGAACACGAACACCGACAGCTTGCCCGGCGGGTAGGGCGAGGGCTGCGTGAGTCACCGGTGACCGCAGGTCTGTGCCCGGCGAGCGATCGGCGCGCCGCCCATGCCGTGGCCGCAGGTCGCGCCGCTCGCCGCGTTGGCGGCCCCGTTCTGGCAGCCGGCACGCCGCGAATATCCATGCCAGAACGGATTGGCCGCGTCGCCCGGCAGCACCGAGATGTAGTAGCGCTTGGTCGGATCCAGCTCGACCTGGCTCGGCATCACCGGCGTCAGTCCCGTTCGCCGGTCGTGTCGGGCCGGCAAACGCCGTTGCCGACGTCGCACACGGATGACTCCGACGCCGGATCGAACCGTCTGGCCGGCTTCGCACGACAGCGGCCCGGTGCAGCCCTGCGCCACGAACGGCATGTAGCTGGTGTGGAAATTCGCCCCGAGGGTCGGCACGATTCCCGAGCCGCTGGTCGGACAGCCCGCCGGCGGAGGATTCGTGGTGCAGTTCGGATCGATATAGAAGGTGCGATCCTCCTCGATCACCCAGCGGTAGTCGGTGACCGTCGTGGTCTTGTCCTGGCCGTCCAGCACGTTGACCGTCAGTCCGCTGCCCGCCGGAAACACGACGCTCACGGTCGTGGCCGCGCTTGAGGTGCCCTGCGAGTTCTTCGCCTGGAAGGTGAACGTATAGGTGCCCGCGCCGGTCGCGATGGCGGTAAAGCCGCCATTCGCATCCGCCAGTACCGTCATGCCGGTCGGCACGACGGTCGAGGGGTCTACCGTCAGAGGCAGACCCGCCCCGTCCGTGCAATCCGCGAGCACGCCCGGAGTCTTGATCGCGAGGTAGGTCGCCGTACTCGCGGTGAACGAACTCGCCGTACAAGTAACGTGCGTGCCGGTGCCGGCGAGCGTCGATGCGCCCAGAGTTACCGTCGCGGTGATTCCGGATGAGCAAATCGCCCCCGTCACCGTGCCGTTGGCGCAATAAGTGAACGAGTCCGTCGTGCCCGTGCCGCGGTCGGAACATAATTGAACGTGCCGTTCTTGTTGAGCGTCACGGTGCCGTTGGCCGGCGCCGCCAGAAGCGTCACGCCGTAGACATTGATGTCGTTGGCGATGACGCCTTTCGATGGATCCGACACCGTGAGCGCCTGCCCGGCGACCAGGGCGTTGTAGGTATCCGCGTTTGCCGTTGCGGTCCCCAGTGCACCGCTCGACGGGAGCGCGGCTCCCGCTGGTGCCGATGTAGGCGAGCATGCCGGCGTCGCGTTCGGTGGCATTGCCCGAGAGGCCCAGCGCCCGGTCGAAGATCGCCGGCGCGTCGGCATAAGGGCGCGATCGTTGTGCCGGACGTCGACGCGGCGTTGATCATCAGGTCATAAACCTTGCCCGCCGCCATGAATTCTTCGGTCTTGACCTTCGGAAGTCCCGGCAGCACGTTGCCGTCCTCGGCCATGACTTTGAAACCGGTCACCAGAGGATTGGTCGCCCCGGTTTGGCCCGCGACCTGCGCGCCGACGATCGCCGGCACGTGCATGTGCAAGCCCGCATTGACCACGCGGACCAAGACCGATCCAGCCGGTTCCTGCGGCCGGGGCGACCGCCGCCGGTGAGACCGGGAAGAGCGAATTCGCCGCATGGGTCTTGTCGAATGCGACGCCGTTGACCATGTAGTAGAGCGGCATGTAGTTGACGGCCGGTGGATAGCAGTTGCCGGAGTTGGTCGTGGCGGGATTGCCGCAGCCGCCTGGCTGGCCGGACCACACCGTCGTCTCGCTGAAGCCGGGCAAGTTGACCGCCGTGCTCACTTCATTGTTCTGCACCGGATCGATTTCGCTGAGGAGTATCGGCACTTCGGCGTCGTAGGGAACGGCGCAAGCCGCCGTCGTCGACCCGGGGAACGCGAGATACGCGCAACCCGGCGCGGTCTCGATGATCGGGACGCGGTCGGCGGCGCCGTCGGCGCCGTGGTGACGACGAGAATGCCGTATAACCCCATCGGACCTTGGATCGAGGGATGCGTACCGGACTCGATCAGATACGTGCCGGGGCGGAGATATCGCCCACGTCAGCGCGGACGTCGCGCCCGCGGCGACTTCGGTCGCGAAGGATTGCACGCGCGGTCCTTGCGGCGGCGGCGTGAACGTCGGGCCGCTGCCCGCCGTCGGCCATGTGACCTGTTGGGTGCCGTGAGTCGGGCTCGGCGTCGTGGTGGGTGCCCCGCCGAGGCCGCCGCCGATTTGTCCCACGATCGTGATCGAAGTGGGTACGGTATTCCCATTCGCGAAAGACAGACTATTCGTGAGGTTGATCGTCAGGCTGGTCCCGGCGCTCACATAGGGGACGGTGATGACGACGGGCGACCAGCCCCCCGTATTCGGATTCAACGCGCCGGCACGTCGCTGTTGCGCCGGAGACGGCCGCACCGCAACTGTATCCCCACATCGGCACCGGTGAGCCATCGGGCATCATCGCGGTCGACGGCCCGGCCGTCAGATTGATCGTTTGCTGGGCGAACGCTGCGCCACTCCCCAGGGCGAGAGCGAGCGCCGCGAGTCCCGATCGGATCAGGAGGGATTTGAAGGTCTTGGATCGCATTTCGATTCTCCTCATCCTAATTCGATTCGTCGATCACGAATTCACGCGTATCGACGAGCAACATCATGAGCATCCCGCCTGGGAACGCGTTGTTGGTCGTAATCTCGCGCTCATTGTGCGAGTGCCACATGTAGGCCCAACCGCGCTCGCTCGCCGGGTTTGCTTGCGTATTCGAGGGTTGCAGGTCCGTGCAGGTAGAGGCCTGATTTGCCGCCGTGCTGCCCGTGGTGCTGGCGCAGGCCTGTGTCCCGCCGCCGCGCAGGGTCGCGTCCGGACCTAAGTACGGCGTGCCGCCGTACCAGGCGCCGTTGGTGAAAATGTTCGGATTCGGCAGCGTCGCCGGTCCGCCGGAGGCCACGTCGCCGAACGGGGCCGCTTCCAGCGGCTTGTTATGGTCCTGGCACCATTCGAAGTAATTGACCGCCGTCGGCGCGCTGGTGTTGTAGCCGTTGGCATCCGGTGTACAGGAGAGCGAGGCGAGCGGATCGCTCGTGTCGCCGGGATGATGGCCATACGGATCCCAGTTCAACCCTCGACCGGTGAAGTAGAAGATTCCTTCGAACGCCTCGCCGGGCGTCGTATCGGTGTTGAACATCAACAGTCCGGCGAGGGCGTCAGTCGTACAGCCGGTCGCATTGCCGTTGACCCTGCAATCGGACGCGCTCAGCTGCAGGTTGCCGTCACGCCCCAGAATACGGACGTGGTTCGCGTGCTCATGGAACGGATGTTGCCAGTGACCCTGACCGATCGAGCGCACCAGCATCATCTCGCCCGGATGCATATGCGGATTGCCGTTGTAGGGCTGATGCGGATACTCGGCCGCATAGTTCGGATCCATGTCGTCGGGCATCGAGCGGCCATTGATTATAAAGTACGCCGGGTGATAGGGCTCGGTGGCCACGTCGAGACTGCACCCCGTAGTACCCGCCCCGCCGGCTGCAAGCAGCAACCCGTACCGGGTCATTGACCTGTGCGAGCACCTGGGTATGAATCCTCGGATCGATCTCCGCCCACTGGAACAGGTATTCCCGGTCGTAGCAGGATTTGCCATCGTCATAGGCGGCCGGGGCGAGGCGGAAATCCCTCTCTTCCCAAGCGTTCTTCGCCTGTGCGTTTCCACCCGGATTGGCAGCGGCAGGCCCGTACTGCCAGACGGCGGCACGCCGTTATAAAGGAGCCGCAGGCAGCTGGGGGGTGGCGGGCAGGACGATGATCGCGCCATACATCCCCATCTCGATCTGCAGGTCGCCTTGCGTCCCGCTGTAATAAGCATGCGTGCCGGGCGAGTTGGCGATGAACGTGTAGGTCACCGTGCCGCCGGCGGCCGCCTCTTGCGTCAGCACTCCCCGTGCGCCGCCGCTCGCCGTGACGTTGAATCCGGGAAACAGGATCGAGGTGTTGCCCGCCGCCGTGGGGAGTCCGTTCTGCAGATTGACGGTGACGGTCTGACCTTCGGTGACGATCAACGTGGGACCGGGAACCTGCATGGAATTGCAAGTCGCGGTCGTGATCGCGGCCGGAGCGAAGCCCGGCGCGGGCTTTGTCGAATCTCACCCGTAGCCCCAGGAGTAGACCGACGCCCCGTCCGGCTGATTGAGGTAGGCGGGCTGCGCCGTCAAATTGAAAGTTGCAGTAGTGCCTGAATTCCCGGTAATTCCGGGCGCCGCAGCCTGAGCGGCGGCCGCGAGCGACAAGCCCAGGATCGGCGCCACAAGCCATCGTGTGATCGAGGTCGAGGTGTTCATATTCATTGCTCTCACTTGCCGTTCACATGTTGCAGGTGTTGCCGAAAGTGTCGCCGCCGGTGACGGTCGTGCAGATATGAACTTCGGTCATGAGTCCGCCGAAGTTCTCCTGATCATTCGAAAGATGATCGAGCATGGGGGTGTACAGGTAGAACACGCTCCCCGCCGGATACAGCTTCGCCGCGCAGCCGGCCTGCCCACAGCCGGCGTCGCTCGCATCGAGAACGACATCGAGCGACTCGCCGCCGCCGAGCGTGATCGAGTTCGTGTAAAACTCCATGTTGTTCCCGGCTTGATCCCGCAGGAGTTTCGCGTTGAAGCCGACCTCCTTCATCGGAATGCCCATCGAGGCGAGCGTCTGGTACTCCTGCACGTCGAGGTCCGAGATGCGCAGTAGCGCGATTCCGCCCGCCGGAATGTTGATGATCGAAGGCAGCGGCTGCGAATAGTGCACCCGGCCGTCCGAGGTTTGTGTCGCCATGGGGCCGGGCGTCACGGTGTCGGGGTAGCTCCGCCCGTTCAGTAGGAAGAATTTGTCCTTCATGTCGACGAACCCCTCCGGATTGAAGGTCATGCCGACGAAGTGAAAGTTCGGGTCGAAACCGTGAATCTGCAGCGGATACTCGACGTCGTACTTCGTCGAGCCGTCGCCGTCGTTGTAGGTGTACTTCTGCGGGTTGCCGAGCATGTCGTTTCCTTGCACCGCGCCCGTGTTGATCGCGGGCAAGGGATTCGCGCAGAGGATATCGGCGGCGGTATTGCAGGCCGTGCGCAGATCCCCCTGTTGCGCCTGGAGCGACGCGTAGAGACTGGTTCCCGCCGGAATGCGGTCCTGCCGCGGCCGGACATAGAGCTGCCCGGTCATGCCCATCTGCAAGTGCTCGGGCGGCGTGATGTGGCAGTGCCAGAAGTACGTGCCGGCGTCCGGGGCGAGATAGTAGTAGGTGAAGCTGCCGCCGATGTTGATCGCGACGGAAGCCTCGGGAACGCCGTCATAGACCGAGGAGGCGTTCGGGTAGCCGTGCCAGTGGATGGTGTGCTGCTCGAACAGGTCCGGCCGCATGATCATGCCGACGTTCGTGAGGGTGAGGAACAGTTCGTCGTCCTCGTCGATCGCCACCAAGTGGCGCCGGGAGATTGCCGTTCATCACACCGACGTCCATGATCTGACGCGGATCGACGTGGCCGTCGATGACCGGGGTCGTTGCTGCGGTGGCGGTCTGTGATGTGTTCACGTCCGCGAGCCCTGTTCGGCCCGCAATGGTGAACGTGAAATTGTAGTTCGGCGAAAAGTTGTAGTTCGTGACGCCGGCGATACCGCCGGCGGGAAAAATAAAGGGTGCGGCGGTGATGGTCCATGTGCCGTCATAGCCCGCCGGGGGCGCACCGCCCGTCCCGGCGATGATGACCGTGCTGCCAGATGGCGAGGCCCAGGGGGGCATTCGTCTGAACGTACACGGTGTTGCCGGCCGTGTCCTGGGAGATATCGTAAATCGAGACCACGTTCGCGATATCAGGCGCGATTCCGACCGCGCCGTTCCAATTGAATGGCGACGTCGCATTCGGTGTCGGCCAGGTGGCCAGGTATTTGCGACAGCGCCATCCGTCGTCGCCGGATCGCCCGGCAGAAGAACGCCTTCGGGACGGCTTGTGTACGGCGTGTTGAACACGCTTGGGAACTCCGTCCCCGCACGCCCGTTGGCGATGTCCGCGAGTCCCGATAAGGGCCCGAACGAGAACATGAACGTCTGCGTGCCGTTCGCCATCGTCGAGAAGCCGTCGCCGCCCCCAACCTGCTGGCATTTGATCGCGCCGTTGACGTTACCCGACGGCACGATGTAGCCGCCTTGTGTACCGCTCACCGGGACCTGCGTGAATGCCGTCGGGCCGTTGTAGGCAGGCTCGGCGTTGACGTTGGTCACGCTCGAGGGATGCGTGATCGTGCTGGTCGGGCACTGCACGCGAAACGATTGCGCCGCGGCGGGCAGCGAGGCCAAAAGACCAGCGGCAGCCACGAATATTCCAGCTGACCAGCGGATGGTTCCCATAACTCTACTCCTCCCAAGCCGTCGTCGCCGGTGCGCACCGGGATTTTTCGGCGGCTCATCTTCGGTTTACTTCCGAATTCCACCGGTTCGTAGCGCTGAGTCGGCAGTCCTCACATCCCGCTACGATTCCGGCCGGGTACAAAGATGCAACGATTAGGGAAAGATGTTTGGGAGGTTTGACTGCATGCGAGCAGTAGGAATTACCCTAGCTCGATCATGCGCAAGGCGGATCGCGGTCGGCGTCAAGCCAAAGATTTTTGCATTATGTAACAGCGATCGAGCGGAAATGCTCGACGACGGGCGCCGATTCGAAGAATGGGCCGATCAGCGCCCGCCATTCGGCGAAGGCCGGCGAACCGCGAAAGCGGACGGTGTGATCTTCGAGCGTGCGCCAATGCACGGTCAAGGCGTAGCGCTGCGGATGTTCGATCGACCGGCGAAGTTCGTGCGACACGTAGCCTTCGCTCTTCACGATGATTTTCTCGGCGGTGGCGTACGCGGTTTCGAATTGCGCTTCGCTGCCCGATCGAATAGAAAGCAATGCCAGTTCGACGATCATGATCACAGTCCTCGGCCGAGCGCACGCCGGATGTACGTCTCGCCGCATTCTAGCGCGTTAGACTCGAGCCTCGCGGGCGATCGAGATCGGAGGTTGCGATGCATACTCGCCTCTTTGGTACGACAGGGCAACGCGTCGCGGCGATCGGCCAGGGCTCATGGCGCATCGAGTCGGCGCCCGAGGATGCGGCGCTCGCCGGCGTTACGCCGCGGCCTCGATCTCGGCCTGACGCATATCGACACCGCCGAGATGTACGGCGACGGGGCAGCCGAACGCGTCATCGGCAAGGCGATCGACGGCCGGCGCGACGAGGTGTTCTTGGTCTCGAAGCTGCTGCCGGCGAACGCCTCGGCGATGAGCGCGATCGCCGCCTGCGAGCAGTCCTTGCGGCGCTTGCGCACCGACCGATTGGATTGTTATCTATTGCACTGGCGCGGCGCCGTGCCGCTGGAGGAGACGATCGGGGCGTTCGATAGCACTACGCCTGGACGGCAAGATCCGCTCCTGGGGCGTCAGCAATTTTAACCTCGCCGATCTCGATGAGGTCCTCGAGATCACCGGCGGCGCGGCGCCGGTCTTGCAATCAAGTCCTATATCACCTCGAAGAGCGCGCGATCGAGCACGAGGTGCTGCCATGGTGCCGGCAACACGGCACGGCGGTCGTCGCCTACACGCCGTTCGGCCAATCTTCGGCTCCGTTCACGTGCGGCCCGCGGCGGCGGGCGAGTTCTGAAAGAAATCGCCGCGGCGCACGGCGCGACGCTGCGCCAAGTGGCGCTCGCGTTTCTGCTGCGTGAGCCCGAAGTGTTCGTGATCCCGAAAGCGGCGCACATTGCACATATAGAAGAGAACGCCGGCGCGGCGGATCTGCGCCTCGCCGAGCCGGAGCTGGCGCTGATCGATGCCGCGTTTCCCCGCGGAGCGCCGCGGCGCAATTTGCCGATGATATGATTGCGCCACCAGCGCGAGCCGCACCGGGGAGAGGAACTTTGTCGCAACACAAGTCCGAACATTTGGCGGCTGAAGCCGCGCTCGCCGCCGCCACCGGCGCCGCCGAGCTCGCCGGCTCGATCCCGGTGGTGGATGAAGGCGGACTCAGCCGCACGCTGAAGGGCCGGCACCTGACGATGATCTCGATCGGCGGCATCATCGGCGCCGGTCTCTTTGTCGGCAGCAGCACGGCGGTCATCGCCGGCGGCCCGGCGAGCTTCATCAGCTATTCGATCACCGGTTTGCTGATCCTCGCGATCATGCGGATGCTCGGCGAAATGGCGACCGCGCTGCCGAAGGTGCGCAGTTTCACCGAATTCGCGCGCGCGGCGCTAGGGCAAGGCGCGGGTTTCGTCGTCGGCTGGCTTTATTGGTATTTCTGGGTGCTGGTCGTGCCGGTCGAGGCGATCGCCGGCGCCAAGATCCTGCAGATCTGGCTGCCGTTGCCGCCGCTCGTGATCGGCATCGGCCTGATGTCGGTGATGACCGGCGTCAATTTGATGTCGGCGCGCTCGTACGCCGAATTCGAGTTTTGGTTCGCCTCGATCAAGGTGGCCGCGATCATCACGTTCATCGTGATCGCGGCCTCCTACGCGTTCGGCTGGACCGCGCCGCACGGCGCGACGTTCGGCAATCTGGTGAATTACGGCGGTTTCACGCCGCACGGCTGGATCGCGGTGATCGCGGCGGTGCCGACCGTGTTTTTCGCGATGACCGGCGCCGAGATCACGACGATCGCGGCGGCCGAGTCGACCCAACCGGGGCGGGCGATCGCCAAGCTGAGCACGACGGTCGTCTGGCGCATCTTGATTTTCTATGTCGGCTCGATCTTTTTCATCGTCAGCGTCGTGCCGTGGAACCTCGTCCGCTCCGGCGAATCGCCGTTCACCCTCGCCTTGAATACGATGCACGTGCCTTGGGCCGGCAAGGTCATGAGCGCGATCATCCTGACGGCCGTCCTTTCATGCCTGAATTCGGCGTTCTACGTCAGCTCGCGCGTGCTGTTCGTGTTGGCCGAGCACGGCGATGCGCCGAAGGCGCTCGTGCGCTTGAATAAACGCCGAGTGCCGGTCGGCTCGGTGATGATCGGCGCCCTGGCCGGTTTTCTCGGCATCATCGCCGCGATCGAGGCGCCGCAGGCGGTCTTCGACTTCCTGGTCAGCTCGTCGGGTGCGCTGATCGTATACATCTATATGGCGATCGCCGCGGGCCAGATCGCGCTGCGACGCGGGCGCGAGCGCGCCGGCGAGCCTGAGCCGCCGATCTTGATGTGGTTCTTCCCATGGCTGAGCCTCGCCGCGATCGCCGCAATGGGTGCGGTGCTGATCGCGATGGCGTTCACGCCGGGCTTGCAGCAGGATTTCAAGGCGAGCCTGCTGACGCTGATTGTCGCGGTCGTGGCCTACCTCGCCCTGCGCCGGCGTCGCCGGTCCCGCGTTAAAGCGTAAGCCCTTGCCCTCGCGCCGAGGCGGTTGAGAAAAATTGCATCGGCCTTGAGAAAGCATCGCTCGCGCCGCCGCGATCCTTTGGCATCATGAGTGCCAGGTCCGAGCGCGATCGAGCGCCGCGGATGCCAAGGTTCGGTTTAGGATCCATTCGCCCCAGCACTTCAGCCAACTCCCCCGCCGGCGCGAATATCCAACGGCACGGGTCCTACAAGACCCGTGCCGTATTTTCTCCCCGCCAGGCGGATTCAGCGATCGATCTTCGTCGATAGAATGATCGACGAGGTCGTCCGCTCGACGCCGTCGATCGCGCCGATCCGGTCGATCACCGCGTCCATCTCCGCGACCGTCGCTGCCGCGGCGATGGCGATCAGATCCGCATCGCCGCTGACCGAATGCAGTAGACGCACCTGGCCGATCGCCCCGAGCGAGGCGATGACGGCCCGCGCCTCCTTCGGGCCCACCTTGATCATCACGTGGGCGCGGATCGCGCCGGGGCCGCGATCGGGCGCGAGGCGCACCGTATAGCCGAGGATGACGCCCTGCCGCTCGAGCCGGGTCAAGCGGCTCTGGACGCTGGTGCGCGAGCGGCCGACCTGCCGTGCGAGCTCGGCGGTCGAGGCTCGGCCATTGTCGCGCAGTGCAGCAATCAGCCTCTCGTCGATCGGATCCGTCATTTTGTCTACTGATATAGTCATAACGACTAACTAGTCTACGCCATTACGCCCATTTTGACCCTACCATCTGCCAGGCGTTCGGCCAATAATGTGCTGAATCAAAGACTTGGAGTAGCCATGAAACCCATTGTGATCGTCGGTGCGGGCAAAATCGGCTCGATGATCGCCGAACTACTGGCCGGTTGCGGCGATTACGCCGTCACGGTCGTCGACCGCTCGGCCGAGCAGCTCGAGCGGCTGGAGACCGCGCGCCCGGTGACCAAAATCACCGCGGACATCGGCGATGCCGCGGGTCTGCGCAAGATCCTTAAGGGGCAATACGCGGTGCTGAGTGCCGCGCCCTACCATGCGACCCGCCTGATCGCCGAGGCGGCCAAAGCGGCTCGGCGCGCATTATCTTGATCTGACCGAGGATGTCGCCAGCACCCGCCTCGTCAAGGGACTCGCGGCCGGCGCGCGCACGGCGTTCATTCCACAATGCGGCCTGGCGCCGGGATTCATCACGATCGTGGCCAGCGAGTTGATGTCGCATTTCGATCAACTGCACGACGTGCGCATGCGCGTCGGCGCGCTGCCGAAATTTCCGTCGAACGCGCTGAACTACAATCTGACCTGGAGCACCGACGGGGTCATCAACGAGTATTGCGAGCCCTGCGAGGCGATCGTCAACGGCCAGTTGCGCGAGACCCAGCCGCTCGAGGAATGCGAGGAGTTCTCGCTCGACGGCGTGCTCTACGAAGCGTTCAACACCTCGGGCGGCCTCGGCACGCTGTGCGAAACGCTTGCCGGCAAGGTCCGCAATCTCAATTACCGCACGATCCGCTACCCCGGGCATGCGGCGATCATGAAGGCGCTCCTGAACGATCTGCGCCTGCGCGACCGCCGGCCGCTCCTGAAGGATATCCTCGAGAACGCGGTGCCGATCACCTTGCAGGACGTCGTGATCATCTTCGTCACGGTCAGCGGCCTGCGCGGCGGTGAGCTGCTGCAGGAAACCTATGCGAACAAGGTCTATGCGGCGCCGATCGGCGGCCGCGTGCGCAGCGCGATTCAGATCACGACCGCCGGCGGCATCTGCGCCGTGCTCGACCTGCTGAGCGCGGGCAAGCTGCCGCAAAAGGGTCTGATCCGCCAGGAGGAGATCGGCTTGAGCGACTTCCTCGCCAATCGCTTCGGACGCTGCTACGCGATCACGCCGCTCGCGACCGCCAACGCCGCCTGAGTTCGCCGCGGGCGGCGAGCCCTTCGGCCGGATGCCGAAAATGCATCGGCAGGCCGGGTACGTTGCCAAATCAAGCGGTGCGACCCACCCAATAGCTCGGCTGGCGGCGATAGTGCGCTACGGCCAGTACTTGGATCGTTGTATCCCGCTCGCGGAAAATAATCGTCAATGGGAACGGTTGTAGCCGAACGCGTCGAATATCTGGCGCATGCTCAATCGGGTATCGGTTGGCGGCAGCGCAGACGTTTTCCATTGTCTTGACAAAGTGATCGCGGTATCTGGCACCGAGGCCTTGCCGCCGCGATTCGTAAAACGTGATCTGCTCGAGATGTTCCGCTTCCGCCGCCGGGTGGAAGCCGTAGTTCATCGCAGCAGTGCCCTCGCCTTTCGATCAACCTCTTCCCCGGGGACGAGCGTGACCTCACCGGAGTCGAGTTGTGCTGCGCGCCGACTCGCTTCTTGCAACCACAGACGATCAAGCTCCTGGGACGGCAGATCGTCGAGACTGGCGAGCAATTCTTTGACTAGGCGCGCGCGTTCGTTTGCCGGCAGATTCAGCAGTTCACGTTCGAGAACGGTGACGTCCGTCATTGGTCCTCCAGTTGAAAGGTATCGGTACGGGTGTTGCCTGATCGAACAGAATCCGCATCTAGGCCGCATTCTCCGGCACGCGATCGAGACTGCGAACGGCAAATTCAATAACGGCCTTGACCTGTTCTCGGTCCAGTCCGTCATACCATTGCATGATGTCGTCGATATTGGCGCCCGCTTCCAGAGTTTCAAAAATGGCCGACACCGGCATTCGCGTGCCCTTCAAGACCCACGCGCCGCTCACCTTGCCGGGGATGCTTTCCACAGCCGAACATTGTGACCAATCGAGCATTGGCATAGTTGAACCCTACCTGTAACGGTAGCCGCGCGAGCCACGAAACCGAGCTAAGTTTCGCGACCAAATTTTAGGCCATGGCAGCGGACAAGACCAGTATGCCCCGAGTGCAGGCCGCGCAGACGCTCACGCGCCCGCCGCCGCTCACCGGCAGGCGAAAGTCGGCCTAGAATCGTGATCGAGGATCCCATGCGCGATCAGCCAGCGCCGCGCATCGTCGGCATCCCGCTCGAACCAGGCGCGGGCGCTGCCGAGGCGGAACGTATATCCCCAATCGTCCATGTCGCGGCACATCCTCTGGCGGCCGACATGAGGCACCGCATCGGCCAGAATGATCTGCAAATAGCAAACCGCGTTCTCCTCGGCGTCGTCGCCGCCGGCGTCGGTGTCGAGCCCGGCGCGCCGTTCGGCGCTCATGCAAACGAAATGGGCGGTTTCGTGCAGCACCGAGTGCACCGGCGTATCGAGGCGCGCATAGAGTCGCGCGCCGATCAGGCCCGCCTCGCGATCGCCCCAGTACGAGCCGGGAATCACGTCCTGCGGCGCGACGAAGTGCAATTGCAGCCCGTAGCGATCGAGCAGCAGCGCGAGCGCGACGCGATCGATCGCATTGAGCAGCAGCATGGCAGGCGCCCTGCGGCCTATTTCAGGCTCGCGAGGCGCCGCATCGCGATCGCCGCGAGGTCGCGCGCCATCTGCTCGCGCAAGACGTCGGCCTCGTGCTCCTTGGCGAGCACTGCCTGCTCGTCAAAACTGTAGTCCTGCGTCAGACTGATCGTCTGCGCCGAAAGCAGCTCTTTGCCCGCGGCGTGCACCGTGTAAGTCACCGTGTAGACCAGCAAATACTCGGTCGGAATGTTGCGGGCCGACACCGACAAGACGCGCTGTTCGACCGTATCCTTGGACACATCGATCGTCGCCGTCGCCCCACCGACGGCCGACTGCATCGATGCACCGGCGGCGCGCAAACGCTCCTCGAAGGCGCGCGCGAAATCGGTGTAGGGATCCGTGAACGAGACGTAGGGCCGCGCCAAGACCGCCGGCAGTGCTTGGCTGCCCGCCAGCCGGAAGCCGCAGGCGGCGAGCGCCGCACACGCGGCCGCCGCGGTCACCGTGGCGATCGCCGCCCGGGGCGCCGCTGGGGGCCATGCTCGCATGGTCCACGGCTTACGCACCTCAGACGACCACGTTGACGAGCTTGCCGCGCACGACGATGACCTTGCGCACCGCGGCCGCGCCGATGAACTTTTGCACGTGCGCATCGGCGAGCGCCGCCTCGCGCAGCTGCGCTTCATCGGCATCGCTCTTCACTGAGAGACGCGCCCGCAGCTTGCCGTTGACCTGCACGACGATCTCCAGCGTCGATTGTTCGAGCGCTTCCCGTTCGACCGCGGGCCAGGCCTCGTCGATCAGCGCTCTTTCGTGGCCGAGCGCGCGCCACAGCGCGTGCGTCGCGTGAGGGGTGATCGGCGAGAGGCACAGAACCGCGATTTCCAGCGCCTCGTGGATCACGCTGTGATTCTGCGGCGAATCGGCCGGAAATTTCACCAGTGCATTCAGTAATTCCATGACGGCTGCGATCGCGGTGTTGAACGTGCGCCGCCGGCCGATGTCATCAGTCACCTTGGCGAGCGTGTGGTGCGCTTGCCTGCGGATCGCGCGCTGCGCCTCGGTCAGCGCGCGCCGCTCGAGCGGCTCCGCGGGGCCGGCCGACACGTGATCGTAGACGGCCTTCCACAGCCGTTTCAAAAACCGATAAGCGCCCTGCACGCCCTCGTCCGACCATTCCAGCGTCTGTTCCGGCGGCGCGGCGAACATCGTGAACAGCCGCGCCGTGTCCGCGCCGAACTCCTCGACGAGCGCCTGCGGATCGACGCCGTTGTTCTTCGATTTCGACATCGTCACGACGCCGCCGGACTGGACTTCGAGGCCGTCGCTCTTCAGCACGGCGCTCGGGCGCTCGCTGAGCGGATCGATGCGGATCTCGACGTCGGCCGGGTTGAAATACTCGACTCGGCCCGCAGCCGGCTGGCGGAAGTACACTGCGTTGAGCACCATCCCCTGAGTGAACAGCTTGGCGAACGGCTCTTGGAACCCGACGAGGCCGAGATCGCGCATCACGCGCGACCAGAACCGCGAATACAGCAGGTGCAGGATGGCGTGCTCTATACCGCCGATGTATTGATCTACCGGGAGCCAATAGTCGACGCGCCGATCGACCATCGCTTTTGTATTGTCGCTGCAGGCGTAGCGCATGTAATACCACGATGAATCGACGAAGGTGTCCATCGTGTCGGTCTCGCGGCGCGCGGCGCCGCCGCAGCGCGGACAGCGGCAGGCGAGAAACTCGGCGTTCTTCGCGAGCGGATTGCCGCTGCCGTCGGGCACGAGATTCTCCGGCAACAGCACCGGAAGATCGGCTTCCGGCACGGGCACCGCGCCGCAGGCGGCGCACTGAATCATCGGGATCGGACAGCCCCAATAGCGCTGCCTCGAGATGCCCCAATCCCGCAAGCGCCAGGTCGTTTGCTCGCTGCCGAGATCCAGTCGCGCAAGGTCCGCCGCGATTGCCGCGACCGCCGCCGCATGGCCGAGACCGTCGTAGGCGCCGGAGTTGACGCAGCGTCCATAATCGCTGTACCACGGCTGCCACTGGTCGGTCGAGAACGGTTTCTCCGCCACGGCGATCACCGGTTTGATCGGCAGCGCGTATTTTTTCGCGAACTCGAAGTCGCGCTCATCGTGCGCCGGCACGCCCATGACCGCGCCTTCGCCGTAGCTCATCAGCACGTAGTTGCCGACCCAGACGGGCACCTGCTCGCCGGAAAGGGGATGACGCACGCCCAGGCCGGTCGGCATGCCTCTTTTTTCCTGCGTGGCAATTGCCGCCTCGACCGCCGGCCCGCGCTTGCACTCCTCGATGAAGGCGGCGAGTGCCGGATTCTGCCGCGCCGCGAACGCGGCGAGCGGATGCTCGGCGGCGACGGCGCAAAACGTCACGCCCATGACCGTATCGGCGCGCGTCGTGAAGCAGCGCAGAACGCCCCGTTCGCCGCCGATCTCGTACGGAAACCCGATGTTGACGCCGATGCTCTTGCCGATCCAGTTCGCCTGCATCGTCCGTACGCGCTCCGGCCAGCCCGGCATCTGCTCCAGCGTCACGAGCAGATCTTGCGCGTAGTCGGTGATCTTCAGGTAATACATCGGGATTTCGCGCTTTTCGACCGGCGCACCGGTGCGCCAGCCGCGCCCGTCGATGACCTGCTCATTCGCGAGCACGGTTTGATCGACCGGATCCCAATTGACGATGCCGGTCTTGCGGTAGGCGATGCCTTTCTCCAGCATCCGCAGGAACAGCCATTGGTTCCAGCGGTAGTATTCCGGCCGGCAGGTCGCGAGCTCGCGGCTCCAATCGAGCGCAAACCCCAGCGACTTCAGCTGCCGGCGCATGTACGCGATGTTCTCGTAGGTCCATTTCGCCGGCGGCACGCCGTTCGCGATGGCCGCGTTCTCAGCCGGAAGGCCGAACGCATCCCAACCCATCGGCTGCAGGACGTTCCTGCCGTTCATCCGCATGAAGCGCGCCAGCACATCGCCGATCGTGTAGTTGCGCACGTGCCCCATGTGGCAGCGGCCGCTGGGGTAGGGAAACATCGACAAACAGTAATACTTCTCGCGCGCCGGATCTTCCTTCGCTTCGAAGCAGCGTTGCTCGTCCCAATAGGCTTGTGCCTCGGCCTCGACGGCCGAGGGATCGTATCGTTCTTGCATGATGGAAACGCAGAATACCCGAGAAATTGCCGGCGGTTGAGCCCGAATGGCGGCCGCGATCGGTCTACTCGGTGGCCAAGGCCTGCCCCGAGCGGAACACGACGCCGTCTTTCATGACGAATTCGACGTGTTCGAGCTGCCGGATGTCGGCGAGCGGATCGCCGGCGACGGCGACGAGGTCGGCGAACGCACCCGGCGCGACGATGCCGATTCGGCCGCGCTGATCGAGAAGCTCCGCCGCTCGCGAGGTCGCCGTTTGTATCGCCTGCATCGGCGTCATGCCGAACTCGACTTCGCGCGCGAACTCCTGGGCGATCGGCTCCGACCAGGCGAATCCGCCGATATCGGTGCCGAAGGCGATCTTGACGCCGGCGCGCACGGCTTTCTCGAACGAAACGCGATGCACGGCGACGCGCTTGCGGTCGCGCCGGCCGTCGGCGGTGTCGGCCGGGTCCCAATCGTAGTAGTAAACCGACAAGGTCGGCACGTACCAAGTGCCCTGGCGCAGCATCTGCGCGATTTGCGCGTCGCTGAGCTCCAAGCCGTGCTCGATCGAATCGCAGCCGCCGTCGAGCGCGCGCTGCAGGCCGATGCCGTTGTACGCGTGGCAAGCCACTTTCTTGCCCCAACCGTGCGTCTCGTCGACGATCGCCCGCAGCTCATCGAGCGTCAGCGGTCGGCTGCGAGCGCAGGTTCCCCGCCGCATCGATCCACGAGCGATGCGTCATGTAGACCTTGATCCAGTCGGCGCCCTTGTCGAGCTGCTCGCGCGCCGCCTTGCGCGCCTCGACGGGCCCGTCTATCAGCTGCGAACCCTTCGGCACCGCGATCTCCGGAGCATAGCCGTCGAGCCCGTAACCGCCGGTCGACGAAATCGACACCGTCGAGACGAACATCCGCGGGCCGGGCACGATGCCCTCGTTGATCGCCCGCTGGATGCCGACATCGCCGTAGCCGGCGCCCTCGGTTTCGACGTCGCGTATCGTCGTGAAGCCCTGCTCCAACGCCCGCCGCGCCGCGACAATCGCGCGGGCGACCCGATAGGATGCCGGATATTTCAGCAGCTGCACGTCGTAGCCGCCGGCCGCCGGATCCTCGCCCTGCAGGAAAATATGCGTGTGCGTATCGATCAGACCCGGCAGCACGGTCGCCCCGCCAAGATTGATGATCCTGGCGCCTATCGGCAGCGGTTTTTCGCCGGCGGCCCAGACTTGCGTGATGCGATGGCCTTCGATCACGATCACCGGGTTTGCGAGACGACGCGCGCTCCGTCCGTCGATCAGCCAAGCGGCGCGCACGACGATCGTCTGCGGCGGCGCGGCGGGCGGCGGCGCGGCGGCGTGCACTTCGACGTCCTGCGCCGCCGCAATGCTCGTGGCCGCGGCGCAAGCCGCCGCCGCCAGCGTGACGAGGCCTAGTACAGCGATTCTTTGCATCGTCAGTCCTCAGCCGAATTGGCTGCCGGCGCCGGCTCGAAATCGTTCGGCGTGATCACGCGCAAGGCGTCGATGCGGCGCCGGTCGGCGCGCACCACCCGGAATTCCAGGTGGCCGAGGTGTATCGTTTCGCCGCGGCGCGGCAGGCGGCCGAACTTCTGCATCACGAGACCGCCGATCGTGTCGTGCTCCGAATCGAAGAATCGCGTGCCGAAATATTGGTTGAAGTCCTCGATCGGCGTCAGCGCGCTGACCGAAAACTCGCGCGGCCCCTCTTTGCGTATCGTCTGATCGTCCTCGACGTCGTGCTCGTCGTCGATCTCGCCGACGATTTGCTCAATGACATCTTCGATCGTCACCAAACCGCACACCCCGCCGTACTCATCGACGACGATCGCGATGTGATTGTGATTGCGCCGAAACTCCTTCAGCAGCACGTTCAAGCGCTTGCTTTCGGGAACGAACACGGCGGGCCGCATGTATTCGCGAATTTCGAACGGCTCGTCGCCGGCCGCCTGCAGCCGCAGCAAATCCTTGGCGAGCAATATGCCGACGATCTGGTCGCGGTCCTCGCCGATGACCGGGAAGCGCGAATGCCCGGACTCGATGACTTGGGCGATCAGCTGCTCCGGCGACTCGTCGCGCTCGACGAACACCATCTGCGAGCGCGGCACCATGATGTCGCGCACTTGCATGTCGGCCACCGACAGCACGCCCTCGAGCATCACGAGCGCATCGCCGTCGAACAGTCCGCGCTCGCTGACTTCGCGCAAGTCCTCGATCAGTTCGGCGAGATCGCGCGGCTCGCCGGACATCGACTTGGTGATGCGTTTTAACCAGCGGCCGGTGCCGCCGTGTGGCTGTTCAGACATGGAGCGCCAAGGATACTCGATCACCGATAGGGGTCGGAAAATCCCAACCGATCAAGGATTTGCACCTCCCGCCCGGCCATTTCGCGCGCCTCGACGGTGCGCGCGTGATCGTGGCCCAGCAAATGCAGCACGCCGTGCACGGTCAGGTGCGCCCAATGCGCGCGCGCGGTTTTGCCCTGTTGCAATGCCTCGCGCGCGGCGAGCGGCGCGCAAATGATCAATTCACCGATGAAATGGCGGCCGTCCGGCGCCGCTCCCGCGCCGGCAAAGGACAGCACGTTCGTCGGCCGGCGCTTATTTCGGTAGCGCGCGTTCAGACTGCGGCTGCGTGCCGCGCCGACGATGTGTATCGACAGCACGAACAGGCGCCGCGATCGCGGCAGCGCCGCGGCGGCCCATGCGCGCAGCTCGCGAGGAGAGGGCGCCCAGGGCCGGCGCGCGGCATAGCTGATCTCGACCGTGAGCCGCCGCGCGCCCCGCCTCAAGTGCGGTCTTCGGGGGCATGCGCTTCGTAAGCCTGCACGATGCGCTGCACCAGCGGATGGCGCACGACGTCGCGCGAGGTGAACATCGAGAACGCGATGCCGCGCACGCCATGCAGGATCGAGATGACCGTGCGCAGCCCCGATTGTTTCGCGGTCGGCAAATCGGTCTGCGTGATGTCCCCGGTGACGACGGCCTTCGAGCCGAAGCCGATCCGCGTCAAGAACATCTTCATCTGCTCGTTCGTCGTGTTCTGCGCCTCATCGAGGATCACGAACGAATCGTTCAGCGAACGGCCCCGCATGAAGGCGAGCGGCGCGACCTCGATGACGTTGCGCTCGATCATTTTGGCGACTCGTTCGAAGCCCATCATTTCGTAGAGCGCGTCGTACATCGGACGCAGGTAGGGATCGACTTTTTGCGACAAATCCCCGGGCAGGAATCCCAAGCGCTCGCCGGCCTCGACCGCCGGGCGCACGAGCACTATCCGGCGAACTTTCTCGCTCTGCAGCGCCTCCACCGCGCAGGCAACGGCCAGATAGGTCTTTCCGGTGCCGGCGGGCCCGATACCGAAAGTCAGATCGTGCGTGCGTATGTTCTGCAGATATTCCATCTGATTGGCGCCGCGCGCCCGCACCGCGCCGCGCGCAGTGCGCACTTTCAGTTCATCGGGCGCATCGCATGCGCCGAAACCGGCCTTGCCGCCCTCCATGTCCAGTTCCTGCAGCGCTATATGCACGCGCTCCGAATCCACGGGCTCGCGCTGCGCTCGCGCATACAGGCCCTGCAGCACGGTCTCGGCGCGTTTGCCGGCGCCTTCCGGCCCGACGATCTGAAAGCGATTTCCGCGCCGCCGGATCTCGACGCCCAAGCGCACCTCGATCACGCGCAAATGCTCGTCCAGCGGACCGCAAAGCTCCACCAACCGGACGTTATCCGCCTGATCGAGGACGACGTCGCGGGTCGCCGGGACGGAACTCACGGCTGTCCCTGCGCGGCAAGGCGCCCGCGCAGCGAATTAGGCATGGCTTCGGTGATGATCACGTCCGCAAACTGGTTGATCAAGGTGTTCGCATCGTCCGCCGGTCCGTCGAAATTCACCCAGCGGTTATTATCCGTGCGGCCGGCGAGCTGCAGCGGATTGCGCTTCGACGGGCGTTCGATGAGGACGCGCTGCCTCGTGCCGACCATGCGCAGCGAGATCGCGCGGGCCTGCGCATTCAGCCGTTGTTGCAGCAGCAGCAGGCGCTGCTGTTTGATCTCTTGCGCAACTGCATCGGCGAGCGCCGCCGCCGGCGTGCCGGGACGGCGGCTGTATAGAAAGCTGAACGACTGGTCGAACCCGGCCTCGGCGACCAAATTCATCGTCGCCTCGAAATCCGCGTCGGTCTCGCCGGGAAAGCCGACGATGATGTCGGTGGAGATCGAAATGTCCGGCCGCACGGTGCGCAGCTTGCGCAGTTTTTGCTTGTACTCGAGGACCGTGTGGCCGCGCTTCATCGCCGCGAGTATGCGGTCGGACCCGCTTTGCACCGGCAGATGCAGATAATTATTCAGCTTCGGCACGTTCGCGTAGGCCTCGATCAGGCTGTCGTCGAAATCGATCGGGTGCGAGGTCGTGAAGCGAATGCGTTCGACCGAATCCACCGCCGCGACGAAATGCACCAAGGTGGCCAGATCCGCGAGCGCCCCGTCGGCCATCGGCCCGGCATAGGCGTTGACGTTTTGGCCGAGCAGGGTCACTTCGCGCACGCCCTGGCGCGCCAGCTGCCGAACTTCGCTCATGACCTGCTCGAACGGCCGGCTGACCTCTTCGCCGCGGGTGTAGGGCACGACGCAGAAGCTGCAGTACTTGCTGCAGCCCTCCATGATCGAAACGAACGCCGTCGCCCCTGCTGCGCGCGGCTGCGGCAGGCGGTCGAACTTCTCGATCTCCGGAAAGCTGACGTCGATCTGCGGACGGCCGGATAGTTTCAGGCCGCGGATCATCGCCGGCAGCCGGTGCAGTGTCTGCGGACCGAACACCAAGTCGACGAACGGCGCTCGGGCAGTGATCCCCTCGCCTTCCTGGCTCGCCACGCAGCCGCCGACGCCGATCACGACTTCCGGCCGCCGTTGCTTCAGCAGCCGCCATTCGCCGAGCAGAGAAAACACCTTTTCCTGGGCCTTCTCGCGCACCGAACAGGTATTGACCAGCAAGACGTCGGCCGCCGCCGGATTCTCGGTGATCGCCATGCCGTCGGCCGCTTGCAGCACGTCCCGCATCTTGGCGGAATCGTACTCGTTCATCTGGCAGCCGAACGTCTTTATGTATAAAAGTCCAGGCATAGGCTCATGTCGAAAAGGCCGATAAGATACTCGCAACGATGCCAATACGCGAAGTTTTGAAAATGGGCGATCCGCGCCTGCTGGCGGTCGCCGCACCGGTCGGCGCCACGGGCACCGCCGAGCTAGAGACGCTATTGACCGACATGCGCGATACGATGCGCCATCTCGACGGGGCCGGGCTCGCCGCGCCGCAAATCGGCGTCGGCCTGCGGGTCGTCATCTTCGGCTTCGACGAGAACGTGCGCTATCCCGAGGCCGATCCGGTGCCTTTCACGGTGTTGATCAATCCGCTGCTGACGCCGATCGGTACGGCCCAAGAAGACGGCTGGGAGGGCTGCCTGTCGGTCCCCGGTATGCGCGGCTTGGTGCCCCGCTATCGCGAGCTGCGTTATACCGGTCTCGACGCCGACGGCGGGGTGATCGATCGCACCGTCAAGGATTTTCATGCCCGTGTCGTGCAACACGAAGTCGACCACCTGGACGGCATCCTCTATCCGCGCCGAATACGCGACTTGACCCAATTCGGCTTCAACGACGCGCTGTTTCCGGGGCAACAGCTCATCGACGACTGAGCCGCGCTTAGAACGGGATATCGTCGTCGAAATCCTCTTTGCCGCCCGCCGGCGCCGGTGACTGGTCGTATTCCTCGCGCGCCGGAGCTCCGCCCGCGCTGCGGTCGGCGGCGCCCGCGGCGGCCGCGCCGCCACCGCCCCGCCCGCCCAACATTTGCATGTTATCGGCGATGATTTCGGTCGTGTAGCGGTCGTTGCCCTGCTTGTCCTGCCATTTGCGGGTGCGCAGCTTGCCCTCGACGTACACCTGCGAGCCTTTGCGCAGATATTCCGCGGCAATCTCGCCCAAGCGGCCGAACAGCGCCACGCCGTGCCATTCGGTCCGCTCCTGCTGGGCGCCGGTGGCCTTGTCCTTCCAGGACTCGCTGGTCGCGATTCGGATGTTCGTGACCGTCATGCCGCTCGGCATCGACCGGGTCTCGGGATCCGCGCCCAAATTACCGACCAAGATGACTTTGTTGACACCGCGCGCCATGACCCACCCCCGATCCTTTCGATCCGCTGATTGTACACGGGCGGCGAGCCCGCAAAACTGCCGCGTTCGGCCAGAATCGGCTTCAAACCGCCGGCAGGTCGACCGGCGCTTGACGCGGCAGGTATAGTACAGGGTCCCATGCAAAGCATTCGTATCAGGGGCGCCCGGACCCACAACCTGCAGAACATCGACCTGGATTTGCCGCGCGACCGGCTGATCGTCTTCACCGGACTGTCCGGATCCGGCAAATCCTCGTTGGCCTTCGACACCATCTATGCCGAGGGCCAGCGGCGCTATGTCGAATCGCTGTCGACCTACGCCCGCCAATTCCTGTCGATGATGGAGAAGCCGGACGTCGATGCGATCGAGGGCCTGTCGCCGGCCATTTCGATCGAGCAGAAATCGACGTCGCACAATCCGCGCTCGACCGTCGGCACGGTCACCGAAATCCACGACTACCTGCGGCTGCTGTTCGCGCGCGCCGGCACGCCGCGCTGCCCCGATCACCACATCGACCTGGCCGCGCAGACCGTCAGCCAAATGGTCGACGCCGTGCTTGCATATCCCGAGGGCACGCCGCTGATGCTGCTCGCCCCTGCGATTGCCGACCGCAAGGGCGAGCACTCTGAATTGATCGCGGAATTGCAAGCCGGCGGATTCCTGCGCGCGCGCATCGACGGCGCGGTCGTCGAATTGGATCAGGCGCCGAAGCTCAATGTGCGGCGCAAACACACGGTCGAGGCGATCGTCGATCGGTTCAAGGTTCGCACCGACCTGGGTCAGCGCCTGGCCGAATCGTTCGAGACGGCGCTGCGCCTAGGCCAAGGCGTCGCCCGCGTGGCGTTCATGGACGATGGCGTGCGTCCCGAACTGATATTTTCCGACAAGTTCGCCTGCCCCATCTGCAATTACTCGCTGAGCGAACTCGAGCCCCGGCTGTTCTCGTTCAACAATCCGAACGGCGCGTGTCCCGCGTGCGAAGGGCTAGGCGCGCAAGAATTCTTCGACCCCGTCAAGATCGTCGCCAATCCGCACTTGTCGTTGGCCGGCGGCGCGGTGCGGGGCTGGGATCGGCGCAATGCGTATTATTTCCAGCTGATCCAATCCCTGGCGCGGCATGCAAAGTTCGACATCGAAGCGCCCTTCGGGGATCTCCCGGACGACATCCGGCGTCTCGTCCTATTCGGCAGCGACGATCGCCAGATCGAGTTCAAGTATTTGGACGGCAAGGGCGGCACCGTCAATCGCCGCCACGCCTTCGAAGGCATCATCCACAATCTCGAGCGGCGCTATGCCGAAACCGACTCCATTACGGTGCGCGAGGAGCTGGGCAAATACCGGTCCTCGCGCGCCTGTCCGGAATGCGGCGGCAGCCGCTTGAATCGGTCCGCGCGCAATGTGTTCATCGGCGGCAGGAGCCTGCCGGAGCTGTCGTCGCTGTCGGTCATGCATGCCGGCGAATTCTTCGCGCAGTTGACGCTCGCCGGCTGGCGCGGCGAAATCGCGGTCAAGATCGTCAAGGAAATCGGCGATCGGCTCGGCTTTCTGTCGAACGTGGGGCTGGGGTATTTGACGCTCGAGCGCAGCGCCGACAGCTTGTCGGGCGGCGAGGCGCAGCGCATACGCCTCGCGAGCCAGATAGGCTCGGGGTTGGTCGGCGTCATGTACATCCTCGACGAACCGTCGATCGGCCTGCATCAGCGCGACAACCGGCGTTTGCTCGACACGCTGATCAATCTGCGGGATCTCGGCAACACGGTGATCGTCGTCGAACACGACGAAGAGGCGATCCGCCTGGCCGACCACATCGTCGACCTGGGACCGGGCGCCGGCGTGCACGGCGGGCGCATCGTCGCGCAAGGGTCGGCGGCCGAGATCGCCGCGCACCCCGATTCGGTTACCGGCCAATACTTGAGCGGCCGGCGGCGCATCGAGATCCCGCCGTCGCGGCGCGCCGCCGACCCCAAACGGCTGCTGCGGGTGATCGGCGCGACGGCGAACAATCTCAAGAACCTCACCGCGGAATTTCCGCTCGGATTGATGACTTGCGTGACCGGCGTCTCCGGCTCCGGCAAATCCACGCTGGTCAACGACACCTTGTTTCGCGCCGTTGCGACGCAGCTCAATCACGCCTCGGCCGGCACCGCCCACTTCGAGCGGATCGAGGGATTGGAGCACATCGATCGGGTGATCGAAATCGATCAAAGCCCGATCGGCCGCACGCCGCGCTCGAACCCCGCGACCTATACCGGCCTATTCGCGCCGATCCGGGAGCTATTCTCGAGTGTTCCGGAATCGCGCGCGCGCGGCTACGCGCCGGGGCGTTTCAGCTTCAACGTCAAAGGCGGCCGCTGCGAGGCCTGTCAGGGCGACGGCGTCATCAAAGTAGAGATGCATTTTCTGGCCGACCTCTACGTGCCGTGCGACGTCTGCAAGGGCCTGCGCTACAACCGCGAAACCTTGGAGATTCGTTTCAAAGGCAAGAACATCCAAGAGGTGCTGCAGCTGACGATCGAGGAGGCGCTGCCGTTCTTTGCCGCCGTTCCGACGGTGCAGCCGAAATTGCAGACCTTGCTCGATGTCGGGCTGTCCTACGTGCGGCTCGGCCAGAGCGCGACGACTTTGTCCGGCGGCGAAGCGCAACGCGTCAAGCTCGCCAAGGAGCTGTCGAAGCGGGCGACGGGGCGCACGCTCTACATACTCGACGAGCCGACCACCGGTCTGCACTTTGCCGATATCGCCTTGTTGCTCGGCGTATTGCAACGGCTGCGCGACGACGGCAATACGGTCATCGTCATAGAGCACAACCTCGATGTCATCAAAACCGCCGACTGGGTCGTCGACCTCGGTCCCGAAGGCGGCGACGGCGGCGGCCTGATCGTGGCGGCGGGCACGCCGGAGGATATTGCCGGGAACGGCGCTTCGCACACTGGCCGCTACCTGCGCGCCGCGCTCGAGCGCGCGCAGGCGAGTCCAGGCAGCGGCGAGCCTGCCGTGAGGGGCGAGAGCGAGCTGCAGCGTAAGCGCGCATGACACCGCGGTGGCATCTGTTCCTGCTGGCGCTGCGCGATTTCAGCCGCATTCCGGTCCCCGCCTCGTTCGCGGGCGGCGCCACGCGGCCGCTTGCCGCCGCGCGCTACCTGCCCTTGGTCGGCGCCCTGATCGGCGCCATCGGCGGCGCGGTGTTTTGGCTTGCTGCGCAGATTTGGCCGGCGAGCATCGCCGTCGTCCTGTCGATGCTCGCAGCGCTGATCGCGACCGGCGCGATGCACGAGACCGCCTTTGCCGAGGCCTGCGCCCTGCTGGGCAAGGACCGCAACCGCGAGACCTCGTCCGCGGCCGCCGGCGAGAGTCGCTTCGGCGCGGCCGGCGCGATCGGCCTGGTATTCGTGCTGCTGATCAAATACAACGCGCTCATCGCCCTATCGGCCGCGAGCCTGCCGTTCGCGCTGCCGCCCAACGTCGCGCTGATATTGATCCTGATCGCGGCCCACGCGGCGAGCCGCGCGCTCCTCGTCTCAGCGATCGCTGCGCAAGCCTCGGCTCCCCCGGTAACGGGGGGCGAACTCGCGTTCGCCCTGGTTTGCGGCTTCGCGCCGGCGACTCTGCTCGGCACGCCGGGGCTGATCGGACTCGCCGGCGCGATCGTCATGCGCATCGCGCTCGCCGCCTACGCGAGGCGTTGGCGCGGCGCCACGCCCCGCGCCGCGCTGGGCGCCGTGCAACAACTGACCGAATTGAGTTTCTACCTGGCGACCTTAAGCGCATGGACATTTATCTGATACGCCACACGCGCCCCGACGTGGCGCCCGGCATCTGCTACGGCCGGCTGGATTTAGATCTGCCGGAGAATTTCGCGGCCGAGGTTCGGCATCTGCCCTTGGCGCTGCCCGCGGGCGCGCCGATCGTCACCGGCGATACCAGACGCTGCCGGCGGCTCGCCGCGCATCTAGCGGCGGCGCTCCATGGCGAGGTCACCGTCGACGATCGATTGAACGAACTGGACTTCGGTCGATGGGAAGGCCAGGCCTGGCAGGATATACCGCGTGTGCAAACCGATGCCTGGGCGAAGGATATCTGGCATCACGCCGCGCCGGACGGAGAAACCTACGCGGCCTTGTACGCCCGCGTCGGCGCGGCCTGGGAATCCATGCTCGTCAATTACGAGGATTCCTTGGTGGTCGTCGGGCACGCCGGGCCGCTGCGCGCGCTGATCACGATCGCCTTGGAATTGCCGGTCGAGGCGTTCATCCGCATTCACTTGGACTACGGCGGCCTGTGCAAATTGTCCGACTCCACCGGCGGCTGGCGGCTGGAATTCGCCAATCGCTGATATCGCCGAGCCTGCGGCCGTGGACGGCACTGGCCGAAATTCACAAGCGCCGGCCGGCCATGGCATCATGGATCGGCGCCGATGGTTCCAATGAAAGGTCGATCCGACTGTGCAACAGATACTCGTCTATTCGGATTCCCTTTCCTGGGGCATCGTCCCGTCGACGCGCCGGCGTCTACCGTTCGATGCACGCTGGCCCGGCGTCATGGAAAGCGCGCTGAATCGCCACACGCTCGCCGTGCGGGTCATCGAGGATTGCTTGAATGGCAGGCGCACGGTCTGGGAGGACCCGTTCAAACCCGGCCGCATGGGCCTTTCCGGGCTCGAGCAGCGCATCGAAATGCATTCGCCGCTGGCGCTGGTGGTCTTGATGCTCGGCACCAATGATTTCCAGTCGGTGCACAATTATGATGCCTGGCAGTCGGGCCAAGGCATCGCAACCCTGGTCGCGGCGATCCGGCGGGCGCCGATCGAACCGGGCATGCCCGTGCCGCCGGTATTGATCGTCGCGCCGCCTCCGATCCAAACGCCGCAAGGCCCGCTCGCGCACAAATTCGCCGGCGCCGCGGCCAAGTCGGCTGGGCTGGCCGCGGCGTATCGGGCTGTCGCCGCGGAGCTTAATCTGTCCGTTCTACGATGCGGCCGAGGCGACGACGACGAGCAAGATCGATGGGATACACCTGGACACGGACCAGCACGAGAATTTCGGCCGGGCGCTCGCGGCCGTCGTTGCACCGCTGCTCGCCGCGCCCCAGCGATGAGTCGCAGCGCGCTTTCGGCAATGACCCGGATCGCGCTGCCCGTGCTGCGGCGGCTGGATCCGGAAGTCGCCCACGACCTCGGTCTCGCGGGACTCGCGCTGCTGCGGCCGTTCGCCTCGCGCCGAGATTTCCCGCAGCGCTTGGCGCTGCGCTGCGCCGGATTGCGATTCGCGCATCCGCTTGGGCTCGCGGCCGGCTTCGACAAGAACGGCGACTATATCGATGCGCTCGGCGCGATCGGCTTCAGCCACATCGAGGTGGGCACGGTCACGCCGCGGGCGCAGATCGGCAGCCCTAAGCCGCGCATGTTCCGAATCCCCGCAGCACAAGCGCTGGTCAATCGCATGGGGTTCAACAACAAGGGCGCCGATCATCTCGCCCGTCGCTTGGCGGGTAGCCGCTATCGCGGGATACGCGGCATCAGCATCGGCAAGAATTTCGATACGCCGATCGACCGGGCGCAGGACGACTACGTCGCCTGCCTGCGCAAACTCTATCAATACGCCGATTATTTCGCCGTCAACGTGTCATCGCCGAACACCGCGCAACTTCGCGAGCTGCAAGGCCGCGACGGCTTGCAACGCGTCGTCGGCGCGCTGCTCGAGGAGCGCGCCGCCTTGGCGCCGCGATTCGGCAAGCAGGTGCCATTGTTCGTCAAGATCGCGCCGGACCTGGATCCCGAGCAGTTTTCGACGCTGGGCGCGCAGCTGCGGATATTGCAGGTCGACGGCGTGATCGCGACCAATACCTCGAACGATCTCTCGGACGTCGCCTCGGCGCTGCCGCCGGGACTCGCCGGCGGCCTCAGCGGACAGCCGTTGCGGCAGCGCTCGCTCGCGACGATCAGGCGCTTGCGCGCCGAACTCGGCGCAAAGCTTCCGATCATCGGCGTCGGCGGCATCTTCGGCGCCGAGGACGCGCTCGCGGCGCTCGAGGCCGGCGCTAATCTGATCCAGGTGTACACCGGGTTTGCGTACCGCGGAGCGGAGTTGGTCGATGACATACTCGATGCGCTCGCGCGCCGTCCGGTTGCCGCGCCGGCGCCGAACGCCGAGTCCGCCGCATGATTGGCATCGGCGATGCGCTGGTCGAACAATTTCATCGGGACGGCGCCGTCTGCCTGCGCCAATTGTTCACACCAAGGGACATGGCCGTGCTCGCAGCCGGCATCGATCTGAATTTGGCCGAGTTGAGTCCGCGCGCGAAAGTCGCGAGCGGCGCCGAGGATCCGGGACGCTTCGTCGAGGATTTCTGCAATTGGCAAACCAATCCGCACTACCGGCGGTTCATCGAGCAGTCCGGCGTCGCCGCGGCCGCCGGCCGCTTGATGCAGAGCTCCCATGCACGGC
This sequence comes from uncultured Gammaproteobacteria bacterium, assembly GCA_963769895.1. Taxonomy (GTDB): domain Bacteria; phylum Pseudomonadota; class Gammaproteobacteria; order Steroidobacterales; family Steroidobacteraceae; genus Bog-1198. The sequence continues at coordinate 742,060 of CAVYNJ010000006.1, read as the reverse complement.
TCTATCACGATCACATGCTGACCAAGGAGCCTGGCACGCGCCAGGTGACGCCCTGGCATCAAGATCAACCGTATTACAACGTCGAGGGGCGCCAGAACGCCAGCTTCTGGATCCCCGTCGATCCGATCAGCCGCGCATCGACGCTGGAATTCGTCGCCGGTTCGCATTTGGGTCCGTGGCTGATGCCGAGGGCTTTCATGGATCGCGAAGCCAAGTGGTTTCCCGAGGGGAGCCTCGCCGACCTGCCGGACATCGAAGCCAGGCGCGGCGAATTCCCGATCATCGGTTGGGAGCTCGAACCCGGCGATGCCGTTTGCTTTCACATGCTGACCTTGCACGCGGCCGCCGGCACCGAGGGCACGCGGCGCAGGCGGGTATTCTCGGTGCGCTTTCTCGGCGACGACATGACCCATGCGCCGCGCCGTTGGCGCACCTCGCCGGAATTTCCCGGCTTGGCGGAACAATTGCCGGCCGGCGCGCCGCTCGATCACCCGCTGTTCCCAGTCGTGTGGCGCCGCGAATCGGCTTGAACCGCTAGGCTCCCGGCCCAGCCGCCCCAGCCGCCCCAGCCGCGCGGCGTCGCCCCGCCGCCGGAGTCATTTGTCACGGCGCGTCGACGGCGTAGCCTTGGGCGCGCAGCTGATCGAGCAAGCCGCCGGGCTCCAACAATAGATCCATGTTGATGACCGCGAGCGTTACTCCGCCCCGTCGCAAATGATCGTCGAGGCTCGCGAGCCAGGTACCGCGAATCTCGGCAATCAGGTCGGCGGCGCGCGCATTGCCGTTGACCGCGGCGCGGCAGGCGCCGACCTCCGGGGGTTCCGGCAGGCCCTGGATACGCGCGACATCGCCGGTCGCCCAAGCGCGTGCACGCTCGACGAGCCGCGGCAACCCGGTCTCGATCGTCGCCAAAATGGCCGCGACGCATGTATTTTCGATGTCCGGCGGCAATGTCTTCAGGGCGTCGAGCGCATCGCTCAGCCCGGCGTGCCGGACCTCGTCGATCGGCACATCGTGGCGGCGCGCGAGCTTGCGCACCTCGCTGCCGACATCGAGACGGGTGGATAGGCCGACGCTGTGCAACGCGGCCTCCTGCAGGAACGCCGTCGCGATGATCGGCCGGTAGCGCTCCCATTTTTGCGCATCGTGGGCGTATTTCGCGCGCTGCTCGGCGAATCGCCGGTACAAATCGGCGGGCAAGACATCTTTCAGCTTGCGCCCGCCCGGCACCATCAAAACGTCGCGTTGTGTGATCAGAAGCCACAGAACCCGGACGATCCCGATCTGGAACGGCTTGGCGATGACGACGGCCCGCGCCTCGCCGAGAACGTGTTCGACCTGCGCCGAACGCCAAGTGATGTTCTTCGGCAGCGGCGCCACCGTCCCCATGATCCACAGCTGCGAATCCCCGCGCTGCACGTGCCACAGGCCTGGGCCCGTGCGTTCACCGGTCACGACGACCTCGGGGATCGCATCCTCATCGTCGGTCGTCGGGACGGGATCGGCGCGCAGCGGCGCCGCCGAGGGCAACCGCCCAGAGCGCTACGCCGACCGCAAGCCACGCAAGAGCGGGAAAACCGCCGCGACTAACCGTTCGCCGAATGTGCATGAGCGCCGCCTGCGGCCGCCGGGTCCCGGTAGATGTTATGGTATGCCGCCATGGGAATCACGCCCCGGGGAACGATCGATGAACAAACCGACGAAATCGGCGGCCAACGGTGCCGTCACCCGCACCGACGCCGAAGGGGCCGTGCGCACGTTGCTGCGATGGGCCGGAGAAGATCCCGATCGCGAGGGATTGCGCGACACGCCTAAGCGGGTCGTCAACGCCTACGGCGACTGGTTTTCGGGTTATTCGGCGGACCCCAGCGAATACCTGCGCCGGACGTTCGAGGAAGTCGCGGGCTACGACGAAATGGTCGTGCTGCGTGACATCGCCTTCGAGTCATTTTGCGAACACCATATGGCGCCGATCGTCGGCCGCGCCCACGTCGGCTATCTGCCGACCGAGCGGGTCGTCGGCATCAGCAAGCTCGCGCGCGTCGTCGACGGCTTTGCACGCCGTTTTCAAGTCCAGGAAAAGCTGACCGCGCAGATCGCCGAATGCATCAACGAGGTGCTGAAACCGCGCGGCGTAGGAGTCGTCGTCGATGCCGTTCATCAGTGCATGACGACGCGCGGCGTGCACAAGCTGGGCGTCTCGATGGTGACGAGTAAAATGCTCGGTGCATTCCGCAAGGATCCGAGCACGAGGGCGGAATTCCTGAGATTCATCGATATAGAGCGCAAAGGGATCGGCTGATCAGATTTTTTTGCGCTCCGGCGCCGCGCGCACCCGATCGAGGCCGCTGCGCACCGGCGTGACCTCGACCGAGAAACTATAGTTGTGCCGCTCGCCCGGCTGTAAGGCGCCGACGCCGACGACTTGCCGGGCGATGGAGTCCCCATGCGCGTTGGTCACCGACACGACCAGGCAGTATTCGCAAGATTCATCCGCGCGGCCGTGCTGTATCGTACCCTCGATCCGCATGGCCGATCGGCCCACGGTCCGCGGTTCCGTCGCCGATGAACTGAACCGCAAATGGTGCTGGCAGCCCGGACAAATGTTGGCGCTGGCCAGAACCATCGCCTTGCAGTGCGGGCATACTCGCGTGGCGCCCGCAACGCCCTGTCGAGCGACGGTCATCGCTATTTGCCGTCACCCGTGCGGCCGACCTCGCCGAGGCGCGCCGTATCGATTTTCGCAACCTTCTCATCGCCCCAACCGAATTCGACGTGCCCGCGCATGCGCGATCCCGCGGCAACGGTGATCGAGCCGGCCTTGACGTCGCCGACGATGACGCCGCCTTCGAGCACGTCGATGCGTTTCGCCGATTCGATGTTGCCGTGCAGTTCGCCGCCGACGACGACGATCGCCGCCGAGACTTGACCGGTCAATTGCGCGCCGTTCTCGATGCTGAAGTTGCCGTCTATGCGCACGTCGCCTTTGAAGCGCCCCGCCATCTTGACGTTTCCGGATCCTTCGATCTTCCCTTCGATCGTCAGGTTCGCTCCGATCACCGATTCGCCGCCCTCGGGGCGCTCCTTGGGGCGGCGCGTCAGGTTGGCGGTCTCCGGTGCGTGCCGGTCGGGCAGCGTCGCCGCTGTTGGTGATGGGCTGCCCACAGGATTGGATCCGGTGGGGGTCGGCGGTGTCTCTTTCCAAAGCGCCATAATTCGGTCTCCAGCGTTGAGTGAGTCGAAGTGTTCTACTAGGTGTGAGCCTATACGTTAACGCCGGCGCTTGTCAGCGAACAGTGTCTGATATTGGAGACGCGGGCTTCAGCGGCGGCCGGGATACCAATTCCAGCGCCCGGCGATGCTCATGGCGGCCGGCACGATGAATCCCCGAATCAAACTGGCATCGATCAGCACCGCGACGCACAAACCGACGCCGATCATCTTCAAGGCGGGCAGCGGGGCGCCCACGAAGGCGCCGAAGACCACGGCCATGATCAGTCCGGCACCGGTGATGACCGGTGCGACCGCGGAGAGCCCCAGCACGGTCGCCCGGTCATTATCGCCGCAAGCCAGATATTCACGCCGAATGCGAAACAACAGAAATAGCTCATAATCCATCGACAAGCCGAAACTGAGACAGAAGATCATCAGCGGAACTTCGAGGGGGATCGACGCGAACGGCCGCTCCAAACCGACCAGGCCGTTGAGCCAGCCCAGCTGGAAGATGGCGACGACCGCGCCGTAGCCCGCGGCGATCGCCAGAAGATTCGCCAGGATCGCCTTGATTGGCAGCAAATAGGAGCGAAACGCGCAGAACAGCAGCACCAGGGTCGCCGCGATCACGAACCCGAAGACCTTCGGGAAGCTCTTCCACATCGTCTCGCTGAAGTCGTTGTAATACGCCGGCGTCCCGCCAACGGTCGCCTGCAGCTGGCCGGCCGGCGCGATCGCCGCCACGTCCCGCACCAGCTGCTGAATTTGCGCAACCGATAGGGTGTCGGCGGGCGTCAGAACGATCAGGCCGGCATGGCCATCGTGGCTCAGATACAGCGCACGCGCCGCGCCGGCCGGGTAGGCAAGCGGTGAGTCGATCGCGGCGATGCGCGGCTCGCCGCGCAGTCTCGTGAGGTAGGCCTCGACCCCCGGAAGATGTGATTTCGACAGCAGTGCCCCGCCGTCATTTGTGCGCAGCAACACACGCAGGTCCAGCGTCGCATTTCCGCCCCGCATACGCGCGACGATTTCGTTGCCGGTGCGCGATTCCAAGGTGCGCGGCAAGAACCACGGCTCGTTCGTGAATCCGCTCTGCGCCCACATCAGCGGCAACGCCAAAACGAACACGGCGCCGCCGGACAACGCGAGACTGAGCCGCGGCCTGCGCACGGTCCAAGTCGCCAGCCGCCGCCAAAGTGTCGCGCGGTCGGCGCGCCGCATGGCGGCGGGCGCGATGGGCCAGCGCTCGATGCGGTTGCCGAGCAGGCCCAGGCAGGCCGGCAACAGCGTCAGCGCGGCGAGCACCGAAACCAGCACGACCAAAGCGCCGCCGATGCCGACGCTGCGCGTCTCCAGGATCGGGCTCCAAAGCAATCCGAGCAAACCGATCGCCACCGTGGATCCGGACCACGATATCGTGGATCCGGCCTCCAAGACCGTCGCGGCGACCGCCGCGTCGATCAGCGCGCGCCGCGATTGCGCAGAGTTTTGCGGGCTTTGCGCGGGTTGCGTCCCGCCCAAACGTTCGCGAAAGTCCTTGACCATCAGCAGCGAATAATCGATGCCGACCGCCAGCCCGATCATCGTGACGACGTTGCCGAGGAGGTTCGAGACCGGCATCAGCTGCGCCAGCAAGAATGCCAGACCGAGCGACACCGTCGTCGTCGCCAGTCCCATCAGAAACGGCAACGCGGCCGCGACGACGGTACCGAACGCGAACAGCAATATGATCAAGGTCAGCGGCAGTGCGCGCTTCTCTGCGCGATCGCCGCCCTCGGCGCTCGCCGCATTGATGTCGAAATTCACGGCGGGTTCGCCGGTGACGGCCACGCGCGCCGCCGAATCCAGCGCCTGCAATTGCGCTCGCAGCGGCGCGAGCGCCGCGCGCACTCGAGGAACGGCGCGCTCCTGCCCCGGCACGTCGCTCGCCGCGAGCCCGACCAGCAATAGCGTTTGGTGGCCGCTCGCCGAGCGCAATGAAGGATCGGGCGTGACGGCGTAGGCGGCCACCTGCTTGACCTGCGGCAAGCGCCCGAGAACCGCGGCCGCGTTGCGCTCCCAATGCGCGAACGGGGGCTGATCGATCGAGTATCGCGGGCTGTCTACCGCGACGACCAGCGGATCGAGAAATGGATTGCTGAATTGCGTGCGCAGCGCGTCGCTGACGGCCTTCGACGCGCTGCCGTACAGATCGCCGGTCGATGCGCCGAGCGCGGCATCGGGAAACTTGTTCGCGCCCCAGGCGCCGAGCAATATCGCCGCGGCCCAAAGCGACAACACGCGCCGCGGGTGCCGGCTGATATACAAACCGAGGCGGAAGAACGGGGACGGCATCCAGGTGAATTTCAGAACGGATAATTGATGCCGGTGAATACGGCGACGCCCTCGCTGCCGTAGCCGACGTCGACGTAGCCGACGACGAACGGACGCGCAATGCCGCGGAAACCGAGGCCGGCCACGTGATGCAGACGAGAGACCGGCGAACTGCGCGAATGGGCGAATACTTCGCCGACGTCGACGAACGGAGTCAGTTCGATATCGATGTGCGTCGCCACGGCATTGACGGACAGCACGCGCCGGCGGTACTCGATGCTCGAGGAAAACGAATTGCGGCCGTAGAATCGTCCGGCGCCATAGCCGCGCAGCGGCTGCGCCTCGCCGATGACGCTGCGATCGCCGCCGATGCTCGACAGGCTCCAAAACGGCACGTTGGTCGCACCCGGCATGTAGCGCAGCGCCGCGTGTGCGGCCAGCGTGGCGTCGGGGCCCAGCGGCCAAAAATGGCGCGCATCCAGGCCCGTCACGCTATAGAGCGACGATTCGAAGATCCCCCGGCTCGCCGCGACGCCCCCAAAAACGACGTAGGCTCCGCCGCTGGTCGGCACGGTCGTGTCATTGCGCGTATCGTACGTGACGTCGACGCGGTTCAACACTTCGTCATTGACGCCGATGCCGAGCAGGCCGCGGAATTTGGTCTGAATCGATGCGATCGTCGCGAGCGAACCGGGTTGAATCGCCACTCCGCGTACACGCAAGGTATAGGCGATCTGCCAGGCGTGCGTGAGATTGAGCCCCAATGTGGTCTGAACGTATTTCTGTTGGTCGGTGTAGTTGCTTTCGTCGATGACCGGCGAATTGTTGCCGACGCCGTAGAAGCGCGGCGTGCCGTTGCGGTCGTAGACGACGCTCGCGTTGAACGACCACCGCGATCGGCGCAGCCGCCCAGTTTGGTACTCGAAGTCGAATTCGCTCTCGACGCGCTGCTTGGCGCCGGCGACGACCGACCACTGCCGATCGTCCGACGGGTAGGAGAACATGCGGGCGCGAGCGCCCCACCCGAAATACGGATTGTGGAGCACGTCCGGCGCGATGATCTTGCGAATTTGCGCCTGATCGTCGGTGACCAGCCACGTCGGAATCAGGCCCAAGGTCGTGCCGCTGTTCGGGTCCACATCGATTTCAGGCACCGGAATGAAGGGCGCCGTGGCCGGATCGAACCAACTTTTGGCCGCCGCCGCCGGCGCGGCAACCGCCGGCATAAATGCCGCCAGCACGCCGATCAGCAGCGGCGGCAGCCTCGGGCGGTCCGCTTTCATCAAACCCCTCCAAATGACCCCGCGAGCGAATTGAGCCCGGCCGATGAGTTTAGCAATTAATTGCGGACGCGCTTATCGACTATAATGCGCGCCGCTGCCAACCGGGGATATTCCATTGTTCGGACAATTGATCCGCTTGAACGAAGACGCGATCCTCGGACTGATGGCGAAATATCGCGCCGATCCCTCCCCCTTGAAGGTCGATTTAGGCGTCGGAGTTTATCGAGACGCCGGCGGCCAAACGCCCGTGCTCGACTGTGTGCGCCGCGCCGAGCAAGCGATGCTCGCCGCGCAAACGACGAAGGCCTACGTCGCGCCCAGCCGGCCGGGCGGAATTCAACGACGCTGTGACCGGTCTCGTGCTCGGCGCCACTTCGGCGGCCGTACGCGATCGCCGGGCGTTCACCGTCCAGGCGCCCGGCGGCTGCGGCGCGTTGCGCATCGGCGCGGAGTTGATACGCGCGGCGAATGCGGCGGCGACCGTGCACATCAGCGATCCGACCTGGGGTAACCACGCGCCGCTGTTGGGCGGCTCCGGCCTGCAATTGAAGCGCTATCCATATTACGACACGGCGGCGAGGTCGCTGCGCGTCGCGGACATGCTCGAACGGTTGCAGACGGCCGCCGAAGGCGACGTCGTGCTGCTGCATGCCTGCTGCCACAACCCGACCGGCGCGGACCTCGGCATCGCCGAGTGGCGAGCCGTGGTCGAGGTTCTGCAGCGCCGGCGGCTCGTGCCGTTTGTCGACCTTGCCTATCAGGGCTTCGGTGCGGATTTGGAGACCGACGTCGCCGGCCTGCGCTTGGTCGCCGAGGCCGTGCCGGAATGCCTGGTCGCGACGTCCTTTTCAAAGAACTTGGGGCTTTACCGCGAGCGCGTCGGCGCCCTGATCGTGATCGCCGAGGACGAGACGCGCGCCGCCGCCGCGAAGAGCCATGTGCTGCAGATCGCGCGCGGGATTTACTCGATGCCTCCGGATCATGGCGCGGCGATCGCCGCGCAAATCTTCGCGGACGCGCCGCTGCGGCAAGCATGGGTGAAAGAGCTCTCGGCGATGCGCGGCCGCATCCGGCAGATGCGCAAGCTGCTCGCGGATCATTTGCGGCGCGTTACCGGCGGCGACGCGTTCGAGTATTTGCGCGGCCAGCACGGCATGTTTTCCTTGCTCGGCGCCTCGCCGGGAGGTGTCGAGCGGCTGCGCGAGCGCCACCATGTTTACATGACCGGCGATAGCCGCATGAACTTGGCCGGCGTCATGCCGCAAAACGTCGCTTATCTTGCCGCGGCGATCGCCGTTGAGCTCGGCGCCGGCTCGGATCTCAAGCCCCGCGCAGCGCCGGCGGCCCGCTCCTGAACCGCTGGTGTATCTCGCCGTTGCGCGAGCGTTCGATGTAACGGCCGCGCGCGTAGCTCGCGAGAACCTTGCGCCAAAACGCAACCGATCCCGGATTGCGCTGGTATTCGATGATTTCCCATTCGCCGGCGAAGCGGTCGAATATCAGTGTGGCGGCATCGCGCCCCACACCCGCCAGTCTGTGCGGCTTGCGGACGAAGAACTCCGACATGAAGTATTCCGCCGACGTTTCGCCGGACTTCGGATAGCGCGGGCGGCTGACGAGCGCAAAGCCGACCGACTCGGACCCTTTGGTGATTACCAGAGGATGGGAATGGTCGTTGGCGAACCAATGCGCGAAGATGCTGTCTTGCTGCTGACTATCCGTGCCGATGACGGAATAAAAGCCGGTGTTCAAGTCGGAAAGCGAGTCTAGATATTCGCTATAGACGTCCTGAATCCATTGCCGGTCTTTTTTCGAGTATTTGCAGTCGCGAATACTGATGGGCACTGCGACACCGATTTCTTCGCACCGACGAAGGAGCGCCCGAACGGATCGGCCTTTCAGCCGCCCGCCCGGGCGCCCGCGCAATCAGCGTTCGCCGATTACGGGCTGGCCGTCGAGGCGGCCGACTCAGCGGCAGCACCTGCCGCAGATGCATCGCTGGCAGGGGCGGCCATCGGTTCGGCGGGAGCGGCGGCAGACGGTGCCGCGGTTTCGGCGGGAGCCGGAGCCGGGGCCTCGGTCTTCGCGCAAGCACTCAGAATGAACGCGGCGGCAATAGCACTTAGAGCAAGTTTGGTCTTCATCTATCGATACCCCAAAATTATTTAGTGAAAAACGTTATAGGCAGGCTGCAGGATCTTGGATCTTCACCAAGAAATCGCCGCCCAGTTTAGAGTGTTTTCGCGCACTTTGATATCACTTTCTTGCAACATTCGGAGCATTAAACGCAGCAGATCCGTATTTGGGTTAAGCAGGCGCGAAGGTCGGCAGAGCGCCATACCCCGCCCGGACATCGATGTACTTAAGCAATGTACAGTATTCTAGGCGCAAGGATCGCTACGGCGACTTATGGAGGCAGCGTGGGCATAGACCGTCTGGATCAGCTATACCCTGGGCACCTGCGCGAGATCGCGCGGCGCGCCGAGCGCTCGCTCGCGGCGACCGGATTCGACGCCCTCGTCGTGCATTCCGGCCAGGCGCCCACCCAGTTTCTCGACGACCAGGACTATCCATTCAAAACGAACCCGCATTTCAAAGCCTGGGTGCCGCTGATCGACAACCCGCAGTCCCTGCTGGTATTTCGGCCCGGAGACCGGCCTAAGTTGCTGTTTTACCAACCGATTGATTATTGGCACAAGGCCGCCGATCTGCCTCGGGCCGCGTGGGCGAGCGAACTCGAAATCACGCCGATACGGCAATCGACGGACGCCGCTGCGCATTGGCCGAAGTCCGGCCGCACCGCCTTTATCGGCCCACCGGAGGCGGCCAAGTCCACCGATTTTGAAATCAATCCGCCGGAATTGTTGAACCGGATGCACTTCGAGCGCGCGGTCAAGACCGAATACGAAATCGAATGCATGCGCCGCGCGAATGCGCTCGGCGTACGGGGACATGCGGCGGCGTTGGCGGCGTTTTGCGAAGGCGCATCCGAATACGCGGCGCACATGCGCTACCTGGAGGCCTGCGGCCAACGGGAAGAGGAGATGCCCTACAACAACATCGTCGCCTATAACGAACACGCCGCCGTCCTGCATTACCAGCATTTGGATCGCAGCACTGCGCAGCCGCTCAGATCGCTGCTGATCGACGCCGGCGCGCAATATCGGGGTTATGCCGCCGATATCACCCGCAGCCACGCCGCGGCTGCGGGAGTCTATGCGGATCTCATTGGCGAGATGGACCGCGCGCAACTGCAACTGTGCGCGGAGATCGTCGCCGGCCGCGACTATCGCGAGGTGCATTTGACCGCGCACCGCTTGATCGGGGATCTGTTGCACCGCGTCGGTCTGATCGATCGACCCGGCGAGGCCGCCATCGAACTCGGCCTCACCGGCGTATTCTTCCCGCACGGCATCGGTCACCTGCTCGGGCTGCAAGTCCACGACGTCGGCGGGATCATGGCGGATTCGGACGGCCATGAGCGCAAGCGCCCGGAGGGTCACCCGTATTTGCGGATGACGCGCTTGCTCGAGCCCGGCGTCGTCGTGACGGTCGAACCCGGCGTTTATCTGATCGATTCGCTACTGGCCGCGGCGCGTGCCGACCAGCGGCGCGAGTACATCAATTGGCCGATGGTCGAGGCGCTTCGGCCCTACGGCGGTATCCGCATCGAAGACAACGTGGTCACCACGGCCGCCGCGCCGGAAAACATGACCCGCAACGCCTTTGCCCAGGCGCGGAACGCGACTGCCCAGGCGCGCAACGCGACTGCCTAGGCGCGGTTCCTCAAAGCATCGCGTATCTCTTCGAGCAAGATCTCTTGACGAGGCGGCGGCGGCGGCGCGGGGGCCACCTGAACGGGCTTCTTCAGTTTGTTGATGCCTCGCAGCGCCAAGAACAATACGAACGCGATGATCAAGAAATCAAAGACCGATTGCAGGAACACGCCGTACTTGAGCAGCACTTGGGCGCCCTTTGGATCCACGCCCAGGCCGACCGCGAGATCCGCAAAATTCACGCCGCCGATCAACTTGCCCAGGACCGGCGTCACGACGTCGCTGACCAGCGAGGAGACGATTTTGCCGAAAGCGGTACCGACGATGACGCCCACCGCCATGTCGACGACGTTGCCCTTCATCGCAAATTCTTTGAATTCGCTCGCTATGCTCATGATTTTCGATCCCCGTGCTTTTGAAGAATAATCGACCTGCAGCCTGATGGCCGGGGCTACCGCGGCAGCGATGCCGCCGATCGCGAGATTAGGCGGCCGCCTTCGCCTTGCGACTGCGCTTCGGCTTCGCCGCGGCATCATCGCCGGCCGCCTTCGCCTTGCGGCCGCGCTTCGGCTTCGCTGCCGTATCATCGTCCGCCGGCTTCGCCGCTTGCACCACGAGCGCTTCGACCAACTGCATCAACGCCATGTCCGCTGAATCGCCCGGCCGCGGCTCCATCTTCAGGATTCGCGTGTAACCGCCGGCGCGCGTCTTGAAGCGCGGTCCGAGCTCGGTGAACAGCTTCTCGACGACGGTCGCATCGCGCAGGCGCGCGAGCGCCAAGCGCCGTTTGGCCAGGGAATCGACCTTCGCCAAGGTGATCAGCGGTTCGACGACGCGGCGCAGTTCCTTCGCCTTCGGCACGGTCGTTCGTATGGTCTCGTGCCGCAAAAGCGATGTGGCCATATTGCGCAGCAACGCGTGCCGGTGCGAGGAATTCCGCGATAGCTGACGGCCGCTGTTTCTATGGCGCATAAATATAAGACCTTCGGGTTCGCAAAATTATAGGCTGTCGCGCTCGTCGTCGCGTTTCAAGCCCGGCGGAGGCCAGTTGTCGATGCGCATGCCGAGGGTCAAGCCGTGGCTTTCGAGAACCTCTTTGATCTCGGTCAGCGACTTCTTGCCGAGATTCGGCGTGCGCAGCAACTCGACTTCCGTCCGCTGCACGAGATCGCCGATGTAATGGATGTTCTCGGCCTTCAGACAGTTCGCGCTGCGCACCGTCAATTCCAATTCATCGACCGGGCGCAGTAATATCGGATCGAACTGGGTCTCGGTGGCCTTCGTCGTCGACTCATCCTGACCCTGCAGATCGACGAACACGGACAACTGATCCTTGAGGATCCCGCCGGCGCGCCGGATCGCCTCTTCCGGGTCGATCGTGCCGTTCGTCTCGATATCGAGTATCAGCTTGTCGAGATCGGTGCGCTGCTCCACGCGCGCGCTCTCGACGTTATAAGTCACCTTGCGGACAGGACTGAACGAGGCGTCGAGCTGCAGCCGGCCGATCGGGCGAGACTGCTCTTCGAACGCTAGTCGTTGCGCGGCTGGGCGATAGCCGCGGCCACGCTCGACCTTCAGGGACATCGACAACTCGCCGGCTTTGGTCAAATTGGCAATCACCAGATCCGGGTTCAAAATCTCGATATCGTGATCCGTCGATATATCTCCGGCCGTTACCGGACCGGGTCCCTTCTTGTGCAGACGGATTTCCGCCAGATCGCGCGAATGCATGCGTATCGCGACGGCTTTCAGGTTCAGCAGGATGTCGACGACATCCTCCTGCACGCCTTCGATCGCCGTGTACTCATGCAGAACTCCGTCGATCTCGATTTCCGTGATCGCGGCGCCCGGTAGAGACGACAACAGAACGCGCCGCAGCGCGTTGCCGAGCGTGTGGCCGAAGCCGCGTTCGAACGGTTCGATCACGATGCGCGCGTGCCGCGGCGAGACCGGCTGTACCTTGACAACTCGGGGCTTCAAAAACTCATTGATCGATCCCTGCATGGATATCACCTACGTTTACTAATCGCGGATCCCCGGCAGCCGGCGGCTGCCGAGCGCTACTTGGAGTACAACTCGACGACGAGGCTCTCATTGATGTCCGGCAGGATCTCCTGGCGGTCCGGAACGGACTTGAGAACGCCCGACATCTTTTTGTCGTCCACCTCGACCCAATCTGGAAAACCGACTTGAGCGGCGATGGTCAGGGCCGCCTGCACGCGAGTTTGCTTCTTGGCCCGCTCGCGCAAATTGATCACGTCTCCAGCCTTGCACTGATAGGAGGCGATGTTGACGAGTTTGTCGTTGACGGCCACGCCCTTGTGGCTGACGAGCTGGCGCGCTTCGGCGCGCGTCGCCGCAAATCCCATCCGGTACACGACGTTGTCCAGCCGGCATTCCAGGAATTGCAGCAGGGTCTCGCCCGTGGCGCCGGGGCGTCCGGCGGCTTTCTGGTAATAGTTCCGGAACTGCCGCTCCAGCACGCCGTACATGCGCCGCAGCTTCTGCTTCTCGCGCAACTGCAAGCCGTACTCCGAAAGCCGTTGCTTGCGTTCGCTCTTGACGCCGCCGGGCGGCACTTCGAGCTTGCACTTCGACTCGAGCGGCTTGACTCCGCTCTTCAAGAAGAGGTCCGTGCCTTCGCGGCGGGACAACTTGCACTTGGGACCAGTATATTTTGCCATTACAAACCCTTGGGTGTTAGACGCGGCGCTTTTTCGGCGGGCGGCAGCCGTTGTGCGGGATCGGCGTCACGTCTTCGATGTTCGTGACCTTGAGACCACAGCCGTTCAGCGCGCGCACCGCGGATTCTCTGCCGGGGCCGGGCCCCATGACTCGCACTTCGACGTTCTTGACGCCGTGCTCCTGCGCGGCCGTGCCGGCGCGCTCCGCGGCGACTTGCGCCGCGAACGGCGTGGACTTGCGCGAGCCGCGGAAGCCGCAGCCGCCCGAGGTCGCCCATGACAAGGTGTTGCCTTGCCGGTCCGTGATCGTAATGATCGTATTGTTGAACGAGGCATGCACGTGCGCGATCGCATCGAGTACGTTCTTGCGCACTTTTTTGCGCGCCGGCTTGCCGCCTTGCCCTTGCCCTTGGGGCGCGCCGCCTGGGCCCGCGTTCTGCTTTTGATCAGCCATAGTTCGTCTCTTTCTGCCTTACACTTTGCCCGGCGGTGCGTTCATCTTGACCGCCTGTTTGCGCGGACCCTTGCGCGTCCGCGCGTTGGTGCGCGTGCGCTGCCCACGCATCGGCAAGCCCTTGCGATGACGGATGCCGCGGTAGCAGCCGAGGTCCATCAGACGCTTGATGTTCATCGACACTTCGCGCCGCAAATCGCCTTCGACGGCGAACTTGGCGACATGCGAGCGCAGCCCAGCGACCTCGGCGTCGGTCAAATCCTTCACCTTGACGCTGTGCTTCACGCCGGCCGCATCGCATATGAGCGCCGCGCGGCGGTTGCCGATGCCGAAAATGTGAGTCAAGCCGATGACGACATGCTTGTTCATCGGGATATTGATGCCGGCGATACGCGCCATCTATTTCTCCGCTAAGCGCACGGGAAAAAAGTGCGCAATTGTATAGAAAAACCCTCTATAGATCAATTCATTAGCTGCTGCGGCCGGCGTCACGGCGTCAACCTTGCCGCTGCTTGTGCCGCGCGTCGCTGCAGATGATGTAGACGACGCCGCGGCGGCGCACGACTTTGCAGTTCTTGCAAATCTTCTTGACCGAAGGACGTACTTTCATTTCTTGCTCCCGATGCCCCGTAGGCTGGCCTTTTTCATCAGCCCTTCGTATTGGTGCGACATCATGTGCGAATAGGCTTGCGCGACGAAGTCCATGACGCCGACGACGATGATCAGCAGCGACGTGCCGCCGAATTGGAACGGAATGGCGGGATTCGCCATGCGCAGCAGTTCCGGCAGCAAGCACACCGCCATGATGTAGAGCCCGCCCCACAAGGTCAGCCGCGTCAGCACCTTGTCGAGGTAGTCGCCGGTCTGCTGGCCGGGCCGAATGCCCGGTATGAATGCGCCGGCCTTCTTCAAGTTATCGGCGGTGTCCCGCGCGTCATAGACCAGCGCCACGTAAAAAAACGAAAAGCCGATGATCAGCAGTGCGAACAGAAGGACGTGCAGCGGTTGCCCATAGCCGAGCACCGCCGCGATCCGCTGCAACAGACGCTGCACCGGATTCGGGTTCGGGCTATTGCCGAAGAACTGCGCGATCGTCGCCGGGAAGACCAGCAGGCTGGAGGCGAAGATCGGCGGAATCACGCCGGCCATGTTCAATTTGAACGGCAAGTGGGTGCTTTGGCCTTGCATCATGCGCCGCCCCATTTGGCGCTTCGCGTAATTGACTTGAATCCTGCGTTGCGCCTGCTCGACGAAAACGCAGAACAACGTCACCAAAATGACGACGACCAGAATCAGCAAGACGATCAGCGGGTTCATTTCGCCGGATCGCACCATTTCGAGCGTGTTGCCGATCGCCCGCGGCAGGCCCGCGACGATGCCGGCGACGATGATCATCGTGATGCCGTTGCCCACGGCGCGCTCGGTCATCTGTTCGCCCAGCCACATGATGAACATCGTTCCGGTCGTGATCGAAATCGTCGCGATGAACAGGAATTGCGGACCGGGGTTCGGCACCAGGTGGCTGCCCGAATTTTGAATCGCGAGCGCCGCGCCGAATCCCTGAAATGCCGCGAGTCCCACGGTGCCGTAACGCGTGTATTGCGTCAGCTTGCGCCGGCCGGACTCGCCATCCTTGCGAATCTGCGACCACGGCGGGTAAACCATCGAGGCCATCTGCACGATGATCGAAGCGGTGATGTAGGGCATCACGTTCAGCGCAAAGATGCTGAAGCGCTGCAGTGCGCCGCCGGAAAACATATTGAACACCCCGAGCAGCGTGCCCTGCTGCGTCGAGAAGAACGCCGCAAACTTCGCCGCGTCGATCCCCGGCACCGGTATGAAGGTGCCGATGCGGTAGACGACCAGGGCGCCCACGAGGAACAGCAGACGCTTGCGCATCTCGGCGAAGCGCGTCATGTCCCCTAGGGCGGCTGCGGCGTTGGTGCTTGAAGTCGACATGCGGCGCCTCGTCTAAGCCTCGAACCGGCCGCCGGCCGCTTCGATCGCGCTCTTGGCGCCCTTGGTCGCCGTGATCGCCTTGTCCCTGATCGCGTAGGCTCCGGTCACCGTGCCGGATAGAATCACCTTGACGAGCTTGGTGTTCGCGGGCACCAAGTTCGCCTCGACGAGGGCGGCGAGCGTCACATCAGGCGCGCTGACGCGCATCAGGTCGGTCAGCGTCAACTCCGCGCGCGACGCCTTCAGGGCCGAGCGGAAGCCGGTCTTCGGCAAGCGCCGCTGCAAGGGCATCTGACCGCCTTCGAAGCCGGTCTTGTGATAACCGCCCTTACGGGCGCGCTGACCCTTGACGCCGCGGCCGCAGGTCTTGCCCTGGCCCGCCGAGGCGCCGCGGCCGACGCGCAGGTGAGTGCGCTTCGATCCGGCGCCCGGCTTGATCGTATTCAACCGCATTAGCGTTTCTCCGAACCGGCCATGGGCGCAACCGCCAACATATGGCTCGCCGTATTGATCATGCCGCGATTCGACGGCGTATCGGCAACCACGACGGTATGGCCGATCCTGCGAAGGCCGAGGCCCCGGGCGGAATTCGCGATATTGGCGAGCTGACCGGCGAGACTCTTGATCAACGTAACTTTGACTAGTTTATCGGTCATGGCCTCAACCTATGAGTTCCGCTACGGTCTTGCCGCGCTTCGCCGCGATGTCGTCGGGCGTGCGTAGCTTCGCAAGCGCATCCATCGTCGCGCGCACGACGTTGATCGGGTTGCGCGAGCCGTAGCTTTTGGCGAGCACGTTGCGCACTCCGGCGCATTCGAAAACCGCGCGCATGCCGCCGCCGGCGATGACGCCGGTGCCGTCCGCGGCCGGCTGCATGTACACGCGCGTGGTTCCGTGACGTCCCTTGACCGCGTAGAACAGGGTGTCGTTCTTCAACGAGACGTTGACCAAGCTCTTGCGCGCTTGCATCATCGCCTTGGAGATCGCCACCGGAACTTCACGGGCCTTGCCGTACCCGAAGCCGACGCGCCCCGCTCCGTCGCCGACGACGGTCAGCGCCGTAAAGCCGAATTGCTTGCCGCCCTTGACGACTTTGGCGACACGGTTGACGGCGACCAGCTTCTCGAGCAGGTCGTCGCCGGACATTGGTTTTTCTACTCTTGCCATAGCGCTCTTTGATCCTCTTTAGAACTCGAGACCCGCTTCGCGCGCGGCATCCGCGAGCGCTTTGACGCGCCCGTGATACTTGAACCCGGAACGGTCGAACGCGACCTTCGATATCCCCTTGATCTTCGCGCGCTCGGCGATCGCGCGGCCCACGGCCCTCGCCGCTTCGATGTTCCCCGTCGTCTTCAAGCCGCCGCGCACGTCCTTCTGCAGCGTCGACGCGGCGACGAGCACCCGATCGCCTTCCGGGGCGATGATCTGCGCATATATATGCTGCGGCGTCCTGTGCACCGAGAGGCGCACCGCGGCGAGCTCTTTTATCTTGACGCGGCCCCGCAACGCGCGGCGCAGGCGGATGTCCCGTTTATCTGGTTTCATAGGATTATTTCTTCTTCGCTTCCTTGAGCGCAATCTTCTCGTCGGAGTACTTCACGCCCTTGCCCTTATAGGGCTCGGGTGGCTTGAATCCGCGGATCTCCGCGGCGGTCTGGCCGACGCGCTGACGATCGATACCCTTGACGACGATCTCGGTCTGACTGGGCGTCTCGATCGTGATTCCCTCGGGAATCGGAAAATTGATCAAGTGCGAGAATCCCAGCGTTAGGCTCAAGTTCTTGGCCTGCACCGACGCGCGGTAGCCGACCCCGACCAATTCGAGCTTCTTTTCGTAGCCCTTGGTGACGCCGGTGACCATGTTTGCCAAGTGCGCGCGCGTCGACCCCGCGACCGCGTTCAATGCTTCGGCGGCACCCGTGCCTTCGGCGGAACCCGTGGCTTCGACGGCCAGATGCTTGCCGTTCTGCACGACTTTGATGCCGCTCTTCAGCGACAAGCTCAGCGAACCTTTGGCACCCTTGACCGTCACCGCATCGGCGCCGATCGTGGCGCTGACGCCCTGAGGCAAATCAACCGGCATTTTCGCGACTCGAGACATGATTGAGAACCTTCGGTGACGACCCTATTGAACAACAAAGAGAACTTCGCCACCGGTGCCGGCGGCGCGCGCCTGACGGTCGGTCATGATGCCTTGCGGCGTCGAGACCACCGCAACGCCGAGCCCGCCGAGGACCTTAGGCAACTCGTCCTTGCCCCTGTAGATACGCAAGCCGGGCCGGCTGATGCGCTCTATGCGGTCGATCACCGGCCGGCCGTCGTGGTACTTCAACTCGATCGACAAAGTCGTCTTGGCGCCGTTCGTCTCGAGACCGTAGCCGCCGATGTAGCCCTCATCCTTCAGCACTTTTAAAATGGCCGTCTTCAGCTTCGATGAGCCGACGGATACCGTCGGCTTGCCGGCGGACTGCGCGTTGCGAATACGCGTCAACAGATCGGCGATCGGATCAGTCATGCTCATTGTGCGCGCCTCACCAGCTTGCCTTCGATAGACCAGGAATCTCGCCGCGATTCGCCGCTTCCCTAAGCTTCGTGCGCGCAAGGCCGAACTTGCGATAGACGCCGCGCGAACGGCCGGTGATCGAGCAGCGGTTGCGCTGCCTCGAAGCCGAGGCGTCGCGCGGTTGCCGCTGCAGCTCGGCCTGCGCTTCCACCCGCTCCTCGGGACCGGTCTTCGGGTCGCGGATCAGCTCCTTCAGCTCGGCGCGCCTGGCCGCGTATTTCTTCGCGACCTTCAGGCGGCGCTTCTCGCGCATGAGCATGTTCGTCTTTGCCATGGGCCTACCTACTTACGAAACGGAAAATTAAAGGCTTCGAGCAGCGCGCGACCGTGTTTGTCGTCCCTCGCCGACGTGGAAATGGTGATGTCCATGCCACGAATTTGATCGATTTGATCGTATTGGATTTCCGGGAAAATGATTTGCTCCCTGACACCCAAGCTGTAATTGCCGCGTCCGTCGAACGAGCGCGTGCTGATGCCGCGGAAATCCCGGATCCGCGGTATCGCTATGTTCACCAGCCGATCCAGGAACTCGTACATCCTGGCGCCGCGCAGCGTCACTTTGCAGCCGATCGCCTGGCCGTCGCGCACCTTGAAAGTCGCGACCGATTTCTTGGCCTTGGTCACGGCGGCCTTCTGGCCCGTGATCATCGCCATGTCGTTCGTCGCCGCGTCCATGACCTTCTTGTCGGCCACTGCCTCGCCGACTCCCATGTTGACCGTGATCTTGACGATACGGGGGACCTGCATCGCGTTCTTCAGACCCAAGCTCTGCTTGAGTTCGGGCACGATCTTCTCGCGGTAAATTTGCTTCAGTCTTGCCATGTTCGCCTCTCGAGATCTACTTCGCGTCGACGACTTCGTCGTTCGACTTGAACACCCGAACCTTGCGGCCGTTCTCGAGCGCCTTGAACCCGACACGGTCGCCCTTTTGCGTCGCCGGATTGAAGATGAGCACGTTCGAAATGTGCAATGGCGCCTCGCGCTCGATGATGCCGCCGGCTTGGCCGATCTGCGGGTTCGGACGTTGATGCTTCTTGGACATGTTCAGGCCTTCGACGCGCACGCGGTCATCCGCCATCACCTCGATGACGGCGCCGCGGCGCCCCTTGTCCCGACCTGCGATCACGATCACCGTGTCGCCCTTGCGAATCTTTTTCATCGGCGCACTCTCGGTTAAAGCACTTCAGGCGCGAGCGAAATGATCTTCATGAACTGCACGTTGCGCAGCTCGCGGGTCACCGGCCCGAAGATTCGAGTGCCGATCGGCTCGAGCTTGTTCGTCAGAAGCACTGCCGCATTCGTATCGAAACGGATCAGCGATCCATCGGAGCGGCGAACACCGCTCTTCGTGCGCACCACGACCGCGTCGTAAACCTCGCCCTTCTTGACCTTGCCGCGGGGAATCGCGTCCTTGACGCTGACCTTGATCACGTCGCCGACGGCGGCATAGCGGCGCTTCGAGCCGCCGAGCACCTTGATGCACATCAGCCGCTTGGCGCCGCTGTTGTCGGCCACATTCAGGATGGTTCGCATTTGGATCATGGCGATTCTCTACACGGCCGACGCGCGTTCGACGACGCGCACCAGCACCCAGGATTTGCGCCGCGACATAGGCCGGCAGGGCTTGATGGACACCGTATCGCCTTCCTTGCACTCGTTGTTCTGATCGTGCGCGAGGAGCTTGGTCGTCCGGCGGATGTATTTGCCGTAGGTCGGATGCTTGACCAAGCGTTCCACCGAAACGGCGATCGTCTTGTCCATCTTGTTGCTGACCACCTTGCCCGTCAGCAGTCTCTGGCCCGGGACCTGCGCCGCCGCGGGAGTTGTAGTGTTCTCGGTCTCGGTCGACATCACGCCTTACCTCCGCTTACCTTGGCGGCGCCGGCCTTCGTCTGGCCCAGCACAGTCTTCACGCGCGCAATGTTCTTGCGCACCTTGGCAAATTGATCCGGCTTCGCCGCCTGACCGGTCGCGCGCGCCATGCGCAGATTGAATTGCTCGCGTCGCAGCTTGAGCAGCTCCTCGCCGAGGTCCTTGGCGCTCTTGTCGCGCAAATTCTTCGCCTTCATGTGCGCACCTGGCGCTTGACGAACGCCGTGGACACCGACAGTTTCGCGGCGGCCAAACGGAACGCCTCGCGCGCGATCGTCTCGCTCATGCCTTCCATCTCGAACAGCACCTTGCCCGGAAGCACGCGCGCGATCCAGTACTCGACGTTGCCCTTGCCGCTGCCCATGCGCACTTCGAGCGGCTTCTGGGTGATCGGCACGTCGGGGAACACGCGGATCCAAATGCGCCCGCCGCGCTTCACGTGGCGCGAGATGGCGCGGCGCGCGGCCTCGATCTCGCGAGCCGTCATGCGGCACCGGCCCGTCGCCTTGAGTCCGTACTCGCCGAACGCGACGAAGTTTCCCCGCTGCGCTCGGCCGGCGATCTTGCCCTTGAATTGTTTGCGGAACTTGGTCCGCTTCGGCTGCATCATGTGTCGTTACCTAGTTCAACCGGCCGGCGGCGGCGGCGCTTCGGCGGCTTTCGGCGCCTCGGCCTCCGCCTCGATGATTTCGGGTTCCGGCTGATCGAACACTTCGCCCTTGAAGATCCAAACCTTGATGCCGATGACCCCGTAGGTCGTCTGCGCCTCGGCCAATCCATAGTCGATGTCGGCGCGGAAGGTGTGCAGCGGCACGCGGCCCTCGCGGTTCGTCTCCGTTCGCGCGATCTCGGAGCCGTTGAGCCGACCCGAGATCCGCACCTTGATTCCGAGCGCGCCGGAACGCATCGTGTTCGTCACGGCGCGCTTCATCGCGCGCCGGAACATCACGCGCTTCTCGAGCTGCTGCGAGATTCCCTCGGCGACCAACTTCGCATCGAGTTCGGGCTTGCGGATCTCGGCGATGTTCAGACGCACGTCCTGCATCGTCATTCCGAGAATCTTCGCGACCGCCGTGCGCAGCTTCTCGATGTCCTCGCCCTTCTTGCCGATGACGATTCCCGGCCTGGCGGTGTGAATCGTGATGTTGGCGCGCCGGGCGGCCCGCTCTATGTGTATGCGGCTGACCGAGGCGTCAATGAGCTTCTTGTTCAGGTATTGCCGCACCAAATGATCGGTGTGGATATTCGAGGCGAACGTCTTCGTGCCGGCATACCACCTGGACGACCAGTCCCGCGTGATGCCGAGCCGTATGCCAATCGGATTTACTTTCTGACCCATTAGGCGTCTCGCTTCCCGTCGGATACTTGGACAAGGATGTGACTATTGCGCTTGGCGATGCGCACGCCGCGCCCCTTCGCGCGCGCGTGGAAGCGCCTCAGCATCGGCGCGGCGTCGACCTCGATCCGCGTGACCTTCAGATCGTCGACATCGGCGTTGAAGTTGTTGTAGGCGTTCGCGATCGCGCTATCGAGCACCTTCAAGACGATCTTCGCGCCTTTCTTGGGCATGAACTTCAAGGTGTTCACCGCGAGCGTCGCGGACTTGCCGCGGATCGTGTCGACGACCAACCGGCATTTCTGCGGCGATATTCTGGCGTGGCGTAGTATTGCCTTGGTTTGCATGTCTTACTCCGCCACCGATACTTTCTTGTCGCCGGAATGCGCCTTGAACGTGCGCGTCGGCGCGAACTCGCCGAGCTTGTGCCCGACCATGTTCTCCGACACCAGCACGGGCACGTGCAGCCGCCCGTTGTGTACCGCGATCGTCAACCCGACCATGTCAGGAATGACCATTGAGCGCCGCGACCACGTCTTGATCGGACGGCGATCGTTTTTCTGGCTTGCGACCTGGACCTTCTTGGCCAGATGCAAGTCGACGAACGGACCTTTTTTTAGCGAACGAGGCACTTAAGTGTTCTCCAATCGTTGACTACAGTCGTTTGTTCTTGCGGCGCTGCACGATCATGCTGTCGGTGCGCTTGTTGCGCCTGGTCTTCTTGCCCTTGGTCTGCAAGCCCCATGGGCTGACCGGGTGGGGATTACCCTGGCCGGACTTGCCTTCGCCGCCACCGTGCGGATGATCGACCGGATTCATCACGACGCCGCGGACCGTCGGCCGCACGCCGAGCCAACGCACGGCTCCGGCCTTGCCGAAGACGCGCAGGTTGTGCTCCTCGTTGCCGATTTCGCCGATGGTCGCGCGGCAATCGACGTGCACCTTGCGCAATTCGCCCGACTTCAATCGCAGGCTGGCGTACAGCCCCTCGCGGGCCGCGAATTGCGCCGAACTTCCGGCACTGCGCGCGAGCTGCCCGCCCTTGCCGACCTTCAACTCGACGTTGTGCACCGTGCTGCCGACCGGTATGTGCCGCAGCGGCAGCGCGTTACCGGCTTTGATCGGCGCATCGGCGCCCGAGCGGATCTCGTCGCCGGCTGCGACGCCCTTCGGCGCCAATATGTAGCGTCGCTCGCCGTCCTGGTAGAGCACCAAGGCGAGATGCGACGTTCGGTTCGGATCGTATTCCAGGCGCTCGACGACGCCCGGAACGCCGTCCTTGTCGCGCTTGAAGTCGACGACCCGGTAGCGCTGCTTGTGGCCGCCGCCGATATGGCGCGTCGTCTGCCGGCCGAAATGATTGCGGGCGCCGGTGCGATTCTTTTTCGTCGTCAATGCGGCGAGCGGCCCGCCCTTGTGCAGGTGCGATCGATCGACCTTGACGACGAAGCGCGTGCCCGGCGAGGTCGGCTTCATTTTGATCAGTGCCATGGGATCCCCTTACTTCGCCGGGCCGCCGGTAAAATCGATCGACTGCCCGGTCTGCAGGCGCACATAGGCCTTCTTGTAGCCGTTGCGCTTGCCGGTGACATTTTTGAAGCGGCGCGTCTTGCCTGGTTTATTCAACAGGTTGATTCCTTCGACCTTGACCTCGAACATCAGCTCGACGGCCTGCTTGACCTCCGACTTCGAGGCGTCGTCGCGCACGCGAAAAACGTATTGATTCGCCTTCTCGGTAACCGTCGCCGCCTTTTCGGAGATATGCGGCTGGATCAGCACGGTCATCAATCGCTCTTTATTCATCGGCGCCTCCGAGACGCGCATCCAGCAGTTTCAACGCACCGACTGTGGCCAACACCTTGTCGTGACTAAGCAAGCTGACCGGGTCGAGCGAGGCGACCGGCATCACGTCCACGTACGGAACATTGCGGGCCGCCAAAAACAGCTTCTCCTCGTAGGCCTCGACGAGAATCAACGCGCGCGTCAAACCGAATTCCGCCAACTTGCCGATCAATAATTTGGTCTTCGGCGCCGCCAAGTCCAAGGATTCGACGGCGAACAGGCGGTCCTGGCGGATCAATTCGGAGACCATCGACTGCATCGCCGCGCGATACATCTTGCGGTTGACCTTCTGCGTGAAGTCCCGGGGCCGCGCCGCGAAGGCCCGCCCGCCGCCGACCCATATGGGGCTGCGGATCGATCCGGCCCGCGCTTGGCCCGTGCCCTTTTGACTCCAGGGTTTCTTGCCGCCGCCTCGGACTTCCGCGCGCGTCTTTTGCGCCTTCGTGCCCGCACGGCCGCCGGCCATATAGGCCGTCACGACTTGGTGCACGAGCGGCTCGTTGTAAGCGCGTCCAAACGCGATATCCGACAATTGGATCTCTGCGCCGGCCTTGGAGTTCTTGAGCTGGAGCTTCATGGCGTCTACTTCTTGCTCTTGTCGGGCTTGGAGGCGCTCTTTGCGGCAGGGGCGCCCTTGGCCGCCGCGGCGGCCGGAGCCTTGTTCGGCGTCAGCCTGCGGCGGCGCACTTGCGATGCGGCCTTGACGGAGGGCCTCACGACGACACGGCCGCCCTCCGAACCCGGCACTGCGCCGCTGATCAACAGCAGATTCCGCGCGACGTCTATTTCAACGATGCGCAGATTCTCGATGGTGCGATTACGGACACCCATGTGGCCGGACATGCGCTTGCCTTTGAACACGCGGCCGGGCGTCTGGCGCTGGCCGATCGATCCGGGAGCGCGGTGCGACACCGAGTTACCGTGAGTCTTCATGCCGCCGGCGAAATTGTGCCGCTTCATCGTTCCGGCGAAACCCTTGCCGAGCGTCGTGCCGGTCACATCGACGGCCTGCCCAGCGGTGAACATGTCGACCTTGAGTTCGGCGCCGACACCGACCGCTTCACCCTCGCCCTTCTGCAAGCGAAATTCATGCGATAGGGCTCCGGCAGCGACATTTGCCTTGGCAAAGTGCCCGGCCTGGGCTTTGGTCACCCGCGAGGCGCGTCGCGAACCGACGGTCACTTGAAGCGCGCGGTAGCCGTCCGTCTCGTCGCTCTTGATTTGAGACACGCGATTCGGCAAGGCCTCGACGACGGTGACGGGAACCGTCACCCCGGCGCCGGTGAATACGCGGGTCATGCCGCATTTGCGGCCAACCAGACCAATGGTCATTGTCGATCCTCACGGCGAGAGCCAATGGGCCTCGCTTAGCTTGCAAACAGATCGGCGGTTTGGGCACTCGGGACCCCAGGACCCTTCAAAGCGGGCCTCTGGCGTCGGCGCCCACGCGTTCCGACCACTCAAAATGGGACGCGGGAGTATACCCGAATCAGGGCTCAGTTCAACTTGATTTGGACGTCGACGCCGGCCGGGAGTTCGAGCTTCATCAGCGCATCCACGGTCTTGTCCGTCGGATTCAGGATGTCCATCAGGCGCTTGTGCGTGCGAATCTCGAACTGATCCCGCGCGTCCTTGTCGCCATGCGGCGCCGTCAGCACCGTAAAGCGCTCCATCTTGATCGGCAAGGGCACCGGGCCCTTGACGGTCGCGCCCGTGCGCTTCGCGGTATCGACGATTTCGCGCGCCGACTTGTCGATCAGCCGGTGATCGAAGGCCTTCAAGCGAATACGGATATTTTGGTTCGACATAAAATTTCTTCCCAGTTATCGGCCTGGGGCGCTTCGGCCCCGTTCCTGTCGCGCATGGCGCGAATTCAAGCAATGACCTTGGCGACGACGCCGGCGCCGACGGTTTTGCCGCCCTCGCGGATCGCAAACCGCAAGCCCTGCTCCATCGCAATCGGCGCAATCAACTCCACCACAATCTTGATGTTGTCCCCGGGCATCACCATCTCGGTGCCCGCCGGCAACTCCACCGCCCCCGTCACATCGGTCGTGCGAAAGTAAAACTGCGGCCGATAGCCCTTGAAAAACGGCGTGTGCCGCCCGCCTTCCTCCTTGGTCAGCACGTACACCTCGGCCTCGAACTTGGTGTGCGGATTGATGCTGCCCGGCTTGCACAACACCTGCCCCCGCTCCACCTCTTCGCGCTTCGTGCCGCGCAGCAATACCCCCACGTTGTCCCCCGCCTGCCCCTCATCGAGCAGCTTGCGAAACATCTCCACGCCCGTGCACGTCGTCTTCTGCGTCGTGCGGATCCCCACAATCTCCACCTCGTCGTTGACCTTGACGATCCCGCGCTCGATCCGCCCCGTGACCACCGTGCCGCGCCCCGCAATCGAAAATACGTCCTCCACCGGCATCAAAAACGCCCCGTCTATCGCCCTCTTGGGCACCGGGATGTACTCATCCAACGCCGCCACCAGCTTGAGCACCGAGGGCACCCCAATCTCGCCCCCATCCCCCTCCAGCGCCTTCAGCGCCGAACCGGTGATGATCGGCGTCTTGTCCCCGGGAAACTTGTACAGCGTCAGCAAATCCCGCACCTCCAGCTCCACCAGCTCCAACAGCTCCGCATCGTCCACCATGTCCGCCTTGTTCAGGTACACCACGATGTACGGCACCCCCACCTGGCGGGCCAGCAATATGTGCTCGCGCGTCTGCGGCATCGGCCCGTCCGCCGCCGAAACCACCAAAATCGCCCCGTCCATCTGCGCCGCCCCGGTGATCATGTTCTTCACGTAGTCCGCATGCCCCGGACAATCCACGTGCGCGTAGTGACGCTTCTCGCTCTGATACTCCACGTGCGCGGTCGCAATCGTGATCCCGCGCGCACGCTCCTCCGGCGCCTTGTCAATCTGGTCGTACGCCTTGTACTCACCGCCAAACTTCTCCGCCATCACCTTCGTCAGCGCCGCCGTCAAGGTCGTCTTGCCATGATCCACATGCCCAATCGTCCCCACGTTCACGTGCGGCTTCGTTCGCTCAAACTTCCCCTTCGACACGGCACACCTCTTGGAATTGCAATTACAGCGGTTTAGATCTTAAGAAGCTTTCTTCATCACGGCTTCGGCGACGTTGCTCGGCACTTCCATGTATTTGGCGAACTCCATCGTATAGTTCGCGCGGCCCTGGCTCATCGAGCGCATCGCGGTCGAATATTGAAACATCTCGGCCAGCGGCACTTCCGCCGTGACGACCTTGCCGGACGCCGAATCCTCCATGCCGACGATTTGGCCGCGCCGGCGATTCAAGTCGCCGACGATGTCGCCATAGTAATCCTCCGGCGTGACGACCTCGACTTTCATGATCGGCTCCAGCAGAACGGGCTTCGCCTTGCGAAATCCCTCCTTGAAGCCCAGTGAACCTGCGATCTTGAAGGCCATTTCGTTCGAATCGACGTCATGATATGAACCGTCGAAAATCGTGACCTTGACGTCGACGATCGGATATCCGGCGATGACGCCGGTCTGCACCGCTTCCTGGACGCCTTTGTCGACGGCGGGGATGAATTCGCGCGGCACGGCCCCGCCGACGATCCCATTGACGAATTCGTAGCCCTTGCCGGGTTGCAGCGGTTCGATCTTGAGCCAAACGTGGCCGTATTGGCCGCGGCCGCCCGATTGGCGCACGAATTTGCCCTCCGATTCCACGGTGGCCCGGATGGTCTCGCGATAAGCGACCTGAGGCTTGCCGACGTTCGCCTCCACCTTGAATTCGCGCTTCATCCGATCGACGATGATTTCGAGATGCAATTCACCCATGCCGGAGATGATCGTCTGGCCGGATTCCTGGTCCGTGTGCACGCGGAAAGAAGGATCCTCCTTTGCCAAGCGCTGCAATGCGAGACCCATCTTCTCCTGATCCACCTTGGTCTTCGGTTCGACGGCGACCGAGATCACGGGCTCGGGGAACTCCATTTTCTCCAGAATGATGACCTTGTCCGGATCGCACAGCGTGTCTCCGGTCGTCACGTCCTTGAGCCCCACGGCCGCGGCGATGTCGCCGGCCCGGACTTCCTTGATTTCCGAGCGCTCGCTGGCGTGCATTTGCAACAGCCGGCCGATCCGTTCGTTGCGGTTGCGGTTCGGCACGTACACTTGATCGCCCGAATTCAGCGTGCCGGAATAAACGCGGAAAAACGTCAAATTGCCGACGAACGGATCGTTCAGAATCTTGAACGCGAGCGCCGCGAAGGGCTCGCCGTCGTCGGCGCGACGCGTCATCGGTTCGCCGCGCTCGCTTTGGCCCTTGACCGGCGGCACTTCGACCGGCGAAGGCATGTACTCGACGATGGCGTCGAGCACCGCTTGCACGCCTTTGTTCTTGAACGCGGAACCGCAAGTCACCAGGCATATCTCGTTCTTCAGCGCCCTGCTGCGCAAACCGCGCTTGATCTCGGCGTCCGAGAGATCGCCGGTCTCCAGATACTTGTTGAGCAAATCCTCGCCGCCCTCGGCGGCGGTTTCGATCATATTGGCGCGCCATTGTTCGCATTCCTTGCGCATCGCCGCGGGAATCTCGCGATATTCGAACTTCATGCCTTGCGTCTCGTCGTCCCACCAGATGGCCTTCATCTTGACGAGATCGACGACGCCGCTGAAGCCTTCTTCGGCGCCGATCGGCAGCTGAATCGGCACGGGGTGGCCGCGCAGGCGGGTCTTGATCTGTTCGACACAGCGCAAGAAGTTCGCGCCGGCGCGGTCCATCTTGTTGACGAACGCGATGCGCGGTACGCCGTACTTGTTCATCTGGCGCCACACGGTCTCGGATTGCGGCTGTACGCCCGATACGGCGCAGTAAACAGCGACCGCCGAATCCAGCACGCGCAGGCTGCGCTCCACCTCGATCGTGAAATCCACGTGGCCCGGCGTGTCGATGATGTTGATGCGGTGCTCGGGGAAGCTCTTGTCCATCCCCTTCCAGAAGCACGTGGTCGCAGCCGCCGTGATCGTGATGCCGCGTTCCTGTTCCTGCTCCATGTAATCCATGACCGCGGCGCCGTCGTGAACTTCGCCGATTTTGTGCGACACGCCGGTATAGAACAGGATGCGCTCGGTCGCCGTGGTCTTTCCCGCGTCGATGTGAGCGGAGATACCGATGTTTCTGTAGCGCTCTATGGGCGTCGTACGTGCCACGGTCATGTCCTCAAGATGGGCCGCCCCGAGGCCGCCACGGATGCCAGATCGGCTTACCAGCGATAGTGGGCGAACGCCTTGTTGGCTTCCGCCATGCGATGCGTATCCTCGCGCTTGCGCACCGCGGCACCGCGATTCTCGGCGGCCTCCATCAGCTCGGCCGCGAGGCGATGCGCCATCGACTTCTCGCTGCGATCCGTGGCCGCTTCGATGACCCAGCGCATCGCCAGCGTCTGGCGGCGATTCGCGCGCACTTCGACGGGCACCTGATACGTCGCACCGCCGACGCGCCGCGACTTGACTTCGACGACCGGCTTGACGTTGTCGAGCGCCTGCTGCAACACGCCGATCGCATCGCCGCCGGCCCGGCCGGTCTTATCGCCGATACGGTCGATCGCGCCGTAGACGATCTTTTCGGCGGCGGACTTCTTGCCGCGCTCCATGACCATATTGATGAACTTGGCCAACATGTCGTTGCCGAATTTGGGATCGGGGAGAATGGTGCGATGCGGGGCGGCTGCTCTACGGGACATACGACTTCTCTATACTTCTTTAATGCGGCTTGAATTCATTTCTTCGGGCGCTTCGCGCCGTACTTGGACCGGCCTTGGCGACGATCGCCGACACCCGCGCAGTCGAGCGCGCCGCGCACCGTGTGGTAGCGGACACCGGGCAGATCCTTGACGCGGCCGCCGCGGATCAAGACCACCGAGTGCTCTTGCAAATTGTGCCCCTCGCCGCCGATGTAGCTGGACACTTCGTAGCCGTTGGTCAGGCGCACGCGGCATACTTTACGCAGCGCGGAATTCGGCTTTTTCGGGGTCGTCGTGTAGACGCGCGTACAAACGCCGCGCTTCTGCGGCGAGGCGGCCAATGCCGGAACCTTCGATTTCCACGCCGGCTCGTTGCGGCCTGTGCGGATCAATTGAGTCGTCGTCGCCATACGGTCCTTTTGAGAGCCCAATAACTTTGAGAGCCGCCCCTCGCGGGACGACTCGAAGTGATGCGAAAACCTGACGCGGGACGAGTTGCCCGGCGACAAAGGCCGGCGATTGTAGGAACCGCACGCTCAGCTGTCAAGGCAATTGCTGTTCTGCAGCACAATTGACCGGCGACAATTCCCCGGGCGCCGTGCCGGCGGAAAAACCCGGCGGCCGGCCGCGTGCGGAGTGCGCTGTTGCAAGCTGCACGACACTGATGGGAAAGTGGCGGATGTCCCGGCGCCCGATCAATCCCTGGCTGATCGCACCGATCGTGGCGCTCGCCGCGTTCATGGAAATACTCGACATTTCCATCGCCAACGTGTCGCTGCCGCATATCGCCGGCAACCTCGGCGCAAGTCTCGACGAATCCTCCTGGATCCTGACGTCTTATTTGGTCACGAACGCGATCTTCATGCCGATTTCCGGCTGGGTGTCGACCGCGATGGGCCGCAAGCGGTTCTTCTTGACTTGCATCGCCGGCTTCACGATCGCCTCGCTGTTGTGCGGATTGGCGCCGAATTTGGGCATTTTGGTCGTCATGCGCGCGGTGCAGGGAGCGGCCGGCGGCGGCCTGCAGCCGAGCGGGCAGGCCATCCTCAGCGACACTTTTCCCCCGCAAAAGCGCGGCATGGCGTTCGCGGTGTACGGCATCGCCGCGGTTTTCGCACCCGCCATCGGGCCGACGCTCGGCGGCTGGATCACCGACAACATCAGCTGGCGCTGGGTGTTCCTGATCAATGTCCCGGTGGGCATCGTGCTGTTCCTGTTGATCACGGCACTGATCGAGGATCCGCCGCACTTGATCGCCGCCCGCGCGCGGGGCATCCGCGAGAAGATCAATTTCGACTATATCGGTTTCGGCTTGATCGCGATCGGGCTCGGCGCCCTGCAGATCGTGCTCGACCGCGGCCAGGAGGACGACTGGTTCGATTCGAAAATGATCGCGATCACGGCGGTCGTCGCCGCGGCGGCGTTGATCGGCCTGGTGCTGTGGGTGTTTCGGCGCGAAAATCCGATCGTCGATTTTGCGCTGCTCCGCAATCGCACCTTCGCGATCAGTTCCGCGCTGATGTTCATGCTGGGCTTCATCTTGCTCAGCAGTACTTTCCTGGTCCCCGCGTTCGTCCAGGAGCTCTTGGGATATACGGCGACGGACGCCGGCCTGGTGATCACGCCTGGCGCGTTGGCGTTGATCCCGCTGATGCCCGTCATCGGCCGCATCGTCACGAGGGTCGACGTGCGCTGGATGATAACGTTCGGTCTCGCGATCTGCGGCGGCTCGCTGCTGCTGATGGCGAACTTCGATCTGGCGACCGACTACCGGCACATCATGCTCGCCCGGCTGTATCAGGCGCTCGGCCTCGGATTCTTGTTCATCCCGATCAACACGATCGCGTTCATGGACTTGCCGAAGGACAAGACCAACAACGCTTCGGCGCTGATCAACCTGTGGCGCAATCTCGGCGGCAGCGTCGGCATTTCCGTCGTCTCGACATTGCTGACGCGGCGTACGCAATTCCACGAGAGCGTGCTGACGGGCTACATCAGGCAAGCGAGTCCCCAGCTCGCAAGCGCGCGGGACGCACTGACGAGCTATTTCCAGCACGTGACCGGCGGCGCCGGCGCGCAGCAGAGCATTGCCGTCATCGGCCAAATCGTCGGCCAACAGGCCCGTTTATTGAGCTACTTGGATGTGTTCAAGTTTCTTGGGCTGATTTTTTTGGCAATGATCCCGAGCGCCATGCTGCTGCGCAAAGCGAAGCAAGTCGGCAATCTGCCGCCCGCGCACTAGCCGCGCCGGGCAGCTCGGCGCGCGCGCCTAAGGCCGCATCGCCGGCGGCGCCGCGTTCACCGGTCGAGCGCCGCGACCTCGGCCGCGCTCAGCGAGTCCGTATGGTGATTGCCGAAATGCGTGCGGACATAGTTGATCACGGCCGCGATCTGCTCATCGGAGAGGATCAGCGGCGGGCCCAAGAATCCCTTCGCGTGCTTGGCGCCGAACGCCGGCATGTTGCGCCGTCCCGCGAGTACGGTCAGCGCCGCGAATTGCCGCGATACCAGGGTCGGGTCCTTGGCTAGCGCCGGATAACGTCCCGCGCCGACCGCGCCCTGCGCACGGGGCATGTGGCAACCCTGGCAGATCTGCTCGTAGATCTGCTTGCCGTCGGTGGTCGTCACGGTTGCGGCATCGAAAATACCGGCGACATCCGCGCGCGCCGGGGAGATGTCGGCGGCTGCGGCCAGCACCGCAATGACTACGGCGAGGCCGGCGCGCCGGCAGCCGATGCGCTGCGTCCTTCGTGCGATCGCGTTCATGCCGCGCCTCCCGCGGCGAGCGCGCGCCGATGCAGCCGGTCGATTGCGTCGAGCGCGGATGTGACGGCGCCTTCCTGCCACGCCGGCAGGTACGAGGCATGCTCGCCGGCGAGCACGATGCGCCCGTCGAAGCGGCAGAGGTTATCGTAGTGCTCGGCGCGCGTCTCCTCGGTCCATAGACCGAAGCATCCCATCGTGAACGGCGAGCGATGCCAGGCCACGGCAACGCCGTTGTCGAATTCCCGCTGGTATTGCGGATGGATCCGGCTGCCGTATTCGACGGCCTTGGCGATTCGCTCGGCGGGCGTCATCGAAGTGAATTGCATCGCGTGCAGCTCGTCCCAAATATACGCGCCGAGCAGCACACCCTTGCCGCCGCCGAAATAACCGCTGGCAGGATAGGCGATCTGGCCGATCGGCAAGTCGGTGTAGGTGATGCCACCATAGATTTGCTCGTCCTGCTCCCAGAAGCGGCGCTTGAATTGCAAGCCCACTTTGACCGACGGGAAGTACGGCACCGCGGCGATCGCCTTGGTCATCGCCTCACCCACGTTCATTGGAATTTGGCCCAGGATCGACAGCGGAATGGTGCAGACGCACCAATCCGCGTGGACGGTCTGACGGGCACGCGAGGCGGTGTCTTCGAAAGTCGCGCGCACGCCGCTTGCGTCCTGATGAATATCGACGACCTTGGCGTTGTAGCGGATCAGGGGTCCGATTTCGCGCGCAAAGGCTTGGCCGACCTTGCCCATGCCGCCGACCGGCTGGAACAGCGCGGTCTGCATGTCGTAGATCTCGCCGATCGGCAGCGCAGCCCAAAGACCGGCGTTCAGCACATCGTCGATTTTGACCGGCTCGGAAAATATAGGCCGCGCGCTCAAGCCCCCGCCCGGATCCCGATCGTAGCCGCGCCGGTCGCTGCTCGCTTCGCCCTTGACGTATCTGAGATTCTTGTCGAGCGCGCCCCAGGCCCGCAGCGAATTCAGCAGCGTCTCCCGATCCTCCGGCGTCACGTCCTCATCCAAGGCGTGATTCCGTGTGGCCTTCGCCAGCAATTCCGCGATGTGACCTTGATAGTCGGCCTTGACGGCGCGCAAGCGCTGCGGCGCGCCGCCGAACGCTTTCTGGCTGTGCACGTAGGCGTTGTAATTGACCTGCAAGAACGGTTCGAGCGCGACACCGAGCCGCTTGCAGTAGCTGAGCATGCCGCGATGGTGATACGGCAGCCGCCAAGGGCCGGGATTGATGTACAAGCCGGGATCGAAGCGGCATTCCTGGCTGGCTCCGCCCAATTCGGTGAACCGGTCTCCGCCGCGCAAGGTCCAGTTGCGCCCGCCCGCCCGGGCGTTGTATTCGAGCACCTGAACACGGTAGCCGGCGTTGCGCAGTTCAAATGCGGCGACCATGCCGGCGATTCCGGCGCCGAGCACGAGTACCGAGGCGCCCTTCGGCGCCGCGCTCAAGGCAACCGGTCCTTTAAATTCGGTCTCTGCCGCGAAGCCCAGACTGTGCATCGCCTGGTACATCGCCGCGCTGCCCGCGCTCAAACCGATCATGCGCAGCAGGCGACGCCGCGACATCGGACTCCCCGCCGCTTCGCCAACCGTCATACGATTCGCCCCGATTTTTCAGCCAGCGCCCAGCATAGCTAAGAATCTATACTGGGTGCCGTCTAATTGAAGGGAGAATTGCATGCGCCATCCGACCGTCATTTGCGCCGTATTGCTGTCGTTCGTGATCGTTCCCGCCGCTTCGGCCGCAAATCCCGGCGCCGACGAAAGCCCCGCGCTGCACGATCTGTTCCGGCGCGACTGGGACCGCACGATGCGCGAAAATCCGCTGAACGCCTCGGATCTCGGCGACCGGCGCTTCAACGACCGGTGGCCCGACGAGAGCCGCGAAGCGATTGCGCGCGCGCACGCGGAGGACGGCATCGCGCTCGCGGCACTCGCCAAAATCGACCGATCCG
This sequence comes from uncultured Gammaproteobacteria bacterium, assembly GCA_963769895.1. Lineage (GTDB taxonomy): Bacteria > Pseudomonadota > Gammaproteobacteria > Steroidobacterales > Steroidobacteraceae > Bog-1198. The sequence goes on along the minus strand of CAVYNJ010000006.1, from coordinate 708,300 downwards.
CGCTGCGGCCCGAGGATCAAATCAGCTACGACTTGTTCAAGTGGCAGCACGAGGATGCCGAGGACTCCTACAAATTTCACGAATATCTGTTTCCCTTGAATCAATTGGGCGGGATTCAAACTGCCGGCGACTACGCCCAGACGCTGCGCTTCACGACTCTGAAGGACTATCAGGACTGGTTGCGTCGACTGCAGACCTTCGGCATATATATGGATCAGACGATCGCGTTGCTCGGCGTCGGCATCGCGCAGGGCTACACCCTGCCTCGAGTCGTCGCGGAGCGGATCCCTTCGCAGATCGATCTGAACATGACGAACGATCCCGAGGCGAGCGTATTTTATGCGCCGTTCAAGAAGATGCCGGCGGATATCGACGCGACGGCTGCCGCTCGTCTGCAGGCCGACGCTCGGCAGGCGATCGCCGGCATCGTCGTCCCGGCGTTCCGGCGCCTGCAAGCGTACTTCGACGCCACCTATTTGCCGCATTGCCGTACGGCGCTCGCCGCGGCGGCGCTGCCCGACGGCAAGGCGTACTACGCCTACCTCGTTCGCCATTTCACGACGACCGAATTGACGCCCAATCAAGTGCACGCGCTCGGACTCGCCAAGGTCGCTGAAATACATCAGCAGATGCAGGACATCATCCGCCAGGTCGGCTTCAAGGGCGACTTTGCGGATTTTCTGCGATCCTTGCGGACCGACCCGAAGTTTTATTATGCGAAGCCGGATGACTTGTTGGAGGCGTACAAGGCGGAGGCAAAGACGATCGATCCGTTGCTGGTCACGGAGTTTCACAAACTGCCGCGCATTCCGTGGGGCGTACGGGTGATTCCGGCCGATCAGGCGCCCAATACCTTCCCGGCGTATTCGTATCCGCCAGCCGCCGACGGCAGCCGCGCGGCCTACATGTTCGTCAATCTGTACAAGCCCGAGACGCGTCCAAAATACGAAATCCCCGTGCTGACTTGTCACGAGGGACGGCCGGGCCACGCGCTGCAGCTTTCGCTTGCGACCGAGCTCACCGGCCTGCCGGATTTCCGCCGATTCGGCTATTACAACGCCTACGGCGAGGGCTGGGCGCTTTACACCGAAGTGCTTTGCGGCGAGATGGGACTCTATGCGACGCCCTACGAGAAATTCGGCGCCTTATCCTATCAGAGCTGGCGCGCCGTACGGCTCGTCGTCGACACCGGCATCCACGATCAGGGCTGGACGCGACAGCAGGCGGTGGATTACATGCGGGCGAACACCGCGCTGACCGACCAGAACATCAACACCGAGGTGGACCGCTACATCGCCTGGCCCGGTCAGGCGTTGTCGTACATGGTCGGCGAATTGACGATCCTGAAACTGCGCGATGAAGCGCGGCACGCGCTCGGCAGCCGTTTCGACATCAAGGCCTTCAACGACGAGATTCTCGCGAACGGCACGTTGCCGATGGCCGTGCTGACCCAGGCGATCGACGCCTGGATCGCCGCGCAGCGCGGTCGCTAAGGGCCGGCGCGACTTGGCGGCGGCTGGAACAGCCGCCGCGTGCCGCGATAGAGCGGATAGCTAGCAATCAGGATCGCCATCGCGACCGCAGTGTTGCGGCGGTCGTTCAGAGCGACGCCAAGCACGAAGAACAGTCCGATCAGGATGGCCGCCGCGGTCGTCCAAGGATAACCCCAGGCCCGGTACGGACGCGCGGTATCCGGTTCGCGGCGGCGCAATACGATCAGGGAGAGATAAACCAATAAATAATTGACGGCCATCAGCAAGGAGACGACGCCGAGCAGCGCGTTGAACGTGCCGGAGGTCAAAAACGCCGCGGTGACCAGCGTACTCATCCATAACGCGGTCGTCGGCGTCCCGCCGGCATTGACCCGCGCGGCTTGGTGCGCGAACAGGCCGTCGCGCCCCATGGCGAGCAACACCCGCGCCGTCAGCAGGATCAACGCATTGATCGTACCGAGCACCGAGACGATCACGATGACGCGGATGATCTGGTCGCCGTGCGCGCCAAACAAAACTCTCGCAGCGGCGCCGCCGACAAACGGTTCGTTGGCCATGCTGGAGATTGGCAACACGCGCAGAAACGCAGCGTTCAGCAGCACGTATATCGGAATGATCACGGCCAAACCGCGGAAGATCGCGCGCGGGATCTCCCGGCCCGGGTCGCGCACTTCCTCGCCGAAGTAGATTGGGCAGTAGTAGCTGTCATAGGTGAAAATCACGCCCTGCATCGCCAGTATCAATGCGATGAGCAAAGCGACTCCGTGCGGCGCGGCCAGTCCCGCAACGACGGCAGGCCCGTGACGCGGCATCACGAAAGCGGCGGCAACGACCGCGCCCAGCGCGATCGTTTTGGCGACGGTCGTCGCAATCTGTATCTTGCCGCCGTCGCGCACGCCGCGCCAATTCAGAGCGGCCAGCACAGCGAGCGTTGACAAGGCGATCGCCACCGCGTGGCCCGCCAACGCCGGCATCAGAGCGGGCGTATATTCGCCGACCAGCAGCAAGAGCGCGGCGTTCGCCGAGCAATCCAAAATCCAAACCGTATAGCCGACGAAAAAAGCCGGGTATTCGCCGAGCGCGCGCCGAGCGAACGCGTATGGGCCGCCGCTTTGCGGGATCATCGCACCGAGTTCCGCGAACACGGTCGCGCCGAGCAAGGCGTTCAAGCCGCCGAACGCCCATATCCCCAAGTAAATCCAAGTGTTCGGCAGCAACGCCGCGATCTTGCCCGGCGTGTAGAGAATCCCGCCGCCGATCGTCGTGCCAACGCCGACCGAGACCGCAAAGACTTTGCCGAGCACGCGCAGCAGAGCCCGGCGAGGCGCCGCCGCGCGCGGCGCGGCGGGCGATTTCACGAGTTTTCGGCTCGCTGGCCGCGTTTGCCCGACGTGCGCCGGCCCACCGCGCCCGGCGCGGCGCCTGCCAGCCGGTCGAGCTGCCCGCGCAGCTGCGCGGTCGCGCCCATGGAGATGCTGCCGAGCCGCGCTTCGATCGCCGCGAGATCAGGCGTCGGTCCGCGCACGTGCGTTTCCAGCGCTTGACGCATGACGCGCAAATGCTCCGGCGTCGTACCGCAACATCCGCCGATGATACGAGCGCCCGCGTCGAAAGATAGGCGTGCGTATTCGGCCATCAATTCCGGCGTGCCATTGAACTGAATCACGCCGTCGACGAATTGCGGGATCCCGCAGTTTCCCTTGGCGACTAGCACCGCCGACGGCTCCGAGGCCGTGGCGAGGTTGACGAGCGAAGCGACGAGTTCCGACGGACCGACGCCGCAATTGCTGCCGCAGGCCGACAAATGATGCTTGCGGTGCAGGCCGGCCAGATCCGAAGGCGTGATACCCATCATCGTTCGCCCATTCGTATCGAAGCTCAAGGTTGCGACAATCGGCAGCCCCGTGCTGCGCGCGCCTTGGATCGCCGCTTCGGTTTCCTCGACGGAGGACATCGTTTCTATCCACAGAATATCCGCTCCACCCTTGCTGAGCGCCGCGGCCTGTTCGGCGAACGCCTCGCGCGCGGCATCGATCGACAGCGGTCCGAGGGGCTCGAGAATTTCCCCGGTCGGTCCCATGCTGCCGCCGACGAGCACGACGCGGTCCGCGCGGTCGGCCTCGCTCCGCGCAATGCGCGCCGCCGCTTCGTTCAATTCGGCAACTCGGCCCTCGGCCTTGTGGAGCTTCAAGCGGTGCCTCGTGCCGCCGAAACTGTTCGTCAGGACGATGTCGGCGCCGGCGTCGACAAAACCCCGAATCAAGTTTGCGACCCGATCCGGATGCAATGTATTCCACAGCTCCGGCGCATCGCCGGACATCAGTCCGCGGTCGAACAAATTGCTTCCGGTGGCGCCGTCAGCGAGCAGCCAGCCGCGTTCGGCCAAAAGGGGCGTCAAACGATCAACCATGTTGCACTCTCGGGTTCGTGAACCTAATACGGCGCGAAGTCCCGCTACTCGACGATGACCCGGCCTTGCGCGTTGACATAAATATGGTAGCGATTGCCGTCCTTGCAAGTGACCGAGTAGTCGCTGTCGCCATTGCGTTTGACGACGACGATCTTGTCGCAGGGCTTGCCTTGCAGCGCGATCGTCGCCATCAAATCCTTGCTGAACGACGCGTCCTCGGCGCACAACGAGGGCGTTGCCGCGACGAGCATGGTCATCGTCAAAGCGATCAGTGGTATGCGCCGGCTCATCTGTTCCTCCCGGGATCGAGGCTAAATCTAAATCGTCGAGAATTTCTTCGGATCGGCCAAAATGCTCCAAATCGCCTGTCGGGAGGATGCGATTTCCGCGGCGAGCGGCGGGTCGGAATCCTGCAGCAGCGACAGCACCTTGAGCAGTAGTAAATCATACTTTTGATGCAACTCCGCAATCGGCGTCTTGGCCTTGCCATCGTAGACGGCCCGAAACTGAGCGAGCAGGTCGTCGACTTGATTCTTCAACGACAGCTTCGTGAATAGGCCGATCGCGCGGGTGTCCTTGAGGCGCTGCTCCAAGCCGGCCAAGTCGAGCGCCTTCGCCGGCGCGGCGGCCGGGCTCGCGGGCGCCTCGGCTGCTTTCACCGCCTGCGCGGCGGCGGCCGGAGGAGTTTTGCCGGGAGCTCGCGGGGGCTGCTCGGGAGCGCGCTTGGGTTCGGGCTTGACTGCCGCGCTGACCGTCGAGCGCGGCGGCGCGGCACGGGTAGGCGGCGCGGCACGGGTAGGCGGCGCGGCAGGGGTAGGCGGCGCGGCAGGGGTACGCGGCGTGGCACGGGTAGGCGGGACCGCCACGGAAGGCGGCGCGGCCGATTCGGCGGGAGGCGTTTTTGCCGTCGATGCCGGCCGCGAGCCGGCGCAAGCGGCGAGGCTCAACGGGATCGACAGCAAGAGAATCGGCATACGACGCATATCGACGGCTCCTAGGATTTCATCGCCACGCGCGGATGCGCCCGCGGGCGACCCGAGGGCCATTCTTGGCGACGGATGCGTCCCGCGTCAATTTGCCCTGTCTTGCCGCGGCGGCGAAATCGAAGGTTCTTTGAACTCAGATCAGCCGCGCCAGCAACGCCAATAAGCGGCCGATCGATCGGCCGTATGGCGGACGAATCCACTTGACGCCGGACCAGCGCGCTTGCACGAACACCGGTTTCTGGTGCGAGAATCGGCGGAATCCGTATTCGCCGTGATAATGGCCCTGCCCGGACGCGCCCACCCCGCCAAACGGCAATGAATGCTGGGCTATGTGCAGCATCGTGTCGTTGATCGTCACGCCTCCGGCGAGCGCGCCCGCGAGCACTTGGTCGCGAGCGGCGCCGTCGGTGCCGAACCAATAGAGCGCGAGCGGTCGGTCGCGTCTGTTGACGAATTCCAGCGCCTCGCCGAGCGTCTCATAGGGAACGACGGGGAGGATCGGGCCGAAGATCTCTTCGCGCATCACGCGCATGCGCTGATCGACGTCCAACAATATAACCGGCGCGAGCTGCCGGCCGCCACCGGCACGCCGATCGTCCGGTTCGAGCTCGATGAGGCGCGCGCCATGCGCCTTCGCGTCGCCGATCAAGTCGCTGAGCCGCTGATAATGCCGCTCGCTGACGATGCTGGTGTAGTCGGCGTTGCCCTGAAAAGTGGGGTAGAGCCTGTGCATGCTGGCGCGCAATGCCGCAACGAAGCTCGGCACCAGCGCTCGCGGCACGAGGGCGTAATCCGGCGCGATGCAGGTTTGCCCCGCGTTGATCAGCTTGCCCCAGGCGAGACGATCCAGCCTGCGATCGAATGGGCACGAGGGATCGATGATGACCGGCGACTTGCCGCCAAGTTCCAAAGTGACCGGTGTCAGATTTCGAGCGGCGGCGGCCGCGATGGCGCGCCCGACCGCCGTCGAACCGGTGAATATTAGGTGATCGAACGGCAGCGCGGCGAACGCCTCGCCAACGCTGGCGTCACCGTCGATCACGGCGACCTCGTCCGCGGAAAACGTCGCTGCAAGCGCTTCCCGCAGCGCGCCGGCGAACAGCGGTGTCGATTCCGAGGGCTTGATCATCGCCCTATTGCCGGCAGCCAGGACACCGATCAGCGGCGCCAAGGTCAGCTGCAGCGGATAATTCCAGGGACTGATGATCCCTACCACCCCGAGCGGCTGATGCATCACGAACGCGCGGCCGGGCCAATAGGCTGGCGCCGATGGCACGCGTCGCGGCTTCATCCACGCCGCGAGCCCGCGCACAGCATGGCGGATGCCGCTCTGCAACAGCAGCGTTTCGGTGATCCGCACTTCGGTCGGCGAACGGCCGCCGAAATCCTGCGCTATCGCCGCGGCAAATCGCTCGGCTTGGGAGTCGATCATGCGCCCTAGGCGGCGCAGCCGGTTGGCACGCGTCGCATACGACGGCGACGGGTCGCCGAGAAACGCCTGCTGTTGGCGGTGAAGCGCGGCGTGCATCTCCGCGGCCGACTGAGCCGGCGATGGGGATGGCGGCGATCCGATGAGCAGGTGTTCTGGACTCTGGATCACTCGGGGCTGCCCTCGCGCAGCAGTGCGCACAAGGCGGCGAGACGCGCGCCGACCCACTCCGGCCGGTGCTCGATTTCTCGGCGCAATTCGTAGAATGCTTGCTCCAATTCGAATAGGCGCAACAATTGCGCGAACACCCGAGCGTCCGGCGGACAACCATCGGAGCCGTCGACGATGGCCTCATAGCCTTGGAGGAATCCTCTGCGCGCCTCTTGCTGCCAGCGGGCGAATGCCGGCTCGAGCAATGGGCGATTCGCGGGGCGCGCGACAATTGCCCGCTCGAGCGCGACGGCGCGCGCCTCATCGAATGAGCGCAGCATAGCGGCGACGTCGCGCAGCGGCGAATGCCGCCGGCGTCGTTCGGCCAGAGGGCGCGCGGGATCGCCCTCGAAGTCGATGATCGTGAAATCGCCTTGCGTGAGCAGCGCCTTCCCAAGGTGCAGATCGCCGTGGATCCGTATCTTGCTGGCGGCTACCGGCGCGGCGGTCAACTGTCGCAGCAGCGGCGGAATATGTCCGCGCCGACTGAGCAACCAGGCGGCATCGTTGCGCGCCGCCTCCGGCAATGCCTGCGCCGCCGGCCGCAGCAGCGCCAGCGTCAGGTGCGCAGTCGCTTGAATTTCTCGTCGCCACGTCCGCAAATCCTTCAGCTCGATCGCCTGCGGCGCGAAATCGGCGTCCGTCGCCGGCGCCGACAGCGCGAGATGCAGTTCTCCGACGCGCCGTCCCAGCGTCGTGATTTGGCTCATATAGAGCGCGTGCACGCCGGCTTCATCGCCGCTCCCGCCGCTTTGCAGGCCTGCGGCGAAGCGCTGCAGATGATCGAGCGTGTAAGTCCAACCGTCGCCTTGATTCCCGGCAAACGCAAACAGTGCCGCGAGCGTCACGGCTTGACCGGCTGTCGGAAGATATTCGACCGTGCCGGCGAGTGGCGCGAAATTCTTGAAGACCGTCTGTTCGGTCAAGTACCGGCTCATCTCGACTTCCGGGTTGAGACCGGGGCGCAGCAGACGATAGGCCTTCAGGAACAAGGTTTCGCCGAGTACCACGGCCGTGTTGCTCTGATCTCCGAGCAGCGATCTGACCGGTTGCAGCGATCCGGTGGCGATTGCCGCAAAGGCCGTCGTCGGCCGGAATTGCCATTCGCCGACTTCCGTGTGCAGCGTTTCGCCGCAAGCCACGGCATCCGCGAGCGCAAGGCAGAAGTCCGGGTCGCCGAATGCATCGATCAGCAGCCCGGCGCGCGCATGCTGGCGCACCTTGGCGACCGCGAACGAGTTCGACTGCGCGGAGGCAGGCGGCGGCGCATCCTCCCAGCGAATGGCGAACGGCAGGAAATAGCTCTGCTCGACGCCGTCCACGAATTTGACGCTAGGACACGTCAACAACCAAGTACCGCGCGCGTCGCGCCATGAACGAAGCTGGCCCAGACCGACCGCGGCGATCTGCGCGTTCTTGCGCGCAAACCAATGCCGCGCGCGCATGAATTCCCCTATCGCATCATGCTCCAGCACCGCAACCGCGCGCGCCGCGATTGGACCGGCCGCATTTGCCTCCGATGCCGTCAGGGATTCCAGACCCTTCCTGAGCACGACGACCGGCAAATCGGCGGCCGGCAGGCGCTCGGTCATCTCCGCGGGCGCTTCGGCGCCCGTCACGAGATTCAACCAAAAATAACCTCGGCCCGGCAGCGTCAACACATAGGGCTGATTGCCGATCGGCGGGAAGGCGTTGCCGCCGGCGAGTTCGATCGGCACCCGCCCTCGGTACTTGCCCAGATCGAGCTCCACCGCCTGCGCCGTATGCGCCAAGTTGGCTACGCACAAGATGGTCTGTGTACCGTAGCTGCGCACATAGGCGAGAATTTTGCGGTTCGCCGGCCGCACGAATTCGAGCGTGCCGCGGCCGAATACGGGGTGCTGCCTACGGATCGTGACGATGCGCTTGAGCCAGTTGAGCAGCGACGATGGATCACGAGCCTGCGCTTCGACGTTGACGGCGTGGAAACCGTAGATTGGGTCCATTACCGCGGGCAGGTAGAGCCGCTGCGGATCGGCGCGAGAAAAGCCGGCGTTGCGGTCGGGATTCCATTGCATCGGTGTTCGCACCCCATTGCGGTCGCCGATGAAGATATTGTCGCCCATGCCGATCTCATCCCCATAATAGAGGATCGGCGATCCCGGCAACGACAACAGCAAACTGGTCAACAGCTTGATCCGGTCGCGATCGTTTTCCAACAGCGGTGCAAGGCGCCGCCGGATGCCGACGTTGATGCGCATGCGCGGCTCGTGGGCGTACATCCGATACATGTAATCCCGTTCCGCGTCGGTAACCATTTCCAAGGTCAGTTCGTCGTGATTGCGCAGGAATATCGCCCACTGGCAGCTATCCGGAATCTCCGGCGTCTGTCGCAGGATCTCGGCGATCGGATAGCGATCCTCGATCGCGACCGCCATGAACATGCGCGGCATCAGTGGGAAATGATAGGCCATCTGGCATTCGTCGCCGTCGCCGAAGTACTCGCGCACGTCCTCCGGCCATTGATTTGCTTCCGCGAGAAATACCCGCCCCCGGTAATGCTTGTCGACTACCGCACGCATGCGCCGGATGACCGCGTGCGTCTCCGGCAAGTTCTCGTTACTGGTACCCTCGCGCACGCACAGGTAGGGGATCGCGTCGAGCCGCAGGCCGTCGACGCCCTTGTCCAGCCAATAGCGCATGACGTCGATGACCGCATCGACTACCGCGGGATTATTGTGATTCAGGTCCGGTTGATGCGAGAAAAACCGATGGAAGAAGTACGCTCCCGCCGCCTCGTCCCAAGCCCAATTGGACTTTTCGGCGTCGGTAAAGATGATCCGCGTCTCTGGGAACTTCTGATCCGTATCGCTCCAAATATAGAAATCACGCTCCGGCGAGCCGGCCGGCGCATTTCTCGCGGCACGAAACCAAGGATGCTGGTCCGAGGTGTGATTGATGACGAGTTCTGTAATGACTTTCAATTCGCGGCGATGCGCCTCGGCAATGAAGCCGTCGAAATCCTCGATCGTGCCGTATTCTCCGTAAACTCCACGGTAGTCCGAGATGTCGTAACCGTCATCCCGCATCGGCGATGGATAGAACGGCAGCAGCCATAGCGTGTTGACTCCGAGTTCCTGAATATAGTCGAGCTTGGCCGCGAGCCCGGCAAAATCCCCGACGCCGTCGTTATTCGCGTCGAAGAACGCTTTGACGTGCAACTGATAGATGATCGCATCCTTGTACCAGAGCGCATCGTCGAACCAGCCGCGCGCCGAACGCCGATCAGCCATGGTTGATCCGCGAATAATCGGAGGACATGGTCATAGATTTCTCTTGCTTCGTAGCACAGCGTACGCAAGCTCGCAACATGTTGCCACCCGTCGCCCGGCGAGCGAGATCGCGTCGACCTTGATCGATGCGCACAGTCCGGCCGGCGCCGCTCAATTCGGCGGATTATTCGCCTCGAGAAATGCGACGCAGGCTTCCAGCATTTGCAGCCGCGTCGCGCTGCGCGACAGCCAATGGTCCTCGCCCTTGAGCGCAAGCAGCTGCACCTGCTTGCCGGCGCGCCTCAGCGCATCCGCCATGCGCTCGCTCTGGTCGAACGGCACGACCGTGTCGTCACGGCCGTGAATCAGCAGTACCGGAACGTTGATATCCGCGACATGGTCGATCGGAGAAATCTTATGCAACGCGGGATCGTCTGGACCCGTCACGCCTAGGTAGCGGTCCCAGTAGCGCTGCGCGAGATTGCGGTCGCTGTTTCGATTCTCATTGGTCCATATCAAGAACCGTTTGAGATCCGCGACGCCGGCAACGGCAACTGCGCACCGGTAAATATCCGTCTGCAGAGTTACGCCGGCGAGCGCCGCGTAGCCGCCATAGCTCGCACCGACGATGCAGACGCGCCGCGGATCGATTAGGCCTTGCTGCGCCAAATAATGCACCCCGTCCGATAAGTCCGTCTGCATCTTGCGGCCCCATTCGCCGAAACCGGCAGTAAGCAATCGGCGATCGACATTTGAGCCGCGATAATTGACCTGCAGTACTGCGTAGCCTCGGGAAGCGAGCGCCTGGGCCCACCAATCGAAATCGTCGCTGTCGGCAACTGCGGGACCGCCGTGCGGCAGGACGATCAACGGCAGCCGCGTCGCCGCCTTGCCCTGAGGCAAGGTCAAAAAACCGCCGAGAACCAAGCCGTCGGCAGCCGCGTAATGCACGGGCGATACGGCGGCGACGTTGGACAATCCGCTGTAGACGTCGCCGATGCTTTCGGTGTCGACCGTATGCCAATCGATCAGGCGGTATTCGTCGCCGTGTACGGCGCCGAATACTTTGACGACGAGCTTGAAAAAATCGTCGCTATGCGAAACCAGTTCGACCCGCTCGCCGCCGAAGGCCTGCATCAGCGTGTTCCAACGCGATTGGCGCTGCGGATCGAAGAAGACGTATCGAGGCTTGTCGCCTCGTTCGACGCCGCCGATCAGCCGGTCGGTCATGCGATCAGTGAGGACCTCGTCGAAATCGGCGCCGTAAATTAGCGGTGCGCCCCATTGATCGTCCCGCAGGGATAGAGGCCTCCACACCACTTTGCCGTGGTCTTTGAAGCTTATGATCAGCGACTCGCCGTCACCGCTAAATCCTAAGATCCGCGGAATGTCGATGGACTCGCTGCCGGTGGCGATGGTACTCATCGCGCCGTTGCGGCGCGCGCGCAGAGCCCACATTTGCTTAGGTTCGTCATATTCGAATTCGGCGGCCACCTGTCCCGACTCGTCGACGGCCCAGTGGGTTATCGGCAAACCGCTTCTCGCCACGATCCGCACGGACAGGTGAGCTACGTCCACCCTGAACAGAGCCGGCAGTGTCTGATCGGTGATGAACCAACCCGGAACGAACAAGGTTGTCTTGCCGCCGACGTTGCGGATCATCGGCCAGTCGATGATCGAATTGAACGTCTGCTCGTCCGACACTTGCAATTCGACCGGCCGCAAGCGTCCGGTAGGAATGTTGTAGGTCGCCAACAAATACCATTCGTCCAGACCGCCGATAAAGCCAAGCGGCGGGTATTGGGTGGTGGATGCTATAACCAGGACATCGTCCTCGTCCGTCCAAATGATCGAGCGAAGTTTGGAATCGGCGACGCGCATCACTCCGAGGGGCTTCTGATCGCCGAACTGCGCGATCACCAGCACGCGCTGATCGCCAATGGTCTTGACGAACGCCAGCCGGGACCCCGATGGAGACAGAGCGACATTCTCGAGAGACGGAAGTCTGCCGAACACGGCGAGTGGTGTACGCGCGCCGGCGGCGGGCAATGCCTGATCTGCGGCGATCGCCGCGCCGGGCGCTGCGATCATTCGGCACGCCAAGCAAATGACGATCCCTATTCGGTGGCCCATCCCAGACTCCCCCCGATCAGCGTGGCATTCGCCCGCTAACGTTGATTGCTCGACGCCGCAGGCGACGCGGCTGCAGCGACCGGCAGGCCGCGATACACGACCCCGACGCAAGGATTCGCGCCGAGCGCGTAGCAAAGCTCCGCCGGACGGTCGATGTCCCATACGGCGAAGTCGGCGCGCTTGCCGACTTCGATCGTGCCGCGATCCGCAAGCAGGCCCAATGCGCGCGCGGCTTCGCGCGTCGCTCCGCGCAGCGCCTCTTCGGGAGTCAGGCCGAACAAGGTGCACGCCATTGCGAGCGCGAGCAATATCGATGTGCACGGCGAGGTGCCGGGATTGCAGTCGGTCGCGACCGCGATGCCGACGCCGGCCCCGCGCAACAGCGCGACCGGCGGGGGCGTCGTTTGCCGCAGCGTGAAATACGCGCACGGCAACAGCACGGCAACCGTGCCGCTCGCCGCCAGGGCCTGCGCGCCGGCGCGGCTCAAGTACTCCAAATGATCGGCCGACAGTGCGCCGGACTCGGCGGCAAGCTCGGCGGCGCCGATGTCGCTCAATTGCCCGGCGTGTACGTGCGCGGGTAACCCCATGCGACGCGCTGCCCGCAGGAACTGCGCGGTTTCGGCGACGTTGAAGGCGATCGATTCGCAGAACCCGTCGACGGCATCCGCGAGCCCCGCCGCCGCGATCTCCTCGAGCCATGGGCCGCTGACGGCATCGACGTACGCACGCCGATCACCGCTGAATTCCTCGGGCAGCGCGTGCAGCCCAGAAACGTCGTCCGAACCGACAGCGGCAACTCCCGCCCCAGGGTCCTGGCAACCTCGAGCAGGCGCCGTTCGGTCGGCAGATCCAAGCCGTAGCCGGACTTGATCTCGAGCGTCGTGACGCCCTCGCCCATCAGCCGCCGGGCTCTGGCCATCGCCGATGCGCGCAAGCCGTCCGCGGTTGCCGCGCGCGTTGCGCGCACCGTCGCTTGGATCCCGCCGCCTGAGCGTGCGATGTCCTCGTAAGTCGCGCCGCCGAGGCGCTGCTCATATTCCGCGACTCGATTGCCGCCGTAAATCAGATGCGTGTGGCAATCGATCAGCCCGGGAGTAAGCCACCGCCCCGTGACGTCGTGAACCGGGATGTGCTCGGCGGCGGCGCGCTCGGCGGCGGCAGAGGCCGGACCGACCCACGCGATCCGCTCACCCTTGACCGCCACGGCGGTATCGCGCTGGCTGCCGTAGGGCTCCCCGCCGAGAGTCATCGTCGCGACGTGGGCGCCGATCCAGACGCGATCCCAAGTCTTGCCGTCATCGTCGCCCTGTGATCGCCGCACCGCCATGCCTCACCGTCCGATTGCCCTGCGGCGCATGATAAGGCAAGCTAGGTTATATATACAGGTATAGGCAAGATGACGCGACACTACCGGTTGGAATACGCGCTGTTGCCGCAGGGCTGGAATCGCAACATCGGCGTGGCGGTGTCGGATGCCGGTTTCGTGACCGCGATCGAAGCCGCGCCTGCCCCCGACGCCCTGCGCGTCGCCGGCTACGTCGTGCCGGGCATGGCGAATGCGCACAGTCATGCGTTTCAGCGGGCGATGGCCGGCGGCGCCGAGCACCGCGGATCGGCGCGCGACAGCTTTTGGACCTGGCGACAAGCGATGTACGCGCTCGCGAACCGCATCGAACCGGAGGAACTGCAGGTCGTCGCCGCGCAGCTGTTCATCGAGATGCTGAAATCCGGCTACACGTCGGTCGCCGAGTTCCACTACCTCCACCGGCGCTGCGGCGGCGCGGCGTACCTCGGCAGCAACGCGCTCTGGGAAGCCGTCCGCGGCGCGGCGCAGACGGCCGGCATCGGCCTGACTTTGCTGCCGACGCTGTACCAGACGAGCGATTTCAATGCTGCGCCGTTGACCCCGGACCAGACCCGCTTCGCACTGACGACCGATGAGTTTCTGCGGGCGATCGAGACCGGCGTCGCCGCCGATCGGCGAGCGGCCTCGCCGATCCAGCGAACCGGCGCCGCCTTCCACAGCCTGCGCGCCGTGCCGTTCGATCAGTTGCGGGAGGCGGCGCGGCGCTTGACGGATATCGACGCGAGCATGCCGGTGCACATTCACGTAGCGGAACAGTTGCGCGAGGTCGAGGCCTGCGAACGCGCGACCGGACGGCGGCCGATCGAGTTGTTGCTGACGGCCGCGCTACCGGACGAGCACTGGTGCCTCGTCCACTGCACCCATTCCCGCCCGGACGAGCTGCGTGGAATTGCCGCCTGCGGCGCCGCGGTATGCGTCTCGATCTCAACCGAAGCCAATCTCGGCGACGGGATCTTCGACAGTGTCGGCTTTTTGAACGCCGGCGGGCGGCTGTGTATCGGCTCGGACAGCCAAGCGACGGTCAGCCCGGCCGAAGAATTGCGCTGGATGGAATATCAGCAACGGCTGCGCCGCAAACGTCGAAACGTGCTCGCAACCAAGTCCGAGCCGCATACCGGCGCTCGGCTTTGGCGCGACGCCGCTGTCCATGGCGCAAGGGCGCTCGGTCAGCCGACCGGCGCGATCGCGGTCGGCCGCCGCGCCGATTGGCTGGTGCTCGACCCCGAACACCCGGCGCTCACGGGCTCAGGCGCCGAGTCCGTGCTGGACCACGTCATATTCGCCGGCGCCGACGCCGCGATCCGCGATTGCATGGTCGCCGGCCGGTGGGTCGATCACCAACCGCCGGCATACCGAGGAAGAGGAGCTGCGTGAGCGCTTCGCCGGCGTCATGCGCAGACTTCGACCCGGCGCAACCGGCGCAACCGGCCCCAGTTTAAGTCGCCGGCCGCGGCCGCGCCGCCGGCAAGCCAACGGTGGGCAAACAGTTGACTATAGTTGTCTATACAGCTTAATCTGTGCCCATGTCGAGATCGACCGCATCGCTGCAGCCGCTGTACCAGCAGGTCAAGCGCCACATTTTGGAGAACATCGGCTCCGGCAAGTGGGCGGCCGCGGCGCGCGTGCCTTCGGAGAACGACATCGTCAAGTCCTTCGGCGTATCGCGAATGACGGCCAATCGCGCGCTGCGCGAGTTGCGCGATGAAGGCGTTTTGGTGCGCGTCGCCGGCGTCGGCAGTTTCGTCGCAGACCGGCAGGCGCACGCGCACCCGCTCGAAATTCGCAGCATTGCCGAGGAGATTCGCGCGCGCGGCCACGCGCACCGCGCCGAGCTGGTCTTGCTGGAGAAAGTGAAGGCCAGCGAAAGTCTCGCCGAGGACTTTCGAGTCCCGCGGGGCACCGATTTGTTCTATTCGGTGATCGTGCACTATGAAAACGCCCGTCCGGTGCAGCTCGAGGACCGGCACGTATCTGCGAAGCTCGCCCCGAATTACTTGAAGGTCGATTTCACGCGCACGACGCCGTATGACTATCTGATCGAAGTCGCGCCGCTGCAGGAAGCCGAGCACGTGCTGCGTGCGGTGATGCCCGACGAGCGTACGCGCAAGCTGTTGGCGATGAAGCGCGGCGAACCTTGCCTGCTGATGGTCCGCCGCACGTGGACGGACGGGCAAATCGCCTCCGTCGCACAGCTGTTTTATCCCGGTTCCCGCTATGAATTGTCCGGGCGCTTTCGCCCCTGAGGAAAACCGACCATGCAAGCCCCCGCCAAAACCCGCATCATCCGCGCCGCGCGCGGCAGCGCCTTGAGCGCACGGTCCTGGATGACCGAGGCGCCGTTGCGGATGTTGATGAACAATTTGGACCCCGCGGTCGCCGAGAATCCGCAGGAACTGGTCGTTTACGGCGGTATAGGCCGCGCCGCGCGCGATTGGAACTGCTACGACCGCATCGTCGAAACGCTGAAGACCTTGACCGAGGAGCAAACGCTGCTGATTCAATCGGGCAAGCCGGTAGGCGTGTTTCCTACTCACGCGGATGCGCCGCGGGTATTGATCGCGAACTCGAACCTCGTCCCGCACTGGGCGACCTGGGAGCACTTTCACGAGCTCGACCGCCGAGGTTTGGCGATGTTCGGTCAAATGACCGCGGGTTCCTGGATCTACATCGGCAGTCAGGGCATCGTGCAAGGGACTTACGAAACCTTCGTCGAGATGGGACGCCGTCATTTCGGCGGCAATCTCGCCGGCAAGTGGATTCTGACGGCCGGACTCGGCGGCATGGGCGGCGCGCAACCGCTGGCCGCAACGATGGCCGGCGCCAGCATGCTCGCGGTGGAATGCCGCCGGGAGCGGATCGCGAAGCGCCTGGAGACCGGCTACGTCGATGTCGAGGCCGCCTCGCTCGACGATGCGCTTGCGCGGCTCGGCGCCGCCGCGGCGGCATCCAAACCGATTTCGGTCGCTCTGCGGTCCAACATCGTCGATGTGTTGAATACGCTGCTCGAGCGTGGGATCCGCCCGGATGCCGTGACCGATCAAACATCGGCGCATGACCCGATCAACGGCTATTTGCCGCAGGGCTGGAGCGTCGCCCAGTGGGACGAGCGGCGCGTCACCGATCCGGCCGGCACCAGCGCCGCGGCGAAGCGAACGATGGCCAAACACGTCGAATATCTATTGCGCTTTCAGGCGATGGGCCTGCCGGTGTTCGACTACGGCAACAACTTGCGCCAAGTAGCTAGCGACGAAGGCGTCAGCCGCGCGTTCGATGTGCCGGGATTCGTACCGGAGTACATTCGCCCATTGTTCTGCCGCGGCATAGGGCCGTTCCGCTGGGTCGCGCTGTCCGGCGATCCGGAAGACATCTATAAAACCGACGCGAAGGTCAAGGAGCTGATACCGGAGGATCCGCACTTGCACCATTGGCTCGACATGGCGCGCTCGCAAATACACTTCCAAGGACTGCCGGCGCGCATCTGTTGGGTCGGGCTCGGCCAGCGGCATCGCTTAGGGCTGGCGTTCAACGAAATGGTCGCGCGCGGCGAAGTCTCGGCGCCGATCGTGATCGGCCGCGATCACCTGGACTCGGGCTCGGTCGCCAGCCCGAACCGCGAGACCGAGGCCATGAAGGACGGCTCCGACGCCGTCTCGGATTGGCCGCTGCTGAACGCCCTGCTGAACACCGCGAGCGGCGCGACCTGGGTATCGATCCATCATGGCGGCGGCGTCGGCATGGGCTACTCCCAGCACGCGGGCGTCGTCATCGTCTGCGACGGCAGCGCCGCGGCCGCGAGGCGCATCGCGCGCGTGCTCTGGAACGACCCCGGCACGGGCGTCATGCGTCACGCCGACGCCGGCTACCAAATCGCCATCGACTGCGCGCGCGAACAAGGCTTGAACATGCCGATGATCGGACGGTCATGATGAACAACCCCGACGCGGCCGCGCCGCACGCGATGAAATTCCACGCGGGCGGCTTGTCGCTCGCGGATCTGCGGCGCATCTATGCCGGTCCCGTGCGGCTCGAAGTCGAAGGCGCCGACCGGCGGCGGATCGCCGATGCGAGCGCGCTGGTCGAGCGCATCGTCGCGCGCGGCGACGCCGCTTACGGCATCAATACCGGCTTCGGTCTGCTCGCGCAGACGCGCATCCCGGCTGAGCAACTCGAACAGCTGCAGAGCAACTTGATCCTCTCGCACGCGGCCGGCATCGGCGAGCCGCTGCCGGATGCGATCGTGCGCCTCGTTATCGCCTTGAAGATCAACGCGCTCGCGCGCGGTTATTCGGGCGTCAGCCAGGAACTGATCGACGGCTTGCTGGCGCTGCTCGCTCACGAGGTCTACCCGCTGATACCGGCGCAGGGGTCGGTCGGCGCTTCCGGGGATCTCGCGCCGCTCGCGCACATGAGTGCCGCCTTGCTCGGAATCGGCCGCGTCCGCATCGGCGGCCAAGTGATCGATGCAGCCGCGGGCCTGGCCCGCGCCGGCCTGCGGCCCATTCGCCTGCGGGCGAAAGAGGGTCTCGCGTTGATCAACGGCACCCAAGTGTCGACCGCGCTCGCGCTCGCAGGCCTGTTCGGAGCAGAAGACCTGCTGGCTGCGGCCATCGTCGCCGGCGCGATGTCGGTCGATGCGCTGAAGGGCAGCGATGCGCCTTTCGACGCCCGAATTCACGCTTCGCGCGGCCAACCCGGTCAAATCGCGGTCGCCGCGCAATACCGTCAGCTGATCGATGGCAGCGCCATACGCGCGTCGCATTTGGCCTGCGCGCGCGTCCAGGATCCCTACTCGTTCCGCTGCCAGCCGCAAGTCATGGGGGCTTGCCTCGATTTGATCGCGAACGTCGCCGCGACGCTCGCGATCGAGGCGAACGCGGTGACCGACAACCCGTTGCTGTTCACCGCGCAAGACGCCGTCCTCTCCGGCGGCAATTTTCATGCCGAGCCGGTCGCATTCGCCGCGGATACCTTGGCGCTCGCGATCGCCGAGGTCGGAAGCCTATCGGAGCGGCGCGTCGCGGTATTGGTCGATCCCAAAATGAGCGGCTTGCCGCCGTTCTTGGTCGAGAACAGCGGTTTGAATTCCGGCTTCATGATCGCGCAAGTCACGGCCGCCGCTTTGGTGGCCGAAAACAAGGCCATCGCGGCGCCTTGCAGCGTCGACTCGATACCGACCTCGGCCAATCAAGAAGACCACGTCAGTATGGCCACGCACGCCGCCCGCCGCTTGGGCCCGATGCTCGAGAATGCCGCCGGTGTCATCGGCATCGAGCTGCTGGCTGCGGCCCAAGGGATCGATTTTCACCGGCCGGCCAAATCTTCGCCCGCGCTCGAGCGCGTGCACTCCGCCATCCGCGGCGAAGTGCCGTTCTACGCGGCAGACCGCTACTTCGCGCCGGATATCGCCGCCGCCCAGGAATGGGTCCAGAGCGGGCGTTTCGCGCCGCTCATCGCCGGATTGCTGCCGTCCCGGGACGCCGCCTGAGCGCCGCGGTGCAGACGCCCTTGTTCGAGATCGCGCGCGGCACACGGCCGATCGTGATCAGCATGCCGCATTCCGGCACTTTTGTGCCGCCGGAAATGGCGTCGCGGCTGACGGCCGCGGCGATCGATCTGCCGGATACCGATTGGCACGTGCCGCAGCTCTATGAATTTGCCGGTGCGATCGGCGCCTCGGCGATTCGCGCGACCCATTCACGCTACGTCGTCGATTTGAACCGACCGCCGGATGGCGCGCCTCTGTATCCAGGCCAACGCGAGACAGGGCTGTGCCCGGGCGAGACATTCGACGGCGAGCCGCTGTACGCGCCGGGCGAAGCGCCGACTCCGGAGGAGATCGCACAACGCCTCGATCGGTATTGGCGTCCCTATCATTCGCAGCTGCGCTCGTTGATCGACGCGCATGTCTCGATCCACGGCCGCTGTTTGCTGTGGGACGCACATTCGATCCATTCAATTGTGCCGAGCTTGTTCGCGGGCCGGCTGCCGGATCTCAATGTCGGCACGGCGAAGGGGCGCAGCTGCCATGCCGCAACCGCGCAGGCCGTCGTTGCTCGCCTGAACGCACAGCGACGGTTTTCGTACGTTGTCGACGGCCGCTTCACGGGCGGCTACATCACCCGTCATTACGGCGACCCGGCCGCGGGTGTCGAGGCGATACAAATGGAGATCGCGCAGGGCGCCTATTTAAACGAGGCGCGAGTGCCGAAGTTCGATGCCGCGCTGGCGGCACCGCTCAGCGACTTGCTGCGCGGCCTGCTGACGAGCCTTGCGGCCATGGACACCGATCGCTCCTAGCGCGGCCCGGCCCGCCGCGGCCGGCCTTCAATTTTCGGAGGCGCCGTCGAGCCAAGTGCGTCGCACGCGCACCTGGTCGTCGACCAGCACGAGATTCGCGCGATAGCCGGGCGCGATTCGCCCGAGCTCGTGACCCAGGCCGAGGAAATCCGCGGGATACTCGCTCGCCATGCGCGCGGCGTCGGCGAGACTGAGATCGAGGAGTTCAACCGCGTTGCGCACCGCCGTCGCCATGTCCAGCGCCGTTCCGGCCAAAGTGCCGCGTTCGTCGCGGCAAACGCCGCCGTCGACGTGAATCACGCGGCCCT
Organism: uncultured Gammaproteobacteria bacterium; assembly: GCA_963769895.1. Taxonomy (GTDB): domain Bacteria; phylum Pseudomonadota; class Gammaproteobacteria; order Steroidobacterales; family Steroidobacteraceae; genus Bog-1198. The sequence continues at coordinate 688,414 of CAVYNJ010000006.1, read as the reverse complement.
GCAAGACGAAGCTCGTTTCCGGCGAGCCGACGGCCGGCATCGCGTCGGTGACGAGCATGAAGCGTTCTCGGCGCTTGCAGCGCAGCGCAAGCTTCAGCATCACCGGATCGACGTGATGGCCGTCTACGATGATCCCGCACCAAGTATTTGGGTCGTACAACGCCGCGCCGACGATCCCGGGCGCGCGCGGCGCGAACGGCGCCATCGCATTGAACAGATGAGTGAAGCCACGCAGTCCGTGCGCAATCGCGGTCATCGTCTCGGCGTAGCTCGCGTTGCTGTGGCCGGCCGACACGATCACGCCGCCGCCGGCGAGCTGCCCAATCATCTCCGGCGTCGTGATCTCCGGTGCGAGCGTAACCACGGTGCGCCCGCCCCGCAGCCGGCACAGCAACGACACCAGACTGGTGTCCAGCCGCCGCAAATGCTTGGCCTTGTGCACTCCGCGGCGGGCATGGTTCAGGAACGGACCCTCGATGTGGATGCCCAGGACGCCCGGCACCGCGGCGTCGAGCGCGGATTGGACCGCATCGATTGCCCGAGCGATCACTTCGAGATCGTCGCTGATCAAGGTCGGCAAGAAGCCCGTCGTGCCGTAGCGGCGGTGCGCAGCGCCGATCGCGTCGATCGACCGCGCGCTTGGCAGATCGTTGAACAGGACTCCGGCACCGCCGTTGACCTGCACATCGATGAATCCGGGAAGTAGAATTTGTCCGTTCAAATCTTCGGTTACCGCGTCGCGGAAGCGAGGATCCGCTGGCTCGGCCAGCGCCACGATGCGAGCGCCGTCGATCAGCAGCGTTTGGCCGCCGACGATGCCCTTATCGGTCAAGATCCGGCCGTTGACGAGCGCGGTGCGCATCAAATCGTCTCGGTGATCTTACGCAAGTACGGTGGATGGTCCGGATCGAAGCCGCGACGCAGCGCGAGCGATGCGATCAGGCGGTAAGCGCTCTGCACGATCAGAATCGGCGCAAGCTCCGCACAAGCATCGACGGTCGGCAATGAGACCGCGCCGTCGGCGGCCGCGCCGGCGATGAAGACTTGCACGCCGCGCCGCGCCAGCTCAACCGCAAGCTCTTGGATTCCCGGCTGGGTGCCGTCACGCTGTACAAACAGCAGCGCCGGGAATCCCTTGCCGAGCAGCGCGAACGGCCCATGGCGCAGCTCGGCGCTGCTGAACGCCTCGGCATGCAGATCCGCAGGTTTCCTTGCACTTCAGCGCGACTTCCTGCGCGGAACCGAGGCCGAGTCCGCGGCCGACGACATACAGGTGTTCGGCCACCGCGAGCGGCGCGAGCGCCGTTGACCAATCGAGCGCCCAGCTGCTTTCGAGAAGCTGCGGCAAGCGATCGACGTTCGAGGTCAAATCCCCATCTCCGGTCCACGCGGCGACGAGACGAACAATGGCGGCCAGCGTCGCAATGAACGATTTCGTCGCGGCGACGCTCGTCTCCCGGCCGGCTCGTACGTCCATGACGAGATCGCTGGCGGCGACCAGCGGCGAGTCCGGGCTGTTGCAGATCGCCAGCACGGTCGCGCCCGACGACTTGGCGGCCGCGACCGCCGCGAGCAGATCGGGACTGCGACCCGACTGCGACAGGGCGATGAACAGGCAGCTGCGCAAGTCCTGAGCGATGCCGTACACGGAGCTGACCGACGGTGCGGCCGACGCCGTCAGTACGCCGGCGCGAGTCTCGATCAAGTATTTCGCATAGGTCGCCGCGTGATCCGAGCTGCCGCGCGCGCAGGTGATCACCGCGCGCGGCGCCAGCCGCCGGATCGCGGCGGCGATCGCGTCGAGCGCCGCGCCGTCCTGCCGTCAGCTGCTCGCGCACCGCACTCGCGGCGACGGCCGCCTCTTGAAACATCCGCGTGGCGCCGACGTCGCACTGCGGCGGGGAGCCGTTCACGGCGAGGCACTCAGCTCGGCGACGAAATCGTAGGTATCGCCGCGATAATACGATTGCGAGAACTCGATCGCGCGCCCGTCGCGCAGCGAGCCCAGACGCTCGACGAGCAAACCCGGGTCGCCGGGTTTCGCCTTTAGCAGCTCCGCTTGATCGCCGTTCAGCAGCACCGCGCGCAGACGTTGCAGCGCACGCACCGGACGCTGACCGGCGCGTTCGAGCGCCTCGTAAAGCGAGGTGTCGACGGCCTCGAGCGACGGCAAGGCCGAGGCGACGACGGTCGCGTACTCCAACGCCATTGGCGCATCGTCGGCGTAGCGGATGCGATTGAATCGGAACACCGGGGTGCCCGGCGAAAGCCGCAGCGCGAGCGATTCTTCGGGCGTCACCGTTCCGGCGGCCCTTTTCAGCCAGACGCTGCGCGGCGTACGTCCGCGAGCGCGCATGTCCTCGGAAAACGAGGTCAGCATCGCGAAGTTCTTCTCGACCCTCGCCGAGACGAAATTTCCCGAGCCCTGGCGCCGCACCAACATTCCATCGGCGACGAGCCCGTCGAGTGCTTTGCGAACCGTGATTCTCGATACCGCGAAGTCCGCCGCGAGGTCGCGCTCGGCCGGCAACGCGTCGTCGGGGCCGAGAATATGATTCTCGATCGCCCGGCGCAGCGCCCTCTGCAGCTCCTGATAGAGCGGCAAATTGCTGCTTCGGTCTAGCGGCCCAACGGCTTTGGCAAGGCTGTTCATTGGTTCTGATCGTCTTCCCGGCCGATCGTCGGTCATCAAGATAATACCAAAGAAATACCAGTATTAGTACAACAACAACATGAGAAATATCCTAAGTAATTGTTTTTAAGTATTATTATCAAAATTCTCATGTATTTATTAAACGGCACTAGCAGATTAGTCATATTGGTATTATATTGGGCCTTAACTGGTGTGACAGGTAGTGGCACCTGGCAGCGCCGCCATCGAAATGGCAGACACGACTTCCAACCGATTGATGACCGGATAGGGGGCATGAACATGAACAAGACAGGGGATCTCTATATGAATCGGATCGCATTCGCGGTCAAGTCGGCACTGGGGCTCGTCATGCTGGCGCCGTCGACGCTGTGCATCGCGCAGAGCGCGCCGTCGCAGTCGGCGGCTGATAATACACTCAACGAAATCGTCGTGACCGGCATCCGCAAATCGGTCGAGCAATCGTTGCAGGCAAAGCGCGCGGCGACCACCATCGTCGATGTGGTGACGGCCGAGGACATCGGCAAGATGCCGGACAAGAACGTCGCGGATTCCTTGGCTCGCGTCCCCGGCGTCACGACGAGTTCGGCCGGCGCCAACGAAGGCGGCTTCGACGAGAACGACCGCGTCAGCATGCGCGGCACCAATCCGAGCCTGACGCAGACCTTGATCAACGGTCACGGCGTCGCCGCCGGTGATTGGTTCGTGCTGGACCAAGTCCAGCAGGTCGGCCGCAGCGTCAGCTACACCCTGCTGCCGTCCGAACTGGTCAGCAAGGTCGTCGTCAACAAGAGCTCCAGCGCCTCGCTCGTCGAAGGCGGCGTCGCCGGCTCGGTCGACATCATTACGCGCAAGCCGCTGGACTTCGCCAAGCCGCTGACCCTCGAAGCCTCGGCCGGCGCGGTCTACGCGGAACTGCCGTCGAAGACCGACGGACAATACAGCGTGCTCGGCAACTGGAAGAACGATGCGAACAATTTCGGCGTGATGCTGCAGTTGTTCTCGGAAACTCGCCACCTGCGGCGCGACGGCGTCGAGCTGCTGGGCTACGATCAAATCGCCGCCGGCAGCACGGTCGCGGTGGCTCACCCGGATCTCGCCGGCGTTTACTATCCCAGCTTGATCGGCGCGGCCTTCTTCGAACAGGAACGCAAGCGCAACGGCGGCTTGCTAGACATCGAGGTCAAGCCGACCGACAGCCTGACGCTGGATTTGTCGGCGTTTTCCTCCAAACTGACCGCGACGAATTACAACCGCAACTACTTGGAATGGTTGACGCACTTCGTCAATTTCGGCGCCGGCCAAGCTCCGGATCCGGGCTATGTGGTCACCGGCAACACCCTGACGCAGGCGAATTTCTCGCCGGTCGCCGGCACCGACTACGGCATCTACGACCAGATCTCGCGCCCCGACGAGAGCGCCACCGCGAAATTCGTCAACCTCGACGCCGACTGGCACGCCAGCGACTTGTGGTCGTTCTTGGGCCAGGTGGGCACCTCGCAGGGCGACGGCAAGACGCCGACCCAGGACGTCTCCGAGACTTCGCCCGGCATCGGCACCGGCGCCGGTTACACCTTGCACGGCATCGGTTCGGGTCCGAGTTTCAATCTCGGTACGACCAATAATACGACGCCGTTCCCCGGGGGAGTGCCGGTCGCGTTCGGTTGGATATTCGGCGCGCAAAACGTCGACGTGAAGGACAAGGAAACTTGGGCGAAAATCGACAGCGATTTCAAGATCGACGATCAGTCGTGGACCGATCTGCGCTTCGGCGCGCGCTACCAGAAGCACGACCGCACGTCCGACAACGCGATCGCGCAGGGCCCGACGTTCAGCGGACCGAATGGTGGCGGCACGAGCACCGCGAATTATCCGGCGACGTTCTCCAACTACCCGTCGAATTTCAACAACTTCGGCGGCTCGATCCCGACGGACATTTGGTATTGGACGCCGGCGCAACTCGCGGCCTACAACGGTCCGGGCCTCGTGCAGCGCGATCTTCTGGCCCGCGAGTATTATCAATACCTATTCCAGGTGCACGAAAAGAATTCGGCCGCCTACGTGCAAGCCGACTTCAAAGGCAACAACTGGGCGGGGAATCTCGGCCTGCGGTACGTGCACACGCAGGAGGACGTCGTGATCTACACGCAAGTGGATCCGACGACGCCGGGCGCGATCACGACATCGCTGTTCGGGCCGTTCATCGGTATCCCGGTCTCGCACGCCTACAACGACGTCTTGCCGAGCGCGAACCTGAAGATCGACTTGAGTCCGGATCTGGTGGCGCGCTTCGCCGCTTCGGAAACGATGACGCGCGCGGACTACTCGGCGCTCGCCGGGTTCACCGACCTGACGCCGCCGGCGGTGGTCGGCGGCACCGGCAAGGGGACGGGCGGCAATCCGGATCTCAAGCCGATCCGCTCGACGAATTTCGATGCCGGGCTCGAGTGGTACTTTGCCAAGCGCTCGCTGTTGTCGGCGACGCTTTTTTACATGGATTTGCGCAACTACGTCGGCTTCGGATCGACCACCAGGAGCTACCTGACGTACAGCTCGCTGGTCCCGAACGGCGCCGAGGTGCCTTATTTGTTGACGGTGCCCGTCAATGCGCAGGGCCGCGTCGACGGCGTGGAGCTCGCCTACCAACAGGCGTTCACGGATAATATCGGCGTCGCGGCAAACTACACCTATGCGGACGGCAAGCAAACCTCGCTGGTCACGAATGGCGATGACCGGCTCGTCGGCACCTCGAAGAATACGTACAACGTGAGTGCGTATTTCGAGAATAAGCACATCAACGCGCGTGTCGCCTACACCTACCGTTCAGCGTTCTTCAGCGGCCTCGATCGCAACACCGCATTTTCGCAGGACGCGATCGGTACGCTGTCGGCATCGCTCGGCTATACCATCAATGACTGGATCTCGGTTACGCTAGACGGTCAGAACCTCAACAACCCGACGCTCAAGTACTATGCCCTCAATCAGGATCAGCCTCGGGCGTTCTACAAGAACGGCTCGCAGTACTACCTGAACGTGAGGGTCAAGTTCTGAGCCGGTGACGGCTATCGAGGAGACGGCATAGCGTGGCTGACGGCGCGTGGATCGCACCCGAACGCGAAACGACGGGGCGATCCGCCGCGATCGCTCTGGCGTTGGCGCTTGCGACGTTCCCGCCGTGCGCCTGCCTCGCTGCGGCGCCCCACGGCGGCGCCGGCGTCATACCGCTGCCCGCCAAGGTCGAGCGCGCCGGCGGATTCTTCGACATCGCCGCGAACACCGGGATCCTGGTGCCGGCCGGCGACGCCGGTGCCGCCGATGCCGCGCACTACCTCGTCGATTTGCTGAAGCGTTCGGGCGGACCCGTTCTTCGCGTCGCAACCGCGGATCGCCCGGCACCCGGCGCCAAGTCTCCGGCCCGCGCCATCGCCGCATCCACGATCGCTTTCGGCCGCGTCGACGGCCTCGCGCGCGAAGCTTATGAGCTCGACGTCGCACCGGCGGGCATCGCCGTACGCGCAACGACAGCGGCCGGTCTTTTCTACGGTGCGGTCACCCTTTGGCAACTGCTCCCGCCCGGCCACGGCCAGGGCCGTATCGCCGCACAATCGATCCGCGATCGTCCCGCGTATAGGTGGCGCGGATTGATGCTCGACTCGGTCAGGCATTTCCAATCTCCCTCGTTCATCGAACAGATGATCGATTGGATGGCGCTGCACAAACTCAACGTGCTGCATTGGCACCTGACGGACGATCAAGGATGGCGCCTCGAAATCCCGAGATATCCCCGCTTGACGTCGGTAGGCGCGTGGCGAGTGCCGGCCGCGATCCCCGGAGTGTCGTCTCGAGGCGAGGCCGATGCGCGCTACGGCGGCTACTACACCGAAGACGATGTCCGTCGGATCGTCGCCCACGCAGCGCTGCGCCACGTCCTGATCGTGCCTGAGATAGAGATGCCGGGCCATGCGCAGGCGGCGATCGCCGCTTATCCGGCGTTAGGCGCGTGGAGCGGTCCGCCGCTCGCCGTGTCCTCGTCTTGGGGAGTCCATAGTCATTTATTCAATATCGAACCCGCGACATTCCGCTTTCTCGAGGACGTTCTCGATGAGGTCATGGCGCTGTTCCCCAGTCCATTCATCCATGTCGGCGGCGATGAGGCGGTCAAGGACGAGTGGAACAAATCGGCGGCCGTGCAGGCGCGCGCGCATGCGCTCGGCATCCGTGACGGCGACGCGCTGCAGGCCTACTTCACCCAACGAATTGGCCGCTATCTCGCTGCGCACGGACGGCGGATGATAGGCTGGGACGAGATATTGCGTCCGGGCCTCGCCAAAGACGCGGTCGTGATGTCCTGGCACGGAACGAGCGGGGCGCATGCGGCGGCGCTCGCCGGCTACGATACGATTCTTGCGCCCTCGCCGACGCTCTATTTCGACAACCGGCAAAGCGCGCTGCCCAACGAACCACCCGGCCGGCTCACCGTCGTCTCGCTCGCGGATGTCTACCATTTCGAGCCTCTTGATCCGTCGCTGACCGAACATCAGCAACAACATGTGCTCGGCGTGCAGGCGAATTTGTGGACCGAGCACGTCGACAGCGGCGAGCAGGCGCAATGGATGAGCTGGCCGAGATTGGCCGCCGTCGCCGAACTTGCCTGGACGGCTCCCGGGAGGCGGCACTGGGACGATTTTCTCGATCGGCTCGTGCCGATGCTCGCACGCTATCGTGCGCTTGGCATAAGCTATGCCGACAGCGCCTTCGGCGTGGAGGCGCGAATACAACACCTGTCGACGCGCGTCAGCGTGAACCTCGTGAATCAGGCGCACTTCGGTCAGATACGCTACGAGTCGAGCGGCGGCGAACCGACGGCGGCTTCACCGGCATTTCGCGCGCCGCTGAGCTTACCGCTCAATACGCATTTCGCGGCGGCGACCTTTGCGGGCGCCACACGGATATCGGCCATTTTGAAGCTGCGTCTCGACGCGAACTCGCTGAGCCGCAAGGATAGTCATGATTTGCAGCTATGCTCGGAGGCCATCGGTCTTTTGGTCAGGCCGCGTTCCGGCGGCGACGGCGGCGGCACGCCGATCGCGATCGACATCATGAACCCCTGTTGGATCGACCGCGGCGTCGACCTGTCGAATGGACCGCGGTTTACCGCGGCGGTCGCGCCCTTGCCATTCAATTACGAGATCGGCGCGCAAGCCGCCGAGATTCGCGTCGGCGATGCGCGCACCGGCGCCGGCGAGCTCGAAGTGCACATCGACGGCTGCGACCATGCGGCGGCCCTTCGGCTGCCGCTTGCGCCGGCGGCCCACACGGCGCGCGTCACGCGTCTGCCGACGCGCCGCCTGCCGCGGATCGCGGGCATTCATGACCTCTGCCTGCGCTTTGCGCGCCCGCGGCTCGATCCGATGTGGGGCCTCGACTGGATTCAAATCGGAGACTAAACGGACTATGGGAATCCTGCAGGTCCTGGCGCCGTTCGACGGTTGGTGCACTGCCCTCGATGCGGTACCCGATCCGGTTTTCTCTAAGCGCATGCTCGGAGACGGTCTGGCGATCGACCCGGTCGGCGGGATCGTCCGCGCGCCGTGCGCCGGCGAGATCGTCACGTTGCCGGCTGGCGGTCACGCGGTGGCGCTGCGCACACAGGGAGGCATCGAAGTTCTGGTGCACGTCGGCATCGATACCGTGCAGCTCGGCGGGCGAGGATTCGAAGTCCTTGTAAGGCCGCGCGCGCTGGTGCAGGCCGGCGATGTTCTGATCCGTTTCGATCTGGACATGGTAGCGCGCGGCGCGAAGAGCCTGATGACGCCGGTCATCGTCACATCGGCGGGAGATATCGAATTGCGAAAGCGGCGGCCTGCCGGAACCGTCGCGACGGGGGACGTGCTGTTCGAAGTTTATGCCGCCGCATCGGGCGCCAGCGGGCGATCCGAGGCGCCCGCAAACGATGACACGGCGCGCCGCACGATGACGGTAAAGCTGCGCCATGGATTGCACGCGCGTCCGGCTGCACTGCTCGCGCAGCGAGCGAAGTCGTTTGCGGCGCGGCTCACCGTGACATCGCGCGGCCGCGGCGCCGACGCACGCAGCGCGATCGCGATCATGACGCTCGGCGTCGCCCACGGCGATGCGATCACGATCGAAGCGCGGGGCGCCGATGCCGCTCGGGCGGTGGACGAGATCGCCGCGTGCCTCGAGGAGGCGCTGCGCAATGACGCTCCGGCGATACGCGGCGACGCGGCGCAACGAGCCGAGGATGCCGATCGAGGGCGGGTATGCGCCGATGACTCCGTCGGCCGCACCGGCGACGGCGTATTGCGCGGCGTTCCGGCAGCCCCGGGATTCGCCGTAGGTTCCACGATACGGCTCAAACGCGGCGAGATTCCCGTCGTCGAACGCGGTCAGGGGATCGCTCTGGAGAGCGCGGCGCTCGCGCACGCACGCGATGCGGTGGGCGCGAGCTTGTCGCAAACGGCCGGCGCAACGGGAAGGGAGATTGCCGCCGCGCATATCGAGTTTCTCGGAGATCCGCTCGTCGATGCAAGCGCGCAGCAGTTGATCGCGGCGGGTAAAAGCGCGGCCTTTGCCTGGCGAAGCGCGATCCGCCGCCAGATCGCAGCCCTCGAAGCGCTGACCGACGAGCACGTTCGCGAACGCGCCGATGACTTGCGCGATCTGGAATCGCAAGTACTGCTGGCTCTGACCGGCGACGCCCGGCCGGCGCCAATTGCGTTGCCGGATCGCGCCGTGCTGATCGCCGACGACTTGTTGCCGTCGGAATTGAATGCACTCGATCGCGGACGGATGGAGGCGATTTGCTTGAGCCGCGGCGGCGCAACGTCTCACGTCGCCATCCTCGCCGCGGCCTCCGGCATGCCGATGCTCATCGGCTTGGGCTCTTCGATCCGGGATCTCGCGGACGGCACGACGGTCATCGTCGACGCCGATCAGGGCAGGCTGCATACGTCGCCGGATTCGCTCTCAATCGCGAGTGCGCGCGCGCAAATGGACCGGCGCATCGAGGAGCGTGTTGCATTACGCGCCGCCGCGCAAACGCCGTGCCGCACGCGGGACGGCACGCGAATCGAGGTGTTTGCGAATTTGGGCAGCGTTGCAGACGCGGTCGCCGCCGTCGATAACGGCGCCGAAGGCTGCGGCCTGCTGCGCACCGAATTCCTGTTTATCGATCGGCAATCGGCCCCGACTGAAATTGAGCAGCTCGAGGCCTACCAAGCGATCGCCGACGCGCTCGGACCTAGACCTTTAGTGCTGCGGCTGATGGACATCGGCGGCGACAAGCCATTGCGCTATTTACCGATGCCCGCCGAAGATAATCCGGCACTCGGCCTGCGCGGCGTACGCGCGGCGCTGATGCGTCCGGATTTGCTCAGAACGCAATTGCGCGCGGCTCTGCGCGTAATACCCTCGACGACCGTGCGACTGCTCGTGCCGATGGTGACCGATCTGGCGGAAGTCGAAGCGGTGCGCGGCGTAATCGACGAACTCGCGGCGGAACTCGGCATCGGCGAGCGAATCGAACTCGGTGCGATGATCGAAACGCCGGCGGCGGCGCTGATCGCCGCGAGCCTGCTGCGCGCGGTCGACTTCTTGTCGATCGGCAGTAACGATTTGACCCAATACACTTTGGCCATGGATCGCGGCCACCCTGAACTCGCCGGCCGCGCCGACCCGATGCATCCGGCGGTGCTGCGGTTGATCGCCGCCGCGGCAGCCGCGGCAGCCGACGCCGGCAAGATTGTCGCGGTATGCGGGGCCATCGCGGCGGATGCGGTGGCGGCTCCGATCTTGATTGGGCTCGGCGTCAACGAGCTGTCGGTCGTTCCCTCCGCGGTGCCGGCCGTCAAGGCGCTAGTCCGAACACTGACCGTCGGCGAGTGCCGCACGCTCGCCCGGCGCTGCCTCGAATTCGGCTCCGCGGCCGAAGTTCGGGCGTTCGCCGCCCAAAAATCACCGCGAACGGGAGACCCACGATGAGCGCACGATTTTCAGGATTCCAGCAATTGGGTCGCGCGCTGATGCTGCCGATCGCGGTGCTGCCGATCGCGGGGATATTGCTGCGCTTGGGCCAGCCCGATGTACTCGGCTGGGCGTCGATGGCTGCCGCCGGTAACGCGATCTTCTCCAACCTCGGCCTGCTATTCGCGGTCGGCGTCGGTGTCGGGCTTGCGCGCGAGAATCACGGCGCCGCGGGTCTGGCCGCGCTCGTCGGTTTCTTGGTGACCACGCATGCGGTAGAGGCGCTGATGGCGGTACCCGCGGCGGTCACAGCCGGATTGCAGGGGCCTGCGCGAGATTTGGCGCTGTCGACCTTCAAGACTCGTGAATTATCGAAGCTCGGCGTGCCGGTGGGCTTGATGTCCGGAATCATTGCCGGGATCGGCTACAACAGGTTCAGCAACATCCGGCTGCCGAGCTATCTGAGCTTTTTCGGCGGCCGCCGATTCGTGCCTATCGTCAGCGGCTTCGCCGGACTCGCGCTCGCCGGGGCGGTCGGCGCCGCCTGGCCGATCCTCGAACGCGGCATCGATGTCGCCAGCCACGCGATCCTCGGCGCGGGAGACTGGGGTTTGTTCGCCTATGGCACGCTGAACCGCATTCTCATCGTCACGGGACTGCACCACATCCTGAACAATTTCGCGTGGTTCATCGTCGGCGACTACCACGGCGCTACCGGCGATCTCGGTCGCTTTTTCGCCGGCGATCCTACGGCCGGCGCATTCATGACCGGGTTTTTCCCGGTCATGATGTTCGGCCTTCCCGGCGCCTGTTTGGCCATGTATCACACGGCCCGGCCGGAGCGCCGCGCGGCCGTCGGCGGACTGCTCGTGTCGCTTGCATTGACCTCGTTCCTGACCGGGGTCACCGAACCGGTCGAATTCACGTTTATGTTTCTGGCGCCCGTGCTCTACGTACTGCACGCGCTCGCGACCGGACTTGCCATGGTGATCATGAACCTATTGGGGGTGCGGCTCGGCTTCACGTTCTCGGCCGGTTTGTTCGACTACATATTGAATTTCACCCACGCCCAGCGTCCGCTGCTGCTGCTGCCGGTCGGCGCCGCCTACTTTGGCCTCTATTATTTCGTGTTCAGAGCCTGCATCGTGCATTGGAACCTATCGACGCCCGGCCGGGAATCCGACGATACGGCCGTTCAGATGCCGTTGCCGGCAAGGCCGGACGAGCGGGCCGCGGCGTTCGTCGCCGCATTGGGAGGGCCCCGCAACCTAATCGAAGTCGAGGCGTGCACCACGCGGTTGCGGCTGGTGCTGAAGGATAATGCGGCGATCGACGACGCGGCGCTGCAGCGCTTGGGCGCCCGCGGCGTCTTACGCAACGCGACGCAAGGCCTGCAGGTCGTGCTCGGTCCGATCGCCGACCAGGTCGCGGGGGAAATCCGCGACGCGCTACGCGCACCCGCCGAAGCGGCAATCGCCGGCGATGTGGCCGAGCCGCTGCTTGCCGCGTTGGGCGGACGCGGCAACGTTCAAGAAGTCGAGGCGGCCTCGGGGCGCGTGCTGATTCATGCAAGGAACCCGCAGGCCATCGACGAACGCGCCCTCGCTACCCTCGGCATCCGCGGCATCGCGCGCCCGCGCGGCGGCGCGGTACAATTGATCGTCGCCGGCCGCGGCGAGGAAACGGCACTGTCCTTGCGCTCGCTGCTGGCAGACAAATAAAGTGGAGCCGCAATGACCGCGACATTATTCAACCGGTCGGCCTCGGCAACAACCCGTTCGCGTACCGAGATCACGGCGACGCCCGGAATCCGGCGCATCGTGATCGTCGGCGGCGGCACGGCCGGCTGGATGACGGCCTTGATATTCGCCCGGTCGCTCGAGCAAGCCGCGACCGAAATTACCTTGGTCGAGTCTCCGGCGGTCGGAATCATCGGCGTCGGCGAGGGCTCGACGCCATGGCTGCGCGGCTTCTTCGACAGCCTCGATATCGAAGAAGCCGAGTGGATGCCGGCCTGTCATGCGACCTATAAGTGCGGGATTACGTTCGCGAATTGGTCCACCAAACCCGGCTTCGAGAGCTACTTTCACCCCTTTGCCTCGATGCTCGACAATTTGACGATGACCCAATTCGTCCGCAATGCCGACGCGCGAATAGGCGGCGCCGACGTGATTGCACACCCGGACCGCTTTTTCATCGCGACGCGTTTGGCTAGGGCCCAACTAGCGCCCAAGCCGGCGGCAAATTTTCCGTTCGATATCTGGCATGGGTATCACTTCGACGCCGTGTTGCTGGGTCAATTCCTACAAAAGAAAGCACTGGCGCGCGGCGTGAATTACCGCTGTCTGCACGTCACGCACGCCAATCTGGACGAGCGCGGATCGATCGCCTCGATCGGCACGCGGGAGGGCGAGACGATAGCCGCGGATCTGTTCGTGGATTGCACGGGCTTCGCCGGCCTTCTGATTCGCGAAGCGCTCAAGACGCCGTTCGTCAGTTTCGCCGAGAATCTCTTCAACGACGCTGCGGTTGCGATGCCGACGCCGATCGAATCGAAGATACCGTCCGAGACCGTTTCCACGGCTTTGCGCCACGGCTGGGCTTGGCGAATTCCGCTGACCAGCCGTTTCGGCAACGGCTACGTATACAGCACGCAGTTTTGCACGCCGGACGAGGCGGAGCGAGAATTGCGCGAACATCTCGGTCTGTTGGATTCCGACACGCCGGCGCGGCACTTGCGGATGAAGATCGGGCGGGTCACCCATCATTGGCACAAGAACTGTCTGGCTGTCGGCCTTTCGCAAGGCTTTATTGAGCCGCTCGAGGCGACTGCGCTGCTGTTCATACAGCAGACGGCCGAGACCTTCATCGAATTCCTTGCCAAAGGGGATCTCGGGGAAGCCGCCCAGCAACGGTTCAACCAACTCGTCAACGATCATTTCGAAGGAACGCGCGACTACATCGTTACCCACTACAAGACCAATAGCCGCACGGACACCGACTATTGGCGCGCGAACGCCGCCAACCGCAATTTGTCCGATCCGCTGAAACAGCTATTGAGCTTGTGGATGTCAGGGCGAGGCATCGGGCCGCCCGTGCGCGACCAGAAACTCGGCAAGGGGTACCCCGTGTTTTCGTGGTATTCGATCATGGCCGGCATGGGAATTTTTCCCGATGCTCCGTCGCTGCACGCGCCCACGGCCGAACAAGCGGCTTTCCGGCTCGCCGAGATCGACGATCTGCTCGATCGGAGCGCCGCCAATTATCCGGATCACCGCACAGCTCTCACCCAAATTCCCGTGCGCCGCACCGGCGAGTCGCTGCAGATATATTTCTGGTAGGCGCCATGACGACCTCCGATTCCGCCCTCGCAGCCCAAGCATCGCAGCCCAAACACATACTCGAGCTCTCCGCACTCGATGGCGAGGCGATTTGCCGCCTGGCTGCGGCCGCCGAGCGACCCGTCGTATTGCGCGGCCTCGTCGCGGGCTGGCCCGCCGTGCTGCAGGCGCACCAGTCGTCAGCGGCGCTGGTCGAGTATTTACGCCGCTTCGACAATGGCGCGGCGGTAGACGCCTTGCTCATGCCTCCGGAATTCGGTGGTCAGCTATCCTATGATGAGGCACTGACAGGATTCAATTTCGTGCGCAATCGCCTCCCGCTGACGGCGGTCGCCGAGCAGGTGCTTCGCTACTCGCGTTTTCCGGCCGCGCCGGCGGTCGCGGCGCAAAGCGCACTGATCCGGGATTGCGCGCCGGGTTTTGCGGCGGAAAACCGGCTGGGTTTCCTCGGCGAGGAGATCTTGCCGCGAATCTGGTTGGGCAACCGCATAACGACGCCCGCGCACGTCGACGAGTGGAACAACATCGGTTGCGTCGTCGCCGGGCGCCGCCGATTCACGTTATTTCCGCCCGAGCAGATCGCGAACCTCTATATCGGCCCAATCGATTTCGCGCCGACCGGCGCGCCTATGAGCTTGGCATCGCTGCGGAGCCCGGATTTCTCGCGTTATCCTAAATTCCGCGACGCCCTTTCGGCCAGCGAGGCCGCCGAACTGGGGCCGGGCGACGCGATCTACATTCCCCCGCTCTGGTGGCACCACGTCGAATCGCTCGAATCGTTCAACGTACTCGTCAATTATTGGTGGCACGCGATCTCCGGCGACGGCGCGCAAGCCGATTCGGCCTTCGATGCGCTGTTGCACGGAATTTTGTGCGTTCGCGACTTGCCGCCGGCGACGCGGCGCGCTTGGGCCGCGCTGTTCGAGCATTACTTGTTCGCGCCTTCGGAGCAGGCGGAGAATCACATCCCCGCCGACCGCCGCGGGATACTCGGCGAGTTGTCCCCGCCGGCCAAAGCCGCGCTGCGCGCCCACCTAGCAAACCGGCTGCGTGGCCCCACTTAGCCGCGTGAGGCCGTACAGGTCGCCGGCTCGCCTGGGTAACGCCGGATTCAACTGCCCAGGTTCAAAAGACTGGCATTTCCGCCGGTCGCCGTCGTATTGACGGTCAGCGTCCGCTCGCTGGCGAAGCGCTGCACGTAATGCGGACCACCCGCCTTCGGACCCGTGCCGGACAGGCCCGCGCCGCCGAACGGCTGCACGCCGACGACGGCGCCGATCATGTTGCGGTTCACGTACGTATTGCCGACGAATGTTTCGCGAAACACGCGGCGCCAAAAGGATTCCAAGCGGGTCTGCACACCGAGCGTCAGTCCGTACCCACTTGCGCGGATCGCGCGCAAGATTTGGCCGATATCGGCCGCGCGATACCGCACGACGTGCAGGATAGGACCGAACTCCTCGTGCGTCAGCTGCGCCGCATCGGACAGTTCGATCAGATGGGGACCGACGAATGAACCCGCGGCGTGGGTCCCGTCGAGCGCGCAGGCCTTGAGTACACGCGCTTCGACGCGCATTTTCGCGACGTGCGCCAATAGCCCGGCCGCCGCCGCGGCGTTGATAACGGGTCCCACGTCGGTCTGCGGTCGCGCCGGGTCGCCGATGATCAGTTCGTCCATGGCGCCGATGATCATTTCCAAAATCCCGTCCGCTACATCCTCCTGCACGAACAGCAGCCTCAGCGCCGAACAGCGTTGGCCGGCGCTCATGAACGCCGAAGCAATCACGTCGTCGACGACTTGTTCCGGCAAAGCGGTCGAATCGACGAGCATCGCGTTCAGGCCGCCGGTCTCTGCGATCAACGGGACGATCGCACCGTCGCGGGCTGCCAACGCCCGATTGATGTGGAGCGCGGTCGCCGTCGAACCGGTCATCGCGACGCCGGCGAGTGCCGGGTGCGAGAACGCGACCTCGCCGAATGCCCGGCCCCTCGCTGCGGCGAAATTCAGCGCCTCAGGCATCACTCCGGCCTCGTGCAGCAGCATGACGAAGCGGGCGGCGACCAACGGCGTCGGCTCGGCCGGCTTCGCGACGACCGCGTTGCCGGCCGCGAGCGCCGCCGTCACCTGTCCGGCGAAAATCGCCAGTGGGAAATTCCACGGGCTGATGCACGCGAACACACCGCGACCGTGCAGCGACAAGTCGTTCGATTCCCCGGTTGGTCCGGTCAAACGCGCCGGCTCCGCGAAGCACTTGCGCGCCTGCACGGCATAGTAGCGGCAGAAGTCGGCGGCTTCGCGCACTTCGGAGATCGCGTCGGGCAAAGTCTTGCCGGCTTCACGCACGAGCAGATCGAAGAATTCGTCGCGCCGCGCTTCGAGCAAATCGGCAGCCTTGTCGAGTGCCCCCGCGCGGACCTCGCCGCCCAATTGATCCCACGCCGGCTGCGCTCGAGCTCCGGCATCGAACGCTGCGGCGATCTGCGCCGTGGTCGCCTCGCACGCGCTGCCGACTGCATCGCGCCTGTCGGCCGGATTCGTGACCGGATGGCCCTCGCCGGGCAAGGCAATGCCGCCGATGATCGGTACCGCCTGGTGCGAGCGCTTGCGGCGCTCATCGAGCGCCGCGCCAAGGGCGCTCAGTTCCGTCGGATTGCCGAGGTCGATGCCCCTCGAATTGCGCCGGTCGGAAAATAAGGCTATCGGACTCGGCAGCTGCGGATTCTGAGGCGACTCCAGCCGTTCGAGTTCGGCGACCGGGTCCCGCACGATCTCCTTGACGGGAACCTTTTCATCCATGAAGCGATTGACGAACGAGGTATTCGCGCCATTCTCCAACAATCTGCGCACCAAGTACGCCAGCAGATCCTTGTGCTCGCCGACCGGCGCATAGGTGCGTACGGGCGGAAAATCCGCGATCTGCCGCGCCGCCTCGGCATACAACAGTCCGCCCATGCCGTGCAGACGCTGGAATTCGTAAAGCGAACCGGCCGGCGCCAGCTCCAGGATCGAAGCGATCGTGTGCGCATTGTGGGTCGCGAATTGCGCGTAAATCACGTCCCCATGACCGAATAGGCGGTCGGCGCAGGCAAGGTAGGACACATCGGTCGTCAATTTGCGCGTATAGACCGGATAGCCGTCGAGCCCCCGCTCTTGCGCCCTTTTTATCTCGCTGTCCCAGTACGCGCCCTTGACCAGGCGCACCGACATCCGCCGTCCATGCGCGCGTGCGAGTGCCGCCACCCAATCGATGACGTCGATTGCGCGCTTGCCGTAGGCTTGAACCGCCAGCCCGAGGCCCGGCCAAGCGCGCGTTGCGGTGTCCGCCGCCAGAGCCTCGATGAAGTCCAGCGACAGATCCAGTCGATCGGCTTCCTCGGCATCGACTGTGAGCTGGATACCCGCCGCCGCCGCGCGGCCGGCGAGCGCGCGCAAACGCGGCAGCAAGCGCGCCAGCGCCCGGTCACGCTGCAACAACGCATAGCGCGGCTCCAATGCCGACAGCTTGATCGAAATGCTCGACGTTTCGTGCGGAGCACGGCCGCCGGCGCCGCGGCCGATGACGTCGATCGCATGCTGATATGAATTCAGGTACCGTTCGGCGTCGAGCTTCGTTCGCGCGCCTTCGCCGAGCATGTCGTACGAGCACAAAGCGAGCTCGCGCTCTTTGGCGCCGCGGACGATCGCCTCCTCGATCGTGCGACCGACGACGAATTCACCGCCGATAATACGCATCGCTCGGCGCACGGCGAGCCGCACGACGGGTTCGCCGGCCTTGCGCGTGAGTCCGCGCAGCCAACCGCCCGCATCCGTTTTGATCTGCGGATCGAGATCGAGAATACCGCCCGTCAGCATCAATCCCCAGGTCGACGCGTTGACGAACAGAGATTCGGACTTGCCGGCGTGAGAGGACCAATCGCCGCTCGAGAGTTGCTCGGCAATCAAGCGATCGGCCGTCTCATCGTCCGGAATCCGCAGCAACGCCTCTGCGATGCACATCAGCGCGATGCCCTCCTGATTCGACAAGCCGAATTCCTGCAGGAACGCGTCGAGGAACGGTCGCTCGTCGCTGCGCGCACGCGCACCCTCGACGAGGCGCGTCGCCACCGCGAGCGCGCGGTGGCGGGCGCCGCCGGTCAACTCCAAGCCACGTAGCAGCCGCGCGACCGAACCGTCTTCAGGCCACAGGCTATGATCGCGTATGGACATCCGCAATGCGGCGAGCGATACGCTGTTCGAGGGGTCGTTTGGTTTGGCGGCCATGAGTGCTCCGTGTGGCGATCGCGGCTCAGCAGCAGGACAGCTTAGCAAGGAACACCGCCGCGCCGGACGGCGGAACCGCGCTCGAACGGATGGACGCCGTTCCTGCCCCGCCGCTCAGCACGGCGAGATCCCAAGGCCCGAGCACCGCGGGCTCGGCGGCCTCCGATTCGACGATCGCGCCGCCGCCGATGGCAAATACCAAAGCCGTCTGCCCCCGGCGCAGATCGAGGAGCAACGGGGATGCCAAGCGCTCGACGCGCGCGTCCGTGACTTCGACGCCGTTCGCGGTGATGAGATTCAAATCGGCGCAAGGACCCGCAACGAGCTCGCAGTGCACCGCTTGCGCCCCGTCGAACTCGACGAGATCGCCCGGCCGGCGCAGCTCAATTCTCCCGCCGTCGCCGAATTGCAATCGCAGCCCTTCGCCGGCGAGCAGCACCATCTTGCGTTGATAGCCGGTGAAATCCGAGAACGGGCCGGACGCGGATATCTCGGCGACGCTGACGCGCCAGCGGTAATGCTCGCCGCTCGCCGGCACGCGGATCGCCTCGTGGGTGAGGCCGCCGCCGTTCTTCCATCGCGTCGTCGCATACGATGCGCGGCGGCGGATTTCGACCGGCGCGACCGGTGCGGTCCGCGGCGCGGCGGCCAGATCCGTGTCGTCAGGGTTCATCGGCACGTCCCTCTCGAATCGGCGCTTCGCCGAAAAAAAGCCTGTGTTCTGCAAACCCGGGGCTTTTTGAGCTTCGGTCGGTCCTCCGCCTTTACTCGGCCGCCTCCGTATCCCCCGCCGGCACGGCCGCTTCGTCGGTCTCGCTGATGCCGCCGCCGACATCCATAAAGCTGCGCCGGCGCGTGTCGTCGGTGGCGCGGCGCCTGCGGGCATGATAAGCAAAGCCGGTGCCCGCCGGGATCAACCGGCCGACTATGACGTTTTCCTTCAGACCGCGCAGATCATCCTTCAGGCCCCGAACCGCCGCTTCGGTCAGCACGCGCGTCGTTTCCTGGAACGAAGCGGCCGAAATGAACGACTCCGTCGCCAATGACGCCTTCGTGATGCCGAGCAGCAGCGGCTCCCAGGTCGATTGATTCTTGCCTTCCGTCCTCTGCTTGGCAATCACGTCGAGCAGACGACCGCGGTCCATCTGTTCGCCGCGCAGCAAGGCTGAATCGCCGGTATCCAGCACTTCGATTTTGCGCAGCATCTGCCGCACGATGACTTCGATGTGCTTGTCGTTGATCTTCACGCCCTGCAGGCGGTAGACGTCCTGAATTTCCCGAACCAAGTAATTCGCAAGCGCCTCGACGCCCTGCAAGCGCAAAATGTCGTGCGGATTCGGTTCGCCGTCCGCGATGACCTCGCCCTTCTCGACCTGTTCGCCCTCGAACACGTTCAAGTGACGCCATTTCGGAATCAATTCCTCGTACTTCTCGGTCTGTTCGTTCGTGATGATCAGGCGGCGCTTGCCCTTGGTCTCCTTGCCGAAGCTGACCGTACCGCTGCGCTCGGCGAGTATCGCGGAGTCCTTTGGCTTTCGCGCCTCGAACAAATCGGCTACCCGCGGCAGACCGCCGGTGATGTCGCGAGTCTTTGAGGATTCCTGCGGAATGCGCGCGATCACGTCGCCGACAGAAACCTTTACGCCGTCCTCGAGGCTGACAATGGCGCCGGCCGGCAGCGCATAAACAGCCGGAATATCCGTATTCGCGAAAGTCACTTCCTTGCCTTTTGCGTTCGTCAGCCGCACGACCGGTCGCAGATCCTTGCCGCCCGAGCCCCGTTGCTTCGGATCGAGTACGACCGTGCTGGTCAGACCGGTAACATCGTCCACCTGCGTCGTCACCGTGATGCCGTCGACGAAGTCCTGGAACTTGATCATGCCGGCCACTTCGGTGACGACCGGGTGCGTATGCGGATCCCAGTTCGCGACCGACTGCCCGGCGGCCACGACATCGCCGTCGTCGACCGCGATCGTCGCGCCGTAGGGGATCTTGTAGCGTTCGCGCTCGCGGCCGAATTCGTCGACGACGCCCAACTCGCCTGACCTCGACACCGCGACCAAGTGGCTTCGTTCGTGGCGCACGGTCTTGATGTTGTGCAGACGGATCGTTCCCTTGCTCTTGACCTCGACGCCGTTCGCGGCCGCCGCTCGTGAAGCCGCGCCGCCGACGTGGAACGTGCGCATAGTCAGCTGCGTGCCCGGCTCGCCGATCGACTGCGCGGCGATGACGCCGACGGCCTCGCCGATGTTGATACGATGTCCGCGGCCCAAATCGCGCCCGTAGCACTGTGCGCAGACGCCATAACGCGTTTCGCAAGTGATCGGCGAACGCACCATGACCTGATCGATGCCCATTTTCTCCAGTAGCTTGACCACCTTCTCGTCGATCAAGGTGCCGGCCTGCACGAGCACCTCGCCGGTCGCCGCAACGGCCACATCGGCGGACGCAACGCGCCCCAATACGCGCTCGCCCAAGCCCTCGACGACGTCTCCGCCTTCGACGATCGGCGTGATCGACAACCCGTTCAGCGTTCCGCAATCGATCTCGGTGACGACGAGGTCTTGCGCGACGTCGACGAGCCGGCGGGTCAGGTACCCGGAGTTCGCGGTTTTGAGGGCGGTATCGGCCAAGCCCTTGCGCGCGCCGTGCGTCGAAATGAAGTACTGCAGTACATTCAATCCCTCACGGAAATTCGCCGTGATCGGCGTCTCGATGATCGACCCGTCGGGCTTGGCCATCAGGCCGCGCATGCCGGCGAGCTGACGGATCTGCGCCGCTGATCCTCGCGCGCCGGAGTCGGCCATCATGAAGATCGAATTGAACGACTTTTGACGGACCTTGTTGCCCTTGGCGTCCGCGACCTCGTCGGTGCCGAGCTTTTCCATCATCGCCTTGGCGACCTGATCGTTCGTGCGCGACCAGATATCGACGACCTTGTTGTAGCGTTCGCCGTTCGTGACCAATCCCGAGGAAAACTGTTCCTGGATCTCCTTCACTTCGCGTTCGGCGGTCGCCAAAATCTTGGTTTTCTGCTGCGGCACGACCATGTCGTCGACGCCGATGGAAACGCCGGCGCGCGTCGCGTAGTGGAACCCGGTGTACATCAACTGATCGGCGAACACGACGGTTTCCTTGAGACCGACCGTGCGATAGCACGCGTTGATCGTCGCGGAAATCGTCTTCTTCGTCATGTCCTGGTTGATCGCGTCGAACGACAGACCTTTCGGAAGGATCTCCGACAGCAAGGCCCGGCCGACCGTCGTATCGACGACCCGAACGTTCTCGACGAGATCGCTCTCCTTCGACTCGCGCACGAACTCGGACAAGCGCACCTTCACCTTAGCCTGTAGATCGACGTTGCGGCTTTCGTAGGCGCGATGCACCTCGGCGACATCGCCGAAAGCCATGCCCTCGCCCTTGGCGCCGACCCGCTCGCGCGTCATGTAATACAGACCGAGCACGACGTCTTGCGACGGCACGATGATGGGATCGCCGTTGGCGGGCGACAATATGTTGTTCGACGACATCATCAGCGCGCGCGCCTCGAGTTGCGCCTCGATCGACAGCGGCACGTGCACCGCCATCTGGTCGCCGTCGAAGTCGGCGTTGAACGCCGTGCAGACCAGCGGGTGCAGCTGGATCGCCTTGCCCTCGATCAACACCGGCTCGAACGCCTGAATGCCCAGGCGATGCAGCGTCGGCGCGCGATTGAGCAGCACGGGATGTTCGCGTATGACCTCTTCGAGAATGTCCCAGACCTCGGGACCTTCGCGCTCGACCAGCCGCTTCGCCGCCTTGATCGTCGAGGCTTCGCCGCGCAGTTGCAGCTTCGAGAAGATGAACGGCTTGAACAGCTCGAGCGCCATCTTCTTTGGCAGCCCGCATTGGTGCAAACGCAGCGTCGGACCGACGACGATGACCGATCGACCGGAATAGTCGACGCGCTTGCCGAGTAGATTCTGACGGAATCGCCCTTGCTTGCCCTTGATCATGTCGGCCAAGGACTTCAGCGGACGCTTGTTGGTGCCCGTGATCGCACGACCGCGGCGGCCGTTGTCGAGCAAGGCGTCGACCGCCTCCTGGAGCATGCGCTTCTCGTTGCGCACGATGATATCCGGCGCGTTCAGCTCGAGGAGCCGGCGCAGCCGGTTATTGCGGTTGATCACGCGGCGATAGAGATCGTTGAGATCCGAAGTCGCAAAGCGGCCGCCGTCGAGCGGCACCAGCGGACGCAGATCCGGCGGCAGTACCGGAAGCACGGTCAGAACCATCCATTCGGGCTTATTACCGGACTCTATGAAGGCTTCGATCAGCTTCAAACGCTTCGAAAGCCGCTTGATCTTGGTCTCCGAATTGGTGTTCGCCATGTCCTCGCGGACTTTGACGACCTCGGCCTGAAGATCCATCGACTTCAACAGTTCATGCACGGCCTCGGCGCCCATGCGCGCGTCGAATTCGTCGCCATGTTCTTCGATCGACTCCAGATACATCTCATCGGTCAGCAGCTGACCGCGCTGCAGCGAGGTCATGCCCGGATCGACGACGACGAACGCCTCAAAGTAAAGAACGCGCTCGATCTCGCGCAGCGTCATATCGAGCATCAACCCGATGCGCGACGGCAGCGATTTCAGGAACCAGATGTGCGCAGTCGGGCTCGCGAGTTCGATGTGGCCCATGCGCTCGCGACGCACTTTCGACTGTGTCACCTCGACGCCGCACTTTTCGCAGACGACGCCGCGGTGCTTCAATCGCTTGTACTTCCCGCACAGGCACTCGTAGTCCTTGACCGGCCCGAAGATCTTCGCGCAGAACAGGCCGTCCCGCTCCGGTTTGAACGTGCGGTAATTGATCGTCTCGGGTTTCTTGACTTCCCCGTACGACCAAGACCGGATCATGTCCGGCGAGGCGAGGCCAATCTTGATCGAGTCGAAATTCTCGACCGGCACTTGCTGCTTGAACAACTTGAGTAAGTCTTTCATGAATTAAGCCTCGCTCTCGAGTTCGATATTGATGGCCAGGGAGCGAATCTCCTTGACCAGCACGTTGAACGATTCCGGCATGCCGGCCTTCATTTCGTGGTTGCCGTCGACGATGGCCTTGTACATCTGGGTGCGGCCGTTCACGTCGTCGGATTTGACGGTCAGCATTTCCTGCAGCGTGTACGCCGCGCCGTAGGCCTCTAGCGCCCACACTTCCATCTCGCCGAAGCGCTGGCCCCCGAATTGCGCCTTGCCGCCAAGCGGCTGCTGCGTAACGAGGCTGTAGGGTCCTGTGGAGCGCGCGTGCATCTTGTCGTCCACCAAGTGGTTCAGCTTCAGCATGTACATGTAGCCCACCGTCACGGGGCGCTCGAACGTCTCGCCGGTGCGTCCGTCGTACAGCGTCGTCTGTCCCGAGGTCGGCAAATCGGCGAGCGTCAGAAGGTTCTTGATCTCCTCCTCGCTTGCGCCGTCGAACACCGGCGTCGCCATCGGCACGCCGTGCCGCAGATTGCGCGCGAGCTCGAACACCTCCGGGTCGCTCAAGGACTTGATGTCCTCCTTTTGCCCGCCGGTGTCGTTGTAGATCTGGCCCAGGAACTTGCGGATTTCGACAGCTGCCTGCTGGGCCTCGAGCATCTTGCCGATCTTGGCTCCGAGGCCTTTGGCGGCCCAGCCGAGATGAGTTTCGAGGATCTGCCCTATGTTCATTCGCGACGGCACGCCGAGTGGATTCAGCACGATGTCGACGGGCGTCCCGTCGGCCATATAGGGCATGTCCTCGACCGGCACGATCGAGGAGATCACGCCCTTATTGCCGTGACGGCCCGCCATCTTGTCGCCAGGCTGGACGCGGCGCTTGACGGCCAAATACACCTTGACCATCTTCAGCACTCCCGGCGCCAAATCGTCGCCGGCGGTGATCTTCGCCTTCTTCTCCTCGAAGCGCTTCTCGAACGCCTTGCGCTGACCCTTCAGCCGTTCCGAGACGGTTTCCAACTGCGCGTTCGCGTCTTCGTCCTGCAGCCGGATCTCGAACCATTGTTCGCGCGGCAGGTCCGCCAGGTAGCCGGCGTCTATCGGCGAGCCGCTCTTCAGCTTCTTCGGGCCGGCCTCCGCGGTCTTGCCTTCGATCATCGTACGCACGCGCAGGAACAAGTCGTCCTCGAGTATGCGCTGCTGATCCGCCAAGTCCTTGCGAACCCGCTCCAGTTCCGCCTTCTCGATCGCAAGCGCGCGCGAATCTTTCTCTACGCCGTCTCGCGTGAACACTCGTACGTCGATCACCGTGCCGTCCATGCCCGGCGGCACGCGCAACGAGGTGTCCTTCACGTCCGAGGCCTTTTCTCCGAATATCGCGCGCAGCAGTTTCTCTTCCGGCGTCAGCTGGGTCTCGCCTTTCGGCGTCACCTTGCCCACCAAAATGTCTCCCGCGCGAACTTCGGCGCCGATGAAGGCGATGCCCGCTTCGTCGAGCTTTGCCAGCGCCGAATCGCCCACGTTGGGGATGTCGGCCGTGATTTCCTCGGGACCGAGCTTGGTGTCGCGGGCGACGCAAGTCAGCTCCTCGATGTGAATGGTCGTGAAGCGATCTTCCTCGACCACGCGCTCGGAGATCAGGATCGAATCCTCGAAGTTGTAGCCGTTCCACGGCATGAAAGCGACCAGCAGATTTTGGCCGAGGGCAAGTTCGCCCAAATCCGTCGATGGGCCGTCGGCGAGAACGTCGCCGCGCCTGATCGAGTCACCGGCATTGACGAGCGGGCGCTGGTTGATGCAGGTATTCTGATTGGAGCGCGTGTACTTGGTCAGGGAATAAATGTCGACGCCGGGTTCCCCGGCCGTCGTTTCGTCGTCGTTGACCCGCACGACGATGCGCGAGGCGTCGACCGAATCGACGCGACCGCCGCGCCGCGCGACGACCGTCACACCGGAATCGACCGCAACGGCGCGTTCCATGCCCGTGCCGACCAGCGGGGTCTCGGAACGAAGCGTCGGCACGGCCTGGCGCTGCATGTTCGAACCCATCAAGGCGCGATTCGCGTCGTCATGCTCCAAGAACGGGATCAGCGACGCGGCGACCGAAACGATCTGCTTCGGCGAGACATCCATGAACTCGATCTTGTCGCGCGTCGACAGCGTAAACTCGTTCTGCGTACGGCAGGAGATCAGGTCGGCCGTGAACTCGCCCTTCTCGTTCAGCTCCGCGTTCGCCTGCGCGATCACGTACTGCCCTTCCTCGATTGCCGAAAGATAATCGATCTTGTCCGTGACTTTTCCGCCGGAGACTCGCCGGTAAGGCGTTTCCAGGAACCCGTAATCGTTCGTGCGCGCGTATACCGCGAGCGAATTGATCAACCCGATATTCGGGCCTTCGGGCGTTTCGATCGGGCAGACGCGGCCATAGTGCGTCGGGTGCACATCGCGCACTTCGAAGCCCGCGCGCTCGCGCGTCAGGCCGCCCGGACCGAGCGCCGAGACGCGGCGTTTATGGGTCACTTCGGACAGCGGATTGTTCTGGTCCATGAACTGCGAAAGCTGCGATGAACCGAAGAACTCTTTGACCGCCGCGGCGACCGGCTTCGCATTGATCATTTCCTGCGGCATGATCGGCTCGCTCTCGGCGATCGTCAGGCGCTCCTTGACGGCCCGCTCGACCCGGACCAGGCCGATGCGGAACGCGTTCTCGGCCATTTCGCCGACGCTGCGCACGCGGCGGTTGCCCAAGTGATCGATATCGTCGACTTGGCCGTTGCCGTTGCGAATGTCGATCAAAGTCTTCATGACTTCTATGATGTCGTCTTTACTGAGCACGCCGGAGCCGGTGATCTCGTCGCGTCCGACCCGCCGGTTGAACTTCATGCGGCCGACGGGCGACAAGTCGTAGCGCTCGCCGTTGAAGAACAAGTTCTGAAACAAGTTCTCGGCGGCGTCCTTCGTCGGCGGCTCGCCGGGGCGCATCATGCGGTAGATTTCGACCAGAGCTTCGAGCCGCGTCTTGGTCGGATCGATGCGCAGTGTGTCCGAAATATAAGGGCCGCGATCCAAATCGTTGACGAACAACGTGTGGATCTCGGCAATGCGATTTTCGATCAATTTGCCGACCGTCGGCACGGACAGTACTTCGTTGGCCTTCGCCAAGATTTCGCCGGTCTCCGTATTGACGATGTCGTGCGCCAGAACCTTGCCTTGCAGGTATTCCGTCGGCACGGGCAGGCGCTTGACGCCCGCCTCCTCGAGTTCGTGCACGTGGCGCGCCGTGATGCGCCTGCCTTCCTCGACGATGACTTTCTTGCCGACGCGGATCTCGAACGCAGCTGTCTCGCCGCGCAGGCGCTGCGGAATGATCGCGAATTCAATTTCCTTCTTCGAGAGATAGAAGGTGTTCTTCTCGAAGAACATGTCGAGAACCTGCTCCTCGGTGTAACCCAGCGCTCGCAGGATGATCGTCACCGGCAGCTTGCGCCGGCGATCGATGCGCGCGAACACGCAATCCTTCGGGTCAAACTCGAAATCCAGCCAGGAGCCGCGGTACGGAATGATCCGCGCCGAGAACAGCAGTTTGCCGGATGAGTGGGTCTTGCCGCGGTCGTGATCGAAGAATACGCCCGGACTGCGGTGCAATTGCGAAACGATCACTCGCTCGGTGCCGTTGATGATGAACGTGCCGTTATCCGTCATCAGCGGCAATTCGCCGAGATACACCTCTTGTTCGCGCACGTCCTTGACGGGCTTCTTCGCGCCGCTCGCCTCTTTGTCGAGCACGACGAGACGCACTTTGACGCGCAGCGGCGCCGCGTACGTCAAACCGCGCAACTGGCATTCCTTGACGTCGAATACGGGCTCGCCGAGGCGGTAGCTCACGTACTCGAGAGTCGCGTTGCCCGAATAGCTGGAGATCGGAAACACGCTGTCGAAAGCGGCATGCAAGCCTATTTCGTCGCGCTTCGATTCCGCGACATCGGCCTGCAGGAAACGGCGGTAGGAATCCAATTGGATCGCCAACAAATACGGCGTGCCGAGTATGCTCGGCCGCTTGCCGAAGTTCTTGCGAATGCGCTTCTTTTCGGTGAACGAATAAGCCATGTGTGCGGTCTCCAGGCGCTAATGCGCCGCAATCAACGGGGCCGAGGCGGCCCCGACCGAGAGAGCCCGCTGCGCGGGCCAAGGTTCGAAATCCAATGCGCAGGCGACGGCGGCCGCTGTCTCGGCGGCGGCCGTCGCTCCGCGCATGTCGAAGTAAGCCACTACTTGATGGCAGCCTTCGCGCCGGCGTCCTCGAGCTTCTTCTTGATCGTCTCGGCGTCCGCCTTCGGAATGCCCTCCTTGACGGTAGAAGGAGCTCCTTCGACCAAATCCTTCGCTTCCTTCAAGCCCAAACCGGTGATCTCGCGTATGACCTTGATGACGCCCACTTTGTTGGCGCCGAACTCCGTCATCGTGACCGTGAACTCGGTCTTCTCTTCCGCCGCCGGCGCCGCCGCGCCGCCGCCGGCCGCGGCGACCGCCGCGACGGGTGCCGCGGCCGTGACGTTGAACTTCTTTTCCATATCGGCAATCAGCTCGACCACTTCCATGACGGACATCTTGGAAATCGCATCGAGAATCTCGTCTTTCGTAACAGCCATGATCGTCTCCAAATAGCTATGAAGGTCTTTCGACCGAATCAGGTTTCAACCCGCTGCCGCCTGCGCTTGGCCCGCTTTCTTGGATTCAAGAACTGCGGCCAAGGTGCGCACCAACTTGGAGTTGGGAGCGGCCAACGTACCAACGAACTTCGCAATCGGCGCCTGCAGCACACCCATCAGTTTCGATACGGCTTGCGCGCGCGTGGGCAATGAAGCCACGCGTTCGATGTCCTCGGGCTTGAGCAAGAGCCCGCCCAGAGACACCAACGTCGTCACCAACTTTTCGTTGTCCTTCGCGAACGCCTTGACGATGCGGGCGGCAGCGCCCGGATCGTCGTTGGAGAACGCCAGGACCACGGGGCCTTTCAGCGCCGGAGCGATGCACTCGAAAGCGGTGCCGGCGACGGCCTTGCGCGCGAGCGTGTTCTTGACGATGCGCAGGTAAACGCCTTCCTTGCGCGCTTTCGCGCGCAAATCGGTCATCTGACCCACCGTCAAGCCACGGTTCTCGGCGCCGACGACCGACAGCGCTTTCGCCGCGACCGCGTTGACCTCCGCCACCACAACTTTCTTCTCTTCTAACTTGAGTGCCATTTAGGTCCCCCGTAAGAAGCGTCACACACGGATGCAAGCCAACGGCCTGCAGCCACCCTTGAGTACGCCGTCGTACTCGTTTGGTGCGACCCTCACCAGGTACTTCCTGATTCGGGTCCCACCATCTGCGCAGGCTGCGAATTAAGGGCCCCTTGCCATCGGCCGGGCCCGCCTGCGGTCTTCGACGGTGGTTGCGTTTCGGTTCCCTCAATGAACCTCGCGCAGCCCTCCATCAATTCAAAAAAATTCGAATGCCGACGCCTATAGCCCCAGGCTCGCCTGGTCGACCGTGACGCCGGGCCCCATCGTCGAGGAGATCGTCAGCTTCTTCAGGTACACGCCCTTCGAAGTGGACGGCTTGATCTTTTGCAGATCCGCGACCAGAGCCAACAAGTTCTCCTTCAAAGCGACGGGTTCGAAGCTCGCACGCCCGATTTGCGCGTGCACTATGCCCGCCTTGTCCGTCCGATAGCGGACCTGGCCGGACTTCGCATTCTTGACGGCGCCGGCCACATCCGGTGTCACCGTTCCTACTTTCGGATTCGGCATCAGGCCGCGCGGACCCAGGATCTGACCGAGCTGACCGACGATGCGCATGGCATCGGGACTCGCGATCACGACGTCGAAATCGATTTGGCCGGCTTTTACCTTCTCGGCCAAATCCTCGAAGCCGACGATATCCGCACCAGCCGCTTTCGCGGCTTCGGCGTTCTTGCCCTGCGTGAAGACGGCGACGCGCACGGTCTTGCCGGTGCCGTGGGGCATCACGGTGGAACCGCGCACCTGTTGGTCGGACTTCGTAGCGTCGACGCCGAGGTTGACGGAGACGTCGACGGACTCGTTGAATTTCGCCGTGGCGAACTCCTTGACCAATTTCAACGCGTCGTCGATCGGATAGGCCTTGCCCGGCGGAAGCTTCTCCTTCCAGGACTTCATTCTCTTGGCTATTGCGGGCATGTCACGCACCCTCCACGTCGACGCCCATGCTTCGTGCACTGCCGGCGATCGTACGCACCGCCGCATCGAGATCGGCCGCAGTCAGATCCGGCATCTTCATCTTGGCGATGTCCTCGAGCTGCTTGCGCGAGATCCTGCCCACCTTGGCGGTGTTCGGCGTCGCGCTGCCCTTCGGGATACCCAGGGCCTTGGCGATCAATACCGAAGCCGGCGGCGTCTTCATGATGAACGTGAAGCTGCGGTCGCTGTAGACCGTGATCACGACCGGAGTGGGCAGGCCCTTCTCCAACGCCTGGGTCTGCGCGTTGAAGGCCTTGCAGAACTCCATGATATTGACGCCTTGTTGACCCAAGGCCGGGCCCACCGGAGGGCTGGGATTCGCCTGCCCCGCTGGGATCTGCAGCTTGATGTAGCCAGTGACCTTCTTCGCCATCGCAATGCTCCTGCGGGTGCAAGCGCTTTTCTCTAGGAAAAGCTCCCCTTGTCTAGGCGCCTATGCGCCGAATCAACCCTTCTCGACTTGCGAGAAATCCAATTCCACCGGCGTCGAACGCCCGAGAATCTGCACCGCGACCTGCAGGCGGTTTTTCTCGTAATTCACCGATTCGACGACGCCATTGAAGTCGTTGAACGGGCCTTCGGTCACGCGCACCACTTCGCCCGGCTCAAACAGCACTTTCGGTTTCGGCTTGTCGACGCCCTCTTCGACTCGGCGCAATATCGACATCGCCTCACGATCCGTGATCGAGGCCGGCTTGTCGCTGGTGCCGCCGATGAAGCCCAGCACTTTGGGCACTTCTTTGACGAGATGCCAAGTGTCCTCGTCCATTTCCATCTGCACTAGCACATAACCCGGAAAAAACTTCCGATCCGACTTGCGTTTTTGGCCGTCGCGCATCTCGACGACTTCCTCGGTCGGGACGAGAATCTCGCCGAACTTGGCCTCGAGGCCGGCGCGCTTGACGCGTTCCTTCAGCGACTCCGAAACCTTGTGCTCGAAATTCGAATAGGCGTGAACGACATACCACCGCAAGGACATAATTACTCCGTGTCCATCAGTTCGATGCCCCGGTCATTAGCCGGGTCATCCACGTCAGAACCCAATCGAGTCCCCAGAAAAACAAGCCCATCGCGATGGCGAACAAAAACACGACCCAGGTCGTCTTGATCGTCTCTTCACGGCCGGGCCATACGACCTTGCGTAACTCGATGCGCGCGGCGAGCGCAAACTGCCAAAAATCGCGGCCGTAGGAACTCAAGAATGCCAACCCCAAACCGGCGACGACTCCGGCGACGACCATGCCGACGCGCAGCGTCAGCGATCGATCGTCGTACCAATAGAACGCGCCGATGCCCGCGAATATCGCGATGACCGAGAGCGTCATCAATGCCGTGTCCTTCGTCGACGCGGCCGGGGGTGTTTGAACTTCTGCCATGATTGCTCAGCTGTTGACCTACAGAACCGCTTGGCTGGCAGGGCAGGAGGGAATCGAACCCCCAACCTGCGGTTTTGGAGACCGCCGCTCTGCCAATTGAGCTACTGCCCTGTATTTGACCAACGGACGTTACGCAATGACCTTGGCGACGACGCCGGCGCCGACGGTTTTGCCGCCCTCGCGGATCGCAAACCGCAAGCCCTGCTCCATCGCAATCGGCGCAATCAACTCCACCACAATCTTGATGTTGTCCCCGGGCATCACCATCTCGGTGCCCGCCGGCAACTCCACCGCCCCCGTCACATCGGTCGTGCGAAAGTAAAACTGCGGCCGATAGCCCTTGAAAAACGGCGTGTGCCGCCCGCCTTCCTCCTTGGTCAGCACGTACACCTCGGCCTCGAACTTGGTGTGCGGATTGATGCTGCCCGGCTTGCACAACACCTGCCCCCGCTCCACCTCTTCGCGCTTCGTGCCGCGCAGCAATACCCCCACGTTGTCCCCCGCCTGCCCCTCATCGAGCAGCTTGCGAAACATCTCCACGCCCGTGCACGTCGTCTTCTGCGTCGTGCGGATCCCCACTATCTCGACCTCGTCGTTGACCTTGACGATGCCGCGCTCGATCCGCCCCGTGACCACCGTGCCGCGCCCCGCAATCGAAAATACGTCCTCCACCGGCATCAAAAACGCCCCGTCTATCGCCCTCTTGGGCACCGGGATGTACTCATCCAACGCCGCCACCAGCTTGAGCACCGAGGGCACCCCAATCTCGCCCCCATCCCCCTCCAGCGCCTTCAGCGCCGAACCGGTGATGATCGGCGTCTTGTCCCCGGGAAACTTGTACAGCGTCAGCAAATCCCGCACCTCCAGCTCCACCAGCTCCAACAGCTCCGCATCGTCCACCATGTCCGCCTTGTTCAGGTACACCACGATGTACGGCACCCCCACCTGGCGGGCCAGCAATATGTGCTCGCGCGTCTGCGGCATCGGCCCGTCCGCCGCCGAAACCACCAAAATCGCCCCGTCCATCTGCGCCGCCCCGGTGATCATGTTCTTCACGTAGTCCGCATGCCCCGGACAATCCACGTGCGCGTAGTGACGCTTCTCGCTCTGATACTCCACGTGCGCGGTCGCAATCGTGATCCCGCGCGCACGCTCCTCCGGCGCCTTGTCAATCTGGTCGTACGCCTTGTACTCACCGCCAAACTTCTCCGCCATCACCTTCGTCAGCGCCGCCGTCAAGGTCGTCTTGCCATGATCCACATGCCCAATCGTCCCCACGTTCACGTGCGGCTTCGTTCGCTCAAACTTCCCCTTCGACACGGCACACCTCTTAAAGTATAAAAACTGGAGCCCACGAGCGGGATTGAACCGCTGACCTCGTCCTTACCAAGGACGTGCTCTACCAACTGAGCTACGTGGGCCGCGTCCAATTGGAGCGGGTGATGGGAATCGAACCCACGTGATCAGCTTGGAAGGCTGACGTTCTACCATTGAACTACACCCGCACCCTTATCAATCCAATGGCAACGAACCCACGCACCTGCTGGTGGAGGGGGTAGGATTCGAACCTACGAAGGCATAAGCCAGCAGATTTACAGTCTGCCCCCGTTGGCCGCTTGGGTACCCCTCCTCAAAATGAGCCGTGCATTTTGCGGTGCGCGCGCCGAGGTGTCAACGGCTGCTGCCGACGACCGGAAGGCGATCCACGCGGCCGGCCTAGCCGGCGCGCACCCCCTCGACGCTAGGCTTGAATCCTTCGCGGACTATGACTATCGTACGATATATCGTAAATAAGAATAGGCGCCAGATGAACGATAAGAATCCGTCGTCATTCGTCATTCGCCGCGGCCGCCCCAAATTCGGCATCGGCCGCAAGCTGAACTCGGCGGAGCTGCAGCTGTTGATCCTGAAATTGCTGGCCGAAAAGCCGCGCCACGGCTACGAGGTGATCGCCACGATCGAGCAACTGACGAACGGATTTTACGTCCCGAGTCCCGGCGTGGTGTATCCCGCATTGGCCCGTCTCGTGGCGTTTCGCCGAGCGGCGAGCACGCCGGCAGGCACTCGCAAGCTGTACTCCATCAGCGACGCCGGACGCGCCTATCTGCACGAATATCGGGCGGCCGCCGATGCGATGCTGTCCCAGTTCGTGCGCATCGGCGATTGGATTGGTCGCGCCCAGCGCGCGCTCGATCGCGGTGAGGGCGGCGGCGATCTCGGCGCCGTCAAGGATCGTCGCGCGGAGTCGGAAGTGATTCGCGCATCGCGCCAATTGCGTCTTGCGCTCGCCGATCGATCCGCAAGCTCGACAGAAGAACAAAGGCGTATTGCGGCGGTCTTGAACCGCGCAACGGCGGAGATCCTCGCCAAGAGTGCCGGCCGATAGGGCCGTTGCGGCCCTTGAATTTAAGGTACCAGCTCCAATATTGGTGGCCATGGGTGCTCCTAAGCCTGTGGTAGGCGGCGGAGCGCCGACCCGCAACGCAACTAACGGAGGTGTGCATAATGAACAACCTAGTGAGACAAGACCCGTGGAGCTTGATGCCGCGTCTTCAAGACGAAATCAATCGGCTTTTCGGGGCAGCCAATGAAAGCGACAGCAGCGCAGCAACGGCGAGCTGGGTGCCGGCCGTCGATATCCATGAATACGGCGATCGCTTCGAATTCTACGTGGATCTGCCGGGCGTGGACCCGAAGGACGTCTCGCTGACCCTCGAGGGGGGAATCCTGACTTTGTCGGGTGACCGCCTGGAACGGGCCGTCGGCAAGGCTGGTGACGAATCGCAGCAGTTTTTGCGCACCGAACGCGGCCAAGGTCGCTTCTACCGCCGCTTCGTGCTGCCGAACACGGCAGACGGTGAAAAAGTGAATGCAACCGGCAAGAATGGCGTGCTGACGGTCACGATACCGAAGCAGGCCAAAGCGATGCCGCGGCGCATTCAAATCGCCGCCTAAGCGCGATCGAAAACGCCCCCGCGCGGGGTGGCACGGAGATGATCACCGCGCCATTCCGCCGGGGGGCGACTGCCGATGAGCTAACGCTGACGCGATGAGTCGTCGCGGCTCTGCCGATCATGCGCCTGACGAGCATTGTCGCGCGCGGGCGGCGCTCGCTCGATCGGGGCGCGGCGCATCGGCATGGCGCCGCGGTCCGCCCGCCGGCGGCCAGCCTCCGGCGCGCCGCCACGAGGCGGCTGGCTCTGGCGCGCCGCTTGGTCGTGCCGCGGCGCCGAATACCATTGACGGCCCGCGGAATCGCGCGGCCGATATTGATAATTTCGGCTCTGCAGGGCGTGCTGCTCATCCCCACTCGGGTAGTGATCGCGCATATATCGGCTCTGGTAAGCCGGCAAAGGCGCCCTCTCGGGAACGCGCGCGCGATTCCAGTGATCCCAATCGCGGTGGCGACGATCCCAATCGCCGCCCCAATGCTGCCCCCAGTGCGGCGGCCTTTCACGATTCCATTCCCGAAAATATGCCGGCGGCCGGCGGTAGTAGATGATCGGTACGCGCAGCAGAAAATACGGCACGTAGGCCGGCCCTACCGGATCCCACGGACCGTTGTACCAGGAACTCGAGTACCAGTTGTCGCCGGCGTACACCCAATAACGGCCGTCGTAGAAGAACAGGTTGGCGTCGGCCTGCGGGGCGTAATAAACGGGATAGCCGGCAATCGGTACGAGGTCCGGGTAGGCCGGCAAATTGATTCCGATGCGCACGCTCGGCAAACTGACGCCGATGCCGACCTGCGAAATCGCGGGCGCAGCGCTGCCGAAGAAGAAACAAATAGCTACGATGGCTGCTCGCATTGGCGTATCTCCAGTGAAGCGTATCGCCGCCTGATATTTGGACAAAACCGGACATGCCGCGTTCCCTTTCGCCGACCGCGCCACGTTAACTTATCTTTAACGGTTGGCGCATGCGCACGGCGAGCGCTCTAGCGCGCGGAAGCCCGCGCGCCGCGGGCTTCGCTTGCGAACGCGCGGCCGATCAGCTGCAGCGACGCCGCACTGTCCCATTGTCGGGCGCCGTAGAATTTCTCGAGCACGCGCCCGCGGGCATCGACGAGCACGGTCAACGGCAAGCGATCCGCACCGAGCATGTTTTCGATCTGTCGTTGGTTGTCGATGAACTGGCTGATCGTCGCGTTCGCGAAGGTCAGAAACGCCTTGGCCTGAGCAGGGTCGTCGTCCGTCGAAACGCCGATGATCCGAAATTGCGCGACACGCGGCAGCCACGCCAGTCTCTCCAACGAGGCCATTTCCTCTCTGCACGGACCGCACCAACTCGCCCAAACGTTGATCAGCAGCGGCTCGCCGCGGAACGTGGACAAATTCTTCGGCGGTCCATTCAGACCCTGCAATGTGACGTCCCGCAGCGTACCGCCGATGCGCACCTCGGCCGGCGTCGCTGCGCGCAGCGCCCCGAACACGATCACGCAGCTCGAGCAAATTGCCGCGATAAACCATCTCTTCATCGGCCCTCACCGCCGGTCGGCACTGCGCGGGCGACACCTCGCCGCTCCCAATTATAGGGGCATCGACGCGCATTGGGCTGGACTGTCGCCGGAGAACGACGCTAGCATCCGCTGCCAAGTCGCACGATTGAGAGGATGACCGGGGCTGCGCAATGAAATTCAGAATCAAGGCATTTGCCGTGCATCTGCTGTGCAGCGCCGCCGCTTTGTCGGTCGTGCTAGGCGCATTGTACCTGGGCTGGTATCACTGGCCCGGTTGGTACCTGAGCGGCGCCCTGCACGTAACCGCGATATTGGTGTTCGTCGACGCCGCTCTTGGGCCGCTAATGACGTTCGTGATCGCCTCGCCGCGCAAACCGAGACGCGAGCTAAAGCGCGATATCGCCATGATCGTCACCGTTCAACTGGCCGCGCTCATCTACGGCTCGACCACCTTGTGGCATGGGCGGCCGCTTTACTACGCCTTTTCGGTCAACGAACTGGAACTCGTGCAGGCTTCCGACCTAGATCCTCCCGAGGCGGCGCTCGCTCGCAATGAGGGGCGGTTGCTCGCGCCCCATTGGTATAGTCTGCCACGATGGATTTGGGCGCCCTTGCCCGACGACCCCAAGGTCGGAGCCGAAATCCTCAAATCGGCGATCAGTGGCGGTTACGACGTGACCGCGATGCCGCAATATTTCAGGCCCTGGGCTCAGGGGCGCGCGCAGTTGCGCACGCAATTGAAAAGGATCGACGATCTGCACTATTTTTCCGCAGCGGAGATCAAGAGGCTAAAACGCCGCGTGCAGGCAGCGGGCATGGCGATCGATCGGCGCGACGGGATCGCACTAACGGGGCGCGGACGTCCGCTACTCGCGATATTCGATCCCGCGAGCCTAAAATTGCTCGGATTGTTCGCCGCTACTTGAGGCGCGACTACGCGCCGCTCACACTTTCACCAATCACCGGGGAGCGAGTCATGGGTTTGTTCGACGGAATCTTGGGCGGAGTAATCGGCGGCGAGATGGCGACGCTGGTCAACGGCTTTATCGTCAAACACGGTGGCGTGCAAGGCATCGTCTCGCAACTGGAGCAGCAAGGACTCGGCGACACCGTGCGCTCTTGGGTCGGCACGGGCGCAAATCAGCCGATTTCACCGCAGCAGATTCAACAGGCCTTCGGTTCCGAGATGATCGGGCAACTTGCCGCAAAGACCGGCCTGTCGCCGCAGGAATTGGCGCAGAAACTCTCGCAAATTCTGCCGCAAGCGATCGATCACCTGACGCCGGGCGGCGTCGTCCCGAAAGCCTGAGCCGCGGCCCGCCGCGGTCTAGCCGGCGGGTGCGATTCCAAGCGCCTAAACACACGATCGGTCCGCGCCGGCGTGCATGTGGTGAGGTCGATAGAGGCGCCAGCGCTCCGCGACGAGCACAAAGACGAGACTCGCCAAGCCGCAAATGAGCGCTCCGCCGGCGAGCGGCAGCGTCGAGCCGCCGAATTGCCCGCCGATCGCCGCGGCGACGAGCGCGCCCCCGCTCGTGGTGATGAATCCCTGCAGCGATGCGCCGATGCCGGCGATCGCGCCGACCGGCTCCAGGGCCATCGCGCCGAAGTTCGAAACCGCCAAACTGAACGCCGCCATCGTCGCCCCCTGCAGCAGCACGAAGGTCCATAGCCGCTCGAGGCGCAGCGCCGCGACCGCGACGTGCACAGCCGTCACGCAGATGAAAACCAATATCGCCGTGTGCGAGATGCGGCGCATGCCCAGATGCTCGACGACTTTCGAGTTGAAAAAAGCGGCGGCGCCCATCGAGATCGCGCAAAGCGCGAACATCGTCGGCATCAATCGCGCGCGATGGAAGACATCCGCGAAAATCTGCTGCACCATGCCGACGTAAGCGAGCAGCGAGCCGAACATGACCGTCACCGCGAGCGAGTAGAAGATCGAAGTCCGGTCCGTCAGCACGAGGTGCGCGGCCGCGGCGATGTGCCGGCGGGTCAAGGTCATCCGGTATTCGGCGTGCAGTGTTTCACGCAGGCGCAGCGTCGCCCACAACCAAACGGCGGCGGCAAAAAGCCCAAATACGATGAAGATCGAGCGCCATGGCCCCGCCAACAGCACGAGCTGCCCCAAGCTCGGCGCGATGACCGGCACCATCAAGAATACGACGAAGGTCAGCGACATCACGCGCGCCAGGCGGCGGCCAGAATACAGGTCCCGTATGACCGAGCGCGTCACGACGACGCTGGCGGCCGCGAGACCGTGCAGCAATCGCCAACCAAGCAGCGCCGCGAAGCTCTTCGTGAGGCCGCACAGCACGGCTGCCCCGACGTACATCGATAAGCCGATCAGCAGCACGGGGCGCCGTCCGTAGCGATCCGACATCAATCCCCAGAACAGCTGGCCGAGGCCGACGCCGATGATGTAAGCCGTGACGATCCATTGGCCCCTATTGGCATTGGCGACGTGCAGTTCGCGGACGATCGTCGGCAAGGCCGGCAGCATCGCGTCGACCGCAAGCGCCTGCGTCGACATCATTGCCGCAGCGAGCGCCACGAATTCGCCGAATGAAAGTACTCGCGCTCCGCCGGCGCTCAGCCCGCGATCAGTGATTGCCAAGCAGCCGCACCTCGAGCTGCGGAAAGGGCATCGCGACGCCCTGTTGGCGCATGGACTCGGCGATCGCCAGATAGAGCTCACCGGCGACGGCGCCGTAGTCGGATACGTCGACCCATGGCTTGATTGAAATTTGCACGGTGGAGTCGCCGAGAGCGGCCACTTGTATCGCCGCCGGCGGATCCCTCAGCACCCGGGCATTATCCTGCACCAACCGGCGCACCTCGCCGAGGATCCGCTCCAAATCGGAATCATACGCCACCTGGACGAGGAGCTCGGCTTGGCGAATCCGGCCATAATTATGCAATATTTCGCCGACGATCTTGCGGTTCGGCACGACGACCCGTGAGCGGTCGGCATGCACGAGCACGGTATTGAACAGGGTGATCTCCTCCACGCGACCCTCGACGCCGGCGATCGCGACGTAATGCCCGACCCTGTACGGCTTGGCGAAAATAATCGACAATCCGGCGACGGCGTTGCTGAGCACCCCTTGCGTGGCAAGCGCGATGCCGGCGCCGAGGACGCCCAGTCCGGCGATCAACGGCAGTAATTCGATGCCGAGATTCTGCAGTGCCAGTATCACGAACAGTCCCAGCACCAAAACGCGCACGAACCGATCCAGCAGCTGGCGCACCGGCGGCTCCAGTTCCATCCTCACCAGAGACCGCTCCACCGATCGCGCCGCCCAGCGCCCGGCATAAACGCCGACGGTCATGATCAAGATGGCCACGAGCAGCTTTGGTCCGAAGCGGATCGCCAAATCAATCAGAGTGTCCTTCGCGTGATCTAGGGAATTCATGTCAAGCTCCGAGTGCGGGTGGGCATCAGTATATGCGCTGCACATTGCCGGCAACGGCAGGCCTCAAGCGCGCCAGGCTGCAAATGCCGGCGACGAGCGCCAGGCCGGCGGCGACGAGCGCCGGGGTGCGGTCGCTGCCCATCCCCATTGCGAGCAGTGCGGCGAGCAGCGTTGCGCCGAGGGTCTGGCCGGTCAGCCGCGTCGTCGAGATCAGTCCGCCGGCCGATGCCGCCCGCTCATGCGGCGCGGTATGCAGGATCAAGCGTGCATTCGGCGACAAGAAAAATCCGAACCCGGTGCCGCACAGCGCCATGCGCCAGGCGATGCCGAAATGCGTCAGATGAGCCGGCAGGAAAGCGAGCAACAGCAGCGCGGCCGTCGCAATCGTCATGCCGATACCGCCCAATATGCCCGCCGGAAAGCGATCCGACAAGGACCCCGCCAGAGGCGCGAACACCATCATTGCAAGAGGCCACGGCGTGATCGCCGCGCCGACTTCGACCGGCGAGAACGCGTAGTGCTGCTCCAACCGGAACGGCAGCGACAGGATCATCGTCATTGACGCGATGAACGCCGCAAGCGCTCCGGCGGTCGACAGCGCGAGCACCGGCTTCGCGAGCAAATCGATCGGCAATATCGGGATCGGCGTCAACAGCTCGCGGCGCACGAACACGATCGCGATCACGGCGCCGGCCGCGATGATCGATGCGGAGATCGCCGGAGAGCCGCCGCGCACCGCGCTCTCCAGACCGGCGATCGTGAGACCGAATGTCATTGCGCAAAGTGCTGCGCCGAGTATGTCGTACGGTTCATCCAGGGGCTTCGGCGCAGGCAATGCATGGCGCCCCATCAGCAGCGACAGCAACGCGAGTGGCGAAGCGGCGGCAAAGATCCAAGGCCAGCTGGCAACCGAAAGTATCAGGCCGCCGATCGTCGGCGCCAGCGCATTCGAACTCGCGACGACGACGTTGCTGATCCCGAGCCCGCGGCCGAGTTGCCGGGTCGGATAGATATGCCGGATCAGCGCGCTGGAGACGCTGAGCGAAGCCCCGGCGCCGAGCGCTTGAATCGCGCGAACGACGAGTAGAAACGGCAGGCTACGCGCAAAGAAGCACAGGGTCGTGGAAATCAGGAACGTCAATTGTCCGTATTGATACAGGCGCCGCAGCCCAATGTGACTTCCCAGCGCCGCGAACGGCATCAGCGTCATGACCAGAACCAATTGGTACAGGGTGACGACCATGACGGCCGACGAGGATTGTACGTGCAGGTCGCGCGCCAGCGTCGGCAGCGCCACCGTCGCGATCGATCCGTCGATGACGGCCAACGCGCTGCCGAGCGACGTTGCCAGGATCGCCGCGTAGCGGCGCGGTGTGGGCAATCCCTCCATCGATCGCAGTGTACTTTGCTTTCACCGGACCTGGTCGCCTAAAATCAGCGATGACCTTCGCCGATAAACCCCGCCGCCGCTGCCGACAGTCGCGCCTCTTGCAAAGCGCCGAATCGATACGGCTGAGACCACTGGCAACTATGAGATCGACTGTTCAATTGAGGGGAATAATCTGCTTGGCGGCGGCGGCATTGCCGATCGGCACGGCGGCGGCCGATTCGCCGGCGCCGCGTCCGAGCAATCCGGCTACGGTGCAGGAACTTCCTCAGATCACCGTGATCGGCAACACGCCGCTCGAGGGTCTCGGGCTGCCCTTGAATCAAATGCCGTCGAATGTGCAAACGGCCGATAGCATGGACATGCAGCGTCAGCAGAGCTTGGGTCTCGCCGACTATTTGAACGACAACTTCACCGGCGTCAACGTCAGCGAAAGCGCGGACAATCCGTTTCAACTCGACGTCAATTATCATGGCTTCACTGCCTCACCGCTATTGGGAACGCCCTGAGGGCTTGTCGGTCTACGTCGACGGCGTCCGCGTGAACGAGTCCTTCGGCGACACCGTCAACTGGGATTTGATCCCGCAATCGGCCATCTCGACCTTGACCCTCACGTCCGGCTCCAATCCCGTGTTCGGTCTGAATACCTTGGGAGGGGCGCTCTCGGTGAAGACCAAGAGCGGACATGATAATCCGGGAACCCAAATCGAGGCTTACGGCGGCTCCTTCGGACGGCGCTCCTTCGAAGTCGAAAGAGGCGGAGAGTTCGGCGACTTCGATTACTTTCTGACCGGCAGCTATTTCGATGAGACCGGTTGGCGCGATTTCTCGCCGACCCGCGTCTATCAGGGATTCGGCAAAGTCGGTTGGCAGAACGACGAGACCGACATCGATTTGAGCTACACTTATGCGGATACCAGCCTATACGGCAACGGTGCGGCGCCCACGAGCATGCTCGACTACCGGCGCCAGGCGAGCTACACGCCGGACTTCACCGCAAATCTACTCAATTTCGTGAACCTCACCGGTACTCAATTCATCACGGACAAGCTGCTGTTGTCCGGCAACGTCTATTACCGCCGGCTGAGCACCGGCGCCGTCAACGACAATGTCAATGACGGCTATCTGAGCGGCGATTACACCGGGCCGTCGCCCGACTGCGGCGCGCCGCCCGTAGGTCGAGCGGACTTGAGTTACTGCTCACCCGGCCAAAACGCGGCGTCGCACTTGCTCCAGCGCACCAGAGGCTTCGGCCTGCAACTCACGGATTCGCAGGACGTATTCGGCGGGAGCAACCAGGCTGTTCTCGGGGCGGATTACAACGATTCGGACGATCGGTTTGCTCAGTCGTACCAGTTCGGACAATTGGCGCGGGATCGATCGCTGATCTACGACCAAAGTCCGCTCAACAACGAAACGGTCATTTCGCTCGCCGGCAGCAACAAGATCTATGGAGCGTACTTCACCGACACGCTCTCGCCGAGCAAGCTGATGCATTTCACGCTTTCGGCACGCTACAACCGCAATACGGAGACGCTCAATGGTTATAGCATCGACACCAACATCGGAGATTTCGGCGCCGGGTTCGATCAGGCAAGCCCCTTGACGGGTGATCATACGTTCAGCCGGGTGAATCCCGCGTTCGGATTCACGTTCACGCCGATCGATGCCCTGACCTTCTATGCCGATTACAACCAGGCGAGCCGCGCGCCTACGGTGATTGAGCTCGGCTGCGCCAATGCGGCCGCGCCCTGCGGGCTGCCGAACGACTTCGCCAGCGATCCGGACTTGCGGCAAGTGATCGCTCGAACGGTAGAGGCGGGATTACGCGGCAATCTGCCGGACCAGAGCTTGGTGTGGAGCGCGGACCTGTTCAATACCGTCAACACCAATGACATCCAATTCGTCGCCGCCGCGACTAATTCGGGCTATTTCGATAATGTCGGCAATACGCGCCGACGGGGCGTGGACTTGGCGCTGGGCGGCGAGAAAGGCGGATTGCATTGGCACCTGAGCTACAGTTTCGTCGACGCCACCTTCCAGTCGAATTTTTCGGTCAGCGCCCAATCCAACAGTACCGCCAATGCCGATGGGGTCATCCTCGTACGGGCCGGCGACCGGATTCCGCTGATTCCGA
The DNA here is from genome assembly GCA_963769895.1 of uncultured Gammaproteobacteria bacterium. Classification (GTDB taxonomy): domain Bacteria; phylum Pseudomonadota; class Gammaproteobacteria; order Steroidobacterales; family Steroidobacteraceae; genus Bog-1198. Next base: position 646,183 of record CAVYNJ010000006.1, on the reverse strand, counting down.
GACATGCGGGTCGACTCGTGCTCAGCTACGAACTGAGCAAGCGTTGGAATATCGGAGCGAACGTGATCGCCGCGGCTCGGCTCCTATCTGCATGGCGATGAGAACAACGCCAATTTGGCCGGCGGCACGAACGCCGCGGGCTCGTACATTTCTGGCAGCGGCTGGATTCCGGGATATACAGCGATCAATCTGCAAGGGTCCTACCATATCAAGCCGCACGCCGAAATTTTCGCCCGCATCCTCAACTTGTTCGATAGGCGCTACGCCACGGCCGGTTTCTTGACCAGCAACGCATTCAATCCGAACGGCACATTCATCGCGAATCCGCAAGCTTGGTCCAATCAGAACGCAGTGGCGCCCGCGGCGCCGCGTGCCATTTTTGGAGGCGTCAGAATCTCGTTCTAAAGGCGCGGGGCGCCGGCGGCGCCCCGCGCGCGATGCTAAAGGTTATTTGCCTTCGACGACCTTCTTCAAATTATCCAAGCCGGACTGGTAGACGCCCGTGATCGTGTCGACCGCGGTCTTGTCTTCCGCCGGCGCCGACGCGTGGTCGCTCGGGTCTTTGCGCGTGAACCAACCCGCCCAAGTGACCGAGGCTTTATGCTTGCCCATCGACCGGACCGCGAACGTCGAGCTGTAGCCGCTGACCGGCAGCACGCTTTCGAGAATCTTATAGCGGAATTTCCGGTGCGCAGCATCGAACGCCACCAGTTGCTCCTTGATCGTGCCGCCGCCCTTCAGCGTCAATAGGCGAACGGCGCCGGCGATGTTGTTCTTGCCTTCGACGATTTCGTCGGTCGCGACCGCCGGATGCCAGGTGTTGAGTCCGTCGAAATTCTTGGCCGCGTCCCAAACCTGGGCAGCGGACGCGTCGATGACGACCGTCTTCTGCACGTGAAGCCGATGCGCCGCCGCCGAGGCGTATGCCGACGCCAGCAGCGCGGTTGCGCACGTAATTGCCGTGATCTTTTTCATGGTTCTCTACCCCCGTGTTGGTGATGGAATTCGCCTGATCGCCTCATCTTCGAGCTCATTCGACAGTGAAACAGTTTGCCCCGGCGGCGTGCCGCGCGTCAGGCCGGCCGCAGCCAGCTTGCCGCCAGCGGCGGGATCAACAGTAGGCTGACCAGCGTCGAGGACACCAGTCCACCAAGGATCACGACCGCCATCGGACCCTCGATTTCGTGTCCCGGCTGGTGCAGCTGCAGCGCGACCGGCAGTAGCGCCAGTCCGGTCAACAGCGCGGTCAGCAGCACCGGTGTCAGCCGCTCGGACGCGCCCCGCAGAGCCGTCGGAAGACTCCATGACTCGCCCTCCTGTTGGACCAAATGGTCGTAATGCGACACCAGATAGGATCGTATTGCGCGCGGCCATGCCGAACAGCGCGACGAACCCGACCATCGACCCGAGCGTCAGCGTGCCGCCGGTCACCGCGACCGCCGCGACACCGCCGATCAAGGTGCTCGGCAATGCCAGCAATACCAACAATACATGCCGCGCGTGACCGAACGCCAGGCCGAGCAGCAACACGATCAAAACGAACGCCGCGGCAGAGTGCAGTAGCAATTCGTTCGCCGCGGCGCTTTGCGCTTCTGCGGTACCAGCGTACTGCAGGTAGATGCCGGTGGGCAGTTTAACTTGCGCCGCGATGGCAGCGCGCGCCGATCGGGCATAACCGGCTTGGTCGGAACCTCGCGGCGAGGCGACGACGATCTGGCGGCGCAGACCGTCCTGATGATCGATCAGGCTGCGCGCCAGCACCGTTTCGATGTTCGCAACCGCCGAAAGCCGGGTCAGTGCGCCGTCCCGGCCACGCAGCATCAGCGCGCCGACCGATTGCGGATTCATGGCTCCGCCGGCGAGCCGAATGACGACCGGCAAGCTGCGGTCGGCCTGATTGACTTGCGCGGCGAGGCTGCCGTGAAAGGCGGCGTTGATCGTTTGCAGCGCATCGGCGGGCTGCAAGCCGTAGAGCGCGAGCCGCGAAGGCAGCAACTCGACGCGCAGCTCCACCTGCCGCGGCGGTACCGTCAGGCGCACGCTGCCGCTATTCGGCAAGCGCTGCAGGACGTTCACGATCTGCGCGCCGACGCGATCATCGGCGTCCAAATCGGAGCCGATGACGCTGATCGAAAACGGCGCCGACTCCCCGGAGAGCGTCTCGCCGATGCGCTCCGCAAGCACCGAATAGATCTCGACCAACTGATTCGGGAAATCGTCGAAAACGTCGCGAATCGCCGCGTCGATCATGCTCGGACTGCGGCCCTTGCCGGGATCGATTTGCACTTCGAATTCGCTCTTGTTGGGCGCATCCGGATCTTGGCCGTTCTCCGCCCGCCCGATCTGCTCGGCAACGCTCTTGACGCCCGGAATGGCGATCAGACCCTTGCTGATCTGCTTGCCGATGCGCGCGGTCTCGGTCAGTGAGATTCCCGGCCGTAGCGACGCATGGGCGATCAAATAATCTTCGCGAAAATCCGGAAGCAATCTCGCGCCGAGCAGCGGCAAGAGGACGATTCCGGCGCCGCCGCTCAGCAGCAAAATGGCTACGAGCGCGCGCGGGCGGGCGTGCAGCCATTTGATCGTCGCGAGTTGCCGGCGCTTCAGACGCTGTAGAAAGGCGGCCTCGGGCTTCGGGCGGTGGCGCGACATCGTCAGAGCGCACAAAGCCGGCGTCGCGCTCATCGCGACGAGCAGAGATAGCCCCACCGCGAGCAAGAACGAGATCGACAGCGGCCGGAAGAACGCTCCCTGCAAACCGGACATCATCAATATGGGCAGGAACGCGACGGCAACCGCCGCGGTCGCATACAGCACCGGGCGCCGCACCTCCAAGGAGGCGCCGATCAACAAGGCCTGCACGTCGACATGCGCGGTTGCGCCGCGGCGGCGGCGCAATATGTTCTCGACGTCGATGACCGCATCGTCGACGACGACGCCCAGCGCGACGACGAGACCGCCGAGAGTCATCGTGTTCAGGCTCAATCCCCAAATCTCCAGGATCCAGACCGTCGTCAACAGCGTCAATGGGATCGCGCTGAACGAGACCAGCGCGCCGCGCCAATCGCGCAAGGTCGCGAGCAACAGCGCGACGACGAGCGTTGCGCCGATGATCAAGGAATTGCGCAATTTCTCGATCGCATTCTCGATGAAGCTGGCGGGCCGCAACAATGCCGGGTGGTAGACGACCCCCTGGCGGGCGAGCGCCGGCGCGAGCGCATCGAGACGCGCCTCGAGTGCGCGGGTGACTTCGAGCGTGTTGGCGCCGAATTGCGTCGAGGTTTCGATCAGTATGCCCGGTACGCCGGCGATCAGCGCATCGCCGAAGCGCGGTTCGGCGCCGTCGCGTATCGTCGCGAGGTCTCCGAGCCTGACGGGACCCGCCGCCCGCATGCCGACCAAGGCTTGCGCGAGCTGATCGGCGGTGACGCCGCTGGGCAGCGCCTCGACGACGATGCGCTGGCTAGCGGTCTCGACGTAGCCTCCGCCGATCGACACGGTGGCGCGCTTCGCTGCGGCGAGCACGTCGTCGAGCGAGAAGCCCGCGGCCGCCAGTTTCAACGGGTCGACGATGATTTGTCGTTCGCGTACCGCGCCGCCGAAGATTTGCGCCTGCGCGACGCCCGGCACCGCGAGAATTTGCGGCTTGACGATCCATTGCACCAGGTCGCGCAGTTCGAGTGACGACAGGCGGTCGCTGGTGTAGCCGAAATGCAGCAGATATTCCATCGACGAACTGAGCGGGGAAAGCAACGGTGCGCCGACTCCTTCCGGCAATAGACTCGCGGACTCGGCCAGGCGCTCCGTGACGACCTGGCGCTGACGGTAGGGATCGCCGCCGCGATTGAATACGACTTGAATCGCCGAAAGCCCCTGACTGGAGGTGGAACGCACCGTCTTGACGTTCTCGGTGCCGGCCAGCAAGCCCTCCAGCGGCCGCGTGACCAGCGCTTCGACTTGGGTCGCATCGAGTCCGGGCGCTTCGGTCTGAACCAGCACGTGCGGCGGCGCGAAATCCGGGAAAACGTCGAAGCGCGCGGTCGACAGCGCGGCCGCGCCGAGCACGGCAATCAGCCCCGTCAGCGCCGTGATGATGCGCGGGTTGGCGAGCGAGGTGCGGACGATGGCGGCCAGCATCGGCGCGTCCTAATCCTCGTCATCGTCGGCTTGGCCGCCCAAGCCTTGCAGCGACCACAGCACGCCGGCGCCGCGCACGACGATGTTGTCGTCGGCATCGACGCCATCGACCAGCCAGCCGTCCTCATAGGCGAGAACCAGCGTGACCTTCACCGGCCGATAGCGCGTCTTGCGATCGCCCGCGACGCCCGCAATTTGCTTGTAGACGTAGGCGCCGCCTTCCCCGTACAGCACCGCATCGCGGGGCACGAAGCGCCCCGGGCGCAGGGCGGTCAGCAACGTGACCGGCACGCGTGCTCCCGGCCCGAATCCGGCGGGTGCGTTTGCGGCTTCGATCAGCAACCCGGCGCTCTGCGTATCGGCCGCTTGCCGCAGCGCGCCGAGCACGCGCCCCGGCAATCGCACGCCATCGACATCGATCAACGCGCCGCGCGGCAATACTCCGACGCTATGCCGGCCCGGCAAATCCGCGCGCAACAAGAGGGCTCGCCCGCCGGCCACCGCATCGAGCACGCGCTTGCGCTCGGACGCGGGCATCGCGGCAATCGGTTCCCAATGCAATGCGAAGCGCGCGGCGGCGGCGGCGGCCTCCGCGTGCAGTCTGGCCTGATCGGCGCGCGCGCTCTCGATCATCTTCAAGGAGGCGCCGGCGCCGGCGCCATAAAGCTGCTGCAGGCGTGCCAGTTCCGCCGTCGCGGCGCTCTGCGCGACGCCCGCCGACCGTGCGGCGCCCTCGTCCGCAAGCAGCGCCGTCGCATCGAGCACGAGACCGATCGCCTCGATCCGCTCCGGCAGCTTCACGACCGCCGGATGCGCGACGACGATGCCGACCGCACTGCGCTGCTGCGCGTCGAGCGCCGGCAGCGCAGCGTCCGTTTCGCCGCCTGCGGTTTGCGCGACGGCCGCGAGCGGCAGCAACAACGCGCATAGCGCCGCCCACGACAGGGGCTGTGCGCGCGCCCTCACGTGCCGGCTCCGTCCGCGGGCTCGGGCGACGGACCCGGCATCGTCATCGACAGCTCCGGACCCGACAGCGGCATACGCAGTACACCCTCCAAGGCGTTGCGTGCGTCCTGCAATTGCGCGCGCGCCTGCAAGAGATCGAGTTCGGCGCGCGCAACGCGGATTTCGGCGCCGACTTGCTGCTGCACGCCCTCCTCCCCGACCTGCAGCGCGAGATCCGCCTGCCGCTGCTCGCTGTGTGCGGCCGCCAAGCTGCGTGCCGCGGTCAGCGCACCGGCTCGCGCGATATGCTCGGCGCGCTGCGCGCCCGCGATCTGCCCGTAGATGTCGGCTTGCAGCGCGAGCATGCGTTCCGCGGCCGCGTCGCGGTCGGCACGCGCGGCGGCGATCTCACCCCTGTTGCGGTTCAGAGGCAGCGTAAAGCCCACGTCGAACGGAAATTTGGCGATGCCATGATCCCAATAGTAGCCCGGACCGAGCGTGAACTCGGGATACTGGCGCAGGACGGCGCGCTGCAACCGCGCCTCGGCGATGGCGTAGCCGCCGATCGCGGCCGCCAGATCGGCGCGCGACAAGAGGGCGCGCTCGCGCATCGCGTCGATGCGGTCGTCGTCCACCGGCGGCGGATCGCCCCAGTCCGGCCATGCGAACTTCGTATCGTCCAGTGCCCGCGGCGGTAAACCCAGCGCTTTGGCGACCGCGACGGAAGCCGTATCGGCCGCGGCGCGCAGCCGTTCGCGCTCCTGCTGATCCTCGAGTTGTGCGCGCTGACCGGCGATCAGTTCGCCCGGCGGATCTTCGCCGGCCTCGATGCGCCGCCGTTGCACGGAAATCAACCGGTCCTGCGCCGCGATCAAGCGCTCGAGCACCTGCGATCGCCGGCGCGCGCTTTCCAAATCCGAAAGCGCGGCGACCAATTCCTGCCGCACGGCCCAGACGCGGTCCATCAGCCGCAGGCGCGCGTTTCCGGTTTCCAGCCGCGCGATCCGCTGATCGAGTCGGCGCCGCCCGCGGTTCGGCATCAGCCACGCGGCGCTGAGTCCATACAGCCAAGGGTGCGCATCGTTGCGCGCATATTCGGATTGCAGCGTCAGATCGGGGTTCGGAAGCGTTGAGGCGCCGATCTCGCGCGCCTCGACCGCGAGAGCCTCCGACCGCGCGAGCTGCAATTGCGGGTTCTGCGCGATCGCGACCGCAAGCAATTGGGCGCGGTTCCAGGCGGCGGGCGGCCAGGACGGCGAGGGATGCGGCAGCAGGCGCTCCAGCTGGCGACGCAGAGCCGGATCATCGAGCCGTCGCGCCGCGAACGCATCGGCGCTGCGGCTCGGCTGGAGCGGCTCTTCTCGATAAGCGGTGCAGCCGGCGACCGACACGGCGACGAGCGCGGCGATCGCCAGGGCAAGGAGCGGCCGGCACGCGGGTCGCTGAACGCACTGCCCCGTGCAGAATGCTTGCGCGAGGGGTTTCATCGTCGATGTGGTTGGGGCCGCCGCGGGTTGCCGCACCTGGCGATATTACTCGCCGTCGCTGCGAGATCAAACCGCCTCCACGGCGATCGCGGGACTTTCGCGGGCTGCGGCGATGATGGCAGAATCGAACGGCGCGACAGCACGCCGCGCGACCTCGGGCACTGCAAGAAATGATTCATGACCGAACCCATCGTCGATCCCCGGGAAAGTCCGCATGGCTGGCCATTGCCGCCGCCGCGGCTTGCGCCCCGGTCGCGGCCGCGCCAGCCGCCGCGCCGGACGCAGCGGCCGGCGTCGCGCTGACGGCGGGCCACCCGGCCGGCATTTGGAAGGCGGCGGTGCCGCCGAAACCGATGAATGGCGAATTCGACGACTTCGATCCGCTCGGCATCGCGGCCGGCGCAAAAATCAAGGCCGACTGCTCGTTGAATTGGACCGATCCCGACGACGGCCGGCTCTACTGCTTTTCGAGCGGTACGTCCCTCGAAGTGTTTCTCGAAGAGCCGCAGCTGTATATCGAACGCGCCCGGCGCGCCTGGCGCGGCATGCGGCCTCGGCGGCCCTGAATGCGACCGGCGGCGCGAACGCCGCGCCGCCGGTCCGGACCGCTCGGAGGATGCCGCCCGCACGCGAGCGGCGCCCTCGCGTAGGCATCAGAAGAACAGAATTGCGCCCAGCGCGAAATCGGTTTCCTTCGCCGAATTGCCGCCCCAGGCGGTCGCCTTCGTGTCGATGAATTCCCCGACCAAGGTCAAGCTCTTGGTCAGGCCGTAGTAGACCCCGCCGACGAACGACTCGTTGCGCTTGAGGAGATGGTTGTTGGTCGAAACCTCGTCCGAAGCGAGCTTCAAATTGGAGACACCGTAGCTCGCGCCGAATTTCACCTTGTCGATCTTGTAGGTCGCCTGCACGTAGCCGCCGTCCGAATCGCGCTTCGATCCGCTCGCGGAAGTCGGCAAGACATACAGGCCGGTCGTGCCGACGCCGCTGCCGGTATAGCCGTACACCACGCCCTCGAAGCCCGCATAGTCGATCTTGACGCCGCCGTCGACCGCATTGCCGGTCACGCTGGTCGCGGTTCCGGTGCCGTTCGCCGCCGCTTCCGCGGCCGTCGCCGACATTTGCTGCGTGACGAAGTCGACCCACACCTTGCCGGTCATGCTTTGCGCATCGCCCCAGGCGTAGCTCGCGCCGAGTTGAAACTGCGGCGAGGTATGCTTGGTGTATGCCGGCGCATCCAGCGGCGTCAGCGGCTGGAAGATGCCCGCCGAGGCGCTGAATCCGCTGTAGGTCGGCGTCGTGTAGGTGATTTGCGGCTCCCAATCGGTATAGATGTAGCCGATGCCGATGCGGCCCAGGCTGGTATTGCCCGGCGCGGTATTGCCGCCGCTCGAGCCGACGCCGAGCAGAGTCATGTCGTCGAGAATGGCGTCTTTGCCGAACAGGCCGATGTCGCGGCCCATCTTGACCGTGCCCCAGCTCTTGTCGCCGAAGGTCAAGAACTCCTGGCGTGCATCGATGCCGGGGGTCGCCAAGGCGACCGCGCCCGCCGTGCCGTTGACTGCGCCGAATGACGAGCTGTTGATGCCGGGATAGAAGCCGATCGTCACGCCGATGTCCAAGTTATCTTGGCGCGTCGTCGCGCTGAAGACCAGGGCGGCCGGCAATAGGCCGTTACGGACCGCAGCGGACTTATCGCCGGTGCAGGCCAGGCCGCCGGCTACGGCCGTGCTGCTCGGTACTCCGTTGTCGCAATTGGCCCCCACGTAGAACGCGTTGACGTTGCCGGAGAAATCCAATTTCCAATCGCCGGCGGTCACGTCGATTCCGGCCATTGCCCGGGTCATTGGCACCATCCAAATCGCGACACTGATCGCGAGCATGAGCTTGGTACGCGATATCATGAGAACCCCCTCCGATTCGAGTTTCTTTATGCTGTGCAAATTGCCGCCCCACGCGACATCGCGCCGGGCGGACCTAGCCCATACCGTTGCAAAAGACGTACCAAGGTCAAAGTCCATTGGCGGCGGGCGTGCCGCCCGATTGCCGCGGCGCAGCGCTGCGGCGGCGCTTGCACTGTCACGTCCCAGGATCAGATGTGTGCCACTTTGTATTGGATTAGATACAAGTCTGCGCCGCCGGTGGCAACCGCCACTGCGCCCAAATAATCTCTAGATACCGGTGCAATAGCACTGGACTACAATGTGGCGCGCAAGGCCGAGCGGCAGGCGCGGCAAAAAACCAACAGCTGGAGCTCCCGGAGGGCCCGCTATGAGCGTGATCGAAACCATTTCCGAACAGCGGTCGTTTGGCGGTACACAGGGCTTTTACCGGCATGCGTCCCTGGCCTGCGCCGCACCGATGCGCTTCGCGGTTTATCGTCCGCCGCAGGCCCTGCACGGCCGCGTTCCGGTGGTCTATTTTCTGGCCGGACTGACCTGCACCGAAGAGACGTTCACGATCAAGGCCGGCGCGCAGCGCATCGCCGCCGACCTCGGCCTGATGCTCGTCGCGCCCGACACGAGCCCGCGTAATACCGGCATTGCCGACGAAGCCGCGGAATGGGACTTCGGGACGGCCGCCGGCTTCTATCTGGACGCGACGCAAGCCCCATGGTCGCGCCATTTCAACATGTACTCGTACGTCAGCTCGGAGCTGCCGGCGCTGATCGGCGAGCATTTTCCGGCAGACAAAGCCCGCCAAAGCATCTGCGGGCATTCGATGGGCGGGCACGGCGCATTGACGATCGCTTTGAAAAATACCGGCCAATACCGGTCGGTGTCGGCCTTCGCGCCGATCGTTGCGCCTTCGCAGGTTCCCTGGGGGCTCAAGGCCCTGCCGCGCTACCTAGGCGCGGATCCGGCCGGTTGGCGCCAATACGACGCCACGGAACTCGTCAAGACCAAGCGGTTTCCCGGCACGATCCTCATCGATCAGGGCTATGCGGACAAATTTCTCGCCGAACAGCTGCGGCCCGAGCTGTTCGAAGCGGCTTGCCGTGCCTCGGGCCAGCCGTTGACCTTGCGCCTGCATGCGGGATACGACCATAGCTATTATTTCATCAGCACCTTCATCGCCGATCATCTGCATCACCACGCCGCCGCCCTGAATGCTTCGCTTTCGTAGCACATACTGTTGCGGATCAGAAACATCGTGCGCCATCCTCCGCCGGACCGTGGCGCAATCTCCATGTAAGTGTTTGATTTATAAGCTTTGTACGGACCGCCTGCACGCTGGCACGTAAGCTGCTAAGGCTTAAGGCTAGACACCTGAAGGAGTCTTAGCCGAATGAAGACCAGAGCAGCCGTGGCTTGGGAAGCCGACAAACCCCTGCGCATCGAGGAGGTCGACTTGGCCGCACCGAAAGCCGGCGAGGTAATGGTGCGGATCGTCGCGACCGGCGTATGCCATACCGATGCGTTCACCTTGTCCGGCGCGGATCCCGAAGGCTTGTTCCCGGTCATTCTGGGCCATGAAGGCGGCGGGATCGTCGAGGAGATTGGGCCCGGCGTTACCAGCGTCAAACCGGGAGACCATGTCATTCCGCTATACACGCCGGAATGCGGCGAGTGCGAGTTTTGCCGGTCCGGCCGCACCAATTTGTGCCAAAAGATCCGCGTGACTCAGGGCAAGGGCGTCATGCCGGACGGAACGTCGCGCTTTTCGATCAAGGGCAAGACGATCTTGCATTATATGGGCACCAGCACTTTTTCCGAGCATACCGTCTTGCCGGAAATTTCAGTCGCTAAAATCAATCCGAAGGCGCCGCTCGACAAAGTCTGCCTGCTCGGTTGCGGCATCACGACCGGCATCGGGGCGGTGCTGAATACGGCGAAAGTGCGTCCCGGTTCGACGGTTGCCGTCTTCGGTCTCGGCGGCATCGGCCTGTCGGTCGTGCAGGGCGCCGTCATGGCCAAGGCCTCGCGCATCCTCGCGATCGACCTCAATCCGAGCAAATGGACGATGGCCAAGGCGCTGGGCGCCACCGACTACGTCAATCCGAAGGACTACGACAAGCCGATACAGCAAGTCGTCGTCGATTTGACCAACGGCGGTGTCGACTACTCCTTCGAGTGCATCGGCAATGTCCACGTGATGCGGGCGGCCTTGGAGTGTTGCCACAAGGGTTGGGGTGAATCCGTCATCATCGGCGTTGCGGGGGCGGGCCAGGAAATATCGACGCGCCCGTTCCAGCTGGTCACGGGGCGCGTTTGGCGCGGCTCGGCGTTCGGCGGCGTCAAGGGGCGCACGCAATTGCCGGGATATGTGGACCGGTATATGAACGGCGAGATCAAGATCGACGAGATGATCACCGAAGTCCTGCCTCTGGAAAAAATCAACGAAGCCTTCGATTTGATGCACGAAGGCAAAGTGATCCGTTCGGTAATCAAGTACTGAGGGAAGCGGTTTCGGACAGCGGACCGCGGTAAGCAACGACGCCGTGCGAGCGGCTATCTGAAAACGATTGGGAGTTAAAATCATGACCATGTCAATTCATCCGTCGGTCGACGGACTCAAGCAGGGCGCGAAGAACTTCGCCGGCGGCACTTTGGTTTGCAAATGCACGGACAAGCCCGTCAAGGTGTCGGTGAAGTCGCAAAGCGCGCATAACCATGCCTGCGGCTGCACCAAGTGTTGGAAACCGAAAGGCGCGCTGTTCTCGGTCGTCGCCGTCGTGCCGCGCGACAAGGTGAGCGTCATACAGAACGGCGACAAGCTTGCCATCGTCGATTCGTCCGCGACGATCCAACGGCACGCCTGCAAAGTCTGCGGCGTGCACATGTACGGCCGCATCGAGAACACCAAGCATGCTTTCTACGGCCTGGATTTCATCCACACGGAATTGTCTCCCGAGACGGGCTGGTCGCCGCCCGGCTTCGCCGCGTTCGTCTCGTCGATCATCGAGGGCGGCGCGAACCCCTCGATCATGGGCGAAGTGCGCGCCAGCCTCAAGGAACAAGGTTTGCAGCCGTATGATTGCCTGAGCCCGGCGCTGATGGACGCGCTCGCCACGCACGCGGCGAAACTCGCTGGAGTGCACAAGGCCTGACGGCCTAGGGAATTGCGGGTTGATCCGAGGCGGGACGCGCTCGCCCCGGATCGACCGCCTTGCAATTCAACCCGCGGATCCCGCGATTCCGCTCACTGGCCGAGAACGATGTGGTGCTTGTGGATCTTACGGTAGAGGGTATTGCGGCTGACGCCCAAGGCCTGCGCAGTTCGGCTGATGTTCCAATGCATTTTTTCGAGTTCACGGACGAGTGCCGCGCATTCCGCTTCGCGCAATACGGTCCCGGGCAAGACGACCGCGGGCGCCGTGGCGCTCTCGACGTCGGCGGGCGCCTTATCGATCATGGCGCGCGGCTCTGTATCGAGAATTTCCTGCGGCAGATTGGACAGACGGATCACGCCGTCGCGGCATAGCGCCGAAGCGGTGCGCAAGGCGTTGCGCAACTGGCGAATATTGCCCGGCCAGTCAAATTCAATCAGCTTGCGGCGCGCGTCCTCGGCGATCTCGATCGATTCCTGACCGGTATTTTCCTCGTGCAATATTGAGCGGATCAACTCCGCTTTGTCGGTGCGATCGCGCAGCAGCGGCAATTGCAGCGTCATGCCGTTCAAGCGGTAGTAAAGGTCTTCGCGGAATTCGCCGTTTTGCACCATCTTGCGAATATCCCGGTGCGTCGCGCTGATGACGTGCAGAGTCACCGGTATCGCGTGATCGCTGCCGACCGGAACGACCTCTCGTTCCTCGATTGACCGTAGCAGTCGTGTTTGCAGCATCAACGGCATGTCGCCAATTTCGTCCAAAAATAGGGTTCCGCCGTTCGACTGAAGAATCTTGCCGACTCGTCCCTCTTTGACCGCACCGGTGAACGCGCCGCGCGTGTATCCGAATAGCTCGCTTTCGATCAAATTCTCGGGAATCGCGGCGCAATTGACGGTCACGAAGGGCTTGTCGCTCCAAAGTCCGCCGCGGTGCAAAGCCTTGGCGAACGCCTCTTTGCCGGTACCGGTCGCGCCCTGCAACAAAATGGGCACTTGTTTGGCAAATAGCTGGCGGCCGAAGCTCATGTTCCTGTGCATCTGCGGGTCTACGTCGACATGCGCCAACTCGCGCTCCGCCTTGCGGACGCCGTCGGCATCGGCCGCATCGCCGGATTGATGGGTGATCGCCAATTCCTGATTGCCGGCTGCTCGGCGCAGCGGCGCCCGGACGACGGCGAAAAAGCGCCGGCCGTGCACCAGATCACGCACCGGCCAGATTGCACTCGGTTCGGACCGCGCGCGACCATCGAGCTTGGCGAAATCGAACTGGAAGAACCGCTCGATCGGCTGGCCGACGACGCCGCTTCGCGACGCACAACCCAGCTGCAGCAGCGCGCTCTCGTTGAGCGCCAGTATCCGGCCGGCGCCGTCGATTGCGACGAGCGCTTCGTGCAGCAGGCCGACGAATTCCGGCCGGCTATGGAAGCGCAAAATCCAGGCGCCGTCGAACTCGTTGATGAAGTTCCAGCGAGAAATCAAGTTCGCCGACATGTTGACGAGAGCCATCGTGTGGCGCTGGATCAATCGGCTGTCGCTGCAATTGGCGGTCGAAGCGTCCAGCACGGCGATCAGCGAACCCTGCGGATCGAGTATCGGCGCCGCCGAGCAGGAAAGCGCCAGATTATATCCCCTGAAATGCTCCTCGCGGTGCACGGTCACCGGCGCGCCTTCGGCAATGCACGTGCCGATGCCGTTCGTGCCTTCATGGCGCTCATCCCACGGCGCGCCGATCGACAAGCCGGCGTGCCGGAATTCTCGCTGCAGCGTCGGATCGGTGATCGTGCTGAGAACGGTCCCTCGAGTGTCCGATAAGATCACGGCAAAGCTCGACCCCGCGATCTGTTCGTAAAGGCTCTCCATTTCAGCCCGCGCGACCGGCAGGAGTTCCCCCAATTGCTCTTGCGAATCCTTGACCGACCGGGAATTGAGCACCGTGTTGCGCCGCGGCGCCGAGGGTTCGATGCCGTACTCCCGCAGGCAGCGATACCATGACCGGGTAACGTGCGCCTCGATGCCCGCCGGTTGGATGCCGCTCTCGACGACTCGCAAGATGCGGGAGGCATGATTCGATGCGAGATTACGGTTCGTCAAGAAGCCTCTCCCGGTGCAATAAACGCAACCCCGCGGCCACGTCCGTCCAGCGGCGATTACCGATCAATGTCGGCTTGAGCCGGTTACATAACCCGGCGCCACTGCTGCGCAAGCCTGGTCTTTTTTTGGATTAGGCGCAATATGCGGTGCAGCAAAAGCGGCCCTGCCCGGTCGCGGCGATCGGGTGCGGCGCCTGCGCCAGGGCGGCGGAACCGCCGATTAATCGTTCGCCGGGGGCTGGTCCTCCGGAGGTGCGCCAAACTTATAGGCGGGATCGCCGTCGTAGTGCGATCGGACGAACGCCAAGATCTTCCATAGCTCGTCGGCGCTCTTGATGATCCCCCCGAAAGGCGGCATCGGCCCGACGACATTTTCCTGGCCTATGCGCGTATAGCCGGCCTTTTGCAATTCGATGCTGCCCAAGGTGACGAGCCGAAACAGCGTGTCATCGTCGCCGCCGTAGACCCAAGTATCGTTGATCAACGGAGGGCACATTCCGCCGCCGCCGCCGCCGCCATGGCAACCGCTGCATGCGTAACCTTGGAAGATTTTGGAGCCTTCCGCGACGATGTCGGCCTGCTTGTCCGTATAGGGATTCTTGAGCTTGCCTTTCGGCGTCTTTGCCACCAGTTCGATCGGCGTGATCTTGCTGTAGTCGACCCCGGACGCGGCGCCGGCTGCGGCGGCGGGTGCGGCGGCGGCCGTGGCGGCTGCGCCGGCCGTCGGTTCACCGGCCGCCCAGGCACTGCCATGCGTCGCGACCGCCGCGGCAGCGGCGAACACCACGACGGCAACTACGATCGGACCTCGTCTAGTCACTATGGCTCTCCTTCGATTCAAAGCATGTCCGAGATTAACCCGACTTGGCGGGCCCGCGCTGCGCAGCCTCCTGCAGCAGCTTGACCATGGCCTCGTTGTTATGATCTTGCGCGATGCTGAGCGCGGTCCGCCCATCGCTGCTGTGCGCATTGAGGTCCGCGCCGGATTTCAACAACAAGGCCGCCACTTCCGAGTGATTGCCGGCGGCGGCGATCATCAGCGCCGTGACGCCTCCAGCATTCGCCGAATTAACCTTCGCTCCGTGCTCGATCAATGCGCCCGCGAGCTGGCTCGACCCGGCGACCGCGGCGAGCATCAACGGCGTGTAGTCGCCCTTCGCGACCGGGGCGTTGACATCCGCGCCCGCCGCGACCAGCGCCTGCGCCGCCTTGACCTTGCCGTTTTGAGCCGCGATCGCGAGCGGCGTCAGTCCGGTATTATCGGCCGCATCGAGTTTCGCTTTTTTGGTCAGCAGCATGGCGACCAAATCCGGACTGTCGGCCCAGGCCGCATACATCAGCGGAGTCCAGCTGCTGAGGTCCGGCTTGTTGACGTCGGCGCCGTGATCGGCAATGTAGCGAGCCACCTCGACGAAGCCGAAGCGCGTCGCGTTGATCAGCGGCGTATAGCCGTCGCCGTCGCGCGCATCGACTTGCGCGCGGTGCTGCAGCAGATAGCGCACGCGGTCGATGTCGTTGGCGACTACCGCGTCGTTCAGTTCATCGTCCGGATTCGCGCCTTCGGCCAGCCACTTCTTCAACTCGGCCATGCGCTTGCGGCGTATTTGCTCTTTCGACTGAGCCGTCTGTGTCGGCGCAATGACCGGATGGTAGGGCCCGTGCGAAGGCAAATCGCCGGAGATGATGCAATCGTCGCACTTGACGAGCGGCACGCCGAAGTCGACCAGAATCTGGCGAATTTCGTCCTTGCGTTGCTCCAAGGCTTGCTCCACGGCCGCCTTGATGTCGTCCCGGCCCCGCGGCACGGCGAGCGCCATGTCGAATTCCATCGGCACGTTGTCTTCCATCAAATTGACCGGCAGGACCGTCAGCGGCGCGTGCTTGACCGCCCGGTAGTAGCCGGCCATCGGCCCCCAAGCCGCGGCGATATCGAGGCTGCCGTCGATCACCTGCTGAATCTGATACGAGGGTTGATTTTCGGTATCGATGTCGGCGTTGTGGCTCAGATAATGAACCACCGTATTGGCGACGACGCCATGCTCCGACAAGGCTTCGCGGATCGCCGATACCTGGAACACGCCGACACGCAGTTTCTTCAATGACGGGTCGTCGAAGCTCTTGATGTCGATGCCGCGGTCATTGCGATAGGCCAGAACGAAAGTCGAGCGATACAGCGGCTTCAGCACCATCGCGCCCTCGGTGCCCGAGGCCATGTCCATCCACAATTCGCAATTGCCGGCGCTCAAGGTCGTGCGCATCAGCCCGCGCTCGATCGACGGCCGCCAATAATAATCGATGCCTGACCCGATGGCCGCACCGATCACCTGCGCGATCTTGTTTTCGAAGCCTTCGCCTTTCTGGTTCGACAGGGGCATGTTGCCGGGATCGGCGCAGACGGTCAGCGACTGCAGCGCACCGCCCCAGGCCGCGCCGCTCGCAATAATCGAGGCCAAGGCCCAAGGCCGCCCGCCGGATGACGCGCATGGTCCCGTAGTTCATGACTAATCTCCGTTGGCGGCGCGAGGAGCGCCAGAATAAGAAAGGCCCGGTGCCTTGCGGCACCGGGCGTATCTTATTACTCCAAATCGCGTCAGTCGTACACCCTGAATGTGTACAGCATACCGCCCTGCGGTATGTGGTTCAGGCCCGACGCCTTGGCCATCGCGGTCGCGCCGATCGCGCCGAACTTGTCGTTCAAATCCAATCCGGCCGTGACCGGCAAGCCGATCCAGCCGCCGATACCGGACCACACCGAGACGTATTCCTTGCCCTTGACCGAATACGCGATCGGGTTGCCGATGATGCCGGAGCCGAGTTTGCGCGACCAGAGCACCTTGCCGGTTGCCCGGTCGACGGCGCGGAAATCGCCGCCGAGGCTGCCGTAGAACGCCAAGCCGCCGCCGGTGACCATCGCGCCACCCCAGTTCGGATACGGATCCGGAATTTCCCATTCCGTCTTGCCGGTCACTACATTGAATTTCTTGAATTTACCGGTTACGCCGGGTTTTTCAGGATACATGTAGACGTTGGCAAACACGTATACGGTTCCCTGCTGCGTGTGCGAACGCTGTTGCGGCTCGTCCTCCATGCACCAATTGTTGGTCGGCACATAGAAATCCTCCGGATGGTTCGGATCGACCGCCACGGGCTGCTGGTCCTTGCCGCCCATCGCCGACGGACAGGCCTGCGTATTGTCGCCGACCTTCAGCGGTGAATGCTCATACACCTTGATGGGTCGGCCGGTCTTCATGTCGACCTTTTCGGCCCAGTTCGTCGTCACGTATTTGTGCGCGCGCAGCAGCGTGCCGTCGGTGCGATCGAACACGTACGCGAAGCCGTTGCGGTCGAAATGCACCAGCGTCTTGCGCATCTTGCCGTCGACGTTCATGTCGACCAGCACGACTTCGTTGATGCCGTCGTAGTCCCATTGATCGAACGGCGTCATCTGGTAGACCCACTTCGCCGCCCCGGTATCGACGTCGCGCGCAAAGATGCTCATCGACCACTTGTTGTCGAACTTGCCGCTATTGCAATGTTCCTGCGTGATCGGCGGAGCGCAACGGAAGCTCGGCGACCACAGGCCCGGATTGCCGGTGCCGTAGTAGACGAGATGCAGCTTCGGATCGTAGGCGTACCAGCCCCAAGCCGCACCGCCGCCCCGCTTCCATTCATCGCCGGGAAAGGTGTGCAGACCCAGGTCCTTGCCGGCCGTGCCGTATTCCGGATGGTCCTTGTTGGTCTCCGGCGTGAGGCAAACATCCTTGTCGCTACCCGTCGAATAGCACTCCCAGACCTTCGAACCGTCGGCGAGATTGTAGGCAGTGACGTGGCCGCGCGCGGCGAACTCGTCGCCGCCGAACCCGATGATCACCTTGTCGTGAGCGATGATCGGCGCCGGCGTGATCGTCTCGCCTTTAGCCGGATAGGCGTGCTTGACGACCCAGTCTTGCTTGCCGGTCGCGGCATCCAGGGCGATCACGTAACCGTCCAAGGTACCGAACACCAGCTTGCCGTCGGCATATGAAAGGCCGCGGTTGACGGTGTCACAGCAAGCGCGGGGCACCGCGGACTGGTCGCGTCCGCTGGTCTTCGTGTAGCTCCACACCTGCACCGGATGATCCGGATCGCTCAGATCGAGCGCCTGCACGATGTTCGGCCAACCGCTTTCCATGAACATCATCGGCTTGCCGGCGACATCCTCTATCACGAGAGGCTGGCCTTCGTGGCCGCGCAAGGTGCCGCTGGATTGCGACCAAACCATTTGCAGATTCTTGACGTTGCTGGTGTTGATCCCTTGCAACGGACTATAGCGGTCCTGATTGAGGTTCCCCGCCGGAGCGCCCCATTGATTCGGATCGCTGAACCGCTGGAATTCTTCTGAATCCGATCCGGCTACAGCGGCACCACAAACCGTTACCAGCGCTGCAGCGGCTATCAACCATTTGACCTGATATTTTCTTTTAAGCCTCATCTCAATTCTCCTCCTGATTGGGATCTGAGCTGATCGCCGCCGCGGGGCAAGGCGGTTTGCACAAGGCTGCGTCGCCGAGTGCCGTATCGATTATTTGGATTTGTCTTGTAGTCAATTGCCAACCCCCTCATTCGCAGTGCGTACCCATTACTTTTATTCGGCTGGTCACAAAATCATCGGCACCAAAACTGATTCCATATGATTTGGCCAATCAGCAACAGGCACCCGCCTTGGACCGCACTGTTTACATAGCAATGCTTATGCCATCGGCAGGGGCTCGCGTGCGAAACGCGGGGGCGCTTTTAAATAGTTCAAATTCAATCAGTTGCAATTAGATTACAGGGCGTTAATGCGGCATCGCACCACGAAGTGTGCCCTGATCGTGACAGTGGAGCAGTCGCGATTGCGCCATTCATGTAGCGTCCCGCCGGATGGCCGTGCACGATGCCTTCGCCTAGCGAATGCTGACTCCCCACGGCAAACCGCCGACAGTGATGTTTTTGATCACCGTCAGTTTGTCCGTATCGATGACGCTGACGCTGTTCGAGCGTCCATTCGCCACGTACAACTTCTTGCCGTCGCGCGTCATCGCCATGTTCCACGGCCGCTTGCCGACGGGTATCGTCGCGATCACCTTGCGGTTCGCGGTGTCGATCGCCGCTATCGTGCCGTCGCCGCCGTTGCTGACGAACACCATTTTGCCGTCACGGCTCGCAATCGCGTCCGCGGGTCGCAAACCCGTATGGATCGATCCGATGACCGCGTGCTTGGCGGCGTCGATGACATCGACTGCGTTGGCGCGCTCCTGCGCGACGTAGGCGATCATCCGCTGAGGCAGCCAGGCGATGCCGCGCGGATGGCCCGAGGTATGCGCACGCGCGACCGAGCGGTCCGTCCGCAGATCGATGATATCGACGTCATCGGAATTTTCGTTGCTGGTCATCAACCATCGCCCGTCGCCGCTGAACACGCAGTGCTCGGGGTTGAGGCCTTGAGTGTGAATCACCCGCGTGATCGCGGCCGTCGCGACATCGACCAGCACGACCTGGTTGACCTGCTCGACGCATACCGCGATCGTCTCGCCCGACGGGGACAGCGACGCACCCTCCGGGCCCGCGCCGACCGGTATGCGCTTGATGACTCGCCCCGAACGCGCGTCGACCTCGATGAGCGCGTTACCCTCGGCGTCGACGGCAAATAGATGCCCGCGCGATGGGTCGGCGATGACCGCCTGAATCTTGCTGCCGATTTTGCCGCTCGCCGGTACGGTGCGCACGACCTCGTCGCGACTCGTATCGATGACCGATATATTGCCGCTCGCCTGATTGCCGACATAGGCGAGCTCGGCGGCGGCGGCGGGCGCACCGAGCGCAGTGACGGCCTGCAGCAGGATGCCGGTCAATACAATATTCAGACTTTGCGTAAAGAGTCGGTTCATGATCCTGCCTTGGAAAATGATGCAAAATACCACCGCAATTCAGAGACGCAACCGCAACATCAGCCGGGCCGATAGGCCGGCGAATTAATGCGCAATGTTACCTTCTTGGGCTGCGGTAGCGGCGCGAGCACGCCGAATTGCAGATCGATGCCGAACAGATTCGCCTCGCGCGGCACGCAGGTCATCCGGTTTTCGACATTGCGAGTAGTGAACATCGGCAGCAGGTCGCGCGCAAATTGCTCGACCAACTCGCAATCGCCGCCGCCGATCTGCGTCGGCGAACCGGCGCGCAGCTTGACCGATTTCCACGCACCGGAAACCGCTTGCGATCCGGCCGCCGAGGCGTTGCCGGACGACACCGGCGCCAGCGTGTAAAACGTCAGATTGGCAGTCGAAATCCGCTGCGGGCCGCCCATCGGCGAAGTGCACGCGGCGCGAACCTTGGCATCGGACCGCGCGCCGGCCAGCCGCAGGAGAAACGTCAGCGTGTCCTCGAGGCCGCCGCAGGAATAATGCGACGTGAACCCCATATAGGTGAACACCGTCTCGTGTTTTTGCCAAGTTGCAGCGACCGGCGCCTCGGCGGCGGCCGGCGCCCCGGCGGCGGCGGCCCGCGATACAAGCACGGCGGCGGCCAAGCATGCCGCAGCCGACAACATAATTTTCATCCTACACCCCCTATTGTGGCCCACCATCCGCTCTTGCCATTGTGGACCGCGCCGCCCTCGCGCAGTTCCCATGCGCAGCGCCGCCAGCCGGCGCCACTCACTCCTCCTCGACCGCGTCGCTCAGCACCGCCTTGCGGGCGGCCATGTACGCCCGCATCGCCTCGTCCGCGGCGGCATCGATGCCCGGATCCTGATACTCGGCGAGCATCTTCTTCCAGACACGGTTCGCGCGCTGATCGGCCGTCAAGCCGCCGTCGCCGGACCACTGCTCGTACGACGAATAATCGGCGATCGTCGACTGGTAGAATGCGGTCTCGAAGTTCGCCTGCGTATGCTCGCATCCCAGGAAGTGGCTTCCGGGGCCCACTTCGCGCAGCGCGTCGAGCGCCTGTCCGCGCTCGGACAGGTCCATGCCCTGCGCGAGCATCTGCATCATCGCCAGCTGATCGGCGTCCATGACGAATTTCTCGTAGCTTGCGACCAGCCCGCCCTCCAGCCAACCGGCCGCGTGCGTGACGAGATTGACGCCGGCCAGCAGCGTCGGCAACAGCGTGTGGGCGCTCTCATAGGCGGCCTGCGCATCGGCGATTTTCGACGAGCATAGCGACCCGCCGCTGCGGCACGGTACGCCGAGCCGGCGCGCGAGCTGGGCGGTCGCGAAGATCATCTGCGTGGCTTCCGGCGTTCCGAAAGTCGGCGCGCCGGTGCGCATCGAGATCGCGCCGACGAATGATCCGAGGATCACCGGAGCGCCGGGCCGCACGAGCTGCGTGAGCGCGAGCCCTGCCATCGTCTCGGCGAGGATCTCCGCCAGGCATCCGGCCGCCGTCACCGGCCCCATCGCGCCGGCGAGCACCGCCGGCACGACGATCGTGCCTTGATTCGCCGCGGCGAACTCCCGCAGTGCGCCGAGCATGCGTCCGTCGAAGACCAACGGCGAATTCGAATTGATGTTGCCGAGCACGACCGGATGTTCGTCGACGTACTTCTCGCCGAACAGGACTCGCGCGAGGCCGATCGCATCGCGCGCATGGCCGGGAGTCTCCGGCGTCGCCTCGCAGCCCTGGTCGCTAAAGCGAAAAAAGGCGTATTGAACGTCCAGGTGCCTCTTGTTCGCCGGAATCTCCATCGGCTCGCACATGCAACCGCCGGAAAAGTGGATCGCCGGCGCCATGTGCGCGAGCTTGATGAAATTATGCAAATCCTCGAGCGTGCCGTAACGGCGGCCCCGGTCTAGATCCGTAACGAACGGCGGACCGCCGACCGGCGAGAACACGGTCGCATCGCCGCCGAATCGCACGTTGCGCTCGGGATTGCGCGCGTGCAGCATGAATTCACGGGGCGCCGTCTTCAATATTTGCCGCGCCATGCCGCGCGGCATGTGCACGCGCTCGCCATGCACATCCGCCCCCGCCTCGCGCCACAGGCGCAATGATTGCGGATCCCGCCGGAACTCGATGCCGATCTCCTCGAGTATGGTCTCGGCGTTGGCTTCTATGATTTCCACCGCTTCCGAGCTCAATAGTTCGACGACCGGCAGTTTGCGCCGAATATATGGAAACTTCGCGACTGGCGTCTGCGCCCGCAGTCGGCGGGCTTCGCGCCCGCGGCGCGGTATCCTGATCGTGTCGGTCATGAAGTCCTCGCGTGACGATCGCCGGCTTCGACGTCGTCGACGAACGGTGTGCGCCAGCCGCTGCGCACTCCCCAATAACAAAAGACCAGCGCCGCCAGCGCGACGCAAAGCTGGTCCCAGCCATAGCGGATGTAGTTGTGACCCGCGAACTCTGCGCTTCCGGCCCAGGACAACGCGACGATCGTCCCGAGATAGGCGAGCAACCACCAAGCGCCTCGCAATTGTCGGCCAAAATCCCGCCAATCCGCCTTGGCCTGGTAGTACAGGTACACCGGCATCGGCAAAATCAACAGCAGCATGATCTCGCCGGTAAAGGGCCAGCGCGCCCAGTACAGCATCAACGTCGCGAGCGTGAAGGCGATCGGCGCCAGAATCGACAGACCTGGTACCCGTAAAGGGCGGTGCAGATCGGGCGCTGTTCGGCGCAAAACCAGGACGCTGATCGGCACGACCAGATAGGTGATGATCGTCGCGACCGAGATCACTGCCGCGAGCTTTCCCCAACCGCGGAAAAAAAACAGGAATATGAACGAGACGCCGAGATTGAACCACATGGCCGGACGCGGGATGCCGAAACGCGGATGCACTCGGCCTAGGATCTTGGGCGCCGTGCCGTTGCGCTCCATCGCGTAGATCATGCGTGCCGTCGTCGCGGTGTACGTCGTGCCGGTGCCGCTCGGACTGACGAAGGCGTCCGCGTAGAGCAACAAGGCGAGCCAATTGAGATTCAGCGCAAGCGCCAACTGCGCGAACGGCGAGCTATATTCCAACGCCGCCCAGCCTTCGCGCACGTGCGCCGGCGCGACCGCGCCGAGAAAAGCGACCTGCAGCATCAGATAGACGATCGTGCTCAGCGCAATTGAGCCGAATATCGCGATCGGAATGCTGCGGCCCGGATTGTGCGCTTCACCGGCAAGATTGACCGGACTCTGAAAGCCGTTGTAACTGAATACGATGCCGCTGGTCGCGACTGCAGTCAGAACTGAGGCCGCGTCGATCGAATAACGGCCGCCGTGTATGCCCAAGTGAAAGTTTTCCCAATGGAAGCCGCTATACATCAACGCAAGCGCCGTGCCGGCGGGTACGATCAATTTGAAGCAGGTGATTGCGCTATTGGCGCTCGCGAAGACTTTCACGCTCCAGAAATTCAACAGAAAGTAGATCACGACCAGCGCGGCCGCGATAGACAAGCCTGCGGCGCTGAGTTCGCCTTGGCCGTTGGCGGCATGCACGTACAGCGCATGGGCCCAAACCCAGGGCCAGGAACTCATGTACTGCACCGAGGCCTCCGCTTCGACCGGAATAACCGAAACGATCGCGATCCAGGCGGCCCAGCCGGCGATGAAACCGACCAGCGACCCATGCGAATATTGTCCGTAGCGAACCGCGCCGCCTGATTCCGGGAACATCGCACCGAGTTCGGCGTAAGTCAGCGCGACGAACAAAATGACCACTGCGCCGATGATCCACGCATAGACCGCACCCGGACCGGCGAGTTGCGCCGCACGCCAGGCGCCGAACAGCCAGCCGGAGCCGATGATCGAGCCGAGGCCCGTGAACAGCAGCGCGACAGCGCCGACTTCGCGACGAATCGCAGTTTCATTGGACATGCAGTCATCCCGTGCGGCGCCCGGCCGCGGCTGGCATGCTACCGCATCGCGCGCGCCTCCTGTATGACCCCGCCAATCGGCGCGTCGGGCGTTCAGCGCCTATGCAGCATGATCGGCCTCGACCTTGACGACTGCGGGTCGCGCCGCCAATCGCGCCGCATGCGCCGCGAGCTTCGGCAGTCGCGCGTGGAGTTGCGCCTTCTCGCCCGGGCACCACGAGGCGAGCATGTACAAATAAACGTCGGCGACCGAATATTCCGACTGCAGTACGTAGGGCCCGAGCCGGTCGCCGATCAACCCCAAATTCGCGATGAAATCGGCCGTACCCTGCTGGCGGATCGCGTCGGCATCGGCCCCGCCGCGAATCGAATAACGGTCCGAATAATAGATGCGCAGCGCCGCCTCGTAGACGTTCGCCGAAAGGAACACCATCCACTGCAGAAATTCCGCCGACTTGGTCGTACCCGCGACCGGCGCCAGTCGACCCGCCGGATGCGCCTGCGCCAAATGAATCAACATTGCGGCCGATTCGAACATGACCGTGCCGTCCGGCAATGCCAATGCCGGCACCTTGGCGGTCGGATTCAGTCCGCGGTAACGCGCGACATCGGCGGGTTCCCGTCCGACCCAGATGCGTTCATAAGGTGCGCCTATTTCTTCGAGCGCGACCTGCACAGCGAACGAGCCGGAGCCGGGTCTTCCATAGAGCGTGTAGTTTGCCGCCAATTGCCTGCCCCTTCGTCGAAATCACACCAGCGATGCGCTCCGCGCGGCTCGCACGACGACCGTACCGGCAATTTTGTCGTGCCACGCCTGCTTGTCGTCGTCGAAGGCGATCCAAATGAACCCAAGGCCGGCCACGACCAAAGACAAGAAGCAGCCGAGCGCGCGGACGATCGCGGTGGCCCAGTCGATTTGCCGCCCGTCCAATCGCACGACGTGCAGATGAAACACGATACCGCCGATCGTCGAGCCGCGCAGCTTCCACATGATGGCGCCGTAGGCGGCCAACAGCAGCAGTTCGCCGTCGTTGTGATGGAACAGGATGCTGCTAATCACGCCGATCAACAATGCATCGATCAGCAGCGCCGCCATGCGTATCCAAAATCCGGCACGCGGCGCGGCTGTGTTGACGGTCGGCGCGGCCGCGGCGGCGGGCGGTTGCTCGTGCGGCGGCGGCGTGGTCGAGCCCGTTGGGTCCGATATGGGCGAGGCACCGGCTGGCGGCGCTTCCGGCGGGGGCGGCGCGGCCGACACTGCCGCGGCCGCTTGCGAGGCCGCGAGCGGCGGCGGATTCACTCCATTTTGTTTTCCGGCCTGCCGCGCCCTCATGTGCGCGACGAGCGTGTAAACGACGACGCCGATCCCGAGTAGGCCGAGCAGCTGATAGACGATGAACCCCAATACCGGCACCACGTACAAGGCCAAGACGATCGCGCCGCCCAACAGCACCGCGAGCGCCGGATGACTTAACGCGCCCGCTTCGCGGCGTCCGGTAACGCTCAGTCCCAGCCAGGCGAGCACGACCGCTTTGCCGAACAATCCGGCGCAGAACATGCCCAACAACACGAATGGCACGGCCGCGATGCCGATCACGGTGACGCACAACAGCACAATTAAAATCGGGGTCGACAGCACGGTCAGCAGCGCGGCGATCACGACTTGGCCGGGATGCTTCTCCAAAGTCTGCACGCATTGCATCAAGCCGTCGCGGAACAGCAGCGCGAGACTCGCATACAGCGCTAAAAAGGCCAGCGCCAAGCCCCAGATCCAGCCGATCCCCGGCACCAGCGCGAGCGGCCGGCCTTCGAGCAGGCAATTCTCGATCCAAATGTGCAGCCAATCGAATGCGCCGACCGCGCCCATCATCACGGTCTGCACGTCACCGTGCACGATCGCCGCTGGATCGCGCAGCAGAGTGCCGCCGACCGAAACGACGTCGCCGCCGATATCCGCCTGCGGTCCGAGTTCGACGTTGCCCAGCACCGCGACCACATCGCCGGTGATCCGGCTATCGACGTAGGTATTGCCGAGCACCGCTACCGCGCTGTCGCGCACCGGTCCGGTAACGCGCGTGTTGCCGAAAACGGAAACAACGTCCCCCGCCTCGCCCGCGCTCGTCGAAGATCCAAAGATCGAGACGACCGAGTCGGCTTGCTGGTCGCCGGCCAGCGTGGAGTTATGGCCGATGCTGACCACATCATTGTCGTGGCGATGGTGATGCCCGATGCGCCCCTGAGTTTCGTCGGACATCGGCGCAGGCGCCGCCGGCGGCGCTGCGGGCTCCGTCGGCACGGCCGACGCGACCGCGGGATCCGTCGCCTCGGCGGCGAGGGCCGGCCGCGCGTGAGATGCGATGGCGGCGATGCATAGCAAGGCCGCGCTCACAGTAGCCAGTCGTCGCAAATTAAACGTGTTCATAGACGTTCCGTTATCCGTGTAGGCGAGCATCGAGGTAAAGCGTCCGATAGGCGACGGCACCCAATCCGAACAAAACGACGTACAAGACCGCGATCAAGGCCAGGCCGCTCAACAGCCAGGACTGCGGCACGGCGCGCGCCAACGCCGACGCTAATTCGCCGAGCGTCAGGAAGGCCGACGCCGAATTGCGCACCCAGCTTGCCGCAGGCGTGCCGGCGGCGTTCAGCGACGTCACGGTCGCAATCAGCCAATGGCCCGCGAAGAACGCGAACCGTATCGCCGCGGCGCAAGTCAGGAAGAAACCGGCCCGCGCGAGCAGCGGCCACTGCGCGAGGTGGCGGTGCCACCACGGCAGCGCCGCGCGCCGCGCAAGTTCATTCCAAACGCGCGATTCCAGCGTCGATGGCGCTGGCCGCGGCGGCAATTCGCGCAAGGTGCGCGACAGCAGCTGCTCCAGCGCCTCGTGATGATCCTGTTGTTGCGTCATGGTCTAGTCGTCCCTCAGGCTGTGAAGCGCAATGCCGCTTTCGGTCAGCAGCGGCAGCAGCGCAGCGCGAGCCCGGCGAATGTCGGTCTTGACCTTTGCGAGCGAGACACCGAGTCGCGACGCAATCTCCTCGTAGGAGAAATTCTCGAAATGATACAGCGTCAATGGCAAGCGCTGATGGTCGGGCAAACGGCGCAAAGCGGCGTCGATCAGTCGGCGCCGCTGCTCCGCGTCCAGGTCCGCGAGCAGCGTGTCCGGCAACGGGACGGCGAACTGCGGCGCCTCCTGCGCATCGTCATCGTCTGCGGCATGCATCTCGGAGAACAGGCGCCAACGCTTGCGGTATCGGCTGAGGTGGTTGAGAGCGAGATTGGTGGCCACGGTCTTCAGCCAGCCCCCTGCGCTGGGGCTGCTGCGTAAATCGCCGAAGCGTTCGTACGCCCTGACGAAGACCTCTTGCGCGATATCCTCCGCCTGCGCGTCGTTACCGACCAAGCGATCCGCGGTCGAGTAAACCATATCCTGATAGGCGCGCATGAACGTCGTGAACTCTTCTGCCCGGTCGGCTGCCGTTGGTTGGGTTGACACTGGATTGAATTCGTTTAACCCCATAACACCGCACGCACCGGAAAGTTGCGGCCCCGGCACTCCCGCATGATCGCCGAAGCCGGCCGAACGCACTTGCCTGCGTCATTGTAGTTTCTGCGCGACAGAATTCCCGCCAATTCCGCGTTCATTTGATGCGCCGGAAACCCGCCGCGCACCATAACGAGGCGGCGGCGGCCAGGTAATACCGCCGAATGATCGTCTAACCCATTGATAATTCTCACCTCATGGATCCTGGCACGGCTCGTGCTGTAGCAATGCGAACTGATAAATCCACACGCTATGACAGCCAATAAGCAGGGGTGCCAATCGATGAAACTGATCACGGCGATTATCAAGCCTTTCAAGCTCGATGATGTCCGCAAAGCCATCAGCGACCTAGGCGTGCAAGGAATGACCGTCACCGATGTGCGCGGCTTTGGCCGCCAGCGCGGCCACACGGAGATCTACCGCGGCGCTGAATATGCCGTCGAATTCGTACCGAAAACCAAAATCGAGGTCGCAGTGACCGAAGCCTTGGCGGAACAAGTGATCGAAGCGATCGCTCGCGCCGCCAAATCCGGCAAGGTCGGCGACGGCAAGATTTTCGTTTTCGAGCTCGCGCAAGCAGTGCGGATACGCACTGGTGAGCGGGACGCTAGCGCCATTTAGACATCAGGGGGATTCGCATCGATGAAGAAATTCTTGCCATTGATTTGCCTCGGGCTGCTGACTTTCTGCACATCGGCCACTTGGGCCGATACGCCCGCGTCGGCGGCAACCGCAGCTGAAGCGGCCGCTTCGACCGCGCCTGCCGCTCCGGCAGCTGCGGCCGCGCCCGCCGCCGCAGCGCCGGCTGCAATGACGGCGCCCACCTTGATCGGATTCGACAAGATCAACTCCGGCGACACCGCGTGGATGCTGACATCGACCGCCTTGGTGTTGATGATGACGGTCCCGGGACTTGCCTTGTTCTACGGCGGCATGGTGCGCAAGAAGAACGTGCTCGCCACGCTGATGCAAAGTTTCGCGATCACCTGCGTCGTGACGATACTCTGGTGGGTCATCGGCTACTCCTGGGCGTTCACGCCCGGTTCGCCATGGCTCGGCGGATCGACGCGTTGGTTGATGAACGGGCTGGTATACATGCACGACGCGAACAAGCTGACGGTATCGCACCTGGCGCCGACGATTCCCGAGTCGGTCTACGCGATGTTCCAGCTGACGTTTGCGATCATCACCCCGGCGCTGATCGCCGGCTCGTTCGCGGACCGAATGAAGTTCTCGGCGATGTTGGTGTTCATGTCCGCGTGGTCGCTGATCGTCTATGCGCCGATCGCCCACTGGGTCTGGGAGCCGAGCGGCTGGCTCGCCGTCAAGGGCGTGTTGGATTTCGCGGGCGGCACCGTCGTCCATATCAATGCCGGCATCGCCGGATTGGCGAGTTGCTTGGTATTGGGCAAGCGGGTCGGCTACGGCAAAGAGGCCATGCCACCGCACAACTTGGTGCTGACGCTGATCGGCGCATCGCTGCTGTGGGTCGGCTGGTTTGGTTTCAACGCGGGATCGGCCGTCGCCGCCGACGGCCGCGCCGGCATGGCCATGGCCGCAACGCAAATCGCCACCGCTGCCGCTGCGCTCGCCTGGATGTTTACCGAATGGATGGTGAAGGGTAAGCCCAGCGTCCTCGGAATCGCCTCCGGCGCCGTGGCCGGTCTTGTCGCGATCACTCCGGCTTCGGGTTTCGTCGGACCGACTCCCTCGGTGATCATCGGCGTCGCGGCGGGCGTGATCTGCTTCTTCGCGGCGACGACGTTGAAGAGCGCCGTCGGCTACGACGATTCGCTGGATGCCTTCGGCGTGCACTGCATCGGCGGCATCATCGGGGCGCTATTGACCGGCGTCTTCGCCAGCAAGGAGATCAGCGGCTCGGACGGCTCCGTCCTGACGCAGTTGTGGGGCGTCGGCACGACCTTGATCTACGGCTTTACCGTCAGCTTCGTCCTGCTGAAGCTGATCGACATGACGATCGGCCTGCGCGTCACGGAGGAACAGGAACGCGAGGGTCTGGACATCTCGCTGCACGGCGAGAAAGTCGAGTAGCGACAGGTTCAACGCCGCATGCCACCCGGCGGCGCCGCAGCGCCGCCGGGCCGGCGATGCGCCGCGCGTCGAACGAATCGGTCGCGCAAGGGATGACCGCTTAATCATCAGTATGGAGTAGCCCAATGAGAGTCAGATCAGGAAAGGCATGTCTTACCGGAGCGCTATGCCTAGGCGGCGCGCTCGGCGGCTCGGCGATGGCGGCCGACGCGCCCAAACCAGCGGCGCCGACCATTGGCGATGTTCTCGATGCGTCGGGCATCGCGATCACGGGGTACGTGGACGTTTCCTATGAGCATATATCCGGGGCAGGGTATTTTTCTTCCGGCACGCCCGACCGGGTTTTCGACGCGCGCCATGACAGCTTCACGCTCCATCAAGCGGCGTTTACGATTGCCAAGCAGCCCAAGGAGGGGTTCGGTGCAGTCGTCAACATCACGGCCGGGCAGGACGCGGAGGTCATCAAGTCCTATCCGGTTTACGGCGGCTCGAACTTCGACGTCACTCAGGCGTTCGTGCAATACGCGACCGGACCCTTGACGGTAATTGCCGGTAAATTCGTCACGCTCGCGGGAGCGGAATTGATCAATCCGACCACGGCCTATAACTTCTCGCGCTCGATCCTGTTCGGCTATGCGATCCCGTTCACTCATACCGGCGTACGCGCCAGCTACGGCCTCAACGACCAATTCAGCTTCTCGCTGGGCGTCGTCAACGGCTGGGACGAAGTCAGCGATCCGAACAGTCAAAAGACGCTTGAAGTCGGATTGAATTTCACGCCGGTCAAGCCGCTTTCGATCGTGGTCAACGGCTATTTTGGCAACGAACCGCTTGGGCTGTCCTCGTCGGGCCCGACGGCTGCGCAAGGGCAGAGGGCGTTGATCGATGTCATCGCCACGTGGACTGCGACCGATAAGCTGACGTTCGTCCTGAACTACGACAATGGCTCGCAGAAGGACGATACCGTCAATGCTGCGATCTCCAAGTACAAATGGGATGGCTTGGCCGGCTACGTCAACTACCAATTGACGGATCAATGGCGGGTCGCGGTGCGCGGCGAATACCTGAACGACAAGCAAGGCTACCGGACCGGCGTCACGGACCCCGTCACCGGCGCCGGCCAAAAATGGAAGGAAGGAACGCTGACCTTCGCTTACGCGCCGACGAAGAATGTCGAGCTGCGCTTCGAGGGGCGCTACGACAAGTCGAACGTCGCCACGGCGTTCGTCAAGAGCGTCAATGCCGCCAGTTCGACGCCGGTCACCGACGACAAGCAAAACTCGCTTGCCATCGAGGCGTTGTACAAATTCTGAGCGCGCAGCGACTTGGGGCGGCGGGCCGATTGGTTCGGCCCGCCGCCGCCGAGCGACGCGACAGCCTACTTGTAGGTCGCGTTCGTGCGCACCAACTGCGTCGCGATGCGGCGTGAAGTCCACCATCGAACTGAAAGCGGGGCCGATCAGCGGATTGTTCTTCAGCGCCGCGCTCAGCGCCGCATTGAACTTGTCCAATCCGTCCGCACTCGCCGTCAAGTAATCGATGTAGAACTCGTTGGGATCCTCGGTATGGATCGCTTGGACATCGACTTCATATTCGAAGATCGTGCCGTCGGCCAGCAGCTTCTCCAACATCGGCACGAGTATGTTCTTGCTGAGCATATCCACGGCGTCGTCGGGTGCGTCCGGCTTCAACTTGTAAAGAGCGTAATGCGCGTAGGCACCCCGCCATGACCCGGCGTGCCAGTTGTAATAGCGGCTGACATAAAAGCCGTCCCAATGCTTGGTCGCGCTGCTGAGCACCGGCGCCGTGGCGCCGCCGGCCTTGTAAATCTCGTCCAGCGTGTTGAGCACGCTCGCCATCGACATGCCCGAAAACCAGGTGTCGTGCGTACTGCCGTCCACTGTGTGGATCAAGTTCGTGTCGGCGCCGTAGCCGACCACTGTGCCTCCGGCGAGGGCCTTCTCCATGATCTTGTCGTCGGCCGCGGTATCCTTCTGCATATCCGCCCAGCGCGCGCGGGGAATCGCCCAGTTGGCGACGTAGGTGTACATCGGCGGCTTCTTGTCGACCTCCGACATCTGCGCGCGCGCCGGCGGCGCCCAGACACCTGCAATCGCCAGCGCGCACAGGGGCGCAAAAATCATCGAACGTAGTGATTTCATATCAAACTCCCTGGTATCCGATTTATTCTTGAAAGTCTGTTCCGGACCGCCGCATTGTACTCGCCCGACCGTGCCGGCGCGCCACCGTGATTTGAGCTCATGGTCCGCAGGTGGCCACGGCGCTGCGTAATATTTCCGCCAGCCGCGTAGCCCCGGGACCGGCGTAATCACGGTCCGGGAACATCAGATACAGCTCGGCGTAGCGCTCGGCGCCCTCGCGCAGCGGCAGCGGCCGCAGTGCGCCGCTGGCCAGCTCCTCGCGAATCATGTCTTCCGCATACCAGGCGAACCCCAGTCCCAGGCGCGCCGCGCGGATCGAAGTCGCCTTGTTGCTGACGGTCCAGCGCTGCTCGGCGCCGAGCCAACCGGCGTCGCGTTTGCGTTGCAGCCCGGAATCGCGGATCACGAGCTGCCGATGTCGGCGTAAATCTTGAAGGGTCAAGGAGCGCCCGAGCGCATGTAAGGGATGCTCCGGAGCAGCGACCGCGACGAAGCGCAGGCGGATCAATGGATCCCCGAGAAAGCCGGGCGGCACGATCGGGCCGATCACCAGATCGGCCTGATGCTGCAGCAGTGCATCCTCGGCCCCTCCGAGTACGGTCTCCAACAGCTCGATGCGCATTGCCGGCCGCTCGGCGGCGAATTTCACGCAAGCGTCGAGCAGCAGCCAGGTAGGAAAGACGATGTCGACGGCCAGCCGCAGCTCCGGCTCCCAGCCCTGGGCCAGCGTTCCGGCCGCCGATTCGAGCGCTGCGGCTTCCTCGGCCAGCGCCCGCGCGCGGCGATAGAGCAGTTGCCCGGTGGCGGTGAGCGCCGCCTTGCGGCCCCTAATTTCGAAGGCTTTGACTCCGAGCAGCGCCTCGAGCTTCTGCACGGCGTAGGTGACAGCCGATTGGCTCTTGTGCAGGCGCTTGGCAGCCTGCGTATAGCCGCCTGCCTCGACGACCGCAATCAGGGAACTCCATTGGTCGAGCGTAATTCGCGCGGGCCGCATGGGCCTCCTATCAATCGAATTAACTTATGGATATGGGCGATAAATTAGGCTTTTTTATAGTATTAGTAAATCGTTAAATGCTCGCGAAGAATAATTGCGACTTGAACTACGCGAGGTGCACCTTGACTACATTGCTACAAATCAACACCAGCATTCATTCGGGCGGCGGTCAGTCGAGCCGCATGGCCGATGCCTTTGTCGCCGCGTGGCGCGCGCGTGACGCGAACACTCGCGTCGTCAGGCGCGATCTCGCCGCTGAACCGGTGCCGCATTTGACCGCCGGGAGCTTCGCCGCGTTCGTGACTCCGCCGGAGGAGCGCGACGCCGATCAGATCGCGGCGGTTGCCTACTCCGACGCACTGATTGCCGAGCTCAGAGCGGCACAGGTCATCGTTTTGGGATTGCCGATGTACAACTTCGGCGTGCCGAGCACGCTCAAGGCCTATTTCGATCATATCGCGCGCGCCGGCGTGACGTTCAAATACACGGACAAGGGGCCGCAGGGTTTGCTGGGCGGCAAGAAGGCCTACGTGTTCGCCGCCCGGGGCGGCCTGTACCGAGGCACGCCGCTCGACAGCCAAAGTACTTATGTGCGTGATTTTCTGCGCTTCATCGGCATTGCCGATGTCGAATTCGTATATGCGGAAGGGCTGGCGATCAGCCCGGACAGCAGGGAAGCCTCTTTGGCCGAGGCGCACACTGCGATTGCCGAATTGGCCGGGGCTGCGCCTGCGGCGGCCTAGTATCGAAATCCGAGGAGCTACATCATGCATGCAATAGAGAAGTCCGCCGATCTGCTGGGCCGCGTCTTGCTGGTCGTGTTGTTCTTGTTCGCGGCTTTCGGCAAGTTGACCGCTTATGCCGGCACGCAGGCCTACATGCAATCTGCGGGCGTGCCGGGATTTTTGCTGCCGCTGGTGATCTTGACCGAACTAGGGGGCGCCGTGCTGATCGTGCTCGGCTGGCAGACCCGCCTCGTCGCATTCCTGCTGGCCGGCTTTACGCTGCTATCGGCCCTGATCTTCCATCACCAGATCGGCGATTCGACGCAGCTATTACTGCTGCTGAAGGATATTTCCATTACCGGCGCATTTTTGCTGCTGGTGGCAAACGGCGCCGGTCCCTATAGCTTGGACGCACGCCGACATCGGTCATGAATCGCCGCAGGCGAAGGAGCTTGACATGACAGCCAAAAATTCGACCAACCGCCGCCTCGCGCAGGTGATCCCTGCGATCGCGAC
Source organism: uncultured Gammaproteobacteria bacterium (assembly GCA_963769895.1). Taxonomy (GTDB): domain Bacteria; phylum Pseudomonadota; class Gammaproteobacteria; order Steroidobacterales; family Steroidobacteraceae; genus Bog-1198. The sequence continues at coordinate 612,659 of CAVYNJ010000006.1, read as the reverse complement.
TTCGGACGGCGCGGGCGTCAAATTGCGCCGCAGCCTGGGCAGTACGCAGGCACTGCGGCTCGACCCGTTCCTGATGCTCGATGAGTTCGGCACCGAGAACCCGGATGACTACATCGCGGGCTTTCCGCCGCACCCGCATCGCGGCTTCGAGACGGTCACCTACATGATCGACGGCCGAATGCAGCATCGCGACCATCTAGGCAACGTCGGCAATCTCGGCCCCGGCGCCGTACAGTGGATGAGCGCGGCGCACGGCGTGATTCACTCCGAGATGCCGCAACAGGACCATGGCCGTATGCGCGGCTTCCAGCTGTGGATCAATCTGCCGGCGAACGAAAAGATGAAGCCGGCACACTACCGCGATATCCCGTCCGATCAGATCCCGGTCGCGGCTCTGCCCGGCGGCGGACAGGTGAAGGTCATCGCCGGCACGGCAATGGTCGGCGATGAGCGCATCGAGGGTCCGATCAACGGGGCGGGCGGCAAACTGGCGACCGACCCGCTGTATCTGGATGTCGCGCTACCCGCCGGCGGCCGATTCACGCAGCCGCTGACGGCCGGCCACAATGCCTGTGTGTACGCTTATGAAGGAACGGCGTCTGTCGGCGACGGCGAGGGCGCGCAGCCCCTGCCCACGCAAGCGGCCGGCATACTCGGTAGCGACGGCGAGGCCGTTACGCTGACCGCGGGCCCCGGCGGTGCGCGCTTGATTCTGATCGCCGCGCGGCCGCTCCACGAACCGGTCGTGCAGTACGGTCCGTTCGTCATGAACACGCGCGAGGAGATCGAGCAGGCAATCCGCGACTATCAAGCGGGACGTCTGACAGCCGCCTAGCGTTGCCCCTACGTTCCGCCTAGCGTAGACCGCTTAGGCGGCCGCGACGGCGTGCAATATCGAACCGCGAAGTTCGCGATCAGTTCGTCGAACCGATCGCCGCAAGCGGGCAGCGTCCGTTCAAGACCGGCCGCCACGGCGGCGGCATGCGCTTCGGCCGGCGCATGTCCCAGCTCGAGCCTCGCGGTGCCGAGCAGGTTCGCCGCCTTTTTGGCGCCGAGCACGGTGAACACCGTTTGCGCCGCCCACAATGTGCCCGCGATGTCCGCCAGCAGGTAGGAGTACAGAGTGTGATTGGCCGTCGCGGCCCATGCCTCGCACGCGACGAATAGCATTCGCTCGGCTGTCGAGGCTATTTCGCGCGAATGCGCCGCCCGATCGAGTATCGGGTAGAGAATCGACGCCGTAACGCCATTGTGGCCCGTCCATGCGGCGTGCATCGATTCTCGGCGGTCGCGCTGTGCGTACGAGTCGGACATTTCGCTGCAACTTCCTCTACCTTGGGCGCGCGGCCTCTACCCCATGGACAAAGCCGCACTGGTTGCGTTCCCTAATTGCCTCACCAAACTATCGACGCGAAGTCCGCCGGTCTGTTCGCCACCGCACATAGCCGGACGGCGCCCGCCAAAAACGACTGAATCGGCCCCGCGGCTGGACGCCCCGCCTCGACTCACGCCCGCCGGCGAAAGACGAAATGATAGACGGCCAACACGACCACGGCGCCGATCACGGCGACGAACATGCTGTAAATATTGAATCCCGTCACGCCGGCGCTGCCGAGCGACGTGAAGATCCAGCCGCCGACGGCGGCTCCGACGATGCCGAGGACGATGTCGAGCAAAATGCCTTCGCCGGACTTGTTGACCAGTTTGCTGGCGATAAAGCCTGAAATCAGGCCGAGAATGATCCAACCCAAAATTGACATGACAAGCTCCTTGCGTCGATTTCCTATGTACCTGATGCGTCGGCAATAGCCGCATGATCGGCGCTGAGCAGGAACCGGTCTGTGCGGTCCCGCACGTACCACGGCTCCGGCGCCTACGGGGCCGGACGGCGCAAAGGCTGGGGCGATCAGCGCGCGATGCGCTATTCAGGCCGTTGCCGTGCCGATATGATTGCGGGATAGGCTACGGAGCGGGTGGCGGAGCAGCGATGGATCTCGGAATTTCCGGCCGCAAGGCGATCATCTGCGCATCGAGTCAGGGCCTCGGCAAGGGCTGCGCGATTGCGCTGGCCGAGGCCGGCGTGTCGATCGTCATCAACGGGCGCCATCCCGCGTCGCTCGAAGCGGCCGCCGCCGAGATTCGCCGCGCGACCGGCGTCGAGGTGACGCCTGTCCTCGCCGATGTATCGACATCGGATGGTCAAGCCGCCTTGTTGGCGGCCTGCCCCGCGCCCGACATCCTGATCAACAACAACGGCGGACCGCCATTTCGCAATTTCCGCGAACTCGACCGCAAAGCCATGTTGGCCGGCATCACGATGAACATGGTGACGCCGATCGAATTGATCCAAAGGGTCATCGATTCGATGGCTGCCCGCGGATTCGGACGGATCGTCAATATCACGTCGATAAGCGTCAAAATGCCGATCGCGGGGCTCGACCTGTCGAGTGCGGCCCGCGCGGGCCTGACCGCGTTCGTCGCCGGCATCGCGCGCGGCGTGGCCGCCAAGAACGTCACGATCAACAATCTTCTGCCCGGCAGCTTCGACACCGAACGGCTGCGCGGCGGCATCCGGGTCGCAGCGCAGCGCGATGGGGTAACGGAAGTCGAAATGGCGGCGCAGTCGCGATCGGCGATTCCCGCAAAACGTTTCGGCACGGCGGCGGAATTCGGCCAAACCTGCGCGTTCCTATGCAGCGTTCATGCCGGCTACATCACCGGGCAGAATTTGTTGTTGGACGGCGGCGCTTACCCGGCCGCATTTTGACCGGCGCTAGGGGCTGAGAGAGCGGCCGCGACCGCGCGATGCAGTTTCGAGCCGATCTCTTCCAATTCGGCGTCGGTCGCATTGTAGGGCGGCGCGATGATGATCGTGTCGCCGGCGGCGCCGTCGACGTTGCCGGAGCAAGGATAGCATATGAGCCCGTCCGCGAATGCGCGCCGTCCGATGTCGAAACTCAAGGAGCGGCCCGGCGGAAACGGCGCACGCGACTTGCGCTCGGCGACGAACTCGACGCCGATGAAAAAACCCCGCCCGCGCACATCCCCCACCTCGTCGAATTTCGACAGCGATCTGCGCAGCGAATCCTGAAAAGAGGCGCCTGCCGCGCGCACGCGTTGGAGCAAACCGTCGCGCTCGATGATCCGCTGTACGGCGAGCGCCGCCGCGCAGGCAGCCGTGTGGCCGGAGAATGTATGTCCCGTCATAAAAGCGCCGTGCTCACTCCAGATCGGCGCCGACACGCCGGCCGTGACCAGCGTGGCTCCCAGCGGAATGTAACCGCCCGCCAAACCTTTGGCGATCGCCATGATGTCGGGGACCACCTCATCATGCTCCAACGCGCGCCAAGTGCCGCTGCGGCCGGAGCCGCACATCACCTCGTCCGCGATCAACAATACGTCGTACTTGCGGCAGACGCGCTGAACGGCCGCCGCATAATTGGGCGGCGCCGGCACGACGCCCCCCGCGGCGCCGACAATCGGCTCGAACACGAACGCCGCGACGGTATCGGGGCCTAGGGCGAGTATGGTTCGCTCGAGTTCAGCGGCGAGATCGCCGGCCAGCGACGCTGCGGTGCTGCCGTCGGGCATTCGATACGCATTCGCCGGCGACACGAACGCAACGTCGAGCAGGCTGCCCTCGAACGCGCGGCGGCGGCTGGCGAAACCGGAGATCGAAAGCGCACCGAGCGTATCGCCGTGCCACGATCGGTGGCGCGCTATGAAACGGCGCTTGCGCATCAGGCCGCGCGCGGCAAAATGCTGCAGAGCCACCTTCAATGCCGATTCGACCGCTTCGGATCCATCCATCCCGTACACGATGTCCTTGAAGCAGTTGCCGGTCACCCGCAGAAGCATCGCGGTAAGCGCTTCGAGCGCGGAACTCGTGAATAAATAGCGGTAGCCGTATGCGACGGAATCCAACTGCCGCATGATGGCCGCGTTGACTTCGGGGTGGGCGTGGCCGACGCTGAAAACCGCCGGCCCGCCGGAGCCATCGATATAGCGCTTGCCGGCTTCATCGTAGAGGTAGACCCCTTCGCCGCGGGCGATCCTCGGCAAATCCTGGAGCCCGAATCCGCTGCCTACTCCTCTCGACATGCCTATCTACCCTCTTTGGTCGCTTGCTGCGCCTTATATGCGACCCAGCTTTGATCGATCAGATACGCATAGATGTCGTCGACATCTTTCTTGCTCAATAGATCGTCGAAGCGCTCCATGCCCAATGGCGCGAGTACGCCATGCAGTACGATATCTGCGAAGCCCGCGCGCAGCCCCGGATTGAGGCGGCGTAAATCGGGCGTCGTCGACAGGCCCAGCGCATGGCAGCGCGAACATTCTTCGATGAATTTAACCTGACCGGCGTCGATCTGCGCCGCGGTCGCCGTTTGCGCCGGCGGCTTGTCGAACGGTTCGGCTACGCGTGCGGGCGGAGTCGGCACCGCAACGCCGCCGAGCTTGAAGGCGATGATGCGATTCGTATTTTCGTATTTCACCGCGGCGCTGTTCGGTGGGATCGGCCCTTCGGCGATCGCGGTGCCGCCGTAACCCACTTGCACTGCGACATATTGCTGACCGCCGATTGCATAAGTCATCGGCGCCGCCATGATGTGGCTTCCGGTCTGAATGACCTTCAAGACTTTGCCGGTATCGGCGGCGTAAACCCACAATCCGCCGCCGCCGCGGCCCTGGAATACGAGGTTCCCGGCCGTCGACATCACGCCGCCGTCGTAACCGCGCATACCCGCGGATGTTTCGTGTTCCCAGACGGCCTTTTGCTCAACCGGATCCCACGCGCGAATGAGTTCGCGTACCGGCTCGACGTTGCGCGCCGCCTTTATCTCGCTGAGGGTCGGCAAGACTCCGTACAAGCGCCGCAAATCGGCCGCATCGTAGCTATTGTCCGGAAATATGCCGTTGACCGTGAAAAATCCGTCGAGAAATTTCACTTGGCCGCCGTTGTGCAGCATGTCGACCCAAACCGCCGGAACATCGATGACCGGAATGTAGACCAGGCGGGTCTGCGCGCTGAAGGACATCGGATTCCAACTGTGGCCGCCGGCCCAGGACGGATAAATCGTCTTCGGCGAAGCATACCAATCGGAGGCAGCGGTGGGCATCGGCCGGCCGCTCTTCATGTCGACGCCGGACGCCCAATTGACGTAGGTATAGTTTTTCGCGGATAGCAGCTTGCCGGTTCGACGGTCGAGAACGTAAAAGAATCCGTTCTTCGACGCCTGCATCAGGACTTGATGCACAGTACCGCCTATCGCGAGGTCCGCGAGAATCATTTTCTGAACGGAGTCGAAATCCCAATGGTCATTCGGCGTCGTTTGGTAGTACCAGGCGAGCCGTCCGCTGTCGGCGTGCAGCGCGATGATCGACGCGGTATAGAGACTGTCGAGTTTGGCGGGGCCGAGCAGCCGCAAATCGTACGGCGCCGCATTCGCCGTGCCGAAATACACCAAATTCAATTTCGCGTCATAGGCGAACCCGTCCCAGGCCGTGCCGCCGCCCTGGTATTGCGGATCGCGATGCGAATCCCATGTTTTCGCGGCCGCCGCGAGTTCCGGGTTCTCGAACGGCCGACCAACGGCCGGCGGAACCGTGTAGAAGCGCCATCTGAGCGCGCCGGTTTGCAGGTCATAGGCGGCGACATAGCCGCGCACTCCGCCGTGCCCCATGTCTGCGCCGGCGTTGCCGATGACGACCACATGGCCTGCGATCTGCGGCGCACCGGTGCTTGCGTACGGCATCTTGTGATCGGCGATCGTATCCACGACCCAGATTCTCTTGCCGGTCGCCGCATCGAGCGCATGCAGGCGCCCGTCGACCGATGCGACGTACACCTTGCCCTTCCAAACCGCGACGCCGCGATTGACGAGGTCGCAACACGGATTCCTCGCCGCGAAATAGTTCGCCTTGGGATCGTAGCGCCAAAGCTCGCGGCCGGTCGCGGCATCGACGGCATAGACGAAACCCCAGGTACCTGAGGTATACATGACGCCGTCGACGACGATCGGCGTCGCCTCCTGGCCGCGCATCGGCAGGCCGAGGTCGTATTGCCAGGCGAAACCCAGATTCTCCACGTTGCCGGCGTTGATTTTCGCCAGCGGCGAGTAATAGCTGCCGTCCTTGTCGCGCCCGCCGGTGAACCAGTTCTGCGGCTCCTTATCCGCCGCCTGCAGGCGGGCGGAATCGACAAAGCCGAGGCGAGTCGCGGCGGGGCTCGCGGCCGCGCAGAGCGTCGCAAGCGTCAGCAGCAGCGGACCCGCGAGGCGAGGGACGAGCCGCGTCGGCGCGCAGGTATCGGCAATCGTTTCAATCGTTGGCAAAGGCATTTACTCCTCGAAACTTAGGCAAAGCTTAACGGACATCCGCCGATCAATCACCCTGATCGCGAAGCAACGGCGGGAGCCGCGTATCCGCGCGACGCGAAGGCGGCGGCAAACGCGCGGCGGCCGAATTCTGCGAACGACGCCGAATCGCCGCCATTTCGCCTTCGGTCACGGACTGGCCGCTTGCGCGCCGGGCGAGTACGCTTTGGGATCGTGCTGGCGAAAGCATCGGCTGGAGATCTCAAGATGTACGTACGACCATCGGCGCCGCAAGCCATCGGCGGCGTCCTAGACGATGCGATTCATCTGTTCCGGGCCTCCGTAGCTCGTTGTTGGTTGCTCGCGCTCGCGGCTCAAGCCGCGGCGGATCTGCCCGGTCTGATGCTGCGATCGCAGATCCGGCATTGGACGGTTGCCGATCCGTTTGCCGCGTTCGCTGTGCTCAAGTCGGTCGACTTCGTGGCGGGCGCGGTGGTCGGCATGGTGGTTTTCCTGATCTTCAATCTTGCCCTGATCGACAACATGAACAGCGTCGCGCTCGGCACGCCGGCATCGCTCGGTCGATCGGTCGGCGTCGGCCTACGTCTGTTGCCGCGCGGTTTCTTCACGTCCGTGTTGGTCGCCCTGATCATCGGCTTGGGGTTCATGCTGCTGATCGTGCCGGGCATCTATTGGGCGGGCACCTTGATGCTGGTCTTCGTCGTATTGACCGTCGAGGATACCGGCATCTGGCAATCTCTGGCCGTCAGCAGCCGGTTGATCACCGGTTATTGGTGGCATTCGGTGACGATTTATTCGGTCGCGATCATCATCGCGGCGGTGTTCTACCTGATGCTCAGCCTGTCGGCAGGCGTGATCGTCGCGCTCCTCGGCCTGCAGGCCCGCACCGCGATCGACGTGCAATTGCTGATGTCGATCGCCGGCAGCACCTTTTTTGCCTTGGCATTGACGGCATCGCTGCTGGCCGTATATCGCGATTTGAAATTGCGCCGCGAAGGCGCCGGCCTCGCGCCACCCGCCAACTCCGCCGCGGGTCGATGAGCTACGGCGCGCCCACGCTCCGGGCGCTTGCGGAGCGTTTGTCGTCGATGATCAACAGCGTGCCCGCCGCCAAATCGCCGAGCCGAAGCTGATCGCGGGTTACGATGCAACTGACGAGCCCTACTGCGTAAAACGCCGGCAGACTGTCGACGAGCCGGAATACGTTGCGTACGGCGATCGCGCCGATGGCCGGCACGCCTCCGGCGCGGGTGACGATCCGAACGCCCGCGATGCGTTTTCCCGGCGATTGGCCGCGCAAGAGAATCTCGATCACCGGGTGGTACAAGAAATAAATCATCGCAGCCGGCACCAAAGCGAGCGATGCGCCCCTCGGCGCCGTATTCCAGCTGATGTGCAGCGCGAGGACCCCGGCGAGCAGCCACACCAGCGCCGCGAGCACGCGGATGTGCCAATCGATGACGAACGCGTAACTGCGATGGCCCGGTCCGGCGAGACGCACGCTCAGGCTCGCCGCGGCGAGCTTGCGAACAGCGCCGCGCGGCGCTCCAGACTCGCGGCCGGCCAGCGCTTGGACGCCTCGTAGTATTCCGGCACGGCCGGCGTTGCCGGCGGCAGTACGACCCATGGTTGTTTGGACGCCGTGAAAATATGTATGTCGGGCGGCAGGCAATCCGGCGCATCGAGCGTGCCGACGCGCACGAATCGGATCGCATCGCCGGCGCCAGCGTAATTGCTCCACACTGCAACGTGGCATTGAGGGCACCGTGAGATACGCTGACCCTTGCCGCTATTTGACGGCGTGTCGATGACCGTCACTTCCCCGGCCAAGAGATGGACGCGGTCGGCTTCGATCATCGCGTTCAGCGCGAAGGAGGCGCCGCTTTCTTTTTGACACCAGCGACAGTGGCAGCAATGCACGAACAGCGGCGCGCTCGCCAGCCGATAACGCACGCGGCGGCAGGTGCAGCCGCCTTCCAAGTGAGTCGGTTGATCATCCATCTCTCTATACGTCCATCATTGCGGGCTCCGGTCGGATGAGATCACGGTCACGACGCCGCTCCGCCTCCGGAACCATGGATTCGATCGTCGAGTTCACCGATCGTCGCGGCGATCGAATTCGCGTTGTCGCGAATCTCGGCCCGCAGTCCGTCGTTCAGCTGCGCGACTCGTTCGCCGAGACGCGCAAACTCGTCGTGCAACAGGGCGCTCAGCTCGGTGAAGCGCGACGCCTCGGCCTGATCGGCCAGCGCCCTCTGTAATTGCAGCTCCTTCGCCTGCCGGCGCGACTCCACCAACATCGCGCCTTGCCAGACCGCTAGGTAAATTGCGAAGGCCACGACGATCAAGATCACAATCCCGAGCATCACCAATCCGAGCGGCGCATCGACGGTGATCAACAACAAATTGAATTTAGCCGGCGCCGTGATCACCGCCCAGTTGACGGCGATGAAGGCGGCGATCAACAGCAAGACGATGACGACGAGCAGCGATCGGGTTCGCATCATAGGCCTCCTGAGGTTGATCACAATTGCCGCGCAGGCGCGCGCTTAGTTTACTGTAAAAGCTGCCTGGCCATCGTCATGGATCGCCGGAATTCGGGTGATCGAGATCGGGGCGCTGCCAGGGATCCAGATGCGTCATCAAGCTGATGACCGGGTGGCGCGCGAGCACGCGCTGCTGCATGGCGACCGCGATGTCGTGTCCGGCCTCGACCGTGATCGCGCCGTCCACTTCGACGTGCGCGTCGACGACGATCATGTCTCCCATCCTGCGCGTCCGCACTTCGTGGACACCGAGCACTCCGGGAGTATCCAGTAGAGTGCTGCGGATCGCGGCGACCTCCTGTTCGTCCGCGGCGTGGTCCATCAGGTCGCGCAGCGCGCGCCAACCGATTCTCCATCCCATCCTCGCCACCATCAAGCCGACGATCAACGCGGCGAGCGGATCCAATAGCGGATAGCCGGCCAAATTGCCGATGACGCCGACCCCGACCACCAACGAGGACGCCGCATCCGAACGCGCGTGCCAAGCATTTGCGACCAGCATGCCGGACTTGACCCGCTTGGCAACCGCCAGCATGTAGCGGAACAGCAGCTCCTTCGCGCCCAGTGCGAGACCGACGGCCCACAACGCGACGACGTGGACTATCGGCAATATCCCGGGCGCCTCCAGTTTGAGCACTGCCGACCACAGCATCGCGGCGCCGACCATGACCAATAACAGGCCGAGCGCGAATGAAGCGGCGGTCTCGAAGCGGTAGTGCCCGTAAGGATGATCAATATCCGGGTCCTTCTTGCCGTGGTGACCTGCGAAAAGAACGACGAAGTCGGCGATCAAATCCGACAGAGAATGAATGCCGTCGGCGATCAAGCCTTGCGACTTCGACGCATATCCCAGCGCGACCTGCGCACCGGCCAGAGCGATGTTGACGCCGACGCTCACCCACGTGCTGCGCTGCGCCGCCGCCGTACGTTCTGCTGGCGTATACAGAGTGCTGTTTGCGTCTGGGTGCGGCGGAAAAATCGGCATTGGCGGGGCTTCGCTTCGACTAGTGCTGCCAGAGTATCGGATCGATTTCCAGCGGTACCGCGACCCCAGTGCGCCGCGGAAAGAGTCGAATCGTGTAGTCCTCGGTCGGCCGCGAGGCCGGCACCTGTCCCTCGAACAAGCGCCGGCCCGACGGCCCGACCGGCGCATCGACGCGGCGCATCGGCTGGCGCAGCGCGGCGACGCCTCGATCGCCGGCCGCGTAAAGCTCCACCGCGATCCAATCCGGCGCGAGGTCGTGGAAATACACCTCGACCTCGAACCGGTGAGCCCCGTCCTGGGTCGCGACGCGCAGTTCGCCGAACCGCAGTTGGCGCCACTGCTCTTGCAGCACCCGCTGCCAATCCGCAATCGCCTTGCCTTCCGCTCCGCGGTCGGCCGCGCGCTCGCGGTACGCGGCTGCCGCCGGTAGGTAATAGCTCTCCGTATACTCGCGCACGACGCGATTCGTCGAATAGCGCACGGTCAGCTGCGCCATGCTCTCGCGCATGCGTTCGACCCAGGCGTGGGGAATCCCATCGGGGCCGCGCGCGTAGAATTGCGGAATCACTTCGTTTTCCAGCACGTCGTACAGCGCCTCGGCTTCCGCGGCGTTCCAGGCCGGATCGTCGCCGTGTTCGAGCCCGTCGCCGATCGCCCAACCGACGTCGGGCGAATAGGCTTCCGCCCACCAGCCGTCCAACTCCGACAAATTGATGCCGCCGTTGACGAGGACCTTCATGCCGCTCGTACCGCTCGCCTCCCAAGGCCGTTGCGGCGTGTTGATCCAAACGTCCACGCCCTGCACCAAATGCTCGGTCAAGCACATATCGTAGTCGGCCAGAAATATGATTTGACTGCGCACTTCCGGACGCCGGACGAAATGGATCCATTGCTGAATCAGGGTTTGACCCGTGCGGTCGGCCGGATGCGCTTTGCCGGCAATGATGAGTTGGACCGGGCGCCTTGCATTGGTCAACAAGCGCTGCAGGCGCGCGGGATCGTGCAGCAACAGGTTCGGTCTCTTGTACGCGGCAAAGCGGCGCGCGAATCCCAAGGTCAGAGTCTTCGGATCGAACAAGCCCAGCGCCTCGGCGACCGCCGCGGCGGGCGCGCCGGCGACAGCCAATTGCATCGACAAACGCTCGCGCGCGTATTGCACGAGGGCTGCCCTCGAAGCCGAACGCAATTGCCACAGCGCAGATGGCGAAGCCTCGCGAATATTGTCGGCTACGGTGTCGGCCGTGCCCCGCCATCGTTCCGGTCCGCACGCGCGGGTCCACAATTCATCGGCCGGCGCCGAATCCCAGGTGGGGACGTGCACGCCGTTGGTCACGTGCGCCACCGGTATTTCTTCGATGGGCCAGCGCGGGAACAGCGGCAGAAACAGTTGCCGGCTGACATGGCCGTGCAAGCGGCTGACCCCGTTGACGGCGCCGGCCCCACGGATCGCCAGATAGGCCATGTTGAAGCTCTCGGAAGCATCGCCGGCATCGCGGCGGCCGAGCGCCAGCAACTCGTGGCGCGACAGCCCCAACTGCTGTTCGGCATACTCGCCCAAATAGCGCTCGATCAGAGCCGGAGCAAAGCGGTCGAATCCCGCCTCGACCGCGGTGTGCGTCGTGAACACATTGCCCGCGCGCGTCGCTGCCAGGGCGGTGGCGAAGGACTGCGACGTCGCCCGCATGAAACTGCGGCACCGCTCCAATACCGCGAAAGCCGCATGCCCCTCGTTCAAATGGCAGACTTCCGGGTCCAGCCCGAGCGCCTGCAGCAAGCGCCAGCCGCCGATCCCGAGCACGAGTTCCTGCTTGAGGCGCAGTTCCGGGCCGCCGCCGTACAACTCGCTGGTGATGCCGCGATGTTCGGGGTAATTCGCGGCATCGTTGCTGTCCAGCAAATACAGCCGCAGACGGCCGACCTGCACCTGCCATGCCCGCAGCCACACGGAATAGCCCGGCAAGGCGACCTCAAGACGCAGCCACTCGCCGTTGGGCGCACGCAGCGGCGCGATCGGCAACTGGCCGGGATCGTTGTACGGATATAGCGCCTGTTGCACCCCGTCCTGATCGATGACTTGGCGAAAATAGCCTTGTTGATAAAGTAGACCGACGCCGGACACCGGCACGCCGAGATCGCCCGCCGCCTTCAACTGATCGCCGGCGACGTTGCCGAGACCGCCGGAATAAATTGGCAAGGATTCGCCGAGCATGAATTCCATGCTGAAATATGCGACCCCACGCAAAGACTGTTCACCGTGTGTCAGCTGGAACCACGCCGGTGCGCAGACGGCCTCGCGCCGGCGTTGCAATAGTTGATCGACGTTCGCGCGGAAAGCGGGCTCGGCCAGGGCCTGCTGCAGCTTGTCGCGCGACACGGTCGTCAGCACGACCCATGGGTTTCGCGTGATCTTCCACAGCACGGGATCCAAGGTTCGCCAGATGAAGTCGGTCGCGTGATTCCAGACCGAGTACATGTCGAGCGCGAGTGCGGCGAGCGCCTCGTAGCCTTCGAGGTCGACCGGCCGGGCATGATCGACCGCGTAACCGACTGATGATTGAGTCATGGACGGAAGCTCGCACCCGGCCGATCGCCGGGACTTCCCAGCTTAGCGCACGGCGGATCCTCGCCGCAGCGTCAGGCGGACGGGCCGGACCGCCATGGAAATTCGACGGCGGCCACGTTGATGGCAATTTTGACAGATTTAATACGAATGATTATCATTCGCGAATATGAGCAAAACCCGACTTCAGGGCCGCGTTCGACCGCGCTTCCCGGCTGGCATCGCGGCGGCGCTGCTGACGGCGGCTGCGACGCTTGCCGCTGCTGCCGCTGGCGCCGACGACCTGCCGCAATTCACGCTCGTCCTCAAGGACCACGCTTATCAACCGAGCGAGCTGAAAGTGCCGGCGGGCACGAAGTTCAAGATCATCGTCCGCAACGATGATGCGACGCCCGAAGAATTCGAAAGCACGGATTTCAACCGCGAAAAAATCGTCATGCCGCACAGCAGCATCACGGTATTCGTCGGTCCGTTGAGCGCCGGCAACTACGGTTTTTTCGGCGACTTTCACCAGGAAACGGCGAAAGGCCGCTTGATCGTGGAGTGAGTCGATGCTCGGCGTTGCGCTGCTGGTCTTTCGAGAGGTGCTGGAGGCGGCGCTGATCATCTCGATCGTTTGCGCGGCAACACGCGGCGTCGCACACCGTGGCGCTGTTCGTCACGACCGGCATCGCGCTCGGCATCAGCGGCGCGTTGCTGGTTGCCATCGGCGCCAATTTGATCGGGCAGCTCGCCAACGGAGCGGGCCAGGAAATCTTCAACGCCAGCGTGCTGCTCGCGGCGGTCGCGATGATCGGCTGGCACGTCTTGTGGATGTCGACGCACGGCCGCGAGCTCGCCGACCGCATGAACGCGGTCGGCACCGCCGTCAAAGCGGGATCCAGCTCGTTGATGCTGCTGCTGGCGGTCGTAGGTCTGGCGGTGCTGCGCGAAGGCTCCGAAGTCGTGTTGTTCTTGTACGGCATGGCGATCGGCGGCATCGGTCGGGCGGGCCTCATCGGCGGCATCGCGCTCGGCGTCGCCGGCGGCGCGCTGCTTGGATTTTCCCTGTACTTCGGTTTGCTGCGGATTCCGATCCGGCATTTCTTCAACGTCACCAACTGGATGCTCGTGTTGTTGGCCGCGGGCCTGGCTTCGACGGCGGCGCGATTCCTCGTACAGGGCAATCTGCTGCCCGCTTGGGGCGCGCAGTTGTGGAATACATCCTGGTTGCTGTCCAACGGTTCCTTGGCGGGCAAGACGCTCGGGGTCCTGATCGGCTACGACGCGCGCCCGGCGGGAATCCAGATCGGCTTCTATGCGCTCACCGTGCTGCTGCTGACGATCGGAATGCGGCGACTGCATCGCACATGAGCGCTCCCGCGCTGATGCGCGCCGCGGCTATCTGCGGCCCCTTGTGGTTCGCCTCCCTCGGCGCCCGGGCTGACGACTTCATCGTCTACTCCCCGCATGTTCTCGGTGCGATGTCCGAGATCGAGATGCGCGGTTACCAGTACGACGATCCGCGCCGCGACTTCTCGGGCGGCGACGCAGCCGAATTCTCGGTTTCGCATGCGTTCACCGATTGGTGGAAGCCGGAGATCTACGTCGCGCGCTACGAGCGGCAACCCGGCGGACCTGCCCGCCTGTTGGGCTTTGAAATCGAAAACACGTTCCAGCTGACGCAACCGGGCGAGCGGTGGGCGGATTTCGGCCTCCTGGCTTCCTATGAACATCAAATCGTCGCCGGCATTCCCGATGCGCTCGAATTCGGTCCCCTGATAGAGAAAGCCACAGGGCGATTCACCCATCGAGTCAATCTAATTTGGGAGATACCGGTGGGCTCCAACGCCGGCAATGCGATGTTTCGTTACAGCTATTCCGGCACCTTCGCGATATCCGGCGCGCTGCGCCCCGGCATCGAAGCCTACGGCCGCCCGGACGATCACGCCTATCAGGCAGGCCCGATCCTCGCCGGCGAGCGCCACATCCGCGGTACGACTTCCGGCTTCGAATACCGCATCGGCGTCGTCCTCGGCATCAACTCGGCCGCGCCGCGGCGCACGTGGCTCGCGCAGTTGGCGTACGAATTCCTATGAACGCCGCAAGGCGGCGAATATCGCCAGGGCGCCGACCGCGAGGCTCGCGGCGGTTAGGAATGCGCTCGCCGGATCCTTCAACCACAACGCGCCGGCGATCAACGAAGCGGGCAAATAGATCACGCCGGTCACAAAATTGTACAAACCAATCGCCGACGCGCGCCGCTCCGACTCCAGATCCGCGATGAACGCCTTGCTCTGCGCTTCATCGATCGCAAAGAAGAATCCGTAGACGACGAATAAGCCGATGATCTGCCATCGCGCCGTCGCGTATGCAAACCCGAAACACATCAGCGCGTACGTCAGATAGCCGAGCATGATCATGTGCGCCCTGCCGACGCGATCGCCGATTTTGCCGATTACCGGCGCCGCGGCCACGCAGGCGACGTTGAACAGCGCGTACAGCAAAACGGTGTCCTTGATATCGAAGCCTGCGGCGTGAGCCCTGAGAAGCAGAAACCCGAAACTGAAATACGCCAGCGCAAATATTCCCGCGGCAACTAGAAACCGCTTGAACTGCGGGCTGACCGACTTCCAGGCTTCAAACGGGCTTTCGCGCCGCGCCGGCGCGCCCGGCTGATCGCGGACCAGACTCAACACGACCAGGCTCAACACGGCAGGAACGAACGCGACGCGGAACAAGGTTCGAAACGCCGCCGCGTTCTCGCCGAGCCGCGCCAGCAGACCATAGGCGATCAAGGGGCCGAGCACGGCGCCGGATTTGTCCATGGCCCGGTGAACGCCGAACGCATAGCCGCGATTGGCCACGCCGGCAACCGAGGCGAGCCAGGCATCGCGCGGCGGCCCGCGGAAACTCTTCCCGAGTCGCTCAACGACGCGAAAAACGCTCGCCGCCGTGATCGACGTCGCAACGAGCAAAATGACCTTGGCCAAGGTCGAGAAGCCATAGCCCGCGACGGCGAACGCTTTGCGCTTGCCGGATTGATCCGACAACCAGCCGGCGACCGAGTCCAGCGACGACGCGGCCAAATCCGCGAGGCCCTCGATCAGGCCGAGCAAGGCGGCCGACGCGCCGGCGATCACGGTGAAGAAAACCGCGAAAATCGAAAAGATCAGCTCGGAACTGACGTCGGTGAGGAAACTGACGAAACCCAATTTGAGTACGTCAGGGTGCACGCCAAATCTCATCTTGCCTGACTGCATGAGCATCGGGTCCTGTTCCGGTGCGGTAGTATAGACTGAGGATTCCGAGCTTTTACAAGGCGAGTCTTCCATGAGCACGGGCGAGAACCTTGAGCCGCGCGACGAAGCGCGGCATCCGCCAGAACCTCGTCCTTGCCTCCCTGCAACGAGTGTTCCGCGCCTTTGTTGACCGAGCCGATCGCCCAAGTCGACTTCGCGGCGATGCTCGCGCCGATCGCCCTCGCCATCGCCGCCTCGGCGGCCGCGATCCGCGCGCGCCTCGCGGCCGATGCGCCGGCAATTGGCCGATCGACGGCGGAGCAGTATTGGCGCGCGCTCGCAATAGTCACCGTCGCCTATTCGATCTCATTGCGGCTGCTGTATTTTGGCCAAATTTCGTTGATGCCGGAAGAAACCTATTATTGGAACTATTCGCGCCATCTCGACATCGGTTACCTCGATCACCCGCCGGTCGTGGCGTGGCTGATCCACTGCGGTACGGCTTGGTTGGGCGATACCGAGGCCGGCGTCAGGATCGGCGCGCTCGTTTGCGGCGGCATCGCCTCGTACTTCATTTACGGACTGACCCGCAATCTGTTCGATGCGCGCATCGCTCTTATCGCCCTCGCGTTGGCGCAGATCCTGCCGTTTTTCTTCCTCTCGGGCATGTTGATGACGCCGGATGCGCCGCTGACAGCGGCTTGGTCGGCGGCGCTGTACTTTCTCGAACGAGCGCTGATCGCGGAGCGCGGCTCCGCTTGGTGGGCCGCAGGCATTTGCCTGGGGATTGGCTTGTTGTCCAAATATACGATCGGACTCCTCGTGCCGGCCACATTGATTTTCGTCATGATCGATCCGCCGTCGCGCCGTTGGCTCGGGCGCATCGAACCGTACGCCGCGGCCGCAATCGCGCTTGCGATCTTCTCGCCGGTGATCATTTGGAATGCCCAGCACGAATGGGCGTCGTTCGTGTTCCAAACGACGCGCCGCCTGGCGGAGCGGCCGCGATTTTCGCTGCATAAACTGATCGCGGCGACGCTCGTGTTGATCACACCGACCGGCGCGGCCGCCGTCGCCGCGGCGCTCGGCGCTCGCGCATCGGCAGCCGTCGTCGCCGGCCCGGCGGTCCGCCGGCGGCGTTTCCTGCAGTCGTATGTACTGGTACCGCTGGCCGTATTCGCGTTGTTCAGCTTGCGCCATGACGTGAAGTTGGACTGGACCGGCGAGACGTGGATCGCGGCATTGCCGCCGGTCGCCGCCGGCGTGGCTAGCTATGCCGAGCTGCGCGGTTCCCGCGCGCTCGCCTGGATTCGCGCGGCATGGGCGCCGACTATCCTCGCCTTGACGCTGATTTACGGCGCGGGCTTTTATCACCTCGTTCGGGGGCTACCGGACTTGGGCTACAGCAAGCACATGGAGTTATTGCCGGTCGGCTGGCGCGACTTCGGCCGGCAAATCGGCGCCCTGCGTGCGACGCTGCGCGCGCAGCAGGGCGAACAACCACTGGTCGTCGGCATGGATCGCTATGCCCTTGCGAGCGAGCTGGCATTTTACGCCCCGGATCAAGCGGTCGCGGTCGCAAATACTTCGAGCGATCAGCTGTTCGGAGGCCTCGGCTTGATGTATGAATTCTGGTTTCCGCAGCGTTTACAAGTACATCGCACGATGTTGCTTATTGCGTGGAATCCGGGCGATCTCGTCGGCCCGTCGATCGAGTCGCGCGCGCAGCGGCTGGACCCCGTACACGCGGGCACGGTGGCTTATCGCGGAAAATTCATCCGCCATTACTACTTCCGCACCTTGTACGACTATCGACCCGCGCCGCTCGCCGATTGAACCGTGACCGCGTATTCGCTCACCGGCGAGCGCGGCGCCATGTTACCAGCCTCGTGATCGCGTAATTCCACAGAGCACCGACCAGAATTCCGGCGAGCGCGGCCGGCACCCAAGGAACGTTGGCCCGATAAACGACCGCGGCAACAGCGACGTTCATCAGTCCGCCGACGCTGCAGGCGATCATGAACGACAGCAAGCCGCGCAGCCAGCGCGCGCCGCGCAGCCGCATGTCGCGGTAGGTCAGCACGTTATTGATCGTGAAATTGAAAACCATCGTGCATAGCGCCGAGGCGGCTTGTGCGATCATGAACGGCGTCGGCAATATTCGAAACAACAGCGTCAGTACGGCGAAGTGCACCGCGGCCCCCATCGTGCCGACGATCGAAAAGGCGACGAAGCGAACCGGGATCACCCGGCCAACCAGCTTGTCGAGCAGCAGCATCAGGTAATCCCATACCGTCACCGAATCGAGCTTGCTTTGACCGGCATGGCGAACGCCAAACCGATACGGCAGCTCCTTGAACCGCAGCGGCGCGGGAGACGAAGCGAACAGATCCGTCAATATCTTGAACCCCAATGCGGACAGGCGGTGAACCGAGTCGGTGAATACGGAACGGCGCATCATGAAGAATCCGCTCATCGGATCCGTTAGATTAGCCGGCACCAACATGCGGCTGAGGCGCATCGCGAACCGGCTCATCCGTGCCCGAGCATCGTCCCAATCGCCGAGGTCGCCGCCGCTCAGGTAACGGCTACCGACGACGATTTGAGCGTCTGTGCCATTGAGCGTGTCGAGCATTTGCGGCAACAATCGCTCGTCGTGCTGGAGGTCGGCATCGATGACCGCGAGGAACGGCGCCGAAGTCGCGAGCATCCCGTCGATGCAAGCCGACGACAGTCCGCGGCGGCCGATCCTGCGTATGCAGCGGATGCGTGCGTCCTTGGCCGCGAACTCCGCGACGACTCCGGCGGTTCCGTCCGGCGAATCGTCATCGACGAAAATGACCTCCCAGGAACGCTGCGCCAAAGTCTTTTTGAGCCTGGCCAACAGTTCCGCGATATTCCCGCGCTCGTTGAACGTCGGCACGATGATCGAAAGCTCGGGTCCGGCGTAGCCAGGCGCATCGGCGGCGGGCGCGCCCGCAGGCTCGGGCGCCGCCTCGCGGCTCGCGGGCAGCGCCACGGCGTGCATCGGCCGCGTCAGCGACGATGACTGAGTGGGGCCTGAAGTAAATGCGCTCCGCATGCGGACCGTCCGGCCGTGAGCTACGACCCGGCAATTATGCGGAATCTGCCGGCGCTTTTGGGGTTTTTTGCTCGGTGCCGCAACGGCGCTGGTAACATGCTTCGGATCGAGGCAAACACAGGCATGGCCGGCACCGCTCGAGGCGGCATAAACGCATGACGACAAATCGATTCGCGGACGGCGCCGAATGGAAGCGTCTGCGGCTGCGGGACGCCGAGATCCTGTACTGCCGGACGATGTGCTTGCCGATACCCGGGCCGACGATACTCGCCGAGCTGATCTGCGGGATCGCCTGGCAGGCAAAGCGCATCGTCATTTTTGGTAGGGAATATCCACAACCGCGATTGATTGCCTGGTACGGCGATCAAGGCAAACGCTATCGCTATTCCGGACTCGACTTGAATCCGCTGCCGTGGACCGATTTGTTGTCGAAACTGAAGGGCGAAGTCGAGCGCGCCGTCCAATCGACGTTCAACGGCGTGCTGCTGAATTACTATCGAGACGGCCGCGACAGCGTGGGTATGCACAGCGACGACGAGCCGGAGCTCGGCGACACTCCGACAATCGCCAGCATGAGCTTCGGCGAGACCCGGACATTCGTCCTGCGGCATAAGATGCGCCCCAATCTACGGCCAGTCCGGCTGCCGCTGCACTCTACGAGCCTGCTGTTGATGAAAGGCACTACACAGCGATACTGGAAGCACGGAATCTGCAAATCGGACCGCGATTGCGGACCGCGGGTCAATCTGACTTTCCGCCGGATACTTTGAATGGGTAGACCCGGCGACACGCGGCGCCGGCCGCGTCCCGCTGTGAAAGTCGCGGGCTTTACAATAGACTGCCGATAAAAATCCCCGGGGAGTGAACATGCGGCTTGATTTGCAACGTACATTTCATTTGCCGCGCGCAGCGTTCGCGGCGCTATGCCTGACGTTCGGGCTGCAGCACGCGCATGCCGCCGAGGCTGCCGGCGATTCGGTGAATCCGGCCGCCGGACCGCATGTATTCGGCGCGATGCAATGGAGAGGCATTGGTCCGTACCGCGGCGGCCGGGTACTCGCGGTCGCCGGAATACCGGGCGATCCGTACACGTTTTACTTCGGCGCGGTCGCCGGCGGCGTCTGGAAGACGACGGACGCGGGCGCGACGTGGCTGCCGCTGACGGACCATACGCCGATCTCCTCGGTCGGCGCGATCGCAGTGGCGGCTTCGAATCACAATATCATCTACGTTGGCACCGGCGAGGGCGCGCCGCGGGGCGACATCACCTACGGCGACGGTATCTACAAATCCGTCGATGGCGGAAAAACTTGGCGCTTTGTCGGGTTGCCGGATACCCGCCAGATCGGCGCGCTGATCGTCGATCCACAGAACCCGGACGTTGTGCTCGTCGCTGCCTTGGGTCATGCCTTTGGACCGAACGCCGAGCGGGGCGTATTTCGCAGTGGCGACGGCGGCAAGAGTTGGACCAAGGTGCTATACAAGAACGACCAGACGGGCGCAGTCGACGTCACTTTCGATCCGCATAATTCCAAGATCGTTTATGCCGCTCTTTGGCAGATGCGCCGCCAGCCCTGGAACTTCTCGAGCGGAGGGACCGGCAGCGGTCTGTACCGTTCTGCCGACGGCGGCATCACGTGGTCGCAACTTTCGGGAAATGGACTGCCGTCCGGCATCCTCGGCCGCATCGACGTTGCCGTCTCCGGAGCGGACTCGAATCGAGTCTACGCGACGGTCGAGGCCAAGGATGGCGGCTTGTTCCGCTCGAGCGACGCCGGGGTCCACTGGCAGCGCGTCAACGACGATGGCCGGCTGCGCCAGCGCGCCTGGTATTTCTCCAAGATCTACGCAGACCCAAAAAAAGCGGACACGGTCTACGCACTGAATACCGGACTTTACCGCTCGACTGACGGCGGTAAGTCATTCGATCTTCTGCCGGCACGTCACGGCGACCACCATGGCCTTTGGATCGATCCCGACGATACGCTGCGCCTGATCAACGGCAGCGATGGAGGGGCGTCGATCACGTTTAACGGCGGCGCCACTTGGACCACGCTCGACGGTCAGCCCACCGCTCAGATCTACCACGTGGCCGTAGATAACCGCTTTCCGTACTATGTTTACGGCGCCCAACAGGATAATTCGAACTTGGCCATCGCCAGCCGCGACGATCAGGGCGCGATCGTCGCGCGCGACTGGTACGACGCGGGCGGCGGCGAGTGCGGCTTCGTGATCCCGGATCCGCGCGATCCCGACATTATTTATTCGACCGCGGAGAATTGGGTCGTCCGCTATGACAAGCATGCGGCGCAAAGCCAGGTCATATCCGTATGGCCGTTCAACGCATCGGGCCATGCGGCCGCGGATCTCGATCACCGGTTCAATTGGACGATGCCCATGATCATGTCGCCGTACGATCCGGACACGCTCTATGTCGGCATGGAGCGCCTTTACAAGACGAGCGACCAGGGCGGCAGTTGGACGGCGGTCAGCGGCGACTTGACGCGCAATGACAAGTCGAAACAGCTGGCCTCCGGCGGACCGATCACCAAAGACATTACCAGCGTCGAATATTACGACACCATTTTTGCGATAGCCGAGTCGCCTCTGCGCAGAGGCATGCTGTGGGTCGGAACCGACGACGGTCTCGTGCAGTTGCGTGCCGGTGAAGGCTCCAGCTGGCAAAACGTGACCCCGCGCGACCTGCCGGCCTGGAGCACGATCAGCATGATCGAGTTGTCGCATTTCGATGCGGGCACCGCGTACGTCGCGGTAGACCGTCATAAGCTCGACGATATCGGCCCCTATATCTTCATGACGGGCGATATGGGCAAGACCTGGTCGCGGATCGATGCCGGCCTACCGGCCGGCGCGGTCGTGCACGCCGTGCGCGAAGATCCGATCAAACGCGGTCTGCTTTACGCGGCGACGGAGGCAGGCGTTTTCGTCTCATTCGACGACGGCGGGCACTGGCAGAGTCTGGAACTGAACATGCCGCGCACGCCAATTCACGATCTCGTCGTCAAGGGCGATGATCTGGTCGCCGCGACACACGGCCGGTCGTTTTGGATACTCGACGACATTGCGCCGCTGCGCGAAGCCGATGCGGTGTCGACGGCGACCGCGGCATTTCTTTATAAGCCCGAAGTCGCCTATCGGTTGCATTACCCGGACCAAGTCAATGCGCGGCCTCCTGCCGGTCGCAACCCGCCCGCCGGCGCGCTGATCGATTACGACTTGCCGTCACGGCCCGAGGGCGCGGTGACGATGGAAATCGTCGACGACCATGGCAATCACGTGCGACACCTGTCGAGCATAAAATCGGATAAGTTCGAACAGCCGCCGGAATGGCCGGATCAAGTCCACCCGACCGACACGCTGCCGGCGCAGCCCGGCGCGAACCGTTTCGTCTGGGATTTGCGCTACGACGATCCTGTGCAGATTCCGGGCGCCTTCTACGAGGACTTGGCGCCGCGCGGCCCTCTGGTGCTTCCGGGCAAGTACACGGTCACGCTCAGCGTCGGCGGTCAGAGCAGGACCGCGACGCTCCTCGTCGAGGAGGATCCCAGAGTGCGCAGCTCGCCGGACGGACTGCGGCAGAAATTCGTGTTGGCGATGCAGGCTTACCACGATTTGGACGCGCTGCATCGTGCGGTCAACGATATCCGCGCGGTCAAGAAGGAGATCGCTCTGGGGCTCAACAAACGCGACGGCAAAACCGCCGAGGCGATCATTCGGCGGGCCGCGCAAATCGAGGGCAAGCTGATACAAGTCAATATCACGGGTTCCGAAGGCGACCTGAATTACCCCGGCATGCTGAACGAGGAAATCTACGCCTTTACCGAATTCCTCGACGATGCCGACACCGCGCCTACTGCGGCGGAAATCACTACTTACGCCGAGCTGCACAAAGAACTTGCGGCCCAGCTCGACGCCTGGAAGCGATTGAAAAGCACGCGCGTTGCCGAGTTTCGCGCGCGCGCTTCAGCGGCAACGTAGCGCCCCGGTCGCTAAAAGTCGGCAGCCCGCGCGCCATCTGCGGACAGCGCCGCGTCGAGGGTGCGACATGAACGACCACAACCCGGCTGAGCTATCGGCGGACGTACGAAGCTTGTTTCCAGCGACGGTCGTCGCCGCGGAGCTGCGCGAGCCGGGAGATGCGGCGCTGCTGCTGCCGGCCGAGGCGCATTTTCTTGGCCGCGCGGTTCCGCAGCGAGTACAGGAGTTTGCCGCCGGCCGCCTGTGTGCGCGGCGCGCGCTCGCGGAATTCGGCATCACCGATTTTGCTCTGCGCGTAGCCGGCGACCGGCAGCCCATCTGGCCGGATTGGCTGACCGGCAGCATCACCCATACCGCGGGATTTTGCGCCGCCGTGGTCGGCGAGCGGCGGTTATTCCTCGGTCTCGGGCTCGACTGCGAGGCAATCGGACAGGTGACGGCGGAAATTTGGCCGCGCCTCTTCGGCCGCGAGGAGTCCAATTGGATCAATTCGCTCGCCGCGCCCGAACGTGCCGCGGCCGCGGCGATGATCTTCACGGCCAAGGAGGCGTGCTACAAAAGTCAGTATCCGGCGGTCGGTGATCGGTTGGATTTTCTTGACGTGCGCATCGAGCCCCGGAGTTGGGAAACATCCCGCGGCATATTCGAAATCCATCCGGTGCGGGCGTTGCCGATTCTCGAGGTCGCGCGAACACCGCTGCTCGGTGCCTACCGGATCGCCGGCGAGCGCGCCGTATCCGGCGTGGCGCTGACGCGGCGATAGCGGCGCGCCCGGCCGCCAGGTACTCGATGGCCAATCCGCCGGATCACCAGATCGACACCCGCTGATCCGGCGGCAAATACATCTTGTCCGCCGGCCTCACTCCGAAGGCCGAATAAAAGGCCGCCAAGTTGCGCACCGGCGCATCGCCGCGCACGTCGGCCGGCGAATGCGGGTCGATCTTCAGCATGCGGATCGTTTCGGCTTCGCGCATCTTGCCGCGCCAGACTCCGACCCAGCCGTAGAAAAACCGCTGATCGCCGGTCAGTCCGCCGATGACCGGTGCGGGTTTGCCTGCTAGCGCGATTTGATAGGCCGTGTGCGCGATCGCCAGCCCCGAGTTGTCCGCGATATTCTCACCGAGGGTCAGCTTGCCGTTGACGTGAAAGCCCGGCACCGGTTCATAGCGATCGTATTGCGCGACCAGCGCCCGCGTCTTCGCCGCGAACTTCGCATGGTCTTGCGGCGTGAACCAATCGTGCAGGTTGCCGTCGGCGTCGAACTGGCTGCCATGATCGTCGAAGCCGTGGCTGATCTCATGACCGATGACTGCGCCGATACCGCCGTAGTTGGCCGCATCGTCGGCGTGCACATCGAAGTACGGAGGCTGAAGAATCGCCGCCGGAAACACGATTTCGTTCATCAACGGATTGTAGTAGGCGTTGACGGTCTGCGGCGGCATAAACCATTCGCTGCGGTCGACAGGCTTGCCGAGCTTGGCCAGATCGCGCTTGTATTCGAACTCGTCGGCGCGCTCGACATTGCCGAACAAGTCGTCGCGCCGTATCACGAGCGCGCCGTAATCGCGCCATCGTTCCGGATAGCCGATTTTCATGACGAGTTTGTCGAGCTTCGCGAGCGCGCCCTGCCGCGTCGGCGGGCTCATCCAGTCCAGCGTACCGATGTCGCGGCGGTAGGCTGCGATCAAATTCTCGACCAATGCGCGGATGCGTGCCTTGTTTTGCGGCGGAAAATATTTAGCGACGTACAATTTGCCGAGCGCCTCGCCCATAGCGGCGTTGACCAAGGCCAAACTGCGCTGCCAGCGCGGCCTGTTCTGCGGAATGCCGCTCAGTACCGTGCCTGCAAACGCAAAATTTTCGTCGACGAACGGTTTCGACAAGTACGGAGCGGCCGCGTTGAGCAAATGCCACTTGAAGTAAGCCCGCCAAACGGGCAGCGGCGTCGCATCGATCAGGCCGGCGAGCCGCTTGAAATAGCTCGGCTGCGCGATGATCACGTAGTCGACCTTGCCGGCGAAGCCCATCGCGCCCACGTACCGCTGCCAGTCATAGTCCGGCATCAGCCTCGGCAAATCCGCGATCAGGGTCTTGTTGTAGGTTTTGATCGGATCGCGGTTCTCGACCTTGGTCCATTGAATTTTGGCCAGCGCCGTCTCGAGGCGCAAAATCGCACCGGCGCTGGTCGCCGCATCCGCGACGCCCGCCTTCGCGAGCATCGTCGCGATGTGCGCGCGGTACTGCCGGCGCACAGCCGCAAATTTCGCGTTGCCGCTGATGTAATAATCGCGGTCCGGCAGGCCAAGTCCGCTTTGACTTAGCGAGACGGCGTACTTGCTCGAATCGCGCGCGTCCTGTTGGATCGAAATATCATAGGGCGCCGACCCAATGCCGCGGTTGAACCGCGCGATCAGCCCCGGCAGCGAACGTTTATCCGTCAGCGCATCGATATCGCGAAATTCCGACTGCAGCGGCGCCAAGCCGAGCGCATCGATCCTCGCCTCGTCCATGAAGCTGGCGTAGAGATCCGCGACTTTTTGCGCTTCGGCGTCGCGCTGCGGGGCATGCTCGAGACCGTCGACGACCGCCCGCAATTGCCGGTCGGTCTCATCGCGCAGCGCCGTAAAGATGGAATAGCTGGCCTTGTCCGGCGGAATCCGAAAGTTCGCGAGCCATTTGCCGTTCAGGTACCGATATAGGTCGTCCTGCGGACGAATCGAATCGTCGGCATATTGCATATCCACACCCGACAGCGAAACGCTCGCGGCCTTCGTCGTGGGCGCGGGTGCGGCGGCCGCGGCGGCGGGGACCGCCGCCGCCGCGGCGAACAGAGCCGATAAACCGGCCACGGCGCCGTAATTGACGCATCGATTCATGGGTATCCTCGCAAGCAATTGATCAACGAAACATCATCGCGACACGCAGTCCGGGACCGGCGTCATCGAGCACCAAGCGTGCGCCGTGCAGCTTGGTAACGGCGGCCACCAATGATAATCCAAGTCCGGAACCGGGTAGCTTGCGCGCCTCGTCGAGGCGCACGCGCCGGCCCAGCACCAGTTCGCGCTTGTCGGCCGGGATTCCCGGTCCATCATCCTCGACGATGACTTCTGGGCGGTCGTTTTCGCTGCGCAGCATCACGCGGATGTGGCCGCCCTGCGGCGTAAATTTGATGGCGTTGTCCAGCAGATTCGCGAGCGCCTGGGCGAGCAGCTGACGGCTGCCCTGCATTTGCACTCCGGCGGCTACAGCGCTTTCGAGCTTGATGCCGCGCTCCTCGCTGACCGGCGCGTAAAGCTCGACCATGCTCGCGACCAACTCGGATAAATCGACCGCTTCGCGCGCGACCGTACCGGTTTCGGCGAGCGCGATACGCAACAACGCGTCCAGCGTACCGCGCATCCGGTCGACTTCGTTCGTTACACGCTCCAGCACGCGGCGCTCCGGCGACGCCGGGGCGAGTTGCAGCATAGCCGCCTCGGCGGTCGACTGCAGCCGATTGAGCGGGGTGCGCAAATCATGCGCGGCACTGTCCAAGACCGTGCGCATACCGAGAGTCAGCTGTTCGATCTTGTCGAGCATGCCGTTGATTTCGCGCGCCAATGAATTCAGCTCGTCGTCCGCATCGCGGACCGGCAGCCGCTGCGACAGATCGCCGCGCATGATTTGCGTCGCGACCGCCGATATCGCGCCGGCCTGCTGCAAGATGCGCCTGCCCATCCAAAAGCCGCCGCCCAAGCCGAGCAGCATCGTCAGCACGACGGCGGCGACAAGGCCGCGCATCATGACGTTCTTGACGTCCTGGCGCTCTTGCACGTCGTGGCCGACCAGCATGCGGTAGCCGCCGGGTAGCGGAAAGCGCTGTGCCCGGACTTCGTGGATGCGCGTCTGATCGCCGTACGGGACGGCGACCTTGAACAGGATCCATTTGCCCTGGTCCGCCGCGATTTTCGGCCACTCCGGCACGTTGCCCGCGACGGGGCGCAATTGCGGGTCGACCATCAAATAGACGGCGCCGCGAACGTCTTGATCTTGCGAGCGCTGTTCGATCAGCTCGATGAAGTCGCTGCGCGAGAGCACGAGCACCTGTTCGCGCAAACCTTGGACCTCGGCCTCGATCAGATTGTCGGTGCTGCCGTCGATGACGCGCGAAACCGCGAAATAAACACCGCTCAGCAGCACGACGGCGCCGAGCGCGAACACGACCGAATAGAGAATTGCGATGCGAAAAGGGGAGCTGGCGAGTACGCCGAGGAACCTTTGCTCCGGGTCCACTATTCGTCTTCGCTCAAGCTATATCCTGCGCCGCGCACGGTGTGCAGCAGGGGCTTGTCGAAGTCCTTGTCGATCGCTTGGCGCAAACGGCTTATATGCACGTCGATGACGTTTGTCTGCGGGTCGAAATGGTAATCCCATACGCCTTCGAGCAGCATCGTGCGCGTGACCACCTGTCCGCTGTGGCGCATCATGAATTCCAGCAGCTGGAACTCGCGCGCGGTCAGCTCGATCTTCTTGCCGTTGCGCACGACGCGGCGCGTCATCCGGTCGAGTTCGAGGTCGGCCAGTTTCAATTTCGTCGTCGCCTCGCCGCTGCCGAGATCGCCGCGCCTCGCCAGCGCGTCGACGCGCGCGAGCAGCTCCGCCATGTGATACGGCTTGGTCAAGTAATCGTCGCCTCCAGCGCGCAAACCAGTGATGCGATCGTCGACGTCGCCGAGCGCGCTCAGGATCAGGACCGGCAACTTGCGGCCGGTAGCGCGCAGCGATTGCACCAAGGCCAGGCCGTCGAGCTTCGGCAGCATCCGATCGACGATCGCGAGGTCGAGCGCGATCGACGAGGCGAGATGCAGGCCTTCGAGCCCGTTCGCCGCGACGTCCACCGTGTGGCCCACCTCCCGCAGCGCCTTGGCTAAATATTCGCGGGCGACCTGGTCATCTTCCACGATCAGGATGTGCATGGCGCCATTTTACAGACCTTCGGCCTTGCTGTATCGCCGCCGCCCCTGCCTTATGCAGTACAATGGCTTCTTACGTCTGCAAGGCCGTGCCACCGCTTGAAAGCCATGATTCGCAAGAGCCCGAAAGTGGGCTTCGTCAGTTTGGGATGCCCAAAGGCCTTGGTCGACTCGGAGCGGATACTGACGCGCCTGCGCGCCGAGGGCTATGAGGTTGCTTCAAGCTACCCTGCGGCGGATCTGGTCGTCGTCAATACCTGCGGCTTCATCGACGCCGCGGTGGACGAGTCCCTCGAGGCGATCGGCGAGGCGCTCGCTGCGAACGGCAAAGTAATCGTCACCGGTTGCCTCGGGGCTCAGCCCAAAAAAATTCTCGACCGCCATCCGCAAGTCTTGAAGGTCACCGGCCCACAGCGCTACGAGGAAGTCGTCGCTGCGGTGCATGAATTCTTGCCGCCGAAGCACGAGCCATTCTTGGATTTGATTCCGCCGCAAGGCGTGAAACTAACGCCGCGCCATTACGCCTACCTGAAGATATCCGAAGGCTGCAATCACCGCTGTAGCTTCTGCATCATTCCATCGATGCGCGGCGATCTCGTCAGCCGCCCCGTCGGCTCGGTGTTGAGAGAAGCCGAACAGTTGGTGCGTGCCGGCGTCAAGGAGATCCTCGTCATCTCCCAGGACACGAGCGCGTATGGCGTCGATCTGAAATACGCCAAACAATCCTGGCGCGATATCGAGCGCCGCGCGCATTTCTACGATCTGGCGGCGGCGCTGGGCGAGCTCGGCGCGTGGATTCGTCTGCACTACGTCTATCCATATCCGCACGTCGATCGCGTCGTCGAGTTGATGGCGGATGGGCGTATCTTGCCGTACCTCGACATACCGTTTCAGCATGCGAGCGCGCGCATTCTGAAAATGATGAAGCGTCCTGCCGCGCCGAAAACACGCTGGAGCGCATCACTTCGTGGCGCAAGCTCGTGCCGGACATCACGATCCGCAGCACCTTCATCGTCGGTTTCCCGGGCGAAACGGAGCGGGATTTCACCGAGCTCCTCGATTGGCTGGACGAAGCGCGGCTGGACCGCGTCGGTTGCTTCGAGTATTCCCCGGTCGAAGGCGCGGCGGCGAATGCGCTCAGCGCGGCGCCTGTGCCGCCGGAAATCAAGAAAGAACGGCGCGCGCGATTCATGGAGGCTGCCGCCAAAATCAGCGCCGCTCGGCTCGCTGCAAAAATCGGACGCAGGATGCAGG
This sequence comes from uncultured Gammaproteobacteria bacterium, assembly GCA_963769895.1. Classification (GTDB taxonomy): domain Bacteria; phylum Pseudomonadota; class Gammaproteobacteria; order Steroidobacterales; family Steroidobacteraceae; genus Bog-1198. Next base: position 583,722 of record CAVYNJ010000006.1, on the reverse strand, counting down.
TACTCGTGGACCGGATCGACGGCTCGGCCGCCGTCGCCCGCTCGAGCGCCGATGCGCCGGAAATCGACGGCATCGTGCGCATCCCCGGCGCTTCCGGATTGGCGGTCGGCGACTTCGCGCAGGTGCGGATCGTCGCAGCCGGCGCCTACGATCTAGAGGCGAAGTTGGAGGCGTAGTTGTATAAGCTTGCGCGTCGACACGGGACATTTCAGAGCGATGGAGTAACACGGGTGGAAATCACGGCGGACCGGGTGGTCTCGATTCATTACACGCTGAAGGACGACAATGGCGATGTGCTCGACAGCTCGGCCGGCGGCGAGCCGCTCGCCTACATCCAGGGTCACGGCAACCTGGTCGTCGGCCTCGAAAAGGCCCTCGAGGGCAAGCTCGACGGCGCGACGCTCGCCGTCGTCGTGCCTGCCAGCCGATGGCTACGGACAGCGCGACGAAGCATTGATCCAGCGTGTTCCGCGGCGCACGCTGCAGGGGGCCGGCGAAATCAAGAAGGGCATGCAGTTCCAGGCGCGCACCGACGGCGGCATGCGCCTGTTCACGGTGACCGCGGTGGTCGGCGATATGGTCACGCTCGACGGCAACCATCCGCTCGCCGATCAGACCCTGCACTTCGACGTCGAAATCGTCGGCGTTCGCGAAGCGACGGCCGAAGAATTGGAGCACGGCCACGTGCACGGCGCCGGCGGCCATCACCACTAGGGCCGGCGGAAACCCGATTGCAAGGCGCCTAATTGGACATAAGGGCGCCCGTCGGCACGCGCCTTGAACATAAAGGAGCCGCCCGGCGATGGGGCCTTTCGCTCCGCACGCAACGGCGTGCATAATGGCCGCTGGCGCCATAACTATACTCGAGGGGTCCGTACCGATGGAGCGTCGCCTGCATACTCGGCATCGCGCACGCACGACGGTGTACGTGGTCATGTCGGGACGCAAGAGCCGGATTTGCAAGGCCAAGAACCTCAGTGCAAACGGCGTGTTCGTCGAAACGGAGAACCTCGGCCTGCGTAAGGGCCAACAGGTACAGCTCGCCTTCGCGATCAATCTCGGCCTAGTGACGAAAATTCATCGGCGCACGGCGATCGTCGCGCATGTTACGCGCGGCGGCACCGGACTGATGATGGAACAGTTTGCCGGACGCTGAGCCGGCCGCTGCGCCGTCGGCTCCCGGCGTATGCCAGCGCTAAATCCGCCGCGCGCGGCGGCGATCCGCATCCGCGGGGCCCGCCAGAACAACCTCAAGAACCTCGATCTCGATTTTCCGCTGAACGAGATGATCGTCGTCACCGGCGTCAGCGGGTCCGGCAAATCCTCGCTGGTGTTCGACACGCTGTACGCCGAGGGTCAGCGGCGCTACGTCGAGACCTTTTCGCCGTACGCGCGGCAGTTCCTCGACCGGATGGACAAGCCGCAGGTCGACCGGATCGAGGGCATTCCGCCGGCTATCGCGATCGATCAGAACAATCCGGTCCGCACGTCCCGCTCGACGGTCGGCACGATGACGGAGCTGAACGATCACTTCAAACTGCTGTTTGCGCGCGCAGCGGTCCTGCATTGCAGCCGCTGCGGACAACCGGTGCGCCGCGACACGGCCCAAGGCATCGGCGCCGCCTTGGCTCGAGCGCAGTCTCGAGGCCGGCGATCCGAGGCTGATTCTGACATTCCCGGTGCCGATTCCGCCGAACTTCACCGAGACCGAGATCAGGTCGCTGCTTGAACGGCAAGGTTATACGCGAATTCATGGCAAGCAAGGCAGCACCCTGCAGGTCGTGCAAGACCGCCTGCGCTGGAGCGCGGCGGATTCGGCGCGCAAGGCCGAGGCCATCGAGGCTGCCTTGCGAATCGGCGAGGGAAAGCTCGACGTCTTCGCGCAGAGCGACGATGGCGCCGCGCTGCAGTCGTGGCGCTTCTCGTCCGGCTTGCACTGCCCGGACTGCGATCTCTCGTATAAGGACGCAGTAACCAGCAGTTTCAGCTTCAACTCGCCGATCGGCGCTTGCGAAAGCTGCCGTGGCTTCGGCCGCACCATCGGCGTCGATTATGACCTTGTCATTCCGAATGACGGCTTAAGTCTGCGCGAGGGCGCGATCAAACCTTGGCAAACCAAGTCCTTCGAAGAATGCCAGGCGGACCTGCTGCGCTTTGCGCGCAAACGCGGCATACCGCTGGATACGCCTTGGCGCGGCTTGACGGCGGCCGAGCGAGCCTGGGTCATCGACGGCGAAGGCGAATGGACTAAGAACGTTTGGTACGGCGTGCGGCGCTTCTTCGCCTGGCTGGAGTCCAGGGCCTACAAAATGCACATTCGGGTGCTGTTGTCGCGCTACCGCAGCTACACGGAGTGCGCCGCTTGCGGCGGCGCGCGCTTGAAAAGTGAATCGCTGCTGTGGCGCATCGGCGATCCGGCCATGAACATCCGCGATTTGATGCTGATGCCGATCGAGCGCTGCGCCCGCTTTTTCGCGGACCTCGAACTGCCGGCGCCGCTTGGTGAAGCCGCCGAATTGCTGCTCGGCGAGATCCGCACGCGACTGCGCTATTTGGTCGAAGTCGGTTTGGGATATCTGAATCTCGACCGCCAATCACGCACCTTGTCCGGCGGCGAGGTGCAGCGCATCAACTTGACGACGGCGCTCGGCACCTCGCTGGTCAACACCTTGTTCGTGTTGGACGAACCTTCGATCGGGCTGCACGCGCGCGATGTCGATCGCATTGTCAGCATCATGCGGCGCTTGCGCGACGCTGGAAATACCTTGGTCGTCGTGGAGCACGACCCGAAAGTCATGCGCAGCGCGGATCGCCTCCTCGATATCGGTCCGGGACCCGGCGAGCACGGCGGCGAGGTGGTCTTCTTCGGCTCCATGGGGGAGTTCGCCGCAACCGGCGATTCCCTGACGGCGGATTATTTGTTCGGCCGCAAGCGGGTAGCCGGCGCCCCGCCGCTGAGGCGTAGCGGCCGGCCCCGGCGAACTGCGGCTCGAGGGAGCCGCTATGCATAATCTGCGCGCCGTCGACGTCGCGATACCGCTGCGGCGCCTGGTATGCGTGACCGGCGTCAGCGGCTCCGGCAAATCGACCTTGGTGCACGATGTGCTTTACAGAGCGATGCTGCGCGCCAAGGGCCGTCCGACCGAGGCGCCGGGACCGCACCGCAGACTCGTATGGCGCCGAACTGCTCGATGCGGTCGTGATGGTCGACCAGAGCCAGATCGGCCGCACGACACGATCGAATCCGGCAAGTTTCATCGGCGCCTTCGATGCGATCCGCAAGCGTTTCGCGGCCTTACCCGAATCGCGGGCGCGCAAGTACACGGCCGGCACATTTAGTTTCAATGCCGGCACGGGCCGCTGTCCGGCCTGCGCCGGCAACGGCTTCGAGCATGTCGAAATGCAATTTCTGTCGGACGTATACCTGCGTTGCCCTGACTGCAACGGCAAGCGCTACCGCGCGGAGGTGCTCGAGGTGACTTTGCAGCGGGCGGGATTCCCGGCGCAGAGCATCGCAGATATCCTCGAACTGACGGTCTCTCAGGCGCTTGAATACTTCGCAACGGAGCGCGACGTCTGCCTGCGTCTGCGTCCGCTTGCCGACGTCGGGCTCGGCTACCTGCGGCTTGGGCAGCCCGTGCCGACGCTGTCCGGCGGCGAGGCACAGCGCCTCAAGCTAGCCGCCCATCTCGCGGCGCACGTGGCCGCCGGCGGGCCGCGCGAGCGCGGCTCGCTATTCCTGTTCGACGAGCCGACCACCGGCCTGCACTTCGACGACATCGCCAAGTTGTTGCGCACGTTCCGCAGCTTGGTAGACGCCGGACATACGCTGCTCGTCATTGAACACAACCTCGACGTAATCCGCGCCGCCGACTGGATCATCGATATGGGCCCGGAGGGCGGAGACGCCGGCGGCGCGGTCGTCGGCACGGGTACGCCGCGGGATATCATGCGCTTGCCCGCTTCGCACACCGGCCGAGCGCTGGCCGATGCCGAGCAGCAAGTGCCGCCCGGCATGCGAGTCGCCGAACCGGCCGCGGCGGCGAGACGATACGCGCCTCCGGCGACGATCGAGATTCGCGGCGCGCGCGAGCACAACCTCAAGAACATCGATGTGACGCTCGGCCGCGATCGATTCACGGTGATCACCGGCGTTTCAGGCAGCGGCAAGAGCACGCTCGCGTTCGACATCCTGTTCGCCGAGGGGCAGCGGCGGTATCTGGAATCCTTAAATGCCTATGCACGCCAATTCGTCCAGCCGGCCTCACGCCCCGACGTCGACGCGGTTTACGGGATTCCGCCGACGGTCGCGATCGAGCAACGCACGAGCCGCGGCGGCCGCAAGAGCACGGTCGCGACGCTGACGGAGATCTATCATTTCTTGCGCTTGCTGTATGTCAAGCTCGGGCTCCAACATTGCCCAAAGTGTCGCGTACCGATTCAGCCGCAAACCGCCGACGCGATCGCCGCACAGATGATCCGGCAATTTCGCGGGCAGCACATCGAGATGTACGCGCCACTCGTGGTGTCGCGCAAAGGCCTTTATGCGGCTCTCGCCAAATGGGCACGTGGCAAAGGCTACGCGCACCTTCGTGTCGACGGCCGGTTGCTGCCGACCGCCAGATGGCCACGGCTTGAACGCTTCGTCGAGCACAGCATTCAGCTGCCGGTTTGCCGATTGACGTTGACCGCGGACAGCGAACCCGAAATGCGGCGCCAGCTCGCATCGGCGCTCGACTTCGGCCGCGGCGTCGTCGAGATAGTCCACCGCTCGGAAACACGCGTGTTTTCGACCAAGCGCGCCTGTCCCCGATGCGGCACCGGATTTCCGGAGCTCGATCCGCGGCTGCTGTCGTTCAACTCGCGCCACGGCTGGTGCAAGAGTTGCTACGGCACGGGCCTCGAGCTCGATCAATTCGACGGCGAACAGAGCGGCGAGGAGCCGCAGTGGAGGAACACCGGCGCCGAGCCCGCGAGAACCTGCCCGAGCTGCGCCGGGGCGCGGCTGAATCCCGTCGCTCTGCAGGTCCTGTTTCGCGGCTTATCGATCGCGACGCTGACGCAACGGCCGGTCAAGGAGTTCGCGAAGACCCTGCGCGAGATCGGCCTGCGAGGCCGCGAACGCGACATCGCGCGCGACCTGATGGCGGAATTGGCGGCTCGCACCGCATTCCTCGCCGCTGTGGGCCTGGACTATTTGCAGCTCGATCGCGCGGCGCCGACCCTGTCCGGGGGCGAAGCCCAACGGATACGCCTCGCCGCGCAGTTGGGCTCGAACTTGCAGGGTGTTTGCTACGTACTCGACGAACCGACGATCGGACTGCATCCGCGCGACAACCAAGCCTTGTTGAGGACATTGGACCGCCTTCGCGCAAAGGGAAATACCTTGATCGTCGTCGAACACGACGAAGTGACGATACGGCGCGCCGATCACGTGATCGATTTGGGACCCGGCGCGGGCAAGGACGGCGGCCGGATTGTCGCTGAAGGGACGGCAGTGCAGCTCGCACGCCTCCCGGAATCCGTGACCGGTCGCTATCTCGCCGCGCCGGCGACCCACTCGCGTTCACGCCGCAGAACGGTCGCCGCCGGCGCGCCGTCGATCAACATCGCCGGCGCAACGCTGCATAATTTGCGAAGGATCGACGTGCGCATCCCGCTGCAGCGGTTCACGGTCGTGACCGGCGTGTCGGGCTCCGGGAAATCGTCGCTCGTGCGCGATATTCTGTTCGGCAATCTGCAGCGACTGCTCGCCAAGGGCGCCCGCCGCCGCGAGATCGCCGCCTACGGTTGCGCGCGTATCGACGGCTACGAGACCGTCACCAGGGTATTGGAGGTCGATCAGACCCCGATCGGCAAAACTCCGCGCTCCTGCCCGGCGACCTACATCGGTTTTTGGGATTCGATCCGCAGGTTGTTCGCCGAAACGACGGAAGCGCGCGTGCGCGGCTTCACGGCCAGCCGCTTTTCGTTCAACACCGCCGGCGGTCGCTGCGAGGCCTGCGAGGGCCAGGGATTGCAGCGCGTCGAAATGAGCTTCCTGCCGGACGTGCAAGTTGTTTGCGACGTCTGCGGCGGCCGGCGCTTCGACACCGAGACCTTGGGCGTGCTATTCAAGGGCAAGAATATCGGCGCGGTGCTCGCAATGAGTGTCGAAGAGGCGGTGGAGTTTTTCGCGGCGCACCGCGGCGTGCACCATGCGTTGACGCTGCTCGCCGATGTCGGCCTAGGCTATCTGAGCTTGGGTCAGGCGAGTCCGACGCTATCCGGCGGCGAAAGCCAACGCATCAAGCTGGTCACCGAACTCGCCAAGGTGCGCACCGACGCCGCGTCGCTCGATCAGGCGCGCCGCGACGGCCAACATACCCTTTATGTCCTCGATGAACCCACGGTCGGCCTGCACATGGCCGATGTCGACAAATTGCTGCGGGTCGTGCAACGCTTGGTCGACGCGGGCAACACGATCATCGTGATCGAACACAACCTGGATGTCATGGCTGAAGCGGATTGGATCATCGATCTCGGCCCCGAAGGCGGCGACGGCGGCGGACGGCTCGTCGCCCAAGGGCCTCCGGAGGCCGTCGCCCGCAAACGGCGCAGTCACACCGCGCAATATTTGCGTGCATTTCTGGACCAACGCGGTGTCGACTAGAACGGTCGCAGGAATCGGCTGCCTTGCCGCCGTGCTCATCGCGAGCTGGTGCGTCGGCATATTGGATCGCGGTTACTGGACGCCGGACGAGCCGCGCGAGGCCGACATTTCGTGGCGGATGAGCTGGCAGACCGGCAAGGCGGTGCCGCAGTTGGCGGGCGTCGCATTTTGCGAGAAACCGCCGTTCGCCTATTGGGCGGCGGGCGCCTCGATCAAACGCTTTGGAGTCGCCGCGTGGGCCGCACGGCTGCCGAATTTGCTCTATGCGCTGATCACGGCGCTCAGCGTCTGCCTGTTGGCGCGCCGTAGCTCGGGCCCGATCGCCGGCCTTGCCGCCGGAGCCGCGATCAGCACGTTCTTGCTCACTTACCAAGTGGAGATTTGGCTCGCGACCGACGCGCCTCTGCTTGCCGCCGTGTCGGCGGCGCTGCTCGGTGAATTCGTCGGCTTCTACGCCGATACGCGCGGCGAACGCCTGCGCGGCTATCTGCTGATGCACGCGGCCTTGGCGGTCGGCTTTCTCAGCAAGAGCGCCGCCGCATGGATGGTGCCGGCGCTGGCGTTCCTGACGCTCGTCGTTTGGGAGCGGCGCTGGAAGGAGTTCCTGCGCTTCGAGCTGTACGTCGGCTTGATCGTGCAGGCAGCTGTGATATTGACGTGGGTCTGGTTCGTCTATTCAGGCGACGACGGCCCGGCCCATCTCAAGGTGTTTTTCTGGAACAACTTGATCGGCCGTTTCACGAGCGTCGCTGCGCCGGCGGATCTGCAATACGCGACCGGACATCGCAACGCTCCGGGCAAATACTTGATCGAACTGCCCATATACTTGTGGCCATGGACCTTGCTGGTCGCCGCGGCGCTGTGGCGCGCCTGGCGATCGCGCCGCGGCGCGCCGGATCGGCGGCGCGCAGTGCGCTTCGCGCTCGCGATCTTTTTGCCGACGCTTGCAATTCTGTCGATCGCCGCGACGGCGCGAAATATTTATTTGGCGCCCGCGCTGCCGGGTCTCGCCTTGCTGCTCGGTTGGTGGGCCGCAGAGGCGAGCGCGGCGCCGGATCGCTGGGATTTGCGCGCGCTGCGCGCGACCGCGCTGCTGCTGTTGGTCGCCGCATTTGCCGCCGCCGCCGCCGTCGCGTTGATCGGCTATGAGGACTGGGACGGCATCAAGGCGCAAGGCTTGTTCATCGCGGTGGCCGCTGCCGGCATTGCCGCCGCAGGCGGCTTCTCGATTTACGCATGGCGCACCGCCGCGCGCGGCCGTGTAACCGCCGCGCTGTATGCGCTGCTGCTCGCGTACGGCGCGTTGTTGGTGCTGCCCGCTTCCCAGGCCTATCGGCAAGTCGACCGCTGGCAAGACTTCGCGGCCATTGGCGGCGAGGTACGCGCCGATATCGGCAGCCGACCGCTTCTGCTATTTGCGCCGGACGAGACGACTCAGGCGTGGGTCGACGTTTATACCCGGACCGCCGTTGCGCGAATCGATGGACCGGAAGGTGCCGCGGCAGTCGCGCAGATGATGCGGCAATTGGCGCGCGCCCCTCGCAGTCTCGTGCTCGTGCAGCTGCCGGGACGGGCTTGGTCGCCGCGCTTGCGCGCATTGGCGCGGCGGATCGGCTGGCGACGCTTCGCTGCCGCACCGCATGACGCGCCGCCGTGGCTCAGCGCTGTGCGCCTGCAGATCGTCGAGCGCTATGCGCTGCCGAACGGCCGACGCTACGCGTTGCTCGCGCCCGCGCCCTGAGCCGCGCCGCTCGTGTGGCGTCGCGCAAGTCTTGCGACCCCGCGAAACAGCGCCTCATATTCACGGACTCGTCGAGTCCATGAAAAATCCTGCGCCATCGCGTTCTGCATCAATCGCCGCCAAAGGCTCCGATCCGCGAACCAATCCAGCGTCGTATTGAGAGCCCATTCGGCCGCGTAAGCGTCGAAATCGTTGAATACGCAGCCGGTGCCGGTGCCCGTCAGCGGATCGAAGTGCGTAACGGAGTCCGCCAGGCCGCCGGTCCTGTGCACGATCGGTATCGTGCCGTAACGCAAGCTGTACATTTGATTCAGACCGCAAGGTTCATAGCGCGACGGCATCAGAAATATATCGCTGCCCGCCTCGATCAAATGCGCCAAGGATTCGTCGTAGCCGTCGTGAAACGCGGCGCGCCCCGGAAAGCGATCAACCAGCGACTCGAAAAAATCCGCGTACAGTTGCGCACCGCTGCCCAGAACGATCAACCCGCAATCCCGCTGCTCGAGGAGCCGCGGCAGGGCATCGAACAACAGCTCGATGCCCTTCTGTTCCGTGAGCCGAGTGACCATGCTGAGCAACGGCGAGACGGCGGCGAGGTTTAGTTGCTTTACCCTGGTCAACGCGCGCTTGTTGGCCGCCTTGCCCCGCAAATCCGAAGAATCGAAATGCGCCTTCAAATTCCGGTCGTTTCGCGGATCCCACTCGCCGTAATCGACACCGTTCAGGATGCCGGTGACCCCGTCGGCGCGCGCGCGCAGCGCCTCCTGCATCCCCATGCCGAGCGGCGTGTCGCGGATTTCGCGCGCGTAGGTGGGACTGACGGTCGTCACGGCGTCAGCATGTCGAATCCCGCTTTTCAACGAACTAATGAAGCCCAACGCAAGATCCGCGGCATCCAGATGCTCGTCGCCGGCATCGAGACCGAGTTCCGCCGCGGCGCCGGCCGGCATGATGCCTTGATAGCCGATGTTGTGGATCGTCAATACGGACCGGGACTCGGCAAATAGGCCGTCCCAGGCGTACGCCGTCTTCAACAGCAGCGGCAGCAGTGCGGTGTGCCAGTCGTTGCAGTGAAAGATGGCGGGCGCAAACGCCAAGCGCTGACAGGATTCGATGACCGCGCGGGTGAAAAGCATGAACCGCCGATATTCGTCCGAATCCTGCGTGTACAATTCGTCACGATCGAACATCGCCGGACAATCGACGAAGTACGCATCGAAGTCGCCATCCGGCCAGACCGCGGATACCAACGAGAATTCGTAATATTCGGCGCCTACCGCGATCCGAACCCGCTGCGCCGCCTCGACGCCGCGAAATTCCCAAGGACCCGCCCGCACCGCCCGGTAAAGAGGCATGAAGGCCCGCACGTCGTGGTCCAAGGCGTGAAAAGCGGGGACCAGCGCCCCTGTAACGTCCGCGAGGCCGCCGGTCTTTGCAAAGGGCATCATTTCCGACGTCAGCAAGCAAAGTTTCACGGCGGCGGCCATTCCCGTTTCAATACGGTGACATCCACAGTTTAACAAACGCATTGGTGCAAATCTGCGTGCGCTAATCGATTGAGTATGGCAGTCTTTGAGTTGCGCGCGGAGCGGGCGGGTTCGAGCGCCTCGCCGGACGCCGGGTCGTATACGCACGAGGATGCCATGGCAGGTACTCCACACGCCGCTCGGGACAATACCGGCCGCTATGTAAGCCGCTTGACCAGCGGCACCTTGGCCGTCGTCATGGCAGGCGGACGCGGCGAGCGATTGAAGGCGCTGACCCTGCATCGCTGCAAACCGGCGACTCCGTTCGGCGGCAAATTCCGCATCATCGATTTCGTGCTGTCTAATTGTGTCAATTCCGGCATACGACAAATCGCCGTGCTGACCCAATACAAGGCGCAGTCCCTGATCCAGCATATCCAGCGCGGTTGGAGCTATCTGCGCGGCGAACTCGGCGAATTCGTCGAGTTGATCCCGGCTCAGCAGCAGATCGGTGAGTTCTGGTATCGAGGCACGGCGGATGCCGTTTATCAGAATTTGGACTTCATCCGCTCGCACCGCCCGACTCACGTGCTGATTCTCGCCGGCGATCACATTTACAAGATGGATTACGGGCCGATGATCGCCTATCACGAGCTATGCGAGGCCGATATCACAGTCGGCGTCGTCGACGTGCCGATCGATCGCGCCAACGAATTCGGGATTCTGACGACTGACGATACCAACCGTGTCACGAAGTTCGCCGAAAAGCCGAAGAATCCGGACCCGATCCCAGGCCAGGACCTCCTCGCCCGCGCTTCGATGGGCATCTACGTGATAGGGCTGGAGCGGCTCGAGAAAATGCTGGCGGACGACACTGCAAACGCCTCGAGCCATCACGATTTCGGCAAGGACATCATCCCGCCGGCGATTCCGATTCTGCGCGTCTATGCCTATCCGTTCCAGGACGTCGAGACGCGCGCGCAAAGCTACTGGCGCGACGTCGGCAATTTGGATGCGTTCTACGAAGCGAATATGGAGCTCGTAGCGGTCAATCCGGAACTGAATATTTACGATCGCCAATGGCCGATCTGGACGTACCAGGCACAACAGCCGCCGGCCAAGTTCGTGCTCGACGAAGATGGGCGGCGCGGCACCGCGATCAACTCGATGATCGCGGGCGGCTGCATTATCTCCGGAGCGCTCATTACGCAGTCGCTGCTGTCGACCGACGCACGGATCGAAGACGGCAGCCACGTCGACAGTTCGGTGCTGTTGCCGTCGGTGTCCGTAGGCCGGCGCTGCGCGATCAAGCGCTGCATCCTCGACGAAAACTGCGTCGTGCCCGACGGCATGCAGATCGGCAGCGACGCCGCACTCGACAAAAAGCGCTTCCACATGACCAACGGAGGCGTCGTCGTCGTTACGCCCGAAATGCTGAAGCCGCTGTCCTAACGGCTTATTGGCGCAGATTAAGCCGCGTCCAAGCCTCGATCACGTCGCCGGCTTCTATCCCAAGCATGGACGCCGCGCCGGCGTATTGACCGCATATCGCCAAAACCTGCGCTCCCGTCGTACCCCAAGGGCGGTATAGTGTGGGGCTCGCCTTGCCGAACAACACGATTTGCGGGCAGCCGACCGCGGCAGCCGCGTGAGCCGGACCCGAATCCACGGTGATCAATGCGCCGGCGCGCGCCAACAACGCGAGCAAGCGCGGAATCGGCAAATCGTCGGCCACGTTGATGAGCCCGTCGACGTTCGCCAGCGCCGCGAGTTCTTGGTTCAAAGAATATTCCGGGCCGGTGCCGAGCAGCAAAATCAGGTGTTGCGGACGATCTTGGCGCACGCGCCGAGTCACTTCGGCCCAGCGCGAAAGCGGCCAATATTTGTGATTGACCGCGAGCCGCTTGAGCCCGCGGCGCATCGTGCGCTTATTGCCGATTTGGAGCAGTATTAGCGGCGCGCCGGCGATCCCACGCGCGCCCAACCACGTATCGAGATCCCCGCGTTGCTGTTCGTCCACGCGCAAACTGCAGCCTGATGCGCCCGTGGGGGCCCCCGGCGGCTTACGCTGCGCCCAGACGAGAGGCGCGATTTGCGCGATCCTCGACCACTGCTGCGTTGCGTGCTCGCCGTCGCGCAGTGGATGGTCTTTGACGTCGACAATGTGCCGATCGGTGAATCCGGCGCGCGCCAACAAGGGCCGCGCGGCGTCATTGGCGTCGCAGAACCAAGTCGGGCCGGCGCCGCGCGATCGCAATTGGCGCACGAGGCGGCGCTGATCGGTTGCGAGCCAATACGGCGTCTTGCGGCTGCGTACAGCCCAAATATCACCGACACCGGGTTGCCCGCGCAACAGCGGCTCGCTCCAAGGTCCAGAAGTCACGATATCGACGGGTTGTCGCCAAATTGCGTGCAATTCGCGGATCAGCGCGGTGATCAACACCATGTCGCCGAACGCCCCGCAACGCACGACGAGCGGCCGGCCGCATTCGGCGACAGGTGCGCGCATCCCGCTCAAACGCCGCCGCCGAACGCGATCGGCGTAGCGATAAACGCGTGCGCGAGCGCGCTCGATCCTTGCGTCACCGAAGTGTCTACTTGCACAAACGCTCCCGCCGCCGCGCATTCCCGGCCCCGGCCCGGCTAGTTTACTAGCCGCGGCAGCCGACGGCTCGCGATCCATACGGAATCGAATTGGCAAGGACCTTAAGTCTATTCTGGAGTGTTCAGTGCCCGGGCAATGCTATCCTTGCGCGCCTTATACCGGCCGGCGGCGCCGATCGAACAGTGAGGATCGCATGATTTTGCTCATCGACGTCGGCAATACCCGCCTCAAATGGGCGTGGCTGACGAGCGCGGGGCTCTCCGATCAACAAGCGATCGTCCACCGCAACGCCAAGCCCGGCGTGTGGACGGCCGCGCTGTTCGATACGACGCTAAAACCCCAGCGCGTGCTGATTGCCAATGTCGCCGGCGCCGCGATGGGCAAAACCTTGGGTCGACTGACAAAACGCACGTTCAGGGTCGACGCGGAGTTCTTCACCGCAGGCCCTAATTTCCATGAATTGACGAACGGCTATTTGGACCCGACGCTGCTCGGCGCCGACCGCTGGCTCGCCGTGATCGGCGCTTGGCGGCAGGCCCGCTCGGCATTGTGCGTCGTCGATGCCGGTACGGCCGTCAAGGTGGACAGCGTCGACGCCAACGGCCGGCATTTGGGCGGGTTGATCGCGCCCGGTATCCACATGATGCGCGAGGCGCTGCTGACCAAAACGACCGACATAGCCAAAGCCGTCCAACTCAGCTCCCCGTCGATGGCCGGCATACTCGCGAACAACACGATCGGCGCCGTTTCGCGCGGCGCGTTATACGCGCTCGCGGGTTTGGCGGACCGGACCGCGGAATTCATTGAGCAAAGCACCGGCACTAGGCCGAAGCTCCTCATTACCGGCGGCGATGCCGGCATGATCGCGGCGGCAATGCGCCTACGCGCAGAGATCGTACCGGACCTCGTCCTCCGCGGTTTGGCGGTTATCGCCGCCGAGCCGCGCTGACACGGCGCGTGCCCTTTGCGGGCTTCGGCGGACAATCCTTCCGGCTAGAAGCGGTATCCGACCGTGATCGGGATGTATTCGATCGGAGTCGACGTGTCGATGCGATGGTACCTGGCCTCGATGAACCAGGAACGGCGAAACGGCAGGTCGAACTCTACGCCGATTCCGGCGTTCCAGCCAAATTTCGTGACTCCGTTCGATTCCACCACGGCGCTACCGTACCCGCCGTCGCAGTAACCCGAGAACGGGTCGCAGTAGAAGTAGCCGCCGTAAAGCGGGTCTGATTGCGTCAGCTCTACACGGGCATGGTAGACGCCGACGCCGGCGATACCGTATGCGCGGACGCCGTACATGAACGGCACGTTGTAGACGAGGTTGCCGTTTGCCGACCAAATTTGGCCGTTGCCGCCGTCGATATAGACGTTCGTGCTTTGCTGACCGGCGTTGATTAAATTCGTCGACGCGTTGTGTTCGCTGTAGGAGAGATCAAAGCGTAGGTCGAGCGGGTCGCCGCGCGACGGCGTCAGCGTAAAGCCGCCGCCGATCATTGCGCCGCCCTGCAGGTAATCGGCTGTCGTTCCCAAGGTTTCGCCATAGCCGCCCATCAGGTGCCAACGGATCGACGGCGGCGTTTGTGCTTGCGCGCCACCGGCGGCGCAGCATGTGGCGGCGACGGCGAAGCCGGCGGCGATCAGTATTCTCGACATCTTCAGTCTCCTTCTTAATACCCGATCCACGGCCCGGCCAGGCTTGCATCGGTAAAATCCTCGATTCGTCCGATTGCCGTCCCGATTCGCAAGCAACGAGCCTCCCGAAAAACCTTGCGATTCCTGCCCAATAAGACTGGCGACCCCGATTTAGGTTCCTTGAAATCCGGTCCGCGGGCTCCATAACGCTGCTATGGACCGGTATGATTCGATCGGCTGCGCGGCCATGAGCGATTCTGTGCACGTCGTTTGCGGGCACTGCGATTCCGTCGTGCGCCTGGCGCGCGAACGGCTAAAGGATCAACCTCGCTGTCCGCAATGCCATCTGCCCCTGTTCGAAGGCCATCCGTTCACATTGAACAATGCGAATTTCGACAAGCACGTGACGCGCAACGACTTGCCGCTGGTCGTCGATTTTTGGGCGCCGTGGTGCGGACCCTGCCGAGCGATGGCGCCGTTCTTCGAAGAGGCCGCCCGCAGGCTCGAGCCCGCGATGCGCTTTGCCAAGCTCAACACGGACGACACGGCAGGGCCGGCCGAACATCACGCGATCCGCAGCATTCCAACCTTGATCGTCTTCCGGGGCGGCCGCGAGGTCGCGCGCGAGTCCGGCGCGATGGATGCTGGGCGGCTCGAGCGCTGGTTGAGATCGACGCCGAGCTGATCGCGGGCGCCGCGACGCCTCGCATCTCAGCCGTTCAGTAGGTGCATCACGCTCGGGTGGTAGCGCTCGCCGACCGCAACGTCGCGCGGTGCAACGGTGTTGATGCGCTCCAAATCGAGTGGTGCGAGCGAAATCGAGGCCGCCGCGAGATTTTCCTCGAGACGGGCGCGATTGGTCGTACCCGGTATCGGCACGATGTTCGCCCCCTGCGCCAGCAACCAGGCGAGCGCGAGTTGCGAAGGTGTGCACCCCTTTTCCTTCGCAATCAGCTTGATCTGCGCGACGACCGCGAGATTCTTGGCGAAATTGCCGCGTTGGAAACGCGGTGAACTGCGCCGCCAGTCGTCCTGCGCCAGATCGTCCACCGTGTCGAAGCGCCCGGCGAGAAACCCGCGGCCGAGCGGACTGTAGGCGACGAAACCGATCCCGAGTTCGCGCACGGTCGGCAATATCTGATCCTCCGGATCCCGGCTCCACAGCGAATATTCGGTTTGCAGCGCGCTGATCGGATATACCTTATGCGCGCGCCGTATCGTCGCCGGCGCTGCTTCGGAGAGGCCCAAATACCGCACCTTGCCCTGCCGGACGAGATCCGCCATCGCACCGACCGTCTCCTCAATCGGAATTGCCGGGTCGACCCGATGCTGGTAATACAGGTCGATCGTGTCGACGCCGAGCCGTCGCAAAGAAGCCTCGCAGCTGGCTCGGACATATTCCGGGCTGCCGTTGACGCCGCGCGCGCCGCTGCCCGCTTCACGCACTATCCCGAATTTGGTCGCGAGGACGACCGCAGCCCGCCGGCCCTGCAGTGCCTTGCCAACCGTACGCTCGTTGGAATGCGGCCCGTAAATGTCGGCGGTATCCAACAGGGTGACGCCGAGATCGAGCGCCCGGTGAATCAAGGCGATCGCCTCGGCCTCGCTAGCCGAGCTGGTGCTGTAGAACTCCGACAGTCCCATGCAACCGAAGCCAAGCTCCGAAACCCGCAAGCCTTGGCCGCCGAGCGTGCGCATTTTCAGCATGGCTGGTCCTCACTTTCTCCGTAGTCCGACTGCGACCAATACAACGCCCGCGCCCAGCGCGGCGCCGCCGATCCACGGCGGCACAACTTGCTCGCGTTGCATCTTGGCTTCGATATCGCCGATCTTGAGCACGCTTTGCTCGCTCGAATAGGTCGGCGATTTGATTAAAACAAACAGTCCGCCGGCTATCAACAAAGCACCAATGATCTGCAGGATGCGCATGCGATGTATCTCCGTGGCCTCGAGTCGACGATCGCCCCGCTGCAATTCTAGTCCTGTGCCGGCACTTTAGTGCGGGCGGATTGCGGTGCGGCCGCCGAACCCCGGCGACGGCGCCGGATTTGCCGCTCGGCGGGAAGCTCGGTAGGCTGGACCGCGACGATCGATTCGCGGAGCCGCGACCCCCGGCCGGAGCAGGACCGATGAAATTCAACACGAACAAATTCCGCGTTCGCGAAGGGCTAGAGGTCAAGCTGAAGCATTGGCCGACGCGCATCGCCCCAATCTACGAATCCGATCAGCACTATGCGAAGTTGCTGCATGAGCATGTACTGGAACTCAGTGCTCAGCAACAACGCCTTTATGCATCGGATCGCTATGCGCTGCTGTTGATCTTCCAAGCGATGGACGCCGCCGGCAAGGACGGCGTGATCGCGCACGTGATGTCGGGCGTCAATCCACAAGGCTGCCAGGTCTTCAGCTTCAAGCATCCGAGCGCCCAGGAGCTGAAGCACGACTTCCTCTGGCGCACGACGCGCGACCTGCCCGAGCGCGGCCGGATCGGCATCTTCAACCGCTCCTATTACGAGGAGGTGCTGATCGTCCGGGTTCACCCGGAGATCTTGCATAGCGAGGGTTTGCCGGATTCGCGGCAGCCCGAGAAGTCGATCTGGTCGGAGAGGTATCGCTCGATCGTCGGTTTGGAGAGCCATCTGTATGCCAACGGCACACGGGTCATCAAGTTCTTCCTGCACTTGTCCAAAGACGAACAACGCAAGCGATTCATTCAACGCATCGACGAAAAGGCGAAGAACTGGAAATTCAGCGCCGCGGATATCGAAGAGCGGAAGTACTGGAAGCGCTATATGCATGCCTACGAGAGCGCCTTGAGCGCGACCAGTACCGCCGTGGCCCCTTGGTACATTGTGCCGGCCGACGACAAGCTGAGCGCGCGCCTGATCGTCTCGCGAATCTTGCTCGAGGAATTTGCGGCATTGAAGCTTAAGTTCCCGAAAACCGGCGTGCAGCGCCGCCGCGAGTTGCTCGCGATGCGCAAGCAGCTCGCAAAATAGCGCGGATCGCGGGAACGCGCGCCGCTAAACCACGAGCACGGCCGCGCCGCTGAAGCGCCCCTGTCGCAAATCCGCGAGCGCCTTGTTGGCCTCGCGCAACGGGTATCTCGTGGTCTGCGTCCGAATGCCGATCCGCGGCGCCATGCGCAGGAAATCCCTGCCGTCCTTGCGCGTCAGATTCGCCACCGACACGAGCTCCCGCTCTTCCCACAACAACCGATACGGAAAGCTTGGAATATCGCTCATATGGATGCCGGAGCAGACGACGCGCCCGCCCTTGCGAAGTGCTTGCAGCGCGAGCGGCACGAGCGCGCCGACCGGAGCGAAGATCAGCGCGGCATCGAGCGGCGCAGGCGGCAACCGGTCGGAGTCGCCAGCCCACGCCGCACCGAGACTCGACGCGAAGGATTGCGCGGCCAAATCTCCCGGCCGCGTGAACGCAAAAACCGTCCGACCCTGCCATTTGGCGACCTGCGCGACGATATGCGCGGCGGCGCCGAAGCCATAGAGCCCGACGTTGCTGCCCTCGCCCGCGAGCACGAGCGCCCGCCAACCGATCAGGCCGGCGCACAGCAGTGGCGCCAGTTCGCTGTCCTCGCCGGCCTCGCCGAGCGGGAAAGCGAAGCGCGCATCGGCGATCGTCGCCGTCGCGAAGCCGCCGTCGCGGGTATAGCCGGTGAATTGCGGCCGATCGCACAGATTCTCGCGGTGCATCGCGCAATAAGGGCAAATCCCGCATGTTTGTCCCAACCATGGGATGCCGACCCGCTGCCCAAGTTCGAATTCCGCGACGCCGGCGCCGAGCGCATCGATGCGGCCGACGATCTCGTGACCCGGAATGATCGGCAGTCGCGAATTTGGCAATTCCCCGTCGACGACATGCAGATCCGTGCGGCAGACGCCGCAAGCGGCGATCCGCACCCGAATTTCCCCGCGGCCGGGTAGCCGGTCAGGAAGTTCCGTCCACTCGAGGGGCGCGTGCAGTTCCTTTAGGAGCATCGCATGCATAATCGTCTCCCTGCAGACCGCGCAGCACGCGGGGCAATAGGTCCGGCAAATCCTCGGCCAATAATCCGGGTCCGAATGCCTCGGCCGCCGCGCCGTGCATCCACACGGCCGCGGCGGCCGCGAGAAAGGCGTCCATGCCTTGCGCCAGCAGTCCGGCGATGATCCCGCCCAGGACATCGCCCGAGCCTGCGGTCGCGAGAGTCGCCGGCGCGTTCGCATTGATGATCGCTCGTCCGTCGGGCGCGGCGATGACCGTATCGCCGCCCTTGAGGACGAGGACGGCGCCGAGTTCCTTCGCGGCGCCGCGCGCACGTTCGAGCTTGCCGGCGGCGGCGCCTACGCCGATTCCGCCGAACAAGCGCCGGAATTCCCCATCGTGGGGAGTCATCACGCATGGGCCGCGGATCGCGCGCGCGAGCGCCTGCGGATCGCCGTTAAATACCGTAATCGCGTCCGCATCCAGCAGCGTCGGCCGGCCGGTCGCAAGCATCGCGAGCACTCGCATGCGGGTCGTCTCCCCGCCGCCGACGCCCGCCCCGGCTCCGGGCCCGATCAAAAACGCCGTCAGCCGCGGATCGGCGATTTGCCCGGCGAAATCCTTCTCGGCGGCGAGCGGCGCGACCATGATGCTGGTCAGCGCCGCGGCGTAGATCGGCAAAGCGATCACCGGCACGAGCACGGTCGTCAGGCCGGCGCCGGCGCGCGCGGCGGCGCGCGCGGCCATCCGTGCCGCGCCGGTGATCGGGTAGCCGCCCGCGATCAAGAGATGCCCCCGCGTGTACTTATTGTCCCCCGGCGCCGGTCGCGGCAGCGCCGACATCCACAGTGCCGGATCGTTCTCGAATGTGTCCGGCGCAATCGTCTGCAGCACGGATGCCGCGATGCCGATGTCGGCGACGATCGTCTCGCCGCACAGGATCCGTCCAGGCAGCAACAAATGGCCGGGCTTCCTGCGGAAAAAAGTGACGGTCAGCGCCGCGGCTACCGCGCCGCGTGCTTCGCCGGTGTCGCCGAAGACGCCGCTCGGCACGTCGACCGCGACGATCGGCAGATGACTCGCGGCGGCGGCGGCCAAGCTATCTCTGGCCGCTCCGTCGAGCGCGCGGCTCAGTCCGGCGCCGAATATTGCATCGACGACCAATTCCGCTTCCCGAAGCGATGCCGGCGCGAGCGGCTCGATCGGCCCCTGCCAGCGCGCGGCCTGCTCCCGCGCCGCACCGCGCAACTGTTCACGGGACCCGAGTAGTGCGACTCGAACCGGCCATCCGGCCTCGGCGAGCACGCGCGCGGCGACGAAACCGTCGCCGCCATTGTTTCCGGGGCCGCAGAGCACGGCGACGCGGCGCGGCGACCAGCGCAGCTCGATCTCGCGAGCGACGGCAAGGCCGGCGCTCTCCATCAAGCCGACCGATGATGCGCCGGCCGCCACGGTCAAGCGATCGGCCTCTGCCATTCGACCCACATCGAGCAGCGCCGTGCCTCC
Source organism: uncultured Gammaproteobacteria bacterium (assembly GCA_963769895.1). Taxonomy (GTDB): domain Bacteria; phylum Pseudomonadota; class Gammaproteobacteria; order Steroidobacterales; family Steroidobacteraceae; genus Bog-1198. The sequence continues at coordinate 564,133 of CAVYNJ010000006.1, read as the reverse complement.
GTTCATCGCGAATCGCGATCCGGCGGCGGCGCAGTGGCGGGCGTCCGCACGGCCGTCAATGTATCGAACAGGCTGTCCGCAGGCCGCCGCGTGCATTCGGCCGCTAACGCGTCGCGAAAATTTGGCAAGGCATCGGTTTCGAGCGCGTGCTGGCCGGACTTGCCGACAGCGAAACCAAACAGCCACATCATGATGGTATCGGCGCTGTCTTTGTCGGTTAGGCGCATCTGCGCATCCCGCTTTTCGAAGTCCGCGCAGTTCAGTTCGACGAGATCCATGGCGTCGGCGCGTCGCAATTCGACGGCGGCGGTGGCTTCCAGCAGACTCCATTGCGGATGATCCTTGCATTGCTGATCCAAGCCATTGCCATATGCCGGCAATGCATTGCCATACATCGCGTGCGCGCCGGAACGGGCGACTGAGAAGCCGAACAGCCACATGACAACGTTGACGGCGTCGGACCCGGCGGGCGGGGAGGCGGAATTGAGGATTTGGGATTCGAACTGCGCGCAAGTGAAGGTCGCGAGATTCAACCCGGCGCCGCGGCCGATACAGGGCCACAGGCAAACCGCAAGCGCGAATAGGCGGCAGGCATTCATGCACGTTCCAATGGTGACCCTAGGTTGGCGTAGTTATACAACGGCGGCCGGCTAGGTTGCCATCGAACTCTGCCGCATTGTCAGCGGGCTATAATGCTTTGAGCAGCTTGCGGACTCCGGCGGACGATGGACGATGTGATCCCTCTAGTCGACATTCGGGCCCTGTTCGGCGGCCCGACGCCCGAGCGCGAGCGGACGGATCGGGCGGTCATGGCGGCGGCGTCCGGTCCGGGCTTCCTGTTGGTCAAGAGCTTTCCGGCCGACGTGCCCGTCGACCCGTTGACGCGCGCGGCAATGCTGCGAATTTTCCAGCTTCCCGATGCTGAAATTCGCAAGCTGTGGCGTCAGAAATTCGCCCCGGCGCACGCGAACGTCTATCGCGGCTGGTTTCCGCTGCAACGAGGCTTTCCGACCAGCAAGGAGGGCATCGATCTCGGAGCCGACGTCGCGTACGGACCTGCGGTCGTGCGCAATGATGATCCGCTGCGCGAGCCGACGCCGCTGCCGCCGCCGGGGGCGCTGCCGGGTTGGCGCGAGACGGTCGCGGCCTATTATCGCGGCATGGAGAAGGTCAGCGCGGCGCTGATGCGCGCGGTCGCGCGCAGTCTCGGACTGCCGGATCGCCATTTCGATCCCGCCTTCGAACGCGGCCTGTCGACGCTGCGGCTGATTCGCTATCCGGTGCGCGCCGATCTGGACCAGATCACCGCGTCGGATCCTGACGTTTGGGTCTCGCACCGTGGCGAGCGCCGATATATCACCGGCGTCGCTCATGTCGACTCCGGATTTCTGACACTGCTGGCGCAGGACGGCGTCGCCGGACTGCAGGCGCGACACCGGAACGGCGATTGGATCGACGTACCGCCGACCGAGGGCGCTCTCGCCGTCAACTTCGGCAAAGTTCTCGAGCGCTGGTGCGGCGGGCGCATCAAGGCGACCGAACATCGCGTGATAGGCTCGGCGGCCGAGCGGCTGTCGATCCCGTTTTTCTATGAGGCGCGCGCCGACGCCGAGATCAGCCCTCTGCCTATTCCCGGCGCCGTCGCGTTCGAACCGTTCCTGTTTGGCGATTATCTATGGGCGACGACGACCAAGTTCGTCGAGTTCCAAGGCTTGGAATCCCTGCGCAAGCCGCTGCGACCGATGGCCGCGCCGCGCTGAAGGAGCTAGCGCAGAATATGGCATCTATTCCGGGACCATGCTGCGAGGACGCTCGCCCGCTGGCGGCCGTGTGGGTATAATTCTGCTCCACCAGCGCCGACTTAGCACAGTGGTAGTGCAACGGTTTTGTAAACCGTAGGTCGGGGGTTCGAATCCCTCAGTCGGCAAACTCTCACACGTGTCCGCTCCGGTTATATGGGGAAATGTGTCCGATAACACGCGACAGCGGCCTGATTGGGGCACGTCAAGGAGCGCTGGCATGTGGACGTTCGTTTGCGGCCCGCTGATCGCCATCCCGATTCGGGATCGGCGCCGCGATCCATGAGTTCCGACCGTCATCGCTCCACGAAAGCACCGCACGGCTCCATGAGCCGCGTGCGCCGCAAGCCCGTCGGCTTGCGGCGCCTCAAGCTCGGCACGCGCAATGTCATCTCGGAGGGAATCGCGCCGGCCATATTCGAGGACCTCTACCACTATTTCATGAAGGTCGGCTGGCCGCAGCTGTTTGCAACCTTCGCCGCGTTCTTTCTGACTTTCGACGTCCTGTTCGGCTGGCTTTATCACCTCGCCCCCGGGTGCATAGCGAACCTGAATCCGCCCGGCTTCCTGGGCGCGTTCTTTTTCAGCGTCGAAACCCTGGCGACGGTCGGTTACGGAGACATGCACCCGCAGACCCTATACGGCCATGTCGTTGCGATGATCGAGATCTTCGTCGGCCTGATGTCGCTGGCGTTGATCACCGGGATCATGTTCGCGCGGTTCTCGCGCCCCAAGGCCCGCTTCCTGTTTGCGCGCAACGCGGTCGTGCGGCCGATCGACGGCAAGCGCACCTTGATGTTTCGTGCGGCGAATGAACGCCAAAACGTCGTCCAAGAGGCCTCCGCGCAGCTGCGCGTGCTGCGCGACGAGGTGACCGCGGAAGGTTATAGTTCGCGCCGCATCACGGACCTGCCGCTGGTCCGCTCGGAACATCCGCTGTTCATGCTCGGCTGGAACATCATGCACGTCATCGACGCGGCGAGTCCGCTGCACGGAGAAACGGCAGAATCGCTGCGGCGGTCGGCGGCCTCGTTCATATTGAGCCTCAGCGGCACGGACGAGACGACGGGGCAGGTGCTGATGGCCCGGGCGGAATATCGCAGCGAGGATATCCGCTGGAACGAACGATTCCGCGACATCCTGGATGTCGCCGACGACGGCACGATGCATTTTGACTTCGCAAAATTCGACGACGTCATTCCGCTGGAAGACGTCCCCCCGAAGCAGCCGCGCGGCTGAACGCCGCCCGCCGCGTCCGGGATCAACGCAGCGCGGCTTCGACGTCCGCCTCGAGGCCTTCCGGCTTATCCGACGGCGCATAGCGTTTGAGCGGCAAGCCGTCCCTGCCGACCAGGAATTTGGTGAAGTTCCACTTGATCGCCTCGATGCCAAGTATCCCCGGCCGCGACTCCTTCAGGTACTTGTACAGCGCGTGCGCGTCCTCGCCGTTGACCTTGATCTTGGCGAACAGCGGGAATGTGACGTCGTAGGTCAGTGAACAAAAACGTTTGATCTCGGCCTCGTCGCCCGGCTCCTGGTGACCGAACTGATCGCAGGGGAATCCCAGCACGTCCAGACCGCTGCCGGAATATTTACGGTAGAGCGCCTCCAGCCCGACGTATTGCGGGGTGAAACCGCATTTGCTCGCGACATTGACGATCAACAACGACCGCCCGCGGTAGCGCGCCAAGGGCACATCGACGCCGTCGATCGATTGCGCCGAGAAGCCGTAGACGTTCATTTGCGCTCCTAGGGGGCCCGTCCCGCCAATTTCGCATGCAATGCGCGTTCGTTCAGGGTGCCCGCGGCACGCTGGACCGCGCCCAAATTTGACCAAAGACTGGCGTGCGGCAGAAATTCGATTTGCGCGCCGAATCGAGTCGGTGCGCGCAAGTGTAGCCGGATCCGATGCAAGCCGCCGCCCGTCGCCACATCGGCCGTCGCAACGTTTGCAAACGGAACGATCACTTGGGTCCGCCCCCGACGAATCTCGAGGCGATCGTCGCAATCGATTACCTGGTCGGCGATGCGATGAATTTGGGTCTTCCGCGACCAATAGACGCCGAGAGCGGCCAAAATCGAGGCCGGCAATAAAGCCGCGGCGGGATTTCGTCGCAAGCTGCCGCCGACCGCCGCGGGCGCCGTCACCGCCACCAGCAATGCAGCCGCGCTGAGCCAAATTCCGCGCTTGAATAGGCTCGTGTGTCTGAACGAAATCAGCCGCATGGAGCCGCTTTGCAGCAGCTGCGCGACTGCTGGATCGGCGGACAAGGCACCGACCCATAGGAACAAAAAACGCAACAGTCGCCGTGCTTCGGCCGCAGCAGCGCGCCGCAGCTGCCGCATTCGTGAAAATAGATACAGGCGTCGGTCGGCATCGTCTCCTGCGCCTCGGTCCCGCAATGCGGACAGGTCAGCACGGACCGCAAAATGAGCGGCGCCGCAGCCGAGGATTCGCCGACATGGTGCGGATCGTTTGCCATCGGTAATCAGTCCTCCGCGAATCGGCTCAGTGATCGCGCCGGGCGCCTGTGAGCGGTTCCAAATTATGTCACAGCAGCGTCACGCCATTGTCAACGGCGGGTCAAGTTTCGCCCTTACCGTGATTCGCGATCACGCTTTCGTCCGTTCCAAAACATCCGCAAGGAGGATTTGTATGTCGATTCGCCTCTCGCTCATCGCCGCAATCGCCACTCTGTCGGCGCTCCCGACTCCGCCGGCCGCTTCCTCGGAACTGAATTCCCGGCATGTGCTGCTGATCAGCATCGACGGCATGCACGCACTGGATTTCAAGAATTGCGCTGCCGCCCATACTTGTCCGCAGCTAGCCGCTCTGGCTTCGAGCGGCGTGGACTATCTGCGCACCTCGACTTCCAAACCTTCCGATTCTTTTCCCGGGTTGATGGCGATCGTCACCGGCGGTACGCCCAAGCTCGTCGGCGCCTATTACGACGTCGCCTACGACCGCGTGCTGGCGCCGCCCGCCAAGGATACCGGTAACGGCGTTTTGCATGGTCAGTGCGTCGCCGGACAACCGAATGGAACGCGCACCGAGTACGAGGAAGGCGACGATATCGACCAGACTTTGCTGAACGGCGGCGGACCGTACGGCACCTACGACGGCGGCGTGAAGTCGATCGATCCGATGAAGCTGATACGCGACCCTTATCACGGCTGCGCGCCGGTCTATCCGTGGAACTTCATCCGCGCCAACACGATTTACGGAGTCATTCACGAGGCGGGCGGCTACACGGCCTGGTCGGACAAGCATGCCGTCTATGCGGCTGTGTCCGGTCCGACCGGCACTTCGCAGCCGTCGAATCTCGATGACTACTATGGCCCGGAGATCAATTCGAACGTGATCGCGCTGCCCGGCGTGCGCACGGCGACCGGGCTGGATTGCAGCACGATCCCGAACGCCAACGGCGCCGATTGGACCGGCGATTTCGACAACATCAAATGCTACGATCAGCTGAAGGTCAACGCGGTATTGCATTGGATCGACGGCAATACCCATCTCGGCGGCGCCAAGGCCGTCGTGCCGACGATCTACGGTATGAACTTCCAAGCCGTCAGCATCGGCCAGAAGCTGATCGAAAGCGGTGTCAAGGGCGGCTACACCGACGCGGCCGGTACGCCGACCGGCAGCCTGTTGGGCGAGATCGAGTTCGTCGATGGGGCCGTTGGGCAGTTCGTGGCGGAGCTCAAGAAGCGGCATTTATACGATTCGACCACGATCATCGTTACGGCGAAGCACGGCCAGTCGCCGATCGATACGAACCGGTTCTACCCTATCCCGGGCCACAGCGGCGCGAATGGCACGCCGCCTTCGGCTGTTCTGGGTGCCGCGTTCCTGCCGGATTCCGAGCTGAACCAAATCGGTTCGACCGAAGACGATATATCCCTGTTGTGGCTCAATTCGAGCGCCAACACCGCGGCGGCCGTCAGTCTGCTGGAGGCCAACGCCGCTGCCGCGGGCATCGGTCAGATTCTCTATGGACCGTCGCTAAATTTGATGTTCGGCGTCCCAGGTCTGCCGGCCAACGGCGGCGATCCGCGCACGCCTGACATCGTCGTGTTGCCGAACGTCGGCGTCGTCTACACCGGCAGCCTGAAAAAGCAGGCAGAGCACGGCGGCTTCTCGATCGACGATACGAACGTGATGCTCTTGGTCTCGAACCCGGGCTTGCGGCAGCGCGTAGTAACGAGTTCCGTCGAGACGACGCAGGTCGCGCCGACCATCTTGAAAATTCTTGGTCTGGATCCCAGCAATTTGGACGCGGTGCGCATCGAGGGGACGCCGGCACTGCCGGGATTGGCCTATCCGGATTGACCATGGATCGATCGATGCGGGCATGGGCCGCCGCGGGCACCGATGGTGCCCGCGGCTTCGCTCGCCGAGAATACGTCATCGCACCCCGTGCATCAGGCGCGTGATCCATGGTGCCGCTATCAAGTACAGTGCCGCGATCGCGAGACCTATCCAGAAAAGGGCGGCGTAGACATGCACGTAGCCGGCGATGCCCGGGATCGCGGTAGTGGTCGTCAATGCCGCGATTTGGCCCGACAAATCGTACGCGATCGCGACGCCGAAGAACCAGCCGCCCATCGCGAGCGAAGCTTCATCCGGCGCCGCCAGCCGCGTCACCATCGCATAGCCGATCGGCGACAGCGCCAACTCGCCGATCGTCTGCAGCAAATAGCACACGGCCAGAATCAGCCACGAGACTCGTCCGCCGGTGAGCGGCAAATGAACGATGCCGTAGGCCGTGACGCCGTAGCTCAGCGCCACCAGCAGCAAACCGATGCCGAATTTTCGCGGCGTCGACGGATTGACGCGGCGCGCATCCAGCCATGGCCAAAGCAGCGCCATCAGTGGCGCGAGCACCAGGATGTACAGCGGATTGAATGACTGAAAAACCGTGAAATGGAACGGGGCAGCGACGTAGTCGCGGGCAAAGAAATTCAGCGAGCTGACGCCCTGCAGGCTCAAGCTCCAAAATGCGATGTTGGCCGCGAATAACAGCAGCATGGCGACATAGCGCTGTGCCTGCACGGAATCGCGGCGGCGCACGCCTTTGACGACGAAGTAGATGATCAGCAGGCCCATCAGCGCGTACATTGCAACGTCGAGAACCGCCGGATGGCCGAGCAGCAGCGCGGTTGGATACAGGACTGCAAGCATGACGCCGAGCACTTTGATCGTCGCGCCGGGCCTGCGCAGATGCGCTCCCGCGGGCGCGATCGCCTGCAACGGCACGCTACGCCAACGCACGAGAATCGCGGCGATCAGCATGCCGACGCTCGCTGCGACAAAGCCGTATCGGTAGCCATAGCGGCTGCCGATCCACGCGGCGCAGACGAAAGGCGCGACGAAGGCGCCGAAATTGATCGCGAGGTAAAAAAGCGTGTATCCGGCGTCGCGTCGCGGATCCATGCCCCGGTAATTGCGCCCTATCAAGACGGTCAATGGAATGCTGAGTCCCGCAGCCAGCACGTACAGAGCCATGGCGATTTCGAAACCGACGTAGCCCGGCCATGCCATCAGCGCGGCACCCAGCGCGCCGAGCCACAGCGAGATCTCCAAGGCCTGCACTTCGCCAAGAATCTTGTCGGCGACGTAGCCGCCGATGATCGGCGTCGCATACAGCAACGCGCCGAACCCGCTGACCAGACGGTCGGCATGACCCATTGCTTCACCGGCCGGCAAGCCGCCAAAGTACGATTGCGCGATATATGGGGCGAGAAAAGCGCGGAAACCATAGAACGCAAAATTCAAGCCGACCGTGACGCCGAGAAGCAGCCAGAGCAATCGCGGGTGGCCCCAGAGGACCGGATCCGCAGGAACGTCGGGATGTGCGGGATCGGTGGGTTCGCGGTTCACGATACGGCTGTTCTCCGGTCTCCCGAACCTAGAGGCCCAACTCCGACAGACCGGCGTGCCCGGATGGCCGCGGTCCCAGGGGCCAATGGTATTTCCGCTCGACCTCGGCGATCGGCAGATCGTTGATGCTCGCTATTCGCCGTCGCATATAGCCGCCGGCGTCGAACTCCCAGTTCTCATTGCCGTAGGAGCGGAACCAATGGCCGGAGTCGTCGTGCCATTCATAGGCGAAGCGCACCGCGATGCGATTTTCCCGATAGGCCCACATCTCCTTGATCAGCCGGTAATCGAGTTCTCGGCTCCATTTGCGCGCGAGGAATGCGACGATCGCGGCGCGTCCCGCCAAGAATTCGCTGCGATTGCGCCACTGGCTATCCGGCGTATAGGCGAGCGCCACCCGTTCCGGATCGCGCGTATTCCAGGCATCTTCGGCCATTCGCACTTTTTGCGCCGCCCGGGCTTCGTCGAACGGCGGTATTGGCGGTCGCGGTGCTTCTGCCCGGCTCATGCGCCACTGTCCCGCGGTACTCTCGCCTCGCTGCCATAGATGTAGACGCAATTGCCGAGCACGCTCAAGGCGAACAGCGCCATCGACGCCGGGATCACTTCCAGGACCTTGTGCCAACCCAACCAGTCGGTCGGTACCGCGAGCCAATGCAGCAACGAGGGCAAGCGTCCGGTACCTGCGCTCTGCACGCCGCAGTATTCCAGCACGTCACGCAAACCGTCGGTGATGCCGATCGACGTCCACTCCCCGTCGCGCAGCCAACGGTAAACCTGCACCCCGGTCAAGAAAAGAAAAGCCGCGAGGCAGCCGTACCCGACGAGGCCGCCGCAGACGCGCAGCAAGTTCGCGCGCAATCTCACGACGCCGGACATGATTTGACCTGCAGGCGTACGATCCGGCCCTTTTGGCCCTCCAAGTCTCCCGGATTCAGCATCGAGTCCGTCGGCTTCAGAATGATGTCCACCCAATAGACATCTCCGGTGCGTTTGCGATCGGCAATTTCCGGATGCAGGCCGAGCGCCTGCGCCTGACGCATGCGCGTCTGCGCGCGACTCGGTTCGCTGAACAGTCCGAGCGACAAGACCGGGCCGTCGTTCAGTCCCGGCATCTCGAGCGCATCGTCGATTCCGCCGGCCTTGAGCTTCGCGCGCAGTTCCGCGACCGCCGCCGCCGATACCGGCAATCGCAAATACACCCACTCGCCGGCCCAGACTTCTCCCTCGGCCACCCGTTGCCGGGGTTCGTAGCCGCCGCCGCGCAAGGTCGCTGCCGCTCGCACCGCCTCAGCCACATCGACGAAGGGGCCGATCGTGATGCAGCGTTTCACGTCACTGAGCAGCGCCGACGCGGACGATGCGGTCGGCGTGCCCGTCGCGACAACGGCGGGCGTTGCATCGCTCGCCGGCTCGGAGCCGGCCGCCGGCGCTCCGGCGGCGGCGGCAGTAGCAGCAGCGGGCTTCGATGCTCCCGACTCTGCAAGCAGTTTCAAGGTCGGCGCCGGAGCGTCCGCAGCGAACGATGGCGGTGGATTTGCGATGCCGCGCGTCCACAGAAAATAGCCGACGTTGGCTAGGACCAGCAACATAACGATGCCTTTCAACGACCTCATGCCTCACCGCCCACAGATCGCAGACTGACCTCGCCGGAAACGAATCTTTGCATCCTTCCCTGCACCTCCATCTGCAGCGCGCCATCGCGGTCGACGCCCCGTGCGCGCCCCGCAACGTGCCGCTCGCCGATCACGACCTGCGCACTGCGTCCCTGCAAGACGTCGAGGGCGGTCCACGACGGCCAAAACGCCGCAAATCCTTCGCTCTCGAACTGTACGAGCATGCCGAGCAATTCGTCCAAGATCGCGCCAGCCAAGCGATTGCGCGAAGGCAAGATTGGGCAGGCATCCGCGACGGCCGCGACCCGTACGCCGCTGCTCTCGATCTCAGCGCGCGCTTCGTCCGGCAGCGTGACGTTGATGCCGACGCCGATGACGACGAACGCGGGTCCGCCGGCCTCGGCGCGCAACTCGATCAGCACGCCGCCGATCTTGCGCTGCCCCAGCCAAATGTCATTCGGCCATTTGAGGCCGATCCCCTGGGCGCCGATCCGCCTCAACGCGCGCGACACGGCGACGCCAACCGCCAAGCTCAGCGCGGGCAAATCCCGCACCGTGTCGCGAAATGACCAGCTCAAGGACATCGCGATGCTGCCGCCGAACGGCGCGACCCAACGGCGGCCGCGGCGGCCGCGACCCGCACTCTGCAGCTCGCAGATGCAGGCTTCCGCGCAGCCGTATCGCGGCGGCGCGTGCGCCAGCAAATGGGTATTCGTCGAGTCCACTTCGAACAGCAACTCCAGCGAGACCAAGGATCGCGCGCGCGCCGCGCCGAGTTCGCCGCGTATCAGCGCCGCATCCAGCAATTCCAGCGCCGCCGCGAGGCGATAACCGCGCCGCGGCAGCGACTCGACGCGGATACCGTGTGCGCGCAGGCGCTGCACGCCTTTCCAAACGGCCGCTCGCGTCACGCCCAATTCCTGAGCGAGCGAGACGCCCGAGTGCAGCCGACCGTCGGCGAGCCGTTCGAGCAGCGACGGATGCATCAAGCCGTTCGTCGCCGCATCAGCCATAGGCGTCGCGCCCTATGTTCGGTCCCGGCCAGCATGCGAGCGATATTGCCGCGGTGCGTAAAGACTATGAAGGCTGCCAGCGCCGCGCAGAATCCGACCAACGGCCGGTTGCCGGGCTCCAGCAGACAAACGGCCGCGACCAGCGCGGCGCCGGCCAGCATGGTTGCCAGCCCGACGTACCCGCTCACCATGACGACGACGAGCCAACAGACGATCAGCGGCAGGATCAGCCGCCAATCGAGCGCCGCGACGACGCCGACGGCCGTCGCCGCTCCTTTGCCGCCGCGAAAATTGGACCATACCGGATAGACGTGGCCGACGATGACGGCCGAGGCGCAGGCGAGCGTCAACCATTCGCGCGATACCGCCGGATCGACGCCTATACCGGGCAGCAACGCCGACGGCAGCCACCAGACGGCGAACACGCCCTTACCGACGTCGATCGCGAAGACCAGCAGGCCGAATAGCTTGCCCTGCGTGCGCATCGCATTCGTGGCACCGGCGTTGCCGCTGCCCATCGCCCGTATGTCGACGCCGCGCGCTCGGCCGAGTATCTGGCTGCCGAGCAGCGCGCCGGTCAAATAAGCCAGCAGAGCCTTGAACCCCAGTTCGAGCATCGCGCGATTATGACACCAGATGCCCGGCCCGCCCTACCCGCGTCTCGGCAAATGCACGTCCGCGAGCATGCAGCGCACCCCGCCGCCGCCGACCCGCTCGATCGTCGGAATTTCGACGCGAAGTACCTCGCCGCAGCCGGCGAGCGTGCTCCGCTGCGCCTCCTCGAGCGCCTCCCAGGCCGTCGCCGACAAAATAATCAACCGGCCGCGCGGCGACGCGAATTCCAGGCAATTGCCGGCGAAAGCGTGCATTTGCTGCCGCGAAATGTCGAGGATCTCGTGGCCGCCAGCCCTCAGCATGCCGAAAACCGCGGCGCGGTGGCGGGGATCGTCGATGGCGGCACCGCAGACGACGGCAAAGCGCGTGCCGATGCCCATCAGCACATTCGTATGATAAATCGGCCGACCGGCGCTGTCGCTCGCGTCGAAGGCCACTGCCTCGTAGTCCAGCCGCTGCGCAAACTCGCCTAAAACGTCGAGATCCGTGCGGGGCGACAGACAAGCGTAGGCGACGCGCGCGGCGCGATCGAGCACCATGCTGCCCGTCCCCTCGAGGTATTTCTCGTCCGCTTCCCGATAGCTCAAATCGATCGTGCGAGCGACGTGAAAACCGCCGTCGCGGATCACTTGCCGGATGATCTCGTCGCGACGCTCTATTCGCCTATTGGCCGCGAGCATCGGATACAGCACGACGCTGCCGTCTGCGTGAAAGCTGACCCAATTATTCGGAAAGACGGCGTCCGGCTTGACCGGCGTGCCGGTATCGGCGGCGACGACGACCTCGATGCCCGCACCGGCCAGCGCGCTTGCGACCGCGTCGAATTCCGCGAGCGCCGCGGCTTGCGTATCGGCCGGCGATGCCACCCGATCGCCCTGAAAGGCGTTGCTTGCCGCCGTCTGCGGATTGAATCCGAAAGATGCCGGCCGGATCATCAGCACGCTACGCGCGGCTTGCGGTTCTTGCCCCACCATTACCGGACGCTATCACACCGCGCCGCCGGCTTCAGCAATCCGGTTGACACGGCCGGCCCCTTTGCTCATCGTTAGCGGCTGCCGCGAACGGCTGCATGGACCGGTGTGGCAATCCACATCGACGGCCGACGAGTTGAGTGGAGGTGTAGCTTTGCCGGTTCAGGGTGCGAAGTATTTGTCGACGCTGCTCGGAGTGCTGCTGGTCACGCCGCCGATCCCGGCGCAGCCGCGCGCTGCCGTCAAAGCCCCGACAGGCATTCCATTTTCATTCGATCTCGTCATCGCCGAGGCAAAACGCCGTGCCGCGGCGCCGTTCGCGCCGCAACGCGGCAGCATGCCCGCTTGGCTGCAGAAATTGAGCCCCGAACAGTACCGCGGCATGCGCTTCAATCCCGAGGCCGATACATGGCGGCGCGACGCCTTGCCGTTCCGCATGGATCTGCTGCCGGTCGGCGTCAATTTCAAGACAACGGTGCGGGTTTCGATCGTCGAAGACGGCAAGGTCCGCGACGTCGCCGCGACGACGTCGATGTTCGAGTTCGGAACGGCGATGCCGACGCCACCGCGCAACGCCGTGCTGCCGCTTTCGGGATTTCGGATCCGCGCGCGCCTCAATTCTCGCAAGGCTTGGGACGACTTTCTCGTCTTTCAAGGCGCGAGCTACTTCAGTGCGATCGCGCAAGACCAAGTGTTCGGCCTCGCGGCGCGCGGACTAGCCATCGGCACGGCGGAGCCGTCGGGCGAGGAATTTCCCGCGTTTACTCATTACTGGGTCGAGCGGCCAAGCAAGGGTGCCGCCGGAATAGTCATTTACGCATTGCTCGAGAGCCAATCGACCAGCGGCGCCTACCGTTTTACGGCGACGCCGGGCCGCGAAACCTCGACGGACGTCGATATGACGTTGTTCCCGCGCGCGCCTGTCAACGTCTATGGGATCGCGCCGTTGACCTCGATGTTCTTGTTCGATGAAACCAACCGCGGCCGGCTCGACGATTATCGCCCCGAAGTGCACGATTCCGACGGACTGCAAATCACGACGCACACCGGCGAGCATGTCTGGCGGCCGCTCGCCAATCCCGCCAAACTGCAGATATCGACGTTCACGAACGACGCACCGGAGGGGTTCGGTTTGATCCAGCGTTCGCGCAGTGCGCAGGACTTCGAGGACTTAAACGCCCATTACGAGCGCCGGCCGAGCGCGTGGATTGAACCGCGCAGCGACTGGGGACCCGGCGCCGTCGAACTCGTGGAGATTCCGTCCGGGACGCGCCACCAACGACAACATCGTCGCGCTTTTCCGGCCGGCCGCGGATTTGCGGCCGGGCCACGCCGTCCACTTTGCCTATCGGATCACCTGGCTCGGTCAGCCGAAGCCGCCGAAGGGCTTCGGTGAGACGTTGGCGACGCGATCCGGAGCCAGTCTCGACGGCAAGCGGCGGGTATTTCAGATCGATTTCGTCGGCGCCGGCGAGAAGATCGAGGGGCTTCGCCTCGACCTGTCCGCCTCGGCCGGTAAATTGTCGAATGTTGCGCTGGTACCGAATCCATCGATTCACGGCATGCGTGCCAGCTTCGAACTCGACCCTCGCGACGCCGATCTGATCGAGCTGCGCCTGCGGGTCATGCGTGGCGAGCAGCCGGTCACTGAAACGTGGCTTTATCGATGGACAGCCAGTTGAACTGCGCTGGAGGCGCCAACCTCGAGACGGCGGCCGGCGGAATGCCGCCGGAGCAGCCGCTGTTGATGTACGAGCAAGACTTGCAGCGCACTCCGCCCCACCGCCGCCGCGGTCGGATCGGCGGCGCGGTCTTGTTCGCGCGGATCATACTGATCAGCGTCACGCTCGCGGTCGGCATTTACGGCGTGTATCAGATGCTGCAAGTCGTGCGCTTCGCGAGCATGACCTTGTTGCAAGGCTTGATGATCTTTTTCTTCGCGATCTCACTTGCATGGATCGCGTTCGCCGCAGGCTCGGTATTGGCCGGCGCGTCCAAGCGGCGCCTGGTAGCGCGTGGGGAGGATCCGCGAAAGCTCGACACGCTGACCGCTCTCGTGATGCCGATCTACAACGAAAATCCGGAGCGGACGGCGACCGCGCTGCAAGCGATGGCGGAGGCGCTTGCGCAATCCGGCGCGAACCGCAGCTTCGAGATCGTCGTGCTGTCGGATTCCACGGACGCCGATGCATGGATTCGCGAAACCATCGGCATCGAACGCCTGCGCGATGCACTGCGCGACATCATGCCGGCCTGGTACCGGCGCCGTTGGCAGAACATCGCGCGCAAGTCCGGCAACATCGAGGACTTCGTCAAACGCTGGGGCGGCCGCTATGATCATATGGTCGTGCTCGATGCCGACAGTCTGATCGATGCATCGACGCTGCTCGCACTCGTGCTCGCGATGCAGGCCGATCCGCAGCTCGGTATCCTGCAGACCGCGCCGCAACTGATCGGCGCGAAAACGCTGTTGGGGCGCTTGCAGCAATTCGCGGCTTGCGTCTACGGCCCGGTCATCACCCGAGGTCTTGCCGCCTGGTCGGGGGACAGCTCCAATTACTGGGGCCACAACGCGATCATCCGTCTAGCCGCATTCGCGCAGAGTTGCGGTCTGCCGCGCTTGCCTGGGCGCGAGCCGTTCGGCGGGTTCGTCTTGTCCCACGACTTCGTCGAGGCGGCGCTGATGCGCCGCGCCGGCTGGCGCGTAGCTATGGCGACCGAACTCGGCGGCTCGTGGGAGGAATCGCCGCCCTCGTTGATCGATATCGCGGTGCGCGACCGCCGCTGGGCGCAGGGCAACCTGCAGCATGCGAAGATCATCGGCGCCGCCGGATTGCGCTTCACGAGCCGCGTGCATTTGGGCATCGGCATCATGAGCTATTTGTCCTCGCCGCTATGGCTCCTGCTGTTGATAATCGGCTTCGCGCTCGCGCTGCAATCGCATTTGATCCGCCCGGAATACTTCAGTCAGGATTTCCAGCTGTTCCCGACTTGGCCGCGGTTCGACACGGTGCTGATGATGAACCTGTTCTGGTTCAGCATGTTCGTGCTGTTGATTCCGAAGCTGATCGGCCTGCTGCGCGCGCTCGGCTCGGCGAGAATACGCGCCGGAGCAGGCGGCGTGATCGGCGTCGCCGCGAGCATATTGCTCGAAATCGTTTTGTCGGCGTTGTATGCGCCGATCTTGATGTTGATCCAAAGCCGTCACGTCTTCGAGGTCTTGGTGGGCCGCGACTCGGGTTGGAAAGCGCAACGACGCGAATAGGGCGGCAATTCCTGGCGCGAGACATGGGAATATCACAAGCGGCATTTCCTGTTGAGTTGCGTGGCCGCGCTGATTCTCTGGTTCCTGTCGCCGACGCTGCTCGCGTGGGTGTCGCCGGCTCTGCTCGGCTTGTTTCTGTCGGTGCCATTGTCGCGTGTCAGCGGCTCCGAGACGATTGGCCGAGGCCTCGCGAAAGTCGCGCTGCTGCGCACGCCGGACGAAGCGCATCCGCCGGACCTCGTATTGCGCCGACGGCGCCTGCTCGCGAGCGCCGCCGGGTTGCCGGAAAACGGTCTGAAGTACCTGGCGCGAAATCGCGAAGCGCGGGAAGCGCACATCCACGGCAATTTGCCGCGACCGGAGCGTCCTCGCGGCGAACCGGACGCGCATGCGCTGACAGCCGCGCAAAAGTTGCGCGACGCACGCACGCTCGAGGAAGCGCTCGGCTGGTTGACGCCGCTCGAGCGCGTGCAGGTGGCGAGCGACGCGGGCCTGCTCGGCGAACTTGCAGCCCTGCCCGACGCCCCGCAACCCACTTTCGTCATTTAGAGCCATCGAGGATACTCATGTTGCGCCGCCGTGAATTGCTGAAAACCGCACTGCTGCTGGCCGCCGGATCCGCGGCCGGATCCCGCTTGGCCGCAGCGATGCAAAGACCTTCAATGCGCGGTGCAGCGCAAGCATTCGACTTTGCCTGGCTGAAGGGCCGCGCCCGCTGGCTCGCGAGCCGCGCCTACGCCCCGCCGCGCGATGTATTGCCGGCGGCTCTGGCCAAATTGAGCTACGACCAATATCAATCGATCCGCTTCCGCCCGGAGCACTCGCTGTGGTTCGGCGAGAATTTGGATTTTCGCCTGCAGTTCTTTCCCGTCGGCCTCGGCTTCATGGAACCCGTGCGGCTATTCGAAGTAATCGACGGCCGCGCCCGCGAGATCCACTACGATCCGCAGCAATTTGATTTTGGCGGCAGCGGCATCGCGCCTTCCTCTATGGCGGGTCTGCCGGGATATGCCGGATTCCGCGTGCAGTTCGTGACCGACTGGAAGGCGGACGTGGCTGCCTTTCTCGGCGCGAGCTATTTCCGCGCCGTCGGCGGCGATACGCGGCAATACGGACTGTCGGCACGCGCCCTGGCGATCGATACCGCGGTCATGAATCGCACCGAGGAATTTCCGCGCTTCACGACTTTTTGGTTCGATCGACCCTCGCCGGGAGCCGGTACGCTGACGCTGTACGCGCTGATGGACTCGCCGAGCGTCGCCGGCGCGTTGCGTATGCAAATCGCGCCGGGCGGCACGCAGATCAACGACATCGATGCGGCCTTTTATCCGCGAAAACCGATCGAGCGCATCGGCATCGCGCCGCTGACGAGCATGTACCTTTATGGCGAGAACGATCGTCGCGAAGCGCACGACTGGCGGCCGGAGATCCACGATTCCGACGGATTATCCCTGTGGACCGGGGCCGGCGAGTGGATTTGGCGGCCGCTGTCGAATCCGCCGCAACTGCGGGTAAATTCCTATTTCGACGACAATCCACGCGGCTTCGGCCTGTTGCAGCGCGACCGGAATTTCGATCACTATCAGGACGACGGCGTTTACTACGATCGCCGTCCGAGCCTGTGGGTCGAACCGATTCCGGCCGCGGGCGTGGCGGGCTGGGGCAAGGGCGCCGTGCAGCTCGTGGAGATACCGACCGTGGACGAAACCTTCGACAACATCGTCGCGTTCTGGAATCCGGCGAGCAAGCCGATGCCCGGCGAGGAATTGCTGTTCAGCTATCGGCTCTATTGGGGCACGCGGATGCCGTTCGGCTCGCCGCTGGCGACGACGTTCGCGACGCGCACCGGCCTCGGCGGCACGATCGGCCAAAAGCGCGGCTATTACTCGTGGCATTTCGCCGTCGACTTCACGGGCGGCGAACTCGGCGCGCTGGCCGAAGACGCCAAGGTTGAAGCGGCGGTCACTACCTCGCGCGGTACCATCGAACACTTGACCGCGCATTTCGTACGTGAATTCAACGGCTACCGGGCGCTGTTCGACCTCAAGCCGGATGATTCCGTCGAGCCGATCGATCTGCGCCTGTACCTGCGGATCCGCGGCCGTCCGCTGACCGAAACATGGATCTACCAGTGGACTCCGCCGCCATTGAAGGAGCGTCGGCGCGCTTTGCTCGAGAGTTGAAGCGCCCGCACGACCCTCAGGGCGCGAAATCGTCGAGCAGGATTAGTCCCTGCGGCGCGCCGCCGCCCGGCGCGTCGCGCGCGACGACCGTATAGATCCCGCTGTTGGCCAAATCGATCGTGACCGGACCGATCAGCACGGTCTTGCTGCCGTTCGCGGTGACGGTCAAGTCGTAGGAGCCTGCGGCGTAGCCCTGGAACCCGGTGTCCCCGGAGAACGGCACGCCGGCGTAGACCGGGCTCGACGCCGCGACGCCGGCCCCGGGCGCGGTCAGATAAATGTCGGCACTGACGATCGACGGCGCCCCGTCGATGATGCGCAGCTTCGCTTCGGTGGCGAGCCGGCGCCGGTAATCGCGCGTCACCAAGGCGCCGATGTTCGCGAGCGCGCCCATCGCGTAGACCGTGTACTCATGGCCCTGGTAAAGAGTCTGATTCTGATCGACGAGTACGCTGGTGGCGTTGCCGGCCGGAGTGATCTGCAGCGCATAGGCGCCGGAGGTGATCGTCTGATAAGGCACGAAGTTCGGATAGGCCACGTTCGGCGTCAGCACGGTCGCCGTAGCGCCGCTGGTCGCCGTCACGCTGAGCGCGGGAGCGTCCGGCGAGTCGTGCACGACGCGCAAGGTCGACGGCGTCCCGACATCGTAGAGCCGCGTATTGTCGCCGTAGGCATCGCTCGCCGCCAACACGATCGGCGCAGCGCCGGGTCCGGTATTCGGGATGGCGGCCAGCAACAAATCGGCGCCCGCCGACAGCGTGACGGTGCCCGAGTCGAACAGCACCGGCGCGACTCCCGTTGCCGGCGTGATGCGAATTTCGTACGGTCCCGACGGCAGGTCGATCGGACCCAGGGATCCTTGGTAGGCAACCGTTCCGAGCGGCGTGCTCGAAGCCAAGTCGGCGCCCGGTGCGGTAACGTAAACCGCCACAGCCGGCGCGGACGGCGAAGCGTGGACGATCTGCAGTCGAGTCGCGTTGGCCGCGAGGATTGGATTCGACCTGCGAAAATACGACGGGACCAATATTCGCGACGTCTCCCTCGGCGACGACCGTGTAGACCGTGTTGTCCGCGAAGCTCAGGTCGGTCGCCGGGATCACGGTCGTCGGTCCGCCCGGCGTCCGCGCCTGCACGGCCAATGTGTGCGCACCGGCCGGAATCCAATACTCGCCGCTGCCATCGCCGTAGTCGAGATCCGGTATCGCGATCGATCCATCGATCAGCACATCGAGGTCCGGCGCATCCGCCGAGGCGTGCAGGACTTGGATCACCGCCTGCGGCCCGGATGGAAACCCGTATGGATTGTCGCTGCCGCCGCAGCCGGCGAGCGAGATCGCGGCGAGCGTAAGCAGCATGTGGAATATGCGTGGCATAGGTGCCTCCAGGACCGGTATCGAACCGATACGCAAATATCATACACGCCGCCGTCCGGCCGATAGCGCGGGCGGGGCGGAGTGTGACGGATTAACGTTTCAGCCGCTTACGGGTTGACTAAGGGCCTGCCATCCCGCCCGAGCTGCAAGCGCGGCAGCCGCACCGTATCGCCGGTCGGCTTGCGCAATTCGGCCTCGCGCTCCAGCGAGCGCTGCATTTCGGGAGTGGGATTTGTGATTGCCTCGCGGCACTGATCGAGTTCGTACTTCAGCAGCGGCAGCAGCACGGCGCTCGCCGGTTCCTCAGTCGTCGGGTCGCTGAAATAGGTGCGGCAGAACGCGTCGAAGTATTCGCCATAGAGCGCCTCGTAGCGCGCCATCGGCCCCATGAAGCCGACGTCGTGAACCAGCCCGCTGCCGACGTGGCTCGTGCATAGATAACTGCACGCCTTGCGAAGATACACCCCATGCTCGGCGATGACCGCGCGCGAATAGCTCCAAGTCGGATGGAACGACTCGATGATGCGCCGGCGCATGTCGCCGCGCACCCAATCGTTGCGCAGATATTCGAACAGGGCCTTGCGGTGAATCAGCCGGAAGGCGGCTTTCTTGAGGACCACCGCCTGGGTTTTCCGGAAGCCGTAGACAACGACCTGGCGCATCAGGTCGGAATGTTCGCTTTCCCAAACCGACCATGTCTCCGGATTCTCCAGCAACCGGCGGGCGATCAATTGCTCCGTGGAATTATCGCTGCGCAAAGCGCCCGCAACGCGGTCGGTCGACTCGCGCATCAGACGTGCGTGGCTGATCGCCAATGAATACATCCCTTATTCCCCGGCCATCCCGTGCGTTCTGTGACGCACATCTCATATTACAGGTAAATAAGGGAAAACCCATATGCTGTCAACCTGATTTTGCCAGAGTTGTCGGGCGTCTCGTCACCCGGCCGCCGCGGCCGGCCGAGGCGCGAGCACCTGCGTGATCACCGAGCGCAATTCCTGGGTTTCGAACGGCTTCGCGAGCACCGCATCGGCGCCGGCCAATTTGGCCGCGGCGAGATAAGCGCTGGTGGAAATCGCGTCCGGCCGGTAATCCTTGAGGCCGAAGTTGCCGCCCCCGGAAATCGCGATGATGCGCACGTGCGGATGCTCGGCGCGGATCAAACCGATCGCGGTGACGCCGTCGGTGCCGGGCAGCACGATGTCGATGATCACGAGATCGGCCGGCGCCACGGCCAGGTTCGCGATAGCCGCCTCGGCATCGGCCGCCACGTCGACCTCGAACGCCTTGGAACCAAGCACGCGCTGCAGCGCCTCACGAACAAACGGTTCGTCGTCGACGATCAGCACCCGTTGCATGGTCAATCGACGGCGACTAGCCGGTCGACCTCTTGTACCGTCAGCAGCTTGCACTGCACTGCAAAACGCGCGATCGCCGCCGTGCTTTGCAGGTTTAGTCGGCGCATGAGATTCATCCGGTATTTCTCGACGGCTTTGACACCGCGGCCGAGCTCCTCGGCGATGCGCCGAGTCGGCACGCCGAGCGCGATCAACCGCAGTACCTTCCGTTCCTCCGGATTCAGTACGACTTCCGCACTTGCCGGCGCCGCCGCCGGTCCCTCCAACCAATCGTCGATGACCAAATCGCCGACCCCGGGACAGGTGGCATGAATTCCGCGCACGACGCGGCGCAGCGCCGAGAGAAGATCCCCTCGGAAAGCGTCCTTGCGCACGTAGCCGTTGGCGCCGGCGCCGAAGGATTCGCGAATGCACTCCACGGAACAATGCGCCGATAACACCAAGATTTGCGTCAGCGGAAACTCCGAACGCAGCTTGCGCACCGCGTTGCTGCCGGTATAGCCCGGCATCGTCAAATCGCACACGACCAAATCAGGGGTCCGTTCGCGAATCAGCTTGATGGCGTCTTCGACATTCCCGGCATCGCCGACGATTTGCAGATCGCTCTCGATCGACAGCAAGGCCGCCAACCCCTCACGAACCACCGGATGATCGTCGATCAATACGAGTTTGAACCGCCGCTGGTTCTGCCTGGCGTAGTCCGGCCAGATCGGCTCATCGACGGCGAAAGTGCTCGGCTCCATGCCCGCTACCTCCGAAGAAATTCCCAACGCGCGTTCCACTCAAAGACATCGGTGACATCGGTCTCGTCCAACCGGCGCATAGATTATCTTGGATGTCGCGCCACCGATAGCACCGGTAGCGCAATTTCACGTCCCGGCACGTCAACGTTGTGATTAGCCTCCCATTTATCGCCGCCGCCTGAGTCGCTCGCACGTATCCAAGGAAAAATTGGCGGGGCGTTCGATTTCGAAGCCCCGCCTAGCCCTAGAGGTCGATCGCTGCAGGTACCAGGCCTGTGTCATCCCCACCAAGCCATATTCTCCGGCAACGGGCGTCAATTGCCCCCCGCCCGGCGGTAGGGAAGATCGTAGTTGCGGCGTAGGAACGACCGTA
This sequence comes from uncultured Gammaproteobacteria bacterium, assembly GCA_963769895.1. Lineage (GTDB taxonomy): Bacteria > Pseudomonadota > Gammaproteobacteria > Steroidobacterales > Steroidobacteraceae > Bog-1198. The sequence goes on along the minus strand of CAVYNJ010000006.1, from coordinate 542,940 downwards.
CATGCCCCAGTCGGCGGCCACGAGGCCCGGCAGTGGTCAAACCCGCGCCGGGCGCCGGCGCATGGCCATTCAAACGCCGCTCCCGTGAGCCTGATTGAGCAATTTCTGGTACACCCGAATCACGCTGGGCACGTAGTTGACGGTCTCGGGGTAGGGCGGAATGTGCCGACCGTAATGCTCGACGGCCTGCTCGCCAGCGTTATAGGCGGCCAGCGCCAATTCGAGATTGCTGTCGAAGTGCACCAACAGGTCCTTCAAGTACCTGGTGCCGGCCTTTATGTTCTGTTCGGGGTCGTACATGTTTTTGACACCGTAGCGCTTCGCCGTCGCCGGCCGAAGCTGCATCAGCCCGACCGCGCCCTTCTTCGACACGGCCCGCGGATTGAAACCGGACTCGACGACGATCACGGCGCGCACCAGCGCCGCCTGAATGGTCGAGGACTTGGCCGCCGCGCTGATGGCGTGGTCGTACTGCGCCGAGCGCGCGAGCCAGTTGACCGGCGTCCCTTTGACGGCCCCTGCGGGCTCGGTCGAATCATCCGCCGGCGTCGCGATGAGCAGACTGTACCGCCCATCGGACGGCACGTTGCTGAAGTGGGTAACGCCGCTCGCATCGGTGAACGAGTAAATATCCGCCCGCGACACGCATGGCAGACCGATCGCGGCGCATAAACCCAAGAGGGCCGCTATTTGGACCGTTATGCCCGGCCTCAGCCGCCGCTTGACTACATGGGCCCGCTGCGCCGCAAGCCCGCCCGCGGTCACTACGGCACCGCTCGGGCGAGGCCGGGCACGCCCTGCCAACTCTTGGCCTCGGCCAGCAGATCGGCGGTCGTCGCGAAGCCGTCGAAACGAACCCACGGCTGTCCGGGTGCGGAACGCATCATCGTCAGCGGCGTGTGGCTCATTTTGTCGCCATGATAGGCGGCAAAGGCGCTCTGCACGGCGATGATCGCCGCCGTCGTCCCGGTGTAGTGATCCCAGCCGCGCTCCGCATGAAATTTTCGCGCGTAGGCGCGTAGTCGCGCCGGCGTGTCCTGCTCCGGATCGATCGAAATCGACACCAGGTGGACCGCCTCGCGCTTGGCGCCGAGCGCCTTCTGAAGACGCTCGAACAACTGGCTGCTCATCGGACAAATCGTCGTGCAGCTGGTGTAGACGAAATTCATCACGACCGGCCGGCCGTCGTCGAGGTCGGCCGGAAAGGCGACGCGCTTGCCGTCGTCGCGCACCAAGCTGACACGCGGCGTAAGGTACGCGGCTTGCGAGCGCACCGCCTGTTGGCCCATGTCCGCCGCCATATCCGTCGATGCGTCGGCGCCGAAGGCTCCGGCGGCGGCGATAAGGCCGCCGATCAGGCAGGTCAAGCTCCGGAACCGTCTGATCATCGATGCCCCCATGCCGGTTGGTTTTCCGAGCATCCGATTATCCGCGCGCGCCCGTCCAGGCAGTATGGGTAGAACACCTACCCCGAACACGCGGGCAGGCCCCTAGCGCCGTTTCCGCGGCCCCCCGCCATCCTGCCGGTTCAGTTGCCGAGCGGTTTGGGGTTGACGATCGGGGCGACATAGCGTCCCCGAACGAGGAATATGAACTGCCAATCGCAATAGCATTTGGCGTCTTCGAAGCTCGCATCCGCGAACGAGAACCCCTTGGCCTTGATCGGTGTCCCTTTGGAACTGCTGGCGACGCCCATGATGCCGCCGTCGGCAGCACGGATCAGCGTCCAATCGGCGGCGCCGGTGATGGGATCCTCGTATATCCGGCGCAAGTAGCGCTTCGTCTGTGGCCAGCGCGTATCGAGTACGAGGTCCTGGAGCTGTTGCGGGAATTGACGGGCGCCGCCCGGACTTTGCAGCAGATAGGCGCCGATCGCGGCCCTAATCGCATCCCCTCGATACAACAGTTCCACCTCGCGTTCGCGCTGGGCCTGCGTCGACCAGACCTGGCCGACCAGCGCCAGCGCAGCGCCGATGATCGCGATCGCGATCAACAGGCCGATATACGTGAACCCCCGCTCCGGGCGACCGCGGCGCCGGGCGGTCTCACCAGCTGGCGAAAGGCGTGCCGTTGATCGCATTGGCCGTTGCGCCGCTGTGGATGTCGCGCACGCCCGGATGATCGGGATCGTCGGATTGCACGACGGTCCAGGTCTGCGCCGACTTCGTCTCCGGATCGACCGGTATCGCGCGGATGTAGCGCTTATCGACGAGCGCCGGCAGCGCCTCCGGATATTGCCCCAGGTCGCCGTAATATTTGTCGATCGCCTCGCGCATGACCGACAGGTCATGCACCAGAATCGTCTCGCGCGAGCGCTCGAGCGTGTGATAGTAGCGCGGCACCGCGATCATCAGCAGCATGCCGATGATCGCCATGACGACCAGCAGCTCGATCAGCGTGAAGCCGCGGGTTCGCGCATCACCAATCATGGTAGGGCACTCCGTTGATGCCCTTGCCGGCGGCGAGCGAATAAACGTCGTAGACGTCATCGCCGGCGGCCGGCGCATCGGGGGGGCTCGCGTAGCTGCGCAGTCCCCAGGTGTCGGCAGCCGCGACCGATCCGTCCGGAAAGAACGGATCGCGAGGAATGCGCCTGAGGAAATAGATCATGACCTTCTTTTCGCTCCGCGCGTCTTCGACGCCGTCGACGAGCGTCTGCAGAGTCGGCGGATATCCGCTGGCGTCGACCTTGACCTCGACCCGCCCTTCGGTGGCGGCTTGCTTATACGCATCGATTGCCGTGCGGATTTCGCGCAGCGCCGTGCGCAGGTCGGTTTCCTTGCTGCGCTGAACCGCGAGCTGCGCGAGGGGGAGCGCCGCGGTCGCGAGCAGGCCGATGATCGCGACCGTGATGACCAGCTCGATCAGCGTGAAGCCGCGGGCGCGCATGCACTGCTCTCTAGGGCGCCTGAATCACGAGTTTCAGCGGTGCGGCTGCGGCGTTCGCCGACGGCAAACCGCCCGCCCCCAAAGCCGATACCTGTGCAGCGATGTCGCTCGCGCTGCGCGGCGCGAGCGCCTTGAAGCGCAGCTCCATCAACGTGCCCTCGCCCGAAATCGGCTCTTCGCTGGAGGTCACGTCGATTTGCGCGCCGCCGCTGCGGGCATCGACTTTCGGACTGCCGGCGCTCGCCGGCACCGCGTCCCCGGTCGTCGCGCTGATTAGTTGCACGGCGGTCGGATCGAACCGCACCTGGCCGTGCAGGTGACTGATGCCCTTGTCGGTGCCGAGGCGTACCGTGACGTTGAATTCTTCGCCGACATTGACCTGAGCAGGGCCGTCGAGCGTGACCACCGCTTTCGGCGGCGGTCCGGACGGCGCGCTGCGCGCGGCCGCAGCGGCCCGCATCGCCGCGGCGATCGCCTCGGGCGAAGCCGGTGCGGGGCCGCTGGCGACGGCTGTGCCGCCGGACACGGCGGCTACCGGCGATCCACCGGAGACGTCGGCAACCATCGGCATGCCGTTGCCGAACGGCGCGCCGCTCGCCGGCGCCTTACCGCTGTTGTTGTTGCTATACGCGGCGCCGAACGGAGAGGTCGTCATGCGGCTCTCGCTGCCGTACCAGAATTCGGAGACGTCCGCCGCCGGCCGAGTTTGCGAGCGGATGATCCGCGGCGTGATCGACAATACGATCTCGTTTTTCTCGCGGTCGGTATTGCGCGAGCCGAACAAGCGGCCGACGATCGGGATGTCGCCGAGCCCCGGAATGTTCGCATCGCTGCGCGTGTCGGAATCCTGGATTAGACCTGCGAGAATCTGCGTCTCGCCGTCCTTCAATTCAAGCAAAGTGTTGGCATTGCGCGTGCCGATCGTGTAGGCGACGGTGCCGGAGGAAGTCGTGATCTGGTTCAAGATCGAGCTGACCTCGAGGCCGATCTTGATCGCCACGTCCCCGTCCAAGCGTATCGTCGGCTGCACATCCAGCGTCAAGCCGACGTCCAAGTATTGCACGCTGCCGGTGACGACCGGGCTGCCCGAGGCGGTCGGTGTGACGCTGTTCGTGATCACCGGCACGCGGCTGCCGATCAAGATCTTCGCCTTCTCGTTGTTGCGCACGCGGATCCGCGGGCTCGCGAGCGTGTTGGTCAATCCGGCGGTCTCCATCGCGTTCAAAGTAACGGCGAGCGAGGACACGCCGGTCGTCTTCGAGTTCAAGTGCGCCAGATCGGACAGCAACAATCCGGTCGCCCCGGAGGCCGTCCCGGCAGGGGAGCCCGCCGTCGCGGTCAGCGAACTGGGGTAGGCGATGCCGAGCGTACGCAGCTTGCTGCGCGATATTTCCAGCACCTGCACCTCGAGCATGACTTCCGGCACCGGCACGTCGATCGAAGCGACGAGTTTCTCCGCCATGCGCACCGCATCCGGCGTATCGCGCATGACGACCAAATTGGCGTGCTCATCGACGTACAGCGTCTTGGCGTTGAGCACGGTCTTCAGCAGGTTCTCGACGTCCTTCGGGGCGGCGTTCGTCAAGTAGAAGGCGTGCACGATCTGCTGTTCGTATTCCTTCTGCTTCGCCGCCGTGTTCGGGTAGATCAACACCATATTCGGCGACAGCACCTGCCGGGCGAGAGAGTTTTGATCGAGGACCAGGTCGATCGCCTGTTCGATCGGCACGTCCTGGACGAAGATCGTCGTCTTGCCGTCGCTTTTGACTTCCTTGTCGAGAATGAAATTGATGCCGGTCTGGCGCGACAGCACTTCGAACACCATTTTGGTCGGCGCGTCGCGGAACTGCAGCGTCACCTTCGCGTCATTGCGCGATTGCAATTTCGGAATCACGGTCATCGGACCGCGCGCGACATTGATCTTTGCCGCGAGGCTCACCGCCGGAGCATAGCCCGGATCTTCGGCGAGCACGGCGCGCAGCTTTGCGTCGGCCGCATCGAGATCCTTGCGGTCGAAGTCCTTTTGCGCCTCGGCTACCGCCACCGCATGACGGCGGTCGGCGTCGAGACCCTCGAGTCCCTTCAGAGCGCGGTCGTTCGCCGGATCGATCGACAAAGCTCGACGGTAGGTGGCCGCCGCGCCTTCGAGATCGCCGGTGCCGCGCGCGGCGTCGGCCAAGCCGATCAATTTCTGCACGGCGGTCTCGCGGCGCGCCTGCAGATCGAGCCGGTAGGTCATGTTATTGGGATCGCGCTGCGCCGCCTCGGCAAGTTGCGAGACGCCCAATTCGTATTTGCCTTGGTCGATCGACTCCAATCCCTGCTGATGCAGCCGTTCGGCCGCACAACCGCCGAGCACGGCCGCCAAGATTGCAAGGCCCGCCAAGCGACGCGTAAACCTGATCATAGGGCTCCGTCGACCGCAAGGGTCTGCCGCGTGTTCAACGGCTTGTAGGTGAACACCAAGGTATTGCCGCTCAAACCTTCGAATGTATAGGTGTTGTCGAGCGTGTCGCCGGCCTTGACGTCGTAGATGCGATCGTTGCGGGTCAAGAAATAGACCGGCTTGTCGCCGTCGCGCAGATAGCTGCCCATATAGGCGAACGGCAGCGGCGGAGCCGTCGGCACGGGCGGCGCGACCACAACCGGCGGCGGCGCGGGCGGCGGCGGCGGCGGCGGCGTGTACCAGGAGTGCGCGGCGAACAGCGCGGCATCCGAAGCCGCGTCGGCGACTCGGTTCGCGAGTCTAGCGATGGCGTGTCCGACTTGAGGCTGCGCGGCGGCGCCAGGTCCCTCGCGGTCGGCGGACGCATTCGCACGGCCGCGTGCCGGCTCTACCGTGCCGGACCCGGACGGGCCGAACAGCGCAAAACCGGCCACCAGCAGTGCCGCGCCGATCAAGATTTTTTCGCGGGCCGCGATTTCCATGGGGTTACTCTCCGCGCACGAACACGACGAAACCGATTTCGGCGTTGATCGCCGTATCGCCGATTTTCTTGCGTTCGATGCGCAATTTGTCGAGACCGACCGCGGGTACCGCGATCAAGGTTCGGTCGATAAAATCGCGGACCGCGGGATACGGCGCGCTGACCGGAAATTCGAAGGCGTAGCGGCCGAGAGTTCCCGCCTTCGGCGGACTGTAGGAATAGCGGCCCTCGTCGAGCGCGACGCCCGCCTTGTTCGCCTGCGCGATCACTTGGCCGAGCACGGCCGGAATCTGCATCCGGGTCGGCAGCGTCGCGATCAAGGAATCGCCCGAAAAGCTGGCCGAACGATGGGCGAACGGCGCGGCGGCCTTCGACAATTCGGCGCGCATCGCGACGACCGACTGGTGTGCCGGCAACAGCAGCGTGATCGCTACGACGCCGGCGGCGATGAGGGCGGCGATGCCGCCGAGGCCGCTCCATCCCAAGCGCGTCAGCCGGTATTGCAGCTGCGGCACGAAGCCGGTCAAGGAACGGCGCGAGTCCCGGACCGCCTGCACGGCCCGCTGCTGCATCGTCGCGGCGGCGACGACCGTTTGCGTCGAGACTGCAGTAGAGACGGCAGTCGGGACGGCGGTCGGCAGCGGCTCGCTCATGGCGAATCCCTCCACTCGCCGGTCAGCTCGAAGCGTACCGGATGCTCGGCATCGTCCTTCTGCACATCATGGCGATCGAGCATCGGATAACGCAGTGAACGGCTCCTTTGCAGCCGCTGCACGTAGGCGATCGCGAGCGCGAGATTTTTCGACTCTCCGTTGATGTGCACCGCGTGCTTGTCATGATCGGGCTCGACCGCAAGGACCGAGACCTGGCCCTGCGTATCCTTGCTAGCCGCTTCGAGTTCGGCGAGCAGATGCGTCCACGGGATCGACAGTTCCTGCGCGGTCCGCTCGGTTGCCGCGGCTTCGCGGGCCGCGAGCAGGGAATTCTCGGGGTTGCGGTGCGTCAGGCGCATCGCTTGCGCGAGCTTCAATTCCAATCCGTCGCGGTGCTGCAAGTTCATTTGATAGGCGGCGAGCGCGATCCCGACGGCGAGCACGCCGAAGGCCAGCAACAGCGCCCCGGCATACGGAGTGCGGGCGCGCCGCTCGACGAAATCGAGATGCACGAGCGCCCTCACGCCACGCCCCTGCGCAATCGTTCCAAGCGTCGCAGCGTCGTCGGCCGCTCCGGCGCATGTTCCAACCATTCGAGATCCCCGCCCATCCCGGCGCCGGCTTCGCGCCATGCGCGCGGCGCGTCGACGTAGACTCGCCCATCGGTCGCGCTGGTATTCGAGAGGCGTCCGAAGGTCTGCAAGCGCTTCAGTTCGCGGCTCCAGTCAGCGCCGATTCGCACGGTGTGAACGCGATCGAAGCCGTCCGCGCGCAGGCGTGCGGCCGCCAGCGAACCCTCGTCGATCGTGACGAACCAGGCATCCGTGGCCGGCATGGCGCCTCGCCAGTGGTTGTGGGCCGCGATCAACTGCGGCTGCAACGAGATCAATTTCGCGCCGGCGCGGCGGCAAGCTTCGCGCAAGCCCTCGAGCAGCGCGCTCGGCATCGCGCAAGCCAGCCGCGAGACGCCGGGCGGCGCGTCGGAGACGCACAGCGCCCAGCCGCTGACCGCGTCGCCGTACAAGCTGGCCAGCATTTCGCGGGCGTGCGCTTCGCGCTCGGCCTCGCCGCTCAATTCCGCCGCATACGGCACGACCGCGTAGCGGACCCAGTGATCGGCGATGACCGCACGCATGCCTGCGCCGCCCCACAGGGGATCGACGAGCTTCGCTTCCAGCGCCGCGAGCGCGCCTTCCCATCCGCCGGGGCCGGAGACATCGGCAGGCAGATCCAGATCCTCTTCACGCAGGGTTTTTACCTTCAGTCCGCGCCGCAATCGGACCATGCACAGGCGCCGCGGGGCGAGGAAAACGCCGAGTTCGTCAGGCCATAACCGTAACACGGTTGACCTCCTCGAGCGTCGTCTCGCCGCGCTGCACCAGATCGAGGGCAACCGAGTGCAGCAGCCGCACGCCGGAACGCTGCGACAATTCCTTCAATTGGCGGACGGGGGCGCGCGCAATGATCGCTTCACGGATCTCATCGGTCATGACCAACAGCTCGCCGATCGCCTTGCGACCGCGATAGCCGGTGCCGCGGCAATGCGGGCATCCTCGGCCAATCGAAAAATTGTAGGACGCGCTGACGGCCGCCGACAGCTGCGATTGCTCCAGCAGCTTGCGTGACGGCACATATCGCTCGGCGCACTGATCGCAAACCATGCGGATCAGGCGCTGCGCGAGCACGCCGGAAAGCGCGGAGACGAAACTGTAGCTGTCCACTCCCATGTGCACGAAGCGGCTGACGACGTCGAACACGTTGTTGGCGTGCACGGTTGTGAACACCAGGTGGCCGGTCAGCGCCGATTGGATCGCGATCTGCGCCGTTTCCGGATCGCGGATCTCGCCCACCATGATTTTATCCGGGTCATGCCGCAAGATCGAGCGTAGGCCGCGCGCGAACGTCAGGCCCTTCTTTTCATTGACCGGTATCTGCAGCACGCCCTGCAGCTGATATTCGACCGGATCCTCGATCGTGACGATCTTGTCGTTGCCGGTCTGCGTCTCGGAAATCGCCGCATACAGCGTCGTCGTCTTGCCGCTGCCCGTAGGCCCTGTGACCAGCAGCATCCCGTATGGCAACGCGCTCAGGCGGCGGACTCGCGAGACGACGTTCGGATCAAACCCCAGGGTGTCGAGCCGCAGCCCGTTCATGCGCTCGGTCAGAGCCTGCTTGTCGAGCGCGCGCAGAACCGCGTCCTCGCCGAAGATGCTGGGAATGACCGACACGCGGAAATCGATCGGCCGATTGTCGAGCGCGATCGTGAATCGCCCGTCCTGCGGCACGCGGCGCTCCGCAATGTCGAGTTCCGACATGACTTTGATGCGCGAGATGACTTGTTCCGAGACCGCAGTGCCGCTGACCGTCGCAATGTGCACCAAGACACCATCGATGCGGTAGCGCACGACGAGTCCGTTGGCGGTCGATTCCAAATGGATGTCGCTCGCGCCGGCGCGCAGCGCATCGTAAACGGTCGAATGCACCAGGCGCACGACCGGGCTCGCGTCCTCGCTGATCGACACGTATGACAGGTTGTCGACGCCCGCGGACGCGCTGCCATGCGCCTGGGCATCAGGCAGCACTGAATCGATCGCCCTCAGGCTCTCGGCGTGGCGGACGATCGCCCGCGCCAGTGCGTCGCCTTCGGCCAAAGCCCACTCGATCGGCTCGGCGATCCGGATCTCCAACCAACCGCGCAGAGCCGGCTCGAACGGATCGGCTAGAATCGCGATCAGTCCGCGGTCGCCGCGCACGACCGCGCAGCGCCTGCGGGTCGCTTCGGCGGCGGGCAAAAGATCGAACGCCGGCGTCAAACCCCCGAGTTCTTCGGCACCGATGTAGCGGTAATCGAACAGCGCGGCGAGCGAGCGCGCCAAATCGGCGCCCGACAGGCCGCTGCTCTCGCGCAGCAGCTCGAGCGGCGAGCAACGCTTTTCATCCGCAGCCCGTACTGCGCACGCCAATACGGCCTCGTCGATGGCGGCCGGCAGATCGGCGATCGCGGCTTGCTCGACGTCCTTGGCCAGCGCGTTCATTGAATGCTGCCGGCAAGCTGGAAGATCGGAAAATACATCAGCATGACGATCAAGCCGATAAATAAGCCGATAACCGTCATCATCAGCGGCTCGATCAAGCGCGTCACGACGGCGACCCAGCGCGACAAGGACTCGTCGTAAAACTGCGCGATCCGCTCGGTCATTTCGCCCATATTGCCGCTGCGCTCGCCGACGCGCAGCATCCGCGTCGCGACCGGAGTCGTCAGCCCGTGCATGTCGAGCGCATTGGCGAGCGATTGGCCCTCACGCACGGCTTGGATCGCCTGCGAGAACCGCACACGCAGGGTTTCGCCGAGCAAACCGGACGACATCTGCAGCGCCGTAACGGCCGGCATGCCGCCGCGCAACAGCATGCCGACGGTGCGGTACATGCGCGCGAGTTGGTAGATGCGCAGTTGTTGACCGATCGTCGGCAGGCGGGCGATCCAGGCGCCGACGGCCAAACGCATCGCCGGCCGGCTCAGTGCATAAGCCGCCGCGCCAATCGCGACGACGGCCACGATCATCACTTCGAGCGTATGGGCGTGGAGCAACTGTCCCCATTTCATCAGCAGGCGCGAGGCGAGCGGCAAATCGGAACCCAGCTCCTCGTAGATGCTGCTGAAGCGCGGCACGACATACGCGAGGAGGAACAGCGTCACCAAAAAGCCGGCGCCGAGCAGCACGGCCGGGTAGATCGATGCGTTGACCAATGTGTTGCGCAATGCATCGATTTGTTGCTGGTAGGCGATATAGCGGGTCAGGGACTCGCGCAGGCCGCCGGTGCGCTCACTGGCGCGAACGGTCGACACGTACAGCGGCGGGAAAATATCCGGATGTTCCGCGAGCGCGGTCGCCAAGGTCTGGCCCTCGTAGATTCGGCCCATGATCCGCTCTAAGGGCCGGCGCAGCGCCGGATTTCCTTCCTTCTCGGTCAGCGCCTCGATCGACTCGACGAGCGAGAGACCCGCGTCGAGCAAGGCAACGAGTTCCTGGCTGAATATCACCAGCGGGAACTTGGCTGTGCGCGTAAAGAGCTTGCGCCGCCCGATCGGCGCGACGGAAATGATCCGCAATCCCTGCATTGCGAACTGGCGCCGGACGTCGGCCTCGTTGACGGCATCGATCGAATGCGTCAGTACGGCGTGCGCGGGTGTCAGTGTTTTGATGCGGAATTCCATCGGGTCACCAATTGCCGATGTCCGCATTCTCTCCCGTGCCGCCCGGCTGCCCGTCCTTGCCGTAGGTCAACAAATCGAAATCGTTGTTATGCGTGCCGGGCGCCGCGTATAGATAAGGCCGGCCCCAAGGGTCCTTCGGCACCTCTTTCTGCAGATAAGGGCCCGCCCAATTCGGTTCGTTCGGCGGCGCGGTGTTCAGCACCGCCAGGCCCTCCTCGGTCGTCGGCAGGCGGCCGACGTCGAGCCGGAACGCCTCTATCGCCTTGTCGAGCGCGTCGATTTGCGCCTTGGCGGCCTTGACTTGGGATTTCCCGACCTGAGCGAAGTAGCGCGGCGCAACGAATCCGGCGAGCAAGCCGATGATCACCATGACGACCAGCAGCTCGAGCAGCGTGAACCCGCGCGAGCGGCGCAGGACGGGCGCGCGTATAGATAGCATGCCTGGAACTGTACGCACTCCCCCCGGAAAGCGAAGGTAGGAGAACATGGTAGAGACTTGCGGAATTAAGACAAAATCCTGATTTGTCTTAACGGCTTAGCCGCAGTGCAGCGTACCCGGTCACGGTTCGGCCGGCGTTAGGGCCCCTACCAGCGGCCACACGACCGATAGGTTCGTGCCGCAGCCCGGCAACGAGGTAATGGTCAGTCTGCCGCCGTCGTGTTCGGCGCGTTCCCGGATGCCGCGCCAGCCGCTGCCGCGAATCCGCAGGCGAGCTTTATGGCTCTGGCTGAATCCGACCCCATCGTCGCTGACGTCGACCATCAGCTTCTGATCAAGGATGCGAACCGCGACGCCGACGGTCTTCGCTCCGGCGTGTTTGGCGACATTGTTGAGCGCTTCCTGGACGATTCGAAATACGCTGACTCCGAGGGTTCTCGGGACTTCCGTATCGCCGACCGGCACATCGACGTTGAGCGCAATATGTGAATAGACGGCGTTCCATTCGCGGCAAAAGGCGCGGATCGCCGACGCCGGCCCCAAATCATCGAGCAGCGGCGGTCTCAAGCTCGAGGAGATCGCGCGCACGTCCTCGATCGTGCGATAGACGTGCGATACCGCCAATTCCAGTGCTTCGGCAAGACTGCCGAGCTCCGGGTGGTCGAGTAGCTGCACCGATCGCTCCAGCGTATATTTGACCGCGGACAGGGATTGGCCGACCGCGTCGTGCAATTCCTGGCTGATGTGCTTGCGCTCGATCTCCTGAGCATGCATCAACTGCACCGACAGGGACGACAGCTCGTTGCGCGATTCACGCAGTTCCTGCTCCGCCTCCTCGCGGCGCGCAATTTCGTTGCGCAGCTCGGTGTTGGCGCGCGTCAGCTCGTCCGTGCGTGCGCGTACGCGCTCCTCGAGCTGCTCGTTGAGAGACCGCAGCTGCTGTTGGGCGGCCACTAGCGCGGTCACGTCCGATATCGCGCAGACCGCATGGACGCCGCGAGCCAGCCCGGCGATTCCGGTACTCCGCCGCAAATGCCGGACGCTGATGCCCAGGGTCTTGTTCAAGATCGGATCGGCGATCTGCTGTTCGGCAGTGTTGCTGCTGCCGGCGGCCTGGCGCCAGCCATCGTCGAGCGCCCGGCGCAGCCCGCATTCCCGGCCGTCGCACCGCGGATGCAATAGGGCATGGAGGTCGCGGCCGATCGACTCGCGCACGTTGCCGAGCCCCCAACGCTCGATCGTGCGGTTGATCCGCGAGACGCGCCGTTCTCTGTCCAGCAGACAAATGATCTCCGGCAGGACGTCGACCGTCGCCTCCCATTGCTGTTTGGCGTTGATCGCCGGATGCATCGGCGCACCCTGGCGCGCCAGCTGTGCGATCGAGGTAAGCCGCTGCACTCCGAGTGAAATACCCGCCGCCGGCTTGCGCTTCAATGGCCCCGCTTCTTTCGGCGGCAGGAACGCGATGATCGCTTGGATGGCGCCGCCGGCATCGTTCAACGGCAACCACCATTGATCGAACCCCTGCAGGCGCCGCGGCAATTCGATGCCGTTGAATTCGGCTGACGATTTCGGCCGGCCGGGCCGGACGTCATCGCGCCGACCGTCGCCGCGAGTCGCGAGCGTCTTGCCCTGCAAGCGTCGTCCGACCCAAGCGCGCGGCAGGCGCACCGCCGCCCTAATCACCCCGCCGTGGCCGTCCGAGCCGACCCCGAGCACCAAGCCGCTCGCCTGCGGCAGGCTGCGCCGTAGCCACTGCGCAAGTCCGCGGGCTATCACGGTCGAAGCATCCTGATTATCCGTCGCCCTGCGCGGTTGCGCGCGGCACGCTTCGTGTCGGGCCTGGTCGAAGATCGCGGCGCTAGTCTGGCCGCTGATGGCTTGCGCGGCGAGCTCACGGAATCGGCCATTCGATCAGGCAACCGGCCCCAATCCATTTCTGATTCATCGAATTTATGCAGTGCATCATAAAACGGGCGCTCGAAAACGGCGGCGTCAGCGGACACGATGCGTTCGTGCCATACCGCCTGGGGAGATTAGCCGAGCGGCTGGACCATTCTAGCCTGGACTAGCGATGAATCGGGGATCGGCGCCGTGTATCGGTAGGACAACACCGTAGCGCGCCGATTTGCCGAGCTTTTCCGGGCGCGCGCTGGTAATAATGTGAACTCCGCGGGCGCTGAAGCGGATCGCGGACCCCGCGTTAGGCATCGGTGAGTTCATGTACCTCGACTTGTTTGGACTACGACTGCTGCCTTTTCGACTGCGCCCGGACCCGGCATTTGCGGTCATGGACGCGGCTTATCAGCGCGCGTTCGATCAATTGCGCGGCGCGTTCCAGCGCCGCGAACCATTGACCGTGGTCGCCGGCCAGGCGGGCGTCGGCAAGACGCTGCTGTTGGAATGCGTTCTGCGCGCCGAATCAGACGCGCGGCCGATCATACGCATCAATCAGCCGCAAATGACGATAGACGAGCTGACGCAGTCGATCGCATTGCAGCTCAACGTCTCGACCGATCCGGGTATAGGCAAAGCCAGCATCCCGGCCATGCTCGCCAGCACATCGCCTCGGTCCTTGCCCCCCCTATTGATCATCGATCATGCGCAATGCTTCGAGCACGAGCTGCTGCAGAGTCTATTGCGGCTCGGCCGGCAGAGCGCCCGCCTCGGCATCCTTCTGCTCGGCCGCACGGGCGGCGCGAGCGGCGCGGCGATTCCCGCCTGGGCCACGGGCGGCGATGCGCGCGCCAGCTTCGAGCCGATCATGCTACGGCCGCTCAGCGCAACGGGCGTCGGCGCATATATCGAATCACGGCTTGCATTCGCCGGCGCCAAATCGCGCCGCGTGTTCAACGATGCGGCCTTTGCGCAAATATTTGCGTATACGCAGGGCGTACCGCGCTCGATCAACATGCTCTGCGATTTGACTTTGACATTTTGCGCCGCGCGGCGGATTGAACGCGTAACCGACGGCGAAGTTCGTGAAGCCGCGCGGGATCCGAAGTGGCTGGAGTCTTGCGCGCGCAACCACGATGTCGACGCCACGGTCGAACCGGCTCGACCCGCCAACGCCCCGATCGAGCCCGCCCCGGCTGCCGGGAAGCGCGCGGACGAACCGACGCGCCTCGTCGCGGCGGACAGCCGGATTCTGATCGCGCGCGCCGGCCGTACGGTCGCGGATTTGCCGCTGGCGCCGGGCCGCCTGAAGATAGGCCGCACGGCGGTCAATGACGTGACGCTCGACAGCAAATACATCAGCCGCCAACATTGCGAACTCGTCACGGTCAGCGATGGCGCGCAGGTTCACACGATTCTTGTCGATCTCGGCAGCAGCAACGGCACGATCGTCAATGGCAGCCGGATCAAGCGCCATCGGCTGCAGCAGGGAGATATCGTACTGATCGGCGATTTCGAGATGCGCTGCGTCGGCGCCGAATCGGCCGCGCAAGGCGGCTCCCGCATGACAGGGCGGTGAGGCGGCCTCGCCGGCCAGGCGATCGCTCCTTATACGCTGGCGGTCAATTGCCGGATGACGACCAATAGCTCGGCAGTTTCGAAGGGCTTGGCCAAGATTGCATCGGCACCGAACTTGGTGGCGGCGGCGAGATAGGCGGACGTAGTGATCGCCTCCGGCTGGTATTCGCCGGCGCCGACGTTGCCGCCGCCGGAAATCGCGATAATGCGGATGTTGGGGAACTCTTCGCGAATCGCGTGGATAGTCTCCACCCCGTCGAACAGCGGCATGATGATGTCGGTGATGACGATATCGGCGCCGGATTTACGCAGGTCGACCAACGCGTCCGCGCCGTTGCCGGCGATGCGCACGCTAAAGCCCCCCCGCTCGAGGACGTACCGCAGCGCATCACGCACGTCGCCATCGTCGTCAACAATTAAAATTTCCGTCAAACCGGCTCCTCGGTTACGCCGGATCGCGCAACCTCGGCCACGGCGTTTTCGGCGGCGGGAAGGAACACAGTGAATTGTGATCCGCGATCGACCGCCGTCTCCACCGTGATGCGGCCACCAAAACTCTCGACGATGCCGTGCACGACCGACAGGCCGAGACCGGTGCCCTGGCCGACTTGTCTGGTCGTAAAAAAGGGCTCGAAGATCCGCCCGGCGGTTGCCTGGTCCATACCACGACCATTGTCCCGTACCCAAAGCTCCACCGATCGCGTCATCGGCGCGGTGCCCGCCGGCGCCTGAGCGCCGTCGCTGTTGCGCAGGCCGATTGTCAGCACGCCGTTCTTGTCGCGCAAGGCCTGAAAACCGTTCAAGCACAGATTCATCACGAGCTGCTGCAGCAGCGCCGCGTCGGCCATGACCGGCCATACCGGCGACTCGATTTCCTTGCGTATAATGACCGAGCTCGGCACCAGAGCGGAGAACAGCTTCAGCGATTCCTCGACGACGGCCTGCACGTCGACGACGGCGAGCGTCGCGTCGCCATATTTGTGGCTGAACACGAGGATCTTGCGCACGACTTCGCGTGCACGGCGCGCACTGGCCAACACGCGCGACAAATCCTGCCGGATAGGCCCCAAATCCTGCCGACCGGGTTCGACGTCGTGCAAGTCCGCGAGTGCCGCCTCGGTAAACAGCGTAATCGGCACCAAGGCATTGTTGAACTCGTGAGCGATGCCGCCCGCGAGCGTGCCCACGGTCTCGATCCTCTGGCGGTGACGCAGTTCGTTCTCGAGGTCGCGGCGTTGCGCCTCCGCCCGCTCCTTTTCGCCAATTTCCGCCCGAATTTGTTCGTTGACGTCGACTAAAGTGTGCCGCATGTGGTCCATGTCGACCGCCATGTCGTGCAATTCCGTTATCGAACTCTCGATCAGCAAACGTTCTCCGTAATCGCCCGAGGCGATCTGCTTCGAAGCAATTTGCAGTCGCCTGATCGGGCGCGACAGCCGCACGCCGACTATCATGGCAATCAACAGCGAGACGCCGAAGTACGCGCACAACGTCAGCAGCATTCGGCGCGAAGCCAATTTGATCCGCTCCTCGGTCGGGCTTTCATCGAATGCCATACGCAATTCCGCCGCATGCCCGCCGACGCTAAGCGGCACCTTCATGTAGTACAGCCGGTCCCCGTGTTCGCCGTAGGCGAAATCCTGCAGCAGCGGCATGGCGAAATCCGCCGGGCCGAGCAGGCTGCGAACGTGGCGGTGTTCGTCGATATATTCGGCGTAGACTCCGGTGCCGTTCAGCATGGCTAAGTCCAGCAGATCGCCAATGTGCTGATTGGCGGCGTCGGGCCCCTCCGCCTCGAGCTGGTCGGCAATCATCCGCGTGAATGTCCGCGCATGATCGAGGAACAAACTCTCGTGACTGGCGCGCACGACCTGGCTCAAGCTGAAATACAGAATCGGCAACAAGATCGCATGCATTCCGACCACGATCCCGGTGACCGCGACGGTATACGAAAATTTCAGTCTTGCCATAAGACCCCGAGGACGCGGACACCCCGTTCCGCGCTAACCTCCGATGCCCAAGCGAAACTGACGACGCTCGTGTCGCCCGCTAAAGACTGAAGGAGATCATGGGTGCTGTGCACCGCCGGCATTGGCACTCGACCTTGCTGCTTCGCGAGCGCCCGGACACGCCGCTCATAGGTCGGCTCGGACATTGAGACGATATTTTGCAGAAAGACCTGATCCAGCAGAGTATCGCTCTCGTTGCGCAGCGCGCGCAATTGGTGGCCGCCACGCATAACCGGCAAGCCGGTGAACAATTTGCGGACTTCGACCGAACTCAAATAGACGATCTCGCTTTTTGCGTTGACGATCAAGACGACGGAATCGTGTCGCTGCGCCGGTGCAACGGCACTCCAAAGTCCGATCAACGCGGCCGCCGCGATGCACCAATACCTGACTTGATCTCGGCGTCTCACGGCGCCGGCGGCCCTCTCAAAAGCGGGCGATCGTAGGTCGTTTTGCGTTGCAACATTGCGGCCTCGATTTAAGCACAAGAGCGGCGATTGCTTGTCGGTCAGTCATGAGCTACCGTGCATCTCGCCCAGAAAGTCCGGCAATCCACAATGCTCAATTAACATATTCAGCTTACTTGCAAGGCGCCGCTGAAACGACCCTGGAGAAATGTGACTCTCCTCACACTTTGAATTACGCCGTTCATGCTCTCATACGCCTAGGTTAGAGGAAACTACGTAGTTGATTGCACGGCACCTACGTAGTTGATCGGCGTCGAGGGCTGCGTCCAGCGAGGGAACCGGTGGATCAACAGGTCGCGTTTGCTGCGGAATTCCAGGTAGAAAGAAACACGGCGGGAGACCGAGACGGGGAAGCTGCGGTCGCGAAAATCCGCATATTGCTGGTCGAAGATCACGTGGTCCTACGTGAAGGGCTACGCGCGCTGCTCGAAATCAATCCGGATCTGGAAATCGTCGGCGAGGCCGGCTCGGTCGGCGATGCGCTGACTCTGGCCGCGCAACTGCGGCCCACCATTGTGTTGACCGATATTGCCTTGCCGGACCGATCGGGCATCTCCTTGGTCAACGAATTGAGCCTGCGCGGGGTTCGCAGCCGCGTGGTCATGCTGACCGCCTACAATACAGAGGAATATATTCGCGCGTCCCTCGAAGCCGGCGCCTGCGGCTACATCCTCAAGGAAGCCAGCAGCGCCGAACTGGTGCTCGGCATCCAAACCGTCGCGGCCGGACGTCGTTTCCTCTGCCATTCGATTTCCGATCTTCTGGTCGTCCATTACATTTCCCCGCTGGACAAACGGCCGGCCGCGTCGCCGGATAAATTGACTGAGCGGGAAACGGAAGTTCTCGGCCGTATTGCCCGCGGTGAATCGAACAAGCACATCGCGCGCGGTTTGACGTTGTCGGTCAAGACCGTCGAGAAACACCGCTCGAACATGATGCGCAAGTTGATGCTGCACAATACCGCCGAAGTCACTCTGTTCGCGATTCGCAACGGCCTCATCAGCCGCGTCTAACCGTCGATTGCCGCCAGGCGGCAGGCCTCCAGCGAGAGCCGTTCACGCGCATGGCGAACGTCCCGCTGCAGGGCCGTTCTCGACATCAAGCCAACGTTGCGACATTCCGCGCCGCGAACCAAGCCATCGAGCGACGGACCGACGCCCGGGACGCAGCCGGCCTAGACCGCGACTTCTGCAACGGTTCCCATAGAGGGGCGCGCGGCTGGATACTGTCAGCGATGAACATTCCCCTTGATTCGAACTGGCCCGCCGGTCTCGAAGCCGATCAACCGGACGCCGCCGATCGACCCGTGAACGGCTGAGCGCAAACCTTCATGACAGACCAATCGCGTGGGGCTCATCGTCGCGTTGCCCGCGTGCGGCGCGGCGGCGCTTGGTGCTTGGTGGCGACCGGCTGGCTCACGCTGGCGCTGGCGCCGCCGGCGCGCGCCGCCGACCAAGCTCGCGTATCGCGTGACGTTCGCTTCGACCGGCGATGATGCGATCGACACGACCCTCGCTGGCACATCCGATCTGCAATCGCTGGCGGATTCGGCGCCGGTCAGTCCTTTTGCCCTCATTGTGCGGGCACGAACCGACGAAGTCCGTTTGAAGACCGTCCTCGACAGTTTCGGCTACTACCGATCCAAGGTCGCGATCAAGATAGACGGCAAACCGCTCGAAGATCCCGGACTTGCGGACGTATTGAACGCTCGAGCGAAGGGCCGCAAATCGGCGGTCGACATCAGCTTCGACCTTGGCCCCCTGTTCCGCCTGCGACGCATTGACATCGATGGGGCTTTGCCGCCGGAAGTGCGTGGTACGCTCGGCCTCAAGGCGGGAGCGCCGGCCGTGGCGTCCGAAGTCTTGGCCGGCGGCGCGCGATTGTTCACGGCATTGCAGGATCATGGCTATGCCTTCGCGGTCGTCGATCCGCCGATCGCCTACGAGGACTCGCTGCTGTCGGTGCTGGACTTGACCTTTCACGTTGTAGCCGGTCCGCGCGTGAACATCGGCGAAATCAGCTTTGTCGGCTTGCAGCGGGTAAAAGAATCGCTCGTCCGTCAAAGGATCCGGCTGCACACGGGGGAATTGTATTCGACGACGGCGGTCGAGCAGGCGCGGCGCGATTTGCTGGATCTAGGCGTGTTCTCCGGGGTCAGCGTTCAGTTGGGCGCCGCTCCCGATGATCGGGGCGCAGTGCCCATCAGCTTCGAACTGCATGAACGGCCGCGGCACGCGGTCTCGCTCAATGCCGCTTTCTCCAGCGATTTGGGCGGTAGCGGCGGGATCGGGTGGACTGACCGCAATCTGTTCGGCAATGCCGAGCAGCTGACCATCGCCGGTACCGCGACCAATATCAGCGGCAGCGCAACGACGGGGGTCGGCTATGACACGAGCGTGAAACTTCTGAAGCCGGATTTCGGCCATCGCGAGCAATCCCTGCAGTTTGCGGTCGGCGCGGTCAAGCAATCCTTGCTGGCCTACGGTCAAAGAGCCCTGACGACCGGGGTCACGCTGAACCGCAAGTTGTCGGCGGTTTGGAGCGCGAACATCGGCGTGACGACCGCGAACGAGACGATAACGACCAATGCTAACGAGACGATCTCGGCGACGGCGACCACGACCAGCAACCTAGCGGGCCTGACGCATGATTACACCCTGATCGCAGTACCGATCGGCGTCGCCTATGATTCGACGAACCTGAGTTCGCCGCTCGATGACCCGCTGCACGGCCTGCGCGGCGCAGCCAGCGTCGCGCCGACGCGCTCGATCGGACGCACGAGCGCGACGTTCATGATCACGCAAGTCAAGCTCGCCGGCTATTTCGACTTGCACTCGCTAGGGCTCGGCGCGGCGGGGCGCAGCGTGATCGCGGCGCGGGGACTCATCGGGCTTGCGCAGGGGGCGAGCGAGCTCAGCTTGCCTCCTGACCAGCGGTTCTACGGTGGCGGCAGCGGCACGATACGCGGCTACCGGTATCAATCGGTCGGGCCGCAGTATTATCAGAATGGCCGGCCTGACGGCAATCCGATCGGCGGTACCGCGATCATGGCGGGCGGTATCGAGTTTCGTCAGCGGTTCGGCAAACATTTCGGTGCCGCCGCTTTCGCCGATGGCGGCCAAGTCAGCGGAAGCTTAAAGCCGCTGCCGAACGTGTTGCGCGTCGGTGTCGGCGCAGGCATTCGCTACTACACGCCGATCGGACCGATACGCCTGGACGTCGCGATACCGGCCAGGGGTTACGGCCCGCAAGCCGATCATTACGAGATTTACATCGGTTTGGGACAAGCATTCTGATGCGCCGGTCGGTGAAAATCGGCATCGCCGCCGCCGGGTCGCTTTCGCTGCTTTGCGTCGTGCTGATCACGACTCTGCTCATTGCCGGTAACACGCAGGCCGGTCGTGCGCTGATCGAGCGCGTGACCGACCGACTTTCCTCGGGTCATGTGCGTATGACCGGACTGGGCGGTTCGTTTCCCGGGCGTTTGACGCTCGCCAAATTGCAACTTGCCGACGATCGCGGAATTTGGCTGACGGCAGAACGAATCACGGTTCAGTGGCGGCCGCTCGAGTTGCTGCGGCGAATCGTTCGTGTCGAGGAACTGCACGCCGCGCGCGTCGACATCGCGCGCACGCCGATCACAGCCGCGAACAGCGGCGCGAGCCGCGCCTCCATTCCGCGCATCGACGTCCTACGGGCATCGATCGGCGTGCTGGAACTCGAAGCACCGCTGGCGGGCAGCCCCGCATCTCTGACAGTGCACGGCAGTGCGCACATGCGCTCAGTGGACGATTTGACAACCGATCTGATAGCGCAGCGCATCGACGGCGACGGCCGTTATTCGCTGCATTTGCGGTTCGATCAGACTCGCATCGAGGCGGCGCTGCAGCTGCACGAGCCGGCCGCAGGACCGTTGGCAAACCTGCTGCAGCTTCCGGGATTGGGTGCTCTGTCGGTTGCGGTCGATGTGACCGGGCCGCGAACTCTCGAGCGCATCGATTTCGCGGTCGACGCGGGCCCCTTGCGCGCGCGCGCGCGCGGCAGCGTCGATATAACGGCGCGAACCGGGAATTTCGATTACTCGCTCGACGCGCCGGCCATGCGGCCGCGACCGGACCTCGAGTGGCAACGTATCGCCTCGAGCGGGCACGTCGATGGTAGCTTGGCCGCGCCGAATGCCGAGGGCCGATTGGAGATCGCGAGTTTGCGCGTTGCCGGCGACACCGAACTCGCCGCGCTGCAGGCGCAGTTCACGGCTGCCGGCGGTTCGCTGCACATGCACGCGCGGCTCGGCGGACTCGCGATGCGTGGACTCCCTCCGAACTTGCTTGCCGGCGACCCGATCGAGATCGAGGCGTCCATGCGGCTGCGGGATCCCACGCGGCCATTGGAATTGAACGTCACGCAGCGTTTGTTCGCGCTGCATGCGAAAGTTGCAACCGCGGGTTCGCAAAGCGCGGCATTGCATCTCGCGCTACCGGATATCGCGCCTTTCGCCGCGCTCGCGGCGCAAGATGTGCATGGCAATGCGACCGTCGACTTCGAAATCAAGGCCGGCGGCAAGACCGAAACGTCGTTCAATGTGGACGCGGGGGCGGCGTTCGTCGGCGGCACGGCGCCGTGGCTGCCTATGTTCGGCGATCGCGCCGCGCTGAAGCTCGCCGGCGCGTTCGACGACCGTGACATCGATATCGCAGCTGCGTCTGTGACCGGCCGGCACTGGTCGATGACCGCCGCCGGCAAAGCCCGGCGGCGCATTCCCGGCCCTTTGATCCGTCGCGCCGCCGCCGCGCGTTCGATCGACGATTTCATCGAATCGATGCAAGCGCATTGGACGTTCAAAATGGCCGATTTGAGCGCGTGGTCGAAAGCGCTGGCCGGCAACATGACGATGACTGGCCAAATTAGTGGACGGCCGGCGGCCTTCGGCGGCGACGTGCGCTTGACTTCCAAGCTCGCGGTCCGCGGGGGAACTAGCAGCACCATCGCGGCGACGCTGCGCGCGCAAGGGCTGCCGTATGCGCCGACGGGAGCGCTGCGCATCGGCGGTAACTTGGACGGCGCGCCGCTCGAGCTCAAAGTCGCGCTCGCGCGGACGCCTCGCGGATATACGCGCGCGGTCATCGGCCGGTCGGATTGGAAGAGCGCCGAGCTCAACGGCGATTTGACGCTGCATGGGCCGCTGGCGCAAACCCAGGGGCAATTGCGCTTGACGATCGGCAATCTCGCCGATCTCAAGCAACTGCTGGGATTTGAGCTCCGCGGTCAAGCCACGGCTACCGCGGAGTTCGCGCCGCGTGGCGGCCGGTCGCAGACGCAGCTGCATATGAACGTCCGGAACCTGGTCGCCGGCCAATTCGACGGAAATCTGCTGCTGTCTGCGCAGGGTCCCGCCGATGCCCTTGTACTGCAACTCTCCGCGCAAACGGCGGATTGGCGCGGCGCCCCGGCGGAGCTGACTTCGGCGGCTACCCTTGATCCGCTCCATGAGCAACTGACCGTGACCGATGCCGCGCTTGATTATCGCGGTCAAACGGTTCGTCTGTCTTCACCCGCGCGGCTATCCTATGCGGCGGGCCTTTCTATAGAACATTTGCGGATCACCCTGCAGGGCGCGCAATTGGATCTCAACGGACGCCTGATGCCGGCACTCGACCTGCAAGCGAAGTTGCGCGGCGTTACGCCGGATTTGATCGATCTCTTTGCACCGGGGTTGCTGGCCAACGGAAAAATCGACGCCGCCGCGCAATTGAGCGGTAGTATCGCCGAGCCGTCCGGCCGTGTTTCGCTGGACGCGACAGGATTGCGCGCGGTCGGCAATGCGGCGCTCGGCGTCCCGAACGTTGACCTGCACGCGGCGGCGGAGCTCACCGGGACCGGCGCGAAGCTCACAGCGCGACTGAGCGCCGGCAAGAGCTCCTTGGTGACGCTCCGCGGCACCGCGCCGCTGCGCGCTGACGGCGCTCTCGACGTCAAAATATCCGGCAAGCTCGACATCGGCATGGCTAACGCGCTGCTCGAGGCGCGCGGCATGCACGCTTCCGGCGCGCTCGACGTCGACGCCGCCTTGACCGGCAATCTGGAATCGCCGCAAATCGGCGGCACGATGAAACTCGCCGGTGGAAATCTGCGCGACTTCGGTCATGGCGTCAACCTTTCGAATATCGATGCCGACATCGCCGGCAGTCACGGCATGCTCGACATCAAGAGCTTGACCGCACGCGCGGCGACCGGAACGATCGCGATGAGCGGTACGATCGGCGTGTTGCAAAAGGGCATGCCGGTCGATCTGAAGATCGTCGCCAAGAACGCGAGACCGATTTCGAGCAATCTGGTGACCGCCGACTTGAACGCCGAACTGCGCGTCAGCGGCACCGCCCGCGAGCGGATCGATGTTCAGGGGACCATTCACGTCATCCGCGCAACGATCGGCATTCCGAATGCGTTGCCTCCGAACGTCGCGGTACTGGATGTGCGCCATCGCGGGAAAGTGGTGGTCGACACGCTGACCAAACCTTTGGTGGTCGCGTTGGACGTCACGGTCACCGCGCCTCGGCAGATCTTGGTGCAGGGCCGCGGGCTCGACGCGGAACTCGGCGGCGAACTTCATCTTGGCGGCTCGACCGAGACGCTGCGCGTTGCCGGGGGTTTCGAATTGCAACGGGGCAGTTTTTCCCTGGCGGGCACGCAATTGTCGTTCACATCCGGGCGTGTCAGCTTCAACGGATCAGGGCTGCGGCACAAAATCGACCCGACGCTCGACTTTACGGCTACGACGACGGCACAAGGCGTGACGACGACGTTGCGGGTGACCGGCGTCGCGGACGCGCCGCAATTCGCGTTCAGCAGCAATCCGCCACTGGGTCAAGATGAAATCATGGCGCGGCTGTTGTTCGGCGAGAACGTCGCGCAGCTGACGCCACTGCAAGCGGCGCAGATCGGTGCGGCGCTGGCCACGCTGTCCGGCGTCGGAGGCCTAAATCCGCTCGGGAAACTGCAAAAGGTGCTCGGATTGGATCGGCTGACCGTCGGCACGACCGCCGCGGCCGGCGCCGGCGCGGGTTCGCCGAGCACGGCCGCCTCGGGGGCCAGCATCGCCGCCGGCCGTTATATTTCCAAGCGCGTCTACGTCGAGGCCAGGCAAAGCACGACCGGATCCGGTCAAGTCCAGGTTCAGGTCGATCTGACCAAGCATCTGAAGCTGCAAACCAGACTCGGCAACGGCACGGCGATAACGCAGGGATCGACCCCCGAGAATGACCCCGGCAACAGCATCGGATTGCTCTATCAATTCGAATATTGAGCGCGCGGCTGGCAAACGCCGACCTGCTCACTCCAACAGCGGATGACCCTTCGGCAGTTGGTGCGCGTACCAGGTGGCAAGGCGGTGCCGAATGGTTTTTTCCGCCACCTGGTCTTCCGGCATCGGAGCGATGATCTTGTCGTGGACGAGCAAGCGATAGACGTACAGAGCCTTGTCGCTCGCCGAATCCGTCGCCTCGAACTCGACCGCTCCGCGGCCTTCCGCATATTGAACGCCGGCCAACAGGGCCGCCTTGAACAATTCCGCTTCGTGCTTGCGTTTCTTCATCGGATCCTCGCTGGCTCGTTCACGCAACCCATCGAGCGCGCCGCCAATAAAAAACCCCCGGCGGTTTCCCGACGGGGGTTTCAATCGTACATCAACATCAAATTAAGAGCCTGGCAGTGACCTACTTTCACATCGACAAAGTCGACACTAGCATCGGCGCAGAGCGTTTTCACTTCCGAGTTCGAAAAGGGATCGGGTGGTTCCCACTCGCTATGGCCGCCAGGCAAACCAGTCGCGGGGGGCGAGTCATGCCTCGCCCCCGCAGCTATTCGGACAATTTGTTTCGACCGTCGCATTCAAGTCAGTTGTTGCCCAACACGATTTGCACGTTAGGACAAATCGCTTGGGTGTTATATGGTCAAGCCTCACGGGCAATTAGTACTGGTTAGCTAAACGCATTACTGCGCGTACACACCCAGCCTATCAACGTCGTAGTCTTCGACGGCCCTTTAGAGACCTTAAAGGTCTAGGGAGATCTAATCTTGGGGGGGGCTTCCCGCTTAGATGCTTTCAGCGGTTATCCCGTCCGTATATAGCTACCCGGCAGTGCCACTGGCGTGACAACCGGAACACCAGAGATACGTTCACTCCGGTCCTCTCGTACTAGGAGCAACTCACCCTCAAATCTCCAACGGCTACGGAAGATAGGGACCGAACTGTCTCACGACGTTCTGAACCCAGCTCGCGTACCACTTTAAATGGCGAACAGCCATACCCTTGGGACCTGCTACAGCCCCAGGATGTGATGAGCCGACATCGAGGTGCCAAACTCCTCCGTCGATGTGGACTCTTGGGAGGAATAAGCCTGTTATCCCCGGAGTACCTTTTATCCGTTGAGCGATGGCCCTTCCATACAGAACCACCGGATCACTATCACCTACTTTCGTACCTGTTCGACATGTCCGTCTCACAGTTAAGCACCCTTATGCGATTGCACTCTATGCGCGATGACCGACCGCGCTGAGGGTACCTTTGCACTCCTCCGTTACTCTTTGGGAGGAGACCGCCCCAGTCAAACTACCCACCATACACTGTCCCCAACCCAGATAATGGGCCAAGGTTAGAACTGCGAAGTTGTCAGGCTGGTATTTCAAGGTTGCCTCCATGAGAACTAGCGTCCCCACTTCGTAGGCTCCCAGCTATCCTACACAAACAAATTCAAAGTTCAGTGTAAAGCTATAGTAAAGGTTCACGGGGTCTTTCCGTCTTTCCGCAGCTACGCCGCATCTTCACAGCGATTTCAAGTTCACTGAGTCTCGGGTCGAGACAGTGGGGCCAGCGTTACGCCATTCGTGCAGGTCGGAACTTCATGATTTCCACGATTACTCGCGGCATAGACTATACGTTCACCTGACTACGATGATTGATGTGGTCTCATCGCTTTGTATCAGTCAGGGCCGGCGTGTTATGGACTAGCTGTCTAGGCCATCTGAGGATCTCAACCCTCAAGTCGTTACGGGGAAACGAAGTGGCGCACACGCGCTTGCCTCGAATCTTACCCTCGGTATTGCCCTCGACGCACTTGCACAAACGTCGTTAGGGTTCCACCGATTTGAGCCGGTCATCGGAATAGTGTCGCCACTATCCTGGGCAATGTTACTTACCCGACAAGGAATTTCGCTCGGCCATGTTATTGATTTCGTTAGAATTTCTTCCCTCGAAATCAAGGTGATTTTACTCACCCTGCATGTCGCCATGCAGATCGGACTATATCTTCACCGGATTGAATTCGGTGTCTGGCATGTAGTCTCTGAGGATTCTGATCATTTCCGGGCGCGGCTTGCAGTGATTCATTGTCTGCATGATCTCAACGATTTGCAGCAACCCACTTGGAGTGAGGTGCGCATTCGTTCGGATGACCTGCATGCACGCTACGAATCGCTCAAAGTCGAGACGCTTCGCGGTGCGATGAGCCACTTGGAATCCAGTTCTATAGCCTCGTCGATTTGATCGATGAGGTTGTCGCACGACGTGGATCGAAAAACATCCCTCGCCATCGACAAAACCGGTAATCCAACCAATTTTGACCAGTCTTTCCTGCTGATTGTCCGCAGCTGACGAATTTTCACTGCCCCAAGACTCATTGATGTTGGCTTCGTAGCCGACACAAATTTCATCGTGGAACGAGTATCGCAGCATCCACGGGTTTTCCAGCATATAGCCAAATTTTACTAAGGCAGCATTTGTTCACCTTAGGACCGTTCTGGTCGTTCATCAATACGCAAAAGTCACGCATTGAAGGAGTTATGCATTGCGCTTAACTCCTGCATGTCGCCATGCAGTTCGGACTTTATCATCTCTCCGAATAGAGAGCCTGGCGTGAAGTCTCTGAGGATTCCGGCGGAGGCCGGTCTTTCCTGCTGATTGACTGCACGATTAGATTTTCACTACCGCCCCTAAGTCCGGGCAATGAGTACCAATCGATACACAGTGTTTCCAGCATATAGCCAAGTTTATTTACGTAACTACAACTATAGAAGTTGTCCTAATTACTTACCCACGAACTCTACATCGTCGACTCGACTCTCTCGTCTACCAATGCCTATAGTTACGGCCGCCGTTTACCGGGGCTTCGATCAAGAGCTTCGCCTTGCGGCTGACCCCATCAATTAACCTTCCGGCACCGGGCAGGCGTCAGACCCTATACATCCACTTTCGTGTTCGCAGAGTCCTGTGTTTTTGGTAAACAGTCGCAGCCCCCGATTATCTGAGACCTCTAACAGCTCGAGGAGTAAATCCTCTCACCATCAAAGGCACACCTTCTCCCGAAGTTACGGTGTCAAATTGCAGAGTTCCTTAACCCGAGTTCTCTCAAGCGCCTTAGAGTTTTCCTCTCACCCACCAGTGTCGGTTTGCGGTACGGACGATTATTACCTGAAGCTTAGAGGCTTTTCCTGGAAGCGTGGCGTCAACAACTTCGAACTCCGAAGAGTCCTCGTACTCAGTTCTTGGGATTGACGAGACTCCGGATTTACCTGGAATCTCTCCCTACGACCTTGAACCGGGAACCAACCCCGGATTGTCTAGCCTTCTCCGTCACCCCATCGCAGTAATAATCGGTGCAGGAATATTAACCTGCTTTCCATCGACTACACCTTTCGGTCTCGCCTTAGGATCCGACTCACCCTCAGCTGATTAACATAGCTCAGGAAACCTTGGGTTTTCGGCGTGCGGGTTTTTCACCCGCATTAACGTTACTCATGTCAGCATTCGCACTTCTGATACCTCCAGCAAACCTCGCAGTTCACCTTCGCAGGCTTACAGAACGCTCCCCT
>CAVYNJ010000006.1:0-510000 GCA_963769895.1 uncultured Gammaproteobacteria bacterium | reverse complement strand
CGCGAACCGTTTTGATTCAGGTATGCTGCAATGCAGCGGGGACCAGTGGTCGCACCGCCGCTGGCTCAAATGCCGGGGCGCCTGGACTCGGAGACGCAAATTGCCGAACACTGCCCATATCTGAATGTGCAGAGAGGGCGCACGGCATTGACCGTCTAGCGCTCGCCCGCTAGCCTGACGGGCTGTTTTACTCGAAGGATCGGCCCGTGCCCCGCGAAGAGTCCAAAACCCGCCGATTGATGCGCCGCGTCAAGCAATTGACGGCTAGACTCGCGCCATTCGCGGCGGCGGGCAGTGCTGGACTGCTGCTGTGGCACGCCGCGAGCGACATGCCTGCGCCGATTCAGGCCCTGCCGGCGCCGCTGATCTACGTGAACGCGCCGCCGCCGCCAAATACCGCCCCGCCAGCCAACCGGCCGCCAGCCGGGCTCGTGGCCGCCGCTGCCACCGCGCCCCGGGCGATGGCGTCGGTGCCGGATGCGGCCGCCGAGGTTCAACAAGCCGGCATCGCCTCGACGATCGATGTCGTCGTCGGCCGCAACGACACGCTGGACCGGATATTTCGGCGCATGGCGCTCGACACCGGCGATTTGGCGGCGATTCGCGATTTACCCGGAATCCGTCAAAGCCTCGATTTTCTGAAGCCCGGAGACGCGATCCGAGTCATTCACAGCGGCGGCGCGGTCAAGGAGTTGACGCGCCAGGTCAGCGAGACCGAAACCTTGAAGGTCGTGCGCCGACCCGCGGGATTCAGCGCCCAGATGATCAACGATCCGGTGGATATACGCGTACGCGCCGCCACCGCCACTATCGGCTCATCGCTGTTTCAGGCGGCCTCGGCGGCGCAAATCTCGGATGCGGTCGCGCTGCAAATCGCCGACATCTTCGCTTGGGATATCGACTTCGTGCTCGACATTCGCGAAGGCGACCGCTTCTCGGCCGTTTATCAGCAGATTTTCCAAAACGGCAAATATCTACGCGACGGCGCCGTGCTTGCCGCCGAATTCGTCAATGACGGTCAGCAATACATTGCGGTGCGCTATGCCGCGGCGGACGGACGGGTCGGCTATTACACGCCGCAGGGCGTGCCGATGCGCAAGGCCTTCCTGCGGGCGCCGCTGCGGTTTACCCGGGTCAGCTCGGGCTTCAACCCGCACCGCATGCATCCGATCCTGCACCGTATCCGCGGCCACATGGGCACCGACTATGCGGCACCGATCGGCACGCCGGTGCAGGCCTCAGGCGACGGCCGCGTCAGCTTCGTGGGCCGCAGGGGCGGCTACGGTAACGCGATTGTCTTGGCGCATGGCCGCCGCATCTCGACGCTGTACGGTCATTTGTCGCGTTTCGCGAAGCATCTGCACGTCGGCACGGTCGTCCAACAAGGCGAGGTCATCGGCTATGTCGGCATGACCGGACTCGCTACAGGGCCGCACTTGCATTACGAATTCCTGGTCAACGGCGTGCATGAGAATCCGCAAACGGTGAGGCTGCCGGGCGCCGAGCCGTTGAGCGCGGCGGCGCTGCGTGAATTCGCGAGCGAAGCCGCGCCGCTTTTGGCCGATCTGCGGGCTCCCGAGGCTTCCGGCGCGCAGAGCTCGAGCGCAACGTCTCCAATAGCCGCAAACCCGCTGGCGGCGGCAATCGCGCCCCATCGCGGCGCCGTCGCACTTCGACGTTCGGCTGATTGAACCAGCGCCGGTTGCGTGGCGTGGGCGTCTATATCGGTTTGATCTCGGGGACCAGCATGGATGCGATCGATGCGGCCATCGTCGACTTCGATGCGGCGCCGTTGCGCATCCTGGCGACCGGCGCCACGCCGTTCGAGCCTGAGTTGAAACGCCGCATTACGCGGCTAGTGGAGTTTCCGGATCACGCCGCGCTCGACGAGATCGGCGCGGTCGACGTCGAGGTCGGACGCGCATTTGCGCGGGCAGCGCTCGCGTTATTGCGTAGCGCCGGCATCGCGCCGCAGCGCATCGACGCAATCGGCAGTCACGGCCAGACTCTTCGTCATCGTCTCGACATGAACCCGCCCTACACTTGGCAGATCGGCGATCCGAACACGCTGGCGGAAATGACCGGCATTACCGTCGTCGGCGATTTCCGCCGTCGCGACGTCGCCGCGGGCGGACAAGGCGCTCCGCTCGTGCCCATGTTTCACGACAGCCTGTTTCGTAGCGACGACGAGGATCGAGTGATCGTCAATATCGGCGGCATCGCCAACATCACTGTGCTGAATCGCGCCGCGCCCCTGCTTGGCTTCGACACCGGCCCCGGCAATCGGCTGCTCGATGCCTGGATCGCACGTCACCGACGGCTGGATTACGACCAGGATGGCGCTTTCGCCGGCGCCGGCCGCTGCGATGAACGGCTGTTGGCCCATTTGCTCGACGAGCCGTATCTGCGGCTGCCGGCGCCGAAGAGCACGGGCAGAGAATTGTTCAACCTGCCGTGGCTGGATGCCAAATTAGCGCCGGCGTCCGGAGCCGCCATCGACTCGGACCGGGCGGCGGACGTGCAGGCGACCCTGCTGGAATTGACGGCCGCGACCATCGCGGCAGCGGTACGCGACCATGCCCCGTCGGCAGCGCTCTACGTATGCGGCGGCGGTGCGCACAACGCCCGCCTGCTCGCGGCGCTGACACGCCGCGCCTCGCCCCAGCGGGTCGGAACCACCGCGGCGCTCGGCCTCGATCCCGACTTCGTCGAAGCGGCGGCGTTCGCCTATTTTGCCCGCCGCACGCTGTCGGGACTTCCATCGAGCGTTGCGAGCGTGACCGGCGCCAGCGGCGCGCGCATCCTCGGGGGCATCTATCCTTCCGCAAAGCCGGCGTAACGATGAACGATACCGACCTGCGCGCTGCCAGCCTCTACATAAATCGGGAACTGTCGTTTCTCGAATTCAATCGGCGAGTTCTCGAACAGGCGCGCGACCCACGCATCCCGTTGCTCGAGCGCGTCAGATTCCTCTGTATTTCCTGCGCCAACCTAGATGAATTCTTCGAGATTCGCGTCGCCAGCCTCAAGGAACTCATCGAGGCCGGAGCGATGCAAGCAGGGCCAGACGGAATGTCCGCTGCCGAACAGCTGAAGGCGGTCAGCCTCAGCGCGGCGCGGATCGTTGATGAGCAATACGAATTGCTGAACGATGGCTTGATGCCGGAGCTGGCGCAGCACGGAATCGTGTTTCTGTCGCCGGAAAATTGGTCTGAACGCCAGGGCGAATGGATCGCCGATTATTTCGCCAAGGAAGTCGAACCGGTGCTCAGTCCGCTGGCGCTGGACCCGGCGCGACCTTTTCCGAAGATTCTGAACAAGAGCTTGAATTTCGCGGTCGTCGTAGAGGGCGAAGACGGATTTGGACGGAACAGCGGACTCGCAGTCGTGCAAGCGCCTCGATCTTTGCCGCGATTGATCCGGCTGCCGGACGATATCGGCGCCGGTCGCTTCATCTTTCTCGGTACGATCGTCGAGGCTTTCGTTTCGAAGTTGTTTGCCGGCATGCGCGTGCGGGGCTGCTACCAGTTTAGGGTCACGCGCAACAGCGACCTCTTCGTCGAACAAGAGGAAGTCGACGACTTGCTGCGCGCGGTCGAAGGCGAACTCGCTTCGCGCCGTTATGGCGATGCGGTGCGCCTCGAGACGGCACACGACTGCCCGGAGGAGATTCTCACGTATTTGATCGGCCAGTTCGCTCTTACGCCCGACGATGTCTATCGCGTCCCGGGTCCCGTGAACCTCAACAGGCTGCTGGCGGTTTACGATCTCGTCGAGCGATCGGAATTGAAATATCCGCTGTTCGTGCCGAGCATCCCTGAGCGGCTGAGGGGCGGCGGCGATCTATTCGCCGCATTGCGCGCCGGCGAGGTGCTGTTGCATCACCCTTTTCAGGGCTTCGCACCGGTCACCGAATTCATCAAGCAGGCCGCCGCGGATCCGCAGGTGCTGGCGATCAAACAGACCCTGTACCGGGCCGGCAGCGATTCGAGCATCGTCGGCGCGTTGACCGAAGCCGCGCTCGCCGGAAAGGACGTCACGGTGATCATCGAGCTGCGGGCGCGTTTCGACGAGGAGGCGAACATCGACATCGCGACCAAGCTGCAAGAAGCCGGCGCGCACGTCATGTACGGCGTGTTCGGCTTCAAGACCCACGCGAAGCTCGTCTTGGTCGTGCGCCGCGAGGAACACGGATTACGCCGTTACTGCCATCTCGGCACCGGCAATTATCACGCCAGGACCGCGCGTCTTTATACCGACTACGGCTTGCTGACCGCGGACGAATCGATTGGCGAGGACATTCACCAGATCTTTCTGCAATTGACCGGGCTGACGCGCGTGCCGCATCTGCACAAGCTTTTGCAGGCCCCATTCGGTTTGCATCGCACGGTGCTCGGGAAGATCGAGCGTGAGATTCAGCACGCGCAGGCCGGCAAGTCGGGGCGGATCATCGCCAAGCTGAACGCGTTGACGGAATTGAGCGTGATCGAGGCCTTGTACCGCGCGTCGCGCGCGGGCGTCGATATCGACTTGATCGTCCGCGGAATCTGCTGCCTGCGGCCCGGTATTCCCGGAATCTCGGAGCGCATCAAGGTTCGTTCGATCGTCGGACGCTTCCTCGAGCACTCGCGGGTCTACTGCTTCGAAAATGCCGGCGACCGGGAGATCTACTGCAGCAGCGCCGATTGGATGGACCGTAATTTATTCCGGCGCATCGAGGTCGCCTTCCCGGTCGAATCGCCGGAGTTCAAGCGGCGGGTATACGACGAGTTGCTGTTGTACTTGGCCGACGATGTGCAGTCGTGGCAGCTCGATGCCGCCGGACGTTACACGCGCGTGCCCAACGATGAAGGCCTGTGCGCCCAGACGCGCCTATTGGGCGCGTACGATGAGCGAATTGCGCTTGCCGAATCCTGAGCTCATACGTAGCTGAGCCGAAAGCCGGCATCCTTGAGGTATAGGCGCTCCTGCTCGAGATCTTCGAGCGTCAGCGGATGCTCCTTCATCCAGCGCGCCGGCAACTCCAAAGTTAGATTTCGGCCTTTGACGCGCAACTTCACATCCGGCAGCGGCTGCGGGCTGCGGCCGCGGTGCAGAAGCACGGCAAGGCGCAGCAACACGATCAAATATTCGGCTTGGCGGTCCCAAGGCGGCAGCAAGTCCTCGAGCGCATCGAGTGCCAGCTGGCGGCGGTGGCCGCCAACCAGCGCGGCAAGCAGCAATTGTTCCTCGCGCGGAAATCCAGGCATGTCCGCATGCTCGAGCAGATAGGCGCTGTGGCGATGATATTTCGAATGCCCTATGTCGAGGCCGGTCTCGTGCAGGCGCGCGGCCCAGCGAAGCGCCAGCTCGGCCAGTGCATCCTCCAGATCCCAGGCGGACTGGACCTGTTCGAGCAAGGCGACCGCGGTCGCCTCGACGCGATCGGCCTGCACGGTATCGACGTGATAACGTCCCTCCATCGCGCGTACGCTTCTCACGCGCGCGTCCTCGTCGGTGAATCGGCCGACCAGGTCGTACAACAAGCCTTCGCGCATCGCGCCCTCGGCCACGCGCAGGCGCTCCACGCCCAGGCTGTCGACGATCTCGACCAGAATCGCCAGCCCGCTCGGAAATACCGGCGCGCGCTCGGCGTCCACTTCGGGCAAATCCAGGTCATCGACGTGGCCAGCGGCAACGACGGAATCGGCGAGCTTCCGTAAATTCGCGAGCGTGATTCGCGATTCGTCGGGATCGAGCCGCCGCAGCACGTCGCCGATCACATGCACGGTCCCGGAGCTGCCGAACGCGTCGAGCCATCCCAGTTTTCGGTAAGCGGCCTGCACGGGTTCCAATTCGAGACGGACCGCGGTGCGTGCGCGCTCGAAGCGCTTCTCGGAAATCTTGCCGTCTTCGAAATAGAGTGAGGTCAAGCCGACGCAGCCGACCGACAAGCTCTCGAGCAGAATCGGATTGAAGCCCTCGCCGATCACGAGTTCCGTTGAACCGCCGCCGATGTCGATGACGAGGCGTTTGTCTGGGCTCATCGGACTCGTATGCGCGACGCCCGCCCAGATCAGCCGCGCCTCCTCCAAACCGGAGATGATCTCGATCGGATGCCCAAGCGCCGCCCGGGCGCGCTCCAAGAACCAGCGCTTGCGGCGTGCGCGGCGCAAGGCGTTGGTGCCGACGACGCGAACGCTGTCCGCCTGCATTGCGCGCAAGCGTTGACCGAAGCGTTCCAAGCAGCGCAGCGCGCGGTCGGTTGCGGCGTCGTCGAGCCGGCCGCTGTCGCCTAGACCGGCTGCCAGACGCACCATCTCGCGAAGCCGATCGAGAATGACCAGTTGGCCGTGCGAGTAGCGCGCAACGACCATGTGGAAACTGTTGGAGCCGAGATCGACGGCCGCGAGCACGTCGGGCACGACACGATCGCCGCCCATCTACTCCGCCGACATATCTAGGCCGAGAAGGAGGACCCGCAGCCGCAGGTGGTTTTGGCGTTCGGGTTGCGAATCACGAATTGGGCGCCTTGCAGATCTTCTTTGTAGTCGATTTCGGCCCCCATCAAGTACTGCGCGCTCATCGGATCGACGAGCAGCCGTACGCCGCGATTTTCAACGCAAAAATCGCCCTCTTCGATGTTTTCATCGAAGGTAAAGCCGTATTGGAAGCCGGAGCACCCGCCGCCGGAGACGAATACCCGCAGCTTCAAGTTGGGATTGGCTTCCTCGCGGATCAATTCGCCGACCTTGCCGGCGGCCGCATCGGTAAATACCAAGACGTCGGGCGGCGGCGGCGGATCCGGCGGAATCGTCGATTCACAGTTTTGGCTCATGCCGGTAGTCTACTCGGCGCGCGCCATCCAATCAAAGCGGCGAGCGGCCAGTAGGCCCTGGTTCACGCATTGAGTCCAATTTACCCGCCAAACGCGTCTCCACGACCTCGCCTGCCCCATTCGTACCACCAGCGCTGGCCACCCCGGCTTGACCGCCGACCCCAGGGTCCTGCTGCTTGTGGATCAGTTTCCCAGTGATTTGCGCACCGATTGCGGTCTCGATGATTTCGTAATTCACATTGCCGAGCACGCGCGCCTTCGGGCCGAGTTCGACCCGGACGGCGGCCGCGATATCCCCCTTGACGATACCGTTCAAGACGATGTTCGGTACGTCGACGGAGCCCTCGATGCAGCCTTGCTCGCTCACCAACAGCACCGTGCCGGCGGCCGCCGCGTCCGCCTTGACGTTGCCGTTAATTTGCCCGTCAAGATGCAACCCCCCCGAGAACACAACGTCGCCGTTGATGCGGGTCTTCGCGCCGATCAAGGTTTGGATCTTCGGCTGCTTATTCTGTTTGCGCTTGAACATTGATTGCACCTTTTGCCTGCGTCCCGGTGGCGGCGTCCGTCTCGACCGACATGCCTTGCGCCTTCCAGACAAAAGCCTGCCGAAAACTATGAT
Source organism: uncultured Gammaproteobacteria bacterium (assembly GCA_963769895.1). Classification (GTDB taxonomy): domain Bacteria; phylum Pseudomonadota; class Gammaproteobacteria; order Steroidobacterales; family Steroidobacteraceae; genus Bog-1198. The sequence goes on along the minus strand of CAVYNJ010000006.1, from coordinate 502,561 downwards.
TGGTATCGCGCCCAATATGCAGCTCGACGCCGATGCGCGTCGGCTCGAATCCGGTCGGCAGCTGCAGCGGCTCGTCGTAATCTTGGAAGTACCGGAACGAGTATGACAGCCTGGATGGCCCAGCGGGCGCGACTTGCTCAAAACTCAAGCTCTGCGGCCTCCCTTGCTGCAGCCCATCGATCGTGATCGACAGGTACCCGGACACCGTGCCGCTGGACTTGCCCGACTGCATCAGCACGAATTTGAGGTGATATTGGTCAGCGGCGGTGCCCGGCACGATTTGCATCTGTTGCACTTTCACGCGAACGACGGAGTCCGGCTGGACCAGCCCCCGATAGAAACGCGAGGTCTTGGCTCAATCGCGCGATCTGGTTCTGCATGTCGCCAAGGTTATGCTCGACTTGGGAATATCCTTCGTGATCGACCCGGCGCGCGACTTCGCTTGCCGCGAGTTGCGCGCGCAGCTGCGAGTTCTGCGTCTCGAGCGACCGGATGCGAGCGCCCGCCGCCAGCGCACCGCGCACTGCGTCGATGACCCGGTAGCCGGCATCATAGCGTCCGAGCTCGAACGCACCGTAGAGTACCGCAATGCCGGCAAGGACGGCTGTCGAGAGCATCGCGGCGCGAATTTTCGGCGAGTACGCGCGAACGACCAATTTGCGGAACGATGCCGCCATAGAGCCTGATACCCACGCAACCGCCTGGCGGCTAGATGGGGTCATTATACGAAGCTCGCGCTCCGGAGTCAGATTATCGGCCGGCGCCGGCTTGGGGTGACGCGAATTGGCGACAGCGGGACCTCATATCGGCAAGCGGGCGCTGTATGATCTGCGGCGGCGATGCAACGCGGAGGCGAATCGATGCTCTGGCTGAAGGCTTTTCACGTGATCGCGATGGTGACCTGGTTCGCGGGATTGTTCTATCTGCCGCGCTTATTCGTCTATCACGCCGACGCTACTGATGCGACGGGAATCGCGCGCTTCGAAACAATGGAGAGGCGGTTGTTCGCGCTGATGACTATCGGTGCCGCGGCGACCGTCGCGCTAGGTATAGCGATGTTGATTGTCGCGCCGCTTTATCTGCGGATGGGCTGGCTGCACGCCAAACTGCTCTTGGTTGTCCTCTTGGTCGCCTATCACGCGTATTGCTACAAGCTGATGCGGGATTTCGCCGATGGCCGCAACGTGCACGGCTCCAGGTGGTACCGCAGCTTCAACGAGGTCCCGACTCTGTTGTTGATCGGCATCGTGATACTGGCGATCGTCCAGCCGTTTTAGCGCGCAGCGCGGATTTCCGGCCACCACTCCGGATAGGGCGGCAATCCGGCCGGGAACAGCACCTTGCCGAGTTCATGCAGGGCGCGCACGTAGACCCGCCGCTTGAAGTAAACGACCTCGCGCACGGGCGTCCAATACTCTGCCCACCGCCAGCGGTCGAATTCCGGCTGCGGCGTCACGTCGAACCGCAGCCGAGATTCGTCGCCGATCAATCGCAGCAGAAACCACCGCTGCTTTTGGCCGATGCATCGATCGCGCACGTACTGCCGCGGCAAGCGGTACCGCAGCCAACCGCGAGTCGCGCCCAAGATATCGACGTCGCCGCGCTCCAGGCCGATTTCCTCGCGCAGTTCGCGAAACAACGCGTCTTCGACGCGCTCGCCTCGATTCACGCCGCCCTGCGGAAACTGCCAGCCGCGGCCGCCGACGCGCCCGCCGAGGAACACCGCACCCGATGGCTGCGTCAGCACGATACCGACATTCGCGCGAAAGCCGTCGCTATCGATGTAATCGACCGCAGGATCTACCGCCATAGCCGCCATTCTTTCATATCGATAGCCGCTTGTGATCATAGGGCGCGCCGGGTTCGTCTCAGCCCTGTCCCCACTTGCGTGCGATTGCGCCCGAGGGCCTTGGCGCGATAGAGCGCCGCGTCGGCGTCGGCCAGCAGCCGGTCGGCGAGCGCCTTCAAGTCGGACTCGTGCCTCCCCGGGCCGACGGCCGCAACTCCGACGGAAACCGTTATGTTCCGTTCCACTTGCGCCGTCAGCGCAAACGGTTCGGCTGCGATCGCCTCGCGAATGCGCTCGGCGAGCGTCGCTGCCTCGGTCGCGCCGGCGTCCGGCAGCAGGATCGCCAATTCGTCCCCGCCGAAGCGCGCCGCCGTATCCATGCTGCGGATCTGGGCCTCGACGCGATGCGCGATTTCCTTCAATGCGTTGTCGCCGGCGAGATGGCCGTAAGCATCGTTGATGCCTTTAAATCGATCGATATCGATCATCAGGCACGCAATCGTGCTGCCGTGCCGCTGCGCACGCGCCAACTCTTCTTTCAAGCGCTGCTGCAAATAGCGACGGTTGTGCCAGCCGGTCAGGAAATCCGTGATCCCGGCCCGCAGCAACCTCGCCCTATTGACGGCGTTTTCTACGCACACGCCGGCGACGGCGCCCAAGTGCGCGAGAAACTCCGTGCCATGATGACGCGTGAAGCGCGCGGGGTCCCGGCTTCCGAAGCACAACGCGCCGATGTTGCGATCCTTTCGCGGCAGCGGCACGAGGGCCGTGCTCTTCAGTTCGGCGGTGCCGGAAAATAGCAAGTGATGGTCCGCGCCCATATAGGGGCCCAACCACGGTTTGTGCAAGCTCGATAGCTGGGGGGCGAGCCCGACCAGCGTGTCGACGAAAAAAATCTGTCTGAATTCGTCGGGCTGGTCACCGCCGGCGACCAATAAATGGCGGATTTCATGTTGCGGATCGAGCAGCACGACGCTGACGGCGTCCAAACCGTAAGACTCGCGCAGCCCATCGACCATGACCCGCAGCAATTGCGACAAACTGTCGGCGCGCAACAGCGTCAGTTCGCGCGCTTGAGTGCGCTTCAAGATAGCCTCATTTTGCGCCGCTTCGGCGGTCAGCTCGGCCAGCCGCTTCTTCAGCTCCTCGGCCTCGCCGGATGACGGGGTAGTTGCCATCGCGTTCAGCCGGAGCGCGCCGCGGCGCGCACGTCGAGATAGGCGCGTCCGCGATTCATCAGCTCGGCGAATGCGCCGGCATCCTTGCGTCCGACCGCCGACACGACGCGCTCGACGGCCTGCTGCAGAGCGCGCAGCGATTCGCCGCCGTACTGATTCAGACTTTGTATTTCGAAATAAAGGTCGGGACTTTCGACCGCTACCCGGCTGGCGACGTCGAGCTGCGCATCGAACGTGGTGCTCGACATGCGGGCGAGTCGCGGCGCGGCCTCGCCGCTTTCGGCAAGCGCCGTAAAAAACGCGATGTTCAGCGCATGCGACAGGCCAAGCACATAGGCGATCAAGCGGTCGTGTTCGTCCAGCCCCATGACGACGCGTTCGGCCATCGTCGGCGCGAACAAGGCTTGCGCTTGTGCGAGGGCCTCGGCGTGACCGAGGTCGATGAAGATCACGTGCCGGCCGGACAATAGTTCGGTGTCGGGCCCGAACATCGGGTGCAAGGAGGTGACGCGGCAGCCCGCATTGGCCAACGCGGCAAGTCCCGACCGCAACGGCGTCTTCAGCGATCCCAGGTCGAAGATCAAGCCGCGCGGCGCGCGCGCCGCCAACCCGTGCAGCAGTTCGGCCGTCGCGCTAAGCGGCGTCGCCAACACGATCAAGTCTTGATCCAGGGCGTCCTCTCGCCAATCAGCCACGTAATCGAAGCTGGGCAACGCCCCCTTGGGGTCGGCAATGCAAACGCTAAAGCCCTGCGAGGCCAGAAAGTCCGCGAACCAACCGCCCATTTTACCGCGGCCGCCGATCAAAAGGGCGCGCTTGCCGCTGCCGTGCGCGTGCGCGGCGACTCGCGCGTGTTCTTGCGTAGCGAGCGAAGAGTGGATCAATTGACGCAGCAGGGATTCGGCGAGATCCGGCGAGACGTTCAATTTCGCAGCGGCCGTGCGTCCCCGCAAGATCACTTCGCGCTCACGCCCAAAGTCGCGCGTCGGCCGGCCGGTCAGGCGCTTGACGGTCGCCACCTGCTCGCTCAGCGCCTGGCGGCGCGCCACCAATTCGATCAACTGGCTGTCGAGTTCGGTCAGCGCCTTGCGAAGTTCATTCAGAGTCATGTGTAAGCCGTTCCCCAAGGCCGAGGACTTCCGTTTTACTGGCCGCGCGCCACGACCGCAAGCGCCAGGACGCGGCCGGGTGACGGACGCCCGCCGCGCGGCTACCATCTCGGCATGGAAACCCTACCGGATCCCCTGCCGGAAAATCCGCTGCAGATTGCCGCCGATTGGCTGGACCAAGCGCGAGTCGACGGCGCGCAGCCGAATCCGAATGCAATGGTGCTCGCGACCGTGGACGGCGCCGGACAACCTTCGGCGCGGATCGTGCTCTGCAAGGACATCGATCCGGCGGCGGGTCGGATTCGGTTTTATTCGAATTATCGATCGCGCAAAGGACGGGAACTGCAAGCCAATCCGCGCGCCGCGGTCCTATTTCACTGGGATCATCGCGGCCGGCAAGTACGCGCCGAGGGTCCCGTCGTCGTACTGTCCGACGCCGAAAATGACGCCTATTTCCAGACGCGGCCGTGGCAAAGTCGTCTGGGGGCCTGGGCCAGCCGGCAAAGCGAGCCCGTGGAATCGCGCGAGGCACTGATCGCGGCGATTCGTGCCGCGGCGCGCCGATTCGGGATACCGTACCAAGGGCCCGGCGCCGCGGAACCGGCGACGATTTCCGTACCGGTGCCGCGGCCGGCGCATTGGGGCGGCTACGCTCTGCAAGTCGAGGCAGTCGAGCTGTGGGTGGAAGGCGAGTTCCGTATTCACGATCGCGCCCGCTGGACGCGCGGCTCGGCGGCTGCAGGCGCGGGCGGCGCCTGGACCGCGGTGCGCTTACAACCATAAAGGGGACGTTTTGCCGTGGATCTCGTGCAAACGCATGATGCGACCTGTCCGCACTGCTGGGAAAAAGTCAGTCTGACCTTGGACCTATCGATACCCAGCCAGTCTTACGTCGAGGATTGCCCGGTCTGTTGCGGATCGATGCAGGTATCCTACACTTCCGAAAACGGCGAACTCGGTGAACTCAGCATTGAAGCCGCAGATTGAGCCCGCCGCGTAGAAACCCGCCGGCCGCGACCCGGCGCAGCCCGTGGAGATCGCTGCGCATTCTTGTTTTGTTGCTCGTGCTGTTGTTCGTCGCTCTGCAGAACTGGGAGAGCCACTACCAAAGCACCCGATGGAAGCGTCCGCTGTACGTCGCCATCTATCCGATCGCGGCGGACTCCAGCACAGTGACGCGGCGCTATGTCGCGGCGCTCGACGCCGCGCGCTTCGAGCCGATCGACCGGTTCTTTGCGCGCGAGGCGCGCCGACACGGTGTAAGCGAAAACGATCCGGTCAAGACGCGGCTGCACGCGCCTCTAATCGAAAGCCCGCCGATGCGTGCGCCCGACGCCGGCCTCTGGTCGACGGCACTTTGGAGCTTGCGCCTGCGCTATTGGGCCTGGCGAGTCGGCGCCGCCACGCATGATCCGGCTGATATCGAGATTTTCGTCTTGTACCACGACCCGGTCCTTTCGCCGACCGTACCGCATTCTCTCGGGCTCGAGAAGGGACTGATCGGTGTCGTCAACGCGTTCGCCACCCCGAGCATGGATGGCGCGAACACCGTCGTCATCGCGCATGAATTGATGCACGCGCTGGGCGCAACCGATAAATATGACGCGACCGACGATGCACCGCGATTTCCCGACGGCTACGGCGACCCGCGGCAAGTCCCCTTGTACCCGCAGCGCACGGCCGAGTTGATGGCCGGACGTCGCGTATTGTCGCCCGGCCAATTGGTGCAGCCACCTCAGCCTCGACGAGGTGGTCATTGGCCCAGCGTCAGCGCTTGAAATACGCTGGCCGCGCTAAGGCGCCGCATGCCTGGACCTGATGCCGAGAATTAGCGTAGCTTTGGCTGCCCACCCGACCCGACCGTAACGCCAGCAGGGAGATGCACGATGGATGACGGCCTTGTCTTCTACACCAATCCGATGTCCCGAGGACGAATCGTGCGTTGGATGCTCGAGGAAGTCGGCGAGCGCTACCGCACCGAGTTGTTGGAGTACCAGACGACGCTCAAGGAGGCGGCCTATTTGGCGATCAACCCGATGGGCAAAGTGCCCGCGGTCACGCATCGGGGCATCATAGTCACCGAATGCGCCGCCATTTGCGCCTATCTCGCCGATGCATTTCCGCAGGCGAGGCTCGCGCCGCCGCCCGGCGATCCTTTGCGCGGCCCGTACTACCGATGGATGTTCTATGCCGCGGGTCCCATCGAGGCCGCCGTGACGGCCAAAGCTCTCGGCGTCGAAGTCCCGAAGGAACGCGAGAGGATGGTCGGTTGGGGCAGCTACGCCGCAGTCATGGATACCATGGAGCGCGCGATTTCCGGTCGCGATTACGTGGTCGGCGACGCGTTCACGGCGGCCGACGTCTACTTCGGGTCGCAAATCGGCTTCGGAATGATGTTCGGCATGGTCGAAAAGCGCCCGGAATTCGAGCGCTACTGGCAGCGAATCAGCTCTCGGCCCGCGGCCATTCGCGCCCGCGAAATCGACGGCGCCTTGCTGCCGAAGACACCGACATCCTAAACGGACGCGCGTTCGATCCGACCATCGGGGGGCCGTAGGCGCCCCCCTGAGGACCGGCGTTTGCGCCGGCGAATCGGCTCCTCTTACCGAGGCGGGATCGTCCTGCTGACCGCGTTTTCTTGCTGGTTCAGAGCTTTTTGTTCGGCCTTGGTTACGTGCCCGCCGTTTTGGCCGGCCATCGAACGCTCTTCCCGGCGAATCCGGCGATCATCATGGTGCAGGGCCGCGGCCTGTCCCCGCGTCAGAGTGCCATTCTTGACGTCCTTGTGAATCCGCCGGTTCTGGTTCGCCAGCCGATTGTTCACCTGCTCGCGGCGCGGGTGCGCCTTCTGCCAGGCCGTGTCGGCCGAGGCGGAGCTGGCGAAGCCGGCAAGAGCGACGCCGACGACGGCGACACTGAGAGCTTTGCGCGCGAAATTCAACATAATTGATCCTCCGGTGGAATGGATGTCGGTCGGCCTGCATTGGAGCCGAAACAACCGGCTCATGACGATTAACAACGTCTCAAGCCGGCCGCGGAAACACGGGATTACGGACTATTAATGACCTGCAGCGAGCGCAGCCAATATCGGCTCGTGCAGGGGCCCGTTGCTCGCCAGTACGGTCGTCGAGTCCAGCGTGATAGGGCCGCCGTACAAGTCCGTGAAGCGGCCGCCGGCCTCGCGGACGATTGCGACGGCGGCGGCGATGTCGAGGATGTTGACGTCGGATTCGACGACGGCGTCTATTTTGCCGGCGGCCAGCAGGTGATAGTGCAAGAAATCGCCATAGCCGCGAATGCGGCTGACTCTGGCGACGAGCGCCCCGTAGCGCGACCAGAGGGCGCCCCTCGCGAGACTCTTCAGGTTGCCCGAGGACAGAGCGGCGGATTCGATCGTTGCGATGTCGCTGACGGCGAGCGCGCGGCCGTTTAAGCAGGCGCCGCGGCCGAGTTCGGCGTAGGCAAGCTCGCCATAGACCGGCGCGCTCGAAACGCCAAGGACGATTTCGCCGTGCCGCATCAACGCAATTTGGGTCGAAAACATCGGATATTCGCGGACGAACGCCTTCGTGCCGTCGATCGGATCGACCAGCCATAGGCTCTCCGCATCAACACCGCGGGAGCTCGGTTTCCTCGCCGAAAAAACCGTGTGTCGGGAACCGCGCTTCGATAATTTCACGGATCGCGATTTCGCAGCGGACGTCGGCTTCCGTGACCGGCGATTTGTCGGACTTTACCCGCACCTCGAGATTGCTCCGATACAATGAGCGCGCGATTTCGGCCGCCGCGGCGGAGGCATCGAGCGCGGCCTGTAACTCGGGCGAATGATTCATGCGGGAGACTCCGGTTCAATCGACGGAATACACGGTCGATCGCCTATTTTGTTGCCTTGACAGCGACATTGCCAGGCGCCTACCGTCGACCTCCTGGGTTCCACGCGAGCAAATATGGGCAATCGGCTGAGCAAAATCTACACGCGCACCGGCGACGACGGCAGCACGGCGCTCGGCGACGGCTCGCGCGTCCCTAAAGACCACCTGCGGGTCGAGTCCTACGGCACGGTCGATGAGGCCAATAGCGCGATCGGACTCGTTCTCGCCGTCGCGGGACTGCCGGATGCCGTCCGGCGCTGTCTGACCGACGTCCAGCACGATCTGTTCGACCTCGGCGGCGAGCTGTGCATTCCCGGGCACCGGATGATCGGCGCCGCCCAGGTGGAGCGGCTGGAGCGCGAATTGGATGCGTTCAACGAAGCGCTACCGCCGCTGAAGGAGTTCATATTGCCGGGCGGCGGACCCGCGGCAGCCGCTTGTCACTTGGCGCGCACCGTCTGCCGGCGCGCCGAACGGCGCGCCTGGTCGCTCGCCCGCGAAGATGTGGTCGCCGCTGAGGCCTTGATTTATCTGAACCGTTTGTCGGATCTGCTGTTCGTCGTCGCGCGCGTGCTGGCGCGCCACGAAGTGGGCGAGGAAATTTATTGGCGCCGCCGTCAAAGCGACGGTTGACCGCGACCGGCCGAGCACGCCTTGCCGATGAGCCGCCGCGCGCGCTCCCAGTCAAAGGCCGGTCCAGGATCGGTCTTTCGGCCCGGCGCAATGTCGCTGTGGCCGACCAGGCGATCGGGGGACAGGCTTTTATAGGCCGCGCAGAGCGCGGCGACGACATTCGCCAGAACACGATACTGGGCGTCCTCGTATGGAATCGTATCAGCGCCCTCGAGCTCGATGCCGATCGAAAAATCATTGCAGGCCTCGCGGCCCTCGTATCGCGACTGGCCGGCATGCCACGCGCGATCCGTGAATCTCACGTATTGCGAGACGCCGCCGTCGCGCCGGATCAGCAAATGCGAGGAGACTCGCAGCGCATTCACCTCGGCGAAATACGGATGCTCATCGGCGCTCAGGGTGTTCGTGAACAAGCGGTCGATCCACGGACCACCGAAAGCGCCGGGCGGCAAGCTGATGCCGTGCACGACGATCAGTTCCAATTCCGCTCCGTCCGGCCTCGCGTCGAAATTCGGCGACGCGACTTGCGCGACGCCGCGCAGCCGCCCCGAGCCGGCGTCGACTACCAAGCGCGGCAAGCTCAACTTTTTCCGCTGCAAGCATCGCTCCCCTGACCGATCACGCCAGCCGTTAGCATATGCGACAATGCGCCGAAACATGCATTCGAACTCCAAGAATCCAGCGAACGCGGCCGGATCCGTCACGGCCGCTTTGAGCGAGCGCGATCTGCGGGTCGTCTGGCACCCGTGCACGCAGATGAAGGATCACGAGTCGCTGCCGCCGATCGCCATCCGCAGCGGCTCCGGCGCCTGGCTGGAGGATTTCGACGGCAAGCGCTACCTCGATGCCGTCAGCTCCTGGTGGGTCAATCTGTTCGGCCACGCGAACCCGCGCATCAATGCCGCGCTGCAAGACCAGTTGGGACAATTGGAACACGTCATCTTCGCGGGCTTCACGCACGAGCCCGCCGTCGAGCTCGCTGAGCGGCTTGTCGCGCTGACTCCGCCCGGTCTAACGCGCTGCTTTTTCGCGGACAACGGCTCCGCCGCCGTAGAAGTTGCGATCAAGATGAGCTTCCACTATTGGCACAACCGCGGCGCGCACAAAAAGACCCGTTTCATCACGCTCGCGAACAGCTACCACGGCGAGACCCTCGGCGCCCTCGCGGTCGGCAACGTCGACTTGTACAAATCCTTGTACAAGCCGCTGCTCATGGATGTGCTGACGGCGCCGTCGCCGGACTGTTACCAGCGCGATCCCGGCGAATCCTGCGAAGCGCACACGGTGCGCCAATTCGCCCATATGGAGCGCTTGCTCGAGACTCACGCCGCGGAGGTCGCCGCGGTCATCGTCGAGCCTTTGGTGCAATGCGCCGGCGGCATGCGCATGTATCACCCGATTTACTTGGCGAAGCTGCGCGAAGCCTGCGACCGCCATCACGTGCATCTGATCGCCGATGAAATCGCCGTCGGCTTCGGGCGAACGGGCACGATGTTCGCCTGCGAACAGGCAGGGGTAGCGCCGGACTTTCTCTGTCTGTCGAAGGGACTGACCGGCGGCTACCTGCCGTTATCCGTAGTCCTTACGAACGACGAGGTTTATGGCGCATTCTATGCGGACTACACGACGCTGACGGCGTTTCTGCACTCGCACAGCTATACCGGCAATCCACTCGCGTGCCGTGCCGCGCTCGCCACGCTCGATATATTCGCCGCGGACGACCCGCTGGCGAGCAACCGCGCGAAGGCGGCGTACTTGGGGCGGCGCGCCGGCGAGTTGGCAGGTCTTGCGCACGTCGCCGAGGTCAGGCAGTGCGGCATGATCATCGCCGTGGAGTTGGCGAAAGACAAGCAAGCGCGTACCGCCTACCCTTGGCAGGAGCGCCGCGGGATGCGGGTGTACCGGCATGCCCTGGAGAAGGGCGTTCTGCTGCGCCCCATCGGCAACGTCGTGTACTTCATGCCGCCATATATCGTCGAACGCGGCGAAATGGATCTGATGGTCGATGTCGCCGCCTCCGGGATAGAGCGCGCTACGTGCGATTGACGCGCTTGTTCGTTCCGGCGGCGCTCCCGCCGGGAGCCGTGATCGAACTGCCCGCGGACGCCGCCACGCATGTCGCGAAGGTGCTGCGCGCGCGCAGCGGAGACGCCCTGGTGCTGTTCAACGGCGACGGCCGCGAAGCGGCGGCCGTCGTAGACGCCGTGCGCGGCTCGCGCGTTAGCGTCGCGGTCGGAGAGTCCTCGCCCGTGGATCGGGAATCCCCGTTGGCCGTGACGCTGCTGCAATGTGTACCGCGGGGCGACCGCATGGATATGATCGTCCAAAAGGCGACCGAACTCGGCGTCGCGCGGATCGTGCCGATCTTGAGCCAGCGCAGCCTCGTGAGGCTCGACGGCAGGCAGGCCGATGCAAAATGCCTGCACTGGCGCGCGGTCGCGACGAGCGCCTGTGAGCAGTGCGGCCGGAACCGGCTCCCCGTCATCGACGCGCCGCGGCGGCTGCGCGATTATCTCGGAGCCGCGCCCGCGGACGGGCTGCGGCTGCTGCTCGACCCGGAGGCGGCCGCTTACGGTGATCGCGAGACCCGCAACGACGCCGTTGAAGTCGCGATAGGGCCCGAGGGCGGCTTTTCGGAGGAAGAGACCGAAGCCTTCCGAGTCACCGGATTCCAAGCGGTGCGTTTGGGACCGCGCGTCCTGCGGGCCGAAACGGCGGCGATCGCCGCGCTCGTCTGGCTGCAGACGCGCATCGGCGATCTGCGCGGCGCGCCCGCGCAATGAATCGCGGACAGCCGCGAATATGCGCCGGCCGTATCACGCATCCCCGGCCACGGCCGCCTCGTCGCCACTCGCCCGCATGCGGATCTGCGGCAGGCACCGGGGAAAGGACACTTGAATGAAGGCTATGAATTTTTCGCGAATCTCACAACACAAGTCCCAGGACTTCGACGAATCCTCGGCGGTCGCCAATACGCGTAGCTTCATTGTCCTCTCTGTGGCGTCCGTCACGGTCAAATTCCAAAAACGCTTGTCCCACGATGCGCTCGACTCGATGAGTCCCTTGAGAAAGCTGCGCCCTGCGTCGACGGGAAACGAGTAGTCCACCCAAACGAAAACAGACCCCAACAATGCGGCGGAACTACGCGTCCAATTCTCAAAAGGCTTTTCGATGAAATAGCTGAGCGGCACCACCAGTCTGCGATCGTCCCATATGTGTACGACGACGTAGCTGAGCGTGATTTCTTCGATACGCCCCCATTGGCCCTCGACGATCACGACGTCGTCCTGCCGCATCGGTTGTGTCAGTGCGATTTGGAAGCCGGCGAACAGATTGCCAAGGGTCTTTTGCGCCGCGATGCCGGCCACGATTCCGACGATTCCCGCTGAAGCCAGCACACTGGCGCCGATCTGCCTGACCGCATCGAACACCATCAAAACGAACGCCGCCGTCAATACGACGATGACGACGCGAACCATCTTGCCGATCACGTGAACCTGTGTATACATCTTGCGCGCCTGCAGATTATCGGCGGCCGTGATGTCATATCGCGACAGCACTGCATTTTGCGCGATGCCAACGGCGCGCAGCAGGACGATTGCAACGGCAACGATCATGAGGATGCTCGTCGCCTGCGTCAGAGGGTGAGCGTATTGCGGCGGAAAATTCAATATCTGCAACGCCACGATCACGCCCAGGACCGGCACTAGGACGCGCAGGCTCCCGCCGAGCAGGGCGGCAAAGAAGGCATCCATTCTATCGTGGGTTTTGGACGCCCAGACTGCGAGGCGCGCGTCGAGTACGTGAGTAAATCGGTAGATCCCCCAGAACAACGCCGCGGCGACGCCGAGGTCGAGCATCGCGACGGTCACCGCCTCGACCGTATCCAAAGCATCTCCCGGCGGCAGCTTCGAGCTCAAGGTGGTCGCGGCGACATAGATCCCGCAAACCCAAATCAGCGCGTACAGCGGCTTACCCAATGCGCCGAATACGTGATGCCGAAACGCCTGCGCGCCGCGCGCCGCCGCACCGCGCGTTTTTCGGCGCAAGTACCAGGCAGTCAAACCGTGGACGATCAGCGCGAACAGAACCACGCCGAGCACGGCGCCAAGATCCGTCCAACTTACCGTACCGATCACATTTTGGCGGCCGCTCTCGCCGATCAAGCGTCCTGCCCAGCTGCGCAGCATCGCCGCGAGCGATGCTGTGAATCCGCCGCCGGCGCCGCGTCCCGCCTGCAAGAATTCGAGGATCATATTCAACTCCGTCTTCGTAGTTTCCCGTCATCATAGTTTGCGGCGCGGCGCGCCGCTCGTTCCCGAACTTGGCCGCTGACTCGATGAGAAGTCAAGTCGGCGATGCGGGCGGATCGAGACGAGGTTTTTGCCCTATATCCTCACTGCGCCAGCAATACAGTGCGAGTAGCGGCGATGCGCCGGTGCGCATCGCGTGGGGCTCCTCGCTGCGATGCACGATCAACGTCCCCGGAAGCCGCGTGCGCCATATGCCGTCGCCCTGCCGCCATCGGGCCGCTCCGGTCAGCGGTAGATACCATTCTTCGGCTTCATGGCGGTGACGCGGATAGGCTGTTGCCGGACCGAGAAGCAGGAATCCGCAGGCGATCCGCTCGCTCGCAAACGGACCACGCCGGCCGAGTAGCTCTGTCCAGCCGTACCGATCGAGAAAATCGGCGGGAACGCTGCCTGATCGCGTACGACTGGCGCCAGGCGAGTTTCGCAGCGGCCGCCAGGAGTGCCGCAGCCAGCGCGGCGCTGAATTCCGGCGCCTCTTCGACGGCGGTCTCGAGCCAGCGCAGCACTGGCAAGGTATTCGCCCGCGGACTGCGTCGGAAGCAGGCTTCATCGGCCGTCGGCCATGCGTCCAGGAGCGGCGACACAGCGGATGACTCCAAGGAGCCGAGAACAGCGCGAGTCTGCGTGAACAGACGGTCGAGCGCGCCATTGCGATCCATGTCCGCCAGCCGATCAACCGATGACCGACGTCTCTTCGGCAATCATTTGCTCGAGCCGCTGCAGATCCGGAATCAACGGCGTTTCGTTGACCATGTGCACCTGGCAGATCACCGGCGAGCGTTCCGCAAAGCTGCGCGAGGCGTCCGGCCGGATCACCTCGGCGTTGACGCGCACGAGTTGCGGAAACCCTTGGGTCAACATGCCGAAATAGCCGGTCGATACCTTACCGCTGGTCGCATGAAAGACAACGATGCGCGTGCGGCCGGAGACGCTCGGCAGCGCTTGACCGAGCGCGCCTTCGAACGAGACCACCGGTATGCTGTGACCGTTCCAGGTCACCAGTCCGGCATACCACGGTGGCGCATTCGTCATTTCCGCAGGAGTTTGATAGCCGATTACTTCGGCCACGCAAGCGCGCGGTACGATCAGTCGTTCGCCTACGAGCGGAACCAATAAGCTATACAGCTCTTCGCGCAAATCGGACATCGCCCGTCCTCAGCGCGCAACCGCACTACGGCGGTTTACGAGCGGCTCGATCGCGTCCAGCAGCTGATTTTCCTGATATGGCTTGCCGAGGTAATCGTCAACGCCGAGCTCGATCGCCCTGGCACGATGCTTCTCGCCGACGCGGGAGGTGATCATGACGATCGGTATATCCTTCAACCGAGGATCGCTGCGCACGTGCGCCGCGACTTCGTAGCCGTCCATGCGCGGCATTTCGATATCCAGCAAGATGATGTCGGGCAAGTGCTCTTGAAGCAGCGACATCGCCTCCACGCCGTCTTTTGCCGTAAGGACGCGCATGCCGTTGCGCTCCAGCAGACGCTGCGTGACGCGCCGGACGGTGATCGAGTCGTCGACGACCAAAGCGAAAGTGCGCCGGTCCCGCTGATCGACGACGGCCGCGTCCGACGGCCTCGCGCGCCATTCGGAGCGCACCAATGAACCCACATCGAGGATGACCACGATCCGGCCATCCCCCAGTATCGTCGCGCCCGCTATACCGCGGATCGCGGAAATCTGCGGACCCAACGATTTGACGACGATCTCACGGCTGCCGACCAGTTCGTCCGTGATCAGAGCGGTCGAGTGTTCGCCCGCGCGGACCAACACCACCGACATCGACACGTCCGCTTCCGGCAGGCGCGTCGCGCCGATGCCGACGAATGATCCGAGGTGCTGAAAGCGATATTTTTGTCCGCCGTATTCGAACTGCGGTGCATCGCGGCCCAAATGGCGTGCGACGATGTTCTTCGGCAACCGCACTACGCCCTCCACGGTCGCGAGGGGCAATGCAAATACTTCCTCGGCGACGCGCACGATCAACGCCTGACTGATCGCAAGCGTGAAAGGCAAGCGTATCGTGAAGCGCGACCCCTTGCCGAACGTCGATTCGATGAACAAACCGCCGCCCAATTTCTTCACCTCCGTCGCCACGACATCCATGCCGACGCCGCGGCCGGCGGCCTGTGTCACGCGGCCGGCCGTACTGAAACCAGGCTCGAGTATCAATTGCATCGCTTCTTCGTCGGTGAGTTTCGCCTGCGGATCGGCGAGACCGAGTGCGATCGCCTTCTCGCGGATCAATCTTAGGTCGATGCCCGCGCCGTCGTCGGCGACGACGATGACCACCTCGGCGCCGTCGCGCTCGAGACTCACCGTGATATGGCCCACCTCGGCCTTGCCGAGCGCCGCGCGGCGCTCCGGTGTCTCGATGCCGTGCACCACCGCGTTGCGCAGCATGTGCTCCAAGGGCGCGACCATGCGTTCGAGCACCTGCCGGTCGAGCTCGGCGCTGGCGCCCTGAACGGTGAGTTCGGCGCGCTTTCTTGCGTCATTGGCGCCTTGGCGCACCAGCCGCGTCAGCCTCTGGACGTGCCGTTGGAACGGCACCATGCGGGTCCGCATCAGGCTGTTCTGCAATTCGGTGATCACCCGGGCCTGCTGCGTCAACAGATTCTGCGCTTCGCGCGCCAAGGTTTCTAACAGTCCCTGCAAGCTGGCGACGTCGCTGGAAGTCTCCGCGAGCGCGCGCGAGCATTGCTGCAAGGCGGAGTAGCGGTCGAGCTCGAGCGGATCGAAATCCGTACGCGGCGGATCTTCAAGCTTGCGCCGATTGAGCACCTGGGCCTCGGTCTCGATCTCGAGGCCGCGCAACTGATCCTTCAAACGAGTCACCGTGCGCGCGAGCTCGGCCAAATTGAAATCGATCGAATTGACCTGTTGATCGAGTCTGGCACGAAAAATACTGACTTCGCCTGCATTGTTCAGCATCGTGTCGAGCAGATCGGCATCGACGCGCGCCATCTCCGTCCGCTCCGCCGGCGCGTTTTCGCGACCTGGCAATACCGGTGCGGTGGAAAATTCGAGATGCGACAGACTGAACTCACCGCTGACGCTGAGCGACCTCTCCTCGGCGGGCGATTCACCGGCGGCAGGAGCGGCGCGGAGCGGCGTGACGACCGGCGGAGACGCGGCGTGAAGCGGTGGCGCGGCAGCCGGCGAAGGCGCGGCGTGCAGCGGTGGCGCGGCGGCCGGCGTGGGTTCGGCGCTCGGCGGACGCGCGGCGGCCTCCTCGACGACCGTGGGCATCGGTTGCGCTCCGGCGCCAAGGGCCCTTATCGCCGCTGTCAGCGCGGCGGCAGCTGGCGGCAGCGAACCGGCGCCAACGATGTCACGCATGCGCGCAAGTTCGTCGAGACTCGATTGCAATATCGTGTACGCGCGATCGTTGCCGATCACTGAACCGGCGTTGATTTGAATGACCAACGTCTCCAGCTCATGACTCAAATCGCCCATAGCCGAGATTCCGGCCATCCGCGCGCCGCCCTTCAGCGTATGCAGTTGCCGCTGCAGTTCGGCGACCGGCCCCACATTCTTGCGGTCGCCGTTCCATGCGCCGAGAGAGGCTTGTGCTGCATCGAGCAGCTCGGTCGCTTCCTCGCTGTAGATATTGGCGATCTCGTGATCGAATGCTTCCGGCTCTTCAGGCGCAGCGCCTGCCGCAACGACCGGCGCGTTTGCCGCATCGAGGCCGGCGCCTTCGAGTTCCACTTCCAGCGCGGTATCGAGATTTCGGATTCGTTCGAGCAATTCAGGCTGCTCGGCGAAAAATACCGTCGATTCGTCGATGTGCGCGACGACGTTTTCAATTGCCGACACCGCATCGGCAAGCAGCGTGAGGCCCGCGTCGGGCACGCCGCGACCGTTGTCGTACACTTTTCGCAAATACTGATTCAACGGCTCCGCGACGCGTATGCCGTGGCGGGCCTCGGCCATTTTCGAGCTGCCGCAGAGCGTATGCACGGCGCGGTAGACGTTTTCCGGCAACATGTGCGGGGGCAATTGGCCGGCGCGCTTGCGTAGGTAATCGCGAATCACCGCCAGATGCGTCGTCGTCTCTTTGCTATATATGTCGTGCAGCAGCGGATCCATCATGCGTGTCTTGGCGGCCGGCGTTCCCTCGACGAGCACCTCCGTGACAGTCAATTCCGGCGGTGTCTGCGGTGGGGTCGTTGCGTGCGGTTCCTGCGTTTCCGGCGACGCGGCGGGGGCATCGCCGGCTTCGTCCGCAATCGACGAACCGGGTGCCGCCCGCGACTCCTCACCGCTACCAAGGGCATGCGCGCGCGCGACGATTTCATCCACCCCCAAATTCAGCGGCCGTCCTGTCTCCAATTGCTCGATCGCGCGCGGCAACGCGCTCAAGGCCTGACGCATGATCGCCACGATCGCCGGGGTTCGCGTCAACGTCCTGTCGATGATGCGGTTCAATAAATTCTCTATCGACCAGGCTAATTCCCCGATCAAGCGCGCACCGACCATACGGCCGCTACCCTTCAAGGTATGAAAGCTGCGGCGCATCGTGAGCAAGGAATCCGTATCCATCGGGTTCTGTTCCCATACGGGGAAACTCCTGCCAATCGACGTCATCTCTTCCTTGGCTTCCTCGATGAACAGTTCGACGAGTTGCGGATCCAGGACCGGCGAATCGGTCGACATCGTGCGCTGCGGAATAGGCACGGGCTGCAGCTCAGCCGTGCGTTCCATCGCTACGGTTCGCTGGACATCGAGCTTGACGGTCGCCACGGCGTCCGCACCTGCGCTCGCGATGTCCAGAGAGGGCACGCGCCGCACGACTTCCTCGGACAGCGCCTTGATGCAGGTCTCGGCATTGTCGAGCATGTACCAGGGATCGTTGCGGCCGCTTTGGATCGTCTCCATGTAATATTCGATGCTGACGATCGCGTCCGCGACGCGCTCCAGCAGTAGCGGGTCGGCAGCGGGCGCGCCGGGTTCGACCAAGTTGCGGACGTGCACGCCAATCGCGTCCATCAATTCGGCCGCTCTGCCCTTGCCGAGCATCAGCAGCCCAGCCGTAATCCCCCGCAAGAGCTGCGGGACGTTGTCCAGGCCGTGCGGCGACGAATCCCCCGGCCGTTGCACGGCAACCGAAATCGCCTCCTTGATGCGCGCAAGATTGACGATGCATTCCCTCAATACGGCCTCGCTGACGAGCCGGAAATCGACGTCCGAGGCATCGTGCATTCCGCTCGCGGCGCTGCTCGCGGTGGCCGGTAAAATTAGCCGCAGCAATTGATCGTCCAAATTGTCTTCGACCGCCAGCAATACGCTGGCCACCTTGATCAGGGCGTCCTCGGCCGGCGCCTGCCCCTGCGACAGCAGTCCGGCGAGGTCGGATATTTCGTTTTGCACCCTTTGGCGCAATTCGCCCAGGCCAAGCACGCCGAGCGTATCGCTGATCTTTTTCAGCAAATCGAGCTGCGGCGCAAGCTCCTCGGCGCGCCCGCCGCCGCGTCTAACGAAAATGTCGAGAACGTCTTTGACTTTGGCGAGATCCTCCTTGATCGCCGCAGCCACCGTGCGCATCAATTTCACGCTGGGCGCCGACAGGCTCTCGCGCTCCTGTTCGATCGAATCGTCGACCGGCAACAGCTCCGCGAGCTTGAAGGACGCGCGGACGGCACCGATACGCCCACCGCCCGTCGATGCCCGAGCGACGTAGTACAGCAAGTTGTTCAGCAGATCGACCGGCGGACTTTCGCAGTAGCGCGCCTCGCCGACTTCGTACAGCAACTTCAGCTGGCGATCCGCCTGACCTAGCAGACGTTTCAGCGTGGCGCTGGCCTCCAAGCCGTTCGCCAGCAAGGCTTCGAGTATCGCGCCGGTGACCCACCAAAACTGAAAAACCGGCTGAGTCGTCGCAACCTGTTCGAGCTTTTCGGCAACCCTCGCCATGATGTCCAGATTCTGCTCAGTGCGCTCGCCGCGGATCAGTCCAAGCAGACCGACCTGGAACCGAGGACGCAAGCGCCTTGCCCAGCGCGCCACCGAAATCGGCGCCTCGCCCGCGGTCTGGGGCTGCGGCGGCTGATCGGATTTCAAGTTCAGCAATAACAGCGTGCCCTCGGACAGCAGCGGGCTTCCGCGCACGGAGCGCAGATCATTGAGCAGCGGCAGCAAGACCAGCGCGAGATCGCGCCCGCCCGACATGACTCTTTCCAAATAGGTCGGCAGCTGCACCATGGCCCGCATCAAGGCATCGAGACCATCGGTTTGACGCTTCTCGTCGTCGCTCGCGTCCAATATATAGCGGGTGACGTGCTCCATTTCCTCGGCGAGCAGCGCGGCGCCGTACACCTCGACGAGCCGTAGCACGCCATGCGCGACATGCAGCAGATCCGCGCATTTTTCCAGCATAACCCGCTGATCGACCCGCTCGGCGTAAGCTTCGAGCGCCGCGCGCGCATCGCCCAGAGTCACCGTCAATTCTTTGGCAACGACGTGCAAGGTTTGGGAGCTGATTTCGGTCATTCTCGAGTCCGCGTTTTCGGCGTCAAACGCCAAAACTGCTCACTTTGCGCATCTTTCCGGTATTGCCGGTCTTGGTTTCGCTGCCGGCGCCGTCGTCCGCACCGCGTTCGACCGGCTGCTTCAGCACCGGCAGACGGGTCGAGGAGGAAGCGCCGAGCGTGCCCGTTCCGCCGGCGTCGTTCGGCAACCGGAAGCCAGCGACCGATTTGCGCAGCTGCGCGGCAAGCGCCGCCAATTTCGCGATCGACGTGGACGTGGCCGCGGAGCCTTCTGCCGTTTGGCTCGAGATTTCGCGCACGACCTGCATGTTCTTGGAGATATTTCCCGATGCGGCGGCCTGCTGCCGCGCGCTTGCCGAGATGTTTTGCACCAAATTCGCTATTTGATTGGAAACTTGCTCTATCTCCTCGAGCGCGGCGCCGGCGTTTTCCGCGAGCAACGCGCCGCCGACCACATCGGTCGTGCTGCGCTCCATCGACACGACCGCTTCGTTCGTGTCGGTCTGGATCGTGCGAACCAGCACTTCTATCTGCTTAGTGGCATTTGCGGCGCGCTCCGCCAAGCGCTGCACCTCGTCGGCCACGACGGCGAACCCGCGGCCGGCTTCGCCGGCCATCGAGGCCTGGATCGACGCATTCAGCGCCAGAATATTGGTTTGCTCGGCGATATCGTTGATCAATTCGACGATGTTGCCGATCTCTTGCGAACTCTCGCCGAGGCGCTTTATTCGTTTGCTGGTCTCCTGAATGGTCTCGCGAATCGCGTTCATGCCGTCGATCGTGCGCCGCACCGCATCGCCGCCTTTATGGGCGATATCTACCGAATGCCGTGCGACATCGGCGCAGCGTTCGGAATTTCCCGAGACCTCTTCGATCGACGCGGCCATGTCCGCCATCGACTCGCTTGCCGACGATATTTGCCGCGACTGCGTGTTGCTCGCCTTGGCCATGTGTGCGGCGGCGTTTTGCGCCTGCTTTGTCGCGCCGTCCAATTGTATTGCTCCGCTGTTGATCGTGGTGACGAGATCGCGCAGCGCTTCGATGGCGTAGTTGATCGAATCGGCGATGGCCCCGGTGATATCCTCGGTGACGGTCGCCTGCACGGTCAGATCGCCGTCCGCCAAACTCGACAACTCGTCGAGTAATCGCATGATCGCCTCTTGATTTCGCTCATTCTCCCGGACGCGCAACAACACCGTCTGGCGCAGATTGACAGCCTTGGAATACGCCCAGACGAGCGCCGCGAGCGAAAGCAGCGCAAGCCCCAACAACAGCAGTATCCACGGCCTCAGCGCGTTGCTCTGTACCGGATGAGGCTCTGCCAGCGCCGCTAATTGCGCGGCGATTGTGCTGCTTTCGCCGGGCAGCGCGCGCGCCGCGATCTGCGCTCTAGACAAGGGCTCGGCCGCGCTGATCGCACTGCGAACGCTGGTCGCGAATTGTTGATTGCGCTGAACAAGACCCTTCAGCCGCTGCTCGGCCTCCGGACCCGAAACTCGCGGCAAACCCAAGCTGGAGTCCTCGCCCGATAGACCGCGCGCGACTTGATTCAGGAACTCCAAGCTGTCGGCCAGGCGCTGCGCGGTCGGCGCAGCGTCGCCGACGCCCTCCGCCAGACCGCTGAGATCCTGTTGAATGCGCTGCACCGTCAGTTCGAAGCGCCCCAAATAGCGGCTGAGTCCGTCGGGCTTTTGCATTCCGGCGGCACTCGCCAAATCGCCCAGTTGCGACAGCAATTTCGGCGCGACGCCGTGCGCGTCGAGGTTGGCGGCTTGAATTGTTTCGACGGCGGGACGCGCTCCGGCGACCGTATCGACGGCGCCGTTCAACCTACCGAAGCTCGCCTCCAGAGCGCCGTCGCCCCCGACCAGCCGGCCGCGCAGTGACTTCTCGGCGGCAAGGCTCGCGGCCATGGCGTCGAACGCGCGCTGATCGCCGCGCAGCGCGTTCTGCGCTTCGAGCGGCAAGCGTTGGGCGACCAAGGAAAGCTCCTCGGTTGATGCCCCGGCGGGTGGGGCGCCGCTGCTCGACAGGATCGTCAGGGCGGCGGCAACTGCAATGCACGCCACGGCCGCAACGGCAAGCCACGGCAGCAAATTGGACCAACGGTTCGCAGTTTCGTCTTGCTTCATGAGATCATTCCGCCGGAGTTCAGCTCGCCGCCTGCAAGAAACTTGGGCCTTCCACGAGGTTCTTCAAACTCAGCACCGGCCAAACCTCTCCGCCGCGTCGAAACGCGCCTGCGAGGTAGCTTTCGCAGCGGATCACGGTCGGCGGCGGCTCCGCATTGAACTCCCGCTCTGCGAAGCGCCGAAATCCCAGCACTTCGTCGACCATCAGGCCAGCCGGAATCTCCCGATGGTTGACGACGACGACGCGCGTGTTGCGCCCCGCGGACGTAGCGCCGCTGCCGAGAAACTGGCGCAGATCGATCATCGGCAGCAATTGTCCGCGCACGTTCGCCAGGCCCTTGACCCAGGGTTTCGCGCCCGGAATGCGAGTCACGGCCGCGGGATAGCCCAGCACTTCGCGAGTCTCTTCGCGCGCCGCCAAAAACGTTTCCCCGCCCATGCGAAAGGCGACACCGACCCATTCTCGCCCCGCACTCGCGTCCGGCATGCTGTTCGCCGCGGCCGGGCGGTTGCGCCGCTCCAATTCCTTGAGTAATTCGAACGGACGGTCGCGCAAACTGCGCAGGTCATCGGCCGCTACGATGTCGGTAGCGATCATATGGCGAGCGCCGCTTGCGCCTTTTCGACCAGTGCCTGTGCGGAAACCGGCTTGACGAGGTAATCCACGGCCCCCTGGCGCAAACCCCATACGCGATCGGTTTCCTGGCCCTTGGTCGTCACCATGATGATCGGAATGAGGCTCGTTTCCGGATCGTTGATCAAAGTCCGCGTCGCTTCGTAGCCGTTGACTCCCGGCATCACAATATCCATGAAAATGAGGTCCGGTTTCATTTCCTTCGCCTTGCGTATGCCTTCGGCGCCGTTCTGCGCGGCCGCTGTGCGAAAGCCGTGCTTCTCCAAGGCTTTTTGCATGACGAACACTTCGGTTGGTGAGTCATCGACGATTAGAATCAATGCCATGCCACTGCTCCCGTCATTTGCCCACATGCGCCTCGATAGCGCCCAACAACTCGTCCTTCGTGAACGGCTTCGTCAAATAGTGTTCCGAACCTACGATCCTGCCGCGCGCGCGGTCGAAAAGGCCGTCTTTGCTCGACAACATGATGACCGGGATTTGCCTGAAGACCTTGTTGTGTTTGATCAACGAGCACGTTTGATAGCCGTCGAGCCTCGGCATCATGATGTCGACGAATACGATATCCGGTTGGTGATCGGCTATTTTCGACAGCGCGTCGAACCCGTCGACCGCCGTAAACACCTCGCATCCCTCTTTGCTCAACAGCGTTTCGGCTGTTCGGCGAATCGTTTTACTGTCGTCGATCACGAGGACCTTGAGGCCCGAGAGCTTGGTTTTGTCGATGGCGGTCATGCTGTCCTTACGAACCGGTTCTGGAGACTCGAGGTTGCGCGCGCGTAGGTGCTGGAATATCGTAGCTTTTTAACATATCTGGGCGATTCAAGCCACGGCACGGGGTGCACATTTCGAATCAAGATCGTGCCGGCAACGGAGGCGTAGTTCACAGTTTTTCGAAGAGAACTGCCGGCATCCATGCTTGCGTTAGACTGCCGTTCTGACAGGAGCCTGTCGATTTTAGGAGTCCGCATGTCTTCGTCTTCGCAAGTTCGCCTGCTCGTCGTCATGGACCCGATCGAGGCCATCAAGCCTGCGAAGGACAGCACGCTCGCGATGTTATTGGCGGCACAGGTGCGCGGTTGGCTGGTCCTCTACGCCGAACAAAAGGACATCTGGTTGCGCGACGGCGTTGCGATGGGACGCCTCGCTCCGCTCAAGGTATACGACGATGCGAAGCATTGGTTCGAACGCGGCGAGTCGCAAGTGAGTCTCTTGGGCGATTGCGACGTGATATTGATGCGCAAGGACCCGCCATTCGATACCGAGTACATCTATACGACCTACATCTTGGATCGAGCGCACGACCAGGGCGCCATCGTAGTCAACGATCCGCAGGGATTGCGCGATATGAACGAGAAAGTGTATACGGCTTGGTTTCCCGAGTGCTGCGCGCCCACGTTGATAACGCGCGACATGCGCGATATGAGCGAATTCTTGCGCGAACATGGCAAGGCGGTCTGTAAACCCCTGCATGGCATGGGCGGTCGTTCGATATTCGTCTTGGAGCACGGCGACAAGAATCGTAATGTGGTCTTCGAGACGCTGACTGACTACGGCAACTGCTACGCGATCGTACAGCGCTACTTGCCGGAGATCGTTACGGCCGGCGATTGTCGAGTCATTTTGGTGGACGGCGAGCCCGTGCCCTACGCGTTGAAACGCGTGCCGATCGAAGACGACAATCGCGGCAATCTGGCGGCGGGAGCCCGCGCGGAGAGCCGGCCGCTCAATGATCGCGACCGCTGGCTTTGCGAGAGGATCGGCCCGCGCCTGCGAGCCGCAGGCATGATTTTCGTGGGACTCGACGTGATCGGCGATTACGTGACCGAAATCAATGTCACCAGCCCAACCGGCATTCGCGAACTGAACAAAAAGCATGGGATCGACATTGGCGGTTCGTTGATGGAAGCCATCGGCGAAAGATTGGAAGCGGCGTGAGCACCGAAATCCAGGAAGTCGGGTTGGCATCCGGCCTGCCCTCTGCCAACGACCGAATACTGACCACCTGTTTTTTGGCGGCGCTGCTACATGCGATCCTGATCTTGGGTGTGACGTTCAGCGCGCCCCCCAGCAAGGCGGGCGGCAGCGCGTCGGCGGGGATCGAGGTGATACTGGTGGGCGATCGCGCTCCGAGCGTCGCGCACAATCCGTCGGCAAAATACCTTGCCGAGCGCAATCAGCTCGGCTCGGGCAATACGACGAAGCCGGAACGGGCGCGGATCCCGAAATCTTCGCCCCTGTCGGCCGACCACGCCGGGATCGCCGCGGGCGACGGGCTCGTCCTGCAACGGGCGTCGACTGGGACGGGCGAGGATGCCTTGCTTGCCACTCGCGGCGCGGCATCGAGAATTTTCTATTTTTCCGCAGATGCCGAAGCCAAACCGGCTTCCGAAACGCCGATTCGCCTGGAAAAGCGACCTGATTTGGCCATGAATCCCAACGATGACGGCGTCGAACTGCGCTTGCGTGGCGCGCGCAGGAATGAACTGTGGATTGCCGCCGACACCAAGAGCTCCGATGTGGCAAGGTACTTGGACGACTGGCGCCGCAAGGTCGAGCGCGTCGGCACGATAAATTTCCCGCGCGCCGCGCGCCGCGAAATGGCGGCGGCCAAGCCGATCGTCGAAGTGACGATCGACGCCGACGGCAGATTGGCGCAAGCGGTCGTGCGCCGCAGTAGCGGACGGCCGGAAATTGACGACGCAGCGCTCAGAATACTGCGCCTGGCTGCGCCCTTCGAGCCGTTCCCGCGTGCGATGACCGCCAAGCACGATCAGATCCGAATCGCCTACGCCTGGGAGTTCCTGTCCGGTTCCCCGGAAGGGGCGAGTGTGCTTTACTCTGACCCCGGCAGCCCGGCGGCTGGTCCATGAATCCCTGCTTCGAAAGCGGACTGCCGGCGCGCGTGACGATGGAAGATGCATGAGCGATACCGGCTATTTGACGAACCAATTGTTGATCGCTATGCCGGCGATGGGTGATCCGAATTTCGCGCAAACCGTGGCGCTGATTTGCGATCACAGCCCTCTCGGGGCTTTGGGGCTGATTCTGAACAGGCCCCTGCAGATGCGCATGGGTGAGATATTTGCGCAGCTGGAAATTGCAATACCGAGCGGCCCGGTGACCGAACGCATGGTGCTGCGAGGCGGTCCCATGCAAACGGATCGCGGTTTCGTCGTGCACAAGGCGGGCGGCGAATGGGATTCGACGCTAAAGGTATCGGACGCCATCCACGTGACGACCTCGCGCGACATTCTTGCGGCTATCGCGCGCGGCGAGGGACCTACCGAGGCGATCGTCGTGCTAGGTTACGCTGGCTGGGACGGCGGCCAGTTGGAGGACGAGATACGCGCGAACGCTTGGCTCAATGCGCCGGTCGATTCCGGCATTATCTTCGATGTTCCATTCGAATCGCGCTGGCAAGCGGCGGGGCGCCTGCTCGGCGTCGATCTTTCGCGCATAAGCCCGATCAGCGGCAATGCCTGAGGCGCCTGACCGCAGCGCCCCGCGCCTGATACTCGCCTTTGATTTCGGAAAGAAGCGCATCGGGATCGCTTGCGGCGACACGCTGAGCCGCACGGCGACGCCGCTCGCGGCCGTCACTGCGAGCGCAGCCGGAACGCCTTGGGAGGCGATCGTCACGGTGGTACGCGAATGGCAACCGGCGCTTGCCGTGGTCGGTCTGCCGTATAATGAGGACGGTTCCGAAAGCCCCATGACGCGAGCCGCGCGCGCATTCGCTGAGGAGCTGGCGCGCCGTTGTGCCGTGCCGGTCGAGATGGTCGACGAGCGCTATTCGTCGCTAGAGGCCGGAATGCGGCTCAAGGCGGCGAGGGAAGCAGGGTTGCGCAAGCGACGAATTGCCAAGGTCGACGTCGATGCTGCGGCCGCCTGCGTGATATTGGAGCGCTGGATTAGCGGAGAATCCTGAGAAGCGAATGCGACCACAACAAGACAGCGCGGGAGGACTTCGCCATCTGATCACGCTCGAGGGGCTTGCCCGAGAGACTCTGACGATGATTCTCGACCGCGCCGAGAGCTACCGGCGCTTGCCGGGACAGCCGGCGTACGAGGGCCGCGAGCTCGCCGGAGTCACCGTCGCCAACTTGTTCTACGAACCGAGCACTCGGACGCGCGCATCGTTCGAACTCGCCAGCCGCCGCTTGGGTGCGCACGTGCTGAGCATGGATATGCAATCGAGTTCAAGGGTCAAGGGTGAGACCATGCTCGACACGATCTACACGCTCGAGGCGATGAACACGGACGTGTTCGTCATCCGCGACTCGGAGGCCGGAATACCTGAATTCCTCGTCGACCATGTCGCTCCCCACGTCTCGGTGATAAGCGCCGGCGAGGCGCATTTATCGCATCCAACGCAGGGCTTGCTCGATGTATTGACGATCCGCACGCACAAACGCCGCTTTGCGGGATTGAAGGTCGCAATCGTCGGCGACATCAAGCATTCGCGCGTCGCGCGCTCGGCGACCCAGGCGTTGGCCACGCTCGGCACCACGGACTTGCGCCTGGTCGCCCCGCAGGCGCTGCTGCCGGCAGAACACGAATTCCGAGGCGCGAGACTATTCACGAGGATAGAGGATGGCATCGTCGGCGCCGACGTCATCATGATGCTTCGCATCCAGAAGGAGCGCATGGCGCAAGATGCATCCTTGGACAACCAGGCGTACTTTCGCGATTTCGGTTTGCACACCGCACGCTTGAAGCTCGCCGCGCCCAGCGTGCTCGTGATGCATCCCGGGCCTATGAATCGCGGCGTCGAGATAAGCTCCGAAGTAGCCGACGGCCCGCGTTCGGTGATCCGCGAACAAGTGAACAATGGCGTCGCGGTGCGGATGGCCGTACTCGCCGCGATTGCCGCGACCTTGACCCGGCATCGCCGGCCGCTCTGAGCGGTTCGCCAATGGCGATGTGGGCAAGCCTGCCGGAGCGTCTCAGCCAAAATTGATCTTGGCTTCGAGATTGGTCCTGGAATCGGCGGTTGCCAGCGCCTCCTCCATCTCGATCCTGCCCTCGCGAACCAAATTGAATAGGGACGCGTCGAAGCTCAACATGCCGCGTTCCGTGCCGGTGCGAATGGCCTCTTTGACGCCGATCACGTCGCCCTTCTTGATCAGTTCGGAAATATGCGGCGTATTGACCATGACCTCCGAAGCGGCGACGCGCACGCCCGCCTTACCGGACACGAGTCGTTGCGACAGAATTGCCCGCAAATACTGCGAAAGGTCCAAAAACACCTGGTTGTGCTGGTCCCGCGGAAACATATTGATGATGCGGTCGAGCGTCTCAGCGCAATTATTGGCGTGCAGAGTCGCGATGCACAGGTGTCCGGTGCCCGCAAGCGCGATCGATGCCTCCATCGTTTCGCGATCACGGATTTCCCCGATCAAGATCACGTCGGGGGCCGCGCGCACGGCACCGCGCAGGGCGCGCGCGAATGACTTGGTATCCAGGCCGACCTCCCGCTGATTGACTATCGATTTCTTGTTCGAGTGCAGGAATTCGATCGGATCCTCGATCGTCAGTATGTGATCCGATGAAGTTTCATTGCGATAGTTGATCATCGCGGCGAGCGTGGTCGACTTCCCTGCGCCGGCCGCGCCGACCATCAGGATCAACCCGCGTTTGAGCATGACGAGATCCCTGAGGATGTCCGGCATGCCGAGATCCTCGAGTTTCGGCATCTCCGCGGTGATGTAGCGCAGCACCATCGCCGGATAGCCGCGCTGATAGAAGACATTGACTCGGAAGCGCCCTAAGCCGGGCTCTGAAATCGCGAAATCGATCTCTAACTCGTCGTTGAAATGCTCGATTTGCTCCTGCGTCATCAATCCGAGTGCGGCCTGGCGCACTGTCTCGGGACTCAATACCTGCTTGTTGACCGGGAAGATCTTTCCCTCGATCTTGATCTTGACCGGCGCATTGCACGTGAAGAATAGGTCCGAGGCTTTTTTCTCGACCATCAGTTTGAACAGCGGTTTCGTGTTCATCGACTGCGCTTGTGCCGCTGCGGACATGGACTAGAACGCCTGCCCCGCTTCTTCCTCGATGATTTGCAGCGCCTGCGCCGCTTCCTCCGGATTCTTCATTTCGCGTTTGCTTTCCAGCTTGACCCGCAGCCGCAGTTCATTCTTCGAATCCGCATTGCGCAGAGCGTCCTCGTAGGATATGAGCCCCGCTTCGTACAATTCGAATAGAGCCTGATCGAAAGTCTTCATGCCGAGGCGATTCGATCTGCCCATCACCTCCTTGATTTTGCTGACCTCGCCCTTGAAGATCAAATCCGAAATCAACGGGGATTGCAGCATGATTTCCATCGCCGCGATGCGTCCGGACCCGGATTCGCGCGGAATCAGGCGCTGCGAGATCAACGCCCGGATGTTCAGCGATAGATCCATTAGAAGTTGCTCGCGCCGCTCCTCCGGGAAAAAATTGATGATGCGGTCGAGCGCCTGATTCGAGCTGTTCGCGTGCAGGGTCGCGAGCACCAGATGGCCGGTCTCGGCGAATTGAATGCCGTACTCCATCGTTTCGCGGTCGCGGATCTCGCCGATCAATATCACATCCGGCGCTTGACGCAGCGTGTTCTTCAGCGCGAGTTGCCAGCTCTCGCAATCGACGCCGACCTCCCGATGAGTCACGACGCAACCTCGGTGCGCGTGCACGTACTCGACCGGATCCTCTATCGTAACGATGTGTCCGCGGGTCTTCTCGTTGCGATAGCCCACCATGGCGGCGAGCGATGTCGATTTACCCGAACCTGTGCCGCCGACCAAAATGACGAACCCGCGTTTCGACAATACGACGTCTTTGAGGATCGAGGGCAACTCGAGGTCTTCTATCGTCGGAATCTTCGCGTTGATCGTTCGCAGCACCGCGCCGGTATAACCCTGTTGCACGAAGGCGCTGACGCGAAAGCGGCCGATCCCCGGCGGCGCGATCGCGAAGTTGCATTCCTTGGTGCCGTCGAACTCCTTGGTTTGCCGATCGTTCATGATCGCGCGCACGAGTGCCGCGCTTTGCTCGGGAGTCAACGATCGCTCCGATTGCGGCCGGATCTCCCCGTCCACTTTGATCGCGGGCGGAAAGCCGGCCGTGATGAACAGGTCGGACCCTTTCTTCTCGACCATCCGCCGCAGCAGATCTTGCATCAGCCGGATTGCTTGTTCGCGTTCCATGTTAGAGGCTATCCTTGTTTTGCGCCTTATAGCGCGCTTCTTCGCGGCTTACGACGCCTTTTTGCACCAAGTCTTGCAGGCACTGATCCAGTGTTTGCATTCCCTGGGACTGTCCGGTTTGAATCGCCGAATACATTTGCGCGATTTTGCCCTCGCGAATCAAGTTGCGGATTGCCGGCGTGCCGATCATGATTTCGTGCGCCGCAATACGTCCACCGCCGACGCGTTTCATCAGGGTCTGCGAAACGACGGCGCGCAGGCTCTCCGACAGCATCGCGCGAACCATTTCCTTTTCCGCCGCCGGAAACACGTCGACGATTCGATCGATCGTTTTGGCTGCGGAACTCGTATGCAGAGTACCGAACACGAGATGGCCGGTTTCAGCCGCCGTCAGCGCCAGGCGAATCGTCTCCAGATCGCGCATCTCGCCGACCAATACGACGTCCGGATCCTCTCGCAGCGCCGAGCGCAATGCCTCGGTGAACCCAAGCGTATCGCGGTGCACTTCGCGCTGATTGACCAGGCACCGCTTGCTTTCGTGCACGAACTCGATTGGGTCTTCGATGGTTATAATGTGGTCCGGCCGGTTATCGTTGCAATGGTTGACCATGCCGGCGAGAGTCGTCGATTTTCCCGATCCGGTCGGTCCGGTCACCAGTACGAGCCCGCGGGGGAGCATGCACAAGTCTTTGAAGGTCTTTGGTGCGTTCAGTTCGTCGAGGGAAAGGATCACCGAAGGGATCGCGCGGAAAACCGCTCCGGCTCCGCGATTCTGGTTGAATGCGTTGACCCGGAAGCGCGCGAGCTTCGGTATTTCGAACGAAAAGTCCGTCTCGAAGAACTCTTCGAACGCCTTGCGCTGCTTGTCGTTCATGATGTCGTACACCATGCTGTGCACTTCCTTGTGCGCCAACGCCGGCATGTTGATGCGCTTCATGTCGCCGTCGACACGGATCATCGGCGCCACCCCGGCCGACAAATGCAAATCCGAGGCGTGGTTCTTCACCGCAAAGGCGAGAAGCTGCGCGATATCAACCGCCATCGACGGCTCCTAGGTCGGCACAAATGGGCCGGATACAGTATATAAGAGGGTGTCCTCACCCAATATGTTAATTGGTCCGCAAAATCTAGCGGCAAGTGTGCGCGAAATCCGCTTTCGGATAACCCGGGCTGCCGAAGCCGCAAGCCGCGACCCCGCCTCGATAACCCTCATCGCCGTCGGCAAAGCACAGCCTGCCGAAAACCTGAGGGCGGCCGCCACCGCCGGCGTCACGAATTTCGGCGAAAGCTACCTCCAGGAGGCTTTGCCCAAGATCGAGCAGCTGGGCGGTTTGGACCTGCGCTGGCACTTCATCGGCGCGGTTCAATCGAACAAGACTCGCGCGGTCGCCGCGCATTTCGACTGGGTGCATAGCATCGACCGCCTCGAGATCGCTCGGCGCCTGGCGGCCCAACGACCGGCACATGCGCCCGCCCTAAACCTGTGCATCCAGGTTGCGCTTGTCGCGGAATCCACAAAGGGAGGCGTGGACCCGCTCGCGCTGACGGAAACCGCGGTCCAAATCGCCAAGTTACCGCATATTCGCCTGCGCGGTTTGATGTGCGTGCCGCCGCCACAGCGGAATTCGGCGTCGCAGCGACACCTATTTGCGAGACTTCGAAGCCTGCTCGACGAGTTGAACGCGGGCGGCCTGAAGCTCGATACACTGTCGATGGGCATGAGCGGCGATTTCGAGGCGGCAATCGCCGAGGGCGCGACCCATGTACGCATCGGCACCGCCTTGTTCGGGGCGCGCTGAACCACTCGCCAAGCATTGGAGGCCGCATGATCAACAACCTAGGCAAATTGGCATTCATCGGCGGCGGCAACATGGCCGCAGCGTTGATCGGCGGTTTGATCAAGCGCGGACTACCCAATTCGCATATGGTTGTCGCCGATCCCGACGCCGAACAACGCCTGCGCCTGACGCGCCAATTCGGTGTCGCCGCGGCTCCGGACAACGCGAGCGCGGCCGACGGCGCCGAGGTGGTCCTGCTGGCCGTGAAACCGCAACAAATGCGTGCGGTCGCGCTTGGGCTCGCGCCGCTTCTGCGCCGGGCGCCCGCTCTGGTGATCTCGGTTGCCGCCGGCATTCCGCACGCCGCGCTCGCGCGCTGGTTTGGATCGCAGGTGCCGGTGGTCCGAACCATGCCGAATCGGCCGGCGCTGAACGGTTTCGGCGCGACCGGTCTATACGCGCCGAGCAGCGTAGGTGCGGCATATCGGGCTCTCGCCGAATCGATCCTGAGCGCCGTCAGCGCCACGGTCTGGGTGGAGCACGAGTCGCAGATGGACACCGTCACCGCGCTCTCGGGCAGCGGACCGGCCTATTTCTTCCTGTTCATGGAGGCGCTCGAAGCCGCGGCCCACGAACGGGGACTGCCGCAGGACATTGCGCACCAGTTGACGCTGGAAACCGCGTTCGGCGCGGCGCAAATGGCGCGCAACGCCGGCGAATCGCTTGCCACTCTGCGCGATCAGGTAACATCGAAGGGCGGCACGACCGCCGCCGCGCTCGAGGTTCTCGACGCCGCCGGGCTTCGTGCTATTGTCGCGCACGCGATCGCTGCCGCCGATCGGCGCTCCGCGGAACTCGCCGCGGAATACGGCTCGGCGTGAACGCCGCTCCGGAGGGCCGGCAGGATATCCGCTCGCGGTGATTTGATATGGAAGCAATCAATTTTATCGTCGACACCTTGCTATGGCTCCTGACGCTGGCCTTCGTCTTGCGCCTGCTTTTTCAGTTGGTTCGAGCCGATTTCCGCGATCCGATGGCCGATTCGATAGTTCGCGTCACCAATTGGCTGATCATGCCGCTGCGGCGCGTCTTGCCCCCGATAGGCAAGATCGATACGGCAACGCTGGTCGCGGTCTGCGCCAGCGCCGGCGTGCGCACGGCCGCTGGGCTGGCTCTGCATGGCTTCGGATTCGGCGATTGGATGCCATTCGTTCGCATCACCGCGATCAACCTCGTAGACATGGTGCTACGCATCTATCTAGTCGCGATGTTGCTCTATTGGCTCACGGGTTTCGTCGCGACCGGCGGCTACGCGCCCGGCACCGGCCTGGTGCGGCAGTTGTGCGAGCCGCTATTGAAGCCGGTGCGCCGCATAATTCCGCCGATCGGGCAAATCGACTTTTCGATTCTCTGGGTTTCGATCGCGATCGGCGCGCTCCTAGTGTTGTTGGCGCACAATTGATCCGCCGCCGGCATCCAGTCCTTGCGACATTGCGAAGCTAAGTGCTCTACCCCTCTGTAAAGGAACGATTTGCTTCGACCGGTGCGCGGCGAATGATCCTCATTCGCCAGCCACGCGTCGCCGGGAAAGCCTGTAAATCCAGGATCGCGAGAGCGCCCGCTGCGAATCTTTTTTTTCATTTGTGCTAAACATCCGCTTTTTTCTATGTTATTTTCGGCGCCGAGTTGAATTTTTGTGCGACCGAAACCCTCGCTCGCAATCATCATCAGGAGATTTCAAATGGCGAAAAAGAATGCAGCACCGACTAAGTCTGAGATTCTAGCTAGCATCTCGAAGGATACGGATCTCACGAAAAAACAGGTTGGAGCCGTGTTTGATTCATTGTCCGCGACGATCAAGAAGAGCCTGCGCGGCCATGGTATCTTCACCATGCCGGGCCTTTTGAAGATGAAAGTCGTAAAGAAGCCGGCCACAAAGGCGCGCGAGGGCATCAATCCGTTCAACGGACAGAAAATGATGTTCAAGGCGAAGCCGGCGAGCAAGAAGGTGCGGATCGCCGCACTGAAGCACCTTAAGGAATTCGTCAACTGATTGGAGTTGCGATCCGGAGCGGCTGGCTTGGGTTCAGGCGCTCCGGATTTCGATGATCTATTGTGTCGCGCCGTTTGGCCGGCGCCCGGCAAAAACAATGTCCCGCGCCCTGCAAAACCGGCGCGGAGGTCGAGGCGCGTTCTCTCTGCCCGCGCGAAGAGGATCGCCCCGGGGGCGTCGTTAGCGCGCGGTGTCCTGCGAAATCCGGCTCCGGCACGCCTTCGCGGATGCCGCACCGACAGCCAGAGCGGCCGTGGCGAGCCCCGTGGACGCAAATCCAATCAGCAGGGCTACGGCGCAAATGCCGATGCCCAGCAGGCCGACCAACATCAGTTCGCATTCGTAGGCGACGGCCAGCCACCAATGCCGAACGGCGCCGATGGCATCGTCGCACTCGTCGACCAACTGCAGTACCCATTCCATGCCTCCGGAGTGTAGAGACAAATCTCAACTAGGAACGTGCGGCCTTTCACAAGCAGCGCCAATTGGGAAATATCTTCGCGCTCTTGCTATGGCGTCGGCGGCTGCGTAGGCTCCGGCAAATGCAGAGGATTTTGGTCCTAAATCCGAAGGGTGGATCCGGCAAAACGACGATAGCGACCAACCTGGCCAGCTATTTCGCCCGCCAGGGCGATCACCCGCTGTTGTTGGATAATGACCCGCAAGGCTCGAGCGCCCGCTGGCTGAAGAAGCGCACGCCGCAACAGGCTTTGATTCACGGCATATCGGCTTTCGAGCGCAACTCGCGCGTGACGCGCTCGTGGCAGATGCGTGTTCCTCCGGATTCCTTTCACGTGATCGTCGACACGCCGGCGGCCATACCGCCCCAGGAGTTGCCGGACATGACCAAGGATGCGGATGCGATCATCGTGCCGGTCTTGCCTTCCGATATCGACATCCATGCCTGCTCGAAATGCATTGCGGACCTCTTGTTGATTGCCAAGGTTAGGCGCGACGAAAACCGCATCGGTGTGATCGCAAACCGCGTCAGACGCAATACCGTGATCTACCAGTCGTTGATGCGTTTCCTGGCGACTTTGCACATACCCGTGATCGCAACTCTGCGCGACTCGCAAAATTATGTCCGCGCCGCCGAACTCGGACTAGGGTTGCATGAAATGAAGCACCACGCGGTTGCGCCGGACCTCGGCGACTGGGAGCCGCTGCTCGCGTGGCTCAAGGCGAAGGAGGCCGTGTCGGACGGCGAACCAAAGTCGGTCGGCTCGTTGCCCGTGACCGCCTAGAGTCGGATGAACGCCGTCGAACCGACGCGGCGCCGGATCACTTCTTCTCGTCCCAACTGCCGCGGACCTTCTCCGCCCAGTTCTTATAGCTATGCCAGCTGTAAAGGTCGGTCGTGATTGCCGCGTGGCGGCCGCCGATTTTCGGGCCGCGCTTCAGCAGATTGCCGTATGCCTCTCCCGCTACGCCCGCCGCGGCTCGATCAGCGCGCGGAGCGCGGCGGTCGACCCCGGTATACGCTGCCTTGATTTTACTGTCGGTCATCGGACGTGCCTATGTCGCTGGGGTCACAGTAAGTCGCGCGCCGGGTGATCGACAGGAACTGTGTCACAAGCGCGCCGCGATCGCCCACTCGCTCCGCGCATTGCGATGCGCCTCTCACGGGATGCCGCGGTAAGTTAAATGAACTACGGTTCGTCAGCGCGCCAGGCAGCGAACAGCGGGGCAAGTTCGGCTAGGCAGCTTGCGATTGCGGCCGGCAACAACGTTGTGTAAGCATCTAGCAATGCGATCGCATTGCGCGCCGGATCGGTGCGCGTCGCGGCGCCCAAGCGGCGCGACATGTCGCGATTCACGACGTGCAAGTTCTCATAAAGCGTCTCGAGGTCCTTGAATCCGCGAACGTCCGCGCGGCCGGTGAGTTCCCGCGCGAGCAGGTACATCGTCACGCTGCGATAAACAGTCTCCGCCTCGTCGGCGAACGGCAAATGAAAGCGCGCCATCGGCCGGAGCTTATCCGTCCACGGACACCCGGCCGTCGCCATGATCAATCCCAGAACAGAGGAAAGCGCCTGTTGAACCGGCATATTCGCGTAGATCGTTCGCTCCGCCTGAATAACGGTCACGCCTACGGTATCGAACGATACGAGCGCTTGGAGCTTTTCCACCGCATCGGCCATGTGCAGGGCCGGCGGGCAATACGGGTGCCGCTCGGCGTTCAGCGGGCAATTCGCGCACTGGCTGAACCCGAGTTCTGTCCAAAATGGCGGCTGCGGCGGCCGCAGATTCGCCAGCCGGAAATCCGGTTCGGCGAACTCGAAATCGACGATTTTTTGCGAGCCGTCGGGCAGATCGAATCGATAGCGGATATGCGCCGGTTCGGTCATGCGACTAGGCGATAGCACGGCCGATACTCGGCGCCGGCGAGCTTCATGCGCCGTTGCGCGACGAATGATCGCAGCAGTTGGTCGAGCGGCTCCATGATCGCCGGTTCGCCTGACAACTCGAACGGCCCGTAGCGCTCGATCGCGGTGATGCCGTACTCCTTTACGTTGCCGGCAACTATGCCGGAAAACGCGCGACGCAGTTCGGCTGCCCGTTCATGCAGCGGGCTGCGCATCGAAAGGTGCAGGCCGCTCATCGACTGGTGCGTCACTTCGAACGGCAGCTGATAGTCGAGCGGAATCTTCAACAACCAGTTGAACCCGAACGAATCGCTCGCCTGGCGGCGGTAGTCGCGCACATGCGCGAGTCCCTTCACGACGGCGCGGGCAACGCCGGCCGGATCGTCGATGATGATCTGGTACCGCGACTGCGCCGCGGCGCCCAGCGTTGCGCCAATGAAGTGGTGAATCTGGTGGAAATAATCCGCGCTGCCGGCCGGGCCCGTGAAGACGACCGGGAATGGCTGGTCCCTGTTGGCGGGATCGAGCAGGATACCGAGCAGATACAGGATTTCCTCGGCCGTACCGGCGCCTCCGGGAAAGACGACAATGCCGTGACCCAAGCGCACGAAGGCCTCCAAGCGCTTCTCGATATCCGGCATGATGACGAGTTGATTGCAGATCGGATTCGGCGGCTCGGCCGCGATGATGCCGGGTTCGGTCAAGCCCAAATAGCGCCCGCCGACGATGCGTTGCTTCGAATGGCCGATCGTCGCGCCCTTCATCGGTCCCTTCATTGCTCCCGGACCGCAGCCTGTGCAAACATCCATGGCGCGCAATCCCAGCTCATAGCCCACTTTCTTCGTGTATTCGTACTCGGCGCGTTGAATCGAATGCCCGCCCCAGCAGACGACCAAATTCGGATTGATTTGCAGCTCCAGAATGCGGGCATTGCGCAAGATATGGAACACCGCGTTGGTGATGCTCGCTGAGTCGGTTAGATCGAAGCGTCCGCTCTCGACGATCTCGTTCGAAATATAGACGACATCGCGCAGCACGGCGAACAAATGTTCCTTGATGCCCTTGATCATGACGCCGTCGACGAAGGCGTCGGCCGGCGCATTCTTGATTTCGAGCTTGATTCCCCAGGCCTGACGCACGATGCGCAAGTCGAAATCGCGATACTTCTCGAAGATGACTCGCGTGTCGTCAATGTCGCTGCCGGAATTGAGAACCGCGAGCGCGCACTGTCGAAACAATCGATAGAGCCCACCTTGGCCGGAATCCAGGAGTTTGGCTATTTCTTGCTGAGAGAGGTGTTCTAGGCTGCCCTTCGGCGCAACCCGCGCGTCGACCATGTCGGAAGATAGGATTTCGGTTTCCACGCGCGGCCCTCAGGGATAGATGTCGATCGGTATGTCATCTTGGGTTCGCATCCAAACTTCGACCATATTGGAATTCGACAATGCGATGCAGCCGTTGGTCCAATCGTTCGACGCGTAGTAGGCAGCCGGGTAGCGCGGCGAATTCGGCAGGCCGTGAATCATGATTTCCCCGCCGGGCGCCCAATGATGACGCCTCGCGCGCTGTTCATCCTTCGTATTCGGATATGACACCTGAATGGCGAGGAAGTATTCGCTCCGTGAATTGCGCCGTTCGAGCCGATAGTGGCCTTCGGGAGTGCGGAAATCGTTTTCGCGCTCCTTCTGTCCCACCGGGTTCAAGCCCAATTCGATCGGATATTCGCCCAACACTCGGTCGCCGCGGTACAAATACAGCCGGTGCTCCGCTTTGCGCACGACGATGTGGTCCGCCGTCTGCAGACCGCCCGCGCACGCGGTATGCGGGGCCGCTATGCAACCGGCCCAGATCAGCACCGACAGCAGGCTGCCGCCCAAGAAGTTACTGCTGAGTTTCTGCATTGTTCGGATTATAGCCTGCGCCGCGCCGGACAAAACCGGGCGTAGCTCACGCCTTTTCCGCGGTCGCGCCGTTTCATTGGGCGATGATCGTCTCAACGAGCGGCAGGGTCAGCGCCGTGCCCGCGTGCACCGCCGAAATCAACGTTCGTAAATCGGTCGCGCGAGGGGTCAAATCGGTGGGTCGGCATGCTGCTGCGCGATAATCCATAGCGAATCGCCGTTCTTCGCGGCGTATTGTTCGGCGCCAGCACCGCCATACCGGGAAAGAGGCCTTATCGGCGATCTACCCGCACTTCGAATCGCCGCAATTGAGGCAAGTATTGCAGCCGTCCATCATGACCACCGCGGCCGTGCTGCATTTGCTGCATAGCTGCGCGCCTTCGGGAAACAGCGACTTCGAGAAGGCGTCCGTCTGTCTGGTACGCGCCTCGAATTCCGCCCTCTTTTCCTGCACCAACTTGCGCTGGTGTTCGTCGAGTTCGGTTTTCTTGAGCATACCGATCGACTGCAAATGCCGTTCAATGACGTAGCCGAGTTCGGCGATCGTCGAAGGCATGAACTTGCCGCCGGGTTGCCAATAACCGCCCTTCGGGTCGAAGACCGCCTTGAGCTCATCGACGAGGAAGGTCGTGTCTCCACCTTTGCGGAACACGGCGGAAATGACCCGGGTCAACGCGACGATCCATTGAAAGTGGTCGAGGTTCTTAGAATTGATGAAGACCTCGAAGGGCCGGCGCTGTTCATGCGGCGTTCCTTCGTTCAATACGATGTCGTTGATCGTGACGTACATTGCGTGGTCGGAAACCGGCGTTTTGATCTTGTAGGTCGAACCAATCAGCACCTCCGGACGTTCGAGCTTCTCGTGCATCCATATGACGTTGTCCTGGCTTTGGCCGGGTCCTTGGACGCGCCGGACGGCGCCTCTTTGGCCTCCGGCCTCTGCACGCGGTACTTGGTGATCTTCTTGCTGATGGTTATTTGTGCCATGTTCAGAATTTCCCGTAATAGCCTTCCTTGAGCGCATCGTAAAGATTGGCGGCCGTGTGTTTTTCGCCGTCGTATTCGATTTCCTCGTCGCCCCTCGCTTCGACTTCGGTGCCATCTTCGAGCGTGAACACATATTTCGTGTTCTTCAGGTCTTCCTCTTTGACGAGCACGCCCTGGAAAGCCTCCGGATTGAAACGGAAAGTCGTGCAGCCCTTTAGCCCCTGCTCATAGGCGTACATATAAATATTCTTGAAATCCTCGTATTTGTAGTCGGTGGGCACGTTCGCGGTCTTCGAAATGGACGAATCCACCCAAATTTGCGCGGCCGCTTGAATGTCCACGTGTTCCTTTGGGCCGATGTCGTCCGCCGAGACGAAATAATCGGGGAGCTTTTCAACCGAGACCTGCGAATTCGGCATTGCTCGGGCATTCACCAATTCACGATAGGCGAGCAGCTCGAACGAGAACACGTCGATTTTCTCCTTGGATTTCTTCCCCTCGCGTATGACGTTGCGAAAATAATGGTGCGCGAAGGACGGCTCGATGCCGTTGGACGCATTATTGGCCAGCGACAATGATATGGTGCCGGTCGGCGCGATGGACGTGTGATGCGTAAAGCGCGCCCCGACTTCAGCGAGTTCATCGACCAGTTCGGGCGCCGCCTCGGCGATTCTCTGCATGTAACGGCTGTAGCGCGCGTGCAAAACCCTTCCCGGAATTTGCGCGCCGACTCGCCAACCGTCCTTGACCATTTCGGGCCGTTTGCGCAGCATTTCCCGCGTAACGGTGAATTCCTCGCTCATGATCGGCGCCGGACCCTTTTCGCGCGCCAACTCCAGCGCCGCCTCCCAGCCGGCGACGGCCATTTCCCGCGACACGTTCTGCGTAAATGCGACGGATTTCTTCGCGCCGTATTTCATGCAGAGCATCGTGATCGTCGATCCCAGTCCGAGAAAGCCCATGCCGTGACGCCGTTTGCGCGAGATTTCATCGCGCTGCGGCGCGAGCGGCAGACCGTTGATTTCGACGACATTGTCGAGCATCCGGGTGAAAATCTTGACGACCTTGCGATACGTCTCCCAGTCGAATTTGGCATTGTCGGTGAACGGATCGACGACGAATTTCGTCAAGTTGACGCTACCGAGCAGACACGAACCATATGGCGGCAAAGGCTGCTCGCCGCAGGGATTCGTAGCGCGGATGTTCTCGTCCCACCAATTGTTGTTCATCACATTGACCTTGTCGATCAGGATGAAGCCGGGCTCGGCAAAATCGTAGGTGGAGGACATGATCAGATCCCAGACTCGGCGCGCGGGCAGCGTCTTGTAGATCTTGCAGGCCACCAGCCCATCCTCGTTCGCGACGTATCCGTCCGTATAGGGCCATTCACGCCATACGTACTTGGAGGCGTCGGTCAGATCAGGCCGCTCGATCTCGTATTCGCGATCTCCGAGCGGGAACGCCAGCCGCCATTCGGTATCGTTCTTGACGGCAAGCATGAATTCATCGGAAATCAGCAGGGACAAATTGAACTGGCGCAAGCGGCCGTTTTCACGCTTGGCGCGTATGAATTCGAGCACGTCCGGGTGACCAATGTCGAAGGTGCCCATTTGCGCCCCACGGCGGCCACCGGCCGAAGACACGGTGAAGCACATCTTGTCATAGATATCCATGAACGAAAGCGGGCCGGACGTGTAGGCACCCGCCCCTGAGACATAGGCGCCGCGCGGTCGCAAGGTCGAGAACTCATAGCCGATTCCGCAACCGGCCTTCAGCGTCAATCCGGCTTCGTGGACTTTGTTCAAAATATCGTCCATCGAGTCGCGTATCGTGCCGGACACCGTGCAATTGATCGTCGAAGTAGCCGGCTTGTGATCGAGCGAGCCGGCATTGGACGTGACCCTGCCGGCCGGGATTGCGCCGTGACGCAACGCCCACAGAAAGGACTCATACCATTGAGTCCGCGACTCCTCCGGTTCGACGTCGGCCAGCGCGCGTGCGACGCGCTTATAAGTATCGTCCATCGATGCGTCGATCGGGGAACCGTCTTTCGCGGTGAGGCGGTATTTCTTGTCCCAAATGTCGAGCGATGCCTCTTGGAACGGAATACTGCTGACGTCTTTGGGGTGTACCTTGACCACAGTGTTCATGGGCGTATTTGTTGCTCCCTTATAATTGTCGAGCGAATCTCAAAAAGACAAAAGCGCTAAGTAACAGCGATTTCGCACTTGATCGAATCCGGTTGATGGCGATGAGGTCCGATGCGAACCGGCCAAACACTACATCTTGTGCCAGCGGCTAAAGGTTAAGGCTCGATGGCGACCATCGTCAAGGGTATTTTTCAAGCTTTTTCGTGTATTATTTTCTTATGTTATTCAATATGTTATAGATTACTCTCAAGAAATTGCTTGATTGCATCTTCTGGGCCGCCGGTCAAGGGGGTAAAACCGTAATCGCAAGATATAGTGTTCTCGCCTAACACGCCGAATGAACCACCGCTGAGCTCCAACGATTCATCGGCTGACCGCAGAATTGCACGGATCGACCGCAATCCAAGCGAACTTCGCGGCGCGTGCAGCGGGCCGCCCGCTACCCGCCGCCTGGCGGCGGGCGTTCCGTGTAAAATCGCTCTTCGAGTCGACGGCCGGCGAGTCCGGACCGGACCGCCGCGTCCGGCCACGGCGTCCGCCGTTTCGGCAAGCGTTGACCGGCATCGCCTGTCGACGTTGGCCAGCGGGCACGTCGCACTACATGCGTTCTATATAAGCTTTGGAGTGAACCGCGAATGAATCCGCGTTTAAGGTTTGCATCGGCCGTGCTCGGCGCATCGTTGATCGGCTCGCCGATCGCAACGCCGGCGGTAATCGCCGCGGTGCCCCTCGACGTTTCGCCGCTGCCCTCGCTCGCGCCGATCGTCAAACGCGATTCGCCGGCTGTCGTCAATATCGCGACTAGCGGCACGGTCAAAGGCAATCCCGCGGAGCGCAATCCGCTGTTGAATGACCCATTCTTCCGACGATTCTTCCAGGTGCCGCCGGACGCCGAACCTCGTGACCGCCAGTTCAAGAGCGCCGGCTCGGGCGTGATCATCGACGCCAAAAACGGCTACATCGTCACCAATTATCACGTGGTCGAAAACGCCAGTGAGATCACGATCACGCTGCTCGACAACCGCACGTTCAGCGCGAAGATCATCGGCACCGACGAGGGTTCGGACATCGCATTGCTGCAGGCCAAGCAGCCGAATCTGGTCGCGATGCCCCTCGGCGACTCTGGCCGCCTGGAGGTCGGCGACTACGTGCTGGCGATAGGCAATCCGTTCGGCCTGCAGCATACGGTCACCGCCGGAATCGTGAGCGCGCTCGGGCGCTCCGGGATCAATCCGGAAGGATACGAGGACTTCATTCAGACCGACGCGTCGATAAACCCCGGCAATTCCGGCGGCGCGCTCGTGAATTTGCGCGGCGAATTGGTCGGCATCAACTCGGCAATTCTGTCGCGCAGCGGCGGCAATATCGGTATCGGCTTTGCGATTCCGGTCAATATGGTCAAGAGCGTCATGGCACAGCTGATCAAGTACGGCGAGGTCAAGCGGGGTGTGCTCGGCGTCAATATTTACGACGTGACGCCGGAAATCGCCAAGGAATTCGGCCTATCCGAAACCAGCGGTGCGCTCGTCGCCGGTGTCATACAAGGCTCCTCGGCCGAGCGGGCGGGCGTGAAGACCGGGGACATCATCACCTCGATCAACGGCGTCGCGATGAAGGGCGCCGGCGAACTTCGCAACGCAATAGGCATGATGCGAGTCGGCGACAAGGTCGAGATAGGTCTGCTGCGCGACGGCAAGACACGCAAAATGACGGCACTTATCGCGGACCGGGCCGATGCCGAAACCGCCAATGCCGCGGTCATCAACAAGGCTCTCGACGGCGCCGAGCTCGCCGATGCGCCCGACGGCGGCGGCGTTCTCATAAAATCGATC
Organism: uncultured Gammaproteobacteria bacterium; assembly: GCA_963769895.1. GTDB lineage: Bacteria > Pseudomonadota > Gammaproteobacteria > Steroidobacterales > Steroidobacteraceae > Bog-1198. Next base: position 460,147 of record CAVYNJ010000006.1, on the reverse strand, counting down.
CAAGACGGCAGTGTCGCCTCGCAGACCGGCCTGCGAGCGAGCGACGTCGTCATCGGCGTCGGACGCACGCCGATCGCCAATACCAAGGCGCTGCGCGACGCTGTCAAGGGCGCGAACTTCGTGATGCTCAAAGTACGGCGCGGCACCGCGGTGTTGCTGATACCGATTCGCTGATGCCATGCGCTTATTGAACATCTGCATGCTCGGCGGCACCGGTTTCGTGGGGACCCGGCTCGCCGCTCGCCTGGTCCAGGAAGGCCATCGAGTTACCGTGCTGTCGCGCGATCGAGAGCAACACAAGCATCTGCGCGTGCTGCCGGGTCTAGCGCTCGAGAACTGCGATGTCGGCGATTCCGCGGCGCTCAGCGAGCAATTTCGCGGCAAAGACGCCGTGATCAATCTGATCGGTATTCTGAACGAACGCGGATTCGGCGGCGGCGGCTTTCGTCGCGCTCATACCGAACTGACGAGGCAGGCGCTGCAGGCCGCGCGCTCGGCAGGGGTGATCCGCTTCCTGCAATTCTCGGCGCTCGGCGCCGCCGCAGAGGCGCCCAGCCATTATTTGCGGTCAAAGGCGGCCGCGGAACGAATCATCCGCGACGATAGCGGTCCGGTCGATTGGACGATTTTTCAACCCTCAGTCATATTTGGACCCGGGGATTCCTTCTTGAACCGGTTCGCGACACTGCTTGCCGCGATGCCGCTGATTTTTCCGCTGGCGATGCCGCAGACGCGATTTCAGCCGGTTTTCGTCGACGATGTCGTCGAAGCCGTGCTGCGTTCGATACACGGGGGCAGCGCCAGCCGCCGGATCCTTCAGCTCGGCGGGCCTCGGCAATATTCGCTGCGCCAGATCGTCGAGTTCGTCGCGAACGTCACCGGCAGGCGGCGCTGGATCATCGGTCTGCCGAAGCCGCTTGCCCGCCTTCAGGCTTTCGTCATGAATTTCGTACCCGGACGCCCATTCTCCAGCGACAATTACCGTTCGCTGATGGTCGATAGCGTTTGCACGGTCGACGGATTTGCGCAACTCGGAATCAAACCGCAATCGATGGAAGGAGTGGCACGGCAATATCTCGGATCGTTCGAGGATAACGCGCGGCTTAGCCGCTGCCGCGCCCATTTGGGACGGACGCGCGGCGCTATTTGATGCGCTAGCGCGGCGCGCCGGACGCGCCTGACGCGCCGACCGCCGCTCGACCGCCGCCGCAGACCTTCGCGTCGCGCGCGGCGCGGCCGAGTTTGGCTATTGACCGCACTTGCGCAAAGAATGCCGGCAGATCACCGCCCGAGGCCTCGAAGATCCGTTCGAACCCGGGTACGCAGCGCTCGTACATGGCGACCGACGCGAGATCGGCGTTATTGAGGTCGCGACCGAACCATTGCGCGAACGGCGCGGCGGCGCCCCAATTCGCCGAAAGACGAAGATAGGATCCACGTAAATCGGCGAACTCGACTTGCTTTCGCGCACGCATCGTAGCCTGATCCAGATGCGACCGGTACAGCGCCTCGAGCTTGGCGCGCGTCGCGATCAGCAAGCCGACGGCCTCGCGGTAACGCCGCTGCTGCAGCGAATACACGGCGAGTTCGGGTTCACGACCCTGCTGCCGCAGCCAGCGGCGCACGCCGACGTCCTCGACGAACGTCGCCAACGACTCGTTGAACGTCGCATCGTTCGGCACGTAGATCAATTGATGCGTCAGTTCGTGAAAAATGATCGACGCGAGGTCCGCGTCGCTCCACCCGAGCATCGTGCTCAATATCGGATCCTCGAAATGTCCCAACGTCGAATAGGCGGCGACGCCGCGAACCGAAACGTCCATCCCTCTGTCGCGCAGACGGCCGGCGTACTCGCGCGCCCTGCGTTCCGCGAAATAACCCCGATATGCAACGCAACCGACAAACGGATAGCACCACTGTTGGGGCCGCGTGGAGAATTGCGGGGCCGCGAAAACGTTCCAGACCACGAATCGGCGTCCGACATCGACGTAGCTTCGGTAGCTGCCATTTTCCGGCAGATCGAGAGAGCGGCTCGCGAAGTCGCGTATCGCCATTGCCTGGTTCAGTTGCCGGCGCAGCTCCTGCGGCGTCGACGGATCCGCCGTCACGCGCGATATTGGCTCGCGCTTCCACATCAACGAAACCTGCCCGGCAGCCGCCTGCCATGCATAGCAGCCGCTCGTCGCGACGCCCATCGACAACAGCAGCACCGACGCGCGGGCCTTGCACCAGATGCTGCTACTATTCACGCATGCAAGTGTATCTGGTTGGCGGCGCCGTCCGCGACGCGCTGCTCGGACTTCCGGTGCGCGAGCGCGACTGGGTCGTCGTCGGCGCGACGCGCGAGGAATTGTTGCGCTCCGGCTATCGCGAAGTCGGCCGCGATTTTCCCGTTTTCCTGCACCCGCAGACGCACGAGGAATACGCGCTGGCGCGCCTCGAGCGCAAGACTGCGCCTGGCTATCGCGGCTTCGAAGTGCAATTCGGTCCTGAGGTCACGCTCGCGGAGGATCTTGGCCGGCGCGACTTGACGATCAACGCAATCGCGCGCGCCGCCGACGGCACGCTCGTCGATCCGTACGGTGGCCGCGGCGATTTGGAGTCGCGGCTGCTGCGCCACGTTTCGGCGGCGTTTGTAGAGGATCCCGTGCGGGTACTTCGCGTCGCGCGCTTTGCGGCCCGTTTCGCGCCGCTGGGTTTTCGCGTCGCGCCCGAAACGATGGATTTGATGCGCGCGATCGTGCGCCGCGATGAGGTCCGGGCTTTGGTCGCCGAACGCGTTTGGCAGGAAACCGAAAAGGCGCTGCGCGAGGCCGCCGGCAGCGAATTCTTTCGGGTATTGCGCGAGTGCGGCGCGCTGGAGGCAATTTTCCCCGAAATCGACGCGCTGTTCGGCGTGCCTCAAGCGGCGCGATGGCACCCCGAAATCGACGCCGGCGTGCACACTCTGATGGTCCTGGATCAAGCCTCAGCTTTGAGCCCGGACCCGAAGGTGCGCTTCGCCGCGCTCGTCCACGATCTCGGCAAGGCGCAGACCCCGCCAGCCGAGTGGCCGAGCCATCATGGCCACGAAGCGCGCAGCATCGCGTTGATCGACGCGCTGGCGGCGCGCCTGCGCATACCGGCGGAATACCGCGATCTGGCGGTGATCGTCGCGCGCTACCACGGCAACGTGCATCGCGCGTTCGAACTGCGGCCGGAGACCGTGTTGGACTTCTTCGAGAAAGCCGACGCATTCCGGCGGCCGGACCGCTTCGCCGACGCGCTGCTATCCTGCGAGGCAGATTCGCGCGGCCGCACCGGCTTCGAAACGCGCGCCTACCCGCAGCGCGCGTACCTGGCGCGGGCGCGCGACGCCGCCGCCGCAGTCAAACCGACGCAGGAGGAGCTCGCCGCGCTCAAGGGAAGCCAAATCGCGGCCGAACTGCGGCGCCGGCGATGCCTCGCGATCGCCGCTGTACGGCAACGAGAAGCGGTGGATTGATGTCATCGGAACATTAGAGCGTGTGGCGCAAGTCGCGCAGCGCGAAACCGGCAAGCGGCAGATCCAAGCCGCGCAGCCATGCCATCGCCTTGAAGCGTTCGCCCATTTCTCCCGGCAACAGCAGCTGACGGGCCTGGTTCGCCAGTCGCGCAAATTGGTTCGGATCGCCGCCGGCGAGCCGATGCATGTGCCGGTCGATACCGGTGCCCGACAAGAAATGCGCCTGCGTCGTAAAGCCGGCGACGGCGAAGCCTGCCGCAGCCCCGGCTTCGGCGAGCCGCGTGAAGTCGACCCAGGCGCTGATGTCGTCGAACCCCGGATTACGGAAATATTCGTCGTGCACGCATTGCCTAAAATGGCACAGCAAAGTCCCCTCCCGCCGCTCCGCTAAATAATACTGGGCGCGCGGCAGGCCGTAATCGATCCACAGCACCGCGCCGACGCGCAAAGCGCCGGTCACCGAAGAAGTCCAGGCGGGTAACCGCGGACAATATTCCGAGACGTAGCCGTCTTCCCAGTCGAGGGCGCCGGCGAGCGCGCCGCACATTTCCGTCAGCGCCGCACCGCCTGGCCTCGCGGAGCAGACGAACCGCCCGTCGGCCATCGCGACCCCGAGTTCCAGGGCCGTTCCGCCGTGCCAACGAAAGCGCGCAACCGGCAGGGCATCCAACACTTCGTTCGCAATGATGACGCCGTCGAACCCCGCATCCGGCGGCGCTTCGAGCCAATGCACCCGGTCGATCAGCTGCGGCAGACGCTTGCGCAAATAGGCGCTTTGCCGTTGACGCAAATCGGCGCTGATTTCGAGAATTTGGTATCGCTGCGGCAGCCGGCCGACGACCTCGAGGCTCGCCAATATGTCTCCCGCCAGGCGTCCGCTGCCGGCGCCGATTTCCAGGATAGTGCCCGCCGTCACGGCCGCCAGCACTTGCGCGCATTGCTCGGCAATGCAGCCCCCGAATAGTTCCGAAATTTCCGGCGCCGTCGTAAAGTCGCCGCCGCGGCCGAGTTTCTGCGCACCGGCGCTGTAGTAGCCCAGTCCCGGCGCGTAAAGCGCCAAATCCATGAAGCGCTCGAAACTCAGCCAGCCGCCCTCGGCATTGATCGCGTCCGCAATGTGGTCGCGGACCCGCGCGCCGTGTTCGGCGGCGGCGCCGTGCAGTATCGGTTCACGCTGCAGAGGAGTTCCGGTATCGTAGTTTCGCATGGTGAGCGGTATTGCCAATTCGAGCCTACAGGACCGGGTCGTGCTGATCACCGGCGGAGCGCGCCGCGTCGGCGCGGCGATGGTCCGCGCGCTGCACGCAGCCGGCGCCAACGTGCTCGTGCATTATCGCTCGGCGTCGGCGGCGGCGATAGCGCTGACCGGCGAGTTGAACGGCGAGCGACGCGGCTCCGCGGTCTGCTACGCCGCAGACCTGCGCGACGTGGACGCCTTGGATCGGCTGGTCGCTGCCGCTTTGCGGGAGTTCGGAGCGCTCGACATACTGATCAACAATGCATCGAGTTTTTATCCGACGCCGGTCGGCGCGATCACGGTCGCCCAATGGGACGATTTGATCGGTACCAACCTGAAAGCACCTCTATTCTTGTCGCAAGCCGCGGCGCCGAGCTTGCGCGCCCGCCGGGGCCAGATCATCAACCTGGTGGATATCCACGGCCTGCGGCCGCTGAAGGGGCACCCGGTCTATAGCGCCGCCAAGGCGGGACTCGCGATGCTGACTCGCGCCCTTGCGCGCGAACTAGGGCCCGAGATCCGCGTCAACGGCATCGCGCCGGGTCCCGTGCTGTGGCCCGAAGACATCGACGAGGCGCTGAAGCGGGAGATCGTTGAAAAGACCGCGTTGCGGCACGCCGGCACGCCGGCGGATGTGGCGCGCACCGCGCTGTTCCTGGCGAAAGATGCGCCGTACATCACCGGCCAAATCGTCGTCGTCGACGGCGGTCGCAGCATTTAATCCTTAAGATGCCGCCTGGGCAATGATGCCGCCTGCGCCGTGCCAAATTGTCATTGCAACCCGACTGTGATAGCGTTTTCCCGCTTCACGTTCGATCACCGATCACTCGATGATGCAGAGGTTACCCCATGCATGCATCTACGCACGCGCCATCCCGCGCAGTTAACGGAACTCGGATCCTGCTGATGCCCGCGTTGCTGCGAGCCTCGCTGCTGCTCGCCTGTCTCGGCGCGGCGCAGCTCGCGCCGGCCGCAGCCGCCACGCAGACGGATGCCACTGCCTCGACGCCGGCTGCCGCACAGCCGGAGTTCGGCGGACAGTGCACGGAGGGCCTGGCCGAGGGGCGGCACGTCATGACCAACTGTACGTTCCGTTGGACGGACCAGGACGGCAAAGTTTATTGCTTCAGCAGCGAGGCCGCGAAAGCTCTGTTCTTGAAGGAGCCGACCGAGAATTTGCGGCGCGCGCAAGGCTTCATCGCCGCGAGCAGCGTGGCCTCGACCGAGGACCAGATGCAATATTTCGACGGCAGCGACGCCGAACAGCTGGTCAAGAGCGCGATTGACTCCAAGACTAAGGCAAACGGCGGAATTTTCCCATTTGACGATCCGCTGAACGGCGCGCACTTGAAGCTCATATTCGACGGCATCGACTTCACGCGGACGATCGACGGCTACGGCTTCTTTCCGGACGTCAAATTTCACGATCAGCAGAATCCCGAAAAGAAATATCTAATCGATTTCTGGGTCCTGCCGGAGAAGGGGCAGCTTCAAGTGCAGGATGTCCGGATCTACAAGGAACCGCTATTTGCCGACGGTCGCTGGACGACGATGGAGCGTCAGCCGATCCCATGGTGGTGGATACCCGCTTCCGAACATCCGGGGCATCTCGCGACCAAACGCGGATGGGAAGTGATGTCGGCCGTCGAGCAACATGCCTTGCGGATTTCCGCCGAGGACGGCGGGATATTCAAACTCAAGGACGACAAGACCGGTAAAGAGCTGCAGTTGGAGTTCATTGACACGCACCAGCCGATCAGGCAACTGGACGACAACGGACACTATTTCGCCTGCACCGATTTCCGCGTGGTCGGCACGAAGGATCAAATCTACGACATCGATTTTTGGGTCGACGACAAGGACGGCAAGATGAGCGTGGACCGCACCAAGGTGCACAAGGTCCCCGAGTTCAAGGACGGCCGCTGGATCGAGGTTCCGCGTTACGAATGGAAGGATCTCGGCAAATCCCACGTGGTGCCCTGAGTTGCGCATCGTGGCCCGCTGAGTCGGAAGATTTCCCACCCCGTGGATGAAACCCGGCGCCGGACGGCATCGGTGGCTCGCTGTTGATTTAAGAGGTTATCGAATGTGCGGCAGACCATTCTCAAGATCTCTCGCCTGCGTGCTCGCGTTCGCGGTCGCCGGAGCCGGGTCGACTGGGGCCGTGGCGACCGATATTTCGAAGGAAGCGCTCGATACGAACGCCGCGCCGACGACGCCGGCCGCGTTGGTTGCGGTGCGCCCCGTCACCGCGCCACACGCGATGGTCGTCTCTGCGCAACATCTCGCGACCGAAGTCGGCGTCGCTATTCTGAAAGCCGGCGGTAATGCCGTCGATGCCGCCGTCGCGGTCGGCTATGCGCTCGCCGTCGTGGATCCGTGCTGCGGCAACATCGGCGGCGGCGGATTCATGCTGCTGCATCTCGCGTCGGGTTCGAATGTGTTCCTGGATTTTCGCGAGAAAGCGCCCTTGCGAGCGAGCGCGAACATGTACCTGGATGCCGCCGGCAACGTCGTCCCCGGCGAGAGCACCCATACCTATCTCGGCGTCGCCGTACCCGGTACCGTGATGGGATTGAATGCCGCGCTGCACAAGTACGGAACGATGCCCCTGTCGCGGGTCATCGCGCCGGCGATCGGACTCGCGCGCGACGGTTACGTGTTGACGCCCGGCGATGTCGGCCTCTTCAATCGTCGGGTCGACGTGTTCCGCCAACATCCGAACGTCGCGGCGATTTATCTGAAGGACGGCGAACCCTACTCGGTCGGCGACCTACTTCGCCAACCCGAGCTCGCGCGCACGCTTGAACTGATCGATAAAGGCGGCGATGACGCGTTCTATCGCGGCACGATCGCCCGCAAAGTGGTCGCGGCCAGTGCCGCGGAGGGCGGTATATTGTCGATGCGGGATTTCGCCGATTATTCGATCGAATGGGGAGAACCGGTGCGCTGCGGCTACCGCGGCTATACGATCGTCTCCGACCCGCCGCCGAGCTCCGGGGGAACGACGATCTGCGAAATTCTCGGGATCCTCGAGCCGTATCCGTTGGCCGAATGGGGCTACGGCGCGACGAAGAGCCTGCACTACGTGATCGAGGCCGAACGTCGCGCATTTGCCGACCGCAACACCTACTTGGGCGACCCGGCGTTCGTGCACAACGCCGTCGACTTGCTGCTCGCGCCGGCGCACCTAGCCGATATGCGCGCGACGATCAAGGAGAACAAAGCGACGCCGTCGTCCGAGATCAAGGGCAGCTTGAACTCGACGGAGGGAACCAACACGACCAGTTACTCGGTCGTGGACCGGCAAGGCAATGCGGTTGCCGTGACTTATACGATCAATTTCTTGTTCGGCATTGGCCAGATCGCCGGCGACACCGGCTTTTTCCTGAACAACGAGATGGACGACTTCACATCGAAGATAGGCGTGCCCAACAGCTTCGGGCTCGTGCAGGGCAGGATCAACCTGATTGAACCCGGCAAGCGGCCGCTGAGTTCGATGGCGCCGACAATCGTCGTCCAGGGCCGCAAACTGTTCATGGTCACCGGCAGTCCGGGCGGTTCGACGATTATCACGACGACGCTCCAGAGCGTTTTGAATGTAGTCGATTTCGGCATGAACATGCAGCAATCGGTGGACGCGCCGCGCTTTCATCATCAGTGGTATCCCGATGTTGTCTTGGTGGAGCCCGGGACCTTGACGGCGCCGGTGCGTCGGGAACTGGAAGCGATGGGTTATCAGTTCAAGACCATCGATTCATGGGGTGCCGACGAGGCGATCCTGGTCGACCCGCAGACGCACTTGCTGGAGGGCGCCAACGATCGCCGCCGCGCGGCCGGTTCGGCTGCCGGCTACTGATGCGGCGTCCCTTGAATGCGCGCATCAGGCGTGGCCGTTAGTTTTTCTAACGGCTCGGCGAGAAATTCCGGCTGGCGGATCCGAGCGCGCCCAGTAGCATCGGTTACGGCGGCCGGGGCGTGCAAATCGAGGAGATCAGGGTTATGAATGCGGAGCGGCAACGGTCGTCGGCGATTGCCGCTCGTTCGGCGGCGCACGGTTCGCGGGAGTTGGCCGCGCCATCGGTGTTGACGTTTGGCCTGCCCTCCACCGGACCCTGAATGACCGGTCGTTACTCCGCCCTGGCGCTGGCGCGTCATGCGTGGACCGGCTCGCCATGGCCGCGGACCTGGCGCTCCGCGCATCCGCGGGGCGCTTACGACGTCGTTATTGTCGGCGGCGGGGGACACGGCTTGGCAACCGCCTATTACCTTGCCGCGAATCATGGCATCACCAAGGTGGCGGTCATCGAGCGTGCATACATCGGCTCGGGCAACGTCGGACGCAACACGACTCTCGTTCGATCCAATTATCAGCTCGACGGAAATACACAGTTCTTCGAACACTCATTGAAGCTCTGGGAGGGTTTGTCTCACGTCCTGAACTACAATGTGATGCTGTCGCAGCGGGGCCAAGTGGTGCTCGCGCACGGACCCTCGCAGCTCGACGTGCTGGCGCGCAAAGGCAATATCATGCGCTTGAACGGCATCGAGGCCGAGTTGCTCGACCGCGGCGCAGTGATGCGTTTGCTTCCCTATCTCGATTATTCGTCCGAATGCCGCTTCCCGATCCATGGGGGATTGTTGCAGCGACGGGCAGGAACGGTACGGCATGATGCCGTGGCCTGGGGCTACGCGCGCGCGGCAGATCGTCTCGGCGTCGACGTCATCGAGAACTGCGAAGTCACCGGGTTCGAGCAGAACCTAGGCAGGGTCACTGGTGTTGAAACGACTCGCGGCCGCATCCGCGCCGATCGCACCGCGATCTGCGTCGCCGGCCACTCGTCTCAAATCGCAGCGCTCGCCGGCCTTCGGCTGCCCGTGGAGAGTCACCTGCTGCAGGCCTTCGTCACGGAGCCGATCAAGCCGTTCGTCAACCACGTGATCTCGTTCGGCGCGGAGCTGTTCTATGTCTGCCAATCCGACAGGGGCGGCGTGGTGTTCGGCGGGCACATCGACGGCTTCAACAGCTACACGCAACGCGGGCAGTTCCCGAAGGTTCAGGCTGTGGCCGAATGCGCAATCGCCCTGATTCCGTCGATCTCGCGGTTGCGGCTGCTGCGGCATTGGGGCGGCATTGCCGACATGACGCCCGACGGCAGCCCGTTCATCGGCCGCACGCCGCTGCGCAATCTCTACTTCAACGGCGGTTGGTGCTATCAAGGGTTCAAGGCGACGCCCGCCGCCGGCTGGTGCCTCGCCCACACGATCGCCAACGACGAGGAACACCCGCTCGTCCGGCATTTCGGCCTGGACCGGTTCGAGCACGGCAACGGACACGACGAATACGGCCTCGGCAACCGGACCTACAAGCAGTAACGGCATGCTCAGAATCGAATGCCCCAATTGCGGCGTGCGCGACTACACCGAATTCCTCTACGCCGGCGACGCCGGTAAAAAGCGGCCGGCGCACGGCACCGGCGACCTAAAGGCGTGGCACGACTATGTGTTCCTGTTCGACAACCCGAAGGGCGCCCATCGCGAGTACTGGCAGCACGTTCTCGGCTGCAGACAGTGGCTGGTTCTCGAGCGCAACACGGCCACCAACGCCGTGGGTCGCTCCTGGTCGGCGCGCACGATGGCCCCGCCATGAACGGCGGACCGCATCGGTTGCCGAGCGGCGGCCGCATCGATCGGCGGCAACCGCTGGCGTTCTCGCTCGATCGCCGGCCGCTTCAGGGATTCGCAGGCGACACGCTGGCGTCGGCGTTGCTGGCGAACGGCATCACGCTCGTCGGTCGAAGCTTCAAATATCACCGGCCGCGCGGTTTTCTGTCGGCGGGCGTCGACGAGCCGAACGGATTATTTACAATCGGCGCCGGCGCGCGCGCCACGCCGAACGTCGTCGGCACGGTCGCCGAACTCCACGAGGGTCTCTACGCAATGCGTCAGAACGGTTGGCCATCGGTCGACTTCGACTTGATGGCCGCCACGACGTGGGCTGCGCCGCTGCTCGGCGCCGGGTTCTACTACAAGACATTCATGGGCCCGCGGCGCGGTTCATGGATGTTCTACGAACGGTTCATCCGACGGGCCGCCGGACTCGGGCGCGCGCGACACCTGCGCGACCCCGACCGATACGAGACGCGGGAAATGTACACCGACGTGCTGGTGATCGGGTCCGGGCCGGCCGGTCTAGCCGCGGCGCGCGCGGCGGCCGAGAGTGGCGCGAGAGTCGTACTTGCCGAACAAGACAGCCAGCTCGGCGGGGCGCTGCTAACGGCGCGCGCGGACGCTCTGGAGAGTTGGCGCTTGCAGATGGAGGAGGCGCTCGAGCGACATCCGACCGTTGAGATCCTGCGCCGCACGACCGCGATAGGTCTCTACGACGGCAATACGGTGGCGCTCCTCGAGCGGCGTGACCATGCCCGGCCGGACCCGGAGCGGGGCGAGGCGCGCGAGGTAATCATCACCTTGCGTGCCCGCGCAATCGTCTTCGCAACGGGCGCCACCGAACAGCCGCTGGTCTTCGGCAATAACGACCGACCGGGCGTGATGTTGGCGTCCGCCGCGCAATGCTACCTCAACCGATACGCGGTTTCCCTGGGCAGGCGTGCCGTGTTCGTGACGAATAACGACAGTGCCTGGCGCGCCGCGCAGGATTTCGCGGCGAGCGGCACGGCGGTCACGATACTCGACCAGCGCGCGACGGTCGACGGCGGCTTGCGTCAATCGGCCGAGCGTGCGGGTATCCAGTTTCACACGTCGGCACTCGTAATTCGCGCGTTGGGCGGACGCCGGGTCAAAGGTGTGCAGGTATCGCTAGCCGGTTCGGCCCGCGAGCAGCGGATAGAGTGCGACCTGGTTTGCATGTCCGGGGGTTGGGCCCCAGCCGTACACTTGACCTCGCACGCCGGAATCAAACCCGTCTACCAGGCGCTGATTGATGGATTCGTTCCGGGCGGCTTTGCGGCTGGACACTACGGAGCGGGAGCTGTGGCCGGGACCTTGGCGCTCGGCGCTGCGATCACGGAAGGCAGCGATGCCGGCTTCAGAGCCGCCGGCCATGCGGGCCGCCGCGCCGCGGCGAGCCGTTGCCCGATCCCGGCAACGCCGGAAGAACCCTATCGCGTCGAGCCGCCGCGTCCGCCGCTATCGCCGGCGCGCGGCAAGGCGTTTGTCGATTTTCAGGCCGACGTTACAGAGAACGATTTCGCGATCGCCAGTCAGGAGGGATTCGAATCGGTCGAGCACCTGAAGCGATACACGACCCTCGGCATGGGCACCGACCAAGGCAAAACCAGCAATATGAATGCCGTCCGGCTCATGGCCAATCTGCGCGCAATCGAGATCCCGGTGGCTGGAACGACGACGTTCCGGCCCCCGTACGCGCCGGTGTCGGTCGGCGCGCTCGCGGGACGCAACATCGGCCATCGCTTTCGACCAATACGCCGCTCGCCATTGCACGATTGGCATGTCGCAAACGGCGCCGAACTGATCGAGGCGGGACCTTGGCTGCGGGCCTGGTACTACCGCTGGGCGGGCGACAACGCGGCAGACGCCTATATTGCCGAGATGCGCCAGGTGCGCACCGCGGTAGGCATCGCCGACGTCTCTTCGCTCGGCAAGATCGATGTTCAAGGGCCCGATGCGGCGGAGTTTCTCAACCGGATCTATGTCAACGGCTTTGCCAAATTGCCGGTCGGCAAGGCGCGCTACGGTGTCATGCTGAATGACGACGCTACGGTGCTCGACGACGGCACGACGGCGCGGTTCGCGCGGACAAGCTATTTCATGACCACGACGACGGCGCAGGCGGCCGACGTGCTTTCGCGGCTCGAGTTCTTGCTGCAGACGGCGTGGCAGGACCTCAAGGTCCAGGTAGAGTCCCTGACCGACGAATGGGCGGGCATGTCGGTCGCCGGTCCCCGCGCGCGTATCGCCCTCGAACTGGCGCTGCCGGGGCGCGATTTCTCGGAAGCCGCGCTGCCCCACATGGGCTGTCTTCAGATCGATGTCGACGGGGTGCCGCTGCGCATCCTGCGACTCAGCTTCTCGGGTGAACTCGCTTTCGAACTCTATATTCCGGCCGCCTTCGGCGTCGCGCTCTGGGAACACGTGTTGGCAAGCGCGGCGCCGCTCGGGATCCGCCCCTACGGCCTCGAGGCGCTCGCCTCGCTGCGCATCGAGAAAGGGCACGTTGCCGGCCTGGAGCTTGATCACCGCAATACGCTCGACGACCTCGGGCTCGGAAAGATGGCGGCTCGCGACAAAGCCTATGTCGGCCGCGAACTGCGCGAACGCGCCGATCTGCGGGCACCCCTGCGCTGGAGTCTGGTCGGCCTCGAATGCCTGGAGCCGGCGGGGCAGCTGCGCGGAGGGGCGATATTGTTTGCGAAGCAGGACGTCATCGCCGGGCATGGCCGCGGCTACGTCACGTCGGTTACCTGGTCGACCGAGCTCTCGAACTATATTGCGCTCGGTCTTTATCAGGGCGGTCTGGCGCACGAGGGGCAGGAAGTCGTCTGTGCCTATCCGCTCAAAGGCGAGCAGGTGCGCGCGCGCATCGTATCGCCTATTTTTATCGATCCGCACGGGGAACGACTCCATGTTTGAGCCGCGCTCGGCGCTCGCAGGTCGGATTGCCGCGGGAGGTCGCGACGGAGCGGCAGGCCGGCGGACCTTGCGGCTTGCAGAGCTCTGCGGCTGGCATCTGGCGCAGCTCGCGGTGTTCGCAGGTCGCGAAGGCGAATTTGCCCACGCGCTCGATCCGCTGCTCGGCGGAGATCTGCCGACGGCCCCCGATACCGCTTCGATTCGGGACTGCGGTCGTCTTTATCGGATCGCCGCCGACCGCTATTGGATCGTCACGGCCGATGCCGGGCTTTTGCCGGCGCTCGCGCTGGCGGTGCCGCCGGATACCGGTACGGTGACCCCGCTTTCTTGCAGCCGCACGCGCATCGCCGTCGAAGGACCGGCCGCGCGCACGCTGCTCGCCAGACACGTTGCGATTGATCTCGATGCCGCGGCATTCCGGGTCGGTCAATTTGCGCAGACCGGACTTCACCATACCGCCGCCATGATCGAGCGCGGCGGCGACGACCGGTTTGAGTTGTACGTACTGCGGACCTACGCCGCATCCACTTGGGATTGGCTGATCGATGCGGCGCTGCCGTTTGGCTACGATGTGCGGGTGCACCAGCTGGCAAACACGAGGCGATAGTTCGAGCATGAAATCACACACCAGGGCGATCGTCATCGGCGGCGGCGTCGTCGGCTGCAGCGTTCTTTATCATTTGACCAAAGCGGGCTGGAAGGACGTCGTATTGCTCGAGCGCGATCAGCTCACCTCGGGTTCCACCTGGCACGCGGCCGGCGGCTTCCACACGCTGAACGGCGATCCGAACGTCGCCAAACTACAGGGCTACACGATCGGGCTATACGATGAGCTCGAGAGGATCTCCGGCCAGTCCTGTGGGCTGCACCGCTCCGGAGGGCTGCTGCTCGCCGACACGCGCGAACGCATGGAGTGGCTCAAGATGGCGCACGCGCGCGCGCGCTACTTGGGCCTCGAGACAGCGCTCCTGAGTCCGGCGGAGGCCAAGGCGCTGTTGCCGTTGATCGAGGAGCGGTACTTCGTCGGCGCCATGTTCGATGCAGCGGATGGCAACCTCGATCCGTACGGCACGACGCATGCCTATGCGAAGGCCGCGCGGATCGGAGGCGCCGAAATCTATTTGCAGACACGGGTCACGGCGCTGGCGCGACGCAGCGATGGCAGCTGGGACGTGAGCACCGACAAGGGTACGATCAACGCCGAGCAGGTCGTGAACGCCGGCGGTCTGTGGGCGCGCGAAATCGGCCGCATGGTGGGAATTGAGCTTCCCGTACTGGCGATGGAGCACATGTACCTGGTCACCGACGAGATGCCCGAAGTCGTCGAGTACAACAGGACACGCGGCCGCGAACTTCCGCATGCGATCGATTTCAAGGCCGAGATCTACATGCGCCAGGAGCGCAACGGCATGGTGCTCGGCACCTACGAGAAGGCATGCGTCCCGTGGCAGCCGCGCAATACCCCGTGGGATTTCGGCACCGAACTACTCCAACCGGACATCGATCGGATCGCGCCGTCGCTCGAGCTGGGATATCAGCACTTCCCCGCGATGGAGAAGGCCGGCATCAAGCGCATCATCAACGGGCCGTTCACCTTCTCTCCGGACGGCAATCCGCTGGTCGGACCCGTGCAAGGAGTGCCCGGCTTCTGGTGCGCCTGTGCGGTCATGGCTGGCTTCAGCCAGGGCGGCGGCGTCGGACTCGCGCTGTCGCAATGGCTGGTCAACGGCGACCCCGGCTTCGACGTCTGGGCGATGGATGTTGCGCGCTACGGCGAGTGGGCGACGCGCAGCTACACCAACGAAAAAGTACGCGAGAATTATTCGCGGCGCTTCTCGATTCGCTTTCCGAACGAAGAGCTGCCGGCAGCGCGCCCGCAGCAGACGACCGCGCTGTACGACATCATGGTTCAGCAAGGCGCCGTGATGGGTGACAGCTGGGGTCTCGAAACGCCACTGTGGTTCGCTCCGCCGGGCGTGGAGCCGCGCGACATCGTCTCGTTCCACCGCTCCAACGATTTTGAACACGTAAAGGCCGAGTGCCTGGGGGTGCGCAACGCCGTCGGCGTGACCGAGATCGCGAATTTCGCCAAGTACGAATTCACCGGCGCCGGCGCAGAATCTTATCTATCGCGTTTGATGACCAACAAGATCCCGCGGCTGGGCCGCATAGCGCTCACGCCGATGCTGAACGAGCATGGCAAACTAATCGGCGACTTCACGATCGCGAGGTCGGCGCCGGCGCGGTTCATGATTTGGGGCTCGTCGCAAGCGCAGATTCATCACATGCGCTGGTTCGAGGCGCACTTGCCTGCCGGCGGCGATATCCGCGTTAGGCGACTCGACATGGGGCTCGTCGGCCTGTCCATCGCGGGCCCCCGCTCGCGAGCGCTGCTCGCGCGGCTCACCGACGAGGACGTCTCGGATGCCGCGCTGCGCTTCATGGAGCACCGTTCCATGGATATCGCCAACGCGCCGGCAATGATCAACCGCGTCTCCTATACCGGCGATCTGGGTTACGAAATCTGGGTCGCGCCGGAATATTTGCGCCGACTCTATCTGGCGATGATGGCGGCCGGCCGCGATCTCGGCGTCGTCAACTTCGGCATGCGGGCATTGCTTTGTCTGCGCCTCGAGAAGAACTTTCCGACTTGGTTCCGCGAACTGCGTCCAATTTATGGCGCATTCGAGGGCGGCCTGGAGCGTTTCGTCGATCTGTCGAAGCCCGACTTCATCGGCCGCGAAGCGGCCTTGAAGGAGAAAGAGACCGGCGGCGTATTGCGCAGGGTCAGTCTGGTTGTCGACGCGCGCGGCGCGGACGTACTTGGTGACGAGCCGATTTGGCACGACGGCAAAGTCGTCGGCGCGGCGACCTCGGGCGGCTACGGGCATTT
Organism: uncultured Gammaproteobacteria bacterium; assembly: GCA_963769895.1. Classification (GTDB taxonomy): domain Bacteria; phylum Pseudomonadota; class Gammaproteobacteria; order Steroidobacterales; family Steroidobacteraceae; genus Bog-1198. The sequence continues at coordinate 443,920 of CAVYNJ010000006.1, read as the reverse complement.
CGTCGACCGCTCGCTCGCACAGGGCTATGTCCCGAAGGCGCTCGCCGGCGACATCCGCGCTCACGCCTTCGAAATCGAGATCCTCGGCGAGCGCCGGCCAGCGACGATCATCCGGGAGCCATTGTTCGATCCGCAAGGCGCGCGGATGCGCATGGCTTAGGCGCCGTCTATCGAAAGAAAATCTATCGGCCGTTGCGAATAATGACTCATCCGTGTAGAAAAAGTGTCCCTATGGACATCGCACGGACTGTTCGGCATGACTCGCAAGGTTCCACCTCTCAACGCGCTTAAAACTTTCGAAGCATGCGCCAGGCTTGGCAGCTTCGTGCTCGCGGCAGCAGAGCTACATGTAACCGCCGGGGCCGTGTCACAGCAGGTCAAGAAACTCGAGGACTTCTTGGGTCGCCAGCTCTTTATCCGCCGAAATAATCAATTGCTGCTCACGGACGTCGGCCTCATCCGTACAGGCTGCGAGTTCGGAGATGATGGACGGACTCGCGGCACTGACACAGAGGCTCATCGGTGCGAGTCCACGCTCGAGCCTGATCGTCAGCGTTTTGCCTTCGATCGGGGTGCGCTGGCTCAATCGCCGCCTGCCGGAATTCCTGCGCAAGAATCCCGAAGTGCGCTTGGATTTGCGGCTCGAGGAAGATCCGGTGGATTTCTTCCGCAACCGCATCGATGTCCGGATTTCCTATGGCGAGCATTTATATCCGGAATTCGTCACGGTGCCCTTTCTGCGCGACCGGGTGACGGTGATGTGCACACCGGTGTTTTTCGGCGCCGGGCGCTTGGCGCCTGGCTCGCCCGCTTCGCTCGCGGACGAAGACCTGATCCATATCTCATGGCGCACCGGATTCTCCTCCTATCCAACCTGGGAGTCGTGGTTCGAGCTGGCCGGCCAGACGCGGCAGCCGCGCCGCGAGCGCGGCCACACGGTCGACACCTCGAGTCTGGCGGTCGATCTTGCCCTTGCCGGCTGCGGGATCGCGCTCGGGCAGTACATGCTTGCGGAGCAGGAGCTCGCCGATGGAAATCTGGTGACCCCGTTCGCGACGACAGCGGCGCTGCAATACGACTACTGCGCCGTGCAAACGAAAAACAGCGCGCGCAATCCGACGGCGCAGGCGTTCGTCAGCTGGCTCCGCGGATTCCAAGGCAACGCGGGACCCAGCTGAATCACGCCGGAGCGGTCTGCGCGCGCCATTTCGTCAGATCGCCGGCTTCACGTTCGATGATGATGCCGACGTCGCGCGATGTGCGAATCGCGCCCGGTTTGGACAGTGCGACACGCACCCAGGCAACGCCGAACTCGGCGAGCACCAGCATCGCGACCTGCTCCGTCAGGGTTTCGACCAAGTGATATCGCGATGCCTCGATAAACGCCAGCACTCGCTTCGAGACGCGCTTGTAATTCAGCGTGTCGTCGATCGAATCGCTCAACGCCGCTTTGCGCACGTCCACCTGCATTTCGATGTCGACCAGCACCGTCTGCCGGACTTGCCGCTCCCAGTCGAAAATACCGATGATGGCTTCGGTTTTCAGCGCGTGAATGAAGATCTTGTCCATTAAGCCGTTTGCACCCCTTCGTTGATCTCGTCGCCGAGCCGCCACGCGGCCCTTGCGGCGATCCCGAGCCCCTCGGTTGCGCCAGATTGCAGCCGCAAGCAGCCGGCCAGCGCAATCATGGCGCCGTTGTCGGTGCAGAATCGCGGGCGTGAATAAAACAGTTCGGCCCCCGATTCGCGCGCGACGATCTGCAGCCGTTGCCGCAAGCGCCGGTTGGCGCCGACGCCGCCGGCGACTACCAAACGCCGATGTCGCGTCAATGCAAGCGCGCGCCGGCATTTTTCGGCCAACACATCGACGATGGCCTCCTGAAAATCGCGCGCGATATCCGCGCGCAGCTCCTCGCTCAAGACGCGGTCGCGCAAGGCTACCCGTGCCGCAGTCTTCAAGCCACTGAAACTGAACGCGAGGCCCGGCCGATCGAGCATCGGGCGCGGAAAATCGAAGTGGCCTTCGCGCCCGTCCTCGGCGAGCTGCGCCAGCGCGGCGCCGCCCGGGTAGGGCAGGCCGAGCAGCTTCGCGGTCTTGTCGAACGCCTCGCCGGCGGCATCGTCCAGCGATTCACCGAGGATCCGGTAGCGGCCGAGCCCCGCTACGTCGACCAGCTGGGTGTGCCCGCCCGAGACGATCAAGGCCAGGTAAGGGAATGCCGGCGGCGACTCCTCCAGGAGCGGCGCGAGCAAATGACCCTCCAGATGATGGATGCCGATCGCCGGCTTGCCCCAGGCGTAGGCGAGGCTGCGGGCAAAGCAGGCGCCGACGATCAGGGCGCCGATCAAGCCGGGACCCGCCGTATAGGCGATCCCTGCGATCGAATCCCGGTTGGAATGCGCCTCGGCCAAGGCCTCCTGCAGCAGCGGTAGCAGGCGCCGGATATGGTCCCGCGATGCCAGTTCCGGTACGACGCCGCCATAGGCCTCGTGCATCGCAATCTGACTGTAGAGGCGGTCCGACAGCAAACCGCCTTCGGCGTCGTAGATCGCCACGCCGGTCTCGTCGCAGGAGGTTTCGATGCCGATTACGCGCATAGTTTTGCCTTTTCCGGGGGCTCACCTTAGAATGCGCCCCCTGTCGCCGAAAGCCGGCGACGGGATTCACCGATTGTGAGGTTTGAATGCCCAGCGTTCGAGTTCGCGAGAATGAATATTTTGACGCCGCGTTGCGCCGGTTCAAGCGCGCCTGTGAAAAAGCGGGTGTCCTCACCGAGCTTCGTCGCCGGGAATTCTACGAGAAGCCGACCCAGGAGCGTAAGCGGAAGAAGGCTGCGGCGGTCAAACGCCACCTGAAGCGGCTGTCGCGCGAGAGCATGCGCGGCGCGGGCGGCCCTTCCGCGGCCAGCCCTCCGCCGGCCGCGCCTCGTCCGTATTGAACCCTCGAGACCGAAGCCTCGATGTCGCTCAAAGAGCGCATTTCCGATGACATGAAGGCGGCGATGCGCTCCGGCGAAAAGGAGCGGCTCGGCGTCATCCGGATGATCACTGCGGCTATCAAGCAGCGCGAAGTGGACGAGCGGATCAGCCTAGACGATGTCCAGGTACTCTCCGTATTGGACAAGATGATCAAGCAGCGCAAGGAATCCGTGCAGCAATTCGGGGCCGGCAATCGCCAGGATCTGGTCGACAAGGAAGCCGCGGAAATCGTGGTTCTGCAGGCCTATTTGCCGGTGGCGATGAGCGACCGCGAGATCGACGCCCTGATCGGCGAGGCGATCGCCTCGACCGGCGCCGCCAGCATCAGGGACATGGGCAAGGTCATGGGGATGATCAAGCCTAAGGTTCAGGGCCGGGCCGACATGGCCGCCGTCGGCGCGAAGATCAAAGCCAAGCTCGGCGGTTGACCGCGCGCGGTCCATGGCCGGCCGCATCCCACAAACGTTCATCGACGAAGTCGTCGCGCGCTCCGATATCGTGGAGATCATCGGCGCACGGGTGCCGCTGAAGAAGTCCGGGCGCGAATACAAGGCCTGCTGCCCTTTTCACAGCGAGAAAACGCCCTCGTTCTGGGTCAGCCCCGAGAAGCAGTTCTACCATTGCTTCGGTTGCGGCGCGCACGGCACCGTCGTCGGCTTCCTGATGCAGTACGAGAAGCTGGAGTTCCCCGAGGCGATGGCCGATCTCGCGGAGCGCCTGGGAATGGAGCTGCCGCGCGAAGCACAGGGGCCGCGAGAAATGGGCGGCGCCGGCCTACATGAAATCATGGCGAAAGCCGCGCGCTTCTTCGAACAAACCCTCAAAGACGACACGCCGCGCGTCCGCCTACGTCGCCGCGCGCGGCATCGAGCCCGTGACGGCGGCGGCTTTCGGGCTGGGCTACGCTCAGGATGCTTGGAACACACTGCTCAATCGCTTTGGCACCGATGAGCCGGGCCGGCGCGAACTGCTGCAAGCGGGTTTGATCATCGAGCGCGACGCACGCGCGGGCGAACGGCAAACCGGCTTCTATGATCGCTTCCGCGATCGGCTGATGTTTCCGATTCGCGACGGCCGCGGTCGGGTGCTGGCCTTCGGCGGCCGGGTGATCGATCAAGGCGAGCCGAAATACCTGAATTCGCCGGAATCTCCATTGTTTCACAAGGGCCGTGAACTGTATGGCCTGTACGAGGCGCGGCGCGCGCACGCGGATTTCAAGCGCCTGCTGATCGTCGAGGGCTATATGGACGTGGTGCGTCTGCATCAGGCGGGCATCACCTATGCCGTCGCGACGCTCGGCACGGCAACGACGCAAGAGCATTTGCACAAGATCTTCAGAATCACGAGCGAGGTCGTGTTCTGCTTCGACGGCGACCGCGCCGGGCGCGCGGCGGCGTGGCGCGCACTCGAAAATGCGCTGCCTTTGGCCCGTGACGGCCGGGAACTGAAATTCCTCTTTCTGCCCGAAGGTCAGGATCCGGATACCCTGGTTGCCGCCGAGGGTGCCCTGGCCTTCGAGAGCCGCATACAGACGGCACTGCCCTTGTCCGAGTACCTGCTGCGCCAGCTCGCCAGCCAAGTCGACCTCGCCCACGTCGACGGCAGGGCGCGGCTCGCCGCGCTTGCGCAGCCCTTGTTCGCTCGCATGCCTGACGGAGTATTTCGAGAATTGCTGGCGGACCGCCTGGCGGCGGAAATACGGATGCCGGCGCCGAAACTGAAGCAACTGTTGGCGGCCGGTTCGCTGCCGGGAGGCCAAGGACGGGTGTCCCGAGAACGGCCGGAACCCGGCCACCCGGACGGCGGTCCGATGCATACCGGCCGCCGCGCGACGAATGCCGGCCGAGGCACGCTGCTCAGTCAGGCGATTGGCTTGGTGCTCCACCATCCCGCCGCCGCCGGGGCCATGACGGATCGCGACCGCCTCGCCGCGATCGAGGCGCCCGGCGTGTCGGTGCTGCACGAATTGCTCGGGCAAGCCGCCGCTACCGACCATCCGACGACAGCGATGCTGCTCGAGCGCTGGCGTGATCGGCCGGAATTCGCCCGGCTGACGGCGCTCGCCGCAGCCCCGCCGCTGGTCGCAGATCCGCAGGCGGCGGCGAGCGAACTCGCGACGGCGGTCGAGAAGTTGGCCGAGGAATTCGGCGCTGGGCGGCGGATGAACGAATTGCTGCGAAAAGCCGAGGAATTGGGCTTGAATTTGGATGAAAAAGCCGAATTAAGCCTATTGCTGAAGACCAAGAGCCGCCCCGGAGCGCCGCCCTGACGGACTCGGGTCGAGGGCGGCGGCCGTGTTGATGATGATGGCTACGGTATAGCCAAAATCGTATACTAGTCGGCTTCGCGTCCAGATCTGAAACGACCATCACGAGGCGTCCACCTTGAGCAAAAAAGCGCCACAGGGCACAGCGACTCAAATCGCTGACGAACGGCAATCGCAGCTGAAGCTACTTATTGCGCGCGGCAAGGAACAGGGCTACCTCACATACGCCGAAGTCAACGATCATCTGCCGAGCGAAATTGTCGATCCCGAACAGATCGAAGATATCGTCAACATGATCAACGACATGGGTATTCCGGTCTACGAAAAGGCGCCGGATGCTGAATCCCTATTGCTGACCGATGCGACCGCGGCCCCGGATGAGGAGGCCGTCGAGGAGGCGACGGCGGCGCTGGCCAACTTGGACGCGGAATTCGGCCGCACGACGGACCCGGTGCGCATGTACATGCGCGAGATGGGCACCGTGGAACTATTGACCCGCGAGGGCGAGATTCGCATCGCGAAGCGCATCGAGGAGGGCCTCGAAGCCGTCAAAATCGCGCTCGGCAGCTACCCCGGAACCTACGACTTGCTGTTGAGGCACTTCGAATCGGTCAAGGCGGGCCAGATGCGCCTCGTCGACGTGATCGTCGGATTCGTCGATCCGAATGCTCCTGACGAGATCGCGCAACCGCAAAACCCGAAGTTGATGGCGCTCGAAGCGGTCGAAACCGGCGACGACGAGGCGGACGAAGACGAGGACGAGGAGGCGATAGATACCGGCCCCGATCCGGTGGAGGCCGCGAAACGCTTCGTCGCCATCGGCAAGATTCATACCCAATACGTCAACGCGCTCGACAAACTCGGCTCCAAGGATCCGAAGGCGCTGAAGCTGCGCAAAAAAATCTGCGGCGAACTGATGGAACTGAAGTTGTCGCCGAAGATGTTCGATCAATTGATCGATCATCTGCGCCAACACGTGACCGAGGTGCGCCTGCTCGAACGGGAAATCATGTTCCTGTGCATCAAGCAGGCGGGAATGCCGCGCAAGGATTTCATTTCGACGTTTCCGAAGAACGAAACCAGCACGCGTTGGCTTGATAAGCATATCAAGGCGAAAAAGCGCTACTCGGCGCCGCTCGCGAAATTCAAAGAGGAGATCGAGCGCCGGCAGAACAAGCTCAAGGAGCTCGAGGGCGCATATCATCTGCTGATCAACGAGATCAAGGAGATCAACCGCGACGTTTCGATCGGCGAAGCCAAGGCGCGCCGGGCGAAGAAAGAGATGGTGGAGGCGAATTTGCGCCTCGTGATTTCTATCGCCAAGAAATACACCAATCGCGGGCTGCAATTCTTAGACCTGATTCAGGAGGGCAACATCGGCCTGATGAAAGCCGTCGACAAGTTCGAATATCGGCGCGGCTACAAATTCTCCACCTACGCGACGTGGTGGATTCGCCAGGCGATCACCCGTTCGATCGCCGATCAAGCGCGCACGATCCGTATTCCAGTGCATATGATCGAGACGATCAACAAATTGAATCGCATATCCAGGCAAATGCTCCAGGAAATGGGCCGTGAACCCACGCCGGAAGAGCTCGCGGTACGCATGGAAATGCCCGAAGACAAGGTGCGCAAGGTCCTGAAAATCGCCAAAGAGCCGATTTCCATGGAAACGCCGATCGGCGACGACGAGGACTCGCATTTGGGCGATTTCATCGAAGACACGTCGGTATCCTCGCCGATCGATTCGGCAACGACCGAATCGTTGCGCGAGACCACGCATTCGGTGCTCGCCCAGCTGACTCCGCGCGAGGCCAAAGTGCTTCGCATGCGCTTCGGTATCGATATGAACACGGATCACACTCTCGAAGAGGTGGGCAAGCAGTTCGACGTGACTCGCGAACGCATCCGCCAGATAGAAGCCAAGGCCTTGCGCAAACTGCGCCACCCGAGCCGCAGCGAACAGCTGCGCAGCTTCTTGATGGACGACTAGGAAATCGATCGCCGATCAGCGCGGCGGCGAGTCCGCCGCGAATAAATTCAATTCTCTGCCGTCCTCGTCGAGCCGGATCGGGCGTTCGAAGCGCAGTCCGATTTTCTCGATGACGGCGATCGAGCCACGGTTGCTTGGCGCGGCGATCGCCACGATTCGCCGCAGCCCACAGACGCAACGCCCGTATTCCAGCACGGCTGCGGCCGCTTCGGTCGCGTAGCCGCGGGATTCATACCTCGGCAGCAACGCAAAGCCGATGTCGACGTCGACGAGCGTTTCGCGCTTGACGAGCCCGCAGATGCCGATCGGCACGCCGCCCTGCCGCAACGAGGTCAGATAGAGCCCGAATCCATAGCGACGGTAGCTTTCCATCGGCCCGGTCGCGATGTACTCGCGTGCGCGCGCGAGGTTGCGCACGCCCTTGTCGCCGATGTGCGTCAGAAACGATTCCTGGTTCACCAGCTCCATGATGAAATCGGCGTCGCCCAGCGCGAGGCAACGCAGCGTCAAGCGCGCCGTTTCTATGATATTCACAGCCCGGCGCCAGCAGGCAATGCGAACGCCTCCGCCAGCAGCGCATAGGAGCGTCGGCGCGCCGCCGGATCGAACGTCCACGTGTTGATGACGATCTCATCGAGCGCGTAACGCTGCGCCAAGGAGACAAGCCGGACCGCCACCTGCTCGGCCGCGCCGACGATCGCATTCGCGCGCAGCGCGTCGATCCGCAAGCTCTCGGCGGCCGTGTAGGCATGGGCGGCGGCGGTTTCCGGCGAAACCAAAGGCTCGCGCAGCCCCTTTTCGAATCCAATGCGCCAGTGCTCGCGCGCGCTCGCCAGCCGCAGCGCTTGCGCCTCGGTGTCCGCGGCCAGGGACCAGACGCAAATCGTCGCACAGGGCAAAGGATGCGGCGCGCTCGGGCGATAATTGCGCCGGTAGATACCGAGTGCCTCCTCGGCGCCGGCGCCGTCCCGGAAGAAATACGCGAATGCGTACGGTAAACCCAGGTGCGCGGCCAATTGCGCGCCGTAATTGGAGCTGCCGAGAATCCACAGGCAGGGGCTGGTCGGTCCGGTCGGATGCGCGGTGATTGCGTGGTAGGGGTGCGCCTCGGGCAAAGCGATGCCGCCGACCCAATGCTGCAGCTCCTGCACTTGTCGCGGGAACTCGTCGGCGTTTTCGTAGGGATTCAACGCTTGCGCGGTCAGGCGGTCAGAGCCTGGCGCGCGGCCGACGCCCAAATCGATGCGCCCGGGCGCGATGGCCTCCAGCACGCGGAATTGTTCGGCGATTTTCAGCGCCGAGTAATGCGGCAACATCACGCCGGCGCTGCCGAGGCGGATCCTGCGCGTGGTCGCCGCGAGCGCCGCGATCAGGATTTCCGGCGCGGTGCCGATGATGCTCGCGGTATTGTGGTGTTCGGAGACCCAGTAGCGGTGATAACCCAGGGCATCGCAATCGCGCGCAAGCCGCAGAGATTCGCGGATCGCGGCATCCTCGGTGCTGCCGGAGGAGGCTGGCGATTGATCGAGTACGGACCATTTCATTGCGCAGCGCCGCGGCTCGCCCAGGGCTCGTCATTGTACATGCGTAGCCGCAATCCTCATGCCGGGCTTTGCCTAATAGGTACAACTGCGTATTCTACCGACGGTCGGGTGGCAGGTATTTTGGCTGTCGAAAATTGAGATCCAGGCGCGGGTCCGCGACGGACGGCGGCGCGCCAAATCAGCTAGAGGATGCAGACAATGACGGAAAAACGCCGCAGGGGTTTTCACAATTGGTTGCCGAAATGCGTCGCAATCACGTTGTGCGTGATGCTCGCCGCGCCGAGCCGGGCGGTGCCGAGCTTCGCGCGCCAAACAGGCATGGCGTGCGCGGCCTGTCATACCGTGTTTCCGGAGCTGACGCCGTTCGGCCGCGAATTCAAGTTGAACGGCTACGTGCTCGACAACTTGAAGCAAATCACCGGCATTACGCTCGACAATCGCCAGACCTTGGCGCTTAACGCCTTGCCGCCGATCAGCTTGATGTTGCAATTGTCCTATACGCGTACCGGCAAGGCGCTGCCGGACAGCGCGATAAGCGGCGCGCTCGCGAAGAACGGCGACGTCTTGTTTCCGCAGCAGGCAAGCCTCTTCTATGCGGGCAAGATCGCGGATAACCTCGGTGCGTTCGTGCAACTGACCTACGACGGCGTCGGCGACAGCTTCGGTTTCGACAACACCGACATCCGCTATGCGCGCCACATCGATCTCAGCGGCGGCGGCAAGGACTCGAGCGGCAAGGATCTGGTCGTCGGGCGTCACCGTCAACAACGGACCGACCGTACAAGACGTCTGGAACACGACCGCGGCCTGGGGCTTTCCCGTACTCCGGGAGCAGCGTCGCGCCGGGGCCGATCACATCGACGAAGCTTGAAGCGGGCGCCGGCGGAATCGGCCAGAACGCGGCCGGCGTCGGCGTCTACGCTTGGTACGATCACAGGCTGTACGCCGAGTTTTCGGTCTACACGGCGGCTATCCGTGGCGGCGCCCACCCACTCGACAGCACGCAAAGCGGCGTCGTGCACGGCGTCTCGCCGTACTGGCGCCTGGCGTATGAGTATCGCTGGAACCGTAATTCCATCTCCGTAGGCACTTACGGCATGGTCGCGCACATGCATCCCGGCAACGGCACGCCGCTGCAAGGTCCGACCGATGAATACAAGGACACCGCGGTCGATTTCCAATACCAATTCATCGGCGAGGATCACCTATTCACGCTGTTGTCGACCTATATCGACGAGAAGCAAAATCTCGACGCGAGTGTCATCGACGGTTTCGCAGCCAATCCGAGCGATACGCTGAAGACCTTCAAGATCGTCGGCGAATACAACTATCAGCGCATGATCGGCGGCTCGCTCGCCTACTTCAATACGACCGGCAGCGTCGATACGATGCTGTATGCCCAGGGCGCAGTCGGAGGCAGTCTCAATAACAGCCCCGATTCGAGCGGCACGGTCATGGAGGTCAACTACCTGCCCTGGCTGAACACGAAGCTGCAGCTGCAATACGTGCGCTACGACAAATTCAACGGCTCTTCGACGAATTACGACGGCGCCGGCCGCAATGCCGCCGACAACGACACCGTGTATTTGTTGGCATGGTTGAACTTCTAATGTCGCCGTGCCGATCGGCCAACTGCGGAGTGGACTGCCCATGAATCTGATCAAAGTGTATGGACTCGCGATAGGCGCCTGGCTGCTGATCGGCGCGGTGGCCAAGGCCGCGGATGCGAACGATGCGGCGTTCAAGAAGACCCTCGACAACTGCGCGGTCTGTCACGGCATCAACGGACGGAGCGTTTCGCCGACGTTTCCTAACCTTGCGGCGCAGCAGCCACAGTACATCGAGCAGCAATTGAAGGCGTTCAAGGATCAATCGCGCGGCGATCCGGATGCGCAGGCTTATATGTGGGGCATGGCATCGCAATTGAGCGACGGCATGATCACGCAGCTTGCGAACTATTTTTCGGCTGAGCCGGCGCCACCCGGCAATTCAGGCGACGCGGCCTTGATAGCCGAAGGCAAGAAGCTGTTCACTGAAGGGGTGCCCTCGCACAGCATACCGCCGTGCGCCAGCTGCCACGGCCACGACGCGGCCGGCCGCGCTGCGTTTCCGCGTCTCGCCGGGCAGCATGCTCCGTACCTGCTGAAGCAACTGCTGAGCATTCAGAACGTTTTGCGCACGGCGCCGGTCATGCACGGCGTGATCAAAGACTTGACTCGCGAGCAGATGCAGGCCGTCGTCGCCTATCTCGAGTCGATCTAGCAACTCGGGCCCGTACCCGAACAGGCGACGGCGCAAGTACCGCCGGCCGCGGCGAAATGGCGCAAATGGCGCAAATGGCGCATCGAGACAAGTCAGCGACGCAAAAGGATCAGCCGCCGCGCTCGCCCTTGACCATACTGGGTGTATAAATCCCTCGATCCCCGCGCGCCCGTCGCCGGGCGGCGAGGCGACCGTCACCTTCAAGTCGGGGAGAGCAGATGGACCAGCAGCAGACGGAATCCCATCGCGGCCGACGTCCAAGCGGCCGCGATGCCAAGAGAGCGTCGCGGGCGGCCCGCGCGGCCGTGTCGGTGCCCTATATCACGCGCAAGATTCCCTACTACGAGGTCCTGGGCGAAGAGGGCCTGGCGACGCTCGAACAAAACGCGGACACGATCCTCGAAGAAGTCGGCATCGATTTCCGTGACGATCCCGAGGCGCTCGCGCTGTGGAGAGCAGCCGGCGCGGACGTGCAGGGCGAGCGCGTGCATTTCGCCCGCGGCATGTGCCGAGCGCTGATCCAAGAGACTGCACCGCAAGTGTTCACGCAACACGCCCGCAATCCCGAGCGCAGTGTCGTGATTGGCGGCAAAAATACGGTGTTCGCGCCGGCCTACGGCTCGCCGTTCGTGCGCAATCTCGACGAGGGGCGCCGCTACGCACGGATCGAGGACTTCCGCAATTTCGTCAAGCTCGCCTACATGTCGCATTCGCTGCATCATTCCGGCGGCACGATTTGCGAGCCGGTCGATCTCCCGGTCAACAAGCGCCACCTCGACATGGTCTACAGCCATTTGAAATACAGCGACAAGCCGTTCATGGGGTCGGTGACGGCTCCCGAACGCGCGGCCGATTCCGTGGCGATGGCGAACATCGTCTTCGGCTCCGAATTGACCGACCCGCTGACCGGACGTCCCAAGACGACGATCATCAATCTGATCAACGTCAATTCACCGATGACCTACGACGCAACGATGCTCGGCGCCGCCAAGGTCTATGCGCGCGCGAACCAGGCCACGATCATCACGCCGTTCATCCTGGCCGGCGCGATGTCGCCGGTCACGGTCGCGGGGACGGTCGCCCAGACCCTGGCCGAGGCGCTCGCGGGACTCGCGTTCGTGCAGCTCGTCAATCCCGGCGCGCCGGTCGTGCTCGGCAGCTTTGCCTCGTCGATATCGATGCAATCCGGCGCGCCGACGTTCGGCACGCCGGAACCGGCCTTGGTGCTGTACACGATGGCCGCGCTTGCGCGGCGCTTGCGCGTGCCGTTCCGTTCGGGCGGCAGCCTATGCGCCTCGAAAATCCCCGATTCCCAGGCCGCATTCGAGTCGGCCAACACGTTGCTGCCGACCTGCCTAGCCGGCGTCAATTTCGTCCTGCACACGGCCGGTTGGCTCGAGGGCGGGCTCGCGATGGGTTATGAGAAGTTCGTCATGGACGCCGATCAAGCGGGCATGATGCACACCTTGCTCGCGGGCGTGGATTTGTCGCCCAACGGTCAGGCTCTCGACGCCATACGCGAGGTCGGTCCCGGCAAGCATTTCCTGGGCTGCGATCATACGCAGGCGAATTTCGAGAACGCGTTCTACCGTTCGCCGCTCGCCGACAACAACAGCTTCGAACAATGGGAAGCAGAGGGCGCGACCGACATGACGAAGAGAGCGAACGTCCTGTGGAAAAAGCAGCTCGCCGATTATGTCGAACCGCCGATGGACCCGGCCGTCGACGAAGCGCTGCTCGCGTATATCGCGAAGCGCAAGGGATCGTTTCCGGACTCGAACTACTGAGAAACTTTCGGCGGAACCGGCCGCTGCGGGCGGCGGCCCCGCGTTTCGGATTGGCTCGTCGATTCCTTCGGCGCCGGCAATTCGACCGCCTTGCGTAACTGCGTATAAGCCGCCGTTTTGTGCGGAATAGCCATGGCCTCGACGAAATGCTGCTGAAATCGCGGTTCGATCGCCGTTTCCATCTTCTCGATGCGCCGCACCAGAGTTTCGATGACCCCGCGCGAAGTCGCGTCCAGCAAGGCGATCCGGGCCCCGGATCCCGCGGCATTGCCGGCCGACCGCACCTGCTCCAGATCGCAATCCGGGATCATGCCGAGTATCGCGGCATACTTGACGTCGATGTGGCTGCCGAACGCGCCGGCGAGCCTGATGCGATCGACATGATCTATACCCAATCGCTCCATTAACAGAGCGATGCCCGCGTACAACGCCGCTTTCGCCAGCTGAATCGCGCGCACGTCCGTCTGTGTAATCTTCAATTCGACGGCGCCACGATGCAGCACGTAGGCAAACGTTCTGCCGTTTGTCACGACGCGCGGCGAGCGGGCGGCCAAGCGCCCGTCGAGGACGCCGTCCTGGTTGATGATCCCGGCCAGATACATCTCGGCGATCGCCTCGATGATTCCGGAACCGCAGACGCCGGTGATGCCGCTGCCGGCGGTCGCCGCCTCGAAACCGGCTTCGTCGGACCACAAGTCGCTGCCGATGATCTTGAAGCGCGGCTCCAGAGTATCGCGGTCTATGCGCACGCGCTCTATCGCGCCCGGCGCCGCGCGCTGGCCGCAGCTGATCTGCGCTCCCTCGAACGCCGGACCTGTCGGACTCGAGCAGGCCACGAGCCGCGCACGATTGCCCAGTACGATCTCGGCATTCGTGCCGACGTCGACCAGCAGCGTCATTTCATCGAGCAAATCCGGTCGCTCCGCGAGTACCATGCCGGCGGCATCGGCGCCGACGTGGCCCGCGATGCACGGCAACACGTAGACGCGCGCGTTGCGGTTCAACTTGATGTCGATCGCCGCAGAACGCAGCGTCAGGGAGTGATCGGTCGCGAGCGCGAACGGCGCGCCGCCGAGCTCCACCGGATCGATGCCGAGCAGCAGGTGGTGCATGATCGGATTGCCGACGATCGTCGCTTCGAGGATATCGTCGATCGCGATGCCGGCGCCGCGGGCAACGTCCGCCGCGAGTTCCGAAAGCGCCTCGCGAACCGCCGCGGTCATCAACGCGGCGCCGCCGGGATTCATCATCGAATACGAGACCCGGCTCATCAGGTCCTCGCCAAAGCGGATCTGCGGATTCATCACGCCGGCGCTCGCGACGACCTCGCCGCTCTGCAAATCGCACAAATGCGCGGCGATCGTCGTCGAGCCGACGTCGACGGCCAGGCCGAAGGCCTTTTCGTGCAGCCCGGCCCATACGCCGATGATCTGCTTGGCGTCGTGCACCGCGACGGTGACGGCCCAGGCGCCCGCGCGCAAGCTTGGCTGCAGAGTCTGCAGCACCGATAGATCGCAAGCGAGATTCTTCAAGTCCCATTCGATTTCCAGCGCGTCATACAGGCGCCGCAGATCGCCGGACGGATCGTGCATGTCCGGCTGCTTGACTTGCACGTAATGCAGTCGAACGAGCGGATTGAGCTCGATGATGCGCACGTCCGCCTCTTTGCGCACGACTTGGCGGTGCACCTGGCTGCTCGCCGGCACGTCGATGACGACGTCCGACTCGACGCGCGCCGAACACGACAAACGCCGCCCCGGCGCCAGCGATGCGCGCTTCGCGTAACGCGCTTCCGGCTCGCTGAACGGCGAGAGGCTGGCGCTCGAAGAGGATACCCCGTGTTTCGCGAACTCGCCTTCGGCAACGAGGATTTGGCAGCGTCCGCACAGCCCGCGGCCGCCGCAGACCGAATCGATATCCACGCCGAGCGCGCGTGCCGCCTGCAAGATCGGCGTGCCGATGGCAAAGCGCCCACGCTTGCCGGACGGCGTGAATACGATCAGCGGATTCGCGGGGATCATGATGTGCGTGGTCGGCTAAGCCGGACGCCGACGGTGTCCGCCCTCGCGCCGGCCGCGCGGAGCTTCGCCGCCCGCAGCCGCCCGTGCCGGCCGCCGGCGTCTCGCGAAACCTCTTGATCCAGCGAGCGCAATCCGGATCGTGGCCGAGCATGACATCCGCGCCCATGCAGGCCCGCACGACATCGACGTGCAGCGGGTTCGTGATCGCGGAAGTCATCCCGGCGCCGATCGCCATCGTCAAGAATGCGCTGTTGATTCCGTCGCGGTTCGGCAGACCGAAGCTGATATTCGACGCTCCACAAGAGGTGTTGACCTTCAATTCGGTGCGCAAGCGGTGCACGAGACGCATGACCTGCACGCCAGCGCGGTTGATTGCGCCGATCGGCATGACGAGCGGATCGACGACGACGTCGGACGCGGGAATGCCGTGATCCATAGCGCGCTCGACGATCTTCTTGGCGACGGCGTAGCGCACGTCCGGATCCTCCGAGATGCCCGTCTCATCGTTGGAAATCGCGATGACCGCCGCGCCATATTTCTTGATCAGCGGCAGGACGGACTCCAGTCGCTCGTCCTCGCCGGTCACCGAATTGACCAGCGCCTTGCCCTTGTAGACCCTGAGTCCGGCTTCGAGCGCCGCGACGATCGAGGAATCGATCGACAGCGGCACGTCGGTGATCGACTGCACGAGCTGCACGGCGCGCGCGAGTATTGCCGGCTCGTCGGCGAGCGGTATGCCGGCGTTGACATCCAGCATGTGCGCGCCGGCCTCCACTTGCGCCCGCGCATCCGCTTCGACGCGGCTGAAGTCGCCCGCGGCCATCTCGGCGGCGAGGATCTTACGGCCCGTCGGATTGATGCGCTCGCCGATGATTACGAAGGGCCGATCGAAGCCGATGACGACCTCCTTCGTGGCGGAACTGATGATCGTATCGGTCATGATGCTGTCCTATTGATAGCTTGGTCGGCGTCGCGCGTCGGGTACCAGGAAACGCGGCCTCGCAGTACGGCGGATCGGTCGATGATTTCAGCCACCGATTCCTCCTGACGATACGCCATCACGTGTACGCCGTGGATGCCGGGAATCTCGCGAATTTCTTGAATCAGCTCGACGCAGATGTTGCGCCCCTCGCCTGCTTGATCTTGCGCGCCGGCCAGGCGCTCTATCAGCGCATCGGGGATGTGCATGCCGGGAACGTGGGTACGCATCCATTCTGCCGCCTTGGCCGAACGCAGCGGTCCGACGCCCGCGAGTACGAAAACTTTACCCTCGAGCCCGAGCGCCTCGGTTTGTCGCATGAAAGCGCGCAGCAGCGGCAAGTCGTAGCAATACTGGGTTTGGATGAATTGCGCGCCGGCGGCCACCTTTTTCGCCAGGCGCTGCGCGCGCCAAGCGTGCGGCAGCGCCGACGGATTCTCGGCCGCGCCGAGGAACACGCGCGGCGCGTAAGTGATCTTGCGGCCGCTCTGGAAGCGATGTTCATCGCGCAAGGTGCGCGCTATCTCCAACAGCGATACGCAATCCAGGTCGAACACCGGCTTCGCCTGCGGGTGATCGCCCGCTTGCACGCCGTCGCCGGTCAGGCAAAGAACGTTGCAAACGCCCATCGCGGCGCCGCCGAGGATATCGCCTTGAATCGCGATGCGATTCTTGTCGCGGCAGGAGATCTGCATGACCGGCGCATAGCCGACACGGGTCAGCAGCGCGCAGACTGCAAGGCTCGACATGTGGCAGTTGGCGCCGCTGCCGTCGGTCGCATTGATCGCATCGACGTAGCCGTCGAACACGCGCGCGCGCCTGTAGACATCTTCGGGATCAGCGGAGTCCGGCGGCGCGAGTTCGGTCGTGACTGCGAACCAGCCGGCGCGCAGCACGCGTTCGAATCGTCCCGGCGAGGTATGTCCGGGGAGAATCGGCAACGGATAGCCGGGTACCGGTTCGTCGTCGAATCTCATGGCGCGCCGCGCTTCTCGCGTACGACCGCGAGCCACGACGAGCGGCCCTGCAGACGCTGATCGACGGCGAACTGGATCCTGCTCATCGCGTCGATGCCGCCGGCAATGCGCTGGCTGCCCCTGTAGGCCTCTACCCATACGCATTTCATCTCCGGTTTGACTTCGCAATGACCGTCGGCGCGCACGCCGCCGCAGGGGCCGTTGCGCAATGTCTTCGGGCAATTCATCGGGCAGGACATGCCGGTCGAGCTCAAGACGCACTGACCGCACATCCGGCAATCGAACAGCAGGCCCTTGACGCTCCGTTCGACGAAGGCTACCGGGCGTTCGATGCGCGCAAAGCCGATCGCGGCGAACAGGCCGCCGAGACGCAGGAGCATGCCCTCGAAGCCGCGGTAGAAGGCGTTCAGGCCGCGCGCATGGCGCACGGACCACTGCCGAACGCGATACATCAGGAGGCCCCGGTCGGGGAACCGCCAGGAGCGGCGGCTTCAGGGTTCACATCGACGCCCTTGGCGCGAATCAACCGCTCCAGGTCCTCGTCCGTATAACGTTGTTCCAGCCTGGCGGCCTCCGCGGCCGCCTCCGCCGCGATATCGTCGCCGCAAGGCCGCGGCGCGCTGCGCTGCCAATCGGCCAAATAGGCGTCCGAACTGCCTTTGCCGGCGCGCATCGCGGCGCGGTCAACCGCTTCCTGAAAGCGCTGCGACAGCTGGACTTTCGCTGCTTCGCGGCCGCGCTTGACGATGACCTGCGCCGGTATGTCGCGCCACGAGATGACGGTCAATGCGCCCATGCGTCCGCATCCTCGGTATGCTCGACCGCCGCGGTGAGACTCGTGCCGAGCGTGCCGTAACCGGTCAGCCGGTATTCGAAATCCAGCCCCATCCGCGCGGCAATCGCGCGTCCTACCGGTTCGGCGTCGGCCGAAGGCGCCTGCGCGAGGTAGACGAGCTTGCGGTAATTGCCGAAGTAACTCGAAAACAGCTCGGGGTGGCGATCGAGCCCCAAGCCGCGGATCACCAGCCGGTCGAAATGCCGCAGCAGAAAATCCGTCAGATAGAAGCTGCCGATTTCGGCATCGGCGAGTTGCGCGAACACCGAGCTCGTCGCATAGAACTCATAGCAGTGTGCGCCGGGGATGCGCTCGACACCCTCTTCGCGCAGCACTTGATCCAATAAGCCGCCCGTGCCGCAGTCGGCGTAGGCGACGAAAATCGAGCGATAGTTGGGACGCGCCGCCCTTATCGCGTCACGGACCGCGCCGGGGATTCGTTCCGGCCGATTGTGCAGTTCGGCGGGCAGGCAGCGCACGTCCAAGGCATTCCACTGATTCGCCGAGCGCAGCGCGGCCACTTCCCGCGCGAGCGCGCCGCAGGCGATGATCAGTATTCCCTCGCCTTTCTGCGGCATGGCGGCAACCGGACCGTTCAGCGCGCCGCCGCAGCGCCGGCGCGGCGGGCCGCAATCAGTCCCTTGGCGGTCTCCACGGCGATCGCCGCGTCGCGGCAATAGGCATCGGCGCCCACCGCCTTGCCGAACTCCTCGTTGAGCGGCGCACCGCCGACGAGAACGATGTAGTCGCCGCGAATGCCGCGCTCTTTTAGCGTATCGATGACGACTTTCATGTACGGCATCGTCGTCGTCAGCAGCGCCGACATGCCCAAGATATCCGGCTTGTGCTTTTCCAGTGCATCCAAGTATTTCTCGACGGCGTTGTTGATGCCGAGATCGATGACCTCGAAGCCGGCGCCTTCCAGCATCATCGAGACCAGATTCTTGCCGATGTCGTGAATGTCGCCCTTGACGGTGCCAATGACGATCTTGCCGATCGGCTCAACGCCGGTTTCCGCCAGCAGGGGGCGCAAAATCTCCATCCCTCCCTTCATGGCGTTCGCGGCCAGCAGTACTTCCGGCACGAACAGGATGCCGTCGCGGAAATCGATGCCGACGATGCGCATACCCTCGACGAGCGCGTCGTTCAGGGTGCGTTCGGCCGACCAGCCGCGCTTCAGGAAGATATGGGTAGCCTCCTCGACTTCGGCTTTGAGGCCGTTGTACAGGTCATCGTGGACCTGCTCGGTCAGTTCCTCATCGTTGAGCGACGCCAGGTCGAAATCATCCTGAGTCTCCTCGGCCATGCATAGTCTCCAACGCTTGATTTACCGGACAACGGCCTAGCTTACGCGTCTCTTAACTGCGCCGACATGGTAAGCGGCGGGCATTGCCAAGACTTAACTCATCGCGACAGCCACGGGCCCAGATGCGACAGACCGGCGCGAGGCGGGAGCGCGGGTGGCGGATGAACGCCGGGGATACGAACCCCAAAACGGCCGTCGGGTTCAGCCGCGAGTTTCCGCAGGAGTTCTGCGCAATTCCGGCAGTCACGCTAGAATTTGCCAGATCGCACCCTAGGCGCGACGATTTCCGAACCCCCAAGGCCAGAATGCGGTCAGAATTCAAGCAAAATCGCGCCGCCGCCGCGCTGCACAGCCTCGGCACTGCGCTGCGGCCGTCGATCCAATTCCTAACCCGTCTGCGGCTCGCGTTGATCGGCCACGAAGAACTGACGGCTATCGTTTTCTGGGCCGCGCTGATCGGGATCTGCGGCGCGCTCGCGAGCGTCGTTTTCCGGGAGGGAATCCACTTATTCCAGTGGATCCTCACCGGCGAGTCCGGCAGCTTGGAGCAGGTCGCAAGCAGTCGCGTCGGGCTGCGACGGGCGATCGTGCCGGCCATCGGCGGGCTTGCGGCCGGAGTCGTGCTGTACTACGGCTCGAGGTTCTTCGTCTCCAAGCGCAACGTCGACTACATGGAAGCCGTCGTCGTCGGCGACGGCGTGATCTCCGCCCGACCGACCTTACTACGGAGTATTTCGTCCCTGTTGTCGATCGCCTCCGGCGGCTCGATCGGGCGCGAAGGTCCGATGGTGCAGCTTGCGGCCTTGATCGGCTCGAAAATCGGCCTTTTGAACCGTGCGCCGATGCCCCGCAGGCGCCTGCTGGTCGCCTGCGGGGCGGCTGCCGGCATCGCCTCGGCCTACAACGCGCCGATCGCCGGCGCGCTGTTCGTCGCCGAAATCGTCATGGGCTCCTATGCGATGGAGAGTTTCGGCCCCTTGCTCGTCGCTTCGGTCAGTGCCGACGCGACGATCCATCGGCTGCTCGGCTATGGTCCGGTATTCCAAATACCTGCGTTTCACTTCGGCGATAATTGGGAGCTGATTCTGTACGCCGTGCTCGGCGTCCTGCTCGGCCATCTCGCGCCGCCGTTCATCGCCCTGCTCGAATGGAGCAAGAAGCGGTTCGCCTCGATCCCTGGGCCTTTATTTCTCAAATTGGGCCTGGGCGGGTTGATCGTCGGCCTGATTTCGTTGCGCTACCCGCAAGTCTGGGGCAATGGTTACGGAATCGTCGATGCGATCATGCACAATCGGCTGACCGGCACGCTGCTGCTCGCCGTGCTGCTCGCCAAAGTCTTGAGCACCGCCTCGACTGTCGGGTCCGGCGCGGTCGGCGGAGTGTTCACGCCGACGCTGTTCATCGGCGCGGCGGTCGGCGCGCTGGTCGGCGGCGCCGTGCATACCGTGCTGCCGAACCTCGTCTCGGAACCCGGCGCGTTCGCCGTCGTCGGCATGGGCGGCTTTCTCTCGGCGACGACGCACGCGCCGCTGACCTCGGTCTTGATGATTTTCGAGATGACCTTGGACCATCAGGTCGTGCTGCCGCTGATCCTGGCCTGCGTCACGGCACACTATGCGGCGAAGGTCTATCGGGGCGGCGCGTCGATTTACCGCGAATCGCTCGCCCCGACGGCCTCCGAAGGCACCCTCGCCGACTGGACCTCCCGATCGGTCGGCGATCTGGTCAAGCCGGCCGTCGCGGTCGCCGCCGATACGGATACCGTGCGAGCGATGCTCGATAAATTGCCGCGGCGCGCGGTCCGACGCGTCTACCTCGTCAACAAGGACCAGGAACTGGTCGCTTCCGTGGACCCGGACATGATCCGAATGCGCCTAAAGAACAACGATTTGAACCCGTTGACGCCGGTGATCGAAATTTCGACACCGGCGAAGACGACGCTGACGCCCGAACTCAGCCTGACGGCGGGGCTCGAGGTCTTTTTGCGCGAGAAGGTCACGGTGCTGCCGGTCGTTACTGGGCAATGGCGTACGACCTTGCTGGGCGAAGTCGCGCGGCATGATTTATTGCTCGCGCTGCAGGATCGGCTCGCCGGCAAGCAGTAGCCGCGCGAGGTCTTCCGTGTGATGATCGGCGCCCTCGCAACGCGGCATACGCGGAGACGTTCTTGGCAAACAAACCGAATTTGTTGATCTTGATGGCGGACCAACTGAGCGCATGTGCGCTGCCGGCCTACGGTAATCCGACGGCGCTGACCCCGCACGTCGATGCGCTCGCCGCCGGCGGCGTGGTTTTCGATTCGTTCTATTGCAATAGCCCGCTTTGCGCCCCCTCGCGATTCTCGTTTCTCGCGGGCCGCCTGCCGTCGCAGATCGGCGCATACGATAATGCAGCCGAGCTGTCGGCCGAAGTTCCGACATTCGCGCACTACCTGCGGCGCGCGGGGTATCGGACGATTCTTTCCGGCAAGATGCATTTTTGCGGCCCGGATCAGCTGCACGGCTTCGAGGAGCGATTGACGACCGACATCTATCCGGCGGATTTCGGCTGGACGCCCGATTGGACTCGATTTGCCGACCGCCCGAGCTGGTATCACACGATGGATTCGGTGACGCAGGCCGGTCCCTGTACGCGCACGAACCAAATCGACTTCGACGACGAAGTCGTCTTCAGCGCGCGCCGCAAGCTGTTCGATCTCGCGCGCGGCAAGGATCGCCGGCCATTTTGCATGGTCGTATCGATGACTCATCCGCACGATCCCTATTCGATACCGCAGCCCTACTGGGACCGCTACCAAGGCGTCGACATCGACATGCCGCGGGTTCGGCTCGACGCCGGGCAGTTGGATCCGCATTCGCGCCGCCTGCGCCACGTCTGCGGACTGGATCAGCAACCGGTCACTGAAAAGCAAGTGCGGGCCGCGCGTCGCGCCTATTACGGCGCCGTGTCCTATGTCGACGATCAGATCGGCGCGATGCGGCAGGCGCTCGCCGACGCGCGTTTCGCCGACGAGACGATCGTCATGCTGCTCGCCGACCACGGCGATATGCTGGGTGAGCGCGGACTGTGGTACAAGATGAATTTCTTCGAACCGGCCTGCCGGATTCCGTTCATCGTGCATGCGCCCGGCCGCTACGCCGCGCGGCGGGTCGCCGGTTCGGCTTCGCTCGTCGACGTGCTGCCGACGCTGTGCGAACTCGCGGGCGCGGCCGGGTCAGGCTATGCGACGCCGCTGTGTGGACAAAGCCTGCTGCCGCAGCTCGCCGGCGGGCCCGCGGCCGACACCGTCTTCGGCGAGTATCTGGCCGAGGGAGCGATCGCCCCCCTCGTGATGATTCGCCGCGGCCACCTCAAATTCGTGCACTCGCCGGCGGACCCCGACCAACTCTATGATTTGGCCGCCGACCCCCTGGAACTGCGCAACCTCGCGGCGGAGCCGGGGCAGGAGGCGCTCATGCGTGAATTTCGCGCCGAAATCGCCGGCCGCTGGGATTTGAGCAAGTTGCACGATGCGGTGCTCGCGAGCCAGCGGCGGCGCCGTTGGGTCTACGCCGCGTTGCGCGAGGGTCATTACCAACCCTGGGATTACCAGCCTGATCGCGACGCCTCGCGGCTGTACATCCGCAACGACCAGGATCTTGGCGACCTTGAAGCGATGGCTCGCTTCCCGATGGCCTGGCCGTTAGACACAGGGCGCGAGCGCCGCCGGTCGCGCGAGCGCCATATCGCGAATCAAAATAGGCCCGAGATCCGACCGTGATCGTCGACGTCGATCGAGCAAGCCGCCGGATTCTTCGGCAACCCCGGCATGGTCATGATGTCCCCGCAGATCATGACGATGAATTCCGCGCCCGCTGCGAGCCGCACTTCGCGAATATCGATGACGTGCCCCGAGGGCGCGCCGCGCAGCGCCGGATCCGTGGAAAACGAATATTGGGTCTTCGCGATGCACACCGGATAATGACCGTATCCGGTTTCCTGTAATCGCTTGATTTGGGCTCGGACCTTCGAATCGGCGGCGATGTCCGAGGCGTGGTAGATCTTGGTCGCAACCGCCTTGACCTTGTCCCACAGCGGGGAGGCATCTTCATAGACGAAGCGGAAGCCGGGTTTCTCTTCGCACAAACGCACGACCTCGCGAGCGACTTCGACCGCACCTTTGCCGCCGTCGGCGAAATGTGTGGCCAGTATGACTTTGACGCCGAGGCGCCCCGCGCGCGCGACGAGCAAGCGCACTTCGGCGTCGGTGTCCTCGCGACGGTGATTAATCGATACGACGCACGGCAGGCCGTAGTTGTTGCGCACATTGTCGATATGCCGCTCGAGGTTGACGATACCGCGCTCCAACGCGGCCAAGTTCTCCTTGCCGACGTCGGCGACGTCGACGCCGCCGTGAAACTTCAGCGCCCGCACGGTCGCGACGAGGACCGCGGCCGACGGCTTGAGACCCGCCTTGCGGCATTTGATGTCGATGAATTTCTCCGCCCCGAGATCCGCGCCGAATCCCGCCTCCGTCACGACATAATCGGCGAGTTTCAATGCGGTGCGCGTCGCCATGACCGAATTGCACCCGTGGGCGATATTCGCAAACGGCCCGCCGTGGATGAACGCCGGATTATTCTCCAAGGTCTGGACCAGATTCGGACTGAAGGCGTCCTTCAAGAGCACGGTCATCGCGCCGTGGGCCCGCAAGTCGCGCGCCAGAATCGGCTTTTGATCGCGCGTGTAGCCGACGACGATCTTACTGAGGCGCTCCTTCAAATCCTGCAGGCTGGTCGCCAAGCAAAAGATGGCCATCACCTCGGAGGCCACGACGATGTCGAAGCCGTCCTGGCGCGGAAAGCCGTTCGCCGGTCCGCCCAATCCGACCGTGATGTCGCGCAAGGCGCGGTCGTTGACGTCGACGACGCGCCGCCAGCGAATCCGGCGCTGGTCGAAACTTAGTTCGTTGCCGTGATAGATGTGATTGTCGATCAGCGCGGCCAGCAAATTCGTCGCCAGCGCAATCGCCGAGAAATCGCCGGTGAAATGCAGATTGATGTCCTCCATCGGCACGACTTGCGCATACCCGCCTCCGGCTGCGCCGCCCTTCACGCCGAAAACCGGTCCCAACGCGGGCTCGCGCAGGCAGATGATCGCTTTCTTGCCGATGTGATTGAGCGCGTCGCCGAGGCCGACGGTTGTCGTCGTCTTGCCCTCACCGGCGGGCGTCGGGGAAATGGCGGTAACCAGGATCAACTTGCCGTCCGGCCGATCGGTCAAGCCCTCGATGAACTCCAGTGCGACCTTCGCCTTGTAGTGCCCGTAGGGTTCGAGAAATCGCTCCGGGATTTTCAGCCGCTCCCCCGCCAATTCGACTATGCGCCGCATCTTTGCCTGTTGCGCAATCTCAATATTTTCCATGCAAAACCTCCTGAACCGCTCACTTGTGGGCCGCCGGCAGCGAAGCGTGCGCCTGGGCGCCGAGAATCCGTCGTTCGCTTACGAGCTTGCGCAGCTACGCCGATTTTTCGATTTGTTCGAGCGCCGGCTGCGTCGCATCGATCGTTTGCCGAGGATTATAGACCTGAAGACTCCGAAACCGGCGCGGCTATTCGCATTGATCGCGATGGGCATTGGCGTCCGCGACCGTCAATGCCGCCAAGTTCACGATCCGACGCACGGTTGCCGACGGCGTCAGAATATGCACGGGCATCGCACAGCCTAGCAGGATCGGGCCTATTGCGATGCCGTTGCCGGCGGCTGTTTTCAATAGGTTATAGGCAATATTCGCGGCATCTATATTCGGCAAGACGAGCAAATTTGCCTCGCCGGTCAAAGTCGTTTCCGGCAGGATCGTGCGGCGCAAAGCCTCGTCCAGCGCGCAATCGCCGTGCATTTCGCCGTCGATCTCCAGCGACGGATCGCGCCTGACGCACCAGCGCCAATGCCTCGCGCATCTTACGTGCCGACGGATTGTCGCTGGAGCCGAAATTGGAATGCGACAACAAGGCGACTTTCGGCACGACACCGAAGCGGCGAATTTCCTCGGCCGCCATCAACGTGATTTCGGCCAACTCGTCCGCGTTCGGGTCGGCATTCACGTGCGTGTCGACGAGAAACAACTGCCGGCCTGGCATGACGAGGCCGTTCATCGCGGCATAGACTTTGGCGCCGCCGCGCTTGCCGATCACTTGATCGATATATTCGAGGTGACGGTGCGTGCTGCTGATCGTGCCGCAGAGCATCCCCTGCGCTTCGCCGTGGCGCAGCAGCATGGCGCCGATCAGCGTATTGCGCCGGCGCATTTCGAGACGGGCGTATTGCATCGTCACGCCGCGCCGGCACATCAGTCGATGATAATCGACGCAATATTCCCGGTAGCGCCGATCGTTTTCGGTGTTGACCACCATGAAATCGCTGCCGGCTTTCAGTCGCAGCCCATATCGTGCAATGCGCTGCTCGATGACCGCGGGACGGCCGATCAAAATGGCCGAAGCGATTTGCTCGTCCGCGACGACCTGCACGGCGCGCAGCACGCGCTCCTCTTCGCCCTCGGCGAAGACGATCCGCTTCCTCTCATCGGCGATCGTGCGGGCTAGCGCAAACAGCGGCTTCATCAGCGTCCCGCTCTGATAAACGAACTGTTGAAGTTGCTGCGCGTAGGCGTCCAGGTCCGAAATGGGGCGCGTCGCCACTTTAGATTCCATGGCCGCCTTGGCGACTGCAGGGGCGATCTTGACGATCAGTCGCGGGTCGAACGGCTTCGGGATCAGGTATTCGCGCCCGAAGGATAATCCCCGAGCCCCGTACGCGGTCGTCACGACGTCGCTCTGCTCTTGGCGCGCAAGATCGGCGATGGCATTAACCGCCGCGATCTCCATCGCGCGCGTCACGGTCGTCGCGCCGCAGTCCAATGCGCCGCGAAAGATGAACGGGAAGCAAAGGACGTTGTTGACCTGATTGGCAAAATCGGTGCGCCCGGTAGCAATGATCGCATCACTGCGAGCCGCTTTGACCATGTCCGGCATGATTTCCGGCGTGGGGTTGGCCAGAGCGAGAATCAGCGGATCGGGGGCCATCGTTTTGACCATATCCGGCGTCAGTACGCCGCCGGCCGAAAGACCTAGAAAGATGTCGGCGCCCGCGATGACCTCGGCCAGGCGGCGCATCGGCGTTTCCTGCGCATAGCGCTCCTTATCCGCGTCCATCAGCTCGGCGCGCCCCCGGTAGACGACTCCGGCGAGGTCGGTCAGCCAGATATCGCCGATCCGCACACCCAGATCGATCAGCAAATCGACGCACGCGAGCGCAGCGGCGCCGGCGCCGGAAACGACGAGCTTGATCTTGCGGATGTCTTTCGCGACGATCCTCAACGCATTCAGCACGGCGGCTCCAACGATGATCGCGGTACCGTGTTGATCGTCGTGGAATACGGGAATCGCCATTCGCCGGCGAAGTTTGCGTTCGATGTAAAAGCACTCGGGCGCCTTGATGTCTTCCAAGTTCACGCCGCCGAAGGTCGGCTCCAGGGCCGCGATGATGTCGCATAGCTTGTCCGGATCGCGCTCGTCGATTTCGAGGTCGAATACGTCGATTCCGGCAAATTTCTTGAACAGAACGGCTTTGCCCTCCATGACCGGTTTGGCCGCCAACGGTCCGATGGCCCCAAGGCCGAGGACAGCCGTGCCGTTGGTGATCACGGCCACGAGGTTGCCGCGCGCCGTATAGCGAAACACATTGGCCGGATCGGCGACGATCGCATCGCAGGCCGCGGCGACTCCCGGCGAATAGGCCAACGCCAGATCGGTCTGATTGATCAGCTGCTTCGTGGGCGTGACGGAAATCTTGCCGGGACTCGGGAACTCGTGATATTCCAGCGCGGCCTCGCGCAGGCGGTCTGACATTGGATGGATCCTCGATGGGCGCGCGGCGATTCTAGCAGACCGTTGCTGCCCGAGCGGCCCGGCCGCGCGGGCGCAGTTCGCGGCGCGGCGGCGCCCCGTCCGCCAATCGCGCCGCGTCCGCTAATATCGAATATCGAGCCGCCGGTACAGATCCGCCAGCAGCCACAGTGGGCCGATCAGCAGGTACAGAATATCCTTGAAAAACGAAGGACGCTTGCCCTCGATCCGATGACCGACGAACTGGCCGATCCACGCGGCGACGAACAGCATGGCGCCGATCAGCCAAACCGGCGCGAAGCCGGCGCGCTCGGCGAGCGGCAGCGAGACGAGCATTCCAAGCAGAATCGGCAGCGCGCCGCACGCGAGCCGCAACGACAGCGCCGCGTAGAAGACCAACGTCGCGGCGACCGCTGCCGCGCCCAAATTGAGGAACTCGTGCCAACGTCCCGCCGTCGGTATCGACCACAATAGCGCGATCACGCTCCAGACGATCACCGGCACGCAAATCCAGTGCAGCCGCTTATTGATCGGGTGTCGATGACTTTCGCCGTATTCCATCAGCCATTGGTCGACGCTACGCATTGGTTCGAGGATACACCGGCTGCAGCGGCGGCGGCAGTACGAGTCCCAGTGAGCGAAGCTTGGCGTCGATTTTCGACATCGCGCTCGCCTTGCAGAGTTTCTATATTGGGAAAGATTAGCATGAAGTACCCTTGCGCGAGGGGCGGGACTGACGGGTTGCATCGATGGCCGTATCTGCTGATTTTTGCCGTTATGTAATGGATCAATTGTCCGGTCTCGGACAGGTCGAGTCGCGACGCATGTTTGGCGGCGTCGGGCTCTATTGCGGCGAGATTTTCTTCGGATTGATCGCGCGCGACGCCCTGTATTTTCGGGTCGACGATTCGAACCGCGGTGATTATGCGGCGCGCGCCATGGGCCGGTTCCGGCCGTTCCCGGATCGCCCCGAGATCAGCATGAATTACTACGAAGTTCCCCCCGACACGCTCGAGGATGCCGAAGAATGCGTCATTTGGGCGCGCCGCTCGGTAGCCGCCAGTGCGGCCGCGTCGATGCGCGGCCGCACCACGCCGAAGATACGGCCGCGAAAGTCGTGATTACGAGTGCTCGATCAAGAATTGCGCCAACGCGCCGAACGCAGGAAGCGTGATCGGATCGTTTGCGGCGCTGGCGGCGATCGGATGCGAAGCAAGCCGCGCAACGACCATCTCCGCGCCGGGCGCCACGTACAGGCGTTGGCCGTGAATGCCGCGCGCTTCGAACGCTCCGAATTTATTGTGGGACACCCACCACATATCGCGGTAAGAGTAATTTCGCAGCAGCGTGTAGCCGGCCATCGCAAATTTCGCCGGGTCCGAACCGCGCCGGATGTCGGCCACTACCGCCGCGGGAACGATCTGTTCGCCGCGCCAATCACCTTCGCAGCGCATCATTTCGCCGAAGCGGGCCAAATCGCGCACGCAGGCGCTCAAGCCGCCACCGCCCACTTCGACGCCGATCGAATCGACGCTCAGATATGCATCCTGCTCGCAACCCAGCCGCGACCAAACGCGGTCAGAGAGCAGATCGGCGAACCCGACGCCGACGGCGCGCTTCATGATCCAACAAAGCAGTTCGGTATTGACGGTTTTGTAGGCGAATGCCCGACCGTGTTCGCCCTCCTTGCGCAGTGACAGCAGAAACTCGTAGAGATTATCGGGACCCGCATGATCCGCCGCGCGCGGCCGCATCCCGCCGGCGCGCGCATAATCCCAAAAATGCGCGCTCGGGTCCGAGTACAGCTCCGAATAGGCCACGCCGATCTGCATGTCGAGTAGTTGTCGCAGCGTCGCGTCCCGGTACGCGGTCGCCGACATTTCGGGCAAATAGAACGGCACCGCTTTGGATTCATCGAGGGCGCCTTCGCTTATCAGCATCGCAGCGAGCGTGGCCGCGTAGGACTTGGTGATCGAGAAGCAGGCGTGCGGAAGGTGCGGCTGGAGCGCGCCGAAACAACGCTCATATACGCGCTTGCCGCGATGTAATACGAGAACTCCGTCCGTATAGGTGTCCATGAGCGACTCCGTCCACACGCGCTGCCGACCGTCCATGTCGACGAACGACAGCGAATCGATCGCAGCCTCGAAGCCGGCATCGGTGACGCCGAGTTCGCTCGCGCCGCCCTCGCCGCGCCATACGTTCTTCGTCGGCACGAGCTCACGCACGTGCGACAGCGACCAGCGTATCTGCGGAAAATTCAGGAATTGATCGTCCGCAAAACGGATCCGCCGATCCTGCGGCGGCGGCGCGCCGCGCATCCACCCGAGAACATTCGGGTCCGACGCCAGGCCGTCGGCGTAGGCAATCGCGTTGAATTCGAGCGTGCCGGGCTTCATTCGAGTTCGAATATAAACCACCAGAGCGCCGGGGGCACGATCTGCTTGCCAATTAGGCATTGCGCATCGCCGCTTCGAGACCGGCGATGTTGCCGTCAGCCCGGAGAACATCGGGTGCCGACGGTAGCGGATCGCGGTAGCGGGTCAAACGATAATTTGCGGCGCCGGAATGGGAACGATGAACTGACAGCCCCAATCCCGAACGAAGCTCATTTGCGCGGTGATTTCGGCCTGCAAGTTCCACGGCAATATGAACAGATAATCCGGTTTGGTTCGACTGATCATCTCCGGCGAGTGAATCGGAATGTGCGTGCCCGGAGTGTATTTTCCCTGCTTGTACGGATTGCGGTCGACCGTATAGTCGAGAAAATCCGAGCGGATGCCGCAGTAGTTCAACAAGGTATTGCCTTTGCCCGGAGCGCCGTAGCCGACAATTCGCTTGCCGGAGCGCTTCAAGCCGATAAGGAAGTCGAGAATATTCCGCTTCGTCTCCTTGACTCGTTCGTCGAAACTCCGATAAGTCTCGACGCTGTCGAATCCCAGGAGCCGCTCGCGCTCGCGCAACGCCTCGACCCGCCGCGCCAGCGGTTTGGATAGATCCTCGGCATGCCGTCCGTAGATCCGCAGAGACCCGCCATGAGTAGGAAGTTCCTCGACATCGAACAAGGTCAGGCCGTGCATGGCAAACACGCGCTCGACCGTCCTAAACGAGAAATAGCTGAAATGTTCGTGATAGATGGTGTCGAACTGGTTTTGCTCGATCAGCCGCTGTAAATGCGGGAACTCCATCGTCACGATACCGCCGGGCTTCATCAAAATCTTGATTCCGGCGACGAAGTCATTGAGATCCGGAACATGCGCGAGCACATTGTTGCCGAGCACGAGATCGGCGCGGCCGTGCAGCTCCACGATCCGGGCGGCGTTGCTTCGGCCATGAAACGACACATCCGTCTGGATTCCCTTGTCGCGCGCCACCTTCGCGACATTCGCCGCCGGCTCGATCCCCAGCACCGGCACTCCGGCCGCGACGAAATGCTGCAGCAAGTAACCGTCGTTGCAGGCGATCTCGATGACCAAGCTGTCATTCGTCAGTTCGAAGCGCTCGCGCATCGCCTCGGTGTAGCGGCGCGCGTGTTCCACCCAGGAATCGGCGTAAGATGAAAAATAGGCGTATTCGCTGAAAAGTTCCGCCGGCGCCGCGAATTCTTCGAGTTGCACCAGAAAGCAGGCATTGCAAACGCGCGCATGCAGCGGAAAAAACGGCTCCATCGCGTTCAAATTTATTCGTTCGATATGTGTTTGGCACAACGGCGACATGCCGAGATCGACAAACGTCGTCAGTTCGGTCGAGTGGCAGAACCGGCATCGAACTGCTGAGGCAGTTGCCGCATTGGCGGCGGTCACGCTGACCATTGCTTATCCAGATCGTCCAGAGCGCATCTAGGCAGTATAAAGGCAATGCTCGCGGACCGACACTTTCGGAACGAACTCGTCGCGACTCAAACGCGGTCGCAGAGCCGCATGGGCCGGGAAGCAGGCGTCAATGTCCGCATCCGTCTCGGCAATGAACAATACAGGCGGCATCGTTGATCTTATGATGCGACCGGTGATCGATCGAACCGCTCGTCAGGCGCCGTTCGTGCGGCGGCCGCGGATTTGCCGGCCATGGGGACAATCCTATACGGCATCGACACCGCGGCATTGTGTTTCGCGGTCGCCGCCGCAACTTCCGGACCCGCAACACTCGTAAGCTATAATGATTCTTTTTTGATAGACGTAATCCCAATGCGCGCTTTCAAGATCCTGGCCGTCGCTGTCGGCGGAATATTGGCGGGATTCGCGATCGTGCTGATCGCGGTATGGATGTTCGTCAATCCGAACGATTACAAGGACCGCATTGAGAAATCCGTCGAGAGCGCGACCGGCCGCCCGTTCGCCTTGCCGGGGGATTTGAAACTATCGGTTTTCCCGTGGGTCGCGCTCGAAATGGGGCCGGCCAGCCTCGGCAATCCCCCGGGGTTTGCCCCCGGCATCTTTGCCTCCGTCCAACATGTCGCGTTGCGGGTGAAATTGCTGCCGCTGCTGCGCAAGCAATTGCAGATCGGCCGCCTCGAAGTCGACGGCTTGGACCTCAATTTGCAAAGGAATGCCGACGGCAAGGGCAATTGGCAGGATTTCGGGGGCAAGAACGCGCCGACCGAATCTGCGCCGACGCGCGGCGGTGCTACGGCACTGCCGGAGCTCGCCGGCGTCATTTTAAATGACGGCCGTCTCAGCTACGGAGGCGTCGTCGTCGATCGCGTGGACCTGAACATCGGGCACTTGGCCCCCGCCGTTCCGGTGCCGGTCAAGTTGTCCTTGCAGTTCACGCCCGGCCGCGGCGGGCAGCCGATCGCGTTGACCGGCGACTTTTACATGACGTTCGACATGGCGAACAAGCGCCTGCGATTCGCTCCCGCACAGATCAGCGGTACGCTGCCTCGCAAGCCGGGAGTAGACAAGGCGTCGTGGACACTTTCGGCGCCGGAACTGAGCGTGGATCTAGGAGCGCAAACGCTGAGCATGCCGCAGTACTCCATGCAATTGGCCGACGCGCATTTGGCGGGCGGCCTGCGCGGCAGCCAGATTCTCGATGCGCCCCGCCTCGATGGTTCGTTCAAGCTCGATTCGGTCGCGCCGCGCGCCTTGCTGATGCGCCTAGGCCTGACGCCTCCCGAAACCAGCGACGCAAAGGCGCTTGGGAAATTATCCGCAAGCGGCGAGTTCAGCTTCGGGGGCAACGCTGTCCGCGCGACCCATTTGACCGTGCTGCTCGACGATTCGAATCTGAGGGGCGATGTAGCGCTCATCGATCTCGACACTCGTGCCTTGCGATTCGATCTGAACCTCGATCAGATCGACATTGACCGGTACTTGAGTCCGCGACAGGCGCCGCGAAAGGCCGAGACGGAGCCGCTGCCGGCTCCGTCCGACGCAGTCAAATCGCTGCGGATGAACGGCAGTTTGGCGATCGGCCGCGCGACCGTCGCGGGCGTCGATCTTCGGGATGTGCGCATCGGTGTCGCCTCGAAAGACGGCGTTACGCAAATCGCGCCCGCGACGGCGAGGCTCTACGGCGGCAACTACTCGGGCGAAATCACGCTCGACGCCAGCGGTAATCAACCCCTGATCAGGCTCGATCAGAGGATGACCGGCATCGATGTCGCGCAATTGCTGCAGGATTTCGCCAAAACACGGCGAATTTCGGGACGCGGCACGGTAACGACGATCCTGACGGCGCGCGGCAGCGGGCGCGATGCGCTGATCGGATCCCTGAGCGGCCGCGTTACCGCTGATCTGGATAACGGAGCCATCGAGGGTGCCGATCTGTGGTGGGAAATCAATCGGACGATGGCGCTAATCGACAAACGGCCGCTGCCGTCGGGCGACGGCAACGGCCGCACGGCTTTCGAAACCTTCAAAGCGTCAGCCGATCTGACAAACGGCGTCGCCGTGATCAAGGATTTGAACATCACCTCGCAAAATCTGCACGTGACGGGCCAAGGCACGGCGAACTTGGTCACACAGGCAATCGATTTTCGGGTGTCGGCGAAGCTGTTGAAGAGCGCGGGCGGCGCAAGCGCCGCGAACGAGCGAAGTGTTGCGGATATTCCGGTGACGATCAATGGGTCGATGAGCAGCCCTAAGGTGCGACCCGATTTGCAAGGCATGGCCAAAGCTCGGGTGCAGCAGGAACTGGAAAAGCACAAGACGGATTTGAAGCAGAAGCTGCACGACAAGCTCAAAGACCTGTTTCATTGACGGCGGCAGCGAGGCCGCGCCGCACTCCTGGAGTCGCCGCCGCCGGTCCGCGGGGCGCTCGCCTCAGAACGGAATGCGCCCGATCAGGATGTCCCTGAACATCACCCAGTCGCCGAGCAGGCTAAATAGCGGGTAGCGGAAGGTCGCGGGGCGATTCTTTTCGAACGCGAAATGGCCTACCCAGGCGAATCCATAGCCGATCACCGGAGCGGCCAGCAGCCATCGCGGATTCGCCTCGACGATCGCCGCGGCGACCAGTGCTAATACCAGACAGGAGCCGATGAAATGCAGGCGCCGGCAATTCCGGTTTCTGTGCTCGGCGAGGTAAAACGGATAGAAATCCGCGAAGCGGCGCAGCGGTTCGGTCGGATCGTCGGACATGGGATCGCCCTCTCGCTCAAACTCCCGATCACGGTTCGCGCGTCCAATGATGTCATAGGTCGCGCGGCCGGTCGTCACACGATGCGGCTCACCGAGACCTGTCGGCGAGCCGCACCGTCACAACCTCTTCCGCGGCCTTTGGTGTGCCTTCCCGCCGCGATCCGCTCAGTTCACGGACCCGCTCCCCGAGGCCGCGGCCGAACCCGAGCCGCCGGCGTTGGCGCCGGCGCTCGCATTGGTGCTCTGATCGGCCGCAAACGCCGGTCCGAACGCGCCGCCCGCATTGCCTTGCGCAGCCGCCGACGGAGCCGGACGGTTCTGCGGGGCGGAGCCCGCAACGGCCTGTCCCCCGCCGGACGAACGCGCGGCGGCCGAACGAGCCGGAGGCCTCTTTGCGGCTGGGCTTGCCGGTGCCGCCGGCTGCGTCGCCGCGTTGCTCATCGACGAGAGCGCACCGCTCGCACCATTCTTGCCGAGACTCCCGGCCACCGCGTTCGCCGTATTGGCATTCGCCTGCCGAGGTACGGCCGGCTTGTGCGGATGGCTGATCGTCGACGGCGTCGTTTGCTCGAAAGTGCCCTGGGTCGCGAAATCGCCCGCGCCGCCGAGTCGACCGAAACCGCCGGCGCCGCCGGCGCCGCCGGCGAGTCCGCCGCCCATCCCGCCGAGGCCGCCGGCCAAGCCGCCGCCCAAGGTGCCCGAGCCGCTACCGAAGATCCCCGCGTTCGCCGGAGAGCTCATCGCCATTACTGCCGCCACGGCGGCGCCCGCGATCAATTGTTTCGTTTGCATCGTCGTGCTCCTGTTTAGCCGCAGACATCCCGCGGCCTTCACTATTGATACGATGCGCGGAACGTATTCCATCCATGCCGGCGACCTTTTTTCGCTAATCGGCTTCCAAAAGCCCGTATCCATAGGTCGAATCCCGGCCGGGAGGACCCAAATCGACGGCCTCGGCGATCAAGGCGTCGATCGCGGCGGACGCGGTCAGCGGGTTTGGGGCGGATATGCCGCGGGCCAACAGCGCCGCCACGATCGGTGCCGCAAACGAGGTGCCGCGCACGCTGACCGAGCCGTGATGCAAGTCGGCGGCCTGCAGATCGGCGCCGCGTGCCGCGAACATCACTTGCGGCCCACGCTCCGCTTCCAATAGCACGCGCCGCCGCGCATCGACGCCGGTAACGCCGACGACCTTCGGATAAGCCGCCGGATAGAGCGGCGGGGCGGCCGGCCCGTCGTTGCCGACGGCCGCGACAATGACGAAGCCGCGCGCGGCGAGCAGTCCGACCACCTGCGCCAACAGCAGGTTCTTCGGTCCGACCAGACTGACGTTGATCACCGGCACGTCTTGCTCGGCCATC
Organism: uncultured Gammaproteobacteria bacterium; assembly: GCA_963769895.1. GTDB lineage: Bacteria > Pseudomonadota > Gammaproteobacteria > Steroidobacterales > Steroidobacteraceae > Bog-1198. The sequence goes on along the minus strand of CAVYNJ010000006.1, from coordinate 409,147 downwards.
CACGCAAGTGCGGCGACGATCGTATCGACGGCGCCGCCGGTCGGCTTGCCGCAGTACACGTCGGCCGCGTACAACTCGGCGGGCGAATGCCGCACGAGCAGCGAGGCGACAGCGGTGCCGTGCGCGCTCGGCAACGGCCGTTTGGCGCAGCCCCAGGCGCGCACGATGGAGCCTTGAAACGCCGGATGCGTCGCATCGATGCCCGTATCCAACAAACCGACGCGAATTCGCGGGCGCGGCGGCCCGCCGCCCGTCGTGTTGGCCGGGCCGTCGGCGTTGGCGGCGCTCTGCGACGGCGAATCATCCACTGTCCCGCTGTCCGTGTAGATATGATTGAAGTCGTATGTGCCAACGGTATCCGCCGCGCGCAGCTCACGCAAAGCCTTCTCGGTCGACATCCCGTCGGGCGCTTTGAGGACGATCAGACGCAGGGACGCGGCGATCGTTTGTTCCCGGATGACGGCGAAACCCCGTGCCAGCGCGCGCGTCACGGCGGCCGCGTCCGGGGACAGGGCCAATATCTCGCCGCGTACGATCGGCTCGCCATCATGATCGGCCTCCAGCACTCGTCGATTCGCACCGATCAAACGGCGGATGTAGAGATGCCGCAAATCCGTCAATTGACCGATCGCTTGCACGTCGAATTGGCCCAGCGCCTGCGGCAGCGGCCCCAAAGGCAGCGCGGGTGTCGGCAGCGGCAGGCGCAACTGCGCGTTTGCGGGCGTCGCCACTGCGGCGATCGCCAATATCCACGACAGTCGGTTTCTCACGATGACACCTCTGTGCGCCGGCGGCGCTCGGCATTTCGCGCAAATAATACCGGGCGATTGATAGAATGAATGGAACAAAAATCACATCTGAAACGTATATTCCATGATGACGATCGGGACGCCGAATTACGTCCATCAAGAAATCGCGGCTTTATTGCCGCGATTGCGGCGCTTTGCGCGCAATTTGACGCGCAACCCGCACGATGCGGACGATATCGTGCAAATCGCGGTCGAGCGCGCGTTGCAGCGATCGTCGCAATGGCGCAGCGACGCGCGACTGGATAGTTGGATGTTCAAAATCATCAGGAACGCATGGATAGACGAGGTCAGATCGCGCTCCAGGCGTCAGGAGATCTTTCTTGCCGAGGAAGCGGGCGCCGATGCGGTCGCGGCGGTCGTCGAGAATCAAACGGACTCGCTGTCGATCCGTGCCGCGATGTCGAGGCTGCCCGAGGAGCAGCGTCTGGCGGTCAGTCTGGTGCTCATCGAGGGCTTGTCCTATAAGGAGGCCGCTGACGTGTTGGATGTCCCGGTCGGCACGGTGACCAGCCGACTTGCGCGCGGACGCGAGGCGCTGCAGGCGGCATTGGGGCCGGGCGCGGGAGAATAGCAATGAAGATTCCAGACGAGACATTGATGGCGTTCGCCGACGGCGAGTTGGATGCTGCCGCGGCGGCCGTCGTCGAAGCCGCCGTGCGCGACGACCCGGCTATTGCCGCGCGCGTTGCCGAACACCGCGGTTTGCGCGCACGCCTGCAAGCTGCGTATGCCGGCGACCTCGCCGAGCCCGTGCCGCAGCGTTTGCTGGCGGCCGCGAGGCCGCCGTCGGCTGCCGCGGCCCAGAAAGTTGCGGACATCGCCGCGGCGCGCGTGCGGCGCACGCGTCCGCGGTGGCGGCCGGCGTTGTCGATCGCGGCGAGTTTGCTGATAGGAATCGCCGTGGGCTTTTTCGGCTGGCGTCAGTCGGATTCGATCGTCAGGCAGGACTCACGCGGCGCGCTGATCGCCGGCGGCTCTCTGGCTCGGGCGCTCTCCGGCCAATTCGCCGGGGAACGCAGCAGCGGCAGCGGCATCCAAATCGGTCTGAGCTTTTTGTCGAAGTCCGGCACCTATTGCCGGACATTCAGTATCAGCAAGCCGGCATCGTCGTCCGGTCTCGCTTGCCGGATAGACGCCAATTGGCGGATCAACGTGCTGGCACGATCGGCGGAAGCAGCCGGGGCGGATTCGCAATACCGCACCGCGAGTTCGAGCCTCCCACCGGCCATTCTGCAGGCCGTGGAGTCGCAAATAACCGGTGCGCCGTTGGATCACGACGGTGAGATCGCTGCGCATCGCCGCGATTGGCAGCTCAAGAACCGCTGACCATAATCCGCAGCGAACCGGGCGGGCGCAGTGCGTCGCGGAACCGTCCGCCGCTTAGACGGCGTGTTCGGCGCGCAGTAGGCCCTCAATTGGCGCCAGCGCCGCGCTGTCAGGGAACACCTGCTCCGCGAGCACCGCCTCGCTCAGGCCAAGGTGTGCGGCGAGCAGGCCCTTGAATACCGCGCGCATATCCGTCGTCGCGTGAATGTCGCGCTGCTGGTACAGCTGGCTCGGCGCCATGCCCGGCCATTGGCCGGCGACGCGACCGCCGCGCACTGCCCCGCCGGCGAGAAACATCGCCGAGCCGGTGCCGTGATCGGTACCGTTCGTGCCGTTAAGCGCGGCGGTACGGCCGAACTCCGTGGCGGCAACGATAACCGTGTGCGCCCAGATCGGAGCCGCCGCCGCGCGCAATGCTGCGAACCCGTCGTCCAATTCCTTCAGTTTGCGAGCCAGGATCGCCGCCTCGTTGGCGTGGGTATCCCAGCCGTAATCCTCGACGAACCCGATACGCGGACCATTGTTCTTGGCCATCAGCGTGCCGGCGGCTCCCATCAGCTCGGGCAAGCGGCCGGGCGCGGACACCTTGCGCATCGCGGCCGTCGTTTGACCGCCGCCGTCGACGGCAAGATCCTGACCTTGGTTGGCGATCGCCTCGGCGAATGCCGCGGCCAGACGCGGATCTTCGCCGTACAGCGGCTCGAGCCGCTGCAGTAGGATCGGGTTGACTAGCAGCGGCAGCGGCGGCGACCAGCTGGAGACGGCCGCCGGTCCGCGCAGCATCAGCGGCATCACCGTTGTGACCGCCAAGCCGTCCGCGCCCGGCAACGCGGTGACCGCGCGGTTCAGCCAGCCGGTCTGGGCGCCATGCGGTACCGCCGTTCCGTTCTCGACGCAGTCCTGCGCGTCGAAATGCGAACGACCCCAATACGGCGGAGCGGCAGCGATCAGCGGCATGAACTCGCCGCCGGCATACATCCTTGCGGCGAAGCCAAGCGACGGATGCAGCGCGAAAGTCGCGTCGAGCTTCAGCGCCGCCGGCGCGTCGTCGCCGGCGGCGCCATTCGGCGTCAGCGCGAGCGGTCCGCGCACTCGCGAATAGGCCGGATCGCCCCATGGAGGAACGGCGTGCACGCCGTCGAGCCCGCCGCGCAGCAACAGCACGAGCAATCGCGTGTCGGCGCCGGTCGCTGCGCGGGTCGCCCCCGGCCATAGCGTTAGCGCCGAGCCGGCGGCGACACCAGCAGCGCTCCAGCCGAGCAGGCCGAGCAATTCGCGGCGGTTCGTCATGTCACACTCTCCACTGGAAATCCGGACTGGCGAAGAGGATCGCAACCGCCTGCTGCGGCGCTTCGGCATGGGCCATTGCCCGGTCGGTTTCCGGATCCAATCCCGGACCGAGAACGGCGCGCGCCAGAGCCCGCGGGTCGAGACCGGTGCGCGGCACACGCTCAGCCATCGCTTCGGCGATCTGCACGCGCTTCCACAGAGCGTCCGGCGCGATCCAGTCGCCGGCTACATCGGTAAATCCGGCCGGCGAGCGCGGCATGAACGTCGGCTGGCCAAGCCGTCGCAGGAAACCTTCCCACGGCTGCGGCTTGGAGCCGATCGCGATGCCGCCGGCGCGCAAGCCGGCGACGATGAGATCCTGCGGGGTACGGAATTTGCGCGCAGTGCTGCTCCAAGCGTCCGGCGAACGGATCAACGCGTCGTACAGCGCCGGCAGGCGCCCATCGTTGTCTAGGTACGCGCGCGCCATGCGCTCGACGAGCGGTGCCGGCGGGCCGTCGGCGACGAAGTGGCGGGCGAGTTGACCCGCGAGATGCCGCGCGGTCGCCGGATGCATCGCCAGGTCGGCGAGAATCGCGCGCGCCTGATGCATGCCGTCGTCGGAATAGCGGCGGCCAAGTACGCTGCGCGTGCCGGGCTCGTGGGCTCGCGCGCGAAAGACGAACGCGCTGCGATCTTCTATACCGCGGTCAAGCTCCCGCGGCAGCGGCATGCTCCAGCCGGTCAGCGCGCGCGCGAACTCGATGACGTCGCCCTGCGTATAGCCTCCGCCGACGCCCAGCGTATGCAGCTCCAGGATTTCGCGCGCCAGATTTTCGTTGAGCCCGAGTTTGCGCGGGGGCCGCCCGTCGGCTCGGCGGGCCAAGCGCCGATCCGCACGCTCGGCCAACATCGAATCCGGACCGACCGATTGCGCCTGGTCCAGGTAACGCAGCATCGCGGGATGCGTCTCGACCGCGAACAGCAGATCGGCAAATCGCCCATTGAGGTGCGGACGGATCGCTTCGCGCTCCAGCGGCGCCGCATACAATCGCGCCGGTCCCTTGTCCACCGACACGGCGAAGTGGTTCGACCAGAACCGCACGAGGCGTTCGCCGAACGGGGTGTCGGTGGTCGCGGCGACCTGCCATCGCGCTAGCGACTCACGGCGCAAGTCCTCGCCGAACGCCTCGAGGTATAACTGCGCAAGCGGATCGACAGCCTTGCCGTCGACGCCGGCGTCCGGCTTACCGGCCAGGCCCTCGCGCCGCAAAGCACGCCGCCGGATGAGCACTTCGGCCTCGCGCTGCAGATAATCGAGGCTGTCCGGCAGACCGTCGAACGCCGCCTGACCCGACGGCGGACCCTGCGTCTGGCTCAACAGCCAAGCGGCCGGATCGCCTATGGCCGTCAAATCGCCTGGCCGGGCGCCGAGTCCGAAGCGATTTGCGGCACTCGCCGCCGCGCGATCTTGATCCTTGGCCACACTTGCTACCCTGCGCTGCCCGCCGGCATATGCCTGCTCTTGGATCAACGCGCGGCGGCGGCGGACGTTGACCGATCGACTTGGTCGGCGGCGCTCACTGGACCGGGGCGCTCGCGCGCCGGGCCCTGGCAATGCGCGTCTGCACGAGATAGATCAACCCGCTCCCAGCTATCAGCGCGAACAGGCCGGTGATCTCGACGCGCGAGGCCATCGCGATCAACATCAGCATGCTGGCAATCGCGACGCTCGCCGCGGCGCCGAGCCAGCGAAAATTCAACGGCGTGCCCGCCTCGGCGACCTCTAGCCGCGCAAGCCTCCACGCCGCCGCACAGCCGGCGATGTACAAACCGGCCGTGGTCAGAGCCGAAAGCACGGCGAGCTCGGCAAACGTACCGCTCAACGCGAGCACGATCGCGAGCGCGGCGTAGCAGAGGATCGCAACGTGAGGCGCGTGGCTGCGCGGGTGCAAACGCCCGAGCGCGGCCGGCAGCAAGCCATCGCGCGCGAACGCAAACAGGATCCGCGGGCTGCCCAGCAAGTCGCTGCTCAGGTATCCGAACATCGACAGCGCGGCGCCCGCCAACATCAGCAGTCGCAACGCCGGACTGATCCGCGCCATCGCGTCCGCCAAAGGCACGGTCGACTGCGCTAGCGCCGGACCAAGTATGCCCTGCGCGACCACTTGGATCCCCACGTACAGCAGCGTCGCAGAGAGCATCGCGAGCATCAGCGCGCGCGGAATGGTGCGTGCCGGCTCCGCCACCTCGCCGCTCGCGCACAAGGCAGTCTCCATGCCCATGAACGCGAATAATGCGAGGATCAGTGCGCGGCCGAGACCGCCCGTACCGGGCTGCACAGACGGCACAAAATTATTGGCGTGCAGCGCCGTCATGCCGATCACGACGAAGATCAACAGCGGCAGTATTTTGACCATCGTCGCCGCATTCACGAGCCGCATTCCGTTGGCGATTCCGCCTAGATTGACGGCGGAGATGCCGCCGATCACGCCGATAATGACGATCGCGTGCGCCGATGCCTGCAGCGGCAGCGGCATCAGGCTGACGGCGACGTCGGCCAGCGCCGCGGCGATCCCGCCGCACGCGAGCACGTCGCCAAACCATAACAAGGTGCCGGCTACATAGCCGGTCAACGGTCCGAAAGCGGCTTCGACATAGCCGTAGGCTCCGCCGCTGCTCGGAATTCTGCTGCCACCCTCCGCAAAACAGATCGCCACCGATCCGACCGCGATCGCGCAGACGACGATCGCCAGCGGCGCGTATGGGCCGATGCTCGCCGCCAGCGCTCCAGGCACTGCAAAGATGCCGGCGCCGACGATCATGCTGATCGTGCTCGCCGCCAGGCCCCAGGTCCCGACCGCGCGCACCAAACCCGAGTCGCGTCCGCTTGTTTCCACTCGCGATACCGTAGCATGAACGACGTCGCCGCGAGCGGCTCGCGTTCATGACGCCAGGGCCAGCCGTATGAGTCTGGCGATGGTGGGCCCGGTCGGACTCGAACCGACGACCAAGGGATTCACTGCGACCCCGCCGTTTCCGGAGGGAGTGGACTATCTCTTCACCCCCTAATCCACGAAGATAAAGGGGTGCGGGACGCTCTAGCCTGTCATTAAGCGCAACTGCAGCGCTCAGGTAGTCTCTGCACCTTCCGGCGGTGTACCGCCGGCTTGGCTCAGGATCGCCATCAGCCGAACTGTTAAGGTTTCCCTGAATTCATCCCGTCCACTTCGCACCTTACGATGCGAAGGCACCATTATCGATGAGTCCCCTGCTCTAACCAACTGAGCTACAGGCCCGACGATGCGCATATTATCAAGTTCCGCGGTCGGCCGCCTTAGGCGGGTCCATCTCCGCATGCGAGTTTGATCAAAGTACAGTAGCCTAACCTTGTTCGCGAGCCTGCCATTTTGAGTCCGTCGCTGCCGTTGTTGCCGATCAACGTGGCGCTGCCTGCACTCGGTGCCGCGCTCGAGCGCGGCCGCCGCGTGCTTTTACAGGCGCCGCCCGGAGCGGGCAAGAGCACGATCGTGCCGCTCGTCTTGCGCGAGGCCGCCTGGTTGGCCGGCCGCAAGATCCTGATGCTGGAGCCGCGTCGTTTGGCGGCGCGCGCCGTCGCCCGGCGCATGGCCCAGTTGCTCGGCGAGCCCGTCGGCGGACGCGTTGGTTACCGCACGCGGCTCGACACGCGGGTTGGCCCGCACACGCGCATTGAGGTCGTGACCGAAGGCATATTGACCCGCATGCTGCAGGAGGATGCGGCGCTTTGCGATGTTGGCTGTGTTCTGTTCGATGAATTTCACGAGCGCAGCCTGAACGCCGATCTGGGCTTGGCATTGACGATCGAGAGTCAGCAATCGCTGCGCGACGACCTGCGCGTCGTCGTGATGTCCGCGACGCTCGACTTGCTGCCTCTGTCGCGCATGCTCGATGATGCACCGATTGTCACCGCGGCTGGCCGGCAATTCGGCGTCGTGACGCACTACGTCGCCCGCCGCCCGGAATTCACGGTCGAGCAGCAGACGGCGCAGGTGCTGCGCACGGCGCTCAAGGATAACGCCGGCGATATTCTTTGCTTTTTGCCCGGCGCGGCGGAGATTCGCCGCGTAGAACGACTGGTTTGCGAGGGCGGCCTCGAGCCGCGCGTACGAGTGCTACCTCTGTACGGCGAACTCGGGTCGGCGGCGCAGGACGCGGCTCTTGCCGGCCCGGCGCCGGGGCAGCGCAAGATCGTCCTCGCGACGTCGATCGCGGAAACCAGCTTGACGATCGAAGGTGTGCAAACCGTCGTCGACAGCGGGCTGCGCCGCACCGCGGAATTCGATCCGGTGACCGGCATGAGCCGCCTGGTCACCGGGAAAATCTCGCAAGCCGCCGCGGAGCAGCGCCGTGGCCGCGCCGGTCGACTATCGGCCGGCGTCTGTTACCGGCTGTGGTCCGAGGGCAGCCACGCCTCGCTCGCATCTCAGACGGAACCGGAAATTCTGCATGCGGACCTGGCGCCACTCGCGCTCGAGCTTGCGGCGTGGGGTGCGGCCGACGCGCACAGTTTGCGCTGGCTCGATCAGCCGCCGACGGCGCATCTGGCGCAGGCGCGCGATTTGTTGCGCCGCCTCGAAGCGATCGGCGCCGACGGCCGGATCACCGACCACGGGCGCGATCTCGCGCGCGTCGGCGCCCACCCGCGGCTTGCGCATATGCTGCGCAGAGCCGGCGCCATCGGCGCGTCGCGCCTGGCTTGCGATTTGGCCGCGATCTTGAGCGAGCGCGACATCGTGCATGCGGCCCCGGGTGCGCGCGACGCGGATTTGCGCTTGCGCGTAGCGGCGTTGCGCGGCGGCGGCCGAGCGCTTCCGGTCGGCATCAGCGCGGACACGCGAGCCCTCAAGCAAGCGGTGCGCCGATCCGCCGATTGGCAGCGCAAGCTCGCGGGCGCCGCCGACACGGCCGATCCGGACGCCGCGACCGGCATCCTGCTGGCGCTCGCGTATCCGGATCGCATCGCGCAGTCGCGCGGCGACGGCAGACGGTATTTGCTCGCGAACGGACGCGGAGCGGCGTTCGCCGAGCCCCAAGCGATCGCGAAGGCCCCATACATCGTCGCCGCCGAGCTGGACAACGCAGAGCGCGAGGCGCGGATCTTCCTCGCCGCGCCAATCGAACTTGCCGATCTCGAACGGCATTTGCCGGCGCAAATCGACTCGCACAGTGAAATCGTCTGGGATCCGCGCGAGCAGGCTGTGCGTGCTCGCCGTGAACGGCGCCTCGGCGCCTTGGTGATCCGGTCCGAGGAGCTCGTCGATCCGCTGCCGTCTGCGGTTACAGACGCGGCGCTCGAAGGCCTGCGCTCGATCGGCGTTGCGGCATGGCCATGGACCAAGGATCTGCGCCAATTGCAAGCTCGCGTCATGCTGATGCGCAAGTTCGCCGTGCCTGCGCCGACGCCGTGGCCCGATCTCGGCGACGCGGCGTTGCAGGATCGGCTCGGGGAATGGGCGCCGCCGTGGATTGCAGGCTGCACTCGCCGCGAACATTTCGCGCGCATGGATTTGGGCGGTGCGCTGCGCGGCAGCCTCACCTATGCGCAGCGTTCCGTTCTCGATCGGGAGGCGCCGACGCACGTGGCCGTGCCGAGCGGCTCGAGCATACCGATCGATTACCTTGACGGCGAAATTCCGACGGTCTCGGTACGGCTGCAGGAAATGTTCGGATTGACGACGACCCCCAGCGTCGCACTGGGCCGCATGCCGCTGCTGCTGAAGTTGTTGTCGCCGGCCGGCCGGCCGGTGCAAGTGACTCGGGATCTCGTCAGTTTCTGGAACCGCGGCTACCATGACGTCAAGAAGGATCTGAAAGGTCGCTACCCGAAGCATTATTGGCCAGACGACCCGTACGCCGCGCAGCCGACGCGCCGCGCGCGGCCGCGCGGTTGAGCCAATGAAAAGGCGTGCGCGGGCGTGAGCCAACGGTATCCGCAGCGGGCATCAGCCGCGACCATCTGGCTGCGCCGCCGAATTCTGGAGCCGCTGATTGCGCTGCTGCGGCAGGGTGTGGCGCCGGATCGGCTCGCGCTCTGCGTCGCGATCGGCATAGTCGTCGGCAACATTCCGATATTGGGCGTGTCGACGGTTTTGTGCGCCCTGATCGCCTTGCTGTTCCGTCTGAATCTGCCGGCAATTCAACTGGCGCAAGCCGCGATGGCGCCGACGCAGCTGCTGTTGATCATCCCTTTCGTGCGGCTCGGCGAGTGGATCACGCGCGCGCCACCGCAGCCCTTGACGGTCGAGGCGGCGCGCGCCTTGCTCGCGAGCGGCGCCGGTCACGCCGTCGCGGTATTGTGGGACTCGATCTTGCACGCCGGGCTCGCATGGTCGCTGGTCGCCCCCGCCGCGATCTTTGCGGTCTATAGAGCTTTGATACCGGCTGTTCACTCGCACGGCCGCACAATTGAAACGCCGGGGAACGGATCGTCTCGGCTGAACCGTTCTCGAAGCAGAGGTCAAAGACCGTCGAACGACATTTGTACCCCACCTGCCGATGGCGCGCGAAATGCTTCCGTGTTCAAGGCGATCTGTTTCCGGTTGTCGAGCCCGAGCCGGCGGCAGGCGACTTCGAAACGCCGCGACAACAGATCCGCCTCGACGCCTCGTCCAGTGAAGCGCTCACCGAACCGCGCGTCGTTCAGTTTTCCGCCTCGCATCGCTCTGATCCGCGACAATACGTGCTCGGCGCGCAGCGGCATGTGATCGTGCAGCCAGGCCTCGAACAGATCTTTGACCTCGAACGGCAACCGCAGCAAGATGAAGCCCGCGGCGGCGGCGCCCGCGGCGGCCGCCGCCTCGAGGATCCTCTCGAGTTCATGATCGTTGAGCGCGGGAATCATGGGCGCGGCGAGCACGCCCACCGGCACCTTGGCTTCGGCGAGTCCGGCAATCGCCTGCAGACGCGCTGCCGGCGCCGGTGCGCGCGGCTCCAAGCTGCGCTTCAACTCGCTGTCCAACGTGGTCACACTGACCATGACGCGGCACAGGCCCTCCCCGGCCATGTCCGCGAGCAGATCAAGGTCCCGCAAGACCAAGCGGCTCTTCGTGACGATCGTCACGGGATGCCTGAAGCGCCATAGGACTTCGAGGATCGCGCGCGTGATCCCATGTACGCGTTCGATCGGCTGGTACGGATCCGTACTTGCGCCGAGATTGATGACCGCCGGGCGATAGCTGCGCCGCGACAATTCTCGTTCCAAGACTTCCGCCGCGTTTTTCTTGTAAAACAGCTTCGTCTCGAAATCCAGGCCGGACGATAGGTTGATGTAGGCGTGGGTCGGACGCGCGAAGCAATAGATGCAGCCATGCTCACAGCCCCGGTAGGGGTTGATCGACTGGCTGAACGGAATGTCCGGCGAGTCGTTGCGCGAGATGATCGTGCGGGCGATTTCGGCGCGCGCTTCGGTGACCGGCGCGCGAACCTCGGCCTCGCGCCACCAACCGTCCTCTGCGGCAGCGACGCGAAGGGGCTCGAATCGGCCCTCGACGTTATCGCCGGCGCCGCGACCCTTGATTGGGACATGCATTGGGTATGACTGTACGAATATACAGTAAAAATTTCAACCAGGCCGCTCGCGCAGCCGGGACGCCTCGAGCTGTGCGAAGGACTGCACTCGCCATAGCTGAGGGAACAAGAAGCGCGCCCAGACGAACGCGACGACCAGCGTGAGGACACCGCCGGCGACGATTGCCGGCACCAATCCGAACCAGGCGGCGGTGAATCCCGACTCGAACTCGCCCAACTCATTCGAGGCGCCGATGAAAACCGAGTTCACGGCGCTGACGCGGCCGCGAATTTCGTCCGGTGTTTCGAGCTGCACGAGGACTTGTCGGATGAAGACGCTGACCATGTCGCCTGCGCCGAGCACGATGAGAGCGCCCATAGCCACAGCGAATCGGTGCGTCAGTCCGAACAGCACGGTCGCCGCCCCGAAAGCCGCAACACCCAGAAACATATAAACCCCGATGCGGCGCCGTATCGGTCTGAAGGACAGCAGCACCGCGGCGACGGCGGCTCCGATTGCGGGCGCAGCGCGCAGGTAACCGAACACCGCGGGCCCGGCGTGCAGCACGTCGCGCGTGAACGCCGGCAATAGCGCGGTGGCGCCGCCGAACAGCACCGCGAAAAGATCCAGCGATAATGCGCCGAGCACGGTCTTGCGGCTCCAAACGAAACGCAATCCTTGCAGCAGACTGGCCCAAGTCACCGGCTGGCGCACTTTGAGGCGCGCGCCGCAGGCGAATCATCGCCAACATCAGGATCGTGCCGAGCAATAACGACGCCGCCGACGCGTAGACCAATCCGGCGCCGCCGTCCGGCCCGTACGCCGCTTGCGCAACCGCAAAAAGAATGCCGCCGGCGCTCGGGCCGATGATCGTCGCAATTTGGAAGCTCGAGGAACTAAGCGCAACCGCTTTGCCAAGTGCATCGATCGGTACGAGATTGGGCATGAACGATTGCGCGGTGGGCATCTGAAACGCACGCGCAACCCCGAGAAACGCCAGCACCAGAAAAATCGGCCAACTGACGGCGATATCGCCGAGCGCGAATAGCAGCAGCAATCCGGCGCAGCAGAATTGCGCGAGGGTGCACAGGATCAAGATCTTGCGCCGATCGAAACGATCGGCGGCGTGACCGGCGAACAGCACCAAACTCAAGAACGGCAAGAACTGCGAAAGACCGATCAGGCCGAGATCGAGCAAGCGCCCGGTCATGTGATAGACCTGCCAGCCGACGGCGATGACGATCATTTGGGCGGCGATCGCGGCGCAAAATCGAGCGACCAAATAGAGCGCGAAATCGCGGTTGCGCAACACCGCGAGGCCGCCGCTTGAGGGCTTCAAGAGTGAGAACTACCTCCGATTGTCAGTGTAGCAGGCGGCCTGTTGACATTGCGGCCCGCGGGAAGGGCGGTGCAAAAATCGGCGGGTGCCGCGCCGATGACTCATCCGCCGAGGAAAATCTTGTAGGCGGGGTTGTCGGTCTCTTCGCTGTAGGCGTACTGCAATTCATTCAGGTGCAGCAAAAAATCCTCGACCGTCGCCGGGGGCACCTGAATGCCGGCAAGCACTCGGCCGTAATCGGAGCCGTGATTGCGATAATGAAACAGGCTGATGTTCCAAACGGAACCGATCGCGCGCAGGAATCTCAACAGCGCCCCGGGGCGCTCCGGAAATTCGAATCGGTAAAGCCGCTCGTCCTGCAATTCGCGGGCGTGGCCGCCGATCATGTAGCGGACATGCAGTTTCGCCATTTCATTGTCCGTCATGTCGCGAACCTCGAAGCCCGCCGCCGCTATCGCCGCGATAATCGCATCGCGTTCCTGTTTGCCTTGGCGCAGCGCCAATCCTACGAGCAACTGCGCTGCCTGCATGTTGCCGTAGCGGTAACTGAACTCCGTAACGCTGCGCTTGCCCAGTACTTCGCAGAACCGCAGAAACGATCCGGGCAGCTCGGGAATTTCGACCGCCAACAGAGCTTCGCGTTGCGCGCCGATGTCCGCCCGTTCGGCCACGTGGCGCAAGCGGTCGAAATTCATGTTGGCGCCGCAGTTGATCGCGACGAAGAGGCGGTCCTCGCATTTTTCCCGCGCCACGTATTTCTTTATGCCGGCGACCGCGAGCGCGCCGGCCGGTTCCGCAATGGCGCGAGTATCCTCGAAGATGTCTTGGATTGCGGCGCAGATCTGGTCCGTCGTTACCAGCACGATCTCATCGACATATTGCTTGGCGAGCCGGAAAGTCTCCTCGCCGACCCGCCGCACAGCGACGCCGTCGGCGAATATGCCGACCCGGTCGAGCGTGACCCGTTTGCCGGCGCGCAGCGATTCATACATGCCCGCCGACTCTTCGGGTTGCACGCCGATGATCTTGATGCGCGGATAGAGCGACTTGGTGTAGGCGGCGATGCCGGCGATCAACCCGCCGCCGCCTATCGGCACGAATATCGCGTCGATTTCGTCGCCGTGCCGCTGACGCAAAATCTCCATCGCAACCGTGCCTTGGCCGGCGATCACGTCCGGATCGTCGAAAGGGTGCACGAAGACGAGACCACGATCGCGCGCAAGCTCGACGGCATGATCGTAAGCTTGGTCGTAGTCTTCGCCGTGCAAGACGATTTCTCCGCCCAGAGCCGCTACCGCCTGGACCTTGATCTCGGGCGTCGTCAGCGGCATCACGATGACCGCCTTGATGCCGCGAGTGCGGGCGCCAAAGGCCACTCCCTGAGCGTGATTACCCGCGGAAGCGCAAATGACGCCGCGGGCGGCCACGGTATCCGACAGTTGCGCGATTTTGTTGTATGCGCCGCGAATTTTGAACGAAAAGACCGGCTGGAGATCTTCGCGTTTGAACAATATGCGATTTTGCAGCCGGCTCGACAGCCGCTTCGCGCTCTCGAGCGGCGACTCGATCGCAACGTCGTACACTTTGGCTTTCAGGATTCGTTCTACGTAGTTGTCTTGCATGGCCGGCCGTTTGTCGTAGGAACCCTACATTAGCCGAAGCGGCAGTCGAGGGGTATTCTCGGTTTATATTGTGATATGCACCACAGCCTGCGCGGCCGGCAATCGGTCGCGACCAGTATTCGGTAACATACAGCCATGCGCATCAGACATGCTTGGGCGATTTCCCTTTTGCTGGCCTCGGCAGCCGCATTTCCGCTTTCCGGCAACACTGTGGCCACCGACAACGTCAAGGCGCGCCTGGTCAGCGAAGTCGGCAGCGTCGCGCCGGGACAATCTTTTTGGGTGGCGCTTGAGTTCGATATTCGCGAAGGCTGGCACACCTACTGGCGCAATCCCGGTGATTCCGGACTGCCGACCAGGCTGACCTGGACGCTGCCGCGGGGCTTTAGCGCAGGACCGATCGTCTGGACGGTCCCGCACCGCTTCGTGTTGGCGCCGCTGATCAATTATGGTTATGCGAAGCACGCCGTTCACCTCATTGAAATTACCGCGCCGACAGATCTCGCCGTGCATGGCCCCGTGACGCTTCAGGCGAAGGCGAATTGGTTGGTGTGTTCGAACGTGTGCATTCCGGAGAGCGCCGATCTGAAATTGACGCTGCCGACGAGCGCCAAACCTGCATCTGCGGACGCGAATTCGGAGCCGTTGTTCGCGGCCGCCAGAAATGAGCTGCCGCAGGCGGCCCCCGCTCCGGCGGAAGCGCAAATTCATGGCGGCCGCCTGTTCATTACCATCGGCCGCCATTGGGGCCGCAGCTTGGAGCAGATCGAGTCCTTGAGCTTCATACCGTACGATGATGGCCAGATCGCCTACGCCGCGCCGCAAACGATGAGACGCAGCGCCGATGCGATTGAACTCTCGCTGAAGCCGGGCTATCGGCCGCAAACCGCAGGCGCGATTCGCGGATTGCTGCTGGTGACGGAGAATGACGGCGGCGGACGGACCGTCCCGTTGGAGATAGCGGCGCGATTCGCATCGGCGCCGCCTGCTGAGGCGACCCGCGGGCCGCATCCGCGGATCGCGGCGGCGGCCGTGGAATCGCGGCTCGCCTTGCTGCGGCCGGGCGAGGCCAAGTCGCCGGCTTTGGGCATTTTGTTGTTGTCCGCAGTTCTCGGCGGCTTGGTATTGAATTTGATGCCGTGCGTTTTTCCCGTGCTGTCGGTCAAAGCCGTCGGCATAGTCGAACAAGCGAGGAAGCATCCGCGAACGGTCAGGCTAAAAGGCCTGGTCTTCGCGGCCGGCGTCATCGGCTCGATGTGGACCCTCACAACGGTCTTGTTGGTGTTGCGCGCAGGCGGCGAACAAATCGGTTGGGGCTTTCAATTGCAGTCGCCGCTGTTCGTGACCTTGATGGCATATTTGCTGCTTGTGGTCGGCTTGAACCTGTCCGGGGTCTTCGAGTTCGGTGGCGCGCTTGCCGGGATAGGCGATGAATTGACGCGCGGACACGGATATCGCGCGTCGTTTTTCACTGGATTATTGACGACGCTGGTCGCGACGCCGTGCACCGCGCCGTTCATGGCGCCGGCCGTCGGCGCCGCTCTGACGCAAGCGCCGGCGGTCGCTTTCGTCATTTTCACGGCGCTCGGCGTCGGACTCGCGTTGCCGTATCTCCTAATATGTTTCGCGCCCGGACTGCGCCGCGCGCTGCCGAAGCCCGGCGCGTGGATGGATACCCTGAAGCAGGTGTTCGCGTTTCCGATGTACGCGTCCGCCGCCTGGCTTCTTTGGGTCCTGGCACAACAGACCTCCGCAGTGGGACTCGGCGCGGCATTTGCCGGATTCGTGCTGGTCGCGCTCGCGGCCTGGGCATATCAGAAGTCGAAGAGTCGTGCCGGGCACGCGCGCAACGTTGCGATCGTCGCCTCGGCAGCGGCGCTGCTGATCGCAATCGCTCTGCCGGTCGGACTCGAAGTCTCGCCCGCGTCCGCTTTCGCCGCACCGGCGCACGGCGCGGCGACAATCGGCGACGGCTGGCAACCTTACGATCCGGCGCGCGCCGCCGAACTGCGCGCCGCAGGCAAGCCGCTGTTGATCAACTTTACGGCCAGTTGGTGCCTGACTTGTTTGATCAACGAACGCAATGCGTTCGCCGATCCATCCGTGCAAGCGACTCTGCGCAAAAAAGGCGTGACGCTGATGAAGGGCGACTGGACCAACCGCGATCCGCGGATAACAACGGCATTGGCGGCGTTCGGGCGGGCGGGCGTGCCGTTGTACG
The DNA here is from genome assembly GCA_963769895.1 of uncultured Gammaproteobacteria bacterium. Classification (GTDB taxonomy): domain Bacteria; phylum Pseudomonadota; class Gammaproteobacteria; order Steroidobacterales; family Steroidobacteraceae; genus Bog-1198. The sequence continues at coordinate 393,012 of CAVYNJ010000006.1, read as the reverse complement.
TCGTCTATAACGCGAATCCGTCGTCTGCCGAGCCGCTGGTGCTGCCACAATTGCTGACCGCGGGCGTCGTGCAGGGCGCGTTTGCGGCTCTGCCTGATCGCGAATCGAGATAGCCTTTCCATGGCGTCGGCAGCGAATACGGGCCCATCTTACCCCACGGTGATCCCGGTCGTCGATTTCCGCCGCCATCGCATGGTGCTGCAGTGGCACGCTCTCGGCGGCACGTGGACCGCCTACGAACTTCCGCCGCCACTCGTGCACGGCGTCGCCCTGATCGGGGCGTCGCCGCCGAATATTTGCATCTACGCTCAAGCGGGCAGATTGCGGCTGCAAATCGGCGCAAATCAATATGCCCTATCCGAGAATTCGCCGCGCATGCGCTGTACGCGCGGTCTATCGAGCCTCGGGCTGCGCCGCCGGTTCATCGTCGAATCCAGCACCGGTGGAGTGCTTTACAGCCACGCCTACTGGTGCGGTCAGCGGCCGGATTTCTTCCGCTGGTTGGCCGGCAAGGCCTCCGACCCGGACTGGCGCGTAACGACCGGGCGCCGGTGGTCCGAGGGTGTCGTTGCGGCTGATCTGCGCGCGGATTGACTCTTCACCGGCAGCAGGCCGGCGAGCTCTGTCGGCGTGAGGTTGCGCCACTTGCCGACTCCGAGCGAACCCAATTCGACGTTGACGATGCGCACGCGCTGTAGCCTCTCGACGCGGTAGCCCAACGCGGAGCACATGCGGCGGATTTGTCTGTTGAGCCCCTGCGTCAAGATGATGCGAAACCTCCGTGCGTCAATGCGCGTTACGTCGCATGGCTTGGTCATCACTCCCATGATGCGCACGCCGCCGCGCATGATCGCCAATGACAGGTCCGTGATCGGCCTATTCACGGCGACGATGTATTCCTTCTGATGGTCGTTTTCGGAACGCAAAATCTCGTTGACGACGTCGCCATCGTTCGTGAGCAGGATCAGCCCCTCGGAATCCTTGTCCAAGCGTCCGATCGGAAAGATGCGTTCCGTGCGCCCGACCAGATCGACGATATTTCCCTCGACGTGCGACTCGCACGTCGATGTGATGCCGACTGGTTTGTTGAGTGCGATATAAATCCGGTGCTGCTTCGCTCCGATCAGTTCGCCGTCGACCCGCACTTGGTCCTCGGCGCCGACCTGAGTGCCCAGCGCGGCCGGGAGGCCGTTACAGGTGACGCGCCCCCCCGCGATCCATTCGTCGGCCTGACGCCTCGAACAGACGCCGGTTTCGCTGATGAACTTATTGAGTCTCACGGCCGCTTTCGATCGAGGTAATCGGCGCATAGCCGGGCCAGCGCGCGCGGCGCGGTGTCGAATGGATCCTCGCCGTGTGCGGTGGCGTCGATGATCTGCGTGTTCGGCGGTAGCTTGCTGGCCGCCTTGCCGACGGCCGATGCCGCGGCGGCGAAAACCAATGCGAGACACGGCTGCCGCACGAGCGGCGATCGCTCGATCGCCGGAGGCGCAGCCAAAACCAGGCGGCGCACGAGTTCCGGTTTTGCAATGGCGAGTTCGACTGCAACCAGGCAGGCATCGCGAAAACCGAGGACATCGATTTGCCGCAAGCGTAGATCCGCGGCCAAATCTAAAATCGCAGCCGCGCTGGCCTCGACGCCCACCGTGGGCGGCGGGTCCGATTCTCCGTATCCCGGCATATCCGGCGCGCAGACGGATCGCCGGTCGGCGATTGCCGGCAAGAAGCGATTGAACATCCGGCTCACGCCGCTGCTCGGATGGATACAGATCAGCGTCACCTGTTCGTCGAAGCCGCCGGTCGCGGGAAAAGCCGTACGCACGTGCAATTGGCCGAACGCGCAATCGAAATAGGCTCGGCGCGTGCGCACGACTACGTCAGGCTGCGTGGACGGCTTGGATGGGACGGACATATCAGCCTCCCGGCGGCTCAATGCGCGCCTCAAGAATACTCGAACTTCGGACCGACCTTGCCCCTGGGCCGGTCGGCGGCTGCTAACCGTATGTTGCAATTATACAACATTAATTTTCACACTTCCTGACACACGGGCTGGTATCTTTGCTGTAGCGCGACTAGAGTGTTGCTAGGGCGCAATAAGATTTGAAGGGAAGTGAAGCGGACCGACCAGTTCAGAGCGCCGCATAGCGGCGCCGATGGCACAAGGCATGGGGAAATTAATAGCCGGGCGTCGCCCGGCTTTTTTCTGGCCGGTCGATCGCCATGCTTGGAATGGCCCGTAAATTCAAGGTACCCGGTTCCACACGCGCGATATCGCGGTCCCCATGCTTTGTTCGCCGACCGGCAGCAGCCGTTGTATCAAGTGTGCGCCGTCTGCCGACAATTGATAACGAGCCTCGATAATCGGGCCGTCGTCGTCCGGCTGCACTTGGACGACGAGACTCCGGCCGGACCATCCACATCGCAGCGCAGAGCGGTGGCGATGGCCGTGGCGCGCCCTCGCCGTCGACAGATTTGCCGGCTGATAGACGCGGTTTTCACCGTCCGAGCTGAAGGCGACGGTACCGCCGATTTGCTTGATCACGAGATTCTGACCAGGCCACTCCATGTCCTCGCCGATGTCGGCGGCCAGCAGGCCCGCCCCCGCGGGCATCGACGGCGCCGCGTTCTGGCCGCCGCCCCGCCCGCCGCGCCGCCCGCCGTCCTCGTCGCCTCCGGCCGCGGCCTGCCCCTCGAGCGGATTCGTCGCTTGCAGGAGGCGCTGCGGATCATCGCTGTCAGCCGCATCGAGGCGCCAATGTCCCGACAAATCGACGCCGGCCGGCGGCGTCATTGCAAGTTGTTCGCTCGCGCAACCGGCGGCGATCACGACCAACAAAATCAGCGTCAAACGCATCGCAAACTCCCGCAGCCGCCGAGAGCCGCTAGTCTAACGGGGATTGCCGGGAACGCCATCGGCGCAAGGCGGCGGGTCTGTCCCTGTTCGGTCGGCGGCCCGCGGCTCAGCGGTGCGGTTTCGCCGAGACGTCGCATCGGCTCATCGCGTCGCTTGCATCGCTCGGACCGCTGATCCAAATGCGGCCTTCAAAGGGTTGGAAAAATACGCGCACCGGCTCCGGTCGCCGCAAAGTATGCGTGCCGCAGACGATCTTCGCGTCTGCGAGATCCGCCTGTATTAGATCGACCAGTGATGCGCTTGGCTCCGCGGCATCCACCGGAGGCATGGCGTGCGCGAGAATTCTGGCCTGAACTTCGTCGAAGCGGCTCGACGAGCCGAGTACAGCGCGCTTGAAGCGGTCGAGCACGACCAATACGCCGCTCAAGGTGTTGTCGGTGACATCGCTAATTTTACCGGTCGCGCCGATGAAGCGCAGGTGCAGCAGCCCGCCGACGCCCCGCGCCTCGTCATGCAGGCATAGGCCAAGGGCACCGCGCAATTCGGCCACGAGTAATATCGGCTCGGTCGACACTTGATACGTATCGGCCGCGACGAGCACTTCGGTTAAATCTCTTGCCACTAAGTCGACCTCGTGACGCACGCGACATATTGCCCGCAGACTCGACCGGGCTCTGCCGAGCGAATCACGCTTTCGGCAGGATCCGCGTCGCGATTCCGGCCGGAAAGGGGGTTTTGGGACCACGACAGGCAGGGCAGACCACCCCGCTAGATCGCCGGAGCATCAGCTAATGATCAGCCGTTATTGGCGTTTTTCGAGGCTGTCACTAATGTGGTGGGCCTATGTATCAATACGACGCTGTCGACAAAACGCTGGTCGCCGAGCGCGTCGCACAGTTCCGCGACCAAACCCGTCGCTTTCTCGCCGGAGAGCTCACCGACGACGAGTTCAAGTATCTGCGGTTGCGCAACGGCCTCTACATCCAGCGCCACGCACCGATGCTGCGCGTCGCCGTACCCTACGGCCTTCTATCGTCGCGGCAGCTGCGCGCCCTCGCAGAGATCGCGAACCGCTATGACCGCGGCTATGCGCACTTTACGACCCGCCAGAACATCCAATTCAACTGGCCGAGGCTGGAGCAAGTGCCGGATATCCTCGAGGATCTCGCCGCGGTCGAAATGCACGCGATCCAGACGAGCGGCAATTGCATACGCAACGTGACATCCGACCACTTGGCCGGCGTGAGCGCGAATGAACTCGAGGACCCCCGGCCATGGTGCGAGGTCATACGCCAGTGGTCGAGTTTTCACCCAGAGTTCTCCTATCTGCCCCGAAAATTCAAGATCGCCGTGACCGGCTCGGCACAGGACCGCGCCGCCTCATTGGTGCACGACATCGGCGTGCACATCGTCCGCGGCCCCGGCGGCGAGCCGGGATTCGAGATATTCGCCGGCGGCGGCCTCGGCCGCACGCCGATCATCGGCCATGTGGTGCGCGAGTTCCTGCCGCGCGCGCATCTCCTGTCCTATTTGGAAGCCGTCTTGCGCGTCTACAATCTCGAGGGAAGGCGGGACAACATCCACAAGGCGCGGATCAAGATTCTCGTGCGCAGCCTCGGAGTCGACGAATTCCGGCGGCGAGTCGAGGCCGAATGGCGGCGAATTCGCAATGACGGCGGCGCGCGCGTCGAGGAGCTGCAAATCTCCCGTTTGCGGACGTTTTTCCTGCCGCCCGCCTACCGGGCTCTCGAGGACAGCGACCCCACGGCGGGGCGTAGCGCGGCATTTCGAGCCTGGTACCGCTACAACACGCAGACGCACAAGGTGCCCGGCTACCGCGTCGTTTACGTCTCGCTGAAAAAGCCGGGCATCGCCCCGGGGGACGCCACCGCCCAGCAAATGGCAACGCTCGCCGGTCTCGCCGAACGCTACAGCTTCGGCGAAATTCGCGTCGCACACACGCAAAACCTGTTGCTCGCTCACGTGGAACAAACCGACGCGTTCGACCTGTGGCGAGCGCTCGAGCAGGCTGGACTGGCGACGCCGAACATCGGCACCTTGACCGACATCATTTGCTGCCCGGGGCTGGATTTCTGCAGCCTGGCGAACGCCGGCTCGATTGGTGTCGCGAAGCTGATCAACGAGCGTTTCGACGACTATGATTATCTATATGACCTCGGCGAACTCGAACTCAAAATGTCGGGATGCATGAATGCATGCGGTCACCATCACGTTGGGCACATCGGCATTCTTGGCGTCGATAAGGGCGGCGAGGAGTGGTATCAGATCACGATAGGCGGGGCTGCCGGCGCCGATGCGGCTCTTGGGGAAGTCATAGGTCCGTCGGTCGCGAAGAACGACGTGCCAGAGGTGATCGCGCGTCTACTCGACGTGTATCTAGAGCATCGCGGTCAGGACGAGCGCTTTTTGGATACCGTCAGGCGTATCGGCGTCAAACCGTTCAAAGAGAGGGTCTATGCCGCGCCCGTTGCTGCGTGACGGATCGATCGTCGCCGACGATTGGCATTACCTGGACGAGTGCGCCCCGCATCCGACCGCGTCACTGATCGTGCCGGCGGAGCGCTGGCGCGCCGAGCGCGGCCGCTGGCTGTCGCGCGATGCGCCGCTCGGCGTGCTGCTGGGACCCACCGACAAGGTCGAGGATCTGGCAGCCGATTTGCCGCGGCTTTCCCTGATCGGCGCCGAATTCACCGGCCCGGGCGACGGGCGAGGCTATACGCAAGCGCGGCAGCTACGGGAACATTGGGGATATGCTCGCGAGCTCAGGGCCACGGGCTACGTCCGCCGTGACCAGCTGTTCTTCATGGCCCGCTGCGGCTTCAATTCCTTCGAGCTGCCGTTGGCCGAACTTGCCGCGGCCCATGCCGCACTGACGAGCTTCACGGCGGCCTATCAAGCGGCGAACGACGCCGGACTGCCGGTCGCGCTGTTGCACCGCTAGAGAGCCGTCGGCCTCGGGCGCCTACCGCGTCACGGCGGGTCACGCGACGGAACGTGCAGGTGCTCGAGGATGCGGTCCACTTCCTCCTGCGCCTCCAACTTCTCGGTCTCGCGCACGAGTTTGCGCGGCAAATGCGGCGCCAATAATTCGATGAACTCGTACATGTAGGCGCGCAGCAATGCGCTGCGGCGAAAACCGATCCACGTCATATGTCGCTCGAACAAGTGCGCGGCATCGAGCACGACGAGATCCGAATCGGCATCCGGATCGATCGCCACGCTCGCGACGATGCCAACGCCAAGACCTATGCGTACATACGTTTTGATCACGTCCGCATCGCGTGCGGTCAGCGCCACATCGAGCGAAAGACCCGCGGTCTCGAACAACGCCGGCAGCGAAGAGCGCCCCGAGAAGCTGAATACGTACGTGACGATCGGATATTCGGCCAATTTCTTCAGCGTCAATTTTCCGGCATCGGCCAGCGGATGTCCGCGCGGCACGACGACGGTGCGGTGCCAGCTATACACCGGCAGGCGCACCAGATGCGGAAACAAGTCTTCCGAGCCGGTCGCGATCGCGAAGTCGACGCGGTCGCGCGCCACGAGTTCGGCGATCTGTTCCGACGTCCCCTGGTGCAAATGCAGCCGCACCTTCGGATATTTTCTCCGGAACTCGCGGATCACGGGCGGCAGCACATAGCGCGCTTGCGTGTGCGTGGTCGCGATCGACAGCGTGCCGCCGTCGGATTTGCTCAGTTCTTGCGACGTGCGGCGAATGTTTTGCATTTCGCGCAATATGCTGGTGGCGCGTGCGATGATTTCTTCGCCGGCGCTGGTCGTGCGTGTCAACGCCCGCCCCTCGCGCTCGAACAGTTGGAATCCGAGTTCTTCCTCAAGCATCTTGAGCTGCCGGCTGACGCCCGGCTGAGAGGTGTGCAACTGCCGCGCGGCGGCCGTGATGTTGAGGCCGTTCTCATGGACCGCGACCAGATAACGCAGTTGCTGCAGCTTCATGACCGCGCGCGCTTCGACACTGGAATCAAGAGCACCTTCCCCGTGCGGACGATCGTCCTATGACGAATCGGCATGTCGACATGCGCGAGAGTTCGTATCAACCGCTGCGTTCTGCGCATATAGTTTTCGCTCATTCTTAACAACGCGAGGCTCCGCGAGGCGCCGTGTCCGAACTTCCTCAAGCGCTGCAGGTCCGTGCGGCGAACAGTATCAAACTACTCCGCGATGCGGTCGCCGAGTATAAAAATGTCACCTACGCCAATAGCTTAGGTTCCGAATCGATCGTCTTGACGGACCTGATTTGGAGCGCCGTTCCCGACATCGAGATCTTCACGGTCGATACCGGGCGCCTGTACCCGCAGACCTACGATTTGATCGAGCGCGTTCAGCGGCATTATGACCGCCGCCTACAAATCTATTATCCGAACGCCGAAGCCATAGAGACCTGGGTCGGGAAGAACGGGATCAACGGCTTTCGAGAGGCGTTGGACGCCCGGCGCGGCTGCTGCACGGTCCGCAAAATCGACCCGTTCCGCCGCGCGGTCAGCGGCAAGGGCGCCTGGGTGACCGGAATACGCCGCGGACAATCCGCGAGCCGTGCGCTCGCCGCACCGGTCGAGTGGGACGGCAATTACGGCCTGCACAAGATCAGCCCGCTGTTGGATTGGACGGACGGCGAGATCTGGGACTACATACGCCGCAAGCGGCTGCCGTACAACAGCTTGCACGACTCCGGTTTTCCGAGCATCGGCTGCGCGCCCTGCACCAGGGCGGTGGCGGCAGGCGAGGAGGAACGAGCCGGACGCTGGTGGTGGGAGCGGTCGGACTCGCGCGAATGCGGACTGCATTCGCGTCGCCGCGTGGTCGCCTCGCCATGAGATATTTTCCGGTCTTCTTCAACTTGCAGGCGCAGCACGTGCTGATCGTCGGTGGCGGCGAGGTTGCGCTACGCAAAGCGAGTTTGCTGCAGAGTACCGGCGCGCTGATTACGCTGGTAGCGCCCCAAGTGGCGAGCGAACTCGTCGAGCGCGCGGACCGTGGCGAACTGAAATTAGAGCGGCGCGAATTCATTCCGGCTGATCTTCTGTCGGCGCGTCTGGTGATCGTCGCCACCTCTTCGAGGGCAGTGAACCGCTGGATCGCGAAGCTTTGCGACGCGCGCGGCATTCCGGTCAACGTCGTCGACGACCGCGAGGCCTCTCGCTTCATCGTCCCGGCGATCATCGACCGGGATCCGGTCTTGGTCGCGATCTCGACCGGGGGCGCCTCGCCGGTGCTCGCGCGCCGGCTGCGCGAACGGTTGGAAGCCCTCATTCCGATGCGCCTAGGCGAACTGGCTGTTTGGCTGCGGGCGCTGCGGGGCGCCGCCGGGCGATTGGGCGGCAGCGCGCGCCGCCGCTACTTCGAGGCGTTGATCGACGGGCCGGCGGCGCGGCGCTTGATGCGCGGCGATCGTCCGGCCGCGCAATCCATCGCCCACAGACTATTGGCAGGAACGGTCGGCGCGATGCCCGCTGCCGGCGACGTGACGCTGGTGGGCGCCGGCCCCGGGGATCCCGAACTGCTGACATTGAAGGCCTTACGAGCCCTGCAAGACGCCGACGTGATTCTTTACGACCGCCTCGTCGGCGACGGCATACTCGACCTCGCGCGACGCGATGCGACGCGGATCTGCGTCGGTAAAGCCGCAGGTCGAGCGACGGCGACGCAGGACGAAATCAATGCCGCGTTGATCGACCACGCGCGCCAAGGCAAGCGCGTCGTGCGCCTGAAGGGCGGCGATCCGTTCATTTTTGGGCGTGGCGGCGAAGAATTGGCGGCGCTCGCCGCGGCAGGCATCGAATTCAGTGTCGTGCCGGGGATCACGGCGGCCCTTGGCGCCGCCGCTTACGCAGGCATACCGCTGACGCATCGAGAACATGCGCACAGCGTCAGCTTCATCACCGGACATGCGGAACCTGGCGGCCACGAACCCGACTGGCCGGCGCTCGCGCGGGAAGGGCACACCGCGGTCTTCTACATGGGCCTTGCGCGCACCGCGCAGATCGCTGCAAATCTGATCGCCCACGGGGCGCCGGCCGATCGACCGGCGGGCATCGTCGCGCAAGCAACGACTGCTGCGCAACGGGTGGTCACCGGGACGCTTGCCGACATCGCGCGCATCGGCGCCGCCGCGGCCCTGGAATCGCCCGCGCTGCTGATCGTCGGCGACGTGGTCGCCTTGCGTTCGACTTTGGGATGGTTTCAAAATGCCGCTGCCGCGGAGTATGCCGCGATCGCCTGAACAAGCAACTTGGGGACAATGCATGACGATCTCGCAATTCCCGCAACAACAGCCGCTGATCACCGACGCCGTGATCGTCGGCGCAGGCCCCGTTGGCTTGTTCCAAGTCTTCGAATTGGGATTGCTTGGATTGAAGTCGCATGTCATCGACTCGCTGCGCCACGCCGGCGGACAATGCACCGAGTTGTATCCCGACAAGCCGATCTACGACATACCCGCCGTACCGATTTGCACGGGTCAGGATCTCACTCAGCGACTGCTGGAGCAGATCGCCCCCTTCGGCGCCGGCCTGCATTTCGGCCAGGAGGTCACTCGGGTCGAACATCAGCCCTGCGGCAGGTTTCTCGTCGCGACGTCGGCCGGCGCCTTGTTCGATGCCGGAGTCGTGATCATCGCCGCGGGCGTCGGCGCATTCCAACCGCGGCGACTAGACGCCGATGGTGCGGCCGAACTCGAAGGAAGCGCGTTGCATTATCGGGTGGGCGACCCGAAGGCGTTCGCCGGCCGTGACCTCGTGATTTGCGGCGGCGGCGACTCGGCGCTCGACTGGGCCGTCGCGCTGGCCGACAAGGCGCGCAGCGTCGTCGTCGTTCACCGCCGCCCGGAGTTTCGTGCGGCGCACGCAACCGTGGAAAAGCTGCGTCGCCTGCAATCCGAAGGCCGTGCCGACAATTTGACCGGCAATGTGCAAACGCTGGAACACGACGGCGGCAGGCTAAAGGCCGTTCGTGTGCTCTGCAGCGACGGACTCACCCGGCGCGTCGCGGCGGATCAGGTTCTGGTCTTCTTTGGATTGCATCCCAAGTTGGGGCCCATTTCGGAATGGGGGCTCGCGCTCGAACGCAAGGCACTGAAAGTGGACACGGCGCGCTTCGAAACATCGGTTCCCGGTATATACGCGGTGGGCGACATCAATACCTATCCCGGCAAGAAAAAGCTCATTTTGTCGGGGTTTCACGAGGCGGCACTGGCTGCCTTCGCGGCCAAGGAGCATCTCAATCCGGGAGAAAAGGTGCGGCTGCAATACACCACCACGAGCCCGATCATGCACCGGCGACTCGGGGTCTCGCAGTCGGACATCGCCGCCGCCTAGACCGCGTGCGCCGCGGGGTCAGCCGGCCGCTGCCCGCAGCCCACGCTCGGTGAGCCATTGTTCGTTGAACAAGCGCGACTGGTATTTCGCCCCGCCGTCGCACAATATCGTCACGATCGTGTGTCCGGGCCCTAGGTCCTGCGCGAGCTTGACGGCCGCCGCCACGTTGATGCCGGCGGTGCTGCCGAGCAGCAAGCCCTCTTCGCGCAAGAGACGGTAAACGCAGCCGATCGTTTCCTGATCGGTGATTCGCAGCGCATCGTCGATCGGCGCGCCGGCAAGATTGGCGGTTACGCGACCCGTGCCGATGCCTTCGGTGATCGACGAACCGCCGTCGGATTTCAGTTCGCCGTCCTTGATGTAGTGGTACAGCGCGCTACCCGGCGGATCGACGAGAACGGTGCGCACCATTGCGGACTTGGATTTGAGAAAGCCGGCAACGCCGGCCAGGGTGCCGCCGGTGCCGGTCGCCGCGCAAAAGGCGTCGATTTTCCCTTCGGTGTCGCGCCAAATCTCGGGCCCTGTCGACTCGTAATGCGCGTCGCGATTTGCGGTGTTGTCGAATTGATTGGCCCAGACAGCCCCGGGCAGCTCCTTGGCGATGCGGGCCGCCACTTTTTGGTACTGATTCGGATTACTGTAGGGCACCGCCGGCACTTTGCGCAGCTCGGCGCCCAACGATTCGATGATTTGATATTTCTCGGCCGCTTGATTGTCAGGCATGACGATCAAGCAGCGATAGCCGCGCGCGTTGCATACGTGCGCGAGGCCGATCCCCGTATTGCCCGCGGTGCCCTCGACGACGGTTCCGCCCCTTTTGAGGATCCCGCGCCGCTCGGCATCGAGCACGATCCATTTGGCGGCGCGGTCTTTGACGGACCCGCCCGGATTCATGAATTCCGCCTTGCCGAGGATTTCACAGCCGGTCGCCTGGCTGAGGCGATGCAGGCGGATAAGCGGCGTATTGCCTACCGCACCGATAAAGCCGTCGCTAATGCTCATCCAGCGCGTTCCCCGGAAGCTACCACGGCAACTCCGCGCCCTGATAATTCAAAAACTTCCCCGACTCGCCGGTCGATAATCCCGCGATGACCCGCACCATCCCCGCGACGCTCGTGGCGGCATCGATTTCGGCGCGCGAACCGCCCATGTCGGTGCGCACCCAACCAGGATGCAAGGGCACCGCGATGATTCCCCGCGCCGCCAAATCGATGCTCATGGACTTCATGATCGCATTGACGGCGGCCTTCGTCGAACGGTACTCGTACAAGCCTCCGCTGGCGTTGCCGCCGATCGAGCCCAGAGTGCTGCTCAAGGTGACAATTTTTTTCAGGTCGCTCGCGGCCACGTGTTCAACAAAGGCCTCGGCCATCTTCATCGGTCCAAAAACGTTTATCCGCACGGAATTCAGCCAAGACGGATAATCGGTTTTTCCGAAGCCGCTGGAGACCAGAACGCCGGCCACGTTCAGCAGGATGTCGATCGGCGTTTCTATCAGCTGATTCGCGAGCTCATCGATCGCAGCGTGATCGGTAACGTCGAGCGCATGGATCGAGATTTCTCCGGCCGCCTGCGCGAGATCCGACAGCTGCTTGGCCCGCGCCGGCGCGCGCACGCAAGCCAAGACCCGATAGCCCTGCTGCAGGTATTGGCGGACGAATTCGAGCCCAAGACCGCGTCCCGCTCCGGTGATCAAGACGGTTCCCATCTCAGTGCTCCCTGCGGCCCACGAAATTCCCGGCCGCCGACAAAAGTATCCCCGGACTAGCCGGGGACCCGAGTGGAACAGGTGTTAGGTAAAACCCTTACACGTCCGTGGACGGTCGATGCGCGCCACAAAAGTGGCCGTGCGCTCGGCCTTTTAATTTCCGTCATCTGTTGTAACGAGCAGACGTCAGAAACGATGTGTCCTTTCCGTGGACGACCTTATGATACCAGATAAACGAGATAAGTCTAGTGATTATCAATAGTTAACGGTTATATAACAAGCTAATCCGCAAATGGTGCCGTGCATCGCAAAGTGTAACAGTTTGGCAACATCGGCCCCGAGCACCGAGGCCCCGCGCGCGTGGGTGATTGCATTTGCCGATCGATTGGGCCAGATTGCCGCCCTCTCCCTGTAGGCGGACTTGCGATGAAATACCTTCATACGATGGTGCGCGTGACCGATATCGAGCAATCGCTGCGCTTCTACCGCGATGCGCTCGGCCTGCAGTTGCTGTCGCGACGCGACTATCCGCGGGGACGCTACACGCTCGTGTTTCTGGCCGCGGCCGGCGACGACGAGGCGCAAGTCGAACTGACCCATAATTGGGACCCGGAAACGTACGCCGGCGGACGGAATTTCGGACATCTCGCGTATCAAGTCGACGATATCTACGCGACGTGCCGGCGATTGATGGACCACGGGGTCGCGATCAACAGGCCGCCGCGGGACGGCCACATGGCATTCGTACGCTCGCCGGACCTGATCTCGGTCGAACTGTTGCAAAAGGGCGAAGCTCTGGCGCCGGCCGAGCCGTGGGCGTCGATGGCCAATGTCGGCGTCTGGTAGCCGCGTCCTCGATCTAGAACATCTCGGAGGCGCCCGGCGTCTTGATCTCGACCGCGGTTCGCGACGGAATGTCATCGCCGGTGATCATCTCGTCGTAGCCCTGACCGGGACCAACCATCGGATAGACGCCGGCGTCCGGGTCGATCATGACTTCGAGGAACGCGGGCCCCTCGAAGCGGATGAATTCTGCGATCACGCGCGGGACGTCGGCCTTGTGCTCCAGCCGCACAGCGAATTTGAAGCCGTCGGCGAGGGCTGCTTTGACAAAGTCCTTTTTGTGCAGGCTCTTGTCGCTCGCACTCAGGCGCCCCTTGAAAAAGAGCTTCTGCCATTGCTTGACCATGCCATCGCCGCAATTGTTCAGCACGACGATCTTGACCGGCAAATCATAGGTCGTCACGGTTTCCAGCTCGCCGATGTTCATGCGGATGCTGGCGTCTCCATCGACGTCGATGACCAACCGATCCCGTACCGCAAATTGAGCGCCCACCGCGGCCGGCAAGCCGAATCCCATCGTCCCCATGCTGCCGGAGGTGAGCCACAACCGCGGACTTCGAAAGTCGAAGTACTGCGCCGCCCACATCTGGTGCTGGCCGACGCCGGTCGTTATGACGGCTTCGCCGCGGGTCAGCCTATTGATCTCCTCGATGACGTAGTACGGCTGAATCAGCGAACTGCCGCGATCGTAGTTCATCGCGTAACGATTGCGCAGCTCGCGGCAATGACGGTGCCAATCCGACCAGTCACGCCGGAAGGCGGTGCGCTTGCCGTAATCCAATAGCGCGAGCAGCGCCTCCGGCATCATGCCCACGTGGCTCCAATCGACTCGCTTCACCTTGTTGATCTCCGAGGCGTCGATGTCGAAATGAGCGATGAATTTCGCATTGCCTGCAAATTTCGCCGGATTACCGGCGACCCGATCGTCGAAGCGCGCGCCGACCGCCAACAGGCAATCGCAGTCGTCGACAGCGTAATTCGCAAATGCCGTACCGTGCATTCCGAGCATGCGCATCGACAGCGCATCGGCGGTATCGACCGCGCCGATACCCATCAAGGTCGTGACCACGGGAATCCGGAATTCCTTGACGAATTCGCGCAGGGCGTAGGCGGCATTGCCATTGATCACGCCCCCGCCCGAATATATGAGCGGCCGCTTCGAAGCCGCCAGAGCGGCGAATAAAGCGGCGCAAGCGGCATCCGGCAGCTTGTTCGCGCCCAGGCGATTCATGCGCTGCCGATAGCCCGGCACCGGCAGGCGCCCGGAGCCGTGAAACACGCCCTGCCAGTTCTGCACATCCTTTGGTATGTCCAACACGACCGGTCCGGGGCGCCCCGTGCGGGCGATCTCAAACGCCGTGCGCGCGGTCGCCTCCAACTTCAGAGGATCCGTGACGAGGAAGACGTGCTTGGCGACGGCGCCCATGATCGAAGGCACAGGAGCCTCTTGAAATGCGTCGGTGCCGATCGCCGTCGTCGGGACTTGACCACAAATCACGACGATCGGCACGGAGTCCGCCATGCTGTCGCGCACCGGGGTTACGGTATTGGTCGCGCCAGGCCCCGAGGTCACGAGCGCGACACCGACGCGGCCGCTCGCCCGTGCGAAGCCCGCGGCCATGAAGGCAGCCCCCTGTTCGTTGGCCGGCACGATCAACGGCATCGATCCGCCGTGGTCCAGGTTGTAGCGGAACACGGCGTCGTAAATTGGCAGGATGGCGCCGCCGCTGTAGCCGAATATCGTGTCCACGCCCTCGTCGGCCAGGACTTGGACGAGTATTTCCGCGCCGCTCATGCTCGCCCCCGCCAGCGGATGTGCGGATGGGCTCAACATTTCGTAACGCTCTTTCACCACCGAAGCCTAGCAGTTCCCGTGCTGGCGCCCAAGTGCCGCAGTCCCGTATCCTTGCCGATCATGCGCCACGTCATCGCCATACTCCTGCAGAACGAAGCCGGCGCGCTGACACGCGTCACGGGACTCATATCGAGCCGAGGCTACAATATTGAATCGTTGTCGGTGGCCCCCACCAACGACCCGACCGTCTCGCGGATCACGCTTGTCACGAGCGGCTCGGACGCGGTCATCGCGCAAATCAACGCGCAGCTGCTGAAGCTCGTCGACATAGTGGCCGTCGAGGACATGACCAGCGGCGATCACTTGGCCCGCGAACTGCTGCTGATCAAGCTGCAGGTACCGCCGGAGCGCCTCGACGCGGTCCGGACGGTGTTGCAAGGCGTAGCCGGCAAGGTGCTGGTTTCGGACCCGTCGTGTTTCATCGTGGAACTTACGAGCACGGAAATCGAGATCGGCGAATTCATCGCCAACGTATCGGCTTTCGGCGAGATCATCGAGGTCGTGCGCAGTGGCGTGTTGGGAATATCCCGCGCGAATCCACGGCTGCACGCGGTCAAATGAGCCGAGCGTACCGAACCCATTCAAATTCGAGATGCCCCCGAGAACCATGCCTGAAATCGAATTGAAACCCGAGCATGTGGCGGACCCGAACACGCGTCGTATCGGCGTGCTGGTCGGCGTCGTCGGCGTGCTGTTGTCGGTCGTGACCATCGCCTCGCATCGCGCGCATACCGGAGTGGTCATCCACCGCACGGAATCGAACGATTTATGGACCTATTATCAGGCAAAGAAGATTCGCGAGGACTCGACCGGAGTCGCGTTGACCGTACTTCAATCTCTGGCCGCCGATCCGGTGAAAACCGCGCCCGCGGTACGCAAGCTGGAGGCGGCCCGCGATCATTACGCCGCCGACGCCTTGGAAATCAAGAAGCAAGCGCAAGCCAAGGACGAGGAGACTTCCGTTGAGGAGAAAAGAGCGCTGCGCTACGACATCGGCGAAGGTTTTCTGGAATTGGGCCTGGTGCTTTGCTCCCTATACTTTTTGGCGCGCAAGAACTTCTTTCCGATTTTCGGCGTGCTCGCAAGTATCGCCGGCGGCCTGATGGGCCTGTGGGGCTGGCTGCTTTGAGGCTCCGATTTGCCGCGATCTGCGCCGTTCTAGCCTCGGCCTCGGGAGCGCATGCCGCCGCGCGAGCGCCGCCGCTGGAGCGCATAGAGACGCACTCGGCGCATTATCTGCTCGTGGCGGTCGCGCACGGCGACCGCATCGGCGCGCATTTGAGCCGTCTGCTCGACAATGCGCCGGTTACCGACGCGGTGGTAACCGCGGCATTGCGCGGCAAGGAATATCCTCTCATCGCGCAACCCGACGGCGGCTATGCCCTTCAAGCGGCGGACCTGGCGCTGCCGGGGTCGGCGACGATTGAATTTACGGTCGTCGAGCACGGCGCAACGGAGAAGATGGCCGGAACCTTGCAAATCGCGGCGAATTCCGAGCACCGGACGTCGGCAAGCGGCGCGCGCCAGTTCGGCTGGTGGGCGCTCAACTTCGGCGTGTGCATCGGTTTTCTCGTATTGATCGCGCGGCGCCGCAATCGCGCCCAGAGCTAAGGGACCACTAGAAACTCTGCAGCGTCTGAACCAGCACTTGAACCTTGCTGACGCCGGCCGGGGCGTTGAGCGGAAAGGCCAAATCGATGTGCAGTACGTTGCCCAAGCCGGAGCGCGTATTGCCGAGGCGCAGTCCGAACCCGATATCGCGCAGCAGTCCCGGATCGCTGTTGCCGATGACCTCGTGACCCCAGGTGCGCCCGACATCGGCAAATACGGCGCCGCCGACGCGTGCCAGTAGGAATGGGTACCAATCGGTGAAGTAGCGCTGTTCGACGGTCAGTTGCGCGCGCGACGTGCCGGCCTCGTAGCGCAACGGGTAGCCGCGCAAGCCGTTGTCGCCGCCGATCAGCAGCTGCGTGTCGGCGTCCAACGCGTTGGTCGCGGCGCCCGCAAAACCGGCATACAAGACCCAATCGCTGCGCCAGCGCCAATAATAATTCGCGGTAGCGTTGGCGATCAGGTTTCGTGCGCGACCGCTCTCTATGCGCGAGGACAGCGTGCTCGCCAGAAAAAGCAGATGTTGCCGGTTGAATTCGAAGCCCTTGCGGGCGCTTGCCGCCAGCATGACCGCATCGCGCGTGGCGCCGAACCCCGGGTCCGAAAACCCGATCTCGCCGCTTACCTCCATCCCCAAATACAAATCCTCGGTACGCCCGATCTGGTTCAGGTCTGCGGTCTTTTTGTATTGGTCCTGCAGGATGTCGAAGCCGATGAACGGATACGACAAGGTGCGATCCGCGGGCAATTGCCGCGCCGGCGCGGACAAATTCGGGTCTGTCGTGAAGATGCTGCGGTTGTACCGCAATCCCGCGAGCCAACGCCTGGTCCAGCCGTTCTGCAAGCCGCTGGAGATGCCACCGCTCAATTCATACGTGGACTGGTCGTCGTCGAACTGATCGCCGATGCGCCCCAGCACATACCGCGATTCCGTGCGTTTGTACTGCATGGCATCGACGTTGACGCTCCAACGCGTGTCGAGCGCGTAAAACGGCTGCCCAAATTGCAGTTCGCGCTGCTTGCCGTCGCTGGAGTCGGCGTAGATCAACGTATCCGTCCAGCGCGACTCGAACAAATTGGGATCTTGCCATTCAAAGGTGTTGCTGCTGCGATCGACCGTCGTGCCGTGGCCGAATTGTAAATTCTTCCCCAAGCCCAGGAAATTCGAGTCTTGAATTTCGAAGTTGGAATTGTTCGCGCCGCCGGCGCGGCTGAATGAGATTCCGGGGCTCAGCGTCCACACGTCCTTGGTAATGACCTTGATATCGACAAGGCCGTTTTGGTATCGCACCGGCACGACGCGCGCATCGTAGATGTATGTCAAGGTGCGTAGGTTCCGCTCGGTCTCCGCAAGCTTGCGGCCGCTGTACTTCTCGCCGCTCGCAAATAGCAATTGCTCCGCGATCGTCGAGTGTTTGCTGCGGATGTGCAAGCGGTTCGCCAGGCGAAACAGCCCGACATTTTCGCGCGGATCGGTTTCATCGAACAAATTGCCGATGTCCAATTCGATCTTGCCGACGATCGCGCCGCTTGCTTCGAGCACCGCGTCGCTGGGAACGCCAGGCGGCCGGGATACGGCGATGCGCGTGCGCCCGTGATCGGTCAATTTCGCGGAAAAGGCGGGATCTGCCGCGCCGGCCGCGATCGCCAACAGGGTGATCATCCGGATTCCGGCCGCTAACCTCATTCGGCTGAGCTACGCCAGTCGCGCGTTACAAGGCGGCGTTGTCGCTCTCGCCGGTGCGTATGCGCAGAACCCGCTGGATATCGGTCACGAAAATCTTCCCATCGCCGACCTTGCCGGTTTTCGAAGCGCCGGCGATCGCCTCCATGACTTGATCGACCAGTTCATTGCGAACCGCCACTTCGATTCGGGTCTTCGGCACGAAGTCGACGACGTATTCAGCGCCGCGATACAATTCAGTGTGGCCGCGTTGGCGGCCGAACCCCTTCACTTCGGTGACCGTCATGCCGGACACTCCGATCTCGGACAGGGCGGCGCGCACGTCGTCCAATTTGAAGGGCTTTATTATGGCGGTTATCAATTTCATGCCGTTCTCCGAGGAATAAATTGGCCAGCGGCCCCATACTATTACGATTGTAGTCAGGCAGCACGCCGCGCGCCGCGCCCCGAGATGGTGCATGCGCGACTGGTTTCGCGATTGGCCGGCCGGATCACCACTATGTGTGTTGTTGGTATGTTATGAGCCCCACGATATTGATCATAGGCGGCGGCCAGGCCGGCGCACAAGCGGTGGACACGCTGCGCCGGGAAGGATTTGCCGGCAGGCTCATCCTGATCGCCGATGAACCCTCATTGCCCTACCAACGGCCGCCCCTATCGAAAAAGTACCTCGGCGGAGAATTGACCGCCGATCGATTGACGATACGGCATCGGGCATTCTACGACGAGCATCGAATTGAGCTGATGCTCGGTGCGCGCGCGGCGCGCCTGGTTCCGGCAAGGCGCCGCGTCGTGTTGACCGACGGCGGCGAGATCGCTTACGACCGTCTGTTGCTCTGCGTAGGCGCGGCGCCGCGGCGTCTAAGCTGCCCGGGGGCGGATCTGGCCGGCGTACACTACTTGCGCAATATCGCCGATGCGGATGCGATTCGCGCCGATATTAAACCCGGCGCCCGCGCCGTCATCATCGGCGGTGGCTACATCGGATTGGAGACCGCTGCGACCTGCCGCAAGTTGGGGTGCGCAGCAACTGTGCTCGAGATGGCGGATCGACTGATGAATCGGGTCGTTGCGCCCGTCGTCTCGGAATTCTTTGCGCGCGCCCACCGCGCCGAAGGCGTCCAAATCGTCTGCGACACGCGGGTCGTTGCGCTCCACGGCAAAGACCGAGTCGAACGGGTCGTTTGCGCCGATGGCGGCAGCTATGATGCGGATCTGGTCGTAGTAGGCGTCGGCGCCGTGCCGACAACGGAACTCGCGGGCGATGCCGGTCTGCATTGCGACAATGGCATCGTCGTCGACGAGTACTGCCGCACCAGCGACGCGTCGATTTTCGCGGCGGGCGACTGCACCAACCATCCGTCGCCCCACTACGGCGCGCGCCTGCGCCTCGAATCGGTCGATAATGCGTTCGAGCAGGCCAAGGCGGCCGCGATCAATTTGCTGGACCGGCCCGTCCCCTACGACCGGGTCCCCTGGTTTTGGTCGGATCAGTTCGACTGCAAGCTGCTGATCGTCGGCCAGTCGGCCGGCCACGACCAACAGATCCGCCGCGGCGATCCCGATTCCCGCAGCTTCAGCGTCTGTTACCTGAAGAACCGCGAATTGCTCGCTGTCGAGGCGATCAACGATTCAAAAGACTACATGGCGGCGCGCAAGCTGATCGTCGAACGCGCCCGCCTCGACCCCGGTAAAGTGGCGGATCCGCAAATCGCGCTGAAAGAAGCCGTTTGACTCCAAGGTTCGGCCTCTTGGGGCTTGGCACGCGCTCCCGGCACGGCCGGCGTCAACCCGTCGATTGCGGCCCGCGCATCACTCGAACACGATCAGCAGGTCTTTGCTATCGACCTGCTGGCCGGTCTTGACGAGGATCTCCTTGATCGCGCCGTTGCGCTCGGCGCGCACGGTCGTCTCCATCTTCATCGCCTCGAGCGTCAGTAGCACGCTCCCGCGTTCGACCTTCTGGCCTACGTGCACGGTAATGGTCGCCACAGTACCCGGCATCGGCGCTCCAACTTGACCGATGTCATCGGCGTCCGCCTTGCGCTGCGGCGGTCGTTTGGCCACTTGGCTGCGATCCGCCACCCGAATGGGTCTCGGCTGGCCATTGAGCTCGAAGAAAACCGTGCGCGTGCCGTCCTCATGCGGATCGCTGCAGGCAATGTAGCGAACGATCAAGGTCTTGCCGCGCTCGAGATCGATGTTGATTTCTTGGCCGGCCTGCATGCCGTAAAAAAATACCGAAGTCGGCAGCATGCTGACATCGCCGAAAGCCGCGCGGTCGGCGGCATAGTCGACGAATACCTTCGGATACATCAAGTAGGAAGCCAATTCGAAGTCGGTCATTCTGCGCCCAATCTTGAGCTCAGCCGCGGCACGCTCCGCGGCGAGATCGGCCGGCGGCAACAATTCACCGGGACGGACCCGCAGAGGCTCAGCGCCGTTGAGTATCTTCCGCTGCAACTCGGGCGGAAAGCCGCCAACGGGCTGTCCGAGATCGCCGCGGAAAAACTGCACGACAGATTCGGGAAATGCGACTTCCGTGTGTTCATCCCGCACGGCGGCGCCGGTCAGCCCGCTCGTGACCATCATGATTGCCATGTCGCCAACGACTTTGGAGGTCGGCGTGACTTTGATGACGTCGCCGAACAGTTCATTGACCTGCGAGTACGCCAAGGCCACCTCATGCCAGCGGTGATCTTCGATCCCGAGCGAACGCGCCTGTTCGCGCAAATTAGTGTACTGACCACCGGGCATTCCGTGGACGTACACCTCGGAGGCGCCCGAGCGGATATCGCTTTCGAATGCAACATAGCCCTGGCGCACCTGTTCCCAATAGGCCGATATCGAGCGCAGCTTGTCCGGATCGACGCCGGTTTCGCGGGGGCCGTGGCGCAACGCTTCGACGATGGACCCCAAATTCGGCTGCGAGGTCAGGCCGGATAGTGCGTCGATTGCGCCGTCGACCGCGTCGGCGCCCGCATCGACGGCCGCGAGCACGCTCGCGGCGGCTATGCCGCTGGTGTCGTGCGTGTGAAAATGGATCGGCAGTCCGACTTCTTCCTTGAGCGCCTTGACGAGTACAGCCGCCGCGCTTGGCTGACAAAGTCCCGCCATGTCCTTGATGCCGAGCACGTGCGCGCCCATGCCCTTGAATTCCTCCGCCACTCCGATGTAGTACCGCAGATCGTATTTCGTGCGCCTCGGATCCGACAAATTGCCGGTATAGCAAATCGCCGCCTCGCATAAACGGCCGGTGCGCAAGACCGCCTCGATCGCGACCCGCATGTTCGGCGGCCAATTCAAACAGTCGAAGATCCGGAACACATCGACGCCCGCGGCCGCGGCGCGCTCGACGAAATAGCGCACGACGTTGTCGGGATAATTCGTGTAGCCGACCGCGTTCGCCGAGCGCAACAGCATCTGTATCAGCAAATTCGGCAGCGATGCGCGAAATTCCGCGAGGCGCGCCCATGGATCCTCCCGCAAAAAGCGCATAGCCACGTCGAACGTCGCGCCGCCCCAGCATTCCACGGAGAACAATTCCGGCAACAGGCTCGCGTAATATGGCGCGATCGCCGCCATGTCGCGGGTGCGAAAGCGTGTCGCCAGCAGCGACTGATGAGCATCGCGCATGCTGGTGTCGGTCAGCAGTACGCGTTTCTCGGCGAGCATCCATTCGGCAAATCCGTCGGCACCCAATTTGTCGAGCAACTGCTTGGTGCCAGGCGCCGGCACCGGCAGCGGGACGCGCGGCAATCGCGGAAATACGGGGTCTCTCGGCTGAATTCGACCTTTGGTTTCTGAATTGCCGTTGACGATTACCTCGCCGATGTAGCTCAACAGGCGCGTCGCCCGATCCCGCTTGCGCGGAATGAGAAACAGCTCCGGCGATTCGTCGATGAATTTAGTCGTGTATTGAGCGTTCGCAAAGCGCGGGTGGGTTATCAGCTGATCGAGAAAGCGCAAATTCGTTACGACGCCGCGAATGCGGAACTCCCAAAGCGCGCGATGCATGCGCGCGATCGTCTCCTCCGGCGTCGGCGACCAGGCGGTCACTTTCACGAGCAGCGAGTCGTAGAATCTCGTGATGATCGCGCCGGCGTAGGCCGTACCCGCGTCGAGGCGTATGCCGAATCCCGCAGGACTGCGGTATGCGGTAACGCGCCCGTAGTCCGGCACGAAATCGTTTTCCGGATCTTCGGTGGTTACGCGGCACTGCAGGGCGTGCGCGGTGACGCGAATGTCATGCTGCGGCGGCACCCCGCTTTCCGGAGTGCCGATAATTGCACCGTCGGCAATTCGAATTTGAGCCTTGACCAGATCGATGCCCGTGACGCATTCGGTGACCGTGTGCTCCACTTGAATGCGCGGATTGACCTCGATGAAATAGAACTTTCCGGTTTCGGCGTCCTGCAGGAATTCGACGGTTCCCGCCGCGCGGTAATTGACGGCGCGCCCGATTTTGAGCGCGGCCTCGCAAAGCCCGCTGCGCTCGGCGTCGCTGAGAAATGCGGCCGGCGCCCGTTCGACGACTTTTTGGTTGCGCCGCTGCACCGTGCAGTCGCGCTCGAACAGGTGCACCAAATTGCCGTGCGCGTCGCCGAGTAATTGGACTTCAACATGGCGGGCGCGGCGAATCAGTTTCTCCAGGTACACTTCATCCTTTCCGAAGGCCGCCTTCGCTTCACGCCGCGCCGCAGCCACCGCGTCGATCAAGTCGGAGGCGGACTCTACGATGCGCATGCCGCGGCCGCCTCCGCCCCAGCTCGCTTTGAGCATGACCGGGAAGCCGACCGCGCGCGCCAGATCGAGTACCGCGCCGGGGTCGGCGGGCAGCGCCGGCGTCGCCGGCATCACCGCGACGCCGACGCTCATTGCCAGCTCGCGTGCCTGGACCTTGTTGCCGAGTCTGCGCATTGTTTCGGGCAAAGGTCCGACGAAGATGATTTTGGCGGCGGCGCAGGCTTCGGCGAACTCCGGACTCTCGGACAAGAATCCGTAGCCCGGATGGATCGCGTCGGCTCGCGCCTCTGTGGCAATACGAACGATGTCGCCAATGTCCAGATACGCCTCGACCGGTCCTTTTCCGTCGCCGACCAAATAGCTCTCGTCCGCCTTGGTTCTGTGCAGCGAAAATCGGTCTTCTTGCGAGTGGATCGCGATCGTGCGGATGCCGAGCTCAGACGCCGCGCGCATCACTCTTATTGCGATTTCACCGCGGTTTGCGATCAACAGGCTGCGGATATGGCCCTTATCGTGGAATTGATTCATGGAGCAATGATGATAGCCTTGGCGTCAGCGAGCTACCAGCCGAATCAAGGAGCGAGAATGTTCGGAATTGCGATTCATGGCGGCGCGGGAACATTGCCGCGCACCGAAATGAGTCAGACGCGCGAGCGCGAGTATCGCGCAGGGCTTGCCGAGGCGCTCGAATCGGGGCGCGAACTACTGGCGCGCGGCGGCGCGAGTCTCGATGCCGTAACGCGCGCAGTTACCGTGCTCGAGGACAATCCTTTGTTCAACGCCGGACGCGGAGCCGTTTTTACCTTTGATGGCCGCAACGAGCTCGACGCGGCGATTATGGACGGCGGGACGCTGCGAGCAGGGTCCGTTTGCGGCGTCGGGCATGTCAAGAATCCGATCGAGCTCGCCCGCGCGGTCATGGAGCATTCGGAGCATGTGATGTTGAGCGGGTCCGGCGCGGAGGACTTCGCGCTTGCGCGAGGGATTCAGTTGGTTCCGCGCAGCTATTTCCACACCGAGGAGCGGTGGCGGCAGCTCGAGCGGCTTCGCTGCGGCGATGCCGGTCTGTCGCCGATGACGATTTCCCACTTCGGCACCGTCGGCGCGGTCGCCGTCGACGAGGACGGACGGCTCGCCGCTGCGACCTCGACCGGCGGGATGACCGGCAAGCGCTTCGACCGCATCGGCGATACGCCGATCATCGGCGCCGGAACCTACGCCGACAACCGAGCATGCGCCGTCTCGGCTACCGGCCACGGAGAGATTTTCATCCGGGCGGCCGTGGCGCACGATATCTGCGCGAGGATGCGCTACGGCGGCCGCAGTCTTGCCGAGGCGGTTCGCGAGGTCGTCTTCGGCGAGTTGGCGGCCATGCGTGGCGAGGGCGGCGTCATCGCTATCGATCGGCACGCGAACATTGAGATGGCCTTCAATAGCGAGGGCATGTTCCGCGCCAGCATCAAGGCGGACACCGCCGCGCAAATCGCGATTTACCAGTAAAGCGAGCCGCTCGGCGCTCGATACGGCCGCGACGGCGGGCGCGGATTCGCCGGGCGCTAACGGGAGCGCTGGCCGATCCGCTTCTCAAAACGGCCCGTCGTGAGATTCTGATATTCGGCTTCCATTACGACGACCCGGTTGCGCCCCTGCTCCTTGGCGCTGTATAGGGCTTCATCCGCAAGTTGAATGAGGCCTTCCACGGTGCGATTGGCTGTCGGCGTGACGTAGGCGGCGCCTATGCTCAAGGTCAGGCGGCTCGCGACGATCGACGCCTCATGAGGTATGTTCAGCTCGGCGATCGACCGCTGGATGCGCGTCAGGACTTCGGCGACGTATTCACGGTTCGCCTCGTACAGGACGACCGCGAATTCCTCACCGCCGTAGCGCGCCACGAAATCGAGCGGGCGCCGAGCACATTGACTCAAGGAGATCGCGACGGCCCGCAGGCATTCGTCGCCGGCCTGGTGTCCGTAGCGGTCGTTGTAGTTCTTGAAACAATCGATGTCGGCGAGCAGCACGGCGATGCGCTCTTCTTCGCGCACGGCTTGTTGCCATACGCGCTGGATGTGCTGATCGAACATTCGCCGATTCTGAATGCCGGTGAGGCCGTCGCGGGCAACCATTTCGCGCAGCAGGCCAGCCTCGAGAAAGCGCGTCCGGCTGGTCTTTTCGTGCATGTAGAGGATCGAAGCACCGAGGAGGTTGGCGGTCACCAACGCAATCGCGTCATAGCCGAAATTCGGTCCGGGCAACGGCAGTACGGTGCCTGCGGCCAGGAACGCGAACAGTACGATCACGTTGACTGCCAGAGCGTGATAGAAGGTCAGTCCAACCATCAAATAGATGTATATCGTCGTCAAGATCAGGCAGGAGAACAGAAACTCGACGCCGCCGAGCGCGCCCGTGACTTGCACCACCACTTGACTGAGTCCGCACACGATGAGCGCCGCTGCCGATAGCGTCCGATAAATGCGGTGGCGGCGCGCCGAAATGCTCGCCGCGAACATGATCAGCAGGAGCGGCACGATAACGAGCATGTGAATCATGCTCGGGATCCGATGCAGACTGCCGCCCAGCATCATGGTTTCAACAGCCGAAAAGCCGACCGCAATCACCATCGCAAGGCCGAGGTTGACGCGTATATGGCCGATCGTCTCGTCTAGCCGGCTGCGCCTGAATTCCCGTTCGAGATCGGCATCGAAAGTCAGCGCAACAAAGCCGGCCTTCAGCTGGCGCGCATGCGCCACATCCGGCAGGTCATCGAGCGAAAAGGCGTTGGCGATCGGCATCGATTGAACAATATCGCCGGAAACTGCGCTGCTCTAGGAATTGCGACACAGAATACCAGCAAGGCGGCTGTAGGGATTTTGCCGAGCCCATGGCTGATCGACATTATGTCAAATCAATATCAATCCGCGAGGTAGCGAGCAAGATAGTCGTCGAAATTCAGCTTGTCGGCCGCCTCGATGCGCCGTGCCGCCTCGCGCGACTCCCTCGCCTCTGCGGCAAACTCGGACAGCCGCCGCGGATTCGGCGGGTACAGGCCGAGAAAGTAATCCTTGTGCAAATTCGACATCCGCAGCGCCAATTGGAAGAACGTCTCGCCGGTCTGGCGCATTTCGGCGAGCAAGCGCGCCGACGGCGTGCGCGCCACGTCGTCGAGCTTGGCGCGCTGCTGTTGCAGGGCTGCCGCATAGGGCCGTTGCGCACCGTCGCCGTCCAAGATCTCGCAGATTCCCTGCATGTCCTCGAGCAGCTCCCGCGCCCATTGCAGCATCGCTAATTCCCGGCCATCGCGATTCAACGTCAATCCCGGCTCTCGGCCGCGGCGCGCGACGAGCAGATGATTGGCGTCGAGCGCGTCCTGTTCGCTGCGCGCAATCGGCTCGCTTTCCTTGATCAAACAGAGCGCCAAAAACGCCTCCAAGAAGCGCATCTTGTTCTGATTCACTCCGACCGGATCGAATGCGCTGACATCCAGCGCGCGCACTTCGACATATTCGACGCCGCCGCGTCGCAACGCCTTGGTCGGCGATTCCCCGGTCCGCGCGACGCGCTTCGGTCGGATGTAGCTGTAATACTCGTTGGCAACTTGCAGGATGTTCGACGTCAACTGCTGGTATTCACCGTCCAACTTGACGCCAATCTTCTGATAAGGCGCATATGGCGTATCGATCGCACGCGACAGATCGCGCACATAGTCGTCCAAACTGTTGACCGATACGCTGACCGTCGCTTGGTTCTTGTTGCGGTAGCCGATGTCGCTCATTCGCAGAGACGTCGCGTACGGCTCGTACAACGTGTCCGCGTCCAAGGTCCGCAAGCTGTGCTCGCGGCCGGCGAAGAAGCTGTTGGAAACCGCGGGCGAAGTGCCGAACAAGTACAAGACCAGCCAGCCGAAGCGTCGATAGTTGCGCAGAACGCCGAAATATTGAACCGACATGAAATCCTGGCGCGTCTGTTTGGATTGATGAATGTGTTCCAGTACACCCCATAGCGAATCGGGAAATGAATAGTTGAAATGCACGCCCGAAATCGCCTGCATGATGCGTCCGTATCGCAGCCCCAAGCCGCGCCGATAGATCGTCTTCATGCGGCCGATATTCGAGGAGCCGAATTGCGCCAGCGGAATGGTATCCTCGCCGCGAATCAGGCACGGCATGCTGGTCGCCCACAATAACTCCTCGTCCAAGTGACGGTAGACGAACTGGTGGAGGTCGCACAAATACTGCAGTAGCTCCCACGAGTGCTGGAACGGCGGCGTTACCAATTCGATCAAAGCCTCTGAAAAATCGGTGGTTATGTGTGGATTCGTCAGCGCAGCGCCCAAGGCGGCGGGATGCGCGGTCTGCGCGACCTCGCCGGCCGGAGTCACGCGCAAGGACTCCCGCTCGACCCCCATTCGCCCGCCGCGCAGCACCGCGCGTTCGCCGGAATTGATCAAGCCCGCTAGGCGGCGTTCGTAATGTTTATCAATGACCTTGCGCACCACTGTCCGATCCCATCGTCTATGGAGTCCACTGCCGGCCGGCTAGGATACTGCAGTGCGGCGTATTTTTTTGCCAGCTGTCTAATTGGCCGGCTGCTGGTTCAGTTTGCCGGCTCCGACGCCTCCCGCTGTACCGACTCGGCCCTTGCGCGCAATGCACGCAGCATCTTCGGCAGATCGCGCTGCAGAGTGGCGCGCACGATCCAGTGGGGCACCCAAATCCCGGGCTCAAATTCGAATTCGTAATGCGCGCTCGTCTCGTCGCCGTCGCTTTGCAAATCCCAGTAACCCCGCAGTTTGAGCAGATCGCCGGCGGTCTCCTCGAAAGCGATGTGATTCGGCTTCGAATAGGACACCCGCGCGATGTAGCTTACTCGCGGCAGGATCCAGGAGTAATCGACGACCTGCCGGATGATCTGCCACGATGAATCGGCGGCAGTTTGTTCGACCACGCAGCTTTCCAAGCCGGGGACGATATTCAACGCCTCCGGGCAACTGGTCAACAGCCGCCAAATTACCGCGCGGGCGGCGTGAATCCTGATCGTCGCGACGGCTTGACCGGCGCCGCCGCGCGGACTCATCGTCACCGCCAATTGCAGTCCGTCCCGCCGATCGGCGGCTATGGCGCAGGCGATGGGCAGGACGATCAGGAAAGCAAGCAAGCGTCTCACACCATAGTCTGAGGCAAAATCCCCGAGATATCGACCTTTGAAGCTCGCGGCGGGTCCATAATTCGCAGATCGATCGTCCGAGGAGGAAATGCCATGTTGGTCGGAAACAGTCCACGCCGCGTCGCCATCGTCGGCGGCGTGCGCATACCGTTTGCCCGCGGTAATGGCGCTTATGCCGAGGTCGGCAATCAGGAAATGCTCACTGCGACGCTACGTGCGCTCGTCGAGCGCTTCGGCCTGCAAGGCCAGCGCTTGGGCGAAGTCGCGGCCGGAGCCGTCATGAAGCACTCCAGCCAGTGGAATCTGACGCGCGAGTCGGTGCTCGGCTGCGGACTTGCGCCGGAAACTCCCGGTCTCGACTTGCAGAGAGCCTGCGGCACGAGCCTCGAGACTGCGATCCTGGTCGGTAACAAGATTGCGTTGGGGCAAATCGATTGCGGCATAGCCGCCGGAGCCGATACCGTCAGCGACCCGCCGGTCGTCTTTCCAAAGAGTTTCCAACAACTGCTGATGCGCAGTTACCGCGGCAAGACGGCGGCCGCGCGCTTGGCGCCATGGCTCGATCTCCGGCCGAAGAACCTAAAGCCGGTGCTGCCGGGAGTCGCGGAACCGCGCACCGGCCTGTCGATGGGGCAAAGCGCGGAGCTCATGGTCAAAACCTGGGGCATCACGCGGATCGAGCAGGACGCACTTGCGCTGGAAAGCCACCAGAAGGCGGCTGCCGCCTACTCCGCGGGATTCTATGCGGATTTAATCCACCAGTATCTTGGTCTAGCTCGGGACAACAACATTCGCGGCGACACGAGCATGGAGAAGCTCGCTAAATTGCGGCCGGTCTTCGACTCGACGGGCGCCGGCACGCTGACGGCGGGCAACTCCACGCCGATGACCGACGGCGCGTCGGCCGTGCTGCTCGCAACGGAAAATTGGGCCAGAGAGCACGACTTGCCCGTGCTGGCTTTCCTAGCGTTCGGCAAGGCCGCGGCCGTCGACTTCGTCGTCAAAAAGGAAGGCTTGTTGATGGCGCCGGCGTATGCCGTGCCGAGCATGCTCGCCGATGCCGGGCTGCAGCTGCACGACATCGATCTATTCGAGATACACGAAGCGTTCGCCGGTCAGGTGCTGTGTACGCTCAAAGCATGGACGGACCCGGTGTTTTGCAGGGAGAAGCTAAGGTTGGATGCCCCTCTCGGCTCCGTAGACCGGACTCGCATGAACGTCAAAGGCGGCAGCATTGCGATCGGTCACCCGTTCGCGGCTACGGGCGCGCGCATCCTCGCGACTCTCGCCAAGACGCTCGATGAACGGCGTGCAAAACGCGGCTTGATCTCGATCTGCACTGCGGGCGGCATGGGCGTCACCGCAATTCTTGAGCGCTGACAATTGTACGGGGTATCCTCTGCGCTCATCATCGGAGCGTAATGGTCATGGGCAAGCAAATAGAACTGATTGCGGCGGACGGTCACCGACTAGAGGCTTATTCGGCGGAACCCGCCGGCAAGCCGCGCGGCGGAATCGTCGTTATCCAGGAAATCTTCGGCGTCACGCGCCACATCCGCGCGGTCGCCGATCAATACGCGGCAGCCGGTTTCGCCGCGATCGCACCCGCCGTGTTCGACCGGGTAGAGCGCAACGTCGACGTGCCGTATACCGACATGGCCAAGGGCTTCGGCTACGTCAAAGCGTTGAAAATCGATCTCGTCATGCTGGACGTGCAAGCAGCGATCGATCGTGCCTCCGGCGCCGGTAAGGTCGGTGTCGTCGGCTACTGCTGGGGCGGCACGATCGCGTATCTGGCGGCGGCCCGCTTGAATATTGCGGCCGCCGTTTCTTACTACGGCGGCAGCACGACGCAGTATTTGTCCGAAAAGCCGCGCTGTCCGGTCATGTACCACTTCGGCGAAACCGACACGCACATTCCGGCGTCGGCCGTCGATCAAATCAAATCAGCCGATCCACAGGGGATATTTTTTCTTTATCCGGCGGGCCATGGCTTCAACTGCACCGACCGCGCGAGCTTCGATGCCGCGAGCGCGGCTCTGGCGCTGCAGCGGAGCGTCGATTTCCTCCACAAATTTGTCGGCTGAAGGTGCGCGACGATTCTGCCATGATGAAACTCTCCGATCCCGACCTATTGCGCCAGCTGTGCTATCTCGACGGCCGCTGGCAAGCGGCGCAGGACGCTGCGACCCTCAGCGTCCGCAATCCCGCGAACGGCGCCGAGATCGGCAAAATCCCGAACATGGGTGGACTCGACGCACGCCGGGCTATCAGCGCTGCCGCCAACGCTCAACCGGCCTGGGCGGCGCGAACCGCGAAGGAGCGCGCCGTGCTAATGCACCGCTGGTTCAAGCTGATGCTGGAATCCGAGGATGATTTGGCCCAGCTGATGACCGCGGAACAGGGTAAGCCGCTCGCCGAGTCCAAAGGCGAGATCGTCTACGCGGCCTCGTTCATCGAGTGGTTCGCCGAAGAAGGCAAGCGATTATACGGCGACGTGATTCCGGCTCATCAACCCGACAAGCGCATCCTCGTCTTGCGCCAACCGGTCGGCGTTGTCGCGGCCATCACGCCGTGGAATTTTCCCTCGGCGATGATCACCCGCAAGGCCGGTCCCGCGCTCGCAGCCGGTTGCACGTTCATATGCAAACCGGCGACGCAGACGCCTTATTCGGCGCTGGCATTGGCCGAACTGGCCGACCGTGCCGGCATCCCGGAGGGAGTGTTCAACGTCATTACCGGATCGGCGGCGGCGATCGGCGGCGAAATGACTTCGAATCCGCTGGTGCGCAAACTGACCTTTACCGGCTCGACCGCGGTTGGCAAGAAATTGATGGCGCAATGCGCCGCAACGATGAAGAAGATTTCGATGGAGCTCGGCGGCAATGCGCCGTTCATCGTTTTCGACGACGCGGACCTCGATGCCGCTGTGCAGGGCGCGATCGCGAGCAAGTACCGCAACACCGGACAGACCTGCGTTTGCGCGAACCGGCTGCTGGTGCAAGACGGGGTTTACGAGGAGTTCACCAGAAAATTGACCGACGCCGTACGCAAGCTGCGCGTCGGCGACGGATTGGCCGGAGAGACCGATCAAGGGCCGCTAATCGACGCCAAGGCGCTCGCCAAGGTCGAGGAGCACATCGCTGATGCATTGGCCAAGGGCGCGAAGCTGGCGCTGGGCGGCAAACCGCACAAGCTGGGCGGCACGTTTTACGAACCGACGATACTCACGGAGGTGACCTCGACGATGGCCGTCGCGCGCGAAGAGACCTTCGGCCCCGTTGCGCCTCTTTTTCGGTTCCGCAGCGAAGCGGAGGCCGTCAGAATGGCCAACGATACCGAATTCGGCCTGGCCGCCTACCTGTACACACGCGATCTGGCTCGAAGTTGGCGGGTGTCGGAAGCCATCGAGTACGGTATCGTCGGGGTCAATACGGGACTGATCTCAACCGAGGTCGCGCCATTCGGCGGGGTCAAGGAATCAGGCACCGGACGCGAGGGATCGAAATACGGGATCCTGGACTACACGGAACTCAAGTACGTGTGCATCGGCGGCATCGGCAAAATGGCTTAGAGTGTGCCGGTGAACTATCGTCGCGCGGGATGTTGGGACGCTTCTTAGAGCTTTCGGTCGACACGCCCGATATCGGAGCATCGCTGGAATTTTATGCGGCGATCGGGTTTTCGCAGGCTACGGTCGGCGAAGCTTGGCGGCATCCATATGCGGTCGTTACCGATGGCAGGATTTGCCTGGGCTTGCATCAAAGGTCCTACGGCGCGCCGTCACTGACGTTCGTCAAACCCGATTTGCTGAGGCACCTCGGGTATTTCGAGCGGTTGGAAATCGAATTCGAATTCCGCCATTTGGGCGGCGACGTGTTCAACGAGCTCGGCTGGCGGGATCCTTCCGGGAATCTGCTGCGGCTCGTGGAGGCGCGCACGTTCTCGCCGGCCGAGCAATTGGCGGCCCGGCGCTCGCTGTGCGGCTATTTCGTCCAATTTGCGCTCGCGGCGCGCGACGTCGAAGCCGCGAGGATCTACTGGGAGCGACTCGGCTTCGTCGGCATGGCCGAAACGGAGGCCAAATTGGCGCATGTCAGCTGCACGAGCGACACGGTAGACGTCGGCCTGTACCCGTCCGCCAAGATCGACAAACCGGCGCTGCTGTTCGAGTGCGAGGATCTCGATGCGGCTGTCGCGCGTCTCGCCGCGGTGGGCATCGAGGCGAGGAGCGATCTTCCGGCCACACTGCGCGGCCTGCCGGCCGCGGTGCTGGAGGCACCGGAGGGCACGCTGCTGGTCATCGCATCGCAGATATGAATTCGAAGATCCGCGGATCCTCTAGTCGGCCACCGCGATGATTCTTAGTTTCACCCGCAGTTCGTCCTGAACACTCAAGGCCCCGAGCAGGATGCTGTAGGGCGCGAGGCCGAGCGCCGTCTGCCGCAGACCTACGTCGGCGCTCGCCGACAATCGGGCTGCGCCGAGATCGATAACGCAAGGCAAGACGAACCGCGAATCGTGACCGGCCACGCGAATCGTCACCGTTACCCGCACGGCGGGCGGCGTCCCTTGCAAACCGACGCCGCGCACGACGATCGATGGAAACCGTTCTGCATAGAGCAATTCGGAACCTCAGTAGATGCCGCCGCGTGGCGGTTTTCGCGTCGCCGGAAACCGGATCGGCGAAGTCGCTGCCTTCTTCGCCGCGCGCTGTGGCGTCATCGACGACCAATGCGGCGGCGGGCTGATCGATCAGGAACGACGAGGCCGACAGTGGGCGGGCGACAGCCACCCAGCCGCGCAGCGCGCGGCCCACGATCACGTGATTGTGGCCGAGCCGGGCCAGCGCTCCAGACCGGTACACCAGCACGCGTAGCTCGGAATGCGCGGTATCGATGCGATAAAGATCGGCGCCGACTGGGCGGCCGCGCGGAGGCCGCGGAATGTCCGGCGAGCGGCCGTGCCGGCGGGCCGGCGCACGCGGCGAGCGCCAGGACGATCGGTCCGAAGGATGCCCATTTTGGCAAGAGCATTGCGCCACCGGCTTGCTAGACTACGGGATACTCAGAGTCCGCCCGCGGAGGATACCGATGTCACGCACCAATGCGCGAAGCCGCTATGGCTTGGTCGCCCAGACCCTTCATTGGGTGATTGCCGCGCTGATTGTGACACAATTCGTACTGGCTCGTACGGCGGATCGCCTGCCGCTCGGCGTGCGTAAGTTGATGCTGCTCGCGAGGCATAAGAGCTTCGGAATGACCGTGCTGATGTTGGCCGTGCTGCGCCTGCTATGGCGCCTGTTCAATGCTCCGCCGCCCTTGCCTGGCGCGATGACGCCATGGGAGCAGACCCTGTCGCGCGTGACTCATGCGAGCCTCTACGTCTTTCTTTTTGCAATGCCGTTGACCGGATGGATGATGTCGTCGGCCAAGAATTATTCGGTCAGCTGGTTCGGTTTGTTCACATGGCCCAATTTGATAAGCCCGAACGAGACCGCCTTCAATTTATTGCGCAATACTCACCATCTTTTGAGCGACGCGCTGTTTGCGATTGCGACGCTGCACATCATCGCAGCCTTGAAGCATCATTTTTGGAACAAGGACGACGTGCTGCTGCGCATGCTGCCGCTTGCCGGCAGGCAGAAACGCTGATGCGCCCGCACGCAGGGCGCGTGATTCCGGGTTTGTGGATCCTGCTGGCGGCGCACGCGGTCGCGGCCGCTGCGGCTCCGGCGGTTCCAATCGCCTACACGGCCGTCGGCGGGCAGAGTCGCCTGGATTTTTTCGGTACGCAAGCCGGCGCGCCGTTCCGCGCTACGTTCCATCGGTTCACGGCGGCCATCGATTTCGCGCCGCAAGCGTTGGCACGATCGCACTTCGACGTGCTGATCGACCTAAACTCGCTGGATTCGTTGGATCATGACCGCGACGCGACGATGCGCGGCTCGGACCTGTTTGACGTAGCCCATTGGCCGACCGCCCGTTACGTCACCAATACCATTACCAAAACGGCGGCCGGCTATGCAGCCACTGGCACTCTGACGCTGCGCGGCGTCACGAAAGACGTACCGATCGAGTTCCAATTCTCCGCGACGCCGACCGGTACGATGCTGACCGGCACGGCCAGCGTACAGCGTCTCGACTTCGGAGTCGGGCAAGGAGATTGGAAGAGCACGGAATGGGTCGGCAATGAGGTCAAGATCAGATTTTCGCTGGTGCTGATCGCCAAGAGCTGAGGCTCGAAAGGCGCCGCGCCGCTGCGCGGCATGGCGCTGAACCCGCAACCGCGCGGTAGCGCGCTCAACGCAGCGGCAGTTCTCGCGATTTCTGGACCGTGCGCAGCGCGAAGCTCGAATGCACGCGTGCGACGTTAGGCAAGCGGGTCAAGTGTTGGCTGTGCAGGCGCTCGAAGTCGGCAGTGTCCGCGAGCACGACGCGCAGCAGATAGTCATACTCGCCGGACATCAGATAACACTCCATCACCTCCGGAACCTTGCGCACCGCCTCCTCGAAAGCGCGCAGCTGCGCCTGTTCCTGGCGTTCAAGCGTAATATTGACGAACACGTTGACCGGGCAACCGGCTTTCAGCTGATTGATCAGCGCCGCGTAGCCTTCGATGAAGCCTCCCTCTTCCAGGGCGCGCACGCGCCGCAAACAAGCCGATTCGGACAAGCTGACCGTTTCGGCCAGGCGGTTATTGGTCATGCGGCCGTCGAGCTGCAATGCCCTGACGATCGCCTGATCATATCGGTCGAGTTTCATTTGAAGCAGCTTCTTGCGTTGATTGGCATAAGTGCCGCATATTCTGCCATTAAAATGCAGCAGCGGAGCATATTCGCATATTTCCGGCGCTTCACCCGCTTATGCTAGCGACGCTCTACCCAAAACCGACGACCCGCGGAGCGAACCCATGAAGATCGGTGTGCCTAAAGAGATCAAAATCCACGAATATCGCGTCGGACTTGTGCCCGCGGGGGTTCTAGAGTTGGTGCGCGCCGGACATCAAGTCCTCGTGCAATCCGGCGCCGGCAGCGCGATCGGTTTCGAAGACGCCGATTACAAGGCGGCCGGCGCGACCATTGCGCCGGACGCTAAGGCCGTATTCTCCTCCGCAGAACTGATCGTCAAGGTCAAAGAGCCGCAGCTCGCGGAATGCCGGCAGTTGCGCGCCGGACAAACGTTGTTCACCTATCTGCACTTGGCCGCCGATCGCGACCAGGCGCTCGCCCTGTGCGCTGCCGGCGCCACGGCGATCGCCTATGAGACGGTGACCGCCCCGGACGGCTCGCTGCCGCTGCTGACGCCGATGAGCGAAGTAGCGGGACGCATGTCCGTGCAGGTCGGAGCCACTTGCCTGCAGAAAGCCAATGGCGGATTCGGCGTTCTGCTGGGCGGGGTGCCCGGAGTCGCGCCGGCCAAGGTCGTCGTGCTCGGTGGCGGCGTATCGGGCACCAACGCAGCCGAAATGGCGGTCGGCTTGCGCGCCGACGTAACGGTTGTGGACCGCTCGGTCAAGCGACTCCGTGAACTGTCGGCGATATTCGGCAATCAATTGAAAACGGTGTATTCGACGGCGCACGCGATCGAAGAGCTCGTGCGCGGCGCCGATCTGGTGATCGGCGCCGTGCTGATCGCGGGCTCGGCCGCGCCGAAGCTGGTGACGCGCGCGATGGTCAAGACCATGAAGCCGGGCGCGGTGCTCGTCGATATTGCGATCGACCAAGGCGGCTGCTTCGAGACGAGCCGCCCCACGACGCACGCCGACCCCACGTACGTGCAGGACGGAGTGATTCACTACTGCGTGACGAACATGCCGGGCGCCGTGCCGCGAACCTCGACGGTTGCGCTGACGAACGCAACTTTGCCGTACGTCAAGGAACTGGCGGATTTCGGCTGGCGACAAGCGACCGCCAATGACCAAGGATTGGCCCAAGGCCTGAATGTGCACGCCGGCAAGATCACGCACGAAGCCGTCGCCGCAGCGCTCAAGCTCAAATACGTGTCCGCGGAACAGGCCTGACGCGGCACCGCGCGCCTCGCGCATTACCGGTCGTTCTGCGGCGGCGGCTGGTCGAACGGCCGGTCGGCCGCCGCCGCCGGCGCGTCCTTGTGGTAAGGCAGCCAAGCGTAGATTTCCGGCGAAGTCTGCGGATACGCCAAGAATTCCTCGCGCGACTCGACGACGCGGTCGATCTTGCGGCGGGAAAGCCGCCAAACGGCGAACAACGTGAACACCATCGTCAGCACGATGACGTAGACGAAGAACGCGCCGGCCCTCGTCACCTGAATCGCGTATGTCCCCGTGGTCGGGCCGATCGAGGCGCCGAGAGCCCAGACGAACAGCAGCGTCGAGGAAAGAGCCACGTAGTCGGTCGCGACCGCGCGGTCGTTGGCATGCGCGACGCCGACGGCGTAGAGGCTCTCCGCGAGTCCGCCGAATATCGCGAACAGCGCCGCAAGCAGCAGAAATGGCGTTCCGTGATTCGCCGTGGCAAGCGCCGCCGCGACGGCGAGAATTCCGACGCCCAGGCCGATCAAGGCGTAAAGACGGTCGAATTTGTCCGAGAAATAGCCGATCGGCCACTGTAGGAAGAGGCTTCCGAGGGACACGAACGCCATCAGCACGACGATGTGCCGCTGATCGAGACCGATGCGCTCGCCGAACAGCGGTCCGACCGTCATGAACGCCGTCAAGGTCAGGCCGTTCAACAAGCACGCGAGCACGCTGACCGGCGAGGTGCGCAAGGCCTTCAAGATCTCGAGCTTGACGCGGCTGGGCAATGCCGGCGCGCGCACATCGATCGCAACCATCGGCACGAGCGCGAGCGTCGTCGCGATGCCGGCAATGAAAATGAGCTCCGGACCGCGCACGTTCAAGTTTTGGCTCAACAACTGCCCGCCGCCAAAAAACAGACCGTATACAAGCACGTAA
The DNA here is from genome assembly GCA_963769895.1 of uncultured Gammaproteobacteria bacterium. Classification (GTDB taxonomy): domain Bacteria; phylum Pseudomonadota; class Gammaproteobacteria; order Steroidobacterales; family Steroidobacteraceae; genus Bog-1198. Next base: position 356,265 of record CAVYNJ010000006.1, on the reverse strand, counting down.
AGCGTCAGCACCCGACCTCGCTGCTCGTTCGGCGCCAAGGCGTTCAGCCAGCTTTCGACGACGACCGCGAGACCCGCAGCGTTGATGCCGATCAAGAAGCGCAGCAGCGCAATCGTCGTGGCGTTGTCGGCGAAATGCAGTCCCAGAATCGCGACCGCCTTCAAGCCGGCGAAAGTCGCATATGCCCGTTCGAGACCGATCGGCGCGATGATCCTGTGGGCGTATAGGCAGCCCGCCAGAAAGCCGAGTGCCTCGGCGGTCGCGAGCAAGCCGATGACTCCGGCCGAAAAGCCCATGGCCGCGAATCGCAACGGCAGCAGCGAGCCCAGCACGCCCGCGCCGACCATGATCAGCGCGGTGCTCGCGAGAGGCGGAACGATGCGCCATGGAATCGTTGCTGCTGCCGGGCGCGGCGCAGCGATGTGCTCGGAGTTCATGATGTCCCTTATCGCAGATTCCGCTCGAAGGTGGTACAAAAGAAAACATGCACCACTCGAAGCCCAGGACCCATCTTCCGGACGCAAATAATTATCGGGATTACGCCGATCTCGCCCGCGCGCAAGTGCGCGGAAGAGATTACGAGATTCTTGTCGCTCGCCGACGCTCGTCGCGTATCGCCGTGATCGCGCCGCACGCCGGAGGCATCGAGAACGGAACATCCGAAGTGGCGCGTGAAATTGCCGGCGAGGAATTCAATTTATACCTGCTCGAGGGCTTTAGGCCACAGAATAATTTCCATGCCCTGCATTTGACGAGCCATCGATTCGATGAGCCAGAGTGCTTGGCGCTGATCGCCGAGTGCACTCGGGTTATCGCCGTTCACGGCTGCGCGGACGCCGACGAGCGGCTGTTTCTCGGCGGCAGGGATACGGCCCTGCGCGACCGGCTGGCGACCGCCATTCGCGCCACCGGCACCCGCGCCGATACCGAAGGCCATCGATTTCCGGCCGTTCATGGTTGCAACATCTGCAACCGCGGTGCTACCGGGCGCGGGGTGCAGCTCGAATTATCGCAGCCGCTGCGCGGGACGTCGGCGGCGGCGCAAGTCGTCGCGGCGGTACGGTCGACTTTGTTTCGATACGATCGAGGGATCTCGGCGAGTGCCGCGCCGCGCATGGAATCGCGGGCCGTGATTCGAAAGGGTTTGAGGCGCCGGCCATTGCGGAATCTCGCGATAGCGCAGCGCGAGCGGTGCCATGGCTGAGTCCGCACTGCGCGACGCCGTGATCGTCGGCGGTGGCCACAACGGCCTCGTTTGTGCAGCCTATTTGGCTGCGCACGGACTCAAGGTGACCGTACTGGAGCGGCGACCGGTGGTCGGCGGTGCTGCCGTGACCGAGGAATTTCACCCCGGCTTCCGTAATTCCGTCGCCGCCTATACGGTATCTCTGCTGAATCCGAAAATCATCCGGGACCTTGAGCTGTCCCGCCACGGCTTGCGCGTGGTGGAGCGGCCGCTGGCGAACTTCCTGCCCTTGGACCGAGGCCAATACCTGAAGGTCGGCGGCGGCAAGACCGCCGCGGAGGTCGCGAAATTCTCCGCCCGCGACGCGGCCGCGCTTGCCCCATACGCCGAGCAGCTCGAAGTAATCGCAGACGTGTTACGCGACCTCGTGCTCGAGACGCCGCCGAACGTCACCGCCGGCGGCTGGCTGGAGGCATTGCCTGAGCTGCTGCGCAGCGCGCGTCTCGGTAAGCGTCTCGCCAAGCTTGATCTGCCGATGCGCAGGGAACTGTTGGACTTGTTCGTCAAGTCGGCCGGCGACTATCTCGACGCCTGGTTCGAAAGCGCGCCGATCAAGGCTGCCTACGGCTTCGACGGCATCGTCGGCAATTACGCGAGCCCCTACAACGCCGGCTCCGCCTACGTCTTGCTGCATCACGTCTTCGGCGAAGTCAATGGCAAGAAGGGCGTTTGGGGCCACGCGATCGGCGGCATGGGCGCGATTACCCAAGCCATGGCCAAGTGCGCGGCGGCGCGCGGCGTCGACATCCGCCTTCAGAGCGCCGTGCGGGAGATTATCGTGCGGGCGGGCCGCGCCGTGGGAGTCATTACCGAGCGGGGAGAGGCGGTTATGGCGCGTTGCGTCGTCTCGAACCTCAATCCGAAGCTGCTGTACGGATCGCTGATCGACTCCAAGGCCCTCGACAGTGATTTTTTGCAGCGAATCGGCCGTTGGCGCTGCGGCTCCGGGACTTTCCGCATGAATGTCGCGCTGGCCGAATTGCCGGATTTCACCGTCTTGCCGGGCCGCATCGCCGCGGAGCATCACACGGCCGGCATCATCATGGCGCCGAGCCTCGACTATATGGACAGGGCGTATCTAGATGCCAAGGCCTGCGGGTGGTCCAGACAACCGATCGTCGAATTGCTGATTCCGTCAACGCTGGACGATGGCTTGGCGCCGCCCGGACAGCACGTCGCCAGTCTGTTTTGCCAGCATGTCGCCCCGACCCTGCCGAACGGCGCATCTTGGGATCAGCACCGCGAGGAAGTCGCGGATCTGATGATCGGGCTCGTCAACTCCCATGCGCCGAATTTCAAAGCCGCGGTATTGGGCCGGCAAATCTTGAGCCCCCTGGATTTGGAGCGCACGTTCGGTCTCGTCGGCGGCGATATCTTTCACGGCGCTCTGAGCCTGGATCAGTTGTTCTCGGCGCGGCCCATGCTGGGATACGGCGATTACCGCGGCCCGCTCGGCGGTTTGTACATGTGCGGTTCCGGGACGCACCCGGGCGGCGGCGTCACCGGCGCGCCGGGTCACAACGCCGCCCGCGAGATCATCCGCGATTTCCGGCGCGGCCGCTTGCGGCAAGCCTAGGTCTCGGCGGCCAAGCGGCTTCAGCCCAGCGGCGAGACGCCGAACAGGCGCAAGTGCGCCCAACCGATCGTCAGCCCATAAATCGCGAGGCCTAGAACCACCGCGATCGCATCGTTCCAACGCGACGGTGCGGCGGTTCGCTGCGTTTGCGGCGACCTATTCTTCAGCGAGACGCGATCGGCGACAGCCCAAGCCAAAAAGCTGCCGAACAACAGCAGGTCGGCCATGCGGCCGTTGGCGAGCAGGTGCGCGACCGACCATAATTTCACGGCAGCAAGCATCGGATGTTTCGCCGCGGTCTTGATCTTGCCCGGCAGGTAGGCCGCGAACAACAGCGGGAATACCGGCAGCATCAACAAGAACGTGACGTGCCGCATCCACGCAGGCGGCGTGTACAGCACGATCGGCGCCGCTCGCGTCAGCGCGAAGCCGTGCACAATTAGCACGAGACCGAGCAGCGAAATGATCCCGTACCCGCCCTTCCACGCCGCCTCGCCCAAACGCCGCCTCGCCTGTTCCCGCAGCTGCGGGGCGACGATAGCAATCGAGTGCACGCCGAGAAACAGTAATAGGCCTACCACCAGGATGGTCATGAATTCGGTTCTCCCCGTGTCCGGGCGGTCGATCTTATCCCGTACGTTTGCTCCGCCTGATCCGCAATACGCCGGGCCTGCTGCCGCAATATGCCGCCGAATCCATGCCTGTCGAAAAAGAGCTCCAGGCCGGCGCTGTCCGGCGGGCGCAACCGCAGATCCTCGATCGTCGCCGGCAGCGGCATATCGCAGACTATGCCGGTCAAGCGCCGCGCCAAATAGGCGTCCTCCTTGTGGTCGCGAAGCTTGACCGCGACGGCTGCCGCGCCGCGCATTTTCAAGCCTGGTACTTGGTCGATGTTCGCGTACAACTCATCGAGCGAGCCGAAAACGGCGAGCAAGGCCGCGGCGGTCTTTTTGCCGACGCCCGGGACCCCCGGGATATTGTCCACGGCGTCGCCGGTCAGCGCCAGGAAATCCGCGATGCGTTCCGGGTAAACGCCGAATCGCGCCCCGATATCGTGATATTGATAGCGGGTGTTGCCGCCGTAATCCCAGAAGATGTCGCCGTCGCGAATCAACTGCGACAAATCCTTATCGCGTGTCATCAATATATTGCGAAAGCCCGCCGCGCGGGCTCGCGCAACCAGCGTGCCGATGATGTCATCGGCCTCGTAGCTTGCACTCGCGAATTCCGCTATTCCCATGTGCCTGCAGAACTCGCGGCAAAGCGCGAACTGCCGCGCGAGATCCGCCGGCGGCGCTTCGCGGTTGGCCTTATACGCGGGGTAAATGCCGTTTCGAAACGAAGTTTCGCTGCGCAGGCTGTGATCGAACGCCACGCCGATGCGCACGGGCCGTTCCTTTTCCAACAAATCGGACAAAAACCGCGCAAAGCCGTACAACGCGTGCGTCGCGTTGCCGTCGGCGTCGGTTATATCGGACGGCATGGAGTAATACGCACGAAAGATGAAATAGCTGGCGTCGACGTGATAGACGGCGCCGGCGCGCGCTTCGCCGCTCACATCGGCCAGCGTTGGATGCGCTCGTGCAACGGGCTCGAGCGCGGGAAATGAGCCAGCAAATATTCCATCTGGTCCGTCAACACCCGACGCCCCTTCAAAAATATGTATTCCGCGTATGTCGGCGTGAACGGCACTGCCAATAACTGCATTCCGGCCTGCTCCGGCGTCCGCGAAGCCTTCGCATTGTTGCAGCGGCGACAAGCCGTGACGACGTTGCTCCAAATGTCATGGCCGCCTCGGCTGAACGGCGTCACGTGATCGCGCGACAGCAGGCTGTACGAGAATCGGGATCCGCAATAAAGGCATAGAAAGGCATCGCGGCGAAACAGCGTCTGATTATTTAGCGGCGGCGTGTAAGCCGCGCCGCGCAGATTTCCCGGGTTGCCGGTATGACCGAGCGTCGCGATGATCGAATTCACGTCGACGATCGTTCGCAAGCCGGTGGCCGCCGATGTGCCGCCGTAGAGCCGGTAGAGCAGCGTTCCGCAGGTATAGGCGACTTGTTCGGTATGGTATAGCCGCGCCGCTTCTCGATAATCGACCCATTCGAGCGGCATGCCGGACACATCGGTGCGCAGTATTTGCTGCGACAACGGATAGCCCCTGACGGCCGCGACCGCCTCGCTCCGCCACTCCATCAGCTCACTCTTGTCGTCTGTCGCGTTCTTCATACAAAGGCTAAGATAGTCGACTCCTGTGCCATAATTCAATGTTTACGGAGATATCCTAATGTCCGTCGTCGTCGGCGTCCTCACAGAGACCGCTGCCAATGAAACTCGCGTCGCGGTCGTGCCGGAGGTTGCCGCGAAACTGAAGGCGGCCGGCGTCACCGTGCTGATGCAGAGCGGCGCGGGCGTGTCCGCGCAATTTCCCGACAAGCAGTACGCCGGCGTCGAATTCGCCGACCCCGGGGCGATTCTTGCGCGCTCGGACGTGCTTCTGAAGGTCCAACCGCCGAGCCTCGCCGAAGTGGGCGCGCTCAAAGCGGGCGCTGTCGTCGTAGGTTTCATGCAAGCCTATGCGCGGCCGGAAATCGTGCGCGCTTTGCGTGACCGCCGCGCGACCAGCTTTGCGATGGAATTGGTGCCGCGCATTTCGCGCGCCCAATCGATGGACGCGCTGTCCTCGCAGGCCGCGGTCGCCGGCTACAAGGCGGCGTTGATTGCGGCCAACGCGCTCGAAAAATTCATGCCCATGCTGACGACGGCCGCCGGCACGATCCGTCCGGCCTCGGTACTGGTCATCGGCGCGGGCGTCGCGGGCCTGCAGGCCATCGCGACGGCAAAGCGCCTCGGGGCCGTCGTCGAGGGATATGACGTGCGCAGCGCCACCCGGGATCAGGTCAAATCCCTGGGCGCCAAATTCGTCGAAACCGGCGTATCGGCCGAAGGCGTCGGCGGCTATGCCCGCGAGTTGACCGCAGAGGAGAAAATCAAGCAACAGGACGTGCTGGATGCGCGTATTGCCGCGAGCGACGCCGTGATCAGCACCGCCTCGGTGCCCGGCCGGGCTGCGCCCATGATCATCAGCGAGGCTGTGGTCGAGCGCATGAAGCCGGGTTCAGTCATCATCGATATAGCCGCGGAGCAGGGCGGCAATTGCGCGCTGACGCGCGCGGGCAGCACCGTAGTGCATGCCGGAGTCAGCATCTTGGGTCCGGTCAATCTGCCGGCGACGCTGCCGTATCACGCGAGTGAAATGTATGCTCGAAATTTGTTCAATTTTTTGAAGCCGGCGCTGTCGAAGGGCGAACTGGCGATCGATTGGCAGGACGAGGTCTTCGCGGGCGCCGTCCTGACTCATGACGGCCAAATAAAGCACGAAGCCACGCGCAATGCCGTGGAAGGGCACAAGACATGATCGACGGCGTCATCGCACTCTACATTTTCATGCTTGCGGCGTTCACCGGCTATGAAGTGATCTCGCGTGTACCGGTCATATTGCACACGCCGCTGATGTCGGGTTCGAATTTCGTGCACGGCATCGTGCTGGTCGGAGCGATGGTGGCGCTCGCCGCCGCGGACACCACGCTCGTGCGTGTCATCGGCGTCGTCGGCGTATTCCTCGCGGCCGGAAATGCGGTCGGCGGCTACGTCGTAACGGAGCGCATGCTGCGGATGTTCGTGACCGCCGGCAAGAACAAGGGAAAGCGCTGATGGCTACCGCAACCATGTCGGTGCAAACGCTTACTCAATTGAGTTATCTGGTCGCCGCCGGCCTGTTCATCATCGGCTTGAAGCGTATGAGTTCGCCGCTGACCGCCGTCAGCGGCGTGCGTTGGGCGGGCGTCGGCATGTTGCTTGCCACGCTGGCGACGCTCGCGTTCATGGGAGCGTCGACGTTCAATCTGGTCCTCGTGATCTGCGCGATCCTGGTGGGCGGCGCTCTGGCATGGGTCAGCGGCAAACGCGTCGCGATGACCAACATGCCGCAGATGATTGCGCTGTACAACGGCATGGGCGGCGGTGCCGCCGCGGCGATCGCCGCGGTCGAACTGTTTCGCGGCGAACAGCACAGCCTGGCTCATTTGGCGATCGCCGCGATCGGCGGTTTCATCGGTTCGGTGTCCTTCAGCGGCAGTCTGATCGCGTTCGCCAAACTGCAGGGCTTGATCACGAAGTCGGTGCGCTTCGGCGGCCAGAAGCTCGTGAACCTTGCGATTCTGTTGATTACCGTTGCCTTCGGCGCGGCGATCGTTTCCGGCCTACACCCGGGTCCCGCCGCGGTCTCCTTTTTCTTCATTTTTGCGCTGCTCCTCGGCATCGCGATGACGCTGCCGATCGGCGGCGCGGACATGCCGGTCGTTATTTCGCTGTACAACGCGCTGACCGGCCTCGCGGTCGGATTCGAAGGCTTCGTACTGGATAACGCCGCAATGATCATCGCCGGAACGGTCGTCGGCGCCGCCGGCACCTTGCTGACGCAGTTGATGGCGAAAGCGATGAACCGCTCGCTCGGCAACGTATTGTTTTCGAATTTCGGCGAGAGCTCGGGGCCGGCCGGGGTCGGCGTGACCGGCACTCAAAAGGCGATCGAGGCCTCGGATGCCGGCGTCATGCTGGCATTTTCGCAAAAGGTCATCGTCGTGCCGGGCTACGGCATGGCCGTCGCGCAAGCTCAGCACAAGGTCTGGGAATTGTGCCATTTGTTGATCGAACACGGCGTCATGTTGCGATTCGCGATACACCCCGTAGCCGGCCGCATGCCGGGCCACATGAACGTGCTGCTGGCCGAGGCGGGCGTACCCTATGATTTGATCGCCGATATCGACGAAATCAACGCTGAGTTCGAAACGGCGGACGTCGCATTGATCATCGGCGCGAATGACGTCGTGAATCCCGACGCGCGCTCCAATAAGCAGAGCCCTATCTACGGAATGCCGATATTGAGCGCCGATAAGGCCAAGAACGTCATCGTCATCAAGCGCGGTCAGGGTCAGGGCTTTTCCGGGATCGACAACGCCTTATTTGTCCTCGATCAGACGCGCATGCTCTACGGCGACGCACAATCGGCCGTCGCCCAGCTGATCCAGGCCGTAAAGGCCGCCGGCTAGCCGGCCGGCCCTTAGCGCCGCGGGCGGCGTCGCTGAACGGCGTCGCGGCGCTGCGCCGGGCTCATCAGACGCCATTGCCGCCGCAGCGACCGCCGCTCCTCGGGCGGCATTTGACGAAACCGCCGATATGAGGCCCGGATGCGCTGCTGCTCCTCGGGAGGCAGGCTCTTGAAGCGCTGCCAGCGCTGACGCAACGCTTGGCGCTCCTCCGGCGGCATTGCACGCCATTGCTTGAATCGCGTCTCGGCGCGTGTACGCTGCTCGGGCGTCATCGACAGCCAACGCTGGCTGCCTTGGCTGAGCGCCTGTTGACGGGCCGGCGGCAAACTACTCCAATCGCTTTGAAATTTTTGCAGCACCCGTTGTTGCGCCGGTGACAGCGATTGCCATGGGCGCGGCGATGGCGCCGGCGCGCCTTCGGAAGTCTGCGCGAGGCCGTTGCCGGCGGCCGCCAGTACGAGCGTTATTGAGACGATCAGCGCCCTAATCATTGCGATGGATCCTGCGGCGGGGCTGCCTTTGCGCGCGGCCCCGCATGATTGAAATAATCCCACCAGCCAACCTCGCCCACGTCATCCGAACCCAAGAACTCGATCAATGAGTCATCGGGCGGCATCGCCGGTTTCCTCGCAGCCGCCGGCGGTGGCGTCGCCTGCGAAGCCGGCGGTGGAGGCGGACCTGGGGCCTGCCCTGGCGGCGGCGCGGCGGCCGCGGCGGCGCAAAGCACGGCACCGATTGCCAAGCAATATGCCGGGGCCTTCAACCGCCTCTCATCCGGCGTTGCCTTTGTCCGCGTTTTCCGTTCGACCGGCGGCCCACGCGTAAAACTCCACGTCGTCCTGCAGCATATCCATCGCGTCTCCCGACCCTTGATCGGACGATGCGACGATCTCCAAATCTTCGAGGTTCGGCCGGACGTCGGCCGCGGATACCGCGTGATGGCCGACGGAGGCACCGAACCAAATCGCGACTCCGAGCGCGCCCGCCGCGGTCGCACCCGCCGCGATGGTCCACAACGGAACGCGCCCCAAGCGCCGGCGCGTGCCGGCCGCGAGCGCCGCGTGACGCGCCTGCGTCAGTCGCGAACGCACTCGCATGTCGAGATCGCGAACGCTGTCGTTGAACAGCGAGCGGCTACGTTCTTCCAGCGGAGTTCTCCGAGATCCGTCCATCACCATACCTCGCCCAATCGCTCGCGCAGCGCGTGCACCGCGCGCGAATAATGCGTTTTGACGCTGCCTTCCGAACAACCCATCGCGCGGGCCGTCTCGGCGACGTCCAAGCCTTCGAAGTTGCGCAGCATGAAAGCCTCGCGCTGCCGCGCGGGCAAATCCCGCAGCGACTCCTCCAGGCGCTGCATCGCCTGCGCCTGCATCAATATCTCGGGCGCCGCGGGTCCGGGGTCAGCGGCGCTGTCCAGCGGATCCTCGGCGTCGCCGTCCGGGTCCTCCATGGGACCCGGCAGCCAGGCCATAAAGCGCTTGCGCACTGCCCGTCGGCGCTGCAAGTCGCGAATGCCGTTCGCCAAGATGCGATAGAACAGAGGCCGCCATTCCGCACTCGGCTTTGTCGCATAATGGTGCGCTAGCCGCAGCATGGCGTCCTGGACCACGTCGAGCGCGTCGTCGGCATCACGCAACGCGACTTGGGCGATACGAAAGGCGCGGCGCTCGACCTCGGCTAAGAATTTATCGAGTTCTTTCGTCTGGTCCAGAACCGCATCCTCGGGTGCGCCGGCTGGACCTGCCCAGTCCATCCAAGCCTCTGCGAGCGTAGCAAAGTGCGGCATGCCTCGTCCCTTAATCATCGACGAACCTTGACCGATGCAGGTATAAACGTCCACCGGAGCCCAGGGTTGACTGCGCGATCCGCTAGATCAGCGACTTACGCACATAGCAGCGAACTGCGAGTGCAATATTTGCCTAATACCCTTTGACGACGGATCCAGAGGGCGACGCAATGCATTGAATATAATGAATTTAGCTGGAATTAGGATACTTTTTCGCCAATTTGAATGCGACTTGAAACGGGACGGGCACTTAGGGCAAGTGATCCCGGCTTTTCAACAATCTTATCCACAGGTTTTGTGGACAAAAGGAACGCTTTGATCTTGCAGGTCGCATTGGATACGCCGCTGCGCCGCGTCTTTGATTATTTGCCGCCGGTTGCCGGCGGTGGCGGTGAATTTCAGCCGCCGCTGCCCGGTGTGCGAGTGAGAGTGCCGTTCGGTCGTCGGCAATTAGTGGGAATTCTCGTGGGCTTGGCCGTCGAATCGCCGATACCGCGAGCGAAGCTGAAGTGCGCGCTGGCTGTACTGGACCAGCGGCCGATATTTGACGACGTGACCTTCGAGCTGCTGCGCTGGGCGGCCGGCTATTACCATCACCCGATCGGCGAAGTATTCGCCGCCGCCTTGCCTTCGGGCCTGCGCGACGGTCAAGGCGCCGGCGAGGTCACGCAATCCTGGGATCTGACTTCGCTGGGGCGCGAGGAGTCGCAAACGCCGAGCGATCGGCGCGCCCCGAAGCAACGGGCATTGCTCGCGCTGCTCGCGCTGCACGGCGCGCAGACGATCGAAGCGTTGCGCTCGCGATTCCCGTCGATGCCACTTCGCGCGGCCTTGGCGCGCGGCTGGGTCAGCGCGACGACCGTCGACGCGGCGGCCGACGAACAGTCAACCGGCGCCGCGGCGGATGGCTGCCCTTCGAGAGCAGCCGACGTCGTGCTGACGCCGGCGCAAGCCGCCGCGGTCGGCGCGATACTCGAATCCTCGTCGCATTTCGCCGTGCACGTCCTGTGCGGCGTGACGGGCAGCGGCAAGACGGAAGTCTATTTGCAAGCGGTGGCCGCGGCGATCGCCGACGGCGGGCAGGCCTTGGTATTGGTGCCGGAAATCGCATTGACGCCGCAGCTCGTCGATCGATTCCGGCGGCGCTTCCACGCCGCTCTCGCGGTACTACACTCCGGGCTCGCCGCCTCGGACCGGCGCGATGCCTGGCGCCGCGCGCATTGCGGTTCGGCGCGCATCGTCATCGGCACGCGATCCGCCGTGTTCGCTTCGATGCCGAAACTCGAATTGATCGTCGTCGATGAAGAACACGATGCGTCGTACAAACAGCAGGAGGGTTTCAGATATTCAGCGCGCGACCTCGCAGTGCTACGAGCACAACGCAGTGCAGTGCCGATCGTGCTGGGTTCGGCGACGCCGTCCCTCGAAACTCTCGAGAACTCGGCGCAAGGCCGTTACTCGACACATTTGTTGCCGCATCGCCCGGGCGCGGCGCAGGCGCCGCGGATGTCGATCGTGGACTTGAGAAAACATGCGTCCGACCAGGGGTTGTCGCAACCGGCGATCCACGCGATCGAGCGGCATCTTCAGGCCGGCGGCCAAGTCATCGTGTTCTTGAACCGGCGCGGCTATGCGCCGACTTTGTTTTGCAGCAACTGCGGTTGGGCGGCCCCATGCGCGCGCTGTGACGCGCGCATGACGCTGCACTTGCGGGCCAAGCAGCTGCGCTGCCATCACTGCGGCGCCCATCGGCCGGTGCCGGAGACATGCGGCAGCTGCGGTCACGCGCTCGGTCCCGTTGGCCAGGGTACGGAGCGCGTCGAGGAAACCTTGGGGCGCCTGTTCCCGGCGTATCCGCTGGCGCGTTTGGATCGAGACACCGCGTCGGCGCGGGGCGCGGTCGACGCCGTCCTCGAGCGCGTACACAGCGGCGCGGCGCGCATTATCGTCGGCACGCAGATGCTGACCAAGGGTCACCACTTCGCCAACGTCAGCTTGGTCGTGGTCCTTGACGCCGACCAGGGCTTGTTCGCCACGGACTATCGCGCCGCCGAGCGCCTCGCGCAAACGATCATCCAAGTCGCCGGTCGCGCCGGGCGCGAGGCGCGTCGGGGCGAAGTCATGATTCAAACCCAGTTCCCCGAGCATCAGCTGCTCAACCTGCTCGTCACGCGGGGCTACGATGCCTTCGCGTCGGCTGCGTTGCGCGAGCGCCGCGAGGCCCGCTGGCCGCCGTTTTCGCGCCTCGCGATGCTGCGGGCCGAGGCGAGAGATGTGGCTCGTCTCGACGCATTCCTGGGCGCGGCCGCCGATCTCGGCCGTGCCGCCGCCAACGCGCAAGTGGGAGATGGAAGCATTAAGATTTTGGGCCCTGCGAGCGCGCTGATAGCCCGGCGTGCAGACCATTTTCGCGCGCACTTGCTGATCGAAGCGGAAACACGGCCCGTACTGCAACGGTTTCTCGGCGCGTGGATCGATGCGATTGATCAGAGGGCCGTCCCCCCGGGGCTGCGCTGGTCGATCGACGTCGATCCGCTCGAAGTGGATTGAGCGGTTTCGGGTAAACTGCCGTCCCTTTGGACTCGGCCTGAATGGTGCGCTTGTGAAGAATTTGATTGAAAACCTACTGCGCGAGGCGCTGGCGTCGCTGCCGGAGGAACTCGTACCGGCAGCCGCGCGCACGGCGAAAATCGAGGTCGAGCGCACCCGCGAGGCCGTGCACGGCGACTTTGCGTGCAACCTTGCGATGCGGCTCGCCAAGGCGACGCGCCAGAATCCGCGCAAGCTGGCGGCCGCGCTGATCGCGGCCTTGCCGGCCGATGCGGCCGTAGCGAAGGTGGAAGTTGCCGGCGCCGGATTCATCAATTTTTTTCTGCGTAGCGGCGCCTACCACGATCAGATGAAACTCATCCTTGCGAAAGGACGCGAATACGGCCGATCCGACCTCGGTCAAGGCCGCACGGTGTTGTTGGAATTCGTCTCCGCGAACCCTACCGGCCCGCTGCACGTTGGTCACGGCCGCCACGCAGCCTACGGGGCGACGCTCGGCAATTTGCTCGCGGCAGTCGGCTATCGGGTCACGCGCGAGTACTACGTCAACGACTCGGGAAGGCAAATGGAGATTCTGGCCGTCAGCACGTGGCTGCGGTATTTGGAGGCCTGCGGCGAGCGATTCACGTTTCCGGCTAACGGCTACCGAGGCGAGTACATACGCGCGATCGGCCAGCAGCTGCTTGCCGCGGAAGGGGCCGGATTGCGGCGCGGCGGCGACGAGATCTTCGCGGATTTGCCGCCGGACGAGCCGCACGGCGGTGACAAGGACGCGTACATCGACGCTCTGGTCGCGCGCGCGCGCGCGCTGCTCGGCGAAGCCGTGTTCCTTCGGATATTGGATTTCGCGCTGCACGACATCTTGAGCGACATACAGAATGATCTGAGCGACTTTGGCGTCGAGTTCGATCGCTGGTTCTCCGAGCGGTCGCTTGCCGAGGATGGTTCGATCGACCGCTCGCTCGCCGCCCTCGAGCGTGCGGGCCACGCCTATCGCAAGGACGGCGCGCTTTGGTTCAAGAGCAGCGAATTCGGCGACGAAAAGGACCGCGTGATGGTCCGTGAGAACGGCGTCAAGACTTATTTCGCGTCGGACATCGCCTATATTTTCAATAAGCTGTCGCGCGGCTTCGGGCATTTGCTGTACGTGCTGGGCGCGGATCACCACGGCTATATCGCCAGGGTGCGCGCCGGACTGATCGCGCTCGGCGGGCAGCCGGATTGCTTCGAAGTGCGATTGGTTCAGTTCGTATCGCTGTTCCGCGGAGGCCGGAAAGCGCAGATGTCGACCCGCTCGGGCGAATTCGTCACCTTGCGCGATCTGCGCAAGGATGTCGGCAACGACGCCGCGAGACTATTCTACGTCATGCGCAGCAACGACCAGCACCTGGATTTCGATTTGGAGCTGGCGGCGACGCGCTCGAACGAGAATCCGGTGTATTACATTCAGTATGCCCACGCCCGCGTGGCAAGCGTGATGCGCCAGCTGCGAGATCGCGGGCTGACGCACGATTGCGGCAATGGCTTGGCCGGACTCGAGCTGCTGGAGAGCGCGCAGGAGCAGCAATTGATCCGGCAATTGTGCCAATATCCGGAGGTCATCGAGCAGAGCGCCGCGCAACGCGCACCGCATGCCTTGGTGCATTATTTGCGCGACCTGGCGAATGACTTCCACACGAATTACGGAGCTCATCAAATCATCGTCGACGATGCGCCGTTGCGCGACGCGCGGCTCGCGCTCGCTCTCGCGACTCAGGTCGTGATACGCAACGGCCTCGAAATCCTGGGCGTATCGGCGCCCGAGACGATGTAGGCGCGCCCGTGGCAGTCGACTATAAGACGCGGCGGGCACGGCCCGCGGGCTTCTCCGGATGGAGCGGATTGGCGATCGGGCTCGTCGTGGGCCTCGCTGTCGCGGGCATCGTCTATGTTCGGGATCACGAACCGCGGGCGATTGCGGGCCGGCCGGTCAAAGCGGAGAAGAAGAGGCCTTCATCGAGCGATGCGCGCGGAACGCGCGATGCCGAGGACACCGGCGCCGGCGCGGCGGAACCGCCGGCTATGCCCGCGAAATCCTACGATTTCTATAAAATGCTGCCGAATTTCGAGGTCGTCGTGCCGAAGAACGGCAAGGACGTGAAACCGGATGTCCGTCCGGCCCCCGAAACGCGTCCAGGCACTTATGTGCTGCAAGCCGGCTCGTACAAGGATTATGCCGAAGCGGATCGGGTGCGCGCCCAGCTCGCGTTGCAGGGCATCGAATCCAAGGTGCAGAAGGTGTCGGTCGACAACGATACCTGGCACCGCATACGCATCGGACCGGTGTCGAACCTCGATGAACTCAATCGAATGCGGCAGATCCTGCGCAAGGCCAAAGTCGAAGTCCTGGTAATTCGCGTCGGCGATTGACGCGCGCGGGCGCCCAAACCCCGTCAATCATCGCCTAGTTGGCGAAACTCGACGCCGAGCGCTCGCAACTTCCGGTAAAGGTGCGTACGCTCCATGCCGACCCGCTTCGCGAGTTGCCCGACCTTGCCGTTGCACAGGAGGAGTTGCTGCTGCAAATAGGCGCGTTCAAATTGTTCGCGCGCCTCGCGCAGCGGCAGCGACAACAAGTCCTGCTTGACGAGCGGTTCGCCGACCGCCAGCTTCTCGGTAAGCTCGCGTTCAACTTCCTCCAGGCCGATCTCCTCCCCGGTACCGAGAATCAGCACCCGCTGCACCAGATTCTTCAGTTCGTCGACGTTTCCGGGCCAAGGATAATTGCGCAAGCGGTTCTGCGCGGCGACGCTGAAGCGGCGCAGCGGCAAGTGCTGATCATCGACCAGTCGGTCGACGTAATAGCGCAATAGATCGGGGACGTCCTCGGCGTAGTCGCGCAACGGCGGAACCTTCAACGTGATGACGTTGAGGTGGGTGATCAGATCCCGGCGGAAGCGCTCCGGCGAGGTTCCGAGCTCGAAGCCCTCCTGGGCCGAGCTGACCCAGCGCACGTCGAGCGGCACCCGTTCGCGTCCGCCGACCCGCGCATACCCGTGTTGCTCAATGACGCCGAGCAGCGCGCGCTGCCCCTCGCTGGTCAAGTCCTCCAGACCGTTGATGTACAGCGTGCCTCCGGCCGCGCGATCGAGTGCGCCGGGTTCGATCCGGCCGTCCCGCTCGGTGCCGAACAGCGCGGCAGCGGGGTCCGAGCCTAAACTTGCCGCGACGATCATCGAAAACGGTTGCGCTGCGCGCGCGCTCGAGGAATGCAAGTAACGCGCATAAGCCTCGCGGCCAGAGCCCAATTCGCCGACCAATAGCACCGGCGAGTGACTAGCCGCCGCCTGTTGTATTTGCTCGCGCAGCTGCTGCGTCGCCCGACCCTTGCCGATCGGCACCGCGAGCGAACCCGCGTGCGCGCGCGTCGCGGCGCGCTTGCGCCGACCGGCGTCGAGCGCGCGCTCGACGGTGCGCAGCAGTTTGGTCAGCGACAACGGCTTCTCGACGAAATCGAACGCCCCCAAACGCGTGGCCTCGACCGCCGTCTCGACGGTGCCGTGCCCCGACATCATGACGACCGGACAGTCGTAGGCAGCCGTTTCCGACCACTCGCGCAGCAGCGTGATTCCATCCGTATCCGGCATCCAGATATCCAACAGCACTAATTCCGGCACTCTCGAACTGCGCGATGCGCGCGCCGCGGCCGCGTTCGCCGCGACCTCGACGTCGTAGCCCTCCTCGGTGAGGATCTCCTGCAAAAGTTCGCGGATATCCGCTTCGTCGTCGACTACCAATATTCTTGACGCGGTCATACGCGTTCTCTCCTTTGTTCGCTTCTGCGCGGTTCGCGGGGCCCGAGCCCGCGGCCGCTTTCGCCCAACGGCAATGTGATCCTGACCCGCGCGCCGCCGCCGGGCCGATTATCCGCCTCTATTCGACCGCCGTGTTCTTCGACGATCTTCTTGACTATCGCCAGCCCCAAGCCGGTGCCTTTCGGCTTGCTGGTCACGTATGGGTCAAACACGGTGCCGATCAGATCTCTCTGAAATCCGGGGCCATTGTCGCTGACGACGATGGCCGCGGCCGGTTTGCCGCCGTCCTCGGCAACGCGCGTCTCGATTTCGATGGCGGCCTTGTCTCGGCCCTCCAGCGCCTCCAGCGAATTCGTGATCAGATTGTTGAGTATCTGCCGAATGCGCATCCGGTCGGCCGATAGCGGCGGCAAATGACCGTCGAGCAGCAGGCTGAGCTCCGCGCTGCTCGCCTGCGCGCGGTACAGATCGACGACCTCCGTGACGAGCTGATTCAGATCGAAGCGCGCCAAATGCAAGTCCGGCGCCCGCGCGTACTCGCTGAACGCGTTGACCATCTGCTTCATGGCGTCGACCTGGGCGACGATCGTGTGCGTCGCGCGCTCCAGTATTTGCGCATCATGGGCGTTCATGCTGCCCAGGAACTTACGGCGCATGCGCTCGGCGGACAATTGGATCGGAGTCAACGGATTTTTGATCTCGTGCGCCAACCGTCGCGCGACCTCGCCCCACGCGGCGTCGCGCTGCGCCTGCAGCAGCGTCGTGATGTCATCGAACACCAGCACGACCGCCGCCTCGGCGCCGACGTCATTCGGCAAGGCCGTGCAGGCGCACATCAGCACGCGTCGGCCGGTATCGGAGTGCAGTTCGATCTGCTCGCGCCAATCCTGAGGCGCGGTTCCGATCCGCTGTCTGACCGCCGTCAGGAATTGTACGAAAAGCGGTAGATCGCTGATCGATTCGTCGAATCGCCTGCCGATCACGCCTTCCAGGTCGACGCCCAGAATGGCGCTGGCGGCTTGATTCGCCGTGCGTACGGTCAGATCCGGCTCCAGCGAAACGACGCCGGTCGACAATCGCGCGAGGATTATCGCCAAGCCGGCGCGTTCCGCCTCGACGGCTTGCTGGCTTCGGCGCGTCTCGATGCGCGCTCGCGCAAGACGTTTCGTCATGTCGTTGAACGAGGTCACCAGAAACCCGAGCTCGTCGCGGGAAGGCAACGGCAACTTGGTATCGTAATCGCCGCGCGCTACGGCTCTGGTGCCCGCGATCAAGTCCTGCACCGGTTGAACCAGGCGCTGCGCGGCAAAAAACGCGCCGTAGACGGCGGCAAGCAACGAAAGCAGCACGACGAACGTCAAAATCAGCGCAAACGTCGACTTCAGCGGCTCACGCAGCTGCACCAGGTTGGCGTATTGAGCATAGGACCGCTGCACCGAGTCGGCGAGTTCGCTGAGTTGTTCGGGCACCGGATAGAGCGCGATCAAGACCCGCCCGCCGGGATCGGCCCCGGCGCCGATCGGAGCCGCGGCGCGGATCACGTAGCCGCCCGCGGAATCCGTGTCCAGGCTCGCGTAAGGGCGTCCGCGCCGCACCTGCAGCATCATCTCGTTCGTCGCCGGCAGCGGCAGCATATCGATCGGACGACCAGAGCTCGTCGCCAGTATGCGGGCTCTGGGACCGACCACTGTGAATTCCAGCGCGGTGCTTTCTCGCCGTGCCCGGTCCAAGTCGGTAATCAGATCGAGATCCTGCAGGCCGACGAGCGTGCGAGCAATCGCCTCCGTATTCTGCTGAAAATCGCGGACGCGCAAATCGAGTGCGGCGCGGGACAGGTCGCGCGTGTCCTTCAAGCCCTGACTGACTTCCAATTCGAACCAACTGTCGATGCCGCGATTGAGGAACTGCAACGCAAAATAATAGACGACCAAGATCGGCGCCACGGCCAATACGCTGAATACGGCGACGGTGCGGGCCTTGAGCCGCGAACCCGGCGCGTGCCGGCGATATTCGCGCACGAGCCGCAGCAGCTTGCCGACCAGCAGCGCGAGCAGCGTCAGCAGCCCCGCGATATTGATCAGTAGAATCCACGGCAACCATTGGTCGAACTTCTCGGAATTCTGCGCTGCCGAAGCGAGCAACAGCAGCGCCACGAGCCACAACGCCACGCCGACGCCGGCGAGCGCGGTCGCGCCGTACTTGCGCACTACGGCGGCAGCGTCCACGTATACCAATCGCTTTCGCGATGCCATTCGTTGACCCAGAACATCAGGACGCGCAGGGTCAGCGGTACCGAGCCGTAGTCCATTTTGGCGCGAACGTTGGCCACGTACGGACGGCCGGCTGGCAGCAAGGATTTGTCCAGCACCGGCACGCCGCGCACTGCCGCGAGATTCGCCAAGGCGGCATCCACGGTCGGAAACGACTGTTGTTGGCCGCTGTTGTCGTTGCGCAATACATAGCGGGCGCTGACCGTGTTGTATTGCAGCTGGTAGCGCTGAGTCAGAGTCGCGATATCGCTGTTCGGCCATAAATGACGCACACGCTCGACGACCAGATCCACCTCCAGCGTCAAGGGCACGCCGTCAGCAAGGCCGCGCTTGACCTCCTCCCCCGTCGGCAAATCGAATTCGGCGTTTAAGTGATAAACGCCGCCCTCCAGTTCGAGATCGGCGGAACGCACCTCGAAGCTTCCGGATAGCCCGTTCGCCGGGGCGGACTGAGCTGCGATCGAAAGGTACGCGGCCAGGCACCACAAAGACGCGCGTAGGCTCGCGCGCCGCGGGCCTGCTGCGGTGCGCCTCCGTTGCGCGGTCTGCGGATACTGGTCGTTCATTGCTTGCTTAAGGCAGCATAATAGAAGCCGTCGGCGCCCGCCTCACCCGGCAGAATTTGGCAGCCGAATTCGTCGCGGTGTCCAAATCCCGGCCATCCCGGCCAGTCCGTCGCCGGCACAAGTTTGGCCTCGGGCGTGACACGCATGAAATCGTCCAATACCTCGCGATTTTCGCTGCGCGTGAACGTACAAGTGGCGTACACCAAGCGGCCGCCCGCGTTCAGCATACTCCAGGCTGCAGCCAGTAGGCGCCCTTGGAGCGGCGGCATTTTACCTATGGATTCCGGGGACTTACGTATCCTGATGTCCGGATGCCGGCGGATCACGCCGAGCGCGGAGCAGGGCGCATCTAGCAAAATGCGGTCAAATGGTTGGCCGTCCCACCAGGTCTGCGGCCGCGTCGCATCGGCGCTGATCAGTTCCGCGGCGAGCGAGCCGCGTACGAGGTTTGCCTGCACGCGGGCGAGCCGCGCCGGGTCGGCGTCGACTGCAACCAGCTTGGAGAACCGCGGCTCGCGTTCGGCCATCAGCGCCGTTTTCCCGCCGGGCGCCGCGCAGGCGTCGAGCACGCGCTGCCCCGGACCCAGTTCGAGCGGAAACGCGGCGCACTGCGCACCGAGGTCTTGGACCGACACCAAGCCTTGATCCCACCCCGGCAAGTCACGCACATCGCGGGGCGTGGCCAATAACACGGACAGCGGCACGCGGGATTCCGCGCGCGCGGCCATGCCCGCTGCCTCCAAGCGTTCGATGTATTGGGCAGCGGTCGTGCGTCGAGCGTCGACGCGCAGCCACATGGGCGCCTGCGTGTCAATCGCCGCCAGCAATTCCGGCGCATGACCCGGCCAATCCTCGGCGATCCGGCTCGCAAGCCACGGCGGCGTCGCGTGGAGCGCGGCAGGATCTCGCGCGACGAGCGCATCGATCGCGGCGCGCTCGCGCAGATAGCGGCGCAATACCGCATTGATCAGCCCGCCTGCTCGCGCCGCGTCGGTCGCTTTCGCGGTCTTCACCGAGGAGTCGACGATCGCATAAACCGGAGTCTGCGCGTCTTCCAGTTCGAACAGGGCGATCGACAGCAGCGCGCGCACGAACGTCTCCAGCGTGTCGACCGGCTGAGACAGCAGGCGGCTTAATATGGCCTCGTGGCGGTAGTAGCCGCGGACCGCCCCGTAGCTCAAGGAACGCACGGCCGGCGCGAGCTCTGGCCGAGCAGTGGCCAACGCATCGTGCAGCGCCGCGTCGAGCGTGACGCCTTCGCGCAGAAGCCGCGCCACGGCATAGGCGGCGACGGCGCGCGCGCCCGCGGCGGCGTTCATGGGCAAGGCAAGCGCACGCCGGCCAAGCGTTCGGCGTTCGCGAATTGCTGGGCGTTTAGCATTCTGCGCCCGGCCAGTTGCAAGCGCGTGATCCGTACGACGCCGCTGCCGCATGCGACGTCGATTCCGCCGGCGGCGACGTTCAGCACGGTGCCGGGAAGTTGCGCGGCTGGGGATCCCGTGCCGGCGTTCGTTTTATCGGGACGCGGGTCGGCTTGCTCGGCGACTTGTGCCTCCCAAATACGCAGCTGCGCGCCGCGCAAGCGAGTCTCGGCGACCGGCCAGGGATTGAAGGCCCGTACCTTGCGGACGATATCCCCGGCATCGCCGCCCCAATCGATTGTCGCCTCGGATTTGCCGACCTTTGCGGCATAGCTCGCGCCCTCCGACGATTGCGGAACTTCGACGGCGGTAGCCTCGGCGAGTGCAGCCAGGGCTTCGCAGATCAAATTACCGCCGAGCGCCGCCAAACGCTCGCCCAGGGTTTGCGAGGTATCACGTGCCGCGATCGCGAGCGAGCGCTTCAAGAGCACGGGGCCGGTATCCAAACCGGCCTCCATCCGCATGATCGATATGCCGGTATCGGCGTCTCCGGCGAGTATCGCCCGCTGAATCGGCGCGGCGCCGCGCCAGCGCGGCAATAGCGAGGCGTGGATATTGAAACAGCCGAGCGCCGGGATGGCGAGCGCGGCGGGCGGCAAGATCAATCCGTAGGCGGCGACGACGAATGCATCCACGGCCAGACTTTCCAGCTGACCGAGCGCCACTCGCGATCTAAAATCCTCGGGCTGATAAACCGGCAGCCCGAGCTCCACGGCGCGCTTCTTCACCGCGCTCTCGCGCAGCGCGCGGCCGCGGCCCGCCGGCCTGTCCGCCTGGGTGAACACGCCGCGAATATCGTGCTTGGCAGCCGCCAGAGCGTCGAGCGCAGGTACCGCGAAGGGTGGCGTACCGGCAAAGGCCAGTCGCAGAGTCCTCGGTTGGCGCTTCAAGACCCCTCTTAAAGAGCCGCGGCGGTATTGCGCGCCTCGCCTGCCCCGTCGCGCTGGCGTCGCTCTTTCGCCAAACGCCTGCGGATCAATTGGCGCTTCAATTCGGACAAGTAATCGACGAACAGCCGGCCTTCCAAGTGATCCATTTCGTGCTGAATACAGACCGCCGCCAGGCCATCCGCGTCCTTTTCAAACGGCAAACCATCCCTTCCAAGCGCGCGGACGCGAATTTGCATCGCTCTCTTGACCTTGGCGTAAATGCCGGGAAGGGACAAGCAGCCCTCTTCGATCAGGCACTCGCCGTCGGTGCCGATCAATTCCGGATTGATCAGAACAAGGGGTTCATTGCGTGCTTCGCTGACGTCCGCGACCAACAGGCGCTTGTGCACGTCGACCTGGGTGGCGGCAAGGCCAATTCCGTTCGAGGTGTACATCGTCTCCAGCAGGTTATCGGCCAATTGCCGTATTTCCGCATCGACGGCCGCCACCCGAGCGGCCTTGATCCGCAGCCTGGGATCGGGATACTCGAGAATTACTAACTTTGTCATGGAAGTTATGAGAGCAATATCGTGTTTTTGGCTCGAGAATGTTGCTAAAGTTCCGCCACTGCTTAACTTAATACGAGTTGCGGTAGCGCCTAAAGCGCTACCTCACCGCACATGGGCGATACGTCCCAGTCATCGGCGGCGGGCAGGAAGTATATCAGTCAGCCCATCACCGAGAGACAGGTGACTCACGGGAGCAAAACGAATGCAGCCGCAGACGATCCGGCAGATGTTGATAAGACACCGACAGTTGGGCGCCCTATTTCTGGGGGTCGCGCTCGTTGCAGGCTGCCGATCGGGGCGGCCGATGGTTGAGGCCCCGGCGCCCGCCGCGGCCGGCGTCTCCGACGCCGCGACGCCGGACGCCACGACGCCGGACGCCACGGCGCGGGACGACAAAACGGCGATGGAAGCGGCGACCGAGGGGGCTGCCGACGCCGGCGCCGGCGCCGACACGACGTCCGCTGCAGCGGTTCCTGCAGTTGCCGAAGCCCCCGGGCCTGTGTTGGCAGCGAACGCTCCGAACTCGTACGTGGTCAAGCGCGGCGACACGCTGTGGGGAATCGCCAAAGTGTTCTTGCGGGATCCCTGGCATTGGCCGGAAATCTGGCAAGTAAACCCGCAAATCCATAATCCGCACTTGATATATCCCGGAGACACCCTGCGCCTGGTGTTCATAGAAGGTCATCCGCAGATCGTGGTCCAATCCGCCGGACAGCAAGTGCAGCGCGGCAATGAGGTCATGGTGAAGCCCCGCGTGCGCAGCGAGCCGTTGGAAGCCGCCATTACGACAATACCGTACGCCACCGTGGCGGCGTTCATGTCGAAGCCCTTTGTATTGTCGCGCGAACAGATCAAGCACGCAGGCTACCTGTTGGCCTCGCTCGACGATCACGCGGCGATCGCCGAGGGCAATACGGTCTACGCCCGCGGTTTCTCGAAGCCGCCGGAAATCGGCATGAGCTACAGCGTCGTGCGTGTAGGTGATGCCTTGCGCGATCCCGACGATAATCAAATCGTCGGTTACAACGGCGTTTTTACGGGTACCGGCCGCGTCATGCGCGGCGGCGATCCCGCTACTCTGGTCATGACCACATCGACCCGCGAGTCCGAAGCCGGCGACAAAGTCCTGCCTTCGGAAGTCGACATGCCCCTCGATTTCGTGCCGAGCGCGCCGAAATCAAGGATTGCCGGCCGCCTGATCGCGGTCGCCGACGGCGTGACCGTGATCGGCCAATACCAAGTAGTGGTCATCAATAAAGGTGCGCGAGACGGCCTCGTCCCCGGCAACGTGTTGGCAGTTTACAAAAACGGCGATGTCGTACGCGACGACGAGAAGAACGGATTTCTTGCCGGCTCGCGGAAATTCTTCGCGCCGCGGGTGCGTCTGCCCGACGAACGTTCAGGAACCTACATGGTCTTCAAGACCTTCGATCGCATCAGCTTCGGCCTGATCATGGAGGCGGAGAACATCATTCACGTAGGCGACCGCGTCGAGAACCCGTAGCCGGATCGGCCGATAGGCCGGTCCGAATCTGCATGAACAGGGCGCCGGCACCACCCGCACCGGCGCGGCCAATCGGGGATAATCCCGGATATGCCGTCCCGCGACGATCGTTTGGCTTGGATCACGCTGACGCGAACTCCGGGGCTCGGCCTGCCGCTGCTGGCGACCGCGCTGGAAACTCTCGGACAGGCTGCCGGCCTCACCGGCGCGCCCGACCACCTGCGGGCGCGGGCTGGCCTACCCGCCGCAGCGAGACAGTTCCTGCAGAGCCCAGCAGCGGCGCCGAGCAATGCGGAAATCTCATGGCTCTCGGCGCCGCATCACGACCTTCTGCCGTTCACCGACCCGAGATTCCCCAAACTATTGCGGTCGTCCGCCGACTGCCCGATCGCGCTTTATGTCTGCGGCAACGCCGACTCGCTGAACGATCCGCAACTGGCCATTGTCGGCAGCCGCAATCCGACGCGGCAGGGCCTGGAGACGGCGTACGCATTCTCCGAATATCTTGCGCACCGCGGACTCACGATCACGAGCGGGCTGGCTAGCGGCATCGACACGGCGGCGCATCGTGGGGCGCTCGCCGGCAACGGCAGGACGATAGCCGTACTCGGTACGGGAATCGATGTGGTCTATCCTGCCGGCAATCAGGAGCTGAGCCGGGAAATCGCCGAACACGGCGCGTTAATAAGTGAATTCCCGCTCGGAACTCCGGCCCGCGGAAGTCATTTTCCGCAGCGAAACCGCATCATCGCCGGCCTTGCCCTCGGCACATTGGTCGTCGAGGCGGCTCGCCAAAGCGGCTCCTTGATCACGGCGCGGCTCGCCGGCGAGCAAGGGCGGGAGGTCTTCGCGATCCCGGGCTCCATCCACAATCCTTTGACGCGCGGCTGCCACCAACTGATTCGCCAGGGCGCCAAACTGACCGAAACGGCCGGTGACATATTGAGCGAATTGGATTTTTCCGGCTTTTTGGCCCCCGATCGACCGGCAACGGCCGGCGGGCCTTCGCCGGGGAAAACGCTGGCGGGAATGGACAAGGATCACAAAATCTTGTTAGATGCGCTCGGCTTTGATCCTGCGGATATCGATACCTTGGTCGTCCGTACCGGCTTCAAGGCAGATGCCGTGTCCTCGATGATGCTGATCCTCGAGCTCGAAGGCCACGTTCAGGCCGCCCCGGGGGGCCGCTACTCCCGAGTCGCCAGGAGCTGATGAGGTGAAAGACAACATTCTCGATCTGCTCATCTACCTGTTCGAGAATTACATGAGCACGGATGATGCGCCGCGACCCGATCGCAACACTTTGAAAGTGGAGTTGGATAGGGCCGGGTTCGCCGAGCCGGACATCGATCGGGCGTTGGAATGGCTGGACGGCCTTTCCGGAGAACAATTGGGCAAGGTCGCCGAGGCAACCGCGCGCGCGGTGCGGGTGTTCAGCGGCCATGAGTTGCAGCGGCTCGACACCGATGTGCGGGGCTACTTGATGTACTTGGAGAATTTGCGAATCCTGTCCGCCGGCGAGCGTGAACTCGTCATCGATCGGCTGATGGCGCTCGAGGCGGACGAAATCGACATCGAACAGGTGAAATGGGTGGTTCTGATGGTGCTGTTCAGCCAGCCCGGCCAGGAATCGGCTTACGCGCAAATGGAAGACCTCGTCTTCGAAGAGCGCCGCGACGCATTGCATTAGACGGCTTTGAGCAGGAATCTCGTTATCGTGGAATCGCCTGCCAAGGCGAAGACCATCCAAAAATACCTCGGCAAGGACTTTGCCGTGCTCGCCTCTTACGGCCACGTTCGCGATTTGGTGCCCAAAGAGGGCGCCGTCGATCCCAAGCACCGTTTCGCGATGAAATACCAAGTCGTCGATCGCAACCAAAAACACGTCGATGCTATATCGAGGGCCATGAAGAAAGCCGACGCGCTCTACCTTGCGACCGATCCGGATCGCGAGGGCGAGGCCATCTCCTGGCACCTGCATGAATTACTGAAGGCGCAGGGAGATCTTAAAGGCAAGGACGTACAGCGCGTCGTGTTCTACGAGATCACCAAGAACGCCGTTCGCGAAGCGATGGAACACCCGCGGGAGCTTTCGGTCGATTTGGTCAACGCCCAACAGGCGCGGCGCGCGCTCGATTATTTGGTGGGCTTCAATCTGTCCCCGCTGCTGTGGAAGAAAGTGCGCCCGGGCTTGTCGGCCGGGCGCGTCCAGAGCCCGGCGCTGCGCATGATTTGCGAGCGCGAGATCGAAATCGCGGGTTTCGTGCCGCGCGAATATTGGACGATCGACGCCGAGCTCGAGCATGCGGAGCAGAAATTCGCCGGCAAACTCGTCGAGTATGCCGGCTCCAAGGTCGAGCAATTCAGCTTCACGAGCGAAGCTCAAAGCCGCGAGGTTGAGCGCAATGTCAAACAGGCGGCCGCCGGCGAGCTCAGCGTGCTTAGCGTGGAGCGCAAGCAGCGGCGCCGCAACCCGGCGCCTCCGTTCACGACCTCGACGTTGCAGCAGGAGGCGGCCCGCAAACTGGGCTACAGCGCGCAAAAGACCATGCGCGTCGCCCAGCAGCTCTATGAGGGTGTCGACTTCGGCGAGGGCGCGGTCGGCCTGATTTCCTACATGCGCACCGATTCGCTCAACCTCGCCCAAGAGGCGGTCGGACAAATTCGCGAAGTGATCGTGAAACTGTATGGAGCGGAGGGATTATCGGACGAACCGCGGGCCTACCGCACCAAGTCGAAGAACGCACAGGAAGCTCACGAGGCGATTCGTCCGACCTCGGCGGCCATCCTACCCTCTGACATCGAAAAAAAGATCGACGCGGATCAATACCGTTTGTACGCGCTGATCTGGAAGCGAACCGTCGCGTGCCAAATGGCGCCGGCGGTGTTCGATACGGTGGCGGTCGATATGCTGGCGGGCGCGGATGGGCCGCAGCGCACCGTGTTGCGCGCCAACGGCTCGACGCTCGTCAAGCCGGGATATATCTCGGTCTATCAAGAGGGCATGGACGACGTCGTACAAGACGATTCCGATCACGTGTTGCCGCCCATGCAGGATGGTGATCGCATCAAGCTCTGCGCGCTGCTGCCGGCCCAGCACTTCACCGAACCGCCGCCGCGCTTCTCGGAGGCCTCGCTCGTCAAAGCGCTCGAGGAATACGGGATCGGCAGGCCGTCGACTTATGCGTCCATTATTTCCACGCTGCGCGACCGCGGCTACGTCGAGATCGAGAACCGGCGATTCACGGCGACCGACATCGGCAAAATCGTCAGCCGCTTCCTGACGCAATACTTCACGACCTACGTCGATTATGACTTTACCGCCAAAATGGAGGATTCGCTGGACGCCGTAGCCACCGGCGAACAGGAATGGGTTCCTTTGCTGGAGAAGGTTTTGGAAGCCCTTCATCGATCTCGTCAATCACACGGAGAGCTCGGTAAGCCGCGAAGAGGTCGCGCAAGCCCGCGATTTAGGGATGGATCCGGCCAGCGGCAAGCCGATGAGCGTGCGCATGGGTCGCTTCGGACCGTTCGTGCAAATCGGCACGAAGGACGACGCCGAGAAGCCGCGCTTTGCGGGCCTGCGCCCGGGACAAAAGATGGACGCGATCACGCACGACGAGGCCTTGGAATTGTTCAAGCTGCCGCGCAAACTCGGTGCGACACAGCAAGGGGAGGAGATCACGGCGAACGTGGGCCGCTTCGGTCCATACGTAAAATACGGCGCCAAATACGTTTCGCTGAAAACCGACGATCCGTATACGATTTCGCTGGAACGCGCCCTCGAAGTGATCCGTGAGAAGGCGATCGCCGACGCGAATCGATTGATCCTCGATTTTCCGGAGGCGGGGCTGCAAGTGCTGAACGGCCGGTACGGGCCTTACGTCACCGACAAGACGCGCAATGCCAAGATCCCGAAGGATCGAGATCCGAAGAGCCTGTCGCTCGAGGAATGCCAAGCCATGATCGCCGCGGCGCCGGCGCGCACCTTCGGCAAATGGGGTCGCAAGGCGGCGAAGCCCAAGGCCGGCGTCCGTGGCGCGGCAAACCCGGCTCCGGCAGGACTCAAGGTTGGCATCGCAGCGGCCAGCAAGCGCACGCCGGTGAAGGCGGCCGCGGCTGTCAAGGTTACGGCACCCGTCACTTCCAGGGCTCCCGCCAAATCCAAGGCGGCGAAGAAGAGACCGAGGGCGACCAAGAAGCCGGCGCTGGCGGGCAGAGCGGCAGTCAAACCCACGACGAAGAAGCGTTCCCCCAAGACAAAAGCGTGACCCGACCGCAGCGACCAAGACGCATCCATGAGTGATCAGAGTGGTTCCGATGCGTGGGTTGCGGCCGCAGGGTCTGCCGTCAGGACCTACCTGAGCCGCTTGCATGACCGGATAACGGCTGCCGTCGAAACGGTTGATACGGCGAAATTCCGCCGCGACGCATGGCAGAGACCGGAAGGCGGCGGCGGCGAAAGCCGCATTCTCAGCGAAGGCGGCGTATTCGAGAGAGCTGGCATCGCCTTTTCGCACGTCGTCGGCGAAAAAATGCCGCCATCGGCGTCCAACTTGCGCCCGGAAATCGCCGGCTCGCCGTTCGAGGCCATGGGGCTGTCGCTGGTATTTCATCCGTGCAATCCGTATGCGCCGACCACGCACGCGAATCTGCGTTTTTTGTGCGCCACGCCGCCGACCGGCCCCGCGGTCTGGTGGTTCGGCGGTGGCTTCGACCTCACCCCGTACTATCCGTTCGACGAGGACGTGCTGCACTGGCACCGCACGGCGCGCGCCGCGTGCCTGCCGTTCGGCGACGGTTTGTACGAGAAATACAAGGATTGGTGCGACCGCTACTTTTTCCTGCCGCATCGAAACGAGACTCGGGGCATTGGCGGATTGTTTTTCGACGATCTAAACGAGGGCGGATTCGAACGCTCGTTCGGCTTTTTGAAGAGCGTAGGCGATCATTTCATTCCGGCGTATATGCCGATTCTGGAACGGCGCAAATTCCTCCCGTACGGCGAACGGCAACGCGAGTTTCAGCTATACCGGCGCGGACGATACGTGGAATTCAATTTGCTTTACGACCGCGGCACGCTGTTTGGACTGCAGTCCAAAGGCCGCACCGAATCGATATTGATGTCGCTGCCGCCACGGGTTCGTTGGGAGTACGACTGGCATCCGCCGCCGGGGGCGCCCGAAGCGCGCCTTTATGAGGACTTCCTGAGGCCACGAGACTATCTGAGCGAACTCAGCTGACCGGCCGAACGCGAGCGTTCGCAGCCTGATCGGCGCGCACTCCGCAAATGGAGCACGATCGCCAAACATGAACTACAAGCACATCTATCATGCCGGCAATTTCGCGGATGTCGCCAAGCATGTCGGTCTCGTTTATTGCCTAAGCGCGCTGAAGCGCAAGGAAACGGCTTTTTTTGCGTTGGATAGCCATGCGGGCCGGGGCTACTACGACCTGCAAGCGCCGGAGGCGCAAAAATCCGGGGAAGCGGAGCGGGGCGTACAGAGGCTGATCGCCGATGGCATAGCGGATGGCGCCCTCGCCGAGTATTTCGCGGCAATAGGAGCGCGCAAGAACAAGCGTCTCGCCCGTTACCCGGGTTCGCCGGCTCTGATCGCCGCGGCGCTGCGCCCACAGGATCGCGCGATTCTCGTCGAACTGATGCCGGCCGAGGCGCGCGCCGCGGCGCGCGAAGTAGCAACCGTCGGCACGTTGCGCACCGAAATCGGCGACGGCTACGCGGCGCTGAAGGCGTTCCTGCCGCCGGTCGAACGCCGTGGTCTGGGGCTGATCGATCCGCCTTACGAGAGTCTCGACGAGTTGAAAATGATGCTGCGCGCGTTCGGGGACGCCTATCGGCGTTGGCCGACCGGCATTTTTCTGATGTGGTACCCCATTCGCAGCGCGGCGCAGCGCCGCGGCGTGCACGCGCGTTTCGAGGCTTTGGACATTCCGAAATTGTTGTATGCGGATTTGGCGATCCACCCGGATGACGCAGGAGTCGGCCTCGCCGGCAGCGGGCTGATGATTGCCAATCCGCCGTATGGGGCCGATGACTATCTGCGGACGGCCTATGCGGCCGTGCATCTGCGGCTCGCGCGGCCCGGAGCGGGCTACGTGGAAGTCGCACGCCTTACGCCCGAACGAATGGCACAATGAGCCGAGGCACCAAGTCGGCGATACCGCCGTCGCAGCCGCCGGTTACACGCTCGATCGAGGAATGATCCATGGATTCAAATACGTTGCGAGAACAATTGGCCAAGTTGCACGCCGAGCTGGCGGACGCACAGCAGGTCGAACCACACATCCGCGAGTTGCTCGGCAAAGTCATGGTCGACATTAGTCGCCTGATCGAGCAGCCGGCAACCGCGCATGGCGCGTCCACCGGATCGCCGCGCCTACCGGCGGGCGCCATGGTCGCCGACCAGCTCGAGGGCGTCGCGGTGCGGTTCGAAGCCGATCATCCGTCGCTCGCGGCGAGCATACGCCGGTTCGTGGATTTGCTGGGTAAAGTCGGGCTCTAGAGATAGCTACGCCGACCAAACGAGAGCTTCCAGCAAGCGCTTTGCGACCTCGGCGACGGTCTTGGCGTCGTCGGATGCGCCCCGCGTCAACACGGCAATCGCCCCGTGCCCCGGAACCGGCAAAATGACGCCTCGATACCCCTGCTCATCGAACGCGACCGGAGCACGCACCGATTCGTGCACCAGAACCATCACGGTCACGGGCCCGTTGTCGCCCTGCACGACGAAATGCGGCACCACGTGCCCGCGGAACAGGCAGCTGTTGGCGTAGGTCACTTGCCCCGCCCCTGGCGCCAAACGCACATGCGCACTGCGCAGCACCGCGTTCAGTTTAGGCGCCGGCACGGCGACATCGGTGCGCCGCCAAGCTTGCGGTTCCCCGGCCATGTGCTTCACCACATCGTCGGCGAGTGTCGTTCGCGGTACGGCGAGCCACAAACCCATGACTAGGCCGACCCCGAGCAATAAACTGGCGGCGATCGCCAGAAGGCCGCGATTGTCGGCAAGCCTGCGCGGCGTGCGCGACCAGCCGAAGCGACTCTTAGCTCGGGCTCCGTGCAAAGGTTTTGCCTCGGGATCGAGACGCATCGCGCGCGCGAGCCGCGCTTCGAAACCGGCCAATCGCCGCGTGAATTCTGCGCAGTCGGGGCAAAGTTCACGGTGAGCTCGCATTTCGGGGCGCGCGTCCCCCGGGTCCGCGAGTAGCGAGCGCCGGTATTCGGTGCAATCGATCATCCGTCTGGATCCATAGTCGTGTCCTCGCCGCACAACAGCCGCAGCTGTCTGCGCGCACGGAATAGCCGCGTCAGCACCGCTGCGTTGGTGAGTTCCAATTGGCTGGCGATCTCCGCCGTCGTCAAGCCCATCAATACTTGCAGTACGAGCGGTTCCCGGTACTCCTCCGGCAGTTTGAAAAGCGCGCGGCGCAGTTCAGCCAGATCGGCGTCATCCTGCGAATCCGCTAGACCCAGGTGTTCACTGGCGACCAATTCATCGATATCGACCGTCGCCAAGCGCTTTCGCTCGAAGGTGCGCGCATATTCGCGCCGAACGATCGTCAACAGCCAGGGCTTGACCGCGTTTTCGTCTTGCAGGGCCTCGCGCGCCTTCCAGGCGCGCAGCATCGTCTCCTGAACCACGTCCTCGGCCAAGGCGCGGTCGCGGGACAGCCACAATGCAAATCGCAGCAGATCGGGCCGCAACGATCGGCACAACGCATCGAAGCGCGCACGCTGCTTTTTTGCGCCAGTCTGGTCATTCATCGTGAAATCCGCACCCGGCGTAATATATGCCCCGCGCGGTCTTGCCGGGTTAAGATTATGGTCAGGCGCGCCGGCCCGCGCGTCGGGCGGCCAAGCCGCGAACGCCCCCGCCCCTGCGCCGGCGAGGCTCATTGATTTGGCAGGAGTCATGGCTTAGATGACCGGGAAAACGACGATTTCATTTCCGAAGATCCGCATGCGCCGCATGCGCCGCGACGAGTTCTCGCGTCGATTGATGCGGGAAACCCACTTCGGCGTGGATGCTTTGATTTATCCGGTTTTCGTCGTCGAAGGCCGCAGCCAGCGCCAGCCGGTCGCCGCGATGCCTGGCATCGATCGCTTGTCGATCGACGAGTTGTTGCGCGAATGCGCCGAATTGTCGCGCCTGCGAATTCCGGCCATCGCGATCTTCCCCGTCACCCCGACCGAAAAGAAGTCCCTGGACGCACGCGAAGCGTGGAACCCGGACGGTATAGCGCAACGGGCGGTGCGCGCCGTCAAGAAGGAATTTCCGGGTCTGGGTGTGATCACCGACGTTGCCTTGGACCCCTTCACTACTCACGGCCAAGACGGGCTAGTCGACGCAAGCGGCTACGTGCAGAACGACTTGACCGTGGAAACGCTCGTGCGGCAAGCCCGCTCGCATGCCGACGCCGGCGCCGACATCGTCGCGCCTTCGGACATGATGGACGGCCGTATCGGCGCGATCCGCAGCGCATTCGAGGCCGCCGGGCTGGTTCACGTGCGCATACTCGCTTACGCGGCCAAATACGCGTCCAGTTTTTACGGCCCCTTTCGTGACGCCGTCGGGTCGGCCGGTCAGCTCGGCAAGGGCGGTAAACAGACCTACCAAATGGATCCCGCCAATTCCGACGAAGCCCTGCGCGAGGTCGCTCTCGATATCGCCGAGGGCGCCGATATGGTCATGATCAAGCCGGGTTTGCCGTACTTGGACGTTGTCCGCCGCGTCAAGGACCGCTTCGGCTTGCCGACCTTCGTCTACCAAGTCAGCGGCGAATACTCGATGATCATGGCGGCCGCGGGCAACGGCTGGATCGATGAGCGAGCGGTCGCGATGGAAACGTTGATATCGATCAAGCGCGCGGGCGCCGACGGTATCCTGACCTATTTCGCGAAGCGCGCGGCCGGTTGGTTGACCTCGTGAGCGGCGCTGCCGAGGCCGGCGCACCCGACCAATACGGGGTCGCGGGACACCCGGTGGATCATAGTTGGTCGCCGTTCATTCATGGCATGTTCGCGAAAGCCACTGCGCAAAACCTCGTCTATCGATTGTTCGACATCGAGCCGGAGGCTTTTCGAGGCGAGACCCTGCGGCTGTTCACCGGCGGCGTCCGCGGGCTCAACATCACGGTTCCGCACAAGCAGGCCGCCGCCGAACTCGTCAACGAACTGACGCCGCGCGCCGCGCGCGCGCAGGCCGTCAATACGATCGCATTTTACCAAGACACGACTCTTCTCGGCGACAACACCGACGGCGTCGGCTTGACCCGCGATTTGGAGCAAAATCTCGGGTTCGACCTGACCCAAAAGCGGATCCTGGTTCTCGGGGCGGGCGGCGCCGTGCGCGGCGTGCTCTTAGCGCTGATGGAGCGACCGGTGCAAAAAGTGGTCGTGGCGAATCGCACGCCGGCGCGCGCCATCGATTTGGCGGCGGAATTCGCCGATCTAGGATCGATCGAGGGCTGCGGCTTCACGGAAATCGAAGGCCCTCCGTACGATCTGATCATCAACGGCACTTCGGCGGGTTTGCGAGGCGAAATGCCGGAAATGCCCGTCGGATTGGTCGGCGAGGAAACGGTTTGCTACGACATGGCCTATGGGCGCGGGCACACGCCGTTTACGCTTTGGGGACGCTCGCTGCACGCGGCGCGCACGATCAAGGGTTGGGGCATGCTGGTCGAACAGGCGGCCGCGGCGTTTTTGCTTTGGCGCGGCGTACACCCGGACACCAGACCGGTATTGGAGGCGCTGGCGCAATATCGGTGACCTTGGCATCCGCGGCTAGGCGCAGCGGTACTGATCCTTGATTTTGACGTACAGCGCCGCGCGATACCTGAATTGCTCGATCTCTTGCGCGGACAATTCTCTAATGCGCTTGACGGGATTGCCTATGTACAGTCCGCGCGTGCCCAGATGCTTGCCCGGCGGCACGACACCGCCCGCGCCGACGATGACCTCGTCCGCAATCAGCGCGCCGTCGAGAACGATCGCGCCGATGCCGATCAGGCATCGATGCCCGATATCCGCCGCGTGCAGCACCGCCTTGTGGCCGACGGTCACGTCATCGCCGATCTTCAGTGCGCGGCCTCCCACCGAGTACGGGCCGTCATGCGTCACGTGCAGCACACTGCCGTCCTGAATATTGGTGCGGGCGCCGATGTCGATCCGATTGACATCGCCGCGTACCACCGCATATGGCCAGACCGACACGTCATCACCGAGCGTCACCCGGCCGATCACGATCGCGGACTCGTCGACGTAGACGCGGGATCCGAGCGCCGGACTCATCCCCTGATGGACGCGGATTGTCATCGAAGTTCAGCGCATCGTCACGAGCTCTTCGGCGCTCGTCGGATGGATCGCCACGGTATCGTCGAAATCGCGTTTCGTCGCGCCCATGCGCATCGCGACCGCAAAGCCTTGCAACATCTCATCGGCGCCCGAACCGATGATATGGCAGCCGATGACTCTCTGCGCGGGGCCCTCGCACACAAGTTTCATGTCGGTGCGCAGCTTTCGGTCCGTCACCGCGTGATATAACCCGACGAAGTCCGTCACGTATGCCGTGATGGACTCGCCGTACCGGGCGCGCGCCTCCGCTTCGCCGAGACCGACGGTCGCAATCGGAGGGTGCGTGAACACGACGGTCGGGATCATGCTGTAGTCCAGGCGACGATCGTGATCGCCCCCGAACAAGCGGTCGCTGAGACGGCGGCCGGCGGCGATAGCAACCGGCGTCAGCGCGGCGCGGCCGGTAACGTCGCCGATCGCGTGCACTCCCGGCATATTGGTGTCTTGAAACGCGTCGGTGACGACGAAGCCGTCCCTGTCTACCGCGACGCCCGTTCGATCCAGACCCAACCCATTCAAATTCGCGCCGCGACCGATCGCCCACAACAAACAATCGAAGCCCGGGAAATCCCGGCCGTCGGCCGCGATCAACGCCGCGCGAGCGCCGTCCCGCCGTACCGCCGCGGGTATTACGCGCTCATGGATAGCGATCCCGTCGGCGCGCATTTCCCGCATCAAGGATCTACCCAGCATCGCATCGAAATGACCCAACAATTGCGATTTGCGGATCAACAATTGAACCTCGCTGCCTAAATGGCGGAATGCGCTCGCGAGTTCACAGGCGATATAGCCGCTGCCGACGACGGCCACGCGCCGAGGCCGCTCTTCGAGAGCGAAGAAATCGTTCGAAGTGATGCCCAATTCGGCACCTGGCAAATCCGGTACCGTCGGTTTCCCGCCGGTAGCTATGACGATGTGGCGAGCGGTCATCGGATGACCGTTCACTTCGATCGTCCGGGGATCCAGGAATTTCGCAGACCCCGCCACGTAGAGAACCCCTTTCGCGGAGAGATTGCGCTCGTAAATCGCATTGAGCCGGGCGATGTAGCCGTCCCGCTTGCCCTTCAACGCCATCCAATCATGTCCGCCGCCCGCAACCTCGAAACCGTACGGGGCGGCGTTCTCCAGCGCCGATGCGATGCCGGCGGCATTCCACATCACCTTCTTCGGGACGCAGCCGACGTTGACGCAAGTACCGCCCAATCGGTGCGATTCGATCACCGCGGTGCTCGCGCCATACTCGGCGGCGCGTTGCGCGCACGCCAGACCGCCGCTGCCGCCGCCGACGGCAATCAGATCGAAGGATCGTTCGGACACTGTGAACTCCATTGTAAAATCGGCCGCATTCCCAATGATATACTGGGTACGGAACCGCTCAACGAATAAGGTGCAACCGTGATCACGCTCGTGGTACTACTCGCTTTGTTCGTGGTTTTGACCCTGTACGTCTTCGGCATCTATAACGGGCTAGTCTCGCTACGCGAGAACGTCAAGGTTTCTTGGTCGAATATCGACGTGCTGCTCAAGCAGCGTCACGACGAAATTCCGAAACTGGTGGATACGTGCAAACGGTACATGCAGTTCGAGCAGGAAACGCTGGAGAAGGTCATGCGCGCGCGAGCCTCTGTCAGCGCCGCGAGCGCCACCGGCGACGTCGCCGCGCTCGGAGCGGCCGAGCAGCAGCTGCGGATCGGCACGAGCCGGCTGTTCGCGGTGGCGGAGAATTACCCGCAGCTGAAGAGCAACGAGACGTTTCAGCAGTTGCAGACTCGCATCACCTCACTCGAGGAATCGATTGCCGATCGACGCGAGCTGTACAACGAACAAGTGAATCTCAATAACATTCGCGTCCAAGTATTTCCGGACGCGTTGATCGCCGGGTGGTTTGGTTTCAAGCCTGCGCATTTGCTGCAGTTCGACGAAGGCGAAAAGCGCGACGTCGACGTGGGCGCGCTGTTCCGCGCTTGACGTAGGCGCGCGGCGCGGCGATGCGCAATCTGCTGCTTTATTGGCTGATCGTTGGCGCCCTCGCCGCCGCCGCCGCCGTTGCTTTGCGGTACGGCTTCAAGGCGTGGCGCGAGAGCCGAATGATCGAGGACACTCCGACATCGCGCGTTCGCTCCGCGGCGCAAGGATACGTGCAATTAGCCGGAACCGGCAGCCTGCCGCCGAAGACCGCATTGCGCGGACCGTTGACCGGCAAGCCTTGCACGTGGTGGCGCTACGAGATCGAGGAACGGAGCGGTGCCGGCAGGTCGATCACTTGGCTCGCGGTCGACGCGCTGGCCAGTGAGACTCCCTTCGAGCTCGACGACGGCAGCGGAAAATGTTTGGTCGATCCGCGCGGCGCGAAGGTTCTGCCACATGCGAAAAACGTCTGGTATGGGCCGGATCCATGGCCGCAAGTCTGCATACCGGATGGAACGGGCGTTTTCGGCCGATTGGCAGATTTGTTGCTCACCGACCGGTATCGATACAGCGAATTCCGATTGCAAGAAGACGAACCGTTGTATGCAATCGGCGAGTTTCGCACCGACGGCGGTGCGCCGGCGAACGACCCCGAAATCGAGGCCGCGGCATTGCTGCACGACTGGAAGCAGGATCAAGCGAATTTGTTGCGGCGCTTTGATACGGATCGCGACGGGGTTCTCTCGCCGAGTGAATGGGAGAGCGCGCGCGCGGCGGCTCGCGAGCAGGCGCTGGCCGACGCGTCGCGCAAACCGCCGGCGCCCGCGATCAGCGTGCTGGCGGATCCGGGCGACGGACGCGCGTTCCTGTTGGCCGCCGACGACCGCGCATCCGTCGCGCGCAAATTCCGCCGGCTCGCGTTCGCGGCTGTCATCGTGTTTCTGGGAACGACCGCCGCCGCGGCTTGGATGCTGACGGTCGTCCGCTAGAGGTCTGCTAGAATCGCTTCCGTGAATAATCCCTTGTTGGAATCCGGCCCCAGGCCAGCCTTTGATCGAATCAAAGCCGAGCACGCACGGCCAGCGGTCGAGCGTGTACTCGCGGAGAATCGCGCGGCACTCGCGGCTTTGGCGGTCCAGGCCGACCCGACATTCGCGACCTTGATCGTACCGGTCGAGGAGTTAGGCCATCGGTTAGCAAGGGTATGGAGCCCGATAAGCCATTTGAACGGCGTTGCGAACTCCGCCGAAATCCGCAGCGCATACAACGATTGCATCCCATTGCTGACCGCGTACAACGCCGAACTCGGACAGAACGAGGCATTGTATGCCGCATACGCACGGATCTTGAGGCGTGAAGGAGCGACGCTCGACGCCGCGCAGCGCAAACTGGTCGAAAATGCGCTGCGGGACTTTCGGCTTGCCGGTGTGGACCTGCCAGCCGAGCGCAAGCAGCGATTGCGCGAGATACTGCAGCGGCTCGCCGTGTTAGGCGCCAAGTTTTCCGAGAACGTTCTCGATGCTGCGCGCGCCTACTCGCGCGTCGTGACCGACCGGGCCGAGCTTGGCGGCCTGCCGCGGCAAATCGTGGCCCGTGCGCAAGCCGACGCGCGCGACGCGGGGCAGATCGGTTGGTTATTCAAGCTGGATCAGCCTACGTACCTTGCGATCATGAATACGGCCGAAAATGAGCAATTGCGGCGCGACATCTACGAAGCATGGGTCACGCGTGCATCGGAGCTCGGACCGAGCGCCGGCCGTTTCGACAACAATCCGCTGATTGCGGAGATTCTCGGCCTGCGGCATGAACTCGCGAAGTTGCTGAATTTTGAGTCGTTCGCGGATTACGCGCTCGCGACCCGCATGGCGAAGGATCGCCGGGAAGTTCTTGGGTTCTTGAACGATTTGGCGGACCAATGCCGCGGATCCGGCCTCAAGGAGTTCGCCGACGTCGAGCATTATGCCGGACGCAAGCTGAACGCCTGGGATTTGGCCTTCTATTCCGAAAGACTTCAGGAAAGCCGCTTCCGAGTATCGCAAGAGGAGCTACGTCCATATTTTCCGTTGCCCAAGGTGCTCTGCGGCCTGTATACCTTGATCGAGCGGCTCTACGGCGTCCATGTGCGGGAGCGGCCGGATGTGCCCGTCTGGCATGCGGGCGTACGCTATTACGACCTCGAGGACGCGGCCGGCCAAACCGTCGCCGGCTTCTATCTCGACCCTTACTCGCGCACCGAAAAGCGCAGCGGAGCCTGGATGGACGAGTGCGTAATGGCCAAGACCTTGCCGTCCGGTCGATCGCTGCCGATAGCCCAGCTAGTCTGCAATTTCTCCGCTCCGGTCGGCGCCGCGCCGCCGCTGTTGACGCACGAGGAGGTGACGACGCTGTTCCATGAGTTCGGCCATGGCCTGCATCACATGTTGACGCGCGTGGCCTATCCCAGCATCGCCGGCATCAATGGGGTTGCCTGGGATGCGGTCGAGCTTCCGAGCCAATTCATGGAGAACTTCGTCTGGCGGCCGGAAGTCCTGCCGCTCATTTCGGCGCATGTAGACAGCGGCGAGCCGTTGCCTGCGGCTTTGTTGACGCAATTGATCGGCACGCGCAAGTTCAACGCCGCGCTAGACACTCTGCGGCAGATCGAGCTGGCGGTCTTCGATTTCGAATTGCACGCGAACTATGACCCGGCGAGAGGCGCGCGAGTAGCCGAGACCCTCGAGGCCATTCGCCGACGAGTCTCGGTCGTACCAAACGCACCGTTCAACCGCATGGCGGCGAGTTTTGCCCACATATTTTCGGGCGGCTATGCGGCCGGCTACTACAGTTACAAGTGGGCGGAGGTGCTGGCCGCCGACGCCTTCGAGGCGTTCGACGCGGCCGGCATCTTCGATCGCCCGACGGCAGCCCGCTTTCTCGATTCGATTCTCGCCCGAGGCGGCAGTCTTGACGCTCTCGATGCGTTCATCCGATTTCGCGGCCGCGCGCCGGACATCCGGCCGTTGTTGAGGCAAACGGGGATCGCCGCGTGAAGCTGCAGCCGGCGCTCGCCTTGGTGCTCGCGTCGGCGGGGGCACATGCGGCGACGGCTTACGTCAGCGATCAACTGGTGCTCGGCGTCTATGCCCAGCAAAACCAACAAGGGCAACGCTTGGCCACGCTGCATTCGGGCGACAGCGTCGAGACGCTCGCGAGCAGCGGCGAGTACACCCAGGTAAGATTGAGCGACGGCGCGACCGGCTGGGTAAAGGGCTCCTATTTGGTAACGCACGTTCCGGCCACGGTGCGCGTGAAGCAGCTGGAAGCGCAAATCGCGCAAGCGCAGGCGACGGCTCCCGCGATGGCGGTGGCAGCGCTGCGCAGCCAAGTGCAAAGTCTACAAGCGGAGCTTGCGGCACGGCAGCAGGAGCCGCCGGTGGGTGCATCGGCGAGCGCCGCCGCGGCCATCGGTGCGCTCCGGACTTCGGGACCGTCGAGCGCGCGCAGCGCGGCCAGGCGCTCTTGGCTTTCGGCGCTGGCATTGCTGGCCGCGGCGGCAATCGGCTTTTTGCTCGGCTATAACGCGCTCGCGCGCCGCGTGAAGGAGAAGTTCGGCGGCGTAAAGGTCTATTGAGCGATGCTCAGCGTCGCAACATGGAACGTCAACTCGCTGCGCGTGC
Organism: uncultured Gammaproteobacteria bacterium; assembly: GCA_963769895.1. Classification (GTDB taxonomy): domain Bacteria; phylum Pseudomonadota; class Gammaproteobacteria; order Steroidobacterales; family Steroidobacteraceae; genus Bog-1198. The sequence goes on along the minus strand of CAVYNJ010000006.1, from coordinate 317,058 downwards.
GCTTGCCGCAACTCGAACGATGGTTGCACGCGAACGATTACGATATCGTCGCTTTGCAAGAGACGAAAATGGTCGACGCCGAATTTCCGCGCGCCGGGATCGAGGCGCTCGGCTACCGCGTCGCGTTCAACGGACAGAAGACCTATAACGGCGTCGCCCTTCTGGCGCGCTCGGCGATCGAGCAAATCGTCATCGACCTGCCTTTCTTCGCCGACCCGCAGCGCCGCCTCCTTGCGGCTACGGTCGCCGGCATCCGGGTCATCAACGCGTACGTGCCCAACGGCCAATCGGTCGGATCGGACAAGTTCGCCTACAAGCTCGCCTGGCTGCAGGCATTCGAAGAGTTCTTGCGGGACGAAATGACCGCTCACCCTCTGGTCCTGGTGATGGGCGATTTCAACATCGCGCCGGAGGACCGCGACGTCCATGATCCCCAGGCTTGGGCGGGATCGGTTCACGTGAGTCCGGCCGAACGCGCGGCGCTAGGACGGCTGGCGGCGCTCGGCCTAACCGACGTTTTTAGGCGCTTCGAGCAGCCTGCCCAGTCCTACTCATGGTGGGACTACCGGCAGGGCGCCTATCGCCGCAACAACGGCTTGCGCATCGATTTGATGCTCGCGTCGGCCAACTTGACCGCTCGATGCGGATATTGTCGCATCGATCGCGAGCCCAGGGCCTGGGAACGGCCATCCGATCACGCGCCTTGCGCGGCGGGCTTTGACTTATCTTGAGCACCGCCCTGCGGTGAGGCGCAAAGCGAGACCGGATCGTGGCGCGGACCCCAGCAAAAGCATAGACTTGGAGCGATGCACGAATTTCGCCGTAACGATTACGACGTTACCAATTTGGTCCAGGTCAGCTCCACGACCGCGGTGTCGGCTGCTGTCCGGGACTTGTTCAGCTCGGCCTGGCCGGCGGCGTCCTTCGAACGGGTTGCCCGCGCCTTCGAGGACTTCGATCGATTGTTCACCGGGCGGATGCCCGGCTATCACGGCGTCGACACGGTCTATCATGACCGCCAGCACTCGCTCGACATGACACTGGCGATGACCCGCCTGATGGTCGGCTACGAACAAACCGCGGATCCGAATATGCGCCTCGGCGTCGAACGGGCGGTCATGGCGCTGATCACCGCGCTGTTTCACGATGCCGGCTACATTCGCGAATTCGACGATCGGCAGCACGTGAACGGTGCGGAATTCACGCTCTTCCACGTGACCCGCAGCGCGCGGTTTCTGGCGCGTTTTCTGCCGAGCGTCGGCATGGCGCGCTGGGTGCCGATCGCCACGCGCGTCGTGCATTTCACGGGCTACGAAATGCCGATCAGCCAGATTCAGCTGGCCGACGGGCGCGACCGCAAAATGGGCCATTTGCTCGGCACGGCGGATCTGATCGCGCAGATGGCGGACCGCTGTTATTTGGAGAAATGCCGCGACCGGCTGTATCCCGAATTCGTGTTGGGCGGGATTGCCGCCGCCGCGGGCAGCGACGGCGCATTGCGCGTCAAGTACAGTTCGGGTGTGGATTTGCTGCGGCAAACCCCGCGATTCGTGCACAACACTCGCGTGGATCGCCTGGAAGGCGAGTTCGAGCATGCTTACCGCTGTCTCGAGCCGCTGTTCGGCGGCACAAATCCGTATATGGAGGCGATCGACCGAAATCTGCAGTTCTTGAACCGCGTCTTGCGAGCGGAGCGCTGGCCGATGTTGCGCCGAAATCCGCCGCTGTTCACCGCCGTCGACGATCAATTACCGCAAATTCGCGGCTTGATGCTCGAACGGCTCAAGACGCTCTGGTCCTAGCCCATCGGATCCACTTGCGCGACATAACGCGCATGCAATTGATCCAACATCGCCAATACCTCCTCCTTGCCGAACATCGGCGAACCTTCGATCGCCCCGCGCAATACCACGGGGGTCAATCGCCGGCGCGCGAGCTCGGCGACCGGCGCGAAGCTGAAATGCCAAGGTTCGCCCGCGACGCCGGATAGTGCGCCGCGATACGGCCGAAAAAACCCGAAGCGACCGGCATTTTCCTCGAGCCAACCGCTGAGCCGCGCGAACGGACCGTTCGCCGCATATTCATCGCTCGTCAGCTGCACACGATAGCGCTCGCCGATTGCTTTGCGATCGATCAAATCCACGTCGGTCCCCCAATGGTGGCGGCTCGCACCAGGTAACGCTGACCACCGCAGAATGGCCTCGATGCGCTGACGCGTCGGCATAGACGCGGCATCGATGCCCACGCCGGCGGCATCGGATAGGGGGCGTTTGCCGCTGAATTTTCCGTTCCAAATCGTCAATTGACGGTCGAAATCCCGGAACCCGCTGACCGGCACGACGTCGATGCCCCGGGCGGCGGCGGCGCGGCGTAGGCTGCAAAACGGCGCAATCGCATCGACATGCAGCGCGCAGCCGAATTCGGCCACTTCCGCAACATGGCTGCTGGATCGGCCCGTCAACTCAGCATCGCGCATCACGCTCAAAGCTCTCGGGCCACCGCCGCCTCGGCGACTTGGTCCATCGCGCGGACTAGCGCATCGGTTCCTTGAGCGCCGGATAGGGTGTATTCGCCGTCGAAGACCAGGGCCGGCACGCCGCTTAGACCCAGTGCCGTCGCATGCCGCTCCGCGGCGATGATCGCGTCCTGGCCGGACCGCAACACCAGCACCCGGCGGCAATCGGCTTCCACGAGCCCCCCCTCGATCCCAAGCCGCACCAGCACTTCGACGTCGCCGATATCGGCACCCTCTTCAAAGTAAGCACTCATGATCCGCTCGTTGACTTTCGCCTGGCAGTCTTGCGTGGCGGCATGCGCGATCAGCAAGTGCGAGCGCCGTGTATTGGGCAGGCGGCCAATCAAATCGAAGCGAAAGGCGATGCCGACGGCTGCTCCCAGGTCGGTCAGCAGGGCTTCGTTCTGCTTGAAACGTTCAATATCGGCGACCCGTGTCGCTAGGAACCAGGCCCGATCGAGCCCCTCGAGCGGAATATCGGGGTTTAATTCGAACGGTCGCCAGCGCACGCGCGGCTCATATTGCGGACGTATGGCCAACGCGGCCTCGAAGCGCCGTTTACCGAGAAAGCACCACGGACAAATGGTGTCCGAGTAAATGTCAATACGCATGATTGCGCCCATACGCCCCAATTGTACGCGCCCCCTTATGGCCTATGGCGCGAGCGCGTATCATTCCAGCCTTGGCAGCCGCACGCGCGGCCGGTGGAAGCATGGCGCAAAGCCTAAAAACAAGCTATTCGGCGACGGCCCTCGGGGTCGTGCTGCTGCTATCGTTGCTGCTCGGCGGGTTTGCTTTTCTCGAGCACCGCATCGACGCCGCCAACATCAATCAACTCGCGCACGACGCGGTCGGCAGAAAACTCGAGGCGGATCTCGAGGCGCGCGCCAGTACTCTCAGCAAGATCGCGGCCTCATCGCTCGCCGTCGCGCTGCGTTCGCGGGACCGCGCGGCGGCTGCCGATATCGCCAAGCGCATGCTCAGGCAAACCGATGTCCTACACGTCGAGGTGTTGGACGCCGCCGGCGACACGGTGTTCTCCGGCGCAAATGCGCTCGCGCCGCGTTCGGCGCGCGGTCCGCTCGTTGTGCAGACCGACATTCGAGCCGATCTGGGCTCCGGCGCCGTGGAGCGCGTCGGCAGTCTGCAGGTATCGATGAGCAGGGCCGATATCGACGAAACGCTCGCCGGCTTGCGTGCCGAGCTCGAGCATCAACAATCGCGGCAGTCGGTTCGGATCGTCGGCGGCCTCGGAGGGATTTTGGCGCTGCTGCTGCTGCTCGGATTAGCCGGAGCATGGTTCATCGCCCGGCAATTAGCGCGGCCGCTGGCCGCGTTGGTGAAGACCGCGGACCGCATCGGCGAGGGCGACTACACGAGGCCACTCACGATAGCGCGCCGCGACGAGCTCGGCGAGCTGCAGTCCGCGCTCGAACGCATGCGCCTGAAGCTGCAGGAAACCACGATCACGAAGAATTATCTCGACACCGTGCTCAATAGCCTTTCCGATGCCGTATTGGTTACATCGCCCGACGGCGTTGTCAAAAGCTGCAACGAAGCCGCGCAGCAGCTGCTTGGTCATGCGACCGATCAACTGCTCGGCAAGCCATTGCTCAGTTTCGTCGACGAGGCCCACCGTTTGGGATTCAATGTTACCCATTCGGCATCCGAGGCCCGCGAAACAGTATTGCGCACGGCAAGCGGCCAGACGATTCCAGTTTCGATCGCCAGCTCGCCGATCAGCTCGGCAGACCCGCAATTCCAGGGCAATATTTTCGTGGCGCGCAATATCACCGAACGCAAGCGCGCCGAGCGGCGCATTCGGTACCTTGCCCGCTACGACACGCTGACCAAGATGCCGAACAGAATGCAGTTTCAGCATTTGCTGCAGCAGGCCATTGCCAGGTCGCGCCGCAATCAACGCCTGCTCGCGCTGCTTTATCTGGATCTGGACCATTTCAAGGAGGTGAACGATACGTTCGGCCACGCCGCCGGCGATCGAACGCTGGAAATATTGAGCGAACGCCTGACTCGCAACCTGAGCAAAGATACCGTGATCGGACGGTTGGCCGGCGACGAATTCGCGATGTTCATCGACGATTTGCCAGCCGACGCCGATAGCCGCGCCGGCATCGCCGCGCTTGCGCGGACCCTGCTCGACGAGATCAGCCGGACGTTTTACGTCAATCAGGAGGAGGTATATCTGACGGCGAGCGTGGGCATAGCGATATGCCCAAACGACGCGGAAAACGTCATCGACTTGATTCGCAACGCGGACGCCGCGATGTATCACTCCAAACAAAACGGCGGCAATTCGAGCGCATTCTACATTCCGGATATGAATGCGGCGGCAGTCGAGCGCTTGATGTTGAAGAGCAAGCTTCGGCGCGCTTTGGAACGCGACGAGTTCCTGATGCTGTACCAATCGAAGGTGGACTTGCGCGACGGGCGCGTCGTCGGCGCCGAGGCGCTGCTGCGTTGGCGCCTGCCCGGTCACGGCGATATTTCGCCGACGCATTTCATACCGCTCGCCGAGGAAACCAGTTTGATCTCGGAAATCGGAGAATGGGTGATGAACCGCGTTTGCGCCGATTACCGGGAATGGGAGCAAGTCGTGCCGCAGCCTGGGCGCATCGCGATCAATTTATCGCTGCGGCAGCTGAAGCAAGCAAGCTTCGTCGCGCGGGCTCGTGCGATTTTCCGCAAGCACGGGGTATCTCCCGCCTCTTTCGAACTCGAACTCACCGAAACAACGCTGATGACCGATCCGAAACGAACCATTTACTTGCTGAACGAGCTGTTCGGCATGGGTTTGCACCTGGCGATTGACGATTTCGGAACCGGCTATTCCTCACTTTCAGCGTTGCAGCAATTTCCGATCGGCACGCTGAAAATCGACCAATCATTCGTCCGCGACGTCGCGGTCGATTCCGACGACGCGGCCATCGTGCGGACGATCATCGACATGGGCAAGAGTTTGGACTTGGAAGTTATAGCCGAAGGCGTAGAGTCCGGCGAACAGCTCGACTTCTTGCGCTGGCACGGCTGCCATTACGCGCAGGGCCGGCTGTTCGGCGACGCGATGGAGAAGGATAAATTCATCGATATTTTGTCGAATCAGAACCGCAGCGGCGGGAACGCCCATCACGCGGTCTTGTGCACGCCAACGCTGCGGCCGCCGCGCGCCGTATCTTCGTAGCCCGGTCCTCGGACCGCACGTTAGATTGGGCCGCTATGCTGTCTGCCCGGGATCTTACGCTGCGGCGCGGCGCCCGCCGGGCTGCCGGAAAAATACGCGAAATTGACGGACGAACGATGTCTTTGGAGGAGCGATGGATCGAGGTCGGCAGCGCCATAGAGGCGGCGGAGTCCGGGAATGTGCGGCGCTGAGCGGCTAACGAACCGCGTTCTTTGTTTCGAGCGTCCGACCGGTATCCCCGACGATCACTCCGAGCGCGGCGTTCGCAGCTTCTTCGTAGGCGGCGATGATCGCCGCCAACCGATTGTCGGCGGCATCGCGCGTTTCGGTTGCATCGAAACGCCCCAAAACCTGCCGATTGCGTACATCGCCAAGCCGCGCCGTCAGGCGTACGTGCACCGTCGGCGCGCCGTGGTTGGAGGTATATTCGGCCTGAAAGTCGATGACCTCGATTTCAAGCCAATATCCAGCCACGACCAATGAAGCGTCGTTGACGACATTGCGGAAATTGGCCCGCTCGCGGAAATTCTCGACGGCCAGTTGCTGGACGACCTCATCGAGCGGCGCGCTCCAGTCGGCCCCGGCATAGAAGTCCAGGCGCCGGTCCGGATACAGCGCTGCGATGCGCGGCGTATCGAGGCCGGGGCGTACTTGCGGCTTGAGCACGACCAGATCCGCGGCGATCTCGGGCCCGGATCGACCGGCGTGCGCCGACAAGAGATAGATCGACGGTGGATTGATTTTGCTCTGGAACATGGTTCCGCCACAGGCGGCTAGGGAAAGCGTAGCGGCCAACACCAACGCACTGCAGTACCGGCGCCGAATCAAGGTCACTTCGGCACCTCGACGCCGCTCGTTCGAGGCTCATACATCAGTTGCGACGGATTCTCCTTCAGCGACCGCGACAAATCCCGAAACTCGCGTGCCGCCGCCCGGCTTTCGCGCAGCAGCTGCTCGAACTCCGGCAAGCTTTGATTGGTGAAGCGGGTGACCTGCGGTTCATTATCGGTCACGAACTGATCCAATCGCCGCGACGTCCTGGCCAAATTGGCGGCGACTTGCTTGATCTGATTGGCCGAATCCTCCACATCCGGCCCCGATCGCGCAGCGATTGCACGCACCGACCCGGCAGCCGCCTGCACTTCCTGCGACGCGCGGCGCATATCCTCGACCATTGCTTCTACGTCGCGGATTGTCGACGGCAGGCGCTCGCTGGCGATACGCGCGTTCTCCAGCGTCTCGTTGAACGCCCTGACATTCGCGTCGCTGAACACGTGATTGAACCGATCCACCAGCTCGACGGTATGTGTCGTCAGCGCCGGCAAGTTACTGAGCAGGACGTCGAAATTCGACGGCGCCGAGTTTATGATCGGATATTGTTCGCCTTGAGCCAGCGGGCGCGAAATCGTCGCATTGTGGTCTTGTTCCAGATCGATGAACAACAGACCGGTGATCCCTTGCAAACTCAATGACGCCAAGGTGCGGCTGTCGATCGGCGCCGACACATCGATGTCCGCAATGATACGCACGCGCTTGGGATGCTCCGGATCGAGCTTGATACGAATGACCTTGCCGACGTTGACGCCCAAATAGCGGACCGGGCTGCCGTTCGTGAGTCCGCTGACAGAGCCCTGAAAGTAGATTTCATAGCGCTCGTAGCTGCGCCTGTCGCGATGGCCGGTATACCAAAAGACGAAAGCGCCGGCCATCGCCGCGATGAGCAGCACAAATGCGCCGACCGCCACGTAGTTCGCGTCCCTATCCATGTGCATCCTTCGCCGCTGCTCGTCCCCGTGGACCGTGGAAGTATGCCTGTATCCAAGGATCCGTGTTTTCCAGCAACCGGTCCAGCGTATCGACCGTCATCCGCCCATCGATGATCACCCCCACCCGGCTGCAAGTGCGGTACAAGGTGTCCAGGTCGTGGGTGATCATGACGACGGTCAGTCCCAGCTGCGAGTGCAGGTATAACAGTAGCTGATCGAAGGCTGCAGCGGAAATCGGGTCGAGGCCGGCGGTCGGCTCGTCGAGAAATAGCAATTTCGGCTCCAGCGCGAGCGCGCGCGCGAGAGCGGCGCGCTTGATCATTCCGCCGGAAAGCTGCGCCGGAAATTTCACCGCCGCGTCCGGCGTCAAACCGACCATCAGCAGCGCAAGCTCAGCCAGCTCTCCGAGCGATTCCTCGGACAAAGTGTGGTACTCGCGCAGCGGCAACTGGATATTTTGCGCGACGGTCAGCGAACTGATCAGAGCGCCGTTTTGGAAAGTCACGCCGAAACTTTGCACCAGCGCGAGGCGCTCGCTGCGCGTCAGTTGGTTGACATCCTTGCCGTATATCTCGACCGTACCGCCGTCGGGCGGTCTCAATCCCAAAATCGCCCGCAACAGCACCGACTTGCCGGACCCGGACCCGCCGACGACGCCGAATATCTCGCCGCGGTGAACCTCGAGATTGAGGCCGTCGTGGACGACTTGCCGGCCGAAGCGGTTCACGAGATCCCGCACGCGTATCACCGCATCGGTCCCGTTACCGCTCATCAAAAATCCAGTTGCACGAACAAAACCGCGAACACGGCGTCCGCGAGTATAACCAAGAAGATCGATTGCACGACTGCCAGTGTCGTCAATCGCCCCAACTCGCGCGCCGACTCGCGAACCTGCATGCCGCGATATGTGCCGACCATGGCGATCAGCAACGCGAAAACCGGCGCTTTGATGATTCCCGCCCAGAACGTAGTAGGCGCGAGGGCATCGTGCAGTCGGCTGACGAACTGCTGCAACGGTATGTGTAGCTGCAGGAGCGACAACAGGGCTCCGCCCGCCAGACCCATCGCGTCGGCGAGTATCGTCAGCAGCGGCAATGCGATCGCGAGCGCGAGTATTCGCGGGACGACCAACAGCTCCACAGGGTTCATGCCCATCGCGCGCAGGGCGTCGATCTCCTCGTTGAGTTGCATCACGCCGATCTCGGCGGCGAACGCGCTGCCGGATCTGCCAGCGACGATGATGGCGGTCAGCAGCACGCCCATTTCGCGCAGTACGGCAATTGCGACCAAGTCGACGACGAAAATGTCGGCGCCGAAGCGCGTGAGCTGTTGCGCCCCCAGGTACGCAACGATGACACTGATCAAAAAGGCGATCAGTGCGACGATCGGGATGGCGGTTATCCCGGTTTCGTAGATATGCCGCGCTAGCGACGAGACCCGCAGCGCCCTCGGCCGCGACAGCGCCTGGCCGACGACGGTGACGATGCGCCCGAAGAAGTCGACGGCCGTGCGCGCTTCGACGCCTTGCACGATCACCCAACGGCCGAGCATCGCGACCGGCGAATCCGTTCCGCCGGTGGGCAAGTCGGCGCCCGCGAGCGCCGCGCGACGCTCGGCCTGCAGCGTCTGCAGGAACTGCAAATGGCGCGGAGGATCGCCGACATGCCGAATGGTCAAACCGTCGTCTCCGATGGTCGCCAAACGCTCGAGTAGCGTCCAAGTCGGGCCTATGCCGGGCGTTGTCGCCCGCGACCAATCGCAAATCAATGTACCGTTCAACGCACGCGGCAACGTATGAAGAGCATCCTGGATGCGGTCCAGCTTGTCCGCTGACCAGTCGCCCTGCAGGACCAAGCGCCAATTGCCGCCCCCGCCCTCCAGCGTCAATAAGCCCGCCATCCGTCAATCCGCGCGGGGCGCGCCGACGGCTTTGTGGCTGCCGTCGCACAGCGGCGGGCTGCGCGTCCGCTTGCAGGCGCAAAACCACAAGGTTCCGCTCTCGGCGGGAACGTATTTGAGCGGCGCGAAGGCTCCGCCCTTGTGCGATCCGTCGCAGAACGGCTGCCGGGCGCTCGCGCCGCATCGGCACCACCAATAGGTCTCGCCGGCCGTGACGTCAATCGGTATCGGCTGCATAAGCCTATGCTAACAGGCGATATCGGCACTGTCCCCGGCATTGCGCGCGCGAGCCACAGGCCTTAACTTGCCGGAGGATTCGACGGATAAACATGCACAACGATCCGCTGCTGCAAATCTTGGTTCTGCTAACCGCTTCAGTGGGCGTCGTGGCCACCGTGCGCAAGTTGGCGTTGCCCGCGATACTCGGCTACCTCGTGGTCGGGATGCTGCTCGGCCCGCATGCACTTGCGTTGGCAACGAACGGCGATACAACGCGACTGCTCGCAGACTTCGGCATCGTATTTCTGGTTTTCACCCTGGGTTTGGAGTTTTCATTACCGCGCCTCGTCGCCATGCGCGGCGAAGTGCTGGGGGTCGGCGGCGCCCAGGTCGTGCTGACCGCGGGTATCGTCGCGGCAATCGGAATCGCTCAATTCCGCATGGATCCCGCGGTTGCCGTCGTCGTCGGCGGCGCGGTAGCGATGTCCTCTACGGCCATCATCATTTCCCAGCTGACGGACCAATCGGAGAACAACCGCACTCACGGACGGCTTGCGGTCGCCATTTGTCTGTTTCAGGATCTTGCGTTCACGCTGCTACTCGCCCTTGAATCTTCGCTTATCGGCGCGGGCAAAACGGCCGATACGCAGCCCCTGATGGCCGTCGCGATCGCCGTGCTGGCGCTGCTCGTCGTGCTTGCGGCGGGCCGATGGCTGCTCAGGCCGCTGTTCGTCGCGATCGCATCGGTGCGTTCGACGGAATTGTTCTCCCTGACCGTGCTGCTGGTGGTTTTGGCGTCGGCCTGGGCGACCCATGCGGTCGGCTTATCACTCGCGCTCGGCGCCTTTCTCGCAGGCATGATGTTGGCCGAGACCGAGTTCCGCCATCAGGTCGAAGCGACGATCCGATCGTACCGCGACGTGCTGTTGGGGCTGTTTTTCATAACGGTCGGCATGCTGTTGGATTTTCAATTGCTGTTGCGGCATTTATTGTTGGTCAGTCTGATTCTGCTCGGCATGCTCGCGCTCAAGACCGCCGTCGTCGCGCTCGTCGCCAGGCACGCCGCGAAGAGTTGGTTCAAGGCGATTCGCACCGGTGTCGTCGTCTCTCAGGGTGGCGAATTCGGCTTTGCGCTGCTGACTTTGCTGCTGCGAAATCAACTGCTGGACGGTGCGATCGTCGAGCCGTTGCTGGCGGCCACGGTGCTGAGCATGGTGCTATCACCGCTGGTGATCCGACACAACCGGCGCATCACCCGGTTGCTGCTCGGCCAGTCCGGACCGCCGCGCGCGGATACCTCGCGCGATGCGCTCGCGACGCTGGCCGTCGCAGACCGCGATCACGTCGTGATCTGCGGGTTCGGCCGAGTCGGTCAGAACATAGCGCGCGTGCTGGAGCAATCGGGATTCGAATACATCGCCCTCGACGTAGATCCATATCGTGTACGGATCGGCAGACAAGCGGGTGATCCGGTCGTGTACGGCGACGCCGGACAAGGGGAGGTCATGCAAAATGTCGGCGTAATGCGCGCCAACTGCGTCGTCGTCACCTTCGCCAATCCGTCGGTGGCGCTGCGCATATTGCGTGCCGTACGCGGTCTGCGCGCCGACGTGCCGATACTGGTCCGCACGCAGGACGATGCCCGGCTCGAGGAGCTGCAGTCGGCAGGCGCGACGGAAGTTGTACCAGAGACTTTCGAGGCGAGCCTCATGCTGTCATCGCATCTGCTACTACTGCTCAAGGTTCCGGTTTCCAGGGTCGTGCGAACGATCAACGACATCCGCAATCACCGCTACGGCATGCTCAGGCAATTGCTACCGGCCGATCGCGAGCTTCTGCCGGATCAGCGTCAGGCGGTTCGCGAGGAACTGCACAGCGTCATTCTGCCTCCCCACGCGTGGGCGGTCGGCAAGAGCATCGCCGAGCTCACCGGTCTCGGTTCGACCGCCGCCGTCGCCGCCGTTCGGCGCGATGGAATCCTCGGGCGCGACCCGTCCCCCGATACGGTGCTAAAGGAGGGGGACGTCGTTGTCGTAACCGGAACACCGGAGGCCGTCGAGCACGCCGAAACGCTGTTGCTTATGGGTTAACTAATTGAATTTATTGATGTTATATATCCTCGATGGCGCGCTCTTTACAGCCGTTCGAGTTAATCGCATAGTAACCAGACTGTTCAAGGGCAAACCCGCCGAAAGGCGGGGACGCAAAACCACCGGTCTTAGGGGCATCCACGGAGATGCCTGACGATAGCGGGGTCGCCAGTTTCATGACGCGTCTCCGACGCGATGAGATCCGCGGTTTTTGCTCCCCTAAACAGCTGATTTCGTGCAGCGTGCATCGCAGTCTTCAAGGGGGACGCCATGGTGTTGAAAGTGAACGGTTCGCCGAGAGCGGACAAGTCCGGGATTTATCGCCGCCCGCGCCTCATGTTGCGTCCGAAGCGCATCGAGGACATCGCACTGGTTCTCGGCAAGCCCAAATCGTATCCGTCACCGGTGCGCCCGGTCGGCGCGGATTACTCGCAGACCCGCTGTGTGGGCAGCGACGGTGGAACCGCGCTGGACATCGGCGAGCTGAATAAAATCCTGGAATTCGATGAAGGCTGCGTGCGCGCGCAGGCCGGCGTGCGTGTCGGCGCGCTGGCGCGTGCCCTGGCGGAACGCGGTCTAGAGCTGCCGTTGACTCCGGAAATCGGCAACATCTCCGTTGGCGCGCTCGCAGTTACAACTTTGCCTCAGGCCTCCTATCAGGAGGGGCTCGCGCAAATGGCCTCCTGCGTGACCGAGGTGAAGTTCATCACGCCGCAAGGCAAGCAGTTGACCGTGACGGAACGGGACCGCGACTTGATGAGAGTGCTGCGCTCGAGCTTTGGTTTGCTCGGCGTCGTCCACGAAGCCGTGCTTCGCGTCATACCCATGCAGCCGGTCAAAATCGAATATCGCGCCTACTCGCTCGCGGAATTCACCTCGCGCTACGCGAACATCGTCAATTCGCCCGGCGCATTGCGCCTGCATTTGGCGCCTTTCAACGATCGCGTGACGGTCGAGAGGCGCATTGTTGACGAGAATGCGAGCGTCAGTCGCTCCGGTATCTGGCAGATTCGCAATTCCGTCATGCGCAACGTCCTGCCTGCGTTCGGCTCGTCGGTCGGCAGCGTGCTGGCCGCCCCGGGTTTGCGCAGCGCCGTAATGTCCGGTGTGCATCGTGCGCTGAACGCGACCCAGGGCCGCGCTTCGCGCGGCGTGGTGGTCCAGTCGCACGAATGGATGCGGGACTTGCCAGCCGAATCATGGAAGGCGCGCTATACGTACAGCCTCTGGGCTTTCCCGCAGAGCGATTATCCCCGCGTGTTAGCGGATTATTTCGCCTTCTGCCGCGCCTATTTCAAGCAATTCCAGTATCGTTGCAACGTGATCACCGGCGCCGCGCGCCTGCACAAAGACCGCAATTCTCTGTTCAGCCCGAGCTACACCGGCGACATGGTGACCCTGGAGCCGTCTTCGCCCGGCGAACACGGATGGGAGGATTTCCTAATCGACTTCAACGATTTTGCATCCGCCCACCGCGGCATCCCGACGTTCAATCAAACAAGAGCGCTCCAACCGGAACACGTCGCCAAAGCGTTCGGCGAGCGCGCGCGATTATTCTCCGCATTGCGCGGGCGAACCGACCCATTGAACCGGCTGCGCAACAGCTATTTCGCACATCTGTTGGGATAAGCCGCCGCCGCGCATCGACGCGCCCATCGCGGACGCGCGGCTAGGCTTTATCCTGCAGGTGAGCCTCCAGGAACCACAAGTATTTGTCGAGATCGCGCGAGATTCCGGTGAATAAATCGGCGGTGTCGGCATCGCCGAAATTGGCGGATGCCTCGATCGCGGCGCGAACCGCCTTGCCGGCCACCGAAATCTGCGTCGACAGGTAGAAAAGATGATCCTTACCCTTGGTGATGCTGAGGGGATAATTCTTCAATTTGCTGCGCTTCGCGGCGACGGCCACCGTTCCTTCGGCCATGCCACCCAGGGCGGTGATGCGCTCCGCGATCTCATCGATTTGTTCTAGCACGAGGTCGGATATCTTGTCGAACAGCTCGTGCAGCGCGATGAATTGCGGACCCTTCACGTTCCAATGTGCCTGCTTAACCTGACTCTGAAGATCAATGGCGTCCGCCAGCCGATCGTTCAATACGGCGATGACGTTGCGCCGAATCTTTTCCGATAAATCGATCTTTGTCTTGTACATTCGGGACTCCTTCTGCAAACGACAACATGCGTCGGCCGTATTCTGCACCATTCCCGCAGTGCGACAAACAGCGCGAGGCAGGGCGGCGCGCCGCTATTGGATCTCCGTGCATTGTGATCGCAGGCGGATCGTGGCGGCGAGCAGCGCGGCGCCGATGGCCGCGCCGATCCAAACAGCCGGACTGGCGAGGAAGCCGAGCGGATCCATCAAATTCCAGGCGCTCATCGGTGCAACCTCCTGGACGCCGCCGAGGGCCGCAATTGCTGATATTGCGGGATGGGCGCCGCCGTGAAACGCGGTCGTCAGGTAGCCCGTGAAGATCCGATTTGACAACCAGCCTGCGAGCACGTGCGTGCCAAGAAACGTGCGCTCGGCCCAGATCAAAGTGAGCGGCGGCAACAATGACCAGAGCGCGAGCGCACGCTTGGCCCACGTCGACACCAGCATCAGCCAGCCGGCTACGGGCAAGAACCAAATCGCGATGGTCGCGATCAGGTAGAGCCATAACGCCTGCAGCTGCAGCCAGGTATCCGCTTGCCAAAGACTGTTGCCAATCCAGGAACTTGCCCTGATTGAAACGATGAAGGCGATCAAAAGGGTCGTCAGATCGGAGGCCGCGAAGTAGACCAGCGGAATCACGAGCAATCCCATGGCGAGTTTCGACAGCACGATCTCGGCATCGGATATCGGCAGCGACTTCCAAAAGAGAATACTCCCGTCCCTGCGATCGGCGTGCAGGCAATCGAGGAGATACCATGCCGTGTATGCGGACATCGCCATCAGGAACACGATGTCGAACGCGAACAGCAGCAGGCCGCCGGCCAGATGGCCGCCCGGCGCCAGCGCGCCGAAGTCGAACTCGACGTGTCCGAACAGTGCGGCGAGCACCAGCACTGCGCCGATCGAAGCCGGGATGATCCATATCGCGCGGTTTTCCCAGAATTCCCGCATCACCAGCCACCGAACAATATTCACGCGGCGGCTCGCGAGAGCGTGGCGACGAATAGATCCGCCAGTTTCGGCGTGTGCACTTCGCCGTACGTCGCGAGCGCGTGGAAGTCCGGCCTTTCGAAATACAGGACGGTCTTGCCGAGCGTACGGCGCTCATAAAAAGGCTGCAGCGCACGAGCGGCCTGCAGCTGCTCCGCGTCGACGGCGACACTAGCGTAACTGGCGGCGATTTCCTCGAGCGACGCATCGAGGACGATGCGTCCCTTGTCGATGAACAACAGGTCGGTCAACAGATTCTCGACTTCCTCCACCTGGTGCGTCGTGATCAAGATGGTTCGCGTTTCGTCCATATAGTCGTTGACTAGGGCGTCGTAGAAGGCCGTGCGGCCCAATATGTCCAAGCCCAGCGTCGGTTCATCGAGCACCAGCAGCTTCGCATCTATCGCCATCGCCAGAGCCAAGTGGACTTGTGTTTTCAAGCCTTTAGAGAGATCGCGCAGGCGATGAGTGAGACTGACCTGCGTCTTGCGCAGCAAGGCCAAGGCGCGCTCGCGACGAAAGCGCGGATGGATCCCGGCGACGAGTTCGATTGCTTGGCCGACACCCATCCAGGCCGGCAGCACCGCCATGTCCGAGATGAAGCAGGCGTCGCGCATCAGCGCGGTACGGGCGCGTCGCGGCTCGATGCCCAACACGCGCAAATGTCCCTCGTACGGGCAGAGGCCGAGCACGGAACGCAAGATCGTGGTCTTGCCGGCCCCGTTCGGGCCGACCAGCCCGACGATTTCGCCTCGTTCGACATCAAAGTCGGCACGATCGACGGCCTTCTGCGCGCCGAATCGCTTGGTCAAGCCGCGCGCTTCGATCACGGGGGACATGATCGAGCCTTAGGACGCGTGGTTGTTCCCGCCGCGAAGCGGCGGAGCCGGGTGGGTGAGCGCCGGTGTTTGCGCAAAGAGTTCCTCGGCGGAGAACCCCAGACGGAGAATGACCGCGAGAGTCTGCGGCCATTGGTCGCGCAAGAACCGTTCTCGCTCGCCGGCGAGCAAGCTGCGCCGCGCGCCGGCACTGACGTACATGCCGCGGCCCCGGTGCTTTTCAATCAATTGCTCATCGACGAGGTGCTGATATGCCTTGAGGACCGTCAGTGGATTGAGTCGGTAATCCGCGGCGACGGCCCGCACGGAAGGCAGCGGGCCGCCCTCCGGCAAGACGCCTTCGAGAATCAAGGCCACCATGCGATCGCGCAATTGACGAAAAATCGGCTGATTATCGTTCCAATATTGGGTCATCGCGCCACTCGCGTTCGCGGCCTTCGTAGTGTATTGGTCCTATATTTATCTATTATACCATAACGCTAACTTAGGCCGACAAAATCGCCAAGGCCTGATGCGCCAAATGGTTGTCGAACAGATACGCGATACTGACGATCATCAGCGCGTTGATCGCGGTGGCGAGGACAAGGGCGGTAAAATTGCGGCTGAATTGCGTGGTCATGACGATCTCCTACGATTGTTCCAAGGTTGATCACCATAGTTATGGTGATATCGTTATCTACTACACTAAAATACTATTCCCGACAGACTACCCACTGGAAATTGCTACCTAAGCGTTAACCCGGCCGCGCAGCGCGGCGCGTTTGACACGATGCATGTACAGCGCGGTCGATATCGTTCTGCCTAGCGTCTGTGGCGTCTTCCGGCGCCGAGCACGTATGCTTGGCGCCATGGATTTCACCGATCGCGACGGCCAGCTGATGCTGCGCTACGGACAAGGCGACATCCGAGCCTTCGAGACGCTGTACACACGGTATAAGAACCCTCTTTACCGGTATTTGTTGCAGCAGGTGCGCAATTCAGCCGTTGCCAATGACCTGTTTCAAGAGGTCTGGTCGCGCGTCGTCGCCGCACGGCACAGTTACGTGGTGCGCGCGAAGTTCGCGACGTTCCTATTTCGCATAGCGCATAACTGCGCGATCGATTACTACCGGCGCCAACGTGCGACGCCCGTGCAAAATGCCGCCGACGATGCCTTTGGGCCGTTCTGCGAGCCGCAGGGGCCGGAATGCGACCGGCCCGATCGCCTCGCCGAATACAGCGAGCAACAGGCAACGCTACTGCGCGCATTGGCGGCGTTGCCGGCCGAGCAGCGCGAGGTGTTCCTGTTGCACGAAGAGGGCGATCTCGGCATCGAGGAGATCGCGAGGATCACGCGCGTCGGCATCGAGACGGCGAAGAGCCGATTGCGATACGCCGTCCGCAAGCTAAGGAAGGCGCTCAGTGATGGGGCGGCGCCCCCCGCGGCAACCGATGCCCTAGCGGTCGCGGCCACGTCCCCAGCGGCGGCCAGCGGCGCGCCGGTGCGTTTGCGAGCCCGCGCAATTTCCGGAGCAATGCACCGATGAACAGCGACGACGGCGACCGCCATGTTGAATACTTGCGCGGTTCGAGCGAGATTTCGCGTATTTACAGAGCCGCTTCGAGGCAATCGCCGCCCGCCGCGCTCGACCGCCATGTACTCGCTGAAGCGCGCACGCCGCCGCGCAGATCCCCTCATCGAATCACCTTGTCTTTGGCCGCCAGCGTTTTACTCGCGCTCACTGCCGTGATTGCGCTCACGCTAGTGCCGAGAACGATCAGGCGCGGCGAGGACGGTCCGCGGTTTCTGCGTACGACCATGCGCAGCAGCGAGGCGAACGGAATGCATCTGGTCTATCCGACGATCAAGGCCGCGCCAGCCGCGCCGCGCGATCTCGCACGCGGCATCATCGGCCGCAACTCTCAGCTCTACAGCAGCGATCCGGCAGGCTCGCGAGCGCCGGGCGGCGCGAGCCCGCAATCGGCGGATCCTGCGGCTTGGCTGGCGGAAATCGCTGCCCTGCGCGAGGCGGGTCAGACCGCCGCGGCGGATGCGCAGTTGCAGCGGCTGCGCGCCGCCTACCCGAATTTCGCCGCTGCCGATACCGACGCCGCCGAACGATAGACGGCGCCACCGTCGCCGTCGATAATCGGCTACCATTCCGGACCTTTGCGCCGGGAGTCAATCATGAAAACGCCAGTCACGGTCACGATCACCGGTGCTGCCGGTAACATTGGCTACGCGCTTGCCTTTCGAATCGCGTCCGGGCAAATGCTTGGGGCCGACCAACCGGTCAACTTGAATCTATTGGAGATTCCTGCGGCCCTGGGCGCGGCGCGAGGCGTGGTGATGGAGATCTACGATTGCGCGTTCCCGACGCTCAATACGGTCACGGCCTCGGACGACGCGAGCCTCGCGTTCCGCGACTGTCGATTTGCGATGCTGGTGGGGGCACGGCCGCGTGGTCCCGGCATGGAAAGAAAGGATCTATTGTTCGAGAATGCGAAGATCTTTTCGGCTCAGGGTAAGGCCTTGGATGCCGTGGCCAGCCGCGACGTCAGAGTGCTCGTGGTCGGCAACCCGGCGAACACCAATGCGCTGATCGCACAGCGCAATGCGCCTTCCTTGCCGCCCGGGCGATTTACGGCGATGACGCGTCTGGACCACAATCGTTCTCGCGCACAGCTCGCGCAGAAAACCGGAACGGCGGTCGTCGACATCAAGAAGTTGATCATCTGGGGAAATCACTCCGCGACTCAATATCCGGACTTGCGCCACGCGACCGTCGCGGGGAAACCGGCTTTGTCGGTGGTGGATCTCAATTGGTTCAAGGACAATTTCATACCGACCGTACAGCAGCGCGGCGCGGCAATCATTCAGGCGCGCGGCAGCTCATCGGCCGCGTCGGCCGCGTCGGCCGCGATGGACCATATCCACGACTGGATGATCGGCACGCAGCCCGGCGACTGGGTCAGCATGGCCGTGCCGTCCGACGGCAGTTATGGGATTCCCGCGGGTGTCATTTACTCCTACCCGGTGAGTTGCGCCGCGGGCGAATACCGTATCGTTGCCGGACTCGAGATCGATGAATTCAGCCGCGGCAAGATGGCCGCGACGCATAAGGAACTGCTCGAAGAACGCGACGGCGTCAAAGACCTCATCTAGCTCTCCATGGACTGATGCAATCCCGCACAATCCTGCATGTCGATATGGACGCGTTTTACGCGTCGGTCGAAGAGTTGGATCAGCCGTCGCTGCGGGGCAAACCGCTGATTGTCGGCGGCGCGAGCCGGCGCGGGGTCGTCGCGGCAGCCAATTATGCGGTACGCCGCTTCGGCGTCCACTCTGCGATGCCGATACGCGAGGCGTTGCGACGCTGCCCGGACGCTGTCTGCGTTGCGCCGCGCATGTCGCGCTACCGGGAGGTCTCCGACCAAATTTTCGAGATTTTTCACGAGCTGACGCCGCTCGTCGAGGGGCTTTCGTTGGACGAGGCATTTCTCGACGTGACGGCGAGCGAGCAACTGTTCGGCGGACCCTCGCAAATTGGCGCGCAGGTCAGGCGGCGGATACGCGCCGGCACCGGACTGGCGGCCTCGGTAGGAATCGCCGCCAACAAGCTGGTCGCAAAGATCGCCTCCGACCTCGCCAAACCAGACGGGTTGCTGTTCGTGGGGCGGGACGATCTGCACGCGATCCTCGATCCTCTGCCGATTCAGCGCCTGTGGGGTGTCGGGCCGAAGACTCTGCCGTCCGTACATGCGGCGGGTATCCGTTGCTTCGGCGACTTGCGCACGGCGAACAACGCCGTACTGTGGCGCGCGTTCGGCAAAGATGGTGAAGCGATGCGCGCCCGCGCGGCCGGGGCCGATGAACGGCCGGTTGTTCCCGATCGTCGCGAGCAGTCGCTGAGCGCCGAAAGTACTTTCGAGACCGATATCGGCGATCCAAGCCGGCTGCAGGCCGAGCTGCTGCGCCTCGTCGACCGTATGGCCGGCCGCCTGCGGGCCGTCGATCGAGCCGCAAGCTGCGTTTTCATCAAGATCCGCCGGAGCGATTTCACGACTTACAGCCGCCGCCACTCGTTCGAGCCCGCCACGCAGGACACCGCGGCGCTATTCGGCGTAGCCTCGACGCTGTTGGAGGCGTGGCGAAAAACGCAGCCCAACGAGGCATTGCGCTTGTTGGGGGTGGGGGTCGAGGGGTTGCGGGAGCTGCGGCAGCAGGATCTTTTCGAAGCGAAGTCGCCGAAAGCGTCGCAACTCGACACGGCAGTGGACGACATCCGCCGGCGTTTTGGGAACTCCGTATTGACGCGCGCCAGCCATTTGCGCGGCGCAGCCGGCGGTCCCGGACCACGGCCGCGCCGCGCTTGATATTATTGTAGACGACCATGTACACGAGTTTCTTTGGTCTCAGTGAACGGCCATTTGCGATTACGCCGGATCCGCGCTATCTGTATCTGAGCGAGCGCCACGCCGAAGCGTTGGCCCACCTGCTCTACGGCATCAACGAGGACGGCGGTTTCGTTCAATTGACCGGAGAAGTCGGCACCGGCAAGACGACTGTGGTGCGCACGCTATTGTCCCGCTTGCCGAAGCACGCGGACGTTGCCGTGGTGCTGAATCCGCGCATTACGCCTGCGGAGTTTCTGCTCAGCGTCTGCGAAGAGCTCGGGATCGAAATCGGCGAGGCGGGACGGGACAGCGTCAAACGATTGGTGGACGCGCTGAATCGGCGGCTGTTGGCCGCGCACGCGGAGGGCCGTCGGGTCGTACTGATCGTCGACGAGGCGCAAAATCTGTCCCCGGAGGTGCTCGAACAAGTGCGTCTCCTGACGAATCTCGAGACGCCGACCCAGAAGCTCCTGCAGATCATATTGATCGGCCAGCCCGAACTGCGGGAGTTGCTGGGCCGCACGGAATTGCGCCAGCTCGCGCAGCGTGTCACAGGACGTTACCACCTCAGCCCGCTGAGCCGCGAGGAAACGAAGGCCTACGTACGGCACCGCCTGCAAATAGCCGGCGTCTCCACCGAAGTCTTGACGTCGGGCGCATTGAACGAAGTGCACCGACTCTCGCGCGGCATTCCTCGCGTGATCAATGTCTGCTGCGACCGCGCCTTGCTGGGCGCCTACACCCGCGAGACGCGCAGGGTTACGGCGGATTTGGTCCGCCGCGCGGCCGGCGAGGTCTATGGGCGAAGCTTCGCGCCTCGTTGGTTGGCTTGGTCTGCCGCGACGCTTGCCGGCCTGGCGTTGTTGGGAGCGCTAGCTTCCGGTTGGCAGCTTTGGGCGGCGAATCGACCGATCGATCGGGCGCCGGCGGCGCCCGGCGCGCCGCGCCCGTCGCGCATGACCGCGATTGCGAAGCCCATTGCGAACGCCGCAACGGCGCCGGCGCAGAGGCCTGCGGCAGGCAAACCCGCTCATTTGCCGCCTGGCGAACCGATCGAATCGCTGTTACAGGCGAGCGATGCGGCGACCGGCGACGCGGATGCGTATCGCCGCCTATTCGCGCTCTGGGGAACCACGTTGGTCGACACGCACGATCCTTGCGGGCAAGCCTCGAAGGCCGGCCTCGCTTGCCTCGAGCAGCGGGGATCGTGGGCCGAAGTGAGAGTACTGAACCGACCCGCGATTTTGACTTTGACGGACGATCAAGGAGGCGAGCACGAGATTCTCTTAACCGCTCTGGACGATCGATTCGCAACCCTGGCGCTTGCCGCGCGCAGCGTACGGGTACCGCTCGACGAGTTATCTCGCGACTGGTTGGGTCAGTTCACGATCCTTTGGAAGCCGCAGGCAGGTCGCGTGCGGCAACTGTCTGAAGGCATGAGCGGCACGGAGGTGCGCTGGCTGCGGCGTAGTCTCAATGCTTTGCGGGGCGCCGACGACGACCCGGCGCGCAACGATCTGTACGACCGCGATTTGACGCTCGCGGTCGAGGACTTCCAACGCACACACCGGTTGAAAGTCGACGGCATCGCCGGCGCGCAGACACAGGTCGTGCTGGACGCCGCGATAGCAGACCCGCGTTCGCCCGTGCTCGCGCCGCTTGCGAAACGCGGCGCTTAGGAGAACTGGGTGTCCTTTATTCTCGATGCTCTGAAGAAATCCGAATCCGAACGGCAACGCCAACTCGCGCCAGGCCTGATCGATCCGGGAATCGCCGCTCCTAGAAAGGTGCTGCCTGTTTGGGCCGTCGTCCTGCTGATATCGCTCGGCATCAGCGTCATCGGCTTGTGCTTCGCGCTGCTGCGCCATGACGCACCGCAGCGCACGGCCGGGCAAACCGCATCGCTAGCGGCTGAGCCCTTAAAAAGGGCGGCGCCGGCGCTACGGCCCGCCGCGAGGCAGCAGAATGGCGGCGAGGCGTCCGGGGCATTCAGTCCCATGGACAATACCCCCCAATACGCCCCGGAAATCCCCCTCGCTGAAACGCCCGCCGTTCAGCCGGGCGCGGCTACCGCTGGCGGATCGCAGGCGCCGGCGCGCCAGCTCGCGCAGTCGGCCGGCCCCGCCGCCGTGCCGCCGACTGCCTCGAGCATGTCGCCGAGCGAGCAGGACGAGCCGCTGCCCACGATCGGGGAGATCGACTTCGGCGGTGCTGGTTCACCGCCGGAGTTGCATTTGGATGTGCACGTCTACGCCGCCAATCCGTCCGAACGCTTCGTGTTCATCAACGGGCGCAAGTATGTCGAAGGATCGGTGCTGCAGGACGGACTGCGCATCGAGAGCATCCGGCGGGACGGCGTCGCCCTGAATTTTCGCGGCAAGCGCTTTCTACTGCCGCGGCAATGACTCCTTGGTCGGCGCCGGCGAGAGCGCGCAGGGCTCGAATTCCCGCGTCGGCGTTGGTCGCGATCGCGGTGCTCGCGTTCGCTGCGGCGCCCGCTGCGCTGGCTGCGGAAATCGAGGGCGAGATTGCCTTCCCCGGTAGCTACGTTCCGCCGATGATCGCCTACGCGTACGAAATCGATGCGGCGAAATTACGCAAAATGCCCGTCGACCAAGATCAAAGAAAGTTCGTGTTTCGATTACCTCCCGGACACTATCTGCTGTTTCTGGCGCCCAACGAACCGGGAGCGCCGAATATTTACGGGGCCTACACCGAACACAGCCGCTGCGAGGAGCGCGCGTATGACGCAAAAATGGCCCGCGGCACCGCGCCCGCGGCCAGAAGCGCTTGCGACGATCACCGTCTTGCAACGATTCATTTGCGCGCCAGCACGCGGCCTGCCGTGGTCAAAATAGACGATTGGTACTTGAGCGACGCGACGTCGGATGAATTGGACCACATCCGCGGACTCGCGGCCGCGTTCGACCAAGGGCCGCTCGGCGCGCCGCGGTTCTCCGAATATGCGATCGCCGTGTCGCAGGAGACCACGGTTCCGAAGGCGGATCTGGCCGCAATCCCGTCGACAGCGGACGAGCGCCGAACGATCGGGGAGAGCTTGGCGAGGGGACCGAATTTCTCCGGGCACGTAACGATCATCCGGACTCGTTGCGGCGTGGGCTGCGAGCATTTGCTGCTGCTCGACTGGCGTAGCGACAAGATATCGCAGCCGCCAGAGCTGACGATCCAGGCGGCGCTCCCTTGCCGTTCTGCCGATGCCGTTCAGTTCCGGCGCGACAGCCGCCTGCTCAGCGTGACGAGGATGCGGGACGGGGAGATTCTCACGGATTATTACTTGTGGAGGCCGGTCGCCGCGTCGATCGCGCTGCTTGCGCAATATCGGCGTACGGTGCAACGATTTTGCGCGGGTGACGCGCCTTGAGCCGGATCGTGCGATCATAAAGCCATGCGCAAGATCTTGACTTTGACGATGAGCGGACTGGTCACGGTATTGCCGGTCACCTTGACCGTCTACGTCATTTGGTGGGTCGTCAATTCGCTCGAGGGCTCACTGCGTCGCGCGATGATCGCGCTCGGCATCGTCAGCCCGGCGCACTATTGGCCTGGGCTCGGATTGCTCGCTGGTTTTCTGCTGTTGCTGATCGTCGGCAGCCTGGTCAATGCCTACGCAGGCCGTTTGGTCGTCAGATATTGGGACGACTTTCTCGGCAGAATACCGTTCATAAAGACCCTTTACGGCGGATTTCGCGACGTCGTCAGCCTGTTGCCGTCCGGCAGCGGCGAGAAGCGCGATTTGCAACGGGTCGTCGTGGCGCGCTTCGGCGAAGTGCGGGCGATCGGCTTCGTCACTCGCGAGGATGTGCCTGCCGCACTTCACGCTCATGGCGGCCACGGCTGGGTCACGGTTTACTTCCCGATGAGCTATGCATTCGGCGGCTATACGGTGTACTTGCCACGCAACCTCGTCGAGCCTTTGGATATTTCAGTCGAGGACGCGATGCGGCTCGCAATCACCGCGGGCCTTACCGCGGCGGGCAGCCGCCCGCAGAATGGCTAGCGGATCCAAGGCGCCGCGTGCCATGTCGAGGCATGGCCTGCCGTTACTAGTTTGCCTGTTTGTTCAATCGATCGCCGGACTCGCCGCGGCGGCGGCTCCAGCTGCGCACTCCGGGCTGGACCGATACCGAGCGTGGCGCACTGCCGCAATCCAAGCGCTGACTCAGCGCGGCGATGAGAATTCCTTGGCAACGGCGGCGTTGCTGCGCGCCGAGGACGCCGCCGCCAAGGCCCAATCGAACGTGATTTTGCCGAATGCCGCGGCGCCGGACAACGCGGCCCTGGTACTCGCCAGTCGCGCGACGGGCCTTGCGCCGGACAGCACGTCGATCGGCTGGATTCGTCTTCGCATCTGCGCCTTGACGGCCGGCTGCGACATCCGCGGATCGGCGACCGAAATGCGGTGGCTTGATCCGGACAACGGAGCGGCGTGGCTGCCGACGCTGGCAGCCGCACAGAAAGATGGCGACACGATGGAGATCGACCGCGTGTTCAGACACATGGCGGAAGGTACGCGCGTCGATTTTTATTGGAACCGCATCGTCGTACTGATGTTCGATGCGCTGAAGGCGGTATCCAAGAGTTTGCCCGGCTCATTTGCCGATTCCGACTCCGCGCGCCTTGCGTATGTCGAGCGCATCGCCGGCATCGAGATCGTGCCGCATATCGCGATCGTGGTCGACGCGTGCCGGGATTCAAGACCCGCGACGCAGAGGCGCGCGTCCTGCTTGAAGGTGTCGCAGATTCTGCGCAACGGAGATACGATCGGCGCACAGTTGACCGGCGTCGGGCTGGAGAAGCACTTCGCATCTGCAGACGGCAAAGACTGGCGCGCCCTTTCCGAGCGCAGGCGCGTGTTGGAATGGCGCCTGACAACCGCGGCCGAATTCGACAGGCCGTTGTTGCCGTGGCTAAAGAGCTCCCGAGCGCGCTGGCGGCTCGCGCGCATGCGCACGATGCGCCGACAAGAGGACGTGTGTATTGCGGTCTTGCGGGAACGCGGTCTACCGTTGGATCCGCCTCCGGCCCCGCCGCCGCCGCCGTCGCCGCCGCTGCCTCCGGAACCGCTGCATCTACGCCTGCCATGATCGATCGACGCTTCCGCTACCGCGATTTTGCCGCGCGATGCGCCGGCTCGCGGCGCCCGGCCCAACACCGGCGCTGGTGCTCATCGACGATGCCTACCGCCTGCATGAAAGCGTAGCAAATCGTCGTGCCGACGAAGCGGAAGCCGCGTGATTTGAGATCCTTGCTCAGCGCATCGCTATGCTTCGACGATGCCGCAAAGTCGCCGAGGCGCCGCGGCCGGCGGCGCAGCACGCGGCCGGCCGTGAATTGCCAAATATAATTATCGAACGAGCCGGCCACGGCGCGGACTCGTAGATAGGCTTCGGCGTTTGCGACGAAGGCGCCGATTTTGAGCCGGTTGCGGACGATGCCGGCGTCGTTCAGCAGGCGCTTGCGCTCTCTCGCGCCGTAAAGTGCGATTTTCTCGGCGTCGAATTGGTCGAAGGCCCGGCGGTAGTTTTCGCGCTTGCGCAAGATCGTCAACCAACTCAGGCCGGCCTGCGCTCCCTCCAGGCAAAGCATTTCGAACAAGCGCCTGTCATCATGTACCGCGACTCCCCATTCCGTGTCGTGGTAGGCGACGTACAGCGGATCGTCGCCGCACCAAGCGCAGCGCAGTTTGCCGTCCGCGTGCATTCTCGTGCCAAGGCTTTGCCATTCGGTCGTTTGCGGCATGGGGACAGGTTTTCCGGGGCTCTCCGCTTTAGTATGCCACCGTATGCCTGCGCTACTTGCCGCCGCGAGCCGCCCACCGTCGAATCAACCGTGCAGGCGAACTGGACGACGGTCCTTGTACACCAACTCGATCCACTCGATGCCCCGCGCGGATCGCGCCGCCCCGCGGATGCCGTGCATCAAGCGAATCAGCACCGGCGTGTTCGCATCCTTGCCTGCACGGGAGCGCGGCTCGACTCCCAGATGCAGCACCACGATGCGTTCCGGTACGGTGCGCACGAAGACGGCGACGCCTAACGGCCGGCCGTCGGCCGACACGGCGAACAGATTTTCAACACCGTCGATCGCGCCTACGCGCACGGACAGGCCGCCGTCGCGCTGATTGATCACCGGCACGCCGTAGGTGTCGATCGATTGCACGATGCCGGGACGCACCCGGTGCTGATTGATGTTGAAGAACAGTAGCCGTTCGAGAGCATCGCGCTGCTCGACCGGTAGAATTGAGGTCAAGCAAATCGCGTCGTTCAAGGCGATGCTCCGCCGCCGCGGGATCTCATCGGCGTTTCACGCCCAGTGAGCGGCGAATCACAAAACTGGGATGGCGCGCTGCAACAACCATTGTCTCCCCCAACGGACTCAGTATCGTATAGCGCAAGTCAACTGGACACTAGCGCGGCCGCCGTGCTGGCGAGACTTTAATGCATTGCATTCTGGAAAT
The DNA here is from genome assembly GCA_963769895.1 of uncultured Gammaproteobacteria bacterium. GTDB lineage: Bacteria > Pseudomonadota > Gammaproteobacteria > Steroidobacterales > Steroidobacteraceae > Bog-1198. Next base: position 290,534 of record CAVYNJ010000006.1, on the reverse strand, counting down.
TCAACCGGGGATTCAAGGCATGACGGAAAACGGCTGGTGCTGAGGCCGGATCGCTTGGGTGCGGCGCCGCATGACGGTGCTTTCGGCCTCGCGAGCGATATCGTCGAACTCCTCGTTCTTACCGATGACGAGCGTTTGCTCGACATGCTGCGTACGGTGGTCGGCCGAGTGCGGCGCGTCTGGCAGGCCGCGTCCGCCGATAGCGTCGGCGACCTATTGTTGGCGGGATCCGTTGGGATTTTGGTGCTGGACTCCTCGATGCTCCGCGCCGAGGCGGCGACCTTCATCGTCGACATCAAGCGGCAGTTTCCCGATCTCGTGATCGTATTGGTCGGCGATCGCGATATCGAGGTGACGCTCGCCGCCTTGATCAGCTCCGGAACGGTTTACCGGTTCATCCACAAGCCCGTATCGCCTGGCCGCGCCAAGTTGTTCGCCGACGCAGCCGTCAAAAAGTTCAACGAGCACCGCGCGGGTCGCGGCGCTCGCCGCGAAGTCGCCCGCACAGCGGCAAAACGGCGCAGTTGGTTGGTCGGCGCGAGCGCCGGTCTGGCCATCATGGTCATGACCGCGGCTTTTGTCGAAAAAAGGAACGCGCCGACCGATCAGTCCCCGCGGAACAGGAGTCTCTCCGGCAGTTCCTCGGAACCCGAATCGCCGTTGCTGTCGCGGGCCGCCACGGCGCTTGCTGAAAATCGGCTAACCAGGCCCCGAGGCGACAACGCGCTCGAGCTGTACCGGCTGGCCCTGAAACACGATCCATCGAACAAGACTGCGCAAGCGGGGCTCGGCAAAGTCTACGAACGGCTAATCGCCAAGGCCGAAGATGCGCTGTTCACCGCACGGCTGGACGCCGCCGCCGCCGCGATCGACCAGGCGCGAACTGCAGGCGTCGAGCGCCCCCGCATTTCACTGCTCTTGGCGGAATTGGCCAAGGCCCGCGCGCAAATCGGCGCGCTGCGTGCGATGGGGCCGTCGGCGGGGGAATCGATCCATCCGGACTAGCAGCTGACGCAGATCGGGCGGCGCCTAAGCTGCGGAACTTCGTGCAATGGCGGCCGTGCCCTCTTGCGTCAGCGCGCCGATTTCGGCCCCGATACGCATTTCATCGACAGGTCCGAACGCGTGTTTGCGCACAATGCCATGGCGATCAATCAAAATAAGGCTCGGCGTGCCGCGCATCTGATATCGCTCCATCGTCAGCGGAATAGGTCCGGCGGGGCTGGGCTCATCCATCGCCACCGGGAATTGTAACCGGTACTCCTGGATGAATGCCTTGAGCGTCGCGGCGCTGATCGCGTCATGATGTTCGAAAGTCGCATGCAAGCCGAGCACGGCAACATCTTTCGGCTCGAAGGTCTCGTAAATCCTTTGCGCCAATGGAATTCCGAACGCCACCGACTTCGGACACAGGACCTGAAATGCGCACAAGGCGACGACACGGCCGCGCAATCCGGACAACAGCAGCGGCCGGTCGGTGTTGAACCAGATGCGAGCCAGCAACTCGGGTGCATAAATGGAAGCTTGAGTAGTCATGGGTGCTGCGCCGCGACTTTCCGTCCCCACGGACCGCCGCGATCGTTCCTCTTCTCGCTGTTGGATGTTTCCGCCGCCTCCATTGTTAGCCCGAAGTGCGGTCCAAATGCAAGACTCCCGCCGACCGAATCGATCGAACTTGCGAAATGCCCTTGCTGTGAGCGCTGCGCGACGTGCTGGATATGACCGGTACCAAATTCGGCTGCGGCGCGGCGCTTGCCGATGGTGCGCAGCGGCCTCTTCAGCCCCTAAGCGGCGCGCCGGCGGCCTAATGAGTTCGCTGCGACGCCGAATCGGCGTCCGCGCTCAGCGAGGGGACCCATGCGCTGACGGAAGCCTCGTAAAGCGCGAGTTCCTGAAGGAGGACCTCGAACTGCTGCGCCTTGCCCATCGCGAAACCTTGGCCGTAGTCTACGCCGAGGTCGGCCATGCGCGCGCGTAGAGCGTCGGTCTCGACATACTCGGCAATCGTCTCCATGCACATGACTTTGGCGAGCTGCGCTATTGCCTTGATCATCGATTCGGAGCGGGGGTTCTCGATCGCGTCGCGCACGAAGCTGCCGTCGATCTTCAGATAGTTGACCGAAAGATCCTTCAGATACGCCAGTGAGCTCACTCCGGTGCCAAAATCATCGAGTGAGAATCGGCAGCCTAGACCCTGCAATTTACGGATGAAATCCTGTGCCTTCTGCAGGTTGCCCATCGTCGCCGTCTCGGTCAGCTCGAAGCAAAGGATGGCAGGGGACGTGCCGCTGCTCTCTATTTGCTCTATAACGAAGTCCAGGAACGTAGCGTCTTGCAACGATTGACCCGACAAATTGATCGCGAAGTGCGCGCTTTCATTGCCGACCGCGGCGCTGTGGCTGCCTAGCAAGGCGCACGCTCGGCGCACGACCCAGCGGTCGATGGTCGGCATCAATTGATACCGTTCTGCCGCCGACATGAACTTGCCCGGCGGAATGATTTCCCCTCGGTCACCCAGCATGCGCAACAATAATTCGAATCGCGGCCCGCCATAATTGCCGCGCAGCGGCAGAATAGGCTGGGCATCCAAGCGGAAACTGTTGTCATCGAGTGCGCTGCGCAGCTTGCCGATCACCATGATGTCGGTATGGCGTCTGATGATGCTTTGGTCCGAATCCTGGAACGTTTCGATCCGATTGCGACCGCGGTCCTTGGCCGCCTTGCAGGCTATTTCGGCCGTGGCGAGCGCGTGGGCCAGCGGATTTTCCGATTTGCCGACCGGCGCGATGCCGATGCTGATCGAGATATCGAAGGATTCGTTGCCCGGCCGAGGGGCGATACCCGCAGCCGCAGCGCGCACTGTCTCGGCGATCTTGGCTGCGCCACCGAGATCCGTATTCGGCATCAGCGCGGCGAGGCGGTCGCCCGAGATGCGGGCGGACAATGCGCCGGCGGGCAGCGACTTGGCCAGGCATTCCGCGACGCCCGCGATCACTTCATCGCCGACGTGCATGCCGAATGTTTCATTGATCACATGGAGCCGGTCGATGTCGATATAGAGGACGCAATGCGCCTCCAAAGACGCCCCGGAATTGAAAAGGATCTGCGCCTGGCGCTCGAGCGCTTGCCGCGTCATCAGGCCCGTGCCGGCGTCGTAGTGCGATTGAATAACGGTCGTCGTGCGCTTCGCCAGCAATTCGGCGACTCGCGCCATCTGCTGATCGAAATCGGCTGCGCTCGGCGGATTGAACAATGCGAGTACGCCCATGACGCGGTCCGAAGGATGGCGCACCGGGCACGCCAGTATCTTGTACGGCGCGGCCGCGGCGGTCGCTACTTTCGCGATCCGGTTGATGATGATCGTTCGTTGCTGCAGCTGCATCCAAGCCATCAGATGCTGCTCCGCACGCTGCAGTACGCCCGGCGACATCGGTTGACCGCTGCGCGTCAGGGACTTGGAGATGTTCTTGTCCGGTACCCAGAGCGCGGCCAGCGAGCAGCCGGTATGTTCCATCGCAGTCTTCAGGATTTGTTCGAACTCGTCCGCGTCGCCGGGATCGACGAGTCTCTCAGCGGACAATTCCATCATCACCGCGAAGTCACGCTCGCGCACGCCGAGATCCCGTTCACGCGAGCCTAGGGTCGAGCGCAGCGCGAGTTCGCGCCTCAGGCATTCCAACGCGGGCAGTACGAGCTGCCGCACGTACTGTAGCGGCCGCGGATCGGTCTGCGTGCCGGACAAGGTTACCGCCAGAGTGACGACGCCGAGCAATTCGATTTGCTCACCGCGCACGGCAAACGAGTAAGCGGTGCAATCCGCGTCGAGCGTGCGCAGGATCGCCGGATAATCGGCGGTATCCGACAGCGCGTTCGTGATCGACTCCTTGACGATTTGATCTGCCTCTGCGACGTCCCACTCGGCGGACGCCCAGATGAAATTCGAGAAGCCGTCATGCACGATGATGCCGCGCAAACTCGGCATCAGCACCTTAAGAAGCCGCCCATAGGGTTCGAAAGACGCCTCCGCGGCGGGAAAGCCCTCGAGAGCGGCGGATTTGGCATTTAGCACTACGATGCTCCTGCGGTGTGCGTAACGAGTTGCTCGCTTTGGATCCTGCAAGGGCTCAAATTGCGGGAAACCCGCAGTACGATCGTTGACGCGGGTCGCAAATTGAACTTATGGCGGGCGGCCAACCGGCGATGGCCCGCGAGCGATTCCCAGCGGCGGCCGGCTGCTATGTGACTCAGTTCCGATATTTCAGCGGCGGCGGCGGGAACCGCGCGTCAGCAAACCCAAGAGCAAACCTCCGCCTGGAAACCGCGCAATCGCAAAGACTCGGCGCCAAAAGCGCTGTGCCTCGGTGTCGAACGTAGCCAAAGGCAGTGCGGCGTAAAGATCCGGTCGCGGCTCGTGCAAATAAGCGCTGTCGGCGCCGAACGGCGAAGCCGCGGCAGCGCCGCCCAGGCTCAAATCGACCGGTCCCGCTGCCGTCCATTCGATCGTCAGAACCGAGAGCTCGGTCGGCAGCGCGCCCGGCCGCAGCGGTTCCGCCCGGCCTCCGCCGCGCAAACCGCGCAAATACAACCGCGGCGCCAACCCCTCTCGACCGGCGATCCGCCAAACCCCGTCGCTCAGGGTTCGCGCCGTGAAGCTGCCGCTCAAGGTTCGCCGCATCGTGGTTTCGTCACTGCCAGCGACCGCGGGCCGCCGGCCGCTCCAGCGCCCACGAGATGGCTGTCACGTCCTTGCGGATCCAAACACCGAATCCGAGAAAAGCAAATCGCTTCGCCAGGCGCCGCCGGTACCAGGCAGCCGGCCGCAAATGCACGTCGCGATCGGTGCGGCTGCGATCGCAATTGTCGCGCCAATCTTCGCGGGTCAGCGCGGATACGTATACGGCCGCGCAGCTCAGCCGCGCCAAATTGCCGATCGCGCGCGCGGCATCGCGGTCGGACAGATATTGCAAAACATCGTAACAGACGACCAAGTCGAAAGGCTTGCGCGACGTGAAGGTCGCGACGGAGCCGGCGACCCAGCCATAGCGTGCGCACAGATATTCGCTGTTATCCAGGCCCGTGTAGCGCGCCTTCGGCCATAGCGCGGCGAACGGCTCTCGTAGTAGTCCTATGCCGCAACCGGCATCGAGAATCAGCGCGACTGGTATTTGCGCTTGATTCAGGATCGCGGCGATCAACGCTGCTCGATCGCGCATTTCGCGCGGCTCGACGACTCGCGTCTCGCGGTCGCGGTAAAACTTGCGGAAATAAGCCGGGCCGAAAGCAACTGCGCTCTTGCGGGGCACTTGATCACCGTACCGGCGAACGCATCTGCGCGCTACTCGACGGTCAGGCTCTTGGCCAGATTGCGGGGCTGATCGACGTCGGTACCCTTCAGGACGGCCACGTGGTAGGCCAACAATTGCAATGGGATCGTGTATAGCACGGGCGCTTGAATCGCAGTCGCCGCCACCGGCATTTCGATGACGGTCAAGCCATCCGCGCTGTGCATGCCCGCCTCGGGATCAGCGAAAACGATCAAGTGGCCGCCGCGCGCGCGCACTTCCTGCAGATTGGATTTCAACTTCTCCAGCAGCTCGTTGTTCGGCGCAACGGCGACCACCGGCATGTCTTCGTCGACGAGCGCCAGCGGGCCGTGCTTCAGTTCCGCGGCGGCGTAGGCTTCCGCGTGAATGTAGGAGATTTCCTTGAGCTTTAAAGCCCCCTCCATCGCAATTGCATGCAGCGCGCCGCGGCCGACGAACAAGGCATGGTGCTTGGAGACGAAGGTCTCCGCCAGTCTGCCTATGACCGGGTCGAGCTTCAGAGTTTTCTCGACGAGGCCTGGTATTTGCAACAATTGCGCGACGAGGCCGCGCTCCAGGGTCGCATCGTTCGACCGATGCTTCGCCAGCGCTATGGTCAACATGCCGAGGGCCGTCAGCTGCGTCGTGAAGGCTTTCGTCGAGGCAACTCCGATTTCCGGCCCCGCGCGCGTCAGCAATACGAGCTCGGAGTCGCGCACCATCGAACTTTCGGCGACGTTGCAGATCGTCAACGTCGACAGATACCCTGCCTTGCGCGCCGCGCGCAAGGCAGCCAGAGTATCGGCCGTTTCACCGGATTGAGAAATCGTCACGAACAGCGTGTTGGGAGTCACGACCGCATTTCGGTAGCGATATTCGCTCGCGAATTCGATACGAGCCGGAATGCGGCAAATCTGTTCTAGGAAATAACAAGCCGCAAGACCCGCGTGGTAACTCGTCCCGCAAGCGGCCATGTGCACCGCCTGGACCCGATCGAATACGGCCGCCGCCTCGGGGCCGAAGACCGCGTCCAACAGGCGTCCGCCTGCGACACGCTCCTCGAGCGTCTGAGCAATCGCCCGCGGCTGTTCGTGTATTTCCTTCAACATGAAATGCCGGTATTGCCCGCGTTCGACCGCATCGGCGGGCAATTCGCTTACTCGCGTCTCGCGCTGGACTGCGCGCCCGTCGGAATCGACGATCCGAATCGATCTGCGACGGATTTCAGCGACGTCGCCCTCGTCCAAAAACATGAAGCGCCGCGTGACCGGCAATAGCGCCGCGACATCCGAGGCTACGAAGTTCTCATCGATACCGAGCCCAATGACGACCGGGCAGCCCTCGCGCGCGAGCACGATGCACTCGGGATCCTGCTGACTGATTACCGCGAGCGCGTAGGCTCCCTGCAATTCGCCGACCGTCTTGCGAACGGCTTCAAACAGATCGCGCGACCCCGCCATGTGATGATGAATGCGATGTGCGATGACCTCGGTGTCGGTGTCGGAACTGAAGCTGTAATTGAGCTCTTTCAGGCCCGCGCGCAGAATCTCGTGATTTTCGATGATGCCGTTATGAACGATCGCAATGCCGTCGCGCGATACGTGCGGATGCGCGTTGCGCTGCGACGGCACGCCGTGCGTCGCCCATCTCGTGTGCGCGATGCCGACGTGCCCAGCCAACGGCGCGGCGTCGACCGCGTCCTGCAACTCCTTGACTTTACCGACGGTTCGCAGGCGGTGAAAGCTGCCGCCCTCGCCCAATATCGCCAGGCCGGCCGAATCGTAACCGCGGTACTCGAGCCGTCGCAGACCCTCCAGCAGGATCGGCACGACATTGCGCTCCGCGACGACTCCGACGATTCCGCACATGCTTTAGGCTCCGCGATCCCAGCCATTGATTCGGTCGACTAGTGTGCCAGAGGACGGGCGCCGACGTTTAGGTTCGAGCGAGGGGTCAGGGTTTGGGTTTGGGTTTTGTGACGGCATCCGCGGGCCGCACCCAGCCCTCGACGGTCGTTTGCTTGCCGCGCGCCAACGTCAGCTTGCCCGCCGGCACGTCCCCGCCAATCGCCGAACCGGCGCCGATAGTCGCCTTTGCACCGATGCGTACCGGTGCGATCAGCATGCTGCCCGAACCAATGAACGCTCCGTCGCCGATCGTCGTCGGCCACTTGTTGGCGCCGTCGTAGTTGCAGGTGACGGTTCCGGCGCCGACGTTGACGTCGCGGCCTACCTGCGCGTCGCCCAAATAACTCAAATGATTCGCCTTGCTGCCGGACCCCAGCTCACTGTTCTTGATCTCGACGAAATTGCCGACGTGAACGCGCGGGCGCAGCCTGGTTCCGGGACGCAGGCGCGCAAATGGGCCCACGCGGCAGTTCTCGCCGATCGACGTCCGATCGATCACGCAATTTGCAAAAACCTCCGTTCCGTCGCCGATTATGCTGTCGCCGATGAGGCAATTCGGGCCGATCTTGACGCGTGCACCGAGCCGGACCTTGCCGGTAAATACGGCATTGATGTCGATGTAAACGTCGCGTCCGATCTCGACTTCGCCGCGGACATCGACACGCAGCGGATCGGCGAGTGTCGCGCCTGCGCGCATCAACTCCGCGGTCCTGGCGCGCCGGAACGCCGCTTCTACTTGTGCGAGCTGCAGCTTGTCGTTGACACCCATGATCTCGAGGTTATCAGCGGCGATTACCGCGCGTACCGCGCTGCCCGCCCGCACCGCCGCTGCGACTGCGTCGGTCAGATAATATTCCTGCTGCGCATTGTCGTTACGGATGCCCAATAGCCATTCGCGCAGGCGCTTGGCGGGGGCCGCCATGACGCCGGTGTTGATTTCGCGGATTAGCAACTGATCCGGCGTCGCGTCGCGCTGTTCGACGATCGCGCCGACCAGGCCGTTCGGGTCGCGGACGACGCGGCCGTAGCCGACCGGATCGGCCAACGTCGCAGTCAACAAAGCCATCGCATCGGCGTCGGCCGCCGTCAGCAATTCGCGCAAGCACGCGGCCGTGATCAGCGGCACGTCGCCGTACAGCACGAGCACGCGATGATCATCGGCGATCAAGGGCATCGCTTGCATCACGGCGTGGGCGGTGCCCAATTGCTCGGCCTGCAGGACCCAGTCGACTTTCGCCTCGCTTAGCGCTGCCTGCACCTCGGCACCACCGTGGCCGTAGACGACGTATATATTCTGCGGAGCGAGCAAGCGCGCCGTGTCGATCACGTGCCGCAGCATCGGCCTTCCAGCGAGCGGCTGCAGCACTTTCGGCAGATCGGAATTCATCCGCTGCCCTTGGCCCGCTGCCAGTATGACGACGGAAAGCTGCATGATCGCCCCCTAGGCCGCGCGCGCCGCTAGCGCACTTTGCGCAAGCGCTCGATGGCGCGCAGCTGCGCTACGGCGCGTGCGAGTTCCGCCTGCGCTTCGGCGAGTTCGATTTTGTCGGTTTTCCCCTTCGCAGCTTCTTGCGCGCGCTCGCGCGCCTGCAACGCCGCGGCTTCGTCGAGATCATGGGCGCGCACTGCGGTATCGGCGAGCACCGTGACGACATGCGGCTGAATCTCCAAGGCGCCGCCGCCGACAAAAAAGGATTGCTCGTCCTCGCCGTCGATCTGTACCCGCACTTCGCCCGGCTTCAGCATCGTCAACAGCGGCGCATGGCGCGGCGCGATGCCGATCTCGCCCTCGGATGCCGGCGCGAACACCATGTTGGCTTCGCCGGCGAAAATTTGTCCTTCGGCGCTGACGATATCGACGTGGATGGTGTTGGCCATGATGTTTCCCGCGCTCTAAAGTGTCTTGGCCTTTTCGACCGCTTCTTCGATGCCGCCTACCATGTAGAACGCCTGCTCGGACAGATGATCGTATTCGCCGGCGATGATCGCCTTGAAGCCGCGAATCGTATCGGCCAGCGGCACGATCTTGCCATCTTGGCCGGTAAAAACCTTGGCGACGTTGAACGGCTGCGACAAGAACCGCTGGATCTTGCGTGCGCGGTAAACCGACAGCTTGTCATCTTCGGATAGTTCGTCCATGCCGAGAATGGCGATGATGTCCTGCAGCTCCTTGTAGCGCTGCAAGATCGCCTGGACGCCGCGCGCGGTGTTGTAGTGATCCTCGCCGACGACGAGCGGATCGAGCTGCCGGCTCGTCGAATCCAACGGATCGACCGCCGGATAAATGCCTAGCGAGGCGATTTGCCGCGACAGCACGACTGTGGCATCCAAGTGCGCAAACGTGGTTGCCGGCGATGGGTCGGTCAAGTCGTCGGCCGGGACGTATACGGCCTGAATCGACGTGATCGAACCGGTTTTCGTCGAAGTGATCCGTTCCTGCAGCACACCCATTTCCTCTGCGAGCGTCGGCTGATAGCCGACGGCCGAAGGCATGCGGCCGAGCAACGCGGAGACTTCGGTACCCGCGAGCGTGTAGCGGTAGATGTTGTCGACGAAGAACAGCACGTCGCGGCCCTTGCCGGATGCTTGCTTCTCGTCTCGGAAATATTCCGCCATCGTCAATCCGGTCAGCGCGACTCGCAGGCGATTGCCGGGAGGTTCGTTCATTTGACCGTAGACCATTGCCACTTTGGAATTCGCCAGGTTGTCCTTGTCGATGACGCCCGAGTCGATCATCTCGTGATAAAAGTCGTTGCCCTCGCGAGTACGCTCGCCAACCCCGGCGAACACGGATAACCCGCTGTATTGCTTCGCGATGTTGTTGATCAGCTCGAGCATGTTCACGGTCTTGCCGACACCGGCGCCGCCGAATAGGCCCACTTTGCCGCCCTTTGCGAAGGGCACGAGCAGATCGATGACCTTGATCCCGGTGACCAATAGGTCCTGACCGCCCGCCTGTTCGTCGTAAGCCGGGGCCGGCCGGTGGATCGGCAGGTACTCGGTCGCCTGCACCGGCCCCCGCTCGTCCTGCGGCTTGCCGAGCACGTCCATGATGCGCCCCAGTGTACCGGCGCCGACCGGCACGGAAATGCCCATGCCCGTCGCTTTGACGGTCAGGCCGCGGCGCAAACCCTCCGATGGCCCCATCGCGATCGTGCGCACGACGCCGTCGCCGAGCTGCTGTTGGACTTCGAGGGTCAGATCCACGTCGTCTAGCTTGAGCGCGTCGTAGATTTTCGGGATCCCATCGCGCGGAAATTCGACATCGATGACCGCGCCGATGATTTGCACAATCTTACCGCTGGACATTCTTGATAACCCTCTTGGCTTAAACCGCTGCCGCGCCGCCGACGATTTCCGAAAGTTCTTTCGTGATCGCCGCCTGGCGCGCCTTGTTGTAGATCAGTTGCAGCTCGTCGATCAGCGAGCCGGCGTTGTCGGTCGCGCTCTTCATGGCGACCATGCGCGCGGCCATTTCGCAGGCGACGTTCTCGACCGCGCCCTGGAAAATCTGCGATTCGATATATCGCATCAGAACGGCATCGAGAATTTCCAGAGCCTCCGGCTCGTAAATGTAGTCCCAGCGCTCCTGCAACTTGTCCTTGTCGATCGTCTGAATCGGCAGCAGCCGCGAGACCACGCTCTTCTGGGTCATCGTGTTGACGAAGACGTTGTGCACCAGAAGCAATTCGTCGAGCGTGGCTTCGCTGTAAAAGTCGAGCATCACCTTGATCGCGCCGATTAGATCCCTGACGTGCGGCTTGTCGCCCAAATGCGTCGCCGAAGCGGCGATCTCGATGCCGGACAGGCGGCGAAAGAACTGCAGCGCCTTCGAGCCGATGACGCACACCTTTATTGTCGCGTCGCGCGACTGCGCCTGTTTGATCGCGCCGAGAGCCGCTTTGAACAGGTTCAGATTCAGCGATCCGCATAGCCCGCGGTCGGTGCTGATCACGATGATGCCGACGGCCCGCACCGGACGCTCCAGCGTAAAGGGATGCTTGTAATCCAAATTCACCTGGCGCAGGTGGCCGATGATCTGGCGAATCTTCTCCGCGTAGGGGCGCGCCGCACGCATTCTGTCCTGCGCCTTGCGCATCTTGCTCGCCGCGACCATTTCCATGGCCTTAGTGATCTTTTGAGTATTCTTGATACTGCCGATCTTGCCGCGGATTTCTTTTGCGCCTGCCATTGCCTTGCTCTATATGGTGGCGAAGAATTCGTCGCAGCACTTTCTTCAGCGCTGCCTCGACGTCCTTCGACAGGTCCGGTTTCGCGTTGATGCTCTTCAACAAATCCGGATAGCCGCGATGCACGAAGGCTTGAAGCTCGGCCTCCGTATCGACGACTCTGCGGCGGTCGACTTTGTCGAAGTAGCCGTTGTTCGCGGCATACAGCGACAGCGCCATCTCCGCGACCGACATCGGCGCATATTGCTTTTGCTTCATCAGTTCGGTGACTCGCTGACCGCGCTCGAGCTGCTTGCGCGTGGCTTCGTCCAGGTCCGACGCGAACTGCGAGAAGGCGGCGAGCTCGCGGAATTGCGCGAGCGCCAGCCGAACTCCGCCGCCGAGCTTCTTGATGATATTGGTTTGCGCGGCGCCGCCGACGCGCGACACCGAGATTCCCGCGTTGATGGCCGGGCGCATTCCAGCGTTGAAAAGGTCCGTTTCCAAGAATATCTGGCCGTCCGTGATCGAGATGACGTTGGTCGGGACGAAGGCGGTAACGTCGCCCGCCTGTGTTTCGATGATCGGCAATCCGGTCAGCGAACCGGTCTTGCCTTTGACGCGGCCATTCGTCGTCTTTTCGACGAATTCCTCGTTGACGCGCGCGGAGCGTTCGAGCAAGCGGGAATGCAATAGAAGACATCGCCGGGATACGCTTCGCGTCCCGGCGGTCGGCGTAGCAGCAGCGAAATCTGGCGATAGGCGACCGCCTGCTTGGATAGGTCGTCGTAGACGATCAAGGCGTCTTCGCCGTTGTCCATGAAATATTCGCCCATCGCGCAGCCGCCGTACGGCGCGAGATACTGCATCGCGGCGGGCGTCGAAGCGGAGGCCGCGACGACGATCGTGTGCGCCATCGCGCGGTGCTCTTCGAGCTTGCGGACGACGTTGGCTATCGAGCTCTGCTTTTGTCCGATCGCGACGTAGATGCATTTAACGCCGGTGCCTTTTTGATTGATGATCGTATCAATCGCGACGGCCGTCTTGCCGGTTTGGCGGTCGCCGATGATCAGCTCGCGCTGGCCTCGTCCGATCGGCACCATCGAATCGATGGCCTTGAGGCCAGTCTGCACGGGTTGCGAGACGCTCTTGCGAAAAATCACGCCGGGCGCCACCCGTTCCAGCGGCGAGGTTTGCTTGGCATGCACCGGCCCGTTGCCGTCGATCGGATTGCCGAGCGCATCGACGACGCGGCCGAGCAGCTCGGGGCCCACCGGCACCTCCAGGATGCGCCCCGTCGTCTTGACGACCGATCCCTCGGAGATTTTCTTGTAGTCGCCAAGTATGACGGCGCCGACCGAGTCGCGCTCGAGGTTCAGTGCGAGGCCGAAAGTGTTGTCGACGAACTCCAGCATTTCGCCGTAGCGCGCATCCGCGAGTCCGTGAATGCGCACAATACCGTCGGTGACGCTGACGACGGTGCCGACGTTGCGCGCCTCCGTCGTCGATTGGAACTTATCGATGCGCGCCTTGATCAGTTCGCTGATTTCCGATGCCTTGATGGACATTTCGATCCTCTTACTGCAAGCCGTAGCGGCTTGCGCCTAGTTTTCCAATTCCGTAGCCAATCGTTGCAGGCGGCCCCTCAACGAGCCGTCGATGACCAAATCCCCGGCACGCACGATGGCGCCCCCCAGTAGCGCCGTCTCCACCGAGTTCTGCAGACGCACGGTTCGATTGAGCCGCTTGCTCAACGCCACGGTCAGTTTTTCCCGCTGAGCGGAACTCAGCGGCGCGGCGGATACCACGTCGACGTCGATGGTGTTCTCGACCGCGGAGCGCATGCGCTCGTAGTGCGCCACGATATCCGGCAGCAGCAGCAGGCGTCTGTTCTCGGCGAGCAGTCGTATGAAATTCCGCATCCCGCCGTCTAGCGCGGGCCCGGCCACGTCGGTGATCAGACCGGCGAGATCGGCCGCCGCCCACCGCGGGTTCTTCGTCAGTGCGGCGACCCGTTCGTCGCCGACGATCAGCGCGGCGAGATGGAGGCCCGCCGACCAAGTCGCGAACGCGCCGCCGTCGCGAGCGTATTCGAACGCGGCTTTGGCGTAAGGCCGCGCGATCGTGGCGCGCTCAGCCACGCGCGACTTCCAATGCCAATTTGTCCAACAGCTCCGCGTGCGTGCTGGGATCAATCTCGCGTCCGAGCAGGCGCGAAGCGCCTTGAACGGCCAATTTGCCTACTTCTCGACGCAGGTCATCGCGGGCGCGGGCGGTCTCGCGCGCCGTTTCATCGCGCGCCTGGGCGAGCAGACGCTGCGCTTCGACCGACGCCGTTTCCTTGGCCTGTTCGACCATCTCGTTGGAGCGCTTGCCGGCCTGCTCGATCAGCTGCGCCGCCTTATCGCGCGCCTCGCGGATGATCTCCTTCGCGCGGGCCTGCGCTTCGTCAAGGTTCTGCTGCCCCTTATTGGCCGCAGCCAAGCCGTCGGCAATTTTCTTCTGCCGCGCCTCGATCGCTCCGATGATGTGCGGCCAGAAAAGCTTCATGACCAGCCAGGCCACGACGAAGAACACGACACCTTGAATGACCAGGGTAACCGCTAGGTTCATTACTTACTCCTTGTCCGGCCCCACGCGGGTGCCCGACGCAGTCCCGCCTACTTCGCGCCCAACGCGCTCAAGAAGGGATTGGAATAGAGCAGCAGGAAGCCGACGGCCACGCCGATGATCGGCACGGCGTCGAGGAGGCCTGCGACGATGAACAGCTTGATCTGCAGCATGTTGGTCAATTCCGGCTGTCGCGCGGCGCTCTCGAGGAACTTTCCGCCGAGAATGCCGAAGCCGATCGCCGCGCCCAGACCGCCTAGGCCGATCACCAAGCCTGCTGCGATCACGGTGGCGCTCATCAGTTGAGCGATTTGGGTCAAATTTTGCATATTGTCTCCGTCGGTATGTGAAGTCTTGAATTCAAGGAGTTCGATTCTAGTGGCGCTCGGCGGCAATTCCCAAGTAGACGATGGTCAGGACCATGAAAATGAAGGCTTGCAACAGAATGATCAGGTAGTGAAATCCCGTCCAGACGATCCCCGCGACGAATTGGCCGATGCCGAGAAAATAAGTGGAGATATGGCTCATCGCCGCGCCGAGCGTGAAGCAGGCGATCAGCAGGAAAATGAGTTCGCCCGCGTACATGTTGCCGAATAGTCGCATCGACAGCGACAAAGGCCGTACCGCTTCCTCGATCAGGCGAAATATGAGATTGACGGGCGCCAACACGGCTTTGCCGAACAAGCCATGAGCGTGAAACGGCGCGGTGAACCACTCGCCGAAAAAGACCCCCGCGCCCTTGTGCGTAATGCCGACGTATTGAATCAACAGAAACACGCCCAGGGCCAAACCGACGGTCGTGTTCAAGTCGGCCGTGGCAACGACGCGCAAGTGCTCCACGCCGAAGAGCTTCGCGCCCGCGGGCAGTAAATCGACGGGCAAGATATCCATGAAGTTCTCGAGAAGAACCACGACGAATATCGTGATTGCGAGTGGTGCGATGAACTTGTTCGTGCCGTGATACGTGTCCTTGACCATGTCATCGACGAATTCGACCAAGAGCTCGACCGCGGCTTGAAATTTTCCCGGCACACCGTCGCTCGCGCGACGCGCGACGACCCATAGCAAAAGCACCACCAGCGCGGAAATGGCGAGATTGAATACGACGCTGTCCAGATGCAGCGCCCAAAAGCCGCCTTGTCCGAGGTTTACCGTAAGGTGCGTCAGGTGATGCTTGATATAGCCCGTCATCCCGCCACCGATATCTTCTTCCACGGTCATTCCGAAGCGCATAAGTCCTCGATCGTCATTTGAGCCGGCTCACTGCGACCCAATTCCCCACGAAGGCAGCCGCCACGCCGATCAACAGCGGCGCCGCTTCAAGATTCAAGCGCGCGAACGCCACGTAAAGCGCGAGCGCGAACCACGTCCATTTCAACAAAACGCCGGCGTACATCGCCGTGGTCAGCGCGGCGCCGTCCGCCAGCCCGGGCTTGAACATGCGCCAGCCGAATAGCGCGCTGCCGACAGCCATGATCAATCCGCCCGCCAGTGCGGCTAGGCCCGCTCGCGATCCCTTGAACACGAGGTACACGGCCGCGACCGCGAGCGCGCTTAGCGACTCCAAGAGCACGACCCGGGCGACCAGTCGCTTGCCGCGTACCAGCACGTTGCTCATCGCAAAGGGAACCGGATCGAAGCCGGCGAACGGCAGCGTTCTGTCGTCGCTTTGCTGGTCTTACCCATATGAGCCGTCGCCCGACAAAACAGCGGGGCATTATAGTGAGGCGGCCCCGGCGCATCAAGGCGATTGTCCCGTGGAAACTGGTGGAAGCTACCTACTGGATATGCGCGAGAATGCCGTCGAGTTCGTCGACGCTATTGTAACTCACGACCAGCTTGCCCTTTCCCGACGCGCCATGTTGGATCAGCACCTTGGCGCCCAACTTGTCGGCCAATTCGAGCTCCAAGCGGCGAATGTCCGGATCCTGTGTCGCGGGTTCGGCGGTCTTGGCGCCCGCCGGCGCGATCAATCGGCGGACGAGCGCCTCGGTTTCGCGTACCGACAGGGATTTCTTGGCAACTAGAATTGCCACTTCGACCTGCTGGCGCGTCGAAGTTAACGACAACAGCGCGCGCGCGTGGCCCATCTCGATGCGCCGCTCCTGCAGCAGTTCCTTGACCTCGTCGGCAAGCTCTATCAATCGCAGCAGATTGCTGACGGCGGCGCGCGAGCGTCCGACGGCATCCGCAACTGCTTGATGCGTATGCCCGAATTCCTCCACCAGGCGGGCGAGCGCGCGCGCTTCCTCGAGCGGGTTGAGATCCTCGCGTTGGATGTTTTCGATCAGCGCCATCGATACGGCGGCTTCGTCGGGAACATCGCGCACGACCGCCGGTATTTCGGCGAGCCCTGCCATCTGCGCGGCGCGCCAGCGGCGCTCCCCGGCGATGATTTCATAGCGTTGCGTGTCGCCGGCGTTGGCGCGCGCCAGCGGACGCACGAGTATCGGTTGAACCAAACCGGCGGATTTAATCGAGTCCGCCAATTCACTCAAGGACTCGGCGCGCATATCGACCCGCGGCTGGAATTTGCCTCGCTGCAACAAATCGACCGGCAAGCTGGCCATGCGGTCACCGACTAGGGGCGCCACCGCCTGCCGGCTCGCACGTTGCGCAAGCAGCGGACTCAATTCCGCCAGCCCACGCCCAAGAGAAGGCTTTTTGCCCGACATGCTGCTATTCCAATGGATGGAGCCCCCGATTATAGGGGCGCGAGCGGTTTTTCGTCGCGCCGTATCATTTCGCCCGCGAGCGCGAGATACGCGAGCGCTCCGCGCGATTCCTTGTCATGCAGCAAGGCGGGTTTGCCGAAACTCGGGGCTTCGGCCAAGCGCACGTTGCGCGGAATCATCGTGCGGAACACCTTTTCGCCGAAATGCTCGATCAGCTGCGCGGACACCTCGTTCGATAGGTTGTTGCGAGGATCGAACATCGTGCGCAGCAGACCCTCGATTTGCAGCTCGGAATTGATGCTGCCGCGAATTTGCTCGATCGTCTGCATCAGAGCGCTCAGACCCTCGAGCGCGTAGTACTCGCATTGCATCGGCACCATGACGGAATCGGCAGCGACCAGCGCATTCAGCGTCAACATATTCAGCGAGGGCGGACAGTCGATCAAGATGACTTCGAAATCTTCGCGTATCGGCTGCAGCGCGTTGCGCAGCTTGAATTCCCGCCCGCTCGCCATCGCGAGCAGCCGGACCTCCGCGGCCGTCAGGTCTTGGTTGGACGGCAGCAGCGTGAAGCCGGCGTCTTCGACCGCCATCAGCGCTGCGCTCGCTGAGCAGTCGCCGAGTATGACATCGCAGCTGGTGCGCTCCAGAGTGTGCTTGTCGACGCCGCAACCCATCGTCGCGTTGCCCTGCGGGTCGAGGTCGATCAGCAACACGCGCCGCTTCGTCGCCGCGAGCGAGGCCGCCAAATTGACCGCAGTCGTGGTCTTGCCGACTCCGCCTTTTTGGTTTGCGATCGCGATGACCCGCTTCATGCTCTACTCGACGTGGGCCGGGCTTTACAGAGTTCCACAAGATGCCGCTCCTCGTCCAGTCCCGGCACGCGCAAGCGATGCACGGCGAGTACGCGAAATGACTTCGGCAGCATCGAAATCTCAATGTCCGGGCGTCTGCCCTTCATCGCCAGCAAGCGTCCGTCCGGCGCGCATAAATGCCCGGCGTAGGCGACGAAATCCGCCAGAGATGACAGCGCGCGCGCGACCACGGTATCGAAACGCTCGAGCGGACGGTAATTCTCGGCGCGCATATGCACGACCTCGACGTTGCCGCAGCCGATCAGTTGCGCCGTCCGGCTGGCGAACCTCGCCTTCTTGCCGGTCGCCTCGATCAGCACGAACTGCCGACCGGGATTGACGACGGCAAGCGGCAGGCCGGGGAATCCGGCTCCGGTGCCGACGTCCGCGATGCGCGCGCCCCGCAGATACGGCTGCAGCGTCAAACTGTCCAGCACGTGCTTGCGCAGCATGCCGGTCCGGTCGCGAATCGCCGTCAAATTGAACTGTGTGTTTGCGGCCGCCAATTCGTCGAGCAATTGCCGCAGCGCGCCGGCTTGCGCGTTGCTGAGACTTAAACCCAATTCGCCGGCGCCGGCGGTTAGTTGCTCTGCTTCGTCGTGCGGCATCGAAATCAGCCGTTCTTGACCAGCATCGCGATGAACTCCTGAATCGGCCGGTCCGACAGCGCGCCCAGGTCCGCGCAGCGCTCGCGAATCAGCGCCGCCTGACGGCAATCGAAATGCTCGGCCACACGGGCCGCAAATTGTTCGGGCAAGCGCAGACCAGCGCCCGGGGGCGGCCTACGCGAAACTGGCGGGGCGCCGGCGCGCGCGTGCGCTGCGCCGCGTCCACCGCCGAGCGAGATCAAGGCCAGACGGACACCGCGGCTGTTCGCATCGCCGGCGGCCCAACTGGCGCGCGAATCGCGCACGACCGCAGGATGCTCGAGTCCGAAAGGCCCCCCATCGAGCCAGGCGTTCGATACCGAGTCGGCCACCTCGGCGCCATTGCCCCCGAGCAGACACGTCGCGACGGCCGCCGAGGCGACGCGCACGAGGATGGTCCAGCCGTTCGATCGACCGAAACCAGTGACGCGAGCGAGCCGTCGCTGTATCTCCTGGGCCTTGACCAGGGAGCGCAGCAAATCGCACACGATGAGCGGCTGTTCGCCCGCGTTGTGCGCGGTGCGCGCCGCATAATCGCCGACGGCGAGTATTGCGCCGAGAGTATCGGCCGGATGGCCCCAATAGGCGGCGAGTCCGGGTTCCTTACGATCGAGCCACCGCACCATGGCGCCGATGTTGAAAGCCGCGGTCACCGGATCGAGTTCGTAGCTCGTGCCCGGCACGCGAGCGCCGTGCGCCATCGTCGCGCCGGCGACGACCGGTCCGAGCATTCCCGCGCAGCTTGGATCCTCGAGCGCCGTGAATCCGCAGGCCAAGCCGTCGAACAAGCAGCAGTAGGCGCGATCGTAGGCGTCGGCGGACTCGCCGTCCGGGGATGCTGCGTAGCGCGCGATGTCCCCGAGCGCCGCGCCGAGATTCGCGCCGCGCCGGCCGCGATCCGCTAGGGAGCGACGCGCGCCAGCCATGCATCGAGTCCCGCGGCGTTTAAACTCAGATCGGCATGGAGCATCGCACGTCGGTATTGCGTATCGGCGGCACAACCATGCGCGTCCAATCGCTGCGACCAGTGATCGAACATCCGCTCCGCGATCAGTGCCGTGCGCCGCGGCGCCGCGGCCGAGCGCCGCGCGATGGCGACCAAGGCGTCGATGTCGGCGTGCAGATCGGCGCCCAATTTCTGGACCGCGTCGACGCGGCTGTAGTGCGTCAAATAAATAGCCGGGGGGCGCAGCGCGAGCAGTAGATCGATCGATGCGTGCAGCTGCTGCGGATCGAACTGCGTCGGTGTGGTTGTTGGAAAAATAAAGGGACCCGCCGCGGTATCGAACTCGCGGTAGCTGACACCGAAGGTATCGCCGCTGAAAACCTCATGCGTGTCGGCATCGGCGACGCAAAAGTGGTGCAATGCGTGTCCCGGCGTGTGCAGGATCTGGAGTGTACGGCATCCGAGCGTCAACCGATCGCCGTCCTCGGCAGCGACGATCCGATTCACGGGCACGGAGAGTACGGCGCCGTAGAGCGCGGCGTATTGCGCTTCGCCGTAGACCGCCTTGGTCGCGGCGATCAGCTTGTCCGGGTTCAGCAGATGCGGCCTGCCGCGCGGATGCACGATCACTTTGGCGCGCGGCATCAGTTCGGCGAGCAAGCCTGCACCGCCTGCATGGTCCAAGTGCACGTGCGTGACGAGGATATAGTCGACCGCGTCGCGCTCGAGCCTCAATGCGTTCAGCGTCGCGAGCATGGCAGGCGCTGAGAATTGCGTCCCGGTGTCGATGAACGCCGACCGGCCACTGTCGACCAACAAATGCACGGCGTCCATGCGCTGCCTGATGTAATGCGTATCGATCGCATATATTCCGGCGCCGGCTGCCTCATACGGCGCTTGCATTCAGGACGCCAATTGTTGAACTAGCAGCCAGGATAACGGTCCGTCCGACAGGCCCTCGGCAAAGCCAAGGCGCCGGCCGGCCGGGGGATCGGCGCAACGACGCCATGCGGTATGAATGGTGAATCGAACTGTGCCACTGCCGCATTATCCTCGCCGTATGCGAACATAGGAACGATGAGCCGAAAAATTTTCGCGGTCTTGGAAATCGGAATCCTGTTTCTCGCGGCCGCCGCGGCCGCCGCGCCGCGAATACAGCGCGATGCCTTGATCTATGACGGCCTGCCGGCGGCGGAGCCGGAATCGGCCGATCGCGTCGACGCCTATCTGAGCGGCCGTCAAGCGACGGTGCTCGGCTGGTCGCCTGAGGGCAAGCTGCTGATCTCGACGCGCTTCGGCGACGTCGCGCAGCTTCACCTTCTCGATCGGGCCGGCGGCGAGCGCCGCCAGCTGACGTTCTACGACGATCCGGTAACGCAAGCCGCTTTCGCACCGGCGATGCCGCAGAACGCATTCGTATTTCGCAAGGATATTGGCGGCGACGGCCGCTATCAGCTGTATTACCAGCGTCTCGGCGAACCGACCGCCAGGCGCTTGACCGACGGCAAGTCGGTCAACGGCGCTCCGGTTTGGGCGAATTCCGGAAGGCAGATGGCGTTTTCCAGTACGGAGCGCGACGGTCAAAGCGCCGACATCGACATCGTCGAACCGGCATCGGGCGCCGCGCAGCGGCTAGTCGTCGCCGCGGGCGGCGCGGACTGGGTGCCGCTTGATTTCTCGCCTGACGACCGTCAACTGCTCGCACTCAGCGCGGTTTCGGCAGCGGACACGCATTTGTACTTGATCGACATCGCCACCGGCGAAAAGCGCGAGCTCGATGCGGCCCCGGGGAGGACGGCGATCACCGCGGCACGCTACGGGCGAGACGGGCAAGGCGTCTATTTGATTTCCGATCGCGGCGGCGATTTTGCGGCGTTGCGCTACGTGAACATTTTCACCGGCAAGAGCGCGGTTCTCTCCACGCCCCTACCCGAAGACGTGGTCGATTTGGCGCTGTCCCGGGACGGCCACTATTTGGCCTACGTCAGCAGCAACACGGGCGGCGATGAACTGCATCTAATCGATCTGCAAGCGCACGAGGACCTGACGCCACCGCATCTGCCGTCGCCGGGCTCAATCGGTTCCTTGCATTTCGACCCAGACAGCAAGCGCTTGGCGTTCGATTTCAGCGCGCCGAAGCGGCCGCGCGACGCCTACGTGCTTTCGGTCGCGACCAACCAATTGCAGGCTTGGACCGACAGCGAGCCGGGGCCCGTCGATCCGTCGACGTTCATCGCGCCGCGCCTCACGAGTTTTGCCACCTTCGACCGCGTCGCCGGCGCGCAGCGGCGGATTCCGCTTTACGTATTCGAACCGGCGGGTCCCGGTCCGCACGCGGTGTTGATCATGTTCCACGGCAAGGCCGACGGCGCATTCCGGCCGGGTTTCGACCCCTGGATACAATACGTCGTCGGCGAGCTCGGCTATGCGGTGCTTGCGCCGAATTTGCGCGGCTCTTCTTCCTACGGGCATGATTTCGAATCGCTCGACGACAGCGTGCTGCGAACGGATCAGGTAAAGGACATCGGCGCCTTGCTGGTCTGGCTGCAAGGACAGCACGATCTCGACGCCAAGAGCGTAGTGGTGTCCGGCTGGTCCTATGGCGGCTATTTGGCGCTGGCCGCGTTGGCGAATTACAGCGACCGCTTGCGCGGCGGCGTGGATTTCGCGGGAATGACCGACTTCATCGACTACTTGGCAAATATGAGTCCGAATCGACAGCAGTGGGCCAGAAATGAATTCGGCGACGAGCGAGACCCAAAGATCCACGCGTACCTGCGCAATATTTCGCCGCTGGCGATGGCCGATCGGATCTCGAAGCCGGTGCTGATCGTGCAGGGGCGCAACGATCGGGCGGTACCGCCCGACGAGGCCGAATCGATGGTCGGGCTTTTGCAGAGCCACGGCGTGCGGGTCTGGTATTTGCTCGCCACCGATGAGGGGCATACTTTCACCAGGCAGCGCTCTCGCGAAGCGTACTACCGGGCTTTCGCCCAATTCCTGAAGAGCGTGCGCTGACCGGGACCGTGGCGGGGCGCGGACGGCGTGCCGCGATCGCCGTTACTTGCTGTCGGTCGTCGCGGTCGCGAGCGGCGACCGTTGGCTCGCAAAATAAGCCGCTACCGCTTTGACGGCCGCGTCGGTCGTCAATGACCGCGCCATGCCCATCATGATCGCGCTCTTGCGGCGGCCGCTGCGATAAGCGAGCAGCGCCTGGACTAGATAGTCCTCGTGCTGGCCGGCCAGTATCGGCGGCTTCGGCATCAGCGGAGCACCGACGCCCAAGCCGTTGGCGCCGTGGCAAGCCGCGCAGCTTTGCGCCAGCGCAGGCAAATTACCGACCGTCACCGGACTCGGCTTGATCGGCTCGGGCCCCTGCAGGTACGCGGCGATGTCCTCCATGTCCTGATCGCTCAGGGAACTCGCTTGGGCGTGCATCGTGGGGTGCGGCCGATCACCGGCCTTGTACTCCTGCAGCGCTGCGATGATGTACGCGGCGTGCTGATGGCGGAGTTTCGGAACGCTGTAATCCGGATACGCGTTGCGGTAATTCTCGATGCCGTGGCAACCATAGCAGGTGTAGAACTTCTTTTGACCGAGTTTGGCGTCGCCCGCCGCGTATGCAGAACATGACCAACTCAAGCTCAAAACGACCGCGGCTGCGAGCCACGATCGGCCATTCGATCCAAGAAGCATCTGATTCTCCGGGCCGCGGGGTTTTAGTTGGCTTGTGATGTTAAAGAGTGACACGACAAATTGCCACTATTGTCCCGTTCGACCGGCGGGAAGATTCACAGCCAGGTGAACGCGGCGGGGCTAGGCGCAGCACCGTAGCCAATCGACGCGGCGCGGCGTTTCAGGCCGCTATGTGGCGCTTCTTCAGGTGCACCAGCAGCAAGGACAAGGCGGCCGGCGTCAACCCCGGAATCCGCGACGCTTGGCCCAGCGTCTCGGGACGCACTTCGCTGAGCCGCTCCCTGGCCTCGTTCGACAAACCGCGGACGCCGGCATAATCGAAGTCGGCCGGCAGGCGCAAATCCTCGCTGTGCTGCCGGCGGTGAATCTCGTCGTCTTGCCGTTGCAAATAACCGGAGTATTTCGCTTGCACGTCGATCTGCAATTTCACCTGCTCGCACAGCCGCGGATCGGTGCGCCAATCAGCCACGCCATGCTGCGCGACAGCTGCGTTCTTCTCTTCGAGATCGTCGAAGGCGACTTGCGGACGTCGCAGCAGTTCCAGCGCCCGCGTCTCCCGTTGCAGCGGTGGCCTGAGTTTCGCAGCGAGTATGGATCCGACGTCCGCCGGACGCACGATCACCGCCGCCAGCCTAGTCATTTCCGCGGCGACCGCGTCGCGCTTGCGCTCGAAAAATGTCCAGCGTTCCTCGTCAATCAGACCGAGAGCGCGTCCCGCCGCGGTCAAGCGTAGATCGGCGTTATCCTCGCGCAGCGACAGGCGATATTCGGCACGGCTAGTGAACATCCGATACGGCTCCGCGGCCCCGCGCGTAACCAAATCATCGACCATGACGCCGATATACGCCTCGCCGCGCCCGGGACACCAGGATTCGCGTTCGACCGAGAACAGCGCCGCGTTCGCGCCCGCCAGCAAGCCTTGCGCGGCCGCTTCCTCGTAACCGGTGGTACCGTTGATTTGACCGGCAAAGAACAAGCCGCCGATGCACTTGCTCTCGAGGCTGTATTTCAAATCGCGCGGGTCGAAAAAATCGTATTCGATCGCATAACCCGGGCGGGTGATGTGCGCGCGTTCGAAGCCCTTGATCGACCGCACGAACTCGATCTGAACATCGAACGGCAGGCTGGTCGATATGCCGTTCGGGTAGATTTCGCGCGTATCGAGTCCTTCGGGCTCGACGAAGATCTGGTGCGATTGCTTGGTGGCGTAGCGGACGACCTTGTCCTCGACCGACGGGCAATAACGCGGGCCAGTTCCCTCGATCAAGCCGGTGAACATCGGCGAGCGGCTGCTCGCGCGGCGGATGATCTCGTGGGTGCGCTCGTTCGTCGCCGTGATGTGGCAGGGAATTTGCCGCGGGTGCGCGGCACGCGTTCCCAAGTAGGAAAAAACCGGCCGCGGTTCGTCGCCGTGCTGCTCTGCCATGACTCCGAAATCGATCGTGCGGCCGTCGATGCGGGGCGGCGTACCGGTCTTCAGGCGGCCGACCCGCAGGCGCATTTCGCGCAGGCGTGCCGCGAGGCGATTGGACGGCGGATCGCCCGCGCGCCCGCCGGCGTGGCTTGTCAGGCCGACGTGAATCTTGCCGCCGAGGAACGTGCCGACGGTCAGCACAACGGCGCGCGCGCGAAATTCGATGCCGCTCGCGGTCACGCAACCGCCGACGCGGTCCCCATCGATCAGCAGATCGCAGACCTCCTGCTGAAACACGGCCAAATCCGCCTGGGATTCCAACATGCCGCGAATCGCGCGTTTGTACAGCTGCCGGTCGGCCTGCGCGCGCGTTGCGCGCACCGCGGGCCCCTTGCTCGCGTTCAATGTGCGGAACTGGATTCCAGCGCGGTCGGCGGCGATCGCCATCGCTCCGCCGAGCGCATCGATCTCCTTGACCAAGTGCCCTTTGCCTATCCCGCCGATCGCCGGATTACAGCTCATTTGCCCAAGGGTTTCGATATTGTGCGTCAGCATCAGCGTGCGGCAGCCCATGCGCGCGGCCGCCAGCGCCGCCTCGGTGCCGGCGTGGCCGCCGCCGATCACGATCACGTCGTATTCCTCGCTGAAACGCATGGTCCCGCTCACTCGATTTGCCGCGCAGCAGCCTACTCTAAACAGGTGGCCGGTAAATCGCCAGGAACAACCGGCCGCTCAGGCGGTGCGGATCGGAATGCCGGCGAACTTGCCGCGCCAGGCCGCCGGACCGATTTCGTGGACTGATTCGCCGTTGCTCGCGACGGCTACGGTGACCGGCATGTCGCGAACCTCGAACTCGTAGACCGCTTCCATGCCGAGTTCCGGGAACGCAACGACCCGGCTCCGTCGAATGGCCTTCGCCACCAAATAGGCGGCGCCGCCGACGGCGATCAAATACGCGCTTCGATGCCGGCGTATGGAGGCAACGGCCTGTGGACCGCGTTCGGCCTTGCCGATCATCGCCAGCAGGCCGGACTTGCCGAGCATCGTCTCGACGAATCGATCCATTCGGTTGGCCGTCGTCGGCCCCGCAGGACCGACGATTTCCGCGCCGACGGGATCAACGGGACCGACGTAGTAAATCACTCGCCCGGTGAAATCCAGCCCTTCGGGCAATGGCTTGCCTTCCTCGAGCAGCGCGCAGATGCGCTTGTGCGCGGCATCCCTCCCGGTCAGCAGCTTGCCGGACAGCAACAGGCGCTCGCCGGCGGACCAGCCCGCGATTTCCGCGCTGCTGAGCATATCGAGCGATACGCGCCGCGCGCCCGCTGCCGGCTCCCACTGCACCTTCGGCCAAAGATCGATATCCGGCGGCTCGAGCACGGCTGGTCCGGACCCGTCGAGCGTGAAGTGCACGTGCCGCGTCGCCGCGCAATTGGGAATCACGGCGACGGGCAGCGAAGCGGCGTGTGTCGGGTAGTCCAAGACCTTCACATCGAGCACCGTCGTCAAGCCGCCTAGGCCTTGCGCGCCGATGCCGAGCGCGTTGACGCGATTGTAGATCTCCAAGCGCAAGGCCTCGAGCTTCGATTTTGGGCCGCGGGCCGCCAGCTCGCCGATGTCGATCGGATCCATCAAGGATTTCTTGGCGAGCAACATCGCTTTTTCTGCGCTGCCCCCAATGCCGACGCCGAGCATGCCCGGCGGGCACCAACCGGCCCCCATCTCGGGGACCATTTCCAGGACCCAATCGGCCACGCTGTCCGACGGGTTCAACATTGCGAACACCGACTTGTTTTCCGAGCCGCCGCCCTTGGCGGCGACCGTGATATCCACGTGCTCGCCGGGGCCGAATTCCGTGTGAATCACGGCCGGCGTGTTATCGCGGGTATTTACCCGCGCGAACGCCGGATCGGCGACGATCGATGCTCGCAGCTTGTTGTCGGGCCGTAGATATGCGCGCCGCACGCCCTCGTTGATCATCGCATCGAGGTCACGCCGCGCGTCCCAGCGCACGTTCATGCCTACTTTGACGAAGACGACGACGATCCCGGTGTCTTGGCAAATCGGCCGATGGTCGAGCGCACAGAGGCGGGAATTCGTCAGGATCTGCGCAATCGCGTCGCGCGCGGCGGCGCCTTGTTCGATCTCGTAGGCTCGGCCCATCGCGCGGATGAAATCCGGCGCGTGGTAGTAGGAAATATACTGCAAGGCATCGGCGACGCTCTCTATCACGTCGTCTTCTCGAATCATGGGCATGACGGCACTCGTTGCAAGAAATTCCATTTCGGTCGCAAATCCACCAATTCGCCGCGGACGACGGATCGTGAATCGTTACACTACCGCAAAACGCCTGGGAGCAATGATGCGAATCGTCGGTAGGATCGCCGCAGCGATCGGTTGCGGTTTCGGCATTCTCGGGTCGGCGGCGGCTCACGCCGCCGCGACCCCGCCGCTGCGACTCGGCGAATGCGTTCTTCCCCACCCGTTGCGCCTCTATTCCGTCGAGGCGCTTTGCGGCACGCTGCGCGTGCCGGAGAACGGAGCGGATCCGCGAAGCGAGAAGATTGGACTTCGCGTTGCCGTCGTGCGCGCCTTGAACCGCCGCAGCGGCGAAGCGCCGCTGTTTTTGCTGGCGGGCGGGCCCGGACAGAGCGCGGTCGACATGTACGTCAGCACGGCCGCGGCATTCGCGCGCGTCAACCGCGATCACGATATCGTGATGGTCGATCAGCGCGGCACCGGCAAATCCGGCCCGCTGCATTGCGATTATCCCGACGATTGGCAGGACGACGCGCAGACCATGGCCGACGTGCGGCGCGCGACGCTGGTGTGCCTGTCGCATTTCGGCGATCGCGTGCGCTGGTACACCACCAGTGTCGCCGTGCGCGATCTCGACGAGGTCCGGCGCGCCCTGGGCTATCGGCGAATCGACCTGTACGGTGCCTCGTACGGGACGCGGGTCGCGGAGCAGTACATGCGCCGCTACGCGACGTTCGTGCACGCAGCCATCCTCGACGGCGTCGTCGATCCGACGCAGGCGATCGGACCGCAGACGCCGCTGGACGGCGAGCGGGCGTTACGGCAAATCGTCGATCGGTGCCTGGAGACTCGCGATTGCGCATCGATGTTCCCGCGCTTGCCGCAGGAGCTGGCGGACCTGCGGCGGCGATTTGGACCGGAGAAAGTCACGTTGTCGCTGCAGGATCCCTCCGACGGGGAACGCCGGACGGTATCCTTTACCACGGACATGTTGGCCGGAGCGCTGCGTTTTCTGTCGTACAGCGCTGCCGAGGCCTCGCTGTTGCCGCTGTTGATACATCAGGCGGCTAACGGCGATTTGGCGCCGCTGGCCGATCAAGCGATCATGATGTCGCGCCATATCGGCGATCAATTGGCGAGCGGCATGCAAAACACCGTGATTTGCAGCGAGGACGCGCCGTTTTTCGGCGCGGCAAAATTCGAAGAGGAGCGGCTGGCCGGCACTTACCAGGGAGCTTTTCAACTCGATGCCTTGCGGGAGATTTGCGCGATGTGGCCGCACGGCCCAGTCGATCCGGATCTGCACGCGCCGCTCGTCAGCGCAATACCGACGCTGCTGCTCGCCGGCGAGGACGATCCGGTCACCCCACCCGCCGCCGCCGAACGGGTCGCCCGTCTGCTTTCGCGTCATCGGCTCGTGATTCTTCCTGGGGAAGGCCACGGGCAGCTCGCGACCGGCTGCGTGCCGCGCCTGATGGCCGAGTTCTTGAATCGAGACGAGCCGGAACGGTTGGATGCCGCATGCCTGGCGATGCATCGGCCGCCGGCATTTTTTTTGAGCCTTTCGGGACCCGCGCCATGATCGAAGCGCACGGACTCTGCAAGCGCTTCGGCGAAGTGGCTGCGGTGCAGGAGGTTTCTTTTGCTGCGCGCGACGGCGAAATCACGGGACTGCTCGGTCCAAACGGCGCCGGCAAGTCGACCTGCCTGCGCATGCTCTACGGCGTGCTGGCTCCGGACAGCGGCGGCGCGCACGTCGACGGCATCGACATCAACGGCGAGATTTCGGCGGCGCGCGCGCGACTTGGCGTGCTTGCGCACGCCACAGGCCTGTACGGCAACCTGAGCGCGCGCGAGAACATCGCTTATTTCGGCGAGTTGCTGGGCATCGACCGCCGGCGTATCGCCGAGCGCATTGAGTCGCTGGCGCGCACGCTCGACATGAGCGGTTTTCTCGCGCGGCGCGCCAAGGGCTTTTCCCAGGGCCAGCGGATCAAGGTGGCGCTGGCGCGAGCGCTGATCCACGACCCGCCCAATCTGATCTTGGACGAACCGACCAATGGGCTCGACGTCATGGCGATACGCAATTTGCGCGCGATGCTCCGCTCCTTGAAGCAAGACGGGCGCTGCATTCTTTTTTCGTCGCACGTCATGCAGGAAGTTGCCGCGCTTTGCGACAGGGTCGTCATCATCGGCGGCGGACGCGTGCGCGCGGACGATACGCCGCAGGCCATCCTCGAACGCAGCGGTGCCGCCACTTTCGAGGAAGCGTTTCTCCGAATTCTCGGCGATGCGGCGGGGCTGCGTTGATAGCCGCGGTCCTCACCGTGCTGCGCAAGGAAGTTCTCGAGAACTTCCGCGATCGGCGCACGCTGGTGTCCGCGCTGTTGTTCGGGCCCCTGTTTGGACCGCTGGTATTCGGCGCAATGGTCTCGCGCATGCTCGATCAGAGCGTGCTGGCTTCCGATCAAACTCCCGTACTGACGATATCCGGCGCCGACCATGCGCCGGGGCTCGTGCAATATCTGCGCGCGCGCGGAGTCGAGTTGATTCCCGCCGCGCTCAGTGAGGAATCGGCTCGGAACCTCGTCAAGAGCGGGCGCGCCCAAGTCGTGTTGATCGTGCCGGCCGAGTACGGCGCGCGCTTTGCGGCCGGCGCGCCGGCTCCGGTGCTGCTGATTGCCGACAGTGCCGATTCACAGACGCGCAGGATCGCCGATCGCGCGCGCGCGATCCTGGGCGCGTACTCCAGCTCGATCGCACAGCTGCGGCTGCAGGTGCGCGGCCTCGATCCCCTGCTGGCCGTGCCGGTTGCGATCAACGACCTGGATGTTGCGACACCCGCTGGCCGTGCCGTCGTCGTTTTGGGTTTCATGACCTATTTCGTGTTGTTCGCGACTCTGATGGGCGGCCTGTATTTGGCGATCGACGTGACCGCCGGCGAGCGCGAGCGAGGCTCGCTCGAGGCTCTGCTCGCGCTGCCGGTGCCGCGTTCTGCCCTCGTGGGCGGCAAGATTCTGGCGGCTTCGGCCTATATGTGCCTGTCCCTCGCGATCACCTTGGCGGCCTTCGTCCTCGTGTTCCATTTCGTGCCGCTCGCGCGGCTCGGGATGAGCGCCAATATGGGGATTGGCACGGCGTTCGTGTTTTTCGCCATTTGCCTCCCTTTCGTGCCGCTAGGCGCCGCGCTGATGACCTTCGTGGCCTCGTTCACTCGCAGCTATCGCGAAGCCCAAACCTATCTGACCGTGGTTTTGCTGGTGCCGACCTTGCCGATCGCGTTTGCCAGCATTTACTCGCTGAAGACGCAGAGTTATCTGATGGTCATTCCGTCCCTGAGCCAGCACCTGCTGATGACCAGCGTGCTGAAGGATCAGCCGATCGTCATGGGGGATGTGCTGGTGTCTGCCGGCGCGTCGCTGGCGCTCGCGATCGTGCTGTACGCGTCGGCCGCCCGCCAATGGCGGCGCGAGACCATGCTAGGCTGACCGCGTTTTTGCCGGTCGCGGCCGTTAGGGCATTTGCTGAACGCGGCCTGCGTCAAAAGGTGGGTGAATACTCTATGGTCAAATCGGCGTGAAAGCTGCTATAACGCAGGCGCTCGATAAAAAATGTGTCGGATTGCTCATTTTGGGGAAGTTGGCATGAAGAATTTGTCCATTTCGCGCGCCGGCGGTGCGTTTCTACCCCTGTTGATGGTCGCTTCGGCCCTGACGATGCTGTGGCTGCTATGGCGATACCCGATTCAGACGTCGATCATGGCCTCGATCGCCCTCGCTGCACTCGGACTGTCCGCTCATTCCGCGCGGCAAAGCGAGACTGACGGCGCATTGGAGTCGGAATCTCAAGACGACGGCCTCGGATCGCACTGACGGAGCGGCTCGCCGGGCCGCAACCGCGGCGCTATTTGCCGATGCAGAAGCTGCGGAATATCTCCCCGAGCAGATCGTCACTGGTGAATTCTCCGGTAATTTCCGCTAGCGCTTGCTGGGCATAGCGAAGCTCCTCGGCGAACAATTCCGCGGCACGCGTCGCTCGCAGCGTCTGGGCCGCGCGCGACGCGTGCTCTCGCGCGCGGCTCAAGGCATCCAGATGGCGGCGTCTCGCGGACAGCGCGCCGGCGCCTTCGCCGAGATAGCCGGCGCATTCCTTCAGGTGCGCCCGCAGCAGCTTCATGCCCTCACCGGTGATCGCGCTCAGGAATATCCTCGGCGGCAACGCCTGCGAATCCGCTCCGGCAGGCATTCCGGCCAGATCGATTTTGTTGCAGACGACCGTGACCGGGATTCCGTGGGCTACGCCGGCGAGTTCGGCTGCCAGGGCGGCAGGTGCAAGCGCCGCGGCGGCGTCTGCCGAATCGGGGCCGACATCCACCACGTACAGCACGCGATCGGCGCGGGATATGGCCTGATGCGCGCGGCGAACGCCCTCGGCTTCGATTGGATCGGCGGCCTCTCGTAGGCCGGCCGTATCGATGATGTTGAGGGGCATGCCCTCCAGCTGAAGATGATGGCGAAGCAGATCGCGTGTCGTGCCCGGGGTGGCGGTGACGATTGCGACCTCGTCGCCGATCAGGCGATTCAGCAGACTCGATTTGCCCGCATTCGGTTTGCCGGCGATCACGACCGTGTAGCCCTCGCGCAAAAGCGCCCCCTGCTGCACGGCTTTGCCAAGTTCATCGAACGCCTGGAATAGGCGCTTCAGCCTCTCGCCGAGCGCCGCGTCGGCGAGAAAGTCGATTTCCTCGTCCGGGAAATCGATTCCGGCCTCCACGTGGACCCGCAGGTCCGTCAGAAGCGACTGCAATTCATGAACGCGCGCCGAGAAGTCGCCTTGCATCGAGCGCATCGCCGCGCGTGCCGCAGCCGTCGAGCCGGCGTCAATCAGATCCGCGACCGCCTCGGCCTGGGCGACGTCGATCTTGCCCGCCAGAAACGCGCGCTCGCTGAATTCGCCGGGCAGTGCCTGACGGCAGCCGAGCTCGACCAGGCGGCCGACGAGAAGATCCTGTACGACCGCCCCGCCGTGTCCCTGCAGTTCGAGCACGTGCTCGCCGGTGAACGAGGCCGGCGCCGGGAAATACAAGACCAAGCCTTCGTCGAGACTGTGCCCGTCGGCATCGCGAAAGCGCCGGAATTCGGCGCTGCGCGGCTGTGGAAGACCACCGAGGATAGCTTCAGCGACCTGGGGTACGCGTGGCCCCGAAACGCGAATCACGCCGACCGCCCCTCGGCCCAAGGGGCTCGCGATCGCGACGATCGTGTCCGGCGTGGTCATCCCGTCAAGAGCGGACTTTGAGCGTTTCGGCCTGTACCAGTTGATTGATGCGCCATTGCTGCAGGATCGACAGGACGGTGTTCGTCAACCAATACAACACGAGCCCCGACGGAAACCAAGCCATCGTCGCGGTCATCACGAGCGGCATGAACTGCATGATCTTAGCCTGCGTCGGATCCGGCGGCGCGGGATTGAGCTTGAACTGCGCGAACATCGCGCCGCCCATCAGCAGCGGCAGAACGAAGTACGGATCGCGCACCGACAGGTCATTGACCCACAGTAGGAACGGCGCTTGGCGCATTTCAACGCTTTCGAGCAGCACCCAGTAGAACGATATGAAAAACGGAATTTGCACGACCATCGGCAGACAACCCGCCAGAGGATTGATTTTTTCCTTCTTGTACAACTCCATCATCGCGCGGCCGAGCTTTTCCCGGTCGTCCTTGAAGGATTCCTGGATTTGCTTCATCCGCGGCGCGACCGCGCGCATCTTCGCCATCGAGCGGCCGCTCGCCTGACTCAGCGGGTAGAACAGCAGCTTGATCAGCGCGGTCACGATAATGATCGACCAGCCCCAATTGCCGATGATGCCGTGCACCCAATTCAAGGTCTTGAACAATGGCTGTGCAATGACGCTCAGGTGGCCGTAGTCGACCGCGAGCTGCAGCCGTGGTCCGGTTGCGGCCAACTGGGCCTGCAATTTCGGTCCGACGAATAATCCCACGTGAAATTCGGCTTTGGCTCCAGCCGGCACGGCGACCAGAGGAGCCGTCGCGCTCAGCAAGTACTCGTGATCGCGGACCTGCAGCTGGTATTTGAACGGCTGATCGGCCGGCGGCACGATCGCCGCGACGAAATGGTGCTCGAGCGATGCCAGCCAGCCGTCGGTCACCGTCGACGAAAAATGACTGTCGTCGGCATTTTCCACCTTGAGATCGCGGTACTTGGTACCGTCGTAGATCGCGGGTCCCTTGAAGGAGTAGGTCGATACGTCGAAATAGGAGCGTTTTGGAGGGTCCCAGTGACGCAGTATTTGCGCGTAGGAGGCGAGTTCGCGCGGTTCCGCGCCCGCGTTATCGACATCGTAGACCAGCGCGATCGAATACCAACCGCGGGTGAACGTGAAGGTCTTCGTCACGGTGAGGCCATGACCATCGGTCCAGGTCAGGGGTACCCGAAGTTCTTTCGCGCCGCTCGCAAGTTGATAGGAATCGCGCGACGCGTGCCAGGTCGCCAGGTGATTCGGGACCTCTTCGCTGCCGGCGCCGGAGAGGCCGGTTTGCAGCAAATAGAGGCTATCCGCGCTGTCGCGGTTCAACAGTCGGACCGGTACATCGGGGTGATCCTTGTGCACCGGATATTTCAGCAGGTCCGCTTCGTCGAGTTCGCCGCCTCTAAGGTTGATGTGGACCTCGAGCACGTCGGTCTTGACGTCCACCGATTCAGCGACGGCGGGATTGAACGCCAGCGCGAAGCCTGAGCCGACCGCCTGCGTTGCGGGCGCCGGCGGCGATGGCGCCCGGCGGCGGCCGCGCCCTGCGAAACACGCGCCGCCTGCGGTACGGTGTCGCCCAACCCGGCTGCGTTCTTGGCCGCTGCCGGCGCCGCCTGGCTCGCGCTTGCGACCTCCGGCGACGGCGCATAATCGTGCATCCACGCGAGGTAATTCAGATAGAGCATCGCTCCAAAAGCGACCCAGAGTGTCACGCGAAGGTTAGCCATGGGTCTGTCTCTTTTCCGGGACCGGATCGTAGCCGCCCGGCGCGAACGGATGGCAGCGCATGATGCGCCGCGCGGCGAGAGCGAGCCCCCGCAATGGGCCGTGCCGCTCGATCGCGGTGCAGGCGTAACAGGAACAGCTCGGAAAGAAGCGGCAGCATGGACCGAGCAACGGGCTGATTGCTAGCTGATAGCCGCGAATGATCGTTATCAGGACTTGACGCATGCCGCTACCACCTTTTGCTGATTGCGTGCCAATGCCTTTGCAGGCTCGCGCGCAATTCATGCGGCGGCGCATGGCGAGCCGCTTCACGCGCGGCGACCGTAACATCGACCGCCGGCAGCAAGTGTTGGTTCAAGCGAAAGGACTCCCGGGTGACGCGCTTGATTCGATTGCGGGCGACCGCGCCGCCGAAGGTGCGCGTGGCAATCGCCAACCCTAAGCGCGCGCAGGAGGCTTGATTGGCGAGCACGGACAAAGAAAAATAGGCGTCGGAGAGGCGATTGCCGTGGAGCCGCACTTGGCGAAACTCTCCCGGTAGATGCAAGCGTTTGTGCGGCTCGAACCTCAGCGCGTCTACCGTCCGAGAGGCGTTCAGAGGAAACTTACGGGCAGAGACGCTTACGGCCCTTGGCGCGGCGGCGGGCGAGCAGCCGGCGTCCACCCTTCGTGGCCATGCGAGCGCGAAAACCGTGCGTGCGGGCGCGGTGCAAATTGCTGGGGTTGAATGTGCGTTTCATAACAAGAACGTCGGCAGCATTGATCGGTTGTATGCGATCGACGGACAATCGCGAAAGGCGGCAAGGGTACTTAGCGGTATCGGATGTGTCAATAGACGCATCTGCCGGTTGGAGCTAGACTCGACGCCCTTCCGCGTCGATTGCCCCGTCTTAAGGCTTATGGTTAGGGAGAGCGCTCTTGTCGGAGTCGCTATGGAATCGCTGTCTGCGCGTGCTCGAGAGCGAACTCCCGGAGCAGCACTTCAATACCTGGATTCGGCCGCTGCAGGCGATCGAACGGGACGGCGAACTGCGTTTGCTGGCTCCGAACCGTTACGTCATCGACTGGCTTGCCGAAAACTCGCTGCAGCGGATACGCGAGCTGATCCGCGCGTTCGCCGACGGCACGATACCCGAGATCGTGCTCGACGTCGGCACGCGCGCTGGGGTAGTCAAAGCGGCGGTGGCGGCCAACGGCGCGGGCGGGCCGCTCGCCGTCAAGTCTGCGCCGCGCAGCGGCAAGCCGGCCCCGATGGTGCTCGGCAGCCGGATCAACGCGGATTTCACGTTTACAAGCTTTGTCGAGGGCAAGAGCAACCAACTGGCGAAGGCTGCTGCCATACAAGTGGCGGACAATCCCGGCAAGGCATACAACCCGTTGTTCATCTATGGCGGCGTCGGGCTCGGCAAAACCCACTTGATGCACGCGGTTGCCAACAAGCTCAAGGAGCGCAATGCGGATGCGCGGCTCGCGTATGTGCATAGTGAACGATTCGTCGGCGACATGGTTAAGGCGCTGCAGCACAACACCATCAACGAATTCAAAACGGCGTATCGATCACTCGATGCGCTGATGATCGACGACATCCAGTTTTTTGCCGGCAAGGAGCGCTCGCAGGAGGAGTTCTTTCACACGTTCAACGCGCTATTGGAGAGCCAGCAACAAGTGATCCTGACTTGCGATCGCTATCCGAAGGAAGTCGACGGTCTCGAGGAGCGTTTGAAGTCTCGGTTTGGCTGGGGTCTGACGGTAGCGATCGAACCCCCTGAATTGGAGACTTGCGTTGCGATCTTGATGAGCAAGGCCGCGATATCGCACGTGGATCTGCCGGAAGAGGTCGCTTTTTTCATTGCGAAACGCATTCGCTCCAATGTCCGCGAGCTCGAAGGCGCGCTACGCAGGGTCGTGGCCACGTCGCACTTCACCGGGCGCGCCATCACACTGGAATTTACAAAAGATGCGCTGCGGGATTTGTTGGCGCTGCAGGAAAAACTCGTAACCGTCGAGAATATTCAAAAGACCGTTGCCGAGTATTACAAGATTCGGATTGCCGATCTGCTTTCGAAGCGGCGCAACCGTTCGATCGCTCGGCCGCGTCAGGTCGCCATGGCGCTGGCGAAAGAGTTGACGAACCATAGTCTGCCGGAAATCGGCGACGCTTTTGGAGGCCGTGACCATACGACCGTCCTGCACGCCTGTCGGCGGATCAAGGAATTGCGCGAGTCGGAGAGACGCATCGGGGAGGACTATTTGAACCTGTTGAGAACCCTAACCGGTTAACCGGTAAAAGCGGTGGATCATTCTGTGGATAAGCTTATGCACAAGTCGGCGACAGCTTGCCAACAGGCGGGAGACACCCGATGAGTCGCTTTGCTGTTACGATAACTTATTGATTTATATCAATATAAGTGACTTATCCCAGAAATGATCGTGGCTCATAATCATAGTAATAATCTCTCTTAAGAAATTAAATCTAAGACTAGATAGGCGGGTGTGCGATGAAATTGACGGCGGAGCGAGAAAAATTGTTGGCGCCATTGCAGGCGGTCATCGGCGTGGTCGAGAGGCGGCAAACGATGCCGATATTGGCCAACGTGTTGCTGAGCGTGCGCGACGGGCGCTTAGCGATTACCGCGACCGATTTGGAAGTTGAAATGGTTGCTGCGACCGAAGTGGCCGTTCAGCAAGCCGGCGATATCACGGTGCCGGGCCGGAAGCTTTTGGATATTTTGCGCGCACTGCCGGAGCATTCGGCGGTATCGGTCACCGTTGCCGCGGAGAAGATCGTGATCAAGGCGGGGCGCAGCCGCTTCTCGCTGTCGACCTTGCCGGCGGCCGAGTTTCCGGTGATCGACGACATCAACGCGCAACAAGTGATCGCGATCGAACGGGCGGCCTTGGCGCGTCTACTCGAGAAGACGCATTTCTCGATGGCGCAGCAGGACGTCCGTTATTACTTGAATGGCATGTTGTTGGAGATCGACGGACAGATGTTGCGCGCTGTCGCGACCGATGGTCATCGTTTGGCTCTCAGCGAGGCGCTGCTGGCAGTGAAGACGAAAGTGACTCAGCAAGTGATCGTGCCGCGCAAAGGAGTACTGGAGCTGCAGCGTATTCTCGGAGGCGAAGGCAACGCGGAGTTGGGCATAGGGACAAATCATGTTCGTGCGCAGATCGGCGATGTTCGCTTCACTTCGAAGCTCATTGACGGCAAATTTCCAGAATATTCCCGAGTCATTCCAGCGGCGCCGGCGGCCGCGATCAAGGCGGATCGAGATTTATTCAGGCAAGCTTTGCAGCGGACGGCGATTTTATCGAACGAGAAATACCGCGGGATACGATTGACCGTCAAAAAGAATGTGGTCACGGTGCAAGCCCATAATCCCGAACAGGAAGAGGCTGAAGAGGAGATCGAGGTTAGTTACGATGGCGCCGATCTCGAGGTTGGCTTCAACGTCAATTACTTGCTCGATGCGCTGGCTGCGATCGAGGGAGTCGAGGTCGAATTAGGGCTGACCGATAGCAACAGCAGCTGTCTCATTCGATCGCCGGGTAGTACGGCTTCCCGCTACGTCGTCATGCCGATGAGGCTTTAAAGCTCAATGGCGCTGCAGCGTTTGCAGGTAACGGATTTCCGCTGCTTGCAGAACGTCATTGTGGATTTGGATTCCCGTTTCACTTTGATCAGCGGGGCGAATGGATCGGGCAAGACCAGTCTGCTCGAAGCCACCTATGTCCTTAGCCGCGGGCGATCATTCCGGACGCGCGTAGTCGAACACCTGATCCGCCGCGGCACCGACCGATTTGTGGTGTTCGGCGAATCCATTCGTGGCGAGCGTATCGTTCCAATCGGTGTCGAGGGCCGCAGCGGTCGCGCCGGGACCGGCATACGCGCGAAGATCGACGGACTGCAAGCACGCTCTGTTGCGCAGCTCAGTGAGAATTTGCCAGTGCAAATTATTGATCCGGAAGTGCATCAACTGATCGAAGGAGGCCCGGCGCGCCGTCGCCGGTACTTGGACTGGGGGGTGTTCCACGTGGAACAAGGGTTTATCGGCCATTGGCAACGCTATCACCGAGCGTTGCATCAACGAAATGCCGCATTGAAAGCACGGCATAGTTTTGCTGCGACTACGGCCTGGGATAGGGAATTGCTGATCCATGGCACTGAAATAAGCGATGCGCGAGCGCGTTATACTGAATCGCTACTATCGACCGCGACAGCCCTCATCGCCGCCTTGCTGGAGCAGGATCTCACGCTGGTCTATCGGCCGGGTTGGCCGAAGGACGTCAGCTTTGAGGAGGCGTTGCGGCAGAGTTGGTCAGCGGATCAGGAACGTGGCTCGACCCAAGTGGGTCCTCAACGCGGCGAGTTGGTGATCCGCGTCAATGGCATTGCCGCTAGAGACGATGTTTCACGGGGCCAGCAGAAATTGCTCGCCGCGGCATTGTTGATCGCGCAAATCAATTTATTTCCGATCGATTCCCCGATTCGTCCAACTCTTCTGTTGGATGACCCCTCGGCTGAGTTGGACGATCAGCGGCTCGCCAAGTTGATCGCGGAGCTTTCGGGCACGCGCACTCAGTTGATCGTCACGACCCTGCATGCGGATTTTGCCGCCTTGGGAACACCGGGTCAGCACATTCGCCTAGAAAACGGCGGCGTCAAAACAAACTAGTTTGTTTCACGTGAAACACGTGCCAACGGGCGGCCGTTCGACATCGACATAACTCATTGATTTAATTATATTTAATGCATCTGTTAGATTCGTTATTCGGCCGCGAAACTGCTAGAATGCGGACCCCCGCAACAGGATCAGTCATGGCCGATAACGACGTTTACGATTCTAGTAAAATCAAGGTGTTGAAAGGTCTCGACGCCGTCCGCAAGAGACCAGGCATGTATATCGGCGATACGGACGACGGCAGCGGGCTGCATCATATGGTCTTCGAAGTCGTCGATAACGCCATCGACGAAGCCCTCGCCGGTCATTGCGATCGAATCGTCGTGACGATCCATGCGGACGAATCGGTCACCGTATTCGACAACGGCCGCGGTATCCCGGTCGAC
This sequence comes from uncultured Gammaproteobacteria bacterium, assembly GCA_963769895.1. Taxonomy (GTDB): domain Bacteria; phylum Pseudomonadota; class Gammaproteobacteria; order Steroidobacterales; family Steroidobacteraceae; genus Bog-1198. The sequence continues at coordinate 251,986 of CAVYNJ010000006.1, read as the reverse complement.
ATCCATCTCGAAGAGGGCAGATCGGCGGCGGAAGTCATCATGACCGTGCTGCATTCCGGCGGAAAGTTCGACGACACCTCGTACAAAGTGTCCGGCGGTCTGCATGGCGTCGGTGTTTCGGTCGTCAACGCCTTGTCTGCGTACCTGGAGTTGAACATCCGCCGCGACGGCAAGCTGCACCGCCAAGAATATCGCTTGGGCGTGCCGGTCGCGCCGCTGGTCGCGATCGCCGATACGCAGGAGCGAGGAACGACGCTGCGATTCAAGCCGAGCGCCGAGATTTTCACGAACATAACGTTTAATTACGAGACGCTGGCCAAGCGCCTGCGGGAATTGTCTTTCCTGAATTCCGGCGTGCGCATCGAATTAGTCGACGAGCGCGACGAGAAATCCGAGGTGTTCCAATTCGAGGGCGGCCTCAAAGCGTTCGTCCAGCACTTGAATCGCAGCAAGACGCCGATTCACGACTCCGTACTCTGGTTCCAAACGCGCGACGGCAATACGCAGGTCGAAGTCGCGATGCAGTGGAACGATTCGTATCAGGAAAGCATGTTCTGCTACACGAATAATATTCCGCAAAAGGACGGCGGCACGCATCTCGCCGGCTACCGCGCGGCGCTGACGCGGACCCTGAACAACTACATCGAGAAGGAATTGGCCGCAAAGCGCGAAAAAATCGCAACGATCGGCGACGACTCGCGAGAGGGATTGACGGCAATTTTGTCGGTCAAGCTGCCGGACCCGAAATTCTCGTCGCAAACCAAGGACAAGCTGGTGTCATCCGAGGTCAAGGGCGTCGTCGAGTCGGCGGTCGCCGCGCGTCTCGAGGAATTTCTGCTCGAGCATCCTCAGGAGGCCCGGGCGATCGTCAACAAAATTCTCGAGGCGGCATACGCCCGCGAAGCGGCGCGCAAGGCGCGCGAGATGACGCGCCGCAAGGGCGCGCTGGATATCGCGGGACTGCCCGGTAAGTTGGCCGACTGCCAGGAGAAGGACCCGGCGCTGTCGGAAATGTTCCTGGTCGAGGGGGATTCGGCCGGCGGCTCGGCAAAGCAAGGGCGAGACCGTCGCACTCAAGCGATCTTGCCGCTCAAAGGCAAGATATTGAACGTCGAGAAGGCGCGCTTCGACAAGATGCTGGCCTCGGCCGAGGTGGGCACGCTGATCACGGCTCTCGGCTGCGGCATCGGCCGCGACGACTTCGACGTCGACAAGCTGCGCTACCACCGGATCATCATCATGACCGACGCGGACGTCGACGGCTCCCACATCCGCACCTTGCTGTTGACGTTCTTCTACCGGCAAATGCCGATCCTGATCGAACGTGGCCACATCTACATCGCGCAGCCGCCGCTCTACAAGGTCAAGAAAGGCAAACAGGAGCATTACGTCAAGGACGATTTCGAACTGAACGCCTTGCTGCTCAGCAATGCGATCGACGGCGCGGCTTTGCATGTCAGCGCCGAAGCGCCGCCGTTGTCCGGTCGAGGTCTCGAGTCGCTCGCGCGGCAATACGTCGAAGTCCAAAGCATCGTGCGCCGCTGGGCGCGCCGCTACGACGAGCGTTTACTCGACCAGCTGCTCTATTTGCCGCAGTTGACGACCGAGGCGTTCGATCGCGCCGATACGCTGGCCGATTGGGTGCGCCAGCTGGAGAACCGCCTGAACAATCTCGATGACGTGTCGCGGGTTTACCGCGTCGGCGTCGAACCGATGACACCCGCCGGCCATCGGATCAGCATCCGGCGCAGCGAACACGGCCTGACATCGGAGAAGCATATTCCACGGGAATTTTTCGATTCCGCGGAATATAAGCGCATCGCCGAACTCGCGGCGATCCTCGGCGACTTGATGGGCCAAGGCGCCTACATCCTGCGCGGCGAGGAGCGGCAAGAGGTCGGAAGCTTCAAACAGGCGATGACGTGGCTGTTCGAGCAAGCTAAAAAGGGTCAAAGCATTCAGCGCTACAAAGGCCTGGGCGAGATGAACGCAAACCAGCTGTGGGACACGACGATCAACCCCGAAACGCGGCGATTGATGCAGGTCCGCATCGAAGATGCGGTCGCAGCGGACGAGATCTTCACGACGCTGATGGGAGATGCGGTCGAACCGCGCCGCGAATTCATCGAGAAGAACGCGTTGCACGTCGTCGAATCTCGACATCTGATTAAGCCGCCCTATTCGGTCGGCGCTGCCTTTGCCGCTTGTTCCTCGATCCGCGCCAATCCCGCGTTGATTGCCGCGCGCGCCTCCTCGTTGAGTTGGCGCGGATCCTTGCCGGCCGGGTCGATCGGTTTGCCGATCACGACGCGCACGGTGCCGGATTTTTTCAGGAATCCGCGCCGGGGCCAGAATCGGCCCGCGTTGTGCGAGATCGGTACCACCAATTTGCCGCTCGCCGTCGCAAGCAGCGCGCCGCTGACGCCGTACTTGCGGACCTCGCCGCTCTTGACGCGCGTGCCTTCCGGAAAGATCACGACCCAAAGCCCTGCGGCCAAGCGCTGCCGGCCTTGCTCAACAACTTGACTGACCGCCCGGTGTCCGGCGCCGCGATCGATCGCGATCGGCTTCAGCCGCTTCAAGCCCCAGCCGACGAACGGAATCCACAATAGCTCGCGCTTCAGCACCCATACGTGAGATGGCAGCACCACGAACGGCGCGAACGTTTCCCAGGTCGAACTATGGTTCCACATCGCGATGTGATTGCCCGTCGGAATATTGTCGACCCCATCGATGACGTAGTTCAGACCGCACAGGTGATCGAGCACCCAGAATAGATACCGCGCCCAGAGGCGCCCGATGGCCAACTGTGACGAGTACGGCAGCCAAAAACAGAGGGCCATCGCAAACCCGAACACGCACGCCGACGCCATCATGTACGTCGTGAACAAGAGCGAGCGCAGGTACTGCATGTGCCGAGCCTCAGCCCGGCAGTCGCGACAAATCCGCGACGCCGCCGATCAATACTTGCAAGTCGCGCAGCAGCGCTAGGCGGTTACCGCGCAATGCACGATTCTCGTCCATGACCATGACGGCGTCGAAAAACGCATCGATGCTCGGGCGCAGGCCGGCCAGCAGACGCAGGCTGTCGGCATAGCGGCGCGCACCGATCGCCTGCAGCACCTGCGGCGCCGCGGCGCGCAGCGCCTCGTGGAGCCCGCGTTCGGCATCCAGCGCGAACAGCTTCTCCTCGACAGCGCCGATCTCGTCGCGTTTGAGCTCTTTTCAAGATATTCGCGACCCGCTTATTGGCGGCCGCCAAGATGGCCGGCTTCGGGCTGCCGCAGAAAATCCCTGAGCGCGCCGAGGCGGGCTTCGACGTCCAACGGTGATCGCGGACGGACCGCGAGCACGGCGTCGATCATTTCGGCCGTTGTGCCGTCGGCGCGCTCGAGCAGCAAGCCGCGCAGGCGCTCGGTGATGAACGCGTACACTTCGGCGGCCACACCCGGACGCTGCACCGGTTGAGCCGCGGCCGCTTCATCCAGCAGTTCAACGAGGTCGATGTCTAGCCCGCCCTCGAGCATTATGCGCAGCACGCCGAGCGCTGCCCGCCGCAACGCGAAAGGATCCTTCGCACCCGTCGGCTTCTCGTCGATTGCGAAAATCCCGGCCAGGGTATCGATTCGGTCGGCGAGGGCCAAGGCCTGCCCAAGCTTCGATTGCGGCAAGCCATCGCCGGCGAATCGCGGCAAGTATTGCTCCGCGAGCGCGCCCGCGATCTCCGCGGGCTCGCCTTGCGCGGCCGCGTAGTAGCGGCCCATCGTGCCCTGCAGCTCCGGAAACTCACCGACCATCGCCGTCATCAAATCCGCCTTCGCAAGTTCCGCGGCACGGCCGATCCCCGCGCCCGCACCGATGCCGCCGCCGATCCGCGCGGCGAGCGTCCGCAGCCGGCGCGTCTTGTCCGCGTAGCTGCCGAGCCGCGCTTGGAAGGTCATGCCCGCGAGCGCCGCGGCATGCTCATCCAGCGTGATTTTCCGATCCTGATCCCAAAAGAATGCGGCATCGCTCAGGCGCGGCCGCACGACGCGTTCGTTTCCCTCGCGCACGACGGCCGGATCGCGGCTGGCGATATTGGAGACGGTGACGAACCAACCGGCGAGATTGCCTTCGGCATCCTCAACCGGAAAATAGCGCTGATGGTCCTGCACCGTCGCTATCACGACTTCCCGCGGCAAGCTCAGAAATCTCGTCTCGATGCGTCCGACAACGGGCACCGGCCATTCCACCAAGGCTGTCACCTCCTCGAGCAGCGCCGCCTCGATCAGGGCTCGTCCGCCGACCTCGGCGGCGGCTTCGGCCACCTCGGTGCGTATCTTTTCACGCCGCTCGGCGAAGTCCGCAATCACTTTTGCGCGCCGCAGTGCGCCCTCGTAGGCTCGCGGCGCGTTCAGGGTTATGCGGCGAGGCGCATGAAAGCGATGACCGAACGTGAACCGGTCGGCGCTAAGACCGAGCACTGCGCAGGGCACGATCTCTGCGCCGAACAGCAAGACGACGGAATGTACGGGCCGCACGAACTCGGTCGCGCCCGAGCCCCAGCGCATGCGCTTAGGAATCGGCAGCGATTCGACCGCCTTGTTGACGATCCCGGCGAACATTTCAGCCGACGCGCTACCGTGTTCGGTGCCGCGGTATATGAGCCACCCGCCTTTGTCGGTCACGAGACGCTCAAGATCGGCCACCGGCACGCCACAACTCCTTGCAAATGCTACGGCGGCCTGCGTCGGCTCGCCGTTTGCCGCGAACGCGCTGCGGATCGGCGGGCCGCGCCGTTCGACGAGACGATCCGGTTGATGATCCGCGCAGCCCATGATCAAAACGGCCAAGCGGCGCGGCGTCGCAAAGCTGCGCGCCCGGCCGTGCGGTATGCCCGCCGCGTCGATGCCCTTGACGAGTTGTTCGGTCAGGGCCGCCGATAGCTGCGGCAAACTGCGCGGCGGCAGTTCCTCGGTGCCGATTTCGAACAATAGATCGCGCGCGCTCATCGCGCGGTCTCGGCGAACTGCGAGGCCTTCAACAACGGGAAGCCCAGTGCTTCGCGGCTGTCGCGGTAGCCCTCGGCGACGCCGCGCGCCAGCGTACGGACGCGCAGGACGAAGCGCTGGCGCTCTGTGACCGAAACCGCGTGGCGGGCATCCAGCAGATTAAATGTGTGCGATGCTCGAAGCATCTGCTCGTAGGCAGGCAGCACCAATTGAGCCGCGAGCAAGCGTCGGCACTCCGCTTCATGGGCGTCGAAATCCTGCGCCAAGCGTGTGATGTCCGCTTGCTCGAAATTGTAGGCCGACTGCTCGACCTCGTTTTGATGAAAAACATCGCCGTAGGTGACCGTGCCGAACGGACCTTCCGACCAAACAATGTCGAAAATGCTCTCTTTGCCCTGAATGTACATTGCGAGTCGCTCCAGTCCGTAGGCGATTTCGCCCATGACCGGGCGGCAGTCCAAGCCGCCGACCTGCTGAAAATAGGTGAATTGCGTAATTTCCATGCCGTTCAACCATACTTCCCAGCCTAGGCCCCAAGCACCGAGCGTCGGCGACTCCCAATTGTCCTCGACGAAGCGTATGTCGTGAGTCAACGGATCGAAGCCCAGAGTCGTCAATGACCCCAAATACAACTCCTGGAAATGATCCGGAGAGGGCTTGATGCAGACTTGAAACTGATAGTAGTGCTGCAGCCTAAAGGGATTGTCGCCGTAGCGGCCGTCGGTCGGCCGGCGTGAAGCCTGCACGAAGGCGGCGCTCCAGGGCTCGGGTCCGACCGCGCGTAAAAATGTCGCTGGATGGAAGGTGCCGGCGCCCATCTCCATATCGTAGGGCTGCAAAATCACGCATCCCTGATCGGACCAGTATTTTTGCAGCGCAAAGATCAGACCCTGAAAGGTGCGTGGCGGCTGGGCGGCTTTGGCCATGGATGCATCGCTGGTGGTAAAAAGCGAGCGAGTATAGCGACGAGCGGGGCGCGCTGTCGCACCCGCCGCGCGTACCGGCTCGCGAGCCTGCGGTGCCGAATCCGCGCTGGTGCAAGGAACGTGAGTTAAAGGCCCGTCACGGCAATCGCACTAAGGTAGTGCGTTGCACCGGGATTTTGATCCATAATGGTGCGCTGTGCGGGCCGATGCTTGGATCATTGCGTGCAAGTGCTTGATCCCTTTTGTCCCGGCAAGTGGCACGTTTGCTGCAACAGCATTGGACCCGGGCATAGGCCGGGCCCACTAACTCGAATACGTACCCTGGAGGACAACCGTGACTCCCGCAGATGTTTTAAAGTTGATCAAAGAAAAAGAGGCGAAGTTCGCCGATCTTCGCTTTACTGACACGATCGGCAAGGAACAGCACGTAACTGTGCCGACGCGGCTCGTCGATGAGGGTTTCTTCCAGGATGGCAAGATGTTCGACGGTTCATCGATCGCCGGTTGGAAGGGAATCAACGAATCGGACATGATTTTAATGCCCGACGCGGCCACCGCGGTCATCGATCCGTTCTATGAAGAAACGACGGTCAACATCCGTTGCGATGTGATCGAACCGATGACGATGCAAGGTTACGGCCGCGATCCGCGCTCGCTGGCCAAGCGAGCAGAAGCCTATCTGAAGTCGACCGGGATCGCTGATTCGGCGCTCTTCGGTCCAGAGAATGAATTTTTCATTTTCGATAACGTCACGGTCAGCGCCGGCATGAACGGCTGTGCCTACGAGGTCGACGGCTACGAAGGTGCGTGGAATTCGGGCAAGTCCTACGAGGACGGCAACAAGGGGCATCGGCCGGGCGTCAAGGGCGGCTATTTTCCGGTGCCGCCGGTCGATTCGCAGCAGGACATCCGCACCGCGATGTCGCAAGCCTGCGAGGAAATGGGCTTGAAATTCGAGGTGCATCACCATGAAGTGGCGACTGCGGGTCAAGGTGAAATCAACGTCGCGGCCAACACCTTGACCAAAAAAGCCGACGAAGTGCAGATACTCAAGTACGCGCTGCAGAACGTCGCTCACGGCTACGGCAAGACCCTGACATTCATGCCGAAGCCGATTGTCGGCGATAACGGCAATGGCATGCACGTGCACCAATCTCTGCAGAAAGACGGCAAGGCGCTGTTCGCGGGCGACAAATACGGCGGCCTGTCCGACACCGCCCTCTACTACATCGGCGGCATCATCAAGCACGCGCGCGCAATCAACGCGTTCACGAATGCCAGCACCAACAGCTATAAGCGCCTGGTGCCGGGATTCGAAGCGCCCGTGAAGCTCGCTTACTCGGCGCGCAACCGCTCCGCCTCGATCCGCATTCCCTGGGTATCCAACCCAAAGGGGAGGCGCATCGAAGTGCGATTCCCGGATGCCACGGCGAATCCCTACTTCGCGTTCGCAGCGATGCTGATGGCCGGGCTCGATGGGATTCAGAACAAGATTCATCCCGGCGATCCGGCGGATAAAGATTTGTACGACTTGGAGCCGGAGGAGGACAAGAAGATCCCGACCGTGTGCCATTCGCTGGATATGGCGCTGGATTACCTGGATAAGGACCGCGCCTTCCTCAAGGCGGGCGGCGTGTTCACCGACGACCTGATCAACGCATACATCGATCTGAAAATGAAGGACGTGACTCGTCTGCGCATGACAACGCATCCGATCGAAGTGGAGATGTATTACAGTTTGTGATCGACCGGTCAGGGTGCTGAAGTATTAAGGTGACGGCGGTCACGCCGCCGTCACCTTCTTTTGTGGCCGGGGGGCGTTAGGGCTATGCTTTCGACGTATGCACCTTCAGCGATACCTGCTCGCGCTCCTATTGTTCGCCGCCTGCCCATGTCAGGCTGCCGTGATATACAAGTGGACCGACTCGCAAGGCCTCGTGCATTACGCGGACCAGCCCGTACCGGGCGCACAGAAGATACTGACGAACGCGGATACGTTGAACACGATGCATGCGCAGCCCGCCGCCGCCACGCAGGCGCCTGCGGCGCCTCCAAGCCCGGCCGGCATCAATTACAGCGTGTTCTCGATTTCATCGCCGACGCCGGAGCAGTCCTTTTTCAACGAACCAATCCCGGTGAGTCTGCATCTCGAACCCTCGCTGCAGCCGGCGCATCAGCTCAATTGGTATCTCAATGGAAAACAGTTGGACGGGCGTACCGACGCGATCAGTTTTACGATGACGGAACTGCCGCGAGGCGCCTACACCTTGGTCGCGACGATCGTCGATCCGGCCACGGCTCAGTCCGTCAGCAGCGGCGCAGTCGCCTTCTATGTACACCAGCCGTCGAAGTTGATGCCTCAACACAAGTCGCCGTAGGCGACCGGGCGCCGCCAATCTCGGAGTCCGGCCGTGGCGGCTGAATCATTCATCAGCGCGCCGCGCATCGACGGCGCCGAAATGCTCGACGCGCTCGTCACCAGCGTTTTTGCGCTCGACCAAAGCTTGTGCGTCGTCTACTTGAACGCCGCGGCGCAGACGCTCGCGGCGCTAGGTCCGAACCAGGCGTTGGGAAGGCCGATCATCGACGTCGTGCGCGGCACCGAGGCCTTGTTGCCGCTGTTCACGCGCGTTCTCGCGGGCGGCGAGGGCGTGGTGCAACGCGAGCTGGCTGTGCCTAGTGCCGGCGGCGCCGACCGCATTCTGGACTGCACCGTAACGCAGATCGCTATCGGCCAAGAGGCGGCGCGAATTTTGCTCGAAGTGGAGGACATCACGCAACATCGGCGGCTGACCAGAGAGACGGCGCTGTTGGCCCAGCTCGGCGGCAGCCGTTTGATGGTGCGGCAGCTGGCGCACGAAATCAAAAATCCGCTCGGCGGCGTGCGCGGCGCCGCGCAATTGCTGGAACGCGAACTGCTGGATCCCGGATTGCGCGAATATACGCGCGTGATCATCAGCGAGACCGATCGGCTGACTCATTTACTCGACTCGATGTTGGGGCCCGGCCGGCCGCCGGCGAAACAACTCGTCAATGTGCACGAAATCCTCGAGCGGGTGTACCACTTGCTGCGCAGCGAAGCGGCCGCCGGAGTGATCGTCGAGCGTGATTACGATCCGAGCCTTCCGGCGCTTACCGTCGATCCGAACCACATCATTCAGGCAATGCTGAATCTCGGGCGCAATGCCCTGCAGGCCCTGTCGGCAGGCGGCGTGCATTCGCCGCGGCTCGTACTCCGAACGCGCGCCGCCATCAATGTCAGCGTTGGCGCGCGGTGGCATCGGCTCGCCGCATCGATCCAATTCGAGGACAACGGACCGGGCGTTCCGGCGGAGATCCGCGACACGATATTCTATCCGCTCGTCTCCGGGCGCGCCGACGGCACCGGACTCGGCTTGGGATTGGCGCAAGACCTCGTTAGCCGGCACGGCGGACTGATCGAGTTCGACAGCGCGCCCGGTCGCACGGTTTTCACGATCTCGCTGCCAATGGACCACGTATGAACGTCAAGCCGCTGCAAGTTTGGTTGGTCGACGACGATGCCTCGATCCGCTGGGTGCTCGAAAAGGCCTTGAAGAGCGGCGGAATGGTCGCGCGGGCGTTCGAACAGGCCGAGCATGTTTTGACCGCGCTGCGCACCGATGCGCCCGACGTGTTGCTGACCGATATCCGCATGCCTGGCCATAGCGGATTGGAATTACTGCGCGAGATCCAGGAATCGCGGCCGGGCCTGCCGGTGATCGTGATGACCGCACATTCGGATCTCGATGCGGCCGTGGCGGCATACCAAGGCGGTGCCTTCGAATATTTACCGAAGCCTTTCGATATCGATAAGGCCGTCGATTTGGTGCGCCGTGCCGCACAACAGGCCACCGTCACCACCGAAGCCGACGCGGCGAGGCGCAGCATCCCGGAGTTACTCGGGCAAGCCGCGGCGATGCAGCAGGTGTTTCGCGCGGTCGGCCGTTTGTCGCGCTCGAGCATGACTGTGCTGATCACCGGCGAATCCGGCACCGGCAAGGAACTCGTGGCGCGCGCACTCCACCGTCACAGTCCGCGATCGAATAAAGCGTTCGTCGCGTTGAATACCGCGGCGTTCACCGCCGATCTGCTGGAGTCCGAATTGTTCGGCCACGAAAAGGGGGCATTCACGGGCGCGGACGCATTGCGGCGGGGCCGGTTCGAACAGGCCGACGGCGGCACGCTGTTCCTCGATGAAATCGGCGACATGTCGCCGGCTCTGCAGACGCGCCTGCTGCGCGTCCTGGCGGAGGGGGAATTCTACAGGGTCGGCGGGCAAACTCCGGTCAAAGTCGACGTGCGCGTGATCGCCGCGACCCACCAGAACCTCGAGCTGCGCGTCGATTCCGGCCACTTTCGCGAAGATTTATTGCACAGGCTCAACGTGATTCGCATCGAAATACCGCCGCTGCGGGAGCGCCGCGAAGACATCCCGGAACTGCTGCGGCACTACCTGGCCATTGCCGGTCACGAACTCGGCGTCGAACCGAAGATCTTGATGCCATCCGCCGAGGCGGCGTTGGTCGCGTTCGATTGGCCGGGCAACGTGCGTCAGTTGGTCAACGCCTGCCGGCGCTTGACCGTGACCGCTCCCGGCCGGGAGATCCGCGCGGAGGACATTCCGGCGGATCTCGGCGGCACGGACGCGGCAGTCGCGCTGAACCACGATTGGATGTCGAAGCTGACGCATTGGGCCGAGCGGGAACTCGATGCCGGCGCACAACGCTTGTTGGATCAAGCGGTTCCGGAGGTGGAGCGGATATTGATCCGCGTGGCTTTGCGCAAAGCGGACGGGCTCAAACAGGAGGCGGCCAAGCTGCTGGGCTGGGGACGTAATACGCTGACGCGAAAAATGAAAGAGCTGGGAATGGAAGACGCGGCGTAGCGCGTCCCCGGCCGCTCAATCGGGCCAAACCATCGCCGCCTGCAATCGATGTTTCACATCATCCTGCTCGAGCCGGAGATTCCGCCGAATACCGGAAACGCGATCCGCTTGAGCGCGAATACCGGGACCACGCTGCACTTGATCAAACCGCTCGGCTTTCGGCTCGACGACAAAGGCCTGCGGCGTTCCGGGCTCGATTACCACGATCTGGCAAGCGTCAAGGTTGCACGATGACATTGACGTCTGCTTGGCGGGTCTGAGCGGCGCAAGAGTGTTTGCAGTGGAAACCGGCGGCCTGCGCCGTTACAGCGACGTCGAATATCGACCCGGCGACGCGTTCTTGTTCGGTCCGGAAACGCGCGGCTTGCCGGACAAATTGATCGGTCGAATCGGCCGTCAACATTCGCTGCACATTCCGATGCGGCAATCGATCCGCAGCCTCAATTTGTCGAATGCGATCGCTCTCGTCGTCTATGAGGCCTGGCGGCAGCTGAATTTCGCCGGCGCATGAACACTCCTCGTCGCCGCGTGGATCGCCTGCGGCCGGCGCCGGCTACGGCGAGTCTTTCTCCGATCGCATTTCGCGACCCATCAAGGCCTGCACGGCCATGGGTACCGGCTTGCCTTCATGAACGATGCGGTAGATTTCCTCGCAGATCGGCATTTCCACCGCAAGGCGTCCGGCTACGTCGCGGACGGCACGCGCCGCAGGTACTCCCTCGACGACCTGCCTGATGCTCTGAGCCGCCTCGCGGAATGTCTTGCCGCGGCCGAGCGCGATGCCGAACCGCCGATTGCGCGATTGATCGTCCGTGCATGTGAGCACGAGATCACCAAGCCCCGCGAGGCCCATGAACGTATCGCGCTGCGCGCCGAGCTTGACTCCCAGGCGCATCATTTCCGCGAGTCCGCGCGTGATCAAAGCCACTCGGGTGTTGGCGCCGAAGCCCATGCCGTCGGAAATGCCGCAACCAATCGCAATGACATTCTTGACCGCGCCGCCGATTTCCACGCCGATGATGTCGGTCTGTACGTAAGCCCGAAATTTCGGACCGGAGAGACGTCTGGCGAGTTCCGCGCCGAAGCGCTCGTCGCGCGAGGCGACCGTCATTGCTGTCGGTAGACAAGCACCGACTTCCCTCGCAAACGTGGGGCCGGACAGCACGGCGCCCGGCCGCGCGCCCAACTCCTCCAGGGCGACCTGGTGCGGCAGCAAGCCGCTGGATATTTCGAATCCTTTGGTCGCCCATGCGACCCGAGTGCCCGGATCGAGGTGTGGGCGAATCGAAGCAAGAACAACGCGGAATGCGTCCGACGGAACGGCGATCACGGCGTCGTGCGCGCCTTGCAGCGCACGATGCAAATCGGCTTCGAGCCTCAGTGCCTCCGGAAAAACGGCGTCCGGCAAGTATCGCGCATTTCTGCGCTCCTCACGCATCGTCTCCAGCAGGATGGGATCGCGCCCCCAAAGGGTGGTCGGGTGTCCTTCGCGCGCGAGCTGGATTGCAAGGGCCGTGCCCCAGGAGCCGGCGCCGATAACCGTCATCGGTTCAGGGCGCTCGCTTGGCATCGTGCCGGTTTTCCCGATCGACCGAGCCGGCCGGCCTAATTGACCATGCCGGGTTGCGAGGATTCGGAGGCCTGCGCGTAGAGCGCGTCGAAATTCACCAAGGGCAGCAGAAAGCTCGGAAAACCGCCCTTCGTAATCAGATCCGAGACCACCTCGCGAGCATATGGAAACAGCACCGCCGGGCAAAAGCTGCCGATCAGCCGTTTCAAGTCCGAATCCGATGCGCCGGACACCGTGAACACGCCCGCCTGTTTAACCTCGACCAGATAAAGCGTCGCGTCGCCTTGCTTTGCTTCGAGCGTCACCGTCAACAGCACCTCGCGCGCGCCCGCCGCGATCTCCTCCGCCGAGGTATTCATGTTGAGCTGGAATTTGGGTTCCCACTGCTGATTAGTCGGCAATCTCGGCCCGTTCGGCGATTCGTAGGAACAATCTTTCAAATAAACGCTCTGTAAGCTCACTTGCATGCCGCCGGCGTCGTTCTGCGGCGCGGCCGTTTTATCTTCGCTCATCAATCCCCCTGAAGTAAGCGGTCGAGTTCGCCGCTGCGATCGATGGCGACGAGTTCATCGTAGCCGCCGATGTGCGAATCGCCGATGAAAATCTGCGGCACGGTCCGCCGCGAACTCCTTTGCACCATCTCTTCGCGAAATTTGACGGTCCGCTTCGACGTCGATTTCCGTGAACGCAAGGCGCTTCTCCGTCAGCAAAGCCTTCGCTCGCTGACAGTACGGGCACCAGAGCGCAGAGTACATGGTGATCGCCCGCTGATTCATCGGACCCCATGTTTCTGGTTCGCCGAATTCTTCGCGAGCGGCATGTTGTCCTTGACCCAAGCTGCGAGTCCGCCTTGCAAAGTGAAGACTTTGTCGAAGCCCAGTTTGCTCAGCTTGCGCGCCGCCATCGCGCCGTCGCGGCCGGTCTCGCAATAAGTGATCACAGTCTTCTGCCGCCACTTCTTCAAAGCCTCGGCCTGCGCATCCAGCTCAACGGCCGGCACGTTGCGCGCCTCGCCGATATGGCCGGCGTCGTAGAGCTCCTTGCCGCGCACATCGACGACCAAGGCGCCCTGATTCATCAGCCGCACGGCCTGCATGGAGCTCAAGCCGGTCGAAGCTTCGGTGCGCGCCCGCAGCTCATAGACGATCACGGCCACGCCGAGCAATACCGCTCCTGCAGCAAGCCATGAATGGTGTCCGATATATTCGATCAGTCGCTGCATGCGTTTCTGTGCAAATGTAGAAAATTCGGGCGCGCAAGTATAGCAGCGGCGGCAAGCCTTGTATGCTTGACATCCTGCAGATGAACCGCACCTTCGGAAATGGTTGGAAGCTCGTGATGATCGCGACCGCGCTGCTTTGTAGCGCGGGCGGCGGCGGTGTAGCGCGGGCGGCGGATTCGCCGGACGCCGTGCGCGCCAAGGCGAAACTTGCGGCGGTGCGAGCGCGCATCGCCGGCTTGACCAACCGGCGCGCCGCGGCCTTGGCGACGCGCGATGCGCTGGCAGCCCGCCTGCGCGCCGCCGAGCTCGAAATCACCACGAAGCACAGAGCACTCGATGAGCTGCATGTCGCCATGCTCGCAGTCGAACGCCGCGGAGCGCAGTTGCAGGCGGACCGGCAGCGCGATCTGCAAGCGCTCGACAAAGAGCGCTCGGCACTCGCGGGACAAATCGTTGCCGCCTACATGATCGGTCGCGACGAGCAGATCAAGATGTTGCTGAATCAGACCAACCCTGCCGACGTCGGGCGCGTTTTAACTTACTACGGCTATTTCGGCCGCGCGCGCGCTACGCAGATCAACGCGATCCGCGACCGCCTGCGACATCTGCAGATCGTCGGCCTGGAAATCGACCGGCAATCGGTGCGGTTGAAGGACCTGCAGGACGACGGCCGCCGGGCGCTCGCCGACCTGGAACGGGCGCGGCGCGCTCGCGGCGTCGCGCTGCTCGCCGTTGCCAAGCAAATCCAGAACAGCAACCAAGAGCTCGCTGCGCTGCGGCGCCAAGAGCAGTCCGTCGAATCGCTGCTCGCCGATCTTGCGAGCGTATTGCAGGATTTTCCGACCGATACGCGGCTGAGTTTCGCGCAGTTGCGCGGCAAGCTGCCCTGGCCGGTCGGCGGCCGATTAATGGCGCGCTTTCACGACGTGCGGGCGGAAACGGCTCAAGATACGCTGCGGTGGCACGGCGTGCTGATCGAGTCGGCCCGCGGCGCCAAGGTGCGCGCGCCGTACTTCGGACGCGTCGTCTATGCGGACTGGCTGCAAGGATTGGGTCTGCTGATGATCATCAGTCATAGCGGGGGCTTCCTCAGCCTTTATGGCCATGCGGAAGTGTTGTACAAGTCGGTCGGGGATTGGGTCGCCCCCGGCGATGTCATCGCCGAGATGAGCGACACGCAAGGACCGTTGCCCCAGCTATATTTCGAGATACGCCAAGGCCGCAAGCCGCTGGACCCCGCACAATGGCTCCGGTCCAACCCGTGAGGCGGCGTAATACGGCTGGCGGCCCGAGGGCGCGACGGCGTATCCTTTAAGGCCAAATGTACGCGAAAACCCGTTATGTCCTGATTCTCGCGATCGGCGTCGCGATCGGCCTTTCGTTGGGGCTTGCACACGGCGTTTGGGCGGATAAGACGCCGGCGTCCAAGCCCGCGGACGATTTGCCGTGGCAGGACGCGCGCGCGCTCGCGCAAGTGCTCGAGCTGGTAAAAGAAGATTATGTCCGCAGCGTCGACGATCACGAGTTGTTGCAGGCCGCCATTCGCGGCATGGTTTCCTCGCTCGATCCTTACTCGGAATATTTGGACGGCGACGAGTACGATGAAATCAAGATCAGCAGTTCCGGCGAATATTCCGGGGTCGGGCTCGAAGTGTCGATGGAAGACGACCAAGTGGTCGTCGTCGCGCCTTTCGACGGCTCGCCGGCGGCGGTTGCCGGGATTCGCGCGGGCGACGTGATCGTCTCGATCGACGGCGTGCCGGTCAACTCGGCAACCCTGCAAGAGACCATCGGCAGAATGCGGGGCAAAGTCGGCACGTCGGTCAAAATCGGCGTGCTTCGTGATGGAAGCGATCAGCCGCTGTCGTTCACGGTCAAGCGGCAGCAGGTGGAACTGCATAGCGTGCGGTACTCCCTCCCCGCGGCGGGCTACGGCTACATGCGCATTGCCGAGTTCAGCGACACCACCGGCGATGAAGCGAAGGCGGCCTTGCGAGCGCTGCGCAAGCGCAACGGCGGTGCGTTGCGAGGCCTTGTGCTGGATCTGCGCGATGACCCTGGCGGAGTCGTCGAGGCCGCCGTCGCGGTTGCCGACGAGTTTCTGACCGGCGGAGTCATCGTGACCGCCAAGGGCCGCACGCCGGAGGCGAATTTCGAGATGGATGCGACCCCGGGCGACGCGCTGGCCGGCGCGCCGATAGTCGTATTGGTCAACGGCGGATCGGCATCCGCGGCGGAGATCGTCGCCGGAGCGCTGAAGGATCAGCATCGCGCGACGCTGATGGGCAGGCGGACCTTCGGCAAGGGGTCCGTGCAAACGGTCATGGCCTTGCCTGGCGATAGCGCGCTGAAATTGACGACTTCGCTGTACTACACGCCGTCCGGAATATCGATCAATCACAAAGGCATCGATCCCGATATCGAACTGAAGGAAGGTCCAGGTCCACCGCCGCCGCGGCCGCCCGGCAACGACGCCGCGGTGCGGGCGGATCCGGAAGTCCAGCGGGCCTTGCAGGAACTGAAAAATCCGACGACGCACCGCCGGCCGGCGCTGACCGCGACCGCGCCGGTCTCCTAACTCGCCGTGCGTAGCACGAGATCCATAGAGATTCTGTGTTTGATGTTGGCCGCCCTGGTCCTGGTTTGGTCCAAGGCTTTCGCGACGGAATTCTGGCCGGCGGTCGGTCTGTTGTCGGTATATGCAACCGCCATAGTCGCTTTTCGCGCGCGCCGCTTCCTGCCCGGCCGCACGCGAGCCAAGCTGGCGATCGAATCTTGGTCGATGTTGGCGTTCATCAGCGCCGTGATGTGGTTCACCGGTAAGGGCGAGAGTTCGCTGCTGAACCTGTACCTGCTGCCCATCATATTCAGCGCGCTGACGCTCGGGCGCGTGATCACGATGTTGCAGATCGCGGCGATATGCGCTTGCTACCTGGTCTTCGCTGCGGTTTCGCCGCATGTCGAGGTGCTGTCGCTTTCATACGCCAGCCGCGCCGTAGCTGAATTGGCGCCCATTCTGCTGGTTGCCTATCTGACCTCGACTCTCGCCGCCGACGTCACGGAGGCAAGACTGCGCATCGAAGATCTTGCCCACAACGACCCGCTGACGGGACTGTTGAATTTGCGCACGTTCAACGAACTGTGGCAGCGTGAACACGCGGCATGCGAACGAGAACGGCGGCCCTACGCGCTGCTGATAATCGACGTCGATCAATTGGACCGCGTCAACGACGCCTATGGGCGCGAGGCCGGCAATAGCGCGCTGACCCTGGTCGCACAATGTCTACGGCGTAGCGTTCGCAGCAGCGACCGGGCCGCACGCCTCGGCGGCGACGAATTCGGGGTATTGCTGCCGGGCGCGGCGCCGGAGATCGCCGAAGCGGTCGTCAAACGCATCCGCAACCACGTCTACAAGACGACACTCGATCTACGATCGCGCATGATCCGCTGCAGCGTCAGTATCGGGGTCGCCAATTTTCCAGCGCGACGGCAGCGACCTGCGCGGATTGCAGAGCGTGGCGGAAAATGCGATGTATCGCGACCAGCAGCTGCGGCGCCCGCCGGCCGTGCCGGCGAATTCCTGATAAATTTGCGATTTTTCGCCGAATGCCTATTGCCACTTGCGGCGCAATCTGTAAAGTTCGCACTGGATCACGGTACGAATCGACCGGCGTGTGGTTAGCTGCGATTGAATAAGTTGAATATCGAGAGCGCAATGATCAAAGCGGCGAGGTGGCACAAGCAGGCGACAACGCTCGGGAGCGGCCTGTTGATGGCCATGCTCTCGGCGCACGCGATCGCCAAGCCGGTGCACGATCCAAAGTTGCGTTCCAGTTCTGCGCTCGTCGTCGACTCGGAAAACTCGACGGTGCTGTACTCGAAGCGGCCGGATGCGATTCAACCGATCGCGTCGATCACGAAATTGATGACGGCCTTGGTGGTCCTGGACGCGAAGCTGCCGCTCGACGAATCGATCACGATCACCCCAGCCGACCGCAACATTGGTAAGGGCGCATTTTCCCGGCTTCCCGTCGGAGCGACCTTGACGCGCGGGGATCTGATGCACCTCGCGCTGATGTCCTCGGAGAATCGCGCGGCGCGCGCCTTGGCCAATCACTTTCCCGGCGGCTTTCCGGCGTTCATCGATGCGATGAACAATAAGGCGAAAGCGCTCGGCATGACCAGCGCGCATTTCGCCGATCCGACCGGATTGTCGAGCGACAACGTCGCGAGCTCGGAGGATTTGGCCAAGCTGGTGATAGCCGCGGCGCGCAATCCGACGATTAGGGAGTTCACGACCGATCGGCGTCACGCAGTGCGGGTACGCCGGCACATCGTCGAGTTCCGCAACACCGACAAACTGGTCGCCAATAGGGCCTGGAACATTATCGTCCAGAAGACCGGTTACATCAGCGAAGCGGGCCGATGCTTGGTCATGGAGGCCGTCATCGAAGGACGGTCCGTCGTCATCGTGCTGCTCGACTCGTTCGGCAAGTACACGCGCCTCGCCGATGCGACGCGAATCAAGCGCTGGATGGAAGCGGGCGGTATCGGTGAACGCGGCGCACGGGTCTCGATGCGTTAGCCGCGGTCTGGCTGCGGCGGGCAAACCGGGTGTTCAAAAGCGGATCGTCAGGTGCAAGCCCCAGTTTCGCGGATCCCCCAGCTGGGTGTAGAGCTTGATTCGGAAAGTCCGGCGGCTCGTCGCCGAAGTAAAATCCGCGAACCGTATAGTCCTTATTGAGCAAATTCCGTCCCCATAGGTCGACCTCGAGGTCGCCGCGGTCCCAACCCAATTTGGCGTTCAGTAGGCCATAGGGGCGCGATCTGGTCGGGTTCGGCGGCAGATCATAATAAAAGCCGCCCATGCCGGTGACGTCCACTCGCACAAAGGGGCCCCGTGGATCGCGCCAGGTCGCATTGACGGCCGCTTGCCAGTCGGGCGCGTGCGCCAGCGCGCGATCCGGCAGCAGCACGCCGTTTTGCACAAAGCCACGATAAAGGGTCTGCAGCCACGCGGCGGACCCGCCGAGTTCCAGGCGCGGCGTCGTACGCCAGGCGACCGTGCTTTCGGCGCCGTAGTTATAGCCGGATTGCGCGTTGCCGGTATAGAAGACGAACGTGTTCGGGTCGGTCGGCACCAATTGGACGCCGGTCTTGAGCTGAGGGGCGCTGCGCCGCAGGTAGAACAGCGAAGTGTCGACGCGAAGCCGACCGCCGTCGCCGTCGATCTTGAGCCCGATCTCGTAATTCAGCGCGGCTTCCGGGCCGAATAGGCGCTCGTTCGCCGGCAAGCCTTGGCTCAAATTGAAACCCCCGGCCTTGTAGCCGCGCGATATCAACACGTACGAATGGGTGTGCTGGGAGAGCCGGTAATCGACCGACGCATGGCCGCCCCAAAGATTATCCGCAGGAGCGAAGGCGTTCGCGGTCGCCGGCGCGTCCAAATTGGTCGTCAGATCCGCATACTCCGCGGTCCGGCGTTCGCCACGCAGTCCGACCGACCAACGCGCCGCATCGCCTAGATCCCCGTCCAGTTGGCCATAAACGGCGCCGTTGCGCGAGCGGTAATCGCTCGTCAGGACAGTGTGGGTCGATGAGCTGTAACCCTGGATCGGGTCGACGTAATTTCCGGCGCTGGTGTCGATGAGCGCCTCCCGTAATTCGAACCCGTAGAGTCCGACGAGCCACGACACGCCGCGTGCGCGTTGGTCCCCCAGACGCACTTCGAGGCTGCGGGTCGAACGATGCCGCATTTGAAATTCCGTGTAGCTGTATACGTACGGCGCCCAGAGCCGCGGATTGCCCCAGTCGGCGTCATAGCCGTAATCGATGCCGGAATCGGCATAGGTTGCGATCGCCGTCAACTTCGCATGGCCGAGGCCGCCATAGCTCGCGCGGGCGGAAATGCCCGTCGAATTTTGCCGATCGACACTGGGGTTGTCCGATTGCGTCGTGCGCGTATTGCCGATCGACCAGGCGTCGAAGCCGTTGTCGATTTGCACGCGCATCACGGACAAATCGACGCGCAGCCGTTCATTCGGATCAAAGCGCCAGCGGCCGCGCACGGTCAGCTCGTCCTTGTTGTCGGTGTCGCTGCGCGCTAAATAGGCATTGTGATAGAAGCCGTCGCTCGTATAGCGCTGCGCCGCCAAGCGAAAGGCCGAATCCAGGTCATCGACCGGACCTGTGATCACCGCACCATAGGATCGGGTCCCGTAGTCGCCCGCCTGAAACTCGGCGCGCCCGCCGAAAGTGTCGGACGGCGCCGCGCTCCTGACGTAGATGAGCCCCGCCAGGGCATTGGCGCCGTAAAGTGTCGCTTGCGGACCGTGCAGAACCTCGATTCGATCGACATCGAACAAGGTCGCGGCAGACCCCAAACCGCTGAAGTCGATGTCGTCGATCAAGAAGCCGACCGAAGGGTTCGGCGCCCCTTGGTATTGCTCCAGTTCGCCGATGCCGCGAATTTGAAAATATCTCGGCCGCGACGTGTCTCCCGCCCAATTGAGATCCGGGACGAGCGGCAGGACATCCTCGAGATGCTGCTGGCCCGCCGCGCGCAGCGCGGCGCCATCGAGTATCGTGACGCTGCCCGGCATTTCAGACTGCGGCACGGCGAACAAAGTCGCCGTGACGACGATTTCGTCGAGTTGCGATGATTCTGGGTCGGCTCGTGCGGCGCCGGCCGCCGCCGCCGGCCATGCCAGCAGCGATGCGCCGGCGGCGAAGGCGGCCAGCGCACGGCGGCAATCAAAGTGCATATCGCTCCCTCCGCCGGTGCTAACCGGATCAGGTTCAATGGGTTCGCCGAATCGCGTTGGCGCGACTGTTCGGCATCTCAGGCCCCGGCGGGCCACCCCAGCAAGAATGGCTAATCTAACGCAACCACGGGCGCTTCGCCGCTCTTTCTTAGGCGCCGGCCACCGGCGTCAGCGAGGCGTCTTGACGTCAGCGAGGCGTCTTTTTGCACTGCGACCGCGCTGCGGTTACAGCAAATGACGGATTGCGCCGATCAAACCGCCGGCGATCAGCACGACGGAGGGCAGGAACGAGAGGCCGAATCCCAAACTGCGCTTGGCAGGGTCGCGTACATAGCTCGCGGCATAAATTTCGCGGCCGGCCAGGTAAACGACACCGATCACCGCGGCCCACGCCGGATTGAAGTAGCGGCCGAACAAGTAGATACCCGGCAGAAACACGATCAGCTGTTCCAAGGTATTCTGCTGCACCCGAAAATGCCGCTCAAAAATCTCGTTTCCGGTAATCGCCGGCGCCTTGATGCCGTAGCGCGTGCGAGCGCCGCCTACCTTGAATCCAAAAACGGCGAATTGTAGAACTGCGAGCGCAGTCACGATATCGACATAAACCATGGATGTTCCTCCCAGAATGGTGGATTCTATCATCCCCCAACGGCCGACTCCGTCTATGAGCAGTTCACTAAAATACGATCGATCGGGCACACGCGGCTACGCGCACCTCGTCGAGATCGATGCGCCCGTCGCCCGAGTCTGGCGAGCCTTGACAGAACAAAGTTTGATGCGTATCTGGTACGGCGCGGAGGTCGAAATCGACGCTCGCCAAGGCGGGCTCTATCGCCTCGGCCGCATCGGCGCGGGCGGCCGCGAGGCGCACATCGATCTGTTCGACGTCAATCGCCGCTTGCGCGTAATCTACATGGTCGGACGAGACACGCCGCCGTCGGATAGCGCAATCGTCGATGATTTCTTGCTGGACACGCGCAAGCATCCCGGGACGACTGCGCTGCGGCTGCTCGGCTCCGGAATTCCGGAAGCGCAGGCCTGGGATCGTTCCTACAAGCACATCCGGCTCGGCTGGGAGCGGCACTTGGCTCGCATCAAAATGACGCTGGAAAAGCCGCCGCAGCCGCAACCCGCGCGCACGACCTCGCTCGATCCTCCTTTGCCCGGGCTGGATTACTGAGTATCCTGCAGCGGCGCGCCTAGATATTCGGCGCGCCCGGCCGCAGCTGCCTAGGAGGCCTCATGCTCGGGTTTCTCGTTCGCGCGGCGATCGTCGCGCTGGGATTGTGGTTGTCCACCGCGTGGGTCCACGGCGTCACCATCGACGGTCCGTCGACATTGATTTTGGCGGGCGTCCTGCTGGGAGTCGTCAACGCGGTCGTTCGACCCATTGCCATTCTATTGACGTTGCCGATGACGATATTGACGCTCGGTCTGTTTCTGCTCGTGATCAACGCCGCGATGGTCGCCTTGGTGGCGTGGATGCTGCCCGGAATGCACGTATCGGGCTTCGGCGCCGCTTTTTGGGCCTCGTTGATCGTCAGCCTCGTCAGCATGATCGGCTCGTGGTTCGTCGGACCGAAAGGCCGCATACAAGTGATCGTCAAGCGTGGCTGATCATTGCGACTTCGGCTCTGCGAGAATCTTGTCCTCGACCAGCGTGCCGCCGGGAAGGGTCAACAGGATCACGGCAAGAAGGATTATCGACATTCCGACGATCTGCGCCCGCGTCAGGGTCTCGTGCAGAAACCGCCAACCCAGGAATGCCGCGATCGCGGGATTGACGTATCCGTAAGTACCGATGACCGCCGGCGGCGCGTTGAGCGCCAGCCATGCATAAGCGGAATAGGCCAGGCAGGAGCTGAAGAGCGTCAGGTACATCAGCGAGATCAAGCCAGGCGTGTTGAAGGTCCAATGGGCCGACTCACCGCCTGCCCAGCCGGCGAGGAGCAGCAGGAGGCCGCCGAGCAGCATTTGCATCGCGACGAACATCAGCGAGCTCAAACGCGTATCGATGCTGCGGTAATACAGTGTCCCCAGCGACCACGCGAGGCATCCCGCCAGCACCCCGAATTTGGCGAGCATCATCGATGGCATCGGGTGGGTATTCGGCATCAGCACCAGCACGGTACCCAAAAAGCCGAGTCCGAGTCCGAGCACCGCTCGCGGGTTCAGCGGATGGCCGCGCCGGCCGAATACCCCCAGGCCCGCAATCCAAAACGCCGACGTACCGTTCAGCAGCGCGGACTCGTGGGTCGGAATGTATTGAATGGCCCAGGCGTTCAAGCCGTTGTTGGCAAAGACCATGCAGAGTCCGGCGATCAGCACTTGGCGAAGTTCGGCAAGTCTGGACGGCCACGGGTCGCCGTTCCAGTAGTGCGCGATCAGCGAAAGCAAGATGCCGGCCGTCACGAATCGTATGCCGGAGAACATCGCGAACGGCAGGTGCGTGACCCCGATCTTCGAGAATAGGAAGCTTGCCCCCCAAACGATATATATCGTCCCCAACGCGGCCGCGAGCTTGATGGAATGGCGTTTGTCGACACGCATGCAATTGTTCTTATGCCTTTGCGAGCGGGCTGCGGTATCAAATGGCGCGGCGCGGTCGGCGCCGGCTCGCGGGGGCCGCTATGATCCGGCTTCGCGCTCGGCTCGTTCCTTTGCTCGCGCGGCGAGCTTGTCCTTGAGCAGCCATTTCGACATCAAAATGCCGATTTCGTACAGAATGTACATCGGCACGGCCATGAAGCTTTGCGAGACGGCGTCCGGCGGCGTCAGGAAGGCGGCGATGATAAAGATGCCGAGCAACACGAATCCCCGATTCTTCTGCAGCTTCGCCAAACTGACGAATCCGGTAAAAACCAGCAGCACGGTCGCGACCGGGACCTCGAAGGCCGCGCCGAATGCGAGCAGCAGGATCATTACGAAATCCAGATAACTGCCGATGTCGGTCATCATCATGACGCCGGTCGGTGTGGTTGCGACGAAGAAACTCAGCATCACTGGAAACACCAAGTAGTACGCGAACGCGGCGCCCAAATAGAACAGCAGGATGCTCGAGACGAGCAGCGGCACAGCCAATTTCTTCTCATGCCGATACAGTCCAGGCGCGACGAAGGCCCAGGCCTGATAGAGCACGTACGGCATGGCGACGGCGAACGCCGCGAACAGGGCCAGCTTGAACGGCACCGTGAACGGCGCCACGACACTGGTCGCGATCAGCGTGGAGCCGGCGGGTAGTTTGCGAATCAGCGGCTGGGCGACGAAGTTGAACAATTGGTTCATGTACGTCGCGCACGGTATGAAGCAGATGCCCACCGCCGTCATCGACTTCAGCAGGCGATCCCGCAATTCCAGCAGGTGAGAGACCAGAGTGCCCTCGGCGAGTGGTTCGGGTGGCCCGCCCGATGGGCTCATTGCGGTGGCTTGATCGTGTTGTCGGGATTCGGCGGAGGTTCGGCGGCCTGTACGTTGCCCGGCGCGTCCGGCCGAGTCCGCTGCTTGGTCAGTTCATCCGCGCTGATTTCACGGTCCAATTGTTCGCTCAGCTGGCGGGCCATCGCGCGCGCGCGCCCCATCCAATGGCCGACCTGACGAGCGACTTTCGGCAAGCGCTCCGGCCCGAGCACGACGAGTGCGATGACGGAGGTGAGGAGGACCTCAGAGAACCCAAAATCCAACATTTAAATTACGCACTCGTCTTCGGGGGCGCCTTGGCCTCGGATTGAGCCTTCGCGGCGCCGGCATCGAAGTCAGCGTCCTTTTCCTGCTTCAATTGCTTGACCTCGGCGTCCGCCTCGCCCTCGTTCATGGCCTGCTTGAAGCCCTTGACCGCCGCGCCGAGATCCGAGCCGATCGAGCGCAAGCGTTTGGTGCCGAATACGACCAGCGCGATCGCCAGGATCACCAGCAGCATTTTCGAGTCGAACATATCGGTTCTCCGCTTCCGTAACGATGGAATTCAATGGCTAATGATACGCCAAAGCCGCCGATGGGTTCGACCGCAGCGCCCCAATGAGGGGTCGGTCGCATTTCCGCCCGCGGCGGCTTCTTAGCTCTCGAGCCAAATCGTGACGGGTCCGTCGTTTGTCAGCGACACTTGCATGTCCGCGCCGAACACCCCGCTCGCGACCGGCCCCGCATGCCGCTGCGCGGCCGAATCGACGAGCCGCTCGAACAGCGGTCGTCCGTGCTGCGGCGGAGCGGCGGAGCCGAAACTCGGGCGCAATCCCTTGCGCGTGTCCGCCGCGAGAGTGAATTGCGGGACCAACAGCAAACCGCCGCCGAATTCCGTCAAGCTGTGGTTCATCCGGCCTGCGTCGTCGTCGAAGACCCGGTATTTCAAGACCCGGTCGAGCAGGCGGTCGGCGTCCAGGGCCGTATCCTCCGGCCGAACGGCGATGAGAACCAGCAGTCCGGGACCGATCGCGGCAGTCAACTCGCCGCGGATCTCGACTCGTGCCTGGGTAACGCGCTGCAGCAAGCCGATCAATGCGCGCCACCGGCCTTCTTGGAGCGGCGCCGGCCGAGCGCTTCGCTGCGCTGCGCACCGTGCGCGTCCGTTCGAGGCGGCCGCGCCGAGGCCCCGTCGCCGGCCGCCGCGCAAAGCGCTCTGAAGCCGGAAGCGACGAAGCCGGCCAACCGCTGGTGAACGCTGTCCAAGTCCGAAGAGCGGCACAAACCGCCCGAGAGCTTGTCGATCCGTCCGGTCTCGGCGAACGTCAAGGTCAGCGCGCCCGTCAAGAATTGATAACCCCAATAGATCTCGCGCGCGGGACAATTGGGCAAAGCCTCGCGCAGCACCCCGATGAACTTCGCGACCAGCGGATCGAAGTGCTCGGTCATCAGCACCGGACCCCATTCCGGCGAATTGTTGACTTGGGCGACCAAGGCGAAGTAGCTCTTCCAGCCGGCTCCACCTCTCGCCGAACGTTCGAGCAGGGTGTATGTGAACGCATTGACGATATCCTCGATGGCGGGCACGCCGGGGAGCGCGGCGTGGCGCACCGCGTCGAGCATGGCGAATCTCTCGACGTTCAATATCTCGGCGCGCCGCCGGAACACGGCGGTGAACAACTCGCGTTTGCCGCCGAAATGGTAGCTGATCAGGGCGACGTCGACGCCGGCGGCGCGGGTGATGTCGCGCACCGATACGCCATAGAACCCGTGGCGCGCGAACAGATCCTCGGCCGCATCGAGCAGCCGCTCCTTCGCCGGTTTGCGCGCCGTTTTGACGGCTTTTGTATTGCGTCGCACAACTCCCATGGGGCCATTGTCCCGCGTCTCGCCGACAGCCGCAACGGCGATTCGCGCGCCCCCTTTGACTTTTACTCAACATTCGTTGAATACTACGTCAACGATCGTTGAATATTTGTCAACGGTCGTTTGATCGACGAGCGCGGCAAAGAATTCGGTCTGCAGGCCGGCGGGCCGGCAACGCAGACATCAACGGCACGGCGCCTGGCAAGGCACGCCTGCCACTCGGGGAGAACATTCATGCACAGGACACCTTTTGTTCTTCGTTCGGCGGCATCGGCCGCCGCGACGATCGCGTTGCTGGCGCTGATCATGCCGTTCGCAACCGCGGCCGGCCAGACGGCGGCGCCCGCCGCGCAGGCCAATGCCGGCGCCGGCGGCTTGGCCGAGATTGTCGTGACCGCGCGGCGCCGCAAGGAAAATATTCAAGACGTGCCGCTCGCCGTCACGGCGATCAGCGCGGCGAATCTCGAACTGCGCGACGTGACTTCGCTCGGCGACTTGAACGATTTCGTTCCGAACATCAAGATCTCCGCCGATCGCGCGACCAGCGACACGATCAACGTCTACATTCGCGGCGTCGGTCAAAGCGATCCCTTGTGGGGCTTCGAACCGGGCGTCGGCGTGTATATCGACGATGTCTACCTGGCACGGCCGCAAGCGTCGCTGCTCGACGTTTATGACGTGGACCGCATCGAGGTGCTGCGCGGTCCGCAGGGTACGCTATACGGAAAAAATACGATTGCGGGCGCCATCAAGTACGTAACGCGCGACATCGCCGGTCCGGCGAGCCTGAGCGCGTCGGTGACCGGCGGCAATTACGGCGAGCGCGACGCCAAATTGAGCGCCTCGACGCCCGTCATCGATGATCATGTGTACTTCGGCCTCGCCGTGGCCGACCTGCACCATGACGGTTATGGCCACGTCGTCGCGGAGTCCGGCACGACGCCGAGCCCCTATAATTCCATCGGCCAAGACGTCTCGAACCGGGACGTGCTCGCCGGCCGCGCAAATCTGACGCTGATGTGGGGCGCCAGCTCGAAACTGAAGATCGTCGCCGATACGACGCAGGATCATTCGAACGCGTCGGGCGGCGAGCGCCTGAACAACGTGTTCGCCCCGCCGACGGGAAGTCGCTACGACACGCGTACCGACATGCCGGTCAACCAGGACCGCTTCTACCGCAACGGCCTGGCCGCGACTTACTCGCAAGGCCTGAGCGACGAGCTGGCGCTGAAGCTGGTCGGCGCCTATCGCGACGGGCATGGCCGGCAGTTCATCGATTTCGAGGAGCTGGATACCAACGCGTTCCAAGTGCCGGCGAAATACAGCGAACATCAGGCCTCCGGCGAAGGCCAACTGACCTTCACGAACGATCGTTTAAAAGCCGTCGGCGGCGTCTTCTACATGAACAGCACCGCTTGCGGCGCCTATAACGCGTCGCTCGGTGTCCTAGTTCCGATATACGGTCTCTATCTGACATCGATCGTCGATGGTTGCGTGCAGACCAAGAGTATGGCGGTCTACGCCGATACCGCCTGGAAGCTGACCGACAGCTTGAATTTCGACGCCGGTTTGCGCTGGAACCAGGATCGAAAGACCGCAACGGTGTACCAGGCGCAATACGCGAGCGTCGCGCCGACGCAGCTGCTGCCGAACCAAGGGTTCTTCGATCCATCGGCGCCGCCGGCGGGATTCTTTTTATTCCCGAGCGCCGCCGCGGGCGTGTTGACCGACTATACGAACAGCCGCACGTTCTCGAACGTCTCCCCGAGACTCGGATTCGACTATCATTTGGCTCCGCAAGTGATGGCCTATTTCACCTACAGCAAGGGTTTCAAGAGCGGCGGCTTCGACATGCGCGGCAATGCCGCTGTCTACCCGCAGACGCAAAACGGCTATGACTCGGAAACGGCCGACAATTACGAACTGGGCCTGAAATCGACATTGCTCCATGACACCTTGAAATTGAATCTGACGCTGTTCTACGATCCGTACAAGAATGCCCAGATCGGCGTGCAGCAATTCGTGGATACCGGCGGCGTGCCGCAAAACGTGACGGCCGTGCTCAACGCCGGCAAACAGATCAATCAAGGCGTCGAGATCGAATCCGAATGGCGGCCGTCGCAGCCGCTGACGCTCGGGTTGAATGTCGGTTATCTGGATTCGTATTACCAGGACTTCCTGATCGGCTGTACGGCATTGACTCCGGGTTGCGCGCTCAATTCGCCGCCGATCAACGTCGCGGATCAGAACAGGCCCGTCAATGCGCCCACGTGGACGGTCGCGACGAACGCCGCTTATAGCTGGGCGCTGCCGGCGGGCTCGCTGCTCGCCCGCATCGGTTGGGATTGGCGCAGCTTCATGAAAGTCGCGAACACGACCGCGAGCGTGACCGATCAACCGGCCTACGGCCTGATCGACGCGGGCTTCGCGTTTACGACGGCCGACAAGGCCTGGCGATTTTCGGTCGACGGCAAGAACTTGCTGAATCGTTGGTACCGCGTCGCCGGCTACGACTTCGGCAGCGCCGGCCTGCTGGGCAACCTCAGTCAAATCGGCTTCTACGGTCCCCCGCGCACTTACTCGGCGACCGTGCAGTATCATTTTTAAGCGGCGGCGGAACGCGATGAGCCGGAATCCGCGGTGAGCTGGTTCGAGGCGCCACGGCCGACCCTGCCGGACGTCATCGCGCTGCATGGCCGATGGCGAGGGGCGCGGCCGGCCTTGATCGACGGCGACAGGCGCCTCAGTTGGCGGGAATTCGAGCGGCAAACCGCGCGAGCCGCCAACGGACTCGATGCGATCGGCCTCGATACGGGGGACCGGGTTGCCGTCTTGATGGACAACAGCCTCGAGATGGCGGTCCTTCTGATCGGCATCATGCGCCGAGGCTGCGTCGCGGTTCCGCTCAATCTATCGGTCGCCGACGGCGCGATCGCGGCGATGATCGAAGATTCGAAATCGCGCGCCATATTCGCCTCCGGTGATCATCGCGCGCGCATCGATCGGCTGCGCGGCGAGTCGCAAGCCGTCGCAGATGCTGCGCGCATCGGTCTCGGCGATCCGAGTCCCGATTGGTTGCCGTTCACGGCTTGGCTAGAAGCCCAATCGTGCGAATTACGGTGCACCGTCGACGCCGATCGCGAATGCAACATCATCTATAGCTCCGGCACGACCGGAGTGCCGAAGGGCATTGTGCATAGCCATCGCTGCCGTATGCTTTGGGCCGTGGACCTCGCGATCGCGCTGCGCTATCGCAGCGACTGCGTGACGCTGTGCTCACTCGGTCTGTTCTCGAACATCACCTGGGTTGCCATGCTTTGCACGCTGCTGGTTGGCGGCACGATCGTCGTGATGAGGCGTTTCAACGCAACAGGCGCGCTCGAAATAATCGCCCGGGAGCGGATCACTCATGGCACCTTCGTCCCGCTGCAGCTGGAGAGGCTGCTGGAGGCGCCGGACGCCGACCGTTATGACCTCGCGAGCCTCGATACGCTGATGTGTTGCGGCTCGCAGCTCGCTGCGGCCGTCAAGCGCGACTTCCCGAAGCGCTTCCGCTGCAATCTGATCGAACTCTATGGATTGACGGAAGGAGTATGCACGATACTTGCGCCCGAGGATTTCGAGCGCAAGACCGCGTCGGTCGGCAAACCGTTCCTCGGTACGGACCTGCGGATCATCGGCGACGATGACCGCGAATTGGCCGCCGGCGCGACCGGCGAAATCGTCGGCTACGGCCCGCTTTTGATGGCCGGCTATCTCGGCCGCGACGCCGCGAGCCGCGAGGCGACCTGGCAAGACGATCGAGGCCGACGCTGGCTGCGGACCGGGGACATTGGGAAACTCGACGAAGACGGGTTCTTGTATCTCATCGATCGCAAGAAGGACATGATCATCTCAGGCGGCCAGAATATCTATCCGGCCGACATCGAGGCGGTGCTGCTCGAGCATCCGGATATCGCCGAAGTTGCGGTCGTCGGCGTGCGCAGCCGCAAATGGGGCGAGACGCCGGTAGCGCTGGTCGTGCCGGCGCCGGGCTCGCGACCGGAACCGCGCGCGCTTCTCGATTGGACCAACGCGCGCGTCGGCAAGCAACAGCGGATCAGCGACGTGCTGTGCCGGTCGAGCCTGCCGCGCAATGCCAACGGCAAGGTCTTAAAGCGCGAATTGCGCGGCGAACTGGCCGATCTGATCTACTGAGGAGTACGCTTTGTCGGCCCCGCATCGTGAAATGTATTACCGCAGCGGCGATGATCTGCGCTTGTATGCGCGGATCTACGACGGGCCGGACGATTCGGCTCCGGCCGTTCTGTGTCTGCACGGGCTGACGCGCAACAGCCGGGATTTCGAAGAGCTTGCGCCGCACCTGCAGACGCGCTACCGGGTAATTGCGCCCGATTTTCGCGGCCGCGGCTCATCGGCGCGCGATCCCAATGCGGAGAATTATCAGCCAATGGTTTATGTACGGGATACGCTGGCGCTGCTGGAGACCGCCGGCGCGGCGTCGTGCGCGATCATCGGCACCTCGCTCGGCGGCCTCGTCGCCATGATGCTGGCGGCCGCCCATCGGTCGCTCGTCGCCGGAATCGTGCTAAACGACGTCGGACCGGAACTCGATCCGGCCGGCGTCGAGCGCATTAAGCGCTACGCGGGCCGCATGCCGCCGGCTCAATCCTGGACGGAGGCGACCCAGCAAACCCGGACGATCTACGGCTGCGCTTGGCCGGATCTGCTCGCCCGAGCGCTGGGCGCGGATGGCGCGGCGCGGCTTTCGCGAGGATGCCGCCGGCATACCGCAAGCCGATGCCGATCCGATGATCGGCGAGAGGCTTCGCGACTCGCCGGCCGGCACGCCCGATCTGTGGCCGCTTTGGGCCGCTCTCGCCGATGTGCCGATACTGGCGATACGCGGCGCCCTGTCCGATATTCTGCATCCGGCCGCGTTCGCGAGAATGAAGGCCGAAAAGCCGGATCTGCGGCAATTGACGGTGCCGAATCGCGGCCACGTGCCGCTATTGGACGAACCAGACTGCCTGCGGGCGATCGACGCTCTTCTCGGCGAGCTATTTACGCCACAGCGTCGGCGTGAACAGAACTAGGATCGTGAACACTTCGAGCCGGCCGAGCAGCATCGCCACCGAGCAAACCCACGTTTGGAAATCACCGAGCGCGCTGTAGTTGCTCGCGGGGCCGACCAGTCCGAGCCCGGGGCCGGCGTTGTTGATGCAGGCGATGATCGACGATAGCGAAGTCAAGAAATCCAAGCCGCTCGCGAGCTGTATGAATATCAGCGCGACCATGCTCATGAAGTACAGGAAAACGAACGCGAGAACCGCGAAAACGACGCGGTTCGGGATGACCGCGCCTCCGACTTTGAGCGGACGCACGAGGTTCGGGTGGACCAACTGATTGAGTTCGCGGTTCGCTTGCTTGGCGAGTATCAAGGTGCGGATCATCTTGACGCCGCCTCCGGTGGAGCCGGAGCTGGCGACGATGCAGCTCAGAAAAATCATCCACATCGGCGCGAAGATCGGCCAGCGCGCGTAGTCCTGCGTATGCAAGCCGCTGTCGGTCGCCGCCGATACCACGTTGAATGTCGCCTCCCGCAGCGCGGTCGGAAAATCCGGATATGTGCCCCGAAAGTACAGAAAAAGCGCGATGCCGACGCAGCTCATCGCAAGCACGACGAATATCGACTTGGCCTCGGAGTCCTGGAAATACGCGCGCACGCCCCGCTGGCTCCAAGCCAGATAGTGCGTCGCGAAGTTCAACGCCGCCATGATTTGAAAGGCCGTCAGCACCAACTCGATCGGCACCGAATTGAAGTGCCCGACATTGGCGTCGTAAGTCGAGAACCCGCCGAGCGACAGCGCCGAAAAAGCGTGGCATACCGCGTCGAACCAGCTCATCCCCGCGAACTTCAGGCTGGCCATGCAGGCCACGGTCAAGCCCGCGTAAACGGTCCACAGCAGTTTCGCCGTCTGACCGATTCGCGGCGTCAGCTTGCGATCCTTCATCGGCCCGGGCATTTCGGCGCGGTAGATCTGCATGCCGCCGACGCCGAGCATCGGCAGGATCGCGACGGCGAGCACGATGATGCCCATGCCGCCGAGCCAACTGAGCAGATGCCGCCAAAGGTTGATCGAATGCGGCAGAAATTCCAGCCCGGACAGCACCGTGCCGCCGGTCGTCGTCAATCCCGAGGCGGCTTCGAAATAGGCGTGCGTGAAGTCGATCGGCAGGTAATGCCATAGCGGAAAGGCGGCGACCGCCGGCAGCGCAACCCATGTCAGCGCGACCAGCAAGAGGCCATCTCGAGTTTTCAGCTCCCGCTTGTAGCGCCGCGTGACGAGCCACAAGGAAGCGCCGATCAGAAACGTCGCGGCGGCGGAGACCACGAACGACCAAAGCGCGCGGTCCATCCCCCAAATCGCCACGATCGACGGCACCAGCATCGCGGCGGCGAACACCATGATGACCATGGCGAAGACGTGCGCGACCGGCAGCAGCGTTTCTTTCACAGAAAGGCGGCGGAGCCTTGGAAGAGCTTTTCGACGGCTTCCAAGTGGCGCCGATCCGTCAGGAATAGAATCAAATGATCGTCCGGCTGCACAGTTGTGTCATGGTGGGCGATGATCACGTCCTCGCCGCGCACGACGGCTCCCAGGGTCGTGCCCTCCGGTAGCAGAATGTCTTCGATGCGCCGGCCGATGACCTTCGAACTATCGGCATCGCCGTGCACTACGACCTCCAAGGCTTCCGCGGCGCCGCGCCGCAGCGAATGCACCCGCACCACGTCGCCGTGCCGGACGTGGGCGAGCAAGGAGCCGATCGTGACCGTTTGCGGCGAAATCGCGATATCGATCGAGCCGCTTTCGATCAATTCGGCGTAGGACGGCTTGTTGATGAGCGCCATCACCTTGCGCGCGCCGAGCCGCTTCGCGAGCATCGCCGAGAGGATGTTCGCTTCCTCCGAATTCGTCATCGCGGCAAACACGTCCGCGCTGTCGATATTCTCTTCAAGCAGCAATTCTTCGTCGGCCGCATCGCCGTGCAGCACGGTCGTGCTTCTCAGCTGTTCCGATACTCGGCGCGCGCGCCTGATATCGCGCTCGATCAGCTTCACCTGGTTCTTGTCTTCCAGCTCGCTCGCCAATCGGAATCCTATATTGCCGCCTCCGGCGATGACCACGCGGCGCACGGGCGCCTCCTCACGGCGCATCTCGCGCATGACGACGCGGATGTCCTTGCGGGCCGCCAGAAAAAACACTTCGTCGCCGTCCTCGACGACGGTCGTGCCCTCCGGCTTGACGCTTTTGCCGGCGCGGTAAATTGCGGCCACTCGCGCATCGGCGGACGGGATATGCTCGCGCAGCGTGCTCAGCGCTTGGCCGACCAGGGGGCCGCCCTGCAGCGCGCGAATGCCGACGAGGCGCACGCGGCCATCGGCGAAATCCAGAACCTGCAGAGCTCCGGGATAGCGTATCAGCCTCGCGGTGTATTCGGTGACCAGCTGTTCCGGACTGATCCAGACGTCGACCGCGATGCCATGTTCGCCAAACAGGCGGTCGCGCTCCGCATAGTCTGCCGAACGCACGCGCGCAATTTTCTTCGGCGTGCGGTACAGCGTCCATGCGATGTGGCAAGCGAGCATGTTGACTTCGTCGCTGTTGGTCAGCGCGACGAGGATGTCGGTGGTGGCGATTCCCGCCGCCTCGAGTATCCTCGGGCTGGCGGCATTGCCGCTGACCGTGCGGATGTCGAGGCGGTCTTGCAAATCGCGCAGCACCTCCTCTTTGAGGTCGATGACCGTCACATCGTTCGCTTCCTCTCGCGATAGATGGTACGCGGCGGTGCGTCCGACTTGCCCAGCGCCCAGGATGATAATCTTCACAGGAAAGCTACTCTACACGAGCTCTAAATTTGCGTAAGTAAGCATCAGCCACTTCATTCCCTGCCGTTCAAAATTGACTTGAATCCTCGCGTGCGGTCCGTTTCCCTCGAAATTCAGAATCACGCCCTCCCCAAATTTCGAATGCCGGACGCGGCTGCCCATCCGCATTCCGGGCGCAGTCGCCTCATCCCGCGGCTTTCGGCCCGCGAACGCCGGCCTCGATATCTGCAGCCTCGGCCTGATTTCCTCGATAAGCTCGGCGGGCACCTCGCCGATGAACCGCGACGGCAGCCCGTACGTGTCCACGCCGTATAGGCGACGTTGTTCGGCATGCGTAATGTACAGCCGGCGCATGGCGCGAGTCATGCCTACGTAGCATAGCCGCCGCTCCTCTTCGAGACCGGCCAAGTCGGCCGCCGACCGCTGGTGCGGAAACAGGCCGTCTTCCATTCCCGCCATGATCACCACGGGAAACTCCAAGCCTTTGGCCGAATGCAGGGTCATCATCTGCACGCAGTCGTCCCAAGCGTCGGCTTGGCCTTCGCCCGACTCGAGAACGGCATGGGCGAGAAACGACTCCAGCGGCCCGAGTTCCGTGCCGCTTTCCGAAGTGAAGCCGCGTGCGGCGCTGACCAACTCCAACAGGTTGTCGATGCGCGCTTCGCCTCGCTCCCCTTTTTCCTTCTTGAAATGTTCGATCAGGCCGCTCATCTGAATGACGTGATCCACCTGTTCGTGCAGCTCCAATCCGTGGATTTCGGCCGTCAATTTATCGATCAACGCGGTAAATGCCGCCAGCGACTGCGCGGCTCTGTGCGGCAGCGCGCTCGCGATGCACACCGCGGACGCGCTCCACAACGACACGCCGTGCTCGCGCGCATAACCGCGCAGCACGTCGAGCGTCTTGACGCCTATGCCGCGCACCGGCAAATTCACGACCCGCTCGAACGACGTATCGTCCGCGCGGCTGGCGATTATGCGCAGGTAGGCGAGCGCGTCCTTTATTTCCGCGCGTTCGAAGAACCGCAGGCCGCCGTAGACACGATACGGCAGCCGGGCATTCAGGAACGCCTCCTCGAATACCCGCGACTGCGCGTTTGAGCGGTACAAAACCGCGACGTCCCGCCGCGCGCCCCCCTGGTCCACCCATTCGCGTATGCGGTTCACTACGAAGTCCGCCTCGTCGCGCTCGTTGAACGCGGCATACAATTTGACCGGTTCGCCGTCCTCGCCGCTGGTCCACAAGGTCTTGCCCATGCGGCCGGAGTTGTTGGCGATCAGGGCGTTTGCCGCCTTCAGGATCGTGGCGGTCGAACGGTAGTTTTGCTCGAGCTTGTAGAGAACGGCGGCCGGAAAATCGCGGCGGAATCGGTTCAGGTTCTCGACTTTCGCGCCGCGCCAGCGATAAATCGACTGATCGTCGTCGCCGACCGCAAACGGCAGTCCGTGTGGTCCCGCAAGCATCGTGAACCATTTGTACTGGATCGCGTTCGTATCCTGAAATTCATCGACGAGCACGTGGCGGAACCGCTGCTGATAATGCCCCAGCAACTCCGGCTGATCGCGCCATAGTTCATAGGCGCGCAGCAGCAGCTCGGCGAAGTCGACGACTCCTGCGCGCTGACACGCCGCCTCGTACGCATGATAGATCCGCAGCAATTGGCGGCGAGTCGCATCGCCGTCGTCCTTCAGGTGCGAGGGCCGCAAGCCCTCGTCTTTTTGCGCGTTGATGAACCATTGGGTCTCCCGCGGCGGCCAACGCGCCTCGTCGAGGTCGAGCGCCTTCAGGACTTTGCGCAGCAGCCGCAGCTGATCCTCGGAATCCAGTATCTGAAAGCTCTGCGGCAGGCCGGCTTCTCGCCAATGCCGCCGCAACAATCGATGAGCCAAGCCGTGAAACGTGCCTATCCACATCGAGGCCGCGGAAATACCGAGCAGCGTCTCGATGCGCCCCCGCATCTCGCCGGCGGCTTTGTTCGTGAAGGTAACCGCCAATACGCCGTGCGGGGACACCCCCTCGACCTGAATCAGCCACGCGACCCGGTGCACGAGCACCCGGGTTTTACCGCTGCCGGCGCCGGCCAGCACGAGCGCGGGCGACAGCGGCGAGGCCACCGCCTGGCGCTGTGCGTCATTGAGTTTATCGAGCAGGTGCGAGACGTCCATCAGGACGCGGATTGTACTGTAGCCGGGGAATCCGCAACGAGCCGTTACCGGTCGCCGGCGCCGCGCACTTCCTCGGCAAACTCGATCAAGGCGAGCGAAAGCGACAGTACGAGCGGCCCTGCGATCAAACCGATCGCGCCGAACGCCGACATGCCCCCGAGCACGCCGATGAAGACCACCAGCGTCGATACCGGCGCCCGCCCGGAAATCAACAGCGGCTTCAAGAAGTTGTCGGCGCCCGCCAGCAGCAAACCCCAAATCAGCATGAAGACGCCGAAACCCCAGCGGCCGTCGACGAACAGCCACAGCGCGGCCGGAATCCAGACGAGCGCCGTGCCGCCGAGCGGCAGCATGGCGAACAGGGCGCCGAGGACGCCGAAAACGACCGGCGAAGGCAGGCGGCAAATGGCGAATCCTATGCCGAGCACGAGACCCTGTAGCAGAGCGGTCATCGACGTGCCGAACACGATGGCGCGCGTGATACCGCTCAAGTGACTGAACAAGCGCTCCTTGTGCGTCTCGTCGAGCGGGATCAGCGCGCGCGCGCGCGCGATCATGGCGTCACCGTCGCGCAGGAAGAAGAACAGCAGCACCAGCATCAAGGCGATGCCGACCAAGGAGCTCACGGCCCCCAAGAATATCGTACCGCCGAGTCGCGCCGCCTCTTGCAATACTCCGCGCATCCCGGCCAGGAACCACGCCTGAATCTGCGGCGCCGAAATCGAAGTATGCTGCTGCAGCCAGAGAATCAGTTTGGCGATCCACGGAAATTGCTGCAGATCCGCCATGGACTTGAAATCGACCTTCGCCGTTGCGCTCTGCAGTATTCTCAATAGGGCGGACGCCTGCGCGACGAACGCGATCGACAGCGCACTGAGCGGCAACAGTACGACGATCGGTGCGATCAGAGTCAACAGGCCCGCGGCTGCCGAAGTCCGGCCACGAAAGCGTTGGCGCAGCCGCCGATTCAGCGGAAACAGCAAAAACGCCAAAAATGCCGCCCAAGTCAACGGACCGGCGAACGGCGAAAAAATACGCCACAGGGCGAAGCCGAGGATTGCGGACACCCCGAGCGCAAAGACGCGCGGGTAAAAATGCGCAGCGGTAGGCATCGGCGGATCGTAACATTCCGTGCGCAATCCCGGCGGCAGCGGGTAACATCTGGATCAGCGCCCGGGCGCGGGGCGTGGAGAGGCGACGATGACGAATATTACCGTCAATAATCAACAGTTTGAAGTCGACGCGGCGGCGGATACGCCGCTCTTGTGGGTATTGCGCGATCACTTGCGTCTGACGGGCACGAAGTTCGGCTGCGGCCGCGCGTTGTGCGGGGCCTGCACGGTCCACCTCGACGGAGCGCCGGTGCGGTCCTGCTCGCTGCCGCTCGCGGCGGTTGAGGGAAAATCCGTCACGACGATCGAGGGCTTGGCGAGGGGCCGGCGCCATGCGGTGCAACGCGCGTGGATCGAGATCGATGTGCCGCAATGCGGTTATTGTCAATCGGGACAAATCATGTCGGCTGCGGCGCTCCTGCAGAACAACCCCCGGCCAGTCGACGCCGAGATCGACGCCGCGATGTCCGGGAACATCTGCCGCTGCGGCACGTACGCAAGGATACGCCGGGCGGTTCATCGCGCCGCCGAACTGCTGCAGACGGAGAATTCGCGATGAGCGACGAGGCGGGCGAGTTCAGCCGCCGCGATTTTCTAGGCGCCGCGGCGCTCGGCGGCGGTTTGATTCTCGCCTTATCGCTGCCGGCATGCGGGCGCAAGCGCCACGCAGCCGCCGACCGTCAGCTCAATGCCTGGCTCAAAATTGCGCCGGACAATACCATCACGTTGATCGTCGACCGCTCCGAAATGGGCCAGGGCGTCTATACGTCGCTGCCGATGCTGCTGGCCGAGGAATTGTCGGTCGACCTCGATGCGGTCAAGATCGTCGCGGCCCCGGTCGGCGACGCCTACATCAGTCCGGGAAATGGCGGACAAATCACGGGCACCAGCAACAGTGTCCAAGAGTCATGGATCAAACTGCGCACGGCCGGCGCGCAAGCGCGCACCGTTCTGATCCGTGCCGCCGCATCGCGTTGGGGGGTCGAGGCGTCGGCGTGCGCGGCGAAGAGCGGCGTGATCACGGGGCCGAACGGCCGATCGCTGACCTACGGCGCGGTTGCCGGAGCTGCCTCGAAGCTGCCCCTGCCGCAAAACGTTGCGCTGAAACCGCGGAGCGAGTTCGCGCTCATCGGCCGTGGGTTGCCGCGCACCGATACGCCGAGCAAGGTCGACGGCAGCGCCGAGTTCGGTATCGACGTCTTGCTCCCCCGCATGTGGTATGCGGCGCTATTGCAGTGCCCGGTGCTCGGCGGCAAGCCGGCGACCGTGGATTTCGCGGCGGCCGCCGGCATGCCCGGCGTGCGCAGGGTGCTGACGACGCAACGCGGCGTCGTCGTCGTCGCCGATCATTACTGGCAGGCGCTCAAGGCCCGCAACGCGCTGAAGGTCGCCTGGGATAGCGGCGCAAATGCCAAACTCGACAATGCCGCGATCAAAGCCATGCTCGAAGCTGCGGCGGCGACGCCGGGCCTATCCGCTCGCGCCGACGGCGACGCCGCGCGAGCGCAGATGACGGCCAAGACGACGCGCAGCGCCGTCTACCAGCTGCCGCTGCTCGCGCACGCGACGATGGAACCGATGAATTGCACGGCCGACGTCAACTCCGACGGCTGCGATCTGTACGTCGGCACGCAGGTGCAGAAAGTCTCGCAGACCACGGCGGCCGAGGCCGCGGGTTTGCCGGCGGATCGCGTGCGCGTGCACACGACCTTGCTCGGCGGCGGCTTCGGGCGCCGTTTGGACGTCGATTTCATACCGGCAGCGGTGCTGGCGTCCAAAGCCGTCGGCCGGCCGGTGCAGCTGATTTGGACCCGCGAAGACGACATGACGCACGATACCTACCGGCCGCCGGCGCTGGAGCGCGTCAGCGCCGGCTTCGACGCGCACGGCAAGCTGATCACCTGGCAATTGCACGTCGTCAGTCCGTCGATCACGGCGCGGATGTTTCCGCCGGTCACGGGGGTGGACGCTTCGGTCATTGAAGCGGCGGTCAATTTTCCGTACGACGTACCGAACGTGTCGGTAACCTATACGCGGCAGGAGATCGGCATCGACGTCGGTTACATGCGCTCGGTCAGCCATGCGATCAACTGTTTCGTCATCGAAAGCTTCATGGACGAATTGGCCGCCGCCGCCGGCAAGGACCCATATGCCTTTCGTTGGGAATTGCTCGGCAAAAAGCCGCGCCACCGGCGCGTACTCGAATTGGCTGCCGAGCGCGCCGCATGGGGCAAGCCGGTCAAAGGCCGGTATCAAGGGATCGCGTTGATGGAAGGGTACACGACGCATCTCGCGCTGGTCGCGGAGATTTCGATCGAGGATGGTGCGCTCAAGGTGCGCAGGATCGTTTGCGCCGTCGACTGCGGTCAGATGGTCAATCCGCATATCGTCGAA
This sequence comes from uncultured Gammaproteobacteria bacterium, assembly GCA_963769895.1. Lineage (GTDB taxonomy): Bacteria > Pseudomonadota > Gammaproteobacteria > Steroidobacterales > Steroidobacteraceae > Bog-1198. The sequence goes on along the minus strand of CAVYNJ010000006.1, from coordinate 212,782 downwards.
TCGCAAATCCAGGGCGGCATCGTATTCGGTTTGACCGAGGCCTTGTGGGGCGAAGTGACGCTGTCCGCCGGCGTCGTGCAGCAGACCAATTTCGACGCTTATCGGGTGATGCGCGCCAATGAGATGCCGCAAATCGAGGTGCACCTGGTCGACAGCGAGGAATCGCCGGGCGGCGTCGGCGAGCCCGCCGTCGCGCTGGTCGCGCCGGCGGTGTGCAATGCGATTCATGCCGCGACCGGCCGGCGTCTGCGCTCCTTGCCGATAGGTGCCGCGAAATTGACCAGGATCTAAATCTGGATCATCAAATCTGGATCATCAGGTAATGGTCGAGGATCAGCGCGGCGAACAGCAGCATCAAGTAGGTGATCGAGTATCGGAAGGTGAGGATCGGCAGATCCGCGCGCTGGCCGCGGTGCAATGCCAGCACGTAATACAAAAATCTGGCGTTGAGGGCGACGGAGGCGGCGAGGTACAGCAAGCCGCTCATGCCGGTCAAGAACGGCAACAGCGTGCTCAACACCAGCAAGATCGTATACAGCACGATTTGCAGCCGCGTGTAGGGTATTCCATGCGTGACGGGGAGCATCGGAATGCCGGCTTTTGCGTATTCGTCGCGTCGGGCGATCGCCAGGGCCCAAAAGTGCGGCGGCGTCCAGGTAAAGATGATCAGGAACAACAGCAGCGCGCGCGCGTCGATGTGATTGGTCACGGCGATCCAACCGAGCACCGGCGGCGCTGCCCCGGCGGCGCCGCCGATCACGATGTTCTGTGGCGTCGCGCGCTTCAGCCACAAGGTGTAGACGATCGCGTAGCCGATCAGCGAAGCGAAGGTCAGGATCGCGGTCAGGCCGTTGACGCCGAACCACAGCACGAGCATCGAAGCCGCGCCAAGCAGGCAGGCGAAGGCGACCGCGTGGCGCTCGTGCAAATGACCGGTCGGCAGCGGACGCCGGCGTGTGCGGGCCATCTGCGCATCGATGCGCCGGTCCAAAATATGATTGAAGGCCGCCGCCGAGCCCGATGCCATCGCGATGCCGGTCGCGCCGAATAACAGCGCGGTCAGCGGCACCATACCCGGGGACGCCAGCACCATGCCGACGATCGCCGTGAAGACGATCAGCAAGCTGACCTTGGGCTTGGTCAGCTCGAGAAAGTCGCGCCATCGGCCGGTCGTGCCGAGGAGCGCAATGGACGGATTATTGGGGACGATGGCCACCTGCCAAGGGTACCACGGCGATCGACGGCGCTGGCCACAACGCCCTGAGTACGTTGACCATCGCGAGCACCAAGAACGCGGCTCCCGCGTTATGCAGCGTTGCGAGCGGCAAAGGGAAGCCCCAGTGCACCATCGCGACGCCGATCGTGATTTGCGCGATCACGGCGCCGATCAGCAGCGCCCCGGCGATAGCTAAGCGCCGGCTGCCGGCGCGCAGCCATACGAGGCTCCCAAGGGCGATCAGGGCCGAGCCGACAGCCACAGCGCCCAGGCGATGCGTGAGGTGGATCGCGACGCGGGCCGGATTGGCGAGGATGCCGCCCTCGTAATCGATGCCGAGTCCTCGCCACAACACGAATGCGTCGCGGAAGTCCATTGGCGGCCACCAGGAATTTTGGCACTTCGGCAGGTCGGGGCACGCGACCGCCGCGTAGTTCGTGCTGGTCCAACCGCCGAGCGCGATTTGTACGATCAGCGCGCCGAGACACACCACCGCGAAGAGGCGCAGCGCGCGTTCCCTTTCCGATAAGTCGCGCCGCGCCGGCTGCAGCGACAGCCACCACAGCAAGCCGAGCGTCGTCAAGCCGCCGAGCAAATGCGCCGTGACGATCAATGGCTTCAGCAGCAATGTCACCGTCAATGCACCAAGCGCCCCCTGAGTGCAGACGATCAAGAACAAGGCAATTACCGCCGCGAGCGGCTGCCCGCGTACTCCGCGGTTCGCGAGCGCCCACAGCAGCAGTGTGATGATCACGATGCCCAAGGTCGTCGCAAAATAACGATGGATCATCTCGTGCAGCGCCTTGCTGTATCCCGCGCCTAGCTGCGGGAACACGTGGCCATAACAGCCGGGCCAGTCCGGGCAGCCCAATCCGGCGTCCGTCAGGCGAACCCAGGCGCCCAGCACGACGACGATGGCGGCGAGCGCCGCGCCAAAAAGCGCGAGACGGCGAAACCAAAGCAAACGTCGTTGCGGGAGCATGATTCAGCCTATCTGAGACAGCCCGAGCAAGCGTTTGAGATCCTCCAGCATTCCCTTCGGTTTGGAGTCGGAGGCATAGGTCATCATCAGATTGCCGTTGGGATCGATCAGATAAACCTGGGCGGCCTCGTCCGGCGCGACGCCGTGCGGAGTCGGCAGCAGCGCGAGCAAAGGCGCCGCCGCCGCGGTGGCGCGCGCCGTGATCAGATCCGGGTGCTGCTTTTTCAAAAATTCCTCGTCGCAGCACGCGCCGCTCGCGACGAACACGCGCTGCACTCGGTCCATGTCCCTATTCAACGCCAGACGCACTTGGCGGGTGTTATAGAGCGCGGCGCGGCAGTGTTCGCCGCAGACGCCGGGGCCGACGTACAGCAGAGTCCATTTGCCGAGCAGAAACGACGGTCGGGTCGCACCGGATCCGGCGAGCGGAAGCACGAGCGGCGGCAGCGGTCGCGGCGGGACGAGGAGTTCGCCGTGGTTGACCAAGGCCGCCGGGCGCCAGGTGCCCTGGCCGAAATACAGATAAAAGGCGAAACCCAACGGCACGAAAAACAGCAACGCGATACCGATCACCACGCGCCCCTGCCGCCGATTGTCGAGGAGATCAGGCGCCGGCATCGGAGGGTTTGCGCGCTTCGCCGGTGCGCCGCACATTGGTCACTGCATATATCACGAGCAAGGCGAGGGCGAGGCCGAACCATTGAACCGCGTAGCCGATGTAACGCATCGGCGGGAATCCCGGCGGCGACCAGCGGCGCAGATAGCCGTCGGCCTGATCTCGGTCCAGCAGGACGAGCGGCGCCGCCTTCGCCCAGGCGGTTTCCCGCAACAGCCGCCGCAGATCCGCCAAGCGCGGGAACGTGGCGACCACCGGAAAAGGCGGGGCGAGCACCGCTGCGCCGCCCAATCGTATGCCGGGCGCCGGCAAGTTGTCCGTGCGCCCCTTGATCGTGCGTTCCTCGGTCGCGACCGCGACGCCGGGTTTGTCCCGGCGGCTCGCGCCGACGGGGATCCAGCCGCGATTGACCAAAATCCAGCCGCCGCCCCGCATCTCAAACGGCGTCACGACGAAATAGCCGGCGCGCCCATCGGGACTCGCCATGTCGTCGATCAATATCTGCCTCGAGGAATCGTAGCGGCCGGCCACCTCGACGTGCTGATAGCGCGTAAGCGGCGGCGTCGCGGCATCGACAGGCAACGTCGACTGGACGCCCGAGGAAAACTCGTCGTAAAGCCGCTGCTTCTCGGCCGCACGGCGCAACTGCCAGCGTCCGAGCGATATCAGCATGGCGAGCAGGGCGAGCGTCAGCAGCGTCGTAAACGGACGCGGCGCGAACTCGCGGACCCCTATCTTGATCGGCACGATATAATTACCGCTCGGTCCCCGGACCATGAGGCTGGACGATGCAATTCAAATACCTCGTGATTGCGATCCTGGCGCTGATACTGATCAGCCTCGGCAAGGCTTTGTTCCACCTGTCCGGCACGAAGCAGGAGGATGCCGTAAAAATGGTCACTGCCTTGGCTTGGCGCGTGGGCCTGTCGGTATCGCTGTTCCTGCTGCTGATCCTCGCTTACACGCGAGGATGGATCCAACCGCCGCACACCTGATCCGGGCGATCGCGCTCCTAGAGCCAATACACGAAAATAAACAGGCCCAGCCAAACGACGTCGACGAAGTGCCAGTACCAGGCCACCGCTTCGAATGCAAAATGCCGCTGTGGCGTGAAGTGGCCCTTGAGGACTCGGAACCAGATTACCATCAGCATGATTGCGCCGACCGTGACGTGCAAGCCGTGAAAGCCGGTCAGCATGAAAAACGTCGATCCGTAAATGCCGGTTCCGAGCTGCAGGCCGAGTTCGGTGTAGGCTTCGTGGTATTCGGTGGCCTGCAAGGCGACGAACGTGAATCCCAGCAAGAACGTCGCCGCCAGGAAGAAAATCAGCCGCCGGCGGAATCCCCTGATCAGCGCGTGATGCGCGATCGTGATCGTCACGCCGCTCGACAATAGGATCGCCGTGTTGAGGGCAGGCAGCCCCAAGGCCGGGATCGTCTGATAGCTGCCGTCGGCGCGCGGGCCGAGCGCGGCGGGGCCGTTCGTCGGCCAGGCGGCGTGGTAATCGCTCCACAACAAGATATTCGTCAACAACTTCGTGCCGCCGCCCGACAGCCATGGCATCACCAATGCGCGCGCGTAGAACAACGCGCCGAAGAATGCGGCGAAGAACATAACCTCGGAGAAGATGAACCACATCATGCCCATGCGGAACGATCTGTCGACCGCCATGTTGTACATGCCGCTTTCGTTTTCCTTGATCACGGTGCCGAACCAGAATATGAACAGCAAGGCAAGCATCACGAAGCCGGGCAGCAGGGACCATGCCGGCAGCCAGCTGTTCAGCGTGGCGATCGCGCCCGCCATGATCGTGAACAGGGTCACGGAGCCGTAGATCGGCCACGGGCTCGAGTGCGGTAGATAGTATTGGTCCGAGTTCGGTGCGTGCGCTTGCGCCATGTTTCGATCTCTAGGGGATACGACGAGGGTTTAGTTTAAACGAGGTTGGTCATCAACGAGAGGCGGATTGCGTAGTATCGTAGAACGTGTACGAGAGCGTCAGCCGGTCGATGTTGACCGGAAGCGCAGGATCGACGATGAACCGGACCGGCATCCAGCGGCCCTCGCCGACGGCGAATTTCTGCGCGCTGAAGCAAAAGCATTCGGTCTTGTGAAAATATTTGAAGGCGCTGGACGGCGCCAGGCTCGGCACCGCCTGCGCTACCGTCGCGCCGCCGGTCAAATTCTTCGCATAAAACTGGGTGTCGTACAGCTTGCCGGGATGAATGCGCATCGACGGCACCTTCGGCCGAAAATCGAACGTGCCGACCGACGCGGGATTGGCGATGAACTCGACAGTGACCACGCGGTTCGGGTCGTAATGTTCGCCGACGATCTCCGGGCCTTCCTTAGCCTCGGCGCTGCCGATGCCGGTGAATTTGCAGAATACGCTGTAGAGGGGAACCAGCGCCCATCCGAACGCGAAACTGCCGGCGACGATCATCAGCAGGCCCCTGATCAGGCGCCGGTTCGCGCTGCGCTGCGTCTGCGGGTCCACCATCAGTGACGGCTGCGATACACGCCTAGGGCGATGTACCCGAAATAGACGGCGAACGCGATGCACATCAGCAGCAACGCGCTGCGGCGTACTCGGCGTTTACGGTCCGCGGCCGCGCTCACCTCAATGCACCTCGGGTGCGGTCGTAAAGCTGTGGTACGGAGCCGGGGACGGGATGGTCCATTCGAGGCCATGGGGCATCGCATCGCTCCAGACCTTGGCGGTGGCTTTTTGACCGCCGCGTACGCACTGCACGATCGCGATGGCGAACAGGATTTGCGACAGCCCGAAGGCGAAGCCGCCGATCGAGGAGACCATGTTCCAGTCGGTGAACTGCACCGCGTAGTCCGGAATGCGCCGCGGCATGCCCGCCAAGCCGAGGAAATGCTGCGGGAAGAACAGCACATTGACGAAAATTGTCGACAGCCAGAAATGCGTCTTCGCCAAGGTCATGTTGTACATGTTGCCGGTCCATTTCGGCAGCCAATAATAAACGGCTCCCATGATCGCGAATATCGCCCCCGGCACCAAGACGTAGTGGAAATGCGCGACGACGAAGTAGGTCTGGTTGTACTGAAAGTCCGCGGGCACGATCGCGAGCATGACCCCGGAGAAGCCGCCGATCGTGAACATGAACAAAAACCCGAGCGCGAACAGCATCGGCGGCTCGAAGGACAGCGATCCTCGCCACATCGTCGCCGTCCAGTTGAACACTTTCACGCCGGTCGGCACGGCAATCAGCATCGTCGACATCATGAAGAAAAGCTGCGCCGACATCGGCATGCCGTCGGCGAACATGTGATGGCCCCAGACGATGAACGACAGGAACGCGATCGATGCGATCGCGTAGATCATCGAAGTGGCACCGAACAGCGGCTTACGCGAAAACGTCGGAATGATCTCCGAGATGATGCCGAAGGCCGGCAATATCATGATATAGACCTCGGGATGTCCGAAGAACCAGAAGATGTGTTCGAACATCAGCGGATCGCCGCCGCCGGCCGCGTTGAAAAAACTGGTCTTGAAGAAGTGATCCGTCAGCAGCATCGTCACGGAGCCGGCCAGCACCGGCATCACGGCGATCAGCAAATACGCCGTAATCAGCCATGACCAGCAGAAAAGGGGCATCTTCAACAGAGTCATGCCGGGAGCGCGCATGTTAAGGATCGTCACGATCACGTTGATGGCCCCCATGATCGAGGACACGCCCATCAGGTGAATCGCGAAAATCATCATCGGGAAGCTGTCGCCGAATTGCAGCGACAGCGGCGGATAGAGCGTCCAGCCGCCCGCCGGCGCGCCGCCGGGCACGAACAGCGTCGACAGCAATATCGTGAAAGCGAACGGCAGCAGCCAGAAGCTGAAATTATTCATGCGCGGCAACGCCATGTCGGGAGAGCCGACTTGCAGCGGAATCATCCAATTGGCGAGCCCGACGAACGCCGGCATCACTGCGCCGAAGATCATCACCAGCGCGTGCATCGTGGTCATCTCGTTGAAGAACGCCGGATCGACGAGCTGCATGCCGGGCTCGAACAGTTCGGCGCGGATGACCATCGCCATCGACCCGCCGATGAAGAACATGATCAGGCTGAAAACCAGGTACATCGTGCCGATGTCTTTGTGGTTCGTCGCGAACAACCATCGTTTGATGCCGGCGGCCGGTTGATCGTGATGAACGTCGTGAGCGGTGTCGATTGCATGGGCCATTATGGTGACTCTCTAAGGGTGAGATTCAGTGCGTTAATTGACTGCGCGCGCAGACAGCGGCGGTGCGGCCCGGCCGCCGGCCGCCCGTCCCGCGACGGGGGGCTTCGCGGTCGCAGCGGGCACATCGAGCGCTGCTGGCGCCGCCGCCGGCGCCGCCACCGGCGCTGAGTCCGCGGACTTTTGCGCCGCCTTCTGTTCGTCGACCCACTTCTTGAAGTCGGCAGGCGTTTTCACGTCGACGACGATCGGCATGAAACCGTGATCGCGGCCGCACAGCGCCGCGCATTGACCGCGATAGACGCCCTCCTTGCCGGGCAACACGCGGATCCACATTTCGTTGATGAACCCCGGTATTGCGGCGCGCTTCATGCCGAAATCGGGGACCCACCATGCGTGGATCACGTCCTTCGAAGTCAGCAGCAAACGCACCTTGACGCCGCTCGGAATAACCAGCGGGTGATCGACCGACAGCAGGTAGTTTGGCACTGTCCTCGGATCGATGCCGGAGTGCAGCTGCCGTGCAAAGTTCGAATCCTGGGACAGCGTTGAAAAGAAGCCGATGCCCGCCGCGGCATCCATGTATTGATATTGCCATTTCCATTGGTATGCCGTCACTCGGATCGACAAACCTGAATCGCGCGTGTCCTCGATCTTGAGGATCGATTCGGCCGCCGGGACCGCCATGACGACGAGGATCAGCACAGGGATGATCGTCCAAATGATCTCCATTTTAGTGCTGTGCACCAGCGTGGTATCCGGCACGGCGCCGCGTGAATGACGAAATCTCACGATCGAATAGATCATCGCGCCGAATACCACCACCGCGATCCCCACGCAGATCCAAAATACCAGCATGTGCAGATGGTAGATGTCGACGGACAGATCGGTTACGCCGATCGGCAAGTTGTAGCCGTTCGAGGTGTCGGCGCCGGCGACCGCGGCAACGCCGCAGCCGGCGGCGGCGGCGGCGAACCGATAGCGCTTCGCGATCCGCAAGCGGCAAGACTTTTCGTCAATCGCGGACAAACTGTTCACATTCATCGCAACGGATCCCCTCGGTGCTACTCAGTGTCGAGCGGCGGCGACTCGTTCATGCCGCCCACCATGACTCGCAAACGCGCTGCCAGGCGACCTCTCTCCTCGTCGGTGAGGAAGCTGCCCACCTCGAACATGCGCCCAGAACTTTCAATCGTCAGCCGGCTCTGTTCGAGCCGCGTGCGCGGACGGCGAAGTCTAACCTTCGACCAGTGCCGCGCAAACTCCTCTTTACTCTCTCCGCGACGCGAACGGGTCACCAGACTCACGCTGGACTCGGTAATCAACAGCGTCTGCGTATTAGAGCGTCGCCGCATGGTCGAATGCAACGCGAACCCTAGGAGCGACATATCGAGAGCCCAAAACGGCAAGACCGGCCAATATCCTCGCAGGACGAAAATCAGCGCGAGCATGAGTGAAAAGATGCAAATCGACAGGAAAAAGGCCCTTGCCGCCGACGGAGTCAGCGAGCAATTGGGCGCGAGCTCAATGCGCTGTTCCATAAGCTGTTCAGGCTCCAGACGTCGCGACAGCATACTAGAAGAGATGGATACCTCAAGCAACACAGACACTTACGGCGGCCATGAGCCGCTCGAGCCGAAGCGCCGCTTTCGGCGGCCTCTAGCCCTCGCGCCGGCGCGCGCCGGCCAAGCCCCGTTCGAGCATTGCGGCCAGCGCCCCGGCATCGCAAGCCGGCGAGTAGGCACAATCGGCCAAACACGGTGCGGCAATGCGCGCGCGCAGAAATTCGATGTTCTCGGCCGCGCGCTCGAAGCGAGAATCAATTGCATTCGCAACCCAGCCGAGTAGCCGCAATCCGCGACGCTCGATCGACTCGACGGTCAACAACGCGTGATTCAGGCAGCCGAGGCGCAAGCCGACCACCAGGATGACTTCGAGGCGCCAGGAAGATGCCAGATCCGCGAAGCTGAGCTCGGTATTGAGCGGCACCAGCAGCCCGCCCGCGCCCTCGACGATGATCACGTCGCTGCCCAGCGCGAGGGTTCGAAAAGCCCGGTCCAACACCTTGAATTCGATCGGCGTGCGCGCTTCGGACGCCGCCAGGTGCGGCGCGATCGCGGGTTCGAAGGCGTAAGGATTGACTTGCTCGTAATCGGCGCGGACGGTCATCGCGCGTTGCAGCGCCAACGCGTCGTCGTTTCGCAGGCCCGCGGGCGTCGCGGCGCAGCCGGAGGCAACCGGCTTCATGGCGGCAACCCGCAGTCCGCGCAATGAGTACGCGCGGCACAGCGCCACGGCGATGCGCGTCTTGCCGACGTTGGTATCGGTGCCGGTGACGAACAGGCCGAGCGGCTTCACGCTCCGCTTCTCCGCCGCAGCTGGCGCTTGAATTCGTCCAGGGAAATCGCCGCATCGCTGCCGGCGCGCCGCCGCGGTTCCACCGGGGCCCAGGCCTGTCCGAAGATGACTTCGAAAGTCGCGGGCAGCCGGCCTTCGGACCTGAAATCCTCATACGCCGATTGCATTGCCGCAAATTTCCGCCGGCCCGTCAACCCCCTGGGCCTCTTGACGAGCGCATTGCGGGCGCCGACCGCCTTGATGTCTCGCATCACGCCGCGCACGTCCGCATAGGTCAAGGTGTAATGGTCTACGTCGAGAACCGGCGAGGCGAAACCCGCTCGCACCAACGCATCGCCCAAGTCGTGCATATCGATGAATCGGTTGACGTGCCCATGCGCATCCGCGCGCGACCATGCGATGCGCAGCTCCCGCAGCGTATCCGGACCCAAGCTCGTGAAGCTCAAAAAGCCGCGCGGCGCCAGCACTCGCCGGAATTCCGCGAACACCTCGTCGATACCGCACCAATGCAGCAAAAAGTTGCTGAATATCAAATCGACGCTGCCGTCGGCGAGGGGCAGGCGCGCCGCGTCCGCGCAGACTCGATCGAAATGGCGCCGCCACGCCAGCTGGCGCGCGGCTTCGCGCAACATCCCGTAGGCGCAATCCAGCGCGATCACGCGGGCTCGCGGGTAGCGGCGTCTCAAGGCCCTGCTGGCCCGCCCCGTGCCGGCGCCGGCGTCGAGGACGACGAGCGGCGTCAGTGCGACGAGATCGAGACGCTGCAATAACTGGCCGCGCACTTCGCTCTGTAGCACGGCCGCCGCGTCGTAGGTTCGGCTGGCGCGATCGAAGGAGCGGCGCAACCAGATTTGGTCGAGGGTGAAATCCGCAGCGGCGCCACCCTCCATCGCCGAATTCAAGCGCTCGCGGCCCCGAGCTCGGCCGCTTTCGCGGGTTCGGCGGCGATCTGCAACCGCTCGAACAGGCTCCGGTCGTGCGCCCGGTCGGGATTGCCCGTCGTCAGCAGTTTATCGCCGTAGAAAATCGAGTTCGCCCCCGCCAGAAAGCATAACGCTTGCAGCTCGTCGCTCATTTCGCCGCGGCCGGCCGACAGCCGCACGTGCGCCCGCGGCATCAGGATCCTGGCCGCCGCGATCGTGCGCACGAAATCGAACGGGTCGAGTGCGGGCGCATCGGCGAGCGGCGTGCCGGCGACGCGCACGAGTTGGTTGATCGGCACGCTTTGCGGGTGCGCAGGCAGCGTGGCCAGCGTATGCAAGAGCGCCACCCGGTCCAGGCGCGTCTCGCCCATCCCGACGATGCCGCCACAGCAAACGTTGAGGCCGGCCTCGCGCACGGCTTGCAGGGTGTCCAGGCGGTCCTGGTAACTGCGTGTGGTGATGATCTCCTTGTAGTAGTCGGCGGACGTATCGAGATTGTGGTTGTAATAGTCGAGGCCCGCGGCCTTGAGCTCGGCCGCCTGGTCGGCGCTGACCATGCCGAGCGTCGCGCAGGTCTCCAAGCCGAGATCCTTGACCGCGCGGATCATCGCAAGTACTTTGCGCAAATCCTTCGGTTTGGGCGAACGGTAGGCTGCGCCCATGCAAAAGCGGGTCGCGCCGCCGAGCAGGGCCGCACGCGCGCTGGCGACGACGGCCTTTTGGTCCAGCAGCGGCTCCTCCTCGAGACCCGTTTCGTAACGCACGCTCTGCGGGCAATAGGCGCAATCCTCCGGGCACGCGCCGGTCTTGATGCTGAGTAAAGTGCTGATCTGCACGGTATTCGCGGCTTGGTAGCGGCGGTGAACCCGTTGCGCCGTAAACAGCAAGTCCATGAACGGCTGCTCGAGCAGCGCTTCGACCTCGGCCAGGGTCCAATCGTTTCTCACGGTCACAATGACCTCCATCCTCGCTCCAGGCGCGAAAGCGCGCCGCGGCAGTATTCGATCCTCTGGATGCATAGTCAACCGGACAAGAGGTTTGCGGTTGACGAGATACGCGGGCGGCTGCCTGCCAAGGCCCCCCGGCGCGGGCGTCATTTAAAGGTGTAGTCCAGCAGAATTCCGACGAAAACGCTCATGCCGAAATAATGGTTGCCGAGGAAGGCACGAAAGCACGCCGCCGGATCGCGCGCCCTGATCAGCCAAAGGTGGTAGAGGAAAAAAGCCGCGCCGACCAACAGACCTGCCCGGTACCAAGCGCCGAGCCCGGCGAGGCGCCCGACCAGGAATAAGGCGAGCAGCGTCATCGCCTGCAGCGCCGCGATGATGTGCCGATCCGAATCGCCGAACAGGATGGCCGTCGAGCGTAGGCCGATCTTCAAGTCGTCATCGCGATCGACCATCGCGTAGATCGTGTCGTAGACGGTGACCCACAACAGGTTGGCCAAGAACATTAGCCACGCAATGCGCGGCACGCTTTCGAGTTCGGCGGCGAACGCCATTGGGATACCCCAGCCGAACGACAATCCGAGATACAGCTGCGGCAGCGACAGGACGCGCTTGATGAACGGGTAGGTTATCGCGAGAAAAGCGCCTGCGACCGCCAGCAGCAGCGTCAAGCGGTTCAGCTGCAGGGCCAGCAGCAGGGCGCTCAACGCCAGTATCGCGAACAACACGAGCGTCTCTTGCGTCGACACGCGGCCCGCCGCGAGCGGCCGATTCCTGGTGCGCGCCACGTATGGATCGAATCCGCGGTCCGCGTAGTCATTGATCACGCATCCGGCGGACCGCATCAGCACGACGCCTGCGATGAAAATCGCGAAGATGTGCGGATCCGGCCGGCCCCTACCCGCGATCCACAGCGCCCAAAGCGTCGGCCAAAGCAGCAAGTAAATGCCTATCGGCTTGTCCAGCCGCATCAGCTGAGCGCAATCGATCGCCGCCGCAGCGATTCGCGGCAACGAATCGATCACCCAAGGATGAAATCGCAGCCGGTAAACCAGCCAGCGCCAGTAATCGATCAGCGTCTTCGCCAGTTCGTCGCCCGAGCGCGGCAGCGGCACGTCGGTCCCGTCCTTAGATCGAGCCCGCCGCGGGCAAGAATATTTCTTGAACCAAGATCGGAGCCCCGCGCAAACATATACGGGATCGTCGTGCCCATAAGCCTTGCGGTTGCGGCCGCAGGTCGCGCAGCGCCCTTGCCGCGAGCGGACTCACGGCAGGCAGCCACGCGTACTCATAGGAGCTGCGCTGTACGCCGGACAGTTCGCTCAAGGTCTCGCCCAGGGCGCAATCCCCGAGTTCGGCGAGCCAGGGATAAGCGCTCAACGTCGTGTCGGGCATCACGGATTGCGCGAACACCCAAACCTCGACCCGCGCAGCGCATCTCGACTTCCCGAAACAGGCCCGCATGGTCATCGGACGGCAAGTAGCGCTTGTGTTCCGCACCCAAAAGCCCGGTCCACTGATCGGTCAAGCGCAATTCGAATCTTTGCTCGCACGCGGCCTTCAGGCGGGTCGTCAGCAATCCCTTGCCGATCAGCCACGGCCGCAAGCGCGATTCCACCGACCATTGACCCAAGCGTTCCGCCGGCAGCCATTCGATGCGATCGGTCTGCTTGTGCTTTTCCGTCGATCATCGGCTCATTCTACCCGACCCGTCCGTATTGCTCGGCGCCGCCCACCCAGCGTCGCACGAGGGGCCGTACGTGCAGGGGCCAATCCGACAACAGCGCCTCGGCGGCCGCCTGCACACGTGGCAACAAATCGGCGTCCCGCAGCAAATCGGCGACGCGCATTTGCGCGAGCCCGGTTTGGCGCGTGCCGAGCAATTCGCCGGGCCCGCGCAGGTCGAGGTCCCGCCGCGCCACTTCGAATCCGTCGTTGGACGAGCGCAGCACAGCCAAGCGCGCGCGCGCGAGCGGCGTCAACGGCGAGCGGTACAGCAAGACGCAGGAGCTCGCCAATTGCCCTCGACCGACCCGGCCGCGCAACTGGTGCAGTTGTGCGAGCCCCATTCGTTCGGCATTCTCGATCACCATCAGCGTCGCGTTCGGCACGTCGACGCCGACCTCGATGACCGTCGTCGCGACGAGCAGCTGAATTTCCTTGTCCTTGAAGCGGCGCATCGTACGCTCCTTTGCCTGCGGCGGCATGCGGCCGTGCACGAGACCGACTGAGATCTCCGGCAGCGCTGCCGCGAGCGCGGCCGCAGTCTCCTCGGCCGCCTGATACGGCATGTCGTCGGATTCATCGATCAACGGGCAAACCCAGTAGGCTTGCCGGCCATCGAGGCAGGCGGTGCGGATCCGGCGAACGACCTCGTCGCGCCGTGCTTCGGCCATGACGACGGTCTGCACGGGATTTCGCCCGGGAGGCAATTCGTCGATGACCGAAACGTCGAGATCCGCGTACGCAGTCATCGCCAGCGTGCGCGGGATCGGCGTGGCGGTCATGATCAATTGATGCGGCCTTCGTCCGCCGACCTCGCCCTTCTCGCGCAGCGCCAAACGCTGATGCACGCCGAAGCGGTGTTGCTCGTCGACAATGACCATGGCCAGATTGGCGAATTCGACGCCCTCTTGGAAAAGCGCGTGCGTGCCGATCACCAGCGGTTTCGCGCCGCTCTTGATCGCAAGCAGTTCGGCGCTGCGCGCCTTGCCGGCTGCGGCGCCCCGCCAATAAAGCGACACCGACACCGAGTGGTTCGAACCAGCTCCGGAAATTCTGCGCGTGCTGATCGGCAAGCAGTTCCGTGGGCGCCATCAGCGCCACTTGCTTGCCAGCCTGCAATGCGCGCGCCGCGGCGAGCGCGGCAACGAGCGTCTTGCCGCAGCCGACATCCCCCTGCACCAGGCGCAACATCGGCGTGGGTTGCGCGATGTCGGTCTCGATCTCGCGCAGAGCCCTGGCCTGCGCGCGCGTCAAGCGAAAGGGCAATGCGGCGAGCAATTTCGCCTTTAGTTCGTCATTAGGCGCCAGCGGCCACCCCGGGTCGCTTTGCACCCGGCGGCGCAGCAGTTTGAGCGAGAGCTGGTGGGCGAGCAATTCCTCGAACGCCAGGCGCCGCTGCGCCGGGTGACGGCGATTCATTAGCGCCGCGACCGGCGCGTCGGCGGGCGGGCGGTGCACGAATCGCAAGGCCTCCCCGAGCGAGGGCATCTCGCCGTCGGCGAGCAAGGAGGCTGGCAGCCAGTCCTGCAGATCCTCTGCGGGAAGTTCGTCGAGCGCCATGCGTGTGAGTAGGCGCAAGCGGCCTTGCGTCAGGCCTTCGGTTGCGGGATAGACAGGGGTCAGATGATCGCTCTCTTGCGCAAGGACTGGCGCGTCGCAGCGGCGATATTCCGGATGCACGATCTCCAATCCGCTCGCCCCGCGCCGCGCCTCGCCGAAGCAGCGGATCCGCACGCCGCGCGCCAACCCTCGTTCCTGCTGGGCGCTGAAATAAAAGAACCGCAGCGTCAGAAATCCGGAGCCATCGGCGATGCGGCACAAAAGCTGGCGCCGGCCGCGGTAGACCGTCTCGCTCAACAGCACTTCGCCTTCTACCGCCGCGCGTTGGCCGGCCTGCAATTCACCCAGCGGCACGATGCGCGTACGGTCCTCGTAGCGCATCGGCAGCAAAAACAACAGGTCCTGGATCGTCTCGACTCCGAGGGCGCCGAGCCGCTGCGCGAGCGCGGCGCCGACGCCGCGCAGCGCGGTGACCGGTCGCGGTGCTGTCACAGCGCGACGATGCACTCCGCTTCGATTTGAGCCCCGCGCGGCAATGCCGAAACGCCGACGGCGGCGCGGGCCGGGTAGGGTTCGCGGAAATACGCGGCCATGATTTGATTGACGAGCGCGAAGTGCTGCAAATCGACCAAAAATATCGTCACCTTGACGACATCGTCCAAGCTCGCGCCGGCGGCGAGCACGATCTCGCGCATGTTCTCGAAGACCCTGCGCACCTGCGCCTCCATGCCGCCCTCGACCAATTGTTTGGTGTCCGGATCCAGCGGAATTTGTCCCGAAACCCAGATCGTATTGCCGACACGAGCGGCCTGAGAATAAGTGCCGATCGCGGCCGGCGCTTTCGACGTGGAGATGATCGCTTTGCTCATCGGTGGTTCGAATCTCCAATTAGGCCAAAGTGCGATAAACGCGCTGTACGTCCGGCATTCGCCGAATCGTCCTGATAACGCGCGCCAAGTGCTTTCGATCGTGCACCTGCAGTTCGAAAGTGAGCGCCGAAGTCTCGACACCCCGCTCTTCGAGCGTCACATGATCGATGTTCGTCCCGGTGCCGGCGACGCTTGCGGCAACGGCGGCGAGCACGCCGACCCGGTTGCTCACTTCCAGTTGAATCTCGGAACTGAACAAGCGGCCGTGCGCGGCTTCCCAGGCGACGGACAGCCACTTCTCCGGCTGCTTGCGATACCCGGACAGATTACCGCAATTTTGGCGGTGGATCACCACGCCGCGGCCGGTAGTCAAGTAAGCCATGATCGGATCGTTCGGTATCGGAAAGCAGCAGCGCGCATAGGTCACGAGCAAACCTTCGGTTCCCGCGATCATCAGCGGGGCGCCGGCGCTGCTGTGGAGCTCACCGCCGCCCGTCGGCTGCAGTAGGCGCGCTACCAGCGGCGCCAACCGCTCGCCCAGGCCGATCTTCTCGAACAAGTCGTTCGCGTCCCTGAGGTTCAACTCTTTGACTACGGCATCGATTTCTCCCTGCGGAATCTTCTTCATGCTCATCGATAGCTCGTCGAGCGCAAGACTCAGCATTCGCCGGCCGAGTTCGGCCGCCTCGCCGCGCTTCAGGTTCTTCAGATATTGCCTGATCGCCGCCCTCGCCTTTCGCCGTGACCAGGAAGCTGGACCAGGATGGATTCGGCGTCGCGCCTTTCGCCGTTATGATTTCGACCGTCTGACCATTGCGCAGCGGCGTGCGTAGCGGCACAAGGCGCCGGTCGACCTTCGCCGCGACGCAGCGATTGCCGACGTCGGTGTGAATCGCATAGGCAAAATCAACCGCCGTGGCGCCGGTCGGGAGGCGCAGGATTTTTCCTTTCGGGGTGAACACGTATACCTTATCCGGAAACAGATCGACCTTGACGCTCTCGAGGAACTCCTCGGAGCTGCCGCCCTCATGTATCTGGACGAGCCCGGCGAGCCATTCGCGCGCGCGATCGTGCTCGATCCCGCCGTAGGCTTCGCCGCCGCTTTTGTATTTCCAATGCGCGGCAATGCCGGATTCGGCAACCCGATGCATCTCGTCGGAACGGATCTGAACCTCGATCGGCACGCCGTTCGGGCCGAACAGCGTCGTGTGCAGCGACTGATAGCCGTTTACCCTGGGAATCGCGATGTAATCCTTGAATCGCCCCGGCATCGGCTTGTAGAGGCCGTGCACCAGGCCCAAGGTGCGGTAGCACGTGTCGGCCGAGTCGACGATGATTCGGAATCCGTAGACGTCGACGATTTCGCCCAATGAAATGCGCTTCGAATGCATCTTTCGGTAGATGCTGTACAAGTGCTTCTCACGGCCCTCCACGTGCGCTTTTATCGCGGTCTTGGCCAGCGTGTTTTGAAACGTCTCGGAAATCTTGCCGAGGAATTCCTTTTGATTGCCGCGGGCTTTTTTAAGTTCGCGCTCGAGGACTTTATACCGGTACGGGTAGAGCGCCCGGAAGCCGAGATCCTCCAGCTCGAGCTTGACGGCGTACAGCCCGAGGCGTTCGGCGATCGGCGCGTAGATGTCGAGGGTCTCGCGCGCGCTGCGCCGGCGCTTGACCGGCGGCATGACGCCCAGGGTGCGCATGTTGTGCATGCGGTCGGCAAGCTTGACCATGATCACGCGGATATCGCGCACCATCGCCAAGAGCATCTTCCGGAAGCTTTCGGCTTGCGCTTCCTGTCGGTTCTTGAATTGGATTTGATCCAGTTTGCTGACGCCGTCGACGAGCTCTGCGACGACCTGGCCGAATGTCGCGACGATTTCCGCCTTGGCCGTGGGCGTGTCTTCGATGACGTCGTGTAAAATGGCGGCAACCAGCGTGTCGCCGTCCAAATGCAAATCGGCGAGGATGTCGGCGACCGCCACCGGATGCGTTATGTACGGTTCGCCGGACACGCGCTTCTGCCCCTGATGGCGTTCGGCGCCGAACTCGTACGCCTCGCGCACCCGCTCTATCTGAGTCGGCGGCAGGTAAGTCTCGAGTTTGTCTAAAAGCTGGCTAATCCCGGTGGAGCGTCTTACACCAGGCAGAAAACCGAGTATCGAAGACGCATAGTCCATCGGCCCTCTGAGTGAGGAGCGGGGTCAATCCCCGAGCCCGAGCTGCGGGGCGCGAAAATCCGACGGTATTTCGAATTCGCCGGCCGGCTGGGGCGCGGGCTCTTCCGGCTCCTCGAGCATTTCGAGCGTGATGTTGCCGGCCGCGATTTCGCGCAGGGCGACGACGGTCGGCTTGTCGTTTTCCCATTCGACGGTCGCCTCCGCACCGTTCGCCAAGCGTCGCGCGCGCTTGGCGGCAAGCAGTACGAGGTTGAATAGATTGGGTTCGTTCTGCAAACAATCTTCGACCGTGATGCGTGCCATGCCTGATTATCCGATGATATGGGTCGTTTAGATTACCAGAGTTACGGCCGTACGGGCCAGCTATCCGGATCCCAGCAACTCCGCCACGAGCCGCAAAACTTCGGGCCTGTCGGCGCGCCACGCGTCGCCGCGGTCGGCGACGATCGATCCTAGGTCGGCCAATGCCCGATCGAAGCGATCGTTGATGACGACGAATTCGAACTCCGACCAATGCGCGAGATCGGATACGGAATCGCGCAGGCGCCGCTGGATGACGATTTCGGAGTCGGTGCTGCGATGCCGGAGGCGCTGCTCGAGCGCGGCGATCGACGGCGGCAGTACGAAGATGCTGCGAGCCTCCGGCAGTCTCTCGCGAACCTGGCGGGCGCCCTGCCAATCGATTTCCAGCAACAGCCGCGCGCCGCGCTCGAGCGCTTCGTGGACGGTTCGCATGCCCGTGCCGTAGTAATTGTCGAAGACGCTGGCATATTCCAAGAACTCACCGTCGCGCGCCATCGCCAGAAAGCGCTCGGGGGTGACGAAGTGGTAATCGCGGCCGTCTACCTCGTTGGGCCGAGGCTTACGCGTCGTGTAAGAGACGGAGAACCGCAATTGGGGCGCCTTCTCCATCAGCGCCTTGACCAAGCTGGTCTTGCCGGCTCCCGATGGGGCCGCGATGACGAACAAGCGCCCTCGTTCGCCGGCGGGCTCAACGGCTCGGTTCAAGAGGAGCTACTCGATGTTCTGCACTTGTTCGCGCATTTGTTCTATCAAGACCTTCATGTCGACTGCGGCCCGCGTCGTTTCGATGTCCTGCGACTTTGACGACAGGGTGTTCGCCTCGCGATTGAGCTCCTGCATCAGAAAATCCAGCCGGCGCCCGGCGGGTTCTCGCCCATCGAAAGTCTTGCGGACTTCGGCGACATGACCGCGCAGCCGGTCGATTTCCTCGTCGACATCGATGCGCTGCGCAAGTATGGCGATTTCCTGCTCGATGCGATCCGCGTCGACTTCGCTGGTCAATTCAGCGACGCGCTCACGGAGCTTCGCGTGGACGCGGGAACGCACTTCGGGCAGACGTTGCTCGACACGCGCCGAAAAATCCAACAATCCCTCGCAGCGCTGCTCGAGTCCGTCCCTGAGGCGGCTCCCTTCGCTCTCGCGAAACCGCGAAAGTTCCGACAGGGCTTCTCCCAGAAGACCATGCGCTGCCTCGATCATCGGTTCGACGTCGCGAAGAGGGTCGCGCAGAATTCCCGGCCAGCGCAGCAAGTCGAGTACGTCGATGCGCGCGGACTCTCCGGCCTGCTCCGCGAGTTGGCGCGCGCGCATAGTCAAGGATCCGAGGAGCGCGGCATCGACTTCCAACGAGGCGGGCGCCGTCGCCGGGCGGAAGTGCAGCGAACAATCGACTTTACCGCGGCGCACGGAGCCGGAGATCGCCTGGCGGAACTGGACTTCGGCCACGCGGAATTCCTCCGGCAGGCGGCATCCGACTTCGAGGAATCGGTGGTTGACCGTCCGCAGCTCCCAGGCAAGCGTTCCCCACGGGAATTGGCGTTCGCGACGCGCAAAGCCGGTCATGCTACGAATCATAGGGGTTTGCGCCATAATCGGTGATAATCGGCGCCGAGTTTATCAGAAGGCCCAGGAGCGCTCCTTGCAGATCGAGACCGCGGACGTCAGCCTCATCGGCCACCGCGAAGAAAATCAAGATCGGGTCGCAATCGTGGCCGACGACAACGCGGCGATGCTGGTCGTCATCGACGGCATGGGCGGCCACGCGGAAGGAGCGCGGGCGGCGGAGACCGCGCTGGCGAGCCTCGTCGAGGCCTTTTGGCAAACGCCGCACCCGGTATTCGATCCGCTTGGTTTTCTACATCTCGCGCTCGGTCGGGCGCATGAAGAAGTGGTCAAGCTCGGCGTCGGCCTTGCGGTCGAATCGCGGCCGCGCGCGACGTGCGCAATTTGTTTGGTGCAGGATTCCGCAGCCTATTGGGCGCATGTCGGCGACAGCCGCATCTATCAGCTGCGTCAACAGCAAGTTCTGGAACGAACTCGCGACCACAGTCATGTCGAAGTGCTGCTGCGCGAGGGCTTGATCACGGAAGCGCAGGTCCACGGCCATCCGATGCGCAATTATGTCGAATGCTGCCTCGGCGGGGACGCGGCGCTGCCGGAGATGAGCATCTCGTTGCGCCGGCGTCTGCAGGCCGGCGACATGCTGCTGCTCTGCACGGACGGCCTCTGGGCGAACCTCAAGGATCAAGATTTGGTGCGCTTCGCGCAGTCCACCGGCAAGGCCCTGCGCGAAATGCTGACCGAGCTCGGTACGCAAGCGGTCGAGGCGTCCGCGCCGTACAGCGACAACACCAGCGCCGCGGTGCTGCGCTGGTGCGCGGCATGACGACGCGACCGAGCGGCCGCGCGCCGGACGAATTGCGCCCACTGTCCTTCGCGCGTGCCTACACGGTCCACGCCGAGGGTTCCGTCCTTGTGGGATTCGGCGCGACCAGGGTACTGTGCACGGCCAGCGTCGAGGACGGCGTACCGCCGTTCTTGCGCGGCAGCGCGCAAGGCTGGGTGACCGCCGAATACGGCATGCTGCCGCGAGCGACGCATACGCGTTCGGCCCGCGAGGCGGCGCGCGGCAAGCAAACCGGACGAACACAGGAGATCCAGCGCCTGATCGGACGGGCGCTGCGCGCCGTCGTCGACCTCAAAGCTCTTGGCGAGCGCACGATAACGGTCGACTGCGACGTGCTGCAGGCCGACGGCGGAACGCGCACCGCCGCCATCACCGGCGGTTTCGTCGCTCTCGCCGACGCCGTCGATACGCTGATGGACAGGCGCGTCCTGCGCTCGAATCCGTTGCACGGTCAGGTAGCGGCGGTTTCGGTCGGCATTTACCGCGGTACCCCGGTGCTGGATTTGGATTACGCGGAGGATTCGAATGCGGAGACCGACATGAACGTCGTCATGAACAGCGGCGGTGCGTTCATCGAAGTGCAGGGTACCGCCGAGGGCCACGCATTTCGCCGCCACGAACTCGACCGGCTGTTGGATCTCGCGGCCGCCGGGATCGCTACGCTACACGCCGCGCAGCTCAGTGCGCGCGGTGGCTAGGCGCCTGGTCGTCGCCACGGGTAATCCCGGCAAGCTGCGGGAGTTTCGCGCCCTGCTCGAGGGATTGCCGTTCAGCGTTGTGGGTCCGAGCGAAGCCGGGTTCACGGCGCCGGCGGAAACCGGCGATAGTTTCCTGGCGAACGCCTTGCTCAAGGCGCGGCACGCCGCCGCCCTCTGCGGTGACGCGGTCATTGCCGAGGACTCCGGCCTGGAGGTCGATGCGCTGCACGGCGCTCCGGGAATCTACTCGGCCCGCTATGCCGGGCCCGGCGCCGACGACGCGGCGAATAACGCGAAATTGATCTCGGCGCTGGCTGGATTGCCCGCGGACCGGCGCGTCGCCCGCTACCGTTGCCTTCTTGTCTATCTGCCGGCGACCCAAGCCGCGGGCGCGGCGGCCATAACCGCGCCGCTGATCGCCGAAGGCGTCTGGGAGGGCCGCATACTCGATGCGCCGCGCGGCGACGGCGGATTTGGCTACGACCCGTATTTTTGGCTGCCCAATTTGGGACTGAGCGCCGCCGAATTGCCGTTGAAGGAAAAAAATCGGTTGAGCCATCGCGGGCAAGCCATGCGTGCACTGCGAGAGGCGCTGGCGAACGGCGGCGGCTAAGGTAGGCGCCTCTGAACTCGCCGCTGCCGCCGCTGGCCTTGTACGTCCACATGCCCTGGTGCGTGCGCAAATGCCCGTACTGCGATTTCAACTCGCACCAGCTGAAGTCCCCGGCGCCGGACGGCGGGTACATCGACGCTCTTCTGGAGGATTTCGAAGCCGAAATGACGCTTGTGGCGGGCCGTAGGATCGAGAGCGTGTTCTTCGGCGGCGGCACGCCGAGCCTGTTCCCGCCGGCGGATTTCGCGCGCGTTCTGCGCGCGATCGGCCGGCGCGTCGAAATTGCGGCGGATGTCGAAATCACGATGGAGGCGAATCCGGGAACGATCGAACGGGGCCGCTTCGCCGGATACCGTGAGGCGGGAATCAATCGGCTCTCCTTGGGAGCACAGACCTTCGCGCCGCGTGCGCTCGAGTTGTTGGGCCGCATTCACACTCCGGATGACACGCTCGCCGCGATTGACGAGCTGCGCGCCGCCGGGATCGACAATTTCAACATCGACTTGATGTACGCGTTGCCGAACCAGACGCTCGCCGAGGCCGAGATCGACGTCGCCACGGCGTGTGCGCTCGGGCCGGCCCATGTTTCGCATTACCAATTGACGCTCGAGCCGGGAACGGCGTTCCACTCGCGCCCGCCGGAGCTTCCGGATGAAGATTCGGCTTGGATCATGCAGCTTGCGTGTCAGCGCAGGTTAGCCGAGGCGGGTTACCAACAATACGAAGTATCGGCTTATGCGCGCCCCGGCGCACGTTGCCGGCATAACCTGAATTACTGGCAATTCGGCGATTACCTCGGCATTGGCGCCGGTGCGCACGGGAAAATCACGTTTGCCTTGCCGGCGTCGATTCTGCGCAGCGCAAAACCGAAACAACCCCGCGATTATCGGACGCAGATCATGGGCGCGAGGGAACCGATCGGCGAGCGAAAATTGATCGGCGAGGCCGACCTACCCTTCGAGTACATGTTGAACGCGCTGCGGCTCAACGCGGGTTTCCGCAACGCCGAATTCGAGGCGCGCACCGGTCTCGGGATAGAGCGCGTTGCGCAGCCGCTTGAACAGGCTCGAAAAAATGGCCTAATGGTGGCCGACGATGACGGCTGGCGCCCGACGGAACTCGGCAGGCGCTTTCTGAACGATCTGCAGGGCGCCTTCTTGGCCTGAGCTTATGCACATGGACCCAGGGGTCTCGGATAACGGGGCACCTACGATGCATTGCAATTGCATTAGGTCAAGTCAGCTCTGTAACATCCTGTTTTTATTATATAAAATGACCTGGCTATTTATTGACCAAATTAACATTTATGCGAGAATCCGCTGGATGCACCTGTAGCAAGCGGCCGCATCCACAGACTTATCCCCAGATATTGTGGACAAACGAAGCACGGGGGCGACGGAATTTGGCGCTTGCTTGCCGCTTGTGACGGCGACTTCGGCCCGCTACACTCGGCGGCCCCCATCGACGCATACGCAGCCGATGGGCAATTCGCAATAGGCATGGCGGTCAGCACCGGAATTCAGGCGGCTGCTCATCGATTCTGCCGCAACGACATATTGAGGATTTGCACATGAAAGCCGGCATACATCCAGACTACAAAGAAATCTCGGTCACCTGCAGTTGCGGAAACCAGTTCAAGACGCGTTCCACGATCGGCCATGACCTGCAGATCGAGGTTTGCTCGAACTGCCATCCGTTTTATACCGGTAAGCAAAAGATCGTCGACACCGGCGGTCGAGTCGACAAGTTCCGCAAGAAATACGCCACCGCCGCACAGCGCGGTTGACGGCAGCGGCAAGCGGCGCGCCATCGCGCGGCCGTCACTGGCGCTTTCGACGAGCTCGCCCGGCGGGCGAGCTCGCGACCCCTCGCGACCCCAATACGAGGCCGCATCCCACCGGGCGCCGAGCAGCTGTTGCGGCTTGCGTCCGCAGCATGCTCGTGCAACGCTGAGAGGCCTTGAACAAATGCAATCAATTCCCCCTTGGATGAGCGTATGAATACGAAATACGAGATCAGGAATTCGGTCACCGGCAAAGCGAGCCAGTTGGAGGCGATCTCCGGCACTATCGGACCGGACGTGTTGGACATTGCCCCGCTGCTGAAGGAACAGGGCGTGTTCACCTTCGATCCGGGGTTCATGGCGACGGCCAGCACCGAAAGCAGGATCACTTACATCGATGGCGACGCCGGCATGCTCTTATACCGCGGCTACCCGGTCGAGCAGCTCGCGGAGAAGTCCTCCTTCTTAGAGGTCGCCAATCTTCTGATCTACGGCTCTCTGCCAACCAAGGCCCAGTTGGAGGCCTTCCGGACCTCGATCACGCAGCACACGATGGTCAATGAGCATTTGCTGCGTTTTTTCCAAGGCTTCCACCATGATGCGCATCCGATGGCCATGGTCGCCGCCGTGGTGGCCTCGATGGCGGCTTTCTATCACGATTCGACCGACATCAACAACGCGCGCCATCGCGAAATCTTCGCGCATCGCATCATCGCGAAGCTGCCGACCATTGCGGCGGCGGCGTACAAGCATTCACTCGGTCAGCCGTTCATCTATCCGCGTAACGATCTGCGCTATTGCGCCAACATATTGAACATGTTCTTCGCGGTGCCGTGCGAGCCCTATGCGATCGACCCGGTCGCCGCGGAAGCGCTGGATTTGCTGTTCATCCTGCACGCGGATCACGAACAAAACGCCAGTACGTCGACGGTGCGCATCGCCGGCAGCACCGGCGCCAATCCCTACGCGGCGATATCCGCCGGCGTGTCGGCCTTGTGGGGTCCCGCGCACGGCGGCGCGAACGAGGCGGTTCTCGACATGCTCGAAGGCATCGGTTCGGTCGCGCACATCGACAAGTTCCTCGCGCGCGTCAAAGACAAGAACGAGAATGTCAGGCTGATGGGATTCGGCCACCGGGTCTACAAGAATTTCGATCCGCGCGCGAAGATCATCCGCGAGATGTGCTACCGGGTGCTGGAAAAACTCGGCCGCGGGGATACCCCGCTGTTCGAGCTTTCGCTGAGGCTGGAGGAGATCGCGTTGCAGGACGAGTATTTCGTCTCGAGAAAGCTGTACCCGAACGTCGATTTTTATTCGGGGATCATCTACAGCGCGCTGGGCATTCCGCGCTCGATGTTCACGGTAATGTTCGCGATCGCTCGAACCGCCGGCTGGGTTGCGCACTGGCAGGAAATGGTGTCCGATCCGCAGATGCGCATCAGTCGCCCGCGTCAGCTGTATACCGGGCCGACGAAGCAGGATTACGTGCCGATCGATAGGCGCTGAACCGTGGCGCAGCCACGCCTCTCGACATCCCTTGCGATGGCGGCCTTGATCGTACTCGGCGGATTATCGGCGCAGGGAGCACGGCCCGGCGCCGCGGTCGGTTGCGGCAGAGGCGGCCGCGGCGCCCGCCCCACCGCAGCCGGGCGAGGGACTGTCGAATGCCTGCTCAAAAGAGTCCGGGCCGGTCGCGATCGGCACGGCGCAGTGGAACGGCTGGGGCCGCGATCTGGACAACTCCCGCTATCAACCCGAGCCGGCGCTGCGCGCCGTCGATGTCCCGAAACTCGCGCTGAAGTGGGCGTACGCCTATGATCCGGCGGCTGTTTTCGGCCAGCCAACGGTCGTCGACGGCCGGCTCTTCGTGACGAGTTCTTCGGGCCGGATCTATGCGCTGGACTCCAGAACAGGCTGCACTTATTGGATCTTCGACGCCGCCGCCGCCGCCGGTACGTCGATCTTGGTCGGCGAGCTCGGTGAGCCGCGGATGGTCAAGAAATCCCGCCCCCGGTACCGCCGCCGGCGGCACGCGCATATCAATGCTCACATAGAGGTCATCAAGGCGCCCAGTGCGGTATTTTTCGGCGACCAAAGCGGAACGGTCTATGCCCTCGATGCTGAAAAGGGCGTCCTGCTGTGGAAGACGCCGCTCGCTTGGCATCCGGCGGCGGAGATTACCGGTGCGCCGAGCCTCTACGATAGCCGCCTGTACGTCCCGGTCACTTGGAGCGCGAGCGCCGACGCCGCCAAGCCCGGTGACGGCTGCTGCACCCTGCACGCCGGCATCGCGGCCCTCGACATCGCCAATGGCGAGATCGTTTGGAAGAGCGAGTTGCCGGTCGCCTTCCAGCGCTCAAGCCAACGACAGACGGCAAATACGCCGAGCTGGTCCGCACCGACCGTGGATTCGGCGCGCGGCATGATTTACGTCGCGGCTGGCGGCTCCGATACGATCGTGGCCCTGGATACGGCGGACGGCAAGCTGCGATGGGTCAAGTCCCTGGTGGCTGCCGTCGACCCCGCTCCGCCGGCGGGCGACGCGGATGCCGGATGTATTTTCGGCAACGCCCCTATCTTGCGCAAATTGCCGAGCGGCAAACAGATTATCTTGACGGGACAGCAAGCCGGCGTCGTCTATGCACTGGATCCGGACCTCTCCGGCGCCGTGTTGTGGCGGACCCAAGTTGCCACCGGCGCCGATACCAACGGCGTCGAATGGAGTCCGGCTGCCGATCATCGCAACGTCTACGTCGCCGTTACGGACGTTCACGCGGATCCAGAGCGCGACCGAGGAAGACTGGCGGCGCTCGACATCGCGACCGGAGCGCTGCGATGGGACAAACCGTCTCCTAGGCCGAACTGCGAGTCCGGCGAGGGCAATTGCGCCGACATTCGGACGCAAGCCGTAACGGTCATGCCCGGTATTCTGTTCTCGGGATCGATCGACGGGCATTTGCGCGCGTATTCGACGATCGCCGGCAATCTCGTTTGGGATTTCGATACCGCCAAGACCTATCAGACCGTTAATGGGCGCTCGGTCGGCGGCGGGGCCCTGGGACACGGCGGAGCGACGATCGTCAGCGGGATGCTCTATGTCAATTCCGGCGACGACGGGAAAGGGGGCGTCACGGGCCACGTACTGCTCGCGTTTTCGGTCGACGGCAAATAGCCGAATCGCCGTCCCTCGATCAGCGCGCCCTGCCGCAGGGCCGGCCTCGGCCTGCCCATTAACTGCCTTCGAGCAGCTGCGAAACTTCTCGCAGGTCGGCGCGCCGCATTGGCCGGCCGTCGACCGGGGAGTACGGCGACTGACGTATGCCATCGACCGGGAATACCGTCGCGTCGACCGTGCGGCCGTTGGCCGCAAAGCGTAGTGCAGGATAATTCACGCTGCGGTCCGCGTCCATCTTGACCCTGCGCTCGAAGAACTCGTGCGGCACGCCGATCTCGATCAAGTGCATCGCGACCGCCTCGGAGTGATCGGCGAACAAATGCAGATTGATGTCGCTGTGCAGGGTGGCCGTGCCGGTCAGCACCGAACCGACCAGGCGCGGCTGAAATGCGTTCAGCAAGCGCATCGCTTCGAGGGCGATCCGGCGCTGCTCCTTGAGGCTGTGATGATGGGAGTCCGCCCCGAACAAGCTTTGGTGCTCGCGCAGCGCCGCCTCGATTTCGACGTTCTTGGGCAGCACGGCGGCGTCGCCCACGCCGAGACGGTCGGCCGCTTTGCGTTTCGCCTGCAAGAAGTCCTCTATGCCGTGCTCGGACATGATGCGCGCCGCCTCCCGTGCGAGAGCGCGGCGCAAATCCTCGGCGCGTTGCGAATATTTTTTCGGCATGGATCTCAAAATAGGGGCTTATCCCCGTCCGTCATCGGGTTGGCGTTGTTCGGGCCTTCCGCCGATTCGGATTTCGGCAGATTGCCCTCGATGAATTTCTCCATGATCGCATTGGGATCGTCGGCGCTTGCAAGCAAGCCGGTCGTCGGATTGATCCGCGCGGTGACCACGCCGTCCGGCAGCGGAACTCGATGCCGTGGCGTGCCCGCGAGCGCCGTATGCATGAAGTAGGTCCAGATTGGCACCGCGGTGCGTCCGCCTTCTTCGCCGGCGCCAAGCGATCGGTCCTGATCGAAGCCGACCCACACAGTAGCGACGAGATCGCCGTTGAAACCGGCGAACCAAGCATCGTGGTGATCGTTCGTCGTGCCGGTCTTGCCGGCGACGTCATCCCGGTCGAGGGCGCGGGCGCGCACGCCGGTACCGCGCCGGATGACGTCGGCCATCATGTCGGCGAGCAGGTAGGCGACCTGCGGGCGGATCACCTGCGGCGCCAATTCCTTGGCGGGGATCATGGATTTGCCGTCGCGTTCGCCGGTCTCAGGGGCTAGCGCGGCCGCCGCTGCACCGGCGGCGGCCGTCGCGATGATCGGCGCCGACGGCGGCGCCGGAGTCTGCTCGGCCGCAGGCGAAGCAAGCGATTGCCGGGGTCGCCTGGAACACCGTTTTGCCGGTAGCGTCCTCGATTCGATCGATATAATAAGGTGTGATTCGATAGCCGCCGTTCGAAAAAGTCGCATAGCCTGCGGCAAGTTGCAGCGGGCTCAGCTCGGCCGTGCCCAGCGCGAGGGTCAAATCATTCGGCAATTGCGATTTGTCGAAGCCGAAACGGGTCACGTAGTCGCGCGCATATTCGCCGCCGATCGCCCGCATCAAGCGGATCGTCACCAAATTGCGCGATCGCACGAGCGCCTCGCGCAAGCGCGTCGGCCCATAAAATTTATTGCTGTCGTTTTTCGGCCGCCAAGCCTCGGTGTCGCTCGTATCGTCGAGGACGATCGGCGCGTCGAGAACGACGCTGGCCGGTGTATAGCCCTTGTCGAATGCCGCCGAGTAGATGAACGGCTTGAAGGCCGAGCCGGGCTGGCGGCGCGCCTGCGTCGCGCGATTGAAGTTGCTTTGGTAGTAATCGAATCCGCCGACCAGCGCAGCCACGGCCCCATCATGCGGATCGAGCGCCACGAGCGCGCTCTGGGCCTCGGGTATCTGCACGAACTGCAGATCCTGGGCGTTCGCGCCGACGGTGTAGATCACATCGCCGCGGCTGAGGACCTCTGCGGCCCGCGTCGGGGCCGGTCCGACATTCTCGTCGGGCAGTTCGCGCCGCGCCCAAGACATTTTTTCCCACGGCAGATTCACGACGCCCAGGTCCCGCAGATAGATCAAGGCGCTTTTTGCCTCGACCTTTTCGACGACCGCCGGGCGCAAGCCGCCGACGATCGGAAATTTCTCCAGCATACCGTCCAACGCCTGTGGTTGCGGCACCCTCGGCAGC
Organism: uncultured Gammaproteobacteria bacterium; assembly: GCA_963769895.1. Lineage (GTDB taxonomy): Bacteria > Pseudomonadota > Gammaproteobacteria > Steroidobacterales > Steroidobacteraceae > Bog-1198. Next base: position 184,063 of record CAVYNJ010000006.1, on the reverse strand, counting down.
TGCAATTTCGCCGTTGGGCCGCGATATCCGTGGCGCCGGTCGTACTCCAACAGTCCGGTGCGCAGCGCTACGCGGGCGGCGTTCTGCAAGCGCGAATCGATCGTCGTGACGACCTTGTACCCATCGGTATAAATGGCGTCACCATACTTCGCCTGCAGGTCCGCGCGAACCATTTCAGCCACAAACGGAGCGTCCACCTCGAGCGTCGGTCCATGCAACCGGGACTCGACGGGGCTGCCGTTGGCGGCGTCGTGCTCGGCCGGCGTGATATAGCCTAGCTGCAGCATCCGGCGCAGCACATAAGCGCGCCGCACCCTCGAGGCCTCGGGGTTCGCGACCGGATTGACCTGAGACGGTGCTTTCGGTATGCCGGCCAAGGTAGCCATTTCGGCAATGCTCAATTGGTCCAAGCTCTTTCCAAAATACACTTCCGCCGCGGCGCCGACGCCATAAGCGCGTTCGCCCAAGAATGTTCTGTTGGCGTAAATCGAGAGGATGTCCTCCTTCGAGTACCTGGCCTCCATCAGCAGCGATATGTAGATTTCGCTCAGCTTGCGTTTCATGTCGCGCCGCGGCGTGAGGAACACCCCTCGCGCCACTTGCATCGTGATCGTGCTGCCGCCCTGACGCACGCCGCCGGCGCGCAAATTAGCCAGGGCGGCGCGCAAAATCCCTTGCCAATCAACGCCGTGATGCTCGAAGAAGCGGTCATCTTCGGCCGCCAAGAGCGCCTCGATCAGCTTCTTCGGAATGTCCGCGTAGCGCACCGGGATGCGGCGCTGCTCGCCGATCGACGCGATCAGGCGGCCGTCGCGCGCGTAGATGCGCAGCGGTACCTGCAGCTGGACGTCGCGCAGCGTATCGACGTTCGGCAATGCAGGCTTCAAATAGACATAAGCACAGACATTCGCGAACGCGAACAGCAGCGACCGCGCCAAATAGTACGGCGCAAATGCGGGATATGAGAACCAGGTAACGTTTGGCCACTTAAAACCGTTCTAACTTATTGCACGGGCGGTGTCGGGCATGCATATTACCGCCGGTTAAAGGGGCATACTCATCGAAAGGTGAGGACGCAAAGCTACCGGTCTAAGGGCAGTGCCTAGGACAGCGGGGTTGCCGGGCCGCAAAGGCGCCTGTTCGAGCGAGTTCGAGACAGACGGCCACAGGCGGCTTGATTGGTTCGGCAGCCGATCCGTCCTTGTCATCGTCATTCCCGGAAACCCAGCTTTGCCTGCTCGGACCGCGCCCCGGTCGATAAGTGCCCGGATGGGCGCCGGAGGCGATTATCGTGAGTAAGGTCACGCTCGATTTAACAGTTTCTTGCTAAGTTTGACGCTGGTAGCTAATCTCATGCACAAGTTTCGACCCCCAAGATACTGAGCTTAAAAGGAAAAAATCCGTGTGGTCGTTCGCCAAAAGGTATCGCCCGTTGTTGGGACTCGATATCACCACCTCGTCGGTGAAATTGATCGAGCTCACCCTATCGGGCAACCAGTATCGTGTGGAGTCCTACGCAGCGGAGCCTACGCCGCATAACGCGATCAACGAGAAGGCCATCGTCGACGCCGAAGCGGTCGGCGAGGCCATTCGCCGCGCCGTCAAACGCTCGGGCGCGAAGAGCCGGCTCGCCGCGATCGCGATCAGCGGCGACGCCGCGATCACCAAAGTCATCCAAATGCCGAAATCCCTCGGAGAAAACGAACTCGAGGGTCAGGTCGAAATGCAAGCGGATCAGTACATCCCGTTCCCCATGGAGGAGGTCAGCTACGACTATCAAGTCATCGGGCCCTCGGAAAAGGACGCCGAAATGATGGACGTGCTGCTCGTCGCCACGCGCACCGAAAATGTCGAACAGCGGCGCGCCGCGGTGCAGGCCTCGGGCCTGACGGCGCATATCGTCGATGTCGAGGCCTTTGCGCTGGAAAACGCCTGCGCATTGATGCGCCACCAGATGCCTGACGGCGGAATGGACCGCACGATCGCGGTCGTCGATTTCGGCGCCAGCAGCACGACATTCAGCGTGCTGCGCGACATGAAGGTCATTTACACGCGCGATTTCGCGTTCGGCGGACAGCAACTGACCGAGGAAATCATGCGTACCTACGGCCTCAGCATGGAGGAGGCCGGTCGCGCGAAGAAAGAAGGCGGATTGCCCAGCAATTACCAACCGGAAGTCCTCGATCCGTTCATCGACGACATGACGCAGCAGGTGAGCCGCTCGTTGCAGTTCTATTTGGCATCGGGTAGCGGCCGATCGCAGCCCGATCAAATTTTGATTTGCGGCGGATGCGCGAACATTCCGGGCGTCGCGGACGTGATTTCCAGCCGCGTCGGCGTGGCCGCCGACAAGGGCGATCCTCTCGGCAACATGAAAGTATCGTCCAAGGCCAAAGCGCAGGCTGTTTCCCGGGATGCGACGGCCTTGTTGACGGCGTGCGGACTTGCGCTGCGTAGCTTCGACTGAGGGTAATCATGCCGCGTATCAACCTATTACCCTGGCGCGAACAGCAACGGAAGATCCGGCGCCGCGAATTCGGCATGGCCGCGGGCGCCGCCGTGTTCGCCGGAATCATGTGCGCGCTGGGCGGCAAGCTGCTCTATTCAAGCTGGATCGATTCGCAAATGGAAAAGAACGAGATCCTGAAAAAGGAGATCGGAAAACTCGACTCGCAAATCGCCGACATCATGGATCTCGAGGACCGCAAGCAGCGGCTGGTCGCCCGCATGGAGATCATCGAGAAATTGCAGCGCAGCCGCCCGGAGATCGTGCACCTGTTCGATGAGCTCGTGCGCACCGTTCCCGAGGGCGTCTACCTCACATCGATCAAGCAAACCGGAAAAAAACTCGAGATTCAAGGCGTCGCGCAGTCGAGTACCCGCGTCTCGACGTTCATGCGCAACATCGATGCGTCGACGTGGATGGATAACCCGGTGCTGCAAGTGGTCCAGTCCGCCAAGGACGCTACGGGCGGTTCGAACTTCACGTTGTTTACCGATACGGTCGGCGTGAATCTGGACAACGGCGGCGAAGTCACACACAAGAAGGTTGCGGCGAAATGAATTTTTTCGACGAACTTCGCGCCATGGATCCGCGCGACCCGGGCCGCTGGCCGTGGTCGGTTCGCGGCTTCTTCATCGGTTTGCTCTTCCTGATCTGCGCCGGAATATTCTGGTACATGCTGGTCTGGAACGAAGACCGGCCGATACTGCTGCAAGCCGAGGCGACCGAACAGGATCTGCGCACTCAGTTCGAAACCAAGCAGCAGCGCGCCGCCAATCTCGACGCCTACAAGGCGCAGCTCGGCGAAATGGAGCGCAGCTTCGGAGCGATGCTTCGCGAGCTGCCGGGCAAAACCGAGGTGCCGAATCTCCTCGTCGACATCTCGCAAACCGGCCTCGCGGCCGGCCTGCAGGAGCGGCTATTCGAGCCCGCCAAAGAGGAAAGCAAGGGCTTTTACGCGGAGTTGCCGATCAAGATCGAGCTGACCGGCAGCTATCATCAGTTCGGACGATTCATCAGCGGGATCGCGGCGCTGCCGCGCATCGTCACGCTGCACGACATCGAGATCAAGCCGGCGGACACCAAGAATGGCGGTTTCGACCACCTGACGATGGACGTCACGGCGAAAACCTATCGGTATATCGAGGATGACACCGGTCACGCGGGTCAAAAACAAAGCAAGGTCAAGGCGGGAGGCGCAACGTGAGGCAAATCGGCGCAATCGCGGCGCTGACCGCTGCACTGGGAAGTCTGATCGTCGCGGGCTGTTCCGGCGGGCAATCCGATCTGCAGAACTGGATCGCCCAGGTCAAGGCGCGACCCGGCGGGCGCATCGAGCCGCTGCCGGAAGTCAAACCCTATGAGTCCTTCGCCTACGCTGCCGGCAATCTGCGGTCGCCGTTTCAGCCGCAGGGCCCGAACTCGGCGTCGTCCGGTCTGCGGCCGAACGTGCGGCGAAACCGCGAGTTCCTCGAGGGGTTTTCGCTCGATACGCTGAAGATGGTGGGCACGCTGAAAATAGGCAGCCGATTTTACGGCCTCGTGCAATCGAAGGACGGCCTCGTGCACAAGGTGCAGCCGGGCAATTATATCGGGCAGAACGACGGGAAAATCACCGACATCACGCCGAGTAAAATTAGCATCGTCGAAATCATTCCGGATGGTCTCGGCGGCTATATCGAGCGGCCGGCTTCGTTGGCATTGGCCAACTGAAGCCACACGGAGAGCAACGCATGACCAGATTTAAAGTTCGAATCGCAACGTTTGCGGCGACGGCCTCGATGGCGCTCGCGGCGATCAATCTCAGCGCGCGCGCCGCCGACCTCAACAAGCTCGAGGCGATCGACGTGCAGACGCTGTCAGGTCAGCAAGTGCAGTTGACGCTGCGGCTCGCCGGTCCCGCTCCGCAACCGATGGCGTTCACGATCGACAAGCCGGCGCGCATCGCTCTCGATTTGCCGGGCACGACCCTCGCGCTCGCGTCGCGCCGCATCGACGTGCGATCCGGCGGTGTCGATTCGGTGCTCGCGGCCGAGGCCAACGGCCGCACTCGGATCGTCGTCGATTTGGACAGCTTGATACCGTATACGACCCGCGTCGAGGGCAATACGGTCGTCGTGATGCTCGGCACGCCGCCCGGCAAATCCGCGATGCCACCGGAAACGGCGCAAAGCGGTCAATCGGCGGCCACGACGCAGAGCGGCGAGCGCTCGCTGCGCTCGATCGACTTCCGGCGTGGCACCGACGGCACGGGCCGCGTCATCGTGCGGCTGTCCGATGCGCGCATACCGGTCAACGTCCGCCAAGAGGGCAATCAAGTCATCGTCGACTTCGCCGGCGCGTCGTTACCGAAAAAGCTCATGCGCCGCTATGACGTCACGGATTTCGCGACACCGGTGCAGACCGTCGATGCGGTCCGCATCGACGGCAGTACCCGCCTGGTCATCGACGCGCACGGCGACTTCGATCAGCTGGCGTATCAGACCGACAACGAGTACGTCGTCGAAATCAAGCCGTCGACGAAGCTCGCCGCCGCAGAGGCAAAGAAGGAATATACCGGCGAGCGCCTGACCCTGAATTTCCAGGATATCGACGTGCGCTCGGTGTTGCAGCTGCTCGCCGATACCGGCGGGCAAAACATCGTCGTCAGCGACTCCGTTTCCGGCAATCTCACGCTGCGGCTGCAGAACGTGCCTTGGGATCAGGCGCTGGACATCGTGCTGCGCACGAAGGGCTTGGACAAGCGCCGTCAAGGAAACGTGATCATCGTCGGGCCGACCGAAGAACTGGCGGCGCGCGAAAAGGCCGAGTTGGCCGCGCACAACCAAATCCAGGAACTCGAGCCGGTGCGCACCGAGTTCCTGCAGGTCAACTACGCGAAAGTCTCGGATCTCGCGAGTCTGATCAAATCGAGCGGCGGCTCGAAGAACTCGATGCTGTCGCCGCGCGGCTCGCTCTCCATCGATGAGCGCACCAATACGCTATTGGTGCAGGACACGTCGGATCGGCTCGCCGACATCCGCCGCTTGGTGCAGACGCTCGACGTGCCGGTCAAGCAGGTATTGATCGAGGCGCGCATCGTCATCGTGACGGATAAATTCGAACGCGATCTCGGCGCCCGCTTCGGCGTGACCTCGGTGCACTCCAACGGCAGCAACGGCGTTCTGGCGGTGACCGGCAACGGCACCGGCGCCGATACGATCACCAGTTCGGCGATAAGCAATTTGAACGCCGGCGGCAGCGCGTTTCCCGTCGCGACGCCGCTGCTCGCGAATCGCTATCAGGTCAACCTTCCGGTCGCCAATCCGGCCGGTGCGATCGGCATTTCCCTGCTCGGCAGCAGCTACCTCGTGGACCTCGAGCTGACGGCCGCCCAGAACGAGGGCCGCGGCGAGGTCATCTCCTCGCCGCGCGTGATCACGGCGAACCAGAAGGAAGCCACGATCATGCAGGGCGTCGAAATTCCCTATCAACAATCGGCGTCCAGCGGCGCGACGACGACTCAATTCAAAAAGGCCGTGCTGTCGCTGAAAGTGACGCCGCTGATCACGCCGGATAACAGGGTGGTACTGGATCTGGACGTCAGCGACGACTCGGTCGGCCAGCTGGTTCAGAGCGCGACCGGCGGCACCGTGCCGTCGATCGACACGCGCGAGATCATCACGCAGGTCCTGGTCAACGACGGCCAGACCGTCGTACTCGGCGGCATTCTGGAGACCACGAAGACGAAATCCTCGAACAAGGTGCCTTATTTGGGCGATATCCCGGTCCTGGGCCATCTGTTCAAAACCACGACGGACGTCAACAACAAAACCGAATTGTTGATCTTCATCACGCCAAAAATCCTGCGTGAGGGTTCAAATCTCTATTGACATGCGGCCATCGACTGTGGCCGTCCGAGGACGAAAGTATGCGTAGATTATCGATCATCGCCGGGGCCTGCTGCGCCGCACTGCTCGCCGCATGCGGCGGGAGCGCGTCGCTCACCGGCCAGAGCACCGGCGGCACCGGCGGCACCGGCGGTACCGGCGGCGGCGCCACCGTGTTATCGCTCGGCAGCGGCACGGGCGCGAGCTTCCAAGCGGGCGCCATAGCGGTCGGCAGCGCCTCGCTGTCCGCCGGCGGCAGCACGAGCCTGCAGGTGAGCCTCGTCGATAAGAACGGCGCGCTGTATACGACCTCGACCGCGATCACTTTCACGTCGGCTTGCGTCGGCCAGAATCTCGCGACGATCACCGCGTCCGGCCAGCCGACCGGCACGGCGACGGTCACGACGACGACCGGCACCGCGAGCGCCACCTATGTCGCGAAGGGTTGCAGCGGCGCGGACGTCATCACGGCGACCGCTTCGGCGAACAGTCAGAGCTTGACGGCGAGCGGCACGGTGACGGTCGCGCAGGCGGCGATCGGTTCGATCGCCTTCATTTCCGCGACGCCCTCGAGCATCACGCTGCAAGGCGTCGGCAGCGCCGGCGGATCGGCGACCTCGACGGTCATTTTCCAAGTATTCGATACCTCCGGCGGCCCGCGTGCCGGCGCGACGGTGACGTTCTCGCTGAACACGACGGTCGGCGGCATCACGATCGCGCCGGCGACGGCGACGACCGATGCGAACGGCCAGGTGCAGACGATCGTCAGCTCGGGCAATCAGGCGACGACGGTCCGCATTACCGCCACGACCCAGGTGTCGGCGGGCACGACGATCTCCACGCAGTCGAACGCCTTGTCGATCTCGACCGGCATTCCGACCAGCCACAATATTTCCTTGTCGGTGCAATGCCAGAACGTCGAGGCCTTCGATAACGACGGCGTCATCGTACCGGTCACCGTGCGCATGACCGATCGCTTCAGCAACCCCGTTCCGGACGGCACGGCGGCCAATTTCATGACGACGCTCGGCGGCATCCAGTCCTCGTGCCTGACGACGACGACGACGACCGAATCCGGCACATGCACCGTCAATTGGGTCAGCAAGGCCCCGCGAACGGTCAACGGCGTGACCAACGGCCGCAGCCCGCTGCTGGTCACGGCGATCGGCGAGGAGAGCTTCATCGACGCCAACGGCAACGGCATCTTCGATCCGGGCGACACGGTAGCGTTCAATCCGGCGATCAGCACGAAGGCCTGGGACGACACCCAAGAGCCGTTCCTGAACGTCAAAGAGCACTACGACTTGGTCACCGGCGTCCCAATCTACGATGCCGGCGATCCGTTCATCGATTTCAACAACAACGGCACGCACGACGGGCCGGACGGCATGTTCAACGGGCCTTTGTGCCAAGGCACCCTGTGCAGCACGCAGACCTCGGTCGCGATCGGCGCCAGCAACATCATCATCATGTCGGGCAGCCATGCGAATTTCGTCCCGGCAGCCGGTAACACGTACACGATCGGCAGCGGCAAAACGCTGAGCTTTACGATCGCCGACGATCGCAATCAGCAGATGCCGGCCGGGACGACGGTCGCCGCGACCGTCACGAGCGGCTCGGGCACGATCGTCGGGCCGGCATCCTACACTTGGCCCTGCACGGGGGCTCCCGGCGGCGATACGTTCAGCTTCGCGCTGGCTCCGCCGAGGGAGTGACCACCGCCGGATCGTTGATCTTGACCGTGACGACGCCAGACAAAATCGTCACGACCGCGTTCTACAATTTGACCGATTGATTCGATAGGCGCTATTGGGGCGGCGGGGCGGGAGCGCCCCCGCCGGAACCTGCGCCGACCCTGCGGACGCGCAACCCGCGCATCGACTATGATCCGCGGTCAGCATGATCACGCAGAGAAACATCTTTCTGATCGGACCGATGGGATCCGGCAAGACCGCCGTCGGCAGGCATCTGGCGCGGCTGTTCCGGCTGACGTTCCACGACAGCGACGCGGATATCGAGGCCCGTACGGGCGTCGACATCGCGTTCATCTTCGAGAAGGAAGGCGAGCCGGGTTTCCGCGCGCGGGAAAAGGAATCCATCGAACGCCTGACGCGCCTCGATTCGATCGTGCTCGCGACCGGCGGCGGCGCGATCATCGACGCGGAGAATCGGCGGGTGCTCGCGGCGCGCGGCGCCGTCGTGTACCTGATGACATCGGTCGATCAGCAGATCGAGCGGACCCGCCACGGCCGCCACAGGCCCTTGCTGAACGACTCCGACGCCGAAGAGACGCTGTCGGAGTTGATGCGGCGGCGCGCCGCCCTGTACGCGGAAATAGCCGATTTGACGGTTTCGACCGACAATCGCCGCGTGCAACTCGTTGCCGACGAGGTCTACGAGGCGCTTCGGCGCGCGCGCGGCGTTTGAGGTTCGTATAATCGACGCCGTGCAAACAATCGACGTCACCGCCGGGCGCGCGCGATACCCGATCGAGATCGGTCCCGGATTATTGAAAGATCGCGAATTGCTGACGGCGCGCGTGCCCGGCGGGGATTTATTGATCGTCAGCAACCTCACCGTGGCGCCGCTGTATATGGAGCGCTTGCGCCTCGCCCTGACCGGCCGGCGCATCGGCGAATGCCTGCTGCCGGACGGCGAGCGGTACAAGACCTTGCAGACTGCGTCGATCATTTTCGATGCCTTGATCGACCAGCGTTTCAACCGCGATGCGACGCTGATAGCGCTCGGCGGCGGCGTCGTCGGAGACATCGGCGGATTCGCGGCGGCTTGTTATCAGAGGGGCATCGCCTGCGTGCAGATCCCGACGACCTTGCTGGCGCAAGTGGATTCCTCGGTCGGCGGCAAGACCGGCGTCAATCACCCGGGCGGCAAGAACTTGATCGGCGCATTTCATCAGCCGGTGGCCGTCATCGCCGATACCGAGACCCTGCGGTCGCTGCCGGACCGAGAGTTTCGCGCGGGTCTTGCCGAGATCATCAAATACGGCTGCATCGCCGATGCCGCTTTGTTCGCGTGGCTGGAGCAAAATATCGCGAGTGTCTCGGCGCGGGATTCGGAGGCGCTTACGCACGCGATCGCACGATCCTGCCAAATCAAAGCCGCCGTCGTCGCGCAGGACGAACGCGAGTCGGACATCAGGGCCATATTGAATTTCGGCCATACCTTCGGCCACGCCATCGAGGCCGCGACGGCCTACGAGCGGTTCCTGCACGGCGAGGCGGTCGCCTTGGGGATGCTGGTCGCCGCGGACTGCTCGCACCGACTTGGTATGATCGGCGCGGATGTGCCCAAGAGGATCATGGCGCTGCTCGCCGCGGCCGGCTTGCCGGTCGACGTGCCGCGGATCGGCGCGGCCAAGGCGAGCGACCTGATGCGCATGGACAAGAAGGTGCGCGCCGGCGCGGTGCGCCTGGTGCTGCTCGCGGAAATAGGGCGCGCCGTCATCAGCGGCGACTACGCGCGAAGCGGGCTAGAAGCGTCGTTAGCGGAGTATTTCGGATGACGAATCTCGCGCCATACGCGGCGAACGATCAGCAGACGCGCGGCAGGCGCTATCCGGAGCCGAAGCCGCCATACCGGAGCGAGTTTCAACGAGACCGGGACCGGATCGTGCATTCGACGGCATTCCGGCGCTTGGTCTACAAGACGCAGGTGTTCGTCAATCACGAAGGCGATCTGTACCGGACGCGCTTGACTCATTCACTGGAAGTCGCGCAGATCGCTCGCACCGTCGCGCATGAATTGCGGCTCAACGAGACCCTGTCGGAAGCCATTTGCCTCGCCCACGACCTCGGCCATACGCCGTTCGGGCACGCCGGCCAAGACGCGCTGAACGATTGCATGACGGAATTCGGAGGTTTTGAACACAACCTGCAGTCGCTGCGCGTCGTCGACGAACTCGAGGAACACTACGCGGAATTCGACGGCCTGAACCTAACTTTTGAATGCCGCGAAGGGATCTTGAAGCATTGCTCGCAAAAAAACGCCAGCATGCTGGGCGACGTCGGCGAACGTTTCATCAATCGACAGCAACCCAGTCTCGAGGCGCAACTTGCGAACTTCGCGGACGAGATCGCCTACAACAATCACGACGTCGAGGACGGCATCCGCGCGGGCTTGATTTCGATGGAGCAACTGACCGCGGTGCCTCTGTTCGGCCGATACCACGCGCAGGTCAGGGCGATTTATCCCGTACTCGCGGGCCGGCGCCTGGTCTACGAGGTCCTGCGGCGAATGATCAATCATCTGGTGACCGACCTCATCGACTCTTCCGCCGCGCGCCTGAACGCCGCCAACGTCGCCTCCATTCAAGCGGTCAGGGCACAACCCGCTTATCTGATCGGTTTCAGCGACGATACCGGCGTGATGAACCGCGAGTTGAAGACTTTCCTGCGGGAGCATCTATACAAACATTATAAAGTGCAGCGCATGACCGCGAAGGCCCGCCGCGTGGTCCGAGAGCTGTATGAAGCATTCTTCGTGGACCCGGGACTCATGCCGGACGAACACCGGGCCTCGCCTGCGCGCAGGGATGCCGCGCACGGGCCGTCGGGACGGGCGCGGGCTGCGGCCGATTATATCGCCGGAATGACCGACCGCTACGCGATCCTGGAACATCGCAGGCTGTTCGACCCCGGCGAACGAACGTGAACGCTTCCTTGAGCAACGATCTTCTGCTGCGCGCGCTGATGCGCGAGGCGACGCAGCGCCGGCCGGTTTGGTTGATGCGTCAGGCGGGCCGCTATTTGCCGGAATATAGGGCGACGCGAGCGCGCGCCGGCAGCTTTCTGGCGATGTGCTGCAACCCACAGATCGCCTGCGAGGTGACACTGCAGCCGCTGCAACGCTTTCCTTTGGATGCGGCAATTTTGTTCTCGGACATACTGACGCTGCCGCACGCGATGAATCTCGGTCTGGAATTCGAGACCGGCGCAGGGCCGACGTTCCTTCGTCCGATACGCAGCGCGGCGGACATCGACAGGCTGCCGATACCCGATCCGGGACGCGAATTGAGATACGTCGTCGACGCGGTCGCGCTGATTCGTCGCGAGCTGGCAGGCCGCGTGCCGCTGATCGGCTTCGCGGGAAGTCCGTGGACGGTCGCGACCTATATGGTCGAAGGCGGCGGCAGCAAGGTGTTCGCGCGGATCAAACGCATGATGTACGAGTCGCCGGTCGATCTGCACCGCCTGTTGCGGCTGTTGGCCAATGCCACCATCCAGTATTTGAACGCGCAAATCGCCGCCGGCGCGCAAGCCGTCATGTTGTTCGACACCTGGGGGGGCGTGTTGACGCCGGCGCAATACGCGGAATTTTCGCTCGCCTACATGGCGGAAGTGATCGATGCCCTGACCCGCCGCATGGACGGCCGCAGCGTTCCGAACATCGTCTTCACGAAAGGCGGCGGCGCCTGGCTCTCGAAAATCGCCGATATCGGCTGCGATGCGGTCGGCGTCGACTGGACCACGGATTTGTCCGCGGCGCGGGATCTTGTCGCCGGCCGCGTCGCTTTGCAGGGAAATCTCGATCCGGCGGCCTTGCTTGCGCCGCCCGACGTGTTGCGCGCCGAAACGCTGAAGGTGCTGGCCGGCTTCGGCCCCGGCCCCGGGCACGTGTTCAATTTGGGACATGGGATCACGCCGGAGGTTGATCCGGAGCGGGTCGCGCTGCTGGTCGATACGGTGCGTTCCTACGTCTTGACTTGAGCCGGCGACGCAAAGCGCAATTCGTCGCGTAGCGTCCGCCGCAAGATCTTGCCGACGTTCGATTTCGGCAGCTCGGTGCGAAAATAAACGTGCTTCGGCACCTTATAGGCGGTCAACAAGCGCCGGCAATGCTGGATGACGGCTTCCGCGTCGAGCTCGGGATCCTTTTTGACGACGAATAGTGCGACGACTTCTCCCGAATTCTCGTCGGGCTCGGCGACCGCCGCGGCTTCCAGGATTCCGGGGCATTCGGCGGCGACGCTCTCAACCTCGTTCGGATAGACATTGAATCCGGACACGAGAATCATGTCCTTTTTGCGGTCTTCGATGAAGACGAAACCCTCGGAGTCGATCCGGCCGATATCCCCGGTGCGCAGCCAGTCCTCGAAGAAGGCCTTCGCGGTCTCGTCATCTCGGTTCCAGTAGCCGCGCGTCACCTGCGGACCGCGCACGCAGATCTCGCCGACCGCATCGATGCCGAGCTCCTCGCCGTCGTCGTTGCGGATCGAGATCTCGGTCGACGGGATCGGCAAGCCGATCGAGCCGTTGAAATCCGTGCCCGGCGGATTGATGCAGGCGGCCGGCGAGGTTTCCGTCAATCCCCACGCTTGCGTCAGTACGCAGCCGGTCACCGCCTTCCAGCGCTTCGCGACGACCGGCTGCACGGCCATGCCGCCGCCCAAACTGATCCTCAGCGAACTGAAATCGACGCTGTCGAATCCCGGCGTGTTCAACAACGCGTTGAACAGCGTATTGACTCCGCTGATGAAGTAAAACTTGAATTTTTTCAGTTCGGCGACGAAGCCGGAGAAGTCGCGCGGATTGGTGATCAGGATATTGTGGGCGCCCAAATGGACGAAAAGGAAGCAATTCGCCGTCAAGGAGAAGATGTGATAAAGCGGCAGCGCCGTGATTGCGATCGGCTCCACGTCGAATTTCAGGCTGGGTTTGATCCACGCGCTCGATTGCAGCAGATTCGAAATGATGTTCCGGTGGGTCAATACCGCGGCCTTGGCGACGCCGGTCGTACCGCCGGTGTATTGCAGGAACGCGATATCCTCGGGCTGCATCGGCGGCGATTCGAGCTTGAGCCCGAGGCCCGCCGACAAGGCGCGCTTGAAGCGCAACGCGCCGGGAATATTCCATTCGGGGACCTGCTTGCGTACGCGGCGCAAAACGAAGTTCACGATCAAGCCTCGCGGCAGGTTCAGCAAATCGCCGACGCCGGTGACGAGCACCCGAGTCACCTGGGTTCTCGCCAGCACCGACTGCAGCACGTGCGCGAAATTCTCGAGGATCACGATGCCCTTGGCGCCGGAATCGCTCAGCTGGTGCTCCAGCTCGCGAGCCGTGTACAGGGGATTCGTGTTGACGACGATCAGGCCGGCGCGCAGCGCGCCGAACAGCGCAATCGGATATTGGAGAATATTCGGCATCATCAGCGCGATGCGGTCTCCGGCGGCGAGGCCGGATCGATGCTGCAGCCAGGCGGCGAATGCGCGGCTCAACTCGTCGAGCTGCGCGTAGCTCAAGGTCGTGCCCATGTTCGTGAATGCCCGCATGCCCCGATGCTTTTGGCAGGCTTCGTCGAACAGTTCCGGTATCGACGCATATTCGCTAACGTCGATTTCCGCGGGCACGCCTGCAGGATACCGCTTCAGCCAAATTCGATCCATGCGGGGCCACTCCTCGTTATTATTGGCCGTGTATAGCACCGGTCCGCCCCGCCAGCAATCGACGAGAGGCCGCCGCGCGGGAACGCCCACGCGCGATCGGTGTCCGACGGTGGACGGCATGGAGCAAGGCACATGAAAACTCGGGTTTTACTCTCTTTGGGAGCCTGCGCGGCCTTGTCCGGCTGCGTGCTCGGCTACGGTCCTTGCTTGCTGCAGAGTCCGGTCGTCGTGTCCTTGACGGGCAGACTGCATTTTCGTTCCTATCCGGTCGGCAGCGGCCTCGACCACGTAGCCGTGTTGGCGCTCGACCGGACGGCCCACATTTACGCGCCGGCCGAAAGCCGCAACTGCCTGGCCGTCAACGACGTCCAACTGACCGGATGGTCGGAATACCCGCCGGACTTGACCGACAACAAACCGGTGACCGTCGACGGCTCGCTGATCCCCGCGACGACGCCGCACCAACACACGAGATTCCTGATCGAAGTGCGCAATATCGAACCTTTGATCTCGCCGCTGCCGCGCAAGCGCGGCACGGCTCAGGACGGGACTTCCCATGACCAAGCCACCGCGGTACGCCCGGGCCAGACGCCGCCTTAGGGCGTGCGGCGCGCATTTTAGGTACAATCCAAGCGCCTACACCTTGAGTTTCGAGATGCAATAACAGGGAGCTTCCACTGATGATCAACAAGCCAATTTTCAGCATTGCCGCGTTCGCCGCGTTCGCAATGCTCGCCTTGCCGGCCTCGCAGGCACAGGCGAAGGGCACGAGCGTCTGCAAGGACGGCACGACTTCGGCGACGAGCGGTCGCGGCGCCTGCAGCGGCCACGGCGGCGTGGACAAAGCGGCCAGCAAGACGGCAGCCGACGCGGCGAAAGCCGAGAAATCCAACAAGGCGATGAAGAAGAAATCGGCCGCTGCCGCGATACCCGCCGCCGCCCCACGCCCGCCGCCGCCCCAACGCCCGCCGCCGCCGCGATGCCCGCCGCCAAGGTGACCCATTCGAAGAAGTCTGCGCCGATGGCAGCGGCCGGCACGGGCGATGCGGCCGGCGCGACCGCCAAATGCAAGGACGGCACCTACTCGCATGCGAAGCATCATCAGGGCGCGTGTTCGAAGCACGGCGGCGTCGACAGTTGGATGGCGCAGTAAACCGTGCTTGCGCGGCGCTAAGGCGGGGGGCGGCCTTGCAGCGAGCCGCCTCCTTTTTGTTTGCGGATCAAACGGATCAGCTGCGGCCATACGTTGGCGAGCAGGCGGGGCTGGCCGAGTTCATTCGGATGAATTCCGTCCGCCTGCATCAAGCCGGGATTCAGTGCGATGCCGTTCAACAGGAACGGCACTAGCGGCAATTGACGGCTGCGCGCGGCATCGACGTAGGCGAGGCGAAACTGCTCAGTGTATTGTGGACCGTAATTCGGCGGTATGCGTATTCCCAGCAGCAGCACGGCCGCGCCCGCCGACCGCGACAGCTCGGCCATGCGCATGAGGTTCGCGCGCATCGGCGCAATCGGCAGCGCGCGCAAGCCGTCGTTGCCGCCCAATTCGATGATCACGACTCGCGGGCGGTGCAGCGCCAATGCACGCGGCAATCTCGCCAATCCCCCGGCCGTCGTCTCGCCGCTGACGCTGGCGTTGATCACGTGGTAATCGTACCCTTCGCGCAGCAGCTGCGCTTGCAGCAACGCGACCCAGCCCTTGTCGATGCGGATCCCATAGCCTGCGCTGATGCTGTCGCCGAATACGAGTATCGCCGGTTCGGCGCGCGCCCATTGAGCCGTCGAGACCAACAGACAGAGGATCAAAATCCGCCTCACGGATACTCCTGATGCAAGATCCAATGGGTCCAGACAGCGTCGTGCTAGAAGCGCAAAGCCTCTATAAGACCGTCGCCAGTCCCGAGGGTTCGCTGACGATTCTCGCCGATGTGAGCTTGCAAGTGCGAACCGGAGAGTCGCTGGCGATCGTCGGCGCCTCCGGTGCCGGTAAATCGACCCTGCTGGGCCTGCTCGCCGGCCTCGACGCGCCGACGCGCGGACGGGTACTGATCGCCGGCGTCGATCTGACGGCACTCGACGAGGACGGGCGTGCGCGAATACGCGGCAAGCACGTAGGCTTCGTCTTCCAGTCCTTCCACTTGATACCCTCGCTGACGGCCATCGAAAACGTCATGCTGCCGCTGGAACTCGTCAATCGACGAGACGCGCGCAGAGTCGCCGCTCAGGCGCTGGATCAGGTCGGTCTCGCCCCGCGCATCGCGCATTACCCCAAACAATTGTCGGGCGGCGAACAACAGCGCGTCGCGATCGCGCGCGCTTTCGTCACGCATCCGGAAGTACTGTTCGCGGACGAGCCTACCGGCAATTTAGATACGGTCACGGGCCAACGCGTCATCGATCTGCTGTTTGAACTCAATCGCGGCGCCGGCAGCACGCTGGTGCTGGTTACCCACGACCGGGCTCTCGCGGATCGCTGCGGCCGCGTGCTCGAGCTCGATGCCGGTCACACAGTGAATCGACGCCGGTGAGAGTCCTGCGCTTCGCCTTGCGCAATCTGTGGCGCGATCTGAAATCCGGAGAATCTGCCGTCTTGTTGTTGGCGCTGACCGTCGCGGTGCTGTCTCTGACGGCCGTCGGCTTCTTTACGAGCCGTGTTGCCGATGGCGTGCGTGCCCAAGCCATGGAGGTCTTGGCGGCGGATCTGCGCATCGAATCGGCCAATCCGTTGCCGGCGCGCTATTTTCAAGAGGCGCGCGCGCGCGGCTTGCGAACCGCGCAGGTCTGGACGTTTCCAACCGCGATTTTCAACGGCGATTCGAGTCAACTCGCGGCGATCAACGCGGTGACGGCCGGCTACCCTCTGCTCGGTCGAGTGCGCATCGCCGACGCGCCGTACGGTCCGTCGCGCGTTACGGAGCAAGTTCCCGCGGCGGGCGAAGTCTGGCTCGACGCTCGCATCATCGCGGATCTCAATTTGAAGCTCGGCAGCGAGGTGCGGATCGGCGCGGCGCCGCTTCGCATCACCGAGGTGCTGGCCTATCGGCCGGATCAAGGCACGAGCTTCGTCAATCTCGCGCCCGAGGCGCTGATGAACTTGCAGGATGTCAGCGCAACCCAATTGATCCAACCGGGCAGCCGAGTCACCTACGCTGGCCTGTTCGCCGGGCCGTCGGATTCGATCGGAGCCTTTCGCGACTATCTGCAGGCGCACATGGGCGCCGGCGAGCGACGGCGCGAAGTCGGCGACACCAGCCGCGAGCTGAATTCCGCGGTCGAGCGGGCGAGCCGGTTTTTGAATCTGGCGAGCTTGGCGTCGGTGTTGCTCGCCGCCGTCGCCGTGGCGATGGGCGCGCGGCGTTATGCGAGCCGCCACATCGAGGCCGTCGCACTGATGAAATGCATGGGCGCGGCGCAAGGATTCGTGCTGTCGATATCGATATGCGAGTTGAGCCTGTTGGCGATCTCGGCGGTCGTCGCGGGTACGCTGTTCGGATTCTTGGCTCAATCCGGTATCGCGTGGCTGCTGCGCGATTTAATTCGCGGAGCGCTGCCGGGCGCGTCCTTGACGCCCGTGCCGGTCGCGCTCGTCACGGTCATGGCCATGCTGATCGGCTTCGCGTTGCCGCCGCTGCTGCAGTTGAAACGCACGCCGCCGTCGCGCGTGCTGCGAAAGACGGCCGATCCGCCCACGCTTCGCTACGGATTCGCCTACGCGCTCGCCTTGATCGGCGATGGCCGCCATATTGTGGACTTTGGTGCGGGACGCGGAGCTCGTGCTGAACGTGCTGGCCGGCGTACTGGCGGTCGGCATGGCGTTGACGCTCGCGGGATTCGGATTGGTGCGCCTGACGGGCCGGCTACGCGGCGGCGTCGGCGTGGCGTGGCGATATGGGCTTGCCAACGTATCGCGTCGCGGCACCGCCAGCGTCGTGCAAGTGGTTGCCTTCGGCTTGGGACTGATGATGCTGTTGCTGCTCGCCGTCGTGCGCGCAGATCTCCTCGCCGATTGGCGCCACAGCCTCGGCAATGACGTGCCGAATAATTTCTTGGTCAACATTCGACCTGAGGAAGTGCGGCCTCTGCAGCAGTACCTCGGCGCGCACGGAATGGGCAGGCCGGAAATGTTTCCGATGATTCGCGCAAGAATCACCAAGGTCAATTCGGTGGCAAGCGCATCCCTGAAGTTCGCGAGCGATCGCGGCCGCGCTTTCATTCGGCGCGAGCAGAATTTGACTTGGTCCGCGAACCTGATGCCGGACAATCAGTTGATCGCCGGCCGGTGGTGGACGCGCGCCGATTTCGGCAAGCCGCTGGTGTCGATCTCCAGCGAGTATCGTGATGCGCTCAACCTGAAATTGGGAGACCAACTGAGCTTCGATATCGCCGGGGAGGCGCTGACGGTCCGAGTCGCCAGCATCCGCAAGGTTCGCTGGGACAGCTTTCGCCCAAATTTCTTTTTGGTGTTCCCGCCGGGTCTGCTCGACGGCGCGGCCGGCACTTATATGACCAGCGTTTTCCTCAAACCGGAGCAACGGCCGGCGCTCGTCGGTCTCGTGCGCGAGTTCCCGACGGTTTCCGTTTTCGACGTCGACGCCATTCTGAGGCAAATACGCGGGATCATGGATCGTGCGTCGCTCGCGATACAGTACGTGTTTCTGTTCACGCTTGCGGCGGGCATCGTCGTGCTGCTCGCGGCCGTGCAATCGACCCGCGACGAGCGTCGATATGAAAGCGCGATCCTGCGCACGCTCGGCGCGAGCCGCCTGACCGTACTGCAGGGCGTCGCGGCGGAGTTCGCGGCACTGGGCTTTCTGTCCGGTACTTTGGCGGCGATCGGCGCAACAGGAATAGGCTGGATACTGGCGCGTCGCCTGTTCTCGCTGAATTACGCGCCGGATCCATGGGTTTGGCTGTTCGGCTTGCTCTGCGGCACGCTGCTCGTCGGCATCAGCGGCACTTTGGCGACGCGCCGCGTCGTCAACACGGCGCCGATCGCGAGTCTGCGCGAGACTTGAAGGTGAGCGGCGGCCGGACGATGCGGTTTGATCACCGTACGTCGAGGATGGCCCAGCCGTCGGCGATCGGCGAGCCGCGGAACGGCAGCGATTCGATACGTATGGTGTATATGCCGCCGGCCAGAGCCGATGTGTTGAATGAGACCTTGAGTTCGCCGTTCGAGTCCTTCGACAAATTGCTGATCACCAAAGCACGGCCCTGATCTTGCTTGTCGACGATCACTCGAAACAGCGGATCGCGGACGTAGCCCATCGCGATGCGCAGGTTGATGAGTTCCGGGACCGCGCGGCTGACGACGATGCGCGTATGGTTGATGCCTGGCGCGCGGTCCGGATCCACCGATAAATCGCGATCGCTCGTCGCCGGTACCATCGTGCCCTGCGTCAATTGCGCGCGAACGTCGGTCAATCGGCCGCTCAGAAACACGTATTTGCCGAAAAGCACCCAGAATGCGACCAAGCTCAGGAAAGTGACGGCGCCTAGCCCGATCTGGAAGTATGGCGTCTTCCACCACTTGGGCGGCGGCTCGCGCAAGTCCTGCGGACGGCCGCTGGCCTCCAGGAGCTTCAGGCTCGCGTGTGTGCGTTCGGTGAGATTCAACTCCTCGAGAAACTCCGGGTGTTCCCGGCACCACTGCTCCAAGTCGCGGGCGCCCTTGAACGGCAGCTTGCCGTTCAAATACCGCTCGATCAGGTCGTTTTCCTCGATGAACTGCCGGTCGAACCTTGGCGCCGCCGGCTCGAGATTCCGTGGAGATGCTGTGTTCCCGCTCATGTCTGCCGATTCCTTTGGGATAATCAGTGTGCCGGGACTGGCGGCAACAATATGTGAAATACTCCGCAGAAGCGACCTCGATTGGCCACGGGCGCGGCAGCGGCGCCGAAACGGACCGGCTGCTCCGTCTAGCTATTCAGCTCCGCGAGAGTCGCGGCGCGCTGTGTCGAATTGAGCCTGCGCCAATCGATCTTCGGCCCGTCGGTGCCGCGCAGGGCGGCATCGTCGAACCGCTCGTGCCGGCCCCGGTGCATGGGCCATTGCGTCGGCAAGGCCCTACTATGGCCGCGGCGCAGCACGTCGACGATGGCGTCGATGACCCGCGGGCTGCTCGGCAGCTGCGCGTGCCATTCGTCGACGTAAAAGGTCCGTAAGCCCGGCAGCAAGGCAAGCGAACGCGGTACGGTTCCGTCGCCGTTCAGGGAAATCGAGTACTCGAATTGCCGTCCCTTGCGGCGCACCCCGACGACGGTCTTGCGGTCGACCCCGACGATTTGCAGCATCCGTGCATCGCATCGAGTGAGTTTCGCCCGTGCGCCGGCTACTTGACGGAGAAGTTCGGGCCGTGGCCCCGGTCCGGCGCACGGCCATTGCGCCGCATTGAGCAGGTCGATCCCGGCGGGGGATCTTTCGCGGGGCAGCAACTGATAAAGACCAGGAAACGTCGAAAAGATGCAGTCAGCGAGGAATTCCGGCGTATGCCGGCGATCGAGCGCCGCCAGCCGCCGCACGAACGGATAGGTACCGCGTATCGCCAATACCGGCGCATATGACCCGAAATTGGGCGTGCCGAGCAGGATCAGCCGGCGCACGCTGCGCTTCGGCAGCTTGGCGGCCGCGATCCGCGCCACGAGCCCGCCCATGCTGTGCCCGATCAATGTGACCGGCGCGCCGGCGGCGGCGATGCGCGATGCCAGCAAGGAAGCGGATTCGTCGAGGTCCAGCCGCCAATCGTAGGGATGAAATTCGGCGGCAAAACCGTCAATGCACAATTGCAGCTTCAGTTTGAGATAGGCCAATGGCACCACGCCGGCCGGTCGCAGCCCTGCTCCCGCGGGCAAGGCCAGCGCCTTCAGGCCGCCCGTCGCGATCAGCGCGGGATCGATCCAGAAGATTTTGCGGGCCCGGCTTCCCGGCCCGATGCCGGCCAGCCTCGTGCCCATGATTCCCGGAATGATCAGCACGCGTGGGCCGCCGCGGCCCGCAGCCTTGCCCGCCTTGCGCGCGAGCTGCGTCAGCTCGGCGTGAGCCGCGGCTCCAAAGTACTCGCGCAGGCCGCCGGCGCGCCGGCCAGACTCGAGCGCGCGCAGTATCGCCGGCTCATCGGCGTGAAAAACCCAGTCGGCCGCCGCCGCGCGCCGTTGGCGCGAGCCTTCGACGGCGCCGTGACGCTTGTGCGCCGACATACCGCGGCGGCTCAACTTCTGCCGGCCATCACTTGACCGATGATGTTGCAGAACTCGGTGATCACGGCCGAGCGCGTGCTGGACTTTCGCCAGACGGCGCCGACGGTGCGCGTCGGCGCGGGCCTCACAAAACGGCGAAGGGCAAGGTCGCGTTGCGAGCCGAACGGCGAACCGACCGCCAGTTCCGGCAATAGCGTGATTCCGAGTCCGGCAATCACCATTTGACGCAGCGTCTCCAAGCTCGTGGCGCGAAAATCCTCCGCCTCGCGCACTTCGACCCGGCTGCACACTTCCAACGCTTGATCGCGCAGGCAATGGCCGTCCTCCAGCAGCAGCAGTGTATGTCCCTTGAGATCCTGCACTTTGATTGCCGACTTCTGCGCAAGCGCATGGCCGTTCGGCAGCGCAACGGTGAATGCCTCCCGATAGAGCTCGCGCGAGTCAAGACCGTCCAACGGCACCGGCAGGGCGAGAATGCCGAGATCGATCTCGCCGTCGCGCAGCCGCTTCAACAAGGGTTCGGTTTGGTGCTCGTACAGCATCAGGCTGAGCTGCGGCAAAGCCTTGCGCAGCTTCTTCATGACCCGCGGCAACAAATAGGGGCCGATCGTCGGAATCAGCGCAATCCTGAGCTTGCCGGCGTACGGGTCGGAGTTGTTACGCGCCAACGCGACGATTTCGCCGCTCTCGACCAGAATGCGCCGCGCACGCACGACGACCTGTTTGCCGATGTCCGTCAGCTGTACGTTCTTGGGCTGACGCTCGATCAGTTTCACGCCCAAATAGTCTTCGAGCTTCTTCAGCTGCGCGGACAGAGTCGGCTGACTGACGAAGGTCTTCTCCGCTGCTCTGCCGAAATGGCCGGTGTCGGCGAGCGCCACGAGGTATTTGAGGTCCTTGAGATTCATTGCCGCATTCCGATAGACATAGTCTATCAGAGCACATCGCCGCCGGAATTCAGCCCGTTGCCGTGTTCGACACCGAGGTCAAACTGTTCGATGCCGGCCCGCGGTCCGGTACAATACCGGCCGGAGTCGCGAGTCGGAGGGCGGTCATGGGTTCGGGCGCGGTTGCAAGGAGGCTCTCCTGCGGTGTCGTGGTCGTCAGCTTGATCGACCGCAAGTTGAAATTTCTGCTGCTGCGCGCATACCGGAATTGGGATTTCCCGAAAGGCATCGTCGAGTCCGGCGAGGCGCCGATCGATGCGGCGCTGCGCGAAGTACGCGAGGAGACTTCCCTCGACGATATTTCCTTCGACTGGGGTTTGGCCTACATGGACACGGGTCCTTACAACAAGGGCAAGATCGCGCGCTACTACGTCGCCCGCAGCAAGGAGCGCAGCGTGAGCCTGCCGATCAATCCGGAACTCGGCAAGCCCGAACACGAGGAAGCGGTCTGGGTCGACGTTGACAAGGCGCTCGAACTGGTATCCCCCCGACTGCAGCCGGTGGTCCGCTGGGCCTACGCGATCGTCAACCACGGTTCGACCCCCTCGGAGGCGCATTCACCGCAGTGATGGTTCAGCCGATTTCGACTGCGCCGGAACCGATCTCGCGCACGTCTCCGCCGACGCGGATCCGCCGCGCGGCGTCCACAGTCAGGTAAATCGTCGACGGCCGGCGGATGGCGGCGCCCTGCGAGACGCGTAGCGCCAGCGGCAGCGGACGCCCCATCGCCAAGCACCAACCGCCGAGATTGGCGGCGGCGGATCCCGTCGCCGGATCCTCGCGCAGCGATCCCGCTTGCGGAAAGAAAAACCGCGCCAACACCTCGCCGCTGTCGCCGTTCGCGAAGACATAAGCCATGCTGTGTCCGTCGGCGCTGCGCAGCTTGGAAAACGCGTCCGGCCGCGGCGCCGCCCGCCGCACCGCGTCGGCCGCTGCCAGCGGCACGATCAGCTGTTCCTTGCCCGCGTTGACCCACAGCGGACGCTCCGCAATGTCCCCGGCGTCGAGTCCGAGCGCGGCCCCGAGTTCGGCCCGCGACCATTCGAACTCGCGCCAAGTGCTTTGGGGGGCGGTCAGCGACCAGCGATCGCCTGATGCTTCCACCGCGATGCGCCCGGCGAGCATATCGAGGCTGAGCGCGTCGCCGCAGAGTCCCAAGCCCCGGCAAACATGCGCCGTGCCGAGCGTCGGGTGGCCGGCAAAGGGCATCTCGAAGGAGGGCGTAAAGATGCGCACTGTGGCTGCCGAGCCCTCGCGGCCCGGAAGGATGAACGTGGTCTCGGAGAGGTTGAACTGCAATGCCAGCGCCTGCATTGTGTCGCCTTGCAGTCCGGCGCCGGTTTCGAACACGCACAAAGGGTTGCCGGACAGGGCGTCGCCCTTCTGCGTAAACACGTTGACGAGACGGAACCGGTAGGCGGTCATCGGCCGCACGCCGCCGCGCGATGCGCGAGGCCGGCGCTATCGCTCGTCGCCGCCACCCTCGCCGGGCCATGCGGCGCTACGTTTTCAAGCCAAGGTATGGAATACCTTCTGAACGTCATCGTCTTGCTCCAGTTTGTCGATCAGCGCGAGCACTTCTGCCGCCTTGTCCTCCGGCAGCTCGCTGGGGACGGCGCAAATGTATTCGTGCTCGGCCGACAGCGGCGCGATGCCGCGAGTTTCCAGCGCCTCCTGCAACTTGCCGAAGTCGACGAACGCGCAGCGGATCACGAGCTGCGGCTCGCCCTTCTCGCCGGTGCTTTCGCCCATTTCCTCGAGTCCGTGATCGATCAAATCCAGCTCCAGCTCGTCTTGATCCGCGACCGCGGAAGGATCCAGTCGAAACACGCCCATCTTCTTGAACAAGAAACTGACGCTGCCCGTAGTGCCGAGATTGCCGCTGCCTTTGCTGAAGATATTGCGCAAGCTGCCGACGGTGCGCGTGGGATTGTCGGTCGCCGTCTCGACCAACAGGGCAACGCCGTGTGGTGCATAGCCCTCGTAGAGGACCTCCTGATAGTTCGCCGCCTCCTTGCCGGATGCGCGCCGGATCGCCGCATCGGTCTTGTCCTTCGGCATGTTGACGGCACGCGCGTTCTGCAGAACGCGCCGCAACGTCGGATTCGACGCCGGATCAGGGCCGCCGCCGTGGACGGCGATGGCGATATCCTTGGCGATCCGCGTGAATTGCTTGGCCATCCGATTCCAGCGGGCGAACATCGCGTGTTTTCTGACTTCGAATATGCGTCCCATGCCGTACATGGTAGCAATACTCCCTCAAACAGCTAGACTTGCCGGTAATTTCCGAAGGTATCTCGAATGACTGCAGGCCCTGCCGCCGCGATCTCTCCCACGGTGAGCTTCCGCGATCTTGCGCTCGCGGAGCCCGTCCTGAAGGCCCTGGTCGACGTCGGTTACGAATCGCCGTCGCCGATTCAGGCGGCGACCATACCGGTGTTGTTGTCGGGGGCCGATATGCTCGGCCAGGCGCAAACCGGAACCGGTAAAACCGCGGCGTTCGCATTGCCTGCCTTGTCGCGGATCGATTTGACGCGGCGCGACCCGCAAGTACTCGTGTTGGTACCGACTCGCGAGCTCGCTCTGCAAGTCGCCGAGGCGTTTCAGCGCTACGCGGCGCATTTGCCGGGCTTCCATGTGCTGCCGATTTACGGGGGCCAGAGCTACCAACCACAGCTCAATGCGCTGCGCCGCGGCGTACACGTCGTCGTCGGCACCCCTGGCCGCGTGATCGATCACATCGGCCGCGGTACGCTGAAGCTCGCGGGTCTGACGCTGCTCGTTCTGGATGAAGCAGACGAAATGCTGCAGATGGGATTCCTCGACGCTGTCGAAAGCATCCTCGAGCAAACGCCGCCCGCCCGGCAGGTCGCTTTGTTCTCGGCGACACTGCCGGCGGCGATACGGCGCATTGCGCAAAAGCACTTATCTTCTCCGGTCGAGGTGACGATCAAGAGCAAGACCAGCACCGCGACGAATATCCGCCAGCGCTATTGGCTCGTCAGCGGCGTGCACAAGCTCGACGCGCTGACGCGGATACTGGAAGCCGAGACCTTCGATGGCATGCTGGTGTTTACCCGCACGAAGCAGGCAACCGTCGAGTTGGCGGAGAAACTCGCGGCGCGCGGCTTCGCAGCCTCGCCGCTCAACGGCGATATTCCCCAATCGCAGCGCGAACGCACCGTCGCCCGCCTGAAAAGCGGTCAAGTCGACATTCTGGTGGCCACCGATGTCGCGGCGCGAGGCCTCGATGTCGAGCGCATTTCCCATGTCGTGAATTACGACGTGCCCTACGACTCGGAGTCCTACGTACACCGGGTCGGCCGCACCGGGCGCGCAGGACGCAAGGGCGAAGCGATTCTGTTCATCGCGCCTCGGGAGCGCAACATGCTGCGCGTCATTGAGCGCGCTACCCGCCAAACGATCGAACCGATGAACCTGCCGTCCGTGGACGCCGTCAACGTGCAGCGCATCGCCAGATTCAAGCAGCGAATCGCCGAGGCCCTCGAGGCGGGCGAAATGCGGGTCTATCGGCCCGTGCTCGAACAATTGGTCGAAGAATCCGGCACACCGCTGATCGAAATCGCGGCGGCGCTCGCATCGCTCGCTCAGGGCTCCAGCCCTTTGCTGCTGGCGGCGAGATCCGAGGTTCGGGCGCAGGAGCCCGTCGTTGAGCCAACGCTTCGCGCAACAACCGCGGTCCCGACCCGCGAGCCGGCAGCCGAACGCGCCTCCTCGCCGGCGCGCGCCGAGCGCAAAGCGGCTGCCGCGGCGATGGAAACCTACCGGATCGAAGTCGGCGCCGCTCACGGCATCAAGCCCGGCAACGTCGTCGGCGCGATCGCCAACGAAGCGGGAATCGAGGGCGTGCATATCGGCCGCGTCGACATCCGCACGGATCATAGCTACGTCGACTTGCCGGGCGGCATGCCGAAGGCGATTTTCAATGCCTTGCAGAATGTGCGCGTAGCGGGCAGGGAATTGAGGATTTCTCGCGTCACGGAAAAGCCGCCGAAGCCGCCGCGCAGCCCGGCCGGTCGCCATGCGGGACGCAAGTTGCTCAGCCGGCGCAGAAAGATCGATGGTCGAGTTCACTAGCGAGTCTAAAGGAGCGGGTCATGGCGAAAAGTATGGATCGGAAGAAGGAAGGCAAGAAAAAACCGACGAAAACGCTCGATGAAAAGCGCGCCCTCAAGAGGGCGAAAAAAGCGGGCAGAGCCTAAACGACGCGACCACGGCGCCCGCCGCGCGAAAAGTCCAGCGCATTGGCCGCCATCTCGTCGATGCAGCGCTGACGCGATTCGCGCGCCGCCCAGGCGACGTGCGGCGTCAACAGCAGGTTCGGTATCCCCGCGTCCAGCAAGGGGTCGCCGTCGGACGGCGGTTCGCGAGGCAGCACGTCGATTCCGGCGCCACCGAGCTTGCCCAATAGGAGCGCTTCGGCCAACGCGCCGCCGTCGATCAGCGCGCCGCGCGCCGTGTTGATCAACACGGCGTCGGGCTTCATCAGCGCGAGCTCCGCGCGGCCGATCATGCCGCGCGTCGCATCGTTCAACGGACAATGCAAAGAAACGACATCGGCTGCCGCCAATAGCTCGCGCAGATCGAGGCGGCCCAGTTGCGGCACGCCGCCCGGCCGGTTCGCGACCAACACGCGCATGCCGAACGCCGCGGCAACGCCCGCGACGCCGCGGCCGAGCGCGCCCCAGCCGACGATTCCGAGCGCCAGGCCCGCGAGTTCGCGGATCGGGTGCTTGAGCACGGTGAATTGGGCGCTGCCCGCCCAGGAGCCGTCGACCGCGAGAGCGCGGTATTCCGGCAGGTGCCGGGTCAAGCTCAGAATCATGCCCCAGACGTGCTGGACGACGGAAGGGGTGCAGTAGCCGCGCACGTTGCAAACGGCGATGCCGCGTTCTGCCGCGGCCGTCAAATCGACGTTGTCGGTGCCGGTCGCCGCGAGCACGATCAGGCGCAAGCGTCCGGCGGCCGCCAAATATTCGCGGCTGAGCCCAAGCTTGTTCAACAGCACGACCTCGGCGTCGCCGATGCGCTCGATGATCTGCGCCGAGTCGGTGGCGGCGTAGAAGCGCAAATTGGGCAAAACCCTCATCAGCGAAGTGGTATCCAGGTCGCCGTAGGACACCGTGTCGTAATCAAGAAATACCGCGTGCATGGCGCGCTAGAATACGCGGCCCGTCAGAAAATCCAAGGTTCGCGAATCAAGATGAAATTGTCAGCCGTCAAAGTTCTGATCATCGCGAACGTCGTGGTCTACGTTCTGCAATTTTTGTCGAGCGGCGCGATAGAAACGCTGTTCGCGCTATGGCCGCTGCAGCCGATGGACGGCGTCGTCTATTTTCACGCATGGCAGATCGTGACATACGCGTTCCTGCACAGCACCGCACAAATCACGCATTTGCTGTTCAACATGTTAGGCCTTTGGATGTTCGGAGCCGAGGTCGAGCGCTTCGTGGGGTCCCGCCGCCTGCTGACTCTCTATTTCGCGTCGGTGGTCAGCGCCGCGCTCTGTCAATTATTCGTCCCGGCTCTACTCGGCGCCGTGCCCGGTCCGACGATCGGCGCTTCGGGTGGCGTGTTCGGTCTGCTGCTCGCCTACGCGTACTTATTTCCAAAACGCAAGGTGATTCCTTTGATACCACCGATTCCGATGCCGGCCTGGTTGTTCGCGACCTTGTACGCCGGGGTGGAACTGACGCTCGGCGTCACCGGCCGGGAGGCTAGCGTCGCGCATTTCGCACACTTGGGCGGCATGATCGGCAGCGCCTTGGTGATCCTACTTTGGAGGCTAAACAAGGCGTAGCGGCCGCGGCGCCCGCCCGCGGTCGGCAGGCGGTCAGTCGCGGAAGTTGTTGAACTGCAGAGGAATGCCGAGCTCGGCCTTGCGCAGCATCGCGATTGCGTCCTGCAAGTCGTCCCGCTTCTTGCCGACGATGCGCACCTTGTCTCCTTGGATTTGCGCTTGCACCTTGAGCTTGGAGTCCTTCACCAGGCGGGCGACCTTTTTGCCGGCTTCGGCGTCGATGCCGTGCTTCAGCAGAATGCGTTGCGTGGCGCGCGCCAAGTTCACTTGCGGCTCCCCGGCATCGATGCAGGCGACGTCGATGCCGCGCTTCGCGATGCGCAACGTCAGGATCTCCAGCATCTGTTTGAGCTGGAATTCCACCGGGGCGATCATCGTCACGGCCTCTTCCTCGCGCTCGAAGCGGGCGTCGGTGCCCTTGAAATCGAAGCGCTGAGCGAGCTCGCGCGATGCCTGATCGACCGCGTTGGTCAACTCATGCAAGTCGATTTCCGAGACGACGTCGAAGGAGGGCATGGTTCAACGATACCCTCGCGCTTGCAGCGTGAAAAGCTTCGCGTAGCGGCCATCCCTCGCCATCAGCGACTTGTGGTCACCGCGCTCGACGATGCGGCCCTCTTCGAGGACTAAGATCTGATCGGTCATCCGCACGGTCGAAAAACGGTGCGATATCACGATTGCGATGCGATTTTTCGTGAGTTCGCGGAAATGTTCGAAGACTTCCGCTTCGGCGCCGGCGTCGATCGCGGCGGTCGGTTCGTCGAGTACGAGTATATCCGCGTCCTTGCGCATGAATGCCCTGGCCAGGGCGATCTTCTGCCATTGTCCGCCGGAAAGCTCGCGGCCGTTCTTGAACCATTTGCCGAGCTGCGTCTTGTAGCCCTCGGGCAATTGTTCGACGAATTCGGCGGCCAAGCCCTGTGAGGCGGCGCTGCGCCAGCGCTGCTCGTCGTCGAAGGCCTGTTCGTCGCCTGCGCCGATGTTCTCGCCCACCAGCATTTGATAGCGCGCGAAATCCTGAAAAATCACGCCGATGCGCCGGCGCAGCGCCGCTTCCTCCCATTGCGCGAGGTCGAGCCCGTCGAGCAGGATTCTACCGCGGGTCGGCCGGTATAGCCGCGTCAGCAGTTTGATCAGCGTCGTTTTGCCAGAGCCGTTCTGACCGACCAGCGCCAAGCTCTCGCCCGGGCGCACGTGCAGGTCGATACCCGACAAGGCGGGACTCGTCGCGCCGGGATAGAGGAATTCGACGCCTTCGAAGCGGATGCCGTCGCCCGGGACCGTGCCGCAGAGCGCGGAGCCGCCGCCGCCGCTTGCAACCGGCTGTTCGAGGTATTCGAACAAATTCGACAAATAAAGGTTGTCCTCGTACATGCCGCCAATCGCCGCCAGAGCCGCGCTGACCGCAGTCTGGCCCTGACGAAACAGCATCAGGTACATCGTCATCTGGCCGAGCGTGATCGCGCCGAACACGGTCTCGGCGGCGATCCACGCGTAGCCTCCGTACAAGGTCACCGTTCCGAGCAACCCCAGCCCCAAGCCCCAGGCATCGCGGCGCACCGACAGATCGCGATCCTCACGGTACAGGCGCGTAAAAATATCTTGGTAACGGCCGAGCAAGCGCGCCCCCAGCTGAAACAGCTTGACCTCCTTGGCGTGGTCTTCGCGCGCCAACACGGACTCCAAGTAAAGTTGCATCCGCGATTCCGGCGCCCGCCACCGGAAAAGTCGGAATGCCTCGCCCGAGAACTTGGTTTCCGCGAAGAATGCCGGCAGCCCGGCCACCCCCAGCAGCACGACGGCCCACGGCGAGAACTTGATCAGCAGGCCGCCGAAGGACACCAGCGAAATCGCGTTCTGCAGCAAGCCGAACGTGCGCATCACGAGGCTCAACGGCCGGCTGGAGGCCTCGCGGCGCGCGCGCGCCAGCTTGTCGTAGAATTCGGAGTCCTCAAACTGCGTAAGGTCAAGAGTCAGAGCCTTGTCGAGGATCATGACGTTGACGCGTTGGCCGAGTTGCGCGCGCAGCAGCGATTGCGCGAGAGAAATGCCGCGCGCGGCCATCGCCGCGGCGGCAACTGCTGCAGCTTCCAACGCGACGAACCGCCATACGTCGGCGAGTTCGATCGCGCCGGTGCGCCGGTGCAACTCGGCGGCGTGCACGACGGCATCGACGATCAGGGCGCCGGCGTAAGCCACCCCGGCCGGCAGCACGCCGGCCACGACCGTCAGAACGCCCAAGGTGACCGCGAGGGCCTTGTCGGTCGTCCAGACGAGGTCGAGCGCGCGCCGGCTATAGGCGAAGACTCCGAAAAAGCCGCGCTGCAAGGCGCCGTCGCCGATGCCGGTCTCTTGTATTTTGGCGTGCGCAGACATGCAACTCCTAGGCGAGCCCGCGCGGCGGCGGCAGGTCGCGTTTTGCGCTGTTGCTCGCGGTCATGATGCTGCTGTCCTCGATGGGGGCCGGTGCCGGCGGCGAAGGGCTATAATAGCTGCCGGTCATTCACTCGTATGGCGGATTCGCGGTGAAATTCAAGCCCTTACTGGATCGTTGGTCAAAAGAATCGGCGCCGGCGCTGACCGCACGGGAATACGCGGTCCGCTTGCCCTTGGACGATGCCTCGAGGCTGCACGCGCTGATCGAGATGTTTCCAGGCTGTACGCCGGAGCAGATCATTACCGATCTATTGCACGCTGCGATCGACGAACTCGCCGCGGCGATGCCCTACGTCGCCGGGCCGAAGGTCATTTCGCGGGATGATCGCGGAGATCCGGTGTACGAAGATGTCGGCTTGACGCCGCGCTTCGTCGAATTAACGCGCAAACACAAGAAAAATCTTGGGACGGCCGCCCCCGGCGCCGCGCGAAAATAGCGGGCTTGACGCTGCCGGCGAAACGCGTCAATACTGGCCGATATGTCGTTCCTGAATGCGAAAATCGACCTGTGCCGGCGGTGGCGCGGCTCATAAAGGAGTGGGCGCTGGCCGGTTTCGTTTTGCATTAATTCTCGAAAGATACCCAGAACCCATCTCCGACCTTAAGCCGGCGGTGGGTTTTTTTTGTCCGCGACTTCTAGCAGCCTGAGTGAACATGAAGCCACCCTTCGACATCGCGGCCGATCTGGATACGCCGGTCTCGGCCTATCTGAAGCTTGCGCCGTTCCGGCCGCGCTTCTTGCTGGAGAGCGTCGAAGGTGGAGAGAGGCTGGCGCGCTACTCGTTCATCGGCTTCGGCGACTGCCTCGATGTGCGGCTGGATTCCGCTGGCTTGTCGATCGGCGGCGAACTGAGTCCGCGACCCGCGTCGCGCGCGCAATTTTTGGCCGCGCTGCGCGGCGCGCTGGCCAAGGCGCCGCAGCCGCGGCCGGATTTGCCGGGCGTGCCGCTGCTCGGCGGGCTGGTCGGCTATACCTCCTATGATGCCGTGCGCTATTTCGAACGGCTGCCGAAGCGCAGCCTCGACGACACGCAGGCGCCCCACGCGCATTACGTCGCGCCGCGCTCGCTGCTGGTCTTCGATCATTTGACCCGCGGGGTGGCCTTATTGCACGACGGCAGCGAGGCGGAGCGCCAAAGCCTACGGCGCGAGGTCATTCAAGCGCTGCGCGGCCCCGTTCCGGCGACCTTATCGCCGGGCAGCTTTTCGCCGGCAACCCCGTCGCTGACGGAGGAGGATCACGCGGCCGGCGTGCGCCGTGCGCAGGACTACATCGCTTCCGGCGATGTCTATCAGCTCGTGCTCGCCTCTCGATTCGACGGTTTCCACAGCCTCTCTCCGTTCGAGGTCTATAGAGCGCTGCGGCTGTTGAACCCGTCTCCGTATATGTATTTTTGCGAACTCGGCGACATCACCGTCGTCGGCTCCTCGCCGGAGGCCCTCGTCAAGCTGCATGGCGGCCACGCGCAGCTGCGGCCGATCGCCGGATCGCGCCCGCGCGGCGCCGACCCGGCGGAAGATGCGGCGCTGGAAAACGAATTGCTGCAAGATCCCAAGGAAAACGCCGAGCACGTCATGCTCGTCGACCTGGCGCGCAACGATCTCGGACGAGTCGCGACCGCCGGTTCCGTCGTCGTCGATCCGTATCGCGTCATCGAACGCTACAGCCACATCATGCACATCGTCAGCGGCGTCAAAGGCCAGCTGTCGCCGGGCAAGGATGCGTTCGATCTGTTTGCGGCCACCTTCCCGGCAGGCACATTGGTTGGCGCACCGAAAGTGCGCGCGATGCAGATCATCGACGAACTGGAGCCGGTGGGCCGGCAGCTGTACGGCGGGACCGTCGGATATTTCGGCAGGCAAGGCGACATGGACCAGGCGATCACGATACGCACGCTCGTGTTCCGAGGCGATCGATACAGCTATCAGGCCGGCGGCGGGATCGTCGCCGACAGTTCGCCGCAAGCCGAGTACGCCGAGGTCATGGCGAAGAGCGCGGTGTTGCGCCGGGCTCTGGCGATCGCCGCGGAGGGGCTGTGAGCATGGCCGCACCGAAGCTACTGCTGATCGATAACTACGATTCCTTCACCTACAATCTGGTGCAGGCATTCCTGGTCTTGGGCGCCGCGGTCGACGTCTACCGCAACGACGCGATCACGGTCGATCAGGCAAGCCGGATGGACCATACGCATTTGGTGATTTCCCCCGGTCCCGGCACGCCGCGGGATGCCGGAGTGTCGCTGTCGATGATCAAGGCATTCGCCGGCCGGCGGCCGATATTCGGCGTTTGCCTCGGTCACCAGGCTTTGGTCGAGGCCTTCGGCGGTAAAGTCGTTCGAGCGGGGCGTTTGATGCACGGCAAGGTGTCCAGCATCGCGCACGACGGCAAGGGCGTCTTCGCCGGGATGCCGCCGGCATTTCCGGCAGGCCGCTACCATTCTTTGATCGCCGAACCGGCAAACCTGCCCGCGGCGCTCGAAGTCAGCGCGCGGACCGACCAGGGAGAGATCATGGGCGTGCGTCACACCATATGGCCGATCGAAGGAGTGCAGTTCCACCCGGAAAGCGTGTTGACGCCGCAAGGTCCGCTGCTGATGGCCAATTTCCTGAAGCTTTGAACGCCGTATGCGCGACGCTGATCAGATCCTCGAGCATTTGCTGAACCGCCGTGACTTGGCGGAGGCCGAAGCCGCGGCGCTGATGGAATCATTGACTTCGGCGGCAACGGCGCCGGCGTGGTCGGGTGCCGTGTTGGCCGCGCTGCGCTCAAAGGGCGTCACGGCCGCGGAGGTTCGCGGCTTGAGCAGCGCGATGCGCGCCCTCGCGCGCAAGCCGCACTTGCCAAGCCCGCTCGACGCCGTCGACATCGTCGGCACCGGCGGCGACGCCTCCGGCAGCCTGAATCTCTCGACTGGCGCGGCGCTGTTGACGGCCGCTTGCGGGATGCCGGTCGTCAAGCATGGCAATCGCGCGATATCCAGCAAGAGCGGCAGCGCCGACTTGATCGAGCAGCTAGGCCTTGCGATGCCGCTCGACGAAACCGCATCGGCGGCGTGTTTCGAGGCGACCGGCTTCACTTTTTTGTTTGCGCCGTATTTTCATCCGGCGATGCGCGCGCTGGCGCCGGTGCGCTCGGCGTTGGGAGTTCGCACCGTATTCAACCTGCTCGGCCCCTTGACCAATCCTGCCGCGCCGCGTTACCGATTGATCGGCGCGTACGACGCGGCGGCTGCCGCGCTGATGGCCGACTCGCTGGCCGGAACGGATGTCGAGCGCGCCTGGGTCGTGCACGGCGCCGCCGGATGGGATGAGGTGACGCCGATCGGACCGTTCATCGTCTTCGAAGTCCTGCGCGGCGGCGTTGCGCGCCGTAGCATCGATCCGCGGGACTTCGGCATTGCGCCGTGTTCGGAGGCGGACCTCGCGGGCGGCGATGTCGCGGGCAACGCCGCCGCCCTGTGCGCGGTGTTCGAGGGGCGCGATCGAGGCCCGCATCTGGCGGCGCTGACCTTGCAAAGCGGCCTTGCGCTGCACATCGCCGGGCGCGCCGCGTCGATCGCCGAGGGCATCGCGGCCGCGCGGACCACGGTCGAGAGCGGCCGAGCCGCGGCGTGGCTCGCCCGGCTACGGCGATTCGCCGCGTCGCGGGCCACGAGCGCAGACGGGCCGGCGTGAGCGGCTTTTTGGACGAAATGGCGCGGGCCAGCGCGACGCGCGTCGAGGCGGCGAAGCGCTCGCAATCATTGGCCTCGTTGGAGCGGCGTGCACGGAGCCGCGATGCGCCGCCGCCGCTGCGCCTGTCGAGCGCCGGTTTCGATATCATCGCGGAGATAAAGCTGCGTTCGCCGGCGTTGGGTTTGCTGGGACGGAACGGCGACGATTGGCTGGGACGCGCCGCGGCCTACGCGCGCGCCGGCGCCGCCGCCGTCTCCGTATTGACCGAACCCACGCGTTTCGACGGTTCGCTGGACCATTTGAGCCGTGCAGCCGATGCACTGGCCCCTCTCGGCGTGCCGGCGATGCGCAAGGACTTCATCGTCGATCCATACCAAGTATTGGAGGCTCGCGCCCACGGCGCCGGCGGCGTGCTGCTGATCCTGCGGATGCTTTCCGAAGCGCAAACCCTGGAACTGCTCGACGCCGCCGCGGCGCACGGCTTGTTCGTCTTGCTGGAGGCTTTCGACGGCGCCGATCTGATGCGCGCCGGGGATATGGCGCATCGCCGTGGCGAGCCCGAGACGATTCTGATCGGCCTCAATTGCCGCGACTTGAGCTCGCTCGACATACGGCCGCAGCGGCTTCGCGAACTCGCCGGCCAGCTGCCCAACCGATGGCCGGCAGTGGCAGAGAGCGGCATAGCGACCGCTGCGGACGCGGCCGAGATCAAGATGTGGGGTTACCGGTTGGCGCTGATCGGCACGGCGTTGATGTCGAGCGCGGACCCGGCCGGCTTGATCGCCGAGCTATTGCGCGCCGCTCGGACAGCGCAGTTTCAAAAGGATTAAACTTCCAGCCATGTTCATCAAAATCTGCGGTATCACTGGCGCCGACGCGGTCGCGGCCGCTGCCGAGGCGAACGTCGACGCCATCGGCTTCGTGTTCGCGCCGAGCCCGCGCCAAGTTACACCGGGCCAGGCGGCGCAGCTCGCGGCGCTCGCGCCTCCGGGGATGTTGCGCATCGCCGTCGCGCAGCATCCTCTGCAAATGAAGGTCGACGAGATTTGCCAAATTCTCCGGCCGGATTATTTTCAGACCGACGTCGAGGATTTGCGCGAATTGCGGATACCGGCGAACGTCAAGTTGCTCCCCGTCGTGCGTTTCGGCCGCAAGACGCCGCATCCTTTGCCGCAGCGCATGGTGTTCGAGGGGCCGTCGAGCGGGATCGGCGAGGTTGCCGATTGGGGGCGGGCCGCCGAACTCGCTGCTCAAACCGAGGTCATCCTGGCGGGCGGGTTATCCCCGCAAAATGTCGCCGAGGCCATCCGCGCGGTCCGGCCGTTCGGCGTCGACGTCAGCAGCGGCGTCGAAGAGATTCCCGGGGTCAAGGATCCGCTGAAAATCCGTCAATTCGTGCGCGCCGTGCGCGAGGCCGCCGCGCGCCTGGAGCAGGATTCATGAGTGCGCCCCGACCGGCCACGGCGGCCGATTTTGCTGCGTATCCGGATGCTAACGGACGTTACGGCCGATTCGGCGGGCGCTATGTGCCGGAGACGCTGGTCGCGGCGCTCGATCGGCTGCAAGCAGGCGTCGATCGTTATTTGGCCAGTGCGGATTTTCAGGCCGAGTTCATGCAAGAACTCGCGACTTGGGCGGGCCGGCCGACGGCCCTCACTTACGCCGGCACTCTGAGCAAGCGCTGGGATGCGCAGGTATGGCTGAAACGCGAGGATCTGGCCCACACCGGAGCGCACAAAATCAACAACGCGATCGGCCAGACCTTGCTCGCCAAGCGCTTGGGTGCCAAACGAATCATCGCAGAAACCGGCGCGGGACAGCATGGCGTAGCCAGTGCGGCGGCGGCCGCGCGGCTCGGCCTGCCTTGCGTCGTCTACATGGGCGCGGTCGACGTCGAGCGCCAAGCTCCGAACGTCGGGCGGATGCAATTGCTCGGCGCGACCGTCGTGCCGGTCACGGGCGGCGACAAGACCTTGCGAGCCGCGATCGATGAGGCTTTGCGCGATTGGGTTTCGGATCCTGACGGCACCTATTACTCCTTGGGTTCGGCGGTTGGACCGCACCCCTACCCGTATTTGGTCCGCGAATTACAGTCGGTGATCGGGCGCGAGGCGCGGGCGCAAATGTTGAGTCAGTCCGGCGGGTTGCCGGACGTCGCGGTCGCCTGTGTCGGCGGCGGATCGAATGCAATCGGCCTATTCCATCCATTCGTCGGCGATCCGGCCGTGCATTTGCTCGGCATCGAAGCCGGAGGCCGCGGCGCCGGTCTCGGCGACAACGCGGCGTCTCTGACCTACGGTCGGCCCGGCGTTTTGCAGGGCAGCTATACCTTGATCCTTCAAGATGCTTTCGGCCAGGTGCAGGAAACGCATTCCGTCTCGGCGGGCCTGGACTATTCCGGAGTCGGTCCCGAGCACGCGTTCCTGATGACCTGCGGCCGGGTCGCCTACGAGTCGGCGACCGATGAAGAGGCGCTCGATGCTTTGACCGAGTGCGCGAAATCCGAGGGCATCTTGCCGGCGATCGAGACCGCGCACGCGTTCGCCGGCGCGCGCCGGTACGCCGCGTCGCACCGCGGCGCAAAAATCCTGATCGGCTGCTCCGGCCGTGGCGACAAGGACATGCCGATCTTGCAGGCCACGGTGTTGCGGGATCTGCGGTGACCGGGAAGCCGAGGGAGAGGATCTCGGCCGCCATTACGGCCGCAAACGCACAGCGCCGCCCGGCGCTGATCGGATTTATGACGGCCGGTTTTCCCGCGAGGAAGCGATTCGGCGCCGATTTGCTGGCCGTCGCGGCGGCTTGCGATGTCGTCGAAATCGGCGTGCCGTTCACCGATCCGATGGCGGACGGCACGACGATCCAGCGGGCGAGCTTCGCTGCGCTCGCGGACGGAGTCACTTTGCCTTGGATCATCGGCGAACTGAAGGCGTCGGACAAACTCGTCGGCGCGCCGGTCGTCTTGATGAGTTACCTCAATCCCTTGCTCGCCTATGGCCTCGAGCGCCTGCCAGGCGACGCGGCGGCGGCGGGTGTCGCCGGATTCATCGTTCCAGACCTTCCGTTCGAAGAGAGCGCCGAGTTGCGCGCGGCGCTCGACCTCGAGGGTTTGGCGCTGATTCAGATGGTGACGCCCGTGACGCCGGAGGCAAGGCTCGGGAAACTATGCAAGGCCTCCCAGGGTTTCGTGTACGCGGTAACGATGACGGGCACGACCGGCAAGTCGGCTGCGGTGCCGCGCGACGTGCTCGACTATATGGACCGCGTCAAGAAGCTGTCGCCGTTGCCGGTCTGCGCCGGTTTCGGCATCCGCACGCGCGATCAGGTCGCCGCGTTTGGCGAACACGTCGACGGCGTCGTGATTGGATCCGCGCTCGTCGAGGTCCTTGAACGCGGCGAGGATCCGGCGGCTTTTCTCGCCGCGTTGCGCTGAGGCTGAGTACGGGGATGAAGCGTGTATTCCGCGCCGCGACGCTACTGCAAGTCGCCCACGCGCGCAACGTTCTCATGTCCGCGGGCATCGACTGCGAAGTGCGCAATCAATACCTCGCCGGCGCAATGGGCGAGCTGCCGATGATGGAGACCTGGCCGCAATTGTATGTCGACGAGACGGATGAAAACCGCGCGCTGCGCGCGCTGGCGAGCGCAGCGGCGCCCGCGCCCGGGGCGCCCTGGACGTGCGCGGACTGCGGCGAGCTGCTCGAGCCCCAGTTCACCAGTTGCTGGCGCTGCGGGGCGGCGCAGCCTTAGGCGCGCTCTCCGGCCCGCCCGCGACGCATTCAGTTCCTCGCGCGAGCCCAGCGGGCGCGAGCGAACAAGGCGACGCCGGCGCCCATCTGCAGCCAACCGAACCACGGTTGGCGCGCGGCGAGCGCGAGCCATATCAGACCGGCAAGCCACAGAGCGCCGGCGGCGATGACGGTATCGCGCCCGGCGCCGGCCGCCCGAACCTCCTTGCGCAATTCTTCGATCTCCGCGCTCGCCACGCCGATCCGAAACTGGCCGTCGGCCGCCGCACGCACGGCGGTCTTGAAAATCCTCGGCAGCTGCTTCACGGTTTCGATAGCGTCCGGAAGCTGCTCGCGCAGCCCGCGCAGCAGCGTTCGCGGGCTTGCCCGGTCGCGCATCCAGCTGCGCAAAAAAGGCTGCGCGGTCTTCCATAGATCGAGATCCGGATATAATTGCCGCCCCAATCCCTCGATGTTCAACAGCGTCTTTTGAAGCAAAATCAGCTGCGGCTGAATCTGCATGTCGAAGCGGCGCGCCGTCTCGAACAAGCGCAACAGCACTTGCGCGAACGAAATGTCCTTCAGCGGCTTGTTGAATATCGGCTCGCAAACGGTGCGCACGGCGGTTTCGAGCTCATCGACCCGCGTGGCGGCCGGGACCCAACCGGACTCGATATGCAGCGCCGCGACGCGCGCATAATCGCGGTTGAAAAACGCCATGAAATTTTCCGCAAGGTAGTGCTGATCGCGCGCCTCGAGCGTGCCGACGATTCCGAAATCGACGGCCGCGTAGCGCGGATTCTCCGGATCGTCGACTTGCACGAAGATATTGCCGGGGTGCATGTCGGCGTGGAAGAAATTGTGGCGGAAGACTTGCGTGAAAAAGATCTCGACGCCGTTCTCCGCGAGCTTCGCGATGTTCGTTCCGCGCGCCTTCAACTCATCGATGCGGCTGACGATGATGCCGTGTATCCGCTCCATGACCATGATGTTGGGGCGGCAGTAATCCCAGTGGACTGCGGGAACGTAGAGCAGCGGCGATCCCTGGAAATTGCGCTTGAGCTGCGAGGCATTACCCGCTTCGCGGAGCAGATCGAGCTCATCGAGGATCGTCTTGCGGTATTCAGCGACGACCTCGAGCGGCCGCAGGCGCCTCCCCTGCAGCCAATATTCGTTCGCAAGACCCGCGAGCGCGTTCAGTACCTCGAGATCGCGCTCGATGATCTCCCGCATGCCCGGCCGAAGTATCTTGACCACGACCTCCTGACCGCCGCGCAGCTTCGCCGCGTGCACTTGCGCGATCGAGGCGGCCGCCAGCGGCGCGCGGTCGAATTCGGCAAACAAGTCGGCCAGCGGCAGGCCGAAGGTCGACTCGATCGTCGCCACCGCGATGGAGCTGTCGAACGGGGGCACGCGGTCCTGCAGCTTCGCCAATTCGTCGGCGATGTCGACCGGAAGCAAGTCCCGGCGCGTCGACAACGCTTGGCCGAATTTTACGAATACCGGACCCAATTCCTCGAGCGCGAGGCGCAGCCGTTCGCCGCGCGTGACGCCCGCGCTGCGCTGAAACCACGTCCACGGCGACAAATAGGCGACAAACCGAAACGGCCGGTACAGATGCGTCGCGCGCACGAAATCGTCGAGGCCGTGGCGCACCAATGCGCGCTGGATCTGCAGCAACCGCCCGACGACGCGAATCCGCATCAAGGCGCTGCACCCCGCCGCAGGTCCTGCGGACGCCTCTCGAGAACGCCGATTCGCGCGTCGAGGCGATCGGCGGCTTCGCGCAAAGTATCGACTGCGCGCAGAAATTCCTCGAGCTCCGGCTTGCTGACCACATCGCGGCTCTCTTCCTGCAGGTACTCGGCGAGGTTCTCTCCGAAAGTGCGTCCGGCTTGCCGCACCCATTTGACCGCCGCCCGGGCGAAATTTCCCGCGCGCCGCGCCGTCAGGTCGCCGAGCACATGCGCGACCTCCTCCTCGAGATCGGGACGCGCCAGCTGCAACAATTCGCGATAGGCGCCGGCTGTTTCGGCGTCGCCGCGCACCTGCACCGATCCGGCTCCCGCCGCCTGGGCGGCATCCGTGGTCACGAGGCGCAGCAGCGCGGCGAGGGACCCCGCAAGAGCCGCGTCCGCCGCCGCATCGTCGCCCAGGCTCAGCGCCAGGCGCGCGCCGACACAAGTCGCGCGCAACCGAAGGAGCCCTTCGACGTCGATCTGCAAGGATTTGCCCTCTAGGCGGCGGGCTAGCGCGAGCCCGCGCGCTTGCGATGCGATGCTGCGATTCAGCATCGCCTCGATCGCGGCAAGCCACGAGGGTGTCGCCGGCATGTCAGATCTTGTAGCCGCGGTGCAGCGCGACGATGCCGCCGGTCAAATTGTGATATCGCGTCTGCGCAAACCCCGCTTCCCGCAGCAGCGCGAGCAGCGTCTCCTGGTCGGGATGCATGCGAATCGATTCGGCGAGGTACCGATAGCTGTGCGCATCGTGCGCGACGAGGCGGCCGAGCAGCGGCAATATCTTGAACGAGTAGGCGTCGTAGAGAGCGCCGAGCCCGGGTGCCGTCGGTTTCGAGAACTCGAGGATCAGAAGTTGGCCTCCGGGCTTCAGGACTCTATGCATGGAACGCAATGCCGCTGCCTTGTCCGTCACGTTACGCAACCCGAACCCGATCGTGACGCAATCGAATGAATCGTCCTTGAACGGCAGGCGCTCGGCGTCGGCGAGGACGCATTCGACGTTGCCGGCAAAGCCTCTATCCAGCAGCCGATCGCGCCCGATGCGAAGCATCGCCGGGTTGATATCCGACAGAACCACGCGCCCGTCCTTGCCGACCTGGCGCAACAGTCCGATTGCGAGATCGCCGGTGCCGCCGGCCACGTCGAGCGCCTGTTGCCCCGGCCGCAGCGCCGCCACGGACACCGTGAATTGCTTCCACAAGCGGTGCACGCCGAGCGACATCAAGTCGTTCATCAAGTCGTATTTGCCGGCCACGGACGCAAAAACGGTGCGGACCCGGCCGGCTTTCGCGGACCAATCGACCTTTTCGAAGCCGAAATCGACGCTGCGGTTGGAACCCATCGGCTTACTCGCGCTGCCCTCGAAGCCCGGCATTGTAGCCGACTCGCGTGCCGCGTTTAGGCGTTGCGTCGATAACCGGCCGCGGCGCAGCGCTCGAGGTAGCGCGCCCAATTCACTTCCAGACCGCGGCCGAGATCGTAGAGCAGCTTCCACGTGTACAGGCCCGTATCGTGGCCATCGTCGAACAATAGGCGCAGCGCGTAGTGCCCGACCGGTTCGACGCCGCGCAGGCCGACTGTTTCCTTGCCGGTCAGCAGCAGGCCTTCCCCGCCGCCGTGGCCTTTGATTTCGGCCGACGGTGAAAACACTCTCAGGTATTCGAACGGCAGCGCGAAATGCGAGCCGTCGTCGAAACCCACCTCGAGGACGCGCGACTCGGTGCGGATCTTGATGTCGAGCGGGCGCGGAGGATTCGGCGGGCGATTCATCGGCTCGGCCGCCTGATGCTCACAGGATGTACCGCGACAAATCCTCGTCGCGGACCAATTCGCCGAGATGGCTCTCGACGTAGTCGCGATCGATCCGTACCCGCGTTCCGCTTCGATCCGCGGCATCGAAGGAGATCGTTTCGAGCAAGCGTTCCATGACCGTGTGCAAGCGCCGCGCACCGATGTTCTCGGTCCTTTGATTGACCTCGTGCGCGACCTCGGCGAGCCGCTGCACGCCGGATACGGCGAAATCCAGCGTCACGCCCTCGGTAGCGAGCAGCGCCGTGTACTGACGGCAAAGCGATGCGTCCGGCTCCGTCAAAATGCGGACAAAGTCCTCAACGACCAGCGGTTCCAGCTCTACCCGTATCGGCAAGCGTCCTTGCAGTTCCGGGATCAAGTCGGACGGCTTGGACATGTGGAATGCGCCCGAGGCGATGAACAGCACGTGATCGGTTTTGACGGTGCCGTATTTGGTATTGACGGTGCAGCCCTCGACCAGGGGCAACAGATCGCGCTGTACGCCTTCGCGAGATACGTCGGCCCCCGCCGTTTCCTGGTGGCGTGCGATCTTGTCGATCTCGTCGATGAAGACGATGCCGTTTTGTTCGGCGTTCGCGACCGCCCGCAGCTTGAGCTCCTCCTCGTTGATCATCTTCGACGCTTCCTCGTCGATCAGGAGCTTCAGCGCCTCCTTGATCTTCAACTTGCGCTGGCGCATGCGGCCGCCGCTCAGGTTCTGGAACAGACCCTGCAATTGCTGCGTCATTTCTTCCATGCCTGGCGGGGCCATGATCTCGACCCCGCCCGGCATCGCGCGTACCTCGATCTCGATTTCGCGATCGTCGAGCTGCTGTTCGCGGAGCATTTTGCGCAAGCGCTGCCGCGTGTCGGGTTCCCGCGTGGTGATCGGCTGGACGTCGCCCGCGGCCTGCGGCAGCAAAGCGTCGAGAATGCGATCCTCGGCCGCATCCGCCGCCCGGTGATGGACCTTAGCGATCTCCTCATCT
Source organism: uncultured Gammaproteobacteria bacterium (assembly GCA_963769895.1). Lineage (GTDB taxonomy): Bacteria > Pseudomonadota > Gammaproteobacteria > Steroidobacterales > Steroidobacteraceae > Bog-1198. Next base: position 141,964 of record CAVYNJ010000006.1, on the reverse strand, counting down.
CGGGTCATTTTGACGGAGATGTCGACAAGATCGCGGACAATCGAGTCAACTTCTCGGCCAACATAGCCGACTTCGGTGAATTTCGTCGCCTCGACCTTGATGAACGGCGCCCGCGCCAAGCGGGCAAGCCTACGCGCGATCTCCGTTTTGCCGACGCCGGTCGGGCCGATCATCAGGATGTTCTTCGGCGTAATCTCGGGGCGCAGGGCCTCGGCGACTTGGCTACGCCGCCAGCGATTGCGCAGCGCGATGGCGACGGCGCGCTTCGCGGCTGTTTGGCCGACGATGTGCTTGTCCAGCTCCTCGACGATCTCGCGCGGCGTCATCTGCGACATGAGCTTCTACAATTCCTCGATCGTCAGCTGTCGGTTCGTATAGATGCAGATATCGGCCGCGATGCCGAGCGCCCGCTCGACGACCTCGCGAGCCGGCAAGTCGGTCGACTGCAGCAGCGCGAGCGCCGCGGCTTGCGCGTAACCGCCGCCGGAACCGATTGCCATCAAGTCATGCTCCGGCTCGATCACATCCCCGGTCCCGGAAACGACGTACGAACTCTCGGCGTCCGCTACGCAAAGCAATGCCTCCAGCCGGCGCAGGCTCCGGTCGGTGCGCCAGTCCTTGGCGAGTTCGATCGCCGCCCGCGTCAGATTGCCGAATTTTTCCAGCTTTCCCTCGAATCGCTCGAACAGCGTGAACGCATCCGCTGTGCCGCCGGCGAATCCGGCCAGCACCTTACCGCCGTACAAACGGCGCACCTTGCGCGCGTTGGCCTTGACGACCGCCTGGCCGAGCGTGACTTGGCCGTCGCCGCCTACCGCTACGCGGCCATGGCGCCGCACCGACAAAATCGTCGTGCCGTACAGACGGCCGGGATCATGATGAGGAAACTGAGCTTGCGTCATGGGAACTCGCTTTGCGGGTCTTGCTGGGGTCCGACCGCGAAATTTCAAGCGCTCCGCAAGGCTCAGCGGCGGCGCCGGGCGCGCGGGTGGGCGGCGTCGTAGACCTTGGCCAAATGCTGGAAATCCAGATGAGTATAGATCTGCGTCGTGGCGATGTCGGCATGGCCGAGCAATTCCTGCACGCCGCGCAAATTGCCGCTCGATTCGAGCAGATGCGTCGCAAATGAATGACGGAACAAATGCGGATGGACGTGCACGCCGAGACCTTGACGTCGCGCCCAGGTCCGCACCCGCAGCTGGACCGCCCGCGCCGCCAGTCTGCGGCCGCCGCGGCCCAGGAAAAGCGCCGCGCCGTCCGCCTTGTTCCCGGCCGTCTTGAGCAGCGCCGAGCGCTCATGGAGCCAGGTCCGCAACGCGTTGATCGCGTATCGGCCGACCGGCACGATGCGCGTCCGGTTGCCCTTGCCGAGCACGCGCACGGTGCGGTCGTCGAGGTCGATCGCGGATACGTTGAGGCCGACGAGTTCGGCGAGCCGCAGCCCGGAGGAATAGAACAACTCCATGATGGCTTTGTCGCGCGCGGACAGCCTGTCGTCCACGCGGAACGCCAGCAGCTTGGCCATTTGATCCGCGTCCATGGTCGCCGGCAGGCGCTTTTTGGCGCGCGGCGCGCGGACGCCGGTCGCCGGATTCTGCGCCGCAGCGCCCTCGCGCTCCAAATAGGAAAAAAAGCTGCGCGCCGCCGACAGGCGCCGCTGGACGCTGCGCGGTCCGAGCCCGCCGGCGTGTTCCCCGGCCGCGAACGCGCGAACCTGCGCGTGGTCGACGGATAGCCATGCGCCGAGCTTGCGCCGGCCGCAAAATCCGGCCAGCGCGCGTAGATCGTGCCGGTATGCCGCGATCGTGTGGCCGCTGAGGCGCCGCTCGAGAGCCAAATGATCGAGGAACCGGTCGATCCAATCTAGAGCCGCAGCTTCCAAGAACGGCTCCGCACTTGATCAGCGCGTCAGCGCCTGAGCCGCGAGCTCGCCGATTCGCGACAAGAACTCCGTGCTCATCGCCGGATGAAATCGCTGCGCATCGCTCGCCCCGATCGCAAGCAGTCCTAAGCCGCCTTTCGGGCCCAGCGGCGTCAGTGCGACGGAGCCTATTTCGGTCGTGTCGTCGCCGAACAGGTAGCTGCGCTGCGTGTCGCGTATTTGGCCGCAGCGCGGCTTGCCGGAGTGGAGCAGGGATTCGAAGGACTTCATGTTCGCGTCGCTCGGCATCGACCGCCCGCAAGAACCGCGCGCTATGCGGCTGCAGGTCGCGGGCCGCCTGCAGAAACAGCACCAACACGGAATGCATCGCGTCGAAATCCTCGCGCATCGAGGTCTCGATCGCATCGACCGTGGTGGCAAGATCCCCCGCTCTAATCAGGCGCTGGCTCAGGCGGTGAATTCGATCGGCCAGCGCGTCGTTGGCGCGGGCGACGTCGATGAGTTCCTTCAGTTTGCGCTCGAGAGCCAGGTTGCGGTCGCGCAAGACCTCGACTTGGCGTTCAACCAGGCTGACGGTGGCCGCCTTGTCGCGCAAGTGCGGCAACCGCAGCGTCGCGAGCAGAGCGCCGTTGCGTTCGAAGAAGTCAGGGTAAGTGCGCAAATAGTCGGCTATTTTCGCGTCGCTCAAGATTTCCTCTTTAAGTCCGCGCGCGTGGCTCGTCGTCATATTTCGATGCTCCGCAATTCATGATGAATCATAGCTCAATCGACCCCGAGAACACGGTGGTCGCCGGGCCCGTCAACCACAGCGGTAGCGCCGTGTTCGGCCAAGAAACCTTCGCCCGTCCTCCCTTGAGTTCGACCTCGACGTCGCCGTCCAGCAGTCCGCGCCGCCGGCCGACCGCGACCGCCCCACAGGCGCCGGTTCCGCAAGCGAGGGTCTCGCCGACTCCGCGTTCGTGAACGCGCAGACGTATGTGTCCGCGGTCGACGATCTGCATGAAGCCGACATTCGCGCGTTGCGGGAAACGCGGGTCATGCTCGATGGACGGACCCAGCCGCTCGACGGGCGCCGAATCGACGTTCGCCACCTGCAGGATCGCGTGCGGATTGCCCATTGAGACCGCGCCGACTTCGACGTCGACGCCGTCCACGCGCAGCGTGTACGAGGGCAGTTCACGCGCAGCCGCGAACGGCACGGCGGGCGGATCGAAATTCGGCCTACCCATCTCGACCGATACCAGCCCGTCCTCGCGGACCTCTGCGCGTACGACGCCGCCTATGCTCCGCATCCGTATCTCGCGTCCGAGCGCAGGCGCGCGCGCGTACAGCAGCCGCGCAATGCAGCGGGCGCCGTTGCCGCATTGCTCCACTTCGGCGCCATCGGCGTTGAATATGCGATAAAAGACCCGCGTATCGGCGTCGCGCGGCGCTTCGAGCATCAGCGCCTGATCGAATCCGACGCCCGTGTGGCGATCCGCGAGCGCCCGCAGCATTGCCGAGTCCAATGGCGCGCCGCTAAGCGACGCAGGGGCTTCGAAGACGAAGAAATCGTTGCCGAGTCCCTGCATCTTCAAGAAATCGATGCGCATGGCGTTCAGCATAGCCCAAGCACGGTTTCGCCGCGAGCGGGCAATTGCAGAGCCGTATCGATCAAACGGATCGAGGGGGTTGCGCAACGGTCGCGCGAGTTCTATTTTACTGAAAACAACGAAGGTCGACGACATGCGCCACATCATGGTATTGAATTCCAAAGGCGGCTGCGGCAAGAGCACGCTCGCCACGAACCTGGCGGTATTCTTCGCGCGCGACGGGCACAACACCTGCATCGCCGATTACGACCCGCAGCGCTCGAGCCTCGATTGGCTGACCGGGCGACCAGCCGATTTGCCGGCAATCACCGGGGTCGCCGCATTCGAGGAGGGGATCCGCAACGTCGCGCGCAATACGGACGTCTTGATCATCGATGCGCCGGCGCGCGTTCACGGCACGGAACTAAACGAGCTCGTGCGCCGCGCCGAAACGATCATTGTCCCGGTGTTGCCGTCGTCGATCGACATCAAGGCCTGTGGCCCGTTCCTGGCCGAGCTGCGGGAGATCGGCAAGGTCTCGCGCAAGCAGGCCCGCCTCGCCGTCGTGGCGATGCGGGTGCGCGAACAGACTTTGATTTACGAGGAGCTCGACCTGTACCTGTCGCACTTGAAGATTCCATATATAGGCGCGTTGCGCGAGGCGCAAAATTACGTGCGCGCCTATGCGCGCGGCATGGGTGTCTTGGAGTTGCCGGAATATCTCGCGTGGCCCGACTGGCAGCAATGGAAGCCGATCGGCGAGTGGCTGGACAGCAAACGCAGTCAGCCGTAGAGCCGCCCCGGGTCCCTAGAGGCTCGCGCGTATTCCCTCATCGAGATCGTGGAACGCAAGCGCGACGCCGAGTTCCTCGCGCATGCGCCGGTTGTCGACGCGGCGCGACTCGCGCAAGAACGACCACGCCGACTCCGGGAAAGTTCGTGCGGCCTCGGCGCGGCTGATCAACGGCGGCGGCGGTAAGCCGCCGATCAGCGCGACGCGCTGCAGGTATGCGGTGAGACTGTCGTCGCTTCCGTCCGTGACGTTGTAGATCCGGCCGTCGGCGCGGGCGCTGCTTCCGGCGGCCACACAGGCCGTGACCAGATCCTCGACCTGTATCCGATTCGTCGGCGTCGCTTCCTGCGGCGCGATCGCGGGCTCGCCGCGGCGCAGACGCGCAAGCGGCAGGCGGCCGGGCCCGTAAATGCCAGCGACCCTCAATATGCACCACGACACCGCGCGCCCGTCGGCCCAGGCGCGCAGCGCAACTTCCGCGGCGGCGCGCCTCGCGGCCCGCGCCGACAGCGGCCGCGGCGGCGTGTCCTCATCGACCCATGCTCCGGCATGATCGCCGTAGACGCCGGTCGTGCTAAGGTAGACGATCCGCCGGGGCGTCCCGCCGAGTTTCGACAAGAAGCGTTCCAAGCGCGGATCGCCGCTGACGCCGGCGGGCGGCGGCACGGCGTAGTAGACCAGCTGTCGGTCCAGGTCGATCGGGGGCGGCTCGGCATCGAGATCGAGCGCAACGGACGCGGCGCCGGCTGCCTCGATGTCCCGCAGACTCTGCGCTCGCGCAGCGTAACCAATAACCGGGGCGCCCTGGGCGAGCCACCGCCGCGCCAAGCGCAGACCGGTGTATCCGCACCCGACGATCGACACCGGCGGCATAATGGGGTCCCTAGAGGATCGATGATGCGCGTGAGTCTAGCCAAGTCGGACAAAAGTTTCAGCGCGGCACCCGGGCGATCGCTGCTCGATGCGGCGCTTGACGCGGGACTGCGCGTGCCGCATAGCTGCAAGGGTGGGAATTGCGGCGCCTGCCGCGCGCGCCTGTTGCGCGGCGAGGTCGATTATCCGGCGGGGCCGCCGCTCGGCCTCGCCGACAGCGAGGCCGCTGCGGGCCATATACTGCTTTGCCGGGCGCACGCGCGCAGCGATTTGGAGCTCGAATTAGACGAGATCCGTCCGGCCGGCGCCGCGCTAGTCAAGCGGCTGCCGTGCCGAATCGAACGCGTCGTGCACCTATCGCATGATGTCGTCGGCTTGCACTTGCGGCTGCCGGCGGCCGAGGAATTCCAATTCGAAGCGGGTCAATACGTCGACGTTCTGTTATCCGGAGGGCGGCGCCGTAGCTTTTCCATCGCCTCGCCTCCGCATGATGCGCGGCCGCTCGAGTTGCATGTGCGCCGTGCCGCCGGCGGCGAGTTCAGCGAGCGGGTGTTTGGCGCCAATGTCGAGCGGATGCTGCTGACGATCGAAGGCCCATACGGACAGCTCGTCGTCCGCGACACTGGCGATCCATCCGCGGTTCGTGCCCCGCTGCTGCTGGTCGGTGGTGGCACGGGCGTGGCTCCGCTCATCAGCATCCTGCGGCATTTCATCGACAACGGCGTAGAGCGCGACATGGCGCTCTATTGGGGCGTGCGCAGCGAGCGGGATTTGTACGCGCACGAAGTCCTGCTCGATCTCGCGCGGCGTGCCGGGCGCTTGCGCTACGTGCCGGTCTTGTCGGAGCCAGGCGCCGATTGGGCAGGACGCCGCGGGTGGGTGCATCAAGCGGTTATCGACGACTTCGCGAGGCTCGACCAGCACGAGATATTGGCAAGCGGCCCGCCGGCCATGATCGAGGCGGTGCGCCGCGATTTCGCGGCGCGCGGCGCCCGCGGCGACCGCGTGCGTTGCGATTCCTTCGATTATGCCCCGGACACGCTCGAGCGCCAGCGGATCAGCGCCGCGACCAAGTCGTGATCTTCGGCCGATGACGCTCGCAGCAGCGGCGCGCCGACACCAATCCGGCGCACCGCCTCGGCGATGCGGGCGCTCGGCACCAGCCAGGGAATCCTGTCGAAATGAGCCCGCAAAGCGGGAGTCGCCGAGGCGACCAAAGCCTGGGCGATCTCGACGCTGGTTGCGGTCAGCGCGTGAATCTCGCCGGCGTCGAAATGCCGCGTGAGCGCTTCTAGGGCATCGGCGGCCGGCGTAGCCGGCTGGCGCCGATAAACCTCGGCGATTTCGACCGTCGCGCCGCGCGCGGTCAACGCCGCCGCCAGCAGTTCTCGTCCGCCGTGACCCTGCACCAGCAAGACCCTCTGACCGGTCAAATGCAGAAACCTAGGATGTGCCAGCAAGCTCTCCGAGTCGTAGCCGTCCGACGGCAGGATCGAAACCCTGTAGCCCGCCTGATTCAATGCACGGGCCGTCGCCGGACCAAGCGCGGCCAGCGTCAAATCGCGCTTTTGATCGAGCAAGAACGCGCCGAAGCGCACGGCATTGGCGCTGACGAACACGATGATGTCGAACGTGTCCAGGTTCCCCGCTCGCTGGATGATCGCGCGGCGATCGGTGATCGGATGGATGTCGATCGCCGGCAGGCGAAAACTGTTGGCGCCCGCGATTTCGAGCGCGCGGCACAACGGCATCGCTTGTTGCTCGGGACGAGTGACCAGCACGCCGACACCGCGCAACGGCCTCATCCGTAAAACTTTCGCAGCCGATCGAGTAGTTCGCCGGCTCCGGCGCCGAGAACCTTCGCGGCGAGCGCCTCGCCGAGCGCGACGGGCGATTCGGCGGAAGCCGTTGCCGAATCGCGCCACAGCCGGGACCCATCCGGCTCCGCAACCAGTCCGTCCAGCCGTAATCTCGCTTGCTCGAATGCAGCGTGGGCCGCGATCGGGGATTGGCAGCTGCCGCCCAAGCGGCCGGAGAACGCGCGCTCCGCGTCCATCGCGATCCGCGTCGGGCGATGCTCCAGCGCACTCAAGCGCGCCAGCGTCTTCGCATCATCGGCGCGGCATTCGACGCCGATCACGCCTTGGCTGACGGCGGGCAAGGACACGCTCATCTCGAGACGCACCGTGATCCGCGATTCCCAACCGAGCCTGACCAAACCGGCGCAGGCGAGCACAATGGCGTCCAATTCGCCTTCGTCCAGGCGGCGCAAACGGGTGTCGAGGTTGCCGCGCAGCGCCTCGATGCGTAGATCGGGACGCGCGGCCAGCAATTGCGCCTGGCGGCGCAGGCTCGACGTGCCGACGCGCGCGCGCAGCGGCAGATCATCGAGCCGCGCGTAGCGCGTCGCGACCAAAGCGTCGCGTGGATCGGCGCGCGGCAATACGGCGCCGATCGTAAGGCCAGGCGGCAGATCTGCCGGCACGTCCTTCATGGAATGCACGGCGATGTCGGCGCGGCCCTGCTCGAGCGCCGCTTCGAGCTCCTTGATGAACAGACCCTTGCCGCCGATCGCCGCCAGGCTGCGATCGAGAATCAAGTCGCCCTTCGTGGACATGGGTATGAGCTGTATATCCAGATCACGATGTGCGCCGCTCAGCAGCGCGGCGACATGCTCGGCCTGCCAGAGCGCGAGCCGACTCTTGCGAGTCGCTATTCGCAGTCCCGCTGGATTCATGGCGGCGGCACGGACCCATCCGGTCGAGAGTCGGCGAACAGCGCTGACTTCAGACGGTAGATCGTCGAGATATCCTCGTCGCCATGCCCTTGCCGTATCAACTCGGCGTACTCGGCGAGCGTCGATTCGACGACCGGCAGCAGCGCGCCATGCGCCGCCGCCATTTCGCGGCAAATGCGCAAATCCTTTTCGTGCAGTCGCACGCGAAAGCCGGCGGGATAGCGTCCGCTCGCCATGTACGGCGCGCGATTGACGAAGTACCAGCTCGAACCAGCGCCTTGGCCGAGCGTGTCGATCAGCCGGTCGAGAGGCAGACCTTGCGCCTTCGCAAACGCCATGGCTTCGGCCACCGCCTGAATGATTCCAGCGCACATGATCTGGTTCGTGGCTTTTGCCGCCTGTCCAGCGCCGCTCGGACCCAAATAGGCGACCTTTCTCCCCATGCTTTCCAATAACGGCCGGACGCGCATGAACACCTCTTCGTCGCCGCCCGCCATGATCGCGAGCGTCGCCAGGCGCGCGCCCTCGACGCCACCGCTGACCGGACAGTCAAGAAAGCCGACACCCGCGGCGCCGAGCTTCGAGTGAATCTCGCGCGCCGTCGCCGCGCCGACGGTCGAGCAGTCGATCACGGTGGCGCCGCGCCGCAAGCCCGGCATCAGACCCTCGATCACGGTCCGCAGATCCTGATCGGCCGATACGCAGATCGCGACGGCATCGCAGTCCGCCGCGAGCGCGGGCAAGCTGTCATAAGCGCGGCATCGCAGCTCGGCGGCCAGATCCGCGGCCTTGGCGGGCGTACGGTTCCATACCCCCGCGAGAAACTGGGCCTTATGAAGATTCCGCGCCATGGGCGCGCCCATGGCGCCCAATCCGATGAAGCCTGTTCGTAGCAAGTGAAGTCTCCGCCCGATCGCGTTGTTGGGCGGGTAGCGTAAAGCTTTGCGCCGGCGGCGGCAAAGCTCAGTGGCGGCAATTAAGGCGAGTTATTCGCGCAAAGGCTGTCGACGTCCCTTTTGGCGCTCAGTCTCGCCGCGTCGATCTCTTCCGAAGTCAAATACTCGCGTTCGCCATTTGCACCCGTCCGGTACATATGGCGCCCCTCGATCAATTGCTGGTAGTGCGATTGCGCGTCGGCGCATTGCTTTTGCCGCGCGGCCGCCACGTCCTGTTGCACAGTCGCTTTTTCCTCCGCGACCTGCTGTTGATCAGCGGAGTCGATTGCGGGGGCGCTCTGGGCTTTCGGCGCCGGCGCCTGATCCGGCGTCTGCCTAACCAGCAACTGCACGACCTGCGCATGAACGTCCGCGGGCGGATTGTCGCCGTATTGGACGTTGCCTTGCGCATCGACCCATTTGTAGACGACTGCGGATGCCAGCCCCGACCAGGCCAGCAAAACTGCGAAGAACAGAACGCGTTTCATTATTGTCACCTCGTCGGACCTTCACAGCGCGCGCGACCCCGCCTCCCCGGTGCGGATTCGCACGGCCTGCCCGAGATCAGATACGAATATTTTACCGTCACCGATCTTTCCCGTGCGCGCCGAAGCGATTATAGCCTCGACGACGCGTTCGACTTGATCGTCCTCTACCGCCAATTCCAGTTTGACCTTGGGCAGGAAGTCCACGACGTACTCCGCGCCTCGATATAGTTCAGTGTGACCCTTTTGCCGGCCGAAGCCTTTGACTTCGGTCACGGTAATGCCCTGAACCCCGACTTCGGCGAGCGCCGATCGGACATCGTCCAACTTGAACGGTTTCACGATCGCAACGACCATTTTCATTCAATGTACCCCTCGCTATTCAGAGTAAGCCAATCCGGCAACCAAAAGAACCCATGAATTGTTGCAATACAGCATGGTGCGCCACGACATTGTGGGTTATAAACGCTCAGCGTCTCGCGCCGGCCCCAAGGGATAAAGAAACGGCGAGAGTTCTGTTGCAGAACCCTCGCCGCGGGGGACATCGCGCCGACGGGGGAGTTGGCTGATTTGCCGGCGTGAGACGCACCTAAATTTTCAGAATCGCTAGCCTCCGTTGCCGCCGGTCGACGGTGGGCCGATGAGCTTGTGTGGCGACACGATGGCGGCGCCCGCCCGTCAGATCGCTTCGGCGCCGGTCTCACCGGTACGCACGCGTTGCGCCTGCTCGAGCTCGAGCACCCAAATTTTGCCGTCGCCGATCTTTCCGGTTCTCGCCACGTTGCATATGGCCTCAGTTACCTGCTCCGCGATCGTATCGTCGACCGCGAGTTCGATTTTCGCCTTTGGCACGAAGCCGACCTCATATTCGGCTCCGCGGTAGAACTCCGTGTGGCCGGATTGCCGGCCGTATCCCAGCACTTCAGTCACCGTAATGCCCTGTATGCCGAGATCCGCCACCGCCTGTCGGACTTCGTCCAACTTGAACGGCTTGATGATCGCGGTGATCAGCTTCATGCATTTCTCCGCGCTCGCACCGCTTAAACGCCAAGCCTCCGATGCCGCATACGAGTACTATTGCTCTTGGCAGTGCAGCTTCCGTGCCATTCGGTTACGACCGCAAATCAATGTTTTAGCCGCGGCGCCGTGGTCAATGTGCACCAATTTGGCACATCGAAGCGGCGATGGTGCCTTGCGAGCGTGCGATCATTGACACAGTAGCGGAGGTCTACGATGAACTTCATCAATACCACGGCGCTCGACGAGCTCGCGCGCCGCCTCGCCGATTCGGTGCCGGAGCCGGTCCGCGCGTTCGGACGCGACATCGAAGGCAATTTCAAAGCGGTGCTGCAAGCTCAGCTCAGCAAACTCGACTTGGTCAACCGTCAGGAGTTCGACGTCCAAGCCGCACTGCTGGCCCGCACGCAGGCCCAGCTCACGTTGCTCGAGGCCAAGCTCAAGGAAATCGAAGCGAAGCTCGCCGGTCCCTGACGCCACGGAAGCGCAGGTCCATCGATTCGCCAGCTTCGTTGGCTTCGGCTAGAGGTCATCGCACCGCGGTCAGCACTGCGTTGAGCCGGGCACCGGAGGGGCTCAACGCGCCGCTCGTGCGGGTCGAAGTGCATTTGGCAGCCGGATTGCCGAATTTCATCATTGTCGGGCTTCCCGAGGCCGTCGTGCGTGAAAGCAAGGAACGCGTGCGCGCCGCCCTGCTGACGGCCGGTCTGGCGTTTCCCGCAGGCCGAATAACCGTCAACTTATCGCCGGCCGATCTGCCCAAGGCGGGTGGCCGCTTCGACTTGCCGATTGCCATCGGTATTTTGACGGCGAGCGGACAGTTGCCCGCACAGGCGTTACGGCGGCGAGAGTTCTACGGGGAGCTCTCCCTCAGCGGAGAACTGCGCGAGACATCCAAGCTTTTGCCGGCGCTCGTCGCCGGCGCGCAGCTTGGCAGCGAATTGATCGTGCCGGCCGCCAACGCGCTGGAAGCCTCCCTCGTTCGCGCAGCGCACGTGCGTTTGGCTAACGACCTGCTGCAAATCTGCAACTTTCTGCGCGGCGGCGCCGAACTTCCGGCCGCCGTGTGCTCGCAGGCTGAGGCGCCTGCCGCGGCAGCGGATTTGGCCGACTTGCGCGGGCAATATGGCGGCAAAAGGGCACTCGAGATCGCCGCGGCCGGCGCACATGGCTTGCTGTTCGTTGGCCCGCCCGGCGCCGGGAAAACTCTGCTCGCACAACGTTTGCCGGGCCTCCTGCCCGCGCTTTCGGACCGCGAGGCGCTGCAAGTTGCGAGTCTCGAATCGGCCGCCGGGCGACGGCCTTCGCAGTTCGGCAGGCGGCCGTTCCGCAATCCGCATCATACCGCCTCGGTCGCGTCGATGATCGGCAGTGCGCTGCAGCCAGGCGAACTGTCGCTCGCGCATCTCGGCGTCTTGTTTCTCGACGAGCTGCCCCATTTCGCGCGCAACGTGCTCGAAGCATTGCGCGAACCGATGGAGAGCCGCGTCCTGCTCCTCTCACGCGCCAAGAGAACCAGCGAGTTTCCCGCGAACTTCCAACTCGTCGCCGCGATGAATCCGTGCCCTTGCGGCTACGCCGGGGATCGTCGCGGCGGCTGCCGCTGCACCGCGGATCAAGTGTCCAAATACCGCAGCCGCATTTCCGGCCCGCTGCTCGACCGCATCGACCTGCACGTCGAATTGTCCGCATTGTCCGCTGAGCAATTGCTCGCCGACGCGCCGCCGCAGACCGAGACGACCGCCGTGGTCGCGCAGCGTGTCACTGCGGCGCGGCGCCTGCAACTGGAACGGCAGGGCAAACCGAATGCGCAGTTGACCGCGCGGGAGATCGAGCAGGTGTGCCGGCCGGACGCGGCCTCGTGCGACCTGCTCAGTCGAGCAATCACCCGTCTGCGCTTGTCGGCGCGAGCCTATCACCGAGTGCTGAATATGGCGCGCAGTTGCGCGGACCTGGCCGGCGAGCGTCGGATCGGCATCGCGCACGTCGCCGAAGCGGTGCGGCTGCGCGCGTTCGACAGGCCTATTTGTTGAGTGAGACCATGTAGTCGACGGCCTCGCGGATCGTCTGATCAGGCCAGTTCGTGCCGCCTCGCGGCGGCATGAGGCGTAGGCCGTTCATGGCATGTTGATACAGCGTCGGCTTACCTTGCGCGATGCGGGGACCCCAAGCCGCGTGGTCGCCGATTTTCGGCGCGCCGTTGAGGCCCAGAGCATGGCACGCCGAGCAAACTTTCTCGAATGCTTCCTTACCGGTCTTCGGCACGTCCTGCGCGGCGGCGGCCGGCGCGACAACCGGCGCCAGCGCGGAATTGTCGTGCCCCGCGATTGCGACGCGCGCCACCGGAGCGACATTCGATTCCACGGCGTTCAGGTGCAACGGCTGTTGCAGGTCATAATCCAATTGGCGACGACCCAATTGCCGGGCAAAGGCGAACAGCAGGATGGCGATGAAGATCAGAATACCGAGCACCAGGCTGAATGAATTGAGGAAGTGAGTATCAGAAGTTTCGGTCTTGGCCACGGTGACTCGCTGAAAATGGGCTAAAAACTCGTTCGACGCGACAGTATAGCGAGACAGGGCTATTGACGGAATAGCCGCCGGATGGCCAAATCGGTCGCGCGCCGGATCTCGCAGCCGGGGCATTCGATTTATGGACACGGTTGTACGCTACCTGATTCCCGCGATGTGGCTCATCTGGGCACTGTATTGGTGGGCGGCGTCCGGCGATGTCAAAGCGGTTCAATGGCGGGAATCTTTCGCGTCGCGCGCGGCCCATACGGGTCCGCTGATTGTCGCGTTCGTGCTGCTGTCGCCGCTACGGATAGACGGCGCCGGCGTCGACGAACGGTTTGCGCCGGCAACCGAATGGTTGGCGTGGGGCGGGGCGATCCTGACGGCGGCGGGCCTGTCGTTCGCGGCGTGGGCACGACGAAGGCTCGGTCAAAATTGGAGCGGCGTCGTGACGATCAAAGTAGATCACACGCTCGTGACAAACGGTCCGTACCAATACGTGCGTCATCCGATCTACAGCGGCCTGTTATTGGGTTTCGTCGGCACGGCTCTTGCGTCAGGCGAATGGCGCGCAGTCGCCGCCGTGGGGCTCGCCGCGGTCGCGCTGTGGCGCAAAGCGGCGCTCGAGGAGCGCAAGCTGCGCACGCGATTCGGCGCAGCCTACGAAAGTTACGCTGCGCGCGTCAGCGCGCCGTTCGCGATTTGCAGGTCGCGCCGTATCCGGCACCGCCGACGCTAGGGCCCTTCACGATGGGGGCCGGTGCGCCCATAATGCCGTCCTCGAGAACGCTGCTGAGCGAATCGATGGCGGCGCGCTAGACGCGCACGGCAACGCGCGATGGAGGCACCGGCAATGGCGGGCAATGAATACATCTCCAAGGTTGATGCCTGGCTGATCATCGTTTGCATCGCCGGCGCGGGGCCCGAAAATCGCCGTTCGATCGATGACTCGCCGCCTCATCAGTTCGGGATCTTCATATGAGCGGGATATCGGCTACTCGCGCGCCGTCGTCGACGGCGATTGGATATTCGTGTCGGGCACGACCGGTTTTGATTATGCGACGATGTCGATCGCCGACGGCATCGCCGAGCAAACCGAGCAATCGCTGAAAAACATCGAGTTCGCGCTGGCGCAGGCCGGCGCGAGTTTGCGCGACGTCGTCCGCGTGACCTACATCGTGGTCGATGCCGGCGAATTTCCCCGCTGTTGGCCGGTTCTGCGCCAATATTTCGGCGACGTCCGGCCGGCCGCGACGATGATCAGCGCCGGACTTGCTGATCCGCGGATGCTGATCGAAATCCAAGTCACGGCGCGCAAGCGCTCCTGACGGCGCCGGTCGTTCTCATGAAAACAACGCACCATCGCATCCCATCGATATGAGCCCAGCCAGACCCTCTTGCGTCGTATACGTCGCGAACGCGGATAGCCAGGATCTCTCGGTCTTCGATCTCCGAGAGGACGGCGACCTGACACCGATGGAAACGGTCGTCGTTCATCGTCCGGTGCAGGTGGGTCGCTCGATCGTATTGACGTTGAACCCGACGGGCGAGCTTCTCTACGCCGGGCACCTGAGCAACGCGGCTCATTCGGCGGTGGCGGCATTCCGGATCGACCGGCACACCGGCGTGCCGGAGCCGATCGCCAGCACGGCGATTGCCGACAGCACCTCGTATTTGGCGACCGACCGCACCGGGCGCTTTCTATTGAGTGCGTCCTACGGCGGCAACAAGGTGACCGTGAATTCGATCATGCCGAACGGTGCGGTCGGCGAAACGCTGCAAGTCATCGACACGGAACCGAAGGCGCACTGCATCGTCGCGGATCCGTCGAATCGCCATCTGCTGCACACGAGTTTGGGCGGAGACCTGATTTATCAGCAACGGTTCGACGCCGATACCGGAACGATTTCACCGAACGAGCCGCGGACCGTCGGCGTCCGCCCGAAGTCCGGTCCGCGTTTTATCGTGTTCTCGAAGAGCGGCAAGCGCGTTTATGTGGTCTGCGAGCTCGACGGCACCATCGATGTTTATCCGTTCGACTCCGCCAGCGGAACGATCGGCCGGCCGCTGCAAACCGTCGACTGCCTGCCGAAGGAATTCGCCGGTCAGCCCTGGGCCGCGGATATACATTTGCGGCCAGACGGCAAGTTTCTCTATGCATCCGAGCGCACGACCAGCGTGCTGACGGCGTTCGCGGTCGATGCCGACGACGGCACCCTATCCCGCGTCGATGCCTATCCGACCGTCGAACGGCCGCGGGCGTTTGGCATCGACCCGTCCGGCAGCTATCTGCTCGCCGCCGGCCAATTGTCGAACACGCTCGTCTGCTACCTGATCGACGCGGCGAGCGGCGAATTGATTTTGTTGCGGGAGTACCGAGTCGGCAAGAATCCGACTTGGGTCGAAATCGTCGGGCTGCGCGGCTAGTGGACGCCGCTGCCGATCCGCGGGTACTATCGCCAGCCCGAGAATTGCGCCTGTAGCTCAGCTGGATAGAGTGTCGGCCTCCGAAGCCGAAGGTCCCGAGTTCGAATCTCGGCGGGCGCGCCACTCCCGGCCGGCCGCGCCACCCCCCGAACCGCGCCGCAGTTCGGCCTAATTGCCGGCGCTTGCTTCGATGCGACGGTCCGGTATGAACCAGATTCCGGCCACTAAGATGTACATTGCCAGCGCTGCGCGCGGACTGGCGAACGACGTCGCGATACCGGCAATATAAATCGCGATCGAGACCAGCCCCTTGCGATCCTTGCCTAACGCCGCCGCAAGTTGCGAATCCTCGCCGTTGACGGCTGCAAGACATCGCGCCAAACCGTAATAGGCGATCGCCGCCATCAGCAAGACGACGCCGTACAGCGCGATCGGAGCGGTAGCGAAATGACTTTCGTCCATCCACGCCGTCACGAATGGAATCAGCGACAGCCAGAACAGCAAATGCAGATTGGCCCAGAGCACTGCCCCGCTGACCTTCCTGGCCGCGTGCAGCATGTGGTGGTGGTTGTTCCAATAAATACCGATGTAGATGAAGCTGAGTACGTAGCTCAGGAACGTCGGAATGACCGGAATCAGCAAATTGAGCCCGCTGCCGCGCGGCGCCTTCAGCTCGAGCACCATGATCGTGATGATGATCGCGATCACGCCGTCGCTGAACGCCTCCATTCGCCCTTTGTCCATGATTGCTCAGTCGGGGATCGATATCGACCTAGTGGCGCAGTGAGCCGCGGTCGCCTGAAAGCGGCGCTAAGTGTGCTTGTGTTCCATTGCGGCGAGGTCGCTGACCAGCTCCAGCAAGCGCTCCTCGCCCTGCGCGCTCGCGACATCGGCAACGTACTTGCCGTTGATCACGAACGTCGGCACTCCGGCGATGCGGTATCGGGTCGTCAGCTCATCCGCCCGCTGCAGATCCGTTTCCACCGAAAATGAGTGATAGGCGCTCTCGAAAGCCTGTTCGGATATGCCGAATTTCTTCACGAAGGCCAGCTGCATACGCTCCGAAGCCGCATCGTCGGTGCCAACCAGAAAATCGTTGTTGACATGGATTTCCTTGAATACAGCCGAGTGCAACGCGTCCAGCTTGCCCAGACTCTGCAGCGTGTAGAACAACCGCGCCAGCGAGCGCGTGCCGGGATTCCAGGTGACCGGCACTCGCGAAAAGCTGATGTACGGGGGCATGGTCTTCTTCCACGCCTGGACCAGTGGATCGAGCGCATAGCAATGCGGGCAGGCGTACCAGAAAAATTCCAGGACTTCGACTTGACCCGGCGGCGCCGCGGTCGCTTGCGCCGGAACCAGACGCGTGTAATTGACGCCTTCTTGCCACTTGGCGAGCGAGTCTGGGGTCGCCGCCGCTGCGGTCGAAGCGACCGCCGCCAGCAGCGGGTTATGGGTACCGCTGTCGCCGGTCGTATCCTCGACGGTCTCGGAGCCGTCCTCGTTCAATCGCTTGATCGTCGAGGGCGCGACGGCCATGGTCGCCGCATCACCGCGCGCTGCGGCGCCGCCGGCGCGCGCCGCAGCCGGCGCCGCCGAAGTGCCGCGGCTCGCGGCGGTCGAGGCTAGCGGTGGCGCGGGCTGCTGCTTTGCGCACGCGGCGAGCAAGACCGTGAAAGCGATGACGACGGCAAGACGTTGGTATCGAAGCATTATCGGATCCCCTGCAAATAGGACGAGACGCTACGCATGTCGTCGGCGGACAATCGCGACTGCGATGGATTGCATGATGTCGTTGGGCCCCGTTGCGCGCGCGCCGGACGCGTAGTCCTGCAGCTGTTTGATCAGATACTCCGCGTGCTGGCCTCGCAACGCGGGAATCCTGCCCGGCTCGTTGCCGCGCGCGGCAGGACCATGGCAGGCCATGCACGCGGGTACGCCGCGCGCGGAATCGCCACCGCGATAGAGCTGTTGGCCCGCCTGCCAATACGATGGGTCCGCTTCGAGCCCGGTGTTCGGCAAGCTGTCGAAATAGGCGCCCAAATCTTCCATATTGGCCGTGGTCAAGGGCATGACGTTCGGCATCATCACGGGATTCTTGCGCTTGCCGTCCTTGAAATTTTGCAATTGTTCGGCGATGTAGCCGGCGCCCAAGCCGGCCAAACTCGGCCAAATCGGGTTGACACTGTTGCCGTTCGCGCCGTGGCATGCTTGGCAGACGACGGCATGTGCGGCGCCGGCTTGCGCGTCGCCAGCTTGCGCGTCGCCGGCCGATGCGGCCGCGCCGCTCAGAATGATGCCGGTCATCGCTGTTGCGAAAATCAAAAACCGCTTCATGATCGCGCATTACCCCGTTCTTAGTTGAGCCTATTGCAGCGCTAAATTGTACACTAGGTTCAATAAATTACGTTCAAACGACGACCATGTCGACCTACCCCAATGTGAAATTCGTGACCAGCGCGGCCGAGGCAAGTCAGCTCCTGCCCGACCTCGGGCTCGAGATCGCCTTTGCCGGTCGCTCGAACGCCGGCAAGTCGACGGCGATCAACGCGATCACGCGGCGAACGGGACTAGCGCGCGTCAGCCGCACGCCAGGGCGCACGCAATTGATCAATTTTTTCGAGCTTGCGCCCAATCAGCGCTTGGTCGACTTGCCTGGTTATGGTTTTGCAAAAGTGCCGGAAAGCGTGCGCGCACGCTGGCTCGCGCTACTGCAACATTACTTCAACGTGCGCGAGTCGTTGGTCGGCCTGGTTTTGATCGTGGACAGCCGCCGCGGGCTCGCAGCGCAAGACGTCGCGATGCTCGAATGGGTGCTCGCGCGCGGCCGCATGGCGCACGTGCTGTTGACCAAGGCGGACAAGTTGAATCGCCAAGAAGCGCAGCGCGTGCTTGGCGCGACGCGCGCGGCCTGCGCCGATACGGCGGTCACGGCCCAATTGTTTTCCGCGCGCGCGAAAGAGGGATTCGAAGAGGCGCGCACGGTCATGGACCGCTGGTTTTCGGTGGCGTAAAAAAAAGCCCCGAGGGTCGCTTGGAAGCAGCCATCGGGGCAGACGAACCCGGCATGGGGATGACAAACCGGGTCTGCCCGTTCAGGGAGAAGAACGGGGAGCGCATTGATCGCTCGTTAAATTAGATGGGGGCGCCGATCAAAAGTTCCAGCCCCGGTCATTAATTGATACCTATCTCCTAAGTTCTTATAAATATTGACATTTCCAGCGCGGCGGCGCGCGCCGGGGGTCGGGGCGCGCCCTAATGCGCCTCGTCCCAGTTGCGGCCGACGCCGATATCCACCTTGAGCGGCACGCGCAGATCCGCGGCGCGCGCCATCCGCAAGCGCAGTTCGCGGACGACCGCATCGACATCGGCTTCGGCGACCTCGAGCACCAGTTCATCGTGGACTTGCATGATCAGCCGCGCGCTAATCGCTGCGCCGATCAGCCATCCGTCGACGTCGATCATGGCCCGCTTGATGATGTCCGCCGCCGTTCCTTGCATCGGCGCGTTGATTGCGCTGCGCTCCGCATATTGCCGCAGAGCCTGATTGCGCGACTGAATTTCCGGCAGGTACAAGCGCCGTCCGAAAACCGTTTCGACGAAGCCGGCGGCACGTGCCTGGCTGCGCGTCTCGTCCATGTATCGCTTGACGCCCGGGTAGCGATCGAAATACAGATCCACGTACTTTTGCGCGTCGGTTCGTCCGATACCCAATTGACGGGCCAGGCCGAACGCCGACATGCCGTAGATCAGTCCGAAGTTGATCGCCTTCGCCGAACGGCGCTGGTCCGTGGTGACCGCGGAGGGCGCCACGCCGAACACCTCGGCCGCGGTCGCTTGATGAATGTCGCGGTCCTCGGCGAATGCCCGCAGCAAGCCGGTGTCGCCGGAAAGATGGGCCATGATCCGCAATTCGATCTGCGAGTAATCCGCGGCAACCAGCGCGCACCCCGGCGGGGCGACGAAGGCTTGCCGGATGCGCCGGCCTTCGGGCGTGCGTATCGGGATATTTTGCAGATTCGGATCCGACGAAGAGAGTCGTCCCGTCGCGGCAACCGCTTGATGATACGAAGTATGAATGCGCCCGGTCGACGGCTCGATTTGATCCGGCAGCTTGTCCGTATAAGTCGACTTCAGTTTGGCGACGCCGCGATAGTCCAAAATCAGTCGCGGCAGCGAATGATCGGCGGCGAGTTCCTCGAGCACATCCTCTGCGGTCGATGGCTGGCCGGTCGGCGTTTTGCGGACGACCGGAATTGCGAGCTGCCCAAAGAGGATTTCCTGCAGCTGCTTCGGCGAGTCCAGGTTGAACGGAGCACCGGCCGCGGCGTGGGCTTGCTCCTCGAGTTCCCGCATCCGCGCCGCGAGCTGTCCGCTCTGCACACGCAGCAATTCGCTGTCGATCAGCACGCCGGCGCGCTCCATTCTGAACAGGACCGGCACCAACGGCTGTTCGATGCGCTCATAGAGGCTAGCGAGCTTGGGCAGCGACTCGATCTGCGGCCACAGCGCCATATGCAGCTGCAGCGTGACATCGGCATCCTCAGCGGCATATTCGGTCGCGCGATCGACGTCGACTTGGTCGAATGTGATCTGTTTCGCGCCCTTGCCGGCGACGTCTTCGAAATGGATCGTGTGGACCCCCAAGTATTTCAGTGCGGCCGAATCCATGTCGTGGCGATTGGCGACGCTGTTGAGCACGTAGGATTCGAGCATCGAATCGTAACAATGACCGGCGATTGCCATGCCGTAATTGCAGAGCACGTGCATGTCGTACTTCAGATGATGACCGACTTTGAATTTGCCGGCGTCCTCCAGCCACGGTTTGAGTGCCGCAAGAACGTGATCTCGGCTCAGTTGCTCGGGGGCGCCGGCATAATTGTGCGCGAGCGGCACGTATGCCGCTTCGCCGGGCGATACCGCGAACGACAAGCCGACGATGCGGGCTCGCATGTAATTGAGACTGTCGGTTTCCGTGTCGAATGCGGCGAGATCGGCCCCGGCGAGTTTCGCGAGCCACTTGGCGAGCGCGGCCTGCGAGGTGATTTTTTCGTAGCGGCGCGCTGGCGCGCTCGCCGGCGCGCCCTGCAGAGCGATCGGCGGGCTGATCGCCGTCGCGGCTTGCGACGCGCCGGCACCGATGGCCGCCGGGCCGCAGACCACGGGCGCCTGGGTCTCCAGTGATTTCAACAACAAGCGCAGTTCGAGTCTTCCGTACAGCGCGCGTAAGCGCGCAATGTCGGGCCGTCCCGGGCACAGATCCTCCGGTGCGGCATCTAGCGCCAACCCCGTATCTATCGTGGCGAGCTTGCGCGACAATTCGAGCACTGCGAGCTCACCGCGCAGATTCTCGCCGACTTTGCCGCCGATGTCTGCGGCATGTTCGATCACGGCGTCCAGCGTCCGATATTGAGCAAGCCATTTGGCGGCGGTTTTCGGGCCCACGCCGCTGATCCCCGGAATATTGTCCGAGCTGTC
Source organism: uncultured Gammaproteobacteria bacterium (assembly GCA_963769895.1). GTDB lineage: Bacteria > Pseudomonadota > Gammaproteobacteria > Steroidobacterales > Steroidobacteraceae > Bog-1198. The sequence goes on along the minus strand of CAVYNJ010000006.1, from coordinate 121,252 downwards.
GCCGACCAGCGCGAGATAGTCGATGATTTGCTCCGGATAGACATCGAATTTGGCCTTGACGCCGCCGCGATCCAGGCGCGTGTTGCTCATGGTATTGACCAATTCGATGTTCGGACTCACGAGTTGCGCCATGTCCTTGTCGCCGGTCGAGATCAACACGATGAAGCCTTCTGCCGCCGCGCGCTTCGCCAAGGTGCCGATGACGTCATCGGCCTCGACACCCGGGACGCGCAATAACGGCAATCCCATCGCCTCGACCGCCTCGAGGAGCGGCGGAATCTGCGCGCGCAAATCGTCGGGCATCGGCGGCCGGTGCGCTTTGTACGCTTCGAACAAATCGTCGCGGAAAGTACGGCCCGGAGCGTCGAACACGACGGCGATCCGCTCCGGCGCTTCGTCCTTGATCAATTTGTTCAACATGTTGAGCACACCGAGCACTGCGCCGGTCGGTTCGCCCTTGGAATTGCTGAGCGGTGGCAGGGCGTGGAAGGCCCGGTACAGATAGGATGAGCCGTCGACGAGGACCAGTTTGCGAGAGCTCATCCGCTCACTGCCGCAGAGGGCTCAAGGCTGGGGAGCGTCATGAACGGCGCCGGCCTGCTTATCCGTCGTCGGAGCCGGCGCCGGCGGTGTCGGGGGTGACCGCCGGTTTGATGACGACAGGCGTTTGCGGATGCGCGTCCGGCAGCAGCAGCGGGCCCTTTTGACCGCACCCGCCGATCAATCCGCCCACGCCGCACCAGGTTATGAGCCATGCCAGCCGCATGCGGCTAGTATAGCCCGGCACTCGTGCCCTGGTTGGCGCAGCCGCGCCCATCGCGCAATCGCTATTGTTTCTGCGGCTCCGAGTCGCTTCGCGCAGGCGGCGCCGTAGGCGCCGCGGCAGGTTTAACGGCGAGCAAATTCACGTCGAAAATCAACAATGGAGCCGGGCGGAATTCCCGGCCGGGGGCTGGTGTCGTAGGCCAATTCAGGCGGAATGAACAATTTCCATTTGGCGCCGGGCTTCATCATCACGAGCGCTTCCTGCCAACCCTTGATGACCCGATCGATCGGAAACGTCGCCGGTGCGCCGCGCGAATAGGAGCTGTCGAACTCGGTGCCGTCGAGCAACTTCCCGCGATATTGCACCGTGACCTCGTCGGTCGACGACGGCGCGGCGGCCTTCGTGTCGCCCGCCTCGACGATCTTGTACTGAAGTCCCGAAGCGGTCGTCTTGACGCCCTTTTCCTTGGCATTGCGCGCCAGGAAATCCTTCGCCGCGGTCTTGTTGCGCGTCAGCGTGGCTTCCATGATCGAATGTATGAACGCCTGCAGTCCCTGTTGATCCGCCGGCGTCGATTTGGCGCCGGCGAGTCCCGCCTTCAAGCCGCGATCGATCTCGGCAACCGGCACCTCGTTGGTGATGCCCACTTGATGCATCTGCTGGCCGAAGCTCAGGCCGATCAGATATCCGGCCTGCTCGGCGGAGGGCACCGCTACCGGTGCGGATTGCGGACTCGGTGCGGCGCCGGCGCTGGGCGTCTGCGCTCCGGCCGCGAGGGGCGCGGCGATCAGCGCCAAAGATGCGCATAACTTGGAAAAAAAGGCATGGGTGGGTTTTTTCATGGCGCACACGATACGCCATATATGGCAACGAAGGCTAGCCAAATCTGACCGGTTCGAGCGCGCCCCGCGCCGTCGCCGGGCATCTGAGGGATGACCGCGCAGGCCTTTACTTATTCTTGAGCGACTCGGCGATGCGCCGGTATGCCTCCCGAAACGGAATACCGTCACGCATCACCAGCGCATTCGCGGCCGCCGCGGCGTCGATGCCGGGATCGAGGCGAACATTCTCCGCGACGAAACGCACGCCGCCGAGGGCGCTCGGCAAGAGTCCGAGCGTCTGAGCGCAGGAGTCGACGGCACGAAAAAGCGGCGGCTTGATCAGCTGCAAGTCGCGGTGATAGCCGGAGCTCAATTTTTGGGTCACCCCCAACACCTCGGTCAGCGCCGCTTGAGCGACGGCGCTGCGCCCGCGAATCAGTTCGAAGACGTCGGGATTGCGCTTCTGCGGCATGATCGACGAGCCCGTAGTGAATTCATCCGCAAGCCGCACGAAGCCGAATTCCTGCGTGGCGTACAAGATCAGATCGGTCGCGAGGCGCCCTAAGTCCTGGGTCAATAGCGTGATCTCGAACAGAATCTGCGCTTCCGCCTTGCCGCGAGATAATTGCACGGCGGTAACGGGCTCGTGGTTGACGGCGAAGCCCAGGCGCCGACGCGTCGACTCGCGATCGAGCGGCAAATTCGGCGTACCGTAGCCGGCGGCCGAGCCGAGAGGATTCTTTTCGATCCGCCGGCCGGCGAGGCGAATGCCCTCGGCATCGTCGCGTATCTCCGCGGCGTAGCCCTGCGCCCACAAGGCGACCGTGCTCGGCATCGCCTGCTGCATGTGCGTGTATCCCGGTATCGCGATCGCTCCGTCGCGATTTGCCAGCCCGTCGAGCGCATCGGCGACGGCGAGCGCGCCGCCGCTCAAGTCCGCAACGGCGTCACGCAGATAGAGGCGCAGCGCGACGAGAACCTGATCGTTGCGAGAACGGCCGGCGTGCAAGCGACCGCCCGCGGCACCGATGCGCGCGGTCAGACGGTTCTCGATCGCAGTCTGGCAATCTTCCTGGTCGATAGTGATTCGCCATTCGCCGCGGGCGTGTTCATCGCCTATCTCGATCAGGGCGCCGCGTATCGCCGCCAGCTCGTCCGGCTGCAGCAGTCCTTGCGCGGCCAGCATTTCAGCGTGCGCGATCGACGCCTTCACGTCGTAGCGCACCAGCCGGTCGTCGAGCAGATGATCCTCGCCTGCCGTGTACTGCAGCACGCGCGGATCGAGCGGCCCCCCTTTGTCCCACAAGCGAGTCATGCGCCGCACATCGTCAGGAATTCGCGGCCGCACTTTGTTGTTCCGCCGGGCTGAGCGCGTTCAAATCCGCGACCACGAGCGTGCCCGTGCCTTCATTCGTGAATATCTCCGCGAGAAGGCTATCGGCGGACTTGTACGTGATCACATGGACACGGCGCACACCGCTTCTGATCGCCCCTTCGATCGCATCTGCCTTCGGCAGCATGCCGTCGAGCAGGCTGCCCTGATCGCGCAAGCGCTTCAAACCTTTGACGTCGGTGTACGAAATCACCGAGCCGGGATCGTCGACGCGCTCCAGGATGCCGGGCGCGCCGGTACACAGGATCAGCTTCTCGGCCGACAGCGCGCCACCGATCGCGGCCGCGACGGTGTCGGCGTTGATATTCAGCAAGGTTCCTTGCGAATCGGCCGACAAGGGACTGACGACCGGCATCAATCCGTTGGCGAGCAGCTTTTCGATGACCGTCGTGTTGACCGATTCGATGTCGCCGACGAAACCGTAATCGATCATTTGCCCAGTTCCGTCCGCTGCCGCGACGGGCGGCCGCTTGCGCGCCCGAATGAGTCCCGCGTCGACGCCGCTGATGCCGATCGCCTCTATATCGAGTTCACGGCATATCGCGAGAATCCGCGTGTTGATCAAGCCGCTGAGCACCATCGCGGTGACGTCGATCGAATCGGAGTCGGTCACCCTGCGACCGCCGATCATGCGAGTCTCGATATTTAGCGCGGCCTGCACGCTGTCCAGCTGCGGGCCGCCGCCGTGCACCAATACCGTCTTGATGCCCACTTGATGCAATATCGCGACTTGTTCGATCATCAGCCGAGTCGAGGAGTGGTCGGCGAACACCGCACCGCCCGCTTTGATGACGAAGACCTTGCCTTTGTACATGCGGATGTAGGGCGCCGCGCTTTTCAATGCGCGCACCGCAATCGAGGGGTCTGGTCGTTTCATGATCATTGCAACGGCTCCACGGCGTCCGGGATATCAAGCGAGCATGCGGTGCAGAACGGCCATCTGCACGACCAAACGATTGAACGCCTCACGCCTGACGATGCTGCGCGAGCCGTCGAGCACCTCATCGGCGATGGCGACGTTGCGCCTCACGGGCAGACAATGCATCAGTTTCGCCCCGGCCGCGGCGCCCGCAAACCACCGTTCGCGCACGCACCAATCGGCGAGATCGGCGCGCAGCCGCGAGTCCGCTTCGACGTCGCCGTAATAGCTCGTCGTTCCCCATTCCTTCGCATAGAGTACGTCGGCGCCGGCGAGCGCGGCGGCCCGGTCCGCCGTCTCGCTGACCGCGCCGCCCGCCGCGGATGCGAGACTGCGCGCCTGGTCCATGATTTCCCGCGGCAACGCAAAGCCCTCGGGACGCAGAACGACCACGTTCATGCCGCGCTGCGCGGCCATCTGCAGCGTCGCGGCGGGAACGGCGAGCGGCAGCGGCCGTGGATGATAGACCCAGCTCAACACGAATTTTCCTTGCACGGGCACCGCGAGATCGTCCAAGGTGCGCCAATCGGCGAGCGCCTGGCATGGATGATTGACCGCCGACTCCATGTTGATCAGGGGCTTCTCGCAAAGCGCATCGATGATCCGGAACAGGTTCTCGTGGAGGTCGGCCTGAAGATTCTTCCCTTCGGCGAACGCGCGCACGCCGATGGCGTCGCAATACGAGGCGAGCACGGGGATTGCCTCGCTGATGTGTTCGGCGGCGGCGCCGTTCATGATCGCATGTTGGCGCGTTTCCAAAGCCCAAGTGCCTTGTCCCGGCGTGATCACGAACGAGCTCCCGCCGAGACGCGCCATGCCGGCTTGAAAGGACGCCAAGGTTCGCAAGGACGGATTGAAGAAGACCAGACCGAGAATCCTGCCGGCGAGCGCCTTCGGCTGCGGTTTATCTTGCAGCGACTGCGCTAGCGCGAGCAGATCGCAAATCTCTTGGCGGCTGAAATCGGCCAAAGCGAGAAAACGTCTCATGGCGAGATTTGCGCCAACGCGCCCTGAAGCTGGTCGACGTGCTGCTCGGTCATGATGTAGGCCGGCAGCAACCGCAGCACGCGCGCATCGCCGCTGGCGCCGACCAAGATGTTCTTCTCGATCAGCGCCGCTTGGACTTCCTTGGCCGGCCGGGAGGTCTTCAGGCCCAGCAAGAAGCCGACGCCCTGGAAGCCGACGACGGGGCCGATTTGGCAGGATGAACGAATGTACGCCGACACGCGGCGCACGTTCGCCAGCAAGGATTCCGATTCGATCGTGTCGACGACCGCTTCGACGACGGCGCAGGCCATCGGACCGCCGCCGAACGTCGTTCCCATGTCGTCGTATTTCAGCAGGCGCGCGATGCGTTTCGAAAACATCAGCGCCGACACCGGGAAGCCGTTGCCCAGGGACTTCGCCGTCGTCAACATATCCGGGGTCACGCCGTAATAATTGGCGGCGAACGGCGCTCCGGTGCGTCCCATGCCGCATTGCACCTCGTCGAATATCAATAGCGCGCCGACATCGTCGCAGCGCCGGCGCAGCGCGAGCAGCATCGGCTTGCCGAGATCGTACGCGCCGCCCATGCCCTGAATCGGTTCGACGATGACCGCGGCAGTGTCGCGATCGACGATGCGGTCGGCCGCCTCCGGCTCGTCGCGCGGCGCAAAACTCACCTCGAACGGCGTGCGCGGAAAGCCGTACCATTTCTCGATGGCTCCCCAGGTCACCGCGCCGGCCGCGGCGCTGCGGCCGTGCCAGCCATGTTCGAGGGCGACGGCCTTGGTGCGCCCGGTGATCTTGAACGCCATTTTCAGGGCGTTTTCATTGGCTTCCGCGCCGCTATTGACCCAAAACACGGTGTCGAGTCCGAGACCGGCGAACTTCGCCAACTTCGCCGCCGCGCGTTCGCGAATAGCGATCGGCAGCGCATTCGTTTGAAAGGCCATCTGACGCGCCTGGCGCTCGAGAGCTGCGAGCCATTGCGGATGACCGTAGCCCAGGCCCGCCACCGCGTGGCCGCCGTAGAAATCGAGAATCTTGCGGCCGTCCCGCGCGTAGAGCCAGACGCCATCGCCGTGCGCGACCTCGATCGGATATTGCGCGAAAACTTGAGCGAGATGGCTCGCATGAGCCTGGCCTATCGAGTTGGCGGCGCTGCCCATCGTGCGGCCTCAGGTCCAGCCGGGGGCGGGGGCGGTCAGCCCGGCGGTTTCATCGTAGCTCAACAAGCGATTCATCCACTGCACCGCGCCGCCGGCAGCGCCCTTGGTGAGATTGTCGATCGCCGCGACGACGGCGATCGTCGTGCCGTTGGTCGCCGCGCTGAGATGCGCGTAGTTGCTGGCGGCGACGTTTTTGATGCGCGGCGGCGCCTCGCCGACGCGCACGAACGGGCAGCCGGCGTAAAACGAGGTCAAAGCGTCCAGGGCGGCCTCGCGGCTCAAGGGTTTTTTCAGGCTGGCCTGGACGGTCACGTGAATGCCGCGCGCATAGGAGCCCGAATGCGGGACGAAGTTGAACTCCGCGTCGATGCCGGTCGCGGCTTTCGCGCAAGCGGTGAATTCCGGAGCGTGCCGGTGGCTCAGCGCGTTGTACGAATACAGGTCGCCGTGCCGCAGCGGATGATGCGTCCCCTCGCCGTACTTGCGGCCGGAGCCGGTGCTGCCGGTGATGCCGGTAACGAACAGGCGCGTGTCGGTCATGCCGCCGGCGAGCAAGGGTACGCTCGCCAGCAAGGCGGCGGTCGCAAAGCAACCGGGGTGCGCGATATGCGCCGTCGGCGACTTCTTCAAGTGTTCGGGCACCGCGCACGTGAACTCCTTGATGCGCTGCGGCGCGCCGTGGGCTTGCCGGTACACGGCCTCATACGCGGCGGCGGAGGCATAGCGGAAGTCCGCCGAAATGTCGACGCAATGCACTTCCGAGCCGGCGGCCGCGGCGGTTTGCAGCAAACGATCGACGACCGCCGCCGCGACACCGTGAGGCGCCGCGCAAAACAAAGCCGATTTCGGCTTCGACCGCAGCACGGCCTCGACCTCCGGCACCGCGGCGAAGCGCAGCTCGGGATAGACGCTCTGCAAATGCGGGAACGCCGCCGCAACCGCACCGCCCGGTTGACTGTCGGATGCAATTGCCGCGAGTTCGAGGCGCGGATGCGCCGCGATCAGCCTGAGCAGTTCCCCGGCAACGTATCCAGTGCCCCCCAGCACGATGGTCGGCATCGGCCCGTTCATTCCGCGGCGACCTTCGATACGCGAACTTTGTCGATACCAAGCTTGGCGATCACGTGATCGCCGAGATCCGCCGGGCTGCTGATCGCGTTGAAGGCCTCGACGCCCATTTGCTCGCGGATGATCTGCACGCCTACCTGATTGTCGGTTGCAGGGCCGGTCACTGCGCAAGGCTCTATATCGAAGCGCTCGCGCAGCAGCTTGACGCCGCCCCAAGCTGCGACCGGATCGTTCGCGGAGAGCACGACGGCGGTCAGCGTGGGTTTGATGTCCTTGTCCAAGAGAATCGCCTCGACGCCGTAGGTGCCGAGTAGTCCGTCGCCGAGTTCGAAGACGATCACGTCCGGACGGCCGCTCGCCATTTCGGTCAGCATGGTGCGCGTCAGGGCCGGGCCGCACTGCGCCGTCGTCGTCACTATTCCGAGATCGGTGAAGATCATCGTGCGCCGCGCGCCGGCGTCCTCGAACGCCAAAATATCGCGCCGCAGCGATACCCCGGTGGCTTTGAACGCATCGACGGTGAGTCCGCGGTGGCGCATGCGCGCGATGATCGCGGAGGCCGCCGCCGTCTTGCCCGCCTCCATGCAGGTGCCCGCCAGAGCGACGACCGGCACGCCGCGAGTGTTGACGCCGGCTTGGAAATCGAGCGCGACGTAGCCGGCCTTGGCCGGTACGCCGATCCGCTCGCCGAGGTACGGAAACGTCAGCACGGCGCCCAAGACGCGGCAATCGAACGGTTTGCCCTTGTCCGGCGTCGCCGAGTCGCAAATGCCGAGCACGCCGCCGATATTCAGCATCTGGATCACGTCGCCGGGTTTCAGCGCGCTTGGTATGAAGCCGGAATAGCCGAACAGCGCCTTGCGATGACCGAGCGCGCCGACGACGATGTCGCCGCGCGCTATTTTGGCCATTCGGCCGCTGGTCAGTTCCAAGGTGTTGTACGTGGACTTGTTGTTCAGAATCTCGACCACCAGCACGATGCCCTCTTCGCAGGCGAAGTCGGCGGATATGCGCACTTCGTGCGACAGGCCGCAAGCCTGCGTGACCGAGGCGATCTTATCGACGACGAGCGTGCGCATGCCGCTCACGGGCTGCCCGCTCCGGCGCGCCTATAGAAAATTCCGGACAGTGCGAGCATTTTCGAATAGCCCAACGCATCGACCGGCGTCCACTCTCCGGCCGCTTCGCCGTAAACGCCTTTCGACGCCGCCATCAGGGAATAGGGCGAGCTCACGCCTTCGACGAACACGGAACCCGGCCGCAGCAGCACCGTAACCTCGCCGGTGACGCGCAGCTGCGAGGACAAAAGCAGCGCCTCGATGTCCCGGCACACCGGATCGAGATGTTGGCCCTCATGAACGAGGTCGCCGTAGGGTTGCGCGACGCTTTCCTTGATGCGGGCCTGCCGGCCGGTCAGCACCAGTTTCTCGAGTTCGCGATGCGCATTCAAAAGCACCTCGGCAGCCGGCGCTTCGAACGCGACTCGGCCCTTCGTGCCGATGACGGTGTCGCCCAAGTGGATGCCGCGGCCGATGCCGAAGGGTCCGGCGAGACCTTCGAGCCGCTCGATGGCCGTGACGGCGGGCAGCTTCTCGCCGTCGAGACCCGAGGGCACACCGCGTTCGAAAGCGATTACGTGGCGCTCCGGAGTCCGCGGGCGCAGGAAGGCGTCCTTCGACAGAACCCAGGCGTCCTCGGGAATGCTCGCCGCCGACGTCAGCGTCTCCTTGCCCCCGATCGTGACGCCCCACAGACCGCGATTCACGGAGTAGGCGGCGCCGAAGGGCGGAATCGGCAGAGCGTGGTCTTCGAGGTATTTTAGCTGTTCCGGCCGCTTGAAGGCGCGGTCGCGCACCGGTGCGAGAATTTCGAGTTCCGGCGCAAGCGTCCGCAAAGCCACCTCGAACCGCACTTGGTCGTTGCCGGCGGCTGTACAGCCGTGCGCGACCATTTTCGCGCCCAACTGCAGCGCGATACGCGCGATCGTTTGCGCCTGCAGCACGCGCTCGGCGCCGACGCACAGCGGATAGAGCTGACCGCGGCGGACGTTGCCCATGATCAGGAATTGCAGCACCTGCTCGAAGTAGGCGGCGCGCGCGTCGATCAAATGATGCTCGGCGGCCCCTAATTGCGCCGCGCGTTCGGCAAGCTGGCGCGCGGCGGAGGCATCGATTCCGCCGGTGTCGACCGTGACCGTGATCACCGGCCGCCGATACGTATCCTTGAGCCACGGTACGCAGAACGAGGTATCGAGACCGCCCGAAAAAGCCAGGAGTATGGGCCGAGCGCCCTGCGCCGCATCGATGCTCATCGCTCAGATTCCGATTATGGCGCGCAGGCGCTCGTCGAGCTTGCGCCGGTCGCGGGCTCCGCGAGTGGCGATGAAGATCGTATCGTCGCCGGAGATCGTGCCGACGACTTCGGGCCAGTCGACCGCATCGATCGCGACGGCCACGCTTTGCGCGGCGCCGATCTTGGTCTTGAGTACGATCAAATTGGCGCCCGCATTGAGCCGCGCGCGCACGAAGTGCCGTACCGTCGAGAGGTCGCTTTTCGGCGCCGCCGCGGCATCCGGCAGCACGTACCGTTGCCCTTGCTTGGCGACGCCGAGCTCGCGCAAATCGCGGCTGACGCTCGACTGCGTCGCGGCATGGCCGCGTTTGCGCAGCAAGTCGACCAGCTCAATTTGCCGGCCGACGGTCTGCTCGCGAATGATCTTGGCGAGCAGATCGCGACGCGCGGGAGCGTTGGTGTTGTCTGAATTCAAACGGAGCATTGGCCCGGCATCTGCATAAAGTTGCATACATGCTGCATAAAAATGCAGGCGCTGTCAAATGCAGGACTTCGCCGGCGCTGATCTAGTACGATGGGCCATCTTGCTCGACACGATCGATATCGACACGGCCGCCAAACCCGACGCGGCGATCATCTGGCTGCACGGCCTCGGCGCCGACGGTCACGATTTCGAGCCCATCGTGCCGGAACTCGTGCATCGGGGGGAACGCGCCTGGCGATTTGTGTTTCCGCACGCGCCTGTTCGGCCGGTGACGCTGAACGGCGGCATGCGGATGCGCGCTTGGTACGATATCGCGAGCTTGGAGCGGGGCCTCAACGAGGATTTGGCCGGATTCGCGGATGCCGATGCCCATCTGCGGGCGCTGATCGCCCGCGAGGGCGCGCGCGGAATCGCGGCGGACCGGATTGTCATCGGCGGGTTCTCCCAGGGTGGTGCGGTCGGCTTGTACACCGCGCCGCGCTTGCCGCAGCGCCTGGCCGGGATTCTGGCTTTGTCGTGCTACTTGCCGGCCGCCGGCCGACTCGCTGCGGAGCGTACCGCGGCGAATGACCTGACGCCGATCTTCATGGCGCATGGTTTGCAAGACCCGGTGCTGCATTTGTCGCTCGGCCAGCATGCGCGCGACGAGCTGCTCAAATTGGGCTACCGGGTGGAATGGCATCAGTATCCGATGGGGCATTCCGTATCGATCGACGAGATCGCCGCGGTACGGGAGTACTTGCTGCGCGTACTGCCGTAGCCTGCGGCGGAGCGAGAATGACTATGCACGGGACCGGGGCTAAGCTATAGGTCTCGACGGCAAAAAGGCGGGGCGCCGATCGTGGCTGCGATACCGACAGTTCCGGCCCAAAACGCGATCGCGGCGCAGCGGCGGGCCGCTACGGCCGCCGCCCGCGCCGCAGCGGCGAAACGAACGCTGCGGACCGTCAAGGAACGGCTCAAAGCGGCGCGCAAGGCGTTCAAGAAGGCAAAGAGAGCCGCCAAACAAGCCCGCAAGAAGGCCGACGCGGCGCGCAAGATCGTCGCGCCGAGTCCGGCCGCGAAATCGCGCGCCAACCGGCGCGTCAAGCGGGCCGGCGCACCGCCTGCCGGTAGAAAGTCGCGTCCGGCCAAGGCGCGCCTTTCGGCGGCCGGGGTCGCCCGCGCGGTACTCGAACGCCTGGCCGTGGACGCGCCGGCAGCGAGACCCCCACTGAGGCCGCGCGTCCGCCCGATACTTGACTCCTCAAGCGGGCGGCGGCGGAGTGGCGATCCCGAGGCCGATGATCAGGATCCAAAGGAACAGGATCATCAGCATGACCAAGAGCTGTCCGACGATCCAAATGCCGAACGCGCGCCGCAACCCTAGGCGTTGGACCTCGCTGTATCCCATGACCTGCAGCAGCAAGCTCCAACCGATCAACAGCACGTGCGATAGGAACTGCACCCGCAACAGCAACGCCACGAAAGTCTCCAAATCGCCGCGCGGAGCCTCGACAAATGTCGCTTCGCCCGCCAGTAAAGCCGCGACCAGCCAAATCCCGAGGGACAGGACCATCGGGACGCCGCTGTACGCGAGGACGTGAAATACCTGGTTGCGGGTCGCCTTGCCGCCGGCGCGGCGGCCCAAACGCGTGTAAACCGCCGTCATCAAATAAAGGCCCAGCACGCCGGCGATCGGACCGGCGATGAAGGCCTTGCCGAGGATTTGCGCGACGCCGGTATCGGCTCCCGCCGACTGCGCCCGACTGAGCGCCAGCCAACTGACGACCCCTTGAGCGGCGCCGAGCAGGTAATCGACATGGGTAATCGGCTCCGCGGCCATCTCGCGGAACACCCGCCGGGGTTTTAGCCAGACGTCATATAAAGGACGGGTCGGTGGAGTCGTTGCTTCGTCGGCCATGCGGTAGGTATCGGATGCCCCGGCCAATGTACGCAATCCGAGCGATCAACTCCAGCACGCAGTGCAGATGACAGCGGACTTTTTCGGGGCTACTCTGATGCCAAGTGTTGCAGCGACCCGCGAGGAGAAGATTGACCATGGCTAAGAAGACCAAATCGAAGAAGGGCAAATCGAAGAAAGCTAAATCGAAGAAGCGGCCGGTGGCAAAGGCGAGAAAGACGCGCGTCAAGGCGAAGACGGCGAGAAAGAAAGCGCGCCCGGCGCGCGCCGCGAAAAAATCGCGGCGCGCCGCGGCGAAATCGGCCAAGAGTGCGCCTAAGAAAGCCGCGCGCACGAAAGCAGCGCCCAAGGCGAAACCGGCGGCCAAGTCGACGGGACCGAGCATAAAGCCCGCGGCGCCGTTCTCCGTGCCGACGGCAGCGCCGCCGCCGCCGGCTCCGACACCCGCACCGGTCGAACCGCCGGTCTCGGCACCGTTGCCGGCTTGGAACAAGGACTCGTCTCTTTACTAAGGACGGTGTCGCGGCACGAGCGCTCTTGATCCCGGCGCCCGCAGCGCGCGGGTCCGGGATCAAGTTGTCATGCCCGCAGGCCGCCCTACGGCAGGAATCGGTACGCGTCCCAGGCGGTCTTGGCGATCAGAGCAGTGACCACCAGGATGAAGATGCGGCGCACGAAGGGGCTGCCGCGCGTCAGGGCCGCGTGGACGCCGATCAGGTTGCCGGTGATGTTGCAGGATCCGAGCGCGAGCGCCAGCGGCCAACGGATGTGGCCAAGCGCGCCGAAATATAGGAGCGCGCCCGCGTTGGTGGCGACGTTGATCGCGCGGGCGCTCGCCGCAGCGTTCACAAAGTCGAAGCCGTAGACGCGGATGAACAGCAGCATGAGAAAGCTGCCGGTGCCGGGCCCGAAAAATCCGTCATACATGCCGATGGCGGCTATGCCGCAGAGCGCCGCGGCACGGCGGCGCAGCGACAAGGCGAGCGGTTTGTGCACCGCCCCCAAATCTTTGCGGCCGAGGACATAGAGCAACACGGCGGTCAATATCAGCGGCACGGCGCACCGGAAGGCGGCCGGCGAGATCGAGCTGGCGAGGCTCGCGCCGATGACCGCCGCCGGCAAGGCAACGGCGGCACTCGGCAGCAACGCGCGCCAGGGTATGCCGACGGAGCGCATGTACCTCGCGAGCGCGCTCGAGGTGCCGAGGATGCTCGCCAGCTTGTTCGTACCGAGCAGTGTCGCCGGCGCCGTTGCCGGGTAGCCGGCCAAGAGCGCGGGCACTTGAATTAATCCTCCGCCGCCGACCATCGCGTCGATGAAGCCGGCAAGCCCCGCCGCCGCCAACACGAACAACAGGTTGGCGATGCCCCCGTCTAGTGCGATGGTCGCCAGGGGGCGGCTCCGTGTAATGCGCGCAGCTTTTGCGTGCCGCCGGCATCGAACCATTGCTCGATCAAGCGGAACGAAATGGACTGCGTCGGGGGCAATAGCACGGCGCCCGCGGCGAGATCGGCGCGCGTGAACCAGCGGGCGTCCTCGAGCTCCTGGTCATTGCGATGCACTTCCGTAGACTTGGCAAGCGCGGTGAAACCCAGCATCAACGACGCCGGGAAAGGCCACGGCTGCGACGAGTAATATTCGATCGCGCCGATCGAAATCCCGGTCTCCTCGTGGACCTCGCGCGCGACGGCGTCCTCCAGCGATTCGCCAGGTTCGACGAATCCGGCGATCGTCGAATAGCGGCCGGGCGGCCAAGAGGCTTGTCTGCCCAACAGCGCTCGATCGCCGTCACTGACCAAGACGATGATCGCAGGGTCGATGCGCGGAAACTGCTCGGTGCGGCAGGTTGGGTTGCCGCACATCAGGGCGTGCCCGCTGCGCGAAGGCAAGGTCGGCGCGCCGCAGCTGCCGCAAAATCGATGCCGGCGCCGCCAAGAGATCATCGCGCGGGCGTACGCCAACAGCCCGGCCTCGGCGGCCGGTAGGTCCGGAGCGATCAGCCGCAAGTCCTCGAATCGCGCGCCGGTCAGCAATTGTGGCGGCTCGAGCGATTCAATTTCGACGGCGAAACAAAAGCTGTCGCCGAAACGGCCGAGCAGAATCAGCTCATCGGCGTTGCGGCGGTCCTGCGGCAGCAGTGCTATGTCCAGCAAGGCGGCGCGCGGCGGCGCGCGGTCGGCGATCAAATTTCGCGAATTCCAAATGACGACCGCGCGGCTGGCGCGGTCGGCAAGCGCGCCGGCGAACCAAGCCGGATCCTGGCGCAGGTGCGCTGCTCGGTCCAAATAGGGCCCCGCAAACGTGTTGCGTCGTTCCATGCCCGGATTCTAGCAGGCGTTCCTATGGCGGCACGGTGGGCTGCAGCGCCGGATTCGGCGCCGCCGGCCGGCAATACGCGCACGGCATACCGCGCCGCGCCAGCAAGTCGACGAGCTTCACGCCACCGCACACCGTACATCGAGAGAGGCCGAGTTCGTTGTGCCTCGCCAGCGCAAGGAGCAGAAACCAGGCATGTTCGAACGAGATCCCGGCCGGCTCATGCAGATCGAGATACGCCTCGTACGCCTGGCACAGCAGCGTTCCGGACTCGATCGAACCAAGACGGAAGTGGGATTCGAGGCCGATTTCCCCGCCGCCGAGCAGACCGTGAATCAGGTACAAACTCGCCAGCTGCGCGCCCTGAAAATGCAATTCCGGGTTCCTGAAGAAAAATGCCGGCTGACGCGGCGACTTGCCTCGATGGCGGCGCACCGATCGCGCGTCCGGGTTCAGAACGTAGCTGCGGTAGAGCTTGCGAATGCGATCGTCGCTGAGCCCGGTCCACTGGCGGATCGTGAAGGTTCGCGCCTCTAGGCCGATCAAGCGCAGCGCCAAATCCAGGCGCGAGCGATCCCGCGTGTAGCGATCGTCCGATACTCTCATGTCCGGCTCCCGTTCGATGCAATTTCGTTGTTTTCGCCGCAAAAAGAATTTGACAGAAATTAATCACAAAGTTAGCGTGCCTACCAGGGGGTAGGGCCGGTTTTTTCGCGATGTCTTCGCGGCGAAATGCACAGCCGGCCCTGAAGCCCCCGTTGGGCTCGGGAAAGAGGCTAGGGAGGCGGTCATGCACGATACCGTGGTCAAGCGCTGGGCCAGGGAGGCTCCCGTATCGGCCGGTCTCGCGCGCTCATTGCGCGAATTGAATCATCGGTTCCTGGATTTGGCAGCGACCTCCGGCGGCGAGTCGCCGGACGGCGGCTGCTGCGGCGCGTCGACCGAGCTTTGCGCGGCGGTCTCAATCTTGTCGCCGGCGCAAAAGGCCGAGGCCGCCAACTGTCCTTATGCATTGTTCGATCTGCAATTCCACGACGACCGTTATTGGCAGCAGCGTCTACAGAACGGCTACCCGTGGCGCATCGCCGATGCCGGGCAAGCCGGCGCACGCGGCTCGGATTTCGTGCAATTGGCCCTGTTCTACGCCTGGCACGTCGCCTCGACGGCCCCGCTGTCGGCACAATTATTGCTTGGTATGCGGCAGCAGACCGCCGTCGCACTGCGGCTGGTGACGGTGGATCGATTGCCGGCGCTCGCCGCGGCGGAGACCACGCATTTGTCAGCGCGCTGGGGAAACTGCGCTGCCTATTGGACGGCGCTAACGACGGCGGCGGCGCGGGCCGATAGCGCGCGCTTGAGGCGAGTGCAGTTGTATGGCCTGCAACTCGCCGCGGCGCAGCTGTCGCTCGGTCCAAGCTGAGGCGTCCCCACGGACGGGGCGCGTCTGTCGGCGCGTGTTTGGCCATTGCGGCGGGACCCCCGCCAGTTTAGTCTACGCGGCTCTTATGCATGCCCTCGTTCTGCGACATCTCTCGAAGACGTACAAAAACGGAATTCAAGCGCTGAAGGGCATCGACCTCGAAGTCGACGAGGGCGATTTTTTTGCGCTACTCGGCCCGAATGGCGCCGGCAAGACGACTGCGATCGGCATCGTCACCTCGCTGGTCAACAAGACCAGCGGCGCCGTCGAGGTCTTCGGGCACGACATCGACCGCGAGCTGGAAATCGCGAAGTCCTGCATCGGCATCGTCCCGCAGGAGATCAACTTCAACCAATTCGAAACGGTCTTTACAATCGTCGTCAATCAAGCCGGTTTCTACGGTATCGCGCGAAGACTCGCCAAACAAAGGGCCGAGAAGTACCTCAAGCAGCTGCAGCTGTGGGACCGGCGCAATTCGATCGCTCGTTCGCTCTCCGGCGGCATGAAGCGGCGCTTGATGATCGCACGGGCCTTGATGCACGAACCGCAGTTGCTGATTCTCGATGAACCGACGGCCGGCGTCGACATCGAGGTGCGCCGCTCGATGTGGGACTTCCTGCGCAAAATCAACGCCGAAGGCACGACCATCATTCTGACGACCCATTACTTGGAGGAAGCCGAGAACCTCTGCCGCAACGTCGCGATAATCGACGGCGGCATAATCATCGAACGCGACACGATGATCAACGTCCTGCGAAAGCTGCAGGCCGAGACGTTTGTGTTCAATTTGCGCAATGCCAGCGCATCGCCGCCGCAGCTGACGGGGTTCCGCGCGGCGATGCCCGATGATCGTACCCTCGAAATCGAAGTCTCCATGGGCCAGAGCATGAACGATATATTTGCGCAGCTGAGCCGGCAGGGAATTGAAGTCGCGAGCATGCGCAACAAGGTCAATCGCTTGGAGGAACTGTTCATTCGGCTGGTCGACGCCGGCGCGAAGGCCAAAGCGGCAAACGGTGAAACCGCTTGATCGCCGCGGCCTCGCGCGCCAGAAGCGAATGGATCGGCTTCCAGACGATCGTCATACGCGAGTTCGGGCGCATCGTGCGCATCTGGGGCCAGACGATTTTGCCGCCCGCGGTTACCGCGACTCTGTACTTCATCATATTCGGCAGCCTGATCGGCCGGCGCGTCGGCCAAGTCGGCGGCCACGATTACATGCAATTCATAGCGCCGGGGCTGATCATGATGACAGTGATCACGAATTCCTACGGCAATGTCGTATCGTCGTTCTTCGGCGCGAAATTCGGCAAACACGTCGAAGAGCTGCTGGTCTCGCCGTTGCCGAATTGGCTGATCGTCTCCGGATACGTGATGGGCGGCGTGCTGCGCGGGTTCCTGGTCGGTGTCGTCGTGACGCTGGTGTCGCTGTTCTTTACCCGCCTGGCGCTGGCGCACATATGGGCAATCATCTCGGCGGCATTGCTGACCAGCATCGTGTTCTCGCTCGGTGGGTTCATCAACGCCATGTTCGCGAAGAATTTCGATCAGATTTCATGGTTCCCGACCTTCGTCCTGACGCCTCTGACCTATCTCGGCGGCGTATTCTATTCGATCAAGATGTTGCCTCACTGGGCGCTCGTCGCATCGCACGCGAATCCGATTTTGTACATGGTCGGCGCGTTCCGTTACGGCTTTCTCGATTCGTCGGACGTCGACGTGCGGCTCGCGTTCGGCATCATGGTGGCCGCCGCGGTCGGTATGTTCGTGGCCGCCGTGGCGCTGATGAATAGCGGCAGCGGCATCCGCGATTAGCGTTCCTTCCCAACGAGGCATCGGCATGCTGGTACCGGGTTGTCGGCGATTGGCGGGCTCGCTCGACGGCATTTCGGCGGCGCGTTGCGCGATCGCCGCGAACCGGTCACGGCGCGGGCGCCGCGCAGCGGCTGGCCGCCGGCCGGAGGAGAGCCGTGCTATCGGCATGGTCGCGACGGTGGCGTACGCCACCGTTTGCTACCCGACCGCGTTATCGCCGCGCACCGAGACGCCGATCGGAGGTTCCTCATCGGTGCGCGAGTCGTGTATCGTTCGCATTATCGGGTTCAATTTCATCCAAGGAGTCGCACAATGAGCGAAGAGAAGCAGCAAAAATTCACGGCCAAAGTCCGCCGCGGCTTGGTTTGGGTGCATGGAGTCGCTAGCGCGGAACTCGCGCGCAAGAAGGCCGCGGCGACCGGCGTGCGCATCGAAGGCTTCACGGCAAGTGAACTCGCCGACGTCGAGTCCGCATTGACGTGGATCCATCAAAACAAGGAATCCGCGTCCCAAGAATCCGCTTGAAGTCCTGGCCCTGGGGCGCAACCTCAACAAGATCCGCGTGAGCAGCCGCGCGCGCGCGCGCGGCGACTCGCCGTGCCTATGATCCGCAAACGTGCATTAATCGTCGACGACTCGAAATCGGCGCGAGTGATCTTGAGCCGCATGCTCGAGAAATACGACATCGAGGTCGACATGGCGGAGTCGGCCGAACAGGCGATCGAGTACTTGAGGCACAACCGGCCCGACGCGATTTTCATGGATCACTTGATGCCCGGCATGGACGGATTGCAAGCCGTGCAGGCGATCAAGGGCAATCCGCAGACGGCAATGATCCCGATCATGATGTATACCTCCCAGGAGGGGGAGCTTTACGTCGGGCAAGCGCGAGCGCTCGGGGCGATGGGCGTTCTGCCGAAGCAGGTGCGCCCGGTCGACGTGTCCAAGGTGCTCTATGAGCTGCACTTGCTGCCCGATCGCCGCGATGCCGAAGAGTCTGCGTTAACGCCCGTGGAATTCAACGGCGGCGGTGCCGCCGGGGCCGTACCGGATCGGCCGGCCGCCGCCGCCGCGCCGGACTGGGGACGGCGGCTCGAGACGGCCGTCAAGGATCAGGGAGCGGACCTGCGGCGCTTCATCGTCGCGAGCTTGGATAGCTTTGCCTCGCGTATCGTCAGCGACGTCCGTCATGTGGTGCCGTCGTCGCGCCCCGCGATCGAGCCGCCGCCTGCCGCCGTGGCGCCGCCGGCACCCAAGAAGTGGGCATGGCCGTGGCCGGCGGCCGCCGGCGCCGCTGGCCTGGCCGTCGCGGTGTTCGCCATGCTGTGGATCTCCGCGCGCAATCAACTCGCGCAGACGCGCGCCGAAGTCGCGAGTCTGACGGCTGCGAATGCGGAAATCAGCCGCGCTCGCGCCGAATTATCGGATACCGTCAAGGATCTGACGAGTGCGTTGGCGAATATGCCGGTGACAGCACCTAACCCGGCCGGTGGCGCGGCGGCTGCGGCGGCTGCGGGCGGCGCGGCGGTTGCGGGCGGCGCGGCGGTTGCGGGCGGCAGCAACAACGCGGCCGTTTCGAAATTCCTGACCGCGACGGTGCCGTACGGCGAAATTCCAATGGACCGCGGCCGGCTCGACATCATGCGCGATCTGCTGGCGAAGCTCGTCGCCGAGGGGTTCCGCGGCGTCGTCAGAGTCTCTAGTTCGGCCGGGCAATTCTGCCTCAGCGGCAATGCGACCGACGGCTATGTACCGGCGAGCCCCGAATTGCCCGCCGCGAAATGCGATGCGATCGGCAACCCGTTCGAAGAATCCTTGTCTGGCCGGGAGCGCCAGTCGCTCGCCTTCGGCAACCTGCTCGCCGGCGTCCGCCAACGGACCGGCGGAGCGATCTCGGTCGCGATCGAGGAGGCGCCGGCCTCACGCGTCGCCGTCCCGTATCCGCAGCGCAGCGATTCGCTAACCGCCGGCGAATGGAATAAAGCGGCGGCCGCCGACAACCGGGTCGATTTCTTCGTCGAACCTGCCGCGGCGCGCTAGAACGCGACCCGGACGAACATTTCCAGGCCCTTTGCGCGGAAATCGAAGAGGCCGGCGTCTTTGCCTTGGGTAGAGGCCAAACTGGCCTTGACGATGTGGTAGCCCAGCGCGAATGCCACGTTCGGCCGAAATCGATACAAGGCGTCGAGCTCATATAATCCCAACGAACCTTGCCGGTGATTGATCGCTACCTTCAAGTATTGCGCGCGGCCGTCGAAATAGAAACGCCGGCTCGCGACCCAGGTCGCGTCGATTCCCAAAACCGGATACGGTCCCGCTTGATCTTCGCGCTGATCGATATGAACCGTCTGCGTCTGCACGCGTGCGCGCGCCGAGATGTCGACCTCGTTGATGCCGATCGTGCTCGCGATCTCTAGTCTTTCGCTGTGCCAAAACGAGTAGCCGTACGTGATTTCGAGCGCCCGCAGGCTCAGATCCGATTGCACCGGGTCGCCCTGCTGCAGAATGACGTTGCGAAATGCGATCGGACCTTGCGTCAGGATCTTCGTATCGTTGCGGTCCAAGCCGAAATAATCGATTCGCACACGGTGCCGCTTGCCTGCGCGTACGACGAATTGAAATTTAGGGTTGATCCGGGAGCGCTCCAAACCGAAGTCGTTTTCGGCGTTGATGAAGGTTCCGGGTTGACCAGCGCTGTTGTCCAAACGCAGCGAAGTCGCCGCCGAGACCTGCATGATGCCGAGCGACAAGCGCATGCGCTCGTTGGTCGGGCTGATGTAGTCGCCGTCGGCATGAGCCTCTGCGCCCGCTATCAAGAGCAGCGCGACCACCAGCAATGCCGTGCCGTTCCTCGTCATGACGTTTATATGGACGCCTCCCGATGTGCAAGGGCTCTTCGCGTGTGGTGGCCGACAGATGAGGCTGCAGGTTTATATCCGGCCTGTTTTGCAGACCGTAGCCTGCGGGCCCTGATGGATTTCGCTGACCCGCGCCTCATTTCTCCTGAGAGCTCAAAGCTCGGAACCTCATTCAGGCTTGGCGGGTCACGGTCTGACCTGTTTACCATCACACGTTGTAGTCCTTGCGCAACCTTTTAGCGTACCTTCCTTTGTTGACGGTTAATCGACCGTGTGTGCAACCCTAGGCGGGTCGACTCACGTACCCAGATTGATACGCCCGTTCATGGGCCGTGAGCGCCCAGATCGTGCGTGCCATCTTGTTCGCCATCGCCACGACGGCCACGTTTTTCGGCCGACGCTGCACTAATTCGCTCAACCACTCGGGCGGCGATTGGCTGTGCGTCAGCACCGAGCGGGCACCGTGGATCAGCAGCGTGCGAAGATATCTATCGCCGCGCTTGCTGATACCGAGTAATCGGACTCGGCCGCCCGTGCCGGTTTGTCGGGGCACCAATCCAAGCCAGGCCGCAAACTCGCGGCCCGATTTGAATGCTTTCGCATCGCCCATCGTCGCGATCGCCGCCGTCGCGCTCAGCAGCCCCACACCGGGGATCGCCGCAATGCGCCGGCTCGCTGAGTCCTGCCGCTGCCATTGGCGTAAGCGCCGCTCGATCTGGCTAATTTGTTCATCGAGCGCACCGAGTCGCGCGTACTGTTCACGCAAGGTCTGGATCACGATCGCCGGTAACCGATCCGCTAAACGCCCCAAAGCTCCCGGAATATCTCGCTTGATCCCGGCTCGACCTTGCGGCATCACTTCGCCGTACTCCGTGAGTAATCCCCTCAGACCGTTGATCTGCGCGGTGCGAAACTTCACCAACTGCTCGCGCATCCGATGCAGCGCCAACACCGCCTGCTGCTCCTCGCTCTTGACCGCCACCGCCTTGACCCCCGGCTGCTGTACCGCCGTCCAGATCCCGCGCGCATCCGCCGCATCGTTCTTGTTACCGCCCACGAACGGCTTGACCATCCGCCCCGACGGCAACTTCACCTCGTGACCGAGTTTCTGCAGCGATCGCGCCCAGTGCTGCGATCCCCCGCACGCTTCCATGCCGATCAGACAGCTCGAACGATTAGCAAAATGCTCCAAAAACCTCTCCCGTCTTCAGTTGCAGCGCCACAATCTCGCCCGTCTCGGGCTCCACCCAATGCAGCTGAAACACCCGCTTTGCGATATCCACTCCAACCACGATACGATTCATGTCGGACCCTCCGGTTGCCTGTGAAGACTGAACACCTTCGACCTTAGGCACTTTGATGCCGTCGGCCCGGAGGGTCCACTTCCTTCGCAAGCTCACCTACTCAATTCATCCTTGAAGTGGGAGGCGTCCATACCATTTCTCCTCAAAATCAAATTTTCGGTGGCGGCCAGGCGCCGCCGTTCGGGCAGGGACGCTGCGATCGTACGCATCACCCGATCGGCGGCCGCGCGCCAACCGGTGAGCTTGCCCCCGTAGATCCCGAGGACACGCGGCCTCGTCGGGCGGTCGGTGGTGAATATTGTTTCTCGCGAACGGCCAAACGGGTTTTTCGACGCCGCCGGCAGCACGCGCAGGCCGGCAAAGCGGCTGCTGATGTCGGCACGTTCGAGATCGCCGAATGCCGGAAAATATCGACGCGCGACGGCTAGTAAATATTCCTCTTCCTCGGGCAACGGCCGCACCTGCTCCGGAGCGCCGTGATAGGCGGTTTCGGTCGTCCCTATCAGCGTGGCGCCGCGCCACGGCATGATGAACACCGCGCGGCCATCCTGCGGACTTTCGACGTAATAAATGCCGGCCGAAATCGGCGCCGGCACGACGATATGCGTGCCTTGAACCAAATCGACGGCCGGTATGCCGATGGCCGGGCTGATCGTGCGCGCAACGTCAGTCGCCCAGGGTCCGGCGGCGTTGACAAGCACCCGCGCCGAGCCTTCGACGATCCGTCCGCCTTGCTCATAGGTCGCAATTACACGATGCTCGGTCATCGTCGCGTGCAGGAATTTCGCCGGCGCGGCGAGCTCGGCGCCGAGCTCGCATGCCGAAGCGACGATGGCGCGAGTCAGCGACGCATCGTCCGTCTGCGCGTCGTAATAGCGGATCACGGCGTCGAGGCCCCGAGTATCGAGTCCGTCTAGGCCCGACCATTCTTGCTGCGGTATTGCACCCCACCGGGTACTTGAGTCGAAGCCGCCGAGCATCGCATAGAGGGACAGTCCTAGTTTGATCTGCCAAGGCCGGCGGCGCGTGTCGCGGTAGATCGGGATATAGAACGGCTTCAGCTCGACGAGGTCGGATGCGATCCGCAGATGGATCGCGCGCTCCCGCAGGCTCTCGCGCACCAGGGTCAGTTGGCCGGACTCCAGGTAGCGCAGGCCGCCGTGGATCAGTTTGCTCGAGCGACTCGACGTGCCGCTGGCGATCGCGCCTTGCTCGATCATCAGGGCGCTGTGCCCGGCAGCGGCGGCGGCCTGCAGAACGCCGGCCCCATGTATGCCTCCGCCGACGACGATGACATCGTATTCCTTCATGGGATCATAGAATGCGGGAAGCTGCGGAAACACACAAAGTGCGCGATATCTGTCGCCAATACCAAACAAGATCTACTTTGCGGGCCCCCGCCTTTCCTCGAAATGCTCCACCGGACCGCCGGAAGTAACTTGGATTTCGCCGTCGACCACGGCGCCCTTGGCGATCGCGACCGTGCGCGCACTGACCCTTCCGCGGATCACCGCCGTGTAGCCGATCTCCAATTTGCCGTCGACGCGCAGGCTGCCGACGACGTTCCCGGCGACGATCGCCTGCCGCGCGTGGATATCGCCGTGCCAGATGCCGGTAACCGCGACATGCAAATCGCCGCTCAATTCTCCGTCCCCGTGGACTTCGCCGGATACTACGTATGGACCGGCGCCGCGCAAATTACCGTCGACAACCGTTCCCGTGCCGATGACGGTCGGAGTTGCGGAGGCCATATCCAGGAACCGGCGTTGGCCGACCCGACGAGGCACATCACCATTATCTATGCTCATGGCCGATTATTACCCGATCGAAGGCGCTCCGCGATGTGACGGGCTTGGCGTCGCCGACATATCGCGCAAATCGCAGTAGAATGCGGACTCTTTCGGATTCTCGTGGGTGCCGGCATGGATATCAGAAAAATCATCGTGGTCACGCTCATAGCGGCGGCAATTGGCCTTTCCGGCTGCAATCGGGAACAAAGCGCCTGGGAAAAGGCCCGTGCCGCGAACAATACCGATTCCTACGAACAGTTTGTCAAGAAATATCCGCAGGGCTCGTTCACGGCGCAAGCCGCGGCGCGGTTGAAGGAGCTCTACGAGGAGCGCGACTGGCAGAAAGCCCGCGATACGGATACGGCGGACGCCTACCAGGCGTTTCTGAAGGATCATCCGGAGGGCAAATGGGCCGAGGAGGCGCGCATCCGCATCGAGAACTTTGCGCTCGCGCAACCGCCGGCCGGAACGACGGCGCCCGGCGGCGCTAATACGGCGCCTGCAGAGGAACCGCAGTCGACGAAGTCGACCGCGAAAGAGACGGCAACGGCCCATGTACAAGAGCGACCGGAGGCGGCGGCGCCGAAAAGCGGAGTCGGGAAAGCGGCGAAATCGGCGGCCGGCGGCGCGGGCGCGTACGGCTTGCAACTCGGCGCGTTCAAGGCCGGCAAGGCCGCGGCGTTGAAGCACTGGCAGGTTCTCGAGAAGAAATTTCCGTCAGCCCTGCATGGTTTGAAATCTAGCGTACATTCGACGAAATCGGGGGCCGGGCAGGTCTATCGCTTGCAAGTCGCGGGTCTTACCTCGGCGCACGCACATTCGATTTGCCGCAGCCTGAAGGCGAAGAAGCAGCCGTGCCTCGTGCTGCCGCCGGCGCACAAAGTCCGTCACCCGCACGTCAAGCACTGACAAATATTGTCAGTCTGCGCGCCGGAGAATTATCGCAAGGCACTGAATTAACGGAACTTCCAGTGTTGGCATGAGGATTGCTTCTCCCTTGATCGTAGAGTTTGCCATGGAGTTCGGCATTGGCGCCGCGGTTCAGCTTCCCCCCGCTTCCCCCCGGGCCGCGGCGCCAATCTTTATCCGCTGATGCCGAGCTGATCGAGCAAGAACGCGTACTCCAGCGCGACCTCGCGATAGCGCTGATAGCGGCCGGGCTTGCCGCCGTGACCCGAATCCATGTCGATGTGCATCAGGACCGGATTGCTGTTGGTTTTGAGCGCACGCAGTTTCGCGACCCATTTGACCGACTCGTAATATTGCACCTGACTGTCCCATAGACCGGTCGTAACGAGCATCGCGGGGTAGGCCTGCGCGCGCACGTTATCGTACGGCGAATACGACAACAGGTAGTCGTAGGCCGCGCGGCCGGCCGGATCGCCCCATTCGTCGTATTCGTTCGTCGTCAGCGGAATACTATCGTCCAACATCGTCGTCACGACATCGACGAACGGCACCTGCGCGACGATCGCCCGGTACATTTGCGGCGCGATATTCGCGACCGCAGCCACCAATAGTCCGCCCGCGCTGCCGCCCATCGCACAGGTCTTGTCCGGCGAGGCGTAGCCCGAGGCGACCAGATGGCGCGTGACGTCGACGAAGTCGGTGAACGAATTCCTCTTGTGGAGCAGCCGGCCGTCGTCATACCACTCGCGGCCCAGCTCTTGGCCGCCGCGCACGTGCGCGATCGCGAACACGAAGCCGCGGTCCAGCAAGCTCAAGCGCGGCGAGGAAAACACGGGGTCGACCGACGAGCCGTAGGCGCCATAGGCATATTGGAGCAGGGGCGCGCTGCCGTCGCGCGGACAGTCCTTGTGGTAGACGATCGAAGCGGGGACCATCCTGCCGTCCGCGGCCGGAGCAAACAGGAATTCGGTGCGGTAGTTCGCCGGATCGAAGTCGCCGACGACCGGATCGCGCTTCAACAGGATCTTCTCGCCGGTCCGGGTATCGTAATCGTAGACGCAAGTCGGCGTCGTCAGCGAGGAGTACGTGTAGCGGACAATTTCGGTATCGAGCTCCGGATTGTCTCCGAGACTGGTCGTATATGCCGCTTCATCGCTGTCGATGAAAAACCCGGTGCGGTCGGTCGCCGGCGTCAGCGGCGTGATGCGGATTTTGCGCAAGCCGCCGTTGCGCACCGAGACGGCGAGAAAGGTATTGAAGACTTCGAAGTCCTCGATGAACATGTCCTCGCGGTGCGGCATCAGTTCCCGCCATGCGTCGCGGTTCGATCGCGGGCCGATCGGCGCCATGGCGAGCCGAAAATTGCGCGCGTGAAAATTGCTTCTGACGATGAATTGATCGCGCAGGTGCTCGATCTGGTATTCATGCCCTTGCTCATGTGCCAGAAAGACGTGGAATCGCGACGCGGTGTCGTCGGCGTCGGCGTAGCGCCATTCGGAGGCGACCGTGCTCTCCATCGAGATGAATATGAAGCGCTCCGACTTGGACTTCGATACGCCGGTGTAGAAGCTGTGGTCGGTTTGCTCGAAGATCAGATCGTCGCCGGCGGGGTTGGTGTACAGGACGTGTTTTTTGACCCAAAGACCCAATAGCGTCTTCGGCTCCTTCGCGATGTAGTAGATCGTCCTGTTGTCGTTAGCCCACGCGAGATCGGTCTCGACGTTTTCGATTTGCTCGGCGATCATCCGGCCGGAGTGCAGGCTCTTGAAGGACAGGCGATATTGACGCCGGCCGACGAAGTCCTCGCAAAACGCCAGCAACTCGCCGTTCGGCGACACTTCGAGCGAACCGATTTTGTAGTAGGCGTGACCTTGCGCGCGCGCGTTCGCATCGAGCATGACTTCTTCCGGCGCAGCCATCGTACCGGCGCGGCGGGCAAATACCGGATATTCCTGGCCGGCTTCATAGCGCAGGTAATACCAGTAACCGGCTTTCAAGTAAGGCACACTGCCGTCGTCAGGCCGCAGGCGGGCAACGATCTCATCGTATAGGCGGCGCTCGAGCGGGCCGGCGCCCGCCATGATCTGTTGCCGGTAGTGGTTCTCGGCACGCAGATGCGCCAAAACCTCGGGATCGCCACGTGCATCGTCTCGCAGCCAATAGTAAGGGTCGGCCCGCTTGCCGTGCGGCGATTCCACGGCGTAAGGCCGCCGAGCGGCGATCGGCGCGGCGACCTCAGGCTTGTTGATGGCAGTAGTTTCTCGCACCGCTGTCGGAGTATAGTCAGTTACCGGTTCGATCGAGGCTGCGAGCCTTGTATTAAGGCCGTCGACCAGGGGGGAGTCTATGCATACCGTGGGCCACCTGCTGAACGTCAAGGGACGTAAAATGTTTTCGATCGCGCCGCAGGAGTCGGTTTTGCGGGCGATCGAGATCATGGCGACCGAAGAGGTCGGTGCGCTGCTCGTGATGGAGCGCGGCGCGCTCGTCGGCATGATTTCGGAGCGCGACTACGCGCGCAAAGTCATACTCAGGCAACGCTCCTCGCGCGACACGCCGGTCTCCGACATCATGGCCTCTCCGGTCATCACCGTCACCCTGGAAGATACCGTTCAGCGCTGCATGTCCATCATGACCGATAAGCGCATCCGCCATTTGCCGGTCGTGCGGGACGGCGAGGTCGTCGGGGTCGTGTCGATCGGCGATTTGGTCAAGGCCTTGCTGCAAGAGCAAAGCGAGCAAATCGAACAGCTCGAGCGCTATATCGCCGGTTGAGCCGGCCGGCGGCGACTTGTCGATTGACGGTGCCCGTTACCTAGGTATTATGGGGCTCATATTGTAGGCGCGCGCACGCGGCCGTCCGCCCCCGTCGGCATGCCTCGCCAGAGCGCCGAGAACCGGTTTAATTGATTGTTTTTAAACGGCTTTATGGTGATTGCCATACGGCTCGGTATGGTACGGGTTACTGCATGACCGAAATCAACTCTGCCTCTGCGCCGGCGCCGCCAAGCGGCGCGGATCCACGCACGCTCGACTGGGGCCTGTGCCGGCCCCGCTATGAAAAAGACTCCTGCGGTTTCGGCCTGATTGCGAATGTCGATGATCAAGCCAGTCATTGGCTGCTGCAGACGGCGATTAGTTCGCTGAACCGGCTCACGCATCGCGGCGCGATTGCCGCCGACGGCAAGACCGGCGACGGTTGCGGGCTGTTGATCAAGATGCCGACCCGGTTCCTGCGCGCGGTCGCCGCCGAATGCGGGTTTGCGCCAACGCCGCTGTTCGGCGCCGGGCTCGTATTCCTGAATCGCGACGCCGGACTCGCCGCGCGAGCGCGCCGTTTCCTGACGCAGGAGCTCGAGGCGGAGAGGCTCAGCGTCGCAGGATTTCGCGACGTCCCGACCGACCCCGACGCCTGCGGCGAGGAGGCGCTGAAGACCATGCCGGTCATAGCGCAGGTGTTCGTCAACAGCAGCGGCGACATCGACGAAGCGGCGTTCAATCGCAAGCTCTTCCTTGCGCGGCGGCGCACCGAGAAGCGCCTGGAAGCCGATGATCCGGTATTTTACGTCCCCTCCTTGTCGGCCAGCACGATCGTCTACAAGGGCATGGTGATGCCGCAGTTCCTCGCGCAGTTTTATCCCGATCTGAAAGATACGCGCATGGAAGCCTCGGTCGCGGTGTTTCACCAGCGATTTTCGACGAATACGCTGCCGCAATGGCGGCTCGCGCACCCGTACCGGTATCTCGCGCACAACGGCGAGATCAATACGGTGCAGGGCAACCGTAGCTGGGCCGTCGCGCGCGGACCGTTGTTCCGCTCGCCGGTGCTTCCCGATTTGAGCGACATCCTGCCGGTCGTCTCGCTGACCGGATCCGACTCGCAGTCGCTCGACAACATGCTCGAATTGCTGTTGGCGGGCGGTCTGGATCCGATGCACGCGATGCGCATGCTGGTGCCGCCGGCCTGGCAGTCGGTCGACATGATCGACCCGGACCTCAAGGCCTTCTACGAATATTACGCGACGCACATGGAGCCCTGGGACGGACCGGCCGGCATCGTTTTGACGGACGGACGCTATGCCTTGTGTACGCTCGACCGCAACGGACTGCGCCCGGCCCGCTGGGTCATCACGAAGAATCGGCACATCACTATCGCCTCCGAGGCGGGCGTCTGGGATTACTTGCCGGAGGATGTCCTCAAGAAGGGCAAGTTGGGTCCGGGCGAGATGCTCGCGCTCGACCTGCAGACCGGCGAGCTGCTGGACACGAAGCGCGTCGACGATCTGTTGAAAAGCCGCCACCCTTACAAGGCTTGGCTGAAAAAGGGCGTGCGTTATCTGCAGACCGATCTGATCGATCCGCGGCTGGCGGCCGAACCGATGGATCGCGACACGCTGGCGGTGTACCAGAAGATGTACAACGTCTCCGCCGAAGAGCGGGACGAGATCATCCGCGTGCTCGCGGAGGACGAGAGCGAGGCGGTCGGCTCGATGGGCGACGACACGCCGATGCCGGTGCTGTCGATGCAGGCGCGTTCACTGTACGATTACTTCCGGCAAGCGTTCGCGCAAGTGACGAATCCGCCGATCGACAGCCTGCGGGAAAGCATCGTCATGTCGCTGCAGACGCAGATCGGACCGGAGTGCAACATATTCATTCCGGCGCCGCAGCACGCCGAACAAATCGTCTTGAGTTCGCCGGTACTCTCGCAGCGCAAGCTGCGCCAAATCGTCGCGCTCGAAGACAGCGGCGTGCCGCACGAATTCATCGATCTGCAGTACGACGAGGCCCTGGACTTGAAAGCCGCGATCCTCGCGGTTTGCGCCCAAGCGGAAGCCGCGGTACGCAAGGGCAAACTCGTCTTGCTGCTTTCGGACCGCTATCTTGTCAAGGGCAAGCTGCCGATCCACGCGCTGCTCGCGACCGGCGCGGTGCACCATCGCCTCGTCGAGACCGGGCTGCGCTGCAAGTGCAATATCCTGGTCGAAACCGGCACGGCGCGCGATGCTCACCATTTCGCCTGCCTGATCGGCTACGGCGCGACAGCCGTATATCCGTACCTCGCGTATCAGACGCTGTTCGACTTGATGCGCAAGGGCGCGTTGAAGATGGAAGCGGAAGCGCGCCTGGAGCTGGGCCGCAGGTACCGCCGGGGTATCCGCAAGGGCCTGTTCAAGATCATGTCGAAGATGGGCATATCAACCGTCGCGAGCTACCGCAGCGCGCAGCTCTTCGAGATCGTCGGCTTGGGCGACGAGATCGTGGAGCTGTGCTTCAAGGGTTCCGACAGCCGTATTCAGGGCGCGGGCTTCGCCGACCTGCAGAGCGATGCCGAATTTCTGGCGCGCCGCGCCTGGAATCCAGGGGCAGTCATCGCTCAGGGCGGACTTTTGAAGTACATGCACGACGGCGAGTACCACATGTACAACCCGGACGTCATCGCGACGCTGCAGGCGGCGGTCATGACCGGCGATTACGCGCGATATCAAGAATACGCGCGTCTGGTCAACGATCGGCCGGTGTCCTGCTTGCGCGACCTGCTGCGGCTGAAACCGCGATCGGCGCCGATTCCGATCGACGACGTCGAGCCGATCACCGCAATTCTGAGCCGCTTCGACAGCGCCGGCATGTCCTTGGGCGCCCTGTCGCCGGAAGCGCACGAGGCGCTCGCGATTGCGATGAACCGGCTCGGCGGGCGCTCGAATTCCGGCGAGGGCGGAGAGGACCCGGTCCGCTACGGCACCGAGAAGAATTCGAAGATCAAGCAAGTCGCTTCCGGGAGGTTCGGCGTTACGCCGGAGTACTTGATCAACGCCGAAGTACTGCAGATCAAGATCGCGCAAGGCGCCAAGCCCGGCGAGGGCGGCCAGCTGCCGGGCCACAAGGTCAACGAGATGATTGCGCGCCTGCGTTTCGCGCGGCCGGGCGTCGGCCTGATCTCGCCTCCGCCGCACCACGATATTTATTCGATCGAGGATTTGGCGCAGCTGATCTTCGATTTGAAGCAAGTCAATCCGCGGGCGCTGGTATCCGTCAAGCTCGTCGCCGAACCGGGCGTTGGCACGGTCGCCGCGGGCGTCGCCAAAGCCTACGCCGATCTGATAACGATCAGCGGCTACGACGGCGGCACGGGCGCGAGCCCCCTGTCCTCGATCAAATACGCCGGCACGCCCTGGGAGTTGGGCCTCGCCGAGACGCATCAAACGCTGCGCGCGAACGGCTTGCGGCATCGCGTGCGCCTGCAAACCGACGGCGGATTGAAAACGGGTCTCGACGTGATCAAGGCGGCGATCATCGGCGCCGAGAGCTTCGGCTTCGGCACGGCGCCGATGGTCGCTTTGGGTTGCAAGTACTTGCGCATCTGCCATCTGAATAACTGCGCGACCGGCGTCGCGACGCAGCACAACGTGCTGCGCATGAAGTACTTCATCGGCTTGCCGGAAATGGTCGTCAGCTATTTCCAATTCGTAGCCGCCGAATGCAGGGAAATATTGGCCTCAATGGGAGTGCGCAGCATCGGCGAGCTGATCGGGCGAACGGAAATGCTGGAAATCCTGCCGGGAAACACGCCGCGGCAGCGCAAGCTCGACCTGCGTCCGCTGCTCGCGAACGGCGACCTGGTATCGGACAGTCCGCAGTCTTGCGTCGATCCGCGCAATGTCCCATTCGACAAGGGCGCCCTCGCCGAAAAGATGCTGCTCGACATGCGCGGAGCAATCGCCGCCAAATCCGGCGGAGCCTACACGTATCGGGTCAGCAACTTCCACCGATCGATCGGCGCGCGCCTGTCCGGCGAGATCGCCAGGCGATGGGGCAATCACGGAATGAGCGAAGCGCCGCTCGTCGTGACGCTGAAAGGTTCGGTCGGACAGAGCTTCGGCGTCTGGAATGCCGGCGGACTGCACTTGTATCTTGAAGGCGAGGCGAACGACTATGTCGGTAAAGGCATGGCCGACGGCAAGATCGTGCTGAAACCGGCGGCAGGCGCGGCGTTCGTGGCGCGCGAGACGGTGATCATGGGCAATACGTGCTTGTACGGCGCCACCGGCGGCGAGCTCTACGCGGCAGGCGTCGCCGGCGAGCGTTTCGCGGTGCGCAACTCCGGCGCGACCGCCGTCGTCGAAGGCGCCGGCGATCATTGCTGTGAATACATGACCGGCGGGGTCGTGTGCATTTTAGGCCGTACGGGCGTCAACTTCGGCGCCGGATTCACCGGCGGTTTCGCCTACGTGCTCGATATGGAGCGCGATTTCGTCGACCGCTACAACCACGACCTGATCGACATCCACCGCGTGTCGCCGGAGGGCATGGGCACGCACGTTCAGCATTTGCGCGGCCTGATCGAACAGCATGTCGCCGCGACGGGCAGCGTTTGGGGCGAGCAGTTATTGAACGATTTTCGCAGCTACATCGGCCGCTTTTGGGTCGTCAAGCCGAAGGCCGCGGCGATCAGCTCGTTGCTCGAAAACCTGCGACGCGCGGCGTAGGCTGCCGGACCTTCGCGATGGCCGACAATAACCTGCAATTCCTGGAGATTCCGCGCAAGGATCCGGACAAGCTCTCGGTCGAGGAGCGCATCCGGCAATTCGGCGAAATCTATTCCGAGTACAGCGCCGAAGAGGCCGGTCAGCAGTCGGGGCGCTGCGTGTCCTGCGGCAATCCGTTCTGCGAATGGAAGTGCCCGGTCCACAACTACATCCCGAATTGGCTTTCGTTGGTCAGCGCCGGCAAGCTGTTCGAAGCCGCCGAGCTGTCGCATCAAACCAATTCCCTGCCGGAAGTATGCGGGCGCATTTGCCCGCAGGACAGGCTCTGCGAGGGCGCCTGCACGCTGAACGACGGTCTCGGCGCCGTCAGCATTGGCGCGATCGAAAAATACATCACTGATGAGGCGTTCAAGCTCGGTTGGAAGCCGGATCTCTCGCGCGTCCAGCCGACCGGCAAGCGCGTCGCGATCGTCGGAGCGGGTCCCGCCGGCCTCGCCTGCGCCGACGTACTAGTGCGCAACGGCGTGACGCCCGTCGTTTTCGACCGCAACCTTCGGATCGGCGGTTTGCTGACATTTGGCATACCGCCGTTCAAGCTCGAGAAGGAAGTCGTCGAGAAGCGTCGCGAGATCTTGGAGGGCATGGGCGTCGAATTCCGGCTTGGTACCGAAGTCGGCCGCGACGTCGCTTTTGAGACGCTCTATTCGCAGTTCGACGCGGTGTTCCTCGGCATGGGTACGTACACCTACGTCAAGGGCGGTTTCGCCGGCGAGGATCTGCCGGGCGTCCACGAGGCGCTGCCGTATTTGATCTCCAATATCAACCGAGAATTGGGGCTGGAAGGCGTGCCGCCGCAGTTCATCGACATGCGGGACAAGCACGTCGTCGTGCTCGGCGGGGGCGACACCGGCATGGACTGCAATCGCACGGCGATCCGCCAGGGCGCGAGCAGCGTGAGCTGCACTTATCGTCGTGACGAGGGCAACATGCCGGGCTCGCGGCGCGACTACAAGAACAGCAAGGAGGAGGGCGTGACCTTCCTGTTCAACCGTCAGCCGGTCGAGATCGTAGGCGCCGATCGGGTCGAGGGCGTCAAACTCGTAGAGACCCGCTTGGGTCCCCCAGGCCCGCGCGGACGGCGCATTCCCGAAGTCGTGCCGGGCACCGAGGAGACGATCCCGGCGGACGCGGTCATCGTCGCGTTCGGCTTCCTGCCGAGTCCGGCAGATTGGTTTGCGGAGCAGAATATTGCTCTGCACGCCGGCGGCAGAGTCCGTGTGTCGGCGGCAGCCAAGCACCGGTTCCAGACGACGAATCCGAAGATCTTCGCCGGCGGAGACATGGTGCGCGGTTCGGATTTGGTCGTCACGGCGGTTTTCGAGGGACGGGAAGCGGCGCAGGGCATTTTGGGGCATCTCGGCTTGCGGGCAGCCGGAGCCTGATATGGCGATTTGCCGGACCGACAAAGCGATTTTTTTTGCCGTGATCGACAGCCCGATCGGCCCACTCACCCTGCAAAGCGACGGCACGGCCTTGACGGGCCTCAACATGGATACGCCCGGTAGTACGGTCGAACTCGGCACAGGTAAAGCGCACGCGCAGCCGACGGAGGATCCGCGGGCCGGCGTGCTGCCGATTGCGATCAGGCAGTTGGCCGAATACTTCGCAGGCTCTCGCCGCGAGTTCGAATTGCCGCTCAATCTGCGAGGCACGGAGTTTCAGCGGCGCGTTTGGCGGGCATTGACGGGAATTCCGTACGGCAATACCCAGAGCTACGGCGAGCTCGCTCGCCGGATCGAAAATCCAGGCGCAGCGCGCGCCGTTGGTCTCGCGAACAACCGCAACCCGGTCCCGATCATCGTGCCTTGCCATCGTGTCATCGGCGCCGACGGATCATTGACGGGTTACGGCGGCGGCCTCGATCGCAAGCGTTGGCTGCTCGCACACGAGGCCGGAGATTGACGGCGCAAGGGTAGCGAACGGCAAGGAGACCGGGACGTTTCTCGCTCCTCGCCGCATCGTCGCCGGCCGAGTGCGCCGATTCCCGCCGTCACCCAATTGCCATTTGACCGACATTTGCCGGTCACATTCGCGAGGCAGCATCGATGCCGCCCATGGCCCGATCCCCTAGGAGTCGACGATGAGCAGCCCCGTTTTCGTGGGCGATTCGCGGATCGCCGGTGACGAGACCCGCGTGGCCGCCCGTGCCGATGATCAGGCGATCTCGCGTAAACCGGCGGCCATGAAGTTTCGACCCATCAACGGCGATGCTGCCTGCGAGCTGTTGGAGCGGCGTTGGTTCGCGGCGCAAAAAGCGGCATCGCTGGCCCGCGCCGACTGCGAAGTGTTGCTGGAGGCGATACAGAGCAGTAGGGCGGCATGGAATTGCGCCAGGGCAAGGCTCGCGGAGCTGGAAATCCTGCGCGATTGGCTCGGCGACCAGCTCGCAGCCGTCGATGCGGACAGTAACGAGCGAGCGAGCGGCGATTCCGGAGCGGACGGCTACCGAGCTAGAACGCCGACAGCCCGGTTAA
Organism: uncultured Gammaproteobacteria bacterium; assembly: GCA_963769895.1. Lineage (GTDB taxonomy): Bacteria > Pseudomonadota > Gammaproteobacteria > Steroidobacterales > Steroidobacteraceae > Bog-1198. The sequence continues at coordinate 87,020 of CAVYNJ010000006.1, read as the reverse complement.
TTCCCGTCCGACGCTGAGCTGGTGGATGGATTCAGTCCCTTCATAGGTGACGACGCTCTCCAGATTCAGCATGTGGCGGATCGGCGCGTATTCGGCGCTGATTCCCGCGCCGCCGAGCATATCGCGGCAATCGCGCGCGACGCTGAGCGCCATGCGCGTGTTGTTCCATTTCGCAAGGGACACCTGCACCGGCGCCATCTCCCGGCGATCCTTCAGGCGGCCAAGCTGCAGCGCTAGCAGTTGCGCCGTCGTGATCTGCCGCGACATGTCGGCGAGGCGCACCTGAATCAACTGCGTGGCCGCGAGCGGGCGCCCGAAGAGCACGCGCGACTTCGTGTATTCGATCAGTTCGGCGAGGCAGGCTTGCGCCGCGCCGATCACACCCCAGGAAATGCCGTAACGAGCCTGCGTCAGGCAGGACAGAGGCCCCTTGAGTCCGGTGACTCCCGGCAGGCGTTGATCGTCCGGAACGACCACCTGATCGAAGAACAGCGCGCCGGTTGCCGAAGCTCGCAAGCTGAATTTGTTGTGTATCTCGGTCGCGGAAAAACCAGGCGTGCCCTTCTCGACCAGAAAGCCCCGGATTCCCTCTTCAGTCGAAGCCCAGGCGATGCACAGGTCGGCGATCGGCGCGTTCGTGATCCACATCTTTGCGCCGTTGATGACCCAATCCGTTCCGCGGCGCTTGGCGTGGGTTTTCATGTTGCCGGGATCGGATCCGCCGTGCGATTCGGTCAAGCCGAAGCAGCCGATCAGTTCGCCGCGCGCCATCGGCGGCAAATAGCGCTCCTTCTGCGCATCGGTGCCGAACGCGTGGATCGGGTACATGCAGAGGCTGGATTGAACCGAAACGAAGCTGCGCAACGCGGAGTCGCCCCGCTCCAGTTCCTGGCATATCAGTCCGGAGGCGACCGAATTCAGTCCCGCGCAGCCATAACCCTCGAGCGAACTGCCGAGCAAGCCCAGCGCAGCGAGCTCGCGCACCAATTCGCGCGGAAAGCGGTGTTCCTCGAACGCTTTGGCGATGATCGGCAAGACCTTGGCGTCGACCATGCGGGCGACCGATTCTTGCACCATCAGTTCGTCCTCGCTGAGCGAACCGCGGACATTGAATAGATCGAGATGATGCAATGCGTGTTCCGACATGGTGATCTCCGGCCTGCGGGTCATGCTAGCTGAGCGGCAGCGGTTATGTTCTGATATCCGTGCAATGAAGTGTTGTTACCACGAGGGCTATCAGGCCGCGCTATCGCCTGAACACCCCTACCCGATGAGCAAATATCCCTTGCTCAAGAACCGGCTGATCGAGGAGGGAGTCCTCGCAGAAACCGATATTCTACAGCCGGAGCCGGCGCCGATCGATGCTCTCGCGCGCGCGCACACGCCGGAGTACCTGCACAAGCTGACCGCGAACGGTCTATCCGCGGCCGAGGTTCGGCGCCTCGGCCTGCCCTGGTCCGAATCGCTGTGGCGGCGTTCGCGGCTCGCCGCGGGCGGCACCTTGCTCGCTGCGCGTACGGCGCTCGCCGAAGGTATCGCTGCCAACATTGCCGGGGGCACGCATCACGCGTTCGCCGATCACGGCGAGGGATTCTGCGTGATCAACGACGTCGCGATCGCCGCGCTGCAACTGTTGTCCGAGCGGGCGATCCGCCGGGCGGTGGTCATCGATCTCGACGTGCATCAGGGCAACGGCACCGCGTCTATCTTCGAGGACGATGAGGAGGTATTCACGTTCTCGATGCACGGCGAAAGGAATTATCCGATCCCGAAGATGCGCTCGAACCGTGACGTCGGTCTCGCGGACGGGATCGGCGACGGCGGGTATCTCGATGTGCTCGCCAGTCACTTGCCCGACGTTCTTGAACGGGCGGATGCCGATCTCGCATTCTACGTCGCCGGCGTCGATGTCGCCGCCGGCGACCGCTTTGGAAAATTGGGTTTGTCGGAGGCCGGCATACGCGCGCGGGAACGGATGGTCATCGGCGCGGTGCGCGAGCGCGGCTTGCCCTTGGTCATCGTGCCGGCGGGAGGTTACGCGGCGAGCCGCGAGCGCACCGCCGAACTGCATGCGCACGCCTTCCGGGAGGCGGCGCAGTATCAACGGACTGCGCCGGCGGCGGCCGTCACGCCGCCATCAAGACCTTCAGCTTATTGATCGCATTGGCTTCGACTTGGCGCACGCGTTCGGCGGAAATGCCGTACTCGGCCGCCAGTTCGTGCAGCGTGGCCTTGTCGTCGGTCATCCAGCGGCGCCGCAAGATGTCGCGGCTGCGCTCGTCGAGCTTATTGAGCGCGGCGCCCAAGCGTTCGGTCGAGTCCTCGTCCCATTCCTCACGCTCGACCTCGACGGCCGGGTCGGCATTGCCGGCCGGCAAATACATCGCGGGCGAGTAGCTTTCTTCGTCATCGGCGCCCGGCGCTGGATCGAAGGACATGTCGCGCGCGGAAAGGCGCTGTTCCATTTCGCGCACGTCGCTGACCTCGACGCCCAGATCATTCGCGACCGCGTGCGTTTCCGAATCGGACAGCCACGCAAGATTCTTTTTCATCTTGCGCAAATTGAAAAACAGCTTGCGCTGCGCCTTCGTCGTCGCGACTTTGACGAGCCGCCAATTGCGCAGCACATATTCATGGATCTCGGCACGGATCCAATGCACGGCGAAGGACACCAGGCGCACGCCGACCTCGGGGTCGAAGCGTTTGACGGCTTTCATCAAGCCGACGTTGCCTTCTTGAACGAGATCGCTCATCGGCAGGCCGTAGCCCAAATAGCCGCGTGCGATGTGTACGACGAAGCGCAGGTGCGCGAGCACCAATTGGCGCGCCGCTTCCAAATCACCCTCCGCGCGGAAGCGCGTCGCGAGCGCGACTTCTTCATCCTTCGATAGGACGGGAATCTGCGAAACGCGGCTGATGTACGCATCCAGGCTCCCGACGGGTCCGGAGAAGACCAGGCCGGTTTGCTTGGTTATCAATGCTGCTGTCATCGGCACCTCCAAAAACTATGGACGCAATTGTAGCACTCCATGGGTTCGAGTGCTAAGCCTCGGCCAAGTTCACGAATCAGTAAATCTATCGATAGAACAATTGGTTATGTGGGCACTATAGCTCGGATGTGCCGCGATGCAGCAATCCAGGAGCCGAGCCAGCCGAGCAGCCCGGAGGCGGTCAGAACGAGCGCCCCCGTACCCCATTCGAGACCCGAAAGCATGAACGAACTGCCATACAGCGCGGCGAGCCGCGCCACGGGACCGGAGAGGGCCATGATCGCGCCTCCGACAAGAAGCAGCGCGACGATGCCGCCGCCGAGGCCGTACCACAAGCCGCTGTAGAGGAACGGCCGCCGCGCGAAGGCATCGGATCCGCCGACCAATTTCATGACTTCGATTTCGGCGCGACGGTTCAAGATATCCAAGCGTATCGTATTACCGACGATCAGAGCGACGCCAACGCCGAGTAGACCGCCGGCGAGCAGGACGAGCCGGTGCAACAGCGCGAGCATCGCGATCAAGCGCTGTACCCATTCGGCGTCCAACTGGACCTTGTCGACGTCCGGGACCGACGCGATCGCGGCCTCGAGCGTTTGCGTGCCGCTCGCCGTACTCGCCGCGATCGCCGGCGTCACGATCAGGGTGTTTGGCAGCGGATTAGTGCCGAGCGCATCGAGCGCAGCGCCGAACCCGGAAGACCGGCTGAACTGCTCCAGCGCCTCGGCGGCCGTGACGACGCGCACTGCGGCTACGTCCGAGCGCGTCCGCAATTGCGCGGCGATGTCGCGCGCTCGCTCGCCGCTCGCCGACTGGGTCAGATAGACGGACAGGTCGAACTCGTTGCTCCAATCGGCCGTCGCATTGCGCGCGTTTTGCAGGAATACGTACAGGCACAGCGGCAGAGCGAGCGCGATGCCGATGACCGCCATCGTCATCAATGCGCCGACCGGCGCGGCGGCGATTCGGCCGAGCGAGCCGAGCAAAGTTTGCGCGTGGCGCGCGAAGTAAGGGCCGAGGCTCATGCTGCCGTTTCGACCGCTACCCGGCCGTCGCCGAGTACAATGCGCCTTGCCCCAAATTGCTCGATCAAATGCACATCGTGCGTGGCGATGACCACCGTGACGCCGACGTCGTTGAAGCGCTTGAATAGGCGCATGACTTCGAGCGCGAGGTCCGGATCCAAATTTCCGGTCGGTTCGTCGGCGATCAGCAGCGGCGGTTTCGCAACGACGGCGCGGGCGATGCCGACCCGCTGCTGCTCGCCTGTCGACAGCTCCAACGGACGATTCCGCTCCTTGCCCAAGAGGCCCACCTGATCGAGCGCGGCGCGCACGCGCTTGTCGATTTCGCGCCGGCCCACTCCGGCAATGATCAGCGGCAAGGCGACATTGTCGGCGACCGGCCGGTCGTAGAGCAGTTTGTGATCCTGAAAGACCACGCCGATACGGCGGCGAAATTTGGCGATGCCGCGCGGCTTGATGCCGCTCGTGTTCTGATCGTTGACGATCACCTGTCCGCGCGTCGGACGCTCGATCAAGGCGATCAATTTCAGAATACTGCTTTTGCCCGCGCCCGATGGACCCGTCAAGAACGCCATTTCCCCTCGTCCAACGGCGAAGGAGACCCCGGCAAGCGCTTCTCGGCCGTTCGGATAGCGCTTGTGGACCTGATCGAAGCGGATCATGCCGGCCCCGGCGGGGCGGCCTTCAGCAGCGCCGAGACGAAGTCTCCCGCTCTGAAAACCCCGAAGTCGTCGATGTCCTCGCCGACGCCGACGTAGCGAATCGGAATATTCAGCTTCTGTGCGATGGCGAGCACGACGCCGCCCTTTGCCGTCCCGTCGAGCTTCGTGATCACGAGGCCGGTGACGCCGATACTCTTGTTGAATTCCTCGGCTTGCGCGACCGCGTTTTGGCCGATCGTGCCGTCGAGGATCAAAAGCACTTCGTGCGGCGCGGACGGATCCAAGCGGCCGAGAACCCGCTTGACCTTTTTCAGTTCCTCCATCAAGTGACCTTGGGTGTGCAAACGCCCCGCCGTATCCGCAATCAGTACATCGACGCCCCGGGCGCGCGCCGCCTGCAGTCCGTCGTAAATGACGGCAGCCGGCTCGGCGCCTTGCTGTTGCGCGACGATCGGCACGCCGTTGCGTTCGGCCCATACCTCCAATTGCTCGCGCGCGGCCGCGCGAAACGTATCGCCGGACACCAGCATCACGCGCTGCCCCTGCCTCAGCAGACGGTGGGCGAGCTTGCCGATCGTCGTCGTTTTGCCGGCGCCGTTGATGCCGACCACCAGAATCACGTAGGGTTTGATGCCGGAGTCGATCTCGAGCTTGCGCTCGACAGGCGACAGAATATCGCGCATCGACGCGCTAAGCGCGGCCATCAGCGCATCGACGTCGCCAAGTTCCTTTCGAGCGACGCGCTTGCGCAAATCGCCGAGGATTCTCGCCGTTGCTTCGCCGCCGACGTCCGCGGTTATCAAGCGGGTTTCCAGCTCGTCCAAGATCTCGGCGTCAATTTGACGGCCCGGCAGCAGTTCCCTGATGCCCGACGTCAGCCAAGATGAGCCGGCGCCGAGCTTGGACCGCAGCCGCGACAGAAAGCCGGATGTAGCCGGGGGCGTCGTTTCGATCGTCATATGGCAAGAGCTTAGCAGAGCAGCCGCCGGGCCCGCCGCGGGGCGAGAGCGCCGATCAGGGTATCATCGCCGCGGTGACGACAGCCAAACGAACTGAAGCCGCGCGTGCCGGCCGAAATTCCATACGGATCATCGGCGGCAGCTGGCGCGGTCGGCGCATCCCGTTCCCGGACATCCCGGGCCTGCGGCCGACGCCCGATCGCGTCCGCGAAACCCTATTCAATTGGCTGCAGCTGTCGATCGGCGGTGCACGGTGCCTCGATTTATTCGCCGGTTCCGGCGCGCTCGGGCTCGAAGCCCTGTCGCGCGGCGCAAGCGCGGCCGTGTTCGTCGAGCGCACGCCGGCGGCGGCGCGCGAATTGCGCGCGCAGCTCACGCGGCTCGGGGCCGCGGCGCGCGGCGAGGTTCACGAACTCGGCGCGGCGCGCTTCTTGCGCACGCCCGGCGAGCCGTTCGATGTCGTGTTTTTGGATCCGCCATTCGGGGAAAATCTACTGGCCGAGTACCTGCCGATGCTCGAGTCCGGACGCTGGCTTTCGCCCGGGGGCCTCATATACCTCGAAAGCGAACGCGGCGCCGGCGCGCCGCGGCTGCCCGCGCATTGGGAGCTGCTCAATTCCAAGTCGGCCGGCGAGGTGGGGTATCATTTGGCGCGTGCTCCTTAAGTCAAGGGTCGGACAAAATGTACAAGAGAAACGCCCTTTATCCCGGCACCTTCGATCCGATCACCAACGGACATCATGATCTCGTGCGGCGCGCGGCCAGCATTTTCGACCGGCTCGTCGTTGCGATCGCCGCGAACCCGAACAAGGCGCCGATGTTCACGCTCGAACAGCGCGTCGACATGGCTAGACGCGTTTTGGCGGATTGCAAGAATGTCGAGGTACTCGGCTATGCGGGCTTGACCGTGGACTTCGCGCGCCAGAAGGATCTGTCGGTCATCGTCCGCGGCCTGCGTGCGGTCTCGGACTTCGAGTTCGAGTTTCAGCTGGCCAACATGAGCCGGCACCTGTCGCCGGACATCGAATCCGTCTTCATGACGCCGCAAGAACAGTACACGTTCATCTCTTCGACGCTGGTCAGGGAAATCGCCGTGCTGGGCGGCGACGTCTCGGAGTTCGTCCACCCGATCGTCGCCATCGAACTGAAGAAACATCGCCAGAAGTGAGCGCCGCCGGAAATGAGCGCCGCCTCGGTCCCTGCGCCCGCGCAAATCAAGCGCGCTGGCATTGAGGGCACCAATAGGTCGCGCGCTGTCCCATCGGCCGCCGTTTGATCGGGATGCCGCAGACGCGGCACGGCTCGCCGGCGCGCTCGTAAACGTACAGCCTTTGACGGAAATATCCCGGCGCGCCGCTCGCGCCGACGTAGTCGCGCAAAGTCGTGCCGCCGGTCTTGATCGCGTCGGCGAGCACTTCTTTGATGGCCTGAGCGAGCTTATCGGCATCGGCGCGGGTGATGCGTCTGCTGCTGCGTGTGGGGCGAATTCCCGCCCGAAACAAGGCCTCGCTGGCGTAAATGTTGCCGACACCGACGACTAGGCGCGAGTTCATCAACAGCGCCTTGATCGCGACCGCTCGTCGGCGTGTGGTCCGGAACAAGTAATCGGCGTCGAATGCCGCGGTGAGCGGCTCCGGTGCAAGCTTCGCGAGCAGGGGGTGCAGGCGCGGATCGCCCTCGCTCCAATGCAGACTGCCGAAGCGGCGGGGATCGCGAAAACGCAGCGCGAGCCCGCTATCGAGTACGAGATCCCAATGGTCATGTGTGGCGGGCGGCATATCGGCGGCCAGCAAGCGCAGACTCCCCGACATTCCCAGATGCACGATCGCGGTGCCCGCGTCGAAGCGAATCAGCAGATACTTCGCACGCCGCTCGACGCGGCGCACTATTTTTCCGCGCACGGCGCTCTCGAGATCCGCGACGATCGGCCAACGCAAGCGGCGCTCGCGAACGACCAGATCGACGACGCGCCTACCTGTAATTGCCGGGGCGATACCGCGGCGCGTGGTCTCTACTTCAGGGAGTTCGGGCATGAGCCCAGCCGGCCCGCGAGCAAGCCGATGCCGCGCGCACGCGGCACAGCATGAGCCGTGTTATTTGATCTTCGACTCTTTGTACGCGACGTGCTTGCGCACGACGGGATCGAATTTCTTGGTTTCCATCTTGTCCGGATGCAGACGCTTGTTCTTCGTCGTCGTGTAGTAGTGGCCTGTGCCGGCGGAGGACACCAATTTGATCTTGTCGCGCATCGCAATACCCTCTCTAGACCTTGACGCCCTGGCTGCGCAGATCCGCGACGACCACGTCGACGCCGCGCTTTTCGATCGTTCGCAGGCCGCGCGTCGTCACGCGCAAGCTGACGAAGCGCTTCTCCGATTCCAGCCAGAACCGGTGCGTGTGCAGATTGGGCAGAAAGCGGCGCCGCTTGCGGTTGTTCGCGTGCGAGACCGTGTTTCCCGTGACGGGGCGTTTACCGGTGACCTGGCAGACTCGCGACATGGCGTGGACCCTGTGGACTCGAACGGAAAAGATCAGCCGCGCTTTATACCAGGACACGCCGGATGCGGCAACACGACATTTGCCGGCGCAGCGATCGGCCAACGAACGAGCGGCGACTGTAAACGCTGTATATTCAAACACTTGGCATCGATTAGCGCTTGGCGGTCGATTAGCGCCCGATAGTGCGGTCGTGGGCGGTTCTCTTAGAGCATCAAGCCGCGCTCGGCGAGCGATACGCTCGCACCGTCGCCGACGATGATGTGATCGAGCAGGCGGATGTCCACGAGGGCGAGCGCCTCTTTGACGCGCCGAGTGATCAGTTCGTCAGCCTGACTCGGCTCGGCGATGCCGGAAGGATGATTGTGGGCAACGATCACGGCGGCCGAGTTCCATAGCAAGGCCTGCTTGACCACTTCGCGCGGGTGCACATTCGCGCCGTCGATCGTGCCACGGAACAACGGTTCGAAATGAATTAGACGATGACGGTTGTCGAGATACAGGCAACAAAAAACTTCGTGTTCGAGGTCGCGCAATTGAGCGATCAGGAAATCGCGCGTCGCGCGCGGACTCGCGAGCGATGGGCCGGTCCGCAGCGTCTCCGCCAATTGGCGGCGCGCGATTTCGACGGCGGCCTGCAGCTCTGCGTAACGCGCGAGCCCCAAGCCGGGCTGCGCGCAGAAACGCGAGCGGTCGGCGGCGATCAATTTGCGCAGTGAGCAAAAGCTCTGCAGTACGTCGCGAGCCAACTGCACCGCGGAATGTCCCCGGGTCCCGCGGCGCAGCAGGATCGCGAGCAATTCCGCGTCGGACAGCGCCTCGGCGCCCCTCGCCAGCAACTTCTCGCGCGGCCGCTCATCGGCCGGCCAGTCCCGGATTGACATGCCGCGAGAATGGCCTCCCGGGAGCGCGCGCGCCAGCGGCATTTCGTGCGCAAGCGCCGAGATTCCAAGGCGGCCGCGCGACCGACTGGTTTTCAGCGCCTGGCGCCCGATGCTCGCGCGTCAGTCGCGCCCGGAGCTGCCGAAACCGGCGCCGGCACGCGTCGTCGCCGTAAAATCATCGACGATGTCGAACTGCGCTTGGACGACCGGTACGATCACGAGTTGAGCGATGCGATCGCCTGGATTGATCGTGAAGGGCGCCGCGCCGCGATTCCAGCAAGAAACCATCAGCGGCCCTTGGTAATCGGAGTCGATCAGACCGACGAGATTGCCAAGTACGATGCCGTGCTTGTGACCGAGCCCCGAGCGCGGCAATAACAATGCCGCAAATCCTGGATCTTCGACGAAGATCGCGATGCCGGTCGAGACCAACTCCGCGCGGCCGGCTTCGAGGACCAGCGGAGCGTCGAGGCAGGCGCGCAAGTCCATGCCGGCCGAACCCGCGGTGGCGTGCGCCGGCAGCGGAAATTCTCCGCCGATGCGCGGATCGAGGATCCGCAGCTTGAGCCGCCGCTTCATCGCTTCATCGGCGAATTCGACGGTTGCGCGCGCCGCGCCGCGCCGAGGGCGGAGCCGCGCGGCGCAGGCGCGCGACCCGCCGGCCGCCATCGGGCGGCGGCGGTAGGCGTTTGGCGATCAGCGCGATCAGCTCGCGCGCCACCTCGATTTTCGGCCCCCGGCCGATTTCGGCCTTGCCGCCCGGCCAAAGCACGGTCAGCGCATTGTCATCGCAATCGAAGGCGATACCATCGCCGACTTCGTTCGCCGCGATCATGTCGAGCTTCTTGCGCCTCATTTTGCCGCGCGCGTTCTCTTCGACGTCGTTCGTTTCCGCCGCAAAGCCGACGACGAACGGACGTTTAGCGAGATCCGCGACCGATTTGACGATGTCGGGCGCCGGCTCCAGATCGAGCTTCACCGCACCCCCCTGCTTCTTGATCTTTTGTTTGGCGACCGCGACCGGCTGAAAGTCCGCAACCGCCGCGGCCGCAATGAACAATGCCGTTTGCGCAATCTGCCGATGCACGGCGGCATACATGTCCCGTGCGCTCTCTACATCCAGCCGCGTGACGCCTGCAGGTGTCGGCAACTGCACCGGACCCGCGACGAGCGTGACACGCGCTCCTGCCTCGCGGGCGGCCGCGGCGACCGCGAAGCCCATCTTGCCGGAACTGCGGTTGGTCAAATACCGGACGGGATCGAGCCGTTCGCGGGTCGGCCCCGCCGTGATCAAGACCTCGAGGCCTGTCAGCAACCCGGCGTTTGGCGGCGGCTCCAGCAGTGCTTCGGCGAGCTTTACCGGCTCCCACATGCGCCCCGGACCTACCTCGCCGCAGGCCTGGCTCCCCGATCCGGGGCCGAGCAAGCGCACCCCACGCGAATTGAGCGTCTCGACGTTCGCCTGCGTGGCCTTGTTGCTCCACATGACGCGATTCATTGCCGGCGCGAGCACGATCGGAGCTTCGGTCGCGAGGCACAACGCCGTCAGCAGATCATCGGCCCGCCCGCCCGCCAAGCGCGCAATGAAATCCGCGCTCGCAGGGGCGATCAGCACGAGCTCGGCCCAGCGGGCAAGCTCGATGTGGCCCATCGCCGCCTCCGCGGCGCTGTCCCACAGGTCGCTGCGCGCGGGGCGGCCGGAAACCGCTTGAAAACTCATCGGTGCAACGAACTTCGTCGCCGATGCCGTCATGACGACCTGCACGTCGGCGCCGCGCTCGATCAGCCGGCGCACGAGATCAGGGCTCTTGTACGCGGCGATGCCGCCGGTCACGCCGAGCAAGATGCGCTTATTTGGCGTCAATGGATGCCCTTTAATTCCTTGAATCGCGCGATATCGCCGTTGAATTGGGCGCGCATCGTCGCCTCCTCGTTGCGCTTCTCGAGCAGGTTTTGCTGTTGCGTGCGAATGTCGGTGCCAGTGCGGACCAAGTCTTCGGCCATTTGGTCCGGCATGCGCAGCGCGTTCGGATTACTGCTGTAGGGCTTAAAGATCCTGCTGCTTGCTTGGAGTTTGGCGAGCCGGCTGGTCAAAACGTCGAGAAACTGGCTCGTCACCTTTATCTGATCCGATACCAGCGCCAGTCGCTGATCGCGCAGGCGTTCGATTTCCTGTACCGATACGTAGGTGTTCAATAAATTCTGGTCCCGGCTGTGCCGCTCCTGCGCGGCGGCCTTTTGCTTCTCGTCCGCGGCGATTTGTTCGGCTGATTTCTGCGCGTCCATGCGCTCGACGACGACCCCCTCGGAATTGACGACATCACGCTCGCGCGTGGCGTATTCCGGCGGTATCTGATCGCCGTAATGAACGACGCCGTGATCATCGACCCAGCGGTACATCTGGTGCCCGCCGGCCGCGTTCGAGGCCGCCTGTAAGCCGGCCGCGGCGCACAAAACAGCGATAAGGTAGATCCAGACTGCGTATTTCACGGTGGAGTCCTCGAGAGAGCTTCGGACATTGTGAGGCCCGGACTTCGCATAATCCATGGTGCAGCGCTCAATCCGCCACGCCGTATCGGTCCCTATAGGCTTGCAGCCGCGGCAATTCGGGCGCCAACCCGCCGCCCGACGCATGAATCAACAAATCGGCGAGGCTCACGATCGCGATGACCGGAATGCCGAATTGTTCGCTGACTTCCTGAACAGCCGACAAGTGGCTCTCGGCGCCGCGCTCCTGCCGGTCCAAAGCCAGCACGACGCCCGCCGGGTGCGCGCCGGCCCCCCGAATGATTTCGATCGATTCGCGAATGGCGGTGCCTGCCGTGATCACGTCGTCGATGATCAAGACCCTGCCGGACAGCGTGCCGCCGACGATCGATCCGCCCTCGCCGTGATCCTTCGTTTCCTTGCGGTTGTAGGCAAACGGCAGGTCGAGCCCGTGGTCCAGTGCAAGGGCCGCGGCAGCCGCGGTCACCAGCGGAATCCCCTTATAAGCCGGTCCGAACAATTGGTCGAACGCGACGTCGGATGCGACGATCGCCGCGGCATACGCGCGGCCCAAGGAGGCGATCGCCTGGCCGGTACCGAACAAGCCGGAATTGAAAAAATACGGACTGTCGCGGCCGGATTTCAGCCGGAAGCTGCCGAATTTCAGGACTCCGAGCCGCAGGCATAGGTCGATAAATTCCGTTTGGTAGGCGCTCGTCATCAGGTGTCGCAGTCTCGCAAGGGATGCGCCGCTTCGCAAGCGCGGGGACGGCCCGTAGGGGCTGCTGGTATCATCGCGCGCCATGCGCATCGTCACCTTGAATGCGAACGGGATTCGTTCGGCCGCAGGCAAGGGATTTTTCGATTGGCTGCGCCGGCAGAATGCCGACATCGTATGCGTGCAGGAGACCAAGGCCCAAACCGCCCAACTCGCCGACCGGAAGTTTTGGCCCGCCGGGTATCATTGCTACTACTACGACGCCGAAAAGAAAGGCTACTCCGGCACGGCCCTGTATGCGCGCCGCGAGCCGGTCCGACTAGCCCGCGGTTTCGGCGCGGCCGAATTCGACCGAGAAGGCCGGTACTTGGAGGCCGATTTCGGGGGTTTGCGGGTCGTATCGCTGTATTTGCCGTCCGGCTCCTCGGGACCCGAGCGGCAAGCGTCGAAGTTTCGGTTCCTCGATGTGTTCATGCCGCACCTGCGCGAACTGCATCGGCGCGGCGGAGAGACGATTTTATGCGGAGATTGGAATATTGCGCACAAACCGATCGATCTCAAGAATTGGAAGGCGAACCAAAAGAATTCCGGGTTTTTGCCGGAGGAGCGCCGCTGGCTCGATGAACTGTTCGAGACCGGCGAATACGTCGATGCGTTTCGCGAGACCAATACGGCCGCGGACCAGTACACCTGGTGGTCGAACCGCGGACAGGCATACGCGAAGAACGTTGGCTGGCGGATCGATTACCACATCGCGAGCGCCGCCCTCAAGTCGAAGATCCGGCGCGCCGAGATCTTCAAGCGCAAGCGCTTTTCCGATCACGCGCCGCTGATCATTGATTACGATATTGAGTTCTAACTCTTGACGGATAATTCCAAGCCGACTTTGCTGCAGGTTCTGGGGTCGAGGCGGATGGCGGCTATCCTGCTGCTCGGCTTCGCGTCCGGCCTGCCGTTGAATCTCACCGGATCCACCTTGCAGGCCTGGCTCGCCGACGCGAACGTCGACATTCGCACGATCGGCATCTTCTCGCTCGTGGGCATACCCTACATACTCAAATTCCTTTGGGCGCCGTTGCTCGATCGCTACCTGCCGCCGCTGCTCGGCCGCCGGCGCGGCTGGATATTGCTGTATCAAGCCGCCCTCGCGGTTGCCATTGCAGTCATGGGCTTTGGCTCGCCGGCCAAAGCGCCCTATGAGATCGGCCTGCTCGCGCTCGTAGTCGCCTTCTTGTCGGCCTCGCAAGACATCGTCATCGACGCTTACCGCGTCGACGTCATTCCGCCGCCCGAGCGCGCGCTCGCGGCCGCAGCCACCGGATTCGGCTATCGGTCCGCCGCCATGTTCGCCGGCGCCGTCATCGTCATGGTGGCCGCGCGCGTTGGCTGGCGTGCGGCCTACGGCGCCGTCGCCGTCGTCATGGCCTTTACGGTGTTCGCAACACTTTGGTCCCCCGAGCCCGACGTGCCGGGCCGGCCGCCACGCACGCTGCGCGACGCCGTCGTCGATCCGCTGCGCGACCTGCTCGCCCAAAAGGGCGCCTGGGGCTTGTTGCTGCTGGTCCTTCTATACAAGGTCGGCGATGCCTTCGCTCTCAGTCTCTACAGCGCGTTCATGATCAAAGGCGTCGGCGTCTCGTTGACGGAACTGTCGATCGCCGGAAAGATCAACATGACCGTCTCGACGATGCTCGGCACGGCGATCGGCGGCTGGATCTACATCCGCTGGGGATTGTTTCGCTCCATGCTGGTCTTCGGCATCGCCCAGGCGATGACGAACTTGCTGTATCTGTGGCTCGCACTCGCAGGGCACAAGCTTTGGCTCGTGATCCTCGCCACGAGCATCGACAACCTCGCCGGCGGCATGGGGCAGGCCGCGTTCGTCGCGTTCTTGATGGCGCAGTGCACCGCGAGCTACAGCGCGACCCAATACGCTTTGTTGTCGGCTCTCGCTTCGGTGCCGCGCGTCGTCATGGGCGCAGTCGCGGGATCGGTCGTCGCCTCGATCGGCTGGGCGAATTTCTTCACCGTGACGTTTTTCACGGCGATGCCGGGCATCGGTCTATTGTTGCTGCTGCGCGGGCGTATTAAAGCGATGGAAGTGCGGGAGCGCAATGCGGCCAACGTCTGACCATCGGCGCACGAGCGATCCGCGCGATAAGGGAATCCTTCAGCGGCGCAGCGACCTGTCCTGCGAGCTGGTCCAGGCGATTTGCGCGTTGTCCTCGAACTCGCGGTCCAGATCCTCGGCGCCGACATCGACCGATCCCGACCAGTCTTCAGGCGCATCGGCGTTATCGATCAGCTCGTCCAACAGCTGCTCGTTCCATGAGTCGAAATCCATTTCGCTGACCGCACCATCGAAGTATTGCACTTCGATCGTCTCATCTTCTTCGTCGATTGCGACCACTTCAAATAGATCGTTCGTGGCGCCCCGATACCATTGACCTACGACCGGCTTGACTAGGCGCATGGCCAGCTCCTTCTGTGATGCTCGCGTCCATTCAACTCCCAATGAACCGTTCACGCAATAGGCAGTTATTGCGCGAAGCAACATCTTTCGCGAGCAACGACACGCGAGCTTGCAAGGCTCAGCGTTTGACGTAAGCCAGATCCCAAACGCCATGGCCGAGGCGCGCGCCGCGCCGTTCGAATCGGGTCGGCGGCCTGAATTCTGGACGCGCCACGTAGGTGCTGTCCGCGCTCAAGGAGGCGAGCCGCGCCTCGCCGCCGCATACCTCGAGCATTTGCTCGGCATACGCTTGCCAGTCGGTCGCGAGCCGCAGCACGCCTCCCGGACGCAATTTACCGGCCACTGTGGCGATGAATCCCGGTTCGATCAGCCGGCGCTTGTGATGCCTCTTCTTGTGCCACGGGTCGGGAAAGAACACCAGCACCTCATCGAGCGAGTTCTCCGCGATGGCGAGCTCCATTACCTCGACCGCATCCCGGCAGATCAATCGCAGGTTCGCGAGTTGCGCCCGTTCGGCGTAGAGCAGCAAGCGGCCGACGCCGGCGCGGTGCACTTCGATCCCGAGGTAATCCTTGCCGGGATTCGCTGCGGCCAGGGCGCCTATGACTTCGCCGGCGCCATAGCCAATTTCGACACAACGCGGCGCCGCGCGGCCGAACACCGCGTCGAGATCGAGTATGGCATCGGTCGACTCGAGGCCGTATCGAGGCCACAACTGCGCGAGCGCGCGTTCTTGGGCCGCCGTGACGCGCCCGGCGCGCAAAACGAAGCTGCGAACGATGCGGCGAGGCTGCATAGCTGCGAAGTGTGCCTGATATGATTGCGCAATGCGCAAATGCGGCCTAGATACGTTGGCGGCCATCACGCTGACCTGCCTCGCCTTGGGCGGTTGCGCGGCGCTTCCCAGGCACGTCGGCGAGCAGCCGTCTGTGGCACTGAAAGATACCGGCAGCACGACGCTCGGGCGAATCGTCGAACGCAGCGGCAGCGCCGGTCTATCGGGAATCCGCCTGTTGACCTCGGGCGAGGAGGCATTCGACAGCCTGGTTGCGCTCGCCGACCATGCCGAGCGCACGCTCGATCTGCAGTACTACATCATCATGGACGACGCGTCATCGCGCGCTTTGATGCAGCACGTGCGCATGGCGGCGGACCGCGGCGTGCGCGTGCGCATACTCGTCGATGATTTGAACACCGTGGGCGAGGACCGGCGCTTCATGCGACTCGGCGAGTACCCGAACGTCGAGGTGCGGATTTTCAATCCGTTTCCGAGCGGCCGTTTCGCGCTGTGGAGCCGCTTTCTATTTTCGGCCTACCACTTTCGTCGCATCAATCACCGGATGCACAATAAATTATTCGTCGCCGACAACGCGGTCGCGATCACCGGAGGCCGCAATATCGGGGACGAATATTTCACGCGCGACAAGACGTACAATTTCGTCGACCTGGACGTGGTCGCGGCGGGCGCGATCGTGCCGGAATTGTCCCGCTCGTTCGATAACTTCTGGAACAGCCCTTACAGCTACCCGATCGCCTCCTTCACCGATACGGTGGCGCCGGAACCGGTACCGCCGCCGCCGCAACCGGTTATCAAAGATGATCCGGCCGATTTCCTCGCGCGCGAACTCGATGCGGGAAAGCTTCAACTGACTTGGGTTCCGGCAACCGTGCTCGCCGACCGCCCGGTCAAGATTGCGAGCGAGACCTCGCCGGCGGAAGAGCGGACGATCGCGAACGACATCACCGATCTGATGCGTTCGGCAAAACACGAGGTCATCATAATTTCTCCCTACTTCGTACCGGGCAAGGAGGGCGTCGCGTTGTTTCGCGAGCTCACCGAGCGCGGGGTGCGCATTAGAATCCTGACGAATTCGCTGGCGACGACCGACGCGCCGCTCGTCGATATCGGGTATGCCCGCTATCGCGCTCCTCTATTGAAGCTCGGTGTCGACTTGCGCGAGATAAAAGCGAATCTTGGGCATTCGAGACCAAGATTTCACCCTTTCCGGTATTCGAGCGCGAGCCTTCACGCCAAGGCCCTGGTGATCGACGCGAAGACGGTGTTCATCGGCTCGCTGAACATGGACGCGCGCTCGGCGCATACGAATACCGAGCTCGGCATCGTGATCGAAAGCACGGAAATCGCGCAGCAGGTCACGAGTTTGCTGGACGACATCGCCACCTACGGCAGCTACAAACTGGCGTTGGTCGACCACTCGGACGCGGTCGAATGGCTGAGCGACGGGCCCGGCAAGGAACGGATTTGGTATCACGATCCGGACACCACTCTGCTGCAACGCCTGTCGCTCAAGCTGTTGGCGCCGTTTGCGCCGGAAGAATTGCTCTGACGCATCAAGAGGCCATCGCTCCGCCCGCTGCGATCGGTCCAATCCGTCTTGATTCCGCAGCCGTCGGTAAACCGCTACAATCTGCGCCGTGAAATCGCTGCAGCACTTGATCGACAGCAACCGCCGCTGGTCTGAAAACGTCCGCCTCCGCGACCCCGAGTTCTTCTCGCGACTGGCCGGCCAGCAGTCGCCGCAATATCTATGGATAGGATGCTCGGACAGCCGCGTTCCGGCCAACGAAATTGTCGGACTGCCGCCCGGAGAATTGTTCGTCCATCGCAATGTGGCCAACATCGTCGTGCATACCGACCTGAATTGCCTATCGGTCATGCAGTTTGCGGTCGACATTCTCAAAGTGCGCCACATCATCGTCGTCGGTCATTACGGCTGCAGCGGCGTCCGCTCCGCGTTGTCGGGAGTGCGGCTGGGCTTGAGCGACAACTGGCTGCGCCACGTGCAAGACGTCCGCGAGCAGCACGCGGCCGAACTGTCGCGCGTCGCCGATCCGCTGCAGCGAGAGGACCGCTTGTGCGAGTTGAACGTGATAGAGCAAGTCACGCATGTCTGCCAGACCTCGATCATTCGCGACGCATGGGATCGCGCGCAGCCTTTGGCGGTGCACGGCTGGATCTACGGCTTGCATAATGGGCTGGTTCGCGACCTAGGTTACACGGTATCGGAGTCCGTCAGCCTGCGGGAGCGATATCAATTAGCGCTCTCCGCTCTGCTGAGGTCCGAGTGAACAGCGCCTCCGGCCATGCGCGCTGGGGCGGCATTAATCCGCGTGATATTATGATCATGATGTTTCCCCACGATCGCAGGTACAGGAGGATGGTCATGCGGGCATTCGTTCGCGGAATTTGTTGCGCCGTCGCGATGAGCGCGGCGTCGGTCGGCGTCTCGTTCGCGGCTGCCGGCCAGGCACAATCTCTCGATGCGGCGCTCGCGGTGCTGCGGTCGCATCGATTCGTCGACTTGACCCACACATTTGCGCCGGGGATTCCGCATTGGAAAGGCGCTCCGAACGAATCCGTGAAAACGCTCTATACCGTGAAGAAGGACGGCTTCCGGATCAATGAGTATTGCCACATCGGTCAGTGGGGCACGCACGTCGATCCGCCGGCGCATTTCCACGAGGGCTTGCTTACCGTCGACAAGATCGATCCGAAGGATATGCTGATGCCGCTCGTCGTCATCGACGTGCACGAGAAGGTCGCGAAGAATCCGGACTACACCCTGCAGCTCGCGGACGTTTACGCTTGGGAGAAGCGCCACGGCCGGATACCGCGCGGCGCGTTCGTCGCGATGCGCACCGACTGGTCGAAGCGCTGGCCCGACCAGGCGGCGATGCTCAATCGGGACGCGGCCGGCGTTTACCACTATCCCGGCTGGAGCAAGCCGGTGCTGAAGCTTCTTTACGAGGACCGCGGCATCACGGCCTCGGGCCACGAGACCACCGACACCGATCCGGGATCGGCGACGACCAAGGACGACTATTCGCTGGAATCCTACATCCTTGGGCTCAATCACTATCAGATCGAGCTGCTGACGAACCTCGACCAATTGCCCGAGGCAGGCGGCGTGGTCTGGGTAACGTTCCCGAAGCCCGAGAACGGCTCCGGCTTTCCGGCGCGCGTGATCGCGATCGTCCCGTGAGCGCTCCCTCCAAGGGCGCGGCGGCGGCGCCGATCGAGTATGCCGAGGCGAGTCCCGAGGTGCGGGCCGTATACGATGACATCATGGCGACGCGCAAGACGGATTGGATCAACGATTTCTGGAAGGTGCTCGCGAACGACCCGACGACCTTGCGGCGCATCTGGGCGAACATCAAAGAGGTCATGGGACCGGGCGCGCTCGATCCGCTGACCAAGGAGCTGATCTATCTCGCCGTCAGTATTACGAACGGCTGCCGCTATTGCATCGCCTCACACGGCGCATCGGCGCGCGCCAAGGGAGTGACACCGGGGCAATACGCGGAGATGCTCGCGATCACCGGGCTCGCGAACGAGACGAACCGCTTGGCCGTCGGGCTCGATGTGCAGGTGGACGAGCGATTCCGCTGAGGCGTAGAGGATATATCGACATGAGTAAAGATACGGTTCCGAACATTGAGCTGCATCGCTGGAGCGATCTGCCCGCCGAGCCGCTGAAGGAAGGCCTGTCGCGGCGGCTGGTCACGGGCGAGCGCATGATGATCGCGCACGTTTATTTGAAAAAAGGCGTCGATGTGCCGCGTCATTCCCACGAGAATGAACAGCTGACCTACGTGCTCGAGGGGGCGCTGCAATTGTGGTTCGGCGGGAACGACGAACGGAACGTGGTCGTTCGCGCCGGCGAAGTGATCGTCATTCCTTCGCATCTGCCGCATCGGGCCCTGGCGCTGGAAGATACGTTGGACGTCGATGTGTTCAGTCCGCCGCGGCAAGATTGGCTTTCCGGCACCGACGCGTATCTGAGGCGCTGAGATGGCGCGCTACGCCGTTGCTCCCGGCGTTGCCGAGGCGCTCGCCGGCTTCACCCTGCCGGAGCGCCTGGGGTTCGGCGCCGTGTCGGCGCCGGTCATGTTCTCGGCCGAATGGACCGACGGCGGATGGGGGCGCGGCGAGCTGTTGCCGTACGGGCCGATCGAAATTCTGCCGGGCGCGCGCGCATTGCAGTACGGGGAGCTCGTGTTCGAAGGCATGAAGGCCTACGCGGTCGCCAAGCCCTGGCCGAACCTGTTCCGACCGCACGAGAATTGGCGGCGCTTGGGGCGCTCGGCGCAGCGCTTGTCGATGCCAAGCGTCACGGAGGAGCTGTTCTTCGAGGCGATCGACGCGGTCGCCGGCGCCTGCCACGCGTTCGTACCGCGCCAATCGGGACGGTCGCTGTACTTGCGCCCGTTCCTGTTCGGCACCGAAGCCGGCTATCTGCTGCGCAATTCGCAGAGCTTTCGCTTCATGGTGATCGCCAATCCGGTCGAGATCTATGCCTCCGGACCGATGCGCGTCGCGATCGAGCGCAAGGACGTGCGCGCCGCGGTCGGCGGAGTCGGTACGGCCAAGGCGTCGGCGAACTACGCGGCCTCGCTGCGCGCCTCGAGCGCCGCGGCCGCGCGCGGCTACACCGTGGCGCTTTGGTTGGATGCCCGCGAGCAGCGCTTCATTCAGGAGTTGTCCGGCATGAATATGTTCGCCGTCATACGCGGCGAGCTGCATACGCCGGAGCTCGACGGCGCGATTCTGCCCGGCATCACGCGCGATTCGCTGCTGATCCTCGGCCGGCATTTGGGTTTCGAGATCCGCGAGCGGCAAATCGCGATCGACGATCTGCTGGCCGAGATCGCGGGCGGCGGCTGCAGCGAATTGTTCGCCTGCGGCACGGCCGCGATCGTCAGCCCGATCGGCGTATTGGCCGACCAAGACGGGCGCGAATATGCGCCGTCGAACGTCGATGTCGTCGCCGCCCAGCTGCGCGAGGCACTGCTCGCGATCCAAGAGCGGCGCGCGCCGGATCCGTTCGGCTGGACGCGCGAGGTCGCACCGCAGGCGGTTGCGCCCTAGGCGTTATAAATTTGTAGTTGACGTGCACCTTGAACCAGCGCGGCATGCCGGGGTAGACCTGGGCGAGCCCGTTGATTCCCGTATTGTCGAAGCCCATCACGCCGTAGTGCTTGTTCGCGACGTTCTCGACGGAGGCCCCGATCTCGAGCTTGCCGCCCTGCGGCGAGTAGTTCACACGCAGGTTCGCGAGCCCAAAGCCCGCTTGCTCGACGGCCGGGATATCGGACAAGTTGAACCAAAAGCGCGACAGATAATTGCCGTCGGCCTGGAATGAAAGGTGCCCGGTGCCTAGCGGCATCGTGTAGCGGGCCATCGCATTGCCGCTCCAGCGCGGCGCATTGCCGGGGGTGTAGTCGCCATAGACCGGCGCACCGGCAGCGGTGCAGCAGCGCCCCGCGACGTCCTTGACGACGGCATCGACATAGGCGACGCCGGCCCCAAAACGCCAGGCCTCATTCGGCGCCCAATCGAGCTCGGCTTCGGCGCCCTTGTGCGTCGCGTCCGCGTTGACGACCAGTTGTTCCAAGGTGATCGTGTAGATCAGCGCCTGATAGTTCTTGTAGTCATAGTAGTAAGCAGCCGCATTGAAGCGCAGCTTGTGGTCCAGAAATTCCGACTTGTAACCGACTTCGTAAGAGGTCAGCGTTTCCGGCTTGAACGTCAGCGTCGTCGGGTCCGTGATCGTGATCGGAAACAGCGGCGCGCTGAAGCCGCCGCCCTTGACGCCGCGGTTGTAGCTGACGTAGGCGAGTTGGTCCTTGCTCAGGTGAAAGTCCACCTGCGCCTTGCCGCTCCACAAGGTGTCGGAGCGGTTGTTGCTGTAGCTGTAGAGCGCGAGACCGTCCGGCGGCGTCAGGATCTTGATCTGATTGGTGACGTTGTTCGGAAAATACTCGTACGGATACCAGGTGAAGTTGTAGTCTTTCTTGTCGCTCGTACCGCGCGCGCCGAGCGTGAAGCCGATCAGGTCGGTCGCACGATATTCCCATTGGCCGAACGCGGCGTAGGACTTCGTCAGCAAGTTATACGGTGACTTGGTTTCCGGTATGCCGCCGTCGGGACCGGGCACGCCGCCGGTCGTCCAGTAGGTTTGGTAATTCCCATATGGCCATGGACCCGGCAGACCGCCGGCGTAGCCGTTGTTCGGGTTGGTCGGCGTGTTGAACTCTTGCGCCGAAAAGTAGGCCGGCCCGATCCAACCTTCGTAATAGTTGCCGCTGATGCGCAGGCCGTAGAGCCCGGCGGTCCAATTGACCTTGTCGTGGCCGCCGTTCAGACGCGCTTCGAGCGACTGCTGGTTGACGTTGCTGCCGTTGAAGAATTCGAACAGCGTGTACGGCGAGGCGTCGGAATCCTCCTGGTAATCCTTGCGCAGAGTCGAGTAATCGCCGATCACGGTCAGCGTCGTGCCGCCGAGATCCTGGGTGTAGGTCGCGCTGGCGCCGCTGGTCTTCAGCTTGGCGTAGCCGCTGATGTTGTCGCGGATCGTGAACGGTCCGCTGTTCGGCAGGCCGGAGGCGTTGCAGCCGGAGCAGGTGCCCCAGAAATTCACGTTCGAAGGCAACAGAGTGTCGTAGCCGTTGGCGCCGGGAAGCGTCGCGTACTCCTCCCACGAGCCGGCATTGACATCCTCCCGGCTGCCGCGCGCGTTCAAGAGCAGCTGCGCACTGTTCGGCAGCTTGATGAGCAGCTGGCCACGCAACGCGTAGTCGTTGCCGTTCTCCGAATTTGCGGCGCCGCCGGCGACGTTCGTGAACAAGGGGTCATAGTGGTTCGAAACGAACGATAGGCGGCCGTCGACGCCGTCCCACAACGGGCCGTTGATCGCGCCTTCGATGCGCACCAAGTTGCGCTCGCCGAAGGTCGTGTCGACATAGCCGCCTTCGGTGTCGGTCGGGCGGTTCGTGATGAAGTTCGCGAGCCCTCCGGTCGCGTTGCGGCCGAACAGCGTTCCTTGAGGACCACGCAGCACTTCGACGCGATCGATGTCGAACATCGAGAACGCGAGGCCCGCCATTTGGCTGACGTAGACGTCGTCGACGTAGATCGCCGCCGGACTTTCCTGGTGATCGGCGAAATCGTTCTGCGTGACGCCGCGGATCGCGAGGCTGAACGACGACGGCCCGTTCGGCTGCGTCAGCACGACCGCCGGCATCGACTTCGTGATGTCCGTCGCGGTTGCGACTCCGAGCGAGTTCAGATCCGCGCCGGTGATCGCGGACAGGGAGATACCGATGTCCTGAGAATTCTGCGCGCGCTTCTGAGCCGTGACGACGATCTCCTCCAGCGTACCGGCGGTCGTCGCCTGCTGGGCGCCGACATCGAATGCCGCCAGCAGAAGCATCGCCGATACCCCAACGCGCGCCGCGCGCTTGATTGAATTCGCCATGACATCCCTCCGCAAACGATTCATTAGAATTAGAGTGCGCCACCTTTGGCTCGATTTAGGCATCTCTTGTTGCTTACCGACAACAATGAAATGCGGCACAACGACGCGCAGCGAGAATAAACAATGTGCACGCTAGTGGCAACTCGGGCTATCCCTGATGTGTTTTCGCGACGATGCCGTGGATGAGGATAGCCGATCAGGATGATATGGCCGACCAAGAATCGGTGACCGGATCCACGGCGTCGATGGCCAAGCGCGGCGATCGCGTTTAGAATCCGGTGCAAGCGGGCGTCGTATAATGGTAATACCCAAGCTTCCCAAGCTTGAGCCGTGGGTTCGATTCCCATCGCCCGCTCCACTCCCAGCCATCACTGGCCAATGCCAGCCAACTGAGTACCAGCCTCGTATCACGTAGGACGTTCGCTGGCATTGGCTGGCATTGGCTGTGGTTTCACACGCAGCGCTCCGTTACCCCGAATCGAGTTCGGTTCCGTCCACTGCACCAACAAGAATCTTCATGTTCGATCTCGATCTTAATTGGCGTGAACGCGGCGGTTCACGCCGTCATGGGCTTCTGGGCCGCCGCGAAGACGTCGCGCGCGGACGTCGTGCCCGCTACGTGTTCCGTACCCTCGACTCCGAGATCCATCCATCCTGCATTCACGGCCTCAAACATTTCTTCGGCAGGTGCAGTGTGGCCCTTCGGCTCCGCGACTTCATCCGCGGTGACCATCGAACCAACCTCGACGGCGCGCTGCCGTGACCACGCTTCGCCACAGGATGACGGGTGTCCGCCGCAACCAGGTGTCGGTCGTCAATTGCTCGAACACGAACTGAGCGACATCGGCGCGCGCTATCTTGCCGCCGTTAACGCCTGCGAGGTCGACTGTGGCCCTGACGCGGCGACGCGGTGGGTCGCTGGTAAGCATAGCGGGGCGGACAACGACCCAGTCGAGCAAACTGGCGCGGATCGCGGCTTCTTGGCGGTCCTTGTCCTTGGAGGCGGGGCCGCGACTGTCGCCGACTCCAAGCGCGGAGATGCATATTAACCGGCGGACGCCGGTGCGGGTCATCGCCGCGACGGGGCGCGAGTCGCGGCGGTCAGCAGGTTGTCCTGGCGGAAGCCCATACCGGTGCCCAGCGCACTGACGACGGCATCGCAGCCGTCCAAAGCGTGCACGAGGGTCGCCTCGTCGCGCGCTTCGCCCTCGATCAGCTCGGCTCCCCGCAGGTCGGCGCGCGCTTTCGCACGAACCAGCGCCACTACGGAGTGACCGCTCTGCGCGGCGTCGCGGGCGATGAGCTGGCCGGTTCCGCCGGTTGCGCCCAAAACCAGTATCTTCATGTTTGACCTCGATCTTTTCTGATGGATACGGTGTGGTTCACGTGGTGGCGGCCTGCCGCGCCGCCGCGAACACATCACGAGGAGGCGTGGTGCCGGCGACGTGCTCCGTGCCTGCGACGCCGAGGTCCATCCATCCCGCGTTGACGGCCTCGAACATCGCTTCGGCCGGTCCGGTTTGGTCCTTGGGGATACCGAACCGTTCGAACGCTGCCCGCCACTCGGCCCGCGGGACAGCGAAGGCCTTGACGTCGCGCTGCATGACATCGCCCAGTTGCGCCGCGACTTCATTCGCGCTGATCATCGAACCAAGTTCGATGACGCGATGCCCCGACCATGCGGGCCCCGTCAGCAGCGACGCCACCTCGGCGCCGATGTCGTTCGTCGCGACCATGGTCGATTTCCGGTTTGTCGGATTGTAGTAGACCGGTAGCGTTCCGCCCTGGGCGACCTGCAAGCCGTAGAGGAAGTTTTCGAAGAATCCGCCTGCGCGCACAAATGCGACTGGCGATGCCAGGTCGCTAAACCCACGCTCCAGAAGCGACAAGGCCGTGATCATCCCAAGCCCGCTGGTCCTGTTCGCACCCATCGATGAAAGCGCTACCACCCGCGTCGGCGCCGCCTTGGTGAGTGCCTCGACGTAATTCGCAATCACGCCCTTGGCTTCTTTGTAATCGGGCGATGGGGCCCAGACAGCCGGCAACATGACGAACGCGCCTTCGACGCCTTTGAGCGCCCGCTCGATGGCTGCCGAATCATTCCAATCACCGTCAACTAGTTCCACGCCCTGCTTGGTCCAGCTTGACGCCCTCTCGCGATTGCGGACTAGCGCGCGTACTTTCTTGCCGTGGGCCAACAGGTGCTCTGCCGTTGCGCCGCCCACTTTTCCCGTGATTCCCATGACTAAAAACATGCGATTTCTCCTAATGTTGAGGGACAGAGGACTGCCCCGGTTGGTTTAACTGATGAACGGCAGAATGGCGCGCACCCGGGGATCGCGTGCGTAGAGGCCGACCCATGTCATCGCGCCCAGAAGCAGGGCAATGATTTCCGGCGGCGACCCCAACTCACCAATGCGCACATGGGCGCAGATGGCACCTCCCAAAAAGCCCGTCACTAGGATCGCGCCGAGCACGGCGGTGGCCGGGATGGCGTAAAGGATGGCGCAGGCGAGGATGATCGGACCCAAGACACGGGTCAGGTCGATCGCGAACCCGGTTTCCTGCAACATGCTTGCGATCTGCGCCGGCGCGAAAAGCTGAATAGTGCCGTCTGTCACCAGAGCGATAACAACGAGCGCGCTCATGATCCGGCCCGCCCACAGGGCGCCATGCAGGGTTGTGGTTTCAGGCACCCGATGCAGTTTCATAGTTTCGAACACTGGTCGCTCTCCTCTGGGGGAATCCGAATGTTTGTAGCTTACTGTGTCTCATAGATATGATAATCACCGATAAACTGAACACACTGTTCTCTCTCAGGTGAACAATACCGCGGCACGAAATGCAGAATCTCGAACCCCTCCTCATTTTCATCACGGTCGCGGACATGGGGAGCTTCACCCTCGCGGCCGATAGTCTGGGCATACAGAAGGGCAGAGCCTCAACGTCGGTCCGGAAGCTGGAAGAAGATGTCGGTGTCAGGCTTCTGCACCGGACGACGCGTAGCGTGCAGTTGACGGAAGACGGACGGGTATTTCATGCACGTGCCCGCGATTTGCTCGCGGACGTTGACGATCTCCACTCGATGTTCGCAGACGATCGTGTGGCGCTTCGCGGGCGTCTACGCATCGATCTTCCGACCGAGGTGGCACGGGCAACGATCGTGCCGGCCTTACCGGATTTCATGACGACTCATCCCGAGTTGGAGCTGGAGTTGTCGAGCACGGATCGCCAAGTCGATCTGGTTCAAGAGGGGTTTGACTGCGTATTGCGACTGGGTCCCATCGGGGACGAGAGGCTGATTGCCCGCCCGCTGGGAAAGTTGCGCATAGTCAACGCCGCCAGTCCTGCTTATCTTGCGCGCTATGGCGTGCCTCGATCGCTGGGAGATCTCGAGCGCCAGGAACACCGGACAATTCACTTTGAGACGACGCTGGGTGCAAGGTCCTTTGGATGGGAATACCCGGACGGCGAAAGTTACGCGACACTGCAGTTGCCAGGTGCGCTGCACGTCAACAGCGCACAAACCTACGAAGCCGCTGCCCTCGCCGGTCTTGGCCTGATTCAGGCTCCAATTCTTGGGATTGGCCAATACTTGAAGAGTGGAGCGCTGGTGGAAATTCTACCCGACTTTCGTCGCCGCTCCCTTGCCGTGTCCCTCGTAGTAGCGCATCGGCGCAACCTGTCGCGCCGAGTCCGCGCATTCATGAAATGGATCGAAAATCTGCTCGCGCCCTACCTAGAATAGCGAACGATTTGCAGTCAATCACCCAACAACCGAATGCCAACGATATATTCGTCACACTGGCTGCGGTTCGCTGGCATTGGCTGGTGTGGCAACGTTTTTCGCACAATAATCGCACGCAGCGCTCATCCACGCTTGCAACACCATGATTCGAAAGGATCCGCAGTTCTCGGGCGGTATTTTCGATTCCCATCGCCCGCTCCACTTCTTCTTCTCGCTATTGCGGAGGCGCCCGGTGCCTGAATTGCTTGCGCCAGTGCGGCCGCTGAGTTTGCGCGAGATGCAGGACGCGCGGCGCCGAATCGCCGGCAGCATCGTGCGCACGCCGCTCGTGCGCATCGATCTGGGACCTGGATTTCCCGATATTCGCCTCAAGCTCGAGAATCTGCAGGCCACGAACTCGTACAAACTGCGCGGTGCCGTCAACGCGGTCGCCCTATTGTCCGATGCCGAGCGCCGGCGCGGCGTTTGGACGATCAGCGCCGGCCTCGAAAGTCGAGCGGATGCGGGCGCTCGGCGCGAAGCTGGTGCCTGTGCTCCTACGAGCTTGCGTGGAAGGCGCTCGGTGATCGCGCGTTCGCGGGCGTCGAAGGCACCTTTATCCATCCGTTCGATGACCACAATTTCATCGCCGGCCACGGCACGATGGGATTCGAGATCCTCGAGGACGCCCCGGATACGGCCGCCGTCGTAGCGGCGATCGGGGGCGGCGGGTTGATTGCCGGAGTCGGCAGCGCGCTGAAGGCGCTGCAGCCGGGAATCAAAGTATGGGGCGTGGAACCCGAGACAGCGGCGCCGGCGGCGTTGTCGTTTTCGGTGGGATCGGCCCAGGTATTCAAGGATTGGACGGCGTCGTTCGTCGATGGAGCCGGCGGCCAAAGTCTGTTTCCGCGCATGTGGGAGCGCATCAAACCGGTGGTCGACGGCGCCGTGACCGTCAGCCTGGAGGAGACCAAGACGGCGATGCGCCTGATGGCCGAGAAGGCGCGCGTGATCGCCGAGGGCGCCGGCGCGCTGCCGCTCGCCGCCGCAATGAGCGGAAGGGTCGGCCGAGGGCCGATCGTCGCGATCGTCTCCGGCGGCAATGTCGACTTGAATAAATTCTTCGGCCTGATCGCTTCGTCGAATCCGTAAGCCGTTCCGCTCGCGAGCCTCGTCGCCGGCCGTTCGATCCCCACACTCGGGACCGGTTGAAATGGAGCATCAATCGAGCTAGTGTGATTCAACGCGACACCGAGGCGTCGATCGATTAGAAAAAAATCCTGCGCCGACGAGGCAGCTGTGTATCGAAGTGCGGTCGCGGGCGAATTCCTTTGCATTCGACCATGCCGAAAAGGGGCTGCTGTCGAGATGATGCTACCGAACGGCTATAGCGACGTCCCGAACGGCAAACTCGCAACGGTCGTGACCTGCCTCGAGATGCTCGGGAAACCGCAGTTGCGCGCCGAACGCGCCGACACTTTCTGGCAGCTGCGGCACGTCGCGCAACCCGATCCCGGGTGGTACCGCGAGTTGTTTCGGCGCGTCGGAACGGAATGGTTGTGGTTCTCGCGGCTGACGATGCCGCTCGATGAGCTCGCCTCGATTCTTCGCAATCCCGACATCGAGGTCTACACGCTCGCGACCGCGGGCGGCGACGAAGGATTCCTGGAGCTCGATTTTCGCGAGGCGGGTTGCTGCGAACTGGCGTTCTTCGGTGTCGACGTAGCGGTTCAGGGGCAAGGCGCCGGCCGCTGGTTGATGAACCGCGCGATCGAGCGCGCCTGGGCGCGGCCGATCCGCCGGTTCTGGGTCCACACATGTACGAACGATCATCCCGACGCACTCGCTTTTTACCTGCGTTCCGGGTTTCGCGCCTATGCGCGCCGCGTCGAGGTGGCCGATGATCCGCGGCTGACGGGGCTCGCGCCGCGAACCGCGGCTGCTCACGTTCCGATCATCGAGCCGCGCGGCTAACGCCGGCCCAAGTGTTCCACAGCGCCTTGCAGGCACCGCAGACAACGCAGGAGCAGGAGAAATCTCGGTGAAAATTGCTGTCATTGCAGTCGCAATCTGCGCCGCGGCGGGACCGATCGCGGCTGCAGTCGATAGTGCGGGACCGATCGCGAGCGCGCCGATTATGCCGATTCCGGCGCCCAAGGACAGCGCCTACCAGGGCGAGATTCGGCTGGATGTCGATGCGTCCGACTTTACTCGGCGCATCGTTCGCATCCACGAGAGTCTCAGCGGCATCGGTCCCGAGACCGTACTGCTGTATCCCAAGTGGTTGCCCGGCACGCATGCGCCCGAAGGTCCGATCGACAAGCTCGCCGGCATCAGGATCACGGCCGACGGCAAACCCGTCTCGTGGACGCGCGATCCGGTCGACGTTTACGCCTTTTCGCGTGCACGCGGGTCCCGGGATCAAATCGATCGACGTCGACTTCGAGTATCTGTCGGCGACGAGCCGCAAGGTAGGCGCCTTGGAGATCAGCCGGGAAATGATGATGATCGAGTGGAACGAACTCGTGCTGTATCCGGCCGGTTTCTTCGCGCGCCGCATCCCGGTTCAAGCAAACCTCACGTTGCCCGCCGGCCGGCGATGGCGGGCGCTGCGGGACACGACGAACGACGAGATCATCAACCCGCGGCGACCGCAGTCGTGGACCGATTGGCAACGCTTCGAGGATTACTACGACGAAGGCAGGCTGATTTGGCTGGACGCAGACACCCTGATCCGCGAGAGGTCCAAAGGCAAGCGGTCGCTCGATGATTTTGCGCGCGCGTTTTTCGGCATCCACGACGGCAGCATGACGACGGTCACTTATACTTTTGACGACGTCGTTGAGGCGTTGAACGCCGTTGAGCCGTACGATTGGGCCTCGTTCCTGCGGGAGCGGCTCGACACCGCCGGCAAACCTGCACCCCTCGACGGTTTGCGGCGAGGCGGATACAAGCTGATCTATTCAGACACGCCAAGCGAGTACCTGTCGGTGAGCGACGAACAACGCAAGCGCGTGAGCTTGGAATTCTCGATCGGGATCGATATCGACGACAAGGAAAATAACGGCACCGTGACGACGGTCATTTGGGACGGTCCCGCCTTCCGCGCGGGAATTACGGAAGGAGCTAGAATTCTCGCCGTCAACGGCGCCGCGTACAGCGCCGATGTGTTGAAGGATGCCATACGGTCCGCGCGCGCAATGACGCGGCCGATCGAGTTGATCGTCAAGACGGACGATCGCTATTCGGTTGCGAATCTCGATTACCACGGCGGGCTGCGCTATCCGCACCTCGAGCGCGACGATTCCGAACCGCCCCGGCTGGACGCCATATTGGCTCCACGGCCGTAGGTTCGCGGTCGGCGGAATTAGCGGGATGTTCGCGCGTCGATCACCGATACGGTAACAACCGTGACGTGCTACATTCCGGTGCCGGCACCCCGCAAAACCGTCCCGCAGCATCGATGGCCTGGCTGACCAAATCCCGTTTTCTCGCCGGCCTGCAATGCCACAAGCGCTTGTGGCTTGAAATCCACGAGCCGGCTGAAGGGGTTTTGGAGCAGAAGGTAGCGTTCATCAACGGGCGCGCGGTCGATAAAATCGTGCAGACGTTGAGCCCGGGCCTCGTGATTTCGCGTGATCGTGGGATGCCGGCGGCGATCGCCAAGACCACCCGCGCGATGCGCTCCGGATCCGCGTCCACGCTGTACCAGCCGGCGTTTCGTGCGGGAAATCTCGCGGCGATCGCCGATATATTGCGGCGCCAACGCGCGGGCTTCCACTTGGTCGAGGTCAAGGCATCGACTTCAGTCAAGAATCTGCACATTCTCGACGCCGCGTTTCAAACCCTCGTGCTGCGGGCCGGGAAGATCCCGATCGAGCAGGTGTTCATCGGCCACGTCGACAACGCGTTCGTCCTCGAATCACCGGGGGATTATGCGGGACTCGTGGTTGAAGAGAATGTCATGCAGGATGTGGAGAAGACGCTCGGCGAGGTCGCCGAACGCGCATCCGTTTTCCTCGGCGTCATGGCGGAGTCGAAAGTCCCCGCGGTACCGATGGGCCCGCAGTGCACCGATCCCTACCCGTGCCCGTTCATCGAGCGCTGTCGTGGCGAGTTGGGCACGCCAATAAAATACCCGATCGAACTGCTGCCGCGCGCGACGAAGATCGTCGAGGTGTTGCGGCACGAGGGTTATCGAGAGCTCGCGGACGTGCCGATCGAGCGGCTCACGAGCGAGGTCCACCGGCGAATCCAGCAAGCTACCGCGAGCGGCGTGGCGTTCTTCGAGGAGACCGCGACGGCGGATTTGCGCGTGCTGCCGTATCCTCTGGCTCATCTCGATTTCGAGACGATCGGGCTGGCGGTGCCCGAAATCGTCGGCACGCGGCCTTACGAACAATTGCCGTTTCAATGGTCGCTGCACGTCGAGGAATCGCCGACGCGGATGCGCCACGCGGAGTACCTCGCGATCGAGTCCTTCGGCGATTTTCAGGCGCTGGCATCCGCCCTGCTCGATGCCGTGCCGGACCAAGGACCAATTTTCGCCTACAACGCGAGCTTCGAGCGCGAGCAATTGACGAGAC
This sequence comes from uncultured Gammaproteobacteria bacterium, assembly GCA_963769895.1. GTDB lineage: Bacteria > Pseudomonadota > Gammaproteobacteria > Steroidobacterales > Steroidobacteraceae > Bog-1198. The sequence continues at coordinate 55,734 of CAVYNJ010000006.1, read as the reverse complement.
TTGCGAAGCGCTTGCCAGACCTCGCGGACAGGCTGCGAGCGACCGCCGGCCGCCTCGTCGATCTCTTGCCGATCGCCAGAGCCGCGTATTATCACCGCGATATGCAAGGCTCCTGGTCGATCAAAGCCGTGCTGCCGACGATTGCACCGGGACTTGCCTATCGCAGCCTCGGTGCAGTGAGGGACGGCGAATCGGCGCAGCTGGCTTTCCTTGAATTGCGCGGCGCGGAGGCGGACACCGCGCGGCGGGAAACCTTGATTCAGGGGCTTCTCGAGTACTGCGGCCGCGATACCTTGGGCATGGTCGTGCTCCGGCGTTTCCTCTGCGGCGAACCGTTCGATCAGTTGTTCGATTAGGAACGCGGAACCATGGCGAATACCGAGGGACCCGGGCGGCCGGCAACACTCCGGGTGATCCGCCGCGTCATCACGGCTACGCCGCGCGGCCGATCGAAATTCTGGCGGCGCTGGCAGGAAGTTGTTTCCGGCGCGCGTGCGCCGAGCATGACGGTCTTCTTGCTGCCGCAGACGTCAGGCAAACGACTCGATTGATCGCGACGATCCGGGAGCCATATTGCGAGCGACCTGTAAAAGGAGCATTGTTGGCCGCGAAATAAATCGAGGCGCACTGCCGCCAACGGGGAGAAAGTCAATGAAAAGAACAGCGATGTGGTGTTTATTCGGGACCGTCGTTTTGGCAGGTGCCGGTTGGTCGCAAATCAACAATACCGGCAAAACGGAGCAGGCAATCGTCGCGCTCGAACACCAATGGCTTCAGTCGCAACAGACGAACAACACGGCTCTGGTTGCGCCGCTGCTGGCGGATCATTTCGTGGAAACCTCCAGCGAGGGCAAAGTGACGACGACCAAAGCGGCGGCTCTCGAGAGCGCGAAGGCCGTCAAATGGCGCAACGTCGCGTACGAAAATGTCATCGTCTACGATTACGGCGATACCGCCGTCGCGACCGGCGGTTTCAGGGGAATGGGAACCGATAAGTCCGGCAAACCGATCGATGAGAGATCGCGCTTTACCGATACGTGGGTGAAGATGCCCGGCGGGAAATGGCAATGTGTCGCGAGTCAGGACACGCTGGTCAAGTAATCATCGGAACCGCAAACGCGGGGGCATCTGCCGCGGCGGCGCCGCGGCAGATGCCGGCGGATCGGAATGCAAAATACCGGCGATGATCGATTGGTGACGCACAGAGGCGGCTGCCATTGCGGGCGCGTCCGCTTCGAGGTGCAGGCTCCGCGGAACCCGCGGGTGGCGGAATGCAATTGCTCGATCTGCGGCATGGCCGGATACCTGCACTTGATCGTCACCGCTGACCGCTTCAAACTACTGTCGGGCAGCGAGGTGCTGAGGACGTACAGCTTCAATACGCACACCGCGCGGCACTTGTTTTGTTCGAATTGCGGAATCAAATCCTTCTACGTGCCACGCTCGCATCCGGACGGGTTCAGCGTCAACGTTCGCTGTCTCGACGTCGGCACCGTCGGGGAATTGCGTATCGAAAAGACCGACGGTCAAAACTGGGAACGGCAATACCCGGCCGGCCGCGGAGAGTACGAGAAATGACGCGCGCCCCTCGACGCCCGGCGTTGCCGTATCGCCGGGATCAGTGATTTATCTGAGCAGTTGCGAACGATTTCATGCAAACGACAGCCGGAGCACCGATGGCTATTTCTGCGGAACGCTTCGCCAGCCGCGCACCGCCGATTTTCTCATCGATCGAGGCCGAGCGTAGCCACACACTGCAGCGTCTTGCCGCGACCTGCCGGATTTTCGGCCGGCGCGGCTTTGCCGAAGGCTTGCTCGGCCACATTACGGTTCGCGACCCGCAGGACCGTGATCTCTTTTGGGTCAATCCAGTCGGCATTTCGATGCGCCAGATCCGAGTCTCGCATCTGGTGCAGGCGAATCATCGCGGTGAAGTCGTACGCGGCAGCGGCGTCGTCAATCCGGTCGGCTTGCTGCTGCATACCGCCCTGCACAAGGCGCGACCGGATGTCGCCGCCGTTTGCCATGCTCATGCGCTGCATGGATCGGCCTGGTCGTCGCTCGAGCGTCTGCTCGATCCGATCACTCAGGACGCTTGCGCGTTCTTCGAGAATCAGGCGCTGATCAAGGAGCATCGGATCGTGCAGGATGCGGAAGGGGCCGCGCAATTCGCCGCGGCGTTCGGCGACAAGCGCGTCGCGATCCATGGCGGCCACGGCATTTTCACGACGGGGCGAACGATCGACGAAGCCGCGTGGTGGTTCGTGCTGCTCGACCGTTGCTGTAAGGCCCAGCTATTGGCCGAGGCGGCCGGCACGCCTAGGCAGTGGCCGACCGAATCCGCGCGCGCGATCGCCTCGACGCTTGGCTCGTCGACGTTCGGCTGGTTGTCGTTCCAGACGTTGTGGGACGAGATCATCGCGAGCGATCCCGATCTGGTCGATTAGGCAGCCAACCGAATAAGCGGACGCGCCACCGCCCTCGCACCGCCGTCATCACGGCAACGCCGATCAGCCAGACACGGCGCCGCCGGCCGCGCGTTTCAGCGCACGCACCATCAAATAATGCATGTGCAAGTGGTTGTCCGCGAATATCTCGCCGGCCATCGCCTCGAATTCGGCGCGCAGACGCGCGAGTTTCGCCGGATCGCTTTGCAAGGAGTCGACGATTTTCGCCAATGGGCCGATCGTCGCCTCGTGCCATACGCGCGCGTGTTGAGGGCTCAAGGCCGGGACGATCATCGTGCCGCGCTCATAGAGCAGATCGGTCACGTGCGCACCGAGCCGTTCGCGGATGGTTTCGGGATCGCCCCAGGCGGCCGGCGCCGCCGGCAATTCGGTTCCGGCGGGCGACGGCGGCAGATAACGCGCGAGCATCGCGAATTGGCGCCCGACGAATAGTTCCGGCGGCCAGGTCGAGAACGCTAGGCGGCCCCCGGGCCTGAGCACCCGCAGCATCTCTTGCAGCGCGAGCGCCGGACGAGGCGCGAAAATATGGCCGAACTGACTCAAGACGGCATCGAAGGAGGCATCTGGGTAAGGCAAAGCCTCGACGTCGCCTTCGACGAAGGCGATGTCGATGCCCGCCGTTCTCGCGTTCCACCGGGCACGCTCCAACAGTACGGGCGACAAATCCAGTGCGCGGACGCTGGCGCCGAGCCGCGCGGCGCTGACCGCGACGACTCCCGTGCCGCAGGCGGCGTCGAGAACCGTCATACCGGGTGCTATTTGCGCATATTTCACCAACGCCGCGGCCGGCATCATCGTAAACGCTTCTTGCGGCGCGAACAGCGACCACGCTTCGCGCTGGGCTGCTTTGAACCGGGCGAACGGATCGGGCGTCATGGTTGTAGGCTCTTGATGCGCGGGGAGCGCCAGGCGCGGGCCGATCCAGCGGCGGAGCCCGGCCGTCATGCCGGGCCCCGCCGCCGTCGGGTCGAATTTACCGCTACTTGAGGTCCATCACCTGATAGGTCTGGGAGCCGAGCACTCGTCGAATCGACGACCTGGCGGCTTCCGACTGGTTTGCGGCCTCCACCGAGCCCTCGATTTTCTTTGCGATCGCATCGCCCTTCGCGATCGAGTCGTCCAGCGCGGCCCAGTTCTTGTATGTAATGACCAGCAGCACGTCCGGATCGTCCGGGCCGCGTGCTTCGGCCGTCAGCACTTGGTAGCCGGTAATGTAGCCGGCCGACTTGGCCGCTTCCTGTTCGGCCTTCCAGGTCGTATCCAGCCACTTCATGTAATCGTCGAATTTGCCGTCGACGGTGCGGATCCTGGAGACGTTGACGACCGAGCCTTGCGAGTACGGATGATCATCCGCGATCGCGGAAAGGCTCGTCAACGCGAAGCAGGCGGCGGCCGCGCCTGCCATGAAACGATGCGCAATAGACATGGTTGTTCCCTTTTGTATTGGTGAGTTCCGATTGAATTTTCGAAGGATCGTAACGGGATCTTGGCCCCGTGGCGGGCCGCCCCCCGAGCGTCCCGAGCGCAGGATTCTACGCTGCTCGAGAGGCCGCGTCACGAGATCGGCGCGTCGGCGCGTCGCTGTGGCCCGCGATGAGTGGAAGGATTGCGCAATGCGCAAAATAGGCGTATCCGATGCACAGGGCCGCGATGCGGCCCGATCTATAATCACGACGGGACGACTACCGTCAGTACGAAAGGGATGGACACCATGACAGTACGCCCGACCCGCTGGCCCGCGTATTACGTCGTGGTGCCGCTGCTGTGCGCGGCCGTATTCATTTCCTACATCGACCGGACGAACATTTCGGTCGGTGCGATTGCGATGCAGGTGCAGTTTGGTTGGGACGAGACCCAGAAGGGCCTGGTGTTGTCGGCGTTTTTCGTCGGCTACCTCGTGATGATGATCGGGAGCAGCGCCCTCGCCAACCGCTACGGCGGCAAAATCGTATTGGGACTCGCGGTCGTGTGGTGGTCGGTGTTCACGATCCTGACGCCGCCGGCCGCCCTGACCTCGCTGCCGGTGCTGGTCATCGCGCGCATCGCGCTCGGGCTCGGCGAGGCGGCCGTCTTTCCGGCGTCGATCAACATGATCGGCCGCTGGGTCCCGCCGCTGCGGCGTTCGCAGGCGGTCTCCTTGTTCTCGAGTTCCCTGTACATCGGCACGGTGTTCTCGCTGCCGGTCACCGGGCAGCTGGTCAAAACCTATGGTTGGCCGATGCCGTTCTACCTGTTCGGATTGATCGGACTCGTTTGGGCCGTGATCTGGTTCACGAGCGTGCGCGGCGGCTACGGCGTCGAACCACCGGTGGCCAAAACGCCGGAGGCGATCCCATGGGGCCGGCTGCTGCGCCTGCCGTCGGTGTGGGCGATCGTCGTCGCGCATTTCAGTTCGAACTGGAGCCTGTATGTGCTGCTCGCGTGGCTGCCGAGCTACTTCAAGCGAACGTTCGGCGTCACGCTCGCCAATGCCGGGCTGCTCTCGGCCGCGCCTTGGCTCGCCGCGTTCGTCATGGCGAATGTCGCCGGACATTTGGCCGATCGGCTGCTGGAGGCCGGGCGCAGCGCGAGTTTCGTGCGCAAGCTGATGCAGACGATCGCGCTCGGCGGCGGCGGAGTGTTCTTGCTGCTGCTGCCTAGCGCCGCGTCGCTGCACGAGGGTCTATTGCTGATGTGCGGTGCCACCGGATCGGCCGCCTTTTGCATGGCCGGGTTCGCGCCCAATTGCTTCGACATCGCGCCTCGCCAAGCCGAAGTGATCTGGGGCATCAGCAATACGGTCGCTACGCTACCGGGAATATTCGGCGTCTATGCGACCGGCTGGTTGGTCGATCGTACGGGGAGCTTCGGCGCGCCTTTTTACCTGACGGCCGGTATCGCCCTGCTCGGTGCCGTCGTGTACCTGAGCTTCGGATCCGGCCGGCGGCAAATCGACTGAGCGCGGCCGCGCCCGCCGAAGCCGCCGCCGGCGCGAATCAGCATGACCTCGGGGTGATCTCTCGGTTACAATAACCGGCTCAGTTAGGAGCTTGCCGCGGAGCTCCTGTGTCGCGTTCGCCTCGCAGCGGCGTTCGCCTCACCCGTGCGCTCGCGCGGCGATACGGCGCTGCATTCCCAATGGCCATGCATCCCTCGCGGTGCTGCATCCTTGTGGAGTCGATATCCGGCGCCGGCGCGGCCGGTCGCCGGCCGCTCGTAATTGAAGGTTTAGGTAAGCATGCTCTCTACGTCCAACGTTGCGATCCAATTCGGCGCCAAGCCCTTATTCGAACAGGTGACCGTCAAGTTCGCCGACGGCAACCGTTATGGGCTGATCGGCGCCAACGGCTCGGGCAAATCGACGCTGATGAACGTGCTGGGCGGAGATATTGAGCCGAGCGCCGGCGATGTCATGCTGCAGGCGGGGATGCGCCTCGGCAAGCTGAATCAGAACCAGTTCGGCTACGAGGATCAGCGCGTGCTCGACGTCGTCATCAGCGGTCACCGCGAACTGTGGCAGGCGATGCAGGAGCGCGACCGAATCTACGCGAACCCGGATGCGAGCGACGCGGATTACATGCGGGCGGCGGAGCTCGAGAGCACGTTCGCCGAATACGGGGGCTACGATGCACAGGCGCGGGCCGGCAGCATCCTGACCGACGCCGGCATCGCCGAGTCGCGCCACGATGGGCCGATGCGCGAGGTGCCGCCCGGCCTGAAGCTGCGCGTGCTGCTGGCGCAGGCGTTGTTCTCGCGGCCGGACGTCCTGCTGCTCGACGAGCCGACCAATAACTTGGATATCAATTCGATCCGCTGGCTCGAAACGGCGCTCAACAATTACGATGCGACGATGGTCATCATCAGCCACGACCGGCATTTTCTCAATCAAGTCTGCACGCACATCGCCGATCTGGATTTTCAGAAGCTGAAAATCTATCCCGGCAACTACGATGATTTCATGCTGGCCTCCGTGCAGGCGCGCCAGCGCGCCGAGGCGGCCAATGCGAAGGCGCGCGATCGAATTTCGGATTTGCAGGAGTTCGTACGGCGCTTCTCGGCCAATGCGTCGAAAGCGCGGCAGGCGACGTCGCGCAAGCGGCAGCTCGAAAAGATCAAGATCGAGGAGATCAGGCCATCCTCGCGGCAAAATCCATACATCCGCTTCGAGCAGGGCAAGAAACTCTACCGTACGGCGTTCGGCGTCGATCGCCTGACGTTCAGTTATCCCGGCGCCGATGAAGAAGTCCTCAGCAGCCTGACGTTCAATGTCGAAGCGGGCGAGCGCATCGCAATCATCGGTCCGAACGGCGTCGGCAAGTCGACGCTGATGCGCCTACTCGCCGGCGAGTTGAGACCGACCGCGGGCCGCATCGCTTGGGTAGAGAACGCACAGCCGGGTTACATGCCGCAAGACCCACAAGCGGAGTTCGATTCGAACATCGACCTGTTCTCGTGGATGTCGCATTGGTCCGGCAAAGCGGACGACGATCAACTGGTGCGTGCGACCTTGGGACGGCTGCTGTTCTCCGGCGAGGAGACCAAGAAGATGGTCAAGGTGCTGTCCGGCGGCGAGAAGGGCCGGATGATCTACGGCAAGCTTATGCTGACGAAGCCGAATGTGCTGTTGTTGGACGAGCCGACCAATCACATGGACATGGAAACGATCGAATCCCTGCAGATAGGACTCGAGAAGTATGTCGGCACATTGATTTTCGTCTCGCACGACCGGGAATTCGTCGGCGGCCTCGCCACGCGCATCATCGAACTGCGGCCGGGATTAGCGCCGATCGACTTCAAGGGCAGTTATGACGAGTACTTGCAGCGGCAAGGCATCGCAGCCTAGCGCGAAGTTGGTCCAGTAGCCGGTCATCGCGCTACTCAATGCGGCATCGACGGCATCGATGGCACCGCCGCAGCAGCAGCCGCAGCCGCGGCCGGAGCCGTGGACCAGCGCAGCGGCGCGACCTTCGGCAGCATGAACACCCAGCCGATCAGGCCGAGCACGTTGACGGCGGCGGCGAGCGCGAACGCGGCCGAGAAAGCGCCGGTCCGGTCGATCAGGATGCCGGTGACCGCCGGCGCAATCAATCCGGCGAGATTGCCGGCGGCGTTCTGCACCCCGACCCAGCGCCCCGTCGCGTTCGGCCCGGCAACGATTTGCGCGATCGCGAACACGCCCGGGTAAGAGCAACCGCTGATCAGCTCGAACGCGAACAGCGAGGCGATCGAACCCTTCAACGGCAGCAGCACCATCCCGGCCATGCAGGCGATTCCGGCAAGATGCGTGAACGCCATGATGCCCTTGTAGATCGAGTTCGCGCTGCCGCCGGCGCGTATCCAGCGATCGGCCGCCCAGCCCATCGCGAGAGCGCTGATCGCATTCAGCAGGTACGCCCAAGAGGCGATCTCGGCCATCGTCGTGATCGAGAAGCCGCGCGCCTTGACCAAATAGAACGGCAGCCACGAAATGATGAAATAGAAGCCGTAGTTCGACGCGAAATGGCCGAGCGAGGCGCCCCACAGGGCCCGCTGGCTGAGGATTTCGCGAAACGATATCGGCGCTTCGTCGACGGCCTGGCTCGCGGCCCGCGCGTGCATATGCGTCCGCGCCCAGGGCCACAGCCACAGCAGAGACAGCGCGCCGAAGGCGATGAACACGGGGCGCCAGCCGAACAACGCCATCAGATATCCGCCGACCAGCGTGCCGACCGCGGGTCCGAGCAAGTAGCCGAAACTGAAGATGCCATTGGCGACGCCGAGGCGGCTCACTTCGACGGCGTTCGCCAAGACTTTGGATGCGCAAGGAAAGGCGACGCTCTCGCCGATGCCGAGCAGGATGCGCAAGCTCAGCAGCATCGCGAAGCCGGCCGCGAAGCCGGTCGAGAGCGTCGCGATCGACCAGACAGCGATACCGGCCGCGAGCACAGCCTTCGCGCCGTAGCGCTCGGCGAGCCAGCCGGTCGCCGGCATGCAGATGACATAGCCGTAGTAGAACGCCGACAGCAGCACGCCGATTTCGCTCGCGGTCAAGCGCAGCTGGTCCTGCATCAGCGGCGCGGCGGTGGCGAGGTTGCCGCGGTCGACGTAATTGATGAACACCGCGCTCGTGACCAGCAGCACGATGCGCCGCGTCGAGCTCGGATCGCGTAAGGGGCTCACGGCGTGCGGAATATTCGCACGTATGTCGGGACAAATTTGAAATAATCCTCCGTTCGTGGGCGTCGATCGCTGCGGCGGCGGGGCGTCGCAGAGGCGCGGCGCCGGCTGTAAACAGCGGGGAATCGTGGCATGTTCAGGGCATTGGTGGTCGATAACTCCGCCGGCGCGGTCAGCGCGGCGGTGCAAACATTGGATGAAGCGAGCTTGCCGCCCGGGGACGTTACCGTCGCCGTCGAATACTCAACCGTCAATTACAAAGACGGTTTGGTCGTTACGGGGGCGGGCGGTCTCGTCAAGCGCTATCCACACGTACCGGGCGTCGATTTCGCCGGGACTGTCATCGATAGCCGGCATTCGCTCTATCGGCCGGGCGATGCGGTCGTACTGACCGGTTGGCGGGTCGGCGAAGTGCAGTGGGGCGGCCTCGCCGAGCGCGCATCCGTCAGTGGCGATTGGCTGGTGCCGCTGCCCGCGGGCCTGACGATGCGCCAGGCGATGGCGGTCGGCACTGCGGGACTGACCGCCATGTTCGCGGTCACCTCGCTCGAGGCGCATGGCCTGAACCCGCGCTCGGGCGAGGTGCTGATCACCGGCGCGGCCGGCGGCGTCGGTTCGGTCGCGACGGCCATTCTCGCGAAGCGCGGCTATCAGATCGTCGCCTCGACGGGGCGCGCCGAGGCGCGCGACTATCTGCGGGCGCTCGGCGCGAACACCGTCATCGACCGCTCGCTCGTTTGCCGAACCCGCCAAGCGCCCCCTCGAGGGAGAACGCTGGGCGGGCTGCATCGATTCGGTCGGCGGCAATACGCTGGCGCGCGTGTTGGCGCAAACCAAATATGGCTGCTCGGTCGCCGCAGTAGGCCTGGCCGGCGGCAGCAAGCTCGAACACACCGTCATTCCGTTTCTGCTGCGCGGCGTGAATCTCCTCGGCATCGATTCGGTGATGCGCCCGCGCGAGCATCGCATCGCGGCCTGGTCGCGAATCGCCGCCGAGCTGCCGATGGACAAGCTGGAGACGATGGTCGTCGAGGCGCGTCTCGACGAAGTGCCGCGCCTCGCGGCTGAGATTTTGCGGGGTCAGGTGCGTGGCCGGATCGTCGTCAAGATCAGGTAGATGCGGCTGATAGGCACGTGCGACCCATGGGCTGAGGGCCGCTGATAAAGGAATCGCCGAATTGAAGACGTTCTTACTGACGTTCGGAGCGCTGTTCTCGATCATCAATCCCTTGTCGGGGGCGTTCATCTTCTTCGGCGCGACGCACGAACTCGATCCGCGCCTGCGCAAGCACGTCTCGCGATGGGTGGCCATCTATGCGTTCTCGATCGTTACGGCCTCGTTGTACATCGGCGCCTACGTACTGATTTTTTTCGGCATCTCGATCCCGGTGCTGCGCGTCGCCGGCGGCATCGTCGTGGCGATGTCGGGCTGGCGCATGCTGAACGAGCCGGACGCGACCGAACAGCGGCGCAGCGAGACCCCGAGGCCGCGTTCGATCGACGTCGCGCCTAGCCGTCTCGCGTTCTATCCGCTGACCATGCCGCTGACGACGGGACCGGGAACGATTTCGGTGGCGATCTCTCTCGGCGCGAGCCGGCCGAGCGGCTTTCACGCCTCGCTGTTCGAATTCTTCTTCGAAACGCTGGCGGCCGTCGTCTTGGTGATCCTGCTGGTCTACGGAGCCTATCGGCATTCAGCGCGACTCGCCGATCTGATCGGTCCGACCGGCACGACGATCATCGTGCGGCTGTCGGCCTTTCTGCTGTTTTGCATCGGCATCCAGGTGCTGTGGAACGGCGCGGCGGAATTGTTGTCCAGCTTGCCGCTCGGGTCGTCCGGCACAAGTTGACCAGCTTGCTGATCCTGCGAGGGCGCCGGTCGCGTTGACCGCGGCGGCAATCGCGGGCAGACTGTCCGGGCGTTCCGGAGTCCATCGGCCGACGGCCCCATCAGTCGACGGCCAATGGGTGAAACGGGAAGCCGGTGAAGCTCGATGAGCCATTCCGGCGCTGCCCCCGCAACGGTAAGCGAGCTAAACCGGGTCTTTCTGCCACTACGCGTCGGCGTGGGAAGGCGACCCGGCTGGCATGTCCCACTCGCAAGCCCGTATACCGACCTGAGCGCGGCGGCACGTGTTGCGGTGGGCGACGACGGTGCGGATTGGCCGGTGATTCGCACCGCCCCTCTCCGGCACCGCAAACTCCCTCTCGTTCACTGCCCTGAACATCCGGCAAGCGCACGGTGGGTGCGTCGTGGGGGAGGCATGTCAGCGATTGCGAGCGGTACAAGGCGGGCAGCGCTATCGGCGCTGATCCTCCTGCTTTGGTCGGCCGCCCCCGCCTTTGCGGTGCCGCCCGCCGGGGTGCTAGTTCTGCGCGATGACTTGCACCGCTCAGTCGACGTTCCGCGCAGCCCCGAACGCGTGATCGCGCTGCTGCCTTCGTTGACCGAGATCGTCTGCGCGCTCGATGCCTGCGATCGGCTCGTCGCGGTGGGACAGTTCGACAATTGGCCGGAACGGGTCCGGAAGCTGCCGAAAGTCGGCCGTGGTTTGGACGACGCCGGCATCGAAAGGATCGTCACCTTGAAGCCGGATCTGGTGCTGCTGAGCCGTTCGCAGCGGGCGAGCGGGCGGCTCGACGATCTCGGCATCGTCTCGTTCGCGCTCGACACCGATCGGTATGCGGATATCGAGCGTGCGGTGCGCACTATCGGCGAGCTGCTCGGGGTGCCGACGCGCGCGGCCGCGCTCAATGCGCAGATCCAGCGGTCCGTCGCGGCGGTCAGCGCACAGGCGCTCGCGCAACGCCATGGCGAAGGGGCGTCGGTCTATTTCGAGGTCGACCGCGGTCCTTATGCTGCCGGTCCGCAGTCGTACATTGGCGAACTGCTGTCGCGTCTCGGCGTGCGCAACATCGTCACGGCTGATCTTGGACCGTTTCCGAAACTGAATCCCGAGTATGTCGTACGCCGAGATCCCGACGTGATTTTCATCGCCGCGGCGGACGCGCCCCAGCTCGGCGATCGTCCGGGCTGGAATCGGATCAGGGCCGTCAGGGAGCATCGGCTGTGTGCGTTCGCGCAGCCGGTCATGGATACGATCGTGCGCCCCGGTCCACGGGTCGCCGAGGGGATGCGCGCGATGGCCGCGTGCCTCGCGAAGGTGGCGCCGTGAGCGCGGCGCGCTCGGCCGCGATCGGTGCGGTGGCGCGGCCGCTCGGCGAACCGCGTTCAGCGCATTTCGCGTTGTGGCTGATCGGCTGCGTGACGATTACCGTGTTGCTGTCGCTCGGCAGTCTACTGGTCGGGACCTCGAGCTTGCATACCTCGATCGGCTGGCTGCTGGCGCCGGATGCGCAGTCATCGATAGTGCTCTGGGAGATCCGGTTGCCGCGGACCGTCGGCGCGTGGTGCGCCGGCGCCTTGCTCGGACTAGCAGGCGCGATCGCGCAAGGGGTATTCCGCAATCCCTTGGCCGAACCCTACCTGCTCGGCACCGCCTCAGGCGCCGCTCTCGGGGTGACGATCTGCCTGATGGCCGCCGACGCCTCGGTCGGCGCGCTGGCGTGGGCGGCGCAGCTCGGCGTAACCGGCGCGGCGTTCCTCGGCGCGTGCGTTGCGATCGCGCTGACGGTACTGCTGGCGCGCGGCGTGCTGCAGACCGCGAGCCTGCTGTTGTCGGGTATCGTCGTCGGTTTCCTGCTGAGCGCGGTCACCTCGCTGATGCTGCTGACGAGGCCGGAGATGTGGCGCGAGGTGCTGTTGTTTCTGCTCGGCAGCACCGGCTACATCGGCTGGTCGTCGGTGGCCATGCTTGGCGGCGTGTTGTTCGCCTGCATCGTGCCGGCGACGCTGCTGTCGCGCGGACTCGATGCCTTGACGCTCGGCGAGGACACGGCGCAGTCGCTCGGGCTGTCGTTGTCGGCGCTGCGCCTGACGCTGCTCGGCGTCGTTTCGCTCGCGACCGCGACCGCGGTGGCGCAAGTGGGCATCGTCGGCTTCGTCGGCTTGGTCGCGCCGCATCTGGTGCGCGAGACGATCAGCGTCAATCACCGCCATTTGCTGATCGCCGCGGCGCTATGCGGCGGCGCCTTGTTGCAGGCGGCGGACCTTGCTAGCCGTTGGATCATCAGCCCATCGGAATTGCCGGTCGGCGCCGTCACGGCCTGCGTCGGCGGCGCCTACCTCGCCTTGCTGCTGTGGCGCAGGTCCCGCGATGCTTGATGCCGTCCGAAACGAAGCCGACATCGCGCCGGCGCCCGCGCTTGCCTGCCGAAATCTTGCGGTCGGCTACGGCGCGCGCGTCGTGCTGGAAGCAGTTTCGCTGGATATACCGGCCGGACGCTGGACCGCCGTCGTCGGCCCGAACGGCTGCGGCAAATCGACCCTGCTGCGCGCGCTCGCCGGCTTGCAAGCCCCGCACGGCGGTGTGATTTCGCTGCAAGGCCGGCGGCTCGGTGCGTGGAGCCGGCGCGAGCGGGCGCGGCGTCTGGGCTGGCTCGCACAAATCGCTTCCTCGACCGATTTGACGGCGGCGGAGGTCGTGGCGCTCGGCCGCTTTGCGCACAGCGGCTGGTTGGGCCACCGCAAGGCCGAGGATGACGCCGCGATTCATCGGGCCATGCTCGCCACCGGCTCGCTGCCTTGGGCCGATCGGCGCGTCTCGACTTTGTCGGGCGGCGAACGGCAGCGCGTGCACTTGGCGCGCGTGTTGGCGGTCGAAGCGCAGGTTCTGCTGCTCGACGAGCCGACCACTCATCTGGATCCGCCGCATCAGGAGGATGTCGCGCGGCTGCTGCGCCAACAGGCGCATGGCTGCGGCGCCTGTATCGTCAGCGCGATCCATGATTTGTCGCTCGCGCTGACCGCGGACCGGTTGATCGTCCTCGGCGAGCGCGGCTTGATCGGCCACGGTTCCATCGCCGCGGCCTTGGCACGGCGATTGGTTGTCCGAGGCGTTCCGTACCCGCGTCGATATTGTGCACCACGACGGCGTGCACCTGTGGCGGCCGGCGCTCGAGGCGACGCCGCATAATTAATCGCTCAGGCGCGCATGGCCTCGCGCGGCAGCCGAATCGGCAGGCGCTCGCGTATCGCCCGGTCGACGGCTTCGGGAATGTGCGACGGATAATGGCCCGCCAGGATCGCATCGAGCTTGCGCTTGGCGCGCTCGACGACGCGCGGCCGGCCTTGATCCTGCCATTCGTTCGGGCTCGAGCGGTCGCCGACGCTGGGATAGACGTATTCCTTTTGCATCCGCTGCAAGGTCTGCTCGGCGCCCAGGAAATGGCCGGGACCTTCGAGGCAAACCTGGCGGATCGTCTCCAGCGACAGCGACTCGTCGCTGACGTCGATGCCTTTGATCGTGCGCTGCACGGCGCCGATGATGTCGTTGTCGATGATCAGCGCTTCCATCGAGAAGCCTAGCAAGCTCGCCAGCATGCCGGCCGATTCATAGATCAAGTTGACGCCGGCGTTGCCGACCAGCGCGTGGTTGTAGGCCTTTTCGTAGCCGGCCTGCATGTCCGGCAGCTTGGCGTCGCTCATGCCCGAAGCGGTGCCGCCGGTCAGATCGTAGTAATGAGAGAGTTGCGCGCTCGCCGCCGACAACAGCGCCTGTTCCGGGCTGCCGCCCGACATCGCGCCGGTGCGCAGGTCCGACACGAAGCACCAGGTGCCGAAAATCGCCGGCGCTCCCGGCTTGATCGCGTTGACATAGACGAGACCCGCGAGGCACTCGGCGACTTCTTGGACTAGAGCAGCCGCGAGCGCGGCCGGCGCGGTCGCGCCGGCTTGGCCGGCCGACAACAACAGCACGGGCATGCCGCCGCGAACCGCGGTCTCCAGACATAGGCAAGCGTCGTAAGCGAACTTCAGCGGCGGCACGACGAAGCAGTTCGACTGACTGACGAACGGGCGTGCCCGCCATCGATCCTCGCCGCCGGCGATCAGGTGCAGCATTTCGAGGCTCGATTCGACGTGCGCGGGCTGTACCCAACTCGTACCGACGTGTTTGGTCGTGCCGGCGACGCAGGCATAGGCCGTATTGATGTCGAGCTCCAAGGGACTTGCCAAGTCGCGGCAAACGACCGAGCGCTGGTAAAAATGCAGATGTTCGAGCGTATCGACGACGCGGGCGATGTCGTAGAGATCCTTCGTCGTCGAGTCGCGGTAGGCGCCGGTCGCCCCGTCGACGATGTGCACGGCCGCTCCGGCCGTGCCGAAATAAACGCGCGAGCCCCACGGCTCCAAGTCGTGCTTCGGATCCTGGCCGTGCAGCACGAAGTGACGGCCGGCGCGCGCCACGGTGTCCTCGACGAGCGCGCGCGGAAACACCAATCGGCCGTTCGGCATCAGCTTCGCTCCCGCGCGCGTCATGTACTCGATGCCCGTCGGCGTCGCATCCGCAAGGCCGATCTGCTCGAGGACGTCGAGCGCCGCCCGATGAATGCGCAGTACGTCCGCATCCGCCAGCGGTTTGTAAAGTCCCCCGGGCATGCCGGCCGTCACGGGACGCAAGTTGTCGGGTAGCGGCGCCGCACGAGCGGCACGCCGCGCTTCGCGCGCACCCCGCCGCACTAGGATTGTTTCTCCATCGCTCATCGTCGGTCCTCCGGAATCCTCGCCGCACGATCCGCGGTTGTCGGGTTGCAGACAAACGCCTGGTGCCGCGCCGCGGCCGCTGCGATTCGCTACACTGCGCAGGCGTCCAGCCTAACGGAGCGGTTTCGGAAACACCAGAGATGGGCCTGATCACCTGCGTCGAGGATTTGCGGCTGCTCGCCAGGCGGCGCGTGCCGCGCATGTTCTACGAGTACGCCGATTCCGGCTCGTGGACCGAGAGCACCTACCGCGCCAACGAGGCGGATTTGCGCAAACTGAGGCTGCGCCAGCGGGTCGCGGTCAATATCGCCGCGCGCTCGCTGCGCACGCAGATGATTGGACAGAATGTGGCGATGCCGGTGGCGCTGGCGCCGATCGGTACTCGCCGGCATGCAGCACGCCGACGGCGAGATCCTGGCGGCGCGCGCGGCGGAGAAATTCGGCGTTCCTTTCACGCTGTCGACGATGAGCATCTGTTCGCTCGAAGAGGTCGCCGCAAACACGACGGCGCCGTTCTGGTTTCAGTTGTACGTCATGCGCGACCGCGAATTCGTCGAACGCCTGATCGACCGTGCGAAGGCGGCGCGCTGCTCTGCGCTGATGCTAACGCTGGATTTGCAGATATTGGGGCAGCGGCACAAGGATTTGAAGAACGGTCTGACGGCGCCCCCGCGGCTGACGCCGCGCAATCTGCTCGACCTGGCGCGCAGGCCGCGGTGGTGCCTCGGGATGCTCGGCACGCGCCGCCGCAGCTTCGGCAATATCGTCGGCCACGTTCAAGGGGTCGACAGCCTATTGTCGCTTGCGGCATGGACCAACGAACAATTCGATCCGCGGCTGGACTGGGGCGACGTCGAATGGATCAAGCGGCGCTGGGGCGGCAAGCTGATTCTGAAGGGCATCATGGACGCGGCCGATGCGAAGCTCGCCGCCGACAGCGGCGCGGACGCCCTGATCGTCTCGAATCACGGCGGCCGTCAGCTCGACGGCGCGCCGTCCGCGATCGAGGCCCTGCCGGCCATCGCCGAGGCGGTCGGTTCCCGGATCGAGGTGTGGATGGACGGGGGCATCCGCAGCGGCCAGGACGTATTGAAGGCGGTCGCGCTCGGCGCCCGCGGCACCTTGATTGGCCGCGCGTTCCTCTATGGCCTCGGCGCGATGGGCGAGGCGGGCGTCGCCAAGTGTCTGGAATTGATACACCGCGAACTCGATTTGACAATGGCTTTCTGCGGCCGAACGGACATCCGCGACGTCGATCGCGGCATCTTGACTTGAGCTTCGCCCATCGACCGCCGCCCGGCGATGCGGTAACGTTTGCCTCCCGGCTACTCTAGGTGAACTTGATGGCGCTGCGCAGCCCCGGAGGAAAATCGCTGCTGCGCGGGCAGATCGTCGTGATTGCGCTGCTTTTCGGCGGGTACGCCGCTTTGTATTTCTGCCGCGCCGATCTTTCGGTCGCGATGCCGCTGCTGATCGAAGAGCTCGGCAAGCGCGGCATCAGCCACAGCACCGCGATCCTGCGCTTGGGTGCGATCTCCTCGTACGGCGTGCTCGCCTACGCGCTCGGCAAGCTGTTCCTGACCGGACTCGGCGACTATTGGGGCGGCAGGCGGAATTTCCTCATTGGGCTCGGCGGCGCGACGGCGTTCACGGTATTGTTCGCGCTGGCCGGCGGTTTACCGCTGTTCACGCTCGCTTGGATCGGCAATCGTCTGACGCAATCGATCGCCTGGGCGGGATTGGTGAAAGTCTCCTCGAAGTGGTTCAATTTCTCCTCCTACGGATCGATCATCGGCCTGCTCAGCATCAGTTATTTGATCGGCGACGCCGTGGCGCGGGAATGGATGGGACGGTTGATCGCGAGCGGCCATGGGTGGCGCACCTTGTTCTACTTGGCCGCGGCGGTCGCCGGCTTCTTCCTGCTGATGAACCTATTGTTCCTGCGCGAGTCGCGCACCGGTGCCGGCCATCCGGAGGCTGAGGTCAATCCGCTGAACTTGTACTCCACGTCCGAGGCGCCCCCCGCGAACCTCGCGCAACTGCTGCTGCCGCTGCTGCGCAGCCGCGCGTTCCTGCTGGTTTGCTTCCTGTCGCTCGGCTGCACGATCATTCGCGAGACGTTCAACAATTGGACACCGGTCTACCTGCGAGACTACGTGGGATACAGCATGGGCGACGCCGCCGGCTTCAGCGCGATATTTCCGGCCGTCGGCGCGGTCTCGGTGCTGTTCACCGGTTGGCTCAGCGACCGCCTCGGCGTCGGCGGGCGCTCGCTGCTGATGTTCATCGGGCTCGCGGCGACGACCGCGGCGCTGCTGCTGCTGATGGCGGTGCATTCCAGCGCCGCCGGATCGATGCTGCCGCTGATCGCGATCGGTACGATCGCGTTCTGCCTGCTCGGCCCCTATTCGTATCTCGGCGGCGCTTTCGCGCTGGATTTCGGCGGCAAGCAAGCCGGCGCCATCGCCTCCGGGCTGATCGACGGCGTCGGCTATCTAGGAGCCGTGTTCGCCGGCAGCAGCGTCGCCGAAATTTCGGTCGCGTTCACCTGGAAGGGCGTTTTCGCCGCGCTCGCCGCCGTCGGTGCGCTGTCGGCGCTCGGCGCCGGCGTACTGCATGTGCTCGGCGCTCGGGCGGCGGCGGCGGGGCGACATATGCC
The DNA here is from genome assembly GCA_963769895.1 of uncultured Gammaproteobacteria bacterium. Taxonomy (GTDB): domain Bacteria; phylum Pseudomonadota; class Gammaproteobacteria; order Steroidobacterales; family Steroidobacteraceae; genus Bog-1198. The sequence continues at coordinate 37,868 of CAVYNJ010000006.1, read as the reverse complement.
ATGAGCGACGGCAATCCCGTGCGGCGGATCGCGGCGGCACCCCGGCTGCTGACGATCGAATGGCAGGACGGCCGCGTTGCGGATTTCGCGAGCGTCTGGCTGCGCGACAATCGGCGCGAGGATCGCGATGCATACAGCGGCCAACGGCTCGTCGACGTCGCGGATCTGCCGCGGGATCCGCGTATCCGCAGCGCCGATGTGGTCGGCGGAGCGCTGCAGGTCTCCTGGCAGAACGAGCCGGGCACTTCGACGTTCGATCTCGAGTGGCTCGCGGCGCAGGCCGGCGGTATCGCCGTCGAACGGCCGGAAATCGCCGCGCAGCCGTGGCTGTACGGCGCGACGCTCGATGCCTCGCAGGCCTTCGCCTGGGCCGACCTCGAGGAGGTGCGCGGCGATCCGCGGCGCCGCCTCGAATGGCTGACGCGGCTGCTGCAGAGCGGGATGGCGTTTTTTCGAGGCGTGCCGGCAGACGATGCTGCGATTCTCGATGCGATGTCGCTGGTCGGGCGCATCGCCGAAACCAACTATGGCCAAGTATTCGACGTCCGCGCCGTCCCGCAGCCGGAAAATCTCGCTTATTCCGATCTTGGGCTCGGTTTGCACACCGACAATCCGTATCGCGAGCCGGTGCCCGGGTTCCAGGCGCTGCATGTCCTGGTTGCGTCGCCGGCCGGCGGCGAGAGTTTGTTCGCCGACGGCTTCGCACTCGCCGAGCACCTACGCAGCGCCGATCCGGCCGCGTTTCGGCTGTTGACGGAGACGCCCGTGCCGTTCCGCTATCGATCGACGGACGCCGAACTTTACGCCGAGCGGCCGCTGATCCAGCTGGCGTGCAACGGGGCGATCGCCGCGGTGCATTACAACAGCCGCTCGATCGCACCGCTGCGCCTCGCCGCCCTCGAGATGGAGGCGTTCTATGTCGCGTACCGGAGCTTCGCCGAGCTGCTGCGAGACGACCGGCTGCAATTGCGGTACCTACTTCGCAATGGGGAACTCGTGGTGTTCGACAATCAACGGATCCTGCACGGCCGCAACCGCTTTTCATCGGCGCAGCATTCGCGCCACCTGCGCGGCTGCTATCTGACGCGCGACAGCGTGTACGGCACGGCGGCGCTGTTGCGCCGCGCGCACCAGCCGGCGGCCGACCGATGAGCGTCGCCGACGACGTGTTCGCCGTGTATCGCAGCCGTGGTTCCGGCGCGTACTTCGGCGAATGCGTATCGATGACCGAGCACGCCTTGCAGGCAGCCTATTTTGCCGAGCAGGATCGGGCGGCCCCCGCGCTCGTCATCGCGGCGCTGCTGCACGATGTCGGGCATTTGCTCGAGCCGGTGCCCGACGATATCGCCGACTGGAAGGTCGATGCATGCCACGAGCAGGTCGGCAGCCGCTGGCTGCGGCGGCGCTTTGCGGCGCAGGTGGCCGAACCGGTGCGCCTGCACGTCCCCGCAAAGCGCTATTTGTGCGCCACGGACCCAGGCTATTTCGCGCAACTGAGCCCCGCCTCGGTGCTGACGCTGCAGCTGCAGGGCGGACCGATGTCGGCGCAGGAGATCGCGGCGTTCGAGGCCGAACGCTACGGCGAAGAAGCGGTGCGTGTGCGCCGCTGGGACGATCGGGGCAAGGTCGCGGGGCTGGTCACAGCGGACTTCGACTTCTACCGCGGCCTGCTGGAGGCGCTCGCGATCGCGGACGGCTCCGAGGGCCATTCATGAATCTGTTGAACGTCGTTATCCTGGCGATCGTGCAAGGTTTGGCGGAACTGCTGCCGGTTTCGAGCTCGGCGCACGTCGTCGTCGCCGAGAAATTGCTCGGCCTCGATCCGTCCTCGCCGCCGATGACCCTACTGCTGGTCATGCTGCACACGGGAACGATGTTCGCGGTGATCGTCTATTTCTGGCGGCAGTGGCGTAGCACCTATTTCAGCAGCCTGGCCGCGTTCAAGAGAATTACCTTGCTGGCGGCGGTTGCGACGGCGCTTACCGCGATCGTCGGCTTGGGAATCGTCAAAGTCATCGAGAAGACGGTGTTGCGCGATGTGCCGCACGCGGCAATCGAAGATTTGTTCAGTCATCTGGAGTGGATCGCGCCGGCGCTCGCCGCCGCCGGCCTGCTGATCCTGACGACCGGCATCCTGGAGCGAAGGCGCTCCGCGCGCGGCGGCATCGAGTCCGGCACAGTCGGCGAACGGCGCGATCCGGACGGCCGGCAAGCGGCGATCATTGGCGCCGTGCAGGGACTTTGTTTGCCGTTTCGCGGCTTCTCCCGGTCCGGCGCGACGATCTCGGCCGGCTTGCTGCTAGGTATAGCGAAGACGAGCGCGGAGGCGTTCAGCTTCGCATTGGCCGTCGTCTTGACGCCGCCCGTCGTCGTGCGCGAGGCCATGCGGCTCGTGCATACCCCGCCCGCCGGCGGCCAAAGCCTCGCCTCGGTCGCGACGCTCTGCGTGCTCGGCGCGATCGTCGCGTTCTTCGCCGGTCTCGTCGCGCTGAAATGGCTTAGCGGCTGGCTGGAGCACGGCCGCTGGCATCTATTCGGTATTTATTGCCTCATCGCCGCGGCCGCCGTCGCCTGTCTGCACGCCGCCGGCTTCTGAGGGTTTGCCCCAACGCAGCTGCGCAAGCTGCGGCAGCATCCACAGCCAACCGACGAGACCGAGCAGGCTGACGAAGGCCGCGAGCACGAAGGCGGCCGTGAAATGGCCGGTGCTCTCGATGATCAGTCCGGTCAGCGCCGGCGCGGCGACACCCGCCAAATTGCCGAGGGAGTTCTGTATGCCGACCCAGCGCCCGGTGGCCTGCGGTCCGGCGAGTATTTGCGGGATCGCGTAGACACCCGGCGACGATGCGCCGCAGAGCGCTTGATAAACAAAGATGCAGGCGAGCGCGAGCGGCCGCGGGCCGAGCGCCATGCCGAGCATGCACAGCACCGCGCCTCCGTGGGCGGCCGCCATCGTCGACTTGTAGGCGAAATTCGTCGATCCGCCGCGGCGCACGTAGCGATCGATGACCCAACCGGCGCCGAGCGCGCTGGCCGCCGTGACCAAGTAGGCGCTGCCCGCGAGCTGCGCCATTTCGGCCGTCGAGAACCCGCGCTCGCGGATCAGGTAGAACGGCAGCCACGACAGCATGAAATAAAACGTATAGTTGCTCGAAAAATGACCGAGACTCGCACCCCACAGCGCGGGTTGGCGGAGGATCACGGCAAACGTGGGTCCGCCGGCCGAAGTGCGCTGCGCGGCGCGCGCGTGAACCGCGACGCGCGACCAGGGCCAGAGCCAGAGGAAGGATAGCCCACCGAAGACGAGAAACGCCGAACGCCAGCCGTAATGCGCCATCAGCATGCCGCCGAGGAACGTGCCGACCGCGGGTCCGAACAAATAGGCGAAGCCGACGATGCCGTTGGCCGTGCCTAGGCTCTCGACCGGCACGACGGCGGCGAGCAGCTTCGAGACGCACGGAAATCCGGCGCTTTCTCCGAGCCCGAGCAGCATGCGCAATGCGATCAGCGTGATGTAGGCGGACGTGATCCCGACCAGCACCGTCGCGAGCGCCCACAAAATCAAGCCCGCCGCCAGAACCCGATGCGCGCCGTAGCGTTCGGCGACCCAGCCGACCGGGATTTGGACCAGCGCGTAGGTCCAAAAGAACGCCGACAGCAAAACGCCGAGCTGCGCGGCGCTCAAGTTCAGGTCCGACTGCATCAAGGCCGCGGCGGCGGGCAGCACACCGCGGTCGACGTAATTGATGAACAACACCGTCGCCAGCAGCAATACGAACGGACTGCGGGCGATGCGCGCGGCTTCTGCCGCCGGTGTCCGCGGACTGTTCAGGTCGCGTAGTCCGGTTCGTTGCGGTCGAGTAGGCGCTTCAGCGCGGCGAAATGCAGTTCGGCCCGGTCGCGGCCGCCGACCGCCGCGCCGCTATCGAATTGCGCGACGGTCGCCCGCACGACCTCATCCGGAATCGGCCGCAGCGCACGGCCGGTCGAGAGCGCAATCACCTGCGCCTGCGCCGCGCGCTCAAGAAAGTAAAGCCGCTCGAAGGCCTGTGGGACGGACTCGCCGATCACCAGTACGCCGTGGTTGCGCAGCATCAGCACGGACTTCTCGCCGAGCGCCCGCGCCATGCGCTCGCCTTCGGCTTGGCTGAACGCGAGGCCGTTGTATTCGGCGTCGTACGAAATATCGTCGAAGAAAATCAGCGCGCTTTGCACCGCCATCTGCAAGCGCGGGTCGTCCAGCATGCCGAGCGCGGTGGCGTACGGCATATGCGTGTGCAGCACGCAGCGGGCCTTCGGCGCCAGGCGATGCACCGGCATATGGATGAACAATGCCGTGTCCTCGACCGGACCCGGGCCGCTCAGCAATTGGCCGTCGAAGCCGATCTCCATGAAGTCGCCGGCGCGGACTTCGGACCAATGCAGCCCGAACGGGGCCAAATAAAAGCGGTCCGCATGACCCGGCACGACCATCGTCATATGGTTGTCGATGCCCTCGTGCAAACCGAATCGAACAGCCAAGCGGTGACAGGCGGCCAAATCGATCCGCGCCTGCCGTTCGACCGGCGCTTGCGCCGGCATGGTCTTGATATGCGCACTCATTAGGTTTATCGCCCCTGCTCGCAACCCCACGGCCATTCGCAGTATAGACCGTGCCGCGCAGGGGACAAACGGCTCGCGGGGTTGGTCGCGGCCGCCCCGCCAGATCATGGCCGATCGGCGCCATATCGGCGTTCGATCGGAGTCAAAGGCCGGAAGCGGTCGCTCTGGCCTCCCAAACGGGGTCCGGCAATTCGCTGAACACTTCGCGCAGCGCATAGCCCCAGCGGGTGCGGATCATCTTGAAATACTCGTCGTCGAGATCGATGCTGAGGTGCACGGAGATTCGCAACTCGTCGCGGCGGATGACCGCCAGATCGAGCGGCGCGCCGACCAAGAGATTCGATCGGATCGTCGAATCCATCGAAATCAGCGCGCATTTGGCCGCTTGCGCGAGGCTGCTGCTGCGCGAGATCACGCGGTCGATGATCGGCTTGCCGTACTTGGATTCGCCGATTTGAAAATATGGCGTATCGACCGATGATTCGATGAAATTGCCCGCGGCGTAGATATTGAATAGCCGCGGCGCCTCGTCTTTGATTTGTCCGCCCAATATGAAGGACGCGTTGAACTCGTGTCCCTGGTCCTTCAAGGAATCGCCGTCGCGCCGATGAATTTCCCGCAGTGCATCGCCGACGCTGCGGGCCGCATCGAACATGTTCGCCGCCCCGAAAATTCTCGCCTGTCCTCCCGCGCCCTCCGTGGCTTCGTTCAGCAACTGCACGACGGCTTGGCTGATCGCCAGATTTCCCGCCGACAGCAACACCAGTGCCCGGTCGCCGGCGCGCTGAAAGGTCGTCATTTTGCGGAACGTGTTGATTTGATCGACGCCGGCATTCGTGCGCGAGTCCGACAGCATCACGATTCCGGTGTCGACCAATAAGCCGACGCAATAGGTCATGGCGCGAAATTCTACCTGAGTGTCATTGCTGTTGTTGCGCGGCGGAATCGGCGACCAGCACCGTCGCCTCCATCGTCTCGCCGCCGCCGCCTTGCCGCATGCCGCGCACCGGCGCCGCATCGAGATAGTCCCGGCCGACCGCGAGCCGGCAATAGGTGCTGATCGCCGGCCTCTTATGCGTCACATCGACGCTGCGCCAGCCGATGTCGGCGCCAAGCCATACATCCACCCAGGCGTGGCTCGCGACGTCCTGCGGGTCGCCGGTGTACAGATAGCCGCTGACATAGCGGGCCGGAATGCCGAGCGTACGCGCCGAGGCAAGATAGACATGGGCGTGATCTTGGCAAACGCCGGCGCCGTGTTTGAACACGATCGCGGCGCTGTCATGTACCTCGCTCGTTCCTGATTGGTAACGCACGGCGCCGCAAACCGCTTCGGCCAGAGCGTCGGCGCGCGCCCGCGGCTCATCGATTTCCCGCACCGCGTCTTGGGCGAAGGCCCGCAAGTCGTCGTTCGGCAATGTCAGAGCGGTCGGCGCCAGATATGCAAGCGGGGAGAGCAAGCCGTCGTCCTGGCGCGCTTCCGTTTCGCTGGTTTCGACGACGCCGCGGACGACGATGCAGATTTCACGATGCGGCTGCTCGAGCGTCAGCAAATGCGAGATATTGCCGTGTGCATCGAGTTGCTCCAAACGCCGTCCGGGCGCCGCGATGTTCCACGTCAGCGCCCGCTGCCCGGGGTCGCGGCGCGGCGTCAAATGCAGGCTCTGCACACTGTATTTGACCGGCCGGTCATAGCGATATCGCGTCTCATGTCGAATATGGAGTTGCATAGGCTCAGGTCTCCGCGGGCGGCACCAGAAAATCGGACGCGATGCGCTCACCCAAATCGCGAATATGGGCCAGGAATCGCTCGAGAAACTTCGGAACTCCCTGCGCGGCAATGTCCTCCATCCTCGCAAAGTGCAGCATCGCATGGATTTCACCGGCGCGCCGCTGTGTTTCAGCCGATTGTTCGTTGGCCACCGACTGCAAATTCGAATAGACCTCTTTGCAGCAGCGCAGCAACGAGCGCGGCATATCGTTGCGCAAGATCAACAACTGCGCGACTTTGAATGGCGTGACGACGTCCCGATATACGCGGCGATAGACTTCGAACGCCGACAGCGCGCGCAGCAACACGCTCCATTCGAACGGATCCGGCGCGATGGCGGCGCCGGCTCCGGGCACAAGATCGCTCTGATGCGCCTGCAATATCCGCGCGGTGCTGTCGGCACGCTCGAGAAATGTACCGATGCGCGTGAAATGAAAGGCCTCGTCGCGCAGCATCGTGCCGATCGTCACGCCGCGCGTCAGGTGCGAGCGCTCTTTGACCCACTCGACGAAATAGCCGATGTCCATATGCGACGAGCGGCGCGACGCGAGTGCGCGCGCATCGAGCCACGTCGAGTTCAGCGTGACCCACAATTCCGAGGTCAACGAACCGCGCACTGCGCGGGCGTTTTCGCGCGCCGCGCGCAAACAGCTGAGAATGCTGCCCTCGTAGTCGCGGTCCAGGCTGACGAACTCGAACACGGTGCGGGTCTCGACGACTTCATGCCGCCGGGCATAGGCGTCTTGCATGTGCAGCGCCCGCATCGTAGACAGCAGCGACTGCTCCAGCGTATTGCCGGCGTGCGGCAGCAGCGACATGCGGTAGTGGGCGTCGACCAAGCGGGCGAGGCTCTCGGCGCGTTCGACGTAGCGCGACATCCAGTACAGGTGATCGGCCGTACGGCTCAGCATCAGGACTCCAGCACCCAGGTGTCTTTCGTTCCGCCGCCTTGAGAGGAGTTTACGACGAGGGATCCCTCACGCAGCGCGACGCGCGTCAGGCCCCCAGGCACAATGCTGATCTCGCGCCCCGCCAGCACGAATGGTCGCAAATCAATGTGGCGCGGCGATAATCCGTGGTCCACGAACGTCGGACAAGTGGAGAGGGCAAGGGTCGGCTGCGCAATGTAGCGCTCCGGCGCCGCGATGATCTGGCGGCGAAAAGCCTCGATCTCGGCTCGAGTCGATGCCGGTCCAATCAGCATGCCGTAGCCGCCGGCGCCATGCACCTCCTTGACGACCAAGTCGGGCAAGTGGGCAAGCACGTAGTCGAGATCGTCGCGACGCCGCAAAATCCAAGTGTGCACATTGCCGATGATCGGCGGCTGGTCGAGGTAAAAGCGGATCATGTCCGGTACATAAGGGTAGATCGATTTATCGTCGGCAACGCCCGTGCCGATCGCATTTGCGATCGTCACGCGCCCGGCGCGGTAGGCGGTCAACAAACCGGGTACGCCCAGCATGGAATCCGGCCGGAATACGAGCGGGTCCAGGAAATCATCGTCGATCCGCCGGTAAATGACGTCGACGCGCTGCGGGCCTTGCGTCGTACGCATGAATACCGCCTCGTCGCGCACGAACAGGTCCTGGCCCTCGACAAGCTCGATGCCCATTTGCTGCGCCAAAAAGGCGTGCTCGAAGTAGGCGCTGTTGTGGGCGCCAGCCGTCAGCAGCACCACGGTCGGGTCGGTTACGCCGGTCGGCGCGACACTGCGCAAATTGGCGAGCAACACTTCCGGATAGTGATCGACCGGCGCGACGCGGTGTTGCGGAGAACAATTCAGGAAACAGATGCATCATCATCTTGCGGTTCTCGAGCATGTACGAGACGCCCGACGGAACCCGCAGATTATCCTCGAGAACCAAAAAATCACCGGTGTCGTCGCGAATAATGTCGATGCCGGCGATATGTGCGTAGATGCCGCCAGGCACATCGACGCCCTGCATTTCAGGCCGGTATTGAGAATTGCAAAGCACCTGTTCGGGCGGAATCACCCCCGCCTTCAGTATTTGTTGCTCGTGGTAGATATCGTGAACAAACGCATTCAACGCGCGCACGCGTTGCTTCAGGCCCGTGTCGAGCCGAAGCCATTCTGCGGGCGGCAGTACCCGTGGCACGATGTCGAAAGGAATCAGACGCTCGCTGCCTTCCTCCTGGCCGTAAACGGCAAACGTGATACCAACGCGATGGAAGAGGGCATCCGCCTCTGCGCGCTTCTGCTCGAGCCGATCGGCCGGCTGATCGCTCAACCACTGGGCGTAACGCAAGTAGTGCGCTCGCGCCGAAAGATTGCCGGCATACATCTCATTAAATGGTGTGCTGCCCAACTGTCCCCCTATCCAAAGCAGCCTGCGAATTCCGTGCCACGACGGCTACGGCCCCGAATCATGAACTTACCGGATTTCTCCCTGGGTGGCGTACTAACTTGACGCAGTCATCGCCCCGCGTTGGTGCATCGGGTGCGCGGGCAGAGCGACACCTGTGCGCGACTCGCGTTCACACCCAGTGTCCATCCGCGCCATTGGCTTATATGTGGATATGTTCGCTCGGCGGGCACAGTTGCGCGCCGGGCCATAGTGAGCCGTTCTTGGAGGTTTTTAACGAGCGGAGCCTGAAATGGCGGTCAGGAGACGATGGCGGTGGGTTCTTGGGCAAGGGGCTCATATTGGTGACTTGGTCACAGCATTTGCATTAGGCGTCAGCCAGTAGGTGTCAGAGCATAACGACATTAATCATGCGTACAGAGTCGCTGCCTGAGTTCAGTGCTTTGGACCCGGCCGGAGAATATAAAACACCATAAGGCACATGATGCATGATGTAACGACGCCTTTATGTGCCTAGAAACGTGTAACTGTTCCAGCCTACAATTAGTCGCGAAATGAAAAGCGATTACTCCGAGAACTGATTGAATTAGTCAACAGTGGTAGTCGCCTGCTGGCAAATCCGTTACGCTAATTTCTCGAAAAGGAAGCACAAATGCTTGCTGTGCCTCGACATCTTGGTGCGCATGATTAGTGGGACAATAGGGCGTTGGATACGTCACGTCCCAATATATTGGCCAATGCTAAAACCGCACATATAGATTTGCCCGACAACTGTGAGGCGGGGCCGGCGATCAGCAGCTTTGCTAGGAATGCATGCATAAAGCAGGCAAAAGCCAAACTAACAATACCGGATCGACAGGTTTTGTGGCATCGAGTCGCAGTTGGGCACAAATTCCAAAGCAAGCTGAGAGAATTAGAAATAATTGGCCGCTTCTTTAATGTAAGCGCTAAATTTGTTGAGCAGCAGAATCGGAGTTTCTTAAAGTGGGTAGTTTGGATTATCAGTTGCCAGTTATCAATGAACAGCGGTGTAGCTAAAGTGCGCGCGTCATAGCATCTCTGGTTTTCGAGACAGTGCAAGCTAAACTCTTAGATCGACAAGCGAACCTAGAACGCCGTGACGTGCAAGTCATAGCTCGAAAGGCACTTGCGAATTTGCTGCGCCCCCTGGCCGGTTTCGTCCTCGATACGGGACTCAGTGCTATCGAGTTGCAACGAATGTGGCGAATTGCGGCTGTCCGAAACGCTGCTGACCGACAACGAGAAGCGAATGTGCGCGTCAGTATTTCGGGAATCGCGGCCACCACCGGTATTTCACGCGCTGAAATATCTCAAATATTACGCATGTCCGATAGGCAGGCGGTCACCAATCGCGAGCGGCAATCGACTAATCGAATACTTTCGGCGTGGCATGAGGACCCAAAATATACTAACGCCAATGGCGATCCAGCTGATCTAAAAATATTTGGTTCGGGAGTAACATTTGACTCATTAGTGAGGACCCACGGTCGAGGCATTCCTACGCGGGCGTTGCTTGACGAGCTAGCGCGGACGGGTTCAGTCAAAGTTCTGTCGTCAAAAAAGGTGCGCGTCAGGGCGTTAGTGGCGGTCGACCGCGGTGTCGGCCCCCGCGCGGTCAAGGTGTTTGGCGATAGGGCAACAGAGCTCCTAACAATCATGCTGTCAAATATGCGATTTCCAGAGAAGTATAGATTTGTTTCGAGCGTCGAGGCTATGATCGGCAGTCCCGAGTTACTTCCAATTTTTCGAAAAGAGGTTTCGAACAAGGGTGGCGATTTCTTAGCAGGAATTCGCGAAAGTCTATTTCGTGAGCCATTTGGCAAGGGACACAAACCAAAATCTAAGAACGCCACAAAGGTCGCGGTGACGATTTATTATGGCGAAGCAGCAAATCAAACTAACACGGGCAAGAAGCCATCAAAAAAAAGGCGCAATTTGCGTCGCGGCTCGTAGAGAAATGTAGAATGAGGATTCATTGTTCCTCTACCGCTAGATAGATGCCGACAGATACTTGCGCTACGCGGTTAGATTTTTTCGGGGCAGTTCGGCGCATTCCGGTTCTTCCGATCATCCAGTTGTCCGTAGATTCTAATAAACTCTGGCCATGACGTTTTAACCAGATCTTCAGTCGTGGGATTTCACCCAAATCCATTTCGCCGTTCCACGCGATGCGATGAAACAATTGGTCGGCGTTAGAGGGCCCGCTATTGAGATTGTGACTAAGTGTCCTAATAAAGCCCCGAAGTGAATTAAGGGTGTGCGCGATGGCAAATTGTTCGTCTTGATATACCGGAAGAGTACGCATTGTGGCTCGAATAGCGCCATTACTTGCGATGTTGACAGCACCAAGCTTTTCGAGTTCGCTAAGCAATTGCTTGGCACTAATGCTTGGTGCTGTCCGTTCGGCAAGGTCGCGAAATGACCGATGCACGCCTTGCATTCGTATTGCTACCGGATCACCTGCCTGGTCTAAGTAACGAGGATCTTGATGCCACAGCGTAAGCAGATCACCGATGGTGGATAGATGCGGATAATGCCGCACAGTTCTTGTAGCCGGTATATCCACATCTTTCACTTTCCTAACTATATGACTTGCGTCGAGCCCTAAGTGTCCAAACAGTTGCAAGAGATCTTTAATAACCTCGTCCACGGTAACATCGCGAAATATTGGCTTATCCAATTTTTTTCGCACTGGTAAGCGCCGCTTTGGCGATTTGCTATCCTTTCTTGGCATCGAAGTTCCTTTGTCGGCAAAGTCAATGCGGCTGAATGCGAAGGTACTTGGAGTAAAGTCGATTTAGTGGATTTGCATTAGCTCCCAGTACGTAGGGTTTAATTAGTCTGTTGGAGACGTAGAAATATATAGGAATCACTGGGTAATCGGAGAGCATCGCCATCTCGGCGTGCTCTAAAAAATTACGACGAACGATTGGATCGGGTGTGGCAGCAGCAAGATTTAGCAAGTCATTAAATTCAGTATTGGTATATCGCGCGTCATTATTTGGCGAACCGGTGCGAAAGATGTCGAGAAAATCACCGGCGTCATTATAGTCGGCCGTCCAACCGAGCCTCGCGACGTCCCATTGTGTGCTATCCCGTCGAGTTTGCAGGAACACTCTATATTCCTGCTCGATTAAATCCGTCTCGATTCCCAAAACGTTATTCCACATCGCTGCGATAGCGATAGCGGTTTTTCTAATTGTTGGATTAGTATTGATCAGTATCCTTAAGCGAAGTGGATTGCGTCGAGAATAGCCGGCTTCCGAATATAGGCGCCGCGCTTCCGCTATTCGTTGCGAGTCCGCCATATTTTTCCACGCCCATGATTGCGGGGAATAATTCGAAGTGCCGGGAGGTACAAAACCGAAGGCGGGTTGCTGGCCGAAGCCAAGAATATCAGATACCAATCTTTTCCGATCCACTGCCATCGCGAGGGATTTGCGAAGATCTAGATTTGCATGAAATCGCGAGGTTGATAAATTTATTGCGTAATAGGCGGTGCCGAGGAACTGCCAAATGTGGAGTTCATGTGGAATTTCTTGTCTAATCAAAGCGAGGGCACTTTCCGGAACCGTTTCTGTTATATCGAGATCTCCAGCTAAATATTGGCGCAACTCCGCATTTTCATCTGACACAACTACGTAATTAACACGTCCAATTTGGACGTGCGTGCGGTCCCAGTAGGTTGGGTTCTTTAGTAGTTTGAGCTGCGCACCGGGCGTCCAATCGGAAAGAATGTAAGGGCCGTTGGAAATCCAACCGTTGGGATCGTGAGAACGCGCTGCTGACTCGGAAAAGATAGGAAAAGCTGCGGTGTGTGTCATTAGCTCCAAAAAATATGGAGCGGGCTTTACTAACTTTACTATGAGCAAATCATCTTTAGGGGCGTAAACGCCCAGGGTGCTCGGCGGAGAGCGCCCAGCGATGATATTTGCCGCTTCCAGTATAGGTCGAAGGGTATCAGCAACAGGGGATGCGAGCCTTGGATCGACCACGCGCCTCCAGGCTCGTACAAAATCAACTGCGCGGACGCGTTCGCCATTCGACCAGCGCGCATCATGACGGAGCCTAAATTGGTATTCCGTACCCGAATCGTCGATCGTCCAGGACGACGCGACGCCAGGCAAAATGGCTCCTTCAGCAGATTCAGTGGTTAATCCTTCGTAAACATCTCGAATGACCTCAAAGGAGAATGTGTCGGTAGCTTCCGCCGGATCGAGTGACGCTGGCTCGCCGCCTATTCCTCTTCGCAAGACGACGTCCGGGCTCCCGTTCGCTGATGTCGACTGACTAGTCCGCGGTTGACATCCACTAATCAGCATAAACAACGCTAGGCCCATCGCCAGACAAACGCAGCGAAAGGCATCTCCAAGAGAAACAATCGCGGGCTTCACGCTGGATGGGCCTCATCATTGACAGAGATGAATATTTAAGCCGACGCGAGCCAGCGTATATCACGCAAACTGCAAATTTAGAGCCAGCCCCGTAGTCAACGAAGAGAACTCTAATTCAAACGATCAATGGGGCGCGGGCCTGGCGACTTAACGAATTAAGTCAAATTTACACTCAGTTGAATTGACGGCGGTTGGGCACACCAGTGTCGCTCTAGAAAATGCGGCGCCGCACCATTACGCAGGCTTGTGAATCCGTGAGTTTGGTCTACAAAACAGTTGTATTATGTTGAGACGTGGTGCAATCTGTTAAACACAACTTACTGGCAGCCTTCAGGTATTTGCTCCGACCGTTGGTTCGGATCGCTATTCGGAATGGCGTCGCATTTCCGGAGTTTTCGGGAATGTTGCAAGACGCTTACGTGCACGTATCAGCGGCAACGCTGGCGAGTTCGGGAAGGGAGCGGACAGTCGATGCGATTGCCGTTATGACGGAGGTCCCCGCACATGAGGTGCGGGATCTGTTGGACGCGCCAGAAGACGCCAAGCTTGGCGAAGCAGAACAAAGGATCAACGCGGCCGCAAGAGTGTTGGTGGGATGGCATACAGATCGTGATTACGTCGGTCCTTATGGGTTAGTCAGGGATTTGACGTTTGCGGGTGTTGCAAGTCCGACAAGGAAGATTGGTGCGGGATTTGTCGAATTGGCGCGGCGGTACTGCGAAGGATATCCGCCAAAAGTTCTTTTAGATGAATTGGTCCGGACGGGATGCGTACAAGATTTAGGTAATGGCTATTTTCGAGCGCTTACACGTTCGTACGTGCCTGAGCAGTTAAGTGCGGAAAGCATTAGGCGCTTTGCTCATGTTGTACACAACGTGACTGAGACGCTGGAAGTGAATATGAGGGCGTCAGCGCCGGGCGAGCGACGGATCGAAAGGACGGTTTTTGCAGACTACGGGTTACCTCGTAGTGTGCTTGCCGAGTTCGATAAGTACTTGCGGGAACGCGGACAGATATTTGCGGATGACATCGACAATTGGTTATCAGCAAGATCGATTCAGGGGCAGGAGGGTGACTCGATCCAAACGGGAATCGGTTTTTACCACTACGTAGTAAACGAAGATGACGAACAAAGTTTTGGTAAAGCATTGCGAACTGAAGGGGCCGAAAATGGGAACTAACCGCGTAAGAGCTCATAGCGCTCTGATCTTCGCAATGGCGTCAACTATCACGTTTTTCGCGGGGGCAACGTGTACCCCTGGCCGGCGCGAACCCGGCCGGCGCGAATGCGGAATTTAGAGCGGCTAGAAGCGACCTATTGTTGCGCGGACTAGTAGATCAAGTTGACGTCCCGAATTCGCGATTGCTAGTACTTGGTCAATGGGTCTCAATTTCTGCCGCGCGTGTATCAGACCAGATGGTCGGAACCTTAGTCGCCATTCACGGGTCAATTAGTGCCACAGGTAAATACCTGGTAACGAATCTTGTTGAAATAGCGTCACCGTCGTATGTTCCTGGTGCCACGCGCCTTTTCGTGAAGGGACCGATTGCGTCAATAGACAGCGCAAGTGGCACAGCACGCATTGGCCTGCTCACAGTGGATTTTACCAGCGCACTGTACAACCTAAACGCTCAGGAGATTGGCGTTGGTTCTGTGGTTTCGTTTAGCGGAATGCAATACACCGGTATTCGAAAGTTCTTTGCCGACGACGGTCATTTGATTACAAACGATCTAGGTCAAGCTGACAGCGGCGCGCAAACGAGGGGTCAGACCGGCAGTGGCGCGATTGGGCTCGGCCAGACTGGCAGTGGCACCAACGTACTCGGCCAAACTGGTAGTGGCACCAACGTACTTGGTCAGACCGGCAGTGGCGCGATTGGGCTCGGCCAAACTGGCAGCGGCACCAACGTGCTCGGCCAAACTGGCAGTGGCACCAACGTACTTGGTCAGACCGGCAGTGGCGCGATTGTGCTCGGCCAAACTGGCAGTGGCACCAACGTGCTCGGTCAGACCGGCAGTGGCGCGATTGGGCTCGGCCAAACTGGCAGCGGCACCAACGTGCTCGGCCAGACCGGCAGTGGGGCGATTGGGCTCGGCCAGACCGGCAGTGGCACCAACGTGCTCGGCCAAACTGGCAGTGGCACCAACGTACTTGGTCAGACCGGCAGTGGCGCGATTGGGCTCGGCCAAACTGGTAGCGGCACCAACGTGCTCGGCCAAACTGGCAGTGGCACCAACGTCTTGGTCAGACCGGCAGTGGCGCGATTGTGCTCGGCCAAACTGGCAGTGGCACCAACGTGCTCGGTCAGACCGGCAGTGGCGCGATTGGGCTCGGCCAAACTGGTAGCTGGCACCAAACGTGCTCGGCCAGACCGGCAGTGGGGCGATTGGGCTCGGCCAAACTGGTAGCGGCACCAACGTGCTCGGCCAAACTGGCAGTGGCACCAACGTACTTGGTCAGACCGGCAGTGGCGCGATTGGGCTCGGCCAAACTGGTAGCGGCACCAACGTGCTCGGCCAAACTGGCAGTGGCACCAACGTACTTGGTCAGACCGGCAGTGGCGCGATTGTGCTCGGCCAAACTGGTAGCGGCACCAACGTGCTCGGCCAGACCGGCAGTGGCGCGATTGGGCTCGGCCAAACTGGTAGCGGCACCAACGTGCTCGGCCAAACCGGCAGTGGGGCGATTGGGCTCGGCCAAACTGGCAGTGGCACCAACGTACTTGGTCAGACCGGCAGTGGCGCGATTGTGCTCGGCCAAACTGGTAGCGGCACCAACGTGCTCGGCCAGACCGGCAGTGGGGCGATTGGGCTCGGCCAAACTGGCAGTGGCACCAACGTACTTGGTCAGACTGGCAGCGGTGCAAATATCTTTTAGGCTAGATTGGCAGCGGCCGAATGTACTAGTTCAGATGACTAGTGGCAAAAAATTGCAGTTGCCACACTCAGAAAAGACTTTTAAATAATATTGTGACGATATAACGGCTACTGCCGCGCATGCGTTGCCGCCTGGCTGGATCAGAGAAGTCGGGTCCGCGCCCCCAAATTAAATGAACAATTAACTTTCCAAAGCGGTGCTGCGGATTGAGAGATATCAATGCGAAATTGACTATGTCGCGCAACTTTGCACGGATAAATTTAGTTGCGAGACAAATAGGTTCTATTGGAAATGCCAGATCTAACTCGTCGCTCAAATTGATTGCTAATAGTGACGCACAACTTGGGAAGTAGAGTGGCTCACACGTTAAATTGTTGGAAATGCGGTGCGTCGTTGGCCGAGCTTAGTTTGCCGCTGCGACGTTTGGATGTTTGTAAATCGTGTAATGCCGAGTTGCACGTTTGCAGAATGTGCGTGGAATATGACACGAGCTACGCCAAGCATTGCCGCGAGCCCACGGCGGAAGAAGTCCGTCGGAAGGATGAGGCCAATTTCTGCGATCACTTTAAGCCAAAGGTAGGAGCCTATACGCCCAAAGACCAGGCGGAATTGGATCGATCGAATTCGGCGTTAGACGCGCTATTTAAGAAGTAAGCTTCTGGGTTTTTGGTGAATCGGCGATTCGCCAGAGATAAAGCGCCGCGGCAGTTCGATATGGCCGCCACACCTCGGCGCTCTTTAATAGCTGCTTTGGCGTCGGCAATACTCTCTTTCTATATAAGACTTGGAATCCCTTTTGAACCCCATAATCGTTGACCGGCATCACGTCCGGTCGGCGCAGCGTGAAGATCATCAGCATGTCGATCGTCCATGGGCCGACGCCGCGGATCTGAATCAGTTGTTCGTATATTGCCTCTGCCGGCATCTGCGCGATGCGTACCGCATCCGGCACTTGGCCAGCAATGACGGCTTCGGCGATGGCCTTCATTGCGGAGGTCTTGTTCCGGGATAGTCCGGCTGATCGTAATTGGTCGTCGCTCATTCGCAAAAGCCGTTCTGGCCGCGGCACGCGATCCTCGAAAAGGCCCAGCACTCGGTTCCAAATCGTCTTGGCAGCTGCGCCTGCGAGTTGTTGGTGCGCGATCGATTCGAGCAGCGCAAGATAAGGCTCCGGCGATCGCGGCGCCGAAAGTTTAATAATGCCGATACGATCAATCCACTCACCAAGACGGGGATCTCGTTCTCTTAGGTGTTTGACTGCGCGCGCATGCATGATCTGCATTCTAATTGACCAATGGTGGTCGAACCCGCAATAAACTCACACGGGGGCCATAGGCCATCGCGTGCCATTCGCGCCACACCCAGGTGTATCTCCCTGCAATACAATGGCTTGCGAGTGAGCGGCGCAACGTGCCGGTGCTCGTCGTCCCGCAGTACCTGTTACCGGTTTTCCAGCGGCTTCGTCCACGAACACCGGCGTTTTCCTCGATCGCGTGACTATCCGCTTGCGACTGGCCAAAAACAGGCTGTCGAGTCTGGGGTATGATGCCCGCCATGCCCGAGGGAGGCTCTCTTATGACCACCAATTCTGCTGAGACACGCGTATCCGGTACCGACAGCATTGTCGGCGCAGGCCTCGCGCGTAGGGTTTTGATCGTCGACGATCACCCGATCGTTCGGCAAGGCTTGCGCCGTGTAATAGATAATGAAGATGACCTCTCGGTTTGCGGCGAGGCTGAAACAGTGATCGACGCTCGTGCCGCGATCAAGGACCTCGATCCGGACGTCGTGATTGCGGACATCAGTTTGAAGCAAGGCGACGGTATCGAATTAGTGCGAGATGTGCGCGCGCATTACCCGGATTTGCCGATCCTCGTTTTATCGATGCATGACGAGACGATTTATGCGGAGCGCATGTTGGCGGCAGGCGCGAACGGCTACATCATGAAGCAGGCGGCAAGCGAGCAATTTTTGGTTGCCGTGCGGCGGGTGCTTGAAGGCGGAATCTACGTGTCCGAGGCCGTCGGCAATCACATGATTCAAAAGTTTGCTTCCGGGGGTTCATATATATCGGTGAACCCGATCGATCAACTCAGCAACCGGGAATTGCAGATTTTGCACATGATCGGCAAGGGCATGAGCACGCGCGAATCCGCGCTTGCGCTCAATTTGAGCATCAAGACCGTCGAGTCCCACCGTCAACGCATCAAGCGCAAGCTGAATCTGGCCACCGGCACTCAACTCGTCCAATACGCTGTCAAATGGTTCGACAATCGCGCGAGCGATTCGCCGGAACCGAAGACCGGCGACAACTAAATAAGCCGACCGCGTTAGGAGGCGAGGCGTAGCGCCGCGTTGCGCGACGGCTTCTCGCCGGTGATCCATTGCAGGATGTCCTCGGCTGCCATCGGCCGGGCGATGCAGTACCCCTGGGCGTAGTCGCAGCCGCTGCGGTGCAAGAATTCCAACGCCGCCTCGTTCTCGACGCCCTCACAGCAGACCTCGAGCCCGAGATGATGTCCGAGGTCGATCATAGCGCGCACGATCGCCTGCGTGGCGACGGTCAGCGGCAATTCAATGCCGATCGACCGGTCGATCTTCACTTCGCTGAACGGTAGTTTGTACAGCTGTGTCAGCGACGAATAACCTGTGCCGAAGTCGTCGAGCGACAACCCTATACCCTTTAGACGCAGCCGCGACATGATATCGAACGCAATCGCGGGGTTTTCGAGAGCAGCAGTTTCCGTCACTTCGAGTGTCAGCTGGTCCGGAGCCACGCCGCGCGAGCGTAGAAATTCGCTCATGCGATCAGGAAAATCGGCGTCAGTGAACAATCGAGGGCTCAAATTGACGCTCAAATCCAACTTTACGCCGGCCATATTCCAGGTGCTGAGCTGATCGATACCGGTTTGCAGCACGTAGTCGGTGAGCCCGGCGATCAAGCCGTGTTGCTCGGCGAGACCAATGAATTCGTCCGGGTAGATCAGGCCGTATTCCGGGTGATCCCAGCGCAACAGGGCTTCGACACCGGTAATCTTCCAGCCGCGCGCCGCCGCGCGTATTTTCGGCTGGTAGTGCGTGACCAATTGCGCGCGATCGACCGCGCGCCGCAAATCGCGCTCACTTACATCATGGTGGGTAACGAATTGAGGTCTCAGCGCCGCTTCGAACACTTCGGCGGTCAGTGGCTTTCGCAGCGCGACAGTCACGTGCAGCCCGTAGCCAAGGCCGAGTTCCTTGGTCTGGGACAAACCGTTCGACTCCGGTCCACCGGTCAGAATAACGGCCGCCTGACCATGCTGCATTCCCAGCCAGCGGAACAGGCCGAATCCCGAGTCGCCGATCCCTTTCGGGTCGATGGCGATGACGGTCGGCGCGAATTGCACTACCTCTTCTCTAAATTCTGCTTCGCTTGCTGCCGGTACGACGTCAAAACCGAGCGAAGCACCGATCTGGGCGATGAACGCACGTGCCTCGGGATCCGCATCGACGACGAGCAAGCGATTGGTATTACGCGCAGGGGTTGCAGTGTTCATGAATGATCCTTAAAAAACGGGTACGAAAGTCTCTGCCTGCACTAAAGCGATTGGGCGCACTTAAACAGTCAGATGAATGCGCATTGCGAAACACGGCAATGCGCGTGAGCGCGAGGTTAACTAAATCCGCCGCTCGCGCGATTCGAGTGCGCCTTGCGCAGCCCTGCTGCGTCGAGACCTGCCGGTGGCGCTCGATGCGACCGCGTAGCGACAAATTCATTCTCCCGTTCCGCGCGAAACCAATTGGTCGATGGACATATTCCACCTCTGTGAGGCGCTCTCCGAGTACCTAGCACACAATTTCTGCATTTGGACTCCCGCCGACCGAATTCTCGCGACGCGAGAAATCCACGGCGCGTTACGCTGATTTCCTCATGCGGCACCTATAACTCGGCGTAGTTTGCGCAGCGGGCGCACTTGAAACTGTGAACTCCGTCGTATTCGCCCAAACACACTGATCGGGGGCGCGGCTCCGCTCGGGCTATCGGCTGGGTAAAGCGGCGCTTGCGCTATGATTGGTCCGACAACGGTACAGGTGCGACGGCCATGGGCGAAGGGGAGGTATTTGCGGACCGATTGCTCGCATGGTTCGAGCTTTCCGGCCGCAAAGATTTGCCATGGCAGCAAAACCCGACCGGCTATCGTGTCTGGGTGTCGGAGGTCATGCTGCAACAGACACAGGTCGCGGCGGTGATCCCGTACTTCGAGCGCTTCATGCATCGCTTTCCGGACGTGCAATCCTTGGCCGCTGCGCCTCTCGACGAAGTACTGCATTTGTGGACTGGCTTGGGATATTACGCGCGCGCGCGCAACTTGCAGGCGGCGGCGCGCATTCTGACCGAGCGCTACGGCGGCGATTTTCCGGACGCGATCGAGGAGTTGATCGCGCTGCCCGGCATTGGCCGGTCGACGGCCGGAGCGATTCTCGCGCTCTCGCGTGGGGCTCGATATCCGATCCTCGACGGCAACGTCAAGCGGGTGATGGCGCGGATGTTTGGAATTGCGGGGGATCCAGGGTCGGCGCCTGTGCTCGCGGCGCTCTGGGCACGCGCCGAGGATTGTACGCCGACGCGGCGCATCGCCGACTATACGCAAGCGATCATGGATCTTGGGGCGACCTTGTGCACGCGCGCCCGGCCGGCGTGCGAGGTCTGCCCAATGCGCAGCGATTGCGCCGCGGCGCGCGACGGTCGGCAGGCGCAGCTGCCGGGGCGGCGGCAGAAGCGCGCACGGCCATCGCGGCAGGCGACACTGCTCATTGCCGAGACGGGAGTGAATGACAAGCGCGCGATTTTTCTCGAGCGACGGCCCGCGCGGGGTATCTGGGGCGGTCTTTGGTCGCCACCGCAGTTCGACGGCGAGGCGGCCGCACTCGAGTGGTGCCGCCGCGAGCTGGGCGAACCGCAGTCGGCAGCGACGATCCTCGAACCGATCGAGCATGCGTTCACGCATTTCAGCCTGCGTCTGCTGCCGCTGCGCGTGCGATACGCCGGTCACAGCGGCGTGCAAGATCGCGATGACCGTCTGTGGTATGCGCTCGCCGCGCCGCCGCGCGTGGGGTTGCCGCAGCCAATCCGTCAATTATTGGCGAGGCTTGGCGCGGAGTAGGCGGGTTCGCGTAAGATTGCGCCGATGGCGCGCCGTGTACATTGTGTGTTGTTGAAGCGCGAGGCCGACGGCCTCGATTATTTGCCGTATCCCGGCGAGCTCGGCAAACGCATTTACGCGAACGTCTCGAAGGAGGCGTGGGCGCAGTGGCTTGCGCACCAGACGATGTTGATCAACGAGAACCGGCTGACGCCGATCGAACCTAAGGCGCGCACCTTTCTCGTGCAGGAGATGGAGAAGTTCTTCTTCGGTGAGGGCTCGGAGAAGCCCAAAGAGTTCGTGCCGAAATAGCCCGAGCGCAGTGGCGGATTCCAGGTAAGTGCCTGATTTTGCAATTGTTCATTGACGAGTCGCGGCCGCGGCTGTTAAATACGCGGCTCTTTCGAAAGGCCAGGTAGCTCAGTTGGTAGAGCAGCGGACTGAAAATCCGCGTGTCGGGGGTTCAATTCCCTCCCTGGCCACCAAACTTTCCTTTATTTTTCCAGTACTTACGATCAGGCGCCGAAAGGGCCATCCGTGGGCTGTGACAGATTTGTGCCATGAAATTCTGTCCTGTTCACGTACGGCGCGAGGTGATCGGCCGCGAGGTGCGCATAACGGCGCACCATGCGCTCGGTCTCCCAGCCGGCGAGTTCCTGCACGGCGAAGAGCGGCGTGCCGCCTTGCACATGCCAGCTCGCCCACGTGTGCCTGAGATCGTGCCAGCGAAAATTCTCGACGCCCGCCCGCTTCATCGCCTTGTACCACGCCAGCGTGCTCGTCTGGAAAATCCGCTGCCCCTCGTACGTGAACACCCAGGTCGGATGATCGCCGGCCCGCGATTCGAGGACGCCGAGCGCAGTGTCGTTCAAGGGCACCGCAATCGCCTTCCTGGATTTCGCCTGGTCGGGATGCACCCAGGCGAGCTTGCGCGAGAGGTCGACCTGTTCCCAGGTGAGTCCCGTCACGTTCGCCCGCCGCAGGCCCGTCGCCAGCGTGAACAGCATCATGTCGCGCAAGTGCGGCGGCAATTCGCGCAAGAGCCGGAGCGCCTGGTCGCGCGTCAGGAATCGGATCCGGCGCGTCGGCTCTTTGAGCATCCGCACCGCCGGTGTCCGATCGAGCCACTCCCAGTCGCGCGCGCACTTGCGCAGGATCGCCCGCACCAGGCACAAATGTCGATTCACGGTCGCGTTCTTGCATCCGTCCGCCTGCTTCGCCTCGGTGATCGCATCGATCAACGCCCTATTGATCGTCTCGAGTTCCCGACCGGCGAGATGACGATCGAGCCAACGCAGAGTCCGCTTGTCCCCCTCGATCGTGGCCTTGTGGGCCTGCTCGCGGAGCCAGCGGACCACCGCATCTTCCCAACGACGTCTCGGCCGGTCGCCAAGTTTCTGGAGCCGCCAGACTTCGCCCTTTAGCTTGTCGTGCAGTTCCTGCGCTTGGACTTTGTTGCCGGTCTCAGCAGATCGTCGTACTCGCTCGCCATTCGGGGCGACGAAGTCGATCCACCAGACCGATCCGCGCTTTCTAAGTGACATACATCCTCCTGCGAGTAGGTCACCTGCAGCGCTTGCCGCCTGACAGGATATCGCGCGCGCAGGAATTCGGCGAGATCGACATCCAGAAACACCCAGCGGCGCCCGGCCTTCGCGCCCGGGATCAGGCCGCGCTTGGCGCGCGTGCGCAGTTCTTCGGGGTGCATCCGCAGGAACGCCGCGGCCTCGTTGAGGTCGAGCGATCTCAACGTGGCGCTTCCGCGGTGAAGCGATTAGAGGCTACGCAGCAGGGCCGCGCCGGCGAACGATTACAGCAACCCATCGACGACCCCACGCAGTGTGGTTCCGGTCGGTTTAGGGCAAGTTGTCACGTGGGGGCTATGTTGCCCCCGAATGGGAGCGCTGCCAGCCCGGAGTTTCGAACAAAATTCATCGAAACTGCCTCTTGTCAGTGACATCGCGCTGTGCATGTCCAGTGAAAGAACGGGTCGACGGGATGTGCGGGCCCTATGACCTCAACCGGTTCGAGACCGAAGGGTCTCCGCGCTATGATCGATGGTGCGGCTTCCGTAGAGTGCCGTGCAAACGTCGTCCGCTAGCAGGAAACGATCGTGATCAATCGCAATGCCTTAATGCTTCGGTACAACGATCCAGCGGTCCGGTGGATCAATGAGGCCGATCCGACTCCGGACGGCGATGAGATTACGGCCGCCGACGTCAACGAGGAACGCACCGTCTATTTGATCGATAACTGCGTCGGTGAGGACGCGCGCTCGCTGGAGCGATGGCTGCGAAAGAATTACGACGAACTCTTCGAAAGAGAACTCGACGGGTGGTACACAGATCCGAATCTCTGGCCGCAAGATCGCAGTCTCGAGTTGTTTCGCGCCTGGTTCGACGTCGAATTACACACGGTTCTCATCGATCTCGGCGCAGGCGATCTGTGCGACGACGAGATCTGAGCGGTGCCGCTTACATCGGTATATCGACGATCCCGCGACAGCCGGGATAGCCGCGACAGGCCCAGAAGTCTTTGCCTTCGTGGACGCCCTGGTGCGCCGTCCGTCGAACCATCGCGCCGCCGCATTTTGGACAGATGGGCGATGTCGCTGTCGACGCCTTGTTGGGCGGCGCCATGGCGGGCGGGGACTTGCGTGGTGTTTCGACTGGACGGTTCGGGCCGGATTGGATCAGTTTCTGCAGACGTGCACCGTCGAACAGCTCCACGCCGGTTCGCACTGCGAATTCCTTCGCCTCATCGGTAAAGCGGCCCGAAGTTACGACCATGGCACCGTCCGCGTGTCGAGACGCGAGAACGCCCAGAAGTTCACGAATCACGCTGACGCCCACCGACTTGGTTTGCCAGTGTTTACATTGGACGAGCACCCGCTTGCGATCCTTCTCCACGACCAGATCGACGCCGCCATCCGGACCCGGCAGGGTTTGATTCACGACCCTATACCCGGCGTTGCGAAGCGCCGCGCCCACAAGTAGCTCGAAGTCCGTATAAGATTTTGCCGCAATGACTTCCCGTCCACCGCTCGCCACCTGGGCCAGCGCGCCGTCTCCGAGGCGCCGACGAAAGTAAGATATGCCCGCTCCGACTACGAACGCTGGCGGAATGATGAACTGCATCAGGTAAGTAACGATCGAAATGAAACCGATGCCGGCCTGACTGCCGAGTGCGGCGACATTCTTCGGCGCGGAATGCGGCTGCAATGCACCTGTGGAGAGCGCATGCAGAACGATAAAGCTACCGATCGCCAGTCCAACACCAACCTTCCACGGCAATCGCGCGGCCAAATCTATGACATCACTGAGCATTGAATCACGCCGTGACATGGTGTTTCCTCCGATAGCAATCCCAGCTCTGGGCTCGGTACGTACGGGCAGTCTATCGGGAGGCCCGCCTCGTAACTGGCGAGGGAATCACTATTTCAAGAGCCGACTCGAATGACCGGTAGATCGACGATCTCGACGTGGTTCTCATTGTCGGCGCCCATCACAATCGGCCCCCGAAGCGAAGGTTCATGCGGATCGGGCGGCTTGCGCGCATTCGGGAGGCCGTGTGACTCGACCGTCCGCGCGGTTACCTTGGCTAAGAGGCCGTGCGGCATCCCTGGTTCCATGTATCGGGGGCTCCCGCCGTTTCCTCATTTTGCTTGTCGGCATCGACCGGAGAGGAACGCCGGGACTGCGAGACGATTGACTTAAAGACAGTCGGCATGCACGGATACGCCGAGTTGACAAGGGGAAGTTTCGTTCAATTTTGATCGAAACGCAGGATAGGCAAGTGCCCGCTGTTGTTAAACAATTCTCGCGTGAACGCCGATCAATTCATCGCCGCTCGGGTCTCGTCGGATACGAAAGCGCGACTACGCGCGCTCGCCGAACAGCAGCATCTGACAGAGTCCGGATTGCTCAAGCACTTCGTCGAGTTGATGCTCCAGGCTGGCAGTCCGCCGGTCGCGTCGCCGATGGTGGCGGCTGACGACCCGGCACCGCGGGGAACGCGCCTCACGATCCGGCTGCGGCCGGACGACCGGATGCTGCTCCGCGAGCGTGCGGCGGCGCGCGGCATGGCGCCGGCAACCTATGTGTCGGTGCTGACGCGGGCACATCTGAGATCCCTCGCGCCGATCCCCAAGGAAGAACTGCTCGCCCTAAAGCGAGTTTCCGCCGGGCTCGGAGTGGTAGGCCGCAACCTCAACCAGATCGCTCGCGCCGCGAATCGCGCTGAGCCCGTGAACGGTCCGAGCCGAACCGATCTCACCGGGATGCTAAGAATCTGCGAAGCGCTCCGGGATCAAGTAAGGGCACTACTGACCGCAAACTTGCGGTCCTGGGAGCAGGGCTATGCCGAGAAACCTTAACGAGCCGGCGTTCAATCTATTCAGCTACGCCCGGCGGGGCCCCGGGCAACGAGTCCGGTTGACTCCGACCGAGATCGCCCAGGTTGCGCGGACCGTAGGCCGCAGCCCCGAAGTCATAGTCAAAGTCCTGTCCCGCGGCGCGACCGATCTCGCAGCGGTCCGCAAGCACGTCGATTACATTGACCGAAACGGCCGGCTCGACCTCGAAACCGACGATGGACAAAAGGTCCGAAGTCGGGATGCGGCAGAGGACATTCTGACCGACTGGGACCTCGAAATCGACGAGCATCGGCGAACTCCGGGTCTTGGCCCGACGTCGGGCAGGTCGCCGCGGTTAATCCACAAGTTGGTGTTCTCGATGCCTCCCGGAACTCCGTCGGACAAGGTTCTCGGGGCGGTGCGCAATTTCTGTCGAGAGGAATTCGCGCTAAGGTATCGGTATGCGATGGTGCTGCACACGGACGAGCCGCATCCCCACGTCCACGTCATCCTCAAAGCCGTGAGCGAGGAGGGAATCCGACTCAATATCCGAAAGGACACGCTACGAGACTGGCGGCAGGAGTTCGCCCGACACCTGCGAGCGCTTGGGATCGAAGCGAACGCAACGCCACGGGCGGTGCGCGGCGAACATCGGACTCGCAAGGTCGACGCGATTTACCGAAGCCAACAACGCGGCGATTCACGACACACCCTCGAGCGCGTTCAGGCAGTCGCTGCCTCGATGGCCAGTGGAGAGAAGATCGTGGAATCCGGCAGGACCAAGCTTATTGAGACGAGGCGACAAGTCCAACATGGGTGGTTCGCGATCAGCGATGCGGTGATCGCCAACGGGGACTCGGCGCTTGCCGAACGCATCCGCGAGTTCGTTGCGCAAATGCCACCGCCGCGGACGGAGCGCGAGCAGATCGCCGAGCAACTGCGTCGGCACTTGGAGAAGGTGCAATCACGGGAGAAACAAAGGCAATTCTAGACCGCCGCATGACGGCGGTAATGCCCGATTTTTGGATAACGTCCGCTCTGCGATAATTCGACGGAGATTTGTTCGGTCATCGCTGAGATCCCAATAGCGCGTCCTTGAACCGCTGGTATCGCCTTTCCAACGCTACCTGTTCGGGCTTCTGGTCCTCTCGCGAAGGCACGACGATCGCCTGATGATGAAGCCCTTGTAATCCGTGTTTCAGCATGGGTCCGTCGGTCTCCTCCAGCAGATCGCGCCGGATTTCAACGACGTAGTCCGGACGGATCGCGAGGAAGTGCTTGTCGAAGGCGGCGTGATGGAGCTTGCAGAGCGATATGCCGTTGCTGGTCACGGGCTCGCCCTCGGGATCACTGTCCGGAACGATGTGCGCCGCATCGAGCAGCACGCCATGCTTCAATCGGCAGAGCGCGCACTGCTCGCGATACGCATGCAGAACCCGTTCCCGAAATGCTTGCTGATGGATGCGCTGGCGGGCGAGACGGGTGATGTAGCCGCGCCGAATCTCGGAATCGGCCTGCACGGATGATTCGGCGGCCAGGGTCTCCAACTGCCGGAGCGCCAGCGCATCGTCGACGGCAACCGTGAAGGTCAGCGCGCGGTCATCAGCGCCGACAATGAATACCGGCCACGCCGGCACGTACGTTCCCTTTTCGATCCCGTGGAAATAGACGAGTGGCTTGCGCCGTTGCAGGCATTCTGCGCAATCCCACATTGTCCCGATGCCGCGGATCGGTGCCCCGATAGCGATAGCTCAGTAACCCGTCCGGCCGGAAGGAATCGGCATAGGGGCCGCCGGCGACCGTCGTAATCGACAGCGGTAGGTCGAGGCACTTTGGTTTGAAGATGCCTTGCGGTCCGACCAGCCGGACCTGCTCGCCCTGAAACTCGAATCCCCGGGCGAGGAGGGTTCGCTCCAGGGAGTAGCCGTGAATCTCGGTCTGTTCGTCGAGCCATGCGAAGGTTGCCTGCCTGACGGACCGGTCGTCCATATCTCAGGCCGGGCTCCCGGCCCAACCCTCCGACAAAGCTTCCGCCTGCTCCAGCACCGTCTGCGTCGCCTTCTCCTGCTTGTCCGGCGGGTAGCCGTACTTGCGCAGGATCCGCTTGACGATCACGCGCAGCTGGGCGCGCACGTTCTCGCGCACGGTCCAGTCGATCGTGACGTTCTTCTTGCACCGTCGCGACCAGCTCGCGGGCGATCGTCCGGCAGGGTCGGCGTCGCCCAGCACCTTGACGGCGCTGTCGTTGACCTCCAGCGCGTCGTAGAACGCGACCTCGTCCTCGGTGAGGCCCAGCGCCTCGCCGCGGTCGTTGGCGTCGCGCATGTCCTTGGCCAGCTGCGATCAGCTCCTCGATCACCTGCGCGGTCTCGATCGCGCGGTTCTGGTAGCTGCGGATCGCCTGCTCCAGCAGCTCGGCGAAGGATCGCGCCTGCACGACGTTGCGCTTCGGCCGCGTTCTTGATCTCGCCGTCGAAGCAGCTTCTGCAGCAGCTCGACCGCGAGGTTGCGCTGCGGCATGCCGCGCACCTCGGCCAGGAACTCGTCCGACAGGATCGAGATGTCGGGCTTCTTCAGCCCGGCCGCGGCGAAGATGTCGATGACCCCGTCGGAGGCCACCGCCCTGGAGATGATCTGGCGGATCGCGTGGTCGAGGTCCTCGTCGGTCTTGCGCTCGCCCGGCGCGACTCTTGGCGAGCACGGCCCGCACCGCCTGGAAGAAGCCGACGTCGTCGCGGATGCGCAGCGCCTCGTCGTGCGGGCACCGCCAGCGCGAACGCCTGCGACAGCTCGGTGACGGCGCTGCAGCAGCCGGTTCTTGCCGTCCTCCTGCGCGAGGATGTGCTCCTGCGCGGCCGGGCAGCAGCGACAGCCGCTCGCCGGCGCCGTCCCGGTCAGCCACGTGCGACCAGTCGAAGCCGTGGAACAGGCCGCGGCAGACCTCGTACTTCTCCAGCATCACGGCGACCGCCTCGGCCTGGTCGATGCGCCGTCTCGCCCGTGCCGCCGCTCTCGGTGTAGGTCGCCAGCGCCTGCTTCAGCTCGTCGGCGAGGCCGAGGTAGTCCACGACCAGCCCGCCGGGCTTGTCCCTGAACACGCGGTTCACCCGCGCGATCGCCTGCATCAGCCCGTGGCCGCGCATCGGCTTGTCGACGTACATCGTGTGCAGGCTCGGCGCGTCGAAGCCGGTCAGCCACATGTCGCGCACGATCACGATCCTGAACGGGTCGTCGGGCGTCGCGGAACCGCTTCGCCAGCGCCTCGCGGCGCGGCTTGTTGCGGATGTGCGGCTGCCAGTCGAGCGGGTCCGAGGCCGAGCCGGTCATCACGACCTTGAGCGCGCCCTGGTCGTCGTCGTCGCCGTGCCACGCCGGGCCGCAGCGCGACGATCTCGCGGTAGAGCTCGACGCAGATGCGCCGGCTCATGCAGACGACCATCGCCTTGCCGTCCATCGCGGCGAGCCGCGTCTCGAAATGCTCGACGAGGTCGCGCGGCGATCGAGCTTGATGCGGTTCTCCGCGCCGACCACCGCTTCGAGCTGCGCCCACTTGCTCTTGAGCTTCTCCTTGCGCTCGACCTCCTCGCCCTCGGTCACCTCCTCGAACTCCGGGTCGATCTTCGGCCGCTCGGACTCCTTCAGCTCGAGCTTGGCCAGCCGGCTCTCGTAGTAGATCGGCACCGTCGCGCCGTCGTCGACCGCGCGCTGGATGTCGTAGACGCTGATGTAGTCGCCGAACACCGCGCGCGTGTTGGCGTCGGTCTTCTCGATCGGCGTGCCGGTGAAGCCGATGAACGAGGCGTTGCGGCAGCGCGTCGCGCATGTGCCGCGCGAAGCCGTCGATGAAGTCGTACTGGCTGCGGTGCGCCTCGTCGGCGATCACGACGATGTTGCGGCGGTCCGACAGCACCGGATGCCGGTCGCCCTTCTCCTCGGGGAAGAACTTCTGGATCGTCGTGAACACGACGCCGCCCGAGGCGACGGCGAGCTTCGCGCGCAGGTCGGCGCGGTCTGCGGCCTGCACCGGCGGTCTGGCGCAGCAGGTCGTGGCAGCGGGCGAAGGTGCCGAAGAGCTGGTCGTCGAGGTCGTTGCGGTCGGTGAGCACGACGATCGTCGGGTTCTCCATCGCCGGGTGCAGGATCACCCGCCCGGCGTAGAACGCCATCGTCAGGCTCTTGCCGGAGCCCTGCGTGTGCCAGACGACGCCGACGCGCCGGTCGCCGGCTCGCCGCCCGGCTGCGCCCGGCTCGTACCGGCCGCATCTGCCACCGTCGCGTCGCCAGTGCGCGGCGCGCAGCGTCTCCTCCACCGCCACGTTGACGGCGTGGAACTGGTGGTAGCCCGGCCATCTTCTTGACCAGCTGCGCCGCCGCCGTGCGTCCTCGAACACGATGAAGTGGCGCACCAGGTCGAGGAACCGGCGCTGCTCGAACACGCCCTTCGAGCATCACCTGCAGTTCGGCGATGCTGTCGGCGCAGCGTCCTCGCGCCGTCGATCGTGCGCCAGGGCTTGAACCACTCCTTGCCGGCGCCGAGCGCGCCGATGCGCGCCTGCACGCCGTCGGAGACGACCAGCAGCGCGTTGGTCGCGAACAGCGCCGGGATCTGCGCCTGGTAGGTCTGGAGCTGCTGGAACGCCGCCCAGATCGGTCGCGTTCTCGTCGGCGGGGTTCTTCAGCTCGATCACGGCCAGCGGCAGGCCGTTGACGAACAGCACGACGTCCGGCCGGCGGGTGTGCTGGCCCTCGACGACGGTGAACTGGTTGACCGCGAGCCAGTCGTTGTTGTCGGGCGTCGTCGAAGTCGATCACCCGCGCCTGCGCGCCGGCGATCGAGCCGTCCTGGCGGCGGTACTCGACCGTCACGCCTTCGACCAGCATCCGGTGCACGGCGCGGTTGCGCTCGATCAGCGACGGCGCGTCGGCTCGGGTCAGCTTGCGGAACGCGTCTTCCAGCGCGTCGGGCGGGAGGTCTGGATTGAGCCGCGCGAGCGCCTGCCGCAGCCGCCCCTCCAGCATGACGTCGCGGTAGTTCGGGTCGCTGCGCTCCGCGCCGGGCTCGCCCGCGGCGATGTCCGGCCCGTGCAGCACCGCGTAGCCCAGCGCTCGAGCCAGGCGAGGGCGGCCTCTTCGACGACGGATTCAGTGAATTTTGGCGCCCTCATTGCGATTTCAGGAGTAGCCCCCTCCACCGCCACCATAGACAACCAACTTGCTCGGCAAATAGGCATCCCGCTTCTTGTCATTGATAAAAGTTACGCCTGCATCAACCAAGCCTTTTACCGTAGGCTCGTTTTGTAACTTCGCCGCTCGCACCTTTTCGGTAAGCCAGCCGCGCTTAGTGGCTTCATAGCCAAAAAGCCAATGCTCTTGCAGGAAGCAATCTTCGACTAACCACGATTCCCAATGCGGTGACGCGAAATCACTTGCAAAGACATTACGATCCCTCGTGACCATCGCTGCGACAGCGATAAATGCATCATCCATTTTCCCGATGGCCCGTTGCGCTTCCGCCGATAAGCTCAGGTCGAGTTGCAGGGCCGCCCAAATACTCCAAAGTCTTTCCACTACCATGTCCTACGAGTGCGCTGGAGGCCACAAGCGACTCGATAGCAGTCCTTGCTAGATCTAGGTCCGGCTGGCGGGATGCACGATGCTTGTGGAGCAACAAAACATCGGTAACAAATCTCAGGCAACCTGGGTCAAGCGCGACAGTTTGCCACAAGAGATTTTGAGCTATGACCCAGCACTTTTCCGTGGCGGTAACACCCTGGAGGGCGGCTGTTGCATATCGAAGCACGCCCTCCGAAGGGTGTCCCTTTGCCAGGAGAAATGCGGTGTTGAAGTAATCGATCCACTGGGAATTGGTCCCTTTCGTTAACGTCGGGATATAGCCCCGAAGCTCCGTTACATATCCACTTTCAACCGCCTCGGGTAGGTCAAGGATTCTTGTCTTGTTCCCGTTGAGCTGCAATTCGTACTCATAGAGCATGGACTCAAGGTGAGCCAACGCCGCTTCTGCATCTGCCAGCTTTTGAAAGCTGAACTCCATATCGTCGATAAATCTAACGCCGCCCATCAGCCGGCATTCCTCCTTCAATCGTTTATCAAGCGGCGCCAGAAGAAGCTCAGCTACACCCAAGGATGTGTCAGGACCAATCGCAACCCCCTTTGTTTGGCCGAACTGGCAGGCTTGCAGCTCTCTATCCAAAATGTTTCCTGCAAGACTCATATCATTAAACGAGAGCTTGGCTATCTTCTTTGTATGAAGCGCCCACGGAATCGTATGTGTGTAGATAGAGGGATAAAACTGCGAGATGTCGGCATGTAGCACGTAACGCGCACCGATCCTCGCTTTGGCTTTTGCACTGGCACGATCCGCCTGTTCATTGGCGATACCGCGAGGGCCACACTGTGAGACTCTTGGCAATGTCTGCGAGTATGGCGACCTATTCCATTTCTCAGTCAGTGGCGCGCTGTGTTTGTCAAAGGCCACGGCAAGCCTGAAATAGTTTGCCGGATTTGGGACAGTCAATCGACGTCGAAGGCCTCCGACTCGCGCTAAGTTGTGGTGGATCGGTTGTGTCCAGTCTGCCTTTGCCTTGGTCATGCTCTCAGGCAAGGCGTCGGTGATTTTTGCGAGCTCCGCAAAAGGCTCTGACCAGAATAACGGTGGCAGTTCCCTGGGCAAGTACCCATAAGCAAGCAGAGGTTCAAGCATTGCCGGCTCCAACAATTGGGACGCGCAGTTCGCCCGAAATAAGCTTGGGTAACAAAGTGTCGCGCAGGGCCGCCAGGGTGCGGTTCTCGAAGTAAGGCTCCGCGATGCGCACTAGGAATGGTCGCACCAGCCGATTGAACGCCTTGCGAATCTCCGACGGCGGGGCAATCATCGGCATGGTGGCCAGAGAGTCCATCCAGACCGCATAGGGGATTGTACTTCCGGTGGAATGCCGGGTCGCGAAATCAATCGTATCCCGGTGGTGCAACTGCAATGTCGCGAAAGCGAAATCTTCCAAATGTCGTGGAAAGAACACGAACGCTGTCGTACGCGTCGTCCCGTCGAAGGGGGCGATACATACCTTGTGGAAGTACGGGCGCATAGCGCCGAAGAGGATGTCGCCCTTGTAGAACTTTGTGAGACTGCTTTGTGCCTCCGCTCCGGGCTTGCTCTCTGTGAGAAAAAGCGACTTTGGTGAGATGCAGTCGATTGGAACGTAGGGGCGGGCGGCCGTTTCCGGAGATGCCACGCAGCGCTCGACGCGCTGACATAGCAAGTCGCCAAGCGCGCCCACCCCCCACCCCCTTGGAATCTCCCCCAGTTCCGAATCCTCAAACGAATCCGGAAACAGGTCCGCAATATGCTTGGGCAGGCCAGGGTCGCGCCCCTCGATCTTGGCGCGGACGGGGTCGAAGTCCACGAACCACGACTTGAAGAGCGCCCGAGCCATCGCTTCCAGCGTTTCGTTCATCCGCCGGTTCAGCTCGATCTTGTCGTCCAGCGCGCCGAGGATGTGCGCGATGGCTCGTTGCTCGTCTCGTGGAGGAGCAAGGATCGGAATGCGGTTCATGTTGCCCTGCGTGAGCTTGGGCATCGTTGAACCAGTTAGGTATCCGCTTATGTCCGTTGCCGCGAGGGAATACATGAGGAAGCGCGTATCGGCTTCCTGATTTGCACGGACGATATGCGCGTGGTTGTTTACCCAAAACTTCCCGCGTGCCAAGAACGCGACGGGCGTCTGGCGAGTGCGAAGATTTTCGCCGTCCTCAGCAATAAGCAGGTACTCACCATCGAACAAGTAACCATCGACTTGATCAACGATGCCCGATGCGCCGTAGTACGGGTAGGGTCCCGCGCGTCGGTCAGCTTCCTTAACGGGCACTCGAATGCTGTCAAAGCTTACAATCAGCTCGCCAAGTGGACGTTCCTGCCAGCTCACCCGCCATACCCAAGCTCCTTCAGATTGGCGGCGATTGCGGCATCCAGCTTCGCAGCCTCCGCCTGCTGCTCGCGCAGCGTCGCGGTGAGCCGCTTCATCTTCTCCTCGAAAGGCTCGCCGTCGTCCTCGGCCGCTTCAGCGCCGACGTAGCGGCCGGGCGTGAGCACGTGGCCGTGCTTGCGGATGTCCTCGAGCTTCGCGGCCTTGCAGAAGCCGGGCACGTCCGCGTACTCGCCCGCGTCCTTGTCCCCGCGCCACGCATGGTAGGTGCCGGCGATTTTCGCGATGTCGGCTTCCGTCAGCTCGCGGTGCACGCGGTCGGCCAGCGTGCCGAGCTTGCGGGCGTCGATGAACAGCGTCTCGCCGCGCCGGTCGCGGAAGCGGCCGTTCTTCTTGTTACGGGCGAGGAACCAGAGGCAGACCGGGATCTGCGTCGAGTAGAAAAGCTGGCCCGGCAGCGCCACCATGCAGTCCACGAGGTCGGCCTCGATGATGGCCTTGCGGATCTCGCCCTCGCCCGACTGGTTCGACGACATCGAGCCGTTGGCGAGCACGAAGCCCGCGAGCCCGGTGGGCGCCAGGTGGTGGATGAAGTGCTGCACCCAGGCGTAGTTGGCATTGCCGGCCGGCGGGGTGCCGTAGACCCAGCGCTGGTCGTCCTTCAGCAGCTCGCCGCGCCAGTCGCTGTCGTTGAACGGCGGGTTGGCGAGCACGTAGTCGGCCTTGAGGTCCGGGTGCTTGTCGGCGTGGAACGTGTCGCCGTGCGCGATCTGCGCGTCGATGCCACGAATGGCAAGATTCATCTTGGCCAGGCGCCAGGTGGTGTAGTTCGACTCCTGGCCGTAGATGGAGATGTCGCCGATCTTGCCGGCGTGCGCCTCGATGAACTTCTCGCTCTGAACGAACATGCCACCCGATCCGCAGCAGGGGTCGTAGACGCGGCCCTTGTACGGGCGCAAGCATCTCGACCAGCACGCGCACCACGTGCGAGGGCGTGTAGAACTGGCCGCCGCTCTTGCCTTCGGCGCTGGCGAAGCGGGATAGGAAATACTCGTACACCCGGCCGAGCGTGTCCTTCGCAGCGATCGGCGGCAGCCCGAGCGCGATGTCGCTGACCAGGTTGATGATCTGCCCCAGGCGCTGCTTGTCGAGACCGGCACGGCCAAAGTCTTTCGGTAGCACGCCCTTGAGCGAGGGGTTGTCGCGCTCGATGGCGGCCATCGCGTCGTCCACCAGCGTGCCGATGGTGGGCTGCGGGGCATTGGCCTTCAGGTGCTGCCAGCGGGCCTCCTTCGGCACCCAGAAGATGCTGGCGGCTCGGTATTCGTCGCGGTCTTCCGGGTCGGCGCCTTCGGCCTTCTGGGCATCGAGTTCGGCGTGCTTGGCCTCGAAGGCGTCCGAAATGTACTTGAGGAAGATGAGGCCGAGGACGACATGCTTGTACTCTGCCGCGTCCATGTTGTTGCGCAGGGCGTCGGCGGCCGCCCAGAGTTTGGCCTCGAAGCCGAGGTTGGCCGTGGTGTCGTTCTTGATCTTTTTCGTTCGTGCCATAGAGTTCTATTTCAATCGCGTAGGTTTACCGGATCGGCGTCTCGGTCGTACGCCGCTCCGCTTGAACCGAGGTTTCTTTCCACCGTCGAGCTGTTGGAGCAGCTGGCGTGTGGTAAGAATTCGAGTCTTTCCGAAGTCGCCGAGGGATAGGAGGTCGTGCTTGTCGCCGGTGACGAGAACATCGGCATCGCCCGCTTGCGCCATCGCCAACAGAAAGTTATCGGCCGGATCTCGGGATCGATCCACGGAGGGGAGCTTGGGTACGTTCACAGCGAGCCGCCGCAGCTCGTTAAGCATCGCGCCCGCCGCAGCGGGTTCGATGAAAGGTTTGAGTCGCGGGTAGCGCGTGACGCGCCGAAACTCCTCAAGCTGCTCTTCGCAGGTAATTAGCACGAAGCGCTTCTCGCGCCAAGCGTGATAGAGCCGATCGGGCAATCCCCCGGGAGTGATCAAAGCGCTGCAGAGGATGTTGGTGTCGAGAACCACCCTCATCGGCGCGCCGTGGCAAAGCGCTCCGCGCGCACCGACTGCAGGGCCTCGTCGATCGCAGCTTCGATCTGCGCGGCCGGCGCATTGACATTGCGGGCCTTGGTCTGCGCCACGGTCTGGTCGAGCACGCGCCAGCGCACTGCCTCCTCGACGAACTTCGCGAGGTCGCCCTTCTTCGTGCCGCGTTGCGCAAGGAACGTGCGCACCGCCATGTCGGTATCCTTCGATACCCTCACAGTCCACCGCACCGGTTCATCCATACTTTGTACCCTTTTGCGTCTAGACGTCAAAGCGTCATTGTAGGCTTTTTCCGCGGGGCCGACATCCAGCGCGAGGTCGGTGATATTGAGTGAGTCGGAGCGGACCGCTTGGCAACGCGGGCATCGCGCGATGACGGAGGACGCAGACCGAACGTAGCGAAAACGTAGCGTTCGGTGCGTTTTCGTGCGTTTTT
The DNA here is from genome assembly GCA_963769895.1 of uncultured Gammaproteobacteria bacterium. GTDB lineage: Bacteria > Pseudomonadota > Gammaproteobacteria > Steroidobacterales > Steroidobacteraceae > Bog-1198. The sequence goes on along the minus strand of CAVYNJ010000006.1, from coordinate 1,966 downwards.
ATGCCACTTTTCAGAGAGGGCGGGCCTGCTAAGTGGTTGATAAATATAGACCTACAATTTCACCTTCTCGACTTCGAACCAGGTCATCGGCGCGCCTCGCTCTGCACGCTACTCGGCTCTTCTTGACAAGGAATGCACAACGAGATCAATCGACCGCCTTTTCGAGGACCATGCGAACATAACGCGTGTAAGGAATTCCTAGGGCGCGGGCCTCGGCCTTCACGGCGTCTAACAAACTGCGGGGAAGCCTCATGTTCAACGCGGCAGACTTGGGTTTGATCTCGAAGTGCATCGGTTTGAACTCGGATAGAACGTGCTTGGTCGGGTCCGATGTAGCGACAAACATTTCCGCCGCGGCGTCACTCCGAAGGGACGGCGTTTTTTTGAGACGACGACGCTTCATAGTGAGCAATCTCCTTGCTGTGCATACGGCGCGCACTGATCGGTCGGATGAGCGTATCCCCGCGCGCAGTATGAACACGAGGAAGACGTAACGGCCTAATCCCATTCCTCCAATAGCGCGCATGCGCGACTCGCCATAATGCCTATCTGCCGGACGGTACGCCTTCGAGAATTTTCTCGATCTCCTCGCGGGACAATCTGTATCTCCCGCACTTGGGACAAACGCCCCGGTCCCGGTCGAAGCACGAGAACTTCAACGCGACACGCTACACATTTGTATAGACGAGTACAATGTGAGATGGTGCCCCGACGGGGTTGGCCAACGCACTGTGCATCTCGATAGGCCTCCTTGCTTCGCCGGCCTCAAAATCGAGGGCTCGAGGATCGCGCCGAACTCGGAATTGCTGCGCCATATTTGTGCCTTGGTAAGCCTTAGGAAGGGGCTGTCAATCCATGCAAGTGTTGGATTAGTGAGCCCCGACGCTCATTCTCTTTGGGAGCGCGACCGAGGGAACGTTCAGGGACTCCGAGTCGTCGATGTAAGGAATTGCCAATGACTGCGAAGACGAAATCTGAACGACTACGCCGGCTGATATCGCACGGCTATTTTGCTCCTGAACTCCCTCCTTGCTTTGTATCCGAAGGCTTCGCGAAGTATCGAACATCGATACTGAAAGGGATTGATAGGCTACCCGATATCAAGGGCAAACCTGTGGGCGGCGTGGCGATATTCGTTGGCGGCGTAACGGTTTCTGGTTGACCACTTCTAGAGATTGCAAATACATCGACTGAGATGGCATGAAGGATCAGATCCGCACCATGCGAACCTGCTTAACGTCCGGGCTCTCGTAGCCGAGATAAAGATTAGGTCAGGGTGCGCGCGTAGCTCCATCTGGGCCCGAGGGGAACGATACCCTCAGAGAGCGGCCGTATATAAGGGCGCAATCCAATTCAAGCGATCAATGCTGGTGTGGCTTGCAATGGAGGTTGGGTCCATATAAGGACGTTATCATACGCAATAAAGGGTGGTAGGATCCCACTCTGCATATATGGTCCCTAAAGCAGGTCCGTCCCAGACTCTGATCTGATGTGATCTACGCTGAAGGCTCATGCTCAAGAGACAGGATCACGTTTTACATCCACGCCAGCTATGACTCTTGAGGCGTAATTCTTTTCTCGATTTCTTCATGAAACGGCCTCAATTTCTCAATCCACGTCGATTCGTCGGTCCAGTTTCCTTGGAATTGCACGATCCAGAAGTAATTATAATAATCGGCCCATTTTATTTTACCTTTAAGACGTCGGAAATCAGGTCCCAGCTGGAGCTCGAAATTGGTCATCAGCACGAGTTCACTCGTGTCCGGTTGGTCTCGTAACTCGTCGATTGCCTTCGAACTATAAAACCCAAACCAGCCGAGTAGCCTAACGTCATCACACTGACGGTTTAGGATCGGGTATCCGATGTACCAATCAGCTCGAGACCCCGGTCGAGACGATATGGGGCCAGCGGCCGGATTCACGAAAAATTTTCGGAATCGATCGACGAAGTCCCGTTGCAAGTTGT
>CAVYNJ010000005.1:0-1406837 GCA_963769895.1 uncultured Gammaproteobacteria bacterium | reverse complement strand
ACCCACCCACCACCCCGCCAGCCACCCTTTTCGAGGTGAGGAGCGATGGGGCAAAGAATCCCATCACCCCCTCAGGTGGAGCGTCAAGCGCTACAACGAGAAGCCGGGGTAGACGAAGGCGCCGCGAATCGCTTCGGCATCATTTTCAGTGACCCCACTTGCGCGCAAGGTCTCATACCAGCTCGCCTTGCACTTGCGCTTTCATGTCGTTCACGATCCTCTGCGCTTCCTCCTCACTCAACAGAAAGCGCGCATGCTGCGACAGAATGTTCTTGGCGTTGGCATAGCGGCCCTGATCGCCGCACTCCATGGCCAGATCGCGGTGCTCAATGCTCACCGGCACCGAGGGGGTGAGATCGTAGGCAGGAGAGAGCTTCCACTCTCGCTCCTTCGCGAGGATCGCGTGATTGCGAGGATGATCATCGAGATTCGAGATGAGCGCGTTGAAGCAGATGCGGCGGAACAGTTCTCGGGCATCGCTTTTCGCATCCGCGACCACCCGCCGCAGCTCCTCGACCAACAGGAGGTACGACCAATTTTGTCTCCCTTGCGGTGCTTCATCCGCGCGCAGCAGAGTGAGGCCGCTCACCATGCGGGCGCGTGTGTAACCTTTAGCCGCTCTCTCCCGGTCGAAGCGTCTGACGAGGAGCACATCCTTAGTCCCAACCGTCTCGATCCGACTTTCGGCAGTGTGAAGTCCACATTCGCGGGCCAAGCGCAGCATCGCGTGCTCGACGCGCGTATTGTTCCAGCGATCATCGTCGCGGTTGAATTTCGCGATCCAGAGACCTTCCCCGTCCTGCACCACGGCCTTCGGTCGTGCGCCACCCATCGAGGTGCCGAGCAGCATCAGGTCTTGAACCTGCTGCGCTTGCGGGTCGCTCGGGATCTCATCCTTGATGAGCGCCGCGGCGAGGGATTGGAGTTTTTCGAGATCGATCGCCTGGTTGAATTTTCGCAGCGGGGCGGGCGGGCTCTGGTGGCGCCCGAAGCCGAGCGCGCCGGCGCGGTCGTCCGGGGATTCGAGCAGGTAATCGAGTTCACCCAGTTGGGCCCGACCTGCGTGCTTTTCAATGACACGGCGGCCCCAGTAGTCCGGTCCCGCATCTCGGAGCGCGCCGAAGACGCCGTTCAACTGGGTGGTTTGGTACGTTCGGGTTGAGAGTTTGAGCTCGATGGGATCGAACTCCACCGCGTCCGGGTTCTTCAAGTACGAGCGCCCGTAGACAAACCGCCCGAGGGCTTGGGCCTGCGCGGTTTTCTCGAGCACGAATCGGCCCGCGGTGACGGAGGATGTCTCTCCCGGCAACGTGATGTACACGTAGCACTCGGCGGAGGATTCTTTAGAAATCATTGTCGAGGCCCGCGCCTTTGCGTGCGCGGGTCTTCTCCTTGGCGGCGGCGAGCGTTAAGCCATGTTCATCCAGGGCCGGATTCGCTACCTCGTTGAAGGGCGACAGAAGGTCATAGACCCAGAGCAGGGCGACGTAGACCCCGATGCCTGTGGACGCCTTGCCCTTCTCGGCATCCCTGATCGCGCGCGGTCCGGTGCCGATCTTGTCGGCCACTTCCTGAATCGTGAAATTTCGCCGCACTCGAGCCGTGCGTAGGCGCTGGCCGAGGCGGGTGAGCGCCTGTTCGACGGGGTAGGGCGGGGTGTCTAGGAGCTGATTTCTGGCGACCATGGTCTCTCAAGAGCTTATTAAGTGGTATAAGATGCTCTTGAGAGCATATATTAACCAGAATGTAGATTCAAGATATGTGCTCTTGAGGGTACTTTAAGGCTCTTATAATGCTCTCAAGAGCACCTAAAAAGCGCTTCTCGGGTGGGCGGCTGCCGCCTAAGCCCACCCGGCGCTACAGCGTCAGCGGGGGGGAACGCTTGTTCCCGAGCTTAACCATCATGATGGTGACCATGGTGGTCATCGTCACCGGCACCCAAAGAATCTTTAGGGCACGCCATGCCGATCATCGGCATGCGGGTCGCGATTCAGCGAGCGCCTCAGGCATTGACCATCGCTTAACGTTCGATCTTGAGTTTGGTGACCTTGAAATCCATTTTCCTCAAGGCTTTGACCGCATGCTTCAAGCTTACCTTGCTGAAAAAAGGAATCTCGAGCGGCCCTTTCACCTTACTCATGATCGCCAAGCACACGGTGTGCTGCTTGGCCACCGGTGGCACCGAGGCGTCGCTTAACTTGAAGCCCACGGGCAGCAATTGATTGAGTTTGTCGCGAAATGTGGGCTCGTACAAGTAGCATTCCGCCGAGACGACCGCCTGGTTAAAGAGATGGCTCAACACCGAGGAGCCGCCATATTGTTTGACGTGCACGATGTCCAAGCTCTTGGAGTAAAGATCGCAAAACTCCACCCGGCTCTTGCCGTTGCCGATCATGATCAATTTTCGATCCATCACGGCGAGGTTTGGATGGCTCGACCCGAGCCCCGCCAAGTACGTGGGTTCTGTCTTGGTTCCGAATTTAGGTAACGCCAGAGACGAGGCAGGAATGCTCGCATAGGTAGCCTCGATCTCTTTGACGTAGTTCCCGTCGACGTTGTACCAATCGCCGTCGTTCAATATGTATTTCTTTTGCTTAAGATCAATTTCCGCATTGAGGCACCGGTAGACCTTCCAGGTGGCGGGTTCCGTGCCATCCTTCATGCATCTGAAGATTTTTTTGCTTCAGAGATTCTCGAGACTCACCTCACCGGCGAGTTTTGATTCCGCGAGCCAGCTCTCCAGATCAATGTCGGGGTGAAGTACGGGTCCGGCTTTCTTGGGGTTTTGCGACGGCGGTCGGTAGGAGAAGCCATCGATCTCCTCCCAGTTCAAGATCTCCGGAATCGCTAGCCAGATCTTTGCGAACTCGCCTTGATTGATCTTCTGAACCAGCGCCTCATCCAAGAGCTTGACCACGCTGGCGTCGCGCTCTTGGGTGATCTTGTCGATCCAGGGATAGCTCTTCTGATAGGTCTTCTTCTGATAGGCTGCAAACAAGGTCTCGGCAATGGTGGTGAACGAGTCAAGATCCACGCGCGTGTACACCGTCACGGAGTCGCGACCCGAGTAGGTATCCTGCTCCTCACCATCGATCGGCGCGCTTTTGGCCGTGATCGATTTGAGGAGATCGATGTCCGTGTCGAATTCAAACCCCTCGAAACCCACGTCCCGACCCGCTTGTTCGCGCGACTGCAGTCCCACGTGACTGATGTTGGTCTTATCGATGGCTTTGATGGCTCGAGGGTCTCCGAGGTTGAGCGAGACGATCAGTCCAAAATTACGCTCGATCGCGGACTCATCGATGAGATGTCGCGTATAGCCAAAGGTGAAGCAAAACCAACGGCCCTTGATTCGCGAGACGTAGATCGCGCGGGATCCTTGGTTGACGATCTGCTTCGGATTAAACCCGGAAACGTCTACAAAAATGGCCGCCCAAGGAGGCTGGCTCTTAAATCCGCTCTTGAAATAGAGGGTCCCCTTCGACGTGCCGCTCGTGACGGGAACTTCGTTGAGCTCGGCGACGGAGAGAAAACCCTCAACCGCTGGATACGTATCCTTGATGAGAAAGACGGTGAGTCTGAGCCGCCTGCCGGATGACATTGAGGCTGCCATTTAGGTCTTCCGTGAACTGAAGGCGTTCGTATTATCTCATCGTCTATCAAGCCACACCGTCGACGTGGCTCACAGGTTGACAAAGGGCCACCTGAAAATCTCATGGCAAATCGCGGCGTCAAAATTTCCGGGGTATCGGCCATATTTTCCATGAATCCGTGCCTATACTGATCCCGAATTTATAATTGTAAGTCGAAGAGTGCGGGCATTGAGCCGGAGAATGGATACCCGAAGGGAAGTAGAACGTGGATGGCGAGCTATATTCTCATCGCACCGGGGCGCCCGGAGCTTGTTGGGGAATAGGCCGAACCGCGTTTCGAATCGATCGGCGGCGTCCCACCCACCGCCCGCCGGCCGGCCGGCCGGCCTTCGGAGGACCGGAAACAGTGACAGGGGAGGAGATTCAAAAGAGGGACGCACTCCATGTACGTACTTGATGCCTTACAGGAATCACCGGCTGCCTCCACTCGGGGAGTGGAGCTCGGCGAATTTCGGCTGTTGTGCTCTGGCATTCTCTATAACGGCAACGTCGTCACCTATGATTGGACGAAATCAGATGTGTGTCGCTCGCTATTGAGGGGGCGGATCGTACTTTACGTCGTGAGCCAACCCACGGACTCCTACCCTCAGGAACTTGCGCTGCGCGTACCCGCAACCCTCGTGACTGAGGAGCAACCGGCGGGCGCGAAACTTCCGCGGGTTTCCAAAATGTTTTCTCCGCATCGCGAGATTGCGGACGATCTCGCGGCGCTCCTGACCGTGCTGCTCCGCCGATTGATCACCGTGCACAGCCATTTGCGTACGACGCCCACGGAACCGGTGCCGAGCGCCTCGGGATTGCAAGACTTCCCGCAACCGATTGCCGGCGTGCGCCCCGGGGTTACGTGGCGGCGACGACCCTTGCGTGTCCTCACCAGCTACGATGGCAAGCAAGAGTTCGACGACTCCGCCTCGGCGCCGGTGGCGGTCGATGTCGGTTGGCTTTCGTCGACACTCTCGGCGCTTCCGTCGATGTCCGCCGCCGAAACGATCGTGGCGTGTGCGCGTCTGTATTCTGAGGGAATGCAGCTGATTGAAGAGCGCCCCGAAATGGCCTACCAGATGTTCATCTCCGCCGCGGAAACGTTGGCGGGCGAGGCCCTGAAGGATTACTCGCCCACGGACGATGAGAAGGTCAAAGCCAAGAAAAAGGTGTATGACCGGGCCATCCAACTCGGAGTCATAGAGGCGGGTGCACGTGACCTTGCCATCGTGGCCACGCACGGGATGGCTTGGACCTCGAAGAAATTCCAGCGCTGCCTTCAGCAATACACCGACGATCGGCTATGGCAGAAAGACGACCTATTCGTCACCGTCGAACCGTTTTTACCAAAGAAGACGGGCTTTGAGCGAGTGCTCGGCGACATCTACCATTCGCGGAGCTCGGCATTACACGCGGGACGGTCGTTCCCGGCGACCGTGGGAGTCGGAACCAGCCCTCAGATTCCAATTGATGCCGTGGTGGCAGCCTTCTCCAGTGAACGCCTATTGCCGCCGGTGACTTGGTTTGAACGAGTGGTACAACTCGCGCTCGTTTCCTACATCGAAGAGCAGCGGGCCGCCCAACCAAAGACATCTCAACAGACAGCCCCGAAAGTCGGGGACGACGCCCCAGGTACGCAGGAACCTGATAGCGGTCAAGTGTCATAGGTCGTGTCGGCGATCTACGGTTCAGCCTCCAACAACTCCACACGCGCGGCTTTGGGCGTCTTCGTGTCGATGCCGTCGGTCAGGCTCCGGAAATGCACCTCGTGGGATTCGAGGCCATTATCCAAATCGACCAGCCCTTTGACGCTGCGACCCAGGCGATCGAGCTTCCAGACGACAAGCGTGTCACCCGTTCTTGCAGGCAATTGCGTTGAGTGAATCTCGCCCCCGGGCTAGCCCCCAGAGGTGTTCGAACGTCGCCCCCAAGAGAAATGTGCGTTCGAAAAATACTTTAGAATCAATGGTCGGGGTGACAGGATTTGAACCTGCGACTCCTACGTCCCGAACGTAGTGCTCTACCAGGCTGAGCTACACCCCGAATTCGTCGACATCCTCAATGCTTGCGCGCGACCGCGAACCTTGCCAGTTCGCTCAAGCCTTCTTTGAAATCGGTTTCGGGAAGGGGTGACAGCGCGGCAAGCGCTTGATCGGCTTCGCATTGAGCGAGGCGCGCAGTGTACGCAAGGCCCCCGAGGCTTGCAACGGCGCGCGTGATTTCCTTGAGCCGGTCTAGCCCGCCGTGGGTGATCGCTTCACTGATCAGGGCGCGCTGCGCATCGTCGCCGCACTGCAGCGCATAAATCAGCGGCAGCGTCGGCTTGCCCTCGGCGAGGTCGTCGCCCAGATGCTTGCCGAGACTCGTTTCGTCGGCTTGGTAGTCGAGCGCATCGTCGACGAGCTGGAACGCGGTGCCTATGTGCCGGCCGTAACGGGCGAGGGCAGCCTCGATTTCCGGGGGCGCGTCGCTCAAGACCGCGCCGATCTGCGCGCCCGCTTGAAACAGGCGCGCGGTTTTGCGGTGGATGACGTCGAAATACCGGGCCTCGGTCGTGCTCGGATCGCGCGCCGTCATCAGCTGCAGCACCTCGCCCTCGGCGATCGCATTGGTCGCCTCGGCGAGGATTTTCATGATCGGCATGCGGTCCAAGGTCACCATCATTTGAAACGCGCGCGAATACAAAAAATCGCCGACGAGCACGCTCGTTGCGTTGCCGAAGACTTCGTTGGCCGTTTCCTGTCCGCGGCGCATCGATGAGGCATCGACGACATCGTCGTGCAGAAGGGTCGCGGTGTGGATGAATTCGATGATTGCCGCGGCCTCGATGTGGCGTGCGCCGGCATGCCCGCAGGCCCTCGCGGCGAGCAGCACCAGCAGTGGCCGCAGCCGTTTGCCGCCCGAGTGAATGATATAGGTGGCGACCTGGTCGACCAGGGCTATGGAGCTGTGTAGGCGGTCGATGATGATCCTGTCGACGGCTTCGAAATCGGCGCTGACCAACCCACGAATTTGTTCTATTGTCATGCAACGCTCTGGCGTACTTGTGCGAGCATTGTACTGGGCCGCCCGGCGGCCCGCCCGGCGGCCTTTGCGCCGGCCGGCGACTAGGGGCAGTGCCGCCGGTAGGCCCGTAGCCGCGGCGGCGGGCGCTAAATTGACCTCCGCGGACGCAAATCGTATACTTCGCGGCTCTTTTGCGGGCCCCAAGGGCCCCCTCAGCTGGAGTTCAACGATGTATGCGGTGATTGCCACCGGCGGTAAGCAGTACCGCGTTCAGGAAGGCTCCGTTGTGCGTATCGAGAAGCTCGATGCGATCCAGGGCGCGAGCGTCGAATTCGATCAGGTGCTGCTGGTCGGCGCCGGGTCCGACGTCAAGATCGGCGCGCCGTACGTTGGCAGCGCAAAAGTCGTCGCGACCGTCGAAGGCCACGGCAAGGGTGACAAGGTGAGGATCGTCAAATTCCGCCGCAGAAAGCATTACAAGCGCGAGAAGACGCATCGTCAGCCGTACACCGACGTCAAGATCACGCAAATCGTCGCTTGATTGATTGAGGAGATTCGACCATGGCACACAAAAAAGCCGGCGGTAGTACTCGCAACGGCCGCGATTCCCACTCGAAGCGTTTGGGCGTCAAGAAATTCGGCGGCGAGGACGTGGCGGCCGGCAACATCCTGATCCGCCAGCGCGGCACGGTCTACCGGCCGGGCGTCAACGTCGGCATCGGCACCGATCACACCTTGTTCGCGACCGCCAGCGGCGTCGTCGAGTTTCGGGTCAAGGGATCCTCGCAGCGCACGTACGTCAACGTCGTAACGAAATAGGCGCTCGCGGGCCCGCGAGGCTCGCGACGGCAGCGACATCAAAGGGGACGGGCCGGCCTGTCCCCTTTTTAATTTCCAAAGAACAGCGCCATGAGATTCATCGACGAAGCCAAGCTCAAAGTGCAAGCCGGCAACGGCGGGCGCGGCTGCGTGAGCTTCCGCCGCGAAAAATTCGTGCCCTTCGGCGGCCCCGATGGCGGTGACGGCGGCCTCGGCGGCAGCGTTCATCTGCGGGCGGTCGAGGGGATGAATACACTCGCGGATTTTCGGATTTCGCGGACCTACAAAGCCCAGAACGGCGAGGCGGGCAGCGGTAACGATTGCACCGGCCACGGCGGCGACGACCTGTACGTCAAAGTGCCGGTCGGCACCGTGATCACCGATCTCGATACCGGCGAACAATTGGGCGATCTGACGGCAGAAGGGGATCAGTTGCTCGTCGCGAAAGGCGGCAAGGGCGGCTGGGGAAATGCCCGATTCAAGTCCGCCACCAATCGCACGCCGCGCAAAGCGGGCCTCGGTCTGCCGGGCGAAAAGCGCGAATTGGGGCTCGAATTGAAGCTGATCGCCGACGTGGGCTTGCTGGGTCTGCCGAATGCCGGCAAGTCGACGTTGATCCGCGCGGTCTCGGCGGCGCGGCCGAAGGTGGCCGATTACCCGTTCACGACGCTGCACCCGAATCTCGGCGTCGTGTCGGTCGGCGCCGGGCGCAGCTTCGTGATGGCGGATATTCCGGGGCTGATCGAGGGGGCGGCGGACGGCGCCGGTCTCGGAATACGGTTCCTGAAACATCTGCAGCGCACCCGGGTGTTGCTGCATCTGGTCGACATCGCGCCGCTCGACGCAGCGGCCGACCCGGTCAAGGATGCGCGGATGATCGTCGCCGAACTGAAGAAATTCGCCGCGGACCTTGCCGCCAAGCAGCGCTGGCTGATCATCAACAAAATCGATCTGCTGGAACCCTCGGAGGCGCGGTTGCGCGGCAAGGAAATCGTGCGCCGGCTACGCTGGAAAGGCCCGGTCTTTTGGGTGTCGGGGGCTACCGGAGCCGGGACCGTGGATCTCAAGCAAGCCCTGATGCGTTATTTGGAAGAGCACCCGCGGACCGTCGATCGGGGGCCGGCGGCGGCGGCCGAGATGAGCGCGCGCTGAAGCGCGTTCGCCGCTATTTGCCGAGCGAGCGGACCTGCTTGGTCAGGCGGCTCTTGTGGCGGGCGGCCTTATTGCGGTGAATGATGCCCTTGTTGACCATGCTGTCGATCACCGGGGTCGCCTCGTCGAGCGCCGCGGCCGCTTCGGCCTGTTTACCCGCTTTCAGCGCGAGCGTCGCTTTGCGAATCGCACTGCGCAGCCGCGAGGTCAGGGCATCGTTGCGGGCGCGATGCGCCGTCGACTGACGGGCCGCTTTTTCCGCAGATTTCGTGTTGGCCAAGCGCAAACTCCTTGAGTGATTCTACGGTCGGCAAAAAGACCGCAAAAGAGCCGCTTATTCTGCGGTTCTAAGCATTCCTTGTCAATCTTCGTGCGGAACGCGCGGCGGCCGCTTGGTATAGTGTGCACCACTGATGAGCGGCGCCATTTTCAAATCCACGACCGTTGTCGGCTTGACGACTCTGCTGTCGCGCATCACCGGCTTGATGCGCGATGTCGCGCAGGCGCAGCTGTTCGGCGGCGGCCCCGTCGCCGATGCGTTTTTGGTCGCGTACAAGATTCCGAACTTCCTGCGGCGATTATTTGCCGAAGGCGCGTTTTCGCAGTCGTTCGTCCCGGTCGTCTCGGAATACAAGCTGCGGCGCAGCCAGGAGGAGGTCAAGGAACTCGTCAGCGGCGCCGCCGGCACGCTTGGGATCGCCCTGTTCGTCGTCACCTTGATCGCCGTGATCGGCGCGCCGGTGATCATCTGGGCGTTCGCCCCGGGGTTCAAGCAAAACGGACCCCGCTACGATCTGTCGGTGCAAATGCTGCGCCTGACCTTTCCGTATTTGTTCTTCATTTCGTTGACCGCGCTCGGCAGCGGAGTCTTGAACAGTTACGGGCGCTTCGGCCCGCCGGCGTTCACGCAGGTCCTGATGAATCTCGTCATGATCGTCGCGGCGGTTTGGATTGCCCCGCATTTCGCTTCGCCGGGTCTCGTGTTGGCCGCCGCCGTCTTCGTCAGCGGCCTCGTGCAGGTGGCTTACCAAGTGCCGTTCATCTTGCGCTTGCGGCTGCTCGGCTGGCCGCGCTGGCGCTGGGATCACGAAGGCGTGCGGCGCGTCGCCAAGCTGATGGGTCCAGGGATACTCGGCTCCTCGATGGCCCAGGTGAGTTTGCTGCTCGACACGCAGATCGCCTCCTTCCTGGTCACCGGCAGCGTCACCTGGATGTACTTCGCGAACCGCCTCGTCGAGTTCCCGCAGGGCGTGTTCAGCGTCGCGCTCGCAACCGTCATATTGCCCAGCTTGTCGGCGCACCATGCGGCCGCGGCGCCGGAGCGGCTGTCGGCGACGCTCGATTGGGCGCTGAGGCTCGTGCTCTTCATGGTCATGCCGGCGGCCGTCGCGCTGTTCTTTCTGTCGGGACCGTTGATGGCGACGTTTTTCGGTCACGGCCGCTTCACCTCGCACGATGTGCGGATGAGTTCGTACGCGCTGATGGCCTATTCGTTCGGGTTGCTCGGCTTCAGTTTCGTCAAGGTGCTGGCTCCCGGCTATTTCTCTCGGCAGGACACGCGCACCCCGGTGCGCGTCAGCCTGATCTCCTTGGGCGTCAACGTCGGTTTGAACCTATCGATCGTCGCGCCCCTCGTCTATTTCAAGAAGCTGCCGGCGCCGCATGCGTTTTTGGCCTTGTCGACGAGTATTTCCGCCGGCGTGAACTCCGTGCTGCTGTACCGGGGTCTGCGCAAGAAGGGCGTGCTGCTGCCTACGCCGGGCTGGGGCCGCTTGGTCGCGCGCGTCGTCGGCGCGAGCGCGGCGATGGGATTCGCGCTCTGGTGGTTGGCCGGCGGCGTCGATCGTTGGCTCGCGATGCATAGCTGGCAGCGCGTCGCGCAAATGACCTTGTGCGTCTTCGCCGGCGCCGCCGTCTATTTCATCACGGCATTTGCCCTGGGCATGCGGCGCGCGGATCTGCGCCACTGATTTGCCGAAATCTCCCGTATAATCACGGCCTTTCGCCATGGAACTAGTTCGCGGTCTACATAATATTGCCGGCCGGCACCGGGGCTGCGTACTGACCGTCGGCAACTTCGACGGCGTGCACCTCGGTCATCAGGAAATGATCCGTGTACTCAAGAGCCGTGCGGCGCAATTGGCTTGCCCGGCGACCGTTTTGGTGTTCGAGCCGAGTTCGAAGGAATTCATCGACCCCGCATCGGCGCCGCCGCGCCTGACGCGGTGGCGCGAAAAAGCCCTGGCATTGGCCGCGCACGGGGTCGATCGTTTGGTGACGGCGCGCTTCGATGAGCGCATGCGCGCAATGAGTCCGGCTGATTTCATTTCCCAGCTGATCGTCCGGGACCTCGGCGCCAGGCACATGGTCGTCGGCGACGATTTCCGCTACGGTTGCAAGGCGGCGGGGACGATCGAGACCTTGAACGCCGCCGCGCGCGAGCATGGTTTCTCGCTCGACCAGGTCGCGCCGTTCGTGTTCAATCATGTACGCGTCAGCAGCACGGCCGTGCGGCAGCGTCTACGCGGCGGCGATCTCGCGGGCGCAGCGAGCTTGCTCGGCCGTCCGTACCGGATGTTGGGCCGCGTCGTGGAGGGCCGTAAACTCGGCCGTACACTGGGTTTCCCGACCGCCAATATGCGTTTGTCCCGCCGCAAGCCGGCTTTGTCGGGCATCATGGCGGTGCGCGCGTACGGCATAGGGCCGCGCGGGCTCGCGGGCGTCGCAAGCTTGGGCACGCGGCCGACCGTAGACGGCGTGGAACCGTTGCTCGAAGTGCATATATTCGATTTTGCCGGCGACCTCTATGGGCGCTCGCTCGAGATAGAGTTCGTCGCCAAATTGCGCGATGAAGTCAAATTCGAGTCGCTCGAGGCGCTGGTCGCGCAGATGCGGTGCGATGCCGCGCGTGCGCGCGAGATTTTGTCGTAAGGTGGATCGTGGCCGACTATAAAAATACGATTAATTTGCCGAACACGGGTTTCCCGATGAAGGCAGATCTTGCCAACCGCGAGCCGCAAATGCTCGCCCGTTGGGAGCGGGAGGATCTGTACGCGAAGATCCGCGCGGCTTCGAAGGGCCGCCCGCCGTTCGTCCTGATCGACGGCCCGCCGTACGCGAACGGCGCGATCCACTTGGGACACGCGGTCAATAAGATACTCAAAGACATCATCGTGAAGTCGCGCACGCTCGACGGCTACGATGCCGCCTACATTCCCGGATGGGACTGCCACGGTTTGCCGATCGAGATGCAAATCGAAAAATCCCATGGGCGCGTCGGTCACAAGCTGGACGCTCGCGCGTTCCGCGCGGCCTGCCGTCATTTTGCCGAGCAACAGGTCGAGGCCCAGCGCAGGGACTTCAAGCGATTGGGAGTGTTGGGCGACTGGGAACGGCCTTATTTGACGATGATGCCGCGCTTCGAGGCCGAGCAGTTGCGCGCCTTCGCGATGATCATCAAGAACGGCCATCTATACAAAGGCTACAAACCGGTGCATTGGTGCTTGAATTGCCGTTCCGCTTTGGCCGAGGCGGAAGTCGAATACGAAGACGCGACCAGCCCGAGCATCTATGTGCGCTTTCCGGTCGTCGACGCCGCCGACATCGCGCAGCGATTCCACACCGTAGCGGTCGATGTACCGGTCTCGGTCGCCATCTGGACGACGACCCCTTGGACCCTGCCCGCAAACCGCGCCGTGGCCTTGCACCCCGATTTCGAGTACGCACTCGTCGAGCGCCGAGGAAGCGCCGGTGTGGAGCGGCTCGTGCTCGCGGCCGAGCGGCTGCCCACCGTCATGCCGCTGTTCGGCCCTGAACACTGGGAAGTCATCGCTGTTGCCAAAGGCGCCGAATTGGAGCACGCCGAGTTGCGGCATCCGTTCTACGATCGCACGGTGCCGATCGTTTTGGGCGAACACGTGACGCTCGATGCCGGCACCGGCGCCGTGCACACCGCGCCGGGACATGGGCTCGAGGACTACGTCGTCGGCCGCCGCTACGGCTTGGAGACCGATAACCCCGTCGGCGGCGACGGCCGCTTTTTGCCCTCGACGCCGTTGTTCGCAGGCGAACAGGTGTTCGAGGCGAACGCGCATGTACTCACCGTGCTCGACGGACTTGGCCGCTTGCTGCTGTCCGAGCCTTACCGGCACGCGTATCCGCACTGCTGGCGCCACAAAACGCCGGTGATCTTTCGCGCGACGCCGCAGTGGTTCATCAGCATGGAACAGGCGGGTCTGCGGCGCGGGGCATTGGAGGCGATCGCGCACGTGGATTGGATGCCGCGCTGGGGCGAGCAGCGGATCGCCGGCATGATCGCCGGACGTCCCGATTGGTGCGTGTCGCGCCAGCGTACCTGGGGCGTACCGATCCCGCTGTTCGTAAACCGCGAATCCGGCGAAATGCATCCGCGCACCTTGGAAATGATAGAGGCGGTCGCGATGCGCGTCGAGCGCGGCGGTATCGACGCCTGGTTCGATCTCGATCCGGCCGAGCTGCTAGGCGCGGATGCGCCGCTCTACGACAAAGCCTCCGACGTCATGGACGTCTGGTTCGATTCGGGCGTCGTGCATCACTGCCTGCCCGCGATGCGCCCCGAAGTCGCGACGCCGGCCGACTTGTATCTCGAGGGTTCGGATCAGCATCGCGGCTGGTTTCACAGCTCGCTGCTGACCTCGGTCGCGATGCACGGCCGAGCGCCCTATAGGTCCGTGCTGACACATGGCTTCACGGTGGACGACAAGGGCCGAAAGATGTCGAAATCGGTCGGCAACATCCTCGTGCCGCAGAAGCTGACGAATACGCTCGGTGCGGACGTGTTGCGCCTGTGGGTGGCGGCGACCGACTACTCGAACGAGATGAGCGTCTCGGACGAGATCCTGAAGCGCACGGCCGATTCCTACCGGCGCATTCGCAACACGCTGCGCTTTCTGCTCGGCAACCTGCACCAATTCGATCCGAAGCGGCACGTGCTGCCGTGGGAGCGGATGGTCGCGATCGACCGCTGGGCGATCTCGCAGGCCTTTTCTCTGCAAAACGAAGTCGTGACCGCGTACCGCAATTACGAGTTTCACGAGATCTACCACAAGGTGCACAATTTCTGCGTGGTCGAACTCGGCGGCTTCTACTTGGACATCATCAAGGACCGCCTTTACACGACCGGCGCGGACAGCGCTCCGCGGCGTTCGGCGCAAACGGCGATTTTTCATCTCGCCGAGGCGATGGTCCGCTGGATCGCGCCGATTTTGAGCTTCACGGCCGAGGAAGTTTGGAGCTTTCTCGCCGGCGCGCGCGGCGACTCGGTCCTTTTGGAGCGGTGGCATCAATTTCCCATAGGAGCGGAGCGCAGCGGCGAGATCGATTGGCCGGCATTCATCGCGCTGAAAACCGACGTGGGCCGCGAATTGGAGCGGCTGCGGGTCGCCGGCGCCATTGGCGCGCCGCTGCAGGCGGAGGTGACGGTCTACGCGCCGGCGGCGCAGGCGCAGCGCCTGATGACCTTGCACGACGAACTGCGCTTTGTACTGATCACGAGCCAAGCGCGCGTCATTGAGCGCGAGGTTCCGCCGGCCGACGCGGTGCGCGGCGCTATCGAGGGCGTGTGGATCCAGGCGCATCCGTCGAGCCAGCCGAAATGCGTACGCTGCTGGCACTTGCGCAGCGACGTCGGCAGCGATCCGCGGCACCCCGAGCTGTGCGCGCGCTGCGTGGCGAATGTCGAGGGTCCCGGAGAGGAGCGCAAGTTCGCATGAGCAAGCCTATCACCCGTCGCGACGGATGGCGCTGGATGCTGTTGTCGGCCTTCATCGTCCTCGCGGATCAAGTCAGCAAGACGTACATCGCCAGGCATTTCGGCGAATTCGAATTCATTCGCGTGCTGCCCATCCTGGACATCACCCGCATGCAAAACGTCGGCGCAGCGTTCAGCCTGCTGGCGTCCGCTTCCGGCTGGCAGCGCTGGTTCTTCATCGCGCTCGCCTGCGCGGTCAGCGCCGGCATCGCCGTTTGGCTGTGCCGCCTGCCGCGCGGCGCGCCGGCGCTGCTGGCCGCGGGACTCGCGATGATCCTCGGCGGGGCCTTGGGTAATGTGATTGATCGGATCCGCCTGGGCTCGGTCATCGATTTCATACACTTTCACTGGAATCAGGCGTATTTTCCGGCCTTCAATCTCGCCGATTCGGCCATTACGGTCGGCGCCGGTTGTCTGCTGTTGGATGCCCTGATGGACGCAAGGCGCAAATCATCATGAAAATCCTGTTGGCCAATCCGCGCGGCTTTTGCGCCGGCGTAGACAGAGCGATCGACATCGTCGAGCGCGCGATCGCCTTGTTCGGCGCACCGATCTATGTGCGTCACGAAGTCGTGCACAACAAGCACGTCGTCGACCGGCTGCGAACGATCGGCGCGGTGTTCGTCGAGGAACTGAACGAAGTGCCGGACGGCGCTACTGTTATCTTCAGCGCCCACGGGGTCTCGCGCGCGGTTCAGCACGAAGCCGAGGTCAGGAAGTTGAGCGTCTTCGACGCGACCTGCCCGCTGGTCACGAAGGTGCACATGGAGGTGACCCGCTATGCGCGCGAGGCGCGCGAGGTATTCCTGATCGGTCACGCCGGTCACCCGGAAGTCGAGGGAACCATAGGGCAATTCGATACCTCGCACGGCGGCCGCATTTACCTGGTCGAGACGGCTGCCGATGCCGAGCTCATTCAAGTGCAGAACCCCGAGCACGTCGCGTTCGTGACGCAGACGACGCTGTCCCTGGACGACACGGCGACGGTCATCGAGGTTTTGCGTCGGCGCTTCAGCCGCTTGCAGGCGCCGATCAAGGAGGACATCTGCTATGCGACGCAGAACCGCCAGGATGCGGTCAAGGGGTTGATAGGGCGCTGCGATCTGTTGATCGTCGTCGGCTCCGAGACGAGTTCGAATTCGAACCGTCTGCGCGAAATGGCCGACAAAGTCGGCAAGCCAGGATATCTGGTCGACGGTCCGGAGGATTTGCGGCGGGAGTGGTTCGACGGCGCCGGCACGGTCGGCGTCACGGCCGGCGCGTCGGCGCCGGAGATTCTGGTCCAAGGCGTCATCGCGCAATTGCGCGACTGGGGCGGTGAAGTCGCGGGCGAGATCGTCGGCCGGCCCGAGCACGTCATGTTCGCGCTGCCAAAAGCCTTGCGCGATGTCGCCAAGCGGGACTCCAGCCTTTCATCGGTGGATTCTGCGGGTTAGAATGCGGGCCCTTTTGAGTTCCAGTGCCGCAATAGCTCAGTTGGTAGAGCAACGCATTCGTAATGCGTGGGTCAGGGGTTCGAATCCTCTTTGCGGCACCAATCCACTGTTTTCCACAGTCTGATATCGTCCGTGCATGTCCAATGACATGCATTAAACCCCTCTGTTTCTAGCGTTATTTGTAACGTTGGTGATTGGGGGTGTTTTTCCATGTCTATTGACATCGGGGGTATCGTGGGGGTATCCATGGGGTGTTCGAGCCTATTGTTGGAGTCGATACCCCCAGAAATACACGCCGTATCTGAACGGCCGGAAGCGCATCAATGCCATTGAGCGACACTGTTATCCGTCAAACGAAACCCCAGTCAAAACCAATCAAATTGTTCGATGGGCGAGGCCTGTTTTTGTTGTTATCGCCAAAGGGTTCGCGCTGCTGGAGATTCAAGTATCGCATCGACGGACGCGAGAGATTGTTGGCGCTCGGCGTATATCCTGACGTGCCTTTGAAACTTGCCCGCGATCGACGGGAAGAGGCACGACAACTACTAGCCAATGGGATCGACCCGAGCGCGAAACGACGAGCGGAGAAAATCTCACGGGCAGATACTTTCGAGGCCATCGCCCGCGAATGGCTGCTTCTGCAACAACCGAAACTAGGGCCGGCGACACTGAAGAAGGCGTTATGGATCTTCGAGAAACTGATCTTCCCACGGCTTGGCAATCGCCCAATTTCAACGATTACGGCTCCTGAAATGCTCACGGTATTGCGCAAAATCGAAGCGCGCGGAACGTATGAAACAACTCATCGTGCCAAACAGCGATGCGGACAGATATTCCGCTACGCGATTGCGACAGGGAGGACCGAAAGGGATATTACCGCTGACCTGCGAGGGGCTTTAGCTCCGGTTGTCTCCAAGAATCGTGCGGCGCTGACAGATCCAACACACGTGGCAGAGTTGCTGCGCGCAATCGACGGCTATCACGGGAGTCCGACCACCTTCTACGCGTTGAAACTGGCATCGCGGACCTTCGTACGTCCCGGCGAATTACGCTATGCCGAATGGTGCGAGATCGACCTTGAAGGAGCCGAGTGGAGAATTCCGGCTGAACGAATGAAAATGGGGGCATTGCACATCGTGCCGCTGGCCCGCCAGGTCGTCGCATCGCTGCGCGAATTGCATTCGATCACCGGTCGCGGAAAGTACGTGTTTCCGTCGCTGCAGACCGCACTGCGACCAATCAGCGAGAATACGGTGAACGTTGCGTTGCGCCGCTTGGGATACTCAAAGGACGAGATGACTTGCCACGGGTTTCGGGCGATGGCCTCGACGTTGCTTAACGAGCAGGGCTGGCACCCCGACCTCATCGAGTTGCAACTGGCCCACGCTGAGCGCAATAAGGTCCGCGCCGCGTACAACCGTGCGCAGCGCTTGCCGGAGCGCAGGGAGATGATGCAGGCATGGGCGGACTATTTACAGGTACTGACCGCGGGCGCGCAGGTCATTCCGATCCATGCGGCGCGGCTGGCGTGACCAGTCGGCACCCCGTGACTGGTGCCTCTAAGTGACGGGCGATTGCAGCACTCTGTTAGGTTGACCGTCAGCCGTGGGATGGACTCCGCACGCGGATTACGCGGCGATCCGAAGCACTGAATCTGGCCGGATTATTTCCGAACTCATGCCGGCATTCCTTGAACCGGCAACTGTTGTGCATCCGAGCGGGTTCCGACGCAGGGGCTGGCGCGCTTTCTGTACAAGGTAGGGGTTCGTTAAACAATTCCGGAACGAGTCCGGAATTGTCACGAACCCCCTTGGTCAGGGCTACGCCCCGACACCCCTAGTTATTGGAACACGGCAGCCGCTTCCTTCGGTGCTCCGCGCTGCGCTTGTCGCACGGTGTCGGGAGGATCCGACGACAGCAGTAAGCCGGCGGGAAAACGTGCTGACCAAGTACAGCGACAACGCCCCCAGTCGCCCGACGGCATGTCACCGGTCGGCTAGCAGGGGTGCGACGAAGGTTATGGGTGTGCTGAGCCCGAG
This sequence comes from uncultured Gammaproteobacteria bacterium, assembly GCA_963769895.1. Lineage (GTDB taxonomy): Bacteria > Pseudomonadota > Gammaproteobacteria > Steroidobacterales > Steroidobacteraceae > Bog-1198. Next base: position 1,388,962 of record CAVYNJ010000005.1, on the reverse strand, counting down.
GGATCGGCCGCACTGTGCCGACAAGCGCATAGAGTCTTCGATCGGAACTCCCACAGCTCGCGGCGCCGCGGCCGAAAGCCGCGGTGCAGAGAGTCAATCAATCTCGCTGCGGTCACCCCGGCCTCACATGCGGCCAGGTTTCCACTTCTCGCGCAGTCTCTGGAGGGTGCTGTGCCCGATCTCGGAAAGTGCGACCGGTGCCGAAGAAGGCTGTGCGCGCTGCCTGACGGATTGCCGCTCGTGCAATTGGGCCGCGGTCCGTTGCCGCGGATGACACGCCAAGCCGTGATTGGGAATGAACTCGCCGCTCCTGGCCTTCCGCACCAAGGAACGCAGGAGACCCAGCGGGCTCTTGACGGTCCGGTGGGCATCCATGGCGCCAATCTCGTCGAGCACCGCTTGCCGTTGCTCGGCTGGGCAGTCCTCAATCAGTTTCCGCGCGGAGACCAACAGCGCACCCGCCAGAACCTCAGGATATTTAATCTCGGCAATAAAACCTACTACTACGGATACGTCTCCAGGAGCCGTTGCTGCCGTTGCCGGAGTAGTAGTAGGTATTGAGTTATCAAGTCTTGAGTAATCTTGAGTATTAAGTATATCGACGCCCTGGCCGTCGACGGCCGAACCGTCGACGGCTGAGCCATCGACGGCTAACCCGTCTATGGTGGCCGCATCCGGGCGGTCGCTGACTTCAATGTGCCAGACCCAACGCCCGTCGGGCCTACGGGCACGGGTTCGGGTCAGGTAACCTGCCATCTCCAGCTCACGCAGATATCGCCGCAGTTTGTCGCGCCCAACACGCTCGCCCGGTCCCGCGTGGTCCTTCAGCAGATGCGGCAGGACCCCGACGCGTATCTCCCAGCCCGGGGGCTTGGCGATCAACCATTGTGCGAAGCCGCGGGTATCGAATTGAAGCCGACAATCATTGATCAAAGCACGGGGAACCTGTATCCAGCCGTGTTTGTACTTTTTGATTCGTAGTACGGAGTATTCCGTCGTAGATCCAAGCGACTTTTCTCGTTTATCGCACTCAGGAGCCGATACATCCGACTTGGATTCAGGCCGCTGGGTGAGCATTAATCAAGCATCGAGCGCATCGTCTGTCGCTTATGCGCGGCATTCGCAGCACACATTGGCCCCAGCGCGAACTCGCGATGCACGGCGGTTACCGGATTGGCGAAACGTAGCGGTGTAACTCGGCAGCCGTGATGAACGTTCGGCGTCCATCCTTTTGAGTCGCGATCAGTCCGCCGCGGATGCGGTCGTACAAGGTGGCGCGACTGATGCGCAAAATGTGTGCGGCTTCAGTGATTTCAAAGCGCAATTGCGGAAGGGAATCGGCGGTAGGGCTCATGGACGTCTCCGGACAAGCTTGCGTAAGCACAGATAAAAGTGGTCGACGTCTGCTTAAATAATCCCATTATTCGATTCGCGCAACTCATGGTTGTGGTCATGACACACGGAGTTCGCTTGGCCGCGATTGAGCACGACCTCGCTACTAATCGAAAAACTGGAGTGAGCCAATTTGCGCAGATCATACGGACAAATCGGTAACGCACTGCGCCACAACCACATCGCCCCGGCCATAGTCGTCACTGGTTATCACGTGTGGCGGTAGCGATTTGTGACCGGGGACGCCGATCCTCGTTTTAAGGCAAGTGCGCGCCGCCGCCCAACATTCACTTTGCTCGCTTGCCTGCCTCGACGGCCTTCCACGCGGCGGCGGCCTTACGGAGAATGCTCGGGTGAAGAACGCCGAGCTTCGGCGTCTGGCCGAAGGGCGCCGCCGGCGGCGGTGAGAACCACGTGGCGTTGTAGGGCAACTCGACGTTTGCGGCCAGGTTGAATTTCGTGGGGTAGCTTAAGCCGGCAAGCTGATAGGCCTCGCCATCACTGGGTGCGATCCGAAACTCCCCCGCATAGAGAGTTTCTGTTTTCCGGCTGGTGCCATACGCTACCAATACGCGGAATAACGGCGCCTCATCGTCGAACACCGTCAACACCAAGGCCGGCCGCGGCTTGCGTGCTGGCTTGAGCAGCGGCGATTCGGGGAAGTGGCACCAAACGAACTGGCCCGCCTCCGGCGCCGGCCAGGGACGATCCGGCGCGCTCAAAACAGCGAAGAGCGGACCGACTTGCCACGATGGCCGCCGGCGAGCTTCGTGATCACTTTGAGCTCGCGCGCCGTCAATGGACCATCATCCGGTGCATACGACGGCAACACGTTGTTGGCGAGCTGGCTCAGCGCGTAATGGATCACCTGCGTCTCATTCAGACCGAGTTCGCGGGCGAGCTTTATTAATGTGGCGCGCGTCACCCCGAAGCGATTGTCGGTGTCGCGAAATCGCACTAACAATTTCTCAGTCGCAGCCTGCATCGGATTCCCCCCGAATAAATGTATATACAGAAGATATACAATATTTTCGACGGCGTCTACGATGCCTTAACGAGCGGCAAAATAATGTACATTCGCCGCACTGCAACAATGTTTGCTGGCGCGGACGCAGGCCGCATCAGACCCACGTCCGCGCCGCGATGTTCCGCGCTGTCGATGGGGGGGTGAAATCCGCCTGATTCTGGGGAAAAAAGTGCGGATTGATCGCCGGGGCGCCCCGGGGGATCTAAATCGAGGAGTGGCGTGCAGAACACCGGGCGCAGCTGCGCGAGTATGCCAACACCGAGCCGCCAGCGCCGGCGCTCAATCCTTCCAAAAATTCTTGAACCGCTCCGGACTCAATTCCGGATAGCGCACCATGTGCACGATGTTCTTGTGCCCGAGGTACTGCTGGGTCGCGCGCGTGTACTGCCCGTCACTGGCGAGCTTGAATCCACAGGCATGACGGAGCATGTGCGGATGAATCGGGAAGGAGAGTTTGGCGAGTTCGCCGGCGCGCGTCATTAATTTGCGCGCCGTCGCCGGCGTCATCGGTCCGCCGCGCTCGGTCACAAACAAATACGACGACTCCGGATACTCGCGCCGCAGCTCGCGGAGCGCGCGGAGCTCGGGGCCGCGGATCGGATGGGTCGAGGCCAGGCCGTTCTTGAGCCGTGACACGTGCACCGGGCCGGCCATGAGTTCGATTTGCTCCCAGCGCATCGTGACGAGCTCCGAGACCTGCGGCCCATGCCGGTAGGCGAGGAGGATGAGCGTGCGATCGCGCGCACCGTGGCGGCCCACCTTGGCGGAGGCCTGCAGCAGCTTCTCGACCTCCGCAGGGGTGAGATACTCGCGGGTGCACCGATCCAGATTTTTGGTTCGGCGAGCGGGGAGGCGAGAGTAGGGGGGCCGATCGAGATCGCGGCTGTAATGCGTTCCTATTGCGTCCGCTCTAGGTGACTTTCCCATTTTCGAGCGTTGGCGCGGATCGGCGCGCTGCTGCTTTTCTCGGGGCTTTGGTCATCCCCGAATTCTAACACCCCCATTTAGGAACCTTTATGGGAGAGTCTAAGCAGCCGTGAAGTCCCGACACTGGGTCTGTCAGAAATTCTGTGTGAAGCGGGCCGCGACCCAAACATACATCACGTCGGTATACCATTATTGATTCGGTCCGCTGGGACGAAAGTTGTACTCCCCGCTCGAGGCCGTCGATCGCTTCCAGCGCGATAATAGGTCCGCATCGCTCAAAACCCGGTAAATCGTGCTCTCCCCGACGCACGCCGTCCCGGCATCGACCATCATCCAGGTGAGTTTGCGGTAGCCGATCTTCGGGTACTGCTAGGCAAACTCGCAGATCGCCGCACGCTCCTCGGGCAGCACTTCGTACACTCGGCAGCGCTTCGCCGTCTGATCTTCCAGGCTATCGCGTCCCTTTCATGCGTAATAGACGCTGCGCGGCACGCCCAGGGCAGCGAGTGTCCGATACACCCGCCACCCGGAGCGACGCTTGGTTTGCTCAACGATCTGCATCACGGCCGCTTTCGTCTCCGCCGGTACTCGGTATAAATCGTCCAACTTCAAATCTTTTTTTTCAGCTCCAAGTTGTCTGCGGTGATCTCGGCGATCATCGCCCGCATCCGTTCCATTTCCGCTTTGTGCCGGGCTTGTGGGCCATCCTTGCGCGCCGTGCTCTGCGCCGGCTGCATCGCCGCGTGGCAGCCGCGCTCGCGGTCCCGCGGTCAACTTTGTCGGCCCGGCAGAACGAATCTCGGACGATCACATCGAAGTGGCGCGCGCGCAGTTGGAGGGACTATAATTCGGTGCCAACGCCATCATGCGAAGGTTCGAGCAGGAGGCACCGATGCGGCCGCGACCTCGTGGATTGATCACCGCGGCGCAGGGGTGCGCGTTGTTGGTGACTGCGCTGCTTACGGCCGGCTGCGGCGGCGGCTCCGTCGGTTCCCAAGCGCCGGGGGCGACTATGCCGCCTGTGCCGGGCAGCGTTCCAACCGCGGTTGCACAAGCGTATACCGCTCACGCGAGCATCGATCCGGCAATCATCGCCGCCGACAACGGATTTGGCCTGCAACTGCTGAACACCCTGGCTGCGTCGAACCAGGGAAATATCGCAATCTCCCCGATCAGCGTCGCCCTGGCGCTGCAAATCGTTTACAACGGCGCCGCGGGCACGACGCGAACGGCGATGGCGAACGCGTTGCAATTGGGCAGCCTCGATGTTCAGGCAGTCAATGCCGCGAACGCGGCGCTGCAAGCGGCCATGATCGGCGCGGACCCCAGCGCGCAGTTCACGGTCGCCAATTCTCTGTGGATGCACCTGTCGGACAATCCAGTCCAACCCGCGTTCACCGCCACCGACCAGACCTACTATGGTGCGACCATAGGTGATCTTGCCGGCGCACCTGCCAATGTCAACGCCTGGGTCGCGAGGGAAAGCGACGGCAACATCACGCAGATTTTGCCGCCGGGGAATTATGCGCTGTCGGTGGCGGTCATCGCCAATACAGTCTATTTCAAAGCCCCGTGGAGCAATCCTTTCGACCCGGCACTGACGACGCTGGCCGAGTTTACGTTGGCCGACGGCACACAGATTGCGACGTCGACGATGCACCAAAATGGCAGTTTTGCCTATTTTCGCGGAACTGATTTTCAAATTATCCGATTACCCTATGGCAGCGGCCGATTTTCCATGCTCGTCGTCTTGCCGGATGCGACCGCCGCCGTTGGTTCGTTCGTTGCCGCCATTACGCCGGACGCGCTGAACGGCTGGATCAACCAAATGCAGACCCTGGGAGGGTCGATTGCGCTGCCGCGTTTCACGACGACCTTCGGCGCGGCGCTGAACGCGGCATTGACGTCGCTCGGCATGGGAATTGCCTTCGTCCCGCCGCCCGGGGCTGATTCCGCAGACTTCTCCAGCCTCGCACCGCTGAGTTATCTTTCGGACGTCGAACACGAAACCTACGTGCAAGTCGACGAGAACGGTATCGTCGCCGCCGCGGCGACCACGGCGACTGTCGGAACCACCGCGGTACAAGCCCCGGAGTTCCAGATGACTGTGGATCATCCGTTCTTTTACGCGATTAGAGACGATCAGACCGGTGTATTGCTGTTCGTCGGTATCATCGAGAACCCGGGCTGATCCTTGCGAACATGACCCAGTGGGAGCGACTCTGCGTTTTCACGACATTTGGGCGCAGTCAGTGTGCCTCGGATTCATCTCGAGGCGGTCTTCAGTCAGGTCCAAGTAGTCTAGGTTGTCGTGGCAGACCCACTCCAGCACGTGCCCCGGCGGGCTCGGATGTCGACGAAATTGCGCTAACGCGTGTTGATACTGATGCTCCGTTGTCGTCGAGCCTTGAATGCGCGCCAGGTTGGCGATCAGTCCGGACAGCGGCGCATCGCCGATTTCTGCACGAAACGCCGTCATCCGCTGGTTCGCAGCGAACGCATAAAAGAAGTATTCACCGCTCTCGACAATGCTCGTGAGCACCGTCCGAACCAACGGCGGCGGTTGGGTCCGTATTGGAACGTGACGGATTCGCCGGTTGAGCTGATACCACTCGGGTAGTTGTAGCTCGTCCAGGTGATCGCGTTGCCGCTGCGCGAGGTCATATTGCCGTTATTGTCGTGGATTATGCGAAGTTCGTAAGTGCTCAAGCACTTTCGGTAGCCGCATGGCCTCAGTCCGGCATTCAATGAAAAACCATAATGCTCCAGTGATTGGGATCGAAAAGAGCGGCCTGCATTCACGTGAACCGGCGATGCTTCCCTCGCCTTCAGGGGAGCGTAGAAATGCGGTCGAAGAAAATTTTGTGGGAACTCAGGCGTGTATAATAATCCTCTCGAATTGATCCTGTGGACCGCCGCGGACCAGCCGCCGGGCTCTCAACTTTGTTGTGGGTGGGGTAGTGTTGGGGGTAGCAATTTGGAGCGGCAGAGCAATCGCTACGTGCATCAATTACTTGCGCGCTGGCGACAGGTCCTCTTTGCGGCACCATCCATTGCTTGCGACATTACTGCCTTGGGAGCACTTCATGAGCGGCATCGCGCGTATCGGCGGCATCTTGGTCCTCGCGCTCGTCTGCGTCGCGGCTCGCGGCGCGCAAACGCAGGAGGAGGCAGCGACGCTGCTGCAGGCAGCCAAGCTAGCCATGGGCGGAACCGCCTGGGACGCTGTCGTGACGTGGCATGAGACCGGCCGGGTGACCGCCGGGGGACTTCGAGGACACTACGAATCGTGGGAGGACTTGGAGTCGATGCATGCCAGCGGCAGCTACGATCTGGGTCCCATATCGGGCAGTCAGGGATGGGACGGCAAGCAGGCCTGGACGACCGACACCACCAAGGAGGTGCGGATCGAAACCAGCCGCGAAGCGATCGCCCAAGCCGTTCAAGACTCGTATCGCAGCGGCTATGGGTTCTTTTTTCCGCGGCGATTTGGCGGCGCGTTCGAATATGTCGGCGCCCGTGAGGCCGACGGGGCCAGCTATCGGATCGTCAAGGTCACGCCTCGGGGCGCCGAGCCGTTCGAGATCTGGCTGGATCCGGTAAAGCACCTGATCGAGCGTGAAGTGCAGCTCACGGGCACGCAGCCGCACACGTTTATTTTTTCGGAGTTCGCGCGCATCGGCGGAATCCTCGTGCCGAAAAGGACCATCGATCGGGTCGGCAATGATCCGAAGTACGATACCGTCACCCAGGTGACCGCCATCGATCTGGTCGGCCCGCAGCCGGCAATGCGCTATGCGCCGCCGCCGCCGCCGCCCAATTCGGCCCACTGGCCCGCCGGACAAAACTCGGTCAGCGTGCCGTTCAGGCTTCTCAATAACCACATCTACGCCGACGCGTCGATCGACGGCAAGGCGCGGCTGCCGTTTCTGTTCGACACCGGCGCGACCGACATCTTGGATGCGAGCGCCGCCAAGAAGCTCGGCATCGCCACCGAAGGCGCTTTGCCGGGAGGAGGCTTCGGCGACAAGATCGCAGCCTTCGGCTTCGCGAAGGTCGGCAGCATCTCCCTCGGCGGTCTGGCGCTGTCTGCTCAAGTGTTTGGGACCATGGACCTTTCGGGTTTGATCGCCATCGAGGGTGCGGATTCCGTGGGGCTGCTCGGCTATGAATTCGTCAAGAGAGCGGTGCTATCCATCGACTACGCGAAGCGGACCCTCACCTTCACCAAGCCAGAGGCTTTTAGTCCTCCGAAAGGCGTGGTTGCGATTCCGTTCACGTTCAATGCCCATGTTCCTATGGTTGCGGGCAGCATCGACGGCATCAAGGGCGAGTTCGAATTCGACACCGGATCGCGCGGTGCGCTGACGATCATGGCGCCGTTCGCCGCTGCGCACGGTCTGATCGATCGGTATCACGCGACTCGTCGCGCAACGGTCGGCTTCGGCGTCGGGGGTCCGTCGAGAGCCCTGTTGGCGCGTGCCGGCAAGCTCACCATCGGCGGTGTCACGATCGAGACTCCGGTCACCGAGATCGTCACCGACAAGGGTGGCGCCGCCAAGGCGGCCCTGACCGCGGGCAACATCGGTGGCGATCTGCTCAAGCGCTACACCGTGACTCTCGACTACGCCCACCAGACGCTCTGGCTGCAGCCCAACGAATTGGCGGGCTCGCGCGAAGTGTTCGACCGCTCGGGCCTGTGGATTTCCCGCGCCAATGACGGCAGCATCGAAGTCGCCGATGTAACCCCGCAAAGCGCCGCAGCGGCGGTCGGCCTCGTGGTGGGCGATCGGATCCAGAGCGTCGATGGCCGCAGCGCCAAGAGCGTGCCCCTGTATGACTTGCGCGAGCGATTCAAGGGGCCAATCGGCACGCAATTCACGCTGCGGGTACGACCCAAGCCGGGGCTAGGCAAGAAGGAGCGGACCGTGGTGCTGTCGCTGGCGGATCAGATCTGATCGCAAGGCCGTGAATCTCGTTGGGCCCATCGATCGATAAAGCCGCCGCAACGCCTGTCGACTCCATGATCGATTGGCTCTCGCGGCTGCCGATGGCGGCGCTATACGCGTTCTCCCGTTTCTTGTACTTTCTCGCCTTTTACGTCGTGCGCCACCGGCGGCAATTGATTCGCGAGCAGCTGCTCAAGGCATTTCCCACCGCGAGCGAGAACGAACGGCGGCGCTTGCATCGCCAGTTCTTGCGGAACTTCTGCGACGTCATGGTCGAAGTCCTCAAGTCCATTTCGATGTCGCCGGAGCGAATGCGCGCGCAGGTACGGATCGCCGACCTGGCGCCGGCGCGGCGGCATTTGGACGCGGGGCAGTCGGTGCTGCTCGTGACTTCGCATTTGTGCAACTGGGAGTGGCTGCTGCACGGCGTGACGCTGCACCTGGGCTACCCGGTGGATGCCGCGTACAAACCGCTGCACGACGCCTGGGCGGAACGCTTGATGCTGCGCGTGCGCTCGCGATTCGGCGCGCGCTTGGTGCCCGCCAAGGAACTGCTGGCGGACCATTTGCGCCGCCGCGGGATCGTGCGCGCGCTCGCGATCAATGCCGATCAGGCGCCGGTATCGAGCGAGCGGCGCCAATGGACGCGATTCCTGGGGCAGGATACGGCCTTTTACATCGGCGCCGAACAAATCGCGCGCGCGGCGCGGCTGCCGGTGCTGTATTTGGTCATGCGCCGCGTCGGCCGCGGATGCTACGAGGTCGAGTTGACGAGCTTGTGGGACGGGCGCGAGCCGACCGCGGCCGGCGAGATCACCGAGCGCTACGCGCGGGCTTGCGAGGCCGACGTCCTCAGGAGTCCGGCCGACTGGCTCTGGTCTTACAGGCGCTGGCGCCTGCGAAAGCCGCTGTATGGCTGACGCGTAAGCCGACCCGTCGATGTACCGATTCCCGCCAGGCGCGAGCGCCTCAGGGACCTGCGAACTGCGCCAGGGACCGGCGCCCGTCTTCCCAAAGGTGAAACGGCAGATCCAGCGGCTCCTGCGGCATGCGCAGGCTCAGTGCGCTGCTGGTCGCGATGAACCGCAGAGTGCCGAGGTCGATATGGTAGGCATAGGCGATGATGTCTCCGTGATCCGGCACGTGCAGCCGGTCGCGCCGCGTCAAGCTGATCGGCAGCTTATCGAGCGGCTGTAGATTCGATCAGCCGGCCGTCCGCGATGATTTGCAGTTCACCTTCAGCCGGCGCGCGGCGGCGGCGAAATGCGCGGGTCCACCGTCGACCAGCGATACAGCAATAAATACTCGCTATCCTTGCCGGACAGATTGACGCCGACGGCGACGAGCGTCGCATAGTCGCGCGCGAACGCGGCCGCATCCGAGCGCTCGCGTGCGAACACCAGCGGCTTGGCGACGACCGACAGCGTGCTGCCGCTCTGTTCGTCGAAGAAATCCTGCGCCGCCGCCCGCGGCGGCAGCGTGCACGAGAGCAACGTGGCCAGCGCCACGAACAGAGCCACGCGGATATTCATACCTTCCCTAGAAGCGAACCCGATATGCCGCCGTAATATAAAGGGAACGCTGATCCACTGCACTGTTTTGCACTTGTCCGGTGATCGCTTGCGTCTGCAGCGCGGCTTGTTGAGTCTGCACCTGGTAACCGGCCGTGAGCTCGAAAACGGATTTCCGGCCCGTCCAATCGCCGCGCACCTGCGGCAGATACAGCATCTGCTTGCCGCCCTGAGTCTTGTCGTTCAATTGCTCGACGCTGAAGCGCGGGCCGAGGCGCCAGGCGCCATGGACCACGAAGCGCGCGTCCCAGGACAGCGTCTCGCTGCGCGAGATCGGCGAATCGTCGAAACGCACGCTGAATATGTGCAGGTCGCTCGCCTGCAGCAAGCTCGATCCGGCCAGCTGCAGCGAGGCGTTCTTATCGAGACCGGTCGACTGCGTGGCGGTGACCCCATAAGAGGCCGGCGTGCCGCCGAGTTCGAGCGCGGACACGTCGAACATGAATTGCCAGCGTTCGCCGAACGGGCGATTGGCCGAGAGAACGAAGGTGTTGCTCGTCGAGGTGCGATCGAGCGCTATTTGCTGGATCTGCGAAATCGTCAGCGGAGCCGTCAGCGGCGGATTCGTAAAGCTCGTATTCTGCAGGCTGCGCAAATCGGTCACGGTCTGGCCGATCAGCGCGTTGCTCAGCTGCAGCTGCGGACTGCGCCGGTGATCGGCATCGAACCCCAGCACCCAATACTGTCCGATCTTGGTATTGCCGATCAGGGTCACGGAATTCAATTGCTTGAACGCGATGTCGTAGTCGACCAGCACGACCGCCGTGCGTCCGGATTGCGCATAGCGGGTCTGGAAGCCGACCGAACGGCGTTCCGTGCCGATGTCGTTCGTCTGGTCGAACACATAGGCGTCGAATACCCAGGCCGGACCGAACGGATTGAACTCGGTCGTCAGCGTGCCGAATTTTTGTTTGCTGGAGACCACGGAGTAGCTGGTGTAGGCCGGAAGCCCCGCGGCGCCGCTGATCGACCAACGAGGATTCACCTGATAACCGACGAAAAGGCCGTCGAAGAGCCCGACGATGCCTTGGCTGGCGAGCGACTGCCGGCCCAAGCGGCCAGTGAGCCCAATATATCGATCGGTCAGCTCCGCGTAAGCGGCCGTCGTTCGATCCTGGCCGCCGCTGCTGGTTCCCGCCAGATTGCGGGTATAGCCGCCGTCGACGCGGGCGGTGAAGTCATAGCGTTTGCCGCGGTCGCGCATCAGCAAATCGCCATAGACGAGCGCCGCATTGAGCGAGTTCGTCGTCGTCGTCGTACCGGCGGAAGTCGTTTGATCCTTGCCGTAGGCGTAGGTGACCGCCGCGCTGCCGACCAGCGTCAGGCCCTGGCTCTTGGCCGCACCGAAGGCGCCGGTCGTATTCGGCGCCAGCGAGGCTTCGGCCAGCGTTTGCAGACGCAGGCGCACGCGCTCGGCCGCCGCGCCGTTCGGGTAGCGGTGCAGGTATTCCTGGTATTCGGCCTTGGCCTGTGCCAGCTGACCGGCGCGCTCGCGCACGATGCCGAGCAACTCCTGGGCTTCGGCCCGCGCGGGGTATTCCGGCTGGCGCAGCAAGCGGGTCAGCAGGTCGACCGCCTGCGGAAATTGGCGTTTGGCGAGCGCCGTGCGCGCGTCGCGCAGAATTTGCGCGCGTTGCTCATCGGGCAGCGGCGCATCGGTCGGCCCGCTGGCGGCTACCGCCTGGGCGCCGGCCTGTTCGACCACCGGCAGGTTGCCCGGCTCGTTGCCCTCCGCGATCCAGGCCCTCGGATAGTTGGCCAGCGCAATTTTCATCGCGCGCTCGGCTTCTTGGCGCGAGGAGAACGGGCCGACGCGCAAGCGGTACCAATGTTGATCGCCGATGTAGGTTTCCGATACGTACGCCTGCGTTCGCAGGCTGGCCGCCGCGGCCGCTACGGCCTCGTGCGAAAACGCCGTTTGCGAAGAGTCGAGGTTGACGGAATATTCCGACGGTCCCTGCGGCGCGGCCACGAAGACGTTGGGTTTTTGCGCGCGGGTATTCAACAGGCGCACACGGAGTCCGAGGCCCGAGGCCGTCGGTGCCATGACGAAATCCAATGGCCGCGACCACGTGAGCTCCAAGGTGATTTCGCCGGGCAGCATCGAATCGACGCGCGCTCCGGTCACCAGTTGGCCGCCGCCGCCGACCAGCGGCAGCTCCGGCAAGATCGTCTGGAACTGCGGGCCGCAATCGGCTCCGAGCTGCAATTTGATCGTTGTGCTCGTGCCGTGACTGGCCGGCATATTGCTGATATAGCGCATCGAGCAAGCGAACTGCACCGAGATATCGACATGATCGTCGCTCTCGGTCGTATCGATCAGCTGCACGAGCGGTCCGTTCGCGAAGGCCGACGCGGCGGGCAGCGCAGCGAACGCGGCGCCGTTGAGGCCGAATATCCCGATCAGCGATCCGATGAACCGCAGCCGCCGCTTCTCCTCGAGCGGGCTTCGACGCCGCGCGTCGGTCACTTGGTCGGACCGCCGGTCGGGGCTGGCCGCAATCGCAACAGCGGCCGCAGTTGCGCCGGCATCGTCATGATCGTCCACCCCAAAGTGTTGTGGCAACTGCCGCAGTCCTGCGCCGTCGGCACGTGATCGGCTTGCTTGCCGGTCGCGCTGATGCCGTTATGACAAGTTTGACATATCGGACTGACCGCGACATGGCTGAAGATCGCCGGCTGCCAGGCAATTGTGCCATGGCAGGCGCCGCAATCGTTGGTGGACTGGACGTGCCCGGCCGGCTTGCCCGGCGCCAACACGCCGTTGTGGCAGCTCGAGCAGCTCGCCGTGACGCCTTGGTGCTCGAAGCGCGCCGGGATCCACGCCAAGGTCGTGTGGCAGTTCTCGCAGGTGTTGTTGCTCGCGATGTGGCCGGCGGGCTTGCCCGCCGCCAGCATGCCGTTGTGGCAGCTGGCGCAGTTGGCTGTCACGCCGGCGTGCGACACCAAGGATACGCTCGTCACCAGGGACCGGGTCGGCGCGCCGATCGCCGGCAGGCCGACGCGCGGTGTACCGGTGCGCCGCGCAAATACGTTGCCGGAGCCGGTGGCACCCATCGCCCCGGCGGCGGGCGGCTTGACGACCGTCACGACCATATTGCGCGCCGCCGTCTTGGTCGCGGCCCGCTGCTGGGCGCCGCCGTCCCAGTTGTTCGTATTGTGGCAGCCGCTGCAGTCCTGACCGACGTGGTGGCCGCTCGGCCGCACGGTGAGATTCGTGACGCCGTAGAAGCTCAGCTTCGGCGTGGTCAATTCGTGGCAGGCATCGCAGGTCTTGCCGATCACCGCGAACATCGAGGTGTGCTTGGCCGAAGTCATCGTCGTGCCGCTGAACGAGGTGAACACCGTGGGCGAGTGGCAGGCCTCGCAGGCGGTCGTGCTCGTCGGGATGTGCACCGGCGACAGCACCGCATCCTTCGGCGTGTAGTTGGGGTAGAACACCGGCGGGGTCGAATTCGGCGCGCCGTGGCAGGTGATGCAGCCGCTCGTGATGCCGGTGTGCAGGACCGCGTTGGCGGCGAGCGTCGTCGTCGTATAGTCGGCAGGCGCCGTCGTGTGGCAGACCGTGCAGGCCTGGTTCGCCGGGTTCGGCATGTGGCCCGCCGGCATCGAGTTGGAGTTCCAGTTCGCCGTCGTATGGCAGCTGGCTGCAGTCGTTCGGCGCCATCATGGCAGCGGTCGTGTGGTCTGCGGGCCGGCCCTGCAGCGCCGGGACTCGCCGCGCCCATGTAGAACGACAGGCCCGCTTCGTGGCAGGTGTCGCAGCTGGTCACGACGAAGGCATGCGTCGCCTGCGTCATGTTCATCGGCCCAAAGCCGCCGACCGCGTAGGTGGTCGAGGAATGGCAGGAGCTGCAGTCGGTGCCCGACAGGTACGGGATGTGCGAGGGCGTCAGCACCCCATCCTTCGGCGTGAAGTTGTTGTACCAGGTCAGCGGCGCCGTACCGCCGTGGCATTGTCCGCAGCCGCCCGCGATGCCGGTGTGCAAGACCGAATTGGCGGCGAGCGTCGTGTAATTGGTAGGCGCCGCCGTGTGACAGACCGCGCAGGCCTGGTTTCCGGGGTTAGGCATGTGGCCGGCCGGCAGCGCCGTGCTGTTCCAGTTCGCGGTCGTATGGCACAGGCTGCAGTCGTTCGGCGCAACCATGGTCCCGGTCGTGTGATCGGCCGGGCGGCCCTGCAAGCCGGGGCTCGCCGCACCCATGTAGAACGACAGGCCCGCCTCGTGGCAGGTGTTGCAAGTCGTGCCGACGCCGGCGTGCGTCGCCTGCGTCATGTTCATCGGCCCGAACCCGCCGGTCACGTAGTTCTGCGCATGGCAGGAACTGCAGTCCGTGCCGGTGAATGCCGGGATATGCGGCGGCGTCAGCACCGCATCCTTGATCGTCATGTCATTGTTGTAGAACGTCAGCTGCGTCGTGCTGCCGTGGCACTGGGAGCAGCCGGTCGAGATGCCGGTGTGCAGGACCGCGGTGCTGGCGAAATACCTTGTAATTGCTCGGCGCCGAAGTGTGGCAGACGGCGCAGGCCTGGTTTCCCGGGTTCGGCATGTGGCCCGCCGGCAGCACGGTGCTGTTCCAGTTCGTCGTGTTGTGACAGAGGTTGCAATCGTTCGGCGCGACCATCGTCCCCGTCGTGTGATCGGCTGGGCGTCCCTGCAGCGGCGTGCTGGACGATCCGAGATAGAAGCTCAAGCCCGCTTCGTGGCAGGTGTCGCAGGTCGTCGGCACGAAGGCATGCGTCGCCGAAGTCATGTTCATCGGTCCAAAGCCGCCGGTCACGTAATTCTTCGCGTGGCAGGAGCTGCAGTCGCTGCCGGACAGATACGGAATGTGCGACGGCGTCAGCACCGCATCCTTCGGCGTGTAATTGTTGTACCAGGTCAGCGCCGCCGTCGTCGCGCCATGACATTGACCGCAGCCGGAGGTAATACCGGTGTGCAGTGCGGCGACGGCGGCCAGCGTCGTCGTCGTGTAGTCGGCGGGCGCCGTCGTATGGCAGACCGAGCAGGCTTGGTTCGCAGGGTTCGGCATGTGGCCGGCCGGCAATACGGTGCTGTTCCAATTCGTCGTGTTGTGGCAGAGGCTGCAATCGTTCGGCGCGACCATGTTGCCGGTCGTATGGTCGGCCGGCCGGCCCTGCAGGGCCGGGCTCGCAGCACCCATGTAGAACGTCAGTCCCGCTTCGTGGCAGGTATCGCACGCGGTCGGCACGAACGCGTGCTTGGCCTGGGTCATGTTCATCGGCCCGAACGTACCGACCGCATAGGTGCTCGATGAGTGGCAGGAGCTGCAATCGGTGCCGGACAGATACGGAATGTGCGACGGCGTCAGCAAGGCATCTTTCGGCGTGAAGTTGTTGAACCAAGTCAGCGCCGTGACGTTGTTGCCATGGCAGAGCCCGCAATTGCCGCTAATACCGGTGTGCAGCACGGAATTGGCCGCGAGTGTCGCCGCCGTGTAGTCGGTAGGCGCCGACGCGTGGCACTGAGCACAGCTCAGATTGCTTGGATTCGGCATATGGCCGGCCGGCAGGACCGTACTGTTCCAGTCCGTCGTCGTGTGGCAGGCGGAGCAATCGCCGGTGACCATTTGCGAATTGGAGCTGCTGATGTGATCGGCGGGGCGCAGCTGCAGCGGCGTGCCGCTGCCGACGTAGAAGCTCTTGCCGGTGTCGTGGCAGGTGTCGCAGGTCGTGGACACGAACGCGTGCTTGGCGGCGCTCATGGCGGTGGCCGGACCGAAGCCGCCGGCCTGATAGGCGGCGCCATGACAGGCGCTGCAATCGGTGCCCATATTGACCGGGATATGCGGCGGGGCGAGCGGCGTGGTCTTGGTCGGCGATACGCCGGAAATCGACATCGGAATGTAGGGCACCGGTTTGCCGGCGAAAGTTTGGCCGGCATGGCACATCAGGCAATTATTGACCGACAGCCCGGAGTGCAGGACCGGAATGCTCGCCGCGAGCACGTCCCAGGTTTCCGCCGCCGGATTGTTGCCGTGACAAACGCCGCAGTCGATCGACGAGGGGATCGGCGGCACGTGATTGGTCGGCTGCCCAGACACGAAGCCGGTCGAGATCTTGACCGTGCCGCTGTGGCAGGTTTGGCAGGTCGTCACGGTCATTTGCGTGTGGTCGAACCCCGACGGCGCCCAGGCCGGCGTTTTGGTGCCGATTCCCGTGGTGTGGCAGTTCTCGCACAAATTTGACGTCGGCATGTGGCTGCCCTGCTTGCCGACGGCTTTCGAGCCATCATGGCAGCTGGCGCAGCCGGTGAGGATGCCGGTGTGGTCGAAGGTCGCGCCGAGCCAGGTGCTCGTCAGGTGGCAGTCGCCGCATTCGAGTGTAGTCGCGACGTGGGTCGCGTTCTTGCCGCTCGCCTGCACGCCGTTGTGGCAAATGATGCAGAAGCCGGCGACCGCCAGCGGCATCTGCGCATGGTCGATCGCCTTCGGCGGATTCCAGCTCATCACCGTGTGGCAGGCTTCGCAGGCCGTACTCGTGGCCGGATGGGTCGGCCCTTCGCCCTGGGCGATGACGCCGTTGTGGCAGCTGACGCAGCTTCCCAGCACCTCGTTGTGATCGAAGTGAACCGCGGGCCGGAACGAGGTCGTGTCGTGACAGGCCGCGCAGTTGTTCGTGCTTTGGATATGAGTCGCCGTCTTCGGCGTCGCATTGAACGTCGAGCCCGTGATATGGCACAGGCCGCAGGTGCGCGGCGTGCCCTTGAAGATCGCGTGCAAATGACAGGACTCGCACGGCAGGTCGCGGTGCACGCCGTCGAGTTCGAAGCCGGTCGACAGGTGATCGAACGGTACGGTGATCGGCGTGGCGGCACCGGCGGCGATGAGCGTCGCCGGCGCGAGCAGCATCGAGGCGCCGGCGAGCGCGGCCACGGCGAGCGGCGCCAACGCGTGCGCGGCGATTCTTGCTATGAGGCGGCGTAGTTTCATATGGTTGCCCCCTTATTGCATCCTCGCGCCTTTCCACGAATCGACCGTATGGCAGCGGTCGCACTGCTCGCCGTACTGGCCGAGGTGCCGGTCATCCTTGCGGTGACAGCTGCCGCATTGCGACGAGGTTTTTACGCTGCCCGGCGGTTCGTGATGGCAATCGGCGCACTGCAGCTTGCGGTGGGCGCCAAGCAGCGGGAAATGCGTTTGTTTCGCGTGATCGAAAACCCAAAGCTGCCAGCCGTTCGGTGAATGGCAGCTCTCGCATTTTTTGCCGAGCCCGCCTTTGTGCACGTCGTCGCGCGAATGGCATTCGACGCATTTCAACGGCGCCGTATTGAACGCGAACGTCGCGTGGCATTGCGCGCAGCTGACGATGCGATGCAGTCCGAGCAGCGGGAATTGGGTCGTGTCGTGATCGAAGATGATGTCGGCCCGCCAGGATTGCTGGCCGTGACAGCTGTCGCACCCGCCCTTGAGCTTGCCGCCGTGCGGATCCTCGCTGCGGTGGCAGCCGGCACAGTCCTTCGGCAATTTTTGCGTGGCCGCGTTGCCGGTGTGGCAGGCGTAGCAATCGATCTTGGCGTGCGCGCCGACCAGCGGGAATTTGTGCCGCCCGGCGTGATCGTAAGTCTTGATCGGCCAATGGTCGTTGTCGTGGCAATCACCGCACTTCGCGCCGAAGCGGGTCGCGTGCGCGTCGTCCGCTTGGTGGCAGCCGTTGCAGTCCTTCGGGATCTTTTTCTTGAAATCGCCGCCGCTGTGACAGGCCTCGCAAGTGATCCGGTCGTGCGCGCCGAGCAGGGCGAATCCCGTCTCCTTGAGATGGTCGTATTTCGCGGTCTTCCACTTTGCGGTCACGTGGCACTTTGCGCAGTCATCGCCGCGCGATCCGCGGTGCTCGTCGTCGGTCGCGTGACAGCCGACGCAGCTCTTGGGCGTCTGTTTGTAATGGCCGCCGACGTGACACGCATTGCAGGCCACGGCCAGGTGCGCGCCCGTCAGCTTGAAATCCGTCTTGTCGTGATCGAACTTCCCGCCGGCCCAGCTCACCGAAGTGTGGCATTCGCCGCATCCTTGGGTGAATTGGCCGCGATGCACGTCGTCGGCTTTATGGCAGTCGGCGCAGGTCGCGGGGACCTTGCGCCAATCCGAACCCTTCTTGTGGCAGGCTTCGCAGGCAAGCGCCGTATGCGCGCCGTCCAGCGCGAAATCGGTCAGGCGATGATCGAATTGCGCGCGGTCGAGCTGCACGATATCGGCATTGCGGCCTTTGTGCTCCGTATGGCAGGCGCTGCACTCGCCGAGGCCGGCATTCTTCATCCGCCCGTGATAACCGTGATGCAGCCGAATATCGGAAGCGATTTCCTTGTGACAGTCCAGGCACAGCGAGGTCTGCGTATGGACGTTCGAGCGGTCGTGGCAGTTGCTGCACGTCTGTTCCAATTTTTCGTGCGCGCGGGCGACCTTGCCCGGCATCAGCAGCGTTTCCACGGACGCAGCAAAGGCGCCTGATGCAGCCATCAGCATGATCGCCGCCGCCCATGCGGCCCCCATCGTTTTGACCATCCCGTCGACACGCATCACCTTATGTTAATACACATTGACCGCGATCACGTGCGCGATTCCAGCGATCAACAGCATGAAGAACAGCGGAATGTGCAGAACGTGCCACAGCGAGAACAGTTGCGCATAGGCTTGGTATTCCGACACGCGGCGGCCGGCATCGAGACGCCGGTAGGCGTAGCGGCGTGCCACCTGGGACATGCGCTCGGCGTGCACCGCGATCACCTGCGATTCGCGCAGCAATGCTTGCCTAACGGCCGCCTTGATCGCCCGGCGCACGAGTTGGCGCGCACGGGCCATGCGGATGATGCCGGTGAACAAGTGGATAAACCGCGCGACGTTGCCCTTCGGAGGCACGATCCATCGCTTTTCGATCTGCTCGATCGCATCCACGAGGCCGGGCAGAAACTCGATCGACGACGTTTGTTCGCGCAGCCGATCGCCCACGGCCTTCATCTGCTCCAATGTGTCCTCCTTGCAGTCGAGAGACACGTGCAAGCGCGTGTAGACATAGCGGCCGAAGACGCCGCTGCCGGCGACCAACAGCATGCAGAACAGGGCGACATTGCTGTTGGTGGCGCCGAGGTGGAAATTCGAGTGAAACAGCACCAGCACAGGGCCGACGACGCCGAGCACCATGTGGAATTCGAACCACGTGGGAATGCCGCCGAGCCAGCGCAGCCAGGAGACGCGTTTGCGCGCGGAGTAGAGCAGCAACAGCAGCATCATCGAGCCGCCGGCGATGCCCAACCAGTAACCGATGCCCCGTTGCGGCGTGATGTAGCGCTCCAAGTGCGCCTGCATACCCCACAGAATCAGCGCGGCGACGACGATCGTCCAGATGATCGGCCAATTCAGGCGCGGGCTCTCCGTTGCAGCCGGCGCCGCCTTGGGCGGCGCGATTTTGGCGGCAGTGGTCCTGGCGGGCGCAATCTTGGCGGGCGCCACTTCGGGCGCTTGCGCGGGGACTATCGCGGGAGTCGGCGCGCGGGCGACAACCGGCGGGATCTCTGGCGCCGGCGCCACGGGCGCGGAATGTTGGGCTTGCGCGCCTTGGGCCGCCACCGCTTCGATGGTCGGGACGGCCGGTACGGAGCGATGGGCCGGCGCCGCGCTACCTGCGCCGCGACCGGGCTGTGGCGCCCTTTGCACGACGTGATCCACGGTCGGAATTTTCGACACCAGGCCGATGGAGCGCACGAGCTTGGCGCGCTGCAACTGCGCCGGATCGACGCCGGACGCTAAGGTAGCCTTGACGGTTTTGACGTTCGCGTTCACGAGATGACCCGGTCGATCACTATTTTCAACGGCTTCTGATCGGCGGGACTGAACACGCCGGTCGAGCCCTGCAGGTCCCCGGCAGACGGCAGCGCCTGTCCGTTTTTGGAAATTCGCGCCTCGATCCGCACGCGGCCCGCGCTCGAGAGGTTTCGTCCGGGCATCATCGATTGGGAATCGTCCAGGCGAAATTTGAGCGGCCACTTGCCGACGCTGCCGCGATACACGGCGACCGGAATGCCGGGTGAGTCGACGGACTTGGCGACGATGAACAGCGTCTCGCCGGTCACCGCTTTGCCGGCCAGCGAGGGGGCAAGGCTCACCTCGCCGGTAACCGCCATGCCGGAGCCGGCTGTCGGACTTGCTGCGGCCGCAGCGGGATTTTCCGTCAAGCTCGGCAATTGATGCGCTCGCGCCTTGGCCGCATCGGCCGGACGGCCGAGAAATTCAAACGACTTGGCGAGCAATTCCCAGTCATCCGCGCTGCCGCCGCCCTTGGCCAGACGCGCTTCCAAGTTCGCGATGGCGGTGTTCATCGATTCGGCGGCCGGTTTGCCGCCCGCGGCGGCGTTTTTGCTGGTCATACCGACCGGCATCGGTGCGGCGCCGGTGGCCTTGTCGAACACCGTCAACGCGCTGCCGAACGCGCCGGCCGGCGCATTGGTCTCGGGGGATCCCAGCCAGACCGATGAGCCGATCAGAGCGACGAGGACGACGGCTGCGCCGACCGATGCTTGCCAAGGGAGCACCGGCAGCGAACTGCAGCGCGGCATTTTGCGCAGCCACGGCAGCAAGACAATCAGTAAGGCTAGCGTCGAAAGCGCGCCGGCCGAAAACCAAAACAATGGCATTCAAGCGCTCCTAATCGTGGTCAAATTCCCATACGCCGACTGGCCGGTCTATCGGATCGCAGTGACCATAGCATGCGCAAGTTGCCCTTCTACACTGTCGCATATTGGGGTCAGTCGATTTGTGCAAAACTGCACAATCGGTCCGCGCCCATACACGAACCCGCGCATTCCGAGTCATCGTCAATCCCTTGTCACACAATGACATGATCGGGATTTACTGTACGCAAATTGCGACACTTTCGCTGTGCCCGACAAGTGACCAAACTCACGGTATCTTGAAGTATTGACCTATAGCCTGGTCGTGCCGTAATCGGTTGTCCGTTGAGCCCCTTATGGATCTATTGTCATTGGTAGTGTATTCGGCGCCGCTCGCGGGAATCACGTCATATTATGTCGTGCGCCAGCGGCGCACCCATAATAAACACAGCCGGATCATGCAGGACGCGGTTGCCGCCGGGATGACCGAACCGGCCTCGTTGCATCCGTTGATCGATGCCAGCAAATGCCTCGGTTGCGGCACCTGCGTAAAGGCCTGCCCCGAGACCTCGCATCACGACGTGCTCGGCTTGATCAACGGCAAGGCGGCGCTGATCGGTCCGACCGACTGCATCGGCCACGGCGCCTGTAAGACCGCGTGCCCGTTCGATGCGATTACCTTGGTGTTCGGCACCGAACGCCGCGGCTTGGACATTCCCTTGTTGAAACCGAACTTTGAATCGAATGTGCCGGGCATTTACGTCGCCGGCGAGCTCGGCGGCATGGGCCTGATCAAAAACGCGCTGACGCAGGGGCAGCAGGCGCTCGAATCGATCGCCAAAGCCGGCGTGAAGCGGCCAGGCGCGCTCGATGTGCTGATCATCGGCGCCGGACCCGCCGGTCTCGCGGCATCGCTGACGGCTAAACATATGGGTCTCAACTATGAAACGATCGAACAGGAAGCGCTCGGCGGCGCGGTGTTCCAGTATCCGCGCGGCAAGCTGGTGATGACCGCGCCGGTGGAATTGCCGATCGTCGGCAAGGTGCAGTTCCGCAACACCTCCAAGGAAACGCTGCTGGAGTTCTGGAATACGACTTGCAAAGGCAACGGATTGAAGATCACCTATCAAGAGCGGGTGGAAAGCATCGAACAGAAGGACGGCGCGTTTCACGTGAAAACCAGCAAGCGGCAACACGTCGCCTCCGCCGTGCTGCTCGGGATTGGCCGGCGCGGCACGCCGCGCAAGCTCGGAGTGCCGGGCGAGGAGCTGCCGAAAGTCGTCTACCGTCTGATCGATCCGGAACAATACCGCGGTCAAAAGGTCGTCGTCGTCGGCGGCGGCGACAGCGCGCTCGAGGCCGCGGCCAGCATTGCCGAATTGGGCGACACCTCGGTCACGCTGTCGTATAGAGGCGATGCGTTTCAGCGCGCCAAGCAGCGCAATCGGCAGCGCGTCGACGAAGCGGCGCAAAAGGGCCAGCTCAAAGTGCTGTTGAGCTCTCAAATCAAGGAAATACGGCCGGAGGAAGTCACCTTGAAGCACGCGGGAGCCGAGATGAAACTGCCCAACGATGCCGTGATCGTCAGCGCCGGCGGCATCCTGCCGAACGACTTTTTGAAGTCGATCGGCATCCAGGTCGAAACGAAGTTCGGGACGGCCTGATGGCCGCGGGACGCCAACCTCGCCGGTGGGTCGCCGCGCTCTGCTGCGCCGTCAGCCTTTCCGCCGCCGCCACCGGCGCGCCCGCCACTGCGCAGAAGCCCGCGGATCCGCTGGAACCGGCGCGCGCGGCGTTGCGCACGCTGCAGTTCGACAAAGCGATCGCGCTGTTGGAGTCGGCGGGCAATCACGGCAACGCCGACGCGCAGTATCTGCTTGGCCTGATGCTCTTGAACGGCGTCGGCATCGCCGCGGACGAGACGCGCGCGCGCGCGCTGCTGAAGACGGCCGCCGAGCACGGTCAGGGCGCCGCCGCCTACGTCCTGGCCGCGGAACTCGCGAACGATCGCGGCGCGCCGCCCGCGGAGGCGCATTCGTGGCTGGAACGCTCGGCCAAGCTAGGTTATCAACGCGCGGTCGATGCGCTGCGCACCAACCGGCCGTTACTGAGCCGCGAGTCCGTCGGCGCCACCGATGCGAGCTTGTTGAAACCCTGGGTATTCGACTGCGTGCGCAAGAACAATGCGGTCGAATTGCGCCGGCTAGGACCGGTCAGCGCGTCCGTTCGCGACGATTTCGGCCGCACGTCGCTGTCGTATGCGGCGGAGGCGGGCGCGATCGATGCCGCCAAGGCCTTGCTCGCGATGGGTGCTGACGTGCACGCCGCCGATAAGGAGGGCACCACGGCGCTGATGATCGCCGCCGCGCGCACGGATGCCGCGATGACCGAATTGCTGCTCGCGCACGGCGCCGATCCGCAAGCCGCGGACGCGCAGCGGCGCACGCCGTTGTTCTACGCGGCCCGCGCCGATAGCACCGTCAACGTCGCCGCCTTGCAGAAGGCCGGCGCGCACCTCGACGCGCGCGACAGCCGCGGGTACAACGCGCTCGATGCCGCGCTCGTCGTCGGCGCGGACTCCGCCGTCGCGGCACTAAACGCGCTCGGCGTGCACGCCGCGCGAGTCACGTTCGATCCGGGGCGCCAGACCGGCAAGTTCGATCCGGCGCACCCAGGCGCGATCTATCGCGGCTGGCCGCCCCTCGCGCTCGCCGCGGTGCGCGCGGACACCGCAAGCGTGCAGCAACTGCTCGCTGCGGGAGGCGATGCCAATCTGCGCCTGCCGCAGGGCGAGCCCTTATTGCAGGCGGCGGCCGACGCGAACGCGCTGGCGAGTTTGCCGCTGCTGCTCGCGCACGGCGCCGATGCCGGCGCCGCCGATCACGCCGGGCACACCGTGCTGTGGCTCGCCGCCACGCGCAACGATACCGGCGTCGTCAAGGCGCTGCTCGAAGCTCGCGTACCGCCCGACACGCATGCCGCCGGCGAACAAACGCCGATGCTCGCCGCGGTGCGGGGCAAGCACGCGGTCACCGCCGGTCTGCTGCTCGCCGCCGGCGCCAACGTGGATGCAGTGGATGCCCGCGGTCACACCGCTTTGATGCTCGCTAGTGCGGCCGGCGATGCCGCGCTCGTCAATATGCTGCTCGATCATCACGCCAAGACCGACGCCGAGGACGATGAGCACCGCACGGCCTTGTGGTACGCGGCCGCCGCCGGTTCGGGCGATGAAGTGGCTCTGCTGCTCGGTGCCGGCGCGAGTTCGGTCGTGGCCGACGCGCTCGGAGTATCGGCGCTGCACGCCGCCGCAGCGCAAGGAGACGCCGGCATCTTCGCGCCGTTGTTCGCGGCGCGGTTGCCGCTGAATCGCCGCGACAACCGCGGCGATACGCCGCTGATGATCGCGGCCGCGACCGGTCACGCGGACGCGGTGCGCGCCTTGCTCGCTCGCTCGCCGGATCTGAATGTGCAGAATGACTTCGGCGATACGGCGTTGATTGCCGCCAGTCGCGGCGGACACGCGGAGGTTTGCTCAATTTTAATGCAGGCCGGAGCGGACAGGTCGCTGCGCAACACCGCCGGCGTATCCGCCGCCGACGTCGCCAAAGGTCGCGGATTCGCGGTCATCGCCAAGCAGTTGGCCGGCAACGGCTGAATTCCGGCGCGCGATCGCGATCAGTAGGCGAAGTACGGCCCGGTGTACGTGCCGGCGGTTCGCTGTTCAAGTCCGACGTAGACCGCGCGCCCGTAGAAGAACGGCAGTCCCCACGTGAACCGGATCGATCCTCGTCCGCGCGCCAGATTGGCCAGCGCGGCCGCGTTGGCAACGAACGAATTCGGGTCGGCGACCGCGAAATTCACCGTATTCGTGGCGCTCAGCGTACCGACACCCATGTTGACCGCAAAGACGGTTTGCGGGGCGACCGCCGGGCAGTAGTAGCCGACGTAGGGGCCGGAAGCGCAGACGGCCATGTTCGGATCGTCGAACGCGTAGGCGTCGGAGCCGGTATCGATCAGCGCCGGCAGCGACGTCGTGCCGCCGTTATAGGTCGCGGTAAAATAGCCGTTCGCATCGGTGCCGAGAACCGTCAGGCCCGAAACCGGCAAGCCATTGTCGGATTGCGTCGCGATACCGAACAACAATTGTCCCGATAGCGACGCATCGCCGTTGGCGTTGATCAAGTTCGGCAGCTTGACGATGATTCCGTTGTTGTCCGCCGCAAACATCGCCACCGGATTCGCGACTTGAGCCGCGAGCGCGATGTTCTCGGCCGTGCACGTTCCGGCGCTGCTGCAACCGTAATAGACGGGCAGCGGCGGGCTTGCGCCGACGCAGGCGGCGCCGCAGTCTTGGGCGAACACCCCGACGCCGAGCAGGCCGTTGGCGCCGATCGAGGCCACGGTGTTGATCAAGGTGCCGTTGGCTCCGCAAGTTGCGGGCGGCGCCGGTCCGGTGCCCGCATCATCGAGTATTTGCACCGGCAGATTGGCCGCGACTTCGCCGGCCAACGTGACATCGACGGCACCCACCGCCCCCCAGGTTTGTCCGCCGCCGAAGGTGACGCATTCGACGATGGCCTGCCCCTGGGCATCGGTCGCGCCCTTCGGCGTGACGGTTGCCGCGGCAAGCACCGAACCGACGAGCCGCAAGCCGGCCGAACCGGTATCGAGGAGGACATGATCGATGTTCGCGCATTGAGTCGTGCTGCCGGGAGTGCAGACCTTCACGGTCACGTAGGCGTGATTGACCTGGCCGGTCGCGGCGGCCGGGCCGGTGTCGACCGTCAATGCCATCGCGTTGAGCGTCGGCATCGGGTTGCCGCCGCCGGCCAAGGTGTTCTTGCTGCCGACGCAGGCGCAGAGCAGGCCCGCGGCGGCGACCAGGACGAGCGGGAATGAGATGCGCATGGGCCTTGCAGCGCTCAGCGCAGATCCGCCGTCGAAGTGCCGGCCGGGATCGATGCCGGCAGATACGCGCGGCCGCTGTAGGCGCGCAGATATCCGCCGACTTCGACGATCAGGTCCGGCAGGGCGATCCGCAGGGATCTCTGCAGCCCGCGCTGCTTGACGGCCGCCAGCGCCTGGGCGTACGCGGCAAAGTGCCCTCCCAGCAGCAGCTGCAAGTCCGGCACGACCGGACCGCTCCAGCTGACGGCGAAGACGACTCCGGCCGTGTTTAGAAATTCACGGACGCGCACGCCATTGCCGGTGGTGATCTCATCGATGTCGTATTGTTGCAGCGGCGTGGTGGTAACGACGCCTTGTAGCGCCACGGCGTCGGCCTGTACGCCGGCCTGGCTGCCGCCGAGCGCGGCCTCGGCGGGCGTGACGCAAAGCGCGCCGAACGCCAACGCGACGGCAAACAGCACGCACCTGAAACGCCGATCCATCCTGGCGATTCTGCAATAGAATCGAGCCGGCGGATACTGTCGTTTGCCGGAGACAGGAATTATTTGGCGCGTAGCGGTCATCAAGGGCCGGCCTTGGTCAGCTTTGCCCGCAAGTGTTTCGCCAGTTCGGCGACCGTCGGATGATCGAACAATTCGGTCAAGTCGATCAAGCCCGGATAATCGCGATCGATCGTTTCGTGGATCTCGATCAATTTGAGCGAACTCGCGCCGATCTCGAACAGGTTGTCGTTGACGTCGATGCGCTTGCCCGGCAACGCAGCTTCGCAGATCCCCTGCAACCGGGCCTCCAGCTCGTTGCCGCGTATCGCCGCGGCGCCGTCGACGCGCAGCGCCCGCAGCTCCGCCAATTCGGCGTCGAACTTGCCGTCGGTGAGCGCCTTCTCCAGCAAATGGCGCTGGACCTTGCCGCTCGTCGTCTTCGGGATGCGTTTGACCGGAACGACTTCGGCGACCTCGATGCCCGTGTGCTCGTTGATCAGCCGGGCGGCGGCGGCGGCCGTCGGCAAGAACTCCCGCACGGCGCCCCGGTGCAGGATGAAAACAACCAGATCTTCACCCTGCGATCCCGGCCTATTGACGCCCGCGGCGACGACTTTGCCCAACTCCAACCCTGGCGCGCGCTGCGCGATGTTCTCCAAATCATACGGGTAGTAGTTCTGGCCGTTGATGAAGATGATTTCCTTGCTGCGTCCCGTGATGTACAGCGAACCCTCATGAATCATGCCCAGATCACCGGTGTCCAGCCAGCCGTCGGCGTCGAGCGCGAGCGCCGTCGCCTGCGGATCACCGAAGTATTCGCGCGTGACGTTCGGTCCGCGAATCAAGATGTGGCCGACGCGGCCGTCCGGCAGCGCCGAACGGCCGTCGTCCGCGATGCGCACCTCGGTATCCGGGATCGGGCGTCCGACGCAGATCAGTTCAAGGGCGTCGCGGGCGTCCGCCGGGTTGAGCTCGGCTATCATGCCGACGTTCAACCGCTGCCGGTTGACCCGGATCCAGCGATATTCGAGTCCAAGGGGAGGCAAGGTGACCGCCAGCGAGGCTTCCGCGAGGCCGTAGACCGGATACATCGCCTGGCGACGCAAACCGGTGTAGGCGAGGGTGCTCATGAATTCGTTGCACAGCTGGACCGATATCGGTTCCGCACCGTTGTAGATCAAGCGCACCGCCGATAATTCCACGTCATCGAGGCGCCTGCCGCCGAGCACTTTCAGGAAATGGCGGTAACCGAAGTTCGGCGAACAAGTGATCGTCACGCGCTTGCGCGACGCGACTTGCAGCCATAGAAGCGGGCGGCGAACGAACAATTCGGTCGGCATCAAATTGATGTGCACCCTATTGGCGAACTGCATCAAATAAAAGCCGATCAAGCCCATGTCGTGCGTCAGCGGCATCCAGCTCAAGCTGACGTCGGAGTCGCTGAATTTGTCGACCGCCGTGGCGCTATTGGTATTCGCGATCAGATTGCCGTGCGTCAGCACGACCCCTTTGGGCTCGCTGGTCGATCCGGAGGAGAATTGAATGAAGGCTACGTCGTCCGGCGCCGGCCGGTGCGGTTTGCCTGGCCGCGAAATGTCGGTGATCGATTCGACGAGAAACGCGCGCGCCTTGAGCTCGGCGAACAGGGCCGATTCGCCCACTTCCGCGGCGAGCGTCTGCAGCCGCTCCAAATTCTTGGCGTCTGTATAAAGCAAGGGCTTGCCGAGCTTGCGTGCGACGCGCAGCAATTTGTGCCGGTGCTCGTCGCTGATGCCGACCGCCAAGGGCACGGGAATGATTCCGCCGCAAACAGCGGCCCAAAATCCGTCGAGAAACTGTTCGTTGTTGTTCAGGAAGATGATCAGTTTATCGCCGCGTTGCGCGCCGATCGCTTGCAGGTGGTACAGGATTCCGAGGGCACGCTCATATATTTCGCGATAGCTGACGCGCCGTTCGGCGTTCTCGCCTTCGACGTAGCACACGGCGCGATCGACTGTCGCGATTCATCTCCAATAGGTCGATCAAATTCGTATAGTTCATCGCCTAGTCACCGTCATCAACAAGTTCGAGCGAGGCCGGAGATTGATCTGAGCCTCGATTTCCATCGGCGCGTCGTCGGCGCGCGCGAATCGGAAGCGCTTGCACATGGTCTGCATGTGCACGAGCATCTCGAACATCGCCAGATTCTCGCCGATGCAATGCCGCGGCCCGGCGGAAAACGGAATGTACGCGAAGCGGTGGCGCGCTTCCGCGGCCGACTCCTCGAAGCGTTCGGGGCGGAAGCATTCGGGTTCTTCCCAGAATTCGGGATGGCGGTGCAGCAGGTAGGGACTGATGAAGACGTCGGTGCGCGCCCCGAGCGGATAGCCGCCGAGTTCGTCCGCTTCGATGCTGCGGCGTGTGAACAGCCAACCGGGGGGATATAGGCGCAGGGACTCCTGCAAGACGCGGTGCGTGAAGCTCAGGGATTCGGCGGCATCGAGCCCGAGCGGCTCGCCCCGGGGCGCCCCGTCGGCTTCGCGCGCGAGCCGCTCGGCGGTCTCCGGGTGATGTGCGACGAGGTACCAGGTCCAGGCGAGGGCCGCGGCCGTCGTCTCGTGCCCCGCGACGATCAAGGTCATGACTTCGTCGATCAATTCCTTATCGCTCATGCCCTCGTTCGTGTCGCGGCTGCGGGTCGTCATCAGCATGTGCAGGAAATCGAAGTGCTCTTCCGGCTCGCGTCGCCGCCGCTCGATCAATTCGCCGATCAGACGCGACAGCGAGCGGAATCGAAACGCGAATTTCAGGTCGCGGTTCTGCTCCTTGGCGACGACGTCGAACGGGTTCGCGCCAAATTGCCGCTCGAGGCGCGCAAGATCGCTGCCGAAGATCGAGCGCAGGACGATCTCGAGCGTCAGCTCGCTCGTCTCGTCCGCTATGTTTATCGCTTCGCCGTTGTCCGATTTGGCCGCCCAGCGCTCGGCGTATTTCTCGTTGACCTCGCCGATCAAAGCGCCGAACCGATCGAGCACCCGACGGTGAAAGGCGGGTTGCATCATGCGCCGCTGGCGCCGCCACAGATCCCCTTCGCTGGTCATGATCCCCGTACCCAACAGGATCTTGACCCGATCCATGCCTTCGCCTTTCGTATAATTGCGATGGTTCGACAGCAGCACGTGCTTGACGGCGTCAGGGTGATTGATCACGTAGTAATAAACGCCGCGGTTCGGCGCAAAAATCCGGTAAATATCCCCGTATCGCGCGAAATACTCGCGCATGCGCGCCAGTGACTCGTCCGTGCCGCCCAAGTCGAAGCCCTCGGTCGGACCCGGAGGAATTGCCGTCATTTGCATGCGCGCATTGTAACTTAGACGTGCAGGCCTGCGGGCACGGCTATTGCGCGGCGGCGGCCGCTTCCCGACAATGCCCGTCGTGCCAAGAAATCCAGACGACCCCGGCTTACGCAATACGATATACCGACAACAAACGCGTTCGAGCCGGCGTCTGACGCCGGCCCGGCTGCTGATGTACAAACTGCTGCTGCCGCTGGGTCTCGCGCTGATCCGCATCGTATGGGGATGGTGCCGCGTCGAGCGCATCGGTGGTGCCGAGCACATCGCCGCGGCACTGCAGAGGGCGCCCGCGTTTATTCCGGTCTATTGGCATCAACATCAACTGTTCTGCGTCAAGTATTTGCTCGAGCAGCGCTCCGCCGGCGTGCGTCTCGGCTTTCTGATCAGTCCGTCGGTCGACGGAGACGTCGGCGCTCTGCTCGTGCGCCGACTAGGCGGCGTCGTGATTCGGGGTTCTTCCTCGCATACCGGCGCGCGCGCGTTGCGCGACTATTACCAAGCGATATCGCAGGACGGCGTATCGCCCGCGATCACGCCGGACGGCCCGCGCGGCCCACCGCGCAATTTCAAGCCGGGCGCGATTCTGCTGGCGCAATTGTCGCAGCGCCCAATCATTCCGCTGTGCTTCGCTGCTTCGCGCGCTTGGCTGATCCAATGGGATCGGTTCGTGATTCCGATGCCGTTCGCGCGTATCGCGATCGCGGTTGGCGAGCCGGTCTACGTGCCGAAGAGACTGGACGCCGCGGGCCTAGCCGGCCTACAGGCTGACTTGGCGCTGCGCCTGCGGGACTTGTTCGCCGCGGCCAAGGCCACCCTGGGCTAGGTCGCCCTGGGCTAGGCCGTCCTGAGCAGGGGGCTGTCGCTAGACGAGGGCAATCGGTCCGATTGCACTACCGCCATATGTGTGAGAGAAATACGCATATGGAGCACGAAATGCGCTCAGTCTTGCTCGAATCGGTCCGTCTTATGCTCCGGCCGATCGTGCGGGTATTGCTTCGCGGCGGCGTGCCATTTCGCGAATTCAGCGAGTTGGCAAAGATTGCCTATGTGGACATCGCGACGCGCGAGTACGGCATTCGTGGCCGACCGACCAATGTCTCGCGAACTTCGATTTTGACGGGGCTGAACCGCCGGGACGTCGCACGCATTCGCAAGGCCGAACCGCACGCGATGCTCGAGGCGGTCTTCATGAGTCCGGGGTCGCGCATATTGTCGGGCTGGCATTTGAACCCGGCGTATCTCGGCGAGAATCAGGTGCCGCTGCTGCTGGCTCTGGAGGGGCCGGCGCCGAGCTTCCAAAGCTTGGTGCGGCTGTATGCGCCGGACTTGCCGCATGTCGCGATGTTCAAGGAGTTGTCGACGGCCGGCGCGGTCGAAATGTGCGACGACGGCTCGCTGCGCGTGCGCATGCGCGGCTATATTCCGAAGGCGTTCGACCCGAATCAAATCCGCCTGTGGGGCAGCATACTGCACGACGTGGCGGCGACGCTCGCTCACAACGTAACTCGCCCGGGCGAGGCGCCGCCGCAATTCGAGCGCCGCGCGATCCATCAGAACGTGCGACGCTCCGCGGCCGCCGAATTTCGCGCATTCCTCGAAGATGAGGGGCAGCAGTTTTTGGAGCGCATCGACGCATGGCTGACCCGCCACAGTGTCGACGACGACCCGCAGGCGGCGGCCGGCCAGCAAGCCGACACGATACGTCTCGGCGCCGGGGCGTACTTGATCGAGGATGCCGGCGGCAGGGCGCCGCGGTCATGAAGCGCTATTTCGCCGGCGCAGGCGCAGGCGGGCGGGTGCCGCGGCCTGACTATGCTCGCAGCCGCTCCGCTCGCGGTAGCGCTCGTCGCGATAACGGCGAGCTGCGACGTGGGGCCAGGGCCGACAGCCGGTATCGAGGGCACCGGGGCTCAGGTAGCGGCGGTTTCCTCAGGCGCAATCAGCGGGTTCGGCAGCATCTTCGTCAACGGCGTCGAGTTCGCGACGAACGCGGCGAGCTTCGTGGTCAACGGTCAAGCGGGCGCCGAGTCGGACTTGCGCGCCGGGCAAGTGGTGCAAGTGACCGGCGACATCAACGCCGACGGCAAGACCGGCAACGCGACGCAAGTGCAATTCAACGCCAACGCGCAAGGGCCGGTATCGGCGACGGATTTGACGGTCTCCTCGTTCACGGTGTTCGGCCAAACGTTCTTGGTGGGGCCGAACACATCGTTCGGCACCTTTGCGGGCGGCACGCCCAGCCTGGCAAGTTTGCGGGTCGGCGCGCTCGTCGTGGTCAGCGGCTTCACCGCCGCGGGCGGCGGCATCAAGGCGACGCGAATCGACATCAAGAACCGGCTCGACGCCTTCATAATGTCCGGCGTCGTGCAGTCGGTCGATGCCGCGATGTACCGCTTGACCTTGAACGGCCAGATTGTCGACTTCAGTGCCGCGCAGTTCTCCGGATTTGTGTCCGGCCGCTCCGTCGAGATCGGGGATTCGGTGCAAGTGACCAGTGCGCCCAGCCTCGTGCATGGCGTCGTCGAGGCAACTCGCGTCGCGTTGCTAGGCGGTGTTGCCGGAGCCGGCGGCGAGCACGGACAGATCAGCGGCGACGTCTCGAACATCGTGTCGGCGGCCGATTTCACCGTGTCCGGAACGCACGTGACGAGCAACGCGGCGACGATTTTTCAAAATGGCCAAGCCGGTAATTTGGCGTTGAACTCGAGCCTCGAGGTGCAAGGGACTTTCGATGCCGCCGGCGCGCTCATCGCCACGCAAATCGCATTCCTCAAACCCAATCCGCTGTTGCTGAAAGGTCCGGTGCAGGCCGTCGACGCATCCAGCGACAGCCTCACCCTGGTCGGGGTGGCGGTCAACACCACCCTCGAGACGCGCTTTGACGATCAGTCGGCCAATCCGGTGGCGCCGTTCAATCTGTCGGCCGTGCGCGTCGGCGATTATGTCGAAGTTCGCGGCGCGGCGGGTCCCGGCAATTCGGTCGTCGCGTCGCTGTTGACGCGGCAGATGCCCCAAAGCGGCGTTGAAATACGGGGCATCGTGACGGCGATCGCCGCGCCGGACCTGACGATACTCGGTGTCGGCGCGGTCACCTCGGCCAGCACGCGGTTCTTCGCCGCCTCGGGTGGGTCGATTACGAGCGCACAGTTCTTCGCGCTAGCGGCCGGCGCTACGGTGGACCTGCAAGGACCGATCGCGGGCGGAGCGTTGCAGGTGCGAACCGCGCAGTTGGCTGGTCAGGCTGAGCTCGAGGACTGATTATCGTTAAATCCCATTAATACAATTGCTTAGCCTATATTCATGATAAGTTATACGAAAATAATGCCGTAGGCGTTATTCGACGGGACCCTAGGAACTGTGTGACGCATTCGGGATTTACCGGGGATGGAGTGGCACACTCACGCGCCACAGCCGGTGATTTTTCTATAGAGCGAAAAAAAGCGCATGGCGATAGTTCCCAACGATAAGCGACCTCGGGACTTCACGGCATCGGACATCCTGTCGCTGCAAAGTTGGCCGCGGCGCGGCCCCGCGCCGCCAATGGGTCTTGACGTCGTCTGCATCAAGATCGCCGTCGATTTCCAGTCGATGACCGCCGCCACCGCCGCGGCTTGCGTTGCGCGGAACTTGGAACTGCTGCGCGAGGCGACGCGCGCCGACACGGCGTTTCACATCGGTTTGGATCCGGAGACAGCCGCATTGTCGGACTTCACGGTCGCCCGCAGCATGCTTGCGACCGGCAATCCGGAACAACTGCGCGGCCAAACCTTGGAGGCGCTGCCCTGGTTCCGCTCTCGCTTGGCGCATTTGCGCGTCTCCGAATTGCGCGACACCGCCAAAGTGCGGATCGATCAAGCCGATGATGCCGCTGTTTGGAGTCATCTCGGCATCGGTTCCGTGCTGATGATCGCCTATTTCATCGAAGGCCGTCCGGCGGGGATACTGTCCATCGCCGGAGCCCGGCCGCGCGACAACTGGGACGTGCAATTGCACCTGTTGTTGAAATTGGTCGGCAGCAGCCTGGCGACCGGGCTCGAACGCATCGCGATCCAATCGCGCTTGAGCGATTTAGAGGAGCGCAATGAATTGGCGCTGCACAGCGCCAATGACGGCCTATGGGATTTCGACACGCTCAATAACCGCGTTTATCTGTCGCCGCGCTGGAAGGCGATGCTGGGCTACAACGAAGTCCAGGTCGGCCAGGCGCCGGACTGGCGCACGCTGGTTCATTCCGATGACATGTCGCGCGTACAGGCGGCAATTCGCGATCACGTGGCGGGCAAAACCCCGCTGTTCGAGAGCCTGCACCGCATGCGCCACGCGAGCGGCGAATGGCGCTGGGTCATCAGCCGAGCCAAGGCGCGGGTCGACGACAAGGGGCGGCTGTTGCGACTGGTCGGCGTCGAACTCGACATCACCGAGCGCAAGTTGTACGAAGAGGCGCTGTTCAGGGAAAAGGAGAGCGCGCAAATCACGCTGCAAAGCATCGGTGACGGCGTGATCACGACCGACGCGAAGGGCGTCATCGATTACATCAATCCGGTCGCCGAGCAACTGACCGGTTGGCGCCTCGAAGACAGCCAAGGGCGCGCGATCGAGGAGATTTTCCGCGCATTCCACGAGGAGACTTGCGAACCGCTGGAGAATCCTCTCGCGGTCGCGATTCGCCGCACACGATCGATCAAGTCGGTGCGGCCGATGCTTCTGATTCGCCGCGACGGCAACGAGCTGTACGTCGAGAGCACGGCCTCGCCGATTCGCGACGGCAGCGGCGCTGTTTCTGGCGGCGTACTGGTGTTCCACGACGTCAGCGAGGCCCGCGAGCTGAACCGCCGCCTGAGCTATCACGCCAGCCACGACGTATTGACCGGTTTGGTCAATCGGCGCGAGTTCGAACATCGCATGGAGCGGGCGCTGAAGAGCGCCAAGGCGCGAGAGACTTCGTACGCGCTGTGCTGCCTCGATTTGGATCAGTTCAAAATCGTCAACGATACCTGCGGTCATAGCGCCGGAGATGCGCTGCTCGGCCAGGTCGGCGCCTTGTTGAAGTCCAAGGTCAGATGGCGCGACACGCTAGCCCGACTCGGCGGCGACGAGTTCGCGATCTTGTTGGAGAGCTGCTCGCTCGACGAAGCGATGCGCATGGCCGAAACCATGCGCGAGGCCGTGGGTAATTTCAAGTTCACCTGGGAGGAGCGAACGTTCCGCTTGGGCGCGAGCATCGGAGTCGTGCCGATCGCGGCCGAGAACGACGACGTAGCGGCGGTTTTGAGCGCGGCCGACAGCGCGTGCCAAGCGGCCAAGCAAGCCGGTCGCAACCGCGTGCACAGCTTCGAGGAAAACGACATCGATTTGATGCGCAGGCGGCGCGAGATGCAGTGGGCGGCGCGGATCAATACGGCTCTCGAGGAAAACCGCTTCGAACTGTTCCGCCAGTCCATTCTGCCGCTGCGCGACCAGGACAGCGGCGCGCATTACGAGCTGCTGCTGCGCATGAGGGATGAAAGCGGCAAGATCGTCACGCCGGACAATTTCATGACGGCGGCCGAGCACTACGGCATCACGCCGAACATCGACCGCTGGGTCATCGAAAACGCGTTCCGCTGGCTCGTATCGGACGCCGACGAGCGTGAAAAGCTCGCGATGTGTTCGATCAACTTATCCGGCCTGAGTTTGGGCGACGACAAGTTCCTGCCGTACGTCATCGATCAGCTTGCCCGCAGCGGACTCGACGCAACGAAGATTTGCTTCGAGATCACCGAAACGGCTGCTATCGCCAGTTTCTCGCAGGCGAATCGGTTCATTCAGGCGCTGAAGGAAAAGGGCTGCAAATTCGCGCTGGATGATTTCGGATCCGGCTTGTCCTCGTTCGGCTATTTGAAACATTTTCCGGTCGATTTCCTGAAAATCGACGGTTCCTTCGTCAAGGAAATCCTGCACGACGCGATCGACCGGGAAATGGTGCGTTCGATCAACGAGATCGGTCACTTGACCGGCAAGCAAACGATCGCGGAATTTGCCGAGAATGCCGAGATCATCGGCATGCTGCGCACGCTCGGCGTCGATTACGCGCAGGGTTACGGCGTCTCGCAGCCGCAGCGCATCATTAAGACCGCGGCGACCGCCTGAGGGCGGCTAGAGTTCGCCCCACTCGAAACGCATCGACAAGTCGATTGCCCGAACGTGCTTCGTCAGACCGCCTACCGAGACGTAGTCGACGCCGGTTTCGGCGATCGCGCGCACATCTTCGATACCGACGCCGCCGGATGCTTCGATCTTCAGGGGGTTGCGCGCGGCGCGGTTGACGGCGACCGCCTCGCGCATTTGCGCCAGCGGGAAATCATCGATCAGCGCGCGATCGGCGCCGGCGGCGATCGCCTCGCGCAGCTCATCGATGGTCTCGACCTCGATCTCGACCGGCGCCCCGGGATGCAGGCTGCGGGCAGCCTCGACGGTGGCCGCGATTCCGCCCGCCGCGACGATGTGGTTTTCCTTGATGAGGATGGCGTCGAATAGGCCGATGCGATGGTTTTGGGCGCCGCCGATTCGTACGGCGTATTTCTGCGCGGTGCGCAGGCCTGGAATCGTTTTGCGGGTGTCGAGGACGGTGCAGCGGGTGCCGGCGACGGCAGCCGCAAACCGGCGCGCGACGGTGGCGGTCGCAGACAGCAGTTGCAGAAAATTGAGTGCCGTGCGCTCGCCGGTCAGCAACGCGCGCGCCGGACCGCGAAGCACGCAAAGGCGCTGACCGGCCTCGGCCCAAGCCCCCTCGCCGATCGTCCATTCGACTCGCACGGACGAATCGATCTGCGCGAAGGTGGCTTCGACGTACGGTTCGCCGCAAATCACGGCTGCCTCGCGCGTGACGATGGCCGCGTGACCGCGCCGCTCGGCCGGGATCAAATCGGCCGTCAAGTCGCCAAAGCCGATGTCCTCGGCCAAGGCGCGCTCGACTTGCAGCTTGAGATCCGGCGGCAGCGGCACGTGGCCCGCCGCGGATTCGGCGGTTTCGGAGGGATTCATTCGGTGATCTCCGGCAGGTTCAAGGGCCCCTGGGCCCCCAAGAACGCCCCAACCCGGCCCCGGGCGCGCCGCTCTGCGGATCTGGCGTCAGGGCGGCCTGGAAAAAGTGGGCATCAGGCCCAATACTCGCAAGATGGCTGAATGGAGTCCAGCGTCCCCCTGCATCGACATAGGCGCGCTCGATGAACACGGCTACCGCAAGGGCTGCTATCGTACGAGCCTCGAGTTCGGCGTCCTGCGGCGGCGGGCAGCCGACCGGAATTCGGCCAACGGAAGAGGATCATCGGAGATCGGACCATGAATGCCATCGAACGAATCAAGAGCCAGCTCGCGGCGGCGCCGGTCGTGCTGTATATGAAGGGTACGCCCGACTTTCCGCAGTGCGGATTCTCGGCCCAGACGGTTGGTGCCTTGCGGGCGTGCAAGGCTCAATTTGTGCACGTCAACATTTTTGAGGATCCCGAGGTGCGCGATGCCCTCAAGCAGTACTCCAACTGGCCGACGTTTCCGCAGCTCTATGTCAACGGCGAGCTGGTCGGCGGCTGCGACATCACGCTGCAAATGTACAAAAACGGCGAATTGCAGCAGTTGCTCGCCGGCGCCGGGGCGGTCGCTTAAGTTTCACCGGGTTCGCCGGCGCCCGGCACGTCGTCCTCCATTTGCAGCGGTCCCATCGCGGCGAGGCGCCGGCGGCTGGCGTCGTATACGGCCTGGAACTGGTTGCATATGACGCAAAACAAGTCCGCGGTCCGCTCGGCGTCGTAGGCGGCGGAATGCGCCGACGCAGAGTCCCACTCGAATCCTGCCGCTAAAGTCGCGCGCATCAGCACGGTTTGACCGAACGCGACGCCGCCGAGGGTCGCCGTGTCGAAGCTCGAGAACGGGTGGAACGGGTTGCGCTTGATTTGCGTGCGCTGCACGGCCGCATTCAGGAAATTGAGGTCGAAGAAGGCGTTGTGCCCGACCAATATGGCGCGCGTGCAGTCCGCGGCGCGCACGGCGGTGCGCACTTCGCGGAAAATTCTCTGCAGCGCGTCGTGTTCCCCGATCGCCGGGCGCAGCGGGTGATGCGGGTCGATTCCGTTGAACGCCAAGGAAGCCGGCTCCATGTTGGCGCCGGGAAACGGCGCGACGTGGTAGCGATGTGTCTCGCCGCGCGCGAGGCTGCCGTCGCCGCGCATCTCGATCAGCACGGCCGCGATTTCCAGCAACGCGTCGGTCTGCGGGTTGAAGCCGCCGGTTTCGACGTCGATGACGATCGGCAGGAATCCGCGAAATCGCGTCGCCAGCGTAATCGGCGGAAGTTGCATCATGCCGCCTGCGCTCCCGCGAGCCGCCAGCGCACCGTCTCTCCGGCTCGATAGGGAATCAACGTGCCGCCCCCGAATTCGAAGGCCGCAGGCACTTGCCAAGGCTCCCGAATCAAGGTGACCGTCTGCTGATGGCGCGGCAATCCGTAGAAGTCGGCTCCGAAGTGGCTGGCGAAGCCCTCGAGGCGATCGAGACGGCCGGCATGCTCGAACGCCTCGGCATACAGTTCGATGCCCGCGTGCGCCGTGAACATGCCGGCGCAACCGCAGGCGCGCTCCTTCGATGCGCGCTCGTGCGGCGCGCTATCGGTGCCAAGGAAGAACCGCGGATTGCCGCTCGTGGCCGCATGCAGCAGCGCCAGCCGATCCTCTTCGCGCTTCAGGATCGGCAGGCAATAATAGTGCGGCCGGATGCCGCCTGCGAATATTGCGTTACGATTGTGCAGCAGGTGCTGCGGAGTGATCGTCGCGGCGACTCCCGGGCGCGCCTGTGCGACGAAGGCGGCCGCACGCCGCGTCGTGATGTGTTCGAAAACGATTTTCAGCCGCGCGTATCTTTCGGCGAGCGGCGCGAGGACCTCGTCGATGAACCGGGATTCGCGATCGAATACGTCGACCTCGCCGCCGATCGCTTCGCCGTGCACCAGCAGCGGCATACCGAGTTCCTCCATGCGCGCGAGCGCGGGGTATACCCGCCTGATGTCGGTGACCCCCGCATCCGAATGCGTCGTCGCGCCTGCCGGGTAAAGCTTGACGCCGTGCACGATGCCGGCCGCGCGGGCGATTTCAATCTCATGCGGATCGGTCGCATCCGTCAGGTATAGGGTCATCAGCGCATCGAAGCGGCTCTGCGCCGGCAGCGCCGCGAGTATGCGGCCGCGGTATGCCCGCGCCTGCTCGGTAGTCGTGACCGGCGGCTGGAGGTTCGGCATCACGATCGCTCGCCCGAAGCGGGCCGCGGAGAAAGCCACCACCGAAGCCAACGCGGCGCCGTCGCGCAAATGCAAGTGCCAGTCGTCGGGGCGCTTGATCGTCAACGACGTCACGCGCGCGCCTCTGTCTTCGGCCATCCGCTTTGCAGCAGGTCCAGCGTATAGCGGACGCCGAAGCCGGTGATCTCGGTGCCGATGTGAGCGAGGCCGCCGTGACGCGTACCGGCCGCCAGGTCGATATGCAGCCATGGGATCGCGGGCGGCACGAATCGGTTGAGGAAGCGTGCCGCCAAAATGTG
Organism: uncultured Gammaproteobacteria bacterium; assembly: GCA_963769895.1. GTDB lineage: Bacteria > Pseudomonadota > Gammaproteobacteria > Steroidobacterales > Steroidobacteraceae > Bog-1198. The sequence continues at coordinate 1,350,182 of CAVYNJ010000005.1, read as the reverse complement.
ATCGCCTTTGCCTTCCACCGCGCATTGGCGTATGTCGGCGACGGCGCTGTCCAAATCCGTGTCGAAATCCGCGTCCATCGGGAAGCACCAGACGCGCTCGCCGCTGCTCGCCCCCGCCTCTTCGATCAGCCGGCGCTGCGCGATGCGGTTTGTGAAGACGCCGCTATATCTTTCGGTCAGCGCATAAACGCAGGCTCCGGTCAGTGTCGCGTAGTCGATGATTGCCTTGGGTTTACGCGCCGCCGCCAGACCAAGGGTGTCGGCGAGCACCATGCGCCCTTCGGCGTCGGTGTGGATCACTTGTATGGTCGTGCCATTGTACGCGCGCACCACGTCTTGCGGCTTGTAGGCCGACGGCCCGATGTTGTTCTCGGTGATTGCCAGCCAGCAGTCGACCGTCAAGCGCGACTTAAGCGCGTGCAGCGCGTAAAGGCTGCCGAGCGCGACCGCGCTGCCTTCCATGTCGGTGTGCATCTCGAGCATGCTCTTATGCGACTTGAGATTCGTGCCGCCGGTATCGAAACAGATGCCTTTGCCGACCAAGCTCAAATCCGGCGCCGCAGTCGCGCTCGGCCGATACGTCAGGCGCACGATGCCGGCGTCGCGTGCCGGGTTGCCGCGCGACACCGCGAGGAAGGCCCCCGCGCCTAAGCGCTTCAACCGGCTCTCGCCATAAAATGTGTATCGCAGGCGCAGATGCCGCGCCAAATCGCGCAAGTAGCGCCGGTAGGTGCGCGCGTCGAGGCGGTTGGGCGGCAAGGCGGTCAGCCAGCGCGCCAGGTTATTGCCGGCCGACGAGGCGAGTGTTCGCTCCAGGCCGGTCAACTTCTCGCCGGTCGCCATGTCGATCCGCCGCAGGCGGTTGCCGGACTTCGGCTTGCTCTTGAACGACGCGAGTTTGAATGCCGCAGCCTGCAACGCCGCGATGTGCGCGTGCAGCGCGGCGGCGGCCGCGCGTCGCTCGCAACCGTGCTGCCAGAGTAGGAGCGACTTCGGATCGCCTTCGAGCGCTGCCCTGGCGGCGTTGCCGGCCGCCTGCAGGCGTTCGAAGGCGCTGGCCAAGGCTGCGACGCAGGCGATCACCAGCAGCGTCTCGCCGCGCGCTCCGGCGCGCACGCTGAAAAAGTCCCCGGCTTTGCGCGATTCGCGGTGGAATACGCCGCGCAACAGCGACCCGTGGGGCAGCGCCGTCCAGGCGCCGTCGGCGGGCGCGACGGGCAGCAACAGAATTGCGCTAGAATAACGGGCCAGCTTCGCGGACCCGATCAGCGGCTTGGTCGTAATTACCGGCGTGAGCAAGGAGCCCAAAGGCAAGCGAGTCGGCATATCGTTAAACCGCAAGCTCGTCCCTCAGCTTGACCATGAAAAATCAAACCCCGAAGATAGCGCCAGCTTTGAAACTCGAATGGCAGTTCGTGCAACGGCGCTGTAACGTTGGGACCATGTTAACAGGACCGGCATCGCTCTGCATAAGCGTGCCGGTATAGCAAGGTTTCCTATTATGACGCAACGCTCGCCGTACGAAGACATCGATCCCGTGGAAACGCAGGAGTGGCTCGAATCGATCGAGTCCGTCATGCGTGCGCAAGGGCCGCAGCGCGCGCATTTCCTGCTCGAGAAATTGGTCGACTTCACGCGCCGCTCCGGCGCCTATTTGCCGTTCAAGCCGAACACGGCCTATCTCAATACGATTTCCAAGGCACAAGAGCCGGACTATCCCGGCGACCGCTCAATGGAGAGGCGCAACGAAGCGTATATGCGCTGGAACGCGATGGCGATGGTCGTGCAGGCGAATCGCGACAATTCCGAGTACGGAGGCCACATCGCGACCTATGCCTCGGCTGCGACACTGTACGAAGTCGGATTCAATCATTTCTGGCGCGCTCACAGCGCCGAGCATCCCGGCGACATGATTTTCATTCAGGGTCATTCGAGCCCCGGCATCTACGCGCGCGCCTACCTCGAGGGCCGTTTGAACGAGGAGCAGTTGCTGCGGTTCCGCCGCGAGGTGGGCGGCGGCGGGTTGTCTTCTTACCCGCATCCATGGCTGATGCCGGAGTTTTGGCAATTTCCGACCGTCTCGATGGGCTTGGGCCCGATGAATGCGATTTTTCAGGCGCGGTTCGTCCGTTATCTCGAGCACCGCGGCATCGTGCCGGCCTCGGACCGCAAAGTCTGGGCCTTCTTGGGCGACGGCGAGATGGACGAACCCGAATCAATGGGCGCGTTGACGATGCCGGTGCGCGAGAAACTCGACAACCTGATCTTCGTGATCAATTGCAATCTGCAGCGGCTCGACGGCCCGGTGCGCGGCAACGGCAAGATCATCCAGGAATTGGAGGCGGCCTTTCTCGGCGCCGGATGGAACGTGATCAAGGTCCTGTGGGGCTCCCGTTGGGACCCGTTGCTCGCGCGCGATCAAAAGGGTTTGCTCAAACGCCTGATGGAAGAGTGCGTCGACGGCGAGTACCAGAACTTCAAGGCGAAGGGCGGAGCGTATACCCGCGAGCATTTCTTCGGAAAATATCCGGAGCTTCGGGAAATGGTCGCCAACATGTCGGATGAGGAGATCTGGCACCTGAATCGCGGCGGCCACGATCCGCAAAAAGTCTACGCCGCGTACGCGGCCGCCGTCGCCAACAAGGGGGCGCCGACCGTGATTCTGGCCAAAACCGTCAAGGGTTTCGGTCTCGGCAAGGCGGCCGAAGGAATCAACGCCGCGCATCAACAAAAGAAGCTGAACGCCGACTCGATGAAGGATATTCGCGACCGCTTCAATATTCCGATCACGGACGCCGAGATCGAAGGCCTGTCGTTCCGCAAGCCGGACCCGGAGAGCGAAGAGACGCGCTATCTTCAGGCGCGCCGGACCGCGCTCGGCGGGTATTTGCCGGCGCGTAGCGATGCGGCGCCGCCTTTGGTCGTGCCGCCGCTCGAGACGTTCGGCGCCCTCTTGGAGGGTACCGGCGATCGGGAGATTTCGACGACGATGGCGCTCGTACGCATACTGACTACGTTGCTGAAGGACAAGAACATCGGCAAACACATCGTGCCGATCGTTCCCGACGAGGCGCGCACGTTCGGCATGGAGGGCATGTTCCGCCAGGTGGGAATCTATTCATCCGCAGGGCAGCTCTATACGCCGCAGGATGCCGATCAGCTGATGTACTACCGCGAGGACAAACAGGGGCAAATACTCGAGGAGGGGATCAACGAGGCCGGCGCGCTTTGCTCCTGGCTCGCCGCGGCGACCGCGTATTCGAACCACGGCGTCAGTATGGTGCCTTTCTACATCTACTATTCGATGTTCGGCTTTCAACGCGTCGGCGATTTCATCTGGGCGGCGGGCGACAGCCAAGCGCGCGGCTTTCTGATCGGCGGAACGGCCGGCCGCACTACTCTCGCGGGCGAGGGATTGCAGCATCAGGACGGGCATAGCCAGCTGGTCGCGACGACGGTGCCGAATTGCGTGGCGTACGATCCGGCGTTCGCCTATGAGCTCGCGGTGATTGTGCAGGATGGCATGCGGCGCATGTACCAAGAGCACGAGCGCGTCTTTTACTACATCACCTGCATGAACGAAAACTACCCGCATCCGGCGATGCCCGCTGGAGTGGCGCAAGGCATCCTGAGCGGCATGTATTTGCTGCATATCGGCGGCCGCGGCAAAGTGCGGGCGACGCTGTTCGGTTCGGGGACGATTTTGCGCGAGGTGTTGGCCGCGGCCGAGATGTTGGAGCGCGATTTCGGCGTGCCGGCCGACGTTTATTCGGTCACGAGCTTCAGCGAACTGCGCGCGAATGCGCTCGCGATCGAGCGCTGGAACATGCTGCATCCGGACGAGGCGCGCAAGGTAAACTATATTCAACAGGCGCTCGCCGCGCGTGAAGGCCCGTTCATCGCGGCAACCGACTACATGAAGACCGTACCGGATCAAATCCGGCAGTGGGTGCCCGGACCCTATGTGGTGCTCGGCACCGACGGTTACGGCCGCAGCGATTCGCGCGCCGAGCTGCGCCGATTCTTCGAGGTCGATCGGCATTACGTCGCCGTCGCGGCGCTGAAGGCGCTGGCCGACGAAGGCAAGATCGACAAGAATACGGTTGTTCAGGCGATGCAGAGTTTCGGCATCGATCCGGAAAAACCAAATCCATTGAAGGTTTAGAATCGCCGTGGCCACTCCGATCGAGATTTCCGTGCCGGACATCGGCGGATTCACCGACGTAAGCGTGATCGACGTGCTGGTCCGGGACGGGCAGCACATCGACAAGGAAACGGCACTGATCACGTTGGAGACGGACAAGGCGACGATGGACGTGCCGTCGCCCACCGCCGGCACAATCGCGCAAATGAAATTGCGTCGCGGCGACAAGGTTTCGCAGGGATCCGTGATTCTGCTGCTCGAAGAAGACAAGGGCGCGTCACAATCGAGCTCTCCATCGAGCCCTGCCGCACCGGCCGGCGGCCCGGCCTCGGCCCTGCTCGCAGCCCGCGGCCACACCCCAGCCCGCCGGCCGCACCCCAGCCCGCCGCCGCACCGCAGCCCGCAGCCGCACCGCAGCCCGCGGCCGCACCGCAGCCCGCGGCCGCACCGCAGGAGACGTCCGCCGCAAGTCCGCCCGAGGCGGCGGCGCCTGCTGTGCGGGGAGTCCCGGCGGTCGATGAGGCGAGTTTTTCGGCGGCTTATGCGAGCCCTTCGGTGCGCAAATTCGCGCGCGAACTCGGCGCCGACCTCGGCCGCATCGCCGGTACCGGGCCCAAGAGCCGAATCACGGCCGACGACGTCAAGGCGCACGTCAAGCAGCTGTTGACCGGCGCGGCGGCGGCCGCACCACCGGCGGCGACGGCGTTGCCGCAAATTCCGCGAGTCGATTTCGGCAAATTTGGACCGATCGAAATCAAACCCTTGTCCCGAATTCAAAAAATCTCCGGAGCGCGGCTGCAAGCGAGCTGGATCAACGTGCCGCATGTGACCCAGCACGAGGAATCGGACATCACCGATCTCGAAGCGGTGCGCACCGCGCTCAAGGCCAAGGCTGCGGAGGCCGGCGCGCGCTTGACGCCGCTCGCCTTCATCGTCAAGGCCTGCGTGTTGGCGCTGAAGGAATTCCCGCGCTTCAACGCGTCGCTCGACGCCGGCGGCGAGAATCTCGTCTACAAGAAATATTTTCATATCGGCTTCGCCGCCGACACGCCGAACGGACTCGTCGTGCCGGTGATACGCGATGTCGACCGCATGGACGTTTACGAAATCGCGCGTTCGCTCGCAACCTTGTCGGAGACCGCGCGCTCAGGCAAATTGACTGCCGCACAAATGCAGGGCGGCAGCTTCACGATTTCCAGTCTCGGCGGAATCGGCGGAACTTCGTTCACGCCGATCATCAACGCCCCCGAAGTGGCGATTCTCGGCGTATCCAAATCCTTCCAAAAGCCGGTTCTGCAGAACGGATTTTTCGTGCCGCGCCTGATGCTGCCGCTGTCCTTGTCGTATGACCATCGTGTTATTGACGGCGCGGAGGCCGCGCGCTTCGTCGTGTATTTGGCAAAGACGCTCGCCGACGTGCGGTCCTTGTTGTGAACACCGTCGATGTTCGGATCCCCGATCTTGGCGACGCGAAGGACGTCAGGGTCGTCGAGGTGTTGGCCACGATCGGCGCGACGGTCCGCATCGATGACCCGTTGCTGACGCTGGAGTCGGAAAAAGCGTCGATGGACGTGCCCTCGCCGGTCGCCGGCGCCGTGCAGGCAATCAAGGTCAAGAAGGGAGACCCGGTCGAGAGCGGTACACTGATCGCACGCATAGGAGTCGCCGAAGCGCAGGCTGACGGCGCCGCGGAACACGGGCCGACGCCTGTCGCAGCGCCTGCCGCAACACCAGCCGCGGCGCCAGTTCCGGCGCCGGGCGCGCCTGCCGCGGCGCCTGCCGCGGCGGCTACCGCGACGCCTGCCGCGGCACCGGCGGGCGCGCTCGATCTCGTCGTCATCGGCGCCGGCCCGGGCGGCTATACGGCGGCTTTTCGGGCGGCGGATTTAGGCCTCAAAGTGACGTTGATCGAACGTTGGCCCATGCTCGGCGGCGTTTGCCTGAACGTCGGCTGCATCCCGTCGAAGGCGCTGCTGCACGCGGCGAAAGTCGTCGAGGAGGCAAAGTCGATGGCCGCTTGCGGCATCGAATTCGGCGCGCCGCGAATCGACCGAGACGCTTTGCGCGCCTGGAAGAATCGCGTCGTCGGCAGGCTGACGACGGGTCTGACGCTGCTGGCGAAGCAGCGCAAGGTCGACGTCGTGCATGGCACCGCGAAGTTCATAGGACCCTACTCGCTCGAAGTCGACGCGCCGACGGGCAAGCGGCGCCTGGAATTCAAACAATGCATCATTGCCGCCGGTTCCGAGTCGCTGCGTTTGCCGGGCTTTCCGGATGATCCGCGCATCATCGATTCCAGCGGTGCGCTCGAGCTGCCGGCGGATTGCCGGCGCCTGCTGGTGGTCGGCGGCGGCATCATCGGCCTGGAGATGGCATGCGTCTACGATGCGCTTGGAGCGCGCGTCACGGTCGTCGAGTTGAGTGACGGATTGATGCCGGGCACCGATCGGGATCTCGTCCGGCCGCTGCAGAAGAGGATCGAGAAGCGTTATGAGCGCATATTGCTCGCGACGAAAGTGGCAAAGCTAGAGGCTCGGGCGGACGCGCTGCGCGCGAGCTTCGACGGGCCGAACTCGCCGGAGGCGCAGGATTTCGATCGCGTACTCGTCGCGGTCGGCCGCAGCGCCAACGGCAATACGCTCGGTGCCGCCGCCGCCGGCGTCCACGTCGACTCGCGCGGGATCATCGCGGTTGACAAGCAGATGCGCAGCAACGTCGCGCATATTTTCGCGATCGGCGACATCGCGGGAGCGCCGATGTTGGCGCACAAGGCGACGCACGAGGCCAAAGTGGCGGCGGAGGTGGCCGCCGGCCACAAGGCGGCGTTCGATGCGCGCTGCATACCGTCGGTCGCGTATACCGACCCGGAAATCGCTTGGGTCGGTCTGACCGAGACTGACGCCAAGGCGCGCGGCATTGCCTACGGCAAGGGGGCTTTCCCGTGGATCGCGAGCGGCCGGTCATTGGCGATCAATCGCGAGGAGGGCTTTACGAAGATCTTGTTCGACAAGGCGACCCGGCGCGTCGTCGGCGCGGGCATCGTCGGCACGAACGCCGGCGAATTGATTGCCGAGCTCGGGCTGGCGATCGAGATGGGCGCCGATGCGGCGGATATCGGCCTGACCGTGCACGCGCATCCGACTCTGTCGGAGACCGTGGCGATGTCGGCAGAAGCTTTCGAGGGGACGCTGACGGATCTTTACATGCCGAAGCGTTGACGCCACGGCCCTTCCGGGGCCATTAGGGATTCGCGACGCAATGCGCTATGTAGGCACTTTTTGCGGCGCCCTTCCCCCGGCGATCCGGCAAGGCTCGTAGAGGGCGAGAGTATTCTCTATCGGGCGCAGTCCCAATGGACGGACGATGAAGCTTGCTTAAGCTGCGCTCGATCTCCTCGCCGCTCAGCGCCCTCGCGTGCGATCGCCGGCCCGCGCCGCGCGCGCGAGAATATTCCCGTTCGTCGGGCGCGACGCCGCGGCGCCGCGCCTCCCAGAGGGTCTCGCCGAGCGCCTCCATCAGCGCGTGTTCCGCCGCGTGGGCGTTGCCGCGCTCGGCGAGCAGCGTTCGATGCAAATCGCGGATTCCAGGCGGCCGATCGACCGCAAGCTGCTCGCGCACCGCCAGGTGCAGACCCATATGCAAGTAGGGGTTTTCGCGGCCGTCGTTGGTTTCAAGCGCGAAGGCCCCTGCACTTTGCACGTCCGCGACCAAAGCTTGATATTCCGGGTGCAGTTCGATGACATCGGCGATCAGCGCTTCGAGCGGCGTCAGCGGTTCGCGGCCCATGTGCTTGCGCCAGGCTTCCGTATAGGCTGCGGCGGAGTTCGTCGCGTGAATAGCCGGACATACCGGTCATGGCGCAGCGGCGGGAGTCTTTTGCCGATATTCGCATAGATCGGCGATCAGGCATCGCGGACAGTCGGGGCGGCGCGCTTTGCAGACGTAACGACCGTGCAGGATCAGCCAGTGATGGGCGTCGTGGCGAAATTCCGCCGGCACGAATTTCAGCAGCTTCTCCTCGACCGCGCGCTCGGTCTTGCCGGTGGCCAGGCCCGTGCGGTTGGCGACGCGAAATAGGTGGGTGTCGACGGCGATCGTCGGCTGGCCAAACGCCGTGTTCAAGACGACGTTGGCGGTCTTTCGACCGACGCCTGGCAGCTGTTCGAGCGCCCCGCGCGTGTTCGGCACGACGCCGGCGTGATGCTCGAGCAGCAGCCGGCAGGTCGCGATGATGTTCTTGGCCTTGTTGTTGTACAGGCCGATCGACTTGATGTAGCGCGATAGTCCGCGTACGCCGAGCGCGAGGATCGCCGCCGGCGTGTTTGCCGCGGCAAATAAGCGCGCGGTCGCCTGGTTGACGCTTTTGTCGGTTGCTTGCGCCGAAAGAATGACGGCGATGAGCAACTCGAACGGAGTGCGATATCGCAGCTCGGTCCGCGGCGCCGGATTGGCCGCGCGCAAGCGTTCGAAAATCGCGCGGCGCTTGGCGGTATTCATTTCCGGTCTCTGCTCAGGCGGGGCGCGCCGCCGCCTTCTTTTCGGCGATCATCCGTTGTCGTTCCTGTTCGCGGCTGATCCTGCGGGCGGCGTGAGCCGCGAATCGCGCCTTATTGAGCGGCGCATCGTTGGCGGCGGCGGGTGCGGCGCGCATCTCGATGCAATCGACCGGACATGGCGCAACGCATAGTTCACAGCCGGTGCAGCGCTCGGCCACCACGGTGTGCATGTACTTCGCGGCGCCGACGATCGCATCGACCGGGCAGGGCGGAAGGCATTTGGCACAGCCGATGCAGCGCGACTCGTCGATAAAGGCGACTGTGGCCGGCTTGTACGTGCCGTTTACCGGGTTGAGCGGCCGCGGCGGTTTGCCCAAGAGGCGCGCGAGCGCCGCGATCGTCGCCTCGCCGCCGGGCGGACATTGGTTGATCTCTGCAACGCCGACGGCGACCGCCGCAGCGTACGGCTCGCAGCCGGGATAGCCGCAGCGCGTGCACTGAGTCTGCGGCAGGCAGGCGTCGATTTGCGCGGTTAGATCGGTTGCCGACGCGCCGCTCATGTCACTTGATGCGCATGCCGGGCGACGCCCCGGCGTCGGGCGAGAGCAGGAAAAGGTCCTTGCCTCCCGGACCGGCGGCGAGCGCCATGCCGGCGGACACTCCGAAGCGCATCTTGCGCGGCTCGAGATTGGCGACCACGACGGTCAAGCGTCCAACCAGGCCGGCCGGTTCGTAGGCGGCGCGAATTCCGGCAAAAATATCGCGTTCGCCGAGCGCGCCGAGATCGACTCGCAGCTTCAGCAGTTTATCGGCGCCGGCGACCATCTCGGCGGCGATGATTCTTGCGACCCGCAGGTCGATTCGCGCGAATTCATCGATCGTAATCGCCGCTGCGGCCGTGTCACCCGCCGCCGCCGATGGCGCGGGGCCGGCGGGCGCCGTTGGCGCGGCGGCTTGCGGCTCGATGAGGCGCGCGACCGCTGCGGCGTCGAGTCTCACGGCAAGCGGCTCATAATGCCGGATCGGCTCGCGGAGGCGAAGCCGGCCGGCATCCTCCCAGGTCCACGACGGTTCCTGAAAGAAGTGCGCCGCCTTGGCGGCCATTGCCGGCATGATCGGCTGCAGGTAAATCATCAGGGTCCGAAACAAATTCAGACCCTGAGTGCAGATCCCTTGCACTTCGGCCGCCGTGTCCGGCTGTTTAGCGAGCATCCACGGTTTGCGCCGATCGATGTATTGATTGGCCCGATCCGCCAGCTCCATGATTTCGCGCACGGCGGCCGCATAGTCGCGCCGTTCGTACATGGCCGCGATTGCCGGGCCTGCCTCCACGAACGCGGCGAAGAGCTCCGGTTCCGGCAGCGAACCGGCCAGGCGGCCCGCGGCTGTTCGCTGGACGAAGCCGGCGCAGCGGCTGGCAATATTGACGAGCTTGCCGACGACGTCGGAGTTCAGTTTTGCGGCGAACTCCTCCAAATTGAAGTCCAGGTCGTCGATGCCGGGACCGAGTTTCGCGGCGAAGTAATAACGCAGGTATTCCGGCGGAAAGCTTTGCAGGAAGCGGCGCGCGGTGATGAACGTGCCGCGGGATTTCGACATTTTCTGCCCGTTGATCGTCACGAAGCCGTGCGTGTGCACGCCGGTCGGCCGGCGCATGCCGGCGCCCTCGAGCACGGCCGGCCAGAACAAGGTATGGAAGTACAGGATGTCCTTGCCGATGAAATGGTGCAATTCGGCGCGCGAATCGGGCGCAAAAAAATCGTCGAATCGCAGTGAATTGCGCGCACACAGTTGCGTGAAACTCGCCAAGTAGCCGATCGGCGCGTCGAACCATACGTAATAATACTTGCCCGGCGCGCCGGGGATCTCGAAGCCGAAATACGGCGAGTCGCGCGAAATGTCCCAATCCCTGAGTCCCTGCGCGAACCACTCGTCCAGCTTGTGCGCGACGCTCGCCTGTACCGCGCCGCTTCGCACCCAAGTGCGCAAGCTCGCCTCGAAAGCGCTCAACCGGAAGAAATAATGCTCCGATTCGCGCTCCACCGGCGTCGTGCCGCTGACGGTCGAGATCGGATTCTTCAAGTCGGCGGGCGTATACGTCGCGCCGCAGACTTCGCAACTGTCGCCATATTGGTCCGGCGAGGCGCAGTTCGGGCACGTGCCCTTGACGTAGCGGTCCGGCAGAAACATATCCGCTTCGGCGTCGTAGGCCTGGCGAATCACGCGTTTGGCGATGTGGCCGGCGTGCTGCAGCGCGCGATACAGCCGGTCGCAGAGCGCTTTGTTTTCCGGGGAATGCGTCGAGTCGAAATTGTCGAGGCCGATCAGCATGTCGGCCAGATCTCGCTTGTGCTCCGCGTTGACCCGAGCGATCAATTCCTCGGCGCTGACGCCCTCGGCTTGGGCCTTGAGCATGATCGGCGTGCCGTGCGTGTCGTCGGCGCACACGTAGTAGCATTCATGGCCGCGCAGCTTCTGGAATCGCACCCAAATGTCCGTTTGCACGGCCTCGAGCAGATAGCCGAGGTGGATTGGGCCGTTGGCGTAGGGCAGGGCGCTGGTGACGAGAATGCGGCGTTTTGCGGTCATGGCCGCAAATTATGCCATGCGGCCGCCGCTCAAGAGGCTTCTTTGTACTGCTCGAACTTGTTCTTGTTGATGGCCTTCTTGAATGCTTCCTTGCCGCTGATTTCCCGCTGATCGAGCAATGCCTGAATCGCCGTATCCATCGTGCGCATGCCGTACGTAGCGCCGCTTTGCATCGCGTTCTCCAACTGATCCATCTTGCCTTGCCGGATCAAGTTCGCCACGGCTGGCGTGTTGATCAGGATCTCCAGGGCCGCAACGCGCCCTTGCTTGTCGGTGCGCGGGATCAGTTGCTGCGAGACGACGCCCCGCAAACTCGTCGACAGCATCGTGCGCACGTGGGATTGCTTGTCCGCGGGAAACGCGTTGACCATCCGATCGACGGTGGCTGCCGCGCCGTTCGTATGCAGCGTGCCCATGACCAGAATCCCCATTTCCGCCGCGGTTACCGCGATGCTCATGGTTTCCAAATCGCGCAATTCGCCGACCAGGATCACGTTCGGATCCTCTCGCAAGGCGGAAAGCAGCGCCGACGCGAACGAGGCGGCGTGCACGCCTATTTCACGTTGACTGATCAGGCAGCTCTTGCGCAGATGCACGAATTCGATCGGATCCTCGATGGTCACGATGTGCCCCTGCACGCGCCGGTTGATGTCGTCGATCATCGCCGCGAGCGTCGTCGACTTGCCGGAGCCCGTTTTGCCGGTGACGAGGATCAGACCGTTCTTCACTTTACAGAGCGTGCGCACCGCCGGCGGCAATTTCAGCTCGTCCATGGTCCTTGCCGTCGTCGGAATCGCCCGGAACACGGCGCCCATGCCGTTCAGCTGACGCATGACGTTGACCCGGAATCGCGCGGTGCCGGGGATGCTATAGGCGAAGTCGGTGCCGTCCTTCGACTCGAAGCGCTCGACGGCTAATTTCGGCATGATTTCGTAGAGCAGAGTCTTCACGTGCTCCGCATCCAGCGGCTGCGGATTCAACGCTTGCAACTCGCCGTACTGGCGTATGCGCGGCGGATCGCCCGCCAAGAAATGCAGGTCGGAGCCGCTGCGATCCAACAACTGGGTCAAGTAGGCGTCGATGGCGGGCACGGCGACCTCAAGTATTGCCGACCGGCTCTATCTTCGGCAGATTCGGCATGTCGGTCGTGAAGCGCTGGAATTGGCGCTTGTCCGACGCGTATTCATAGGCGTGGTCGGGATCGACTTCCTTGGCGGTGATCGCGGCAAGCAGCGCTTGGTCGAGCAGCTGCATGCCGTAGTCCTTGCCCATCTGAAGTTGGCTCGGAATCTGGTGCGATTGGTCCGTCATGATCAGCTTCGCGATGGCTTTGGTGACGACCATGATTTCGCAAATGGCGCGGCGCGCCCGTTGGTCGGGGCTCTTGACGAGCACCTGCGTGATGACGGCGATCAGGCTCTGGGCCAGGAAGCTCTTGGTCTGCTCGCGCTCATCGATCGGCAGCGCGTCGATGATTCGATCGATCGTTTTCGTCGCGCTCGTCGTGTGCAGGGTGCCGAGCACCAGATGCCCGGTCTCGGCCGCCGTCATCGCCATCGAGATGGTCTCGGCGTCGCGCAATTCGCCGACCAGAATCACGTCGGGATCCTCGCGCATCGCCGCGCGCACGCCTTCCGCAAAGGACGGCAAGTGCGTGCCGAGCTCGCGTTGAATCACTTGACTGGTCTTGCTGCGGTGTACGAACTCGATCGGATCCTCGAGGCTGATGATGTTGAGCGAGCGGGTTGAATTCAGGTGATCGATCATTGCCGCGAGCGTCGTCGATTTGCCGGTGCCGGTCGAGCCGGTGACCAATATCATGCCTTGGTGGTAATCGCACAATTTGCGCACGATCGGCGGCAGGCCGAGCTGGTCGATGCTGGGCATCTTGACCGGGATCGAGCGGAACGCCGCGCCGATGCCGGTTTCCTTGCGGAATACGTTGACGCGAAAGCGGCCGCCGTCGCCGGACACGTAGGAGAAATCCAAATCGTGGCCGCCCTGCAGATGATTGCGCTGAGACTGGGTCAAAATCTCGGTGACGTAGCTTTCCAGTTCGGCTTCGCCAAGCTCGCGGAATTTGATCGGCAGCAGATCGCCGTGCATGCGCAATAACGGCGGCACGCCGACGGCGAGGTGCAGATCGGAGCAGCCTTGCGCCAGGCCCAGCTTCAGGAAGGCATCGATTCTTGCCATAATCCGCTAGGCTACCCGTAAGCGATTGGATTTTCGAGTTTTTATGGCTCGAATGGCGGTAACTGTGAGGTCGGTCAAGACCGGCGGACGGCCGGAGGCGCAAAAGCGCGCGTTATCGGCGGTAAAGCGAGGGCGGATTCAGAGGAATTTTTCCAACTCCACCCGCAGTTCTTCCATCGTCTGCACGCGCTTGTTCTTGTCCAGCGACATGCATTTCATGACCAGGTCGTTCAACTCTCTCGGCAATTCCTTGTTGATCTCGATCGGCGGCCGAGCCTTGCCTTGGACGTGTTGATACATGACGGACATGTGATCGCCGCGAGTGTACGGCGGCACGCCGCAGAACATTTCATAAAGTATGACGCCGAGACTGTAGATGTCCGCGCGTTCATCGACCTTCTTGCCCAATATCTGTTCGGGCGCCATGTACTTCGGCGAGCCGATCACGTAGCCGGTTTTCGTCAGCTGCGTGTCTCCCTGGCTTTGCGCCGCTGCCACGCCGAAGTCGACGATCTTCAGCAGTCCCTCGTTATCGATCAGGACGTTGGCCGGCTTCAAGTCGCGATGCACGATGCCGGCCTGGTGGGCAACCGCCATGCCGGTCGCGATGTCGATGCCGAATTTGACCGCGCGCTTGAGCGCCACCGGTTTTTCGTTGACGATCTCTCCGCCCAGTGTATGCGAAGCGAAGTATTCCATCGAGATCGCGTAATTGCCGCGGATGTATAGGAAGTCGTAGATTCGAATGACGTTTTTGTGCGTGATCTTGCGGCTATAGCGCAGTTCGTGCACGAATCGCTTCATCATCTCCTCGTCCGTGGAGACGTTCGGATTGAGGAACTTCAAGATCAATCGCTCCTCGACGATCGTATCCTCCATCAGCAGAACGGTGCCGAACGCGCCCTTGCCGATTTTTTCGATGAACTTGTATCGTCCCTCGATGATGTCGCCGGGAACCAGGGTCGCTATGTCCAGACGGCCGGCCTGCACCTCGTGCTGCTTGACGATTTCGGCGATTTCCTTGTTCTCGATGAGCAGTGTCTTGGCGGGTTCCTGCATCCGTGCCGCCCGTTGATTCGCCGCGATTTGCTGCGTGGAGAAGCGGTTGTCGAGCGCCTGCATCGCGCCTTCGATCGCGTGGTGGACGGAGGTCTCGTTCGAGTTCGGGATCGCCTGCAGACGAGTGCGGATCGTGTTGGCTCGCTGCTCATCGGCGAGCTTGGCCAGGGCCGCCACCGTCTCGACCTTGATTTGTACCTCCGAATGCTGCAGCAACGGCAGTAGCAGTTCGATGTTCTTCGAATCGCCCAGCTTGCCGATCGCGCGAACGACCGTCGGCAGGCTCTTTTGTTCTCCCAAGCGAAGCATTTCGATCAAGCGCGGCACAGCCTTGCTGCTGCCGATGTCCGCGAGCGCATCGACCGCGCGCTCGCTGACCCACCAATCCTTGTCCTTGGTCGCCTCGATCAACTGCGCGACCGCGCGCTCGTCCTTGGTCTGATTGAGAATCTCGATCGCGGCGCGGCGTATGTCTTGGTTGTCGTCCTTGATCAGCTCCAGCACGGCGTCGACGACGCGCGGACCGCCGATCTTGCCGAGCGCGTCGGCCGCGCGCGTGCGCACCCACCAGTCGCTGTCGGCGATTACTTCCAACAGGTACTTGACCGATTTGGACGTGCCGACCGCGTTCAATACCTCGACGGCGGCGCGCCGGGCATATTCGTTCTCGTCCTTCAGGACGTCCACCAAGTATTTGACCGTATCGGGGTCGTTTGCACGGACGACGACGTCGACGGCCTTGTTCTGCACCTCGATTTCCGGATCCCGCAGCATGCCGCAGAGCAAAGCCATATCGAACGGGCCGTCCATGCGCATCAGCGCCGATAGGGCGCCGGCGCGGATGAATTTGCTGCCGTCCTTGAGTTGCTTGTGCAGCGCTTGCTGTACTTTCGGCGTATTGAAGTTCGCGAGCACGTTGATGATGTTCAGGCGCACGACCGGGTCCTTGCCCTCGATGCGCGCCAATAATTCGTCGATCGAGGAGGCGTCCGCAATCTCGGCGATCACTTTGAACAGGCCCGACCGCTCGCTCGGTTCGAGCGCGTAGGCGGCGTTGAGCAGTTCACGGACCGTGAAACGCGTCTTTTGCGCAGCGATGACGTCCAATATCGCCTGCTTCGGCATGTTGGGCTTGCCCAGGGCCTCGAGCAGCACGCCGGGCGGATAATTTCGGCTCGACGATAAGGCCCATGCGAGTCCGGCGACCGCGCGGCCATTGGCCTCGCCCATAGCGGTCAATACTTGCGGCAGCGTTTTCGCGTCGATCAGCTGGGTCAGCGCCTCGACGTAAACGACCGTTTCGCGCTTGTCCGAGGTCGTCAGCGCGCCAATGATGGGTTCGATCGCGCTTGGTCCGAGCGACACCAATTTGGCGAGCGCCTTTTGGGCATCGGGACCGGCCGGATTGCCGCTGGATTTGATGTCGGCGATGAGCCGATCGGCACGGTAATTTGCGAATAAACTCATTCGATGTCTTCGAGTTCCACGCTTCGATTATGCCACACCACGGGCGCATGTCTGCTTGCTACGGTACAATCGCGGACCTCTATGAACGAGTCCGCAGCCACATCCCAAGTCCGCGCCCTGCTCGAGGGCTACGCCGACCCGTATCTCGGGTGCACCTTGGGGGAAGCCAAGGCGGTCGGCCAACTGGAGTTGCGGGGCCGCGACGTCTTTGTAGAGCTGAAATTTGGTTTCCCCTGCGCCGATTACCATGCCGAGTTGTATGCCGCCCTTTGCAGCCGACTGCAGCCGGTCATCGACGCCGGCCGCCTCCACTTGACGCTGACCGCGCAGATCACGGCACACGCGGTGCAAAAGACGTTGAAGCCACTGGACAAAGTCAAGAATATCGTAGCGGTAGCATCCGGAAAAGGTGGAGTCGGCAAGTCGACGACGGCCGCCAATCTGGCCTTGGCCTGGGCCGCACAAGGGGCCAAGGTCGGTTTGCTGGATGCCGACATTTATGGCCCTAGCCAGCCGATGATGATGGGCCTCGGCGGTCAGAAGCCCACGACGACCGACGGCAAACGCCTGTCACCGCTCAAGGCCTACGGCGTCGAAGTCATGTCGATCGGCTTGATGATCGATCCGGAACAGCCGATGGTCTGGCGCGGACCGATGGCGACGCAGGCCCTGACACAACTGCTCGGCGATACGAACTGGGGCGAGCTGGACTATCTCGTCGTCGACATGCCGCCCGGTACGGGCGACATTCAGCTGACCCTCGCCCAGCGTGTGCCGGTCAGCGGCGCAGTGATCGTCACGACGCCCCAGGATATCGCGTTGCTCGACGCGCGCAAGGGACTCAAGATGTTCGAGAAGGTCGAAGTGCCCGTGCTCGGCGTCGTCGAGAACATGAGCGTGCATATCTGCAGCAATTGCGGACACGTCGAGCACCTGTTCGGCAGTGGCGGCGGCGCCCGCTTGGCGGAGCAGTACGGCGTGCATTTGCTGGGCGAATTGCCGCTCGACGTCAGAATTCGCGAGGCGGCGGACGGCGGCTCGCCGACGGTCGTCAGCGAGCCCGACAGTCCGCGGGCGCTCGCCTATTTGCGGATGGCGCGCCGCACCGCGGCGCGTCTCGCGACGCTGAACAAGGATTACAGCCGCATGTTTCCGAAGATCACGGTCGAATCCACCTGATGAGCATCAAAAGCGACCGTTGGATTCGGCGGATGGCGGCCGACAAGGGCATGATCGATCCGTTCTCGCCGCAGCAGGTGCGCGTCGCCGGGGCGCACAAGATCGTCTCCTACGGCACGTCCAGCTACGGCTACGATGTGCGCTGCGCGGAGGAGTTCAAGATCTTCACGAACATCAATTCGACGATCGTCGATCCGAAGAACTTCGACGAAAAATCGTTCGTCGATTTCAAGGGGCCGGTTTGCATCATTCCGCCGAACTCGTTCGCCCTGGCGAGCACGGTGGAGTTCTTCCGTATTCCGCGCAGCGTGTTGACCGTTTGTCTCGGCAAATCGACGTATGCGCGCTGCGGCATCATCGTCAACGTGACGCCACTCGAACCGGAATGGGAAGGTCATGTGACGCTGGAATTCTCCAATACGACGCCGCTGCCGGCGAAAATTTATGCCAACGAAGGCGTCGCCCAGATGCTGTTTTTCGAATCCGACGAAGTCTGCGAAACCTCGTATCGCGACCGCGGCGGCAAATATCAAGGCCAGCGCGGCGTGACCCTGCCGAAGGCGTGAGCTTGCGCCCCGGGGGCCGGCTGCCGCGCTGGCTCACTGCCGCAACGTGCTGATCCGCATCGCGAATTCGAGCTTGCCGTCGCGAGTCCGCTCGGCTTTCACCGGCACATAATTCAAGGCAGGCGCGAACCACATGCGCAAGATTCGATTGTTCCCGGCCCGCCGGCTGGCGACGACGATGGTGTCAAGCTCGCCCAGTTCCGTGCGAATTCTCGCCGGTCCCTCGTTCGTGTAGAGGAATTCCTTGATTTCGTCCTTGTCGAATATCCGGAAGCTGTCCGGTAGGGCACCTTTCATCAAGTCCAACATGACCTGGATCTGGATCGACATCACGTCCTGCGTGCCGTCCGCGAGCTGCAGATCGAGGGGTTTGCCCTCCGTTTCGCCGCGGGCGCGGTGCTCCATCCAGTCGAAATCCACGTTGACCGACGAAGAGCCGTCCTCGGCATCGTACTTCTGCGGGCGGACCTCGGCGCCGTTCACGCTGAACCAACTGGTTTGCACGACGTCGTGACTGTACAGGATGCGGAATATACCGCGCGCGCTGGTCCGCCATGTGTAGATGTAGCGGTCGCCGGCGGAATCTCGCTTCAGTTGCAGGTCGCTCGTGCCGACGCTGATGCTCTTCCAGGCCGCGACGTAATGCGCGGCAAACGGGGCGATGCCGGCCTGATCGGACGGCGCCGCTCCAGCCGTGCCGCCGACGATCATCATGGCAGTCAAGATCCCTTTCAACATCGGATGGCCTTTGGGTGTTCCAAGTCGCCGAGTTGTACCGGCGCGCAGAGCGGACTGCCGTCCAACCACGCGCGCCCGTCGGCGCAACGCAATCGGCCCTGGCAGAACCAGCTGACCGCGAGCGGATATATCCGGTGTTCCAGTGCCTGGACGCGGGCGGCGAGCGCGGCTTCGTCATCGCCCGCCGCGATCGCGGTCCGTGCTTGAATCACGCGGGGCCCCGAGTCGAGCTGTTCCGTGACGAAATGCACGGTCGCCCCGTGCTCGGTCTCGCCGGCGGCCAGTACCCGCCGGTGGGTATGTAATCCCGGGTATTTGGGCAGCAGCGAGGGATGAATGTTCAATATGCGGTTCGCGAACGCGTTGACGAAATCTGCCGAAAGGATACGCATGAATCCGGCCAAAACGATCAAGGCCGGCGAGTATCGCGCGAGCGCGCCGGCGAGTCGACCGTCATACGCTTGCCGATCCTCGCCTCGATCCGCAGCCAGTACTTGCGTCGCAACGCCGAGATCGCGCGCCGCGGCCAGGCCGGCGGCGCCCGGTTGATCGGCGAACACGACGCCTGTCGTATAGGCGGAGTCGACCGCGAGGCTACCTTCGATCAACGCGCGCATATTGCTGCCGCGGCCCGAAATCAAGATCGCGATCGTCCGGCGCGGCGCGGACCCGGTCACGCGATGACGACGCCGCGAGAGCCGCTTTGCACCTCGCCGATCAAGAACGCTTCCTGGCCGGCGGCGCGCAAGGTCTCGACCGCCTGTGCCGCATCAGCAGCCGCGACTTGCACGGTCATGCCGATGCCGCAGTTGAACACGCGATACATTTCGGCGGCGGTCACGTTTCCGCACTCTTGCAGCCAGTCGAACAGGGGCTGCCGCGGCCATGCGCGGCGATCGAGCAGAACCTCCAAGCCCTCCGGAACGACTCGCGGAATGTTGTCGACAAGGCCGCCCCCGGTGATGTGAGCGAGGCCATGGACAGGCACGCGGCGGAGCAATTCGAGCAACGGCTTGACGTATATCCGCGTCGGCGCCATCAGCCGATCGATCAGCGCGACACCTTCGATGCGGGTGTCGAGATCCACTCCGCTGAGCGCGATCAATTTGCGGATCAGCGAAAAGCCGTTGGAATGCGCTCCGGACGACGGTAGGCCCAGCACCGCGTCGCCGGCGCGCGTGCGGGCGCCGTCGATAATCGCGTCTTTCTCGACGATGCCGACGCAAAACCCGGCCAAATCGTAATCATCGCCGTGGTACATCCCCGGCATTTCGGCGGTTTCGCCGCCGACCAGCGCGCAGCCCGCCTGGACGCAGCCCTCGACGATGCCGGCGATCAGTCGTTCGCCGACGTTGACATTGAGTTTTCCGCTCGCGTAATAATCGAGAAAGAAAAGCGGCTCCGCACCCTGCACGACGACGTCATTGGCGCACATCGCGACCAAATCGATGCCGACCGTGTCCGGACGTCCGCTGTCGATCGCCAGGCGAAGTTTCGTGCCGACCCCGTCGGTGCCAGACACCAGCACTGGCTTGCGATACCGCTCGAGCGGCACTTCGACGAGTGCCCCGAAGCCGCCGATTCCGCCCAGTACCTCGGGCCGCATGGTGCGCCTCACGTGCGGCTTGATCCGCTCCACGAGCAGCTCGCCCGCGTCGATATCGACGCCGGCGTCGCGATAGGTCACGGACGGGTCCAAATTCATGCGCTTCCTTCACTGAGCACGGTTGCGTCGGGTCAACGCGGTTGGCCGGCAGGCTGTGGTATTTTACACGAGGGTCAAAAGGCCGGCGCTCAATAATCATGACACGACATTTTTTCCTTTTCCTGTGCCTCAACTGCGCAATTCTCTGCGCCGCGCCGCCTTGTCGCGCCGTCGGCAATCCGGAGCTTTACCATGTCGTCGTACCGGTGGCGGATCGCTCCGATGCCGGCCGCGGCGACGCGGTTCAGGCGGCGATGAAGATCGTGTTGGTGCGGGTGACCGGCCGGCGTTCCGCCGAAGGCGACTCGAGCCTCGCACCGATGGTTGATGGCGCCGACCGCTACGTGCAGGCTTACCGTTATGCGCCTGACGGCCAGCTTTGGGTCGCATTCGACGGCGCGGCGATCGAACGCTGGCTGACGCAGAACGGCCAACCCGTCTGGGGCAGCGCGCGGCCCTCGACGTTCGTATGGCTGTTGCTGACAACTGCGCAGCAAAATGGCGTCATCGCCACGCAGGACGACAAATCGGACTTGAAGGCGCTGATCGATGAGCGGGCCGCGCAGCGTGGAATACCGCTGCTCTGGCCTACGGCCTCGGACTTGCAGGCCAACCGGCTCGACTTTGCGGCGGCGAGCGCGGCTCCGCCGGATCTTTTGGTTTCGATCGCTCGGCGACTGGGCGCGCAGGGCGTATTGATCGGACGGGCGCAGAACGGCGGTGCGTCGGCGAACGTCAGCTGGAAGCTGCTTTTTCAGACCCAAAGCGGCGAAGCCGAGGGCGCGGCCGAGGGAGTCGATCTCGCGGCCGACACCTACGCCTCGATATTTGCCGCGCAGGGCGGAGTATTGCCGGTCGACATTGACGTCGACGGGATCGGCAGCCTGCAAGACTACGCGCAAGTCCAGGCTTATCTGGAGTCACTGAGCCTCGTCGAGCACGTAGCCATCGTCAGCCTGACCGGCGACTCCGTCAGGTTCAGAATCGGCGCGCGCGGCGGGTACGGGCCGTTGGTGCGCACTCTCGCATTGAACGGAATCCTGGAACCGAGCGCCGCCGCCGTCGGCGTGGGCGGCGGGGCTCCACAAGTCAACGCCGCCGCGCAGATCGGCGGTTCCGCTACCGGCACTGTCGCGCGATTCCATCTGCGCCGCTAGCGGGGGACGGTACTGCGCGATGTCCATGTCGTTTCGACAGCTGCCGAACTTGATCAGCCTGATTCGGATCGCCTTGGTCGTGCCGATCGCGGCCGCCCTGATCAATCACCAATGGCCGTCCGCGATCTTGCTGTTCTTGGCCGCGGCGTTCTCGGATGCCGCCGACGGATTTTTAGCGAAACGATATGACTGGCAAACGGAATTGGGCGCGCTGCTCGATCCGGCGGCCGATAAATTGCTGCTCGCGACCGTATTCGTGATATTAGCCATTCAGAGCGATGTACCGGTATGGCTGATGGCGACCGCGGTCGGACGCGACGTCGTGATCGTCAGCGGCGCGCTGCTATACCGATCGTTGGTCGGTCCTTTGCGGATGCGGCCGACCGTTATCAGCAAAATCAACACGCTATGTCAGCTGCTGTTCATCATGTGCGTCGTCGCGCGGCAAGGATTCGGGAGCCCGCCGGCTTGGGCCATCACGCTATTGGGAGCCTTGGTCTTCGTGACGGCGGCGACGAGCGGCCTCGACTATGTCTTGACGTACCTCGGGCTTGCCCTGAGGACGCCGCATCATAAGCGGGAGCCCTCTTGAAACAACTGGCGCTGGGCGTCAAATTGCGCGACGACGCCGTGTTCGCGAACTTCTCCGCCGGCGCGAATACCGAGGCGGTCGCGGCCCTGCAGGACCGCGGCGTACGGCTAATATGGCTGTGGGGCGCCGCAGGGTCGGGGAAAACCCATTTGCTGCAGGCGGTCTGCGCCGCTGCGGGTGCGGCGGCCGGCTATTTCCCATTGGGCCGCAGCAGCCGCTTGCCGCCCGAGGCGCTGCAAGGCTTCGAGACCGCCCGCACGCTGTGCCTGGACGATGTCGATGCGGTTGCGGGCGAAGTCGCGTGGGAGCGCGCGCTCTTTCGCTTGTTCAATGATTCCGTTGAACTGGATACGCGGCTGATTTTTGCCGCGAGCGCCGCGCCGCGCTCGCTGGCATGGTCGCTGGAGGATTGGGGTTCTCGGTCGGCCGCCTGCGTCGTATACCAGGTCAAGGAATTGGACGAGGGCGGCCGCATCGAGGTGCTAAGACGCAGAGCCGCGCAGCGCGGATTGGATCTGCCGCCCGAAACGGTCGATTACCTGCTTGCGCGGATGCCGCGGGATTTGACGTCGCTGCTCCAGGTTCTCGATGAACTGGACGACGCTTCGTTGGCTGCGCAACGGCCGCTGACCGTGCCGTTCATTCGCGACGCGCTCGAGAGATCCGCAAAAACGCGACCATAGCGCAGAACCACGCGAACAACAGCAGCAAAGTCAGGCCGGCGACCCAGCGCGCGGACGGATTGACGAGCAGTTCCGTGAACGCGAACGTCAAATAGGGAATCGCGAACAGCGTCGCCCATGCGTAGGTGTGGCGGCGGCCGAGGATCAAGCCGCGCAACGGCGCGAGCAGCGGCAAGACGGCGAGCACGCAGATCGGCCACGGATAACCGGCCGTGATCCACGCCAATAGGCTGAACGCGACGGCTGCCCAAAGGCCGACCGTCACACGGCGTGATGCCAGCTCGCGGGCCGGCCCCGCGGATTGATCAAGCATTCTTGCGCAACCGGTCTGCGAGCAGTGCGATGCGCGCTCCCAAAGCTTGCGCGAGTTCGCGTTCGGCCGCGGACAATTCGCCGACGCTGCTGATGCATGCCACGTGGCTTGCGCCGTAGGGAGTGCCGCCGCTGCGTGTTGTTCCGAGGCCGGGCTCGGTGTAGGGCAGCCCGACCAGGTACATGCCGTGATGCAGGAGCGGCAGCATCATGCTCAATAGAGTCGATTCCTGTCCGCCGTGCAATGTTTCCGTCGACGTAAAGACCGCCGCCGGCTTGCCCGCCAGCGCGCCGGACAACCACAACGCGCTGGTGCCGTCCAAAAAAAACTTCAGCGGAGCCGCCATGTTGCCAAAGCGCGTCGGACTGCCGAGCACCAGACCGCAGCACTCGAGAAGATCGTCGTGACTGGCATACGGCGGGCCCTGGTCCGGCACGATGGGGTCCGCGGGCTGCGTTGTCGCCGTGACCGGCGGCACGGTGCGCAATCGCGCGCGCATCCCGGCCACTCCGTCGATGCCTCGGCAGATTTGCCGCGCCAACTGCGCGGTGCTGCCATGGCGTGAATAATACAACACCAAGATTTCGCCCATCGTCATGTCTGTCGATCCTCGCGGCCTTTCGCGCCGACTTGCGGCGCCGGCGCAACGGCTCGGGGTGGCTCGCGGCTCATTGTATAATGTCCGCCGGTTTGACGGCTCCGGCGCCTATTGTTAGTGTCACGGTCGCCTATGTCCCGCTTGATCGCCGTTTTCATCGGTATCGCATGCCTCGCCGGCTGCAGAGGCGCGCCCGTCCAAGAAATGAGCGATGCGCGGCAGGCGATCGAAGCGGCCCGCGTGGCCGGGGCCGAGGTGCGCGCGCCCGGGGATTTGGCGGCCGCCCAGGAAGCCATCACCCGCGCCGAACAACGCCTCAATGAACAGGAATATGGTCGCGCGCGGCGCGCGGCCCTCGAGGCAAAGCACCACGCAGCCATGGCGCTCGCCGCCGCCGAACGCAGCGGAGCGCCGGTCAATGCGCCTCATTAGAGGCGACCGCAGCTCAAAAACGCCAAGTTCGTTGCCATCGCGCCATCACGAGTGCGGGGTAGCGCACATGTCCGTCGCTGCCGTTATAGCGCGCGAGCGCTCGAATCCAGTCGTGGTTGGCGGCGCGTAAATAGAAGCGCAATATTTCGCAGCCCAGGCGGATGTTCGGGCGGATGCGCACCAATTCGTTCTGCACGCCCAACCGGCTCGGCCAATAGGGCATGACCTGCATCAATCCGACCGCACCGACCCGCGACACGGCGAAGCGGTCGAAGCGGCTTTCGACTTCGATCATCGCCAGCACTAGGCCGGGCGGCAGCTGAGTGCGCGGATCGCGCTTCGCTTCGCAGTACACATCGTCGAGAATTTCGATCCTTTCGACGTAGGACGCGACGAACCGGCGCAAGCGCGGCTCCATGGCCTTGTGCCACACCTCGGCGTCATATTTGTCCGTGAAGCACTCGGAACTGCCGATGATTGCTTGCAGCAGTGTTCTCAATTCCGGCTCGCGTTGCGACTGCGCCATCGCGCCGTCCGCGATCAGACAGCCGCACAGGCAGGCGAAACCCAATGCCAATGCGGCTCTCGCGCCGTCCCGCATGCACACCGATTGATTCCTCAGGCCGTCGATTTTTGCCGAATGAAGCTCTGCAGATCGGCGAGCGGAATATTCGTCGACTCGGTCTCGCGGCGGTGGCGATATTCGAGCGTGCCGGCTGCCAGTCCGCGCTCGCCGATGACGACGCGATGGGGGATGCCCATCAATTCCGAGTCCGCGAATTTGACGCCTGGTCGCGCGTCGCGGTCGTCGAGCAGCACGTCGATGCCGGCGCTGCCGAGCTCGCCGTAAAGGGCGTCGGCGGCATCGCGCACTTCGGACGACTTTTGATAATTGATCGGCACCACGACGACTCGAAATGGCGCGATCGCATCCGGCCAAATGATGCCGTTCGCGTCGTGGTTCTGCTCGATCGCCGCGGCAACGACGCGCGTCACGCCGATGCCGTAACAACCCATGAACATCGACGAGCTCTTGCCCTGCTCGTCGAGGATGTCGGCGTGCATCGCGTCGCTGTATTTGCGCCCCAATTGAAAGATGTGGCCGACCTCGATGCCGCGGGCAATTTGCAGCGTGCCGCGGCCGCTCGGGCTCGGGTCGCCGGCCACGGCGTTACGGATGTCCCTTACTTCCGGCAGGCCGAGGTCCCGGCCCCAGTTCACCCCGGTGTAGTGCTGGTCCGGTTCGTTCGCTCCGCAGACGAAGTCTGCGAGCTGGGCCGCGGCGTGATCGACGTAGATCTTGCCTGTCAAACCCACCGGCCCGAGGAAGCCCGGCGCAATGCCCGTGGCCGTTCGCACCCGTTCGGCGCTGGCCATGCGCAGCGGATTGGCGATTCCCGGCAGCTTTTGAGCCTTTAAGGCGTTCAGTTCGTGATCGCCGCGCACGATCAACGCGACGACACCTCCGTCCCCTCCGTCGACCAGCAAGGTCTTGACGCACTGGGCCGGCGTAATGCGCAAGAACTCGCAAAGTTGCTGGATCGTTCGCGTGTTCGGCGTCGCGACCTTGAGCGAGCGGCTTACCGGCAGGAGCGCGCGAGGCGGCCGGAGGCAGGACGGCCGCCATTTCGAGATTGGCCGCGTAGTCATCGCCGTCGGAAAAGGCGATAGCGTCTTCGCCGGAATCCGCGAGCACGTGAAACTCCTGCGAAGCGCTGCCCCCGATGCTGCCGCTGTCGGCCTGCACGGCGCGAAACTGCAAACCCAGTCGCGTGAAGATGCGCGAGTACGCGTCGAACATCCCCTGATAGCCTTGCGCCAAACTCGCCTCATCGGCATGAAACGAGTAGGCGTCCTTCATCAGAAACTCGCGGGCCCGCATGACTCCGAAGCGCGGCCTTATTTCGTCGCGGAATTTGGATTGAATCTGATAGAAGTTCACCGGCAGTTGTTTGTAGCTGCGCAATTCGCGCCGCGCGATGTCGGTGATGACCTCCTCGTGCGTGGGGCCATAGGCAAATTCTCTGTCGTGGCGATCCTTGAAACGCAGCAATTCCGGGCCGAATTCGCTCCATCGGCCGGATTCCTGCCACAATTCCGCCGGCTGCACGGTCGGCATCGATAGTTCGAGCGCGCCTGCCCGGTCCATTTCCTCTCGGATTATTTTTTCGACTTTCCTAAGAGTCCGCAGGCCCAACGGCAGCCAGCTATACAGCCCGGCCGCCAAACGGCGAATCATGCCGGCCCGTAGCATCAGCCGATGGCTGATGATTTCGGCTTCGGCGGGCACCTCCTTGAGGGTCGCGATCGGGTATCGAGATAAGCGCATGGCCGCATATCTTACATGAGGCCCCCTGGTATCATGGCGGCTCATGAACGGGGATCTCGCGACCGAGGAACAAGATCAGCCACCGCGCCGGCGCGGCGTGTTCTGGCTGCCGAACCTGCTGACGACGGGCGCGTTGTTCGCCGGCTTCTATGCGATCGTCGCCGCGATCGATTGGAATTTTCAGAACGCCGGGATCGCGGTGTTCATCGCGATGCTTTTCGACGGCTTGGACGGCCGCGTCGCCCGCTGGACGCACACCGAAAGCGCGTTCGGAAAGGAGTACGACAGCCTCTCGGACATGGTGTCCTTCGGTCTGGCGCCGGCGATCGTCACGTACCAATGGGGCGTCGCGAGGATCGCCGAATACGGCCCCGTCTGGCGTCGCGTGGGCTGGCTTGTGTGCTTTTTCTATGCCGCCTCCGCCGCGCTGCGCCTGGCGCGCTTCAATTCGCGGATTGCGACGCAGGACAAGCATTATTTCGAGGGTTTGCCGAGTCCGTCCGCGGCCGCCATCGTTGCCGCATTCGTATGGCTTGCGAGCGATCGGACGAATATCGGGCTGCCGGGACTGCTGCTCGCGTTTTTCGTGACCGCGTGCGCCGGCGCCTTGATGATCAGCCGCTTTTCGTTCAACAGCTTCAAGCAGGTCGACCCCGGCGGGCGAATTCGCTTTACGCATATCCTGCTCGTGCCGCTGGCGTTCGTGTTGCTGGCGGTGTGGCCGCCGGTCACGCTGTTGCTCTTCTTCGGCGGCTACGCGCTCTCGGCGCCGTCGATCTGGGTTTACCGCAAGCTGCGACGCCGCTCGCGCGGACCGTCGATGTCGCCATGAATTGGGCGCGGCGCCAAGCCTATTTGGATGCACTGGAAATCGATTCCTGGGTATTGCGCGACGCGCCGCCGTCATCGCCGGTCGTCGATGCGACGGCTGCTCGCGACGGCGTGGCGCAAGCCGAATGGCCTGAGTTGCGCGCGCGAGTCGCCGCCTGTACCCGATGCGCGTTGTCGGCCACTCGCACGCAGACCGTGTTCGGCGCCGGCGATCCGAGCGCCGAGTGGCTGATCGTCGGCGAGGCGCCCGGCGCCGAAGAGGACCGGCTGGGCGAGCCGTTCGTCGGCCGCGCCGGCCAGCTGCTCAACGGGATGCTGCGCGCGATAGGCTTGGCGCGCGAACAGGTGTACATCGCCAACGTGTTGAAATGCCGTCCGCCCGGCAACCGCGATCCGAAACCCGCCGAGACGGTCGAATGCATGCCCTATCTGCGCCGCCAAATTGAATTGATGCAGCCGAGGATCGTATTGGTGGTCGGCCGCGTCGCCGCCCACACATTGCTGCAATGCACGGAGCCGCTGGCGCGTCTGCGCCAGCAGGTCCATAGCTTCGGTCCCGCGCGCGTGCCGCTCGTGGTGACCTATCATCCGGCGTACCTGCTGCGCACGCCCGCCGACAAGCGCAAGGCGTGGGAAGACCTGAAATTCGCCCGCGAGGTGGTGGCGCGTGTCTAGCGTCAAGCGTGAAGCCTTAGCCGTCGCCGCAGCCATCCGGCCCATGCACGAGCTGGACATTCCTGCCGTCGTCGCGATCGAGCGCGCCGGCTACCAGTTTCCGTGGAGCGAGGGGATTTTCCGTGATTGTCTGCGCGTCGGCTATATTTGCCGCGTGGTCGAGATCGGCGACGATATGGCCGGCTACGGCATCATGTCGGTCGGCGCGGGCGAGGCGCACATCTTGAATGTTTGCATTCGCGACGACTATCGTTGCCGCGGCCTGGCCCGTCAGCTGCTCGTGCATATGCTGGAAAGAGCCCGCGCGGTAGGCATGCGTGAAGCGTTCTTGGAAGTGCGGCCGTCCAATACCGCCGCGAGCCGCTTGTACCTGTCAATGGGATTCGAACAGGTCGGTCTGCGCCGCGGCTACTACCAGGCGACGTTCGGCCGCGAAGATGCCGCGGTGCTGCGCAGAGTGTTGACCCAGGATCCGAATTGACCTCCGCGACGTCCGATATCGTGCGTGAAATTTCACGCCGCCGCACATTTGCCATCATTTCCCACCCCGACGCCGGCAAGACGACGTTGACCGAGAAACTGCTGCTTTTCGGCGGCGCGATCCAGATGGCCGGGGCCGTCAAGGGCCGCAAGGCGACCCGTCATGCGACTTCCGATTGGATGCGCCTCGAACAGCAGCGCGGCATATCGATCACCTCGTCCGTGATGCAGTTTCCGTATGGCGACTACATCGTCAATCTTCTCGACACTCCCGGCCACGAGGATTTCTCCGAGGACACTTATCGGACGCTGACCGCGGTCGATTCCGCGTTGATGGTGGTCGATTGCGCGAAAGGCGTCGAGGAGCGCACGATCAAATTGATGGACGTTTGCCGGCTGCGCGACACGCCGATCATGACTTTCGTCAACAAGTTGGACCGCGACGGCCGCGCACCGATTGAATTGCTCGATGAAATCGAGAGCGTGCTGAAGATCGAATGCTCGCCGATCACCTGGCCGATCGGCATGGGCCGCGACCTGCTCGGCATCTATCACTTGCTGGAGGACCGGATCTACGTCTACGTGCCTGTCGCCAAGGGGCGGATCGGCAGCCACGAGACCATCGATGGGATCGCGAGCGAGGAGGCGAGGCGGTATTTGGGTGACCGCTACGCGGCGTTCATCGAGGAAGTCGATCTGGTGCGCGGCGCGAGCCCGGACTTCGATCTGACTCGCTATCGCGCCGCGAAGCAAACGCCTGTTTTTTTCGGATCGGCCGTCAATAATTTCGGGGTACGGGAATTGCTCGACGAGTTCGTCAGACATTCGCCAGGGCCGCAATCGCGCCCGGCGCGACAGAGGATCGTTTCGGCGACGGAGGCGAAACTGACCGGGTTCATCTTCAAGATCCAGGCGAACATGGACCCCGGCCACCGGGACCGGATCGCATTCATGCGCCTCTGCTCGGGATGCTACATCAAGGGCATGCGCTTGCATCACGTGAGGCTCGGCAAGGACGTGCGCATCGCCGATGCGCTGACGTTCCTAGCCGCCGACCGGAGTCAGGCCGACCAGGCGTTCGCCGGCGACATCATTGGTCTGCACAATCATGGCACGATCAATATCGGCGACACGTTCAGCGAAGGCGAGCAGCTGAATTTCACGGGGGTACCGAATTTCGCTCCTGAAATCTACCGGCGTGCCGTTCTGAAGGATCCGCTGCGAATGAAGGCGCTGCAAAAGGGGCTCTCGCAACTATGCGAGGAGGGCGCGACGCAGCTGTTCAAGCCGCTGCGCAATAACGATCTGATTCTGGGCGCGATCGGTCAGCTGCAGTTCGAAGTCGTCGCCTTTCGCCTGCAAGACGAGTATGGCGTGCAGTGCGTGTTCGATCCGATCCACGTCGCGGTCGCTCGCTGGGTGCGCGGCGCCGATGCGAAGCGATTGGCGGAGTTTCGCGACAAGGCCAACGACCATTTGGCGATCGATCACAGCGGCGAGCTGGTCTATCTCGCGCCGACCCGCGTCAATTTGACGCTTACCGAGGAACGCTGGCCGGATATCGAATTCCTCAAGACGCGGGAAAACTTGTCGGCCTGAATGCGCGGACCGCTGCGTTGAAATCGCGCCCGCCCGCGTGCGCCCGCCCGCGCGCGTCCGCCCGCGCGCCGGCCCGCGGCGCCGGCCCCGTAGCGCAAATCGCTATATTGTCGGCACAGCGCGCCGACCGCTAGTGGCCAAATCCGGGCGCAGCGCCGCGACGCGCGCGGCGTAGGCCTCGGCCCCCTCGTGTGGGCTCCGCGGTAGTCCGATCGCCGAGAGCTTCGCGCCGAGACGCGCGTAGGCGCGAGCCAGCACGTCCGCCCGCCGCGGCTCGAGGCCGCGCCGTACCTGCCACGTCAACCAGGCGAGTACGCACGCCAAGGCCGCGGCGAGCAGCAGCACGAGCTTTCCGGGGTCGGGATCCGGGATCCTCAAATGCGCGAGCAGCGATTGCTGCGACGCCTGACCATAACGCAATATGCGCTCGCGCCACAAAATGCGCATCGCCTCGACGCGCATCCGCATATCGGCGAGCCACCGTGCGCGGCTCTGAAATCCGAGCGCGAAGGCGTCGCCAGCGAATCGGTCGTCGCGCAGGCTGTCGTCGACTCGAGCGGCCGCGATCGCAGCGGTCGGATCGATGCGCATCCAGCCTTGCCCGTCGATCCAAATCTCCACCCAGGCATGCGCGTCGCTCTGGCGAATGATCCAATAGTCCGCGTAACGATTGTAGGCGCCGCCGAAGTAGCCGGTGACGACGCGCGCAGGAATGCCGGCTGCGCGCATCAAGACCGCAAACGCGGATGCGTAGTGGCCGCAGTAGCCGCGGCGAGTTTCGAAAAGGAATTCATCGACCGGCTCGGCGCCGAGCGGCGGCGGCGTCAGCGTGTAGAAGTACGCCTGCCTATGGAACATCTCGAGCACCGAGGCGGCATAATCCAGATCGCGAGGGTGCCGGCGGCGCAGACCCAGTGCGAAGCGAATCGCGCGCGGATTGCGGCCGGCAGGCAGGCGGGTGTCGCTGAGCCGCTGCCGGGCCGTCAGCGGCCCGAGCGCCGCAATTTTCGTGTAAGAGGTCGCCGTGACGTCGATTGCCGCCGATACCGGCGAGCGGCTCAGCAGCACGTAGTCGTCCGTCAGGAAGGCACGCGGCAGATTCCATTCGACGGGATGATCCAGTGCAATTATCCATCTGTGGCGTGACGGTTCCAGATGCAGCGTGTATTTGTAGGCTGTACCGCCGGGCACGAACGGATCCGCAGGGGAGGCGCCGGCGCGCCGGCTCCAAGTGCGGCCGTCGAAATCGTCGAACACGGGGCCGCGCCAATACCGATCGGTGCGAGCCGCTGCGGCGCCCTGGAATCGGACCCTGAACGCGATGTCGTCCGACATGGCCAGATCGTCGATATCGCCCGGGCTCATGGTTTCGCCGAGTCCCGACTGCGCACCGCGATTGTCATCGCCGATTCCCCATAATGGTTCGGCGAATCGCGGGAAGAGCAGCCACAAGACAAGCGCGAGCGGCAGCGCCTGCAGCAGGATGCGCGCGCTGTAGGTCAGGCCGCGGCGCCAATCGGGGCCGGCGCGCGAGCAGGCCAGCCGCAACAGCGTCGCCGTCGTCAGCCAGCACAGACCGAGCGCGTACGTCAGCAGCCAAAATGATTCGCCGGCGAGCAAACTCGCCAGACTCAAGAAATAAACGATCAGCAGCACGACGCGAACGTCGCGCGCCGTGCGCGTCTCGAGCAGCTTCAAGCCGGACGTCAATGCCAGCAGCGCCGTGCCGGCCGCCAAGCCGTTGAACGTTCGGAGCTGCAGAAACAAGACGCCGATCACGAGCGCCGATACAGCCGCGCGCAGGAGGCGCGGCGGCGCATCATCGCCGCGCATCGCAAGGCCGAGGCGGATCGCAATGCAGACGACGATCGCGAGCGATACCCAAAGCGGGAGCGCCGGCTGCAAGCGGCAACAGCCCGAGGATCAGGCAGGCGGCTGCCCACGCCAAATGTTCGAATGCGACGCGAGCGCCGCTCAACTCCGCGCCTCGTCCACGAACCCCGAGAGCGCCCGCAGGCAGGCCACGCGTTGTCCGGCGCCGGTAGACGGCCCTATTTCGAGTCCTGGCAGGCGCAGACCGTAGCGCCGCCGCGCGGCCTCGCTCTCGATGACCCAAAGGCACAGCTGCGACAAGCGTTCCTCGGCCGACAGATTCTTGAGTGCGAACCAATCGAGCCACAACGGCGCCCCGGCCGCGCTCGTATAGCTGCGCACCATCGGCGAGTCGCTGCGCGCGAGCACTTTCCACGCCATCTGTTTCAGCGGAATGCCAGGCGAATAGGCGCGTAAACCGGAGAATTCATCGTCGCCGCGAAATTCCGACGGCGCGGTGGACTCGTAGCCGCCCTCGAGTGCGGTCAGATGCAAAACGCCGACCGGCATCGGCGCGACGTAGACGACGAGAGGCGCTTGCACGTATGACCAAGCGCGAAACCAGCCGAACGGAAAACGCGTGCGCAGCTCGAATTGTTCGACACGCAGGATGCCGCGCTGCGGCGTCTTGAGCGCGAGAGTCACGCGCCGCTCCGCACCGGCCGGAACGCTCTGCAGGGCGGCCGCGCCCCGGCACATGACCTGCACGTCGTAACGATCCACGCCGGAGTCGTTGCGCAGCGCAAAGTGCAGTTGCGTCTCGCCGCCCGCGAAGCCATCCTCCGCCGCGCGCGCGTCGACTCCGAGCTTCAGCAAGTTGCGGTGGCAGTGATGCATGCCGGTGAGCGCGATGCTGACGATCCAAAAAGCGAACGCCAGTCCGAGGTTATTGCCGTAATTCAACGCCGCGATCAGCATCGCCGACACAGCGGCCGCGAGCGCGAATCCGGCGCCGGTCGGCAGGATGTAAATTCGCCGTCGATCGATTGCGAGCGGCAGGACGTCGATGCCGTGGCGGCGCGCGGACCAGCCGCGAAGCCTGTCGGCTGCCGCCTGGCGCCAATCGCTCAAGGGATTGGCACGGCCTCGAGCAAGCGCCGCGCGCTCGCCGGGCCGCCGTCGCGCAGGCGTACCCGATGCTCGATGACCGCCGCGAGCACAGCCTGTACATGCTCCGGTATGACGGCGTCCCTGCCTGCAATCAGCGCCCAGGCGCGCGCGGCCCGCAGCAGGCCGATTGCCGCGCGCGGCGACAGCCCATGTTGCAAACCCATTTGGTTTCGCGTGCAGGCGACGAGGGCCTGCACGTAGTCAAGCAGCGCAGGTGCCGCGTGCACCGATTGGACCTCTTTCTGCAGCTCCCGCAGGCGCGTGCCGTTCAACGTCGCCGCCAGCTTCTCGACGAGCTCGCGGCGGTCGACGCCGCGCAATAGCTCCCGCTCGTCGGCCGGCTCGGGATAGCCGAGTTGCACGCGCATCAAAAAGCGGTCGAGCTGCGATTCCGGCAGCGGAAAGGTGCCGACCTGATCATGCGGATTTTGCGTCGCAATCACGAAGAACGGGTCTGGCAGGCTCATCGATTGCCCGTCGAGCGTCACTTGATGCTCCTCCATCGCTTCGAGCAGCGCGCTCTGCGCTTTCGGGGAGGCGCGATTGATTTCATCGGCGAGCACCAGTTCGGCGAAGATCGGCCCATGCTGGAATCGGAATTTGCCGGACTCGCGATCGAAAATCGATACTCCGAGAACGTCGGCGGGCAGCAAATCGCTGGTGAATTGGATCCGCTGGAACGAGAGCCCGAGAGTCTTCGCGAGCGCATGGGCGAGCGTGGTCTTGCCGACTCCCGGGATGTCTTCGATCAGCAGGTGTCCGCGCGCGAGCAGACAGGCGAAACACAGCCGAATCTGCATCTCCTTGCCGAGAATGACGCGGTTGATCTCCGACAAGACCGCAGCGATATCGGTCGCGCTCGCGCTCATCGGGCGAGCAATGCGCGCACGCGCGCCATTTGCATCTCCAATTGGCCGATCTCCGTGCGTAATTCCGCGATGCGCAGTTGGTCCTTGGCGACGATTTCCGGCGGCGCGTTGCGCATGAACTCCGCGTTGGCCGACTTCGCCATCAGTTTCTTCAAGTCGTTTTCCGCATTGCGGTGACGCCTCGTCAGGCGCTCCCATTCGGCCGATGGATCTATCAGACCTTCCATGGGCACCAGGATCTCCATCGTACCGAGCAAGGCGATGGCGGAGATCGGCGCCGGCTGCCCGGGCTCGAGCAGGCGGGGCGCGTTGGTGCCGGCCAGGCGACGCAGAAAACCGCCGTGGCGGCCCAAGTACAGGCGATCGGTATCGCCTGCGTTTTGCAGCATGACGTCGATCTTGCGGCCGGGAGCGATATCCATTTCACCGCGGATCTGCCGCACGCCGAGTACGAATTCACGCACCCAGGACATTTCGGTCTCGGCATCCGGGTCCGCCGGCAAATCCCCGGGCGCGGGATAGGCGGCGAGCATGATCGTCTCGCCGGCGGCGCCCGCGCTGCGCCGCGCGCGCTGCCAGATTTCTTCGCTGATGAATGGCGCAAGCGGGTGCAGCGCGCGCAGCAGCGTCTCGAGCGTGCGGATCAGCGTGAGCCTGGCGCCCCGCTTGTCGGCGTCGCCGGTTCGATCGGACTGCAGCACGGCCTTCGTCAGCTCGACGTACCAGTCGCAGAAGTCATGCCAAGTAAACTCGTACAAAGCGTTCGCCGCGAGGTCGAGCCGGTATGCGGCGAAGCCCTCATGGACGCGCGCCAGCGTCTTGGCCAGCCGCGAGCGGATCCAGCGGTCGGCCAGCCCGAACGCCGCGCCTTCCGCCGTCGTGTCCTGGCCCTCGACGTTGATCATCACGTAGCGCGCCGCGTTCCAAAGCTTGTTGCAGAAATTCCGATAACCTTCGACGCGGGCCATGTCGAAACGCAAGTCGCGGCTCTGCGTCGCCAACGACGCGAAACTGAGTCGCAGCGCGTCGGTACCGTAGGCGGCGATGCCTTGCGGAAATTGCTTGCGGGTCGCCTTTTCGATCGCCGGCTTCATCTGCGGCTGCATCAGGCCGCTGGTGCGTTTGGCGCAGAGAGCGGCCAGCGAAATGCCGTCGACGATGTCCAGCGGATCGATGACGTTGCCCTTGGACTTGGACATTTTTTGGCCGTCGTGGTCGCGAATCAGGCCGTGCACATACACTTCCCGAAATGGCACTTCCGCCGTGAATTTCAGGCCCATCATGATCATGCGGGCGACCCAGAAGAAGATGATGTCGAATCCGGTCACCAGAACGGAGGTCGGATAGTAGGTCGCCAGATCGCGCGTCCGTTCCGGCCATCCCTGCGTCGAGAACGGCCACAGAGCCGATGAAAACCAGGTATCCAATACGTCCTCGTCCTGGCGCAACGCGACGGCGGCGTCGATGCCGTGCGAGGCGCGCGCTTCCGCCTCCGTTCGCCCGACGTACCAGCGCCCTTCGGCGTCGTACCAGGCCGGGATTCGATGGCCCCACCAAAGCTGCCGGCTGATGCACCAATCCTTGATGTTGCGCATCCACTCGTAGTACACGCCGGACCAGTTCTCGGGAACGAAGCGTATGGAGCCGTTCTCGACGGCGCGGACCGCAGGCGCCGCCAGCGGTTCGATATTGACGAACCATTGATCGGTCAGCAGCGGTTCGAGCACGGCGTGGCTCCGGTCGCCGCGCGGCACCACCGATTGGTGTGCGTCGACCTTTTCGACGAGGCCCTGAGCCGCCAGGTCCGCGACGATCCTGGCGCGGGCCACGCCGCGATCGAGGCCACGATAGGCGAACGGCACGCTCTCGTTTAGTGTAGCTGCGGGCGTCATGATGTTGATCATCGGCAGGGAGTGGCGCTTGCCGACTTCGTAGTCATTGAAGTCGTGGGCGGGGGTGATCTTGACGCAGCCGCTGCCGAACTCTGGATCGACGTAGTCGTCGCCGATGATCGGAATCTCCCGCTCGGTCAGCGGCAAGCGCAGCCGGCGGCCTATCAGCGCCCGAAAGCGCTCGTCCGCGGGATTCACGGCGACGGCCGCATCGCCCAGCATGGTCTCCGGCCGCGTCGTGGCGACGACAACGTACCCATTGCCGTCGGCGAACGGGTAACGCAAATGCCAGAGACTGCCCTGTTCCTGCACCGAAACCACCTCCAGATCGGACAGGGCGGTCTTCAGTACCGGGTCCCAGTTGACGAGGCGCTTGCCGCGGTAGATCAGCCCTTCCCTGTACAGTTGCACGAACACTTCGGTGACCGCGCGAGAGAGATCCGGATCCATCGTGAACCGATCTCGGCTCCAATCGACCGAGGCGCCGAGCCGTCGCAATTGATTCGCGATCTGCCCGCCGGATTGACGCTTCCATTGCCAAACGCGCTCGATGAAGGCCTCGCGGCCGAGCTCGACCCGGCTACTGCCTTCGGCATTGAGCTGCCGCTCGACGACCATTTGCGTCGCGATGCCGGCGTGATCCGTGCCCGGTTGCCAAAGCGTGTCGAAATTGAGCATCCGCCGGTAGCGAATCAGCGCATCCATGATCGTCACCTGGAACGCATGGCCCATGTGCAGCGTTCCGGTCACGTTCGGCGGCGGAATGACGATCGAATAGGCCGGTCCCGTCGCCTTCGGCCGAAAGCATCCCATCGCCTCCCATCGGGCGTAGAGCCGCGATTCGATATCGGCCGGCGAAAAAGCCTTATCCATGAGCGAATTATAGCGGGAAGCCGCGCTCAATCATCGGCGGTCGGCGAGGCATCGATGGGCGGCATTTGATCGTGAAGGATGCGATTCACCAGTTCCGGCAATTCGGCGCGCAAGCGGTCGTAAACGTTCTCGAACAGTGTCGCCTCGATGTCCTTGGCCGCCTGATGAAGCAAGGAATCGGCGAGCTGCAGAGTCTCGGCGACGATCGCCGACTGCAATGCCCTAAGGTTTGCCGATCGGGCGTCGGCAACGGCATCCTCATGACTGGCCTCGTCGCCGTCGTCGATCGCGTCGGTCAATATCGGAATGTCGCGCGGGTCGTGGGGTCCTGAATTCATCGGCTCGTTCAAACGTCGTTTGTCTGCCCTTGTTTGTGGGTCTCGATCGCGACGTTCGACTCCCGGTAGGATTTGAATCGCTCGCGGCCGCGCCGGCGCCTTTCGGCGTTGCCGTCGACGATCTCGGCGATGCGGGCGTATCGCTGCAGTTGCGGCGGCAGCCGATTGCTCAAATTGACGAGCAGATCGGCGGACGGGCCGCCATCCTCGGCGGCGGTCAAGTGGACCGGCGTGCCGGGATCGGCGGCGTCGGACTGCTCGCAAATGGCGTGCGGAACAAACGAACCCTCTCGGAAGGTCCAAAGCAAATCATCCAGACGCCGTAGGTCGGACGGCGTGTCCGCAAGCACGACGACGCTCAGCTTGCGCAGGTAGGCTTTCTCGGTCAGCCGGCAGGCGAACGCGTGCCGATCCTCGTCTGCCGCGCCAGCCAAGACGTAAAAATCGACTCGCCCGGTCATTGCGCGCGGGCACGATGCATCAAGAAATCGACCAGCAAGCCGACGGGACGACCGGTACTGCCTTTGTGCGCGCCGCTGAGCCAAGCCGTCCCTGCGATGTCGAGATGCGCCCAATGCAGCTCGCCGGCGAATTTCCAGAGGTACGAGGCGGCGGTGCAGGCGCCGCCCTCGCGGCCGCCGATGTTCGCCATGTCCGCAAAATTGCTCTTCAGCGATTCCGCATATTCCTCGCCGATCGGCATGCGCCAAGCGCGATCGTCGGCACGCGTTCCGGCGGCCTCGAGTTCGCCGGCCAGCGCCTCGTCGTTGCTCATCAAGCCGCTGAAGTGATTGCCGAGCGCGATGACGCACGCGCCGGTCAATGTGGCCACGTCGACGACGGCGGCGGGCTTAAATCGGCGGCTGTAGGTGATCGCGTCGCAAAGGATCAATCGGCCCTCTGCATCGGTGTTCAGCACTTCCACGGTCTGTCCGGACATCGTCGTAACGACATCGGCGGGCTTGACCGCGTTGCCGCTCGGCATGTTCTCGCACGCCGCAACGATGACGACGAGGTTTATCGGCAGCGCCAATTCGGCGGCGGCAAACAACGCACCGAGCACGCTCGCGGCGCCGCTCATGTCGAACTTCATTTCGTCCATCGCAGGGGGGTCCTTCAGCGAAATGCCGCCCGCGTCGAACGTGATGCCCTTGCCGATCAGGCAAACCGGCGCCGAACCGCGCTTCGCGCCGCGGTACTGGCAGACGATCAAGCGCGGCGGCTGGGTAGAGCCGCGGCTGACCGCGAGGAACGCACCCATCTTCAGAGCCTTGATCTCTCGCGTGCCGAGTACTTTGACCTTGACGTTGCGCCATTGCTTGCCGAGACCAATGGCGCGAGCGCCGAGATAAGTCGGCGTACAAATGTTCGGTGGCAAATTCGCCAGATCCCGGGCGAAGGCGGCGCCGCCGCCGATCGCCGCGCCGGTGACGAGCCCCTTCTTGGCGGACTTGGCCGACTTGGCGTCGGCGGCCGCCACGCGGACGGTGCGCAAACGCGGCGGCTTGGGTCGGGACCGGGTTTTGAGGTCCGGAACCTTGTAGTACTGCGCGCAAAAGACCTCGGCGACGATGCGCGCGCGGGATTCGGCATCCAGTGTGAATTCGCCGTCCGGCCCGAGATACACGATTGCCTCGGTAGCCCCGGTCTTCGATAGGGCCTGCGCGGCCGATTGCAGGGCCCTGCGGTACTGCTTGCGGACGAATTTGTCGCGCGCGCCGAGGCCGACCAGCAGGATACGGGCGGCGCGCGAGCCCGCGGGCCGCGCCAACAGTAGGGTATCTCCGAGTTTGCCGCCGAAATCGTGCGCCGAATGCAGCTTGTGGATCAAACCGCCGACTTGCGCATCGACACGCCGGGCCGCCTCGCCAAGATGACCGTTCTCGTACACGCCGATGACCGCGCACGCGGTGGTTCGGCGCGCTTGCGGGTCGACGATCGCTTTGAAATCCATATCCATCCCTCTTTGGTGCCAAGCGGCAGGCGTGTGCTCGAACAAATAGTTTACTCGATTATCGATAAGGCTCTAAGCTCTGACTCATGAAATGGACCGTCGAACGCTACGTTCTGCGCGAAGTCGTGCAGACTTGGCTGGCGGTAACCGGGGTGCTGGTTGCGATTCTGCTTGCAAACCAGCTGTCACGGGTCCTCGGACAGGCCGCCGCCAACCATTTCGGCCAGCACGTCGTGTTCGACCTGATTGCGCTCGGCGCAATCATGAATCTCTCTATCGTCGTGCCGGTCGGGCTGTTGCTCGCGATCGTGTTGGCGCTCGGCCGGATGTATCACGACAGCGAAATGACCGTGCTGCGCTCCTGCGGCTTCAACCCGTCGAGGCTGCTGGTGCCGATGTTCGCCTTCGCCTCGGTGATCGCCGTCGGCCTCGGTTGGCTGACGTTCGTCCAAGTGCCCAGAGCCGACGGTCAAGCGCAGTTGTTGCGTCAATCGGCCCTGAAGGACGCCCAATTCGGGCAGTTGGATGCGGGGCGTTTTCGGTCGTTTTCCGGCGGCGACGCAGTGTTCTACGCCGAACGCGTTGATTCGAGCGGCGTACTGCACAACGTGTTCGTGCAGCGCGAATCGGCCGGGCGGCTCGAAGTCGCCGTCGCCCAGACGGCCACCTATTCGCGTGCCGCGGCCGACGGCATGCACTTGATGACCCTGTACAATGGGCGCCGCTATGAAGGAGTGCCGGGCAGGCGTGATTTTCGGATCATCGAGTTCCGCGAACACGGCATTCCGATCGCCACGCCCATGGCGAGCCGCGTTGTCGGCGATCCAGATACCAAGCCGACGCGCCTGCTGCTGGGCTCCCTCGCGCCGTCGGACATCGCCCAATTGCAGTCGAGGAGCTCTGCGCCGATCATGGTGATGCTGCTGACCTTGATAGCCGTTCCGTTGAGCCGATTGCGTCCGCGACAGGGACGCTATATGCGCGTCGGCTTCGCGATTCTGGTGTTTTTCGTCTACTCGAACCTATTGTCGGCGGCCAAGGTGTGGTTGCAACGAGGCACTCTGTCGCCGTGGATCGGGGTTTGGTGGGTGCATTTGCTCGCGCTCGCCTTGGGATTGTACTTGCTGTACCGCGAGTCGCCGCCGTTATTTTGGCCCAAAGCTCGCGCGGGGCCGGCGTGAACACGCTCGATCGCTACTTGTACCGCACGGTCATGCTCTACACGCTGATGGCGATGCTCGTGTTGCTGACGCTCGGCGGCTTGTTCCTGTACATCAGCGAACAAAGCGATATCGGCGTCGGCAGTTATGGCGCGGCGGATGCGTTCTTGTATACGCTGCTGAATCTGCCGCAGCAGGCTTTCGAGCTCTTGCCGATCGGCGCGATGATCGGCGCGCTGATGGGATTGGGGAATTTGGCCGCCGGCAGCGAGCTGATCGTCACGCGCGCGTCGGGCGTTTCGGTTTGGCGCGTTGCATGGCCGGTCGCCTTGGCGGGCGCCACGCTCGCGTTGTTGATGTATATCATCGGCGAATTTGCCGCGCCGCCGCTCGCGCAGTTCGCAAAGACCGAAAAGACCACGAGCAAATTGGCCGACGTCAGTTTTGCCGGACGGAGCAGCGCCTGGATCAAGGAGGGTAATTTGATCTTGCGGCTCCGTACCGGCGAGGTGGGACAAGCGTTCGGCGGCGCGACCTTGTTCGAGTTGGACGGCGCGTCGCGCTTGCGATCGATTGAAACCGCCGAGCGCATTTCGGTCGCCGATCCCGGGCGCTGGCTGTTGCAGAACGTCGCGACGACGAGTTTCGAGCCGGACCACATCGACGGCGGCGTCGCCGCCGAGCAAGCGATTCGATCGACGATCAATCCGGATTTCTTGAGTCTTGCCGCCACCGATCCGCAATTGCTGACGCTGCGCGGTCTGGCCGCGTACATCGACCACCTTCGGCGGAACCATTTGGTTACGGGGTCATATGAGGTCGGTTTCTGGTCGCGGATCGCGCGCATCTTCGCGGTGCTGATCGTGACGCTGTTGGCATTGCCGTTCGTGTTCGGGCCCCTGCGCACGACGGGCGCCGGCACCCGCACGGTCATCGGCGTGCTGTTGAGCGTTCTGTTCTTTCTAGTCACCCGCACGGTCGAAAATGGCGGCCAGCTGTTCGGCTTGAATCCCGCGCTGATCGGTTGGCTGCCGACCGCCGTGATCGGTCTCGGCACGCTGATCGCGGTCTCACGTACGCGCTAAATAGACGATCCGCGTCTTCGACAGCCGATCATGCAATGCCAGCCGATCCGCGTCGCAATACAGCCATAACACGCCGAGCGCCGCCGGCGCCCAGGCGGCGAGCGCCCAGCCGAACCGCCGCAGCGCGGCGCCCATCGACGGCGGTTTACCGGTCTCGTCGACGGCGTGCAGGCGCCAGGCCCGCATCCCGAGGGTCTGTCCGCCGTAAGTCCAATTGAACACGAAGTACGCGGCGATCACGCCGAGGAGCCCCGCCCGGTACAAATAGACCCAGGCACCGATCGTCTCCGGCAGCAGCGCGCCGCCGTTAGTGAAAAGCGTGCAGACGGCGGTGAAGATCATCAACAAGGCGGCTATCAGAAAACTGTCGTACATCAGGGCCGCGAAGCGGCGGCCGAAGCCGGCACTGGTGCCGCTGCGAGGTGCGGCGCCGGCCCTGTTTTCGGTGCGAACCGCCATCAACGCGGGCCGGTTTTCTTTTCGAGCAACGGCTTGCCGTCCTTCAATATACGACGCACTTCCGGCAGCGTCGGCCGATCCGCCATGCGCGCGATCAGTTCGGGCAGCTCGTACCATTTGCGTCCCCATTGCATCAAGCGTGCGGCGTCGACCAGCACCTGCTCACGGGCGGCTTCCGTCACTGGCGTTGACGGCGGTGCCACGAATGCCGCCGGCGCCGCCGGGCGCCGCGGGAGCAGCCGGCGCCGTGGAGCAGCCGGCGCCGCCTTCACATGAGCCTTGACACGCGTCTTCGCCGCAGGGGTAGGCTGTTTGCGTTCGGTGCGCGCGACGTGCGCGGTCCCTACGGGCGGCGGCGCGCGCGGCTTGGCGGCGCGAAACGGCGGCATTTCGCGCGTTGCGGTGTCGGTGGGCGCGGCCTGCAATGGGGCGCGCTGCACGGTCGTCGCCAGGTCCGATGCCTCAGGCGGCTTCGGCAGCTGTTTTTCGCCATCGGCGCCGGCGAGCGGAATGAAGCGCTCGATATGTTCGGAACCGACGAGATTCGCGAGAAACGCCATTAATTCGAGCGCATCGGAGAATCGCGCGTCGCCCATCGCGATGCGCTCTTCGACTTGCGCCTTCAGCGCCAAGGTTTTTTGTTTCGCGAGCTCAACGATCCAGCGGCTCGGCCGTTCGTGTGGCCGCCATGATTGAATCTTCCAGTAGCTGTCGGCATCCAGCGACGAATACTTCAGGTGCAAGTCGAGGCTGCCCAGCCATTTCTCCAATAGCTCGAGCAGTCGTTGATCGGCAGGTGTGGCCATGATGTTTTCAGCTCCAACCCGCACCCTAAACGAACCAATGCCCGATGGCTAGCGGCATCTGGGCCCCCGTCGCGCACCCGCAACCGGGAGCGTCGCGCTAGACTGCGCATCATGTGCGGAATCGTCGGAATCATCGGTCCACGAGCCAGCGCCGAGGCGGCCGCCTCCATGGCGCAGCGCTTGCGACATCGAGGACCCGACGGCGAAGGGCTATGGGAAGGCGAGCACGCCGTATTGGCGCACCGCCGGCTCGCGATCTTGGATTTGACGGAAGCCGGCCACCAACCGATGCTCTACGGCTCGCGCGTGCTGACTTATAACGGCGAGCTGTACAACCACGAGGCGCTACGGGCCGGCCTGGCCGGACCGTGGCGATCGAGCGGCGACACCGAAGTCCTTCTGCGGCTGCTGGCGCAAGGCGCAGGCGCCGCATTGCCGCGGTTGGTCGGAATGTTCGCCTTCGGACTGTGGGATCAGGACGCGCGCCGGCTGCTGCTCGCACGCGACCATCTAGGCATCAAGCCTCTGTACTACCGCCTTTTGCCCGACGGAATCGCGTTCGCTTCGGAGCTCAAAGCGCTGCTGGTATTGGGCAGACCGGAAATCGATCGCAGCGCGGTGCGCGATTTCCTGTTTCACGGCTACGTCCCCGCGCCGAAGACGATCTATCAGGGCATTGCGAAGTTGCCGGCCGGGCATCTGCTGAGCTGGCAGGGCGGGCGTGCGCAAGTTGAGCGATGGTGGAATCCGTCGCCCGAGATTCGAGCGCGCACGGCTGATCAGACCGTCGAATCGCTGGACGGGCTGCTGCGCGAGGTCGTGCCGGCCCAGACTTTGTCGGATGTGCCGGTGGGAGTATTTCTGAGCGGCGGAATCGATTCCGCCGTCACCGCGTATTACCTCGATCATCCCCGGACATTTACGCTGGGCTTCGAGGACAGCGGCCGCTCCGAAGCCGACGCGGCGCGCGGCGTCGCGCGGCATCTGCACACGCAGCATACGCAGATGACGGCCAAGGCCCGGGATTTCGCCGCCGCGCTCGATGCGATGCCCGGTCTGTTCGACGAACCGTTCGGCGACAGCGCCGCGTGGTCCAATTATTTGATTGCGCAGTTCGCGCGCCGCGAAGTCACGGTGGCATTGTCCGGCGAAGGCGGCGACGAGATCTTTTGCGGGTATCCGCGCTATTGGTCGCGAATCGGCGGCCGCTCGAACTGGATAACGAGGTTGCTCGCGCGGCGCTTGCCCCCGCTGTCGCGCCTCGGTCATTCGATGCAGAACCGCGCACTCGTCGGCTTGCCCGCTTTTGCCGCCGCATTGGGCGGTCTCAACGCGGTACAGGTCGACCAGTTGTTGTCCGCGGAGTGGCGCGAGCCGGATTATGATTATTTCTGGTTCTACCGGCAGTTTTGGCGCTCCGATCTCGCGCCGCTCGTGCAGCTGCGGTGGTTGGACCTGCAGACCGATTTGGCCGAGGGTCTGTTGACCAAGGTCGACCGCACGAGCATGGCTCATTCCCTCGAGGTGCGTCCGCCGCTGCTCGATCATCGTCTCGTCGAATTCATGCTGACGGTCGATCCGGAATTGCTCGTGGATCGCTCGCGCCGCCGCGGTAAAATATTGCTGCGCCGCCTGATGGAACCGCGCCTGCCGGCGGGACACCTGGATCGCCCGAAATCCGGGTTCGGACTGCCGGTGCGTTCTTGGATCAAACGCCGCCCGCAGCTCTTGCAGGAGGCCTGCGATCGGCTGATGGCGCGCGGCGTGCTCGATCGCGCCGTCGACGCCGAGTTCCGGCGTGCCTGGCAACTGCTCGTCCTCGACCGATGGTTCAGCGCCTTTGCCTGAATCCGGTGAATCGCTGCCGCGGTTATTATTCGTGCCGGTCTCCGGCAGATACGGCATGGGCGAGTACGCCCGCGCGCTCGCGATCGCGACGGCGGCGCACAAGCGCTGGCCCGGCGCCGCGATTCATTTCGTTCTGAGTCGCCAGGCGCCGTATGCCCGGGATGCCCCGTATCCGCATACCCTCGTCGACGCCTCGCCGACGTTTCAATCCGCCGCCGTGATCGAATTGATCGCCCAATTCCAACCGCAGGTGGTGATATTCGACAATGCCGGTCGTACCGCGCAATTGCGCGCGGCGCGATCGGCCGGCGCCGCCGTCGTCTACATCAGTGCGCGGCGGCGTCAGCGCCGCAAGGCGTTCCGGCTGCGCTGGATGCGTCTGATGGACGAGCATTGGATCGCCTA
Organism: uncultured Gammaproteobacteria bacterium; assembly: GCA_963769895.1. GTDB lineage: Bacteria > Pseudomonadota > Gammaproteobacteria > Steroidobacterales > Steroidobacteraceae > Bog-1198. The sequence continues at coordinate 1,305,683 of CAVYNJ010000005.1, read as the reverse complement.
TCCGCGATTCTTCGCCGGTGATCCTGGGTTGATCGAACGCTGCAAGCTGCGGCTATTGGGCCGGCCGCGGCTGCGCTATCTCGACGTCATTTTGCCGAGGCCGGATCAGGCGCGCCGCGCGGCGCTGCTCGAGCGGATCGGCGCCGTGGCAGGCGGCTACGCGCTCGTCGTACCGGGCGGCGGAACCGGCCACCCGGGCGCGCGCGATGCGGTCGCCGTATGTTTCGCCGCCGCGCAGGCGCTCGCGGCCGGAGGCGTCGCCACCGTGTTCGTCGGGCCCGCCGGCCGCGAATCCGACGCCGAGACGGCCGGGATCGCCTCGCCCCGAAACGCGACGCTGCGCGCTTTGGCGCCCCTGCCACAAGCTGATCTTGCCGAGTTGATGCGCGGCGCGCGCATCGCGATCGTCAATGGCGGCTCGACTTTGTTGCAGTCGATCGCCTGCGGCGTCGCCTGCATCGCCACGCCGATCGCCGGCGACCAGCCGGTTCGAATACGACGAGCGGTGAAAGCCGGGATCGCGCTGTCGGCGCCGCTCGAGGCCGGCGCGATCGCGAGCCGGGCCAGCGATCTCTGGCACGATGAGCCGGCGCGCTCGGCGTTGGCCGCCCGCGCGGCCGCGTTCGCGCTGGCCGACGGCATCGCCGTCGCCGTCGATGCGCTCGAGCAGTGGATAGTAGGGTAGGCCATGCCGAACGCTCTTTTGCTCAGTTATGACTTGGATCAGCCGTCGTTCCGCCACCGCATGCAGTCGCTCGTCGGGGCATTGGGCGACGCCGGCTGGCAGGTTCGGACGGAACGGCTGCCGAGCCGCCGCTACGGGCTGCGCACCTGGGAACGGCGGGACTTATGGCGTTGGGCGGACGTCACGGTTTTGCATCAAATCAAGTTGAGCGCGATCGAGGCGCGTTTGTTCGCCGCGTGGAGCCGCCACCGGGTGTTCGATTTCGACGACGCGATCTATGTGCGCAAGCCGCGTCGTCTCGGCGAGCCTGCGCACGAGTCGCGCTGGCGCCGCAGCAAATTTGCCGCGACCTGCCGTTGGGTGGATGCGGTTGCCGCCGGCAACGCGGTGCTGGCCGAGGCGGCGCTGCCATCGGCGCGCATGGTGACGATACTGCCGACGTCGATCGACGCCGCCGGCTACCTCGCGGCGGCGCCGGGCGCCGAGGGCGCACCGACGATCGTCTGGATCGGCAGCCCCGAGAATCTCGTCTACTTGCAGATGATCCGTCCCGCCATGGCGCGATTGTCGAGCCGGCACGCCGGGCTGCGTCTGCGGATCATCTGCTCGTCGTTCCCGGATTGGCCGGAGGTGCCGATCGAGCGCGTCCCGTGGAGCGCGGCGACCGAGGCGAGATCGCTGGCCGATGCGCACGTCGGCATCATGCCCTTGAGCGACGATGCCTGGGCGCGCGGCAAGTGCGCGTTCAAGTTGCTGCAATACATGGCGGCCGGCCTGCCCTGCGTCGCCTCGCCGGTCGGCGCGAACACGGAGGCCGTGATCGACGGCGTCACCGGCTTTCATGCCCGCGACGAGCGCGACTGGGAGGAACGGCTGGAGGCCTTGGTCGATTCGCCGAAGTTGCGCGCCAAGCTTGGCGCGGCCGGCCGGCAGCACGTCGAGAATCGCTATGCGATGCGCGCCTACCAGCAGCGCTATTTGGATTTGCTGCGGCGAGTCGTCGGCGCTTGAGCGCAATCCCGTACGCTGCGCGCGCAATCGGAATTGGGTATCCTTCGCCGATGCCCGCCGCGTTCGTCCATCAAATCCTCAATCACTACACCTCGCCGCAGACATTGGACCACGGCTTTCTCGTCTTGGACAATTCCGCGAACGAGCGGCCGGATTGGTACGAGTATTGGCCGATTCGCAAGTTCCTGCTCCGCGAGACGCTCGACGAAGACGCCTATTACGGATTCCTGTCGCCGAAGTTCGCACTGAAGACGAACTTGAGCGCCGGCGCCGTGCGGCAGTTCATCGACGCGGCGGACGGCGCGGATGTGCTGCTGTTCAGCCCCAGCATCCACAACACGGCCTACTATTGGAACGTGTTCGATCACGGCGAGGCCGAGCATCCCGGGCTCAAAGGCGTGAGCCGATAAGTTCTTCCGGCGGATCGGCCGGGCGACCGATCTTGATCGGCTGGTATCGGACTCCAGAAATACGGTGAACTCGAATTTCTTCATCGCCAAGCCACGATTTTGGCGGGAATGGCTCGCCGTTTGCGAAGCGCTGTTCGCGATCGCCGAAAGCGCGTCGGATCCGCTCGGCGCCGAATTTTGCGCGCCGGTCGCTTATCGCGGCGGCACCGACGTGCAAATGAAGGTGTTCGTGATGGAGCGCGTCGCGACGTGGCTGCTGGCGCGCGACGGGACGTTTCGGGCGCGCGCCCGCGACCCGTTCGCCGCGCGCGCGCGGATCTACAAGTTGCCGGTGGCCATCGTCTGCGATGCCTTGAAGATCGCGTACTCGATCCAGGGCCGGGAGCAATACCGCGATATGTTTCTGTGCGTCAGCGCTTCGCGCAAATGGCTGAACTTGCAGATCCGGCTCGGCGGATTTCTCGGCGCAAAGCGCGTACGTCCGTATTTGCGGACGCTCGCTTCCTATTGGGCCAAGACCGAATGAACCGGTCCGGGTTTTGGCGGAACCGCCGCGTATTGCTGACCGGCCACACCGGCTTCAAAGGCGCCTGGCTGCACCTGTGGCTGCGCTCGCTCGGCGCGCGGGTGACCGGCTTCGCGTTGCCGCCGGCAACTTCGCCAAGCCTGTGGACGCTGCTCGACGACGGCTCGGAATCGATACTCGGCGATCTGCGAGATGAGCCGCTCGTGCGCGACACGGTGCGGCGCGCCGATCCCGAGATCGTCATTCACCTGGCGGCGCAGGCGCTGGTAAGGGAATCCTACCGTGATCCATTGGGCACATTTCGTACGAACGCGATCGGCACGGCGACTGTGCTCGACGCCTGCCGCGCATTGACGGGATTGCAGTGCGTCGTCGTCGTAACCAGCGATAAGGTGTACCAGAACGACGGCGCCGGCCGCGAATTTCGCGAGACCGATCCGCTCGGCGGACACGATCCGTATAGCAGCAGCAAGGCCTGCGCCGAACTCGTGACGGCGAGCTATCGGGAGAGCTTCTACCGGAAGGGGCCGCCGCTCGCGACGGCTCGGGCCGGCAACGTGATCGGCGGCGGCGACTGGTCGGAGGACCGATTGATCCCCGATTGTCTGCGGGCGCTGGATGCGGGCGCGCAGGTCCGCTTGCGGTATCCGGAGGCGATTCGCCCGTGGCAATATGTGCTCGATCCGCTGGCCGGCTACCTGATGCTCGCGCAGGCGCTTATCGAGTCGCCGGAGCGTGCGCCGCGTCGGATCAACTTCGGTCCGGATCCGGCCTCGTTTCGCACCGTCAGCGAGGTGGTCGAGGCGTTCAGCTCGAAATTCGACGGAAAAATAGGCTGGGCTCGCGACGCGGGGACGCACCCGCCGGAAGCGCAGGCACTCCGGCTATCATCGGCGCTGGCCGAGCAGGCGCTCGGCTGGAAGGGGCGTCTCGACATTGCCGCGGCGCTGAATTGGACCGCGGAATGGTATCTGGCCGCGCGCGAGGGGGAGGACATGCTGCGTTTTTCACGGGAACAAATCAGTCGTTACGAGGATTTGCCGGAGCGGCCGTCGTGAAGTGCGTCATACTCGCCGGCGGCAAGGGTACGCGCATCGCCGAGGAATCCAACTCGCGGCCGAAGCCGATGGTGGAAATCGGAGGTCGGCCGATTCTGTGGCACATCATGAAGCTCTATGCCGGCTTCGGCATCGACGAGTTCATCGTCTGCCTCGGCTACAAGGGCTACATGGTCAAGGAGTACTTCGCAAATTACTTCTTGCATCAGGCGGACGTCACCTTCGACATGACACGCAACGTCGTCGAGTATCACGACTGCCGCAGCGAACCGTGGAAAGTGACCCTGGTCGACACCGGCGAGGAAACGATGACCGGCGGCCGCCTGCGCAGGGTCGGCAAGTATCTGGATGCCGGCGCGCCGTTCTGCATGACGTACGGCGATGGCCTGGCGGACATCGACATCGGCGCCGAAGTGGCGTTTCACCTGGCGAAGGGGCGCAAGGCGACCGTCGCCTGCGTGCGGCCGCCGGCCCGTTTCGGTCGAATCGTCGCCGCGCACGACAAGGTCGTCTCGTTCGCGGAAAAACCGCAATCCGAAGGCGGCATGATCAACGGCGGTTTTTTCGTGCTGGATCCCAGCGTAGTCGAATTGATCGCCGGGGACGCCACCGTCTGGGAAAAAGAACCGATGGAGAGTCTGGCGGCCGGCGGACAACTGAACGCGTGGACGCATCGCGGCTTTTGGCAACCGATGGATACGCTGCGCGACAAGCAAAGCTTGAACGCCTTGTGGGATAGCGGTGCGGCGCCGTGGAAGCGATGGGCGGGATAGAAGCGGAACATGAAATTCAGCGATTGCGGATTGGCCGGCGCGTTGATCGTCGATATCGAACCGATCACGGATGAACGCGGGTTCTTCGCGAGGTCCTATTGCCGGGAGGAGTTTGCCGCACAGGGGATCGAGGCGCCGATGCAGCAATGCAGCGTGTCGTTCAACGCGCGCAGCGGAACTCTGCGCGGCATGCACTTCCAGGCGAATCCGCATGCCGAGGACAAGCTGGTACGCTGCACATTGGGTGCCGTTTTCGACGTCGTCGTCGACATCCGCCCGCAATCCGCGACCTATCGCCGCTGGTTCGGTACGGAATTATCCGCGGCGAACCGCCGAGCGCTATTCATTCCGCCGGGATTCGCTCACGGCTTCATCACGCTGACCGACGGCGCTGAGCTGTACTATATGATCTCGGCGCCGCACGTGCCGCGTGCCAGCCGCGGATTCCGCTGGGACGACGCCGCGATCGGCATCGCCTGGCCGCTCCCTCCGGTGCTGATATCGCCGCGCGACGCCGGCTGGCCGCCTCTGGCGGCGGCGCACGATTCCTAGCGGGACTTACGGATTGGGCAATCGTCGTGTTCTGGTCAGCGGCGCGGGCGGCTTCATCGGCCGCTGGAGCATACCGGCGCTGCTGCGGCGCGGCTTCGAGGCGCACGCGGTCACATCGGCCGGGTCGCGGGCGGCGCCGGCGCAACTGGCCGGCGCCACGGTGCACGCCGCCGATCTGCTGGACTGGGCGAGCATCGATGGGCTGATTGCGACGGTGCGGCCGACTCATCTGCTGCATTTTGCGTGGATCGCGACGCCGGGAGTCTATTGGCATAGCGCGGCGAATTATCGATGGCTGGAGGCGAGTGAATATTTGCTACGGGCCTTCCTGGCTCAAGGCGGCGAGCGTGCGGTCATGGCCGGCAGCTGCGCCGAATACGCCTGGAACGGATCCGGCGTGTGCATCGAGGGAGCGAGCCCGCTCGCCGACCAAGTGCCGGGAGAACTGGCGCCGTACGTCGCCTGCAAGCTTGCGATGCAGCGCGCTTTGGAATCGGCGACGCGACGCTGCGGCCGCACCTCGGCATGGGGGCGGATCTTTTTTCAATTCGGACCGGCCGAATACCCGCAGCGCCTGGTGCCGTCAGTGATACGGCAACTGCTGTCGAATCAACCGGCGCTGTGCACGCACGGACGGCAGATCCGCAGCTTTCTCCACGCCGAAGACGTCGGGTCGGCGTTCGCGGCGCTATTGGACAGCAGCCTGCAGGAGCCGGTCAACATCGGATCGGAGCGCAGAATTTCGGTGGCCGGCTTGACCGGCCTGATTGCCGCGCAAATCGGCAGGCCGGATTTGATCCGACTCGGTGCAAAACCGGCGCCGCCCGGCGAACCGGATTTGCTCGTTCCGGATATCGGCCGCCTGCACGGTGAGCTGCATTGGAGTCCGCGGCTGACATTGGCGGACGGTTTGGCGGACGTGATCGCTTGGTGGCGCCGGGAGCTGTCAGCGTGATTCCCGGATGGCACCCGTTCGTCGTGCATTTCCCGCTCGCGCTCGGCCCCACCGCGGCCTTGGCCTTGGCGTCGGCGCGCCTGCTGCGCGACGACCGCCACGCAGCCGTATTGGCGACGGTGGGTACCTGGAATCTCGGTGCGGCGGCCGTCGCGGCCGTGGCCGCCGTCGCAACCGGTCTGGCTGCCGTCATCGGCCTGCACATCGACGCAGCGGCGCAGCACGCGGTTGCGGTGCACGTGAAATGGGCGATTCTGACCTCGATCATGCTGGTACTGCTCGCCGTGTGGCGCGGGGCGGGCAGCCAGCAAGCCTCGAGGCCCAGTATGCTGTTCGTGCTCCTATTGCTGGCCGCTACCTTCGGTTTGGCCGCGACGGGATACCTCGGCGCGCAAAACGTCTATCGCCACGGCATCGGCATCGCCGCGCCGGCGGCCGCGATCAAGGCCGATTCCACCCGCCGCCAAGCGAGGTGATCAGCGCGACGCTCGCGCCCAGTTGCCGGCCGCGCAGCACTAGCGAGGCGCGTTCGTTGCTCAGCGCGGTCGTTTGCGCGACGACGACGTTCAAATAGCTGACGACGCCGGACTTATACTGATTCAGCGCGATGGTCTGTGACTCGTCGGCGGCCTTCGTCGCGGCATCCTGTACCACCAGCTCTTCGTTGAGCAAGCGCGACGCGGCGAGATCGTCCTCGACCTCCTGAAACGCGCCGAGCACGGTCTGGCGATAGACGGCGACGCTGGCGTCGTAGTTTGCGATTGCCTGTCTGGTCGCGGCCCGGCGTGCGCCGGCATCGAAGACGCTGAGCGCGACGGCGGGACCGGCGGACCAGACCCGATTGGCAAGCATGGCGAGACGAGACCAGCTCGTGCCCTCGTAGCCGAAGGCTCCGGACAGGGTCAAAGCGGGAAAATACGCCGACTCGGCAACGCCGATGTTCGCATTGGCCGCCGCGACGCGGCGTTCATTGGCGGCGATGTCCGGCCGTCGCTCGAGCAGGGCGGACGGGACGTCGACCGGTATGTTCGGAATTTTGACTCGAAACGGCCCCGGCTTCAGCGAGAAGTCCTCCGGCGCCTCGCCGATCAGCACGGCGATCGCATGTTCTAGCTGCGCCCGCGCTATGCCGAGATCGATCGCCGAGGCTTCGGTCGATTGCAGCTGCGTTTGCGCTTGCGCGACATCGGCGCGGCCGGCGACCCCCGCCGCGAATTGATTCTGCGCGATTTGCAGCGAGCGGCGCAGCCCATCGACATTCGCCTGATACAAGCGTATCTGTTCGTCGGTCGTGCGCAACTGAAAATAATCGACGGCGAGTGCCGCCTGTGCGCTCAGGCGCGCGGCCGCCAAGTCGGCGGCGCTCGCCTTGGAATTCTCGCGCGCATTCTCGGCCTGGCGCCGCAACCTACCCCACAAGTCGATTTCCCAACTGGCGTTGACGGATGCCGAATCCACCGTCGATGTCGGCGCGGCGCCGGCAGCGGCGCCGGCAGCGGCGCCCGGCGCGGAGCGCGCCGATCCGCTTTGCGAGCGCGTCGTCGAGGCCGAGGCGGTCACGGACGGAAACAAGGCGGCGCGCGCCTGCTGCACGAGCGCCTGTGCCGAGCGGTATTGCGCCTCGGCTTGCGCGACCGTTTGATTCGATGCGTTCAACCGGTCCATCAGCGCATCGAGATCCCGATCTCCGTAGAGCGACCACCAGCGGCCCCGCGGCGCCTCATCTTGCGGTTGCGCCGCCTTCCAGCCGCGCAATTCCGCATAGGCCGCGGGCTTCGGCACGCCGGGGCGCACGTAATTCGGGCCGACCGCGCAAGCGCCGAGCACGGCGAGCGGCGCCAAGACGACGAGCAGGCGAAGTCGCGATGTATTCATGCGGCCGAGTCCGATGCGATTTCTGCGGGGCCGCCTCGCGGCGCCCGGCGCGCTCCGCGCCACCACGCCTGGAAGCGGTCGAGGTATAGGTAGATCAGCGGGGTGGTGTAGAGGGTCAGCAGTTGGCTGACGATCAAGCCGCCGGCAATCGAGATACCGAGCGGCCGGCGCAATTCCGCGCCGTCTCCGGAGCGCAGCGCCAACGGCAGAGCGCCGAACAGCGCGGCCATCGTCGTCATCATGATCGGCCGGAATCGCTGCAGGCACGCGGTGAATATCGCCTCGCGCGGCGGCGTGCCGTGTTTACGCTGCAGATCGAGCGCGAAATCGATCATCATGATCGCGTTCTTCTTGACGATGCCGATCAGCAGGATGACGCCGATCAGCGCCATGATGCTGAACTGCGTGCCGGTCGCGAGCAGCGCGAGCAGGGCGCCGACGCCCGCCGACGGCAGCGTCGAGATTATCGTCAGCGGATGAACGTAGCTCTCGTAGAGTATGCCGAGCACGATATACACGGTGAATAGCGCGGCAAGGATCAGCAAGGGTTCGTTGCGCAGCGACTCTTGGAATACGGCGGCAGTGCCCTGAAAGCTGCCACGCACCGAGTCCGGAACGCCGATCTTCGCCAAAGTGCGTTGGATCGCGGTCGTCGCCTGCGACAGCGAGACGTTCGGCGGCGTGCCGAAGGAGATCGTCGTCGCGGCGGCCAGACCCTGATGATTGACGGTCAACGAGGTGCGCCGCGATTCCCATCGGGCGATCGATGCGAGCGGCACGATGCTCGCCGCGCCGTCGGGCGCGAGACCCGCGACGTAGACATTTTGCAGCGCCTGCGCGCTCTCGGAGTTCAAGGGCGCAGCCTCCATGACGACGCGGTATTGATTCATCGGATTATAGATCGTCGATACCTGCCGTTGCCCGAACAAATCGTTGAGCGTCGTGTCGACGATCGCCGGATTGATTCCGAGGCGCGCGGCCGCGTTGCGATCGATGACTAGGTAGGACTCGATGCCCCTGTCCTGGGCGTCGGAATTGACGTCGGTCAGCTGCGGCAGCGCGGCCAGCGCCGCGCGGATCTTGATCTCCCAGGTCCGCAGTACCGTCAGATCGTCGGCCTGCAACGTGTACTGGTACTGTGAATTGCTCTGGCGTCCGCCGATCCGGATGTCCTGCATAGCCTGCAGATAGAGCGTCGCGCCGGAGATCGAGGCGAGCCGTTTCCGAATACGGGCGATGACTCCCGCGGCCGAGATAGTGCGCTCCGACAAGGGCTTCAGAGCGATGAACATCCGGCCGGTGTTCGCTTGCCCGCCGCCGGTGAAGCCGATCACGGTGTCCACCGCCGGGTCGCGCCGCACGGCCGCCATGAATAGCTTGAGTTTGGCGCTCATCGCGTCGAAGGAGATGCTCTGATCGGCCTGGATGGAGCCGATCAGCCGGCCGATATCCTGTTGCGGAAAAAAGGTTTTCGGAATGATCACGTAGAGATAGACGTTCAGGCAGATCGTCACCAGCAGCAGCAACATCATTATCCGGCCGTGCTCGAAGGCCCATCCGAGGGTTCGCCGGTAGCCGTTCAGCGTCCTCGTGAACGCGCGCTCCGCGAGCGCGGCGAACCGCCGCCACGATCTGTTCGCCGGCCTGACGGCGTCCTGGGCGCGCAGCAGATAGGCGCACATCATCGGCGTCGTCGACAGCGACAGCAGCAGGGATATCAGTATCGCGGCCGTCAAGGTCAAGGCGAACTCGCGGAACAGCCGGCCGATGATTCCGCCCATCAGCAAGATCGGGATGAATACGGCGATCAGCGATGAACTCATCGACAAGACCGTGAAGCCGACTTCCTGCGCACCCTGCAGCGCCGCCGCAAAGGGTTTCATGCCGGCCTCCACGTGCCGCGAGATGTTTTCCAGCACGACGACCGCATCGTCGACGACGAAGCCGGTGGCGACGGTCAAGGCCATCAACGACAGGTTGTCGAGGCTGAATCCTGCCAAGTACATGACGCCGAACGTGCCGATCAGCGAAACCGGCACGGCGACCATCGGCACCACCGCCGCAGAGACGCGCCGAAGGAACAGCAAAACCGCGATCACGACCAAGACCACCGAGATCGCGAGAGTCTCCTCGACTTCGCGCAGCGAGGCGCGTATCGGAGGTGTCCGGTCGTTCGCGATCGTCACGTGAATCGCCCGCGGCATCGACGCTTCGATCACCGGCAGCATCGCTTTGACGCGATCGACGGTCGAGATGATATTCGCGTTGGGTTCGCGGAAGATCAGAACGATCACCGCCGGCTTGCCGTTGGCGAGGCCTATGTGCCGCAAGTCCTGGACCGAGTCGATCACGTCGGCCACGTCGCCGAGGCGCACGGCAGCCCCGTTCTTGTAACTGACGATGATCGGGCGAAAATCGTCGGCAGTCACCGCTTGGTCGTTCGCGCCGATCTGCCAGCGCCGATCGCCGGATTCGATGTAGCCCTTGGGTCTGTGGGCATTGGCTGCGACGATGGCCGCGCGCACTTGCTCCGGCGCGATGCCGAAGTGATTCAGCAGCGCGGGATTCAACTCGACCCTGACGCCCGGCTGCGAACTGCCGGCGACCTCGGCCTGGCCGACCCCCGAAACCTGGCTGAGTTTTTGCGCCATGATCGTGTCGGCGGCGTCGTACATCTGCCCGAGCGTCATCGTATCGGAGGTCAGCGCGAAGATCAGGATCGGCGAGTCCGCCGGGTTGACCTTGCGGTAGCTCGGATTGCTGGGCAGATTGGCGGGCAATAGATTGCGCGACTTGTTGATCGCCGCCTGAACGTCGCGCGCGGCGCCGTCGATGTCGCGATCGAGCGCGAATTGCAGCGTGATTTCAGTCGAACCCAGGGAACTGGACGACGTCATTTCGGTGACACCGGAGATTTGGCCCAATGCCCGTTCGAGCGGCGTCGCGACGGTAGCCGCCATTGTTTCGGGACTCGCGCCCGGCAGCGAGGCGTTGACCGAAATGGTCGGAAAATCCACGAGCGGCAGCGGCGATACGGGGAGCAGCCCGAACGCAATCACGCCCGCCAATGCGATGCCGATCGTCAGCAGCGTCGTTGCCACCGGCCGCTCGACGAATAGGCGCGACGGATTCACGTGCTCAGGGCCGATTGCGGGGCGGCGCGCGCGCCAAAGCGTCTCGCGAGCCGGTCGAACATCAAATAGACGACCGGCGTCGTGAACAAGGTCAGCAGCTGACTCATGATCAAACCGCCGACCATCGTGATGCCAAGCGGCCGGCGCAACTCTCCGCCGACGCCGTACGAGAGCATCAGCGGCAGGGCGCCGAGCAATGCGGCAAAAGTGGTCATGATGATCGGTCGGAAGCGCAGCTGGCAGGCTTGACGAATTGCGTCGGGCGCCGACTTTCCTTCCTTGCGCTCGGCGTTCAAAGCGAAGTCGATCATCATGATCGCGTTCTTCATGACGATGCCGATCAGCAGGACGATGCCGATGATCGCGACGATGTTCAGATCATCCCGGGCGATCATCAGCGCGAGCAGGGCGCCGATTCCGGCGGACGGCAGCGTCGACAAGATCGTCAGCGGATGGATGTAACTCTCGTAAAGAACGCCGAGGACGATATATACGGTCGCGATCGCGGCCAGGATCAGCAACAAAGTGTTCGACAACGAGGCCTGGAATGCGCGCGCCGCGCCTTGAAAAGCCGCTTGCACGCTGAGCGGCATCCGCAGCCCCTGCTCTGCGTTCGTGATCGCCGTGACGGCTTCGCCTAGTGAGGCGCCCGGCGCAAGATTGAAGGAAATCGTGGCGGCCGGAAATTGCCCCAAATGATTGATCACGAGCGCGGCCGGCCTGTCGGTCACGCGCGCGATCGACGCCAGCGGCACCTGCACGTCGGAGGCGGACGGGACGTAGAGATTCGCGAGCAGTGCGGGGCTGGTCTGCTGGCTCGGGTCGGCCTCGAGTATCACGCGGTATTGGTTCGACTGCGTGAAGATCGTCGATACGAGCCGTTGGCCGTAGGCATCGTACAAGGCGTTGTCGATCGACGCAGCCGTCACGCCTAGGCGCGCCGCGGCGTCGCGATCGATCGTGATGTAGGCTTGTCGGCCCTGATCCTGCAGATCGCTGGCGACGCCCGCGAGTTCAGGCAGGCCCCTCAGCCGCGCGACGAGCTTTGCGGTCCAATCCGACAGTGCGCTTTGGTCCGCGGTTTCGAGCGTCAATTGGAATTGCGTGCGGCTGATCCGGTCCTCGATCGTCAAATCCTGCACCGGCTGCAGATATAGGGCGATGCCCGCCGCCGCGCTGCTTTCGGCCTGCAGGCGCGCCAGCACCGTCTGGCCGTCGTCGCGATCGGCGAGCGGGATCAAGTTGATCAGCAGCCGTCCGCTGTTCAAGGTCGTGTTGGTGCCGTCGACGCCGACCAACGAGGTCAAGCTGGCAACCGCCGGGTCGTTGAGCAGAATCCGCGCCAGCGCCTGCTGGCGCGCCGCCATCGCGCTGAACGAAACGGATTGCGGAGCCTCCGAGATGCCTTGAATCAAGCCGGTATCCTGAATCGGAAAAAATCCCTTCGGGACCCAAAGGTACAGAATCACGGTCAGTGCGACGGTTGAGCTCGCGAACCACAGAGTCATCCGCTGCCGCGCGAGCACCCAGTCGAGCGTCCGCATGTAGCGCGCGATCACCGCGGCAAGGGCGTGTTCGCAGATCAGGGCGAAGCGGCTCTTTCGGACTTCGTCGGCGGAGGTCAACAGATTCGCGCACATCATCGGAGTCAATGTCAGGGAAATAGCCGCGGAGATCAGAATCGCGACCGCCAGAGTGATCGCAAACTGCCAAAAAAGCCGGCCGACGACGTCGCCCATGAACAGCAGCGGTATGAGCACGGCGATCAACGAGACCGTCAGGCTGATGATGGTGAATCCAATTTGCTCCGCGCCCGCGAGGGCCGCTTGCATGGGCGCGTAGCCTTTTTCGATGAACCGCGAAATATTCTCGATCATGACGATCGCATCGTCGACGACGAAGCCGCTCGCGATCGTCAGCGCCATCAAGGTCAGGTTGTTGATCGAAAAACCCGCCAAATAGATCACGCCGAACGTGCCGATCAAGGATAGCGGCACGGCAACCGCCGGAATGACCGTCGCTCGCGCGTTTTGCAGAAAGCAGTAGATCACCAGCACGACCAAGACGACGGCCAGCAGCAATTCAAATTCCACGTCGGCGACGGATGCCCGGATCGTCACCGTGCGGTCGGTAATCACGGCGACGTCCACGGCTCGCGGCAGTCCGGCGCGTAGCCGCGGCAGCAATTGCTTGATGCCGTCGACGACCGAAATCACATTGGCTCCCGGCTGGCGCTGTACATTGACGATGAGCGCGGCCTTGTCGTTTGCCCATGCGGCCAAGTTGACGTTTTCGGCGCCTTCGATCACCGTCGCGACGTCGGACAGGCGAATCGGCGCGCCGTTCTTGTAGCCGATGACGACCTGCGCGTAGTCGCTCGCCGATCTGATCTGATCGTTCGCATCGACCGACGAGGCCTGTGCGGGGCCGTTGAAGCTGCCCTTCGGCGTATTGACGTTGGCATTGCCGATTGCGGCGCGCAGATCGTCCAAGCTGAGTCCGAGCGCGGTCAAAGCCGCCATATTGGCTTGAATGCGCACGGCGGGACGTTGGCCGCCCGAAATCGTGACCAAGCCGACGCCCGGAAGTTGCGAGAGTTTCTGGGCGAATCGCGTGTCGACCAGATCCTGTACTTGCGGCAGCGGCATCGTCGCCGACGTGACCGCCAGCGTCATGACGGGCGCGTCAGCCGGATTGACTTTGTTGTAGATCGGCGGCGCCGGCAGATCCGTCGGCAGTAAATTACCCGCCGCGTTCAAGGCCGCCTGCACTTCTTGTTCGGCGACGTCGATATCCAGTGCAAGATTGAATTGCAGCGTGATCACCGAAGCGCCGCCGGAACTCGTCGACAGCATTTGATTCAATCCTGGAATTTGCCCGAGTTGCCGCTCGAGCGGCGCCGTGATCGACGAGGTCATCACGTCGGGGCTGGCGCCCGGGTATAGCGTCGTAATCTGTATCGTCGGGTAGGAGACCTCCGGCAGCGCCGATAGAGGCAGCAGACGGAATGCGATCGCGCCGCTCAGGAACAGCGCGACCATCAGCAGCGAGGTTGCGACAGGGCGCGTGATGAACGGGCGGGACGGATTCATCCGCTGCTCGGCTGATTGTTCCCGCTCTTTGGCCGCTGTGTGGCGGGCGCAGTGCGCGCGACCGGCTGTACTTTGGCGCCGTTGCGCAGGCTATCGGTGCCGTCGACGACGACTACGTCACCGGGTGCGATCCCCTTGTCTATGGCGATCAGGCTGCCGTCAGCCGGCCCCACGCTGACCGGGCGGACCGCGACCGTGTGGTTGGGCTGCACTAGGTAGACAAAAGAGCCCACGGCGCCGACTTGCACGGCCGTCACCGGTATGACCGTGGCATCGCGGCGGCGTTCGATCAGCACTTTTGCGTTGACGAACTCATTCGGGAACAGCAGGTATTTTTCGTTTTGGAATTCGGCTCGCAATTTGACCGTACCCGTTGTGGGGTCGATTTGATTGTCGGTGGCGATCAGGGACCCGGTCGCGAGCTTTATTTTACTGTCGCGATCCCAAGCCTCCACGGGGAGGTTTGCGCCGGCGTAGAGCCGCGGAACGATCTGCGTCAAGCGCGTTTCCGGAACCGTGAAGATCACGGTCATCGGTTGAATCTGCGTGATCACGACCAAGCCATTCGCATCGGCGGCGTGGACGATGTTGCCGGGGTCGACTTGCCGCAAGCCCACCCGTCCGGAGAGCGGCGCCACCACTCGTGTGTAAACCAGCGATAGCTTGGCGCTGTCGACCTGGCCCTTGTCGGCCATTACGGTGCCTTCGTACTGGCGCACCAGCGCGGCCTGGGTCGCGAGCTGCTGCTGCGAGATCGAGTCTTGACCGAACAGAGTCTTGTAGCGATCGAGATCGATTTGAGCATTTTTCAATAGCGCCTGGTCGCGCGCCATCTGCCCTTCGGCCTGGGTCAGCAATACCTGATAGGGGCGGGGATCGATTTCAGCCAACAATTGGCCCGCTTTGACGAGCTGCCCTTCCTTGAACAGCACCCGCATTAACTCTCCGTCGACGCGCGTATGCACAGTAACGACGTTGCGCGGCACGACGGTGCCGAGTCCGTCCTGATAGACGTTGACATCGCCTTTCGCCGCGGTGGCGACGCCGACCGGCACCGGGCGCTGTGCGGCATCGCTCGTGCCGCCGGCCGCTCCCGCCGTGCCGTCCGGATTACTGTGAGTGCGGTGCCACACGTAGGCGCCGGCGAGCGCCAGCGCCAGCGCGAGGCCGCCGGCGATCGATTTGTTGCGGCGGCTGTGCGTCGCGGATTCCCTACTCAGCAACGCCCGATCGGTGGAATTGACGTCATTCATTGCAGGGCAAGATACCCTACTGACCGCGCCGCCGGGGAGCGATATACCGGCCGAGGCGGTCAAGAATTGTAAAGGCGAAACGGAACCGCCGTACGGCATCCTGCGACGCCGCACGGCGGGAGTATTCCCGGCCTTCGCGGGTTTCCGCAGCCGCTACGCGGCCGGTTGAGTACCCGTGAAATAAGTCAGCACGTAGGCTTTCACGGTGCCGTCCGGCTGGGGCAGTCCGTAGACCTTGACGCGCGCGCCGACCGCGAGCCCATTCGTCAAGCTCATCAAGCCCGCACTCGTCGTGATGTCGACCGGGCTGATCGTCACGACGCCATTGGTGCGGTCCACCTGGTAGACGAGGGTGGCGCCGCCGGAGGTCGTGCTGATGTCGATCGTCGCGGCCGTCGTGCCGCCGGCAACCGTCATCGTAAACGCATTGTTGAGGAGTCCGTTTGCGACCGTGCCCAACGGCAGCTTCGACGGCAACAGCACGGTCGCGGCGGCTGACCAGCTATTGGCGCTCGCCGGATCGTTCCAGATCGCGCGGCTGACGCCCATGGTTGCGACCGCGCCGGCGCTGCCGCCGAAATCGACCGCGCCGTTCGTCGCGGCGACGAAGTCGCCGATCGCGTTCGCGCCGCTGTCGACCGTGGTCGGGAAGGCGAAGTTCCACCATTTGTAGCCGTCGATCGGATTGCCGCTGGCGTCCTTGCCATTGGCCGTCGCCGCCGATATGTAATCCAGCGTATGCACGTAGTTGTCGCCGGCCGAGCGGAATTTGCGCGTGTAGGTAAAGCCGGTCGCATCGGGTGCCGAGATCGTGCCGTCGTAGACGGCCGTCTCGATGTCGATCGACTGCGCCACCAATGGCGTCGCCAGCGGATCGACGACGCTTGCATGCACCTTGAAGCCGCGCACCAAATCCTGATTCGCGAGGAACGCCGTTCCCGTTGCGATCGGCGTGGTGTCGGCGATCGCGTTCTGGGGCGTCCGGAAGAAGAACTGCGTGTTCGCATCGACGACCAACGGGACGCCGATTCCCGATTCATTCTGGACCGTCACGATGTCGTTCGCTGCATCGACATGCAGCACGTGGCCTTCGGGGCTGAACCACACGCTGTTGAACTGGCTGCTGGCCCAAATTCGCACCGCGACCAGCGTGCCGTCTTCCTGATAGCGCGCCGCGATGCGCGCCGATTTGCCGACCAGCGAGCCTTCGGACGAGAAATCCTTGATGACGGTGCGCGTCTTGGCGTCCAGGTCATAGAAAATCGTGCCGTTGGCCGCATCGGCGAGAATTTGCAAGGACTGCGCCGTCGTCACCGCGGTCTCCGGATTGACGACGGGTTCGGTCGGATATTCCTTGGTGATCGTGATCGCGCTGTTGTCGGTTGCGATCGCGGTCACGGCGCCGTAAAGATGCCGCAATACCAGCGAGGCGATGTCGTTCAACGGATGGCGGCGCACCGGCCCGTCGAAGTTTACCGCCCAGATCGTCGTTGCCGTTGCGACCGGCGTGTGGGCGATCAGGAAGGCCGGGTGGCCGAGATCGAATTCCAAGTCCAATTGATTGTTCTGCGAGGCGCTGAGGACCAGCGGCGTCGCGAAGTTGACGGCGATCGGCACGGTCATATTCGGCGCCGTGCCTTGCGTGTGCTGAATGTCGATCTGGCTCGATGGAATGATAGCGCCGGGCGCCGCAGCGAATCCCGGCTCGGGATCGGCGGAGGCGATCAGCAACAAGTCGCCGGGGTTGGCGCTCAAGGTCAGCATGGCGCCGGTATAGGTGCCGGTCGGCACGCTCGCGTTGCCGATCAACTCGCCGAGCTGATCGAGCTGCGCCAAGTTGATGACCGGCACGTCGGCCGGCGCCGTGTAGACCGTGACGTTGCCGCCGCCGCCTTGCGGCACCAGCGCGATCGAGAGAACCTTGACGCCGATCGTCGCCCAATCCTCGCTGGATGCGTCGCTCAGCAGCAGCGACAGATTGGTGTTTTGCGGAGCGGACAGTGTTGGCGCAGTACCGCTCGCGCCGCCGCAGGCGGCGAGCAATACCGTCGCCGCACCGATCAGAGATAAGCGAATTGCGTCGAAATTCATGACGTGATGCTCCTGAATTGCGTGGAACCCGTTTGCCGTCGTCTTGGAGCGCCTCGCGGCACCCTGCATGCAAACAGGAACGCGCCGCCGCGGCTCGCGTTGACACGAGGGCGGATCGGGTGCGCCAATGGCAGCCTCTGTCTGCGAACGCAGACAGCCGTCAGCTCAAGGATAGGAGCTTGCGATCGATCCCGGCGCTTGCGCAGCAGCGCGCCGGATCAAGGTTTCTTGGTGTAGACCGAGCACCAGCCGTCGGCGCTGACGAGTTTGCCCGCGAAAATATTGCAAGGGCGCCAGGCATCGCCGGCGTTGCCCGTCAGTTGCGCGCAATTCGAACACTTCGACCCCGGCTTGAATTGCGGAAACTTCGCCGCGTCGACCGCGCCGGCGTTCTCGTGGTAACCCAGGCTCGCCGCGACGGGATCGGCCGGACTCAGGTGCGGCAGGGGCTCGGCGGCAGCGGCGCCGCGCGCGATGGCGAGCGCAGCGGCCGCCACACCGAACTGTTTGAGCGCCTCGCGCCGTGAAATCGCTATTTTCATCGCCGCCTAACCTCCGTTGGATGGCCGGCCCATTGTAGGGCGGAGGTTCCATTTGGCACTCCGTACTTCCCCGTAGCGACGCGCCGCGTGCAAGAGGAAGGGGCGAGCGCGCGCTCGCCCCGGTATCGATCGTCGAGCGGCTCCTTAGAACGGCAAGCCGTGCGCCTGTCCGCCCATGCACATCAGCATCGGCACCGAGAGGATGAAGTTGATGCGCGACGCCTTGCCGGCGATCTTACGCGCCGCGGCCTTCTCCTCGTCGGTCGCCGGTACGAGCCCCAAAATTTTCTTTTGGTTGGGCCAAATGAATACCCAAACGTTGATCAACATGATCGTGCCGAGCCATGCACCGACTCCGATCGATCGATATCCCGATTGCAAAGTAAACGCTTGCAGGATGGCGCCGGCATTGTTCGCTCCGTAGCCGGTCATCAAATAGGCGGCGCCGGTCACCCAGGTCGCAACGGCGGCCCATCGGAACCAAAGCAGCGCCATCGGGGCGATGTACTTCGAGATGCCCGCGCCGCCTGGGCCGCCCTTGTCGGCGGCCGCCGCCGCCATGCCCGGCGTTTGCACGACGTTGAAATAATACAAAAGCCCGATCCACATGACGCCCGACAATATGTGCAGCCACCGATCGATGAGGACGGCGTGGAACCCGGCACCTAGGCCGGCCCAGACACTGAGGCAAATGCCGATGATGACCGAAAGAACGACACCGGTCGTGATGGCCCCCTTGACGGAGTTGATCGGATGCATATGGGTGAGCTCCCCTGGTTGGTTATTGATTAGCGATCCCGAAGGGCCTATGCCTTCAAGCGGCCGTTCAAGCTGCCCTTCAGCTGCCCCTGCCGCAGGCAGGCTCCAGGCTTTCGCGGCTGTGATCGCCGGTGCAGTGTAACTTGCACCGCCGTTGAACCCAAGCAGGCCGCGCCGTGCGCCGCGTCCGCGCGGGCGGGGAGCGCGCCAACGAAGGGTCACCGCGGCAAGTCCCCACCAAGCATGTGCACGTAAATCATTGATTTAATGGCGCTCCCTACGGGATTGCTCGGCGCTGCGCGCCTCGTCCCTCGCCCCGTTGGAGCTCGGGACCGCCGTCGCGCCATGCGCTCCGGGCTCCTTCGCCGCCGCCGGGCGGCGGCTCGTCGAACCCTTCGGGTTCTCATCCCGTAGGCCGAACGACCGTTCCTTGGGCGACGCGCGATCGACGATCGATTAGCCGGTTCTTGCCGCAAATGGCGCTCCCTACGGGATTCGAACCCGTGTTACAGCCTTGAGAGGGCCGTGTCCTAGGCCTCTAGACGAAGGGAGCCTTAAGCTTGGCGGTGCGGCGGATGTCGGCCGCCTTGGATCCAAGAGGGCTGGTAGTATACGGACCAATTTTTTGGACTCAAGCGGAACCCCCTATTTGAACGTTTCGTCAACGCAATACCCCACTCAGTCCCTGCCGGCCATCATTCCTCGCTCCGAGCACGCGATTTCTCGCTCCGCGATATCGCCCAACGCATTGAAAGTGCTGTACCGGCTGCGCGAGGCGGGATATCAGGCGTTTCTCGTCGGTGGCGCGGTGCGCGACATTCTGCTCGGCATCACGCCGAAGGATTTCGACGTAGCGACCAATGCCTTGCCCGAGGAAGTGCGGCGTTTGTTCCGCAATTGCCGGCTGATCGGCCGGCGTTTCCGCCTCGCGCACGTGCACTACGGCACCGAGATCATCGAAGTGGCGACCTTCCGTGCGGCGGCGGCTCCGGAGCGCGAGGACGAGGAGGGCGAGGACGGCGATCCGGAAATCGCCGCTGACGACACGCTGCACCGCGCGGTCAATCAGAGCGGCCGCATCCTCAGGGACAACATCTACGGCACGATCGCCGAAGACGTGTGGCGCCGCGACTTCGCGGCGAACGCGCTCTACTACAATATCGAGGATTTTTCCGTGTGGGATTTCGTCGGCGGCGTCGCCGACGTGCGGGCGCGCCGGTTGAAGATGATCGGCGACCCCGATGCCCGCTACCGCGAGGATCCGGTGCGCATGCTGCGAGCCGCGCGCTTCGCGGCAAAACTGGACTTCTCGATCGAAATGGGCACCGAGGAGCCTATCCGGCGTCTGGCCAACTTGCTCGACGGCGTGCCGCCGGCGCGCTTGTTCGAGGAATGCCTGAAGCTGTTTCTGTCCGGATTCGGAGCGAAATCCTACCGGCTACTGCAGCAGTATGGGCTGTTCGAGCATTTGTTCCCGCTGTCGGCGGCCGCATTTGCGTTGCCGCCTTACGCCTACGCGCGCCAGATGCTCGAGCTGGGGTTGGAGAACACCGATCAGCGCATCGTGGCCGACAAGGCCGTGACGCCGACATTCCTGTTCTCCCTTCTGCTGTGGGGTGCGGTGCTGCGCGAGATGAACGAACGGCAGGCCGGGCCGGCGCCGGATCTCGCCCAGCTTCTGCAGGCCTGCGACACCGTATTGAAGGCGCAGCAATCGCGCGTGGCGATTCCCCGCCGCTTCGCGGTGCCGATGCGCGAACTGCTGATGCTGCAACCGCGCTTCAACCGGCGCAGCGGCGTGAAGGCCTTGGGCCTGCTGCATCACCCGCGCTTTCGCGCGGCCTACGATTTTCTTCTGCTGCGCGCGCAAGTCGGTGCGGTCGACCCCGAAGTCGCCGAATGGTGGGCGCAGATCCAGGTAATGCCGCAAGAGGAGCGCGTCAAGATCGTTCAGGCCAGGCCCGCGGAAGCTGCCGCCGACACCCCGGCCGCGGCGGCTCCGCGCCGCCGCCGGCGGCGACGCGGACGGCGCGGCGGCGCAACGCCGGGCTGACGGCGCGCAGGCGTGGCGGCATGATCTCGCTGTGGCGTCCGGCGTACGTGGCGATCGGCAGCAATTTGCAGGACCCGCCGGCGCGGATCGCCGAAGCCGTCGAGCGGCTCGCGGCGCTCCCTTCCGCGCGTCTGGAACTGCGCTCCCGGATGTATCGGTCGGCGCCGCTCGGTCCCCAGGATCAACCGCAGTTCGTCAATGCCGCCTGCGGGTTGCTGACACTGCGCAGCGCGCGGGAATTGCTGGACCAATTGCTCGACATCGAACGCGCCATGGGGCGCGATCGGCGAGAGCGTTGGGGGCCGCGGGTGATCGATCTGGATCTGATCTGGATCATCGGCGCGCCGATCGACGAACCCGGACTCAAGGTGCCGCACCCGGGCGTGTCCGATCGTAACTTCGTGCTGTATCCTCTGGCCGATATCGCGCCGACCTTGCAGATCCCGGGGCGCGGTTGTGTTGCGGATCTTGCGCGCCGGGCAGGGGACGCGGGACTGTCGGTAATGAATCAAGGCGAGACCAGATAAGTGAGCGCAATCCCGCACCGCTACATCGTCGTCGAGGGACCCATCGGCGTCGGCAAGACCAGTCTCGCGCGCCGCTTGGCGCAGTCCGCGGGCGGGCAGCTCGTGTTGGAGCAAGCCGATCAGAATCCGTTCCTAGAGCGTTTCTATCGCAATCCCCGCTCGGCGGCTTTCCAGACCCAGCTGTTCTTCTTGTTCCAGCGCGCCCGGCAATTGGAAGAAGTTCGTCAGGCCGATCTGTTCGGAGCGGTGCGAGTGTCGGATTACCTCATGGAGAAGGACCGGCTGTTCGCACGAGTCACGCTCGACGATGCCGAATACGCGCTCTATGAACGAGTCTATGAGCGAGTCGTCGTCGATGCGCCGAAGCCCGATCTGGTCGTCTATCTGCAAGCGCCGGTCGACGTATTGATCGACCGGATCGCGAAGCGCGGCGTGCGGTACGAGCAGTACATCGAGCCCGCCTATCTGGACAAGCTCACCCAGGCCTACGCTCGGCTGTTCCATGCGTATGACGCGGCGCCGCTGTTGATCGTGAATTCGGCCGCCATCGATCCGGTCGGCAACGAGGCGGACTATCAAATGCTGTTGGCGCAGATCATCAAGACGCGGCGCGGCCGGCATTTCTTCAATCCCGCGGGCAGCAGTCTGCTGCCCGCGGGCTGAGCGCACCCGCCTTCGCGGCGTGCTCGGCGAGCGCCCAAAGCACGTGCTCGCGGACGAGATCGGCCGGATCGGCGCGGCGCAAATTGAGCGCGGCAATGACGGCGGATGAACTCGGCGCATTGCCGAGCGCGACTGCTATGTTGCGCAACCAACGCTGATAGCCGATGCGCTTGATTGCGCTGCCTCGCGTCTTTTCGAGAAATTCCGCCTCGCTCCAACCGAACAGTTCGACCAGATCGGCATGATCGAGGCCGTGACGCGGCGCGAACGCCGGTTCGCTCGCCGGCCGCGCGAACTTGTTCCAAGGGCAGACCAGTTGACAGTCATCGCAGCCGTAAATGCGATTGCCGATCGCCCGCCGGTGCTCAACCGGGATCGATCCGGTCAGTTCGATCGTCAGATACGAGATGCAGCGACGCGCGTCGAGCCGGTACGGGGCGACGATCGCACCGGTCGGACAGGCCGGCATGCACGCGCTGCAGGTGCCGCAGTGCGCCGTGCTGCGGGCATCGGCGGGCAATTCGAAGTCCAAATAGATCTCGCCGAGAAAAAAATATGAGCCGGCGTCGCGATCGATCAAGTTCGTATGCTTGCCGATCCACCCTAGGCCGGCGTTGCGCGCAAGCGCCTTCTCGAGCACCGGCGCGCTGTCGGTGAACACGCGATGGCCGAAGGAGCCGACCGCATCACCGATGCGATCGCAGAGCTTTTGCAGCCGATTGCGGATCAGCCGGTGATAATCGCGGCCCAAGGCATAGCGGGATATGTAGCCCTTCGCGGGCTCGGCCAAGGTCTCCCACGCATCGGCCGCGCCGGTCGGCCAATAATCGATCCGTACGCTGACGCAGCTGACGGTGCCGGGCACCAAATCCGCCGGCCGCGAGCGCCTGGTGCCATGGCGCCTCATGTAAGCCATCTCGCCTGCAAAACCGGCGCGCAGCCAATCGAGGAAATGAGCCTCATCGTCACCGAGATCGATTTGCGCGATGCCGACGCGCGTGAATCCCAATTCCTTCCCCCAGCGGCGAATGGCATCCGCTAGTGCGGCCGGGTCCGGGGCGGTGGTCGAACTCATGCCCCGTATAATGCCCGACCCATGCATACATTGAATCTCCGGTTGCCGGATGCCGGCGCGACCGAACGGCTTGGCGCGGCGCTCGCGGACGCCTTACCGGGCGCCGCCGACGACTACCTCGCGGTTTATTTGCGCGGGGAACTCGGCGCCGGCAAGACAACTTGCGTGCGAGGCTTGCTGAGGGCGCTCGGGGTCACCGGAACCATCCGCTCGCCGACCTATACCTTGGTAGAAACCTACAACACTGGCCAAGTGGCCTGCGTGCACGTCGATCTCTATCGCCTGCGGGGTGAGGCGGATCTCGACGCGCTCGGATTGCGTGACTACCTCGCGGCCGGTCACTTGATCTTGATCGAGTGGCCGGAGCACGCCGCCGGCGCGCTGCCCGCTGCGGATGTGGATATCGCGTTCGACGACGCAGACCAGGGGCGCCGGGCGAGCGTGCATGGCGGCAGCGCGACAGGCCGGAATTGGATTGCAAACCTAGCACGTGACAGTAAAATAACCTCCTATCTACCTAATTTGACTTGAAAAACATACCCGATGGGCGTTAACTTATCGGGTCATGCACACGTCGCGAATACAGCTGTTGGGGTTTTGCTTGCTGCTGACGCTGGTCGCGCTGCCGGCGGGGGCCGTTGACGTGCGCCATATCCGGCTGTGGGCGGGTCCCGACAATACGCGTGTCGTGTTGGATTTATCCGGTCGCGCGCAGCATAGCTTGATGGTGCTGCAGCGGCCCGATCGCGTCGTCCTGGACATCCCCGGCGGCAGGCTCTCCACGCGAGCCGGCGCTGCGCCGCCGGGAGCCGGTGTGGTCAAGCGTATGCGCGTCGCGACGCGCGCGGACGGGCGGCTGCAGATCGTGCTCGACTTGCGGCGTGCGGCGCGGGCAAAGAGTTTCTTGAGCGCGCCCTACGATCATTACGGCTATCGCTTGGTGATCGACTTGGGCGATGAGGCGCGCAAGGATCTGCCTGTCAAAGCGCTGCACGCGCCGCCGAATGCGCGAGATCTGGTCATCGCGATCGATCCGGGCCACGGCGGCGACGATCCGGGCGCGATCGGCCTGCACGGAACGGAGGAAAAAAATGTCGTGCTGGCGATTGCGAAGGAGCTTGCGGCGCGCATCGATCAGGAGCCCGGCATGCACGCATTCTTGACGCGCGATGGCGATTATTTCGTGCCGTTGCGCGATCGCATGCGGCGCGCGCGGGCGCACGACGCCGATCTGTTCGTTTCGATCCACGCCGATTCGGTCCGCGACCGGCGGGTCGACGGGTCCTCCGTGTATATTCTTTCGCAACGCGGCGCCAGCGACGAAGCCGCGCGGTGGCTGGCCGATCGCGAGAACGCCTCCGATTTGATCGGCGGGGTGTCCTTGGACGACAAGGATCAGGTGCTGGCGTCGGTGCTGCTGGATTTGTCGCAGTCGGCGTCATTGACCGCTAGCGAGGCGGCCGCGCAGCGGGTCCTACAGGCGCTGAATCAGGTCGGCCAGATACGCAAACCTCAAGTCCAACAGGCGCGCTTCATCGTGCTCAAATCGCCGGACATTCCATCGATGCTGATCGAGACGGCCTATATATCGAACCCTTTCGAGGAATCGCGGCTGCGCACGCGCTCCCAGCAAGACAAACTCGCCGGCGCGATCTTGAAGGGCGTGCGCAATTATTTCTATGCAAACCCGCCCGCCGGTACGCGAATCGCGAGCCTGGCCGCGGCTGCCGAACAGTCGACCGCGATGCGAGCTACAGCCGGGGGCGCGGGACGCTAGCGCCGCAGTCAGCGCGGCAACCCGTCGCGATCGGCAATGTGCGAACATGAGGGCTTCGCGAGGTTGCCGTTGCCCATCCAGTTTCTACCCGACGAACTGATCAGCCAAATCGCGGCCGGCGAGGTCATCGAGCGCCCGGCATCGGTCATCAAGGAATTGGTCGAGAATGCGCTCGACGCGCAGGCCGAGCGCGTGGAAGTCGAGCTCGAACGCGGCGGCAGCGCGCTGATTCGGGTTCGCGACGACGGCTGTGGCATCGCGAGCGGGGAGATGTCGCTCGCGCTGGCGCGACACGCAACCAGCAAAATCGCCAACCTCGAAGATTTGGAACGCGTCCGCAGCCTCGGTTTTCGCGGCGAGGCGCTGCCCAGCATCGCCTCGGTCTCGCGGCTCATCATGACCTCGAGGGCGCCGCAGGAAGCCCACGCATGGATGATCGAGGCACGCGACGGCCGTGCCGCGGTCCCCGCCCCGGCGGCGCATCCGCAGGGCACGAGCGTCGAAGTACGGGACTTGTTCTTCAACGTGCCGGCGCGCCGCAAATTCTTGCGCGCCGAGGCCACCGAGCTGCGGCATGTGGCGCGCATGCTCGAGCGCCTGGCCCTGTCGCGCTTCGAAGTGGCGTTTGCGTTGGTGCACAACGGCAAGCCGGTTTGGACCTTGCCGCCGGCCCGCTCGGCGGCGGAGCGGCTGATGCGCGTTGCTCGCGTTTGCGGCGAGGAATTTGCCGAGCATGTGCTTGAAATTTCCTACGAGACCGAGAACCTGCGGCTCCGCGGATGGCTCGGATTGCCGACCTTTTCGCGCGCCCAGGCGGACCTGCAATTCGCGTTCTTGAACGGCCGGTTCGTGCGCGACAAGCTGCTGGCGGGCGCGGCCCGGCTCGCATACCAGGACGTGTTGTTCCACGGGCGATTTCCGGCGTATTTGCTGTATCTCGATGTGGACCCGGCGCTGGTGGACGTGAACGCCCACCCGCAGAAACTCGAGGTGCGATTTCGTGATCCGCACCGCATCCACGAATTCGTATTCCGCACGCTCGAGCGCGTACTCGCAGCGACCAAGCCCGGCGCCGCATCGGCCGGCAGCGGGCCCGCCGACTGGCCGAGCGGCGCTTCGGAGCGCGGCCGATGGGGCGGCGCCCCGGGCGATTTGCCGAATCAGTCGCGCTTCGTGCTGCCGGAAGCTCGCCGGCCGCAGATTTCCGGCGTGCGCGACGCCGTGGCGGCGCCTCCCAATTACGCGGCCGGCGAAGACGCGCCTCTCGGCTATGCGATCGCGCAATTGCACGGCGTTTATATTCTCGCGCAAAGCGCGCAAGGCCTGGTGCTGGTCGACATGCACGCGGCGCACGAACGCGTTATGTACGAGCGCATGAAGCAACTATTGACGGGACAAACCGCCGCGCAGCAAATGGTGATTCCCGAGGTCATCCGCGTGAGCCCGGCGCAGGCGGACGCCGCCGAAGCGCATTCGGCCGAATTCGCGCAACTGGGTTTCGAGCTGACGCGCTTGGCGCCCGGCGAACTCGCGCTGCGCGCGGTTCCGATCGTGCTGGCGGGCGGCGATCCGGCCGGCATCGTGCGTGATGTACTCGCCGATCTGCTCGAGCACGGCCGCTCGCGGCGCGTCGAGGAATCGATCGACGAGCGGCTGGCGAGCGCCGCGTGCCACGCCGCGGTGCGGGCGCAACGCCAACTGACGGTGCCGGAGATGAACGCCTTGCTGCGCGAGATGGAGCGAACCGACCGGGCGGACCAGTGCAATCACGGTCGTCCGACTTGGGTTCGCCTATCGATGGGCGATCTGGACCGCCTGTTCCTGCGCGGACGTTGATGGGCGCCGGCGTCGTTCTACTGATGGGTCCGACGGGGGCCGGTAAGTCGGCGCTTGCGCTCGAACTGGTCGAGCGCCTGCCGCTCGAGATCGTCAGTGTCGATTCTGCGCAAGTCTACCGCGGCATGGATATCGGCACGGCGAAGCCTTCGGCGGCAATACTTGCGCGCATCCCGCACCATCTGATCGACATTCGCGATCCGTCGGAGAGTTACTCGGCCGGCGAATTCGTTCGCGACGCTTCGCGCGCGATGCGCGATATTTGGGCGCGCGGAAGACTGCCGTTGCTGATCGGCGGGACGATGCTCTACTTCCATGCGCTGACCGAAGGGATCGCCGCGTTACCGGAGGCGGACCCGCGACTTAGGGCGGAAATCGACGCGCAAGCGTCGATTCTGGGCTGGCCGGCTATGCATGAGCAATTGGCTCGCCTCGATCCGGCCGCCGCCAAGCGAATAGCCGCCAACGACCCGCAGCGGATCCAAAGAGCCATCGAGGTCTTTCGAAGCACCGGCGAGAGGATCTCGGATCTGCGGCAGCGGCGCCGTTCGGTGCTGGCCGACGTGCCAGTCGTCGAAGTCGTCTGCGCGCCGGCCGAGCGCCGCGTACTGCACGCGCGGATCGAGGCAAGGTTCGAGCAGATGCTGAGCGCCGGCCTGCTCGAGGAGGTGCGGGGGCTTTTTCGGCGGGGCGATTTGACGAGGGAACATCCGGCGATGCGCGCGGTCGGATATCGGCAATTGTGGCAGCACTTGGCAGGCGAGGCGACGATACGGGAAGCGGCGGACAAGGCAATTGCGGCAACGCGGCAACTGGCCAAGCGGCAGCTGACTTGGTTGCGGGCGCGGCCGCGGGCGCGCTGGGTCGATGCTTCGCGCCCGAATGCGGCGCAAGCGGTAATCGATGCACTGTTATAGGGAAGGACTTGCGAATTAGCGCGATGATTACAGTGTGGTCACAGCTTTACCGTCCATCGGTGCCGCTGTGCTAGGATTCTCACGGATTCTCCCCGCGTCGCAAGGAATTGACGCGGCAGGACAAATGACACAAAAACGAGGAGCATTACACATGGCCCGTGGCCAGTCTCTGCAGGACCCTTTTCTGAACGCCCTGCGCAAAGAGCGGGTGCCGGTTTCGATTTACTTGGTGAACGGCATCAAACTTCAAGGACAGATCGACTCGTTCGACCAATTCGTCGTGCTGCTCAAGAACAGCGTCAGCCAAATGGTCTACAAGCACGCGATTTCCACCGTCGTACCGGCCCGCAACGTCCGCCTGCCGACCGGCGAGGACGGGGAAGTGACGGAACCGGCCATAGTCGAGTGAGCGGTCGAGTGAGCGGGAGGCGCTCTGCAGTTGTTTGAGCGCCCCGGGCGCGGTGAGCGCGCCATTTTGGTTGGCGTCGGCATCGGCCATCCGGTAGATCCAAACGACACCGTCGAATTCCAGGCGCTGGCCGCGTCGGCCGGCACTCGATGCGTCGGACTCGTGCTGGCGACACGCGCCCGGCCGGATCCGAAATATTTCGTGGGATCCGGCAAGGCGCAGGAGATCAAGGCCTGCGCGGATGCGCACGACGCCGACCTCGTGCTGATCGATCAGACCTTGAGCCCGAGCCAGGAGCGCAACCTCGAGAAGCTGACGAATCGGCGCGTCCTGGACCGCAACGGCTTGATCTTGGATATCTTTGCGCAGCGCGCTCGCAGCTTCGAGGGCAAGCTGCAGGTCGAGCTGGCGCAGCTGTCGCACCTGTCGACGCGGCTCGTGCGCGGATGGACTCACCTCGAACGTCAGAAGGGCGGCATCGGCTTGCGCGGTCCCGGCGAGACCCAGTTGGAAACCGACCGCCGCCTGATCGGCAAGCGCATACGCACCTTGCGCGCCCGTCTCGAGAAATTGGCGAGACAGCGCGACACCGGCCGCCACGTCAGGCGCGAGGTACCGGTTCCCACCGTAGCCCTCGTCGGCTACACGAACGCCGGAAAATCCACCCTTTTCAATGCGCTGACCGGATCGGAGGCCTTCGTGGCCAACCAATTGTTCGCCACCCTGGATCCGACGGTGCGCCGCATGGAATTGGCCGGCGTCGGCGAGGTGGTGCTGGCGGATACGGTCGGCTTCGTACGCGCGTTGCCGCACGAGCTCGTCGCCGCCTTTCGCTCGACGCTGCAGGAGGCGCGCGACGCCGATCTATTGCTGCACGTCGTCGATGCCGGCGACGCGACGCGCAATGAGCGCATAGAGCAGGTGCGGGAGGTATTGCGCGGCATCGGCGCGGGTTCGATCCGCGAACTGCTGGTGTTCAATAAAATCGATCTACTCGGCGAATCGCCGCGCGTGCTGGACGGCGCGGACGGGTTGCCGTCGCAGGCTTGGTGCTCGGCCGCCACCGGCGAGGGGCTCGACGGATTGCGCAGCTCGATCGTGCGTGCCGTGTGTCCGAACCGAATCCTGCGGACGTTGCGCGTGCAGCTCGGCGCCGCTGCGATCCGATCCGCTCTGTACGAGCGGCACGCGGTGCGCAGCGAGCGGCAGCGCGACGACGGCGGCTGGGATCTCGATGTCGAATTGGATTACGGCGAGTTCGCCAAATTAACCGCCGCCGCCGGCGTCGCGCTGATCGAAGAGACGGCGCCGGGACTTGCGCGCGCGCAAAAGCGAGTGGCATGACCCGCTTGTGAGCGGCGCACCGTGTGCCTAGAATGGCGGGTTGTCCCTCACCGATTCACTTCATTCGCAACCACTATTAGGCATTACGCATGGCTTGGAACGACCCCGGCGGCGAGAAACGCGATCCCTGGAATCGCCAGCAGCAGTCGCAGAATGATTTGGACGACATTCTGCGCAACATACAGCGGCGCCTGAGCGCGCTGTTCGGCCGAAAAACCGGCGGCGGCAGCTCGAAGCCGAGCCCGATCGCCACCGGCAATGCCTTGTACATCGTGATCGCGCTGATCTTCGCGGTTTGGATCTTCAGCGGCGTCTACCGCGTCGATGCGCAGGAGCGCGCGGTCATCTTGCGTTTCGGCAAATACATGCAAACGACCGGGCCTGGTTACAACTGGCACTTGCCGTGGCCGATCGAGCGAAAAATCATGGTCAACGTATCGCGGCAATTCAGCGTGACCGACGATGCGAACATGCTGACCGCCGACACGAATCTCGTCGAAGTCAAATCGGCCGTTCAGTACACGCAGCCGGACCCGCTGAAACTGTTGTTCAAGGTGCGCGACGTCGGCGATACCTTGACGCAGGTCAGCGAAAGCGCGATGCGAGAGGCGATAGGTCAGGCATCGCTCGACAAGGCGCTCGCGTTCGACCCGTCGATCACCGACCGCGCCAAGACGCTGTTACAGCGCACACTCGACGGTTACGACATGGGCATACACATCGTCAGCGTGAATCTGACCGACGTCAACGTGCCGGAAGCCGTGCAGGACGCCCAGCGCGACGCGATCAAGGCGGACAAGGACCGCCAGCGCTACCAACAAGAGGCGGAGTTGTACCGCAACGATGTGCTGCCGCGCGCGCGAGGCGCCGCGGCCAAAATAACCCAGGATTCACAAGCCTACGAGGCGCAAGTCGTCGCACTCGCCCAAGGACAGGCAGCGCGTTTCGATCAAGTTCTGGCGCAATATACGCGCGCGCCGGCCGTCACGCGCGAACGCATGTATCTGGAAGCGATGGAGAACGTGTACAAGAATTCACGCAAGGTGGTCATCGACACGAAAAGCGGCAATAACCTGATCTATCTGCCGCTCGACAAGTTGATAGGCGCCGCGCCGCCGGCGGTTACGTTGCCGAACGATACGCTGACGGTCCCGGCGGCGCATGCGCCGGATGTCCAGGGCGCGCCCGCAGACGACGCCTCTCGAACCCGAGGAGTGCGTTGATGCAAAACAACAGGCTTTTGTACGTCCTGTTGGCCGTGCTCGCGACGATCTTGATCGTGCGGGCGAGCGTCTTCACGGTCACCGAGGGCCAGCTCGCGATCAAGGCGACGGGCGGCGAGATCGTCGATTCGAATTACCAGCCGGGGCTGCACTTTCGGATTCCGTTGATCAACGAAGTCGCGAAGTTCGACAAGCGGATCATCACGCAACTTTATCCGGCCGAGCGTTTCCTGACGCGCGAGCAGGAACAGTTGAATGTCGATTTTTACGTGAAGTGGCGCATAAGCGACCTGCGCCGATATTACGAGTCGACGGGCGGATCGGAGGACGTCGCCAACGCGCGCCTCGGGGAGACGATCAAGGACAGCATCAAAACCGTCGTCACGCAGCGCACTCTGCAGCAGGTAATCACGGCGGACAGAACCGAATTCACCGATGCGATGATGAAGAGTTCGCGCCCGTCGGCCCAGCACCTGGGCATCCAGCTCGTCGATGTGCGCATCACGAAGATCGATTTGCCGGCGCAAGTCCGCGATTCGGTCTATGACAGGATGCGCGCGACGTTCAAGGCGCAGGCCGCGAAACTGCGCGCCGAGGGCGTGGAAACCGCCGAGCGGACCAGAGCCGAGGCCAATAAGCAGCAGACCGAAATCCTGGCCGACGCGCAGCGCCAGGCCGACCAGGTCCGCGGCGCCGGTGACGCCGCGGCGAGCGAGATCTACGCGAAAGCTTATACGAAGAACCCGGAGTTCTACGCATTCTACCGCAGCATGCAGGCCTACCGATCGTCGGTCGGGACACCCGGCGATATCCTGGTCGTGTCGCCGGATTCAGCGTATTTCAAGTATTTCAAGCAGCCGCAGCACTGACCCCGCACCTTCGAATCGTGGATGGTGCGCAATGGGTAAGAACGTCGTCGTGATCGGCTTGCAGTGGGGCGACGAAGGCAAGGGCAAAGTCGTCGATTTGCTGACCGATTCGGCGCAGGCGGTCGCGCGCTTCCAAGGCGGCCATAACGCCGGCCATACCCTGGTCATCGGCGGCAAGAAAACGATTCTGTCGCTGATCCCTTCGGGAATCCTGCACGCGCACGTGCAGTGCCTGATCGGCAACGGTGTCGTGCTGTCGCTCGACGCGCTCTTCAAGGAAGCCGACATGCTGATCGCGCAGGGCGTGCCGGTGTTCGAGCGATTGCGGGTCAGTCCGGCCTGCCCGCTGATATTCGCTACGCACGTCGCGCTGGACCGGGCCCGCGAGAAATCGCAGGGCGCGAACGCGATCGGCACGACCGGCAGGGGCATCGGCCCCGCCTATGAGGACAAGGTGGCGCGCCGCGCCATTCGGGTGGCGGATTTGTACAACCGCGAGCAATTCGCCGCCAAGCTCGGTGAACTGCTTGATTATCATAATTTTCTGTTGCAGAAGCTCTACGCCGAGGCGCCGATCGACGTTGCGCAGGTCCTCGAGTCGAATCTCTCGCAGGCCGAGCGGTTGCGGCCGCTGTTGGCGGACGTCACCGGCATCCTCGAGCAATTGAGCGTCGACGGCCGCAATGTGCTGTTCGAGGGAGCACAGGGCGCGATGCTGGATGTCGACCACGGCACCTACCCTTTCGTGACCTCCTCGACGACGACGGCCGGCGGCGCGGCGGCCGGCACCGGCATCGGCCCGCTGCGGCTGCATGAGGTGCTCGGCGTGGTCAAGGCGTACGCGACGCGGGTCGGCGCCGGCCCCTTTCCGACCGAACTGTTCGACGCGGCGGGCGAGCACTTGTCGCGCGTCGGCCAAGAGTTCGGCTCGGTCACCGGCCGGCGGCGCCGCTGCGGCTGGTTCGACGCGGTCGCCTTGCGGCGCGCGGTCGTCAACAGCAGCTGCTCGGCGCTGTGCGTGACGAAACTCGACGTCCTCGACGGTCTCGAGACGGTGCGTATAGGCGTCGGTTACCGGGTCGGCGCGCAGGTTCTGCGGGCGCCGCCGCTTCTGACCGGCGGGTTCGCCGAATGCGCCGCCGTTTACGAAGACTTCTCCGGTTGGAGAGAGAGTACGGTGGGCATCACCCGCGAGGCGGACTTGCCGGTCAATGCGCAGCGATACCTCGAGCGGCTGCAGACGCTCGTCGGCGTGCCGATCACGATGATATCGACCGGTCCCGATCGCGAGCAGACGATAATGCGGCGCAGTCCCTTTGACTGAAGTGCGCGCATGACCCGATGAAGGCCCGGCTCGTACGCACAATGGCGCTGCATGAGTGGCGCCGCCGGCTGGTGTTCTGGGGAGGAGCGTTCGCAACCGGCGCAGTCGCCGTATTGTTCGCGAAGGCGAGCGACTTTGCCATGCTGGCGTTCACCCACGCGCGCGCTTGGCAGGCCTGGTTTCCGTATGTCGCGGCGCCGGCCGGTCTGGCGTTGTGCGCCTGGCTGACGCGGCGGGTATTCGTCGGCGCCGAGGGCAGCGGCGTGCCGCAGACGATCGCTGCGCTCACGCTGCCGACCGAACTGGCGCGCAATCGATTGCTGTCGATGAAAATCGCCGCCGGCAAGATACTGTTGACGCTGATCGCACTTTCGACCGGAGCTTCGATCGGCCGCGAGGGACCGACGGTGCAGGTCGGCGCGTCGATCATGCATTTCCTGAGGCGCGCGGCGCGCTTTTCCGCGGCCGACATGGACCGAGGATTGATTTTGGCCGGCGGCGCCGCCGGCGTCGCCGCGGCGTTCAATACGCCGCTGGCCGGCGTCGTGTTCGCGATCGAGGAATTATCGCGATCGTTCGAGGAACGCACCAGCGGCACGATCTTGACGGCCGTCATCGTCGCCGGCGTGACTTCGCTGTCGTTTCTCGGCAATTACACCTATTTCGGCACGACGAATGCGATCATGAACGACCCGCGGATGTGGTTGTCGGTGCCGATCTGCGGCATCGTCGGCGGCTTGTCCGGCGGCGCCTTTTCACTCGCGACGCTGCGCCTGGCGCGCGCCCTGCCGGCCCGGCTCGATCGATTCCGCAGCGAGCACCCGGTCTGGTTCGCCGCCGCCTGCGGCGTGCTCATTGGGCTGATCGGCTGGCTGTCGGCGAGCACGACCTACGGCACCGGCTATACCGAGGCCAAAGCGCTCGTGCAATACGAGGCCGAGCCCGCGCCGTTCTTTGCGCCCTTGAAGCTGCTGGCAACGCTGGTCTCCTACGTCAGCGGCATTCCTGGCGGCATCTTCGCCCCGTCGCTTGCGGTCGGCGCCGGCATCGGCGCGCAACTGCACTCTTGGTGGCCTCTGGCGCCCGCCGGTGCAATGGTGCTGCTGTCGATGGCCGCGTATTTTGCCGGCGTGGTGCAAGCCCCGCTGACGGCGCTCGTGATCGTCACTGAAATGACCGGCAACCGCGCGCTGACCTTGCCGTTGATGGCGGTCGTGCTGATCGGGCGCGGCGCGAGCGCGATCGTCTGCCGCCAGTCGCTGTATCACACGCTTGCCAAGGGGTTCATGCAGCCGCGATCCCCGGCCGCCGAGGACCCATCCGCGCCGGCGATCGACTGACGCTCGGGGCTATTGGAATAATTTCATCGCGTTGTGCAGCGACTTCGCGACGCCCCACGCGAGCGGCAGGCCGACGATGAGCCACAGCGCGATCAAGCGCAATTTCGTCATGTAGTGGAGGTCTCCCGGTGATGATGGCGCTCGTGCACCGCGCGGATCAGGGCATTGCACAGCAGACCCACCAGCAACAAAGCGCACATGATGTACATCGTGATCGAATACGCCTGTGCCTTGGCGACCCCGTGGTCGATTTGATACTCGCGGATATAATTGATCAATACCGGGCCGAGCACGCCGGCGACGGCCCAGGCCGTCAACAGCCGCCCATGGATCGCACCGACGTGCATGGTGCCGAAGATGTCGCGCAAGTACGCCGGCACCGTCGCGAACCCGCCGCCGTACATCGACAGGATCACGGCGAACGCGGCGACGAACAGTGTGATGGAGCCGAGTCGGCCGATCGTCGGCACCGCCGCGTAGAGCAGGATGCCGAGCGCGAAAAACACGTAATAGGTGTTCTTGCGGCCGATGTAATCGGAGACCGTCGCCCAGACGAACCGGCCGCCCATGTTGAACAGGCTCAGCAAACCGACGAAGCCGGCGGCCGCGGCCGGCCGCACGCGCCCCGTGAACATTTCCTGGATCATCGGCGAGGCCTGTCCGAGCACGCCGATGCCGGCGGTCACGTTCATGCACAACACGCCCCATAGCAGCCAAAATTGCGGTGTGCGAAACGCCTTGTCGACGTGCACATGGGCATTGGTCACGAGCTTGCTCCCTTGCGCGGGCGGCGTCCATCCGCGCGGCCGCCAACCGGCAGGAGGCACGCGCACGACCCAGGCCCCGACCATCATGAACACGAAATAGATCACCCCCATGCAGATGAAGGATTGCAGCACGCCGTTCGATTGGGCTGTCCGGAAATGCTCCATCAGGATCAACGACAGCGGCGCCGCGATCAGCGCGCCGCCGCCGAAGCCCATGATCGCCATGCCGGTCGCCATGCCGGGGCGGTCGGGAAACCACTTGATCAGCGTCGAGACGGGCGAGATGTAGCCGATGCCGAGCCCGCAGCCGCCGAGCACGCCATAGCCTAGATAGATGATGCCGATTTCGTGCAAAGCGATGCCGACCGCCGATACGATGAAGCCGCCGGCGAAACAAAAGGCCGCGACCAGCATCGACTTGCGCGGGCCCGCCCGCTCGACCCATCGCCCGAACAGCGCGGCAGATGCACCAAGGAAGAAAATCGCGGTGGAGAATATCCATCCCACCTGCGTCAATCGCCAATCCGCCGGCGCCGAATGGTCGAGGCCCAGCAATTTCGTCAACGGCAGATTGAACGTCGAAAACGCGTAGACCTGACCGATCGACAGATGCACGGCGAGGGCGGCCGGCGGCACCAAGAAGCGGTTGAAACCCGGCGGGGCGACAGTGCGCTCGCGACTCAAAAGAGACATGGGCATTATAGCGCGCTCCGCTTTTGTTATGGCCGAGACGCATGATCTTATACTCGCCGCGCGCGCAATTGCGAAGCCTCGCGCAGAAGGACCGGCGCCGATCGCGCAACGGCTGCGCGGCCGCTGCGCGCGGTTTACGGCGGCAGAAAAGTCGCGATCTCGTCGAGCGGCTTACGCGCCAGATCCGGAACGCGGGCGTCGGCGGCGGGATAGCCGACGACCAGAATCAAGTAGGGCCGTTCGGTGTCCTTGGGGCGGCCAAGCAGTTCGGTCAGGAATTTCATCGGATTCGGCGTATGTGTCAGCGAGACCAGTCCCGCCGTGTGCACGGCCGTGATCAGGATTCCGGTGGCGATGCCGACCGATTCGTCGGTGTAATAATGCTTGAGCTTGCGTCCGTCGGGCAATCGCGCATAGCGGCGCAGAAAGACCGCGATCAGCCACGGCGCCGTTTCGAGGTAGGGTTTGTGCTCGTCGGTGCCGAGCGGGCTCAGCGCCTCGAGCCACTCCTGCGGCGCCCGATGCCGGTAGAACTCCCGTTCTTCCAACTCGGCCGCTGCCCTGATGCGCGCCTTCATTGCCGGGTCCGAGACCGCCACGAACTGCCAAGGTTGCTGGTGGGCGCCGCTCGGCGCCGTGCCCGCGGCGAGCAGGCACTTCTCGATGATCGCGCGCGGCACCGGACGGTCCGAGAACTGCCTTGCCGTGCGCCGCCGTCGCATGTGCGCCTCGAAGGCTTCGGCGCGCTGCTGCATGACTTCGGGCGCAAGCTCCTCGTAGCTCGACAATGGAATAAAGACGGGTTCGTTCATCTGGCGCTCCGAAGGTGCGCGGCGGCCGAGCTTGCAGTAATGGCGGCGCCCGGCCATAAAACTGTTACGCTGCGCGCCGCGGAGGACCGCCCCGGAGGATGTTGATATTTTACTTGTAAAAAGCGTTGTAACATATTGATTTTTGTGCCCAGGAGAGGACATTAAATCGAGTCTGTTTTCTCCCGATAAATATATTTGCTTAATCGAATCTCAATTTAAGAGTTACCCGCAAATTTACGCAAGATGCTCCGCGCTGCAATTATGGTTCAGCGCGTCCCGGGACGCCCCACTCCGGCCCACGGTTCCGGCCGTCGTTTCATCAGACTCGGTGGGTCCACTTACAACTTACTCGGTGTTCTGAATATCGGGGCGATCCCGAATCGCGGACCACAAGTGCCGGCTGTGCGCGCAAGTAACGACTGAACTGGCGTACAAATGCTAAGTGGCGGCTAATCCGGTCGCGGTAGTGACAGCTCTGCGCCCGTGAGGACTCGAGCCGCCCCTACGGCGACCGTTAATACCACCGAATGCATCGTGGCATTCACTGCAAAAACGCCCGCAAAGGATGGTCATTTCCCGAGGCGAAGACTACGCATGTGGATCGGGGTATCATAAATGCAGCATTGGTGATCACAATGAACACCGAGATGCGTAAGACCGGGGTCGACGCCATCGGCGATATGCCGTGGGGGACACACCTTTGTCTGTTCTACGAGACGACGGCTGATCTCCTCGAGACAACGGTCGCCTACTGCAAGGCTGGATTGGAAGGCCGCGAGTTCTGCCTGTGGGTGATTGCCGAATCGGTGTCGGTGGAGGACGCCAAGCGCGCATTGCAGCGAGCTGTACCTGACCTCGAGCGATTCTTGGCCGACCAGAGCATCGAGATCGTCGCGGCTCGCGACTGGTACCTGCTGGATGGCACCTTTAATCTGCACCGGGTCATCGCCGGTTGGAATGAGAAACTCGCGCGTGCCTTGGCCAGAGGCTACGTCGGCGCAAGGATTACCGGAGATAGCACCTGGCTCGAAACTAAGAACTGGCTGGACTTCTGTGAATACGAATTCTCGCTCAACGAAGCCATCGTCAGTCAGCGTCTGAAGGTGTTATGCACGTACCCGCTCGCGGCGTGCGGAGCTGCTGAAATCCTCGATGCGGTGCGCACACATCAATTCGCGGTGACCAGGCGACGCGGGAGCTGGGACGTCATCGAAACCGCCGGGCACAAACAAGCCCAGGCTGAAATCAAGCGCCTGAATGCGGAACTCGAACAACGTGTTGTAGAACGGACTCGCGAGCTGACGGCGGTCATCAGTCAACTGCGCACGGAGGTACTCGAACGTCAGCGAGCTGAGAAGATACTCCAGGAAAGCCAGCAACTTCTACAGCTGGTTCTTGCCACGCTGCCTGTGGGCGTGTTGGTAACCAATCGGGCGGGCGACGTCACCCTCGCGAATGCAGCGTCGAGCCGAATTTGGGGCGGTGGCCCGATTGCTTGTGGCACCGAACGGTGGGCGCAGTCACAGGGCTGGTGGCACGATTCCGGCAAGAGCATTGCCCCGAGCGAGTGGGCCTCGGCGCGGGCGCTTTCCGCGGGACAGACCAGTTTGAACGAGTTGATCGATATCGGGACCTACGACGGCCGGCAGAAGACGATTCAGAACTCTTCTGCACCGATCCGTAATACGGACGGGCTGATCGTCGGCGCGGTCATCGTCAACGAGGACGTCACCGAGCGAGTGCGCGCCGAGAAAGCGCTTCGCGAATCCGCGAAGCGGCTGCAGTACCTTTCTCGCCGCTTGCTGACGGTCCAGGAGGATGAACGCCGCCATCTGTCTCGCGAGCTGCACGACGAGTTTGGCCAACTGCTGGCCACCATAACCCTGCACCTTCACGCGGCCAAGACCGTAGCGGGAGAAGCCGCACAGCCGAGCCTGGCTGAGAGCACGGCCCTTCTGCAACGCGCCGGTGCGCAGGTGCGAAGTTTGGCGCTCGAGCTTCGTCCGACGATGCTGGATACGGGCGGCATGGAGACG
The DNA here is from genome assembly GCA_963769895.1 of uncultured Gammaproteobacteria bacterium. GTDB lineage: Bacteria > Pseudomonadota > Gammaproteobacteria > Steroidobacterales > Steroidobacteraceae > Bog-1198. The sequence goes on along the minus strand of CAVYNJ010000005.1, from coordinate 1,267,302 downwards.
ACCTTGAGATGGCTTGCGGAACAGCACCAGCAGCATACCGGCATCCCCACCCAAGTCGTGGGTCACGTGAGCGATGTTTCCGGCGATCCGGCGATCGCCGCCTTCCGCGTGGCCCAGGAGGCACTGACCAATGTCGTGCGGCATGCTCAAGCGCAACATATCTGGATCGAGTTGAGCCAGAGGGATGGGCTTCTGGATCTCGTGGTCCGCGATGACGGCGTCGGGTTCGACGTCCTGCAAACGCTCGAGCGGGCCACCGGCGCCGGCAATCTCGGGTTGTTGGGGATGAAGGAGCGCGTAGAGATTCTTGGCGGCACTCTGGAGATCAATTCGCAGCCACGCCAGGGGACGCGCATCCGCATTTCGCTTCCCTTGGCCGAAGCCGTGGCTGTGCCGGGCGCGCACGAGGTGTGATTCCATGGCAAGGATCCGCGTCCTGCTTGCCGATGACCACACACTCTTCAGGGCGGGCACTCGTGCGCTGCTGCAAAAACTCGAGGACATCGAAATCGTCGCGGAAGCGGCCGACGGGCGCGAGGCGCTGCGCCTGATCGCAGTTCAACGCCCTGACGTGGTCCTCATGGACATTATGATGCCCGACCTGAACGGACTGGACGCCGCGGCGCGGGTCGGCCGTGCGTTTCCGGACACACGCGTTGTGATCCTCTCCATGAACGCCGACGAGGATTCCGTCCTGAAGACGCTGCGCTCTGGCGCAGCGGGCTATCTCGTCAAGACCGCGGATCCGGCCGAGTTGGAACTGGCCATACGGGCCGTCGCGCGGGGGGAGAGATTCCTGAGCTCGGCCGTATCGGCACACGTAGTCTCCGCGTGCCTCCATCGGGTCGATACCGAACGGACTTCGCTGGAGCGCCTCGCGCCACGCCAGCGCGAGGTACTGCAACTGATTGCGGAAGGTCACAAGACCAAGGCGATCGCCGCAAAGCTTGGCATCAGTGTCAAGACGGCTGAAGCGTACCGCTCGGAGCTGATGAAGGCGCTCGATATCCACGACATTGCAAGCCTGACCCGCTACGCGATCCGCGCAGGTTTGGTGTCTCTCGACCGCTGACGCCTTTCTCACCGGCGTATCGGTAGTCCGCGTCCGATTCAGGGGTTTCTACCCAGGTTATTCCTGCTGCCGACCCTGGGTTTTTCCCGGGGTGCGGCGCCACTTCTGGTCACGCACACTACCTGTGTGGAAATCCGATTCTTCAACTCTGGCGCGGCGCGGCAAAGTATCTCGAGGTGCGACACTGCAGCCCCGCAAATGCCTCAGCGACATTGCTCACTATATTGGCGGTTGCTGCGTGTGCCGCGGGGCCTCAAGATAACAATGTGGGCATCCCATTGAGAGACGGAGCCGTCAGTGCCTCCGACCGAGCAGTTGACGGCAGGCAGTCTGCCGTCGCTTCAACGACCGGGATCAAATTTGGTAATCGCGGTGGCCCACTGAGGCCAAATTTCAATGGACTCGCCGTTTAGGCCTTACCCACCGCAGTCCGACAACCGCTTTGAGCTCATCGTCGAAAATGCTGCCGATGCGATCATCATGGTTGATCGTGAGCACCGCATCACGCTGGTGAACCACAGCACCGAAACAATGTTCGGCTACACGCGTGCCGAACTGCTTGGCCAGCCGCTGCAGATCCTCGTGCCTCTAAGATTTCGGGCTTACCACGCGGAGCTGATGGAAAAGTTCTTTGTAGCTCGGAAGGCTCGTTCGGTGAGTACCGGTTCCGACCTGCTGGGTCTGCGCAAAGACGGAACCGAGGTGCCGATCGCGATCGGCCTAATCCCCATCCCGACCTCGACGGGCCCAATGGCGGCGGCCTACATCGCTGACGTCACCGAGCGGCAGCGCGAGCGCTATAAGTTTCTCGTCGAGACGGTCCCTAGTGCGATGCTGATGGCTGACCCGGAAGGACGAATCAGGCTAGTCAATCGCTCGGCCGAGACTCTGTTTGGATACGCCGGCGTAGAGCTGCACGGCCAGCCGCTCGACGTCCTGATTCCGCCGCGCTACCGTGCCCGTCATCCCACTTTCGTAGCGGATTTTCTCGCGGCGCCGCAGTCCCGCGCGATGGGGACCGGCCGCGATCTGTTTGGATTACGCAAAGATGGCAGCGAGGTACCGATCGAAATCGGCCTCAATCCCATTGAACTGGCGGGCGGTTGGTTCACGCTGGCTTCGATTGTAGATATCACCGAACGCAAGCGCGCTGAGGAAATTCGGCAGCGAATGGCAACCCTGGTTGAATTTGCCGATGACGCGATCGTGACCAAGAGCCTCGACGGCATCATCCGCACCTGGAACCCGGCCGCGGAGCGGCTGCTGGGCTACCGCGCCGATGAGATCATCGGTCAACCAATCGCGCGCTTGATTCCAGATGACCGCCTGGGTGAGGAACAAACGATCCTCGACGGCATCCGCAGTGGCGACCGTTTCGCGCACTTTGAAACAGTGCGGCGCCGTCGCGACGGCTCGCTTGTCGATGTATCACTGACGATCTCGCCAATCTGCGATCGCAGTGGTAGGGTCGTGGGCGCCTCCAAGATCATGCGCAATATTACCGAGCGCAAGCGCGCTGAGGAGGAAATGCGGCTCACCGAAGCTCAGTTCCGCGCCACCTTGGAACAGCGCGTCGCTGAACGAACCAGCGAGCTCGAGGCTTTTTCCTATTCGGTGTCGCATGACCTACGGGCCCCGCTGCGACATATACAGGGCTACATCGAGCTGTTAATGCGCCAGACTGCTGACGCGCCGCTGCCGGAGGCTGCCAGGCGGCATTTGCGGACGATTTCTGACGTAAGCGGCGAGATGGGGCAGCTCATCGATGACCTGCTGGCTTTCTCGCGCATGGGCAGCATGGAGCTGCAGCAGACCACGGTGCCAACGGACGATCTGGTTCGCGAAGCGATCGCCGGGCTTGAGCCGGCGACGGGCCAGCGGCACATCGAATGGCAAATCGAGGCGCTACCGCCGATCACGGGCGATGCGGCAGCGCTCAAGCAGGTATTTGCCAATCTGATTGGCAATGCGGTCAAGTACACACGGCCGCGCGATTTGGCACGCATCGAGATCGGCTTCGCGGGCGAGGAGAATGGCCGCGTGATTCTGTTCGTGCGCGACAATGGGGTGGGCTTCGACCCGCAGTACACGCATAAGCTTTTTGGAGTGTTCGAGCGACTGCATCGCAGCCGGGACTTTGAAGGAACTGGCATCGGCCTGGCTATCGTGCGGCGAATTGTCGCCCGGCATGATGGGCGCGTCTGGGCCGAGGGCGAGCTGGACAAGGGCGCGACATTTTATTTTACGCTGAAGCCGGCCGCGGCAATCTAGGAAATCACCCATGATGACTTCAATCAAGCGCATTTTAATAGTCGACGACAGCCCCCGCGATACCGAGTTGATCCTCGAAGCACTTCGAATCAGCAACCTGGCGAATGAGGTTTTGTGCCTAGGTGATGGTGCCGAGGCGCTTGACTATCTTTACCGGCGCGGACAGTTTGCCAGCCGCGGCAACGGCCAGCCGGTCGTCATACTGCTGGACCTGAAGATGCCTAAGGTGGACGGGATTGAAGTGCTGCAGCAAGTTAAGAGTGACCCCAGTCTCAGACTGATTCCGGTGGTGGTAATGACTTCCTCGCGCGAGGAGCAGGATCTGGTCAGAACCTACGAATTAGGCGTCAACGCCTACGTGGTAAAACCGCTCAAATTCAATGATTTCGTCACGGCGGTGACACAGCTCGGTGTGTTCTGGGCGGTCCTCAATGAACCGCCGCCGGGCACTCTGGGATGAGGCCAGAGCGCCAATGCCTGAGGAACACACTGCGACGCTGCCGGACCTGAGCCGAGTCATTCGGGTATTGCACCTGGAGGACAATGCGCGCGACGCTGAACTCATATCAGCCCAGCTCGCCGACGATGGGGTGCTGACTAGCATCGCTCGTGTCGACTCCGGAGCAGGGTTTGAGGCGGCGCTCACGGCGAACAACTTTGACCTGATACTGATCGACTATAAGGTACCTGGTTATGACGGCAGGCAGGCGGTGCGGCTGGCAAAGCAGCGCCAACCCGACACACCGGTGATTGTTGCTTCCGGGACCGTGGGCGAGGAGGCGGCGGTCGAATGCCTGCGGTTGGGTGCGACCGACTATGTGCTCAAACAACGACTCGCAAGACTTGCGCCGGCCGTACGTCGGGCGCTTTCCGAGGCGGACGAGCACAGCCGCCGCCGCAGTGCCGAGAAAGAGCTGCGCAATACTGCGACCCAGCTCGAACAGGCACAGGCGGTCGCGCATCTGGGGAGCTGGACCTTCGACGTCGCCACGGGGCGATTTACCTCCTCCAAGGAGACCTACCGCATCTACGGACTGACGCCGGGCCCGCCGTTATTGATGGATGATTTCATCCAGCGTATGCATCGTGACGATCAGTTACGCGTCAACCAGTCCTGGAACGCGGCGCTGCATGGCAAGGGATCTTACGATACCGTGTTCCGCATCCTCGTGGACGGCGAAGAGAAGTGGATCCATGACCGCGCTGCAATGACGCTCGATGGCGCCGGGCGAGTGGTGCGCGTCCTCGGCATGACCCAGGACGTTACCGAGCTGGAACGCAGTCGCAGGAGCCTTATGGCGTCGGAGGACGCGCTGCGGCAGCTCAATGCACAGTTGGAGAATATTGTCGCGGCGCGCACTGCCCAGCTCGAGCAGGCTCGGCACGATGCGGAGGTGGCAAATAAAGCCAAGTCGAGCTTCCTCGCCGCCATGAGCCACGAGATCCGCACGCCGATGAATGGCGTCATTGGCATGATCGACGTGCTGCACCGATCAAGTCTCGACGGCAATCAAGTGGAAATGGTCGATCTGATGCGTGAATCGGCCTACGCCCTGTTGGCGATCATCGAGGACATCTTGGATTATTCGAAGATTGAGGCCGGCCGGCTGGACATTGAGCGAACTCCAGTCGTAGTGGAGGATATCGTGAACGGAGCTTGCCGGCTGCTCGATCGCATGGCCGATAGAGCCGGCGTGGAACTTACTTTATTCTTCGACCCGTCGATTCCGGTTGCGCTGCTCGGCGATGCGGTTCGGCTCCGTCAGATATTGGTCAATCTGATTAGCAACGCGATCAAGTTCTCCGGGGGCCAGTCGGGCCGCGCCCAGGTGGGCGTGCGGGCGCGACTGGTGCAGTGCGACTCCGAAGCTGTCTTGGTGCAGTTTCAGGTGAGCGACAATGGAATCGGCATGGATGCCGCGACTGTAGCGCGGCTGTTTACTCCTTTTGCGCAGGCGGACGTGTCGACCACACGACGTTTTGGCGGTACCGGCCTGGGTCTTGCCATCACCGGCCATCTGGTCCACTTGATGGGAGGAAGCATCAACGTGCAGAGCGCGGTCCAAAAGGGTTCGACATTCACTGTGCGTCTAGCGTTTGAGGCAGCGCCCGTTAATCCCGCTGGGAGTGCGAAAACTTCAAGCGTTGCCGGGCTCCGTTGCCTCGTCATCGGTGGCAGCGATGGCCTGGCCGGAGATCTCGCCGAGTATCTGGTGCGGGCAGGCGCGGCCGTTGAGACGCTGCCGAGCCTGGCCGTTGCCGGCGAGCGCGCACGGTCGCTCGCCGCCGGTATGTGGGTCTGGGTCATCGATACCGACAATCAGCCGCTGGCGCCCGGGCAGTTACAGGCCCAAATTCAAATCCGGTCCGATTTGGATGTCCGGGCAGCCATCGTTTCGGTTGAGCGCGGCCGGCGTCGGGTGCCGCGCCGCGCTGGACCGAATATCGTGCTGGTGGATGGCAACGTTCTCACCCGCCAGGTCTTTTTCAATGCGGTGGCGCTTGCCGCGGGCGGCGCGGTCGCCGAGACGGATATCGAGCAAGGCGCGCGGGCCGCAGCGGGCTCGAAGGCGCCCTCGCGCGAGCACGCCTTGGAGCAAGGTCGACTTATCCTGGTCGCCGACGACAACGAGACCAATCAGAGAGTGATACTGCAGCAACTGCGGGTTCTCGGCTTCACCGCCGATGTCGTCGCGAACGGACGCGAGGCCCTGCGACGCTGGGAGAACTGTCGCTACGGCCTGGTATTAACCGATCTACACATGCCAGAAATGGACGGCTACGAGCTGGTCGCCGCCATCCGGGCGGCGGAGGCCAGCGGCCGTCATACGCCCGTCGTAGCGTTTACCGCCAATGCCCTTAAGGGGGAGGCCGAGCGCTGTCGGGCGGGTGGCATGGATGATTACCTCAGCAAGCCGGTACCGCTCGAGACTTTCGAGGCCATGATCGAAAAGTGGCTGCCGCAGGCGGCAAGTCAGCCGAGCGATGCGGCCGCCGCCGCCGCCGTACCCGAGCCCACGACGGCGGCGCCGGTGGTGGATATCGCGGTACTCAAAGCGCTGGTCGGAGCAGATCCGGCTGCACTTCACGACGTGCTGGAAGACTTCCGGCGCAGCAGTGCAGAAATCGCGGCTGAGCTGCGCGCAGCCAGCGCGGCGGGGCAGCCCACAGCGGTCAGTGCAGCCGCGCACAAGCTCAAATCGGCGGCGGGTGCTGTCGGCGCGCGGGCGCTCGCGGAATTATGCCGGGCTATGGAGCAGGCCGGCGCGGCGCGCGATGAGGCAGCGCTGGCAGAACAGCTACCGCTGTTTGTAGCGCAGCTGATGCTCGTGGATGTCGCGATCGCCCAGCTTATTGCCATCGAGGGCGCCGTCCCGCGCGCGCAGTAACGTGCAACCGAATCACCGCGGATCGTGTCGCCCATGAGCAGTGTGCCCGCCATCAAAGTGCTGGTGCTCGATGATGAGCCCTTCATGCTTAGGCTGACGGAGCGCATGCTGCGGCAACTGGGCGTCGAGCAGCTGAGCTGTTTCGAGAGCGCTTACCAAGCGCTTTACGAAATGGATCAATCGGCGCGCCTGCCGGATCTGATATTGCTCGATCTGAACATGCCCGACCTGGACGGCGTGGAATTCCTGCGCCAGCTGGTGGAGCGGAATTTTGAGGGGGCATTGATCCTAGTCAGCGGCGAAGAGGAGCAGGTGCTGCAATCGGTCGAGAATTTGGTGCGGGCTCACCGGTTGACCGCGCTCGGGCATCTGCACAAGCCGGTTGACGCGGCAGCGCTAGCGGCGCTGATCAGCAAATGGACACCTGCGGCCAAAGTGGAGCGGCGCGCAACGGCACAGCCGGGCCGGACCGCGGAGGAATTGCGCAGTGCAATTGAGCGCGGCCAGCTCATCAATCACTATCAACCGAAGATAGCGCTCGCGAGCGGCGAGCTGGTGGGCGTGGAGGCCCTGGTGCGCTGGCGGCATCCCGATGAAGGACTGATTTATCCGGACCAGTTCATTGGTGTCGCGGAAGCCAATGGCCTTATTGACCAGCTCACGCACGCGGTCATTGTCACAGGCTTCAAGCAGGCCGGCGCGTGGCGCGAGCTGGACTTGGCAATGCAACTGTCAGTGAATATCTCCACCCACAGCCTGACTTCGCTGCACTTCGCCGATACCGTTACTAATCTGGCCAGCGCCAGCCGGGTGGCGCCGGATGCCGTAATGTTTGAGGTGACCGAAAGCGGCCTTATCGGCAATCTAGCCAGGGCCCTCGAGGTCTCGAGCCGACTTCGGCTGCGGCGTTTTCGTTTGTCCATTGATGACTTCGGTACCGGGCATTCGTCGCTGGTGCAATTGCGCGATATTCCATTCAACGAGCTCAAGATTGACCACAGCTTCGTGCACGGTGCATCAATCGATGACAAATTGCGCGCCATCTACGGCGCCAGTCTCTCATTGGGGCAACAGCTGAAGTTGCAGGTGGTCGCTGAAGGGGTCGAGAACCGGGCGGATTGGGATTTCGTACGCGACAGCGGCTGCGATCTGGCGCAAGGCTACTTCGTTGCCAGGCCCATGCCCGCTGAACACCTGGTCCATTGGTTGGCCGATTGGAAGAAACGCCTGTCGGCAGAGTCACTCCTGGGCGCTTTACCGTCAGGGCATTCGCGGTAACAGGCAATTTCCGCCGGCAGCCTCCGGCTCATACCTGCCGCATATTCACCGCGCTACCGTTGGTCCGAGTTTGGGACTCTCATTCGCGTTTCAGTGCGTCCCAACACGAAGACTGGTAGGCTGCGCGCCCCTGGGAATTTCTCCCGGACTATATTATTCTAAAACTTTATAAATATACTGTAACATATTGATTTTGGTGCCCAGGAGAGGACTCGAACCTCCACGAATTGCTCCACTGGTACCTGAAACCAGCGCGTCTACCAGTTCCGCCACCTGGGCATGATGGGGCCGCCTACCGCGAGGCGCCGAAATCTACGCACACCGCCGAGGCTTGTCAATTGATGCTCTACACTCGACTCGAGGTTATTCATGCAATCCGGCGATTCTAAATCATGAGCAGGCGAGGCCGCCGCGACTCGCGGCCAGTCAACGCGCAATCCACGCAGCCGCCCGCGCCGCGGGATTGGCGCGGCGAAGATCCCAATTTGGAACTCGAGAAGGCGCGCTACGCCGAGCCGATCGCAAGCCGCGAGTTGCTGCTCAAGCACTTGGCGGAGGCGCCGGAGCCGCTGTCGGCCGCGCGTCTCGCCAAGCGCCTGGGTCTCGATACCGACGCGCAGCGCGACGCCTTGCAAAAGCGCTTGACGGCGATGGTGCGCGACGGCCAGGCGATTCAAGGGCCGGCCGGCTACACGACCGCTGCCGAGACGGAGCGCATCAGCGGCCGCGTGCGCGGCCGCGCGAGCGGCGAAGTGCTGGTGCTGCCCGACGACGGCTCGGCGCCGCTGCTGCTCGCGCGGGCGGATGCGGCGACTCTGATGCATAAAGACCGCGTCGAGGTGCGGGCGGTCGGGGTCAATGAGCGGGGACGCCGGCTCGCGCGCTTGATCCGACGGGTCGGCGACGCGCCGTCGCGCATCGGCGGCGTTTGGCACACCGGCCCGGGTCACGGCCGCGTCGCGCCGGAGGATCCCGGGCATTGGTACTCGGTCGAGGTACCGTTGGCTGCCCGGCTCGGAGCCGAAGACGATGATTGCGTCGTCGTTGAGATCACGAAACGCCCGCTCGGCGAAGCTCCGGCGCGCGGCCGGGTCGTCGAGGTGCTCAACGAACTGCGGCCCTCGGATCTCGCGGCGCGCTTCGCGATCTTGCGCCATGATTTGCCGCAGGAATTCGCGCCGGAGATCATCCGCGCGGCGGATCGTTTTGCGCCCGAGGTTCGCGATTCGGATCTTTCGCACCGCGAGGATCTGCGCGGCTTGCCGCTCGTGACCATCGACGGCGACGATGCAAAGGATTTCGACGACGCGGTGTACGCCGAGGCGCTGCGCGGCGGCGGCTGGCGCCTGGTCGTCGCGATCGCCGACGTCAGTCATTATGTTCGGCACGGCACCGAGCTCGACACGGAGGCGCGCGCCCGGGCGACATCCGTTTATTTTCCGGATCGCGTCATGCCGATGTTGCCGGAAAAATTGTCCAATCACCTGTGCTCGCTGATGCCCCGCGTCGACCGGCTCGCCTTCGTCTGCGACATGCGCGTCAGCAAGGGCGGTAAGCTCAGCAAGACGCGCTTCTACGAGGCGGTGATCCGCTCGCACGCGCGGCTGACCTACGATCAGGCCTGGGCGTATTTGCAGAATCCGCGCTCGGCCGCCGGCGCGTCATTGACGCCCGCGGTGTGCGAATCGTTACAAATGCTGCGCGCGGTATACGAGTCGCTGAAAATCGCCCGCGATGCGCGCGGTGCGCTCGATTTTCGCGGCGGCGAAGTCAAGGCGCGCATCGGCGAGGACGGCAAGATCGAGGGTTTTTATGCCGTCACGCGCAATGACGCGCACCGTTTGATCGAGGAATGCATGATCGCGGCCAATGTCGAAGCGGCCGTGGCGCTGCGCCTGGCGAAGGCCGGCAGCCTTTACCGGGTGCACGGCCAGCCAGAGGACAAGCGCGTCAATGAATTGCAGAAGATATTGAATGCACTGCAGGTCGGCGCGCAATTCTCCGAGAAGCCGACGCCCCGCGAGTTCCGGCAACTGGTCGAGCGGCTCGTCGCGCGGCCGGACGGCGCCTTGCTCGAGGGTTTGGTGATCCGGTCCTTGGCGCAAGCCGTTTACCAGCAGACCAACATTGGCCACTTCGGGCTCGCGCTGGATGAATATGCGCATTTCACGTCGCCGATCCGCCGATATCCCGACCTTCTCGTGCACCGCGCGATCAAAGCGGCGATGCTGCCGAACTCCTCGTCCGGCCACCGCTACAGCACCGCCGAATTGCAGGCGCTCGGACAGGAGAGCTCGCAGCGCGAGCGGCGCGCCGACGATGCCGCGCGCGACGTCATGGCGTATCTGAAGTGCCTCTATCTGCAGGCCATGGTCGGGGAGAGCTTCGATGCGACGATCACGAGCGCATTGGAATTCGGCCTGTTCGTGCAATTGAAGAGTGTGCCGATAGACGGGCTCGTGCACATATCGGCGATCCCCGGCGACTACTGGGAGCTCGACGGCGGCGGCATGGGCCTCGTGGGCCGCCAAAGCGGCAGGCGCTGGCAAATGGGCGATCCGGTGCGGGTGCGGCTGATCAGGGTCGATCTCGCGCAGCGCCAGATCGACTTCGAACTGCAGGACGACGAACGAGGGGTTGCCGAGGGCCCGGTGCGCTCCGCGCGGCGCGGCGCAAATCATCGGCACGGCGGCTCTCGTCGCGGCGGTCGTGGCTGAGTCGAAGCGCATCTTCGTTTACGGCCTGCACGCCGTCGCCGCGGTCCTCGAGCGCTCGCCCGAGCGGCTATTGGAACTGTGGCTCGCCGAATCGCGCGACGATCAGCGGGTACGCGATCTCAAGGAGCGAGCGCAGGCGACAGGGGTCCGGGTACAAAGCGTCAATCGCGATTCGCTCGCGAAGCTCGTCGGCGAGGTGGCGCATCAGGGCGCGGTGGCCGCGGTGAGGCCCCGCAAGACTTGGGACGACCACGAACTGATCGCTGCGCTCGACGGCTTCGGTCCCGAGCCGCTGCTGCTGGTCCTCGACGGGGTGACGGATCCGCACAATCTCGGCGCTTGTCTGCGCACGGCTGATGCGGCCGGCGTGCAGGCGGTCCTCCTGCCGCGCGACCGGGCGGCGACGGTCGATAGCGTGGCCCGAAAAGTCGCTGCCGGCGCCGCCGAATTCGTGCCGGTCGCGAGCGTCACGAACCTTGCGCGTACGCTGGATCAACTCAAGGAACGCAATCTGTGGATCGCCGGCCTGGACGGGTCGGCTGCGCAGACCGTCTACGCCGCGGATCTGAAGCGGCCGCTCGCGATGGTCCTCGGCGGCGAAGGGGCCGGCATGCGCCGGCTGACGCGCGAGCGCTGCGACTTCCTCATGCGCATTCCGATGGCCGGAAGGGCCGAATCTTTGAATGTTTCGGTCGCCGCCGGGATTGCCCTGTTCGAGGCGCGCCGCCAACGTCTGGGTTGACCAGCAGGCAGGAACACGCGTATCCTTCGCCCTCTTTTTCGCCGGCTGACCGGCCTTACTCCTTGCCTCACCGCTCGCAACGGGAGGCGTAAACCGTAGGGAGCCTACAATGCGACACTATGAAATAGTGCTCCTGGTCCATCCGGATCAGAGCGAGCAAGTACCGGCGATGGTAGACCGCTACAAAGGCATGATCGCTGCCGGCGGCGGCCTCGTTCATCGCTTCGAGGATTGGGGCCGGCGCCAGCTGACCTTCCCGATCTCCAAGGTGCACAAGGCGCACTACGTGCTCTTGAACATCGAGTGCGACAATAAGACTCTGGACGAGCTGTACGGCTCCTTCCGCTTCAGTGACGCGGTTCTGCGTCACCTCGTCGTCAAAATGGATGAGGCGGTCACGGAGCCCTCGCCGATGGCGCGCGCGCCTGACGAGAACGCCCGCCGCCACGACGATTTCGGCGATGAGGGCGACGATGACGACATGCCGATGGGCGCGCGGTAAACACTGGAGTATCGATCTATGGCACGTTTTTTCCGCCGCAAGAAGTTTTGCCGTTTCACGGCCGACGACGTCAAACAAATCGACTACAAGGATTTGGTGACGCTGAAGAGCTACATTACCGAAACCGGCAAGATCGTTCCCAGCCGCATTACCGGGACGCGCGCGCACTACCAGCGCCAGCTGCAGCTCGCCATACGGCGCGCGCGGTTTTTGGCTCTGCTGCCCTATACCGATCAGCACTAAATACGGCGGGCTAGATCATGGACATCATTTTGTTGCAAAAGGTTGCCAACCTCGGTCAAATCGGCGACCGCGTCAAGGTCAAATCCGGATACGCGCGCAATTTCCTCGTACCCACCGGCAAGGCGACGATGGCGACAGCTGCCAATATCGCGAAGTTCGAGGCGCAGCGCGTCGAGCTCGAAGCCAAAGCGAACCATGAATTGAAGCTCGCTCAAGAACGCGCCGCCGGCTTTGCCGACTTCAAGCTGGAATTGAAGGCCAAGGCCGGGACCGAAGGCAAGTTGTTCGGCTCGATCGGCACCTCGGACATCGCAGAAGCCGCGATCAAGGCCGGCCGGCCGATCACGCGCAGCGAGGTGCGCCTGCCGTCGGGGCCGATACGTATCGTCGGCGAGCATGCGGTACAGCTGCATCTGCACGCGGATGTCGACGTGACCTTGATGGTCACCATCGTCGCCGAAGAGTAGCGGCTGACAAAGCCGCTGCACGCAGGCTTTGCACGTGGCCGACCGCCTCAACATCCGCCCGTCCACCGGCGCTGAGGCCGGCTTGCGCTTGCCGCCGCATTCGGTGGAGGCCGAGCAGTCGGTGCTCGGCGGATTGATGCTCGATGCGGCGGCGTGGGATCAAATCGCCGACCGCGTGCTAGCCGAGGATTTTTACCGCCACGATCACCGGCTGATCTTCGCCGCGGTTGCCGGACTGATCGAGCGCGGTCAGCCGTGCGATGCCGTGACCTTGTCGGGTCATTTGGAAAGCCAAGGCTTGATCGATCAGGTGGGCGGATTGTCCTACCTAGGATCGCTGGCGCGGGATACGCCGACGGCGGCCAACATCCGCGCGTACGCGGACATCGTTCGGGAACGGTCGATTCTCCGTCAGCTGATTACGGCCGGGAATCTGATCGTCGGCAGCGCGCTCGAGCCCGAGGGGCGCGAAGCGCGCGAGATCGTCGACGATGCGGAGCGGACCGTGTTCGAAATCGCCGAACGCGGCTCGCGCGGCAAGGTCGGCTTCCAGTCCGTCAAGAGCGTGTTGCCGGGCGTCGTCGATCGCATCGACGAGCTGTACAACTCCGACGGCAAGATGACGGGCATCTCGACCGGATTCAAGCAGCTCGACGACATGACGTCGGGACTGCAGCCCGGCGATTTGATCATCGTCGCCGGCAGGCCGTCGATGGGCAAAACGACGCTCGCCGTCAACATCGCGGAGAACGCTGCGTTGGGCGGCAACAAATCCGCGGCGATCTTCAGCATGGAAATGTCGGCCGAATCGCTGACCTTGCGGATGATTTCGTCGCTGGGCCGGATCAACCAGAGCAACTTGCGCTCCGGCCGCCTGCAAGAGGAGGACTGGCCGCGGATCGACTCGGCGATGACCCAGTTGTCGGGCGCGAAGATCTTCGTCGACGAAACGCCGGCGCTGACGCCGACCGAGGTGCGCGCGCGGGCGCGGCGCCTGAAGCGCGAACGCGGCTTGGATTTGGTCGTCGTCGACTATTTGCAATTGATGCAGGTGCCCGGTACGAAGGAGAATAGGGCCACGGAAATCTCGGAGATCTCGCGTTCGCTGAAGGCGCTGGCGAAGGAGCTGAAAATTCCGGTCATCGCGCTGTCGCAGTTGAACCGCGGCGTCGAGCAGCGCGTCGAAAAACGCCCGGTGATGTCGGATTTGCGCGAGAGCGGAGCCATTGAACAGGATGCGGACGTCATTCTGCTGATTTATCGCGAAGAAGTGTACGAACCGAACACGACGCGCAAAGGCATTGCGGACATCATCATCGCCAAGCAGCGCAACGGTCCGACCGGCGAGGTACAGCTGACCTTCCTCGGCCAATACACGAAGTTCGAGAATTTCGCGCCGGAATCCTACGCCGAGGGCGTGTTTCGCTGAGGCCGCGTGCGCCGGCCTTCAGTGCCGCCGCGCCAGCAACCAATGCGCGAGCGACTGCAGCGGCGCCGCATGCTTGCCGAACGGACCCAGTGCTTGGAGCGCATCTTCATGCAGCTGCCGGGCTCGTTCTTCGGATTCGGCGATGCCGATGACGGACGGGAAGGTCGGTTTTGCGCGCACGCGGTCGGCGCCGGTCGCCTTGCCGAGCGTCGCCGGGTCGCCGAGCACATCGAGCAGGTCGTCCTGAATCTGAAACGCCAATCCGATCGCCGCCGCATAGCGCGCGAGCGCTTGACGGCGTTCGGCATCCAGTTCGGGCGCGCATTCGGCCGCCATCAGCACGCTTGCGCTGATCAGGGCGCCGGTCTTGCGCGCATGCATGTCCTCGATCTGGCGGATGTCGAGCCTGCGGCCCTGCGCGGCCAAATCGATCGCTTGGCCTCCTGCCATGCCGAAGGTGCCGACGGCCCGCGACAGCAAGTCGATCAATCGCAGCCGGATCTCGGCGGAGGCGGGCAGCGCCGGATCGCTCGCCAGCAGCTGAAACGCCAGCGCCTGCAGCGCATCGCCCGCCAGGAGCGCGGTGGCTTCGTCGAAGGCTTTGTGGCAGGTTGGCCGGCCGCGCCGCAAGTCATCGTCGTCCATCGCCGGCAGATCGTCATGGATCAGCGAATAGACGTGCATCAGTTCGACCGCGCAAGCGGCCGCTTCGACGTCGTCTTCGGCGAGTCCCAAGGTCTGAGCGGTGGCGAACAGCAGGGCCGGCCGAACGCGTTTGCCGCCCTCCAACACGCTGTAGCGCATCGCCTCGTGCAGATAGGCCGGCACGAGATTGGGCTGCGGCAATCTCGACGCCAGCGCGCTTTCCATGCGCACGCGCCAAGCCTCTAGCTGTCCGTCAAACGCGAGAGGATTCTCTGACCGGGCCGCTGGCAACGCGCTTCACCTCTGAGACTGGAACAGTGGCGACCGTCGGATGCCGAACCGCCTCCTCGCGGTAGACGAAAGGCAATTCCGGCGCCATCGGTCCGGTCACGCGCGGGCCGCGCAACGCGGTTTTCAATGCCTTCAGAGGGTGGGCAAACGCGTCGTTGACCGCGGTACCCTCGAAGCCGCAATGCGCCATGCAATTGTCGCACCGCGGGTTGCGGCCGACGCCGTACTGTTCCCAATCGGTGTCTTCGATCAGGGAGCGATACGTCGGCGCGTAGCCCTCGTCCGAGAGCAAATAGCACGGCCGCTGCCAGCCGAAGATGTTGTACGTCGGATTGCTCCACGGCGTGCATTGATACGTCTGATTGCCGGCGAGAAAATCGAGGAACAGCGAGGAATGGTTGAACGACCATGCCGCCCCCGGCGCACGGGCGCCGCGGCGGCGGAATATCTCGCGAAACAGCTGCTTGCTGGCGCTGCGCCCCATGAATACGTCCTGGCGCGGCGCGTGATGATAGCTGTAGCCGGGCGATACCGTGATGCCCTCGATCCCGAGCCGCATGGCCGTATCGAAGAAATCGGCGACGTCGTCCGGATTCTCGCCGTTGAAAAGCGTGCAATTGATCGTCACGCGGAAACCCCTGGCGCGCGCTATGCGGATCGCCTCGACCGCCTTGTCGAAGACGCCTTCTTGGCACACCGACTCGTCGTGACGCTCGCGGTTGCCGTCCAGATGGATCGAGAACGTCAGGTACGGAGACGGCGTGTACTCGTCGATGTGCTTGGCGAGCAGCAGGGCGTTGGTGCACAAATACACGAATTTCTTGCGGGCGACGATACCGGCGACGATCTGCCGCATTTCCTTGTGAATCAGGGGTTCGCCGCCGGGAATCGACACGATCGGCGCGTTGCATTCGTCGACCGCCCGCAGGGCGTCGGCCGCGCTGACGCGCTGCTGCAGGATCTCCTTCGGATAGTCGATCTTGCCGCAGCCCGCGCAGGCCAAATTGCATTGGAACAGCGGCTCCAGCATCAGCACCAGCGGATAGCGCTTGTCGCCGCGCAACTTGCGGCCCGCGATATAGCGCGCGACGCGGTACTTTTGAAGGAGCGGGATACCCATATGCTATTCTACCAGGCAGCGATTCGAATGTTCGTGCCCAGATGATAGCCGTTACCGAAACCCTTGCGCCAGCGCCGCAGCACTGCGGCCATGCGCCAAAACGCCGCGGAGCCCCTAAATGCCGATGATCGCGCATGCATGGATGTCGTTGGCGGGCCTGCTGATCGCCGCCCTGTCGATGACCTACGTGATCGTCGCCTGGCTGGCGGCCGGCGCGCGCCGCGGCCGCGCGCGGCCGGCGCCGGCCGAGGCGCCTCCGGTCACCGTCCTGAAACCGCTGTGCGGAGCCGATCCCGGCACCTATGAGGCGCTGCGCTCCTATTGCGCTCAAGACTATCCGCAGTATCAAACCGTCTTCGGGGTCGGCGACGCCGACGATCCGGCGGTCGCGATCGTCAGGCGCCTGCAGCGCGAATTTCCGGGGCGGGATTTGCAACTCGTGGTCGACGGCACGCAGCACGGCAGCAACCGCAAAGTCAGCAATTTGATCAATATGATGCCGCTCGCCCGCTACGACCACCTCGTGATCGCGGACAGCGACATACGCGTTGCGGGCGGCTATCTCGCGGCGGTTGCGGCTCCGCTGCAGGACCCGGACGTCGGCATCGTGACTTGCGCCTACCGCGGCGTCGCGCAATCGGGAATCTGGTCCTTGTTCGGCTCGTGGTTCATCAACGATTGGTTCCGGCCGTCGGTGCGCGTCGCGGCCTTGTTCGGTTCGCGCTCGTTCGCATTCGGCGCGACGATAGCGATTCGGCGCGATGTGCTGGCGCGGATCGGCGGTTTCCGCGCGATCGCCGATCAACTGGCCGACGATTACCGGCTCGGCGAACTGACGCGGCGGTTGCGACTCGAGACGGTGCTGTCGGAATACGAAGTCGAGACCTTGGTCAACGAACCGAAGTTCGCGGATCTGGTGCGGCACGAGTTGCGGTGGCTGCGCACCATCAGAGCCGTCAATCCGGTCGGCTACGCGTGTTCGTTCGTCACGTTCGGCGTGCCGGCCGCGGCCTTCGGCTGCCTGCTGGATGGGGGCGCTAGGCCCGCGCTCGCGATGCTGGCGATAACCGCCGCGGCCCGGCTCATGCTACATTGGAAGTCGAATAAGCCGACCTCGCAGGCGCGACATTGGCTGCTGTTGCCGATTCGCGACACGCTGAATCTTGCGCTCTGGTGCTGGGGTTTCGTCACGGAAAGTGTGCATTGGCGGAAGGACCAGTTGCGCGTGACCCGAGGAGGCTCCGTGCATCGTTTTGAGGACTCGACTCCATGAGAACATTGTTTCTTCACCCGCCGTCATTCGACGGCTTCGACGGCGGCGCCGGCGCACGCTACCAAATGAAACGCGAGGTACGCTCGTTCTGGTATCCGACCTGGCTCGCGCAGCCGGCCGCTTTGGTCGAGGGCTCGAAACTGATCGATGCGCCGCCGCACGGGCTCTCCTTCGAGGACATCGCCCCGGAGATTCACAACCGCGATCTGATCGTCATGCATACCTCGACGCCGTCGTTCAAATCCGACGTGAAGACGGCCGAGATGATCAAGGAACTCAATCCGAACGTCAAAATCGGCTTCATCGGCGCCAAAGTCGCCGTGGAACCCGAGAAGAGCCTGATCGCCGGACGCGCGGTGGATTTCGTCGCGCGCAACGAATTCGATTTCACGATCAAGGAAGTCGCCGACGGCATCCCGTGGAGCGCCATCAAGGGGCTTTCGTACCGCAGCCCGGAGGGCGGTATTGTGCACAACGAGGACCGTCAAGTTCTCGAGGACATGGATGCGCTGCCGTGGGTTACGCCGGTCTACAAGCGCGACCTGAAGATCGAGAAGTATTTCGGCGGCTATCTGCTGCATCCGTACATTTCGTTCTACACGGGACGTGGTTGTAAATCCCGCTGCACTTTTTGTCTATGGCCGCAGACCGTGGGAGGGCACCGATATCGCGTGCGCTCGGTCGAGAACGTCGTCGCGGAAATGAAATGGGCGAAACAGGCGTTCCCGCAGGTCAAGGAATTCTTCTTCGACGACGACACGTTGACCGACAACCTGCCGCGCGTCGAGGCGCTGGCAAGGGAATTGGGCAAGCTTGGGGTCACCTGGTCTTGCAACGCCAAGGCCAACGTGCCTCGCAAGACCTTGGAAGTCATGAAGGACAATGGGCTGCGACTTTTGCTCGTCGGCTACGAGTCCGGCAATCAGCAGATCTTGATCAACATCAAGAAAGGAATGCGCGTGGATTTCGCACGCCGCTTCACCAAGGATTGTCACGAGCTCGGCATCGTCATCCACGGCACGTTCATCTTGGGCCTGCCCGGCGAGACGAAGGAGACGATCCAGCAAACACTGGATTTCGCAAAGGAGATCAATCCCCACACGATCCAGGTTTCGCTGGCCGCTCCGTATCCGGGCACATTTTTGTACAGGCAGGCGAAGGAAAACGGTTGGCTATACAACGAAGAAATCGATTTGCTGACGCAGGAAGGCACGCAGATCGCGCCGCTGAACTACCCGCATTTGAGCCACAGCGAGATCTTCCAGTCGGTTGAGGACTTCTACAAGAAATTCTACTTCCGCCCGTCCAAGATCGCATCGATCGTGGCTGAGATGATCGCAAGCCCCGACATGATGAAGCGCCGCTTGCGCGAGGGCGTGGAATTCTTTCACTTCCTGCGATCGCGGCACGATGCGGCTTGAAGGGACTGATCGTCACGGCGGATGATTTCGGCGCCGCTCGCGAGGTCAACGACGCCGTCGAAGGCGCGCACCGCCGCGGAATTCTGACGACGGCAAGCCTGATGGTTTCGTCGCCGGCCGCCGCCGACGCCGTCGCGCGCGCGAGGCGAATGCCGTCGCTGCGCGTCGGTTTGCACGTCGTGCTGGTCGAAGGCCGGCCGATATTGCCGGCTGCCGCGGTGACGCGCCTCGTCGATTGCAACGGCGCCTTCCGGACCGATATGGTTGCGCTTGGCACCGTGATCTCGTTCAGCAAGCGGGCGCGTCGCCAACTCGCCGCGGAAATCACCGCTCAGTTCGAGGCCTTTCTGGCTACCGGCCTGCCCCTCGATCATTGCAACGCACACAAGCATTTTCATCTGCATCCGCGCGTCGGCGAGTTGATCGCCGCAATCGGCGGCCGATTCGGCTTGCGTGCCGCGCGCGTGCCGCTGGAACCCTTGGCCGTGCTGCGCCGGATCGAACCCCGCACTCCTTGGGCGCCGGCGCCGCTGACGATTCCATTTGCGCTGCTGCTGCGCCGCCGATTTCGCGCCGCCGGATTACTGTCAGCCGACCGGGTCTTCGGTCTGCGGTGGTCGGGGCGCATGACGGCGCAGCGCCTGGCCGGTCTGATACGCTGCTTGCCCGACGGCCTCAGCGAGATTTATCTTCACCCGGCCACGGGTCACTATGCGGGCGCCGAGCCGGGTTATCGATATCGCGAAGAATTCCTCGCCCTGATGGCGCCGGATGTCGTCGACGCAACGCGCGATACCTCGCTGCGTCTCGGTGGTTTCGGCGACTTTCTGGACCCCGAGGCTTCGATTCGCAAAGGCGCTTTGCCGGACGGGGATTTGCCGCGGAGAGCGTTGCATTGAGCGAGCGCGCATCGACGATATCCGCTTCTCCCGCCGCACCCGAACCCCAAGTCGAGGAGCCGATGCGTTTCGGCAGCGATCAGCACAAGAACCTGTTTTGCCGGACGCTGCTCGACACGCACGATCCGTACAAGCCGGCGGTTATCGACTGGCCGGCGCTCGAGCCGCAGGTGCGCGATCGGCTCGTCGGTTTGCCGATCTGGGATATCGCAGTGCAGACGGAGGGACGCGCCAAATTGAACGTCGAGGCCTACGCGGCCGTCACGGCCGATCCGCTGTTGCGCGAGGCGATCGAGCTAAATGCCTTCGAAGAGGGTCGGCACAAGCACGTGCTGTCCAATCTCGTCGCGGCCTATGGCATCGAATTGGCGCCGGAGCCCATATACGTCGTGCGGGGCGATGCGCAATGGGCTTTCATGGTGACCGGATACAGCGAGTGCATCGACAGCTTCTTCGCGTTCGGCTTGTTCGAATCGGCCAAGCGATCCGGATTCTTCCCTGAATCGCTGGTGCAAACCTTCGAACCCGTCATCCAGGAGGAAGCCCGCCACATTCTGTTCTTCGTCAATTGGGCCGCGTGGCATCGGCGCAATATGCCGCTATGGCGGCGGCCGTTCTTCGAACTGAAGGTATTGGCGGTCTGGATTTTTCTGATCTGGGAGCGAATAAGCATCGCTCGCGACGTCGGCGGTGGCGCACAGGACAACAATTTCACCGTGACCGGCGCGAAGTCGGTCGGCGACGAAATCGATGTGGCGGAATTGATCGAAATCTGTCTCGCCGAGAATGCGCGGCGCATGGGCCGATACGATCGCCGTTTGATAAGACCCGCCTTCGTTCCGGCGGTGGCGGCGCTGGCCCGCCGTCTGATGCGCAAGAAGACGAAAAACCACCGCGACCCGCATAGTTCCGCCTAGCATCGCGCCGATTGCATGAAAATCCGCGTCGTGATTATCGCGGCCCTGGGACTCGCTCTCGGCCTCTACGTCATCCAATTCGTCGGTGTCGGCAGCGTAGTCTCGGCCGCCGCGGCGGTCGGATGGGGCGGCTTCGCAATCCTGTGCATCTACGCCTTGGCGCTATTCGCGCCTCTCGGAACCGCCTGGTACGTCCTGCTGCCGGTCGAATCCCGCGCCGCTTGGCGGGTGTTGGCGCGCGCGCGGATGGTCCGGGACGCCGCGACCGAAGTGCTGCCGTTTTCGCAGTTCGGCGGCATCGTGCTTGGCGCGCGCGCGGCGATCTTTCAGGGAATCGCGCCTCACGTCGCTTTCGCCTCGACGATCGTCGATGTGACGGCCGAGATGCTGGCGCAGATCGCTTATGTTGCGCTCGGCCTCGCGATCCTGATCGCGCGCGTCCCGCGATCCGAGTCCTCGGCGTCGTTGACCGCGGTCGTCTTGGTCGTCATCTTGCTGGCGGCGGTCGCCGGCGGTCTGTTTCTCGCCTTACAGCGCTACGGCCATCGAATGACCGCGAAGCTCGCCGGGCGTTTCTTGCCGCGAGCCGTCGCGACGGCAGCGGCGGTCGGCGCCGCGCTGGATTCGATTTACCGGTCACGCGAACGCGTGGGTCTGTCCTTGGCGCTGCATTTTGCCGCATGGATTGCGAGCGCGATCGGGGCGTGGATCGCCTTTCGGCTGATCGGGGCGCGCGTCGACCTCGAATCGGTGCTGGCGATCGAAAGCCTCGTCTACGCGGCTCGCAGCGCCGGCGCCTTCATTCCCAATGCGCTCGGCGTGCAGGAGGCCGCTTACGCGGTTCTGGCGCCGCTGTTCGGTGTCGGCGCGGATTTCGGGCTCGCGGTCTCGCTGTTGAAGAGGGCGCGCGACATCGCGGTCGGCGCGCCGATCCTGCTGATCTGGCAGGCCGCAGAAAGCCGGCGCGCCTTGCGCTCGCGGGTTTGAAGGCGCCGAGCGTGCGCCATTGCTAGCGCAGGTACCCGGCGTCCCGGTACCATCGCAGGGCGTCTTCGAACGCCGCGAGCGGCGGTCGCGGTCGATAGCCGAGCTCGAGCTGCGCCTTTGCGCTGGAGTAGAACATGCGCTTTCGGGACATGCGCACCGCCTCGAGAGTGATCCGCGTGGCGCGGCCCGAGATCTTGGTGAACGCCGCCGCGGCGTAGGCGATCGGCAGCACGGCCGCGTACGGTAGGCGGATGCTGGGCGGCGCGCGGCCGGCGAGCATTGCGATGTCGACCAGTATCTGACGCAGGCTCATGTCTTGGCCACCCAGAATATAGCGCTCGCCGAGGCGCCCGCGCTGAAACGCCAGCAAGTGTCCAACGGCGACGTCGTCGACGTGGACGATATTGAGCCCCGTGTCGACGTACGCCGGCATCCGGCCGGACGCGGCGTCGAGCACCAATTGGCCGGTCGGCGTCGGCTTCAGGTCCCCGGGGCCGACCGGTGTCGACGGGTTGACGATGACGACCGGCAGACCCCGCCTCGTGGCCTCCAGCACGGCTTGCTCGGCCAGAAATTTCGAGCGCTTGTAATGGCCGATCATATCGGCGAGCGTGACCGGCGTGCTCTCATCGCCCGGCGAGCCGTCGGCCGGCAGGCCGATCGTCGCGACGCTGCTGGTGTAGACGATGCGCTCGATGCCCGCGCGCTGGGCGGCGTCGAGTAGATTGCGAGTCCCGGCGACGTTCGTCGCATACAGCTGCTGCGGATCACGCGCCCCGAGCCGATAGTCCGCCGCGGCATGAAACAGCGCCTGCCGTCCGGCGAGCGCTCGATCGAGGGATTCCGCCACCGCCAAATCACCCTCGGCGATCTCGACGTCCAGCTGCTGAAGATTGCGGCGGTTCGAATCGCGGCGCGCGAGAACTCGCACCTGCCAGCCGGCTTGCAGCAAAGCCCTTGCGATCGCCGCGCCGACGAACCCCGTCGCTCCGGTGACGAGCGCCTTCATGCAACGCGTGCGTCGACCCGCCTTGCGGTGCGGGGCGGGGCCAACAAGCCGGTGCGAGCAATCGCCGTCAGAGAGCGGCGCGCGGCGCGGTAGCGCCGCGCCAGCGCGACCAATTGCGCCACTTCGGCGGGCGCCGCTGCGAGTCCGAGGATCAAGCGCCACCGACGCAACGAACCCCCAAGGCTCGCCGCGACGATCGCGCGCGGCAGCGAATCGCCGGCCGTATCGACGATCGCGCGCACGGCGAGGAACGGCAAGCGATGCAGCGTCGCGACCTGCCCGACGGCAAGACTCTCCATGTCCACCGCGACCGCGCCGGTGGCCCGGAATGCCCTCTCTTTGGCGTAATGGCGTGTCGATTGGCTCTCTATTGGTCAACAGTGTGCCGCGACAGATCGTTCGCCGTTGCGCGAGGGCCGCCGTCAGATGTTCGCGCCATGCCGGTGTGGTCGCCGATGCCGCGCCGTCGGCGGAGATTACCTCGCTCGGCAAGACGATGCTGCCGGCGGTCAATTCCGGAGCGAGACCGCCGGCCATGCCCCAACTGAGCAGCGCTGTCGCGCCGGCGTCGACGAGCCGTTGCGCCGCGTGCGTTGCCGCGGCAAAACCGATGCCGCTGACGGCCAGATACGCGCCTCCGGGTAGGGCCCGCAAGCCGTCCGGCGCGCGCACGGCGGGGCCGAGCGTTCGTGCCTCCGCCGAGAGCGCCGCGACGATGCCGAGGCGATTCACCTTTGGGCTCCGCCCTGCGTTTCATTGCGATAGGCCGCCAGCGCCCAAAACGGGAAATACGCGCAGTAGCCGTGATAGCGCAGGTAGAACACGCGGGGAAAGCCGGGCGCGGTAAAGCTCGGATCGCTCCACAGGCCGTCCGCCGCCCGCGCGCCGATGAGGTACGCCGCGCCACGGCTTGCGGCCTCCGAGCGCGCGCATCCCGCGGCAATCAGCGCCAAGATCGCCCAGGCGGTTTGATATGGAGTGCTGCGCATGCCCCCCGGATGCGGCGGCCCGAGCGCATAGCTGTCGTTGCTCTCGCCCCAGCCGCCATCGGCGTTTTGCATGGTCTGCAACCATTCGACGGCGCGCGCGACCGCCGGATCCCGACTGCCGATGCGCGCCGCGCCGAAGGCGGTCAGCACCGACCAAGTGCCATAGAGGTAGTTGGTGCCCCAGCGGCCGAACCAAGAGCCGTTCGGCTCCTGTTGCGCGCGCAAATAATCGATGGCGCGACGCAACGCCGCCTCGTCCTCGGGGCGTCCGACCGACGCGAGCAGCGTCGCGACGCGCGCCGTGACGTCGCTCGTCGGCGGATCGAGGAGGGCGCCATGATCGGCAAACGGAATGTGGTTCAGGTAATAGTGCGTATTGTCGACGTCGAACGAAGCGAAGCCGCCGTTGCGGCTCTGCATGCCGACCAGCCAATCGAGCGCGCGGCCGATGTTCTGCGAATAGCGCGCCGCATCGCGAGACTTGTGCATGGCCCAGGCGACTACCGCCGTGTCGTCGAGATCCGGGTAATAGCTGTTCGAAAACTGAAACGCCCAACCGCCGCCGCGCAAACTCGGGCGGCTGATTCGCCAGTCGCCGGGTTCGTCGAACAGCTGCCGCGACCGCAGCCAGTCGAGCGCGCGACGCGCCGCGGCGAGCGAAATTTCGCAACCGCTCGCTTGCAAAGCGAGCACCGCCAAGGCCGTGTCCCAAACCGGCGATACGCAGGGCTGGCAATAGGCGCTCGTCTGATTGACGATGAGCAGCTTGTGCAGGGCGCGCTTGGCGGTCGCGCGCCGCGGGTCGTCGGCCGCGATGCCGAGCAGGGTCATCGCTTCCAAGGCGTTGACCATGGCGGGGAAGATGGCGCCTAGCCCGTCCTCGCCGTTCAGCCGCTGCAGTGTCCATGACAGCGCCCGTTGCGTGGCCATTTCTCGCAACGGCCCCGGGATCAAAGGATCGATCAGGCGGCCGATGCGGTCGAGCAGCAGGAACAACCGCGGCAGCGCTCCGCCGCGCTGCCGGATGTCACGGAAATAGCCTTGCTCCAAATTGGGCGGCGCCGTGAACAGTTCGCGAATTTGCACCTTGCGCGGGTTCTTCGCCGCCGACCGGTGCGTGCACAATATGAACAGCGGCACCATGACCGCACGCGACCAATACGAGACTTTGTCGATGTGAAAGGGAAACCACCGCGGCAGCAGCATGATTTCGACGGGGATGTACGGAACGCCGCGCCACGGAATTTGGCCGAACTGCGCCAGCATGATGCGGGTGAACACGTTCGCGCGCGCCGCGCCGCCGCGCGCGAGCACCGCGCCGCGCGCCCGCTCCATGTGCGGCTCGCCGGGACCGTCGCCGGCGAGCTTCAATGCGTAGTAGGCCTTGACCGTGCAGCTCATGTTGAATTCGCCGCCGTGATACAGCGGCCAGCCGCCGTGATCGCTTTGTTGCGCGCGCAGATGGGCGGCGAGTTTCGCCTGCAGCGCCGGTTCGATTTCGTCCAGGAAGTGCATCATCAGGATGAATTCGGCGGGAATCGTGCAGTCCGCCTCCAGTTCGAACAGAAAATATCCCTCGAGGCTTTGCCGCGCGACCAAGGCGTCGCGCGTCGGGTCGAGTTGTGCGCCAATGGAAACCGGCGCGGACGGCGAATTGGCCAAGGGGCGGCGCGCCGCCGGCACGGACGCGAGCGGCAGCCCGCGAGCGGCCCACCGGAACAGGCGCCGAAGCAGCCAATCGTTTCGCAATGCGGCGCCGGTCAGCAGCCGGGTCATCGCGACCGCGCGGCGCGACACTTTGACTTGCTCGCCGGCAGTGAAGCGAATGTGGCGGTCGATATTGCGCAAGGTCAGCACCGCGAGGCCGATCGCCCAAAGGCAGAATCGCCGGATGCCGGCCTCGTTCGCGGGAATCAACAGTGCATAGTCCAAAGCCTTGCGCAGATGAGCGTGCGCGACGCCGATCAATTCCCGAAGTCCGGCCGCGAAGCGCGCATCATGCGGTATCGCCGATACGTCAGCCAAGTCGACGCCGAGGCGGTCGAAAACATCTCGCGGCAACCAGCAGGCGCCGCGGGCGCGATCTTCCCACTGGTCCTTCAGTATGTTCGTCATCTGCAGCCCCTGCGCGAACGACAGAGCGAGGCCCTGCAGAGGCAAACGGTGCCTGGCGATGTCCGGAGAATAGTCGCAAAACAGCTCGGTCAGCATGTCGCCGACCACGCCGGCGACGTAGTAGCAGTAGTCGTCGAGGTCGCCGGCGCTCGCGAGGCCGCGCAAGCTGGCAGTGGATTGGAAGCGCGGCATGCCGTAGCACATCAATTCTACGCAGCGCACGATCGCCGTTCGCTGCACCGGGCGCAGCCCCGCAGTGATCCTGATGACCTGATCCATGTGGCGCACCAGATCGCGTTCGGTGGGCAACGTGCGTTCCGTCAGCCGCTGCAACAGCTCGCGCGCGAGCGGTTCGGGCTGGGCGCGGCCGGCCAGTACCGCTGTAAAGCGCTCGAGGAACGCGAGTGTTTCAGATGGCGAGAGCGCCGGTTCGTCCTCGACCGTATCGGCGATCCTGCACAACAGGTAGGCATTGGTCACCGCGACGCGCAGGGCCTGCGGCAATTGCGGAATCGTCAGAGCGAACGTCCGCGAGACGTGCGGGAGTATCTGATCTTGATAGACTTCATCGGAACCGCCGGCGTTCATGCCGGCAGTATCCCGAAATGCCCGCTCGACCGCATCATGTACCCGCTGAGCCGCGCCTACGGCTCAAGCGGACGCCGCGGCCGCCTTGCCCTTGTCAGCTATGACCTCATCGGCCACTTGGCGCGGAACGGGGTCGTAATGCGAAAACTCCATCGTGTACGAGGCCCGTCCACTGGTCATTCCGCGCAATTGCCCTATGTACCCGAACATCTCCGACAGCGGCACGTTGGCGACGACCGCGATATTGGTGCCGCGCTCGAGCTGGTCGAGTATCGCGCCGCGGCGGCGATTGATGTCGCCGATCACATCGCCGAGATAATCCCCCGGCGTAACCGTCTCGACCTTCATGACCGGCTCGAGCAGAATCGGCCCGGCCTTGCGGATCGCTTCGCGAAAACAGGCCTTCGCCGCGATTTCGAAGGTCAATGCGTTCGAGTCGACGTCGTGGTAGCTGCCGTCGATCAGCGTCGCGCGGAAATCGACCGTCGGGTAGCCAGCCAGCACGCCGTCTTCCTTTTGCAAGCGCAAGCCTTTGTCGACCGAAGGCACGAACTCTTTGGGCACTGACCCGCCGACCGTCTTGTCGACGAACTCATAGCCGGCGCTGCGCTGCAGCGGCTCGAAAACGATCCAAACTTCCGCGAACTGGCCGGAGCCGCCGGTCTGCTTCTTGTGGATGTACTGCTCGGTCAGCTTCTTCGTGATCGTCTCGCGATAGGCGACCTGAGGTTCGCCCATCGTGCCCTCGACGCCGAATTCGGTGCGCATTCGGTCCAATGTGACCTCGAGATGCAATTCGCCCATGCCGCGCAGGATCGTCTGTCCGGTCTCGCGGTCGGTTTCCAAATGCAGTGATGGATCGGCGCGCACCATTTTCCCAAGAGCAGCGCCGAACTTCTCCTGCTCCCCCTTGACCTTGGCTTTGACCGATACGCTGATCACCGGGTCGGGGAAGCGCATGCGCTCCAGAACCACCGGATTTGCAGCGTCGCACAGCGTGTCGCCGGTTTCGGTGTCGGAGAGCGAGACGAGGGCGATGATATCGCCCGCGCGCGCTTCCTCGACCGGGATCGCTTCCTTCGCGAACATTTCGACCATGCGGCCGATTTTCTCGCGTTTGCCGCGCGTGGAATTTTGCACTGAGGCGCCCTTGGTCAGCACGCCGGAGTAGACGCGTATGAATGTCAACGCGCCGTACACGTCGTTGATGACCTTGAACGCGAGCGCCGAGAACGGTTCGTCGTCCGAGCACAGACGTTCGCCGATCGCGTTGCCGTCTGCGTCGACGGTCTTGATCGATTCGACATCGGTCGGAGCCGGCAGAAAATCGACCACCGCATCGAGCACCTGTTGCACGCCCTTGTTCTTGTAGGACGAGCCGCAAAGCACCGGGGTGAACGCGGAGTTCAGCGTGCCCTTGCGCAATGCGCGGATCAGCACTTCGCTTGTCGGCGCGGTTCCGTCCGTCAGGTAGGCGTGCATGGCGTCGTCGTCCTGCTCGAGGCAGGTGTCGACCAACTCCGTGCGGTACTTTTCGGCATTGGCCAGGAGCTTGCGATCGTTGGGGTCGCTGATGTGCAGTTTATC
This sequence comes from uncultured Gammaproteobacteria bacterium, assembly GCA_963769895.1. Lineage (GTDB taxonomy): Bacteria > Pseudomonadota > Gammaproteobacteria > Steroidobacterales > Steroidobacteraceae > Bog-1198. The sequence goes on along the minus strand of CAVYNJ010000005.1, from coordinate 1,239,351 downwards.
CGCCAGATCCGGCGTGACATCCAGAACCTGCCACTCGGCGTCCTTGTCATCCGAATCCCAGACCAAGGCTTTCATCTCGACGAGGTTGATCATGCCCTTGAAATGATCTTCCGAGCCTATCGGGATATGCACCGGCAGCGGGCGGGCGCCGAGACGCTTTTTGATCATGTCGACGCAGCGCAGGAAATTGGCGCCGCTGCGATCCATCTTGTTGACGTAACAGATGCGCGGGACGCCGTAGTTATCGGCCAAACGCCAGTTCGTCTCCGATTGCGGCTCGACGCCGGCGACACCGTCGAACACGACGACGGCGCCGTCGAGGACCCGCAACGAGCGGTTGACCTCGATCGTGAAATCGACGTGGCCCGGGGTGTCGATCAGATTGATCTTCTTGCCGCGCCAGAACGCGGAGACCGCAGCGCTTTGAATCGTGATGCCGCGTTTTTGCTCCTGTTCGAGGTAGTCGGTCGTCGTCGAGGTCTTCAGGTCCTTGGTATCGTGGATATCGATAATCGTGTGCTTGCGCCCCGTGTAATACAAAATGCGCTCGGTCGTCGTCGTCTTGCCGGCGTCGACGTGGGCGATGATGCCGATATTGCGGATATCGGATAAGGGTATTTGGCGGGGCATAGCGGGCTTCCGTTAAGGGTTCTTTGGGTCAAGGTCGTACAAGGCGGCAGATTCTGACACGGCATTTCCGCCCGTGCCCGTAAAAATTGCCGCTTTGCCGGTGGAAGGGCCGCGGTCGCGGTCGCCCTCACCGGTATAATACAGGACCTCAACACCGGGATTGCAAAATGACGGATCGGATCGTCTCCGGCTTGGCTGATCCCGTCGATTTCGATCCGGCGGCGCGCCGGTGAGCGCAATTGTTGAGCGCGACGGTCGATTCGGCCGCGCTTCGCCATAATCTCGCCGTCGTCCGGCAGCGGGCGCCTCGTTCGCGCGTCATGGCCGTCATCAAGGCCAACGCGTATGGCCACGGTTTGGCCGCGGTTGCCGGCGCCTTGGACGGAGCCGACGGGTTTGCCGTTGCGCGGGTCGACGAGGCCTTACGGCTGCGAGAGGCGGGGGTCGCCAAGCCGATCGTGTTGCTCGAAGGGGTCCTCGATCGGGAGCAGCTGGCCGCGGCCGCCGCCGCCGCCCTTGAACTCGTCGTCCACGTCACCGAACAGATCGATTTGCTGCGCGAGGCCTCGGCCTGCCGATTCACCGTGTGGCTCAAGTTGGACACCGGCATGCATCGGCTTGGCATTAAAGCGGCCGAATTCGGCCCGGCGCTCGAGGCGCTCAAGGCCCTGCCGGCGGTGCGGCAGCCGGTGAATCTATTGACGCACTTGGCTTCGGCGGATGAACCCCAATTGCCGACGACCGCGCAGCAACTGCTGCGCTTCGATGCGCTGACCGGCTCCCTGCCGGGTCAGCGGAGCATAGCCAACTCCGCGGCGCTGCTCAATTATCCGCAGGCTTGCGCGGATTGGATCAGGCCAGGATTGCTGCTCTACGGAGTGTCGCCGATCGCCGGCACGGTGGGGTCCGATTACGGCCTGAGGCCGGTCATGACGCTGAAAACGCGGATCATAGCGGTAAAGCAGCTTAGCGAAGGAGAGCAAGTCGGCTACGGCGGCACATGGACGGCGGCGCGGCCGACACGCTTGGCCGTCGCCGGGATCGGCTATGGCGATGGGTATCCAAGCAGCCTGAGATCGGGCTCGCCGGTGCTCGTCAATGGCCGGCGTGTTCCGCTCGCCGGTCGGGTCTCGATGGATATGATCGGCATCGATGTCACGGATTTGCCGGAGCCGGCGCGTCTCAGCGATCCGGTCATCCTCTGGGGCCCCGAGCTGCCGGTCGAGGAGATCGCCCTGTGGGCCGGCACCATACCGTACGAGCTGCTTTGCGGCATCAGCTCGCGCGTCCCCGTGGAATTGCGCTAGCTTTCGAAGAAGCCCATCTTGACGCCGGCGAGCTGCACGACGTCGTTGTCGTTGAGCCGTCGCGCCTGCGGTCCGATCGCAACGCCGTTGACGAGCGGGTAATCGTTTTCCTTGCCGCTGTCGACGTGCACGATGAAATATCCTTCAGAGCGACGCGTGATGGCGGCCACTTGGATACCGGGCCGCCCGAGCGTCGTCAACGCTTTCGTCAGTTCCAGCTCGCGGCCGGCGAAGGCGCCGCTCAATACCTGTAGCTTCGCCTTCGGCAGCGCGACGGCGGCATCGGCAGCGATTGGGCGTTTGGCCGCGACCGCTTTGGCGGCCTGGTCGACTGCCTGGCCGACCCGGCGGATGCGATCCTCGCCCTGCGAACTCGGCGTGATGACCATCGTCTTTTCAAATTCATCCTGCACCGCATCGCCGTCCTGGCTGTCGACGAAGCGCAGCTGATGATGGCCGACCGTAATTACGTCGCCGTGCTGCATCGCATGCTTCTTGATCAGCTTACCGTTGACGTACGTGCCGTTGGTGCTGTTCAAATCCTCCAAGAACGAGTCGTTGAGGATATTGATGATCAGCGAATGGTGGCCGCTGACAGCCGGGTTGTCGATCCGGATGTCGTTGTCCGGGAGGCGCCCGATGGTGTAGCGCTCCTTGTTCATGTTGTATTCCGCGAGGATTTGACCGTCCAAGCTAAGCATCAGGCGTGCCATTCAGACTCCAATATGTTGCTAGCCGAACCATCCCAATATTTTGTCAAATATACGCCGCCGTGCGGGGAAGGGCTCCGCAATGTGCGCCATGATGACCGAAACGTTATCCCGTCCGCCGTTGTCGTTAGATAGCTGTATCAATTGTTTAGCAATTATTTCTAGATTAGCACTAAAGGTGTTGATTGTTAAATGGATGTCCTCGTCTTCGATCATATCGGACAGTCCGTCGGAACAAAGGACGTAATAGTCGCTTTTCTGCACCACTTCCTCGTGGATCTCGACTTCGACGTTTTGCTCGACCCCTAGCGCGCGCGTGACGTAGTTCTTATTGGTCGCGCGCTGCGCCTCCTGCTGGGAATAGAACCCCCGGTCCACCAACTCCTGCAGCAGCGAGTGGTCGAGCGTCATCTGTTCGAAACGGTTGTCGCGCAGGCGGTAGAGCCGCGAGTCGCCGACGTGGGCGATCGAAACCTTGTTGTCATGAAACAAGCATGCCACCACGGTCGTGCCCATGCCCTCGCATTGAGGCTGAGTTTTCGAGGTGTGGTAGATGATTTTGTTGGCTCTGTGAATGGCGTCACGCAAGATGATGCTGCGCCGGGTCAATCCGGTCTCCGCATCGCGAGCGCCCAGGTCCTCGCGCATGACCGCTTCTCGCACCAAGTTGATGATGGTCTTGACGGCGATGCCGCTCGCTACCTCGCCGGCGTTGTATCCGCCCATGCCGTCGGCCAGCACGAACAGGCCGATATCGGTCTCCGCACCGATCATGTCCTCGTTGTGCTCTCGTACCTTGCCGGTATCCGTGAGCGCGACGCTGTCGATCTTGCCCTTCAAGGTCATGACGCGCCGCTCGCGATGCGCGCCCGGCAATCCACGAGCGCCGCCGCCATTTGCGCGCCGGAATCGAACCGGTCGTTGGGATCCTTCGCGAGCGCGCGATTCAAGACCGTGTCGACGCAAGGGGGCAAGTCCGGGCGAAACGCCCTCACCGGCGGATGCGGCGTCTCGGCGATCAACTGCATCAGTCCGGTCATCGAATCCGCCGAGAACGGCAAGTGGCCGGTCAACAGCTGGAACAGCGTGATACCGAGCGAAAACAAGTCCGATGGACCGGTCACCTTGCGCCCCTCGAGTTGTTCCGGCGACATGAACGACGGCGTGCCGAGAACGATGCCGGTTCGGGTGCTGCCGGCGCCGGTGATGCGGGCAATGCCGAAATCAGTGATTTTCAAGACGTCGCTGCTCGCGTCGTACATAAGGTTTGCGGGTTTGATGTCGCGGTGTACTACTTGTTGTTTATGCGCGAATCCCAGAGCTTCGGCCGTGCGGGCGGCCAATTCCATCGCCTTGCGCGGCTCCAACAGATTATTCGGTTGCGTATAATCGCTCAAATGCCGGCCCTTGAGATATTCCATCGCGATATAGGCCAGTCCCCGCTCCTCGCCGACATCGTAGATCGTCACGATGTAGGGATGATTGAGCCGGCCGGCGGTTTCGGCTTCGCGAAAGAAACGCGACCGCGCTTCCGCCAACTCGGCGTCGCTGAATTCGCTGGCTAAGGGAATTGCTTTGATCGCAACTTGCCGGTTGATCGCCATGTCCCGGCCGAGATAGACGACGCCCATCGCGCCGCGCCCAATCTCGCGTTCGAGGCGGTAGCGTCCGAGTTGGCCCAGTCCCGTTGCCGGAGCCGCGGCATCGCGGCCTGCCGGGCCCTTGAGCGCCGCCGATGCCGCCGATGCCGCCGGAGAAACCGCCGTCTTCGCGGCGGGCACGGCGGCGATTTTTGTAGGCGCCGCGGGGGCTATCGCGGGTGCAGCGGGCGCTATTGCCGGTGTCGCACCGGCGATAGCCGCGAGGGTGCCGACCTTCGGGGGCGCCACACCGGTCCTTGGAGGCGCGGCGCCTGCCCTTGGAGGCGCGGCGCCGGGTGTTACAGGGGCGGCGGGTCTTGGTGACGGCGATCGTCCTGCTGGCAGAGCGCTCCGCGTCCATCAGGCGCTTCAAGCGCGCGGCGACGTCCCGGTAGCCGTTGTCCAGCCGCGCCAGATGCCGGTAGACCGCCGTTGCTTGCGGGGCGCGTCCTCGCTGTTCCAGCTGACCGCCGAGCGTGTAGAGCTCGCCGAGCACGGCCGCATTCGATTTTCGCCCCTTTAGTTCTGCGAAACGCTGCTCGAAATTGTCCAGCAGGCGCGCGGTATCGAGCCCCTGCATTGGTTGAGTCGGCGGGCCTCCGGATTCGCCCACGGCTGATTTGAGCCTGGGCCACAGCAGCGCCGCCGCCCCCGCGGCCAAAAGCAGGACGCCAGGCAGCCACAAATCGGCGCCGTGTGCCGGAAGGCTACGGATCAGCAAGCCGAACGCCAACAGCAGCGCGCCGGCGATTGCCGCGATAAACCCGATTTTAATTCTCATGCAATGGACATAATCGCATCCTGGAACTGGCGCAGTATAGGTGATCCGACTGTGCCGGCCGCAAGGCTGACCTCACAAATCGACGCGAAGGGAACCCATGGCGAAGCCCAAAGTGGCCTTTGTATGCCAGAACTGTGGCGCGTCTTCGCCCAAATGGCAGGGGCAATGCACCGCTTGCGGCGAATGGAACACGCTCGCCACCGAGCCGTTGCGCGCGGTTCCTGGCGGCGGCAAGGCTGCGCGCGGCCCTCGCGCCGCGCGCGCGGAAGCGGCGCCGACCTTGGCGAGCGAGGCGATGACCGAACAGCGACGGCTCGGCACCGGCTCGGCCGAACTCGATCGGGTGCTGGGCGGCGGTCTGGTGACGGGATCGGTCACTCTGCTCGGCGGCGATCCGGGAATCGGCAAATCGACCTTGATGCTGCAGGCGGCGGCGGCGCTCACCGCGGGGGGCGCCGTGCTCTATGCGACCGGCGAGGAATCGCTGCAGCAAGTGGCATTGCGCGGACGACGCTTGGGACTCGAGTCGGCGATGGCGCGGCTGATCGCAGAAACTTGCGTCGAGGAGATCGTCGCGGCCGCATCGTCGATGGGCGCGCGGGTATTGATCGTCGATTCGATACAGACGATGTTCTCCGAACGGATCGAATCGGCACCCGGCGCCGTGGCGCAGTTGCGAGAATGCACGGCGGAATTGGTGCGCTTCGCGAAGTCGGCCGGCACGGCGGTGCTGCTCGTCGGCCACGTCACCAAGGATGGCCAAATCGCGGGGCCGCGGGTGCTCGAACACATGGTCGACACGGTGCTGTATTTCGAGAGCGATACCGGCAGCCGCTTGCGCGTACTGCGTTCGGTCAAGAATCGCTTCGGGGCGGCCAATGAAATCGGCGTGTTCGCGATGGCCGAGCACGGATTGCGGGAAGTGGCCAATCCATCGGCGATTTTCTTGTCGCGCCACGCCGAGCCGGTGCCGGGGAGCATCATCACCGTGCTGCGCGAAGGGACGCGCTCGTTGCTGATCGAGGTACAAGTGCTCGCCGACGCAAGTCTCGGCGCCAATCCGCGCCGCGTCGCGGTCGGTATCGACGGCAATCGCTTGACGATGCTGCTCGCCGTCGCTCACCGCCACGCCGGTCTGCAATTGCAGGGTCAAGATGTCTTCGCGAACGTCGTCGGCGGGGTACGGATGGCGGAAACCGCGGGCGATCTGGCGATCGTGCTGGCGGCGCGCTCGAGCCTGCGCGATTCGCCTTTGCCGCAATCCTTGGTCGTATTCGGCGAGCTCGGCCTGGCCGGGGAAATCCGGCCGGTGCCGTTCGGCGAAGAACGATTGCGGGAGGCTGCGAAGCACGGCTTCACTTCGGCTCTGGTGCCCGAGGCAAACGTACCGAAGAAGCCGCCCGCAGGCATGCAGGTTCACGGCGTCACGCGGTTGGCGCAGGCTCTGGATGCACTGTGATCACCGCCGGGATCAACGGCGCCGCGAGCGGCGGGATCCGGAGGCCGGCGCCTCGGCGGCCGCCTGCGGAGGCCGGATGCGAACGGCTTTGATCGCGTTGTCGCTGGTCTGCAACACCTCGAGCATGTAATCGGCCAACTTCAGGGTCGTACCGGGTTCGGGAATCGTTTCAAGGTACTCCAAGATCAGGCCGTTCAAGGTCTTCGGTCCGTCGGTCGGGAGGTTCCATCGCATGGAGCGGTTCAGCGCCCTTATCGTCGTCGCCGCATTGGCGACGTAGCTGCCGTCCGGTTCCCGGCGCACGTCCTTGTGCATCATCGTCGCCGGATCGGTCGTAAATTCGCCGACGATTTCCTCGAGTATGTCCTCCAGCGTGACCAGACCCTGGATGTCCCCATACTCATCGACGACGAAGGCCATGCGACGGCGATCGCGCTGGAAGTTCACCAATTGCGTGTTGAGCGTCGTGCCGGAGGGGATGAAATACGTGTCGCGCGCCTTCGCGGCCTCGATCAAGGCGTCGCGGTCCAGGCGTCCCCGGGCCAGCTCGTGCACCACGCGCTTCATGTGCAGCACGCCGATGATGCGGTCGATCTCGCCGCGATATACCGCCAAGCGCGTGTGCTGACTCTGCCGCAGTTGCTCGACGATCTTGTCCCAGTCGTCGTCGACGTCGATACCGACGATTTCGGTGCGCGGCACCATGATGTCCTCGACGGTTGCCTTTTCCAGATCCAGGATGCTGACCAACATCTGTTGGTGGCGGTGCGGAATCATGGCTCCTGCTTCGGCGACCACCGTGCGCAGTTCCTCGCGACTCAAGGGCTGCGCGCTCTGCTGCGGCGGCACGCCGAACGCCCGCAACGTGCCGTTGGCCAGCAAATTCGTTGCCCAAACGAACGGGTAGAGCAGCCGCAGCAGTGGCGTATAGATATACGCGGCGGGAATCGCCAATCGTTCGGGGTGCAGCGCCGCGAAGGTCTTCGGCGCCACTTCGCAGAAAACCAGCATTACCAAGGTCAAGGCGATGACGCCGATCGCGACGAGGACGTTGCCGCCCATGCGAAACGCGATCAGGCCGACCAGCGTCGGCGTCACGACATTGACGATCGTGCTCAGCAGCAAGATCAGTCCAATCAGGCGGTCCGGCTCGCCGAGCAGCTTCTCCGCCAAGCGTGCGCCGCGGTTGCCGGCCTTCGCCCGGTGGCGCAGGCGGTAGCGGTTCAAGCTCATCAGCGCGGTTTCGCTGCCGGCGAAAAACGCGGCGAGCGTCAGCAAGGCAGCCAGCGCGCAGAACAGCAATCCTAATGGGGGTTCAGACATTCTTGCCGACGGTCAACCCCAATGCCGCCCCAATAGGTTCTCCAGCACGAACTTCGAGCCGAAATAGGCGAGCGCCAGCACGCCGAAGCCGGCCAAGGTCCAACGGACCGCCGAGCGGCCGCGCCAACCGTGGCGCACGCGGCCGACCAGTAAAATTCCGAACAGCACCCAAGCGATCAAGGACAGCACCGTCTTGTGCACCAGGTGCTGGGCGAACAAATTCGTGACGAACACCAGCCCCGTGAACAAAGCGAGTGTCAGCAGCGCGAATCCCGCGCCGATCAGCCGAAACATCACCTTTTCCAGCGCATCCATCGGCGGCAACAGGCCGGGTAAATCCGCGATGCGCCTGGAACGCAAGCGGCGATCGAGCAGCACGAGCAGCAATGCGGTCACTGCGGCGGCAAACAGCAATGCCGCGGCGCCCATCGACAGCAAAATGTGCGCCGACAGTTCCCAAGCCGGTTCGGCAGCCACCGTGAATTGCTTGCCGCTGCCGGTCGCCGTCGCACCGAGAGCGGCGCTGAAAAGCAAAATGGCGCTGAGCACGCGATTTTGCAATTCGACGGCCATCAGGCATGCGAGTACCGCCAAAGTCCAAGCGAGCAAGGATACCGCCTCCAACAGGCCGATCGAAAATGGGCCCACGGAGCGCATCAAGTGCACGATGGCGTCGCTGTGCGCGACGATCGCGCAAAAGCTCAGGACCCAGACGAGCGGCTCTAAACGGCGGTCAGTGACGCTCTTCAGCATCGCCCAGGCGGCCGCCGCGTACAGAACGAATAAAGTGATGGCGAGGATCACGGCATGTCCGAATAACGACACCGAGATCATGACACAAGGACTTGACTCGTCCTAGCCGCCTATAATGTCGGCCCTATGTTCGACCAGTTGACCGACCGACTATCCGCCGCCGCCCGCGCCTTGTCCGGCCGCGGCCGCCTGACCGACGAGAATATCGACAGCACCGTGCGTCAAGTGCGCCTCGCCTTGCTGGACGCCGACGTCGCTTTGCCTGTCGTCAAGGACTTCACGGCGGCCGTCAAGGCGCGTGCGATCGGGGCCGAAGTGGCCAAGAGCCTGACGCCGGGACAGGCGTTCATCAAGATCGTGCACGAGGAATTGACGCGACTGATGGGCGAAACCAGCACGGGCCTCGATCTTCGGGCGCAGCGCCCGGTCGTCGTGCTGTTGGCCGGCTTGCAGGGCGCGGGCAAGACGACCAGTGCCGGCAAGCTGGCGCGTTGGCTGATCGAAAAGGAGCGCAAGAAGGTATTGCTGGTCAGCACCGACGTTTATCGGCCGGCGGCGATATTGCAGCTTGAAACACTCGCCGCACAGGTCGGCGCGGGGTTCTCGCCCGCAGCGGCGAGCGAGGCGCCGATCGCGATCGCCAAACGCGCGCTCAACGAGGCGACGCTGCAAGCCTATGACGTGCTCTTGGTGGATACGGCAGGCCGCTTGCACGTCGATGCGCAGATGATGGATGAGGTGCGGCGGTTGGAATCGGAGCTGCGTCCGCACGCGCGCCTGTTCGTCGTCGACAGCATGGCCGGGCAGGATGCCGTTAACGCGGCCAAAGCGTTCGACGAGGCCCTGAGCCTAACGGGCGTGATCTTGACGAAGACGGACGGCGATGCCCGCGGCGGCGCGGCGTTGTCGGTCCGGCACGTCACCGGCAAACCGATACTGTTCATCGGCACCGGCGAGAAGGCGGCGGCGCTCGAGCTATTCCAGCCGCAGCGCATCGCCTCGCGAATACTCGGCATGGGCGACGTCTTGTCGCTGGTCGAACAGGTCCAGGACCAGAGCGACAAGGAAGCGGCCGAAAAGCTCGCCAAAAAAATCAGTCTCGGCAAATCCTTCGATTTGGCCGATCTGCGCGATCAGCTGACCCAGTTGCAGCGCATGGGCGGCATGTCGGCGCTGGTCGATAAATTGCCTGCGCAAATGCAAGCCAATGCGGCGAAGGCGGCCGGCGCGGTCGATGCCGCCGCGCTGAAGCGGCAAATCGGCATCATCGACTCGATGACGCCGCGCGAGCGCCGACGGCCGGCGCTGATCGACGGCTCGCGCAAGCGGCGCATAGCGACCGGAGCGGGCGTACTGCTGCCGGAAGTGAATCGGCTGTTGAAGCAATTCGACCAGATGCAAAAAACGATGAAGAAGCTCTCGAAGGGCGGCGCGTTGAAGAACCTGATGCGCGGCATGGCCGGGCGGTTGCCGCCCAATTTCGGGCCGTAGCCCGGCCCTCATCCGGGCAGGCTGCGGCCGTTGATTGGGGCCGCGTTGATTGGGGCCGCTGAATGGCGATCGCAACCACCGATGGCGCTCGACCGGGCACCGATGGCGCTCGACCGGGCCGTTTCCGAAGAAATCTTGCCCTGCGAGGCGATTTTTCATTAGAATTAACGGCTAGGCTTCGCAAGGTGAATTACATGGTGACGATTCGTTTGACTCGACGGGGCGGCAAGAAGACGCCGTTCTATCACGTTGTCGTGACCGACAGCCGTAAACGCCAAGGCGGCACGAGCCTCGAGAGCGTCGGGCAGTTCAATCCGGTGGCGCGCGGCGCCGAGATCAAACTGCGGCTCGACGTAGCGCGCATCGAACACTGGCTGAAGCTTGGCGCCCACATGTCGGATCGGGTTAAACAGCTGCTGACGACCTTCCGCAAACAGGCCGCCTGAGGGCCCGGTCGCCGCGATGGGCGACGAAGCATCGCCGCTCATGGAACTGGGGATCGTCACGGCGCCCTACGGGGTTCGAGGTTGGGTCAAGTTGCGCTCCGACACGGAACCTGCCGATCGAATATTCCAGCATCGAACGCTCAGTATTGTGCGGCACGGTGTCGTGCAGGCCTTTCGGATCGAGGCGACGGGGCACAGCGGCGGGCAACCGACGGTTAAATTCGTCGGCGTCGACGATCGCGGCGCGGCCGAAGGCTTGCGAGGCGCAAGCCTTTGCGTGCGGCGCGACGAACTGCCGCGGCGCGCGGCGCGCGAGTTCTACCGGGCCGACCTGATCGGCTGCGAGGTAGTCGATCTCGGCGGAACATCGCTCGGCACGGTGCAGTATTTTGTCGAAACGCCGGAGCAGGCGTTGATGGTCGTGCGGGGCGCGAAGGAAATATGGGTGCCCGCCGTGCCCAAGCACTTGCGGCGTGTTGACTTGCAGGCGCGGCGAATCGTTGTCGATTGGGACGCCGCCGCGGGCTAGAAGCGCATGCGCATCGCGGTCGTGACATTGTTTCCGCAAATGGTTCGGGACGCGCTGGCGCACGGCGTGCTCGGCCGCGCGGTCGAGCGCGGAGCACTGGATATCGCCTGCGTGGATCCGCGGGACTTTGCGACGGATGCGCACCGGACGGTGGACGATAGGCCGTACGGCGGCGGGCCCGGCATGGTATTGAAATTCGAGCCGCTGAGGAGCGCGATGCGCGCGGCGGCGGCCATGTTGCCGCCGGGGGCGCAGCGCATTTTTCTGGGCGCCGACGGCCGCCGCTTCGATCAGGAGGTCGCGCGCGAGGCCAGCCGTTGGCCGGCCTTGTTGCTCCTGGCGGGACGCTACGAGGGTGTCGATGAGCGCCTGATCGACGCCGAGACGGACGACTGCTGGTCGATCGGCGATTACATCCTGTCGGGGGGTGAATTGCCGGCCCTGGTCGTCATCGACGCCATCGCGCGGTTGAAACCCGGCACGTTGGGCAGCGCCGAGTCCGCGGAGCAGGAGTCCTTTAGTGACGGCTTGCTCGATTGGCCGCATTATACGCGTCCGGCATCGATCGACGGCCGGGCAGTGCCGGAAGTCTTGATATCCGGCGATCATGCGGCGGTTCGCCGCTGGAGGCGGCGCGAGGCGCTCGGCCGCACATGGCTGCAGCGGCCCGATCTGCTCGAACGCCGCGCGCTGAGCGGCGAAGAGCGGGAGTTGTTGGAAGAATTCAAGCTCGAGCGAGCGAGTCGTTCGGGCGCAACCGAAAGTAGTCACAGTTGAGGGCGTGTCAGTGAACAAAATCATTCAGGAATTGAACGGAGAACGGGCGACGGCGAAGCTTCCGGATTTCAACCCCGGCGATACCGTGGTCGTGCAAGTCAAGGTCATCGAAGGCGACCGCGAACGCGTGCAAGCCTACGAGGGTGTCGTAATCGCGAAGAAGAACCGCGGCCTGAATTCCTCGTTCACGGTCCGTAAGATTTCGCATGGCGAAGGCGTGGAGCGAGTGTTCCAAACTCATAGCCCATCGATCAGCGAGGTCAGCGTCAAACGCCGCGGGTCGGTGCGGCGGGCGAAACTGTATTATCTTCGTGAACTTTCCGGCAAGGCGGCGCGAATCGAAGAGAAAATCTGACGTCGGACCACATCGCCTTCGCGCGATGAGGGTGCGGGAGGCGCTGCATGAGTTTCGGGTCGGCTATGTCGGGATTCTTCCTGATCCTGTGGCGCTTTCTTGACGGAGTTCGCAGGGTCCTGCATCTGGTCTTGCTGTTGGCCATCTTCGGCTTCCTGCTCGCGGCGTTGCACACGACGATGCCGATCGTGCCGAACACGGCGGCGCTCGTAATCGCTCCGGAGGGCGAACTCGTCGATCAGCTGTCCAGTCAGCCGCTGCGCCGCGCCTTCGGCGAAGCGTCCGGCGGGCCGGCCCCCGAGACACTGCTGCGCGACGTCACCGATGCGATCGAGGCGGCGAAGAGCGATAAGCGCATCAAGCTGATCGTCTTGGACCTCGATCAACTCGCGCCGTCGGGACTGTCGAAACTGCAGGAAATCGGGGCGGCGCTGCGCGATTTTCGCTCCGCCGGCAAGCGCGTGGTCGCCGAAGGCGATTCGCTCGATCAGACCCAGTACTACCTCGCTTCTCAGGCCGGCGAGGTCTATCTGGATCCCTTGGGCATGGTCTATATCGACGGCTTCAGCTACTACCGCATGTTCTTCAAGGGCGCGATCGACAAGTTGAATGTCGACGTCAATATCTTCCGTGCCGGCACTTTCAAGAGCTACACGGACCAGTTCTCGCGCAGCGACATGGCGGCAAGCGAACGGGAAGAAAGCTCGGCATGGCTGGCCACGCTGTGGGGCGCGTATCAGTCCGACGTGACGCGCGCGCGTTCCCTGCCGAGGACCGCTCTCGACGACTACGTTGCGCAGGGGCCGGCTGAACTTGCGGCGTTGCACGGCGACGCCGCAAAATTGGCTCTGCAACACGGGCTCGTGACCGGATTGAAGAGCCGGCGCGACTTGGGCAATGAATTGAAGACCTTGGTTGGCGAGAACGAGGACACGCACTCGTTCAATTCCGTATCGATGGACGAATATCTCGACGCGGTGCGCGCCAGGCACGTCTTCGCCTCGAAGCCGGCCGCACAAGTCGGCGTCATCATTGCCGCGGGAGAAATTCTCGACGGCCGGCAGCCGCCGGGCACGATCGGCGGCGAGAGCACCTCCGGCCTGCTGCGGCAGGCGCGCCACGACCCGGCCGTCAAAGCGGTCGTGCTGCGCATCGACAGCCCGGGGGGCAGCATGTTCGCCTCCGAGCTGATCCTGCGCGAAGTGCGGGCATTGCGCGACGCCGGCAAACCGGTGGTCGTCTCGATGAGTTCGTACGCCGCCTCCGGCGGATATTACATAGCCGCAGCGGCGAACCAGATCTTTGCCAGTCCGACGACGCTGACCGGATCGATCGGCGTGTTCGCCGTGGTCCCGACGTTTCAGCGCACGCTCGAGAAGCTCGGCATCGCGGTGGACGGGATCGGCACGACGCCGCTCGCAGGCTCGATGCGCCTCGACCGCGCCTTGACTGCGCCGGTCAAGCAAGTGCTGCAGAGTTCCGTCGACCATGCCTATGCGCAGTTCCTGCAGCGAGTCGCCGACGGACGCAAGAAGGACGTCGCCGAGGTCGACAAGATAGCGCAGGGGCGGGTATGGTCTGGCGCCGATGCTGAGCGCTTGGGGCTCGTCGACCATCTCGGCGATCTGAAGGACGCGATCGCCGCAGCTGCCAAGTTAGCCGATCTGACGGGCAGCTACGGCACGCAGTATATCGAGCCGGAGCTGAATCTCCGGCAGCAGTTGCTGATGCAACTGCGCTCGGAGGCGCTCAGATTGGCCGCTATGGCTGGATTGATCCCGCAGCCGACGATGCTGAGCCGGGTCCTGGATCCGCTGGCCGCGCAAATCCGCGACATCACGCGATTGAACGATCCGCGCGGCCTCTATGCGTACTGTTGGTGCGCGCAGCCCGGTCTGTGATTTACAGCGCCGACCAATCCAGGATGACTTTCCCCGAGCGACCGGAATTCATGATCTCGAAGCCGCGAGCGTAGTCGCGTATCCCCAAGCGATGGGTGATGATCGGCGCGACGTCGAGCCCGCTCTGCAGCATGCTCGCCATCTTGTACCAGGTTTCGAACATCTCGCGCCCATAAATGCCTTTGATGACCAGCCCCTTAAATATGACCTGGTTCCAGTCGATGGCGGTTTCGCCCGGCGGAATGCCCAGCATGGATATGCTGCCGCCGTGGTTCATCGTGCGCAGCATGTCGCGCAACGCAGCCGCATTTCCCGACATTTCGAAACCGACGTCGAATCCTTCCTCCATGCCCAGATCGCGCATGGCTTCGTCCAGCGAGTCGCGCGAGACGTTGAGTGCGCGAGTCGCTCCCATCTTCGCGGCCAGAGCCAGCCGGTAGTCGTTGACGTCCGTGATGACGATGTGGCGCGCGCCGCAATGGCGCGCAATCGCGACCGCCATGATGCCGATCGGGCCGGCGCCGGTGATCAGAACATCCTCGCCTACGACGTTGAACACGAGTGCCGTATGAGTCGCGTTGCCGAGAGGATCCAGGATCGACGCGACTTCATCGTCGATCGCAGCGGGCAGCTTGAAGACATTGGCGGCCGGAATAGTCAAATACTCGGCGAACGCGCCGGGCTCGGTTGACGCCGACGCCGGATGTGTTGCGGCAAAGGTGCCGGCGGCCCGCCCGGCAGTTTCGGCAATGCCCGCAGGTAATGTGCCCCTCGCCGGAGACTCGGTCGCCCGTCGTGAAGCCGCGTACCTCGCCCCCCATCTCGACGATTTCACCCGAATATTCGTGGCCGACGGCCATCGGCACCGGGATGGTCTTTTGCGCCCAGGCGTCCCAGTTGTAGATGTGCATGTCCGTCCCGCAAATCGCCGAGCGGTGCACCTTGATCAGCACGTCGTTGTGCCCGACGGTTGGTTCCGGAACATCCTGCAACCAGATGCCGGGTTCGGCGCGTGCCTTGACCAATGCTTTCATGAATGACCCCTATCGTATGATATTGAGTTCGCGCGCCGACCGCGCGAAGGCGTCCACTACCTGATCGAGCTGGCGGATCGTGTGCGCGGCGTTCATTTGCGTGCGAATGCGCGCTTTGCCCTGCGGCACGACCGGGTAGGAAAATGCAACGACGTAGACGCCTTCGGCCAGCATGCGCTCCGCCAAGCTCGCGGCGAGCGGCGCCTCGCCGAGCATGATAGGGATGATCGGATGTTCGCCGGGAACGAGGTGGAATCCCAGCGACTGCATGCGGGCCCGGAAATGCCTGGCGTTTGCATGCAGGCGTTCGCGCAAATCCACCGAGCCCTCCAACATATCCAGCACCGCGATCGTGCCCGCGGCGACGACCGGCGCGATGCTGTTGGAGAACAAATACGGACGCGATCGCTGGCGCAGCCACGCGACGATTTCCTTGCGGGCGGCGACAAATCCGCCGCTCGCGCCGCCGAGCGCCTTGCCCAGCGTGCCGGTCAGGATGTCGATGCGGCCGATGACGCCCTGCAGCTCGTGAGTTCCGCGCCCGCGCGCTCCGATGAAGCCGGTCGCATGCGAATCATCGACCATGACGAGGGCGCCGTATCGGTCGGCCAGCTCGCATATTTGCGCGAGCTTCGCGATCGAACCGTCCATCGAGAATACCCCGTCGGTCGCGATCAGGCGCACGCGCGCGCCCTGCGCGTCCTTCAAGCATTGCTCCAATTCGTTCAGGTCGTTGTTCGCGTAGCGAAAGCGCCGGGCCTTGCACAGCCTGATGCCGTCGATGATGCTCGCATGATTGAGCGCGTCGCTGATGACCGCGTCCTGTTCGTCGAGCAGCGTCTCGAACAAGCCGCCGTTCGCGTCGAAGCACGACGAATAGAGAATCGTGTCTTCCGTGGAAAGATAGGCGGAAAGGCGCTCTTCGAGTTGCCGGTGCACGGTCTGCGTTCCACAAATGAAGCGCACCGAGGCGACGCCGTAGCCGAATTTGTCGAGCGCGGCGTGCGCCGCCTGGATCACGCCCGGATGGTTTGCGAGACCCAAATAATTGTTGGCGCACAAATTGATCATCTCGCGGCCGTCGGCGAGCGTGATCACGGGTCCTTGCGCGGAGCCGATCAGGCGCTCGCGCTTCAGCAAGCCCGCCGCCGCGAGCGCATCGGTGTCGCGACTGAGTCTCTGAAGGATTTCGGCTGTCACGTCACGGCCCTCGGCGCGGCGCGCGGCCGCGAAAATCGGCATTATAGCCCGCAGGAGTTCCAGACCCGATGTGTCCGCGCGCCGAACCTCCCGAACAACGCACGCCCGGCGTCCGCGACCATGCCTGACGAGGCGGGCGGCAATCACCGCATCGATCAGTGGCTGTGGTTTGCGCGATTCTACAAATCACGCTCGCTCGCTGCGGCGGCGATCGCCGGCGGCAAGGTGCATTTGAACGGCGAACGGGCCAAACCCTCGCGCAGGCTTGGCGTCGGCGATCGGATCAGCGTCTCGCTCCAAGGCGTCGTTGCCGAATTCGACGTGTTGGCTCTCCCGGCGCGGCGCGGCCCGGCGGCCGAGGCTCGAGCGCACTATCTTGAGACCGCTGCCAGCCGCGAGCGGCGCGCATTCATGCGCGAGCAGCACCGCCTGGCCGAACTGAGTAGGCCGCGTTCCGAGGCGCGTCCCGACAAGCGCGACCGGCGGCGCTTGACGCGCCTGCAGCGCGGCCAATCGTAGAATTGCCGCTAGGACCACATTTCGGCCATGCTGTCCGGGTCGTCCCACTCCACCGATGCCGCCGCTTCCGGCTCCAGGACGCGCCAATCGGCGTGGCGCCAAACTGCGCTGGCGAGTCCGGCGGTCCGCAAGCGCTTTCGCTGCGGCCGAGGTCCGAATCGGCTGGCAAGCTCGCTCAAGGCGGGGTTATGCGCGCAGATCAGCACGTGCCCGAGCGCCGGGTCGAGCTCCCTGATCAACTGCCAAATCCCGCCCGCCGCAGCCGTATACAGTTCCCGAGCGCATCGCAGGGCCTGTTGCTCCAATTCGCCGCCGCGCGCGATGATCTTGGCCGTCGACCAGGCGCGCTCCGCGGGACTCGCGACGATCAGCTCCGGCACGAGGCCGCGGAACACCAGACGCTTGGCCATCTCCGCCGCTTCGGTCTCGCCGCGCCGCGTCAGCGGCCGCTCGAAATCCTCCGCATAGCTATCCGGCGACTGCGCCTGCCCATGACGCAGCAGCGTCAGTCGACGCATATCCACAGTCGTCCGTCCTCGATTTTGGTTGCGAACACCCGCACTGGTTCGTAGGCGGGAGGAGTCAGTGCCGCGCCGGTCAGCAGACAGAAGCGGGCGCCGTGACGCGGGCAGATGATTTGCGACCCTTCGACCGCGCCGCCGGAGAGTTCAGCGCCGTCGTGCGTGCAAATATCCTCGAGCGCGTAAAATTTTCCGCCGCTGCGCACGACCGCGATCGTGCAACGGCCGGCCGCGATCGAAATTGTTTGCCCGTCCTCGAGTTCCGCCGCCGATCCGGCATCGATCCAGTTCACGACGCTTCCTCGAGGCTACATCATGCCGGTTTGTAAGCGCGCTTCATCCGACATCATCGTATGATTCCACGGCGGATCGAATACCAATTCGACGCTTGCCTGCGCTACGGTCGGAACCATTTGCACTTTGTCTCGGACGTCTTGCACCAGCACTTCTCCCATTCCGCAGCCGGGCGCGGTCAGCGTCATTTTGATCTCGACCCTGTGGCTGGCGTCCTCCCTCCTCAGCACCGTGCACTCGTAAATCAACCCCAAATCCACGATGTTGACCGGAATCTCCGGATCATAACAAGTCCTCAGCTGTTGCCAGACCACGTTCCTGATTTCTTCCTCCGACGCCTCCGGCGGCACCTCCGGGGCCTTCGCCGCCGTCATGCCGATGGCATCGGCATCGCCGCCGGCGATGCGAAAAAGATTGCCGTCGATGTAGACGGTGAAGCTGCCGCCCAAGGCCTGGGTAATGTAGCCGACAGAACCGATCTTCAGCGTGACCTCCGCGCCGGCGGGAATCGCGATCGCCTTGACGTCGCGCTGGACGACTATCGGTTCGTTTTCATGCGCACGCATCGCTTTTCGCGCTCACTCGGTGGAAACGGCGGGCAGAGACCGCGGTTCCTCGGATTTCAACGCCGTGGCGAGCGTATGCCAACACAGGCTCGCGCATTTGACTCTCGCGGGAAACTCGCGAACTCCCGACAGGGAGGCAAGCTTGCCGAGTTCCTCGCCGATTGGCGCGGTATCGTCGGTCAGCAGCCGATGGACCCGCTCAAAAACGGCGAGCGCCTCGGCGCGAGTGCGCCCTTTGACGGCCTCCGTCATCAAAGAGGCCGATGCGGTCGATATCGCGCAACCCTGGCCCTCGAAGCGGATGTCGGCGATGCGATCGCCGATCAGCCGTAGGCGCAGCGTCAGGCGGTCGCCGCACAGGGGATTGAAGCCCTCGATGCTGGCGGTCGCATGATTCAGCGGGCCGAAATTGCGCGGCTGGCGGTTGTGATCCAGGATCACGTCTCGATAGAGGTCTTTGAGCTCCATGTGCGGTTTCTCTCACGCGAACATGCGGCGGGCCCGTTCGACCGATGCCGCAAGCCTGTCGATTTCCTCGAATGTGTTGTAGAACGCGAACGATGCGCGTGCCGTAGCGGGAACCTTGAAGAATTCCATGACCGGCATCGCGCAGTGGTGTCCCGTCCGGATTGCGATGCCGTCTTGGTCGACAATCGTGCCGAGATCGTGGGCATGCACGCCGTCGACTACGAACGAGACGAGGCCGAGTTTCTCCGGCGCCGTGCCGATCAGGGTCAGACCCGCGATGCGCCGCAAACGTTCGGTTGCGTGCGCGAGCAGCGCGCGCTCGTGAGCGTGGGCAGCCTGTCGATCGAGACTCGACAGGAAATCGACCGCGGCGCCGAGACCGATCGCGCCCGAAATATTCGGCGTGCCGGCCTCGAACTTGTACGGCAGCCCGTTGTACGTGGTTTTCGCGAAGCTGACTGCGAGGATCATGTCCCCGCCCCCTTGCCACGGCGGCATGCGCTCGAGCACCGCTTCACGGCCGTACAACACGCCGATGCCGGTCGGAGCGAACATCTTGTGGCCGGAAAACGCGTAAAAATCGCAACCCAGCGTCTGCACGTCGACCTCGATGTGCGGCACCGCCTGCGCGCCGTCGATCAGCGTAGTGATGCCGCGCGCTTTGGCGCTCGCGATCAGCCGATGAACCGGCAACACCGTGCCGAGGGCATTCGAGACATGGGCGCAGGCCAACAGTTTGGTTCGCGGTCCCATCAGCGCCTCGACGGCTTCCGCGGATACGGCGCCGCTGGCATCGAACGGCGCAACTACGAGCTTGGCGCCCGTCTGCTCGCAAACTATTTGCCAGGGGACTATGTTGGCGTGATGCTCGAGATGAGTAATCAATATTTCATCGCCGGTGCGCAGGATCGGCCGGGCGAAGCTTTGCGCGACCAGATTGATGCCTTCCGTCGTGCCGCGCACGAACAGGACCTCGCCGCGCGATGCGGCATTGATGAAGCGCTTTACGCGGTCGCGCGCGCCTTCGTAAAGGGCGGTCGCTTCCTGACTCAAGGCATGGACGCCGCGATGAATATTCGAGTGATGGTGACGGGCGTAATCATCGATCGCATCGATGACCTGATTCGGCCGTTGCGCGGATGCGCCGTTGTCCAGATAGGCCAATGGCTTGCCGTGCACCAATCGCGCCAACACTGGAAATTCGCGTCGTACCGCCGCGACGTCGAAATGCGCCGATTCGCCGGCGGCAGCATGCATCATCGGAACGCCCTCAAGCGATCGGCATCCGGAAGTTGCGCTATCAGCGCCGTTTCGATCTCAGCGCGCGCTGCCGCAACGGACATTCCGGTCAGAACGTCGGCTAGGAACGCGTAGACCAAGAGACTTTGCGCTGTCGCGCGGTCGATGCCGCGCGACAGCAAGTAGAACAACATATCGGGGTCCAGCCTTCCGGTCGTCGCGCCGTGAGCGCATTTGACTTCATCGGCGTGAATTTCCAACTGCGGCCTGGTGTCGATTTCAGCCGTCGAATCCAACAGCAGCCCGCGGCAGGATTGCTGCGAATCGGCGCCCGCGGCGCCGCGGTTCACGACGACCTTGCTGTTGAAGATCACGCGGCTGGTGCCGCTCGCGATCGCTCGCGCGGTTTGCCGGCTACTGGTGCGCGGCGCCGCGTGCCGGGCGATGTTGACGCAGTCGACGTGCCGTGCGCCGTGACCGGCTAGCAGCGCATAGCTGTCGAGCGACGCTCCCGCCTGCTGCAAATGCGCGTCGAGATTCGTCCTCAGCAGGCCGCCGCCGAGCGCGATCGTAAACTGTTTGCAGCGGCTGTTCTCGTCTTGGCGGATAGCGAGCGTGTCGATGTGCGTCGCGCCCGCACCGCTCGCGAACACGCGGTAGTGCTCTATGAACGAATCAGCGGCAAGTTGGATTTGCGTCGTGGAATTGCGCAATATGGTCTGCGCGCCGCCGCCGACGTGGTATTCGATGACGGTCGCCGAGGCGCCGGGCGCGGCCTCGATGATGACGCGCGAATGTACCGCGGCATTGCCGGCATCGGCAACGTCGGCGCCAGCCACGTGCCTCAGCAGCAGCGGCTCGTCGGCCCCGGCGCCGATCTTGATGTGCAGGCCGTCGGCGAACAGCGCGGTATTGAGTAGCGCCCAACGCAGCTGCTCCGAGTCGGACAAGGGCGATAACTGGCGCACGAGCCAGTCCGGATCCGCGCGCATTGCTTCCCGCAAGCTGCGGATCTGCAGGCCGCGGTGCGGGCGGCGAGACGGGTCCGCAAGCCGCGGGTAGCCATTGACGATCGCGATCGCCGGCAGGTCCGGGCAGACCCGCGGTGTCCCTTCGGCCGCGGCCGCGGCGCCGTCGCGTGCGGCGACGAAATTCTGCGCCGCGAGCTTGCGCAAGTTCGTGTAGCGCCAGCTCTCGTCCCGAATCGTCGGCAATCCGAGATTCATGACGCGCCGCATGGCTTCGCCGCGCAATTCCGCCAGGGGATCGGATTGCTGATTGCGCCACTGCGCCTCGAATGAGCTCAGCGCCGCGGACTGCGGCGAAGGGTTGTTTGCCGTTGCCGTCGAGCTCATGCGGCTTGACCTCCCTTCACCCATTCGTAGCCGCGATTCTCCAGTTCGAGCGCGAGCGACTTGTCGCCGGATTTGAGGATGCGCCCGCCGGAAAACACGTGCACTCGGTCCGGGACAATGTAGTCGAGCAGGCGCTGGTAGTGCGTCACCAGCACGATCGCTCGCCGCGGATCGCGCAAGCTGTTGACTCCCTGCGCGACGACTTTCAGCGCGTCGATGTCGAGGCCCGAGTCGGTTTCGTCGAGGATCGCCAACTTCGGTTCCAGGACGAGCATTTGCAAGATCTCGTTGCGTTTCTTTTCGCCGCCGGAGAAGCCTTCGTTGACTCCACGCGTCAAAAACGATTCGCTCATTTGCATGAACTTCATCTTCTGCTTGATCAGCGCCAGGAATTCGTAAGCGTCCACTTCCTGTTCGCCGGCCGCCTTGCGTTTTGCGTTCAATGCGGCCTTCAGCAAATAAACGTTATTGACTCCAGGGATCTCCACCGGATATTGAAAGCCGAGGAACAGCCCGGCCCGGGCGCGTTCCTCCGGCCGCATACCGAGCAGATCCCGGCCTTCGAAGCTCGCCGAGCCGCCGGTCACTTCGTAGTCCTCGCGCCCGGCCAGCACCTGCGCGAGAGTGCTCTTGCCAGAACCGTTCGGACCCATGATCGCGTGCACTTCGCCGGCCCCGACTTCGAGGTCGACGCCCTTCAGAATCTCCTTGCCGGCGACCTTGGCGCTCAATTTCGTGATCTTCAGCACATTTACCTCGAGGATGATCTAACCGACGGCGCCTTCCAAACTCACGCTGAGCAGGTTTTGCGCCTCCACCGCAAATTCCATCGGCAATTCCTTGAACACAACTTTGCAGAAGCCGCTGACGATCATATTGACCGCGTCTTCGGCGGAAATGCCGCGTTGCAGACAATAGAACAGTTGGTCCTCGCCGATTTTCGACGTGCTGGCCTCGTGCTCGACCACCGCCGACATATTCTTCACTTCCATGTACGGGAAAGTGTGGGCCGCGCAGCTGCTGCCCAGCAGCAGCGAATCGCATTGCGTGAAATTGCGAGCGCCATCCGCGCCCGGCAATATCTTGACGAGGCCGCGATAGGTGTTTTCGGCGTGGCCGGCCGAAATGCCCTTCGAGACGATCGTGCTGCGCGTATTGCGGCCGATGTGGATCATTTTCGTACCGGTGTCGGCTTGCTGGAAATTATTTGCGACCGCAACGGAGTAGAATTCACCGACCGAATTCTCGCCTTTCAGGACGCAACTCGGGTACTTCCACGTGATCGCCGACCCGGTCTCGACTTGTGTCCACGAGATCTTCGAATTGCGGCCGCGGCATTCGCCGCGCTTAGTGACGAAATTGTAGATGCCGCCGACGCCATTCTCGTCGCCGGGATACCAGTTTTGCACCGTCGAATACTTGATTTGGGCGTCATCCAGCGCGATCAGTTCGACGACCGCGGCGTGCAGCTGGTTCTCGTCGCGCATCGGCGCCGTACAGCCTTCGAGATAGCTGACAGAGGCGCCTTCGGCCGCGATGATCAAGGTCCGCTCGAACTGCCCGGTCTTCGCCGCATTGATGCGGAAATAGGTCGACAATTCCATCGGGCAGCGCACTCCCGGCGGCACGTACACGAACGAGCCGTCGGAGAACACGGCCGAGTTGAGCGCCGCGAAGAAATTGTCGCCGGTGGGCACGACCGTGCCGAGATAGCGTTCGATCAGTTCCGGTTGCGTCTGCACCGCTTCGGAGAACGAGCAGAAGACAACCCCCGCCTTGGCGAGCTTTTCCTTGAACGTCGTCGCGACCGAGACGCTGTCGAATACCGCATCCACGGCGACACCCGCCAATCGCGCCCGCTCGTGCAGCGGAATGCCGAGTTTCGCGTAGGTCGCGAGCAATTTCGGATCCACCTCGTCGATGCTCTTCGGAGCGTCGAGCGGCGCGCGGGGCGCGGAATAATACGAAATGTCCTGATAATCGATCGGCTTGTAGCGCACGTGCGCCCAGGTCGGCTCGCGCATCGTCTGCCAGTGGCGAAACGCCTTCAATCGCCATTGCAGTAGAAATTGCGGCTCGTTCTTCTTTCGAGAGATGGCCGCGACGACGCCTTCGTCGAGACCCGGCGGCAAGCTGTCCGATTCGATATCCGTGACGAAACCGTGCCGGTATTTCTGGCCGATGAGGGCTTCGACGTCCTGCGTTTTACTTGACACTTGAGCTTCCAGTGAGTGCGCGCGCTAAGGCGGAGCTGCGCCGATGCGGATTTCGGAAGCCAGCGAGGCGACGCGCAGCCCGCCCACATCGAGTCCAGCGAGTTGGTGCAGGGTCACGTCTTCGAGCGCTCGGCGAATCGCCGCGTTGATCCTCTGCCAGGCGGAGCCCACGCGGCATAATTTCTCTATGCCGCATTGACTTGCGGCCGCGCTGCACTCGGTGATCGCAATCGGACCCTCGAACACGTCGAGGATTTGGGCGGCCGTTATCGCTTGCGGACCGCGCGCCAGACGGTAGCCGCCGCGGGCGCCGCGCGACGAGATGACCATGCCGGCGCGCTGCAATTCCTTCAGCACCTTGCTGACGGTCGGTAAATTCAGATGCGTTCGCGCGGCAAGATCCGCCGCGGCACAGTGCCGCGCCGGGTCCTGCGCCAACGTTGCCAGCACGACCGTCGCATAGTCCGTCAATTTGCCCATTCGCAGCATGATGACCCGCCTCCTGCACCGCCGCGCGCGCCGCGCAGCGGTGAAACTTCATGTAGGACCATTTTAGTCCCATTTGTATTACACTGCCACTGCCGCTGCCACTGCGGCACGGGCCGGGTGCGCTTTTTTGCTATCCTGTCGCCCCCGTTCCGATCTTGACCCTTCGCGAGAGACTCGAACCCATGAACTACGAAGAATTGGCCGCCACAGCGCGTGCAATGGTTGCGAAAAGCAAGGGGATACTGGCTGCGGACGAGAGCGGCGGCACGATCGCGAAGCGCTTCGGCTCCATTCAGTTGGAATCGACCGAGGAACACCGCCGCCGCTACCGGGAATTGCTGTTCACGACCCCCGGCGTCGAAGAATACATCAGCGGCGTCATTCTCTATGACGAAACGATCCGTCAGAGGACCCATGACGGGACGCCTTTTCCGGCCTATTTGGCGGGACGAGGCATATTGCCCGGCATCAAGGTGGACCTCGGCGCAAAGCCGCTGGCCGCGCATCCCGGCGAGACGATCACCGAGGGTCTGGACGGTCTGCGCGAGCGGCTATCCGAATACCGCCAGCTCGGGGCCAAATTCGCCAAATGGCGCGCCGTCATCGATATTGGCGCGGGAATTCCGAGCCGCTATGCGATCGAGGCGAACGCCGCGGCGCTGGCTCGCTACGCCGCCCTCTGCCAGGAGGCTGGAATCGTGCCGATCGTCGAGCCGGAGGTTTTGATGGACGGCGAGCATACGGTGGAGCGCTGCGAAGAAGTCACCGGCAGCGTGCTCGAGCGAGTGTTCGATCATTTGTTCGCCGCGGCGGTGGTCTTGGAAGGCATGATACTCAAGCCGAACATGGTCGTGCCGGGCAAGAAATCCGCACAGAAGGTCGCGCCGGAACTCATAGCGCAGGCCACGGCGCGCTGCCTGAGGCGCTACGTGCCCGCGGCCGTCCCCGGCATCGCGTTCTTGTCCGGCGGCCAATCGTCGGCCGAGGCGACGCGGCACTTGAACCTGATCAATTCGGTGGGGGATTTGCCGTGGGCGGTGACGTTCAGCTTCGGCCGGGCCTTGCAGGACGATGCGCTCGCCGCCTGGCGCGGCGACGTTGCGGCCGTAGCGGCCGCACAGCGGGCTTTGTCTAAGCGCGCGCGATTGAACGGTTTGGCTGCCATCGGGTCGTATAGGCAGGCGATGGAAAGCGCGGCCGCATAACCAGTAATCTACGCAAATAGGGAGTCCTTGCACCGCCGGCGGCGGGAGGGGACAAACTCATTGAACAAAGCCTCGGCCATCATCGAAATTCGCAAGCTGTTCTACGGCATCAACGGCCGGCCAATTTTCGACGATTTGGACATGGAGATCCCTTGCGGCCGAGTTACTGCCGTGATGGGGCCGAGCGGTACCGGCAAGACGACGTTGCTGCGCTTGATCACCGGTCAGGTACGGCCCGACGCGGGTACCATTATCGTCGGCGGCGAGTCGGTCACCGCGCTGAACCGCGCCGAGCTCTACACGCTGCGCGGGCGCATGGGAATGTTGTTCCAAAACGGCGCGTTGCTGACCGACTTGAGCGTGTTCGAAAACGTCGCCTTCCCCTTGCGCGAGCATACGAGATTGCCGGAGCGGCTGATCCGCCAGCTGGTGCTGACCAAGCTTCAAGCCGTGGGCCTGCGCGGCGCCGCCGAGCTCATGCCCGCGGAGCTCTCCGGCGGCATGGGCCGGCGGGTGGCTTTGGCGCGGGCGATCGTCATGGACCCGCAGATCCTGATTTACGATGAGCCCTTCGCCGGCCTCGACCCGATTTCGCTGGGCGTGATTCTGCGTCTGATTCGCCGACTGAACGATGCGTTGGGTTTGACGAGCATCGTCGTCTCGCATGACGTGGAGCAGATCTCCACCGTCGCGGACCACGTGTTCCTGCTTTCCGGCGGCAAAGTCGTCGCCGAGGGTTCGCCGCAGGATCTGCATGCCGATCACGACCAGTCGCAGATCGTCAGGCAATTCGTCGGCGGCCTCGCCGACGGCCCCGTGCCGTTTCACTTTCCGGCGCCGGATTACTTTGGCGAGTTGCTCGCGCGGGACGAAAATCGGTGAACTCGATCGGCGAACTTTGGTCGAGCCTGACCGATTCCGTCGCGACGCTCGGGGATATGGTGCGGTTTCTTCTGCGGCTGCTGCTGCAGGCGCCGCGCGCATTGTTGCGATTCCAATTGATCGTCGACCAAGTCTACAACGCCGGTGCGCTGTCGCTGGTCATCATCATGCTGTCGGGCTTGTTCGTGGGCATGGTGCTCGGATTGCAGGGCTTCGAACTGTTGCAACGCTTCGGCTCGGAGGAAGCGCTCGGGACCGCCGCGGCAATAGGCCTCGTCAAGGAATTGGGGCCTGTGGTCACGGCGCTGCTGTTCGCCGGCCGTGCGGGCACGGCGCTGGCGTCGGAAATCGGCCTGATGCGCGCAACCGACCAATTGTCGGCGATGGAGATGATGGCCGTGGATCCTATACAGCGGGTGATCGTGCCGCGTTTTCTCGGCGGCGTCATCGCGATGCCGCTGCTGGCCGCGATCTTCAGCATGATCGGCATTTACGGCGCGCAGCTCGTCGGCGTGCAGATCATGCACGTCGACAGCGGCAGCTTCTGGTCGCAAATGCGCGCCTCCGTCGACTTGGTCGACATCAACGAGGGCATCGTCAAGAGCTGCGCCTTCGGCGTCGCATGCAGCCTGATCGCCGTGTACGAGGGCTACCACGCGACGCCTACTGCGGCGGGTGTCGGCACGGCAACCACCCGCACGGTCGTGACATCGGCCGTCGTGACTTTGTTCCTGGATTATTTGCTGACCGCGTTCTTTCTGAAATAGGGAATCTATATGCGCAAGTCGCGTGCGATGAATCTGGGTACCGGCATGTTCGTATTGCTTGGATTTGCCGCGTTGTTTTTCTTGACGACGCAGACCACCAGCCGTGGGCTGTCGCTCAGCAGAGAAAGCTACTACGACATTACCGCGAAGTTCGTCAACATCGGCGATCTGAAGGTCGGGGCGCCGGTGTCGATGGCCGGCGTCGAAATCGGCCGGGTCGCCAATATCAGCTTCGATTCGAAGGACTACAAGGCGGTGGTCGACATGCACATCAAGTCCATGTACAACCAGATACCCACCGACAGCGACGCCAGCATTTATACGCAGGGCTTGCTCGGCGGCAAGTTCGTCGGGCTGACGCCCGGGGGCGCGGAAACTTATCTGAAGAACAAGGATCAAATCGACTTTACGCAATCCGCGTTCGTGTTGGAGAATCTCATTGGTCAATTTCTCGCGAACTTCGCCAAAGGATCCGATAAGCCCAAAGCCGACCCCGACAAGGAGCCCGCGAAATGACGGCCAATAACGCCGCGGCCGCGATGCTGATGGTCTTGTGCTGCGTGACCGGCGCGCCGGTCGTTGCGGGCGCGGCGACCGAAGCTGCCGCGCCGCCCGTAACGGCGGCGGCCAGCGGCCAATCCGCATCGAATGCGGGCCCGCAGGAAATCGTCGAGAATTCGGCGAAGCGGATGCTCGCCGAACTCGATGCCCACAGGGCCATGTACGCCGGCGACCCCGCGAAACTCGACTCCCTCGTGGCAAACGTGCTGTTGCCGTACTTCGACAGCGAATACGCCGCCAGGCTCGTGTTGGGACTCAATTGGCGCACGGCAACGCCCGAACAACGCAAGCGTTTCGTGGCCGCCTTTTACCATTCCTTGTTGCGCGATTACGGCGCCGCATTGGTCGATTTCACGGCGGATCGCTTCGAGATCCTGCCGTACCGGGGCGATCCGAATTCCAATCAGGCAACCGTGCGCACCGTCGTCAAGCGCTCCAACGGCGAGAAAGTTCCGGTCGATTTCAGCTTGCACAAGACCGCGGACGGCTGGAAGGCGTGGGATGTCGTCATTGAGGGCATTTCCTACGTGAAGAGTTTCCGAACCGACTTCGCGGCCGAAATTCAGCAAAAGGGGCTCGCTGAGGTAATCACGCGGCTGGAGCATGAATCGAGCGGCAAGCCGAAGGATGCCGGCAATTGAAGGGCAAGGCAGCCGAGGAGGCGAGCTTGGAGCTAAAGGACGGCCGGCGCGCGCTCGTGCGCGGGGTATTGGATTTTGCCACGGTCGGCGCGCTGCTGGAGGCCGGCAGCGAGGCAATTGCCGGCGACCACGCGTCGGTCATCGACCTGGCGGGCGTCACCGCCGCCGACAGCGCGGGGCTCGCCCTGCTGATCGAGTGGCTCAGTGTCGCTCGCTCGCTCGAGCGCGAGCTGGTCTACGAGCACGTGCCGGTGCAACTGCAGCAGCTCGCGAAGTTGAGCGAGGTCGAGACTTTGCTGCCGAGCCGTTGAGCACGCAGGATACCGCCCCCACGGCCGGGATGTCGCCCCCACGGCGCGGGACGCCTAGTCCGGCGTCGCCGGCTTGCCGTCCGGGGCCGTACCGTTCGAGGGGGAGTCGGGAGGCGGCGCTTCTTCGTCGACCTTGCCGTCAGATACCTTGTATGCGCGCCTCTCCAAATACGCATCGCGTATGAAAGCATACGGGTCGTAGACGTTCTTCAGGGTCTTATCGAGGGGCAGCAGATCCGCGCGCGTCTTGATCAACTGAATTCCCCACAGCCCGTATTTGACGCCGGTGTTGCGGACGTACTGTTTGGGGTTCGAATAACTGTCGACGACCCGAGCCGGCGCATCGCGCAGATCCGACGGGCCGAGCAGCGGCAGTTCGAGGAACGGACCGGCGTGCACGCCCCAGACGCCGAGCGTTTGACCGAAATCCTCGTCGTTGTGATCCATGCCGATTTGCGTCGCCGGATCGAGCAGGCCGCCGACGCCGACCGTGCTGTTGAGCAAGAATCGGCCCAGATCGTTTGCTGCCGCGCGCAGCTTACCCTGCAATGCGTCGTTGAGCATCACGGTCGGCGTATCCAGATTGTCGAAAAAATTGCCGACCGCGGTACGGATCGGTTGCGGCACGATGCGCACATAAGTACGGGCGGCCGGCTTGGCGACGCCCCGATCGAGAACATCGTTGAATTTGTAGACGCCGCGGTTCCATCGCTCGAGCGGGTCCTGCGGCGAGCGCGGCGCGTTCGGCGGCAGCGTCACGCAGGCGCTCAAGCACGCGGCGAGGCCTACACAGAGCGCGATGCGCGCCGGCCGGTTATTCATCATGGCTGATTCCCTTTATCAATGCTCGCCGGCGCCTTCCCCACCGTCGCCGCCGCCATCCCCGCCGCCACGGCCGTTGCCGTTGGCGTTCTTCTTCGCGTTATTCCTGGCCATCGCCGACCGCACTTCCTCCAAACGCGCGCTGAAGCGTGCGCGCTGGATAGGGTTCAGTCCCGGAAGATCGAGCGCGAGCCGCAGCTCGTTCGACGATCTCGCGAGTTCGCCGTTCATGATATAAAATTCCGACAGGTAATAATACGAGTCGGCTATGTCACCCGCCGCATTCGCGGCCTTCGCGATCAGGCGTGCCTGATCGGGTGTCGGCTCGACGACGTTGAACAAGTCCAACAGCAGCAAATGCGCCTGCTTGTTTTGTCCAGCCTGCATATCGGTTTGCGCCAAACGAATCGTGATCGGCACGTTGCGCGGAAATAGCGTCAGCGCCTTTTGGAGGATCGCCTGCGATTCCTTCAACTCGCCGTTCGCCTGATATGCCTGGCCGAGCGCGCCGTACAGCTGCGTGACGCGCGGATATTGAATCAATAAGGCTTTCAGATCCTTGATCGCGGGCAGCGGATTCTTGACCGCGGTTAGGGCGACGTCCATCCCGTAGCGATCGTCGAGATCTAGGCCGCCGCCGTTCTTCACCAAATCAGTGTAATAGGTCACGGCGGCGCGCGGATCGCCGACCAGAGTCCGCAGCCGCTCGCGCATCAAGCCGTAGCTGATCGAATCCTCGTGTCGAATGCGGCCGATCTGTGCCGCTCTGTTGCGCGCTTCGGCGATGCGGTCGGCCGTCACCGGGTGATCGATCAAAAACGCGATCGCCTGCGTGCGGCTGGGATCGGGGCCGTTGCGCTCCAAATTCTCGAAGGCGCTAGCCATGCCGAGCGGGTCGTACCCGGCGCTCGCCATCGTGTAGATGCCGATCCGGTCGGCCTCGTATTCCTGGGAGCGCGTGTAGTTGATTTGATGTTGGATCGCCGCGCTCTGCGTCGCGACGATCGCCCCTTCCATCGCGTCCGGGGAGCCCCGGCCGGCCGTCGCGCCGAGCAGAATCGCGGCCAACATCGCGGCGGTGGACACCAAACCGGAATGCGATTGGTCGACCAGCGAGCGGGCGATGTGCCGCTGCGTGACGTGCGCGGTCTCGTGAGCGAGTATTCCGGCCAGTTCGTTCTCGTTGCGCGTCAACAGGAACAGCCCGGCGTTGACGCCGATGAAGCCACCCGGCATTGCGAACGCGTTGATCGTCGGATCCTTGGCAACGAAGTAGAAAAATGCGTGCTGTCCTTCCTCGGCGCGGCTCGAAAGCCGGTGCCCGAGGGTTTGTACGTACTCGCTGACTTCCGGATCCTCGAGAATCTCGCCTTTGCTGCGCATTTCGCGAGTGATCATCAGGCCGACGCCGTATTCGTCTTCCAGGCTGATCGCGGCTTCCGCGGGGCTCCCCAGGTCCGGCAGCTCGCCGGCGGTGCCGACGGCGACCGTGTCGTCCGCCGCGCTCGCGGCGGCGGCCACACCCTCGGCTGCATAGCTCAATTTTGGGCTGCTGAGCTTCATTGGGGGCGCGTCGGTCGAGCCGGTGCCCGTGGCCCAGGCGACGCTGAGGCTGAACGCAGCCGCGACCGCGGCGAGGAATGCCACAGTTGACCTGCAAACTTTGCGCGATTTGTCCATGGACTGAATTTGGAGTCGGTTTCGCACGCTTAAGTTCGCCTGCCGCCTCGCAATATCTATAGGACCTCCGACGCGTAATCCGCCAGGCGCGAGCGCTCGCCGCGGACCAGGGTAATGTGACCGGCATGTTTCCAGCCGTGAAAGCGGCTGACGACGAAGGTCAGGCCGGATGTGGTTTCAGTCAGATACGGCGTGTCGATTTGGGCGATGTTCCCCAGGCAGATCATCTTGGTGCCGGGACCCGATCTTGTCACCATGGCCCGCATTTGCTTGGGAGTTAGATTTTGCGCTTCGTCGATGATGATGAAGCGGTTCAAAAACGTCCGGCCGCGCATGAAATTCAGCGACCGGATCTTGATCCGATGCCGCAGAAGGTCGTTGGTGGCCGCCCGGCCCCAGGCGCCGCCGGTTTGGCTCTGTGTCAATACTTCCAGATTGTCCATCAAGGCGCCCATCCAAGGCTCCATCTTCTCCTCTTCGGTGCCCGGTAGAAAACCGATGTCCTCGCCCAAAGGGATCGTCACGCGCGTCATGATGATCTCGCTGAAGCGGTTGTGATCGAGCGTTTGCGATAGTCCGGACGCCAAGGTCAGCAGCGTTTTGCCGGTACCGGCGGGCCCCAGCACCGTGACGAAATCGATTTCCGGGTCCATCAGTAGATTGAGCGCCAGGTTCTGTTCGCGATTGCGCGCCGTGACGCCCCAAACGCTGTTGCGCTCGCTTCGATAGTCGGTCGTCAGTTCCAAGACCGCGGTTTCGTTCTCGAGTCGACGAACGATCGCCTCTACGCCGTTTTCGCCGGCGTCATAGACGAATTGGTTCGGCAGCCATTCCCGCACAAGCGGCCCCTTGACGCGATAGAACGTTCGGCTATGTTGCTGCCAGGACTCCATCCCCTTGCCGTGCTTGTCCCAGAACGTCGGCGGCAGCCGTTGCACGCCGGAGGACAGTAAATCCGCGTCCTCGATCGTCTTATCGCTGGAATAATCCTCCGCATGCACGCCGACGATCGACGCTTTGATCCGCAAATTGATGTCCTTGGAGACCAGCGTGACTTTGGCCGCGCGGAATTTTTGTTGCAGCGCGAGGGTGTGCACCAAAATGGCGTTGTCAGCGCCGTGGCCCGGCAAACCGTCCGGCAGCACGGAATTGAGCAGCTGGGTCTGAAAAAACAAGCGTCCGCTGGGAGGACGCTTGCCGTGATTGACCGGCACGGCCGTCGGCAACACGATCCCACGGTCGATTTGCTTCTTGGTCGCGCCCTGCATCAGTTCGTCGAGGAAGCGGCTGACCTGCCGGACGTTGCGCGCCGATTCCGACAAGCCTTTCTTGCCGGCGTCGAGTTCCTCGAGGACCGTCATCGGAATGTAGATGTCGTGTTCCTCGAACCGGAATATCGCCGTTGGATCGTGCATCAGCACGTTCGTGTCCAGCACAAATATGCGTCGCACTTGCGCAGGTTTGCGCAATCTCACGGCTGCGGTGCCGGCCGGCAGCGTTGCGCCGGTCACAGGGCCTTCACCGCAGCCAGAACCGCCGCTGCGTGACCGGCGACTTTCACCTTGCGCCAGATCTGTCGCAGTACGCCATCGCCGTCGATCAGGAACGTGCTTCGCTCAATTCCCATAAATTTCTTGCCGTACAGGCTCTTTTCCTGGATCACGCCGTACAGATTGCAGATCCGCTTGTCCGGATCGCTCAACAACTCGAACGGGAATCCCATCTTTTTCTTGAACTTCGCGTGCGATTCTTCGCTGTCGGAGGAGATGCCGAATATCAAGCTCTTGGCCCTTTTGAAGGCCGGGAAGGCCGCCGCAAAATCCGTCCCCTCCTGTGTGCACCCCGGAGTGTTGTCGCGCGGATAAAAGTACAGGACGACCCTGCTGCCGGCGCCTTCGGCGAGCGACCAGCTGCCTCCGGTGCCGGCGAGAGTGAAGGGCGGGGCCTTGGTTCCGATCTCGATCTTGCTCATCGCGCGCGCTCAACTCTTGACGGGCTCGAATATGGCGTCCAAATTCTGGTGATCGCAGAAATCCATGAACTCCTCGCGCAACACGCCTATGTGCAGCCGACTCGGCACATTCACGATCATCTGCACGGAAAACATCGGCGCGCCGGTGTGTGCGGCAGCGTAAGAGCGGGTGGACAGTTCGGCGATGTCGACGCCGCGTTGCGCGAAGAATCCGGACATACCGGCCACGATTCCCGTCTGATCGAGGCAGACGACGTCGATCGAGTAGGGCAGCATGTCGTTGCGCGCGGCTCGGGCCTCGGTACGGCGCAATTGGATGCTCATCGCCGTGGCATCCGCCAGCTTCTTGAACTCTCCTTCGAGTTTCGCCAGGGTGTGCCAGTTGCCCGTCACGAGCAGCAGCATCGCGAACTCGTTGCCCAACGAGGTCATTCGGCTCTCGCTGATGCTGCCGCCGCAGTCAGTCACCGCCTTGGACAGTTCATGGACCATGCCAATGCGATCGCTGCCGACCGCGGAAATCACGATGTGTTGTTTCATTGGCGCAAATTCTACTCAGTATCGACGCGACTAGCGATCGGTAGCGCTAAGTTCGCTTGCCAGGGTGCGGGTCCGCCACTTAAGGTAGCGGCCTGGATTCGGGTGTAATGACCGCGGAGTGGTGTCAATGTTCTCCGGAAGCTTGGTGGCGATCGTGACGCCGTTGACGACAGACGGCGCCGTGGATTGGTCGGCTTGGGATCGGTTGCTCGATTTTCACCTGCGCGAAGGCTCCGACGGGATCGTCGTCGCCGGTACGACCGGCGAATCGCCGGCATTGACGCTCGAGGAAACCGAGGAGCTGACCCGCCGCGCCGTGGTCCGTTGCCAGGGCAAGAAGCCGGTGATCGTCGGCGCCGGCACGAACTCGACGGCGGGCACCGTGGCCCGCACGCGAATATTGTCGCGTTTGGGCGTCGACGGCGTCCTGCTGGTCGTCCCTTATTACAATAAGCCGCCGCAGGAAGGTCTTTACCGGCACTTCATGGCGGCTGCTGATGCAAGCGCGGCGCCCGTGATTCTGTACAACGTCCCTGGCCGCACATCGGCCGATTTGCTGCCGGGCACCATCGCGCGGCTCGCGCGGCATCCGCAGATCGTCGCCGTCAAGGAGGCGACCGGAACTCTCGTTCGGGCGAGCGCGGTGCGGGATGCCTGTCCTCCAGAATTTGCGCTGCTATCGGGCGATGATGCGACGATGCTCGATTGGATGGCCCATGGCGCGCGCGGCGTCATATCGGTGACGGCCAACGTCGCTCCGCGGCGGATGCACGAAGTCTGCGCCGCGGCGTTGGCGGGAGACCTGGCCGCCGCCCGCGCGATCGACGCGACGCTGCAGCCCTTGCATCGGGATTTGTTCGTCGAGGCAAGTCCGATCCCGGTCAAATGGGCGGTTGCGCGCATGGGTCTGATTGGACCGACGATCCGTTTGCCATTGGTCGAATTATCCGCCGCGTATCACGATACAATACTGCGCGCGATGCGGGCGGCAGGGGTTGAACTGAAGGACCAAGCAGCATGACGATTCGTCGGGTTTTGATTTATGTCGGCGTCGCCGCGCTGATTAGCGGCTGCCACTTGCTGCGGGCCAACTGCCACGCCCCGCAGGAGTACCAGCAGGCTCGCCAATTGGCGCCGCTGAAGGTGCCGGCCGGCCTGGATTCACCGGACGTCGCCAACGCGCTGATTATTCCGTCGGCCGGACTCGTGCCGCCGAGCCCGGGAGCGAACGACGCGTGCTTGGATGAACCGCCTCGCTTCGAACACGCGCCGGTCAACAAGGCGGCCGGCGGCGAGAGGGGGGTAGAGGCGCAGGGTAGATTTGATCGCTGGCAGCCGCTCCGGTACGCTTGCGGCCCGCTGTGAATTCACCGTGGAGAGGTGGCCGAGTGGTCGAAGGCGCTCGCCTGGAAAGTGAGTAACACCCCAAAAGGTGTTCGAGGGTTCGAATCCCTCCCTCTCCGCCAACAGTTACGATGCGTCAATGGCGGCTCGCGTTTGCATCTTCGCGACGACTGGTCACGAACCCCGTCAGGCCCGGAAGGGAGCAGCGGTAGCGGCTTTAAGTCGGGCGCCGAAGTCCTGCTGGCGCGGGCCGCCTCCTAACGCTTCGTAATGCCTCCTAAGGCCCCGTAACGCCCTGTAACGCCCCGTGACGGCCGGTTCCCGGTAAACTTGCAGCCATGAGTTACATCGTTCTGGCGCGCAAGTGGCGCCCCAAGAAATTCTCGCAGATCGTCGGGCAGGAACATGTCCTGCGAGCGCTCGGCAATGCGCTCAACACCGGCAAGGTCCACCACGCGTTCTTGTTCGCCGGGACCCGCGGCGTCGGCAAGACGACGATTGCGCGCATTTTGGCCAAATCGCTGAATTGCGAAACCGGAGTGAGTGCCGATCCTTGCGGCGTTTGCGCGGCATGCAGGGAAATCGACGAGGGGCGTTTTGTGGATCTGATCGAGGTCGACGCCGCATCGCGCACGAAGGTCGACGATACTCGCGACTTGTTGGACAACGTGCAATACGCGCCGACACGCGGCCGCTACAAAGTCTACCTGATCGATGAAGTGCACATGTTGTCGAATCACTCGTTCAACGCGCTGTTGAAAACGCTCGAGGAGCCGCCGCCGCACGTCAAATTTTTGCTCGCGACGACCGATCCGCAGAAACTGCCCGCCACTGTTCTGTCGCGCTGCCTGCAGTTCAGTCTGAAGCGCCTGCCGACCGGGCTGATCCGCGACCGCCTGCAGTTCATCGCAGCCGAGGAGCAGCTAGATGTCGATGCCGTCGCCCTGCTGCTGCTCGCGCGCGCCGCCGACGGCAGCTTGCGCGACGCGCTGAGCTTGATGGATCAATTCATCGCGTTCGGCGGCGGCGCATTGAGCGAGGCCAACGCCCGCGCAATGCTCGGCACGATCGACAGCGGGCACATCAGCCGCCTCGTCGATGCCTTGGCCCGAGGCGACGGCCCCGGTTTGCTCGCCGAGGTGCGCGACCTCGATCGGGACGCGCCGGACTATGAGCGGGCGCTCGGCGAGTTGGCGACGTTCCTGCAACGGCTGGCGATCGTGCAGATCGTCCCGGACGCCGCGCTAGAGGACCAGGAATTCGATCATCGGGACCTCGTTCGGCTTGCCGGGGCGATTTCACGAGAGGATGCGCAGCTGTATTACCAAATCGCGCTGGGCGGACGCCGGGATTTGAATCTGGCGCCCGAACCCCGACTGGGGTTTGAAATGACGCTGCTTCGGATGCTGGCGTTTCGTCCGGATGATCCCACGCGGCGCGGCGCGGCCGCCGCTTCCACCGCGCCGCCGCCGCCAGCACCTGAGGCAGCGGCGGCATCCACGGCGCCGGCGCTCGTCGTTGCGGCCGACAATTGGCCGGCCATCGTCGATGCGGCGAACTTGAGCGGCATGGTGCGGCAGTTCGCTTTGAATTGCGTGCCGGCATCGTTCGACGAGGATCAGCTGCACCTGCGTTTGGATGCGGGCTCGGCGGATCGGCGCACGAGGCAAATCGAAGACAAGCTGGTGCAGGCATTGAGCAAATACTTCGGCCGCGATATCCGCATCGTCTTCGAAGCGTTGGGATCGGGCCTGGTGACGCCGGCGCGACGGCGCGCGCTCGCCGAACAGGACAGAAACGAGGCTGCCGCTGCGGCATTCGAGGACGACCCGGTCGTGCGAGGATTGCGCGAGCGCTTCGGCGCCGATATCGACGCGGACTCGATCAAACCGGCCACACGCGATAACTGAGGAATCCACGATGATGAAAGGCGGTATCGGCAATCTCATGCGCCAAGCGCAGCAGATGCAGGAAACGATGAAGAAGGCGCAGGCGGAATTGGCGGAACTCGAAGTCACCGGAGAGGCCGGAGCGGGCATGGTCAAGGTCGTGATGAACGGCCGGCACGAGGCCAAACGGGTGACGATCGAGCCGCGGTTGCTCGGCGAGGACAAAGACATGCTCGAGGATCTGTTGGCCGCGGCGATCAACGACGCGGTTCATAAGATCGACGCGCGCACGCAGGAGAAATATTCCGGGCTGATGTCCGGGCTGAATCTGCCGCCGGGCATGAAACTGCCGTTTTGACGCGCCGTTCGACGCTGCGATGAAATACACGCCGACACTGGCCAATTTGATCGAGTCCTTGCGCTGTCTACCGGGCGTCGGGCCAAAATCCGCGCAGCGCATGGCATTTCACTTATTGGAGCGCGACCGCGACGGCGGGCGCGCGTTGAGCGCGGCATTGGCGGAAGCGCTCGAACACGTCGGGCATTGCAAACGCTGCCGCATGCTCACGGAAGGCGAATTGTGCGCGATTTGCGCGTCCACGCAGCGCAATGCCGCGCTGCTGTGCGTCGTCGAGTCGCCGGCGGACGTGGTCGCGATCGAACAATCCGGCGGTTTCCGCGGGCGCTACTTCGTGTTGATGGGGCACTTGTCGCCGCTCGACGGCGTCGGTCCGGCGCAGCTCGGGCTCGACGAATTTGAGCGCCTGCTCGCAGGCGGCGAGGTGGACGAAGTCATACTGGCGACCAATCCCACCGCAGAAGGGGAGGCGACGGCGCACTACCTCGGCGAACTCGCGGTGCGCCGCGGAATCAAGGCATCGCGCATCGCTCACGGCGTGCCCGTCGGCGGCGAGCTCGAATATGTCGACGGTGGCACACTCGCGCATGCGCTGGCCGGACGCACCACGGTATCGTGAGGAGTCCGGAGAGGGCCGCGGCCGCCGCGCTCGCCCACTTCGCTAAGTGCGCGGCGCAAACTGCTCGTAGAGCCGCGCCAGGCGGCGATAGCTCTCGTAGCGCCGCGGCGAGATCCGCATCGAGTCGACGCCGGCACGCACCGCGCAGCCGGGTTCCTCCATGTGCCGGCAATCGTTGAAACGGCACTCGACGCCGACGGCATGGATTTCGACGAAGCCGCGTTCGGCGGCGCGCGTGAAGTGGGCAGGCGGCGCGAAGTCGCGCACGCCGGGGGCATCGATGATCGCCGTACCCGGCGCGACACGATACCAGCGGGCGGTCGTCGTCGTGTGGCGGCCCTCCGCATCGCGTGTCAGCTCGGCGGTCTGCGCAGCCGCTCGCGGCGCGAGCACGTTGATCAGCGAAGACTTGCCGACGCCGGATTGACCGACGAAAAGTGTCACGCCGCCCGCGAGCGTTCGGCCGAGCGCCGCGATACCGGCGCCGGAATGGCATCCGACCTCGCTGCACGGCAGGCGCAGGCTCCGGTAGTTGGCGAGCTCCGAGGCGAGCGGGGCGGCGCCCAAATCCTGTTTGTTGGCGAGCAGCAGGATCGCAATGTCCTTTTGCAGCGCGCCGGCCCAGTAACGGTCAACGAGGAACCAGTCGGGAGCCGGCTCAGGCGCGACGACGATTGCGAGCCGGTCGATGTTCGCGGCCACCGCTTCGGCGCGGCCGCGCGCATCGATGCGTTCGATGACGTTGCGGCGCGGCTCGACGGATTCCACGGAAGGCCCGTCGTCCGTGGGCAGGTGCCGCCAGGTCACGCGATCACCGCAGACGAGCCGCAATTTTCGGCCGATCAACCCGCAATGCAGCGTCCTATCGCCGCTCTGCACGAGAGCCCCGCGACCATAGCTTGCGAGCACGAAGCCCGAGCCCTGCGCCGGCGCGCCGCTCATATCTGCGCTCCGTCCGCCTCTGGTAACATCGTCTTTTGCATATCAGAAGATACTACGTGAAATCCGCCGAACATCTGATTTGGATCGATTTGGAAATGACCGGTTTGAAGCCGGAATCCGATCGCATCATTGAAATTGCG
Source organism: uncultured Gammaproteobacteria bacterium (assembly GCA_963769895.1). Classification (GTDB taxonomy): domain Bacteria; phylum Pseudomonadota; class Gammaproteobacteria; order Steroidobacterales; family Steroidobacteraceae; genus Bog-1198. The sequence goes on along the minus strand of CAVYNJ010000005.1, from coordinate 1,200,675 downwards.
ACGATCGTTACGGACAAGCATCTCGAGGTGCTCGCGCAAGGGCCGGTATTCGCCGTGCATCAGAGCGATCCGGTACTGGCGGCAATGGACGAATGGAACACCGGCCAGCACGGCGGTTCCGGCTTGACGGCCCGCGTGCGCTCGAGCCGGATCGACGAAGCTTTCGCCGAGCGGGAGACTCTCGCTTTTCTCGATTCCTGGGTCGAGTCAGGCCGCTCACCGATGTGCGGCAACAGCGTCTGCCAAGATCGGCGCTTCTTGGCGCGCCATATGCCACTTCTCGAAAAGTTCTTCCATTATCGCAATCTCGACGTCAGTACGCTCAAAGAGCTCGCGCAGCGTTGGATGCCGGCCGTCGCGCAGGCATTCCAGAAATCCGGCACGCATTTGGCGCTCGACGACGTGCGCGAATCGATCCGCGAACTGCAATACTACCGCGAACACATGCTGCGCCCGCTTTAGGCGGCGGCGCCGATGCCGCGCTATCGGCGCTCGGCTGCCAAGAACATCCAGGTTTCGACGACGCTGTCGGGATTCAGAGAAATGCTGTCGATACCTTGATCGACCAGCCAGCGGGCGAGTTCCGGATGGTCGGACGGCCCCTGACCGCAGATACCGATATATTTACCTTGCGTCTTGCAGGCGCGGATCGCCATCGCCATCAGCGCCTTTACCGCGTCGTCGCGTTCGTCAAACAGTTTCGCGACCACGCCGGAGTCCCGGTCCAGGCCCAGCGTCAGCTGGGTCATGTCGTTCGATCCGATCGACATGCCGTCGAAATACTCCAGAAACCGGTCCGCGAGCAGGGCATTCGACGGTAGTTCGCACATCATAATGTGCTGCAATCCGCCGTCTCCCCGTTTCAGTCCGTTGTCGGCGAGCAAACCGGTAACCGCCTTGGCTTCCGCCACCGAACGCACGAACGGGACCATGATTTGCACGTTGGTCAAACCCATATCGTCGCGGACGCGTTTTAGCGCCCGGCATTCCAGCTCGAAGCACGGCCTGAAGGCCGGATCGAGATAGCGGGATGCGCCGCGAAATCCGAGCATCGGATTTTCCTCGTGCGGCTCGTATCCCTTGCCGCCGATCAAGTTCGCGTACTCATTGGACTTGAAGTCCGATAGGCGCACGATGACCGGTTCCGGCGCGAATGCGGCGGCGATCTGCGAGATGCCCTCGACCAGTTTGTCGACGAAGAAGCTGACGGGATCGCTGTACCCGGCGATTTGTTCGGCGATCGCGTTTTTGAGCTCCGCGCTCTGTTTGTCCATTTCTAGGATCGCCCGCGGGTGTACGCCGATCATGCGATTGATGATGAACTCCAGGCGTGCCAGACCGACCCCTTTGTTCGGTATCGCCGAAAAATCGAACGCGCGGTCCGGATTGCCGACGTTCATCATGATTCGCACCGGAATTGCCGGCAGCGAATCGATTTCGATGGTTCGCTGGTTGTATTCCAGCATGCCGTCGTAGACATGACCGGTATCGCCCTCGGCGCAGGAGGCGGTGACCTGTTGGCCGTCGCGAATGACTTTGGTCGCGGTGCCGCAACCGACGACCGCTGGAATGCCGAGTTCGCGCGCGATGATCGCCGCGTGGCAGGTCCTCCCGCCGCGGTTCGTGATGATCGCGGCTGCCCGCTTCATCACCGGTTCCCAGTCCGGATCAGTCATGTCCGCCACCAGTACGTCGCCCGCGCGAACCCGCGCCATGTCCTTGATGTCCTTGATCACACGCGCATGTCCGGCGCCGATGCGCTGGCCGATGCTGCGGCCGCTGACCAGCAGTTTGGATCGCGACTTCAACGTGAAGCGTTGGATCGTCCGGCCCGTTCGGCTTTGCACGGTCTCCGGCCGGGCCTGCAGTATGTAGATTTTCCCGCTGTGACCGTCTTTGCCCCACTCGATGTCCATCGGCGCGCGGTAATGATCCTCGATGGTCAGCGCCTGGCGGGCCAGTTCCAGGACGTCCTCTTCCGCCAACGAGAATCGCTGACGGTCGCTCTGCGCGACGTCCACCGTGCGCACGCGTGCGCCGGCGGCCGCTTCGCCGTAAACCATCTTCAGCGCCTTGGCGCCCAGATTTCGCCGCAGCACGGCCGCGCGCCCCGCGCGCAATGCGGGTTTGTAGACGTAGAACTCGTCGGGGTTGACCGCTCCCTGGACGACGGTTTCGCCGAGCCCGTAGGATGCAGTAATGAAAACGACGTCGCGAAATCCGGAGTCCGTGTCCAGCGTGAACATGACCCCGGCGCTGCCCAGATCGCTGCGCACCATGTGTTGCACGCCGACCGACAACGCCACGGAGGCGTGATCGAACCGGTTGTGCACGCGGTAGGCGATCGCGCGATCGTTGAACAGCGAGGCGTACACTTCGCGCACGCACTGGAGCAAATGCTGCTCGCCGCGCACGTTCAGAAACGTCTCCTGCTGTCCCGCGAACGAGGCATCCGGCAGATCCTCCGCGGTCGCGGACGAGCGCACGGCCACCGCGAATTCCGGGCCCCGGCCCATCTTGCGCCAGGCGTCGAGCAGCTCATCGTGCAGACGCTTGGGAAACGGCGTATCGAGCATCCAGCCACGGATCGTCGCGCCGACCGCCGCGAGCCTCGCGATGTCGTCCACGTCCAGCGGCGCGAGCAGTTCGCGTATCCGCGCGTCCAAGCCGCCCAGCGCGAGAAAATCGCGGTACGCGTGCGCCGTCGTCGCGAAGCCGCCCGGCACCGAGACGCCGAGCTTCGACAAACTGGAAATCATTTCGCCAATCGATGCGTTCTTGCCGCCGACCAACTCGATGTCGCCGATCTTCAATTTTTCGAACTCTATGATGTACGGCTTCATGGAAGGCTGCTTGTCGGAATTTGAATTTGGTGAAACACTTCGTCGACGATGCATGCAAGGCGGCGACGCGCCGCGACTGACAAGAGGCCACGCTTGAATAAACGAACCGTGTTTTTTGTCTCCGACCAGACCGGGGTGACGGCGGAAACAATGGGGCACAGCCTGATGACCCAGTTCAGCGGCATCGAGTTTCGCCAGGTGACTGTGCCATTTATCTCAACGGTTGACAAGGCGCTGGAGGCGGTTCGGAAGATCAATCTCGTCGCCGCGCAAGAGGGTGTGCGGCCGATCGTCTTCAGCACGCTGGTTCAGGAGGACGTGCGCAATATCGTGCGCGGGGGAAACGGGTTTTTTCTGGATTTCTTCGATCCATTTCTCGCTCCTTTGGAGAATGAGCTGAAGACGCAGTCGGCGCATGCGGTGGGCCGCGCGCACAGGATGGCCGACACGCATGCGTACGCGATGCGCATCGATGCGACCAATTTCGCCCTCGCGAACGACGATGGCTCGCTGCTGCGCGATTATGAGCGCGCGGATCTTATTCTGGTCGGCATCTCGCGGTCCGGCAAGACGCCGACCTGCCTGTTCCTGGCGATGCAATACGGGGTTTTTGCCGCGAATTACCCGTTGACGGACGATGACCTGGAATCGCGAAAAGTACCGCGTACCCTCGAGCCGTACGTCAAAAAATTGTTCGGCTTGACGATCAAGCCCGATCGGCTGCAACAAATCCGCAACGAGCGCCGGCCGGACAGCCGCTACGCGTCGCCGCGCCAAGTCGCGTTCGAAGTGCGCGCCGCGGAGTCGCTGTTCGAACGCTACGGTATTCCGTTTCTAGACGCGACCGAATGCTCCATCGAGGAAATGTCCAGTCGGATATTGGATCGCACGGGTGTAGAACGTCGCTTGCGTCCCTGATTTTTTCAGCTCGCATGGTATAGTCGGCCCATGATCGCAGATCAGTGGTGTCCGACATCGTGGCGCGCGCGGGCCGGCAGTTTCGTCAGCCTGATGACGCTTTACGAAAGTAACTACTTGCGCCTGGGCTGGCTCGTCAAGGATTTGCGCGCTCTCGGCGGCTGCGCCGTGTCCCGGGTGCCCTCGGACTGTGATCTGCATCTCATGCCGCTCGAGTTGAGTCGCTACACTAGCCTGCTGCGCTTAACGTACGAATTCACCGTCGAGGGCGGTGCCGTGCGTGATCCCGATTTGGAGGTTTGCGTCTACCACGACGCTCGGCTCGCTGAAGTTCGCAGTTTTCGCGGATTTCAGCGCATTCCCCGGCTGGCCGCGCTGCAGTCTGGAATCAATCGTGAACTGGGTCAGCGTTGGGCCCGGAACATGATGTTAAATAAATGGCTGGAATATTGCGCCGAACAGGGGCATCGCTTTTAACGGAGCTAGTGCCTCCGCTAGTGTCCCTGGTGCGCGATCGAATTGCGGGGCGGGACATTGATCGAAAAGCTGAAGTTCCTGAAAATCGGCGCGAGAAAGGGCCCCGTTAGCGCCGAGGAAGAGCGGCTGATGCAGCTCTTCCAAAATCGCGCTGGTCTGAAGAAGACCTATGCCGATCTGCAGGACGAGTTCCACCTTTTGCGCGACCGCCTCAAGCAGCAGGAAGGCGCGACGATCCGGGCCAAGGAGCAGTTCGACGCACTCGGGGATTTGCTCGCCGACCCGCGCTCCGGCTACAGCGCGCTCGCCTTTTACCAGCTTCGCGCGCTTTGGAAAACGTGCCATCAAAAGCTCGAAGTATTTGCGGCGGATCTCGCGCACCAACAAGAGACGCGTGAAACAGCGAAATTTCTCGAGGAGTGCACTGCTGAGCGCAATCTGCGTCTGCAGGGCGCCGAGGAGCGACTGCGCGCCGCGGCGGCAGCGGCCGACGAAGCGCGGCTGCGACTGTCGGGAGCCGAAAGGGACGTCGGACGATTGAGTTCATACTGGCATTTCTTCCGGCGGCGCCGCATGCAGAAATCGCTGCAGCCACTGCGCGACGCCGTCACGGTCGCCGAATCGCCGGTACGCGACATGCGGGCCGAATGCGAGACGATCAAGAACGAGGAGGCCGCGCCGTTTCCGGGTATCTCGCTCATGGCCAGGCGCAACATCAATTTGGCGATCATCGGTTATGCCGAGCTGCTTTGCGATTACGTCGATGCTTTCGGCGTCGCGGCGCGCGCGAAGGAGGCGGTCGCGCGTCGGGTGCACGAGATGAACTTCGGATCGCGCGAGCAGTGCGAGGATTACATGCGGCGCGTTCAACAGGCGGTCGCGACGGTGACGAATCAAAAGCAGATCAACAGCGCCGTGAAGTTGAAGCTGGATCGGCTGCGCGCGACGTGCCAATACCGCAACGCCGCGGATACCGTGCCCACCGCGGATTCGCTGGTGGCGGCCCCGGCGGCGCTCGCGGCGATCGGCAAGGGCGGCAAGCCGGGGCCAGAGGTCAATTGGAACGTGCTGGCCGAGGACTATTGGGATCTTTACACTCTGCTGCTGCGCTGACACGGCGGCTCGGCGTCGCCGCCCGGTGCGCCTCAGCGGCTGCCGGTGCGCTTCACCAAAGCCGGCCCGTCGGGCTGCTGCGCCAGCACCGCGTAATCGGCGCCAATTTGCGAGGCTTCGTCGAGCAGGATACCCGCCGATTCGTCGATCTTGATTTCTTCGACCGACTTGAGCGGCGGCTGTCCGTGCGCGGCGCGCCAGGCATTCTCGCGCGCGAGTCTCGCGGCGTCTTGACTGGCGCGCTCCGCCTCGCGCACCTTTAAGTTCAGCGAGAGACTCTTTTCGGCGCGCATGGCGTCGATCGCCGCAATATCGGCGCTCAGGAAGCGAAAATCCGCGCTGTCGCGAGTACGTTCGTCGTGCAGTTTCTCTAGGCCGGCCGTGATCGCCTTCAGGCTGCCGTCGACCGTGAAACTTGCCGGTTCAATGTGGTCCCAAGGCAGCGCACGGTCATGCGTATTCTCGCCGACGTCGTTGACGCTGATCAACGAGGGCAGGGCGATATCCGGGGTGACGCCGAGGTCTTGGGTGCTGCCGCCGGTGACACGATAATATTTGCCGATCGTCACGTTGAGCTGCCCGAGATCCGGCTTGCGGCCGAAAATCGTGTAATTCAGCGGATGCGCATTTTGCACCGTGCCCTTGCCGTATGTCTGTTGGCCGACGATGATTCCGCGGCCGTAGTCCTGGATGGCGCCGGCAAAGATCTCCGACGCCGACGCGCTGAGCCGGTCGACCAGCACGATCAACGGCCCGGTGTAGAAGATCGACGGATTCGGATCGTCGTCGACCTCGATGTGTCCGGTTGTGTCGCGCAACTGCACGACCGGACCCTGCTTGATGAACAGACCGACCATCGATTCCGCTTCCGGCAAATAACCGCCGCCGTTGCCGCGCAAATCCATGATCAGCACTTGCGCGCCGTCCTTGCGCAGCTGAGTGATCAGGCGTTTCACGTCTCGGGTCGTGCTGCGGTAATCCTTGGAGCCCGCGCGGTTGGCGTCGTAATCCTGATAGAAGCTCGGCACCGTGATGATGCCGACCTTGACGTCGTGGTCGTTGCGCTTGATCGTACGCATCGTCTCGTGAGCCGCCTGGGCGTCCAAGGAGATGCGATTACGGGTAAACTCGACGATCTTTTGCGCCGAACCTGGCGCGGCGCCTGCCGGCAGCAATTGCAACCGTACGATCGTGCCCCCCGGGCCGCGAATTTTCTGCACGACGTCATCGAGACGCCAGCCGATCACATCGGTCAATTCTCCGGTCTTGCCCTCGCCGATCGCCGTGATGCGATCGTTGGCTGCGAGCTTGCCGCTGACGGCGGCGGGGCCGCCAGCAATCACGTCCATCACGGTCACATAATCGTCCTGCAATTGCAGCGATGCGCCGATGCCCTCGTAGCTCAGGCTCATCTGTATGTTGTATTCCTCGCTGTCGCGCGGCGAGAAATAGTTGGAATGCGGATCGAGCGACAGGACATACGCGTTCATGAACGCCTCGAACACATCCTCCGGCTTGGTTTGATCTATGCGCTTGGCGACGTGCTCATATCGCTTGCGCAGAATGTCGACGACCTCCGGCCACTTCTTGCCGGCGATGACCAGCGACAACTCGTCGTTCTTGACGCGCTTGCGCCACAATTCGTTCATCTCGGCGGTATCCGCCGGCCAGGGATCTTTGTCGCGGTCGAATTTGAACGATTCGTCGGCCTCGAAGTCCGGCTTAGTCGCTAGCAAGTCGACGGCGTATTTCATGCGCTCGCGCGTTCGGTCCTGGTAGCGCCGGAAGATCTCGAACGCCGGCTCGACGTCGCCGCTCTTGATCGCGTCGCCGAGTTCGTAGCGGTAGCGTTCGAAGTCTGCGATGTCGCTCGCGACAAAATAGCTCCGGCCGCCGTCGAGCGTGTCAAGGTAGCGGTCGAGGATCAAACTCGACAAATGATCGTCCAGCGGCTCGCGGCGATAGTGTTCGCGCGCCACGATATCGGCGACGCGCCGGGCGACGTAGTCTTGCTGCTCGGTCGGCTGCAGCGGCGCGGTGGCGGAAATCGGCGGCGCCGCCGTCATGGCCGCGCCGAGCAGCGCCGCCAGGCCGACCGTGCCTACCAATACTGCAATTCCCAGCTTCCAGCGTGGGTGCTCGATCAATGCCCCTTTGTTCATTGCCGTACCGAATCTCCTGTAAACTCGAAAATCATCCAGCCTAGGCTAGAGATAGCTTAGCCCACTCGCAAGTCTATATGGGCCCAGGAGTATGCGTCCGCTCACGGTTTTGTTCGGAATCCTGCTGGGAACCTCGGTATCGATCACGTTCAGCCTCAGCGTCGTGACTTTGATCTCGGCGCTGCTGGCCGGCTCCCATCCGGAACTCGCCGGAGAAATCCCGCAGCTGCTGTCCACTTTGTCGGCATTTGCCGTATTGACCGCGGTCAGCGCCGGGAGTTTCCTCGGCCAGCTGCGCGACCGTCGGTGGCGGCGCTGGGCGCACCTCGCCACGGTTGTCGTACTGACCGGGCTCGCCACCTGGTTTTTGCGGAGCGGCCGTTGAAGGCCGCGTGGATCAGGACGCCGGGCCGCCGTCGCGCGAAATTCGCCCTGCTGTGCGGCGGCTTGCTATTGGCGGCCTGCGCCGCAACACCCCGCCGCGCGCCGCCGTCCTCGTTTCTCGGCGAGGATGCCTATCGGGATAAGCTGCGCGTATTGGCCGCCGACGATTTCGGCGGACGCCGCCCGGGTACGGCCGGCGGCGAGAAAACGGTTCAGTACCTGGCCGCCGAGTTCGCGCGCATCGGCTTGAAGCCCGCCAACGGCAAGAGCTTTTTGCAACCGGTACCGCTCGTTGAGATCGCGGCCGGCGCCGACGCCTCGCTGTCATTCTCCGCGCCGGGCCACAGCCAAGCGCTGGCATACCGCAAAGACATGGTCATTTGGACGAAGCGCGAGATCCCCGAGGCCACGCTTCAGAACAGTCCGGTCGTATTCGCCGGATACGGCATTGTCGCACCGCGGTATGGTTGGAACGATTATGCGGGCGTCGACGTGCGCGGCAAGACGGTCGTCATTCTCGGCAACGATCCGGGATTTGCGGGCCGCACAATGACGCGCTACGGGCGCCCGGCGTACAAGTTCGACGAGGCGGCCCGGCAAGGGGCCGCGGGTGTACTGCTGATCCACGAGACGGCGTCGGCCGGCTACGATTGGAACGTGCTGGTCAACCGGTTTGGCGGCCCGCAACTCGAGGCGCCGGCCGCCGATCACTACGCATCGCGCGCCGCCGTCGAAGGTTGGATCAGCGCAGCGGCCGCGCGAACGATGTTCACGGCGGCCGGCCTGGACTTCGACACCGAAGCCGCGGCGGCGTCGCGCCCGGGCTTCCGCGCGGTTGCGCTGCGCCTCGCCGCCGATGGCACGGTACACAATTCGATCCGCACGTTCGACTCGGCGAATGTCGTCGCGATCCTGCCGGGTCACAAGCGCCGCGATGAATACATCGTGTACACGGCTCATTGGGATTCCCTCGGCACGCTAGTGGGTGGCGCCGGCGGCATTTGCAACGGCGCGGTCGACAACGCATCGGGCGTCGCCGGTCTGCTGCTGTTGGCGCGATCCTTCGCCGCGACGCGGCCCGCGCCGGATCGTTCGATCGTGTTCATGGCGCCGACGGCGGCCGAATATGGTTTGCTGGGTTCCGCGTTCTACGTCGAGCATCCCCTGTTTCCGCTCGCCGATACGGTTGCCGACATCAATTTGGATACCTTGCACATCGGCGGACCGACACGCGACGTCAGCGTGATCGGCTTCGGCCAATCCGCATTGGAGCGCTACTTGAGCTCGGCGGCGCTACTGCAGGGCCGCATCGTGCGGGCGGAGCCAAACCCGCAGCAAGGCAATTTCTTCGACTCCGATGTCTATAGTTTTGCAGAGCACGGGGTGCCCGGGCTCTACGCCGTCGGCGGTATCGACGACACCGCGCGAGGGCCGGTTTGGGGAAAGGCTGAGCTCGATGAGTACAGGGCGCAGCGCTTCGAACAAGCCGGCGACAAATATTCGCCGGATTTTAATCTCGGCGGCACGATCGAGGATTTGAATTTGTACTACTCGGTGGGCATGCGTTTGGCACAGACCCAGCGGTTTCCGAATTGGTATCAGAATAGCGAGTATCGCGCGATGCGGGACCGCATCCGCGAGCAGGCCGATGACTAGCGCTTGCGGATTCGCGACCAGCCGTCGCTACGGTCGAAGCCGCCGGTGCTGTTGTACGGGTCGAAGCCCGGACGCTCGTTGGCCAGTCCCTCGATTTCCCAGTCGGTCAGCTTCGATTCGGTCGGCGGACCAACGACGCTTTGCGATAAATCCGCGCGCTGCAGTTCCCGTACGGCGAAACTGAACACCGGTACCTCGTCGCCGCCGCCCCCGCCGTCGATCGCCATTTGCCTCACCTCGAACGGTACTGTGATCGAATCGATCGTATCCGTCGTTGCCTTGATTGTCCCCACCGCCATGTTCCCAAATTGCGACAGACAGGCGGCGGGAAAACGACGGAATTGTGACGCCAATCACGCGGCACATGACATAAGCCGCCGCAGCGCGCCCTCGAATCCTCCGCTCGTCAGAGTCCGACGCGAAACAAGCGCGTCATGACGTAGAACAACAGGAACAGCAGGCAAGGACCGAGGACGACGATCCACGAGGAAGCGGATCCGTCGGTCAGGCCGACGTACACAGTCGCGTAGGTCTTGGCGAGACTGGCGCCGTCGTAGCTCCCGAGGAACGTGACTCCGCACAGGTAGATCAGCAGCGGCAGCAGCAAGGCTCCGCACAACAGCAACGCCGCGGCAATCCTCGCGGCCGGCGACCGCCAGACGGCTCCGCGCGGCGATTCGCTCATCGGCGAGATCTTGGGTATGCCATAGGCGGGAAATTGTAAACCAAACCCGACGGCAGGCGAGCCTCGCGGTAGAATTCCGCCATGAAGCAGACGGCAATACGCCGCGTCGGGGTTCGAAACGGCGCTTATCGCGCGCGATCGGCGCGATCGGCGCGGCCGGGTCGGCCGGCGCGCGAGCGGATGCGCTGATGCGGACCGCGGTGATCGGCGTCGGTTATCTCGGCCGCTTTCACGCCCAGAAATACGCGATACTGCCGAATTCCGAATTCGTGGCCGTTGCCGATCCCACCGATGATGCGCGCGCCGCGGTCGCGGCGGAACTGGGCGTCAAGGCCTGCGCCGACTACCGTGAGCTGATCGGCCACGTCGACGCGGTCAGCATCGTCACACCGACGCCGACTCATTATGCGATCGCCAAAGCGTTTCTCGAGGGCGGCGCGCACGTGCTGCTGGAAAAGCCGATGACGGTCACGGCCGCCGAGGGGCAGGGTCTGATCGACGCCGCCAAAGCCGCCGGCCGCATTCTGCAGATCGGCCACTTGGAGCGTTTCAACGCGGTCGTGCAGGCTGTGCAGCCGATTTTGACGGTGCCGAGGTTCATCGAGTCCGCGCGCCTCGCGCCGTTCAAGCAGCGGGGCACCGACGTCGACGTGGTGCTCGATCTGATGATCCATGACATCGATCTGATCCTCTCGATCGTGCGCTCGCCGGTCGTTGCCGTCGATGCCGTCGGCAGCAGCGTTTTCTCCGGCGAAATCGACATCGCGAATGCGCGCCTGCGATTCGCAAACGGCTGCGTCGCGAATGCCACCGCGAGCCGCGTCAGCCTGAAGACCGAGCGGAAGCTGCGCCTTTTCCAGGACGATGCCTACCTGTCGGTGGACCTGCAGCAAAAAATTCTGACCGTGATACGCAAGGGCGCCGGCGCCGGCGCCGACGGCATGCCCCAAGTGACGATCAACGAGACGAACTACGAGCAAGGCGATGCGCTGCGAGCCGAGATCGAGGCGTTCCTGGCCTCGGCCGCCGCGGGCTCGCCGCCGGCGGTCAGCGGCGAAGACGGCCTTTTGGCGCTGAGCACGGCGATCAGCATCACGGATCAAGTCGCGAAGTCGCGCCGCCAGATGCTGGGCGCCGGCGGCTTGCGGCCCAATGGGAGATGATTGCATGACTATACTAGTGGTGCGCGATCAAACGGCTGGCATGCGGCACATCATCCATGTCGGGGACAAGGAATTGGCGACGGACCTCGCTGTCGACGAAGGCGGCGAGGGCTCGGCGCCTGGTCCGCACGATCTGTACGATGCAGCGCTCGGCGCATGCAAGGCCTTGACGGTGCTTTGGTACGCGAAGCGCAAGGGGATTCCGGTCGAGGGCATCGAGGTCGCGGTAGAGCGCGACAACAGTCAGGAGCGCGCGGGCGCTTATCGCCTTAGCACGACGCTGTCGCTGACCGGCGCGCTGAGCGCCGAGCAGCGCACGGAACTGCTCAAGGTCGCGCAAAAATGCCCGATCCACAAACTAATGACCGCGGTCAAAACCGAGATCACGACGGCGCTCGCGGAATGACGAACCCGCGCCGACGGCTGCCCGTGAATTGGTGGAGCCGGGGGGAATCGAACCCCCGTCCATAAGTCCTACGTTCCAAGATCTACGTACGTAGCCCAGTCTATTATTCTCGCCGTGCGCTAACCCGACGGGCAGGGAAAGCATACAGCCAGCCCAGTGACGATTCGCAAGACACACCCTGAACCCGCGTGTCCCGCTAGCTGATGAGCGCTACCCCTGAACCGTTCGCATCAGCACAGGCCGGTCAGGGTACAGCTGCGATTAGGCAGCTAGAGCGTAGTTGTCTTCGTTGGCAACTATAAGTTTGCAAGTCAGTTTTACGAGGTAACCTGCACCTCGGTACGCCCCTGGAGTTTCAGAGCCCATGTCGAAACCGGTCGGCCCCAGTTACTTGGCGATTCTACGCTCTCTGTGGGCGAGCGCCAAATGCGCGCCTCAGCGGCGCATCGCCTTCATGATGCGGCTTTTGTCGCGTTGCCAATCGCGGTCCTTGTCGGTGGCGCGTTTGTCATGCTGCTTTTTGCCCTTCGCCAGACCGACCTGCAGTTTGGCGCGGCCTTTCTTCCAATGAAGTTCGAGAGGCACCAGGGTGTAGCCCCGCCGCTCCACCGCGCCGACCAGGTGATCGAGTTCCCGGCGATTCAACAAGAGCTTGCGCGTACGCGTTGGGTCGGTGTCCACATGAGTCGATGCGGAGTTCAGAGCGTTGATGTGCGCGCCGAACAAATACGCCTCGCCGTCCTTCAGGTAGACGTACGCCTCGGATATTTGCGCCTTGCCGGCGCGCATGCTCTTGACTTCCCAACCCATCAACGAAATGCCGGCCTCGTAGCTCTCCTCGATGAAATAATCGAAGCGCGCCTTGCGGTTGACGGCGATCGGCGGGGTTTTGTCTTGGTGCTTCACGGAATAGCGAAGTCTACCGATTCGCTCGTTGTGGCGCCCGCGCTTTTGCCGGAGAATTCCTCACGGTGCGGCGTTCGCCGCGGGGGAGCCCATTTTGAAGGTAGTCGAACGCAGCGCTATCGTTCCCTATTCGGCGGAGCAAATGTACGCGTTGGTCAACGACGTCGGCCGTTATCCCGAATTCCTGCCGTGGTGCACCGCCGCCGGCGTCGAGGAAACAGCGGCCAACGAGCGGATGGCCACGCTGCGGATCGTCCGCGGCGTTCTGCGCTCGGAATTCACGACTCGCAATCTGGTCGAGCCCGGCGTGGCAATCACGATGATTCTGGTGGACGGGCCCTTTCGAGTCTTGTTCGGCCGATGGTGCTTCGATGCGATCGGTGATCGCGGGTCGCGCGTCGGTTTTCGCGTCGAGTTCGAATTCAAGAACGCATTGACCGCGGTGGCGTTCAACGCGGTCTTCGAGTCCCTGTGCGGTACGATCGTCGATGCGTTCGTCGCGCGTGCGCGCAAGATCTATTCCTGAGATGCGTTGAGCCATGGCAGGATCCCTGCTGATCGAGGTCATCCATGCAAGTCCCGTGCGGGCGCGGATCAAGGCGTACCGCCTCGCGGCGCCGGCGAACATCGCCGATGCTCTGCGGCGCGCCGCCGCCGATCCGGATTTCGCAGGGATCGATTTCACGCATTGTGCGGTCGGGATCTTCGGGCGCACCGCGGCGCGCGACGCGCCGCTCGCCGATGGCGATCGAGTGGAGATCTACCGGAGTCTCGCCGAAGACCCGAAAAGCGCGCGCCGCCGCCGCGCCGCGCCGCGGCCTCGGCAGCGCTGATCAATAGGTTCGGCCGTTCTTCACCTCGGCCAGCGACTTCTCCTGTGCGGCGGCGAGGGCGTCGGACGGCTTATCCAACTTCGCGACCTTATCGCCGTCGAAGTAGACGATCACGCGCCGCGAGTCGACGTGCCGACTGTGGCCTTTCTTGAGATAATAAATGTAGTCCCAGCGGTCCTTGTTGAAGACGTCGGCGACTAGCGGCGTGCCGAGCAGATAGCGGACCTGGCTTCGCGTCATGCCGGGCTTGACCTGGTTGACGGCGCTCTGGTTCAGGTAGTTGCCCTGTTGGATATTGATCCGGTAGACGCAGGCCGAAGACAGCGCGATCAGGCAGAGCGCGAGAGCGCCACGGGCGATATTTCTCATCAAGGTGGTGTGCAACCGTTAAATGATTGATAATCGGCTCCCATCATACCGGATGGCACAGCATGCCGCAGCGCCAGAAGCCTCCCGCAAGCACCGAAAGCGCCGATCTGCGCAACGCGGGTCTGAAGGTTACGCTGCCGCGCCTGAAAATTCTCGACATCCTGGCCGCCGGCACAGCCCGCCATATGAGCGCCGAGGATATCTATAAGAATCTGCTGGAATTGAACCAGGACATCGGTCTCGCCACCGTTTATCGCGTGCTGACTCAGTTCGAGGCGGCGGGCCTGGTAACCAGGCACCATTTCGAGGGTGGAATGGCGGTTTTCGAGCTCAATCAGGGCTCGCACCACGATCACATCGTCTGCGTGGACTGCGGGCACGTCGAAGAGTTCATGGATGGCGGCATCGAGGAGCGCCAGCACGCCGTTGCCAACCGTCTGGGTTTCGAGATCAGCGACCACGCCTTGATTCTCTATGGGCATTGCCGCAACGCCGACTGCCCGCATCAAAAACGCCGCACCTGAGCGCCGGCCCCGCGCGGGAAAAGGTTCGCCGAAGCTCAACCTCGCGAACGCTTGGTTTTCGCCGTGCCTTCGGACGATGCGCGCGAGAGCATTTCTCTTGCGTGGGCGCGCGCTTGCTCGGTGATGTCGATGCCTCCCAGCATGCGTGCGATTTCATCGGCGCGTTCGGCTGCGTTCAGCGCCTTGATCGTCGTGCGTGTCGCCTTGCCGTCGGTAAGCTTCGTGACGCGCAACTGGCTGTGCGCCTGGCTCGCAACCTGCGCGAGGTGCGTGACGCAGAGCACTTGCCCGCGCTCGCCTAGCGCGCGCAATTGCCGGCCGACGATTTCGGCGACCGCGCCGCCGATACCCGCGTCGACTTCGTCGAATACCATGCAACCGACCGCGGTCTTGGTCGCCGCGGCGACTTGAATCGCGAGACTGATGCGAGACAACTCGCCGCCGGAGGCGACTTTGGCGATTCCCTTGGCGGGCTGACCGGGATTGGCGCTGACCAGGAACTCAATGGCGTCGCTCCCGTGGAGGCTTACTTCGCCGTCGCCCGCGGCGACTTCGACGGCGAATTGCCCGCCGCGCATGCCGAGCGATTGCATCAATCCAGTGACCTGATTGCCGAGACCCGCGGCCGCAGCCTTGCGCGCCGTGGTCAGGCGGGCCGCGGCCAGCCGGTACTCGCCGGTCAAGGCCGTCTGCCGCTGTTCGAGTTCGCCGATCCCGATTTGCGAATTGTCCAGCGCTTGCAGCTCCTGGGTAATGGCAGCCAGCTGCTGCGGGAGTTCGTGCGCCGGCCGGCGATGCTTGCGCGCCAAAGCCTCCAAGGCCGCCGCCCGCCGCTCGATCTCCTCCTGACGCGCCGGATCGACATCCAGCCGTTCGAGATATCGGCGCAAGCGGTCGGCCGCCTCGCGAACGATGATCGAGGCTTCGGCCAATAAGCGGCCGGCTTCCTCGAGTTCCGCATCGCCGCCGCCGGCGCGCAACGCGCTCTGCGCCTTTGCCAATAAGTCCTGCGCGCTGCCGCCGTCCGCATCGTAGCTGGCCTCGAGCGCGCCGCCGGCGGCCGCGGCGAGCCGGCCCCGATCCGCGATGCGTCTGCGCTCGATGAACAGGGCCTCGATATCCGCCGCAGTCGTCACTTCGGCGGCGAGTTCGGTCAATTGGAAGCGCAGCATGTCGCGACGCCCGTCGATATCGGCGACGGCTGCGCGCAGCGCCGCCAATTCGCGGCTGCATGCGCGATGGCGTTCGTGAATCGAGGCCACGGCTTGCGCGAGCTCCCCGGCAGCGCCGTGCTCATCGAGCAGCCGGCGTTGCGCGTCGCGCGTGACCAGGTGCTGGAATTCCTGCTGACCATGTATTTCGATCAACCGATCCATGAAATCCCGCAGCGACTGCAGAGGAATGAGCTGACCGTTCAGATACGCTCGCGAGCGGCCGTCGGCACCGATCACGCGGCGCACGAGCACCTCGCCGTCGTGATCGATCGATTGTTCGCTGAGCCATGCCACCGCCTCTTGCGGCAACGCGGCGAAACCGGCGGCCGCCTCCGCGCGCTCGGCCCCGCGGCGCACGACATCGCCCGTTGCGCGGCCGCCCGCGATCAGCGACAGGGCGTCGACGATGATCGATTTGCCGGCGCCGGTCTCGCCGGTCAGCGCGGTCAGACCGGCGGCAAAGTCCAGCTCCGCCTGGTCTACGATCACGAAATCGCGCAATTGCAGATGCGTCAGCACGGCCGGTCAGCTTTGGTGGTCGGCGCCGACGCCGCCTCGACCCCAATGCAACTTGGAGCGCAGCAGCTTGTAATAATCATAGCCTGGAGGATGCAGCAAGGTGATAGCGGCGTCGGCGCCTTCGACGAACAAATTGTCGCCTTCCCGCAGATCGCCGATGGCGGTGCCGTCGCAGGTGACCTGCGCTCGCGATTCGAACCGATCGGACAGGTGCAGCTGTATCTTGCTGCCCGCGCGCACGATGATCGGCCGGTCGCTGAGCGTATGAGGACTGATCGGCGCGAGGACCCAGACGTCCAGATCAGGCTCGACGATCGGGCCGCCGCAAGATAGGGCGTACGCGGTCGAACCCGTCGCGCTCGCGATGACGATGCCGTCCCCGCCGTGCGTATTGACGAATCTGCCGTTGATCGAGGTTCGAAACTCCAGTATCCGGCCGGTTTCCCATTTGTTGACGACGATGTCGTTCAACGCGAGCGCCCGCACGCTCGGCGCGTGGTGGCGCTCGAGCCGCGCCGCGAGCAACGAGCGGCGATCCTGCGTATACCGCCCGGCGATCACGGAATCGACGTCCTCGATCATCGTCGCCGGGCTGACGTCGGTCAGAAAACCCAGCCGGCCCCGATTGACGCCGAGCAGCGGCACGTCATGGCCGGCCACGAGGCTGGCCGCGTACAGCAGCGTGCCATCGCCGCCGATCGCAATGATCAGATCGGCTCTGTTGGCGAACGACCGCTCCGGACAGCGGACCACGGTATTCGGCGGGAACTCGATTGCCAATCCCGCATCGACCAGGGTACTGACCCCGCGGGCGAGCAAATGCGCCGCCAGGCTCGACAAGCACTCCGCAACGCGCGCTTCCTTGGCATTGCCGACGAGTGCGATGGACTTGAACGGATCGGGCATAGGCGGGATTCCTTGTAGCATGGGGCGTCGCGGCGGTCACGCCTCAAAACTGCGATTTCTCGGTCTAATCCATGGACTTGACTTCGCCCCGGTGCGCTAGTTAGGTTCCAGGCTCTAATATGCACCACACTATGGCAGAAGGCGGTGACGATTCCCTGACCGAGCGGGCGCAGCTGCTGCTGAAGGCCCTGATCGAGAGCTATATACGCGACGGCCAACCGGTCGGATCGCGGACCTTGTCGCGCGATTCCGGTTTGAGCATATCGTCGGCTACGATCCGCAATGTCATGGCGGATTTGGAGGCGCTCGGCTTCGTCGCCTCTCCGCATACCTCGGCCGGCCGCGTGCCGACGCAAAAGGGATACCGCTTTTTCGTCGATACGCTCCTGAAGCTCAAGCCGCTGGAAAGCGAAGAGGTGGAGGAGATCGCGCGCCGGCTCGCGAGCGGCGTGGCGGCCGGCCGGTCGTTGGTGCAAACCGTATCGCAAATGTTGTCCAGCGTGACCCATATGGCGGGGCTCGTGACCTTGCCGAATCCGAAATACGTCGCGTTGTCGCAAATCGAATTCATCACGCTGTCGGAGAACCGCGCGCTCGCGATCATGGTCATGAGCAACGGCGAGGTGCAAAACCGCGTCGCCCAGCTCGATCGATATTATTCCCCGGACGAGCTGCGGCGCGCGGCGAACTACTTGAACGAGGCGTTCTCCGGCCGCTCGCTGCAGGACGTGCGCGCCGGGTTGGTCGCGCAATTGCGCGACACGCAGCAGCACATGAACCAGTTGATGCTCGATGCGATACAGGTCGCGCAGAAGGTATTCGACAAGGACGAGGGCGAGGGCGTCGAGTATGTGATCGCTGGCGAGACGAATTTGATGGGTTTCGCCGAATTGTCCAACGTCGATCGTCTGCGCCGTTTGTTCGAAGCGTTCAACGAGAAGCACGATATCCTGCGCCTGCTCGACAACTGTCTGCACGCCGACGGCATACAGATCTTCATCGGCCAGGAATCCGGCTATCGCATTCTGGACGATATCAGCGTGGTCACGGCCCCCTATACGGTCAATAATCAGATCGTCGGCGTCTTGGGGATTATTGGGCCGACCCGCATGGCCTACGAACGCGTGATCCCGTTGGTCGACATCACGGCAAAACTGTTGGGTTCAACCTTGAACACCCGCAAATAGCCCCCACAGATCCCCCAAAGCCGCCGTTTGAGCGCTAAGGGGCGGTCGCGGGCGATCGTCGGGCGCAGCCGACCTTTCGAAGGATTTTTAAAAGTGAACGAAACTAACCATATGCGGCCACAGGCAGAAGAGGATCCGGCCGTGCCGTCGCCGCCCCGGGAGGATGCGCTGGCCGCGGCCGAGCAGCAGGCACAGGAGAATCGGAACAACTATCTACGGGCGCTCGCCGAACTCGACAATTACCGCAAGCGTGCGGAACGCGAGCTGGACAACGCCCGCAAATACGCCGTGGAGCGCTTCGCCGAGGATCTGGTCACCGTCGGGGACGCGTTGGAGGCGGGCATCAACGCCGGGGCCGACGCACCGGCGGCGGCGCACTTGGAGGGCGCCCAAGCCACCCTGCGCCAGCTGCACCGCGCCTTCGAGAAGGCGGGCATCCGGCTGATCGACCCCGTCTCGCAGCCGTTCGACCCCGCCTGGCACGAGGCAATGCTGACCCAAGAAAGCGCCGAAGTGCCGCCGAACACCGTGTTGTCGGTCGTGCAGAAGGGGTATTCGCTGAACGGCCGCCTGCTGCGGCCGGCGCGCGTGGTTGTCAGCCGCGCTCCCGAGGCCGCCGCCAATTGAAAACGGCAAAAAACGCCCCACGTCCGGGTCATCGGTATTTGGATCTTTAGAGGATTTTAATCATGGGCAAGATGATAGGCATCGATCTCGGCACGACCAATTCTTGCGTCGCGATCATGGAGGGCGGCAAGCCCAAGGTGATCGAGAACAGCGAAGGCGACCGCACGACGCCGTCGATCGTTGCCTTCACGAAGGACGGCGAGATCGTCGTCGGACAGTCGGCCAAGCGCCAGGCCGTCACCAATCCCCAGAATACGGTCGCGGCCGTCAAGCGGCTGATCGGCCGCAAGTTCACGGACGAGGTCGTCAAAAAGGACATGGGCATGGTGTCCTACAAGATCGTCAAGGCCGACAACGGTGACGCCTGGGTCGAAGTGCAGGGCAAGAAAATGGCGCCTCCCGAGGTGTCGGCCCGCGTATTGATGAAAATGAAGAAGACGGCCGAAGACTATCTCGGCGAGCCGGTCACGGAGGCCGTGATCACGGTGCCGGCGTATTTCAACGATTCGCAGCGCCAGGCGACCAAGGACGCCGGCCGTATCGCCGGACTCAACGTCAAGCGCATCATCAACGAACCGACGGCCGCGGCGCTTGCTTACGGCCTCGATAAGGCGGGCGGCGACCGTAAGATCGCCGTCTACGACTTGGGCGGCGGCACGTTCGATATTTCGGTGATCGAAATCGCCGCGGTCGACGGCGAACGCCAATTCGAGGTGCTCTCGACGAACGGTGATACCTTCCTCGGCGGCGAGGACTTCGATTTGCGCGTGATCAACTATCTCGCCGATGAATTCAAGAAGGAAAGCGGCATCGACGTGCGCCGCGACCCGCTCGCGATGCAGCGGCTCAAGGAGGCCTCGGAAAAGGCCAAGATCGAGCTGTCCTCGAGCCAGCAGACGGAAATCAATCTGCCGTACATCACCGCGGACCAAGCCGGGCCGAAGCACCTGAACATGAAGCTGACGCGCGCCAAGCTGGAATCCTTGGTCGAGGACTTGGTGCAAAAGACGATCGAGCCCTGCCGCATCGCGATGAAGGACGCGGGCTTGTCGATGCAGGACGTCGGCGAGGTCATCCTGGTCGGCGGCCAGACTCGCATGCCGATGGTGCAAAAGGCGGTCAAGGATCTGTTCGGCAAGGAGCCGCGCAAGGACGTCAACCCGGACGAGGCCGTGGCCGTCGGTGCGGCGATTCAGGGCGGTGTGTTATCCGGCGACGTCAAGGACGTGCTGCTGCTCGACGTCACTCCGCTGTCATTGGGCATCGAAACGCTCGGCGGCGTGATGACGCGCGTGATCGAGAAGAATACGACGATACCGACAAAGGCCGCGCAAACGTTCTCGACGGCAGACGACAATCAGACCGGCGTGACGATTCACGTGCTGCAGGGGGAGCGCGAGCGCAGTTCCGACAACAAGTCGCTGGGGCGGTTCGACCTGACCGATATCCCGCCGGCGCCGCGCGGCATGCCGCAGATCGAGGTTGCTTTCGACATCGACGCGAACGGCATATTGAACGTCTCCGCGAAGGACGTGAAGACCGGCAAGGAACAGCGCATCGTCATCAAGGCATCCAGCGGACTGACCGAAGCGGAAATCAAGCGCATGGTCGCGGACGCGGAGGCGCACGCCGAAGAGGACAAGAAGTTCCGCGAGCTGGTAGGCGCGCGCAACAAAGCCGACGCGGCCGTGCACACGATAGAGAAGGCGCTGAAGGATCTCGGCGACAAGGCTTCCGACGACGAGAAGCAGGCGGCGAACGAGGCGATTGCAGCCGTCAAGTCCGCGATGAGCGGCGATGATCGCGAGGACATCGAACGCAAGACGCAGGCCTTGGAGCAGGCCTCGGCCGCGATTCTGCAGAAGACCTACCAGCAATCGGCGGCCGGCTCGAATTCTGGACAAGCCGGCGACGGCGCGGCCGAGGCGAAGAAGGACGACGTGCTGGACGCGGAATTCGAGGAAGTCAAAGAGAGCGACCGCAAGAAAGCGTAGCGATTTTCGCGCGGAGCGCCGCGGCAGCGATAAACGGGATCCGAACCGCCGGCGCCAACGCGCCGGCGGTTCCCTTTTTGTGGGTACGTGATGGCGAAGCAGGATTATTACAAGCTTCTGGACTTGCCGCGAAACGCGACCGAGGCCGACATCAAAAAGGCTTATCGCCGCCTGGCGATGAAATTCCATCCCGATCGGAACCCGGACGATCCCAATGCGGAACATAGCTTCAAAGAAGCCAAGGAGGCTTATGAAGTATTGACCGATCCGCATAAGCGCGCCGCCTACGATCAGTTCGGCCACGAGGGATTGCAGTCCGGTCGCGGCGGGTTCAGCGCGGGCGACGCGTTCGGCGACATTTTCGGGGAAATGTTCGGCGATATTTTCTCCGGTGGGCAACGCAGCCGCACGCAGGTATTCCGCGGCGCCGATCTGCGTTATGAACTCGAACTAGATCTCGAACAGGCCGTATTCGGCAGCGAGACCAGCATCCGGATCCCATCGCTCGCGGAATGCCGCACCTGCGGCGGCTCGGGTGCGGCGAAGGGCTCGCAGCCGAAAACTTGCGAGACTTGCGGTGGGCACGGCCAGGTACGCGTGCAGCAATCGATCTTCACGATCCAGCAGCCCTGTCCGCGCTGCAAGGGCCGCGGCAAGATCATCAGCAATCCCTGCGACACCTGTTTGGGGCAGGGCCGGGTGCGTCAGGAAAAGGAGTTGTCCGTGACGGTGCCGGCGGGCGTCGATACGGGCGATCGAATCCGCATGAGCGGCGAGGGCGAAGCGGGGCGCAACGGCGGCCCGGCCGGCGACCTATACGTCGAGATGCGCGTGCGTGAGCATGCCATCTTCGAGCGCGAAGGCGCCAACTTGTCCTGCGAGGTGCCGATCAGTTTTGCGACTGCGGCGCTCGGCGGCACGGTCATCGTGCCGACCCTGAACGGCGAAGTCGCGCTGAAAGTCCCCTCGGAGACCCAATCGGGGCGTGTCTTCCGGGTTCGCGACAAGGGCGTCGCGCCGGTGCGCGGCGGGTCGCCCGGCGACTTGTTTTGCAGGGTGGTCGTAGAGACACCGGTCAATCTGGCTACCGAGCATAAGGAACTGCTGCGCAAATTCGAAGCCGCATTGCAGCACGGCAGCCACAAACCACGGGAGAAGACGTTCTTCGACGGCGTCAAGAAATTCTTCACCGGCGCCTTGGAATAAGCCTCGATGAAGCAAGCCTTAGTCGTTTTTGGCGCGATGGGACGCATGGGTCAGACGCTCATCGAGGCGCTCGACGCCGCAGCCGATCTGCGTCTCGCGGCCGCGGTTGCATCGCCGCAAAGCATGTTCCTAGGTCGGGAAGCGGCGATCGGCGGCCGGCCAACCGGCGTGTTCGTGACGGCGGACGCGAAGGATGCGGTCCGGGGCGCCGCGGTCGCGGTCGATTTCAGCGCGCCGCAGGCCGCGGCGGCACACGCGGCGATCTGCGCCGAAGCCGGCGTTCCGCTGCTGGTCGGCACGACGGGTCTCGACGCCGGATCGCATGCCGCGCTGCAGGCGGCGGCCGAGCGGATCGCGGTTTTGGTGGCGCCGAATACGAGCGTCGGGCTCAACGTCGCGCTGCGCCTCGCGGCGTTCGCCGCCGGCAAGCTGGACGAAAGCTTCGATGTGGAGGTCATCGAGGCCCATCACCGTATGAAGCGCGATGCGCCGTCCGGGACGGCGCTCGCGCTCGGAGCGGCGGTAGCGCAGGCTCGCGGACTGAGTCTTGAGCGAGCCGCGGTCTATGCGCGCGACGGCGAGCCGGGACCGCGCCGGCCGGGCAGCATCGGTTTCGCCGTCGTGCGCGCCGGCGATATCATCGGCGAGCACACGGTCGTGTTCGCCGGCGACGGCGAGCGCATCGAAATCACGCACAAGGCGGGCGACCGGCGTATCTTTGCCCGCGGCGCCCTGCGCGCGGCGGCCTGGCTGATAGGCCGCAAGGCCGGTTACTACGGCATGACGGATGTGCTCGATATGGGCGCGCGGACGTAGACACGCGCGGCGGTCATCGTTATCATCCGCGCCCGGTAACCTGAACGCGAACGAACCATGAAGCGGGAGGCCGTTCTGACGAACGCCTCCCGCTTTGCGCATCTGCGGAACGAGCCGTGGCGCAAAGCGGAGGAACCGGAGTGACAACACCTGCTGTGCTAGCTCTCGAGGACGGCACCGTGTTTCGCGGCGTATCGGTCGGCGCCAGGGGAAACACGACAGGTGAAGTGGTATTCAACACGGCGATGACCGGATATCAGGAAATCCTGACCGATCCGTCCTACTGCCGCCAAATCGTCACGCTGACGACGCCGCACGTCGGCAATACCGGTGCGACCCCCGAGGATCTCGAGTCGGCGGCGATTTATGCCGCCGGTCTGGTCGTCCGCGATCTGCCGTCGCTGCATTCGAATTGGCGGGCGAGCGAGTCGCTCGCGAGCTTCTTACTGCGTTGCAAAGTCGTTGCCATCGCCGAAATCGACACGCGCAAACTAACGCGGTTACTTCGCGAAAAAGGCGCGCAAGCCGGCTGCATCATGACTGGCGAGACGATCGACGAATCGAACGCGATCAGAGCGGCAAAGAAATTTCCGGGCTTGAAGGGCATGGATCTGGCGAAGGCCGTCACGATCAAACGCAGCTATCAATGGAATGACGGCACGCTGTGGAAAAGCGGGCAAAAAGCGGCGCGACCGCAGAGCCGTTTGCACGTGGTTGCCTATGATTACGGGATCAAGCGAAATATCTTGCGCGTGCTCGCCGATCATGGTTGCCGCATCACCGTCGTGCCGGCACAAACGTCCGCCGATCAAGTGCTTGCGATGAATCCCGATGGCATCTTCTTGTCGAACGGACCGGGTGACCCTGAGGCGTGCGATTACGCGATTGCCGCCGTCGCGCGCTTGTTGGAAACCGATTTGCCGATCTTTGGTATTTGCCTCGGGCACCAGCTGCTGGCGCTCGCGAGCGGCGCGAAGACGGTCAAGATGAAGTTCGGCCATCATGGAGCCAATCATCCGGTGTTGGAATTGGCCTCCGGCCGGGTATTCATTTCCAGTCAGAATCACGGCTTTACGGTCGATGAAGCTACGCTGCCGGACACCTTGCGCCCAACCCACCGATCGTTGTTCGACGGTTCGCTGCAGGGTTTGGCGCGCACCGACCGCGCTGCCTTCAGCTTTCAAGGGCATCCCGAGGCGAGTCCCGGACCGCATGATCTGCGCTTGCTGTTTGAGCACTTTATGTACTTGATGATCAAAAGGATACAGTCGAATTCGCGTCTAAAAGCTAATCATTCGCCAAAATCGGCCGAGAGCTAGCGCGTGCCGAAAAGAACCGATATCGACAGCATCTTGATCATCGGCGCTGGACCGATCGTCATAGGTCAGGCGTGCGAGTTCGATTATTCCGGAGCTCAAGCATGTAAGGCATTGAAAGAAGAAGGATATCGAGTCATTTTAGTGAACTCGAATCCCGCCACGATCATGACCGACCCGGACATGGCGGATGCGATCTATATTGAGCCGATCAATTGGCGCACGGTCGCGCGCATCATTGAAAAGGAGCGGCCGACCGCCCTGTTGCCGACGATGGGCGGGCAGACGGCGCTAAATACCGCGCTCGATCTGGCCCGCGAGGGCGTGCTCGACAAGTTCAACGTCGAGATGATCGGCGCCTCTAAGCGCGCAATCGACATGGCTGAAGATCGCGAGCTTTTCCGCAAGGCAATGACCGAGATCGGCCTTGCGACCGCGCGCGCACGCATCGCACACAGCATGGAGGAGGCGCTCGCGGTGCAATCGGAGATCGGCTTTCCGACGGTCATCCGTCCCTCGTTCACGCTCGGCGGCAGCGGCGGCGGCATCGCTTACAACCGCGAGGAGTTCGAGACCATCGTCGGCCGCGGGCTCGACGCCTCGCCGACGAACGAGGTATTGCTGGAAGAATCGGTGCTCGGCTGGAAAGAGTACGAAATGGAGGTCGTGCGCGACCGCAACGACAATTGCATCATCATCTGCTCGATCGAAAACCTCGATCCGATGGGCGTGCATACCGGCGATTCGATCACCGTGGCGCCGGCGCAGACGCTGACCGACAAGGAAAACCAGCGCTTGCGCGACGCCTCGATCGCGGTGCTGCGCAAGATCGGCGTCGACACCGGCGGCTCGAACGTGCAATTCGCGGTCAATCCGGAGGACGGCCGGGTGCTGGTCATCGAAATGAATCCGCGCGTGTCGCGCTCCTCGGCGCTGGCGTCGAAGGCGACGGGCTTTCCGATCGCCAAGATCGCGGCGAAGCTCGCGGTCGGCTACACGCTCGATGAACTGAAGAACGACATCACCGGGGGCGCGACGCCAGCCTCTTTCGAGCCCGCGATCGATTACGTCGTTACCAAGATACCGCGTTTCACGTTCGAGAAATTTCCCGGTTCCAACGACCGGCTGACGACGCAGATGAAATCGGTCGGCGAAGCGATGGCGATCGGCCGGACGTTCCAAGAGTCGATGCAAAAGGCGCTTCGCAGCCTCGAGACCGGCTACGACGGCTTCAATGAGCAAGTGAACCTGCCGCTCTCCGAGGACGATCAGAACAAGGTTGATTACGAGCTTCGCTGGCCCGGCGCGGACCGGATCCTGTACGTGGCGGACGCTTTTCGCGCGGGCTGGACCAGGCAGCAGGTGAACGAGGCGACCGGCATCGATCCGTGGTTCCTCGCGCAGATCGAGGATCTGCTGGGCGAGGAGGCGAGGCTTCTCGCAGAGGGGTTCGAGTCGCTGGATTACGCGCGCCTGCGCGCATTGAAGCGCAAGGGGTTCGCGGACTCGCGCATCGCGAAGCTGGTTTCCCGCGACGCCGCCGCGGTGCGCAATCGGCGCCGCAAACTCGGGATACATCCGGTTTACAAGCGGGTCGATACCTGCGCCGCGGAATTCGCGACATCGACCGCCTACCTGTATTCGACCTACGAGGAGGAATGCGAGGCGAATCCGACGGAGCGGCGCAAGATCATGATCTTGGGCGGCGGACCCAACCGCATCGGCCAGGGCATCGAATTCGATTATTGCTGCGTGCACGCGGCGATCGCGCTGCGCGAAGACGGTTTCGAAACGATCATGGTGAATTGCAACCCGGAGACGGTGTCGACGGATTACGACACCTCCGACCGCTTGTATTTCGAGCCGCTGACGTTCGAAGACGTCATGGAAATCATCGAGAAGGAAAAGCCGGAGGGCGTGATCGTTCAATTCGGCGGTCAGACGCCGCTGAAGTTGTCGCGGGCGATCGCCGCGGCCGGCGGACCGATCATCGGCACGACGCCCGACAGCATCGATGTCGCCGAGGACCGAGAACGGTTCCAGAAGCTGGTCGCAAGCTTGAAATTGAAGCAGCCGGCCAACGCCACCGCACGCACCGAAGATCAGGCAGTGCTGTTGGCGCGCGACGTGGGTTTTCCTTTGGTCGTCCGGCCGAGCTACGTGCTGGGCGGCCGGGCGATGGACATCGTCTTCAACGAAGACGACTTGCGCCAATACATGACCGATGCGGTCAAGGTCTCGAACGACAGCCCCGTGCTGCTCGACCGTTTCCTCGACCTTGCGATCGAGGTCGACGTCGATGCCGTCAGCGACGGCGAGGACGTGCTGATCGGCGGCATCATGGAACATATCGAACAGGCCGGCGTGCACTCCGGGGATTCTAGCTGTTCGCTGCCGCCATACAGTCTGTCGGTCGAGATTCAGGACGAGCTGCGCGCGCAAACACGCAAACTCGCCAAGGCGCTCAACGTCATCGGTCTGATGAACATACAGTTCGCGATTCAAAGCGGAGTGATCTACATTCTGGAGGTCAACCCGCGCGCTTCGAGGACGGTACCGTTCGTGTCGAAGGCGACCGGAGTGCCGCTCGCGAAAGTGGCCGCGAGGGTCATGACCGGCAAGACGCTGGCGATGCAGGGGCGCACGGTCGAGCGCATTCCGCATTTTTTCTCGGTCAAAGAGGCGGTGTTCCCATTCATCAAGTTTCCGGAGGCCGATCCGATCCTGGGGCCGGAAATGAAATCGACCGGAGAGGTGATGGGTACGGGCAATACGTTCGGCGAGGCCTACGCGAAGGCGCAGGCGGCTTCCGGCGTGGTCTTGCCGACTCGCGGCTTGTGCTTCATCAGCGTGCGCGACCGCGACAAGCCCGCGGCTGTGCAGCTTGCCCGCTTGTTCATCGACCGCGGTTTCGAGATTGCGGCGACCGGCGGCACTGCGCAGGCGATGACGGACTCTGGCATCATCTGCCAGCGGGTCAACAAAGTGCGCGAGGGACGGCCGCACGTAGTCGATATGATCAAGAACGACGAGGTTGCGTTGATCGTCAACACCACGGAAGGCAAGCAAGCGGTACGCGAATCGAGATCGATCAGGCGCGAGGCGGTTGCCCGCCGCGTCACGTATTACACGACGGTGGCCGGCGCGCGCGCGACCTGCGACGCGCTCGACCATCTTGGCGACATTGAGGTCAATCGATTGAAAGATTTGCACAAGGAACAGCCGCCGTGAAACGAACCCCCATGACGCTGCGCGGCGCCGAACGGCTGCGCGCAGAGTTGAAAAAATTGAAGAGCGAAGCGCGGCCACACATCATCAAGGCCATCGCCGAGGCGCGAGCGCACGGCGATCTGAGCGAAAACGCGGAGTATCACGCGGCGCGCGAGCAGCAAAGCTTCATCGAAGGGCGCATCAACGAAATTGAGAACCGGCTATCGAACGCGGAGGTCATCGATGTCACGAGGCTCGCCGCGAGCGGCCGCGTGGTATTTGGGGCGACCATCGAACTCGAGGACCAGCTAGGGCGCGTTACCGTGACCTATCAACTGGTGGGGGACGATGAAGCGGATATCAAGCTTGGTCTATTGTCGGTCTCTTCGCCGATCGCGCGCGCGTTGATCGGCAAGTTGGAGGGCGACGTCGTCGACGTGGCGGCGCCCGGCGGTACGCGCACCTACGAGATCATTGCCGTGCGGTATCTGTGAAGGCGGTCCGCGGCGGGTTTCGTATTCTGCTGGTGCTGTGGGCGGGAAGCTTGTGGTCGTTGGCGGCGTGGGTCGCGCCGACGCTGTTTTTTGGGCAGCCGAACCGGCATTTGGCCGGAGTACTGGCGGCCCGGCTGTTCGGCATCGAGTCCTATCTGGGCGTAGCGGTGGCGCTCCTTGCGATCGTGCTGCCCGGGCGCGCGAAGTTCCTCAATCTGTATGTGGCGGCCGGACTGCTCGCCGTCAACGAATGGGCGCTGCGTCCGGTGATGGCGACCGCGCAATCACGCGGCTCCGCGTGGGGTTTGACGTTCGCTGCTTGGCATGGCGTCGCAGCGCTGCTCTACGGAATCGCCTGCCTCGCCGCCTTGTTACTGGTCTGGAATGACGAGCTTCGGTAACTCGCCGCGGCGGCGGTAGAAGACGCCGACGTGACCGATGCGTTGCACCAATTCGCTGGCCGTACGGGCGGCGAGGCTCGCCAAAGCGCTGTTGCGAAGATCGCGATCGCCGATGCGTGCGCTGACCTTGACGAGCTCGTGCGCCGTCAGGGCGCGGTCGAGTTCGGCGACGATCCCTTCGGTCAATCCGGCGCCGCCGATCATGACGATCGGGCTCCGCGGATGCGCCAGACGCCGCAGATGCTTCTTTTGTCGCTCCGATAAGGCCACGGTGAGATTATAGGCCGGCCTGGCGGAAAACCGATGCCTAAACGTTCCAAGAGCAGCGCGCGTTGGCTTGCCGAGCACGCGAACGACGAATTCGTCAAGCGCGCGCAGCGCGAGGGCTGGCGCTCGCGTGCGGTATTCAAACTCGAGGAAATCCAGCAGCGCGAGCGCTTGCTCCGGCCCGGCATCCGATGCGTGGATTTGGGCGCGGCTCCCGGAGGCTGGAGTCAGTATGCGAGGCGTGTCATGGGCACGCAGGGGCGAATCGTCGCGACCGACCTGCTGCCGATGGATGCGATACCGGGAGTCGAGTTCGTGCAGGGCGATTTTCGCGACGAAGCGGTATTGGCGCAAGTTCTGGCGCTCGTCGGCGCCGATAAGCTGGACCTTGTTTTGTCCGATATGGCCCCAAACATGGCTGGCATCGACGCCGTCGACCAGCCGCGTTCCATGCACCTGGCGGAGCTGGCGATGGAGTTTGCCGAGCGCGTGCTCGCCCCCGGAGGGGACCTGCTGGTGAAATTATTTCAAGGGGAAGGATTCGACCAGTTCATTCGGGGCGCGCGCGGCAAGTTCGGGCGAGTTTTGACCAAAAAGCCGAAGGCATCACGGTTACGGAGCCCTGAGACCTATCTGTTGGCGCGGCAGTTTGGGATGGTGTAACGTCGATGTTGCACGTCAGGCTCCTTGGTCCAAATGTGAAGTTCGGCGGTAGGTGAAACTTGAACGATTTGACGAAACAAATCCTGTTATGGGTCGCGCTGGCGGTTATTCTATTGGCCATATTCAGCCAATTCGGGGTGCGCTCCGGACAACCGACGACGATCGATTATTCGCAGTTCCTGACCGAGGTAAAGAGCAACAGCATCGATTCGGTGACGCTGAAGGGCGATATCATCGAGGGTAAGCGGCGTTCGGGCGATGAGTTCATCACCTATAACCCGGAAACCAACAACAGCGCCTTGATCGGCCTGCTGCAGTCCGAGGGCGTCAAGTTCCGCGGCGAGCCGCCGAAGCAACAATCGGTTTTCCTGCAACTGTTGATCTCCGCGTTCCCGATCCTGATTTTGATCGGGTTCTGGGCCTATTTCATGCGCCAGATGCAGGGCACGTCGGGCGGCCGGGGAGCGATGTCCTTCGGCAAGAGCCGGGCGCGGCTGCTCGGCGAGGATCAGGTCAACGTGACGTTTGCCGACGTGGCCGGCGTCGAGGAGGCGAAGCAAGAAGTCGTCGAAATCGTCGACTTCCTGAAGGATCCCGGCAAGTTCCAGAAACTCGGCGGCAAAATACCGAAAGGCGTGCTGATGGTAGGTTCGCCCGGGACCGGCAAGACGCTGCTCGCCCGCGCGATTGCCGGCGAAGCCAAAGTGCCCTTCTTCACGATATCCGGCTCCGATTTCGTCGAAATGTTCGTCGGCGTCGGCGCCTCGCGCGTGCGCGACATGTTCGAACAGGCGAAGAAGCACGCGCCGTGCATCATCTTCATCGACGAGATCGATGCGGTCGGGCGCCATCGCGGCGCGGGATTGGGCGGCGGACATGACGAGCGCGAACAGACGCTGAACCAGTTGCTGGTCGAAATGGACGGTTTCGAAGGTAATGAAGGCATCATCGTGATCGCCGCGACCAACCGGCCGGATGTATTGGATCCGGCGCTGTTGCGCCCGGGCCGGTTCGACCGGCAGGTCGTCGTGCCGCTACCCGACGTGCGCGGACGGGAACAGATACTCAAAGTCCACATGCGCAAGGTGCCGTTGGGAGACAACGTCAAACCGTCCGTGATCGCTCGCGGCACCCCCGGCTTTTCCGGCGCGGATCTGGCTAACCTCGTCAACGAGGCGGCGCTCTTCGCCGCGCGCAGCAACAAGCGCTCCGTGACGATGGAGGAATTCGAGCGCGCCAAGGACAAAATCATGATGGGCGCCGAGCGGCGTTCGATGGTCATGACCGAAGCCGAAAAGCGCAATACGGCCTACCACGAAGCGGGTCACGCGATCGTCGGCCTGAAAGTTCCAGAGCACGATCCGGTTTACAAGGTCACGATCATTCCGCGCGGACGCGCCCTCGGCGTGACGATGTTCCTCCCCGAGGCGGACCGTTACAGCACGAGCAAGCGCCAGCTCGAGAGCCGCATAGCGACCCTGTTCGGCGGCCGCGTCGCCGAAGAGTTGGTGTTCGGCCCTGACGCCGTCACGACCGGAGCCTCGAACGACATCGAGCGTGCGACGGAACTGGCGCGCAACATGGTCACCCGTTGGGGCCTGTCGGATCGCCTGGGCCCGCAGACCTACAGCGAGGAATCCGGCGAGGTGTTTTTGGGCCGCAGCGTGACGCAGCACAAGCAGGTTTCCGAAGTCACGGCGCACGTGATCGACGAGGAAGTGCGCAAGGTGATCGACAGCAATTACCAGAGGGCTTACACGATATTGCAGACCAATTTGGACAAACTGCAGGCGATGGCCGATGCCTTGATGAAATTCGAGACGATCGACGAGGAACAGATCAAGGACATCATGGATGGCAAGGAGCCGCGTCCGCCGCGCGATTGGGACGATACGCCCGCGCCTACGCCGCCGCGCGATCCCTCGACCGAGAAACCGGCGCCGCCGTTGGTCAATCCGGCCGGACAGCATTAGCGGCTGCGGGTTCACACTGCGCGAAAAGGCCGGTGGCGACCCCATCGGCCTTTTTGCATCCAGCTGGCAATGATCTGGCGTTGTCGAAATAAATCCATCGACCTCGGGCGGCCGGTTGTCATGGGAATCTTGAACCTGACGCCGGATTCGTTCTCGGATGGTGGCCGGTATACGCGCGTCGACGCTGCTCTCGATCGCGCGGCACAAATGGCGAGCGAGGGCGCCGCGATCGTCGATATCGGCGGCGAGTCGACGCGTCCGGGCGCCGACGAGATCTCTGCGGCCGAGGAGATCGGGCGCGTGGCGCCGGTCATCGAGCGCGTGGCGGCGCGCATCGATGCGGCGATTTCGATCGACACGAGCCGCCCCGAAGTGATGGCGGCGGCGGTCGCGGCGGGCGCCTGCATCGTCAACGATGTCCGCGCGCTGCGCGCCCCCGGAGCCCGCGAGTGGGCGGCAGGCTCCCAAGTAGGCGTCTGTCTGATGCACATGCGGGGCGAGCCGCGCACGATGCAGGACGATCCCCGCTACGACGACGTGGTCGCGGAGGTCGCCGCTTTCCTGGACGAGCAGCGCCGCCTGTGCCTCGCCGCGGGTATCGGCGCCGATTCGATCGCCGTGGATCCAGGCATCGGATTCGGCAAGAAATTGGAGCACAATCTCGCCCTGCTCCGGGAGTTGCCGAGCTTGACCGCTCTCGGCTCGCCGGTGCTCGTTGGCGTTTCGCGCAAAGGCCTGATCGGCCGTGTGCTAGGTGTGCCGATCGAGCAGCGGCTCAACGGCGGGGTCGGATTGGCGGCGCTCGCGGTCGCGATGGGCGCCAAGATCATACGCACGCATGATGTGGCGCCGACTCTGGATGCGATACGCATGGTCAGCGCGGTGATGCAAGGAATCCAACCGTGACGGAACGATATTTCGGTACCGATGGTGTCCGTGGCGAAGTCGGGCAACGTCCGATGACGGTCGATTTCGCGCTGCGCCTAGCAGGCGCCGCCGCGCGGGTCCTCGCGCCTGACGGAGGGCGCGTGCTGATCGGCAAGGACACGCGGCTTTCGGGCTACATGTTCGAGTCGGCTCTGGAAGCCGGATTCGTCGCTGCAGGCGTCGACGTCATGCTGATAGGCCCATTGCCGACGCCAGGCATCGCGTACATGACGCAAAGGCTCGGATGCAGTTTCGGCGTCGTGATCAGCGCGTCGCACAATCCCTACCAGGACAACGGCATCAAGTTCTTCGACTCGTCCGGCAGCAAACTGCCCGATGCGGTCGAGCGGCGGATCGAAAGTCTGATCGACGGTCCGGTGCTTACGCGGCAGTCGCAGCATTTGGGTCGGGCCACTCGCATCGACCGCAGCCGCACGCAATACCAGGAGTTTTGCGCATCGACGATACCCGTCGGCATGGATCTGAGGGGATTCAAGATCGTCGTCGATTGCGCCAACGGCGCCGGGTACAAAGTGGCTCCGCGCGTATTGGCCGATCTCGGCGCGGAAATCGTGCCGATCGGCTGTTCGCCGAACGGACGCAACATCAACGACGCCTGCGGCTCGACCGCGCCGGAACTGTTGCAGTTGACCGTGCCCGGCGTGCGCGCGCACGTCGGCCTCGCGCTCGACGGCGACGGCGACCGCGTCGTCATGATCGACGCCCTCGGACGCATCGTCGACGGCGATCAATTGTTGTTCATTTTGGCCGTCGCGCGCCGCGCCGACGGCTCGCTGCAGGGGCCGGTCGTGGGCACCGTCATGAGCAACTTGGGGTTGGAGATGTCGCTGGCCGAGCGCGGCATCGAATTTCGGCGAGCGCAAGTGGGCGACCGCCATGTGCTGGCGATGCTCAACGAGGCGGGCGGCACCCTCGGCGGAGAGACTTCGGGACATATCCTGTGCTTGGATAAGACGACGACGGGCGACGGGCTCGTCAGCGCGCTGCAAGTGCTCGCGGTCATGAAGCATGGCGGTGCCGGGCTCGCCGAGCTCGCAGCGCCGATGCCGAAATATCCGCAAGTGCTGTTGAACGTGCGCGTCGAGCGCCGCTTCGATCCCATGGCGCAACCCCGCGTGGTCGCGGCCGCCGACGACGTCGAGCGCCGGTTTGGCGGCCGCGGCCGCATCGTGTTGCGCGCCTCGGGCACCGAGCCGCTCATTCGCGTCATGGTAGAGGGGTACGATGCCGCGCTCGTCAGAAAAGGGGCCCGCGAAATCGCGGCGGCCGTCGAGGCGGCGGCCAAAGACCAATAGGGTTGAGGCGCGACTCGGCTGTTGTTCTTCCGGGCTTGCAGTTGGAGGTCCGCAAGGCTAATCTTCGCCGCCTTTCCCGCACAGCACATGCCCGAGGTAGGAGCCTATGCGTCGTCCGATGGTCGCGGGTAATTGGAAAATGCACGGTTCGGCCGCCTCTAATTCCGCGCTATTGACGGACTTGGAGCTGCGCTTGAAGCCCGAGTGGCCGATCGATATTTCGGTTTTCCCGCCGTTCGTTTATTTGGCTGATACGGCGCGCAGGTTGAGAGACGGTTCGATGTCCGTCGGTGCGCAAGATGTTTGCGCCGAACAAAGCGGCGCGTTTACCGGCGAGGTCGCCGCCTCGATGCTCCGGGACGTCGGCTGCACGCAGGTAATCGTCGGACATTCCGAGCGCAGGCGCGTGCATCACGAGGACGACGCGTTGATCGCGCGCAAGTTCGCCGCGGCCCTGGCGGCGGGCTTGACGCCGGTCTTGTGCGTCGGTGAAACGCTCGAAGAGCGCGAGGCCGATAAGACCGAAGCGGTCATTGCGCGTCAACTCGATGCGGTGCTGGCGATGAATCAGATAGCGGTGTTCTCCGGCGCGGTCGTCGCTTACGAGCCGGTCTGGGCCATCGGCACCGGCCGTACGGCTACCCCAGCGCAGGCTCAGGCGGTCCACGCGTTCGTTCGCAGCCGCATTGCCCGCCAAAATGCTAACATCGCGGGCCAGACGCGGATCTTGTACGGCGGCAGCGTCAAAGCGGCCAACGCGGCGGAGCTATTTTCGATGCCGGACGTCGACGGTGGCCTGGTCGGCGGCGCTTCATTGATCGCCGACGAGTTCTATGAAATTTGCGCGGCTGCGGCCGTTCGACATTGAGAGTTCGATTATGTTGCGTGGAATCATTTTGGTCGTGCATGTGTCGTTGGCGCTGATGATCATCGGGCTGGTGCTGCTGCAGCGTGGCAAGGGCGCGGAAGCGGGCGCCGGGTTCGGCGCGGGAGCCTCCGGCACGGTGTTCGGGGCACGCGGAACGAGCACGTTGTTTTCGAAGCTGACCGGAGCCTTTGCGGCGCTGTTTTTCGCCACGAGTTTGACGCTGGCGTATCTCGGAACGGAGCCGTCGAACGCCCCGACCAGCGTGCTCGAGCGTGCCGCGGAGTCCGGGGCCGCGATTGCGCCCGCGCCGCCCGCGCAACGAACGGCGCCGGCGAACGCTCCGGCTGCGCCCGGCACGCCCGCGGCGGCCACCGGCAAACCGGCGGCCGCACCCGCGACACCGACGGCTCCACCCAAGAAGCCGTAAACGATTTGTCGATGCGATGATCACGAGCCGACGTGGCGGAATTGGTAGACGCGCTAGTTTGAGGGGCTAGTGGGGCAACCTGTGCCGGTTCGAGTCCGGCCGTCGGCACCATTTATCGTTGACCGCGATAGCGATGCGCGCGCGGGGCCTGTTACAATAATCGCCTATTTCGTCAGGCCGTGAAGACATCGCCGAATCGCGGATCATGCTGCGCCAATACTTGCCTATTTTGATTTTCATGGGTTTGGCCACGGTGCTGGGATTTGCGTTGTTTGCGATCGGCTGGATTGCCGGCCCGCACCGACCGGATGCCGAAAAGCTCTCGCCATACGAATGCGGCTTCGAGGCCTTTGAAGATTCGCGCATGCGGTTCGACGTCCGCTACTATCTGGTCGCGATCATCTTCATCGTGTTCGATTTGGAGATCGCCTTCTTCTTTCCATGGGCGGTGTCGCTCGGCGCAACCGGCGCATTCGGATTGGCTGCGATGCTGATCTTTGCATTGGTGCTCGTCGTCGCGCTGATCTACGACTATAAAAAGGGGGCGCTCGAATGGGACTAGTGGCCGAGACCGCCGACTCGGGTGCCGTTCCTGGTTTCGAAGTCACTACCGTCGACAAGCTGATCAATTGGGCGCGCACCGGATCTCTGTGGCCGATGACGTTCGGCCTTGCTTGTTGCGCGGTGGAGATGATGCAAGCGGGCGCCGCCCGCTACGATCTCGACCGCTTCGGCGTCGTGTTCAGGGGGAGTCCGCGGCAGTCGGACGTCATGATCGTCGCGGGTACGCTCGTCAACAAGATGGCACCGGCGCTGCGCAAGGTCTACGATCAAATGACCGAGCCGCGCTGGGTCATTTCAATGGGTTCCTGCGCAAACGGCGGCGGCTACTACCACTATTCGTACGCCGTCGTGCGCGGCTGCGATCGGATCGTGCCGGTGGATGTCTACGTTCCCGGCTGCCCGCCGACCGCGGAAGCGCTGATCTACGGGATCATCCAGCTGCAAAAGAAGATCCGCCGCAACAAGGCGATTAGCCGATGATCGCGGCGCGGCGATGACTGCGGACCTAAAATGCCGCCGCAGCGGCCGGCGCGCCGGGCCGGCTCGATGCATTGGCGCTCGCAGTCGCGCGGCAGCTGGGCGATCGCCTCATCGAGCTGCCACGTCACGCCGGCGAGCTGAGCTATGAAGTTACATCCAAACGGCTGCTCGAGGCGGCAGCGCTGCTTCGCGATTCGCCGGAATTGCGGTTCGAGATGTGCATGGATGTCTGCGGCGTCGATTACCTCCAGTATGGGCAGACCGAGTGGGAGACGGTCGAGGCGACCGCCAGCGGCTTCAGCCGCGCCGTCACGCGCGACCCCGCTCAGGCCGCCGCCGGCGGGGACTCGCCGCCATCGGGTCGCCGTTTTGCCGTCGTCTACCACTTGCTGTCGGTATCGCTCAATCAGCGTTTGCGGCTGCGGGTCTATTGTCCCGACGACGAACAACCGATCGTCGATTCGGTGACCGGGATCTGGTCGTCGGCCAATTGGTTCGAGAGAGAGGCGTTCGACCTGTTCGGCATCCTGTTTCGCGACCATCCGGACCTTCGCCGCCTGCTGACCGACTACGGCTTCATCGGACACCCTTTCCGCAAGGATTTTCCGCTGACCGGCAACGTCGAAGTTCGCTACGACCCGTCCAAGGGACGTGTCGTGTACCAACCCGTCAGCATCGAACCGCGTGTGCTCGTGCCGAAAGTGATTCGCCACGACAATCGCTACGATGCGCAATTGACGAGCGCGGCGCCGGATGGCTGAAATCCGCAATTTCACGATGAACTTCGGCCCGCAACATCCGGCCGCGCACGGCGTGCTGCGTCTTGTGCTCGAGATGGATGGCGAAGTCATTCAAAAGGCCGATCCGCACGTCGGCTTGCTGCACAGGGGGACGGAGAAGCTCGCCGAAAGCAAGCCGTTCAATCAGTCGATCGGCTACATGGACCGTTTGGATTACGTGTCGATGATGTGCAACGAGCATGCCTACGTGCTCGCGATCGAGAATTTGCTGGGCCTCGGCCCGCCTCTGCGCGCGCAGTACATCCGCGTGATGTTCGACGAGATCACGCGCGTCCTCAATCATCTGATGTGGCTCGGCGCGCACGGCCTGGACATCGGCGCGATGA
Source organism: uncultured Gammaproteobacteria bacterium (assembly GCA_963769895.1). GTDB lineage: Bacteria > Pseudomonadota > Gammaproteobacteria > Steroidobacterales > Steroidobacteraceae > Bog-1198. The sequence goes on along the minus strand of CAVYNJ010000005.1, from coordinate 1,163,735 downwards.
CGGTGTTTCTATACTGTTTCCGCGAGCGCGAAGATCTGATGGATTGCTACGAAGCGGTTTCCGGCACGCGGATGCACGCCACCTATTACCGGCCCGGCGGCGTCTACCGCGATTTGCCGGATTCGATGCCGCAATATCAATACTCCGAGTGGCGTAGCAAGAAGGACGTCGACCGGCTCAACGCGCGACGCTGCGGCAGTTTGCTGGATTTCATCTGCGATTTCACGCGGCGCTTTCCGGCGTGCGTCGACGAATACGAAACGCTGCTGACCGACAATAGGATCTGGAAGCAGCGCACGGTCAACATCGGCGTCGTCAGCCCCGAGCGCGCGATGCAGCTGGGCTTCTCCGGGCCCATGCTGCGCGGCTCGGGAATCGAATGGGACTTGCGCAAGAGGCAGTCCTACGAGGTATATGATCGAGTGGAATTCGACATTCCGGTCGGCGTCAATGGCGACTGTTATGACCGCTACCTGGTCCGCATCGGGGAGCTGCGCCAATCGAATCGCATCATTGAGCAGTGCGCCGAGTGGCTCAAACGCAACCCGGGGCCGGTGATGATAGACGACCGCAAAGTGCGCCCGCCGCGGCGCGAGGAAATGAAGGGCGATATGGAATCGCTGATCCACCATTTCAAATTGATGACCGAGGGATATTGCGTACCGGCCGGAGAGACCTACGCGGCCGTCGAAGCGCCGAAAGGCGAGCTCGGCGTTTATCTGATTTCCGACGGCGCCAACAAGCCGTACCGCTTGAAGGTGCGGGCGCCCGGTTTCGCGCATATCGCGTCGATGGACGAAATGGTCAGGGGACACATGCTGGCGGACGTCGTCGCCGTGATCGGTTCGCAGGATATCGTTTTCGGGGAGATCGACCGTTGAATCAGCCGTTGTCCGCGCATGTGCGCGAAGAAATCGACCGTTGGCTGGTGAAATTCCCGCCCGACCGGAAGCGTTCGGCCGTGATCGCGGCGCTGCACGCCGCACAACACGAGAACGGCGGTTATTTGACGACGCCGTTGATGGACGCGGTCGCCGAATATCTGGGGCTGCCGCCGATCCAGGTTTACGAGATCGCGACATTTTATTCGATGTTCGAGACGCATGCCGTGGGCCGCCATCACATCTCGGTCTGCACGAACATATCGTGCATGCTGCGCGGCTCGGAAGAGGTCGTGAAGCATATCGAGAGGAAACTCGGCATCAAGACCGGCGAAAGTACGCCGGACGGCAGGATTTATCTGAAGTGCGAGGAAGAGTGCCTCGCCGCGTGCACGGGCGCGCCGATGATGATGGTGGATCACGTCTTCCACGAGAATTTGACGGCCGAGAAGATCGACATCATTTTGGATGAACTCAAATGACGCCGGGGCGGATCTGATGGCTGATCAGCAGAACCAAGTGATATTCGAAGCGCTGAAGCACGAGCGTCCGTGGACGCTGGAAGGCTATCGCGCGGGCGGGGGCTATCAAGCTTGGGAAAAGATCCTGCGCGAGAAGACGCCGCGCGAGAAGATCATCGAGGAAGTCAAGGCGTCGGGCTTGCGCGGGCGGGGCGGGGCGGGGTTTCCGACGGGGATGAAATGGAGCTTCATGCCGCGCAGCTCGCAGGCGCAGAAATACGTCGTCTGCAATTCCGACGAGTCCGAGCCTGGCACCTGCCATGACCGCGACATACTCCGCTATAACCCGCATTCGGTCATCGAAGGCATGGCGATCGGCGGCTACGCGATGAACGCGACCGTCGGCTACAACTACATCCGCGGCGAGTTTCTGGCCGAGCCGATTCCGCGTTTCGAGTCGGCGCTCGCCGAAGCCTACGCGGCCGGCCTTCTGGGCAACGACATCCTGGGATCCGGCGTCGATTTCGCCTTGCATACTTTTGTCGGCGCAGGCGCCTACATTTGCGGGGAAGAGACGGCCTTGTTGGAGTCATTGGAGGGCAAGCCCGGCAAGCCTCGATTCAAGCCGCCGTTTCCCGCGAATTTCGGCCTCTACGGCAAACCGACCACCGTCAACAATACTCAGAGTTTTGCGTCGGTCCCGACGATCATGCGCAAGGGCGCGACATGGTTCGCGGGCCTCGGTCCGCTGAACTCCGGCGGCACGGCGATTTTCTCCGTCTCTGGTCACGTCAACAAGCCCGGTAACTTCGAATTGCCCTTGGGCGTTCCGTTCAAGGAGCTGCTCGCGCTCGCCGGCGGAGTATGGAAGGGGCGGCGGCTCAAGGCGGTGATACCTGGCGGCTCTTCGGTGCCGGTCGTTCCAGCCGAAATCATGATGCCGATCAACATGGATTACGATTCGCTGAAGAAGGCCGGCTCATCGGTCGGCACCGGCGCGATGATCGTGATGGACGAGGCGACGTGCATGGTGCGTGCGCTCGAGCGTTTGGCGCGCTTCTACATGTCCGAGTCTTGTGGCCAATGCACGCCGTGCCGCGAGGGTACCGGCTGGCTGGACCGCATGCTCAAGCGCATTTTGGCCGGCGAGGGCCGCAACGAGGACTTAAAACTGCTAGTGGACGTCGCCGATCGGATCGAAGGCCACACGATCTGCGCGCTCGGAGACGCCGCGGCTTGGCCGGTGCAAAGCTTCATCAAGCATTATCGGCACGAATTTCAATACATGATCGATCACAAAGGCCGTTCGATCGTCGAAGCGCAAGGCGCGGCGGCGGCCTGAAAGAGCGGACGATGAGCGAAGACCTGGTCAATATCGAAGTCAACGGCGTTGCGCTGAAAGCCCGCAAGGGCCAGATGATCATGCAGGTGACGGACTCTGCCGACATATACATTCCGCGATTCTGCTATCACGAGAAACTCACGATAGCCGCCAATTGCCGCATGTGCTTGGTCGAGGTCGAGCGGTCGCCGAAACCGGTGCCGGCTTGCGCGACGCCGGTCGTCGAGGGCATGAAGGTATTCACGAAGTCGCCGCGCGCGGTCGCCGCCCAGAAGGCGACGATGGAATTTCTGCTGATCAATCATCCGCTGGATTGCCCCATTTGCGATCAAGGCGGCGAATGCGAGCTGCAGGACCTCGCGTTGGGCTTCGGCCGCGACATATCGCGCTTCAACGAGCGCAAGCGCGTCGTCAAGGACAAGAACCTGGGGCCGTTGATTTCTACCGACATGACGCGGTGCATACACTGTACGCGCTGCGTGCGTTTCGGCCAGGAAATCCAGGGCTATCCCGAACTCGGCACGACGGGCCGCGGCGAACTGATGCAGATCACGACCTATGTGGAGCACAGCATCGATCACGAATTGTCGGCCAACATCATCGATTTGTGCCCGGTAGGCGCGCTCAACAACAAGCCATTTCGCTATCACGCCCGCGCCTGGGAGATGGCGCAGCACGCATTGATCTCGCCGCACGACGGCTTCGGCACGAATCTGTTCGCCCACGTGCTGCACGGCCGTGTCATGCGCGTGGTGCCGCAGCACAACGAGCAGGTCAACGAGACCTGGATCGCCGACCGGGATCGGTTCGGATTCGAGGGCATGTACGCGGAGGACCGCGTGACCCAGCCGATGTTGCGGATCGACGGCAAGCTCCAGGTCGTCGATTGGGAAGTGGCGCTGACGGCCGCCGCCGAGGGTTTGAGCAAGATCCGGTCGGTGCACGGCGCCGATGCCGCGGGGTTCTTGGCATCGCCGATGTCGACCGTCGAGGAGCTGTATTTGCTCGCGCAATTGGCGCGCGGCTACGGCACCGGCAACGTCGACCATCGCTTGCGGCAGCTGGATTTCCGGTGTCAAGAGCGCGAAGGGCGCTTTCCCGGGATCGGCATGGCGGTTGCGGAGGTCGAGCGCCTCGAGGGCGTGCTGGTGATCGGTTCGGACTTGCGGCATGAAATGCCGCTGCTCGCGCATCGGATGCGCAAGGCGGCCGTCAAGGCCGGCGCACAGATCGCCTTCTTGAATCCGCGGCGCTTCGAGTATCTTTTTCCGGTCGCCGCTTACGCGGTGGCCGAGCGCGATATGGTCGGCGAGCTCGCCGCCGTGGCGCACGCGGCGGCGGCGGCGGCCGGCAAAGCGGCGCCGGCCGGAGTGCCGCAGGCGGCGATTTCGCCGTCGCATCGGGCACTCGCGGCCGCATTGATGCACGGCGAGCGCCGCGCAGTGATTCTCGGCACGATGGCGCAGCGCCACCCGGCCTATGCCGAGCTGAAGGCGATCGCGGCGGCCCTGGCGGACGCGACGGGAGCGGCGTTTGGCCTGGTCACCGAAGGCGCCAACGCGGCCGGCGCCTACCTAGCCGGAGCGGTGCCGCATCGGGTCGCGGGCGGGAAGAGCTGCGCGGCGCCCGGCCTGTCGGCGCGAGCCATGCTGGAACAAGCGCGCAAAGCGTACGTGTTGGTGGGCGGCATCGATCCCGCGGCGGATTTGGCCGTCGATAGCGGGGCGCTCGCGGCGTGCGAGTTGCTGGTGGCGGTCACGACGCATCTGCCGGCCGATCTCAAGTCCTGCGCGCACGTCGTCCTGCCGATGGGCACGTTCGCGGAAACCTCAGGCACGTTCGTCAACGTGGAGGGGCGCTGGCAAAGTTGGGCGGGCGCGACGAAGCCGCAGGGCGATGCCCGCCCCGGCTGGAAGGTTTTGCGGGTGCTTGCGAACATGCTGAATTTGCCGGGCTTCGATTACGACAGCTCCGCGGAAATCCGCGATGCCTTGCGCACGATCTGCGGCGAGGGGGCGACTGCCGAGACGCGCGGTGAGCTCGCCGGCGGCGTCCCCGCCGGGCCGGCTCCGAGCGGCGCTTGGGTGGACCTGCCGCCCTACCAGATCGACGTGCTGGTGCGGGGTTCGAACGCGCTCGCAAAAACCAAGGACGGGCAGCGCGCCCGCGCCGTGATCTGACCATGTGGGATTGGTCGCTGTTGCGCGGTTGGCTTTCCGGCCTAATCACGCCGGATTGGGCCGCGCCGTTGCTGACTGCGGTGCAGATTCTCATGGTGATGGTGTGCCTGATTCTGGTGATGGCGTTTTACACGCTTGCCGAGCGCAAGATCATCGGTTGGATGCAGTCCCGGCGCGGCCCCAACAGAGTCAATCTGTTTTGGGTCCCCGGCCTAGGCCAGCCGTTCGCGGACGTCGTCAAGCTGCTGTTCAAAGAGATCTTGATTCCAGCCGACTCGAACAAACTATTGTTCCGCTTGGCGCCATTCCTCGCGCTGATACCGGCGCTGTCGATCTGGGCGGTGATTCCGTTCTCACCCCAGCATGCGTTCGCCAACATCGACGCGGGGCTCCTGTACATCTTGGCGCTGACGTCGATGGGCGTCTATGGCATCATTTTGGCCGGCTGGGCGGCCAACTCGAAGTACGCGTTCTTGGGCGCGATGCGCTCCGCCGCGCAGATCGTCGCCTACGAAATCGCCATGGGATTCGCGATGGTGGGGGTGCTGATGGTCGGCGGCAGCTTGAACATCGGCGTGATCATCGAGTCACAGCACGGCGGAATGTTCAGCTGGAACTGGTTTTGGCTGTTTCCGCTGCTCGTCGTCTATTTCATATCCGGCGTCGCCGAAACCAATCGCGCCCCATTCGACGTCGCGGAGGGCGAATCGGAGATCGTGGCGGGTTTCCATGTCGATTATTCCGGCATGGCGTTCGCGCTATTTTTCATCGCCGAATACGTCAACATGATCTTGATATCCGCGTTGACCGTGATCTTCTTCTTCGGCGGCTGGCTCTCGCCGTTCGACGGCTACTTGCCGTCGGCGAATTGGCTGGCGGCGCCGGGTTTTTTCTGGTTCGGCCTCAAGACCCTCGTTCCGATGTTCGGCTTTCTGTGGCTGCGCGCGACGTTCCCGCGCTACCGCTACGATCAAATCATGCGCTTGGGATGGAAGGCGCTGATTCCGGTTACGCTGGCTTGGCTGCTGGTAGAAGGGTTCATGGTGTATTTCCGCGTCGGACCGTGGAAGGGGCGTCTCTAATGCGCGGCATTCGCAGCTTGGTCAAGACCTTCCTGTTGTGGGAACTGGCGCAGGGCCTGTGGGTAACCCTGAAGAACATGTTCCGTCCGAAGACGACGCTGAATTATCCGGAGGAGAAGACGCCGCAGAGTTCGCGATTCCGCGGCCTGCATGCACTGCGCCGATATCCGAACGGCGAGGAACGCTGCATTGCCTGCAAACTCTGCGAAGCGGTCTGTCCGGCCTTGGCGATCACTATCGAATCCGGCGTCGCGAACGACGGTACGCGCCGCACGACGCGCTACGACATCGACTTGTTCAAGTGCATCTATTGCGGATTTTGCGAGGAAGCATGCCCGGTCGACGCGATCGTCGAGACGCGATTGCACGAGTACCACATGGAGAACCGCGGCGAGAACATCATGAGCAAGGACAAGTTGCTCGCGGTCGGCGAGCGATTCGAATCCGTGATAGCGGCCGACCGTGCCGCTGACGCGCGGTATCGATGATGTTTGCGACCATCCTCTTCTTCGTGTTCGCCGCGGTGCTGATCGCCTCCGCGATCGGCGTGATTCTCGCAAGAAATCCTGTCCACTCCGCCTTGTTGTTGGTTTATTGCTTCTTCACGAGCGCCGTCATCTGGCTGCTGCTCGACGCCGAGTTTCTCGGGATCGTGCTCGTTCTCGTCTATGTGGGCGCCGTGATGGTGCTTTTTCTGTTCGTCGTCATGATGCTGGACGTCAATATCGAGGAAATCCGCAAGGGGTTTGCCCGTTATTGGCCGCTGGCCGTCGCCGTGGCCGGCTTTGTCGCATTTGCCCTCATCAACCTGACCGTGGTCCGGCATCTGGGCGGAGCCGCTCTGCGAGCGGCTCCGGCGCTGCCCGCCGGTTATTCGAACACGCGCGAGCTGGGCACGGCCTTGTTCACGCGGTACGCCTACCCCGCGCAACTTGCGGCGGTGATTTTGCTCGTCGCCAGCGTCGCGGCAATCGTGCTGACGCTGCGCGGACGGCGCGGCGCGAAGGCGCAGGACATCTCCGCGCAGGTCGCCGTGCGCGCGAGGGATCGCGTCCGAATCGTCAAAATGACTTCCGAGAAGCGCCCATGATCACACTGACCGAAGTCTTGTCGCTGGCCGGCATCTTGTTTGCGATCGCGATCGCGGGGTTGTTCTTGAACCGCAAGAACATCATTCTTCTCCTGATGTGCATCGAGTTGATGTTGCTCGCGGTGAATTTCAATTTCGTCGCATTCTCGCGGTTTCTCGGCGACATCAACGGCCAGATCTTCGTGTTCTTCATTCTGACGGTCGCCGCGGCCGAGGCCGCGATTGGCCTGGCGATCATCGTCGTGCTGTTCCGCGAGCGACGCAGCATCAACGTCGAAGATCTGGATACGCTGCAAGGTTGAGCCGCCAAGGATGAACATGGAGCCGATCTATTTGACGATTGCGTTGGCGCCGCTGGTCGCTGCGGTAGCCGCGGGACTCGGCGGCCGCGCCATCGGCCGGGTCGGCGCGCACAGCGTGGCGATTCTCGGGGTGGCGGTATCCTTTGTATTGTCGGCGTACGTGCTCAAGAAGATGTTGGCCGACGGCATGGGGCCCTTCGACGGCGCCGTTTACACCTGGCTGGTCAGCGACGGGCTGACGATGCAAGTGGGTTTTCTGATCGACCGGCTGTCGGCGCTGATGATGGTGGTCGTCACTTTCGTGTCGTTGATGGTTCACATCTATACCGTCGGCTATATGCACGATGATCCCGGGTATACGCGCTTTTTCAGTTACATCGCGCTGTTTACCTTCTCGATGCTGATGCTGGTCATGTCGAACAATTTCATGCAGCTGTTCTTCGGCTGGGAAGCGGTCGGCGTCGTGTCGTACTTGCTGATCGGCTTCTGGTATACGAGGCCGACGGCGATCGCCGCGAATTTGAAGGCGTTCATCGTCAACCGAGTCGGAGATTTCGGATTCGTTCTCGGAATCGCCGCGGTGCTGTATTACGCGGGATCGCTGGATTACGCGACCGTCTTTGCCCACGCCGGACAGATCGCGTCGGCGAAGCTGCAAATCACCGGAACGGTCGCCTGGTCGGCGATCAGCTTTACCTGCATTTGCCTGTTCATCGGCGCAATGGCCAAGTCCGCGCAAGTGCCGCTGCACGTATGGCTGCCGGACTCGATGGAGGGCCCGACGCCGATTTCCGCTTTGATCCACGCCGCGACGATGGTGACGGCCGGCATATTCATGGTAGCGCGCATGTCGCCGTTGTTCGAGCTGTCGGCGACCGCACGCTCGACGATATTGGTGATCGGCGGCACGACCGCGTTGTTCATGGGATTCCTCGGCGTCGTCAACAACGATATCAAGCGGGTGATCGCGTATTCGACGTTGTCGCAGCTCGGTTACATGACCGTCGCACTCGGCGCTTCCGCCTACGCCGCCGGCATTTTTCATTTGATGACGCACGCGTTTTTCAAGGCTCTGCTGTTCCTGGCGGCCGGTTCGGTGATCATCGCGATGCATCATGAGCAGGACATGAGGCGCATGGGCGGCCTGAGAAAATACTTGCCGATCACGTATTGGACCTGTTTGGTCGGTTCGCTCGCGTTGATCGGCTTTCCCGGAAGCGCGGGCTTTTTCTCGAAGGATGCGCTGATCGAAGCGGTGCATGGTTCGCACATAACGGGGGCCGCATACGCGTACTTTTGCGTACTGGCCGGAGTGTTCGTCACGGCGCTGTACACGTTCCGGATGTTCTTCATGACATTCCACGGTAAGGAGCGCATGGACGAGCATACGCGCGAACACCTGCACGAGAGTCCTTGGGTCGTTACCGTACCGCTGATTCTGCTCGCGATTCCTTCGGCGCTCATCGGGTGGTTTACGATCAAACCACTGCTGTTCGGCGGTTATTTTGGCGATGCAATCCACGTGCTTCCGGCCAACGACGTGCTGGCCGGCCTTCGAGGCGACTTCGAGGGCTCCGGCGCGTTCGCATTGCACGCATTGACCGCGCTGCCGGTATGGCTCGCGGCGGCGGGCGCCGGCGCCGCTTGGCTATTCTTTTTGAAGAGGCCTGAACTTGCCGATGCGGCGCAGCGTTCGTTCAGCGTCGTATACAAGATATTGGCCGATAAGTTCGGGTTCGATTGGTTCAATGAGCACGTGCTCGTGGCGGGTGCGCGCCTGATCGGCGGCGGGTTGTGGAGGTACGGCGATCAGGATCTGATCGACGGCGCCATGGTCAACGGCAGCGCGCGGGTGGTCGGCTGGTTCTCATCGGTCTTGCGCTACGCCCAATCCGGATATTTGTACCACTATGCGTTCGCGATGATGCTCGGGCTCGCCTCGCTGTTGCTGTGGCTGCTGTGGCGCACGTGATGTTCGGCGGGCACTTACTGTCGGTGTTGGTCTGGCTGCCCATCGTCGGCGGCTTCGCGGTACTCGGCGTCGGCAATGACAATGCGCGGGCAGCGCGGTGGGTTTCTTTGGCGGTTGCGGTGGCGACCTTTGCCGCGAGCATCCCGCTCTACGCGAATTTCAACAGCGCGACGGCCGCGATGCAATTCACCGAGCGCGCCGCCTGGATACCGAGCCTGCACGCCGATTTCCATCTCGGCGTCGACGGAATTTCGATGCCGCTGATTTTGCTGACGACCTTCATGACCGTACTCGTCGTGATCGTGGGATGGGGCAATGTCGAGAAGCGCATCGCGCAATATTTCGGCGCGTTCCTGATTCTCGAAGGAACGATGATCGGCGTATTCGTGGCGCTGGATGCCTTGTTGTTCTACGTGTTTTGGGAAATCCAGCTGATCCCGATGTTCTTGATCATCGGCGTCTGGGGTGGCAGCCGGCGCGTCTACGCGACGATAAAGTTCTTTCTGTATACGTTTCTAGGTTCGGTGTTGATGCTCGTTGCGCTGATCTATCTATATTTGAAAACCGGCACCTACGATCTCGCGGCATTCCAGCGGGTTCCCTTGAGCCTGACCGAGCAGACGTTGATTTTTTTGGCGTTGTTCGCGGCGTTCGCCGTCAAGGTGCCGATGTGGCCGGTGCATACCTGGCTTCCCGACGCGCACGTGGAGGCGCCGACGGGCGGATCGGTGATCCTCGCGGCGATTCTGCTGAAAATGGGCGGCTACGGATTCCTGCGGCTGTCCTTGCCGATCACCCCGGACGCGAGCCGCGAGTTGACTTGGCTGATGATCTCCTTTCCTTGATTGCGATCATCTATATCTGCTTCGTCGCATTGGCGCAGCGCGACATGAAGAAACTGATCGCCTATTCGTCGATCGCGCACATGGGATTCGTCACGCTCGGCGTTTTCGTCGGCTACCGGATCCTCGAGCACAGCAGGCGCAACGGCCGGCATCGAGATGGCGCTGGATGGCGCGATGGTGCAGATGATCTCGCACGGTCTGATCTCCGGCGCCCTGTTCCTATGCATCGGCGTGCTCTACGATCGCATGCACACGCGCGAAATCAGCGCCTACGGCGGTGTCGTCAATACGATGCCGATCTTCGCGACGCTGATGGTCCTATTCGCTTTGGCGAATGCGGGTTTGCCGGGTACCTCGGGGTTCGTCGGCGAGTTCCTGGTGATTCTGTCGTCGTTCAAGGCCAACGTGTGGTATGCATTCCTGGCTGCGACGACGTTGGTGCTCGGCGCCGCCTATACCCTGTGGCTCGTCAAACGCGTGATATTCGGGGCCGGTCGCCAACGACCACGTCGCGGCTTTGAAGGACCTCGATGGCCGGGAATTCTTCGTGCTGGGCGCGCTTGCCGCAGCCGTCCTGCTGGTTGGGATCTGGCCGGCGCCATTGCTCGACGTGATGCGTGCGACGACGCAGCATTTGGCGCAACAGCTGCTCGTCTCCAAGATCGTTCCCTAAGGCTCGCCCATGAACGCATTCAATGTGGCTGGTTTCAACGGAGGTCTGGTCTTCGCGATGCCGGAGATCTTCCTCGGTGCGGCTGCGTGCGCAATCCTGATGCTGGACCTGTTCTTCGAGGATGCGAATCGCCACTGGACCGCGATACTCGCCGTGGCGACGTTACTCGTGACCGCAGCGATCGCCGCCACGCAGGCGGTGCCGGCGCGAGTGGTGGCGTTGGGCGGCATGTTCGAGCTGGACCGGATGGCGCAAGTGCTGAAAGTCGTCGCATTGCTGACCGTGGCCGCCGTGTTCATCTACTCGATCGAGTATCTGCGGCGCCGCGCGATCATGAAGGGAGAGTATTTCGTTTTGGGGCTGTTTGCGACGCTCGGCATACTGGTGCTGATTTCCGCGGCCAGCCTGATCACGCTGTATCTAGGATTGGAGCTGCTGTCGCTCTGCCTCTATGCGATGGTCGCATTCGACCGAGAGTCGGGTAGGGCGGCCGAGTCTGCGATCAAATTCTTCGTGTTGGGTTCGCTCGCCTCCGGAACCCTGTTGTACGGCATGTCGATCGTCTATGGGGTGACAGGGAGCCTGCAGCTCAATGTGATAGCCGCCGTGCTGCAGACCGGCTTGGCTGGCAACATCGGCCTGCTCGTCGGCGTCGCGTTCATCATAGTCGCGGTGGGGTTCAAGTTCGGTGCGGTGCCGTTTCATATGTGGATACCCGATGTGTACGAGGGTTCGCCGACGTGCGTGACCTTGTTTATCGGCAGCGCGCCGAAGATCGCGGCGTTCGCCTTGACGATGCGCCTGCTGACGGAAGGGTTGGCGGGCGCACAGCCGGATTGGAGTCAAATGCTCGTCGTGCTCGCGGTGTTGTCGATGGCGATCGGCAACGTCGTCGCGATCGCGCAGAGCAACTTGAAGCGGATGCTGGCGTATTCGACGATATCGAACGTCGGGTTCATTTTACTGGGCATCTTGTCCGGCACCGCGCAAGGGTATCAGGCGGCGATGTTCTACACGATTAGTTATGTGATCGTCGCCAGCGGCTCGTTCGGCATGATCCTGTTGTTGTCGCGCCAAGGATTCGAAGCCGAGGCGATCACGGACTTCAAAGGTTTGAACGCGCGCAGCCCATGGTACGCGGCGATGATGGCGATTTTCATGTTCAGCCTCGCTGGACTGCCCCCGTTCATCGGATTCTGGGCGAAGCTGGGCGTGATTCAAGCCGTGCTCGGCGTCGGCTACGCGTGGCTCGCGATCGTCGCCGTGCTGTTCTCGGTCGTCGGCGCCTATTACTACCTGCGGATCGTCAAATTGATGTATTTCGACGAGGCGACCGATACCGGACGCCTGAGCGGCTCCGCGCTGATGCGCGCCGTGCTCAGCGCCAACGCGCTGCTGGTGTTCGCCCTCGGAATGGCTCCCGCCGCCTTGTTCACGCTTTGCCGGCAGGCGATCCACTGAGCACCGCAGTGCACGCGCTGCTTGCTTGCAAACGCCACGATCATCGGTAGAATGGCCGGCTCTTTCCGGTGCGGGGTGGAGCAGTCTGGCAGCTCGTCGGGCTCATAACCCGAAGGTCGTAGGTTCAAATCCTACCCCCGCTACCAATTTTATAAATTTCTCTCGATAAGTCAGATACTTACAGGCGCAGCTACAATTCAGGTGCCGCTGGCGCTATGCATAACATCGTTGGTATCCCATCGTCGAAAGAGCGTTGATGCTGACGTCCTGCTACGTAGCTGCGGCACGGCATTAAGTCTTTTAGACTCCTCGTCATGACCGAGGAACTCGATGTACTCAGAATAATCAGCGAGCGGCTGCGCGCAGCCGATGTTCCCTTCATGTTGACCGGCTCATTTGCGCTTGGGTATTACGGCAAGCCGCGCATGACCCGCGATCTCGACTTTGTCGTGGCACTGATGGAACGCCACGTCGATGCTCTTGTGAGCGTATTTTCTACGGATTTCTACATCGATGAGGATGCGGCGCGTTCTGCGATCAAGTCGCAGCGAATGTTCAATCTCATGCATCTGGATAGCGCGATCAAAGTTGATTTGATCGTACGGAAGAATTCGGAGTATCGGCACGCGGAGTTTGAGCGCCGCAAGTCGGTGGAGTTTGCCGGAATATCGACGTGGATTACGAGCCGCGAAGACCTGATCCTTTCAAAGCTTGTTTGGGCACGCGACACGGGCTCGGAGATGCAACTGCGCGACGTTCGCACGCTGATCGACGAATCCGTTGATTGGCCCTATCTGAAAGACTGGGCTGCGAAGTTAGGTGTCGCCGCCAAACTGGATGAGCTTTCCAAGTGAGCGACACCTCCCCCGAAATGGACAAAATGGTCGCCGAGCGCTACAAGCTCATGACGCCCGATCGGCGCATGAGAATCGCCTCCTCGATGTTCGAGACGGCGCGAGCCATCATAGAGTCTTCGCTGCCTCTCAACCTGACACGCCGGGAGCGCCGACTGGCGTTCGCTAAAAGGTTGTATGCCGGCGAGTTGCCGGATGCAGCGTTGCTGGCATTCGCCGAGTGGAATGGCTGACATTTCGGGATTCAAATAATAACTTCGCTTACGTTAGTTATCCATTATCCGTATCGGATCGTGTCCATCCGGTTCATCGACACACACAAGCATTACGACGGCATTGATGCGCAAGTTGAGGGTTATCGTATGAGGTCGCCCCAATCGGCCGTGAGAACGCGTTTGAGCGGGTGCCTCGGCTCGCTCTTACCTGTCGTTCTAGTTGATTAAGCCCGCTAAAGCCATTTTGCCGAGCTACTCCTCGCAAGATGCCGAGGCCGCGCGGCGAATCTGCGACTACGAACAAAGAAGATTTTGTGGTGACGATGGCTCAATTCCGAATTACGCCCATGCTGCCAAGCCGCCGCGACGCGGACGCATCGATGTAAGGCGCCATTGTTCATATACCTGCGGTCAGGCTCGGAAAATACCTATTTTCCAGCTGGGCGAACGGCGTAGATTCATCGTCGGAGCGCCGGATTTGCAATAGTTTTATTCGCAGCACCGGGAATATGGGCGATGAAACGTCTGCCGCTGCGGGGTTCTGACTACAGGTAGAAGTGAATTTATAACTATGAAAAATCTCAATTTCGCGAGATTTGGTTTGATGTTGCTCATGGTCCTGATTGTTGGCTGCACGAGGCAAATCAGTTTCAAGAATGATATTTTCCCGATATTTCAGGAGCGCTGCATGAAATGTCACGCGCCCGGCGGCCCGGGTTACGCCGCAAGCGGATTCAGCGTCGCGACTTACCAGAGTTTGATGAAGGGCACCAAGTTCGGTCCCGTCGTCGTCGCCGGAAGCAGCGAAGATAGCAATTTATTGAGGCTGGTTAAACACGAAGCAGACCCCTCGATCGCCATGCCAAAAAGCGTCACACCGGGAGTTCCGGCCGTATTACTTGAACCCGAGCAGATCAAGTTGATTGAAACCTGGATCGATCAAGGCGCCAAGGACAACTGAACCGCAGGTTCCGACGGGCGCCAAATACACAAGTATAAAAATGAAGTAGATCAAATAGATCCGATGTAAATCTCCGTCCAGCATTAATAATTAATCGCTTGCGCGCCCCTGTCGGCGCGCACGGTCGCGCGGCGATTCCTGCCTAGACCAACGCGCCGTTCACCGCACGCTTGGCAAACGATTCGCCCAAGCGCTGCGCAACCTCCGCCCATAGCAGCGAATAGATTTGCGCCGCCGCGCTGGCAGGCGCGAACGCCGGCAGAGGCGCACGGCGGAGGCTCATCCGCTCGATGTCGCTCCAATAAGGGACTTCGGTCATGAGTATCGACGGAAATTGCTTGCGCGTGCCCGCTATGATGTCGTGGTGCAGGGATTTGCGCCGGTCGACCATCGAAAAGAACGGCAAGACCAGCAAGTCCGCCAAACCCTCGCCGATAATGAAGTCTTGCAGCTGCGCGAGCATGCGCACCGACAGGGGCGTCGGCAGCAGCGGCACGATGATCATGTCCGCGGCGCGCAGCACGTTTTCCGTCAGCAGCGAGATGCCGGGCGCGCAGTCGAGAAATAGCGCTGAATATACTTCGCGCAGCGAGCGGCTCATTTTCAAAAGCCGCTCGGCGGGCCGCTTTCGTTCGCTCAACTGCACGTCAAAATTGCGATAGGAAAAATCCGCCGGGAGCAGATCCAATCCCGAGTAACCTGTCGACAGAATCAGTTCGGAAAGTTGACGTTTGCCGCTCAGCAGCTTCGATACCGAGGCTCGTTCGAGCGGATCGCCTCTTAGCGTGTAAGTCGCCGCGCCTTGCGGATCGAGGTCCCACAACAGTGTTGGTCGACCGCCCGCGGCGCAGAGATAGGAAAGATTGACGGCCGTGGTCGTTTTTCCGACGCCGCCCTTGATGTTGGTGACGGCGATGATCTTCATCGCGCCGGCCTGTCCCAAAGCCGCTCCTTTGACGCCGCACTCGGCGGCAGGACCTATAGGCCCGAGCTTGGCCGAGTCACCGGAAAATTCGATCAAGCTAATCTCGCTTCGATTCAACCGGAGCCGGAAATCATCGTCGCGTCGCCGGTCGCCGAACCGTCAAACTCGGCCCGCAGCTTCTTCCATCGTCGCCGAATTCGACGATAGCCCTTTAATTGGCCCTTGCGCGCCCGCGATGCGGCGCTGGCATGATATTCCGCCAGCCGCCCCATCAGAAACAAGGTCTCCGGCGGAAGTCCCTGTGGCGAGGAATCGGCGAGATCCCGCAGTCGACGGCTAGCAACACCATGGTCCTGCTGCAGCCCGAGCCTTTCCTGCCAAAGGCGCAGCGCGCTCAGCAGCCGGTCCGCGGGTTTGCCGTAGATGACCGCCACGGTCTCCATCGCGTAGCGCAATCTCTTCACTTGGGTGCGTACTGCGTGATAAGCCTCGATCGGCGAATCGGACGTCAGTTGATCCGCGCCCTTGCGCAGCTTGCGGTATCGCCGGCGAATCAATTGCGGCGACACGTTCACTGCCAATTCCGATGAGCCGTGCTCGGCTGTTGTCGACGAATCGCTTAGCAGCGTGGTTATTTCCTGCAGGCTGGTTTGCACCCAGATCGAATCCAGAACGCTCAACATCCGGATGCGAGCGCGGCTTCGCTCCGACAGCAGGTGCTGTTTCAGACATTCGATGCTTTCCCGGTCCGGTTTCGGCAATTCGCCGCTGAACGCCTCTAGCTCCGCGAGCGCAACGTCCAAGTCGCGAGCGTGACCGAGAGCACGCAAAATCGTCTTGAGCGTCGGCCGAATTCGCAGCAGCGATTCCGGAAGGGCAGATCGGAATTGGCGCAGGATCGCCTCAATTCGGCGGCCGGCGACGCGCAAGGCGTGCAATTCCTCCGGTTCGTCTCCCAATCGTGCGCCTGGCTCGTGGCGGTGCCAAGCCGACAATTGCCGGCGGAGACTCGCCAATGCAACCGAGGCGATGGTCGTGCTGGCGTCGATCGCCGTCGGTTCAAAATCCGGTGCTCGCAGCGGCACCAGTCCCACGGACTTGAGGCCTTGCGAGTACTTCGATTCCGACGTCGGTTCGAGCGCGCAGTCGCTGCGCAGCGTCTTCACGAACGATATAAGCGGTTCGTGAGCTTCCGTCAGCGCTTCGACCTCGACCCGCTGCATGCTCGTCCGTGGGGCGCCGCGCGGGCGCGCGATGACGGTTTCATCGAGGGCAATCTCGCCCAATTGCTGTTCTTCGTCCGCTCGGCGGATCGCGAATCTGCGCCGGGACGTGCGAACCTCGAACAGCGGCCGCAACGGGCGCGCGCCGCTTACGGCACGAACGCGCGTACCGACCGGTCCAACGGAATTTCGAATCGACTCGCTCTCGGAGTTGTCCAGCGACTCGTTCAATTCGCGGCGGATTGTGACCTCGGCGCCGGTGGAATGCAGGGACTTCAGCGTTGCCTCCGATTTTCGGGACGCTGAACGGATGCGTAGGGCGAAGCCGGCGCGATTGATCCGCCAATCATCCGTGTCGAAGTAGGTATCGAAGATCTGCAGAGCGGGGCGCGGTTCGATGACGAGTCCGCCGATCGTGCCATGCTCTATCAACCACTGGGTAACGGCGGGAAGATCGGTGCACGCCATCTGCCACTCGACTTCGCGGCCATCCCCTCGACCGGGATTTGTCGGGTTAGCGGAGGAGCTGATCATGGACATTTGAGTCGGAGTTTAGAGTCAGAGTGTAGAGTAACGCGGCGGTGTTTTCACGGCGGTTGCAACCGGATCTCGCCGGCGTTCTCGGGGCGACGGCCGTGTTTGTCCCCGTAGAATACCCTAATAGACGCAAAGTCGCGCGCCTCGTCCCCGCTCAGGGTCATGTACTGATCGATTCCGACCGTGCGCGTCGCGTAATCGATGAAACCCAAGCCGACCGGCAGGCCGCCAGCGACCGCAATGCGATAGAATCCCGATTTCCAATACTTGGTGCGCGATCGGGTGCCTTCCGGAGCGATCGCAAGCCACATCCAGTCACTCCGCGCAAATTCCGCGAGCAGGACGCCACGAATCCCGAGCGCCGGTCCCGCTTGATCGGCATACCGCCCAAGCGCAAGAGCAGCCGACGCGACGGCCACCGGAAAAGACTGTCCTTGCCGATCCAGCGGAGCGGCAGCCCCGTGCCGATCTTGTAGAGCACGCCGACGATGAAGTCCCAGTTCGAGGTGTGCGGGTAGACGATGACGATTCCTTTCGCGGCCGGCGGCGGAACCAGTATGCAGCGCCAACCGAAAAACCTAAGCAGGGCTTTTGCACAGCGCTTGCCCCAACGACGTTGTGCGATTGCCGGTCCGCGGAAGGCTTCCGTTCCATAGCCGAATTTTCGCACAATCGCGATACGCAAGCGCCCCGCCTGCAGCGGCGGCACTCACGATGATCAGTTCAACGGGTTTCCTCGGGCTCCACGTAAATTGCCATTCCGCGGCCCTGCTTGACGAACACGGTCCCGGAAAAGCCTATCCCCGTACCCCAAGCTGTGTTGCCGGAGGCGCCGGCTTGCCCGAAACCGGTACCGACTTCTCCGGCGGGCTGATCGCCGACGCCCTCGAGCAACACTCCATTGGCGCCAAGTTTAGCCGCCTCTCGCTTCAGCCGCAGTATCACGGCGTCGGTTTTCCCCTGCGCGGTGAATGTGAACGAGTTCCTGCTGGACGTATCAAGCAACGCGATTTGCTGATACCTGGCTTTTGGGGGCTGGAAATAAATCTTGACCATATCCGGCGAAATCGGGGGACGCGCTGTTCCGATCATGACGTGCGATGAGACGCACGCGCACAGCGCTACGACAGAAGCGCTCAGCATCACGGCAATTCGTAGTTTGTTCATCATATCGTCCGGTGGGATCGCGCCAGGGTGACCGCGCATTGTACATCGCCGCGGCTTGCGTACGGCGCCCAATCCGCCTTAGCCGCGGATGGCCTCGGCGGGATAGGGGGTTTATGCTCTCGGGTTCCTGACTGCGGAGCACATGACGTGAGCGTTTCGCGGCGTTATCGCGCGTTCATCAGTTACAGCCACAGCGATGCGCGCGTGGCCGTGCGGCTGCATCGCCGGTTAGAGGGCTATCGGGTGCCTACGCGCTTGCGGGGCGCGGCCGGGGAGTTCGGCGCCATCCCGGAGCGCCTGAGTCCGATCTTTCGCGACCGCGAGGACCTTGCCACGGCCGGCGATGTACGCGCGCATGTACGGGAGGCTCTCGCGGAGTCCGATGCGCTGATCGTCATCTGCTCGCCCGCGGCGGCGAAATCCCGGTGGGTCAATGAGGAGGTGCTGGCCTTCAAACGCGGCGGTCGCGGCGATCGGATCTATTGCTTGATCGTGGCCGGTGAACCGAATGCCGGCGACGAGCGGGAATGCTTTCCGCCGGCCTTGCGCTTCCAGATCGAGCGCGACGGCGAGATTGGGCGACGCTGCGCCGAGCCGATAGCCGCAGACATGCGCCCCGGCATGGACGGTCACGTGATCGCCAAGCTGAAGCTCATTGCCGGTCTGCTTGGAGTAGATCTCGATACTCTGCGCCAGCGTGAGGCGCAGCGCCGGCATCGGCGCATGCTGGCGATCGTCGTCGCCTCGCTAACCGGCATGACAATGGCTCTGGCCTTGGCCGCGACCGCTTGGATTGCCCGCAATGACGCGCGCCAGCAACAGGCGCGGGCCGAGATCGCGCGCAAGGATGCACAGCGGCGGCAAGCGCAGGCTGAGGATTTGCTGGGTTTCATGCTCGATGATCTGCGTCCGAAGCTCGAGAAAGTCGGCCGCCTCGATCTGCTCGACACCGTCAACGACCAGGAGATGCGCTATTTCGCCGGTCTCGATCCGCGCGACTTGTCGGATGTACTGCTGGCGCGACAGGCGCAGGCTCTGACCCAGATCGGACAGGTGCGATTGAGTCAGGCGCGCTTTCCGGAAGCGCTGGCCAGCTTCCAGAGCGCGTACTTGCGCAGTAAAGCACTGGCCGACCGGCGCCCCGGCGACGGTAAACGGCTGTTCGATCGCGGGCAGGCCGAGTACTACCTCGGATACGTGTATTGGCAAAGCCGCGACCTGCATCGTGCGCGACTGTGGCTGACGCGCTATCGCGATACCTCTCGTGAGGCCTACGCGATCGATCCGCGCAACATCGACTGGAAACACGAAGTGGCCTACGGAGACCACAATCTCGCCGTTCTCGATTTCGAGGGCGGCGAGCTTTTGCGGGCAAGCGAAGGGTTTGCACGGGCTCGAAGCACGCTGGAATCAATCCTCGCCAGGACACCCGGCGACTTGAACATGATCTACGAGGTCGCCGACGAAGTCTCATGGCAGGGCAGCGTGGAGGAACAGCGCGGGAATCTGCCGAAAGCGGAGACGCTGCTCGCGAGGAAGACCGATGCGGTGCGGCGAATCGTCGCCGCGCAACCGAACGATCTGCGATGGAAGTACACGTTGTCGACGTCGGAGCTGATGCTGTCGGATATGCTCCGCATCCGCGGCGAATACACGCGCGCGGAAACGCTTGCCGACGGCGCGGCCGAGCGCATGAAGATGCTGACGACACATGACCCGGACAATAAGGACTGGAGCGGGGAGTATCTGCGCGCCTTGATTCTGCGCGCTGCGGCGCGCATCGGCAGCCGACGCTACTCTGCCGCCAACGACGATCTCGCGCGGACCGACCCGCTGCTCGAGGCCTCGATGAAAATCGAGCGCTCGGACCGTTACGTTCGGCGCAATCTTCTGGACGCCCTGTCGCTGCGCAGCATGCGCGCATTGCAGAGGGGCGATCGCCGGGCGGCCCAACGGGAGGCCAATGCCTTGCACAGTCTATGTAACGACGAGACCGCCTTGGACTCGGCCGAAACGGCCGGTCGTATCGGCTTGTGCGAGTTGATCTCCGGCATGGCGGCCGAGCAAGCCGGTCGGTCATCCGCCGCGGATGCCCACTTCGCAGCGGCGCGCCGCACACTGGCGGGTGTGGCGCGCAATTCCGGCTATTGGAGAATCCTCGACCCCTGGGCGCGCCTTTGCGTGTTGACCGGAGATTTGGCCGAAGCAAAGCGAGTGGAGGCGCAACTGAACCGCTACGGCTATGTCGCGTTGTTTCCCTGGCCCCTTCGACCGTGGACCGGCCGCATCATGACGCAGTCGGAGTAGCGCGGCGCTTATCGCACTATACCGCCGCTGCACGAAGCGCTAGCATCCTTGTTCGCGGATTGGGCACCGTCTTGCAGGCAGCAGTGCCGTGTCTGCCTTGGCCGGAGGCGCCGACCACCACGGGGGAATCGTTCATGCGTAAACCGCTGTCTTTCCCGATCTTCGTTGCCGCAACCCTGTCTGCCTGTTCGTTCGCCGGCAATCCGGTGCCGTCCGGAAACGGGGCTGCAATCGTCGGCCCCAATATCACGCTCGATGTACTCGCGGCCCCGTCCAACGGACAGCCGGGCTACACGGCTACAATCGCCTCCAACGGGTCGACGTACAGCTGCAGGTTCACCGGCGGCGATGGCAACACCGGCGACGTGACATTCAATCAGCGAGGCGATGCTAAGTTTACCGTGACTATCGGGAGTCAATCGAGTTTCGCGATCGACGACGTTGGCTTCATAAGCGATAGGAAAAAGCTGCTATGGCACGACTTGGGTCCTGTTCCGAAAAAAACCGTTACGATTCACGATAGGAATACGGACAGGCAGGCCGCCTTCTACGTCTTGTCGGTGGTGGACTTGGCTGCTCCGTCGCCGGTCACGGCCCTTTGCGACCCGAAGATCGTCAACCGTTAATCGAGATCCCTCGCGCGGCGCAAAGATCCGAGGCCTAGGTCGCGAACAGTTGTCCGGCGATATCCTTGAACGCCTTGAATTCCAGAGCGTTGCCCGACGGGTCCAGCAGGAAAAGAGTCGATTGTTCTCCGGGCGTGCCCTTGAAGCGCACGTGGGGCTCGACCACGAAGCGCACCCGGTGCCGCTTGAGGCGCGACGCGAGCAGATCCCATTGCTCGAGTTCCAGGACGACGCCGCAATGCGGCACCGGTACGCCATGACCGTCGACCGGCTTGAAATGGGAGGCGATTTGGCCATTTTTGCCGAGATCGGGATTCAGATGGCAGACGAACTGGTGGCCATAAAGGTTGAAGTCGACCCAATCGACGTCGCTGCGGCCCTCGGCGCAGCCAATGATCTCGCGATAGAAGCGCCGCGCCTCGGCAATATCCCGGACCTGGACGGCGATGTGGAATGGCGTCAGCGGCATGGTCGCCCTTCCGGCCGTGAGGTCGGCATTGCGATGTTGCGGCGCCCCCTGCGCTGATCCGCCCGGCATCCGACTTTGGCGGTCAGCCCTTGTTCGGGTTACCGTCGGTACCCGCGAGCAAGCCGGGGTCCTCATCGACATCCAGCCCGTCCTCGTACAAGGTGTCCTTTTCGTCGTCAAGATGCAGTACGGCATCCGGATCGCGGGTCTTTTCACGCTGGGTGTGGTCGACCGCGCGCTTCTGGTCGGAGCCCCCGAGCCCCTTGCCGCGCAATCGATCCTCGCCGGATCTATCCACCGCAGCTTTTGAGTCGCGCTCTAGATCCTTGTTGCTCATAGGCATGCACTCCGGCTACCGATCGTGAGTTCGCATGCTACGCCCGGGATTGCCGGACGTAAACATTCTTGCCCGGGCCCGGAGCGCGCGCTACGGGCGCCGTCGATCGGCATTGCGCCCGATCTGGCCCGTTGCTGTCGCAATATGCCGTCATGGGCATGCGGACAGCCGGATGAACGGCTGACGAATTCACTGGCGACTAGTTGCCGGACCGCGTAAAAATAGTGCAACCGCGCGGCCGAAATCCCGGCCGCGCAGGCAAATTGATGCAATTCAACGAGGTTATTGGACAAATGAACAAGCTCATTTTGGTGGTAACGATTCTGGCCGGCGCGGCCCCCGCATTTGCCGGTGATGTGGGTGTTTCGATCACGGTGGATCAACCGGGACTATACGGCCGCATCGACATAGGCAACGCACCGCCGCCGCAGCTCATCAATGCCCAGCCCGTCCTGGTCGCGCCCTCCGACTTACGCGGCGCCGGAGCCGATCTATCTGCACGTTCCGCCCGGCTATGTGCGGAATTGGCGCCGCCATTGCCATGAATATAATGCTTGCGGGCAGCCGGTATATTTCGTCCGGGACCAGTGGTACAACAATGTGTACGTCCCGGCGCGCCGGAAGATGCATGGCCACGATCGCGATGTTCGCAAGGACGAAGGTCGGCATGAATCGCGACCACGGTGATCATCGCGACCACGGTGATCATCGCGACCGCAGTGATCACGGCGATCACGATCAGGGGTAATGCCGTCGCAAAGCGGCGTCGACTCGCGAGCCGCTCCGATCCGCACTGGGCATCCACGGCGGGACGTCTGCTTGTATTTTAATTAATTAGTTAGTTAAATACCGGTGTGACGACTCAGCCGTCAGTCCGATGATCAAGTTGCGGGCAAAGGGGGCCCGGCGCGGACGACCTCCCGCCGCCGCGTCCCCGAACGTGCGGGCGCGCCTATTGAATTCCGCGACGGTCCTGTTTGCCGAGCAAGGGATGTCGTCGACGACGATGAATCAGATCGCGACTCATAGCGGCGTGACCGCCGCCATGGTCCATTACTATTTCAAGAGCCGCGAGCAGCTCGTCGAAAGCGTCGTCGACGAGCGCATACAGCCGATCGTAGACAGGGTATGGGCGCCGATTGCCGGTCGCGCGAGCGACCCTCTGGCCGTGGTACCAGCCATCCTCGGCCGGGTCATCGAAACCGTCGCCGCGAATCCGTGGTTGCCCGCACTTTGGGTGCGCGAGGTCTTGAGTGAAGGCGGGCACCTGCGCGCTCATGTGGTGGCGCGCCTGCCGTTTAAGAATGTACAGGCTTTTGCGCAAGACATGGCGGCGGCACAGGCGCAGGGCTTGATCAATGCGGCGATCGAACCCAAGCTCGTGTTTGTTTCGATTTTCGGCTTGACGATGTTGCTGCTCGCGACGACGCGGCTTCGCGAACGTGTGCTGCAGACCGGCGCTCTGGACGATCAGGCGCTCACTCGTCATCTGACGGCGCTGCTCGTCGATGGCCTCGCCGGCAAACCAAGGAGGGCTCGATGACTTCGATCCGAGCGGGTTCACATCCCCGTTGGAACCTATGTGCGGCGCTTGCCGCCGCGCTGCTGGCGAGTGCGCTGCCAGCCTGTTCATCGCGGGCGCCGCAGTCCTATCAGGGTTACGTCGAAGGCGAGTTCGTGTACGTCGGTGCCTCGGCGGCCGGCCGCCTCGTGCATCTGCCGGTCGTCCGCGGCCAACAGGTGGAGGCGAATGCGCTGTTGTTCTCGTTGGACGACGTCGCCGAGAATGCGGCGCAGCGGCAGGCGCAGCGGCAACTCGATGCCGCTCGCGCCGCGCTGGCGGACTTGCGCACCGGCAAGCGCCCGCCGGAGGTCGACGTCGTCCGTGCGCAGCTCCTGCAGGCGCAGGCCGCGGACCGCAGCTCGGCGGCCGCGATCCTCCGCGATCAGGCCCAGTTCCGAGCGGGCGGACTTTCGCAAGCGCAACTCGATGCGTCGAGAGCATTGGCCGAATCCAACGCCGCGCGAGTGCAGGAATTGTCGGAGCAGATCCGTGTCGCGCAGTTGCCGGGCCGCCGCGAGCAACTTCTAGAGCAATCAGCGCAGGTGGCGGCCGCCTCGGCGGCGCTCGATCAGGCGAGCTGGAAACTCGAGCAGCGCTCAGTTCGCGCTCCGGCCGCGGGACTCATTTACGATACGCTCTACCGGCTCGGCGAATTCGTACCGGCAGGCAGTCCGATCGTGCGGATGCTGCCGCCGGAAAACATCAAGCTGCGCTTTTTCGTTCCGGAACGGGTGCTCGGAAGCATCGCGGTCGGCAGGCGCTTGCTGGTTAGTTGCGACGGCTGCGCCTCGCCGGTCGCCGCTCGGGTGGACTATGTCTCCGCCGAAGCGGAGTACACGCCGCCGGTCATCTATAGCGATGAAAGCCGCACCAAACTCGTCTACATGGTCGAGGCGCGGCCGGCGCCGGCCGATGCGGTGCGTTTGCACCCCGGCCAACCGGTGCAGGTGCGATTGCAATGACGCTCCCGGCCGCACCGGCTTTGGCGATCGACGTTCATGATCTGAACAAGTCGTTCGGCGACAAGCACGTCGTGATCGACTTATCGATGCAGGTCAAGCGCGGCGAGATATTCGGCTTCCTGGGCCCGAACGGCAGCGGCAAGACCACTTCCATACGGATGATGTGCGGCTTGCTGACGGCCGATTCCGGCGACGGAACTTGCTTGGGTTTCGATTTGCGGCGACAGACGCTCGACATCAAGCGCCAAGTCGGCTACATGACACAGCGCTTCTCGTTCTGGGACGATTTATCGATCCGCGAGAATCTCGATTTCGTCGCGCGTCTCTACGAAATGCCCGAACGCCGAGCTGTCGTCGAGCGCGCGCTGCAGGACTTGGGACTCGCGGCACGAGCCGACCAGCTGACGGGCGCGCTCTCCGGCGGATGGAAGCAGCGGTTGGCGCTCGCCGCCTGCACGCTGCATCGGCCCAGCCTGCTGCTGCTCGACGAACCGACGGCTGGCGTCGACCCGATGGCCCGCCGGGACTTTTGGGAGCAACTGCACCGGCTCGCCGCTGCCGGCATTTCCGTGCTCGTCAGCACCCACTATATGGACGAGGCCGAACGCTGCCACAAGCTCGCTTATCTTTCAAATGGTCGCCTGTTGGTGCAAGGCAGTGCGGCTGAGATCATCGCCGCCGAGGGTTTGACGACGTGGATCGTCCAGGGAGAGGATCTGAACGAATTGGCGGCGCTCCTGCGTTCGCTTCCCGGCGTGGAGCAAACCTCGGCGTTCGGCGCGGACATTCACGTCAGTGGCCGCGACGGGGATTTGCTCGAGCGCACGCTGCGCTCGGCACTCGACCCCGAGCGCGCGCAGATGCGGCGCGTGCCGACGAACCTCGAGGACGTCTTCATCTCTCTGATGACCCGCTCGCGCAGCGGCGGCGAGCCTTTGGAATGAGCCACCGCGGCCTGTCGATATCCCGCTGGTGGGGCGTCGTGCTGAAGGAATTTCTGCAGCTGCGGCGCGATCGATTGACCTTCGCGATGATCGTCGCTATCCCGATCGTGCAGTTGACCTTGTTCGGATTCGCGATCAATACCGATCCCAAGCATTTGCCGACGGCCGTTATCGGCGCGAATCAAAGCGAGTTCACGCGCAGTCTGATCGCGGCAATGACGAACTCGGAATACTTCGCGCTCGTCGGCGGCATCGGCGGCGAACGAGCCGCGCGCGAGGCGCTTGCCCGGGGCGACGTGATGTTCATCGTGACGATCCCGCCGGATTTCACCCGCCGGCTGTTGCGCGGCGAGAGGCCGGCCATCCTGCTCGAGGCCGATGCGACCGATCCGCTGGCGGCGAGCGCGGCGCTCGCCGCCGCCAGACAGCTTGTGCAGTCGGTGGCAGCCAAGGACCTGACCGGGCCTTTGGCCGTATTGAACGGCGGCGAGGGGGCCTTCGAAATCCAGACGCATAGCCTCTACAACCCGGAGGGCAAGTCGCAAACCAACGTCGTCCCGGGACTGATGGGCGTCATACTGACGATGACGATGGTATTGATGACCGGTCTCGCGATAACGCGCGAACGCGAACGCGGCACGATGGAGAATCTGCTCTCGACACCGGTATTGCCGATCGAGGTCATCACCGGCAAGATCGTTCCTTACATCGTGATCGGATTGATCCAGTCGACGATCATTCTTTGCGCCGCAAAATGGGTGTTCGGCGTGCCTTTCGTCGGCAGCGTCGTTGCAATCTTTCTGTCGGCGCTGCTGTTCATCGCCGCGACGTTGACGGTCGGCATCACTCTGTCTTCGCTCGCGAGCAATCAGTTGCAGGCGATGCAATTGACGGTGTTCTATTTCCTGCCGAACATCCTGTTGTCGGGGTTCATGTTTCCTTTCTACGGCATGCCGCGCTGGGCGCAGTACGTCGGCGACCTATTGCCGCTGACGTATTTCAATCGTCTGATACGCGGAATATTGCTGAAGGGCAACGGCTGGCCGGAGCTTTGGCCGAACGTTTGGCCGATCATGCTGTTCACAGCCGTGCTGATGTTCGTCGCCGTGCGGTTCTACCGCCGCACCCTGGACTGAGGAGGGGCGCGTCCATGCCCGCTCGAGCCCGGATTCTCGCGAATGCCTGCGCCGCACTGACCTTGTCGGCGCTCGCCGGCTGTGCCGTCGGCCCGGATTTCCAGTCGCCGCAAGGCGATGTTTCTCCGATTTCACTGCCGCGCGTGCCGGGCGCCACGGTAGGCACCGACCACGGAGCGACGCAGGCGCAACACTTCCGCGGCGATGCATCGCCGCCGCCGGCTTGGTGGACCATGTTCGATTGCGCGGCATTGAATACTCTCGTGGACCGCGCGCTGGCGGCGAGTCCGGATCTGGAGCGGGCGCAAGCGCGCCTGCGCGAGGCGGCGGCCGATGTGCAAGCGCAGACCGGTGCGACCGCGTGGCCGGCCGTCAACGCGACGGTTTCGGGCTCTCGGCAAAGAATCGATACGGCGGCCTACGGGTTCGTCGCCTCGCCGTCGCCGCCGCCGTTCAATTTGTACAACGCGTCGGTCAATGCCAGCTATATGCTCGACATTTTCGGCGCCAATCGCCGGGTGGTCGAAGCGCTGCGCGCGCAAGTGGACTATCAGCGTTATGAATACGAGGCCAGCCGCCTGACGCTCGCGGCGAACGTCGTCACCGCCGCGGTGCGCCGCGCTTCGCTGGACGCCGAGATTGCCGCCGAGATGCAGTTGCTAGACACCTTGAAGCGGCAAACCGAGATCATCCGGCGGCGCTATGCCCTCGGCGGCGTATCGGAATTGGAATTGCGCAATCAGCAGATGGCTCTTGCCCGAGCGCAAAGCGATCTTCCTATTCTCGACCAGCAGCGCGCCCAGCTGTCGCATCAACTGGCCGCGTATCTCGGACAGGCGCCGGAGGATTCCGGCGCGCCGGCCGTCGATTTCGACGCCCTGCGGCTGCCGACCGAGCTGCCGGTCACGCTGAGTTCGACGCTCGCCCGGCGGCGGCCCGATGTGCGCGCCGCGGAGGCCCTCTGGCACGCCGCGAATGCCGACGTCGGCGTCGCGACCGCGAACCTGTATCCGAAGCTCACGCTGACCGCGAGCGCCGGGTCGATCGCGACGAACAGCGGGGATCTCGCGAACGCCTTCAACGTTTGGAGCATGGGCGCGCAACTGATGCAGCCGATTTTTCGCGGCGGCGAGCTGCGCGCCAAGAAGCGCTCGGCGCGCGCCGCCTACGCCGCCGCCGGCGCCACCTATCGATTGACGGTTCTGCAGGCGTTGCAGGAGGTCGCCGACGGCCTATCGGCACTCGATGCGGACGCCAGTAAATTACTCGCCCGGTCGAATGCGGCGGCGCAAGCGCAGGCGGCGCTTTCCATCACGGAGCGCGAATATGCGGCTGGCGGCGTGAGTGAGCAGGTCTTGCTCGACGCCCGCCGGCAATCGCTGCTAACCCGCATCGACCGCATCGGAGCGCAGGCCGACCGGTATGTCGATACGGCCGGTTTGCTGCATGCACTCGGCGGCGGGTACGATGCGCCTTGACCAATTTCGGTCGCGGAGCGGGCGAGGTGTGCGGTGCAAGAGGATCAGACGCCGGGCAAGAAACGCAAGTCGATCGGCGAACATCTGATCGAAAGACGCTCGATCGACTACGTTCCGATCGCAGAACGGCACGGCAAAGTGTGGCATCTATGGCCGGTTTGGTTCTCCGGCGATGCACATTTGGCGACTGTCGCCACCGGCGTCGTCGGCGTCGCGCTCGGCGGCAACTTGGTATGGATGGCGGTCGCGGTCGTACTCGGCAGCGCGTTCGGAACGTTCTTCATGGCGTTTCACTCGACGCAGGGTCCGCAGCTCGGCCTGCCGCAAATGATCCAGTCGCGTCCGCAATTCGGCTACGTCGGCGCGCTATTGGTTTGGGGCGTCGCTCTGATTTCCTACATCGGCTACAACGCGTTCAATCAGGTCCTGGCGGCGCAGACGGTCCATTCGCTATACGGCGGTGCGGCCGCACCGACGATGTTGGTTTTCACCGTGTTGTCGGCTTCGATCGCGGTCGCCGGCTACGACCTCATCCACATGGCGCAGCGCCTCGTCGCGGCCGTGATGATCATCGCGCTGCTGGTGTTTTCGGTGGTCGCGATCACGAACCTGCACTTCGAGGACAAGGCGGTCGCGATCGCCGATTTCAGCGCGGTCCCGTTTCTCGCGCAGCTGTTTGCCGCCGCATCGTATCAAATATCCTGGTCGATCTACGTCTCCGATTATTCGCGCTATTTGCCGCGAGACGTCGGCGTCGCCGCGTCGTTTTGGTGGACCTATTTGGGCGCTTTCATCGGCGGTACCTGGACGATGCTGGTCGGCACCGTGGCGGCGGCGCTGTACCCGACGCTCGATGTCGCAGGCTCAGTGCGCGCCGTGGCCGACGCCGCCTTGCCTAATTTCGGCAAGCCGCTGCTGATCTGTTCGCTGCTGGGATTGGTGACGATCACTACGCTGAATTTCTACGGCGCGTCCCTGACCCTGCTCAGCGTGGCCGATTCGATCAAGCCGGTGCGACCGACCGTGCCGAAGCGCGTGGTGGGGCTGCTGATCACCGCCGTCGCCTCGATGCTGATCGCATTGACAGCGACGCATAATTTCGCCGAACGGTTCGGTGAATTCCTGGCCGTGCTTCTATATTTGTTCACGCCGTGGACGGCGATCAATTTGGTCGACTTCTATATCGTGCGCAAGGGGCACTACTCGGTACGGGAGATATTCAACGCCCGCGGCATGTATGGACGGTGGAATTGGCGGGGACTCAGCGCCTATTTCATCGGCTTCGCGGCGATGATCCCCTTCTTCAGCACGCAAATGTATACGGGGCCGATTGCCGCGCTGCTCGGCGGTGCGGATATCGCGATGCTGATCGGGCTGCCGGTGTCGTCCGGAGTCTATCTGCTCGCCTGCCGTTCGCTCGACCTCGAAGCCGACCGGCGCGAGGCTGCTCTGGCCGATGTCGGCTTGGATCCTGACAGTGAGCCGGTGGCGAGGACGGCGCCGTGACGATCGGACCGGACTCGCCCGGCAGACCTGAAATCGTATTACCTCGACGATCTTGCGGCCGGCGACCGATTCACGAGCGGCATGCACCTGGTCAGCGACGCCGAAATCCGGGAGTTCGCAGGCCGGTTCGATCCGCAGCCGTTTCACATGGACGAGCGGCTGGCCAAGGACACGTTCTTCGGGGGCTTGGCCGCGAGCGGCTGGCTGGTCGCGGCGCTGACGATGCGCCTGTTGGTCGACGGCGGCTTGCCGCTCGGTTGCGGCATCATCGGCATCGAGACCCACGTCAGATGGCCGAGGCCGACGCGCCCTGGGGATCTACTGCGGGTCGAAACAGAGATACTCCAGATATCGCCGTCACGCTCGCGGCCCGACCGCGGCATCGTCAGCGCGCGCAGCCGCACGCTGAACCAGGACGACGCAGAGGTGCAATCGATGGAGACCAAGCTGATGGTGTTCAGGCGGAGCGTCACAGTGCCGTGAGAGCGCGCCGCCGCGGCTGCGGAACTAGCTCTTCAATCGATATCCGGTCTTGAAGATCCACGCGACGATCGCGCAGCCGATCAAGAAAAATCCAAGCGTAAATGCCAAGCTGACGCCAATGCCGACACCGGTATTTCCGTAAAAGCTCCAGCGGAATGCGCTGATCAAATACACGATCGGGTTGAACAGGCTGAACGTCCGCCAAGCCGGCGGCAAAATGTCGATCGAATAGAACGCGCCGCCGAGAAACGTCAACGGCGTCAGAACGAGGGCGGGAATGACCTGAATGTGTTCCCACCCTTTGGCCCAAATGCCGATGATGAAACCGAACAAGCTGAAGGTCGTGGCGGTCAGCAGCAGCAACGCGAGCATCGCTGCCGGGTGCAAAATCCTCAACGGGACAAACAACGACGACGTCGCGAGGATGATCAGCCCGAGCACCAGCGACTTGCTTGCAGCGGCGCCGACGTAACCGATGACGATTTCGAGCGGGGAGACCGGCGCGGACAGCAGTTCGTAGATTGAGCCCGTAAATCGCGGGTAAAAGATCCCAAACGACGCGTTGGCGATGCTCTCGGTGAACAGCGTCAACATGATCAGCCCCGGCACTATGAAGGCTCCGTAATTGACGCCGCCGGGGCTGTTCATCCGCGCGCCGATCGCCGCTCCGAAGACGATGAAATACAAGGACGTCGTGATGACCGGCGTTACGAGGCTTTGCACGAGGGTGCGCAGCGCCCTGGCGATCTCGAACTTGTAGATCGCCCATACGCCGTGACGGTTGAATCTCGGCGTGAATGATGCATTCATGTGCGCTTACTCACCAGACTGACGAAGATGTCTTCCAAGGAGCTTTGCTGCGTGTGCATGTCGGTAAAGTCGATCGATAACTCGTTGAGACGCCGAACCAACGCCGATATGTCGATGCTCCGGTTGGCTTCGTAGGAAAATACCAGTTCTGCGCCACCCGCCTGGAGCGCCAGACCCCAATCGGCCAGGTCGGCCGGAATGCGCTCCAGGGAATTGCGCAGCTGCAGAATCAGTTGTTTCTTGCCGAGTTTCTTGATCAATTCGCGCTTGTCGTCGACGACGATCAAGGCGCCGTCATTGATGACGCCGATTCGATCGGCCATCTCTTCGGCTTCCTCGATGTAGTGCGTCGTCAGTATGATCGTTACGCCCTGCGCGCGCAGCCCTCGCACGAGCGACCACATGTCGCGCCGCAGTTCGACGTCGACGCCGGCTGTGGGCTCATCCAAGAAAAGAATCTCGGGTTCATGGGACAAGGCCTTCGCGATCATCACGCGCCGTTTCATGCCGCCGGACAACGTCATGATCCTTGCATCGCGCTTGTCCGACAAGGACAGATCGCGCAGCAGCCGTTCGATGAATTCGTGGTTCGGCGCCCGCCCGAAAAGCCCGCGGCTGAAGTTCACCGTGGCCCATACGGTTTCGAACGCATCGGTGCATAGCTCCTGAGGCACCAGCCCAATCTTTCCGCGGGCCGCCCGATAATCGCGCGTGACGTCGTGCCCATCTGCCAGAACCCGTCCGCTGGTGGGCGTGACGATGCCGCAAACGATGTTGATCAACGTCGTCTTGCCGGCGCCGTTAGGTCCGAGCAGCGCGAAGATCTCGCCCTTGCGGATGACCAAATCGATGTTCTTGAGCGCCGTGTGACCCGAGGCGTAGACCTTGGTCAGCTGGTCGATCGAAATGACGTTCGACATCGATTTGGTCGATCCGATCCGGGCTCAGCCGTTGGTGATGCGCTCGACGAGCGCGCGCGTAAAGGCGGCCGTCGTGCTGCGTCCACCGACATCGCCGGTGCGGACCTTGTCGAGATTCAGCGTCTGATCGATGGCTCGGCGCAGCCGGACCGCTAAATGGTGCAGGCGGCAGTGATCGAGCATCATCGCCGCCGCGAGCATCAATGCGGTGGGATTCGCGACCCCCTTGCCGGCGATGTCCGGGGCCGAACCGTGCACGGCCTCGAAAACGGCCGCGTCGGCCCCGATATTCGCGCCGGGCGTCAAGCCCAGCCCGCCGACCAGCCCTGCTGCGAGGTCGGATAAGATGTCGCCGAACAGATTGGTCGTCACCAATACGTCGAATTGCCATGGATCGAGCACGAGCTTCATTGCGCAAGCGTCGATGATGACGGTTTCCAACGCGAAGCGTCCGCGATACTTCTCCTCGTAAAGTGCGATGCCGGTTTCGAGAAAAATACCGGTCAGAGCCTTCATGATGTTGGCCTTGTGGACGATGGAAACCTTCTTTCGGCCGGTCGTGATTGCGTGATCGAAGGCGAATTCCAACACGCGCCGGCTTCCCTGACGGGTGTTGATACCGGTCGCGATAGCGACCGCGTGCGGATCGTCGTCGATCTGAATGTAATGTTCATGGCCGATGTACAAGCCCTCGAGGTTCTCGCGCACGACGACCAGGTCGATGTTCTCGAAGCGCCCGCCGGGCATCATCGTGCGGGCCGGCCGCAGGTTTGCATAGAGCTTGAATTCCTCGCGCAGACGAACGTTGGACGAGCGGTAGCCGCCGCCTGACGGGGTTTCCAAAGGACCTTTGAGCGCCAGGCGGGTGCGCGCGATGCTTTGCAGCGTCGCCGCGGGCAAGGGGTCGCCGGCGCGCCTCACGCCCTCGAGTCCCGCGATCTGCCGATCCCATTGGAACGGCGATCCGAGAGCGTCCAGGACGGCGAGCGTCGCGTCGACGATTTCCGGACCGATGCCGTCTCCGGGTATCAGCGTCGCGGGGATCGATTGTGGCATTCTACGGGGTCTCGATTGGGATTTCGGCGCGCTAGGATACTCGAACTGACGTGAATTCGAACACTAAGGATCAAGTCATCGGCGCGACGCGCCGCTGGTTGGAGAGGGCGGTCATCGGCCTCGACCTTTGCCCGTTCGCCGCCGGCGTCCACGCGGCGGGGCGAATCCGGTTCGCCGTCAGCGAGCAACGCAGCCCGGCGGGCCTGCTCGAGGATATTCGCGCCGAACTGCTGCTGCTGCGCGCGGCGGACCCGATGCGGTGCGAAACGACCCTGTTGATCCATCCGTACGCGTTGCAGGATTTTATCGAATTCAACGAATTTCTCGGCGACTGCGAACGAGCGATCGCCGATCTGGGCGTCGAAGGAACGGTGCAAATCGCGAGCTTTCATCCGCGGTATCAATTCGCCGGCACGAGGCCCGAAGATATCGAAAATTATACCAATCGCTCGCCGTATCCTACGCTGCACCTATTGCGCGAAGCGAGCGTCGAGCGGGCGATTGCGGCGCGAGCAGACCCGGCCGGGATCTACCGCCGAAACATCGCGACCATGCGGGCTTTGGGGCACGACGGCTGGCGGCGGCTCTGGGAATCCGCCGATGGGCGAGGGGCGCCGGATTTGGGCGAGTCTACGTGAGGCGGCGGCGCCCTCAGCCGGCGCGGCTGCGGGCTGCGGAGCGCAGCATCGCAATCGCGGCGTAGGCGATCACGACGATGACCAGCCATCGCAGCGCATGAAGAGGCAGCGATTTGACGATGTAGGCGGCGATCAGCACGCCGACGACGCCGCCTAGCGTGAGTCCGAGCGAAGGCCCCCAAGCGAAGCGGCCGGTGGTGAAAAAGCGCAGGCTCGCGACCGGCTGCAGCAGGGCGCAGGCGCCCATCATGATCGGAAACGCGGCGATCGGATTCATGCCGAGCAAGGCGAGCGTGATCATGCACGGCGC
The DNA here is from genome assembly GCA_963769895.1 of uncultured Gammaproteobacteria bacterium. GTDB lineage: Bacteria > Pseudomonadota > Gammaproteobacteria > Steroidobacterales > Steroidobacteraceae > Bog-1198. The sequence continues at coordinate 1,130,018 of CAVYNJ010000005.1, read as the reverse complement.
GTACAATCCGATGCCGACGCTCATCAGCGCGCCGAGCACGAAATTGACGCCGACGGCGACCGCAAATCTCCAGCCGGCCAGACTCATCGCGACGCCGCCGCCGGGCAACGAACCAAAATTCATTGCGGCGAACACACAGCCCGCGATGATCAAGGCCAGGCCCATGAAGATTTGGATCGCGCGCCGCGGCATTCGCGCGACGACCCCTGCGCCGAGCCACGCACCCAGCGCGGCGCTGCCGATGGTGCTGATCAATAACAGCGGATCGACGAGGATGGCCGTCACGAATATCAGCGATTCGGTGATCGCGCTCGCCGTATGACCGACGTTCAGCGTGCCGGGAATCAATTCGTCGGGGACAAGACGGCGAAGCTTGTAGATCGCCGTCGTCGACGCGAAGGAGCCGATACCCAGCGCATCGAGAAAATCGGTGACCAGCCCCACGAGGATTTCCGTCGGCGTCGGCCAACGCACGTCGGATTGGCGTGCAGCAGCGCGGACCGCGCCGCGCACGAAAGCGATGCCCGCGGTGAAAAGCGCGATGTAAAACGTTATTTGGGCCGCGTTCATCGACTAGTTGGCCGCCATCTGTCATCTAATGCCGAATAGCGGCCGCCAATATACTCGTTGTGCGCTCATCGTAGTGCGCTTCAGTGTTCACGACGCGCGGCTTGCAGTACACTCGGCGTAAAAGCCCGCTGTGGGGATGCGCGTGATTGGCGCAAAACGAGTTCGAGGAGATCTCATAGTCCATGAACGTACTGAGCGTCCGGGCGATGCCCGCGGTGGTCTTTGCGATACTGTCGACGGGCCTCGCGGGCGCCGCTGATTATCCCGAGCCGTTGCCGGCCGATACGATACCGCGGGTCTTGACCCTGCCGGAGCAATATCCGCCGACGTGGGTGTTTCTGAATTACTCTACCGACCGCATCGAACTGCGCGACGTCGGCACCGACGCGCGCACTGTCGAGGGGCAGCTGCAGGCGCGCGATTCGGCGACCTTGCTCGTGCCGGAGCATCGTCCGGAACTCTACGTCGCCGATACGGTTTGGTCGCGCTATACCCGCGGCACGCGCACGGATTTCATTACCGTCTACGACAAGAAGACGCTGAACCCGATCGGCGAGATCGTTCTGCCCGGAGGCAAGCGGGCGTTGATCACCGCGATGCAAGGCATGTTTGCGTTCACCGACCACGAGCGCATGGCGCTGGTTTTCAATTTTACGCCTGCATCGTCGGTCACCGTCGTCGATTTGATCAACCGCAAAGTACTGGACTCGATCGATATTCCCGGATGCTCGCTGATATATCCGTCGGGCGAGCGCGGCTTCTCGACGCTTTGCGCGAGCGGAACGATATTGTCCGTCGCGCTCGACGCGCAAGGTATGGCGGCGGCACGCACGGAGTCTGCGCGTTTCAACGATCTGGACAAGAACCCCTTGTTCACGACCTCGGCGGCGATCGACGGGGTCGAGTATTTTCCGACGATGCTGGGGGATATGCAGCCGATCGACATGCGCGGCGAGCAGGCCAAGGTGCTGCCTTCCTGGCCGATGGTGTCGCCGCAGGAACGGGAGGCGCATTGGCGACCGAGCGGCTGGCAGCTGATTGCCAGCGACGGCCAGAAGCGCTTGTACGTGGTGATGCAGGCCAATGCCCAGGAGGGGTCGCACAAGGACCCGGGTACGGAAGTGTGGGTGTTCGATGCGGTGAAGAAGACGCGCGTCGATCGATTGCGGCTGGTCAGGCCGGGGTCCTCGATCGCACTGACCCATGGCGCCGCTCCGCTGCTGATCGTCCAAACCAGCGATAGGATCGATGTCTACGATCCGAAGACCGGCAGTTTGATCCGCAGCCTCGGCATTCCGGGCTTCTACACGCGAATGTCGATTCAGCCGGTAGGCCGATGATGACGAGCGCAGCGATCGGCGATGCGATGTCGGCATCTGCGGTGATACGACTCGCCGCAGCGCAGTTCGCCGCATTTTGCGCCTTGCTGCTGATCGCTTCCGCGGCGCATAAAATGCGGAGCGCAGATGAAGCCCGGCGCGCCGCCGGTGAGCTTGCCGGCGTATCGTTACGCCGCGCGGCGCTGCTCGTGCTTGCGGCGGCGCTCGCCGAAATGTCCGCCGGATGCCTGTTGTTGATTCCCGCGACGCGCGCCGCCGGCGCAGCACTCGCTGCGGCGATCTGGGCGCTTTACGGCGCGGCGCTCGGGCTCGCGTTCGCCCGCGGCCGCACCGATCTGCACTGCGGCTGCAGCTTCGCGGTCGCCGACCGGCCGATCGGCGTCTATCAGCCGTCACGGGCCCTGGGCTTGGCTGCGCTGGCCGGGGGCGTCGCGCTGGCCGGTCGGGGCGCGAGCGCCTCCGTGTCGATCTGGATGATGCAGCTGCTCGCCGCGGCGGCAATGCTCGGTCTGTATCTGGCGCTCGATCAGGCCATGGCGCTGCGACCGTTGCGCGCCGGAGTAGTCCAATGAATTTCGTGATTGCCTCGCAAATCGTCCTTTGGGCTGCGGTGCTGCTGCTCGCCGTGGTCTGTATCGTCCTCGCCCGGCAGATCGGCATCTTGCATCAACGCATCGCGCCGGCCGGCGCATTGTTGCTGCCGCAGCCGCTCAAGCAGGGCGAACCAGTGCCGCAGCTCGACGTAACCGCTTTGGACGGCCGCACGGTGCAAGTAGGCGGCGCGCGCGGCGGACGCGGCCAGCTGCTGTTGTTTCTGTCGCCGGACTGCGCGGTTTGCGCGACGCTGCTGCCGGCGGTGCGCTCGGCACAGGGCGCCGAACGCAAATGGCTGGACATCGTCCTGGCGAGCGACGGCGAACCGGAGAAGCACGCGGCCTTCGTGCGCGAAAAGGGGCTCGGCAATTTCCCGTACCTGTTGTCCGAGCAGCTCGGCCGCCGTTTTGGCGTCGGCAAGTTGCCGTACGCGGTGCTGATCGACGGCGCAGGTAAGCTGGCGGCAGCGGGGCTCGTCAATACGCGCGAACATTTGGAGAGCTTGTTTATCGCCAAGGAAAGCGGCGTCGGCAGTATCCAGCAGTTCCTTGGATTGCACCGGAAAAACCTGGCCTCGTCGGGAGATCAACGTGGCTGACATAGATCAATTGGCTGAGAAAGTGCTGCGCGGGTTCGCCAGCCGAACGTCCCGACGCAGCGTGTTTAGCCTGCTCGGCGGCCTGTTCGCCGGGGCGGCGTCTTTGCCGTTGTTGCCGGTCGCGCGGGCCGGCGAGGCGGACGGCGCGCCGCAGTCGGACCCGATGTCCGGCGAGCAGCCGTCGCGGAATAGCGGCAATCCCCAGGATCCGGGAGACTCCACGCGTTGCGATTATTGGCGCTATTGCGCGATCGACGGCTCGCTGTGCTCCTGTTATGGCGGCAACGTGCTCGCCTGCCCACCGGGCACCGAGATGTCGCCGATCACATGGATCGGCACCTGCCGCAACCCGGCCGACCAGCGCAATTACATCATCTCGTACAACGATTGCTGCGGCGGCCCGCGATGGGGCCGCTGCGTCTGCCAGCGCAACGACGGCGATCGGCCGGTCGTGCGGCCGCAGAACAACAACGAGGTCACCTGGTGCTTCGGCACCCAAAGCCAGTCCTATACCTGCACGGTCGCGCTGATCTTGGGTGCGGCCGTCGACCAGAAATAAATGCCGCGCGCCATCCGCATCGCATCGTGGCCGCTCCTGGGCTGTGCATTGCTGACCGGCGCCATTGCGCCCCTGGCGAATTGTCTAGCCGTCGCGCCTGGCTCGCTCTTAGCGCCGCCGCCCGGGGTCGCGAACGCGCAGCGCGCGTGGCAGCATTGGACCTTGAATTGCCAGGGCTGCCACCGCCCGGACGGCAGCGGATCCGCCGCTACGACGCCCGCGATCGCCGGCGCGGTGGCGAAATTCCTCGGCGTGCCGGGCGGCCGTGAATACCTGGTGCGCGTTCCGGGAGTTGCGACTTCGGCGCTGTCCGACGCCGATTTGAGCGAAGTGGTCAACTGGATGTTGTGGCGCTTCGACGCCGCGCACGTTCCAGCCGGTTTCAAACCCTACACCGCGTCCGAAGTCGGCGCGCTGCGCACGCGGCCGCTGCGCCTCGAAGCGGCGGGTATCAGGCGCGATCTCGTCGCGAAAGAAATAGCTCAGCAGAATAGCCGATGAGCCGGCACGGCGAGGCCGACGAAATTCTGCGGACGACCTGCCCGCGGGATTGCTACGACAGCTGCGGCATGCTCGTGCGCAAGCGCGGCGGACGCGTCGTGTCGGTGCGCGGCGATCCGCTACACGCCGTCAGCCGCGGCAGTCTCTGCGGCAAGTGCTCAACGGCGTATAACCGCGAATGGCTCGACGACCGCGTGCGTTTGCTGCGGCCGCAGCGCCGCGTCGGGCCAAAAGGCGCCGGCAACTTCGAAGAGGTGTCGTGGGAACGCGCCCTTGCCGATATCGCGGCGCGCTTGCGCCGCATCAGCGACGGCGGCGCAGCGCGCACCATCCTCAACGCGCATTACACCGGCACCATCTCCTTGCTGGCCGGCGCGGCGCCGATGCGGTTTTTCAACCGGCTCGGCGCCACCGAGGTGGCGCCGGACACGATCTGCAACATGGCGGGACACGCGGCGCTGCGTTACCTCTACGGGACCTCCGTCGACGGCTTCGACCCGCGCACGGCTGCGGATGCGGCGTGCATCGTCGTCTGGGGAGCCAATCCGCACGCATCGGCGCCCCACGCGCATCAGCATTGGCTGCCCGAATCGCCGGGTACGGTCATCGTCGTCGATCCCATCCGCACGCCGACTGCGGCCCAGGCCGACATTCATCTACAGCCGTTTCCGGGCAGCGATGCGGCGCTTGCGTTCGGTTTGATGCACGTGATCCGGCGCGAACGCCTGCTCGACCGTGAATTCATCGCCGCGCACGTGCTCGGCTGGGAGGAGATCGAACCGGCGGTGGCGCAATGCGATCCGCAGCGGACCGAGGCGGCGACGGGGGTGCCGGCCGAGCTGATCGTCCATGTAGCCGAGCTGTACGCGCGCGGCCCGTCCTTGTTGTGGCTGGGGCAAGGCCTGCAGCGCCAGCGCTATGGCGGCAATGTCATGCGCGCTTGCGCGGCTCTGCCCGCCATCACCGGCAATATCGGCAAACCCGGCGCCGGCTTTCTGTATCTAAACGGCAATCTTCGGCAGCGCGGCATCGACGAGGATTACCTGACCGCGCCGCATCTTGCGGCAGCGCCGCCGCCGCCGATCAGCCACATGGATTTGGCCGAGACGCTCGAGGACCCCGAGCGGTCCCGGGCGCTGCTCGTCTGGAACATGAATCCATTGGCCTCGTGTCCGCAGCAAGCACGGCTGCGCCGCGCGCTGCGCCGCGAGGATTTGTTCACCGTCGTTTTGGAGCTGTTCCGGACCGACACGGCCGCGCTGGCGGATTACGTGCTGCCGGCGGCGAGCTTTCTCGAATTCGATGATTTGCTCGCCTCCTATTTTCAGTTGACGCTGTCTGCGCAGGCCAAAGTCAAGGAACCGGCGGGCGAGTCCTTGCCGAACCAAGAGATATTCCGCCGCTTGGCACAGGCGATGAATTTTCCGGAGGCGGAATTTCGCGAAACGGACGCCGAGATCCTCGCGGCACTGCTCAGGAACGGCGGTTCCGGCGAGGATTTCGCGTCGCTTGCGCGTCGCGGGACGGTTTGGGTGCCGCCGCAGCCTTGCGTGCAATTCGCGGATCTGCGTTTCCCGACGCCGAGCGGACGCATCGAGATCGCCTCGGCGCGCGCCGCCGCCGATGGTCTGCCTCGCGTGGCGCAGTGCCGGATCGACCAGCGTCCTGCCGGGGGACGCCTGCGCCTGCTGTCGCCGGCGGATTCCTGGCTGCTCAATTCGAGCTTTGGCAACGTCGAGAAAATCGGCGCGCGACTCGGCTCCGCGACGATCGCGCTGCATCCGCAGGATGCGGCCGAGCGCGGACTGCAAAGCGGCGAAACAGCGGTAGTCTGCAACGACTGCGGCAGTCTGCATCTCGAAGTGACGCTGGCGGAGGACTTGCCGCGCGGCGTAGCGCTGTCTCACAAGGGCCGCTGGCCGCAGGCGGCCGCCGATGGCGCCAATATCAACGTGCTCAATCCGGGCGAAAAGAGCGATATGGGCGGGAGCACCTCCGTCCATAGCATCGAAGTGGCGGTGCGGCCGCTTGCGCGCGGCGAGGCGGCGCGGCGAGCGCAGCCGGTCGAAGGTCGGTCATCGAGCGGCGCTCGGTGACCGGGGCTAGGGAACGCCGCCGTTGCCGGCGGCATGTACGGGCGCCTTATTGCGCGAGTCACGGCCGTAGTAATCCGGGTAATCGGCGCTCAACCCTTTGAACCGCCGGTGCATCCATAGATATTGCTCCGGGATGCGCCGTATTTGCGCTTCCAGCAGTTGAAGGAATCGCGCGGTGTCGCGGATCGGACTTTCGCCGGGGAAATCCGCGAGCGGCGGCCCAATATCGACGCGATACCCCGCGCTGCCCGGGAGTCTTTCGGGAAAATACGTCAATACGGCGGCGCCCGAGATGCGCGCGAGCCGCGACGTCGCGGTGGTCGTCGCGGCTGGAATGCCGAAGAAGTCCACGAGCGCCGCGCCCTTGTTGCGGTAACTCTGATCCGGCGCATACCAGACGGCTTCGTTGTTCTTGAGCGCCCGAATCATCGCTCGAATATCGTCATACGCAATTGGATTGCCGTGCTTGCGGAAGCTCGTCAGCATCGTGTGCGACAACACCGCATTTTTCGTCGGCCGGTAGACGACGTTCAGAGGAACGACGGTGCCCAATATGCGGGTTGCTATTTCGATGGTCGTAAAATGCCCGCCGATCATGATCGCGCCGCGGCCCTTGGCAAGCGCAGCCTGCAGGTGCTCGCGGCCGTGAATTTGCGCCAGGCGGTTTACGCTGGCGTCGTTGCTCCACCAGGTGTTCGCGGTTTCACAAAGCGCAATGCCGAGACTTCGGCAATGACGTTCGAGCAGCAGGGCGCGCTGCGCCGCCGACAGCGCCGGCAAACACAGTTCGATATTGCGCCGCGCGATGCGCACATAGGCGAGCGGCAAGCGGTGTATGAGCTTGCCGATCGCCGAGCCGACGCGCAGCTGGACGGAATACGGCAGGGTTTCCACCGCCCGCAGGAACCCGAGACCCAACCACGTCGGCCAATAGCGGGGGGCGAACAGCCCTGCGGGATCGTCGGCGATCATCGGCGATCGTAGCGCGGGCCGGCCGCGCTCAGCATTGCGAGACAGTGTTCATGGGTCCAGCGCGCGAGAATAGTCGCGTTTTCCACCGCTTACCAGCCGAACCGTGACCGCGGCGCACGCCACGGCGCGCGCCGGCGATGCGGCGTTGCAGCAGAGCGCCATCGGCAGCGATCTCGACCATGACCGAGTGGGGTGGCGCGCGGCCGGTGGCGCAGCCTGGGCTCGCCGGAATTCGTAACCGTCTGCAAAGTAATGTATTATCCGCCCCGGTTCGTGAAGTTCTACTTGGTCCGTTTCTGGTCACCGCGCCGCTCCGGCGTTACCGTGGCCACAACCCACAAAGCAGGTTTCTTCGATCCAGGTGGCAGGCGCACCGCACATTGTCGATCAGTGGGCAGACGTGACCAGCCGATAGTTTCTTTTTTGTAGGTATTCTTCACATGACGAAAATGTATGTTGGCAATCTCCCGTTCTCAATGGACGAATCCGCGGTGCGCGCGCTGTTCGAAAAGCATGGCGCAGTGCAGTCCGTGGCGTTGATCAATGATCGCGACACCGGGCGTCCCCGTGGCTTCGGCTTCGTCGAAATGGCAAGCGCCGATGCGGCGCGAGCGATGCAGGCCCTGAACGGCCACGACGTCGACGGGCGTGCGCTGAAGGTCAATGAGGCTCAGGAGCGCACCGGCGGCGGCGGCGGTGGCGGCGGCGGATCTCGCGGTCCGAAGCGCTGGTAAGAAGCTCTGCATAGAGCGCGCACTGGGGCCACGATGACGTGGCCCCAGTCGTTTATGGACGGCAAATTTGGCTGCCAGGGTTTACCGTGGAGCGGTCATTAGCCTATAATCGCGCCTCGGCGGGGGTCAGTGACGGTAGGTCTCATGCTCCTGCGAACGGTTGCCGGCGGATCGTTCGGAAGAACGCTTTGTAGCAAAAGCCCCCCGAAGGGGCTTTTTCGTTAAGAGGGGGCCGATGGTCCCCTTTTTTGTTTGCGAAGAACTTGTTTGCGAAGGAATGGGCGATGCGCGAGGCTTTGATGCGCTTGTTGGAGCCGGCGGTCGATGCGCTGGCGTATGAATTGATCGACGTCGAGTTTGCGCAGGCCGGCCGCGGTGGCGTCGTGCGGGTATTCATCGATCGGCCGGCCGGTGACGCGCAGCATGGCGTCACGGTCGATGACTGCGCGCGAGTCAGTCATGCGGTCAGTGAGGTGCTCGAGGCGGCGGACCCGATCAAGGGCCACTACACGCTGGAGGTGTCCTCGCCGGGCTTCGATCGCATTCTGCGCAAGAAGGCGCATTTCGAGCGCTTCGTCGGCGAACGCGTGTTCGTCGAACTCAAGCTGCCGCAGGACGGTCGGCGGCGATATGTTGGAGTTCTGCGGGCGGTCGCCGGCGCGGCGGTCGTGGTCGAGTCGGAAGGGCGCGAATACAGTTTGCCGTTCGACCGGATCCAAAAGGCAAGATTGAAGCCGGAGTGAACCGGCGGACGCGACGAGCGGCTCAATGGCCGCAGTGACTTAGGAGTCTGAAGTCTATGAACAAAGAGATTTTGATGGCCGTGGATGCCGTTTCCAACGAGAAGGGCGTCGACAAGGAAATCATATTCGACGCCCTCGAGGCGGCGCTGGCCTCGGCCGCTCGCAAGAAGTACGGCGAAGAGTTGGACGTGCGCGTCGCGATCAACCGCAAGACCGGCGGCTACGATACCTATCGTCGTTGGAAGGTGTTCTCCGACGACTCCACGGAACTGGAGGCCCCCGAACATGAGCTGCGCCTGGATGACGCACGCGACATCGACAAGGATGCCGAGCCGGGCGGTTACGTCGAAGTGCCGATGGAGTCCGTGCCCTTCGGCCGTATTCTCGCGCAAACCGCCAAACAGGTGATCGTGCAAAAGGTCCGAGAGGCCGAACGCGCTCAAGTCGTCGAGGCATACAAGGAGCGCGCCGGAACGCTGGTCAGCGGGATCGTCAAGCGAGTGGATCGAAACGGCGTGTTCGTCGATCTCGGCGCGAATGCCGAAGGGTATATTGCCCGCGAAGAACTGATACCGCGGGAGCCGGTGCGTTCCCAGGATCGAATCAAGGCGTATCTGAAAGAGGTTCGCTCGGAACCGCGCGGGCCGCAACTGTTTCTGTCGCGCACGGCGCCGGAATTCTTGATCGAACTGTTCAAACTCGAAGTTCCCGAGGTCGGCCAAGGTCTGATCAACATATTGGCGGCGGCGCGCGATCCGGGCGTTCGCGCCAAGATTGCCGTGCGCAGCAACGATCCGCGCGTCGATCCGGTCGGCGCCTGCGTCGGCATGCGGGGCTCGCGCGTGCAGGCGGTCTCCAACGAGATCGCCGGCGAACGGGTGGACATCATTCCATTCGACGATAACAACGCGCAGTTCGTCATCAACGCGATGGCTCCGGCGGAAGTGACCTCGATCGTCGTCGACGAGGATTCGCATTCGATGGACATAGCCGTGTCGGAAGACAAGCTGTCCCAGGCGATCGGCCGCGGCGGGCAGAACATCCGGCTGGCGAGCGAACTGACCGGCTGGGAGCTCAATGTCATGAGCGAATCCCAGGCCGAGGCGAAGAGCGAGACTGAGTCCTCGGCGCTGCGCGAAACGTTCATGAAGCAGCTGGATGTCGATGCCGACGTCGCCAGCATCCTGGTGCAGGAGGGATTTTCTACGATCGAGGAGATCGCCTATGTGCCGGCGAGCGAACTGAACGGAATCGAGGAATTCGACGAGGAAATCGTAAAGGAATTGCGGACGCGGGCGCGAGACGTGCTGTTGACGCAAGCGATCGCCACCGAAGAGTCGGTCGCCGGTTCCGAGCCTTCCGCCGACTTGATCGAGGTGGCCGGCGAGGAATTGAGCAGGACGCTGGCGCGCAAGGGAGTGCGAACGCGGGAGGACTTGGCGGATCTCGCGGTAGACGAACTGGTCGAGATCGGCGAGATCGACGAGAAGAAGGCCGCGGAATTGATCATGGAAGCCCGCAAGCATTGGTTCGCGGAAGAAGCGAAGGCGTAGGAGCAGGACTATGGCTGATGTTACGGTTGCCCAATTCGCCGAGGTGCTGAAGGTCCCGGTCGATCGACTGCTTCAGCAGCTCGATCAAGCCGGGATAAAGATCGACAGTGCGCAAGCAATGATCAGCGAGGAGGCGAAGCATGAACTGCTGACCCATCTGCGGCGCAGTCACGGGCACGATGACACGCAGGCCGACGGCGCGCCGCGCAAGATCACGCTGCGGCGCAAGTCGCAGTCGGAACTGAAGCTCGCGAGCACGCAAGGCCGCGCTCGCACCGTCAACGTCGAGGTGCGCAGCAAGCGGACCTATGTCAAACGCGAGGTTCTCGAGGATCAGGCGCGGCATCAGCAGGAGGAATTGGACCGCCAGCGCGAGTCCGAGGAGCAAGCCAAGGCGGCGATCGAGCGCGAGGAGAGCGAGCGGCGCGAGCGCGAGCGGCTGGATAAGGAGCGTTTGGAAGAAGAGAGCCGGCGGCGGACCGACGAGGAAGTGCGCAAACGCACCGCGGAGGATGAGGCGCGGCGTCTGGCCGAAATCCAGGCGCGCGAACTCGCCGAGCGTGAACGCAAAGCGACGGCGGCGAAGCCGCCGAAAGCCGCGCGCGAGGCTGCGGACGACAAGGCGACGCGCTACGGACGGCAGGAGCTGCACATCGTCGGCGACGTCAGTTCGCGGCACAAGAAGAAGAAATCGCGCGACGGGCGGCGCCGTTCGGTCGGCGAGAGCGATACGAAACATGGATTCGAGATGCCGACCGCGAGGGTCGTGCGCGAGGTCGCGATCGGCGAGGCGATGACGGTTGCCGAACTCGCGCAAAAGATGGCCGTCAAGGCTACCGAAGTGATCAAAGTCATGATGAACATGGGTGTCATGGCGACGATCAATCAAATGATCGAGCAGGACACCGCCGTTTTGGTTGTCGAGGAAATGGGGCACACCGCGGTAGTGCGCAAGGAAAATCTGATCGAGACCGATTTGCAAGGAGCCGCCGACGGCGAGCTCGAATTGCATCCGCGGCCGCCGGTCGTGACCGTCATGGGCCACGTCGATCACGGCAAAACTTCGCTGCTGGATTATATTCGACGCACAAAAGTGGCCGCGGGCGAGGCCGGCGGAATCACGCAGCACATCGGCGCGTATCACGTGCAAACCGCAAAAGGCATGGTGACATTTCTCGACACTCCCGGCCACGCTGCATTTACGGCGATGCGCGCCCGCGGCGCACAAGTCACCGATATCGTCATCCTGGTCGTCGGCGCGGACGACGGCGTTATGCCGCAGACGATCGAAGCGATACAGCACGCACAAGCTGCGAAGGTGCCGATCGTCGTCGCACTGAATAAGATCGACAAGCCGGAAGCCGATCCTGAACGCGTGAAACAGGAATTGACGAAGCACGGCGTGATACCCGAAGAATGGGGCGGCGAGAACATCTTCGTGCCGGTGTCCGCGAAGACGGGCCAGGGCGTCGAACAATTGCTCGACAGCATCCTGCTGCAAGCCGAGGTGCTCGAATTGAAGGCGCCGACGGGCGGTTTCGCCGCCGGCTTCGTCATCGAATCGAGTCTCGAGAAGGGCCGAGGCGCGGTCGCCACAGTGCTCGTGTTGCGGGGCACCCTGAAGCTCGGCGACGCGATACTGATCGGCCAGGAATTCGGGCGCGTGCGCGCCCTGTTCGACGAGGCCGGCCGGCCGTTGGAATCCGCTGGACCTTCGAGTCCGGTCGTCGTGCTGGGGCTGTCGGGCGCGCCCAACGCCGGCGATGAATTGTTGGTCGTCGAGAGCGAGCGCAAGGCGCGCGAAGTCGCGATGCACCGGCAGGCGAAATCGCGAGACGTCAAGCTCGCCAAGCAAAGCGCCAATATGCAGGATGTCTTTTCCAGCATGGGCGAGAACAAGCCGAACTTGGTGCAATTATTGGTCAAGGCCGACGTGCAAGGCAGCGTGGAAGCGTTGCGTGATTCGCTGAACGGGTTGTCGACTGGAGAAGTCGCCGTCAACGTCGTCGCCTCCGGCGTCGGCGGCTTGACCGAGTCCGATGTGACGCTGGCTGCGGCATCGAAAGCGCGGATTATCGCATTCAACGTTCGCGGCGACGCCGCGGCGCGCGCCGCCATCAAGGAGCACGGCGTCGACGTCCGCTACTACAGCATCATTTACGAGGCTATCGACGACATCCGCGCGGTGTTGACCGGCATGCTCGCGCCGGAGGTCAAGGAACAGATCGTCGGGCTCGCCGAAGTGCGCAGCGTATTTCGCTCGAGCAAATTCGGAACGGTCGCTGGCTGCATGGTCATCGACGGTTACGTGCGCCGCAATTTTCCGATCAGAGTCTTACGCGACAACGTCGTGATCTTCGAGGGCGCACTCGAATCCCTGAAGCGGTTCAAGGACGACGTCACGGAAGTGCGCGCCGGCACCGAGTGCGGCATCGGAGTCAAGAATTACAACGATGTGCGCGAAGGCGATCAGATCGAATGCTATTCGCGAGTCGAGGTCGCGCGCACGCTGTAGCGTGCGGCCAGGCGGTTGCCACCCGATGCGACGTGAAAATCCCCGCGCCCGGCGCATGGGTGCTGAAATCCAGCGCGAACTCACCGAGCGGCTGCGGCGGGACGTCAAGGACGCGCGGATCGGCAACGTTACGATCACGGCGGTCGAGGTCAGCGCGGACCTGCGCACCGCGAAGGTTTACTATGTCATTTTCGGCAAAGAAGGCCCGGATCCGCAAGTGCAGCGGGGCCTGCAGAGCGCAGCCGGGTTCCTGCGCAACGCGCTGTCGCGAGCGCTGATGATCCGCTACACGCCGACCTTGAGCTTCGAGCTCGACACTTCGATAGAACGAGGCGTGCGCCTGACGCAACTGATCGACGCGGTGAGCAAGAGTGCGGCCGACGAGCAAGAAAAGCCCGGCCGCGGCGAATGAATTTCGGGGCTATTCCATAATGCCGACCGATATCGATGGAATCTTGCTGCTCGACAAGCCCTTGTGCCTGAGTTCCGCGGGCGCGGTCGCGCGCGCCAAACACCTGTTCGACGCCCGCAAAGCGGGGCACACGGGATCGCTCGATCCGCTCGCGAGCGGCCTATTGCCGATATGCTTTGGCGAGGCGACGAAGTTCGGCGCGCACATGCTCGACGCGGACAAGACCTATCGAGTGACGGTGCGCTTGGGCGAGCGCACGGCGAGTGCCGACTTGGAGTCTCCGGTAATCGAACAGCGGGATCTGCCGGACTTCAGCGCGCAGCAGATCGGTGCGGCGCTCGCCGAATTTCCCAGCGCCTATCAGCAGGTGCCGCCGATGCATTCGGCGATCAAACAGGGCGGCAAGCCGCTGTACGAATATGCCCGCGCCGGGCTGACGCGCCCGCGCGAGCCGCGGTCAATTACGATTATTGAAATGAACCTGCTGCATTGGAACCGGCCGGACCTGCACTTCGAGGTGCGCTGCTCGAAAGGCACCTATATCCGCGTGCTGGCCGAGGACATTGCCGATCGATTGGGTACGATCGGACATCTGATCGGCCTGCGCCGGCTCGGTGTAGCGCCGTTCGCCATGGAGCCGCAGTGGTCGTTCGAAGCCCTCGAAGCAATGGACTCGGCACAGCGCATTGCTCTATTGCTGCCGGTCGATGCCGCGCTCGGCGCCTGCAGGCGATTCGAGTTGGCGGCGGCCGGCGTTGCCGCAATTCGCCAGGGCCAGACGATCCGCGTGCCGGGCGACGTCCCCGGAACCGTCCGTATCTACGCGGCGGGCCAGGGATTTCTCGGTTTGGGCGAAGTTCACGCGGAAGGCCGCTTGGTGCCGCTGCGGCTCATTTCGGCTGCCGCGAATCGTGCTTGAGAGCGGGTGCCGCGACGCGTACAATGCGCGCCTTCCTAAAGGGTCTAAGTTATTGATTGAGGATTGATTTCAATGCCACTTACTCGAGAAGAAAAGACGGGCGTCGTCGGTAAATATCAGCGCAGCGCGCACGACACCGGATCTCCGGAAGTCCAGATCGCCCTATTGTCCGAGCGCATCAACGGCTTGAGCCAGCATTTCACGACGCACAAGGCCGACCACGCGTCCCGCCGCGGATTGCTGAAGATGGTCAATCAGCGCCGCAAGCTGCTTGACTACCTGAAGAGCAGAACTCCGGAAAAATACGCCGAAGTCGTCGAACGCCTTGGTTTACGCCGCTAACCGGCTTCGTCGCAGACCGACAATGGTTCTGCGTGTCAACACATCATCTAGATACAAGGGGCAGCCTACGTGAGCGCTACCAAAAAGAGCTTTAAATACGGTGACCACACGGTCACGATCGAAACCGGCGAGCTGGCGCGCCAAGCGGACGGCGCCGTGCTCGTGACGATGAGTGAAACGGTCGTTCTGGTGACCGCGGTGGGTTCAAAAAAGGCGGTCCCTGGCCGCGATTTTTTTCCACTGACGGTCAATTACCAGGAGAAGACCTACGCCGCGGGCCGGATCCCGGGCGGATTTTTCAAGCGCGAGGGACGGCCGACCGAGAAGGAAACGCTGACATCGCGGCTGATCGATCGGCCGATCAGACCGCTGTTCCCGGAGGGCTTCACGAACGAAGTTCAAGTCGTCGCTTCGGTGCTGTCGGTCAACTCCGAGGTCGATCCCGACGTCGCGTCCCTGCTCGGGGCCTCGGCTGCATTGGCGATTTCCGGCTTGCCGTTCCTCGGGCCGATCGGGGCCGCACGTGTCGGCTACAAAGGCGGCAAGTACATTTTGAACCCGACTGCGACTCAATTGGCTGAGTCGGAACTCGATCTGGTCGTGGCGGGCACGGCGGAAGGCGTGCTGATGGTGGAATCGGAGGCGGCGGGCCTGAACGAGGAAGTGATGCTCGGCGCCGTGATGTTCGGCCACGAAGCGATGCAGGTTGCGATCAAAGCGATCAACGAATTGGCGGCGGAAGCGGCGAAGCCGAAATGGAGTTGGGCGGCTCCGGAGCCGAACACGGAGCTGAGAAATGCGGTGCACACGCTGGCCGAGGGGTCCTTGGCCGATGCCTACGCGCTGACCGAGAAGCAGCAGCGGCACGCGAAGATCGGCGAAATCAAGAACTCGGTGATGGAAGCGCTCACGGCCGGCGAGAAACCGAAATTCACCGTCGACCAAGTCAAGACGGAGTTCTTCAATCTCGAATATCAGCTGGTCCGCGAGCGAATTCTCGCTGGACATCCGCGAATTGACGGCCGCGATACGAAGACCGTGCGCGCGATCAATGTACGCACGGGCGTGTTGGCGCGTACCCACGGTTCGGCGCTGTTCACGCGCGGCGAAACGCAAGCCTTGGTCGTCACCACCTTGGGAACCGGGCGCGACGCTCAGATCATCGACGGACTGGTCGGAGAACGCAAAGAGCCGTTCATGTTGCACTACAATTTCCCGCCGTTCAGCGTCGGCGAGACGGGCATGATGGGTTCGCCGAAGCGCCGCGAGATCGGCCACGGCAACTTGGCGAAGCGCGGCGTAAAAGCGGTGATGCCGAGTCTGGCGAGTTTTCCATACGTGATCCGCGTCGTGTCCGAAATTCTCGAGTCGAATGGCTCGAGCTCGATGGCTTCGGTGTGCGGAACGAGCCTCGCGCTGATGGACGCCGGCGTGCCGGTCAAGGCGCCGGTCGCAGGTGTCGCGATGGGCCTCGTCAAGGAAGGCTCGCGGTTCCAGGTGCTGACCGACATTCTCGGCGATGAAGATCACTTGGGCGACATGGATTTCAAGGTCGCCGGCACCAAGGACGGCATCACGGCGCTGCAGATGGACATCAAGATTACGAGCATCACGCGCGAAATCATGCAAGTGGCGCTCAGTCAGGCGCGCGACGGGCGTTTGCACATCCTCGGCGAGATGAACAAGGTATTGTCGAAGCCGCGCGAGAACATGTCGGAGTGGGCGCCGACGATCATTACGTTGAAGATCGATCCGGAAAAGATCCGCGACGTGATCGGCAAGGGCGGAGCGGTCATCCGGCAAATCACCGAAGAGACCGGCACGTCGATCGACATCGAGAACGACGGCACCGTGAAGATTGCCTCGGTGCAGGGCGCGGCCGGACGCGAAGCGCAGCGGCGCATCGAACTGATCACGGCGGACGTCGAAGTCGGCCGGATCTACGAGGGCAAAGTCGCGCGCTTGATGGATTTCGGGGCGTTTGTGACGATATTGCCGGGCCGCGACGGCTTGGTGCACATCTCGCAAATCTCCGAAGAGCGCGTGGAGCGCGTCGGCGACAAGCTCAAGGAAGGCGATATGGTGCGCGTCAAGGTGCTCGAAGTCGACCGGCAGGGCCGCGTGCGCCTGTCGATGCGCAACGTCGACGCCGCCTAAGCGCGCCGTAGAGTCGATCGCAGTACGGTGCTGCTGGCGACCCGCCGACGGGAGACGCCGGCGGGCGCGAGGGCGCTTAGACCCTACTTGGAATCGGCGCGATCGTCGCGATCCTTATCGGCGGTGTCGCGGCCCATCTCCCTGGCCAGTTCCCTGCCCATCTCTCGCATGCGAGCCGCCGCCGCCGTGCGCTGGTGGGTCTGATCGGTGCCGATGATCGCGGCGACGCGGTCGCGCAGCTGCGTTTGCTGGTTCACGAATTGCTTCACGCTCTGTTCCAGGTAGCTGCCGACGAGATCTTGCATGTTTCCGCCGTGGGAGCGGATCACCTGGATCATGAACTCCTGGGTCAGGATCGGCTCGGTCTTCTGCTCCTGCTCGGAAATTACCTGCAGCAAAATGCCGCGTGTAATGTCCGCATTGTTCTTCTTGTCGACGACGACAAAGTCGATCTTTTCCATGACCAGGCGCTGCACATCCGCCAACGTAATATATCTGCTCTCGACGGTATCGTATAACCGCCGATTCGGATATTTCTTGATCACTCGCGGTTCGCTCATGTGGCTCCTCGCTCGTGCCGGCCGGAGCGTGACGCCGGGAATCGCCGGCGGGCGCCTGACGGCCTTAGGCCCATTGGTGAACTTCCACTCTAGAGGATAGCGCAATGCAGCGCCAAGGCAAGTCGCCGATTCCCGACATCCGCACGACCTATCCGCTCAGTCGCACGGCCCGGATCCTGGGCACTGCGGCGATGTCCCAATTCGCGATCGCCCAATGCCAAGCGTCGGCGACCGTCCCTCGGCGTAGTTCCGCAGGGGGCGCAAGACCCAGCAAGCCGAAGACGTCGCCGAGATACTCGCTTGCCCCCGCGGATTCGACGGCTATGCTACGCCTCGATTTTCCGAGCTTGCTGCCGTCGGGTTCGGTCAGCAGCGGCAAGTGCGCGTAGCTTGGGGTCGGCAGTCCGAGGAGTTGCTGCAAGTGCACTTGACGCGGCGTATTGTCCAGCAGATCTGCGCCGCGCACGACGTCGGTGACTCCCTGCTCGCCGTCATCGACGACGACGGCCAGCACGTACGAGAAGATGCCGTCTCGACGCCGCAAGATGATGTCACCAGCATGCGCCGCAAGGTCCTGGCTGAACTCGCCCTGCAATCGATCGACAAGCGTGATTTGCCCAGTATCCACGCGCAGGCGTGTCGAGGTGGGCAGCTCCGGGCGCTGCGGGCGCTCGCGGCACGTGCCGGGGTAGCGTTGGTCATCGGCGAGCGCCAGTCGGCTGCAGCTGCAATTGAAAAGCAGGCCGCGGTCCCGCAGGTGATCGAGTGCCGACGCGTAGAGCGTCAAGCGATCGCTTTGGCGCACGACCGGGCCGTCCCACTCGAAGCCGAACGCATCGAGCGTCGCGAGGATGCGATCGGCCGCGCCGACCGCCTCGCGCGGACGGTCCAGATCCTCGATGCGGACGAGGAAACGGCCGCCATGCGTCCTCGCCTCTAGATACGCGGCGGTTGCCGTGTACAAAGAACCCAAATGCAGATCCCCCGAAGGGGTTGGAGCGAAGCGGCCGCAATAGTTCGATCCGTCCGGCGTCGCCGCCGCGCCTGATCCTTCTGCGCCGGTCCTATCGGTAGCGGTCGTCGCGGTCGCCGTACTGCTTTTCGCGGCGCTCACGCCGCTCCTGCGCTTCGACTGAAAGTGTCGCGACCGGTCGCGCCTCCAGCCGCTTGATGCCGATTTCTTCGCCGGTCTCCATGCAATAGCCGTAGGTGCCGTCTTCGATGCGCTTTAAGGCGTCGTCGATCTTGCGAATCAGCTTGCGCTCGCGATCCCGCGTACGCAGTTCCAAACTGAACTCCTCTTCCTGGGTTGCGCGGTCATTGGGATCGGGAAAATTGGCCGCCTCGTCCTTCATGTGCAGCACTGTGCGATCGACTTCGACCATCAGATCTCGCTTCCAGTTCTGCAGTATCAGGGCGAAGTGCTCCAACTGCTCCTTGTTCATGTACTGTTCGCCGCGCCGCGGGATATACGGCTTCACGTTGCGCGGCCCGGCCAGTAGGCTGGCCGGCGGCGAATCCGGATCCGCATCCTCGTCAATAGGCGCAGTGCGCAGTCCGACCAGCGGTTTGACGTCGAATTTGATCGGGGTTCCCCGGACCGCCGCCATCCTCGGCGCTAGCGGCTTCGGCGCTAGCGGCTTCGGCGCGAGGGCCGCGGGCGCGACAGTCTTTGCGGGATTAGGTTTAATGGCCGGCAAAGCTTTCTTCTCGCGCGCCAGATGGGCACCGGCGTTGGTTTTAACCGTCGCGCTTCGCGGTTTTGCTTTCGCGAGCTTCACGGTCGCCGTGCTGCGGGTGGATTTGAGACTGGTCTTCATGGTAGGACGCTTAGCCTTTCTTGCGTTGGCTGCCTTGGCCGTCTTTGCCGCCTTGGCCGCCGGTTTCTTTGGCACGGCCTTGCCTGGCTTCTTGGCCGCCTTGTTCGGTTTCTTCGAGGGCATGATGGTCTGAGCCTCCTAACGAAAGAGCGCGCGATTATACCGACGCAGGCAAGACTGTACAGGCCGTCGCGACGCGATCTTTTGACAATGGCGGACTAGTTAAGTATATGATCGCGAAGCGCAAGCGCTGCGAGGCGTCGACGGGTTCTTTACGGCAATTCTACC
Organism: uncultured Gammaproteobacteria bacterium; assembly: GCA_963769895.1. Taxonomy (GTDB): domain Bacteria; phylum Pseudomonadota; class Gammaproteobacteria; order Steroidobacterales; family Steroidobacteraceae; genus Bog-1198. The sequence goes on along the minus strand of CAVYNJ010000005.1, from coordinate 1,110,745 downwards.
GGTGCCGCCGCCACCCAGCCTTCCCGCCTGTGCTCGGCGACTACGCTGGTGTAAATCCCGCCCCGAACGTTGAATTTCGCGAGCAGGCGCATGAACCGGGGCTCGGTCGCGCGGACCAGATCGGCAAGGATCGCGTTGGTCACGGCTTCGTGGTATGCGCCACGGCCGCGGTAGGACCAGATATACAGCTTCAGCGACTTCAACTCGACGCATAGCCGGTCCGGTACGTAGGCTAGATCCAGCGTCGCGAAATCCGGCTGTCCGGTCCTCGGGCACAGACAGCTAAACTCCGGAATCGTCATGCGGATCGTGTAGTCGCGATCCGGCGACGGATTGGGAAACGTCTCCAAAGACGTGCTGGGCGAGGTCATGGACGAGTGCAGCGAGGCGGACGCCGGGGGTTTACGAAAGTGGCGATTACTTTACACTAGCCGGCACACAGACCGCCACGCGCGCCCCGTAATAGGCCGGCCACACTCAAGGTCCACCAAGCAGATGCGCTTAACCAAACTGAAGATCGCCGGCTTTAAGTCGTTTGTGGATCCGACGACGGTCACCTTTCCGAGCAGCCTGACCGGCGTCGTCGGTCCTAACGGTTGCGGAAAATCAAACATCATCGATGCGGTCCGCTGGGTCATGGGCGAGATTTCGGCCAAGCACTTGCGCGGGGATTCGATGGCCGACGTCATTTTCAACGGTTCGGCGGCCCGCAAACCTCTGGGTGCGGCGTCGGTCGAGTTGGTTTTCGACAACACCGACGGCAAGATCGGCGGGCCGTACGCCAACTACAACGAAGTGGCGTTGCGCCGCCTGGTCAGCCGCGACGGCACCTCCGACTATTACATCAACGGCACCAAAGTGCGGCGCAAGGACATCACCCAACTGTTCCTCGGCACGGGCTTGGGGTCTCGCAGCTACGCAATCATCGAACAGGGCATGATTTCGCGAATCATCGAGGCGCGACCCGATGACTTGCGCGCCTTCCTCGAGGAAGCCGCCGGCATCTCGCGCTATAAGGAGCGGCGCCGCGAAACGGAAAATAGAATCGGCCATACGCGCGAAAATCTCGATCGCTTGAACGATTTGCGCGACGAGGTCGACAAGCAAATAAAGCACCTGCAGCGTCAGGCGGCTACGGCAAGGCGCTATCAAGTCTTGAAAGAGGAGCAGCGCCGACTGCAGGCCGAGTTGCTGGTCTTGCGTTTGCAAGCGCTGAACGGCGAAGCGAACGAGCGCGCCGAAGCGACAGGACGCTGCGAAACGGCAATGCAATCGGTCATCGCCGATCTGCGCGGAATCGAGGCCGGCATAGAGCGCATTCGCGCCGATCAGTCCGGACACATGGACTCGTTGACCGCGATCCAGGCGCGTTTCTACGAGACCGGATCGCAGGTGACGAGCATAGAGCAGAACATATTGCACGCCCGTGAGCTGCGGCAACGTTGGCGCACGGACCTCGATATTGCCGACGCGCAAGTCAAGGATCTGCGCGAGTCCATCGCGCGCGACCGCGGCCAGTTCGATGCCCTGGCTGCGGAATTGGCGATCATGGGTCCCGGCCTCGAAGGCGCGCATCGCGGTGAACTGGACGCGAAGCTGGCCCTGGAGCGCGCCGAGCAGGCGCTGGGCGAGTGGCAAACTCGGTTGGGATCGCCACGCCGCGGCGGTCGCCTCCGGCCAGCGCGTAACGCTGGTCGAGCGCGCACGCATCGAACAGCTCGAGAGCCAGCAGCGCCGACTGCTGCAGCAGCGGGATCGCCATCTAGCAGAACATGCGGGCTTGCTCGACTTGCGGCCGGTTCTGTCCTTGGAACAGCTGGGCGGGCAGACGGCGCAAAGCGAAGCCGCGGGTCAGAAGGCTGAGGCGCAATTGCAAGAGATGCTCGCAGAATTGACCGCGGCTCGCGATCGCGAGCGCGAACAGACGCAAGCGGTCAACGAACTGCGCGCCGAGTGGCAGAGCGCCGTCAGCGCTCAGGTCTCCGCCGAGGCTCTGCAGCAGGCGGCGCTCGGAAAGGCCTCAGGCAAGACCACGCAGTGGCTGAAGTCGAACGCGCTCGACCGCAGGCCCCGCCTCGGAGAGCAGCTGCGAGTCGAGCGCGGCTGGGAACGCGCCGTGGAAACCGTGCTGGGCTCCTATTTAGAAGCGGTTTGCGTCGACGGTCTGGATCGCATAGCGGAGCTGCTCGGCAGCTTCGAAGGAGGCCAACTGGCGATCGTCGCCGACGGCGAACAGTCGGCTGGTGCCGCGACGCAGTCCCTGCAATCGAAAGTTCAGGGGGCCTCGGTCCTCGATTCGCTGCTCTCGGCCGTGTATCCGGCAGCCGATTTGCGCGATGCGCTGCGCCGCCGGCCGAGCTTGCGGCCGGGAGAATCGGTCGTTACGCGCGAAGGCATCTGGCTGGGAAGGGATTGGCTGCGGATATCGCGCGAGCAGGACTCTCATGCCGGCGTCATCGAACGCGAGGAATCGTTGCGTGATTTGCGTTCGCGGGTCAGCCGGTTGGCCGCCGATTTGGAGCAGTCGGAACTGCGGCTGAACGGGATGCGTGATCGCGTGCGCGACATGGAAGATGAACGCGAGCGGTCGCAGAGCGAAGTCAACCGTCTACATCGGGAGCACCTCGATCGACGCGCGGCGCTCGAAACCGCCCAAGCGCGCACGCAGGATTCAGCGAGGCGCAAGGCGCAGCTGGATACCGAACTCGAGGATTTGCAGGGCGAGCTGCAACGCACCGAACTCGACGTAAGAGCTGCGCGCGGACGCCTGGAGCAGGCGATCGAAGCGCTGACCGCGCTCGAGCCGCAGCGAGCGCACCTGGAAGCGCAACGGGATCGACTGCGCACCGATTTGGCGGACGCTCGTACCGGGGCGCAGTCGGCGCAGCAGACCGCGCGGGAATTGGCGCTGCAAGTCGAATCGCGGCGTTCCTCGCACGCCTCGCTCGGAACGAGCCTAGTGCGCGTCGAGAAACAGCTGGAGAGCCAAATTCAGCGGCGCGACGAGCTGGCTGCGCAACTTGGCGAGGGCGATGCGCCCCTGGCGATGCTGCAAACCGACCTCGAGCGGGCGCTCGTCCGGCGAACGGCGGTCGAGGCGGAGATGCACGCGGCAAAGCTTGCGGCGGACGAACTCGAGGCGCGGCTGCGCGAGTGCGAAAACGATCGACTGGTGGTCGAGCAACGGCTGGACGCCGCCCGCCACGCGACGGAGGACGCGCGGCTCGCAGCGGAACAAGTTCGCGTGCGCCGGGAAAGCCTGGCCGAACAGCTGGCGGCGACATCGTTCGAATTCGAAGCATTGGTCGCCGCGCTTGCGCCCGACGCGTCGGTCGACGCGTGGGAGGCGGCGCTGCAGGAGACGGGCGGCAAGATCGAGCGCTTGGGTCAAGTGAATCTCGCGGCGATCGGCGAATACAAGGAGCAGTCCGAGCGCAAGGAATATCTGGACAAGCAGCATAAGGACTTGACCGACGCGCTCGAGACGCTGGAGTCGGCGATGCGCAAGATCGACCGGGAAACCCGTACGCGTTTTCAGGATACCTTCGATCGCGTCAATGCGGGGCTCAAGGATAAGTTCCCGCGCCTGTTCGGCGGCGGGCACGCCTATCTGGAACTCGCGGGAGAGGATACTTCGGACGCGGGTGTTTCAGTGATGGCCCGGCCTCCCGGCAAGCGCAACAGCACGATCAGTCAATTGTCCGGCGGCGAAAAGGCATTGACGGCCGTTGCGTTGGTGTTCGCGATTTTCGATCTGAATCCGGCGCCATTCTGTCTGCTCGACGAAGTCGACGCGCCGCTCGATGAAAATAACGTCGACCGCTTTTGCGACATTGTGCGCGACATGTCGCACAACGTTCAATTCATATTCATCACGCACAACAAGAGCACCATGGAGCTGGCTTCGCAGCTCATCGGCGTGACGATGAGCGAACCCGGCGTGTCCCGCTTGGTCGCCGTCGACGTCGACGAGGCGGTGCGCATGGCTGCGATGTGAGGGTGATCCAGCTTGGCCGAAGAACTTCGCTGGATACTGCTGGGCTTGGGTCTGCTGCTGATCTCGGGCATCTGGTGGCGCGGCGCGCGTAAGGCCCCTCAAGCACACGATAAGGCGGACTTGCGCGGCAGCATGACGGAGGTCGCGCCCGGTCCGGAACCGGCCGCCGCGACGGACGACGGGCCGCAGCGGAGCGCGTCGCCTTTCGAAACCCTTCGGATCAAGACGGCGGATTTCGAGCCTGTGCCGATCCTGGATCGGCCGATGATCGCCGAAACCGGGATGCCGGATAGCCCAGAGCCTGCGGACTCACCGATGCTGCCGGCCGCGGCCCCCCGAGGCCCCGCCGACCGACGAGGTCCCGCCGGGCGACAGGTCCCGCCTGCCCCCGCTGCGGCCAAGCCGCGGACCGACAACAGCGGCCGGTTTGCGCAGGTCGCGCCGCCCCGCGTCAATGCGAGCGAACTGCAGAAAATCGTGACTTTGCGCATCTGCGCGTTGGGCGATGAGCGTTGGTCGGGCCGGAAGTTGATCGATGCGCTGGAGCTGCAGGGTCTGGCTTACGGACGCTACCAAGTCTTTCATCGCAACCACGTGGACGGCCGCACTATGTTTTGCGTCGCGAGCCTAGTCGAACCGGGAGTTTTCGATCTGGAGCAGATGTCCGCACAGGAATTTCGCGGCATTACGGCCTTTGCCGTTCTGCCCGGACCTCTGGAGCCGCTACAGACGTTCGAATCGTTGATCGCGACTGCGCGGCGATTGGCGGAGAGCCTGACGGGCATGGTGCAAGACAGTCAGGGCGTTCCGCTGTCGCCGCAGCGCGCCGCCGTATTGCGCGAAGAAGTGGCGCGCTTTCAGGCCACGCTGCCGTGAGCGCTCGCTCGCGATGACCGCTCGCCGCCAGACCTCCGCTAAAGCGAGAGCCGCGGCCCGGGCGGCGCAATTGCGTGATTTGCTCGACAGATACAATTACCGCTACTACGCGCTGGACGATCCGGAGGTTCCGGACTCCGAATTCGACCAGCGCATGCTCGAGCTGCGATCGATCGAGACGGAGTTTCCGGAATTGGTCACCGCGCAATCGCCGACCATGCGCGTCGGCGCGAAGCCGGTAGCGGCATTCGCCGAAGTGCGGCACAGGCTTCCGATGCTTTCATTGGATAACGCCTTCAGCGAGACCGAGGTTCGGGATTTCGATCGGCGCGTCCGCGAACGCCTGCCGAATATGGCGCAGGTGCGCTACTCGGCGGAACCGAAGTTGGACGGATTGGCCGTCAGCGTCATTTACGAGCGCGGCGTTTTTGTTCAGGGCGCAACCCGCGGCGACGGCGAGACCGGCGAGAACGTGACTGCGAATCTGAAAACCATTCCGTCCTTGCCGTTGAAGCTGCGCGCGGCGAAACCGCCGCGCATCCTCGAAGTACGCGGCGAAGTGTATATGCCGATTGCCGGCTTCAAGCGCTTCAATGCCGAGGCTACGGCGCGCGGCGATAAGACGTTCGTCAATCCGCGTAACGCCGCGGCCGGCAGTCTGCGTCAGCTCGATCCACGCATTACCGCAGCGCGTCCGCTGGACCTGTTCATTTACGGCGCCGGATACATCGAAGGCGCCGACTTGCCGACATCGCAGGGAGAAACGCTGACTCTGCTGAAGCGATGGGGATTCAAGATTTCACCACAGGCGCGCATCGCCGATTCGATCGACGGCTGTCTGCGCTATTACTCCGAGATGGCCGCGGCACGCAAGAATTTGCCGTACCAAATCGACGGCGTCGTATATAAGGTCGATGACGCCGATCTGCAGCGTCAACTGGGGTTTGTCTCGCGTGCGCCGCGCTGGGCGATCGCACACAAGTTCCCGGCTGAGGAAGCCATGACGAAGGTTCTCGGCATCGAGTTCCAGGTCGGCCGGACCGGCGCGCTGACGCCGGTGGCGCGGCTCGCACCGGTATATGTGGGAGGCGTCACGGTCAGCAACGCGACTCTGCACAACATCGACGAATTGACCCGCAAGGACGTGCGGATCGGCGATACCGTCATGGTGCGCCGCGCGGGCGACGTGATTCCCGAAATCGTCGCCGTGCTGTCGGATCGCCGGCCGGCGGGTGCCCGCGCGGTTGTCCTGCCGAGCGTTTGTCCGGTCTGCGGATCGCCCGTCGTCCGCGAACCCGACCAGGCGGTAGCGCGCTGCAGCGGCGGACGCCGGTGCGCCGCGCAGCGCAAGGAGGAGATCAAGCACTTTGCTTCGCGCCGGGCGCTCGACATCAGCGGACTCGGCGACAAGCTCATCGAGCAAATGGTAGAAACCGGCCTGGTGCGCACGCCGGCAGACTTGTTCGCTTTGGATACCGAGAAGTTGGCAGCGCTCGAGCGGATGGGGGAAAAGTCCGCAGAGAAACTGCGGGCATCGATCGACGCGGCGAAGGATACGAGCCTGCCGCGCTTCTTGTATGCCCTCGGCATTCGCGACGTCGGCGAGGCCACCGCGGCCGCCTTGGCCCGGCATTTCGGAGATTTGACGGCGCTGCGCCGCGCCGAGGAGCCGGCGATTCAGGCCGTGTCGGACGTCGGTCCGGTCGTCGCGCGCCATGTGGCCGGCTATTTTCGCGACGCCGAGAACTCCGCCGAACTCGATCGACTGCTAGCGAGCGGAATCCATTGGAAGGCGGCCGGAGGGCCGGCCCGGACCCGCGCCAATTTGACCGGCCGCACGTTCGTGTTGACCGGATCGCTGGCGACGATGCCGCGCGAGGCGGCGCAATTGGCGATCGCGGATCGCGGCGGGAAAGTCGTCGGCAGCGTTTCGAAAAAGACCGACTACGTTGTCAGCGGCGCCGAGCCGGGCAGCAAGCTCGCGAAGGCGCGAGCCTTGGGAATTGCGGTGCTCGACGAGGCGGCGTTCTTGAAACTCCTGGAAAGCTAGCGGGTTCCCTCGAACCCGCTGCGCGAACCGCCCCTTACAACTTCTTGTCGATCTTCGCCGTCTTCTTCAGCTGGTCGACGTAGGCCTGCAGCTTCTTCTGCACGACGCGGTTGCTGATCTGCTCTTTGACCTGATCGAACGGCGGCGGCGTGATGGTGCGCGTGTCTTCGAGCTTGATGATGTGCCAGCCGAATTGAGTTTGCACGGGTTCCGCGGTGACTTCGCCCTTCTTCAGGCCTTTGACGGCGTCCGCGAATGGTTTGACCATGCGCGCCGCGGAAAACCAGCCTAAATCGCCGCCGCTGGTCTTTGATCCGTCGATGGATTGCGTCTTGGCGAGTTCCTCGAAATTCGCACCGGCCTTGATTTTCTTCGTCAGCTGATCAGCCAGTTCCTTGCTCGCGACGAGAATGTGGCGGGCATGATATTCGGTCTTGTCCATGCTGGCGACCGCACTGTCGTATTCGGTGTGCATCTCCTGATCGGTAGGTTCCTTGCCTTTCAGGTATTTCTGCGATTCCGCGTCGGCAATCAGGCGCAAGCGCGTCATCTGCAGTTGGGCGGCGGTCTCCGGATCCTTATCCGACGCCATCCTTCAAGCCCTGATCGGCCATCAGTTGCATGCTGATCAGTTCGTCCAGCACTTGATTCTTCTGTTCCGCGGTCAACTGCGTCGCGGTTTCCTTGCCGCCAGTCAAGGTCTTGACATAAAAGTCAAAGACACCGTGCGAAATTGGCGTGCCGTCGACGACCGCTACCGGCGCGGCGTCCGGGGATGTAGCCTGCGTCGATGCGACCGGTTCCGGCTTGTTCCCACAGGCCGTCGCCAGCAAGCCCATCGCGGCGAGCGCGGACCAGCGCGTGCACGGTGTGATGAAGAATTGAGTCATGTTGATCCTCTAAAGCGGAAAACCGAGAATGTTGCAATGATCTAACGCAAGGCGTCGCCGATCAGGCGCCACCGGCAGGACGCGACAGTCTAGCCTGTGACGCGGCATCTCTCCACCACCGATCCTTTGTCGGGGCGGTGCCGCGCGCGCCGGAGCCCCGCAGCGCCGCTTCTAACGCGCCAGCGGTTCGTCCGGCGCCCGGGCATCGATCGCGAGCGCATGGATATCGGTGCGCATCAGTTCGCCCAGCGCGGCGTAGACCAGCCGATGACGGGCAACCGCCGTTTGGCCTCTGAAGGCTTCGGCGACAATGCGAATCCGGTAGTGGCCGAGACCGCCTGCTGCGCCGGCGTGGCCGACGTGCTTATGACCGTCGTCCTCGATCCACAGTTCCGCCGGCATGAACGCGGTCAGCAGTATTTCGCGAATTCGCTGTTCGCGCCCCCCATTTTGCATTTTCGCCGCTCAGGCCCGATCCGCGGCAGGTTTGGTCCTGCCGGCGAGCCAGAGCACTTGTGGGATCACGAACAGCATCGTGCCGGCCGTCAGGCCAAAAACTTTGAAATTGACCCATACGCCGTCGGCGTAGTGATGCGCGATGTAGATGTTGAGGACCGCGAGCAATGCAAACCAAGCGGCCCACAGCGCGTTGATCACGGTCCAGGCGCGCGGCGCGACGCCGAGCTCCTCGCTGAATGCGTTTTCCAGCATGCGTCGAGCCAACGGCCGGCGGTCGAAAAACGCGCTACCCACGAAGAGGATCGATGCGGCGCCGAGCAGTACGGTCGGCTTCCACTGGATGAAACGCTTGTCGTGCAGCAATAGTGTCGCGGCGCCGAGGATCAGGGCGACAGCCGCCGTGACGACGTGCAGAGTCTTGTATTTCCCATAAACCGCGCGGTGCACGAACATCAGTGCAACGCAGCCGATCATTAGCGCCGCCGTGCCGTAGTAGATGCCGTACATCTTGAAGACCACGAAGAAAACCAGCAGCGGCAGCCATTCGAGCAATTGACGCATCGGCGTATTATAGCCGACGAACATGAGCATTTTCCTCCAACTGCACCCCGTGTCGCCGCAGCTTCGCTTCATTCGCCAAACGGTCGATGCCTTGCGAGCCGGCGGCGTGATCGTCTACCCGACCGACTCCTGTTATGCGCTCGGATGCCATATCGGCGACAAGGCCGCTTTGATGCGCATCGGCGATATTCGCGGTGTCGATCGCCATCATCATTACACACTGGTGTGCCGGGATCTCGCGGAAGTCGCGAAGTACGCGTTGGTCGACAACTGGCAGTATCGGCTGCTTCGCGCTTACACGCCGGGACCGTACACGTTCATTCTGAAGGCTTCGCGGGAGACCCCGCGCCGCCTGAAGCACGAGCGGCGTGGCACGATCGGCTTGCGGGTCCCGGATCATCCTGTCACCGCCTTGCTGCTTGCCGAATTCGGAGAGCCCGTGATGAGCTCGACCCTATTGCTGCCCAACGAAGATTTGCCGAGAACCGAAGCGCGGGAAATTTATGAAGTGCTGGGCAACAAGGTTGATTTGGTGTTGGACGGCGGTAATTGCGGGCTGGTGCCGACGTCGGTCCTCGATATCTCAGGTGAAGGTCCCGTCGTCGTGCGCGTCGGCCGCGGCGATGTCAGCCCCTTTGTCGGGACCGCAACCGTATAATGCCCCGCTGCACCCTGCATTTGAGTTAGATATAATTTTAAGTAATGAGTATAACCATTGAATTTAATTGCATTTCTTACGAGGGTTTCTGTTTGGGCAATCCCTGTGCTGTTTGCGATCACGCTGCACGAAGTCGCGCACGGCTGGGCCGCTAGATATTTTGGCGACCGCACCGCCGAACTCTTGGGCCGTTTGAGCTTGAATCCACTGCGGCACCTCGATCCGGTGGGCACGGTGCTGCTGCCGGGCATACTGCTGGCAATCGGCGGGCCATTGTTCGGCTGGGCGAAGCCGGTGCCGGTTGCGACAAAAGCGCTGCGCAATCCGCGCCGCGCGATGATACTCGTCGCGCTCGCCGGTCCCGCGGCCAACCTGGCGATGGCCGCGTTTTGGTGCCTGGTTCTGGCCGCGGTCGCGCACGTCAGGGGTCCGGTCACGATGATCGGGTGGATCGCGCTGATGGCGCAGGCTGGCATCATCGTCAATGTCGTGCTCGCCGTGTTCAACCTGCTGCCGATCCCGCCGCTCGACGGCGGCCGCGTGCTGGTCGGTCTGCTGCCCGCGCGCTGGGGAGCGCGTCTGGAGCGGGTCGAGCCGATGGGGCTGTTGATCGTGTTGGGATTGACGGCGTTGATGAGCGTATTTGGCGTGTCCGGCTGGCTGTTCGATCCGGCCTATCGGATCGTCGGTCGCGTCATCGCCGCCTTGCTCGGTAATGCGGCGTGAGCGGGCCGATACAAAACCGCCGCGTCTTGTCCGGCATGCGTCCGACCGGCCAGTTGCATTTGGGCAATTACCACGGCGCGCTGAAGAACTGGATCGACCTGCAATACCAATACGAATGCTATTTCTTCATCGCGGATTGGCATGCCCTGACCACGGGCTACGAGGATACCTCGCAGATCGAACAATTCGTCTGGACGATGGCGGTCGACTGGCTCGCCGCGGGCCTCAACCCCAGCGTCGCGACCTTGTTCATCCAATCGAAAGTACCCGAGCATGCGGAATTACACCTGCTGTTGTCGATGATTACACCGCTCGGGTGGCTTGAGCGGGTGCCCACGTACAAGGATCAACAGGCGCAGCTGACGGATCTGGATTTGACGACCTACGGATTTCTCGGCTATCCATTGCTGCAGTCCGCGGATATTCTGCTGTATCGCTCGCAATACGTGCCGGTCGGCGAAGACCAGGTCGCGCACGTCGAGATCACGCGCGAGATCGCGCGGCGCTTCAATCACATTTACGGCCGTGAAGCGGAGTTCGAAAAAAAAGTCGACAAGGCGATCAAGAGCCTCGGGTCGCGCAATGCCGCCCTGTATCGAACCTTGCGCAAGGAATTCCAGGAAAAAGGCGACGGCGACGCGTTGGCCAAGGCGCGGGCGCTCGTCGAGTCGAACGCGCGATTGACCGTCGCGGACCGCGACCGGCTGTTCGGTTTTCTCGAAGGCACGGGCATCGCGGTATTGCCGGAGCCGGAAGTCTTGCTGACCGCGACGCCTAAAGTTCCCGGCCTCGACGGACGAAAAATGTCCAAGTCGTACGGCAATACGATCGGACTGCGGGAGGACAGCGACTCGGTCGTCAGGAAACTGAAGGCCATGCAGACGGACCCCGCGCGCGTACGGCGCACGGATCCCGGCGATCCGGACAAATGTCCGGTGTGGGATCTGCACAAGATCTATTCCAGCGCGGAAACCCGCGATTGGGTGCAAAAGGGTTGCCGCAGCGCCGGAATCGGCTGCCTGGAATGCAAGGCGCCACTGATCGAAAAGATCGTTGAGGAGATTGCTGCGATAGCGAAGCGCGCGCAGGAATTCGAGGAGAATCCGGAGCTCGTACGCGGTATCATCGCGCAAGGGTGCGAGCGTGCGCGCGATGTCGCACGCGAGACTCTGGAGGTCGTCCGCCAGGCCATGTCGATGAATTACCGATGAAACCGGACTTGACACTCGTCAAGAGCGGCGAACTGCCGCCGCATCAGCCGGTGCTCGCGGCGCCGGCGCAGGGCGAAATGCCGTTTGCCGTCGTCGACGGGCAGGCGGTCACGGAAATGCCGCGGGATTTGTACATTCCGCCGCAGGCGCTCGAGGTATTCCTGGAGGCCTTCGAAGGCCCGCTAGACATGCTGTTGTATCTGATCCGGCGCCAGAATCTGGATATTCTGGATATTCCGATCGCGGAAATCACGCGCCAGTACATGCGCTACATCGAATTGATGCAAGTGCTGCAATTGGAGCTTGCCGGCGAATATTTGCTGATGGCCGCGACGCTGGCCGAGGTGAAGTCGCGAATGTTGCTGCCGCGCCCTCGCACCGAAGCGGCGGTGGAGGAGTCCGATCCGCGCGCGGAATTGGTGCGCCGGCTGCAGGAGTACGAGCGGTTCAAGCGCGCCGCAGAAGGAATCGATCGGATTGCCCGGCTCGAACGGGATACTTGGGTGGCGACGGCCGAGATTCACGAGCGCAAAGTCGTGCGCATGCCGCCGCAGGTCACGTTGCAGGAGATGCTGATCGCATTTCAAGATGTGGTATCGCGAACCGAAATGTTCGCGCATCTCCACGTGCAGCGGGAGCCATTATCGGTGCGGCAGCGGATGACCGATGTGATGTCGGCGCTGGCGTCGCGCGAATTCGTCGACTTCGTGCGCTTGTTCCGCCCCGAGGAGGGCCGGCGAGGAGTCACCGTTACCTTCGTCGCATTGCTCGAACTGTTGCGCGAGGGGCTCATCGAGATCGTTCAGGCCGAACCCTATGCGCCGCTGCACGTGCGCGCCGGCAATCCGGTGCGGCACCTGAGTTTGATCGCAGACGAACCCGCCGCCAATGATGAACTCGCGAGAAACCAATGAACGACCATTACGTGAAAAATGTGGTGGAGGCGGCGATGCTCGCCGCAGGCAGACCGCTCAGTATCGACGAACTCATCGCGGTGTTCGACGAACGTGACGGTTCGAGCGCCCTTGAAGTCAAGGCTGCGCTCGAGGCGCTGAGAATTGAATACGACTCCCGCGGCCTGGAACTCGCCGAAGTCGCCAGCGGCTATCGGATTCAAATTCGGGCAGGGGTCGCCGAACCGGTATCCAGGCTTTGGAGCGAACGGCCGGCCAAATATTCCCGCGCCATGCTCGAGACCTTGGCGCTCGTCGCCTATCGTCAGCCAATCACCCGCGGGGAGATCGAACAGATACGCGGCGTTGCTGTCAATCCCAACATCATCAAGACTTTGCTCGAGCGCAATTGGATTCGCGTGATCGGCCATCGTGACGTGCCCGGGCGGCCGGAGCTGCTCGGCACCACGCGCGAGTTCCTGGACTACTTCGGATTAAAGAAGCTCGATGATTTACCGACGCTTGCGCAGCTCAAGGAATTGGAGGACTTGCGCGTACAGCTCACTTTGCCGGGCGCCGAAGGCGTAGGTGCGGAAGCGGCGCCGGCGCCTCAGGGCCTGGGCGGGGATGCGGCGATCGCCGGCGAGCAGACGGAAAGCGACGAGGATCGCGCAGAGGACGAGGACGACGAGGAGCCTGCCGACACTCAGGAACAAGCGCGTGAACCGCCTGGACTCGTCGCGCGTGGTTCCGAAGAACTGCCGCGGTAGATGCGCCAGAAAACGCCGCGCGGAGGTCCGCGAACACCGCGCCGAGCAGCGCCGGAGCCGACCGAACGGGTGCAGAAGGTTCTGGCGGCGGCGGGCGTCGGCTCGCGCCGCGAGGTAGAGCGCTGGATCCGCGAGGGGCGGTTGCAGGTCAATGGCGAAGTGCCCTATTTGGGCGCGAAGCTGTCGCCGCGCGACCGCATTACGCTCGACGGACGGCCGGTGCGCCTGCGCGCGCCGGCAGGCAAGGAATTGCACGTCTTGCTGTTTCACCGCTCGCCGGGGGATGCGCTCGACATGAAGTCCGCGACGGCGCGCGCCGCGGAACATCTGCAGCTGCCGCGCGCCGTGGGCCGATGGCTCGCGATCCAGCCGCTGCCGCCGGTCGACGGCGGCCTGGAGATCCTGACCGACGACGGCTCCTGGGCGCATCGCGTCTCGCAAGGCGTGCATGCGCTGACGATGGATTACGTGCTGCGGATGCGCGGGCCGCTCAAGGAGGATCTCGTCGCGGAGTTTCGAGCGGCAGACGATTGCGAGGGCGAAGCGATGACTATTCTGCAGGCCGAAGCGCAGTACGGCGCCGCGCTCAATCACTGGCTAAATGTTACTGTGCGCGCCACGCGCACCGCGCAAGTGCGTCATTGGTGGGCTGCCCGAGGCATCATCGTCAGCCGGCTGATGCGCGTGCGCTTTGGGCCGATCCATCTGACGCGCGAATTGCCGCGGGGGCACTCGCGCGCGATGAGCGCCGCGGAACGCAGCGCATTGATCAACGAGATCGATGCGGCGAAACGCGCGCACGGCGCAGCGGCAGCCGTGCCGGCGGCATGAGACGCGCGGCCGCGGACCGCGCGGCTCGCGAGAGGGCGTGGCGCTACTGCGCGTCGAAATACTGACCGTCGATGCCGATGCTGTCGGGGCTCAGCAAATACAAGAACGCCGCCGTCACCGATTCCGGGGTCGGCACGGTATTCGGATCCTCCGCCGGGTAGGCCGCCATCCGCATCGCGGTGCGCATGCGTCCGGGGTTTACGCTGTTGGCGCGCACCTTCGAGACGCCAGTCAATTCCATCGACAGCATTGCGCGAACCACTTCCAGGCCGGCCTTCGAGACCGCGTAGGCGCCCCAAAACGGCCGTGGATCGTGGACGATGCCGCTGCTCGTGAAAACAATCGATGCGTCTCCGGACTGACGCAAAGCCGGCAGCAAGACTTGGGTCAATATATACGGCGCGGTCAAATTGACGTGGAGCACCCGGCACCAGGTGGGAACGTCGTAATGTTCGAGAGGACTGCGGTCGCCCAGCACGGCAGCCGCGTGGACCAGACCGTCGAGCTTGCCGAATTCGCGGGCGATCGTCGCCGCCAGACCGTCGTAGTCGCTCGCCGTCGCCGTCGCGAGATCGAGCGGCGCCAGAGCCGGCTGCGGCGCGCCTAGTGCCTCGATCTGGTCATAGACGCGCTCCAGTCTGGCGCGATTGCGGCCGGAGAGGATCACGGTCGCCCCAGCTCGGGCAACATCGAGCGCGAGCGCACGGCCCAATCCGCTGCTCGCGCCGGTGATCAAGACCTTGCGCCCGACGAGCAGACCGGGACCCCAAGCGAATTCCCTTGGATGCATCGACCTCGACATGAGTACTCCGGACGAGCCTATTTCGCGCGCACAGCCCTGCGCGCCGCGCGCCAGGCGACAAAGATATCTTGCGGCCGCGCATTATGCGACAGCGGCGTACGCCGTTGGCGCAAATGATGCGATTCCACGGCGGCCAATACAAGCAGGCCGCGCTGCCGCGCGCGCTCCGCGCCCGGTAAAATCCGTTCGGCCTCCGCAAAGTGGCCGGCGGCGTCGGCGCGCGCTCGATCGAGGAAGATGCGCAAGCGCGCTGGAGGCTCCGGCGCCGTCAGATCGCCGTTGTCGATTTCCGCTGCAAGCAAGGTATCGACCGGAAAGAGCATGCGGCCGGCGAGCGCCGTCTGCCGGTATTCGTCGATTGCGCGCGCCAAATACTCCGCCAGCGAAAGTGCCCGCAGGCATCGTTGCAATCCGGCCGCGTTCTGTTCCCGTGCAACGAATTGAGCCGCGACCATCAGCGGATGTCCCAGCAAGGCGTAGGCATGTTCGGCGAGATCGGCATGCCGCTCGAATGCTACGCCGCCGATCTGCCGCGCCGCAGCCTCGACGGCGCCGGTCAGCGGTTCAAAATCGACTGCGGCCGCCCCGGGCAGCGCGGCCAAAAAGCGGCTGATCGGGTGCACTGACCGACGCTGCGCGAGGCGTTGCATTTCCTCGTACCACCAGCGAATCTTCGTCTCGGCGACCTGCCGGTCCGTGCGGGGATGCATCAGCGCGCGCCATTCGGCCAGCAGCGCATAAGCGCCGATCAGAGCGCCGCGCGCCTGGGCGTGTGCGAACAGCAAGCTCCAATAGCGCGCGCTGCCTACGGGCGCCGCCCGGCTGCCGTAGGGTTCCTCCAACCTGTCAGGGCGTTTCGGCGCCATCATCGCCCGTCTGCGCGCCATCGTCGGCGGTCGGCGTTCCGGCGGAGCGCGGAATGCGCGCGAGGCTCGCGACCGGTTCGAGCGGATCGATCTCGCGGTTGACGCGCAGTCCGAGCTCCGGAAATCGCCGGGCGGCCGGCAGAACCTGTTGCTCGAGCGAGCCGACCGCCTTGTTGAACGACTCGACGGTGCTTCCGAGAGACTTGCCGAGCTTGCTCAAATGTTCGGCGAACACCGCGAGCCGCTTGTACAAGTCCTCGCCGAGCTTGCGTACTTCGGCGGCATTGTCGGCCAAAGCCGACTGCTTCCACCCATAAGCGACGGCTTTGAGCAGCGCCGCGAGGCTGGTCGGAGTCGCCAGCATGACGTTCTGCTGCAGAGCCTCATCGATCAAGCCGGGATTTTCTTGCAGCGCAGCAGCTAGGAATTGGTCGCCGGGCAGGAACAGCACGACGAAGTCAGGGCTGTGCTCGAATTGCGACCAGTACTGCTTGGTCGCCAACTCGCGCACGCGCGCGCCGACGATCTGCGCATGACGGCGCAGCTGCCGCTTGCGCTCCTCGTCGTCTTGCGTTTCCGCCGCCGACAAATACGCATCCAGAGGCGTCTTGACGTCGACGACTATGTCGCGCTGCTCCGGCATGTGCACGATCATGTCGGGTCGTACGGCACCGCCTTCGGTGACGTGATGCTGCTGCTCGGTGAAATCGACGTGCGCGATCATGCCGGACAATTCCACGACGCGCCGCAGGGTCAGTTCGCCCCATTGGCCGCGCACGTCCGGGCGACGCAAGGCAGTGACGAGGTTGCGGGTCTCGCGCGACAGCAGGCTCTGGCCGCTCGCCAGGGACTCCATTTGGTTCTTGAGCGTCGCGAACGCATCGATGCGTTCGCGCTCGATGTTCTGAATCTGCGCCTCGCTCTTCGCGAGCGCCTCGCGTATCGGCAGCACGAGCGACTCAATTGCGATTTCGCGCTCCTTGAGAGCTTGCGAAGCGTCGAGTTGTTGGCGCGCAAGCCGTTCGCGAGCCAACTGCAGGAATACTTCGCTGTTGCTCTTCAAGGAATCGCGCGCGAGTTCGCCGAAGACCCCCTGCAACTGGTCTCGGGCCCGCGCGAGCGACTGGTCGCGCTCTGCGCGCAGCGCATCGTCGTTTTGAATGCGCGCGCGAAGCACTTCCGCATCGATGCGCAGCCGTGCCTCGCGCCGCGCGCGCCAAACATATATCGCGAGCCCGCCGAGCCCGGCGCCGGCTACGAACAGCAACACGCCGGCGGCCAAGGTCATGCGCGGCCGCTCCGGTCGATCCACGCGAGCAAGTCGAGCGGCGAATCGATTGCGCCGTCCGCGCCCCAGCCGTCGGCGTCCTCGTCCGCCGGTATGTACCCGTAGCGCGCGACCAGCGCCTGCATTCCGGCGGCATGCGCCGCCTGCACATCGCGCAAGGCGTCGCCGACGTAAATGCATTCCTGCGGCGGCACCCCGACGCTCTGCGCCGCATGCAGCATCGGCAGCGGGTGCGGTTTGCGTTCCGCCACGGTGTCGCCGCTGACGACGCAGGCGAAGCGGGCGCGCAGACCCAGTTGCTCGAGCAGCGGTTCGGTCAGGAACGCGGCCTTGTTGGTGACGATTCCGGCGAGCAGGCCGCGCGCCCGTAGCGCATCGAGCACGCGTTCCATGCCGGGAAACAGCCGCGTCTCGACGATCAGGCCATCCCGGTACAACTCGATGAAGCGCCGTTGCAGCGCCTGGAACTCGTCCCGTTCGCTGTCCGGAAACCCGACTCTAACGACGCCGGCGGCGCCGTGGCTGACCTGCGGGCGCACTGATGTGAACGGCTGCAACGCGCGACGCCGTTCGCGCAGGAGTGCGTTCAGAGACCTGTGCATGTCGGGCGCGGTATCGAGCACGGTGCCGTCCAAGTCGAAGAGAATCGCGCGCAGCGGTGGCGACAAGTCAATGCTCGCCGCGGCGGAAATGCGCGAGGTAATTGACGGTCGTGCGGGGCGACAGCCCGAAGGCGCGCGTCAGCGGGTTGTAGGTGACACCCGTCAAGTCGCAAAGCTGCAACCCGGCTGCGCGGCCCCAGCGCGCAAGCTCCGATGGCCGGATGAATTTCATATATTCGTGCGTGCCGCGGGGCAAAGCGCGCGCGATGTACTCGGCGCCGACGATCGCGAACAGGAATGCCTGTAAATTGCGATTCAACGTCGAGACGATCAGATCGCCGCCGGGTCGCAGCAGCGCCGCCAGCGCGCCGACGGCGGCGGCCGGGTCGGGAACGTGTTCCAGCATCTCCATGCAGGTGATGACCTCGAACGTCTGCGGGCGCTCGGCCGCCAAGCTCTCGGCCGAGATCTCGGCGTAAGCGACGGCGGTCTCGGTCTGCATCGCGTGCAAGCGCGCGACCTCGAGAACCGCCGGCGCCAAGTCGATGCCGAGCACGCGGGCGCCGGCGCGCGCCATCGCCTCGGAGAGAATCCCTCCGCCGCAGCCGACGTCGAGCACTTCTTTGCCAACGATTCCCGCCCGGCGTTCGACGTACTGCAAGCGTAGCGGGTTCAGATCGTGCAGCGGCTTCGATGAGCCCAACGGGTCCCACCAGCCTTGCGCGCGATCGTTGAATTTCGCCAATTCCGCCGGATCCACATTGTTTGACGGGACGCTCATCGATGTCATCCTCCAGTGGTCAATCGTGCCGTCCACGCCTCGGCGCGCGCGGCGACGCGGGGCCAATCGAGACGCGTCAGCCGCGAATCGGCGAGCAACTGGCGGCCGGCCACCCAAACGTCGGTCACCATGTCACGTCCGCCGCAGAATGCCAACTGCTCCAGCGGGTCCGGGGGCGCCGTGGCCGCCGCTCCGCCGAAATCGATGCAGCAAAGATCGGCCCATTTGCCGGTCTCGAGGGCGCCGGTCTCGGCGCCGAGCCCGATCGAGGCGGCGGCGCCACGCGTAGCCATCGAGAGCACGTCCCACGGTGTCAAGGCCGGACCGGCGTCGGCTCGGGTCAGCAACGCGAGCAGCTTGATTTCGGCCCACAAGTCGTGATCGTTGTTGGCGGCGCCGGCGTCGGTGCCCACTGCGATCCGCAGCCCCGACGCCGCCAACTCCGCGGCCGCCGGCAGGCCGTTGCCGAGCCTGAGGTTCGATCGCGGGCAAAGGCTGATCGAAAGACCGCCTTGACGAACGATCTCGCCGTCCGACGCGTCCAGATGCACCATGTGGACGGCGTTGAGCGCGGGAGTCAGCAGTCCCAAGCCGCGCAGACGCGCGATCGGGCGCTGCCCGTGCCGGGCCAAGCAGTCGCCGATTTCGATCGTGGTTTCGTGCAAGTGCAGCGTGATGCCGGCGTCGAGTTCATCGGCGAGCACGGCGACTCGGCGCAAGGTGGAATCGCCGATCGCGCCGGGAGTCAACGGCGCGAAGGCGGTCGAGATCAGCGGATGCCCCTTGAATTCGTCGTGCACGCGCACGCACTCCGTCAAGTGCTGAGCGCCGTTTGCAGCCCATGGGCTGGTACCGTCCGTTACCGGCGTGCCGATGACCGCGCGGATGCCGCATTCGGCCGCCGCGCGGCCGGTTTCCTCGGGAAAGAAATACGCGTCGGCGAAACAGGTGACGCCGGCTTTGAGCATTTGGGCTATCGCGACCGGCGCGGCGTCGCGCACGAACTCGGCCTGTACGACCCGCCGCTCGAGGCGGCTGATTGGTTCGTTGGGCCAGGCGGTCGGCGGCGCTTCTCGGACGAGCCCGCGGAGCAAGATCAGCGCGGCGTGAGTATGGGTATCGATCAGGCCCGGCATTAGCAGATGCCGGTTCCGGTCGATCCGCGCGGTCGATTCGTAGCGCCGGTGCGCTTCGGCCTGCGGCAAAAGATCGACGATCCGTCCGTCTCGCACGATCAATGCGTGGTCGCGCAGGAGCGCGTCGCGCGCGGTCATCGGTAGGATCCAGCGGGCATCAATGGTCAAATCGGCGAGATCGGCGGGCATCCCGGGATTATATCGGCTTATCCGTCGCGCAACCCGAAGGCGGCGGCAGATATGTGCTAGAATATGACGATGTCGAGACAGTGTTCAGACTGCATTAAACCCCCTAATTAGCAGCCTCAAGAAGGCTCACCGGACTCTCGCAAATGGCCGAGATCGCACGCGAAATATTGCCCGTCAATCTCGAAGACGAGATGCGAAAGTCCTATTTGGATTACGCGATGAGCGTAATTATCGGACGCGCGCTTCCCGATGTCCGCGACGGCTTGAAACCCGTGCATCGGCGGGTTCTGCACGCAATGCGGGAATTGGGCAACGACTGGAACAAGGCGTACAAGAAATCCGCGCGCGTAGTCGGCGACGTGATCGGCAAGTATCATCCGCACGGGGACGTTTCGGTGTACGACGCGATCGTGCGCATGGCGCAGCCGTTTTCGATGCGCTATCTATTGGTCGACGGGCAGGGGAATTTCGGCTCCGTCGACGGCGACCCGCCCGCCGCGATGCGCTACACCGAAGTGCGCATGTCGAAGATCGCGCAAGAGCTGCTAGCCGACATCGACAAGGAAACCGTCGATTTCGTGCCGAATTACGACGAAACGGAAAGCGAGCCGTCGGTACTGCCGACGCGAATTCCGAACCTGCTGGTCAACGGTTCCTCGGGCATCGCAGTCGGTATGGCCACGAATATCCCGCCGCACAACCTGGGCGAGGTCATCGGCGCCTGCATCGCGTTGATCGACAATCCCGATATCACGCTTGCGCAACTGATGCAAATCGTGCCGGGACCGGATTTTCCCACCGCCGGGCTGATCAACGGCGCCCAGGAAATCGTTGCCGCGTATAAAACGGGACGCGGCCGTTTGCACGTTCGCGCACGGACGCATTTCGAAGAGGTCGGCAAGGGAGATCGCCAGGCGATCATCATCACCGAACTGCCGTACCAAGTGAACAAGGCCAGGCTGATCGAGCGCATCGCCGATCTCGTGCGCGACAAGTTGATCGACGGCATCGCTTCGGACGGATTGCGCGACGAGTCGGACAAGGACGGCATGCGCGTAGTAATCGAATTGAAGCGCGGCGAAGTTCCCGAGATCTTGCTCAATAATTTGTACGCGCAGACGCCGATGGAAACCGTGTTCGGCATCAACATGGTCGCCCTGGTCGACGGGCAGCCGCGGCTGCTGTCGCTGAAGTCGATGCTCGATGCGTTTCTGCGGCATCGCCGCGAAGTCGTCACGCGGCGCACCGTTTTCGAATTGCGCAAGGCGCGCGAACGCGGCCATATTCTCGAGGGCTTGGCGATCGCCCTCGCCAACATCGACGAAATCATCGCGGCGATCAAGGCGTCGCCGTCGCCGGCGGACGCGAAGCTGGCCCTGATCTCACGCGCCTGGAACGCGGGTTCGGTGCCCGAAATGCTGGCGCGCGCCGGCGCGATCTCCACCCGGCCCGCTGGGGAAACCGGAGCGTTCGGGCTGGTCGACGGCCGCTACCGGCTGACGGAGACTCAGGCGCAGGCGATTCTGGATATGCGCCTCAACCGCCTGACGGGGCTGGAGCAGGACAAGATCGTCGCCGAGTACCGGGAACTGTTGGCGCAAATTGTCGATTTGAGCGACATCTTGGCGCGACCCGAGAGACTGCTCTCCGTCATCCGCCAGGAGCTCGAATCGGTCCGCGAGAATTTCGCCGACGCGCGGCGCACCGAGATCGTCAGTAATCACGAGGATCTGACCATCGAGGATTTGATCTCTCCGCAAGACGTCGTCGTCACCTTGTCGCACAGCGGTTACGCGAAAGCGCAACCGGTTTCCGACTACCAGGCACAGCGGCGCGGGGGACGCGGCAAGGCGGCCACGACCGTCAAGGACGAGGATTTCATCGACAAGCTGTTCGTCGCAAACTCGCACGATACGCTGCTGTGCTTCTCCGATCACGGCAAGCTGTATTGGATGAAGGTCTATCAGTTGCCGCAGGCCAGCCGCGGCGCGCGCGGCAAGCCGATCGTCAATCTTTTGCCGCTGCAGGACGGCGAGCGCATCAGCGCGATGCTGTCGATCAAGGAATTCGACGACGGCAAATTCGTCTTCATGGCCACGAGTTACGGTACAGTCAAGAAGACGCCGCTGGCGCTGTTTTCACGGCCGCGCGCGAGCGGCATCATCGCCTTGGCCCTCGATGAGGGCGACAAACTGGTCGGCGCATCGATCACCGACGGCACTCGCGACATCCTCCTGTTCACGACCGGCGGCAAGGCGATCCGTTTCTCGGAGGACGAGGTTCGGCCGATGGGCCGCGAGGCGGCCGGCGTGCGCGGGGTCCGCCTGAGCGGCGAGCAGCGCGTCAATGCGTTGATCGTCGCAGATCAAGGCTACATTCTGACCGCTTCGGAGAACGGTTACGGCAAGCTGACGCCCCTCGAGGAATTTCCGAAACACGGGCGCGGCGGCCAAGGAGTCATCGCCCTGCAAGTCACGGCGCGCAACGGTCAGATGGTCGACGCGCTGCAGGTCGGCATGGACGATGAAATCATGCTGATGAGCCAGGGCGGCGCGCTCGTGCGCACGCCGGTCAAGGATATCTCGGTGGTCGGCCGCAACACCCAGGGCGTGCGCTTGATCCGGCTGGAGGAGGGCGATCAACTGACCGGTCTCGAGCGGATCGACGGTTTGACGGGCGACGAAGATGCCGAGAGCGCCATGCCCGCAGCCGATCCGGATGCGCCGGTATCCATTTCCTAGGACTCGGCGAATTATTGTGCGCCCGTTCAATTTCGCGGCTGGTCCGGCCGCGTTGCCAAGCGAAGTGATCGAGCAGGCGCGCGACGAATTGCTGGATTGGCGCCGGTCCGGCATGTCGGTCATGGAGGTCAGTCATCGCAGCGCCTCGTTCATGCAAATGGCCGCGGAAGCGGAAAGCGATTTGCGTGAATTGCTCGACGTGCCGGTAAACTACAAGGTCTTGTTCATGCAGGGCGGCGCCAGCGCTCAATTCTCAATAGTGCCGATGAATCTGGCGCCGGCCGATGCGGCCGCCGACTACATCAATACCGGCCACTGGTCGCAAAGAGCGATCAAGGAGGCGGCGCGCTACCTCCGGGTGCACGTCGCTGCCGATGTCGGCAGTCCGTACACGAGGGTTCCGCCGCAGTCGCAGCTGCGTTTTGGCGAGCGGCCGGCGTACGTGCACTACACACCCAATGAGACGATCGGCGGCGTGGAATTCGGGTACGTTCCGGATACGCACGGCGTGCCGCTGATCGCCGACATGTCATCGACGATTCTGTCGCGGCCGATCGACGTGAGCCGCTTCGGCTTGATATACGCCGGCGCTCAAAAAAATATAGGTCCCGCCGGAATGGTCGTCGTCATAGTGCGCGAGGACCTGATCGGCAAAGCGCGGCCGGGAACACCGACCGTATTCGATTATCGCGCGGTGGCGGCCGAGGGCTCGTTGTTGAACACGCCGCCGACGTTTGCCTGGTACGTGGCCGGCTTGGTGTTCAAATGGCTGAAGCGCGGCGGGGGGCTTGCCGCGGCCGCGCAGCACAACCGGACGAAGGCCGAGCGGCTTTACGCGGCAATCGATGGCTCGACGCTGTACCGGAATGCGGTCGCCGCGGACGCACGCTCGTGGATGAATGTGACGTTCAATTTGAGCCGACCGGCGCTAGAAATCGAATTCTTGCAGGAAGCGGAGGCGGCGGGCTTGAAGAACTTGAAGGGGCATCGGGCGGTCGGCGGCATGCGCGCGAGCATATATAATTCGATGCCGATCGCGGGCGTCGAGACGCTGATCGACTTCATGCGGGATTTCGAACACAGGCATCGTTGAGCTAAGTAATGGCACGGAGGTCGGTTATGGCAGGCCGCAAGCGCGAAGTCGGCAAATCGAAGGCCCGTCCCGGCGCCGTGCCGGCCGCGGCTGACCTCGGCGACATTCGCGATCGCATCGATGCAGTCGACGCAAAAATACAGGCCTTGCTGAACGAGCGGGCGCGCTTCGCTCAGCTGGTCGGCATTTCCAAGACCTCGACCGGCAAGACGGTAGACTTTTACCGGCCGGAGCGCGAGGCGCAGGTCTTGCGCCAAGCGATCAAACGCAACCACGGACCGTTGCGCGACGAGGAGATAGCGCGGCTTTTTCGCGAGATCATGTCCGCCTGCCTTGCGCAGCAGGAACCGCTGAAGGTGGCCTTCCTGGGTCCCGAAGGCACGTTCAGCCAAGCCGCCGTGTTCAAGCAATTCGGCTCATCGGTACGTGCTCTGCCGTTGCCGGAGATCGACGAGGTGTTTCACGAAGTGGAGGCCGGCATCGCCGATTTCGGCGTGGTGCCGATCGAGAATTCCAGCGAAGGAACAGTCAACCACACCCTGGACATGTTTCTGAATTCGCCGCTGAAAATTTGTGGCGAAGTGGAATTGCGGATCCATCATCATCTGATGGGCCGAATGACCGGTCTCGGCGCGGTCAAGCGCGTCTGCGCCCATCCGCAGGCGCTCGCCCAATGCCGCGGTTGGTTGGACGAGCAACTGCCGGAGGCCGAGCGGATCGCGGTTTCCAGCAACGCCGAAGGCGCGCGCCGCGCGCGCGATGAACGCGGCACTTCGGCGATAGCCGGGCGGTCGGCCGCCGAGATCTACGGCTTGAATCTGCTGGCCAATGAAATCGAGGATCGACCGGACAATACGACGCGCTTCTTGGTCATAGGGCGAAAGCTGTTCAGCGCCAGCGGCGCGGACAAGACGACGCTGCTGCTGTCGGCGGAGGACACCGACGGCTCGGGTGCATTATTCAGACTGCTCGAACCGTTGGCCCAGCACAAGGTCAACATGACGCGCATCGAATCGCGGCCGTCGCGCAAGCGCAATTGGGATTACGTGTTCTTCGTCGATATCGAAGGGCACGTCGCCGACTCGGCCGTCGCGAAGGCGCTGGCCGCGCTCGAAGCGCGCGCCTCCTTGTTCAAGGTCATAGGCTCATATCCGCGCGCGGTGCTTTGATGCGCGAATTCGAGGCGCATCCGGTGGGGCGCATCGGCGGCACCCTGCAGATGCCGGGCGACAAGTCGATCTCACATCGCGCGCTGATGCTCTCCGGTATCGCCGAGGGACGCAGCGAAGTGAGCGGGTTCCTGCCGAGCGAAGATTGCTTGGCGACGCTGGGCGCGATGCGTAGTTTAGGCGTGCTTGTAGAGCAGCAAGATCCCACGCACATCGTCGTGCATGGCGTAGGCCTGCACGGCTTGAGAAGGGCGGCCGGCGCGCTCTATATGGGAAACGCCGGCACCGCAATGCGACTTTTCGCCGGTCTGTTGTGCGCGCAGCAGTTCGATTCGCGCCTGACCGGCGATACCTCGCTGACGCAGCGGCCGATGGAGCGCGTAGCGACGCCGCTGCGCGAGATGGGCGCCGATTTGCGTACGATCGCCGGCAAGCCGCCGATGGAAATCGTCGGCGGACGCAAACTGCACGGCATCCGCTATCGGCTGCCGGTAGCCAGTGCGCAGGTCAAGTCGGCCATCCTGCTCGCAGGCCTGTACGCCGTCGGCGAGACGACGGTGATTTCGCCGGCCGCCTCCCGCGACCACACCGAACGCATGCTCGCGAGCTTCGGCGTGCGCGTCGACATCGATGGCTTGTCGGTCAGCGTCCATCCGCCGTCCAGACTCGCGGCGCGGCAAGTGCATGTGCCCGGCGATTTCTCATCGGCGGCATTCTTCATCGTCGCGGGTCTGCTCGGCGCGGGCGAAGAGGGTTTGCTGATCCGGGACGTGGGATTGAATCCGTCGCGCACGGGACTGCTGGCGATCCTGCGCAGCATGGGCGGCGCGATCGAAGTGCAGAATCCGCGCGACGACGGCGCCGAACCGCTCGCGGACCTGCGGGTATCGAGATCGGCGCTGCGCGGTATCGAGGTGCCGCCGGCGCTCGTGCCCCTCGCGATCGACGAATTCCCCGTGCTTTTCATTGCGGCGGCCTGCGCGAGCGGCGCGACCTTGGTAACCGGCGCCGAGGAATTGCGCGTCAAAGAGAGCGACCGCTTGGCGGCGATGAGCGCGGGGCTTGCCGCGCTCGGTGTCCGCCACCAGCTGCTGCCCGATGGCATGCGCATAGAAGGCGGCGGCGAGGGTGTCGTGTTCAGCGGCGGCGAGGTTGACAGCCGCGGCGACCATCGCGTGGCGATGTCCTTCACCGTGGCGAGCGTGCGCGCGGCCAAAGCGATCCGAATCCGCGATGTCGCCAACGTCGCGACCTCCTTTCCGGGTTATGTCGAAACGGCGCGCTCGGTCGGACTCGATGTGCGCGAATACTGAACGGCGGCTCGCGGCGGGGGCCGGAACCGGTGGCTGAAGCGCCGGTCATTGCGATTGACGGCCCGTCCGGCTCCGGCAAGGGCACGGTCAGTCGGTCTGTCGCCCGGGCCTTGGGCTGGGCACTGCTCGACAGCGGCGCGCTCTACCGGCTGGTCGCGTACGCGGCACGCCGGGCCGGGATCGATTTGTCCGATGGACCCGCTCTTGCGCGCCTCGCCGTGGATATGCAAGTCCGATTCGGGTCGGACGCGAGCGGCCAGGAAGCCGTTTGGCTCGATGGAACGGAGGTTACGAGGTCGATTCGCACCGAGCGGGCCGGCAATGACGCTTCGAAGGTCGCCGCGATTGCGGCAGTGCGTAGCGCGCTTTTGGAGCGCCAGCGGCGCTTCGCCGAGCCGCCCGGATTGGTGGCGGATGGTCGCGACATGGGCACGGTCGTATTCCCCGAGGCGCCGGTCAAGATCTTTCTGACCGCGAGCGCCGCAGAGAGGGCCTCGAGACGCCATAAGCAGTTGAAAGAACAGGGGGTTACTGCTAACCTTGCCGCCCTTTCGCTGGAGATCGCGGAGCGCGATCGGCGCGACTCGACGCGCGTCGCATCGCCGTTGGTCGCGAGCGCAGATGCAATTCTGCTGGACACGACGGGCCTGCCGGTCGAGGTGGTCGTGGCACGAGTTTTAGAGATCGCTAGGCGGCGCCTGGCGATTTAGGTCGCGGCTTTCAAGGAACGAATGCCGCGTGGTAATGCAACCCCTGCCGCACCCGGGATCGGTGCCAGGGAAAAAATAGCGGTCCCGAATGGGTCCCACCAGAGAACACATGACAGAAAGTTTTGCGGAACTGTTTGAACAGAGTATCGCCAGCCAACGGATACGCCCCGGCACCATCCTCAACGGACTGATCGTCGAAGTCGGTCAAGACTACGTAATCGTCAACGTCGGGTTGAAGTCGGAAGCAGTCATTCCTTCCGACCAATTCAAGAATGAAAAAGGTGAAATCGAGGTCGCCGTAGGCGAAACCGTCGAGGTCGCGCTGGACAGCGTCGAAGACGGTTCGGGTGAAACTCGTCTGTCTCGCGAAAAGGCCAAGCGCGCCCGCACGTGGACGCGGCTCGAGCAGGCCTTCGAAAAGCAGGAAATCGTCATCGGCGTGATCACCGGCCGGGTCAAGGGCGGTTTCACGGTCGAAATCGACAACGTGCGGGCCTTTCTGCCAGGATCCTTGGTGGATGTGCGTCCGGTCCGCGACCCGTCGTATCTGGAAAACAAACCGCTCGAATTCAAGGTCATCAAACTCGACCAAAAGCGCAACAACGTCGTGGTATCGCGCCGTGCGGTCGTCGAGCAAGAGTACAGCGCCGAGCGTTCCGCTCTGCTCGACAACTTGCAGGAAGGCGCGGCCGTCAAGGGTGTGGTCAAGAATCTCACCGACTACGGCGCTTTCGTCGATTTGGGCGGCATAGACGGCTTGCTGCACATAACGGACATGGCTTGGAAGCGCGTCAAGCATCCTTCGGAAGTAGTCAAGGTCGGCGAAGAAATTGACGTGCGCATTCTGAAATTCGATCGCGAGCGCCAGCGCGTTTCGCTGGGCCTCAAGCAGTTGGGAGCCGATCCTTGGCAGAACATCGCGCGCCGCTACCCGGCCAATACGCGTCTGTTCGGCAAGGTGACCAACATCGCCGACTACGGGTGCTTCGTCGAAATCGAAGAGGGCGTCGAGGGCCTGGTGCATGTCTCGGAGATGGATTGGACCAATAAGAACGTGAATCCCGCCAAGGTCGTGCACGTCGGACAAGAAGTTGAAGTCATGGTGCTCGACATCGACGAGGAGCGCCGCCGCATCAGCTTGGGGGTCAAGCAATGCAAGACCAATCCGTGGAAGGAATTTGCCGAGAACTACAACCGCGGCGATAAAGTCAGCGGTCAGATCAAATCGATCACCGATTTCGGAATCTTCATCGGCCTCGCCGGCGGCATAGACGGCCTGGTCCATTTGTCCGACATTTCCTGGGATTTGCCGGGCGAAGAAGCAGTGCGTAGTTATCAAAAGGCTCAGCAAATCGATGCAATGGTGCTGTCGATCGATCCCGAGCGCGAACGCATCAGCCTCGGCATCAAGCAGTTGGCGAAGGACCCATTCTCGGCGTATATCGCGGAGCACCCGAAGGGCAGCATCGTCAAGGGCGTCGTGCGCGAAGTGGACGCGAAGGGCGCGATCATCGATCTGGGCAACGGCGTGGATGGACAACTGCGCGCGTCGGAGCTTTCACGCGATCGCGTGGAGGATGCACGCGCGCTGCTGAAGGTCGGGGAGGAGATCGAGGCGAGGTTCACCGGCGTCGACCGTAAGGGCCGCAGCATTGCGCTGTCGATCAAGGCGAAGGACATTCACGACGAGCAAGAAGCCATGCAGAACTACCGGACGGACTCGCCGACCGGCACCAGTTTGGGCGATCTCCTCAAGGAACAGATTTCGGGGCAGGATTGAGAGACTACAAGCCGTGTGCAGCGGCGGGACCGCTGCACACGCCGTAAACCATGATCAGCGACGTGCACGGATCGACGATGACGAAATCGGAACTCATTGAGATCATCTCGGCGAAGCAAAAGCATTTGCCCGCGAAAGACGTCGAGCTTGCGGTCAAGCAGTTGCTGGAGATCATGAGCGACGCGCTGGCGACCGGCGAGCGCATCGAAATCCGCGGTTTCGGCAGCTTTTCTTTGCATTTCCGTCCGCCGCGGCAAGGGCGCAATCCGAAGACCGGGGAGGCCGTGGCGCTCGCCGGCAAGCACGTTCCTCACTTCAAGCCTGGCAAGGATTTGCGTGAACGTGTCAACGACGGTGCGGACCGGCCGATCCGCGATTGAACATCCCGTGCGATCGAGCCTGCAGGGCTCATGAGGCCGCCGCGGCAAAATGTTCGAACTTCCCCTGTATGTTTGGGTCATCGCCGTCGCGGCGCTCGTCGTAGGCATTCTCGCCGGTCACTACGGATGGGGACGGCGCTGGCCGGTGCGACCCGGCAAGATCCACGCGGACTATTTGGCGGGCCTTGATTTCTTGATCACCGAGCAACCCGACCGGGCGCTGGACGCGTTCTTGAAGCTGGTCGACGCCAATCCGGACACGCTCGAAACCCATTTCGCCCTCGGCAGCCTGTATCGCCGGCGCGGCGAAGTCGAGCGCGCAATACGCGTGCATCGCAACCTGCTGGCGCGCAGCGGGCTCGCGGCGGAACATCGGGAGCAGGCGCTGCTCGCATTGGCGCAGGATTACTTGCGCGCCGGCTTGTTGGATCGCGCCGAGACCTTCTTTCAGCGGGTCGGCGAAGGAACCCGTCTGCGCGCAACCGCGCTCGATGCGCTGCGCCGCATTTACGAGCGCCAACGCGACTGGCCGAAGGCGCTCGAGGCCTACGGGCGCCTGGCCGAGATCAAATTGGCGCCGCCGCGATCGGTCGCCGCACATTATATGTGCGAACTCGCAGCCCACAGCATCGAGCGCGGCGACCACCCTGAGGCGCGGCGCCTGCTTCGGCAGGCGCGGCGGGAAGTTCGGCCGTTCGCGCGCGCGGCGGTGTTGCGCGCGCAAATCGCCGAGCGCGACGGTGAACCGGAGCTCGCCGTGCGGCTTTTGACTTGGGCGCTGCGTGAATCACCTAAACTGCTGCACGACGAACTGGGGCATCTCGTGAGACTCGCGGGCGAGGAGGCGCGCGACCGCCTACTTGGCGAATTGGTCGCGCAGGCCGAGACGCGCGATTTCAACGAGCTCAAGGGATTGGTGTTCGCGGCGCTGTCGATTTCGCTGGCCGGCGCGAAGCCGCTGCGCTCGGCGATCGAAAAGGTGTTTAAGCGCGAGCCGACCTTGCAAGCGTTACTGCAAGCGGACGGGGGCACGCCGTTCGAGCGGCTCGCGACGGAAATCGGCACTTTGATGGAACGCGCCGAAACCTACCGTTGCAGCGATTGCGGGTTCTCGGCGCGCCGGTACTATTGGCAGTGTCCCGGGTGCCAATGTTGGGATACCTTCGAGACCTGCGTCATCGTGCGCTTGCGTTAGAGCGAGCTGCGAGGCTGCGAAAACCGTTATCATTTGCGTCGGTATATTGGAAATTCAGCAGCATGAATAAGAAAGCCGTCAAAACCGTCGTCTTTCCGGTCGCCGGCCGTGGAACGCGATTTCTTCCGGCGACCAAGGCCAGCCCGAAGGAAATGCTGCCGATCGTCGATAAGCCCCTGATCCAGTACGCCGTCGACGAAGCGCTCGCCGCCGGCGCCGATACGTTGATTTTCATTACTGGCAGTTCGAAACGCGCGATCGAGGATCATTTCGACACGAATCCGGAGCTCGAAGCGGCGCTGCAGGCACAGGGCAAGCAGGATTTGCTCGATTGCCTGCACGGGATACTGCCGGAGTGGGCTACCTGCGTATATATTCGCCAGC
Organism: uncultured Gammaproteobacteria bacterium; assembly: GCA_963769895.1. Lineage (GTDB taxonomy): Bacteria > Pseudomonadota > Gammaproteobacteria > Steroidobacterales > Steroidobacteraceae > Bog-1198. Next base: position 1,080,394 of record CAVYNJ010000005.1, on the reverse strand, counting down.
CGGCTCCGCTCGGCTTGGGTCACGCCGTGTTGTGCGCCCGGCCCGTCGTCGGCGACGCGCCGTTCATGGTGCATCTCGCCGATGATTTGATCGACGCCGAGGTGCCTTGCTTGAAGCAGATGGTCGATGTGTATCAGCGCCAAGGTGGCAGTGTATTAGGCGTGCAGAACGTGCCGACGGCTGACACCGACAGATACGGCATCGTTTCATTGGAGGGAGGAATCGTCGCGCGTGTCGCCAAAATATCTCACATCGTCGAGAAGCCGAAACCCGCCGATGCGCCGTCGAATCTCGCGGTCGTGGGCCGCTATTTGCTGACGGCGTCGATCTTCGACGATTTGGCGCAAATCGGCGCAGGCGCGGGCGGCGAGATTCAATTGACGGACGGCATCGCGCGGCTGCTGCGCCGTGAAGCGGTTTACGCCTACGAATTCGCCGGCAAGCGCTACGACTGCGGCGATAAATTGGGATACCTGAAAGCGACCGTGGAGTACGGCCTGCGGCACGCCAGCCTCGGCGCCGACTTCGCCGCTTACCTCAAAAAGTTCGTCGCCGGCCTGTAAGCGGGCTCGCGCCCTTCAATGGTAACGCCCGCGTTGCGGTTGTCCGCCGCTACGTGGTGCGCCGTTACGCTGCGCAGCGCCACTCGGCGCGCCGCCACGCTGCCCACCGCCGTGCTGCCCACCGCCGTGCTGCCCACCACTTCTCTGCGCACCGCCCGAGGCGAGTCGACCGTCTCGGTGGTCAGCCGCGCCGCGGCCGCCGTGAGGCCGCTTCTGGCCGTGTAGCGGCCGAGTCGCATGCGGCGCAGCGGGAGGCGGCGCCATTTCGAGGATCGCGAATGCCGGCGTCGGCAGCGTCGGAATGCCGCGCTTCAGAACCCGCTCAATATCGCGCAGCAGACCGTTTTCGTCAGGCGATACCAGGGAGACCGCCTCACCGGCCAAGCCGGCGCGTCCCGTGCGTCCGATGCGATGCACGTAGTCTTCGGGCACGTTAGGCAATTCGTAATTGACGACATGCGGCAGCTCCTTGATATCGAGACCGCGCGCCGCGACTTCGGTGGCCACCAGCGCGGTGATCTGGCTTCGTTTGAACATGTCGAGAGCTTTGGTGCGCGCCGCTTGGCTCTTGTTGCCATGAATCGCGGCGGCTTTTATACCGGCGCCTTCGAGCTGCTGAGTCAGCCGGTTTGCGCCGTGCTTCGTACGCGTGAAGATCAGCACTTGCCGCCACTCGCCCTCGAGAATCAGATGCACGAGCAGATGCCTCTTCTGCTCCTTCTGCACGCGATAGGCACGCTGTTCGACGAGCTCGATCGGGGCGTTGCGAGGCGCCACTTGAATCGACAGCGGATTGCGCAGCAAGCGCTCGGCGAGGCCACGGATATCGTCCGAGTAGGTCGCCGAGAACAATAGATTCTGACGCTGCTGCGGCAACAGTTTGATGATGCGGCGGATGTCCGGAATGAACCCCATGTCGAGCATGCGGTCCGCTTCATCGAGCACCAACACCTGGACCTTGGATAAGTCGACGGCGCGCTGCTGCGCGAGGTCGAGCAGGCGGCCGGGCGTGGCGACCAGAATATCGCAGCCATTTCGCAGTGCGCTGATCTGCGGATTGATGCTCACGCCGCCGAAAACCTGGTAAGTGCGTATCGGCAGATATTTACCGTAGTTGCGCGCGCTCTCCGCCACTTGGGCGGCGAGTTCGCGGGTCGGCGTCAGCACGAGCGCGCGCGGAGCACTTTTCGCGGAATGCGCGGCATCGCCGCTCAAGCGCTGCAGAATCGGCAATACGAAGCCGGCCGTCTTGCCGGTGCCGGTTTGCGCTCCGGCGAGTACGTCGCGGCCTGCGAGGACGGCCGGGATGGCCTGGAGTTGAATCGGTGATGGCGTGTCGTAGCCCTTATCGCTGACAGCACGCAGTAATTCGGGCAATAGCCCGAGATCGGAAAATGACATTAATAATCCTTAAAATGAAATGATGAACTCGCACGACAGGGCGCGGTAGCCCCGCAGCGGTCAGCAGCGAGAGGGGATAAATGGACGAAGTGCGTCGAAGACGGACCGCGAGCTGCAGCGGGCGCTGACCGAGCACCCACCGAATCGAGCTGCGGCATTCTACAGTCTCCTGGCCGACACGTCCAATATGGTCGCCGATGTAGGTCAAACGGCCAGTGCGCCGGCAACCGGTTGGATATCCCTCCCGCATTTGCGCGGGCTGAATGCGCGCCCGAGCCGCGGCGTCACGCGCTGCCCGGCCTCTTTTTTCTCCTTGCGGCGCGCATACAGGATCGGTTCCGTGTAACCGTTCGGCTGCGTGCGCCCGGCGAAGATCAGGTCGCAAGCGGCTTGAAACGCGATGTTGTTTTCCGGATCGCGGCTCATCGGCACGTACGCCGGGTCAGCGGCATTTTGCCTATCCACGACCTGCGCCATGCGGCGCAACGCCTGCATGACCTGCTCGCGGCTGCAGACGCCGTGGTGCAGCCAGTTCGCGACGTGCTGGCTCGAAATGCGCAGGGTTGCGCGATCCTCCATCAACGCGACGTTGTAAAAGTCCGGCACTTTCGAGCAGCCGACGCCGAAATCGATCCACCGGACGACATAGCCCAAGATGCTCTGCGCGTTGTTGTTGAGTTCCTCGTCGACTTCCTCGGCGCTCCACGCGGGCGAGGCTTGAAGCGGTGGAGTCAAAATATCGTCAAGCGAAGCGCGCCTCCGTTTGGCCAATTCCGTTTGCACTCGCCTGACGTCGACCGCGTGGTAATGCAGCGCGTGCAACGTGGCGGCGGTGGGCGAGGGCACCCAGGCCGTGCTCGCGCCGGCTTCCAGCTGCGCGATCTTCTTTTCAAGCATGTCGGCCATGAGGTCGGGCATCGCCCACATGCCTTTGCCGATTTGCGCACGGCCGCGCATGCCGCAGGCGAGACCCACATCGACATTCTGACGCTCATAGGCGTCGAGCCAAACAGCCTTCTTCAGGTCGGCCTTGCGAGCGACGGCGGCCGCCTCCATCGACGTATGGATCTCATCGCCCGTGCGGTCGAGAAACCCGGTATTGATGAATACGACGCGATTGCGAGCCGCCTCGATGCACAGAGCCAGATTGATGCTCGTGCGCCTCTCCTCGTCCATGATGCCCATTTTCAACGTATCGGGCGGCAGATCGAGCAGTTTCTCGACGCCGGAGAATAGCTGTTCCGCAAGGGCCACTTCTGCGGGGCCATGCATCTTCGGCTTGACGATGTAGATCGAACCGCAGCGCGAATTGCGCGCGTCCGCCGGCCGCTTCAAGTCATGCATGCAGATCAGCGCCGTGACCGCGCAATCGATGATCGTCTCAGGGACGGGAACGCCGTCCATCGTGACGGCGTCGGACAGAATGTGCTGTCCGACGTTGCGCGCCAGCATCAAGCTCCGGCCCGGAAGCACCAAATCTTCGCCACGCAGCGAACGGTAGCGCCGATCATTGTTCAATCTGCGCACAAAATGCCTGCCGTCCTTCACGACGGCGGACTGCAGATTGCCCTGCATCAGCCCAAGCCAATTCCGATAAACCAACAGTTTGTCGTCGACATCGACCGCAGCCACGGAATCCTCGAAGTCCTGGATCGTCGATATCGCCGACTCCAGCACGATGTCGCTGACGCCGGCCGTGTCGGTACGACCGATCAAGTGCGCTCGGTCGACGTGAATTTCCACGTGCAATCCGTGGTGGACCAGCAGCAGCAGCGTCGGTTCCGATTGTTCCCCCTGGTATCCGGCGAACGCTGCCGGGTCCCGTAACTGCGCGGTCCTGCCGTTCGTCAGTCGCGCTTCGAGCCCGCCCGCGCCGACGAGATAGCCGATCACTTCGGAGTGAGTGCCGCTGTTCAAAGGAAAATGCCGGTCCAGGAATTCCCGCGCGTAGGCTACGACCCGCGCACCGCGCACCGGGTTGTAGCCTTCGCCGCGGCCGGCCCCGGCATCCCCGGCGATCGCATCGGTGCCGTAAAGCGCGTCGTATAAGGAGCCCCATCTGGCGTTGGCGGCGTTCAAGGCGTAACGGGCGTTATCGACCGGCACGACCAGCTGTGGTCCGGCAATCTGCGCAATCTCGGCGTCGACGTTCGCCGTGGCAATCTGGAAATCCTCCGGCTCCTGCTCCAGATAGCCGATCTCGCGCAAAAAAGCCTTATATCGGGTTGCGTCGAAAGCCGCGCCCGGATTAGCGCGATGCCAGCCGTCGATTTGCGCTTGTAACTGATCGCGGCGCCTCATCAAGGCGGAGTTTTGCGGTGTCAGGCGACGCACGAGCGCGGCAAATCCCCGCCAAAATTCCCGGTCGACGATACCGGTCCCGGGCATCGCCTCACGACCGACGAAGTCGTAAAGATATCGATCGATTTCGATGCCATCGACGGCGACAGTCGGACTCACGAATCGCTTCCTGTATGATCTGGACGCCGGCGAGTTTAATGGTCGCCGCCGGGAATGACCATTGGTGCAATGCCTGAAACCGACCGAACGGTGCGCGGGGGAGTTTTAACAATATGACAGCTGAAGTCGGTACGGCCACGGCCGTACATCGTGCGAGCGGTGGTTCCGCGGAATATCCGCTCGATTTGAGGGTTTTCGTGTTCGGGCTGTTCTTTGTGTTCGGCGGTATCACCAGCTTGAACGACGTGATCATTCCGAAGCTCAAGGCACTCTTTACGCTGTCTAACGCTGATGCGATGCTCGTGCAATCGGCGTTTTTCGTCGCTTATTTCGTCTTTTCACTGCCGGCGGCGGCCATTGTCGAACGCCTCGGTTACATGCGCACCGCGGTCATCGGCCTGGTCTTGATGACGGCAGGTTGCCTGTTGTTCGTGCCGGCGTCGGCGTCTGGCCTATTCTCGATGTTCTTGTTGGCGCTATTCGTTCTCGCTGTCGGCATCACGACCGTGCAAGTCGTCGCCAATCCGCTGATATCCCTGCTCGGCGTGCCGGCCACGGCGCACAGCCGACTGACGTTTGCGCAGGCGTTCAATTCGCTGGGCACTACGATTTTTCCCTATGTCGGCTCGATCCTGATATTGGGCTCGCTCGCCACCGTCAATCCGGCGACGCTGTCGGGGGCCGCGCTCGATGCGTTTCACGTGACCGAGACGCGCGTCATCACGCATGCGTATCTCGGCCTGGCCGCTGTGTTGCTGGTGGTTGCCGCTCTGGTCTGGCTGCGCCGCAATCGTTTGGTAGAAGAAAAAGCGCCTCCGAGCCAAATCTGGACGGCGTTCACGCTGCTTCGCCGGCCGCGTTTCGGACTCGGGGCGCTGTGCATTTTTCTCTATGTCGGCGCAGAGGTCGCGATCGGCTCCATGATCGTCTTCTATCTGATGCAGCCGAGCGTGATGGGAATTTCGGCCGAGGCGGCCGGCAAGCATGTGCCGTTCTATTGGGGCGGCGCCATGATCGGGCGCTTCATCGGCGCCTATTTCCTGAAGATCATCTCGCCGGGAAAAGTGCTCGCGTTCGTCGCGTCTCTCACCATCTGCCTGATCCTGATATCGGCCAACACGACCGGGGTCGTGTCGGGCTGGGCGCTGCTTGCGATCGGACTTTGCAACTCGATCATGTTTCCGACGATCTTCACGCTCGCCTCCGAGGGCCTAGGTTCGCGCGCGGCCGAGGGCTCAGGCATCATCTGCATGGCAATCGTCGGCGGCGCGATCGTGCCATACCTGACCGGTCATGCGGCGGATCTTACGAGTAGTCTGCGAGTCGCCTTGACGATTCCGGCCATCTGCTACGGGCTCATCGTTGCGTTCGGCATTTACGCGCGGCGGCCGGCCGCGTAGCTTTCATGATCTCGTGAATTCCGATTGCCCGCGCTTGAATTCTGGCGCTTAGCCGCCCCGGCGTATCGGCGGCGCGGTTCCGGTGACGATCCAATCCATTGGTACGTCATGCGGTTGCGGGTGAACGGTAGGGATCGAGGCTTCCGGAAAAGCGAGGCCGATTGCGAGCCGTTTGCCGGTCATCCCGGCCAATGTCCGGTCGAAAAATCCGCCGCCGTAACCGAGGCGAAAGCACGCCGCATCGAATCCGACCACGGGTACCAGAAGGACCGTAGGCACGACGGCGGCGCCGTCCGCTGGATAGGGGATCTTCCACAGTCCCCGCACCATCGGTCCGCCGGGGCGCCACTCGCGAAACGCCAGCGCTTGGCCCAGTGCGACCGCGATCGGCAGCGCAATGCGAACGCCTTGCTGCCATTTTGCGCGCATCCAATCGCGCAGATCGGGCTCCGCTTGGATCGGCCAATAAACGCTGAGAATCGTATCCGCTGTCACGGGAATCATTCCATCCAAGTCCCTGGCGATGGCCATGGTCAGCGCGGTCCGATAAGGCGGCGGTAGTGCGAGTCGCGCTGCGATCAGTCGAGCGCGTTCGTTCTTGCGCCACCGGGCCACATCGATGGACGTCACGCCGCGCTTCCCGATCCCGCACGGCCGTAGGATTTGTCGCGTGCACGCGATGCAAGGGCGCTGCGCATGCAATGACGAATGATCATCGAAAATGATTTATAAAAGTATCGTCAACAACATGATTTTTCTCAATAAATAAATTCTAAATACCGTGCCAACGATTCCGCCCGCAGCGGTCGCGAGCGAGACTGCCTTCCGGCGCTTCGGCGGCACGGTAGCCGCTGGCATCATAATGCGTTCGCTCGGCACAGGTCGCCGCGGCGCTGGTTTGAACATCTATTTCCCGGAGGAACTGCATCATGCGTCCGATGATCCTCGCTATCGCCGCCTTGGTGGTGGCCCTGATGTCGACGACTGCCTGCACGGCAGCGCAATCGAGCGCTGCGCCTCGAGAGTATGCGCCGCCCGCTATGACGCATTTCGACGCGGACGCCGCCACGTCGGCCTACATCTCGACCCTGACGCCACAAGCGCAGGCTAGATCGGACGCGTATTTCGAGGGAGGCTATTGGCTCGCCCTGTGGGACCTGGCGGTGGCGCTGTTGGTCGCATGGCTGCTGCTCAGCTCGAATTTATCGGTGAGCATGCGAGACTTGGCGCAACGTCTGACGCGATTCAAGTCGCTGCAGACAGCGATTTATTCCGTCCAATACTTTGTCGTCACGACGCTCGTCACGCTGCCCTGGGCGGCGTATGAAGGGTACTTTCGCGAGCATCAGTACGGTATGTCGAACCAGACTATCGGCGACTGGCTGAGCGATCAAGGGAAGGGCCTTCTGGTCACCGTGGTTCTAGGGGCTCCCGCATTGGTGGCCATTTACGCGATTATCCGCCGGGCGCCCAAAGCGTGGTGGCGGTGGGGCTCGGTTGTGGCTGTGGCGTTCCTAGTGTTCGCAATCGCCATTAGCCCGTCCTACCTCGAACCCGTATTCAACAAGTTCTATCCGCTACCGGCCAGTCCGCTGAAGCGGCAGATCCTATCGCTCGCGCGCGCCAATGAGATCCCCGCCAATCAAGTGTACGAATTTGATGCCTCCAAGCAGACCACGAAGATGAGCGCACACGTCAGCGGTCTGTTCGGGACTGCGCAGATAAGCTTAAACGACAACTTGATGAATCGCGCCTCGCCGGAGGAGATCAAAGCGGTGATGGGCCATGAGATGGGTCATTACGTGATGAACCACGTATACAAGGGAATTGTGTTCTTCGGACTCATCATCGTATTCGGCTTTGCATTCATGTCGTGGGCGTACGATAAGGTGCAGGCGCGGTATGCCCATCGCTGGGGTATCGGTGGCGCGGCGGACGTCGCCGGACTACCGCTGCTCATCGCGCTGTTCACTCTGTACGGCTTTGTGTTGACGCCCGTGCAGAACACGATCACGCGCACCATGGAGGCGGAGGCGGATGCCTTTGGACTGAATGCCGCCCGCGAACCGGACGGCTTCGCGCAAGCGGCACTGCACCTTTCCGAATACCGTAAGATGCGTCCCGGCGCCCTCGAAGAATTCATATTCTTCGACCATCCGAGCGGTTGGAACCGCATTCGTCGCGCAATGGTTTGGAAGGCTGAGAATATCAACGCACCGGATATTCAGGCGTACGACGCCGCTCATCACCCGCCGGGGATGGCGAAGTAGGTCCCGTGCAAATCCCTCGCGCCGCGACCCGGCCCTAGGACCATCCGCTAGGGGAACGTCGGGGGTTAAGGAGAGCGCCATGCCGAGGCCGCTGAAAGTAACGCTGATCGCTTCAACCGCGCTCGTGCTCGTGGTCGTTACAGGCGTGGCTGCGTTTCTGCTCTCGCGATTTGATATGCGATCCTTTTTCGAGGCGCTTGCTTCAGAAGCTACAGGCTTGGACGTTACGGTAAACGGCGCCTCGTCCGTCGGTATTTTCCCGGCCTTGCATGTGCGTCTAAGGGATGTGGCAATGAAGAACAAGGAGTCGCTGGTCGCGACTCTCGGCGAAGCCGATATCGGCGTGGAGTTTTGGCCATTGCTGCGCAAGCAGGTCCGCATCAACCGTCTCGGGTTGCAGGACGCGAACTTTGAATTCGTTCGCGATCGGCGTGGACACTACAACTTTGCCGCAGCGCCTACGTCATCGACGGAAGAAAGATTCGTGCCGGCGATGAGCTTGGCGAGTCTGTCGCTCACTAAAGTCAGCTTTCAGTACACCAACCAAGATTCCGGCAAGGAAATCAGGGCCGTCGATTGCAAGGTCGACAGCAACGACTTCCAACTCGCTGAGGGAAACAGCGAGGACATCATGAAACACCTGTCCCTTTCCGCGCGGATAGCGTGTGGGGAAATGCGAAACACGCTCTTTGCGGGCACCGATGTCCAGATCTCGGTTTCGGGTGAACACGGCATCTTCAAACTTACGCCGGTGACGATGCGAATCATGGGCGGTCAAGGCGCTGGAAGCATCGATGCAAATTTTACCGGCGCGGCGCCCGTGTATCGGGTTCACTACGCCGCTACCGAATTGCACGTCGACGATCTCTTCAAGTCGCTGGCGCCCGGCAAGGTGGGTGAAGGACATCTGGACTTCACCACTGACTTGTCGATGCGTGGATGGGATGCGGATGAATTGACTCGAACTGCGGACGGCGAAGCATCACTGCGAGGCAAGGATCTCGATATCGCCGTCGGCGATCTGGACGCAAAGTTGGCGCACTACGATTCGAGTCAGAACTTCAATCTAGTCGATGTCGGCGCCTTCTTCATCGTCGGCCCAATAGGCCTCGTCGTGACAAAAGGCTATAACTTCGCGAGCATCTTTCAAGGCACGGGAGGCAGTACCCACATTCGCCTGCTAGTGTCCACGTGGAAAGTCGAAAATGGCGTTGCGCGCGCACAGGATGTGGCCATGGCTACCAAAGCGAATCGCCTGGCATTGAAAGGCGCACTGGATTTCGTCAACAGAAATTATGACGATGTGACGGTCGCATTCCTCGATGACAAAGGATGCGCACGCGTCGAACAAAAAATTCGCGGGCCGTTCGGCAAACCCAGCATCGAGAAGCCCAACGTGATTGTTTCCCTTGCCGGTCCGATCAGGAGGCTGATCGCCAAGTCGAAGAAACTGTTCGGCGCCAAGTGCAGCGTATTCTACGATGGCACGGTCCACCCTTAATGTACCGCCATCTGTTCGCGGATCCGAAGTGGCGCCGATATCGGGGGACGCACATCATATGAAACATCAAGAAATATTTGTAATGCATTGATTTATTGAGCTTATGTTACGGCTGCTGATCTTGCGCGCGGCTCGCAACGACCTACATCCTCATTTTCTCCGTTCGATGGTCGGGCCGCGAGTGACGGGTTTCGTTATCAGCGGCCGCAGCGGCGTTCTTGCCGGAGTCGCGACCGTCCAATTGAATGTGGTGTGGCAGGCGGCACAATCGAGTGAGGTGACGGCGTGCTGGGCCTGCTTGCCGGTAGCCGTGACACCGTTATGGCAGCTCAGGCAAGTCGCGCTGATTCCGAAGTGATTGAAAGTCGCGGGCAGCCAGGCGAACGTGCCATGGCAGGCGCCGCAATCGTTGGTGGACTGAACGTGCCCGGCCGGCTTGCCCGGCGCCAACACGCCGTTGTGGCAGCTCGAGCAGCTCGCCGTGACGCCTTGGTGCTCGAAGCGCGCCGGGATCCACGCCAAGGTCGTGTGGCAGTTCTCGCAGGTGTTGTTGCTCGCGATGTGGCCGGCGGGCTTGCCCGCCGCCAGCATGCCGTTGTGGCAGCTGGCGCAGTTGGCTGATCACGCCGGCGTGCGACACCAAGGATACGCTCGTCACCAGGGACCGGGTCGGCGCGCCGATCGCCGGCAGGCCGACGCGCGGTGTACCGGTGCGCCGCGCAAATACGTTGCCGGAGCCGGTTGCACCCATCGCCCCGGCGGCGGGCGGCTTGACGACCGTCACGACCATATTGCGCGCCGCCGTCTTGGTCGCGGCCCGCTGCTGGGCGCCGCCGTCCCAGTTGTTCGTATTGTGGCAGCCGCTGCAGTCCTGACCGACATGGTGGCCGCTCGGCCGCACGGTGAGATTCGTGACGCCGTAGAAGCTCAGCTTCGGCGTGGTCAATTCGTGGCAGGCATCGCAGGTCTTGCCGATCACCGCGAACATCGAGGTGTGCTTGGCCGAAGTCATCGTCGTGCCGCTGAACGACGTGAACACCGTGGGCGAGTGGCAGGCCTCGCAGGCGGTCGTGCTCGTCGGGATGTGCACCGGCGACAGCACCGCATCCTTCGGCGTGTAGTTGGGGTAGAACACCGGCGGGGTCGAATTCGGCGCACCGTGACAGGTGATGCAGCCGCTCGTGATGCCGGTGTGCAGGACCGCGTTGGCGGCGAGCGTCGTCGTCGTATAGTCGGCAGGGCGCCGTCGTGTGGCAGACGGTGCAGGCGTGTTCGCCGGATTCGGCATGTGGCCCGCCGGCATCGAGTTGGAGTTCCAGTTGGCCGTGGTGTGGCACCGGCTGCAGTCGTTCGGCGCCATCATGGCAGCGGTCGTGTGGTCTGCGGGCCGGCCCTGCAGCGCCTGGGCTCGCCGCGCCCATGTAGAACGACAGGCCCGCTTCGTGGCAGGTGTCGCAGCTGGTCACGACGAAGGCATGCGTCGCCTGCGTCATGTTCATCGGCCCAAAGCCGCCGACCGCGTAGGTGGTCGAGGAATGGCAGGAGCTGCAGTCGGTGCCCGACAGGTACGGGATGTGCGAGGGCGTCAGCACCCCATCCTTCGGCGTGAAGTTGTTGTACCAGGTCAGCGGCGCCGTACCGCCGTGGCATTGTCCGCAGCCGCCCGCGATGCCGGTGTGCAAGACCGAATTGGCGGCGAGCGTCGTGTAATTGGTAGGCGCCGCCGTGTGACAGACCGCGCAGGCCTGGTTTCCGGGGTTAGGCATGTGGCCCGCCGGCAGCGCCGTGCTGTTCCAGTTCGCGGTCGTATGGCACAGGCTGCAGTCGTTCGGCGCGACCATGGTCCCGGTCGTGTGATCGGCCGGGCGGCCCTGCAAGCCGGGGCTCGCCGCACCCATGTAGAACGACAGCCCCGCCTCGTGGCAGGTGTTGCAGCTCGTCACGACGAAGGCATGCGTCCCCTGCGTCATGTTCATCGGCCCAAATCCACCGACCGCAAAAGAGGTCGAGGCATGGCAGGAGCTGCAGTCGGTGCCCGACAGATACGGAATGTGCGAGGGCGTCAGCACCCCATCCTTCGGCGTGAAATTGTTGTACCAGGTCAGCGCGGCGCCGGCGCCGTGGCACTGTCCGCAGTTGCCCGCAATGCCGGTATGCAAAACCGAATTTGCGGCGAGCGTCGCCGGCGTGTAGTCCGCCGGTGCCGTGACATGACACACGGCGCAGGCCAGATTCGCCGGATTCGGCATGTGACCCGCGGGCAGCGTGGTGCTGTTCCAGTTGGCGGTGGTGTGGCAGAGGCTGCAGTCGTTCGGCGCCACCATGTTGCCCGCGGTGTGATCGGCTGGCCGTCCCTGCAAGGCGGGGTTGGCCGCACCCATGTAAAACGACAAACTCGCTTCGTGACAGGTGTTGCAGCTAGCGGGCACGAAGGCATGTTTGGCCTGCGTCATATTCATCGGCCCGAAGGTACCGGCTGCATAAGTGCCGGAGGAATGGCAGGCGCCGCAATCGCTTCCCGGCAGATACGGAATGTGTGCGGGCGCGAGTACCGCGTCCTTGGGCGTGAAATTGTTGTACCAGACCAGAGCGGTGGTGGCGCCATGGCACTGTCCGCAGTTGCCGGCGATGCCGGTATGCAGGACCGCGTTAGCCGCCAGCGTCGTCGTCGTATAGTCCGCCGGCGCCGTCGTGTGGCAGACCGTGCAGGCCTGGTTCGCCGGGTTCGGCATGTGACCGGCGGGCAGCGTGGTGCTGTTCCAGTTGGCCGTGGTGTGGCAGCCGCTGCAGTCGCCGGTCAGCATCGAGCCGGAGGTATGATCGGCGGGGCGCAGCTGCAGCCCTGGGCTCGCGGCACCCATGTAGAAACTCACCGTGGCGGTTCCGTGGCAGGTATCGCAGCTTGTGGACAGAACGGCATGGGTGGCCTGGGTCATGTTCATCGGCCCAAACCCACCGACCGCGTAGGTGTTCGACGAGTGACAGGCGCTGCAATCGGTTCCCGAGAGATACGGAATGTGCGCGGGCGAGAGCACCGCATCTTTGGGATTGTCGTTGTTGTTATAGAACATGAGCTGGTTCGTGGCGCCATGGCACTGAGCGCAGCCGCTGCTGATGCCCGTATGCAGGACCGAATTTGACGCGAGCGTGGCGTAATTGGTCGGCGCCGCCGTGTGACAGGCGCTGCAGGTCTGGTTCGCTGGATTTGGCATGTGACCTGCGGGCAGGGTGCTGCTGTTCCAGTTGGCCGTGGTGTGGCAGAGGCTGCAGTCGTTCGGGGCCACCATGTTGCCGGCGGTGTGATCGGCGGGGCGGCCCTGCAGTGCTGGGCTCGCCGCGCCCATGTAGAAGGAAAGTCCGGCTTCGTGGCAGCCGTTGCAGGTGGACCCCACGCCAGCGTGCGTGGCCTGCGTCATGTTCATGGGGCCGAACCCGCCGGCGACGTAATTGGCCGCGTGACAGGAACCGCAATCCTCGCCGGTGAAGGCGGGTATATGCGGCGGCGAAAGCGCTGCCGCGGCCTTGGGGTTGTCATTGTTGTTGTAGAACGTCAGCGGCGTTGCGCCGCCGTGGCACTGGGCGCAACCGCTGGTGACGCCGGTGTGCAGAATCGCAATGCTGGCCAGCGTGGCGTAGCTATTGATATCGCCCACCACGATGGCCGTGTGGCACACGGAGCAGGTCTGGGTGCCCGGGATCGGCATGTGGCCGTTAGGCAGCGTCGTCGGCGACGTCCAGTCGGTGGTGGTGTGACAGAGCGAGCAGTCACCCGTCGCCTGGCTCGGCGGGTTGGGTGCCGAGATATGAGTCGGGGGCCGCTCCTGCAGCGGTGTGCCGCTGCCTGTGTAGTAGGTCGTGGCCGAGTCATGGCAGGTGTCGCACGTCGTCGGCACGAAAGCGTGCTTGGCGACACTCATCGCCGTGGCCGGGCCGAATCCGCCCGCGACGTAGTTCGTCGTGTGGCATGAGCTGCAGTCAGGGCCGTTCAGATATGGAATGTGAGCTACCGTCGCGGCGTACTTGGGCACCTCGTTCGGGATGTCGCCGTTGTTGTAGAAGGATAGTGCCGCCAGGTCGCCGTGACACTGCGAGCAGTTACCGCTGATCCCCGCGTGCAGCACGGCGATGCCGGCGAACGTGGTGTAGTTGGTGGGGGCAGCCGTGTGGCAAGCGCTGCACGTCTGGTTGCCCGGATTCGGCATGTGGCCGGCCGGCATGACGTTGGACGTCCAGTCGGTGGTGTTGTGACATCCCGAACAGTCGCCCGTGAGTTGCTGCCCGGCGGTGTGATCTGCCGGACGCAGCTGCAGAGCGGGCGTCGAGGCACCCATGTATAAGGCGCCCGCACTCGCGTCGTGGCAGGAATCGCAGCTCTTAGGCACGAAGGTGTGCTTGGCGGCGCTCATGCCGGTTGGACCGAAGCCGCCCGCCACATAGCTGGCCGCGTGACAGGAACTGCAGTCGGTACCCGACAGGTAGGGAATATGGGGCGGCGTGAGGACCCCGTCCTTCGGGTTGTCGTTATTGTTGAAGAACGTCAGCTGTGCCGTGGCACCGTGGCATTGTTGGCAATTGTTGGTGATGCCCGTGTGCAGTACTGCGATGCTTGCCAGCGTGGCGTAGCCGGCAAACGTGCCGTCGATCGCGATGTGGCACGTCGCGCAGGCTTGATTGCCGGGATTCGGCATGTGGCCGATCGGCAGCGTGCTACTCAGCCAGTTGGTGGCGTTGTGGCAGATCGAGCAGTCACCCGTTTTCTGGTCCTGGTCGCCGCTGGTGACGTGGTCGGCGGGCCTCGTTTGCAATGCAGGCGACGACGCGCCCAAGTAGAAGGCCGAGCCCGCCTCATGACAAGTGATGCACGTGCTCGGCACGAACGCGTGCTTGGCGGCGCTCATGTTCGTCGGCCCAAAGGTACCGGCTGCGTACGTGCTCGAACTGTGACAGGAACTGCAGTCGGTACCAGAAGTGTAGGGAATATGCGGCGGCGTAAGGATCGCATCCTTCGGCGTGAAAGCGTTGTACCACGTAAGCGCGGTGATCGTGTTGCCGTGGCATTGGCCGCAGTTGCCGGCGATTCCCGTGTGCAAGACTGAATTAGCCGCCAAGGTCGTCGTCGTGTAGTCGCTCGGCGCCGAGGTGTGACACTGGGTGCAGACGAGGTTGCCTGGATTCGGCATATGCCCGGAGGGCAGTGCGGTGCTGTTCCAGTTCGCCGTGGTGTGGCAGCCGCTGCAATCATTTGGTGCCGCCAAGCTGCCGGTGTGATCGGACGGCCGGCCCTGCAGCGCGGGGCTTGCCGCGCCCATGTAGAACGAAAGCCCCGCCTCGTGGCAAGTGTCGCAGCTGGTGGCCGCGAAGGCGTGCTTGGCCTGTGTCATGTTCATCGGCCCGAAGGTGCCGACCGCATAGGTGCTCGAGGAGTGACAGGAGCTGCAGTCGGTGCCGGGCAAATACGGGATATGCGCCGGCGCGAGCAGCGCATCCTTGGGCGTGAAGTTGTTGTACCAGGTGAGCGCCGTGACGGTGTCGCCATGGCAGAGCCCGCAGTTGCCCGTGATGCCGGTGTGCAAGACCGAGTTCGCCGCCAACGTCGGTCGTCGTGTAGTCGCTCGGCGCCGAGGTGTGACACTGGGTGCAGGCGAGGTCGCCCGGATTCGGCATATGGCCGGGCGGCAGCGTGGTGCTGTTCCAGTTCGCCGTGGTGTGGCAGAGGCTGCAGTCGTTCGGCGCCAGCATCTGGCCCGCGTTGTGATCGGCGGGTCGGCCCTGCAGCGCGGGGCTTGCCGCGCCCATGTAGAACGAAAGCCCCGCCTCGTGGCAAGTGTCGCAGCTGGTGGGCACGAAGGCGTGCTTGGGCTGCGTCATGTCCGTCGGCCCGAAGGTGCCGGCGGCATAAGTGCTCGAGGAATGGCAGGAACTGCAGTCGATCCCGGAGAGATACGGGATGTGCGCCGGGCTGAGCATCGCATCCTTGGGCGTGAAGTTGTTGGCCCAGGTGAGCGCCGTGACGTCGTTGCCATGGCAGAGCCCGCAATTGCCGCTAATACCGGTGTGCAGCACGGAGTTGGCCGCGAGGGTTGCCGGGGTGTAATCACTGGGCGAGGAGACGTGGCACTCGGCACAAGTAAGGTTGCTCGGGTTGGGCATGTGTGCGGAGGGCATCACGCTGCTGGTCCAATCGGTGGTCGTGTGACACATCGAGCAGTCGGCCGTTGCCATGGCCGTATCGCCGCTCTTGAGGTGATCGGCGGGGCGCAGCTGCAGCGGCGTGCCGCTGCCGACGTAGAAGCTCTTGCCGGTGTCGTGGCAGGTGTCGCAGGTCGTGGACACGAACGCGTGCTTGGCGGCGCTCATGGCGGTGGCCGGACCGAAGCCGCCGGCCTGATAGGCGGCGCCATGACAGGCGCTGCAATCGGTGCCCATATTGACCGGGATATGCGGCGGGGCGAGCGGCGTGGTCTTGGTCGGCGATACGCCGGAAATCGACATCGGAATGTAGGGCACCGGTTTGCCGGCGAAAGTCTGGCCGGCATGGCACATCAGGCAATTATTGACCGACAGCCCGGAGTGCAGCACCGGAATGCTCGCCGCGAGCACGTCCCAGGTTTCCGCCGCCGGATTGTTGCCGTGACAAACGCCGCAGTCGATCGACGAGGGGATCGGCGGCACGTGATTGGTCGGGCTGGCCCGTGACGGGAAGCCCGTTGCTACCAGCTTGATCGTGCCGCTGTGGCAGGTTTGGCAGGTCGCTCACCGATCATCTGCGTGTGATCGAAGAGCGACGGCACCCAGCTCGGGGTTTTGGTGCCGATTCCCGTGGTGTGGCAGTTCTCGCACAAATTTGACGTCGGCATGTGGCTGCCCTGCTTGCCGACGGCTTTCGAGCCGTCATGGCAGCTGGCGCAGCCGGTGAGGATGCCGGTGTGGTCGAAGGTCGCGCCGAGCCAGGTGCTCGTCAGGTGGCAGTCGCCGCATTCGAGTGTCGTCGCGACGTGGGTCGCGTTCTTGCCGCTCGCCTGCACGCCGTTGTGGCAAATGATGCAGAAGCCGGCGACCGCCAGTGGCATCTGCGCATGATCGATCGCCTTCGGCGGATTCCAGGCTCATCACCGTGTGGCAGGCTTCGCAAACATC
Source organism: uncultured Gammaproteobacteria bacterium (assembly GCA_963769895.1). Classification (GTDB taxonomy): domain Bacteria; phylum Pseudomonadota; class Gammaproteobacteria; order Steroidobacterales; family Steroidobacteraceae; genus Bog-1198. The sequence continues at coordinate 1,063,662 of CAVYNJ010000005.1, read as the reverse complement.
GCTCGTTGCCGGATGGGTGGATCCCTTGCCCTCGACGATCGTCCCGTTGTGGCAGCTGACGCAGGTCCCCAGCACCTCGTTGTGATCGAAGTGAACGGCGGGCCGGAACGAGGTCGTGTCGTGACAGGCCGCGCAGTTGTTCGTGCTCATGATGTGCGTCGCGGTCTTAGGCGTTGCATTGAACGCCGAGCCCGTGATATGGCACAGGCCGCAGTTGCGCGGCGTGCCCTTGAAGATCGCGTTGATGTGACACGACTCGCACGGCAGGTCGCGATGCACGCCGTCGAGTTCGAAACCCGTCGACAGGTGATCGAAGGGCATAGTGATCGGTTGTGCCGTGCCGGCGGCCTGCGCCTGCACGGACAGCAGGACGCATGTCACGGCGAGCAACGCCGTAACCACGCGTATGAGCCCGACCACGCGCGCGGCAATGAGTGCCGTGCGGATGCCGAATGCGCGACGAGGCGCCACGGGTCTGCCTACTTAGTCCGCCTGTATTCCCTGGTTATTGCTAATGCAGACGACAACCATGGATGTGGCGCCGAAATGGGTACGAGAAAATGAATCGTTCCATCGCAGATCCCCTTGATGCTTCCCTGAACGGCCTTGCAGCGTCGGCGAGTTCGCCGCATATGCGGCGGCCTAGCGCGACGCGCTCCCTCGATCATCGAACGCTCAAATCATCTGGAGCGTCGACGGCCGTTCCGGGCATCGCGCTGCGCGGCCGGCACGGAGACAGATGGATATAGTGGGAGATCAGCGGCGCCGAGTGGGAACGGCTGCCGGCAACCCCGCTATCTGTGGCTCGTGTGCCAAAGGACCGGAGGCTTTGCGTCCCCGCCTCACGACGGGTTTGCCAATGAACGACATGGCGAGTTGAAACCTCTTTCGCACCGGTTGCAAATGTCTGTCTCGCGCGACAGAAATGTGCGCGATGGGCTATTGTCAAATCGGGGCCGCCTGAGCGTGCGAACCGCCCCTTAGCGGCTTGGGCGAGCTGGATTACCCCTTGCACGATCGCACTATCATCGTCATGCAGTGCCGACGCATCTGCATCGGGCGGCGTAAGATGAATCTAAGTTGTCGCGATTGATCCTGATGGCCGAGGCGGCACGCATCTGACGGCGGTCCACCGCATTTTGGGTGCGTAAGCTCGCGACGGCGATGACACGCTACGGCGTATTCGTCGGCTGACAAAAACCGGACGAACGCTTCGTGAAGATTCTAATAATTGATTTAATGGCTCCCCGGGAGAGATTCGAACTCCCGACCAACGGATTAACAGTCCGTCGCTCTACCACTGAGCTACCGGGGAATCATTCGGAGGCGCGGATTGTCGGGAAGGCGGCCGTTTAAGTCAAGGTAGGAGGGCTATCCGGCCAAAGATGGCGCCGGCTCGCGCGCGTAGACCGGGGTGCCGCGGCCGGGATGTGGCCTCAGTCGTGCCCCGCGATCGCGCGCGGAACGTACGCCGATTCCAGGGCGGCAATTTCCACCGGTTCTAATTCGAGCGACAAAGCGGCCGCCGCATCGTCGAGATGCTGAGGCTTCGAGGCACCGATGATCGGCGAGGTGACAAACGGCTTGTGCAGGACCCAGGCGAGGGCGACTTGCGCCGGCGGTACCCGGCGCTCAGATGCGATCGCCGCGAGGCAATCGACGATCCTGCGGTCGGCCTCCTGGGTCGACTCATACAGTTTATTGCCGTACTGGTCGGTGCGCGTGCGCGAGGTTTGTTCGTCCCACGGACGCGTCAAACGTCCGCGGGCGAGCGGACTCCACGGAATGACGCCGATACCTTGATCGACACACAAGGGCAACATCTCGCGTTCTTCTTCCCGGTAAAGAAGATTGTAGTGATTTTGCATCGTGACGAAGCGCGTCCAGCCGCGCAGTTCGGAGACGCGCAGCGCTTTACTGAACTGCCACGCGTACATCGAGGAGGCCCCGAGGTAGCGTGCCTTGCCCGCCTTGACGACATCGTGCAGCGCCTCGATGGTTTCCTCGATCGGCGTCGCATAATCCCATCGGTGAATTTGGTACAGATCCACATAGTCGGTGCCGAGCCGCTGCAGGCTCGCGTCGATCGCCGCAAATATCGCCTTGCGGGATAAGCCGCGTCCGTTCGGCCCAGTGCTCATCGGAAAATACACTTTCGTCGCGATGACGGTCTCGTCGCGGCGCGTGTAGTCCTTTAACGCGCGGCCGAGAATTTCTTCCGACGTGCCGTCCGAATAGGCATTCGCCGTATCGAAGAAATTTATGCCGAGCTCGACCGCCTTGCGGATCAACGGGCGGCTGTTGTGCTCGTCGAGCGTCCATGGGTGATCACCGCGTGCCGGGACCCCGAAGGTCATGCATCCCAGGCACAGTTGCGAAACCGTCGCACCCGTTCGACCCAAAGGCTTAAATTGCATTTCCTCTCGTCCCGTTTGCGGCGCGCCGGCCGCACTGCTCAAACCGTGCTGTAAGCGCGATTGGCCATGCCGCCTTCGAGCACGCGTGCGATCCGGTGCAACGCTTCCTGCAAGGTCTTGAGGCTGCAAGCATACGAAAGACGCATGTGTCCGGGCGCGCCGAAACCGCTGCCGGGAACCACGGCGACTCCGGCTTCAATGAGCAGGTACTCCGCGAACGCGATATCGTCCGCAAGGCGAAGCCGGCGCATCGCGTCCCTGACGTCGGCAAACGCGTAAAACGTGCCGGCTCCCTTCCGGCAGGCGATGCCGGAAATGGCATTGAGGCCCGCGACGACGAAATCATGACGCTCCTTGAATGCCTGGTTCATGTCGCGCACGCACGCTTGATCTCCGTTTAGCGCAACCGTAGCCGCGTACTGCGAGATGCTCGATGGATTCGATGTCGACTGGCCCTGGACCGTCGCCATCGCCGTGACCAACTCCCGAGGACCACCGCAATAGCCGATGCGCCAGCCGGTCATCGCGTAGGCCTTCGAGCAGCCGTTGATCGTGAGAGTGCGCTCGTATAATTGCGGATTCGCCTGAGCAAAGCTCGTGAAAGGTTCGCTTGCCCAATAGATATGCTCATACATCTCGTCTGCCGCGATGACGATCTGCGGGTGTTTGGTGAGCACAGCGCCGAGCCCTTGCAGTTCCGCCTTCGTGTAGGCGGCCCCGGTCGGATTGTTTGGGCTGTTCATAAAAAACAATCTGCTGCGCGGCGTGATGGCTGAAGAGAGCTGCTCGGGCGTAATCTTGTAGCCCTGTTCCGGACCCGCGTAGACGACCACAGGAACGCCGTCGACGAGCAGCGCCATGTCCGGATAGGATACCCAATAGGGCGCCGGGATAATGCACTCGTCGCCCGGATTCAATAGCGCCGCGCAGGCGTTGAAGCAGGTTTGCTTAGCGCCTGAGGAGACGATGATCTGGGGTCGTTCATAACTCAGCGCATTGTCGCGCTTGAATTTCGCGATTATCGCGTCCTTCAGTTCGTTCGTGCCGTCCACGGCCGTGTAGCGGGTAATGCCTTTACGGATGGCCTCGACGCCTGCGTCCGCGATCTGACGCGGGGTGTCGAAATCCGGTTCACCGGCGCCCAAACCGATGATGTCTTTGCCCTCGGCCTTGAGTTTCGCCGCGCGGGCGGTTACCGCGAGTGTCATCGACGGTTTGACCTTTTGAACGCGCTTGGAGATGGTCACGGTCAAGGCGCACTTCCTATTTCGATGATGGGGCGCCGGAGTGTACGAAAATCGAGCGATCGGCGCCAGATGGGGCATTCGCCGGAGCGCATTAACATGCGAGAATATGCGTCATGAGCTTCGAGTTGCATGCGGACTACCTTCCGGCCGGCGATCAGCCTCAAGCCATCGAAAAACTCATCGATGGCTTGGCGAGCGGCCTGGCGCATCAGACATTGCTGGGCGTTACCGGCTCAGGCAAGACATTTACGATTGCCAACGTGATTCAGCGCGTGCAGCGCCCAACCTTGGTGCTCGCGCACAATAAGACATTGGCGGCGCAGTTGTACGGGGAGTTCAAAATCTACTTCCCGAAGAACGCCGTCGAGTATTTCGTTTCCTACTACGATTACTACCAGCCAGAGGCGTACGTGCCGGCATCCGACACGTTCATCGAGAAAGACGCGTCGATCAACGAGCATATCGAGCAAATGCGCCTGTCGGCCACCAAGGCGCTCCTCGAGCGCCCAGATGCCATCATCGTGGCGACCGTCTCGGCGATCTACGGCTTGGGCGATCCGCAAGCCTACCTCAGCATGGTGCTGCACATGTCGCGCGGCGACCGGCTCGATCAGCGCAAATTGTTGCGCCGTCTCGCGGACATGCAGTACACGCGTAACGAGCTGGATCTGCAGCAAGGCACGTATCGCGTCCGCGGCGATGTAATCGACATCTTTCCGGCTGAATCGGACCGCGACGCCGTACGCGTCGAATTGTTCGACGATACGATCGAGAACTTGAGCTTGTTCGACCCGCTGACCGGCGAAGTGCTGCGGCGGATGCCGCGCCTGACCGTCTACCCATCGACTCACTACGTCACGCCGAAGGAGCAGGTACATCGGGCGGTGGATCAGATTCGCGACGAACTGCGTTCGAGGCTGATCGATTTGCAGGCCGCGGGCAAACTCGTGGAAGCGCAGCGTCTGCAGCAACGTACGCTGTTTGATCTGGAAATGATGAACGAAGTGGGCTATTGCGCCGGCATCGAAAATTATTCGCGCTATTTGTCCGGACGGCAGCCCGGCGAACCGCCGCCGTGCCTATTCGACTATCTACCGGCGAACGCGTTACTGGTGATCGATGAAAGTCATCAGACGATCCCACAGCTCGGAGCGATGTACAAAGGCGACCGTTCACGCAAGGAGACGCTGGTCGAATACGGCTTCCGATTGCCGTCGGCGCTCGACAACCGGCCGTTGCGCTTCGACGAATTCGAAACGATGGCGCCGCAATCCATCTACGTGTCGGCGACGCCGGCGGCTTATGAAAAGAGGGTGTCGGCGCAGATCGTCGAACAAGTCGTTCGTCCGACCGGCCTCGTCGATCCGCTAGTCGAAATTCGCCCGGTCCGGGCGCAGGTCGACGATCTGCTTTCGGAGATTCGCATTCGATCGGCCCGCAGCGAGCGGGTTCTGGTCACGACGCTGACCAAACGAATGGCCGAGGATTTGACGGAATATCTGCACGAACATGGCGTCAAGGTCCGTTACCTGCACTCCGATATCGAGACCGTCGAGCGTTCCGAGATCATCCGCGATCTGCGTTTGGGCAAATTCGACGTGATCGTCGGCATCAATCTATTGCGAGAGGGGTTGGATATGCCGGAGGTGTCTTTGGTAGCGATTCTGGACGCGGACAAAGAGGGCTTCTTGCGGTCCGAAGGCTCGCTGATTCAAACGATTGGCCGCGCGGCCCGCAATATTGAAGGCAAGGCGCTACTGTACGCGGACGTGCGAACCGGATCGATCGAGCGCGCGCTCGCCGAAACCGACCGCCGCCGCGGCAAGCAGATCGAATACAACCGTGTCCACAGTATTACGCCACGCGGGATCGTCAAGGCGGTCGGCGATGCGATGGAGGGCGCGCGCGGCGTCGCCGAGCCGGGCGGCGATGCGCTTGGTGCGCTGTACGCGCCAATGCCCCCGGAACAGGCGGCGAAACGGATCAAGAAGGCGGAAGCCGAAATGTACCGGCTCTCGCGCAATCTCGAGTTCGAGGAGGCGGCAAAGCTGCGCGACGAGATCCGCAGGCTGCGCCAAGCGGCCTTCGGTGTGCCGGATAAGCTGGTCGGATAGGCGCCTCCTCGATGCCGAACGATCCCGATCACGGCGGCGGGTTTATGGATCCTGACAAGACCGACACTTTGCCGATCCCCGAGGCGACGCCGGTCGATGCAGAAGCGACTGACGGCGCGGTTCCGGTGAAGCTCAATCGGCAAACGCGCGCCGCCGCGGCGAGATCCGGGGTCGCGGCCGGCCAAGCGGCGCCGCATGAGCCGGGCAAGCAGCACGCGGCGGAGCTTCGTGCCTTGGCGGATGCGCTGATATCGCGGGACGCCACGATTCTGGAAATGCTGGAGACCCTGGACGAACGTGTTGCCGAACTCGCCGCGTTACGGAGCGAACAGGGGCGAGCGGCCACAGCCAATGCGATCGCAGGTCGAGGCGGCGGCGCCATCGACGGCGACGGACAACAGGAACTGCGAGCGCTCAGAGCACAGGCGGCGGCCTACCTCGAATTGTTGCAGACTCGCGAATGGAGGCGTGAGTTTCAGATGAGCTTATTCCTGGCCCGCGACGACGCGGTTGCTGATGCGCCGGATGCCGCGATTCGCCCGGCGCCGGTCGGGGACGGGGGCGCAGCAGCGCCCGTCGCGCTCGGCACCGAGCTTGCCGAGCGCGCTTCGATCGAGGCCTTGACGTCGCAAAACGCAGCGCTATTGGCAAGGGTACAAAGCTTGCAAGAGGCCGCGGCCGAGCGCGATGTGCAGCTCAAGGCGCAAGCGCTAGATATGGCGAACGCTCGAACAGAGACCGCGGCCTCCGAGGAACAGATGACCGTATTGCTCGCCCATCTGCATGAGGCACGCCGTTCGCTGCAAGATGTTGATGCGGAGAGGCGGCGTTTGGAGCAGGAATTGGCGGTGAGCACGGACCGCGCGAACAAGCTCGCCGCGGAAAATCGCGAGTTGCTGACCGCCATCGAAGAGATGCGAACGCCGGAATTGCCGCCCGCCTCGGGGCCCGCCGCGGCGAAGCACGGGCCGGCTGTTGTGTCGGCGGCCGCGGGCGCGGGAGAGGAACACACTGGGGGCGGGCCCAATTATGGGGCCGAATTGCTCCGTATCGACGGTTCGAGTCGTGTTGCCCATCGCATCGGGCCGCGCAGCCGCATCGGACGAGCGCCCGACTGCGAGCTGCGTATCGACTTGCCATCGGTGAGCCGGCATCACGCGTTGGTGCTGATCGGATCTGGCGAATGCATTATCGAGGATTTACGCAGCACGAACGGCACTTTTGTCAACGGCCGTATGATCGAACGTCAATCGCTCAACGATGGAGACTTGGTGACTATCGGGGAGGCGCAATTGCGGTTCGTCTCGGGGCCGGCTGTTCATCGACCGGCTTAAATTGATCGCCCTTCGTCTATAATCGACCTTTCTTGGCGAGCGCGAATCCGGTATCGTTCGCGCCCTCCGAGCGCGCTTAGCTCAGCGGTAGAGCATCACCTTGACATGGTGGGGGTCAGTGGTTCGATCCCACTAGCGCGCACCATCCCCCCTGCCGGCCGCGGGGACGCGCGACCGAATGCGCGGCTTCCTTTGGTATCATGCGTGCTTATGCCTGCAATTACTCTTCCGGACGGCAGTCAGCGACGCTTCGATCACGCCGTCTCAGTGGCCGACATCGCGGCCAGTATTGGCCCGGGACTCGCCAAGGCGGCTCTCGCCGGCCGCGTCGACGGTGCGTTGGTGGATACCTCGAGCATCGTCGATCACGATGCGCGGGTCAGCATCATCACCGACAAGGATCCCGAAGGGCTGGATATCCTGCGCCACTCCACGGCACATCTGCTCGCCAACGCCGTTCAAGAGCTCTATCCGGACGCGCAGGTAACTATAGGACCGGTCATCGAAGACGGCTTTTACTATGATTTCGCGTACAAAAAACCGTTCTCGACCGACGATCTGGCGGCGATCGAGCGCCGCATGGCCGAGATCGCTGCGAAGGACTTGAAGGTTCATCGCCGTCTGATGCCTCGAGACGCGGCCGTCGCGCATTTCAAGAGCATCGGCGAGCATTATAAGGCGGAGCTGATCGCTGCAATTCCTGCCGGCGAGCCGATCAGCCTGTACGGGCAGGGCGATTGGGAGGATCTGTGCCGCGGACCGCACGTTCCTTCCACCGGAAAACTCAAGGCATTCAAGTTGATGAAAGTTGCGGGCGCCTATTGGCGCGGCGACTCGCGCAACGAGATGCTGCAGCGGATCTACGGCACGGCTTGGGCCAACGAGAAGCAGCTCAAGGATTATCTGACGCGCTTGGACGAGGCGGAAAAGCGCGATCACCGGCGAATCGGCAAAGAGCTGGACCTGTTTCATTTGCAGGAGGAGGCTCCCGGCGCCGTGTTTTGGCACCCGAAGGGTTGGGCGCTGTTTCAGGCCTTGATCGCCTATATGCGCGAACGCCAGACCGACGCAGGCTACTTGGAGATCAATACGCCGGAAATCATGGACCGTGAGCTATGGGTCCAGTCCGGCCACGTCGAGAAGTTCGGCGAGAATATGTATATGACGAAAACGCCTGACGAGCGGATTTTCGCGATCAAACCAATGAATTGTCCGGGGCACGTCCAGGTGTTTCGCCAGGGACTACGCAGCTACCGTGAATTGCCGCTGCGTTTGGCGGAGTTCGGCAAGGTGCACCGCTACGAACCGTCCGGGGCGCTGCACGGCCTGATGCGAGTGCGAGCTTTCACGCAGGACGATGCCCACATTTTCTGCACCAGCGAACAGATCACCGAAGAATCCGTCAAGGTGACCCAGTTGATCTTGAGCATCTACCGCGATTTCGGCTTCGAGGACGTGCGTATCAAGTTCTCGGACCGGCCGGTCAAGCGCGTCGGCGCGGATGATATATGGGACAAATCGGAGACCGCGCTGCGGCACGCGGCGTCCGCGGCCGGCATCGAGACGACACTGAATCCCGGCGAGGGCGCCTTTTACGGACCGAAGCTGGAGTTCGTGCTGCGCGACGCGATCGGCCGGGACTGGCAATGCGGGACCCTGCAGGTGGATTTGAACTTGCCTGCGCGCCTCGGCGCGAGCTATATCGGCGAGGACAGCCAACGACATACGCCGGTCATGCTGCACCGGGCGATGTTCGGGTCCTTGGAGCGGTTCATAGGCATACTGCTCGAACATCATGCCGGCAAGCTGCCGGCCTGGATAGCGCCGGTGCAGGCCGTAATCATGGGAATTACCGAAAGACAAGAGAAATACTGCTCAGAAGTTGCGGAAAACCTGAAAAATCAGGGGCTTCGGGTAGAAACGGACTTGAGGAATGAGAAGGTAGGCTTTAAAATCCGCGAGCACACATTGAAACGCGTCCCTTATCTTTTGGTCGCCGGCGACCGGGAAGTTGAGGGCCGCACCCTGGCCGTGCGCACGCGAAATGGCAAAGATCTAGGTGTGGTCGCGCTCGAAGAGCTCGCCGCCTTGCTTGCCGAGGAAGTCGCGAGCCGCGGCCGTCTTGTTTTGGAGGATCGCTTATCGCAACGTCGAAGCGCGTAAGGCGCAATGAGGAGATCTCCGCACCGTCGGTGCGTGTGATCGCCGCGGATGGGAGCCAGGCTGGAGTGATGACGCGCGCGGAGGCGCTGCAAATGGCCACTTCGCAAGCACTGGATCTGGTGGAAGTCTCGCCGATGGCCGAGCCGCCGGTGGTTCGAGTGATGGATTTCGGCAAATTCTTGTTTGAACAAAACAAGAAAGCGCACGCGGCGAAGCGCAAGCAGAAGCAGATTCAGGTTAAGGAAATCAAGTTTCGTCCCGGTACGGAAGAGGCGGACTACCAGGTCAAACTGCGTAGCATCATCCGCTTCCTGACCGAGGGTGATAAGGCCAAGGTGACATTGCGTTACCGCGGCCGTGAGCTCGTGCATCAGGACATTGGTCGCAAGCTCTTGACGCGGATCTCTGAGGATCTCGCCCCCTATTCGGTGGTCGAGCAGAATCCGCTGATGGAAGGCAAGCAGATGATCATGTTGTTCGGGCCCAAAAAGAAGTGAGCGCCAGGCCCTAAAAGCCTGTCACCCCGCCTGTAGCGGCGTCGGCCCCGGGACCATAGGTCGCGGGGCAGCGCCAGCGAGCAGGGCTATAAAATCAGGAGTCGATCATGCCCAAGATGAAAACCAAGAGGGCTGCGTCGAAGCGTTTCCGTAAAACGGCAAACGGCTTCAAGCGCGGTCAGTCGCACCGTCGTCATATTCTGACGAAGAAACCGAGCAAGCGGAAACGTCAATTGCGACGCGAGATGCAGGTCAACGAGACCGACGTCAATCGCGTCAAGCAACTGCTTCCCTACGCTTGAGATCAGGAGTAACAGAATATGGCACGAGTAAAACGCGGTGTAGTCGCCGGTCGGCGGCACAAGAAAATTCTCAAGAAGGCCAAGGGCTACTTCAACGCCCGGCGCAAGGTGTTTCGCACGGCAAAGCAGGCGGTCATCAAGGCCGGCCAGTACGCCTACCGTGGGCGGCGCGAGAAGAAGCGCGAATACCGCGCGCTGTGGATCACGCGCATAAACGCGGCTTCGCGTTTAAGCGGGTTGTCCTACAGCCGCTTGATAGACGGCCTGAACAAGGCGGGACTCGCGATCGACCGCAAAGTCCTGGCCGACCTCGCCGTGCACGACTTGCCGGCATTTGCGGCAATCGCCGAGAAAGCCAAGGCGAGCTTGGCGGCCTAGCTTGGTCGAGGAGTCGGAGCGGCGCGGCGGCAACGCCGCGGCGCCCGGCTCCGCGCTACCCTTCATGGCCACCGTAGAATCGCTTTCGGCACTCGTCGACCGGGCGCTCGCGTCGGTCGACGCATCGTCGGATCTCGCCGCATTGGACGAGATACGCGTACAACTGCTTGGCAAAAAGGGCCTTTTGACCGAGCAATTGAAGGCGCTAGGCGGTTTGCCGCCCGGTGAACGCCCGGCGGCAGGCGGGCGGATCAATGAGGCGAAAACCGCAATTCAAGCGGCGATCGAGACGCGGCGGCGGGCGCTCGATCAGGCGGCGCTCACGCGTGCGCTCGCTGCCGGCACGATCGATGTGACTTTGCCCGGGCGCGGCCAGGACCAGGGCAGCCTGCATCCCGTGACCCGTACCCGCCTGCGAATAGAGCAGATCTTCACGCAAGCCGGATTCCAGATCGCCTCCGGCCCCGAGGTCGAGGACGACTTTCATAATTTCGAAGCGCTGAACATTCCGAAGAATCACCCGGCTCGGGCGATGCACGACACCTTTTACTTTGCCGACGGCCGGCTGCTGCGAACGCATACCTCGCCGGTGCAAATACGCGCGATGCAAAGGCAAAAGCCGCCGCTCTCGGTCATCGCGCCGGGGCGCGTCTACCGCAGCGACTCCGACATGACGCATACACCGATGTTTCATCAAGTCGAGGGGATCGTAGTCGGCGAGGCGGTCAGTTTTGCGAATCTCAAGGCGATGCTGCACACGTTTGTCGAACATTTTTTTGAGCAAGCGCTCGGCATGCGCTTGCGCCCCTCATATTTCCCGTTCACGGAACCCTCGGCCGAGGTCGATATTGAATGCGTGTTTTGCCACGGTCGCGGCTGCCGCATCTGCAAACAGACCGGTTGGCTCGAGATACTCGGCTGCGGCATGATTCATCCGAACGTGCTCACGGCATCGGGCATCGATAGCGAGTTTTGGCAGGGTTATGCATTTGGTATGGGTATAGAGCGGCTCGCGATGCTGCGCTATGGAGTAGATGACCTACGCCTGTTTTTCGAGAACGACTGGCGGTTCCTCGAGCAATTCCCGTGAAGATCTCCTACCGTTGGCTCCAGGAATTCGCGCCGTTCGCGGCGGCGCCGGGCGAGGTCGCCACGCAGTTGACGCTCGCCGGTCTCGAGGTCGAATCGGTTACGCCTGCCGCGCCCGCATTCGCCGGCGTCGTTGTCGGCGAAGTGCTCGAGGCCGCGCGACATCCGGACGCCGAGAAGCTTGCGGTGTGCATGGTGACGACGGACGGCGATGATCGCCTGCAGATCATATGCGGGGCCTCGAACGCGCGGGCCGGATTGAAGGTCGCCGTCGCGACGATCGGAGCGTCGCTACCCGGAGGCGTGACGATCAAGCGAGCGAAGCTGCGCGGACTCGAGTCGCTCGGCATGTTGTGCTCGGCGCGCGAATTGGGTTTGGGCGACGAACATGACGGCATCATCGAATTGCCGGCAACCATGGAGCTCAACAGCGATTTGCGCGACGCTTTGGATCTCGACGATGCGATTCTCGAAGTGAACGCGACGCCGAATAGGGGCGACTGTATGAGCATCTTCGGCGTCGCGCGCGACTATGCGGCGGCGCAGCGGCACCGATATTTGACCTACTCGGCGCCCAGCGTCGCCGCGCGCCATGAGAGAACATTTCCCGTGCGTATTGCGGCGACGGAGTCGTGCCCGATATTCGCCGGGCGCGTGCTCCGGGGCATAGACGCCGGGGCCGGCTCGCCGCTTTGGCTGCGCGAGCGGCTGCGGCGCATCGGAATCAACAGCATCTCTCCGGTCGTCGACGTGACGAATTATGTCATGGCCGAACTGGGCCAGCCGATGCACGCCTATGACCAGGCGAGTCTTGCCGACGGCATCACGGTGCGTTGGGCGGCGGACGGCGAGCGCGTGACGTTGCTCGACGGCAAGGAGTACGCGCTGGACGCACAATCCCTGGTCATCGCCGATGCCTCCGGGCCGGTCGGGCTTGCAGGGATCATGGGCGGACTCGAAACTGCGATTACCGGCAAGACCCGCGATGTGTTTCTCGAAGCCGCCCATTTCGTGCCGGAGGCGATCGTCGGGAAGGCTCGGCGCATTGGTCTTCTTACCGACGCTGCGCAACGTTTCGAGCGTGGCGTCGATCCGCGCTTGCCGGAAATCGCAATGGAGCGCGCGACCGCGATGCTTCGTGACATCGTCGGTGGCGAGCCCGGGCCAGTGCAAGTCCACAGAGGCGCGGCGATCGCGCAGCAAGGGCCGGTTCGGCTGCGCCGCCAACGGTTGGCGCGGCTGCTCGGCACAACGATTCCCGACAGTGAGGCACAGACGCTACTGCAAGCGATCAGCGAAAGCGTCGAGGCGAGCTCCGATGGGTGGAATGTGAAGGCGCCGTCGCACCGCTTCGACATTCGAATCGAGGCGGATCTGATCGAGGAATTGGCGCGTTTGCGGGGATTTGACCGCATTGCAGAAGTGCACGCGGTCGCCCCGCAGATCGCCGGCACCGCCAGCGAAGCGCGGGTGCCGGACGAGCGGCTGTTGAGCGCCGTGGTCGATCGCGGCTATCGCGAGGCCATCACCTACAGCTTCGTCGATCCGACGCTGCAGCGGCAATTATTTCCCGATACGCCGGGATTGCCGATCGAGAATCCCATATCCACCGAGCTCAGTGAGATGCGCGTCTCCCTGTGGCCCGGATTGCTGCAAACTTGCCGCGAGAATTTGCGCCGTCAGCAAACGCGCATCCGCCTGTTCGAGATCGGCAAGAAGTTTTTGCCTCAGTCCGGAGGTCTTGCCGAGATTGAAACGATCGCGGGCATCGCCGTCGGTTCGCGCTGGCCGGAGCAGTGGGGGGAGCGCCGCGAGCCGGTCGATTTTTTTGACGTGAAGGCGGATCTCGCTGCGCTTTTCGCGCTCACCAGCGGCGCAAAGGACGTGCATTTCGCCGGCGCGGACCTCAGTTGCCTGCATCCCGGAAAAACGGCGCGCATTTATCGCGGCGCGCTTGCAGTCGGATGGCTGGGGGAGTTGCATCCGCAGCTGGTCAAGCAATTTGACATATCGATGGCGCCGCTGCTTTTTGAAATAGAAATTGAGTCAGCATTCATATCTAACAATATAAAATTTAAGCAAATATCGAAATTTCCCAGTTTGCGCCGGGACTTGGCCGTCATTGTCGATGAAAATGTCTCCATCGCAAAATTACGGGAAAATGTTACTGTTAGCGCATCGGGGCTCCTCAGCGATCTGATCGTCTTTGACGTCTATCGCGGTCCAGGCATAGATTCTGGACGAAAAAGTATCGCTTTAGGCTTGATTTTGCAGGACTCTTCCCGCACTCTTACAGACGTCGACGCAGATACCGCGGTGAACTCGGTGATCGCGCGGCTACGGGATTTTTTGAGCGCCACGATAAGAGACCAATAAGCATGGCAGCCCTGACCAAGGCAGAGATGGCCGAGGCCCTATTCGATCAATTGGGGCTGAACAAGCGCGAGGCGCGTGAACTCGTCGATTTGTTTTTCGAGGAGATTCGCGCAGCGCTTTCCTCGGGCGAGCAAGTCAAGCTATCGGGGTTCGGTAATTTCGATTTGCGCGACAAGAATAGGCGCCCCGGCCGCAATCCGAAAACTGGAGAAGAAATTCCCATCAGCGCGCGACGCGTCGTCACTTTCCGTCCGGGCCAGAAATTGAAGGCGCGAGTCGAGGCGTATGCTGGAACCAAGCAACAATAGCGAACTACCGCCGATCCCCGGGAAGCGGTACTTCACGATTGGGGAAGTCAGCGATTTGTGCGGCGTCAAGCCGCACGTACTGCGTTACTGGGAACAAGAATTTCCGCAGTTGAAACCGGTCAAGCGGCGCGGCAACCGCCGCTATTACCAGCGGCAGGACGTATTGGTGATCCGCCAGATCCGCAGTCTGCTCTATGAGCAAGGGTTCACGATCGGCGGCGCGCGCAATCGCCTGACCGGCGACGATGCGCAAGTGGATCTCAACCAGAGCCAGCAGCTGATCCATCAAATGCGCCTGGAACTCGAAGAACTGATCAAGATTCTGCGGCGCTGAAGCGCCCGCTCGCCTAATTGAGCTATCATCCGAGGTACGGTCGGGGCGTGGCGCAGCCTGGTAGCGCACTTGCATGGGGTGCAAGGGGTCGCAAGTTCGAATCTTGTCGCCCCGACCAATTTTCCCGTCATGCTTCGAGGCGATGCGCGGTGATCGCCGAGGAGATCAGCGAGACGCCGAGGAAAATCATATTGATGCCGACGAATAGCCCAAGAATCCACGTTGCGGTATTGGGCCAGCCTCGCCAGATCAGATAGGCGAGCACCAAATTGATGATTCCGCTCAACAGTGTCCAAACCCAGCTGCGCAAGTAGCGGCGGAATTCCAGAGAGATAAATATCCCGGCGACACCTTCGACGACGAACAGCGCCGCCAACAGCATCGTCAGCGACATGACGCCTTGCAGCGGTCGGGCGACCAGCAGCGCGCCGATCACGACCGAGAGCACGCTGCTTGTGACGGACCACCATCGGCCCGGCATCAAATGCCTTCTGAAGATCGTCGCCGCGCGCACGAAGCCGCCGACGATGAACAGCCAGCCGATCAGCAATTCGACGCCGATACTCGCCAGATTCGGCAATGCGACTGCCAGAACCCCGAGGATCAGCATCAAGATTCCTTGAAATAAGAATGCCCGCCAATGCGCGCGAATGATCGCGAGTATGCGCCGGTGTGCCTCGTCGACGGCCGGCGGAATCGGTGCCGAAGTATTCATGCGGCGGGTTCCTTTATTTTCGATGCAGTTCGATGCGGACCGCAGCTACGATACGCTGGCCGACGAAAATCGTCGATTCGGCGGGGATAAGGGCATTGAGCCCGCGCCGACATCAGGGCAGGCGTAAAGGCTGACCGTAGCCGGTCAGCTCCAGATAGCCGCGGCCGACCAGCCGTTGCTGCCGAAAGGCGCGCACGGCGCCTTCCCAATAAATCGCCCCGGTCGACAGGCGCGCGTCGTTCTCTTGGTCGTCCAGCAGCGGCTGCAGTTCGTATTGCCGTGTGCCGGCGCGCACTAGTTGTGCGATCGGGTAGCGAATGGCGGTGCGCGGCGACACCCAGTATCGTGCCTGCGAGAACTCGATATCCCCGGGTTGCAGTATTGTGAGCCGGCCGTCCGCGCCGCGCAGTGTTCCGCCGGACCAAAGCGCTTGGCCGTCGGCGCCGCGGATGCGAAAGGCCATCAGTGCGCCCCCATCGTCCAGATTGATGCCGATCCAGTCCCAGCCGACGGCCTGCGGATCGAGGTAGTCGCTGGACCATTCGTGATCCAGCCAAGCCTCGCCTTCGACGATGTCGCTGCGGCCGGCCCGCTGGATGCGGCCCTGCACCCGCAAATGCGGGATGCTGTAGTAGTAACTGGCGGCCCGGGTAGAGGGACCCTTGCGGCTGTAGCCGGCTGTGCCGTTCAACATCGGGGGCTGTGCCGCCGTCAACTGCAAGTCGAGCGAAAAGTCTTCGCCCGCTGCGGCACTACGGTAATGCGCGCCGTCGCGCTGTAATCGCCATCGACCGATCCACACGTTCGTGTCGCCGGTCGTCGCCTCGGCCAATCCGAAGCCGGCGCGCACTATGCGCTGCGCCGTCCAAAGCCGCCCGCGCGTGGGGTCGCTGATCGCGCAATGCGCGATCAATAGTTGCCGCGGTGTAAAGGCGCTCTTATTGCTTTCATCGATGTCGGGACGCGTGCGGAAGAACGTGACTTGAAAGCCGAGAGATTCCCCGCGCCGCGTCGTCAGCCAGCCCGTGACATACCACCATTCGGTGCGAAATTGCGGATGACTGCCATAGTCCGCGGGGAACAGGATCGGCCGGCCACCGGTGACCATGGGATAGTCGATGCCGGCAGCGATGCGTTGTGCGCCAGGCGGCTCGAGAGGCGCTGCGATCGCGAGGCTCGCGAGCGCCGCAAAGCCGCCGACCGCGATCGCGGCCGCAGCTGCGCAAGCGCTGCGCGGCGCCGGGCGAGATCTCACCAGTCCTCCCGCACGGCGCGCAGCGGGTCGTCGCTGGCGGCGGCGCGGCCGCTCCAAACGGCGGTAGCCGCCGACGCGGCGATCAAGGTCGCGCCGAGCACGGCGAGCTGCCAATACGGCACCGCTAGATCGATGCTCCAATTGAACGATTGCCGATTGACGACATAGACCAGCACGAGACTCAAGAGGCCACCCAGCGCCAGGCCGTACAATACGCCGAGCGTGCTCATCAAGATCCCCTCACAGGCCAGGAGCGCAACGATCTGGCGGCGCTTGAAGCCGACGTGCCTCAGCATGCCGAACTCGGCGCGGCGGGCGAGGGCGGTCGCACTTGCGGCGAAACTGACGCCGGCCAGTCCGATCAGCACGGCGACGGCCTCGAGCGCATACGTGACCGCAAATGCGCGGTCGAAGATTTGCAGCGAATGTTCGCGCACCGCGCTCGTCATTAGTATTTCCAGCGCATCCGGCTGGGCGAATAAGCGACGCACTGCCGAGACGACCGCGGTGGCGCTGCCGCCCGTTCTCAGCCAGATCGATGCCTCGGTCGCCGTGCCATCGCCGGTTGCGGCAATATAATCCGCCCGGTCGATCACGATCGCACCGGTGCTGCGCGCGTAATCGCGCCAGACGCCGGCGACGATAAAGCGCCGCAAGCGGCCGCCGAGAGGCAGATTTAGCGGATCGCCGATTCCATAGCCGTACAAGGTCTGCATCGCTTCCGAGATCCAAGCCGGCCGCGACAGCGCCGCCGGCGGCGGACTCTGGGCCGCGACCAGCGGCAGCACCCGCGGCGCGCTATCGACGGAGATGTCGCGGGCGATCAGCATCGCCGGCGCGTGCGATGCGTCGAGCAAGATCGGCCGCGTGCGCCGAAAGTCGATCCGCGAGATTCCCGCAACGCCAGCGACCCGCGCTTGCAATTCGCTGGACCAGAAGGCCGTATCGTTGCCCGGCGGTACGCGCATCTGCACTTCGGCCGGCAATAACTGGCCGAGCCAATGCTCGAATGAAACGCGGAACGAAAACACCATGATCGCCATCGCCACCATCAGGCTGAAACTGACGATGATCGAGGCCAAACTCAGCGTCGAGACGCCGACATTGTCTTTCAATTGCGCGACCGCGGTATCGACCACGACTCGGCCGGTCTGCGGCGCCGCACGCAGCAACTTTACCGTCAAGCCGGGTATCAGCAGGATGGAGCCGAACAGCAGGGCGCCGACCGCGGCGTAGCCGAACAGAGGCAGACCAGCGATCGGCGGCAGCCATGCCAGTCCTGCGCCGCAGGCGAGCAGGACGAATCCCGACCGGGACCCGGCGCTAGCTGCGGCAGAGAGATTACCGCCACCGCCGCTCTTCAGGGCTCGCGCCGGGGCGAGCCGCGCGCCGGCGCGGGCCGGCAACCAAGCGCCGCAGGCCGACACCAGCACGCCGATCGCAAAGAAACCGGCCATCGCCCAGGGTCTGTCGCCGAGCGAGGCGCCGACCGCATGCAGCTGCTTATTGCCGAGATCACCCGCCAAGACGCGCAGTAGGATCGAAGCCAGCAGCGCTCCCAATATCACGCCTAGCAGAGCGCCGAGCGCGCCGAGCGCGGCACCCTCGCCGATCAGCGCGCGTTCGAGTTCGCCGCGCGTGACTCCGAGCGCGCGCAGCAGCGCGAGCGAACCGCGCCGGCGCAACACCGACAAGGTCTGAGTCGCGAACACGAGGAACGCGCCGGTCCACAACGCAACGAGCGCCAGCATATTCAAGTTGACCCGATAGGCGCGTGTGACCGTCGCGGCTCTGTTCAGCTCGACCTCCGGTGAGATTGCGGCGACCCCAGCGGGCAGGCGTTGCGCTAGCGTCCGGCGAAAGAGCCGAGCGTCGACTCCCTCGCGCAGCCGCAAGTCGATCCGATTCAAGCGGCCGATCCGCTCGAACAATTGTTGCGCCGAAGCGATGTCCATCAGGCCCAAGGGTTGAGAATACGCGTCCGGCGAGAGAATGCCGACGATGTAAAGATGTCGCACCGCATCGCCGACCGTAACCGCCAGCGAGTCGCCGGGGGCGAGCCGCATTTCTCGCGCGGCGGCGCCGCTGAGATAGAGGCTGTTAGGCTGCAGCAGCGAGAGCACATGGGGGCCGATGTCCGCGATCAGCGAGGCTTGCAGTTCGCGCGCGCGAAACGGGTCGACGGCGAGAACCTTCAAGGGATCCCGCCGGCCGGGCAGTGCAACCTCGAGTTCGAGCATCGGACTCGCCACGCGCACTTCGGGATCGCGCGCCAAGGCGACGAACAGGCTCTCCGGGAACCCAGCGGGCGGACCCCGCACGATGACGTCGGCTTCACCGACCAGCCGCTTGGTCGCCTGCGTAAACTCGGTCAACGCGGAGCCGTTGATCAGATAGACCGCCGCGCAGAGCGCCACGCCGAGCGCAATGGCGAGCACCGTGACGGTCAGCCGTGTAGGCTGCTCGCGAAATTGCGACAGGAGCAACATCCGCCAGACTCTGACCGTGCCGCGCATCATGCGCCCCGCCTGCGCCTCAAGGTTGCCGCGGCGACTTCAGTCCGTCCGCTTCGAGTATCAGGATCCGATCGGCGGTGTCCGCCGCCGCCTGCGAATGCGTGATCAAAATCCCCGCCCCCGCATTGGCTTTGATCTGCGCGCGCAGCAACGCCAGCGTCTGCGCGGCGGTGCGCGGATCGAGGTTGCCGGTCGGCTCGTCGGCGAGCAGCAGGCGCGGCCGGTGCACGAGCGCACGCGCAATCGCGATGCGCTGCAGTTCGCCGCCGGACAACTCCCGAGGCATGCGCCGCGCAAGTTCGCCGATGCCGACCGCTTCGAGCATTTCGTTCGCCCGCCGCTGCCGCTCAACGGCGTCAATACCGAGCAGAGCCAGCGGCAATGCCACGTTTTGTTGCGCGCTCAAGTAAGGCAGCACATGGAACGCCTGAAACACGAAACCCACCGAACGGCGCCGCAACAGCGTCGTTGCATCATCGTCGAGCATGGATAGATCGATATCCTCGTGCAGTACCCGTCCCTTGTCCGGCCGGTCCAAGCCGGCGAGCAGGTTTAGGAGCGTCGACTTGCCGACGCCGGATTCCCCCATGATAGCCAGATACTCGCCCGGCCAAAGCCCGAGGTCGATCCTATCGAGAACGGCGGGCCGGTCCGGCCGGTAGCGCTTGCTGACGCCGTCCAGCCGCACCAAAGGCCGCCCTGCGACGGAGGCGCTGTCGGTCACCCTAGCGCCGCGAATCTCACGCGGCGTCGACGCCGATCACCGCCTTGACCTCCAGGAAGTCGCGCAGGCCGTGTTCGCCGTATTCGCGGCCGTTGCCGGACATCTTGAAGCCGCCGAACGGCGTTCGCATGTCGCCGGAGGCGCCGTTCAAGGCGACTTGACCGGCGCGAATGCGGTTACCGACGCGCCGCGCGCGGACGTTGTCCTTCGACCACACGTAGGCGGCCAGACCGTACGGCGTGTCGTTCGCAATCTGGATCGCCTGCTCTTCGCTCTGGTACGGAAGTATGCACAGCACCGGCCCGAAGATTTCCTCGCGCGCGATCGTCATCTGGTTGTTGACGTTCGAGAAGATCGTCGGCTTGACGAAGTAACCCTTGCTCAAGCCGTCGGGACGGCCGCGGCCGCCCGCCACGAGCTTCGCTCCCTCGGCGATGCCTTTCTCGATGAAACCCTCGACGCGCTCAAATTGCGTCTTCGAGACGACCGGACCGATCGTCGTCTTTTCCGAGGCGGGATCGCCGACGACGACGGCGGCAGCGACGCGCTGCGCGATGGCTTCGACTTCGGCGAGTTTCGCGACGGGCACGAGCATGCGCGTCGGCGCGTTGCACGACTGCCCGGAGTTTTGGAACACGTGTTGCACGCTCTTCGTCACCGCTCGCTCGAAATCGGCGTCCTCCAGCAAGATGTTCGGCGACTTGCCGCCGAGTTCCTGATGCACGCGCTTGACCGACGCGGCGGCGTTCTTCGCGACCTCGGTTCCCGCTCTGGTCGAGCCGGTGAACGACACCATGTCGATACCGGCGTGCGCCGAGAGCGGCGCGCCGACATTGCGGCCATCGCCGTTGATCAAATTGAACACGCCCGCGGGCACGCCGGCCTCGTGCATGACCTTGGCCCACAGAACCGCGCTGAACGGCGAGAATTCCGAGGGCTTCAGCACCATCGTGCAGCCGGCGGCCAGCGCCGGAACGACCTTCGCCGCGACCTGATTCATCGGCCAATTCCAAGGCGTGATCAGCGCGCAGACGCCGACCGGCTCCTGTACCAATCGCGTCGTGCCGTGACGCTCTTCGAACTTGAACGTCTTCAACACCTCGATCATCGCGCTGATGTGGCCGACGCCGATACGCGTCTGCGAACCCTTCGCGAGCGAGATCGGCGCGCCCATCTCGGTGGAGATGGCCTGTGCAATCGCATCGTAATGCGCCTGGTAGGCTACGAGCATCCGCTCGAGCAGCGCCAGGCGTTCGGCCGGCGTCGTTTGTGAAAAACTGTCGAATGCGCGGCGTGCCGCCGCGACGGCCTTGTCGACATCCTTTGGGCCGCCCATCGATATCACGCCGGCGACGGTCTCGGTTGCCGGATTGATGACTTGGAATTCCTGCGGTTCGACCGGATCGACCCATCGGCCATCGATATAAAACTGTCGATCGTCATACATCATCGCAATACCCCTTCAATGATCTCAACCGGAGTGGACGCGCTATTCTACCCGTTGGCGCCATCGGCTGCCTCGTGATTGTCGCCGCGCGCCGACGATTCGCTGGAGCTTGGGACCGCCCGTATGCTTGTTCGCAATGCAGGCGGTACCAGTTCGCAATTTGTCGTTTCAGGTTACGGATGGCGGCATCTAACGAGGTTACAATTCGCGTGCGGCCGACGGCCGCGCAGAAGTTGTCCTCAAGAGGGAGCATCGACTATGCGTCGTAATGGAATTTGGCTGTGGCCTTTGGTTTTCGTCGTCTTGACGGCGACGGCCGGCGCCGCCGAATACAACCCCGTGCGGGTTCACCCGATCTCGATCGGGCCGGAGGCCAGCCGTATCATCATCGGTTTCCGTGCGACCGCGAGCAATGCGGTGGCGCAAACCGTCACCTCCCGGATGCAGGCGCAGGGCGTGCGGATCGTCCAGGCGCGAACCACAGCGCAGGACGTCAATGCGCTACTGCAGCGGGCCGGCGTGGCCTCGGCCGGATCGCGCCAGCTGACACCGAGCATGCACGTCCTGTTCCTGCCGCAGACGCTCTACGGCGCCAGCGTCGAGGCGACGCTCGCCAAGCTGCGCGCGGACCCCGCAGTGCTCTTCGCCGACGTCGATCAGCGGCGCTATCCCGAAGCCGTGCAGCCGACCGACCCGTTATTCCCCCCCAATTCGATGCCCGGCAACAGCCCGACGACGTTATGCTCGCCGCCGGACTGCAATCCGCCGCAAACCTATTCCAGCGGTCAGTGGTTCATGATGACGCCGCCTTCGCCGGTCACCACGACCGACAATGACTTGGCGGCGACCGATGCGGTTTCGGCTTGGGGAATCACGACGGGCAGCACCGGCATCGTCATCGCCGACATCGATACCGGCGTGCGCTTCGATCATCCGGACCTGCTGCGCGCGGGCCTCGGCGGGCGATTGCTGCCAGGCTACGATTTCGTCAGCGGAGACTACAATCCGAAGAGCCCGTACAACTTCCTGAACACCTATCTGATCGCGAACGACGGCGACGGCTGGGATCCGGATCCGTCGGATCCCGGAGATTGGGTCAGCAGCACCGATTTTCAAAATGCGAATGGCTTGTTCCCGTCGAGCACGTGCGGTCAGCTGGATCCTGCGACCAATACCTATCTCCCGGTCGACAGCTCCTGGCATGGCACGCGGGTCGCCGGCGTATTGGGCGCGCTGACCGACAATGGCATCGGCATCGCCGGCATGACATGGGGCCCGTGGATCTTGCCGGTGCGCGCGCTCGGCAAATGCGGGGGCTACGATTCGGACATCATTACGGCGATCCAATGGGCGGCCGGCATGGCGGTCAGTGGAGTACCGACCAATCCGTACCCCGCGAACATCATCAATCTGAGCTTGGGCGGCACGGGAGCCTGTCCGATGGCTTATCAAACCGCGCTGCAATCGGTGACTCAATTGGGCGTGCTGATCGTCGCCTCAGCCGGCAATGGCGGCGCTGCCGGATCGACGGCGCCGGTCGATGCGCCGGCCAATTGCAGCGCCGTCGTCTCCGGCGTCGTCGCGGTCGCGGGCCTGCGCAACGTCGGCACGAAGGTGGGCTACAGCAGTTCGGGTCGCGGAGGTCACGGTGTCGGCGCCCGCGGGCAACTGTGTGCTGTCGTCGGGGGCCTGTTTGCGCCCGATCGACACGACGACGAATGATGGCCTCACAACACCGGCCAACAACGATTACACCAGCCAAACGAATCCAAATCTCGGCACGAGCTTCTCCTCGCCGATCGTCGCCGGCATCGCCGCTCTGATGCTTTCGGTCAACGCCAATCTGACTCCGGCGGACCTGGTGACCCGGTTGCAATCCAGCGCGTCGCCGTTCCCGGCGAACACCGCGAATTTGCCGGTCTGTCCGAACTCCGATCCGACGACCGGCGAATGCGCGTGCCCGGCCACCGGTCAATGCGGCACCGGCATGGTCAACGCCCTGGCCGCGGTCAACGCAGCGCTGCAGCCAACCACGGGCGGCGCCGCCGCGACGCCTTGGTCGAAGACGGTGACCGTGAATCCGGTCGCTCCGACCGTCTCAGCAGCACTGTCGCCGGCCAGCGTCGCCGAGAACGTCAACGCGACGCTGACGATCACCTTGAGCAACACGAACGCGTTCGACTTGACGCAGGGCGCGTTCAATATGACCTTGCCGAATAATTTGACCGTCGCCGCGACGCCGCAGACGACGACGAGTTGCGCCGGCACGGGGCTCGATACTGCCGCCACTTACACGACGACGAGCGTATCGCTGGTCGATAGGATCATTCCGGCGAAGGGCAGCTGCACGATCGTGATGCCGGTCGTGAGCACGATGGCCGGCAGCTACGCGATCTCGATCGCCGCGAACGCTTTGCTGACCGGACCGGCCGGAGGCAATGCCGCGCCAGCCACGGCTACCTTGACCGTGACGGCGCCGAGTAGCGGCGGCGGCGGCGGAGCCTTGGGCTGGCCGGATATCCTCGTCGCGGCGGGTCTTGTCGTTGCCTCGCGCCGCCGTGGCGGGGCGAGAGTGCGTGAGAAGCTTGCCGTCAGCTAGGCGGTACCGCAGGCAACGTGATTTTGAAGCGGGTGTCTCGGCCCAGCGAGCTTGCGACCGCGATTCTGCCGCCGGCGTCGTGCACGTAGCGGCGTACCAGGCTCAAACCGGCGCCGTGGGGCGGCGAGCCGACGGACGCCGGCAGCGTCGTGTATCCGGCCTTGAAGATCAGCTTGATCGCTTGACGATCGGCGAGCATCGCCGCGGCCTCCGGCGTGACCAGCTGGCTCGCGACGGCGGCTTGTTTGACGAGTAGCGGATCGACGCCGCGGCCGTCGTCGTGAAACCGCATCTCGAAGCTCGCGTCGGCCAAGGTCACGAACGAGAGGCGCAGAGTCGCGCTCGGCGGCTTGCGGCTCTCGGCCCGGGCCAGCGGCGCCTCGATGCCATGCACGATGGCATTGCGGATCAGCTGGATGGCGATGTTCTTGACGGTGGCCTGATAGTTTGGCGGAACCTGCTCCAAGCCCTGGCAGTCGAGGGCGACCGGCTTGCCGTGCTCCTCGGCGATATGCTCGGTCAGCGAGACCAAAGTGCTTTCAAGTCCGCCCGCCGGGGCGCGTCGCGGGGCCGCGGCGCGGTGCGGCGCTTGCTGCATCATCGCAATGAATTGCGGCGCATCGAGAATTTGCGTGCCGTTCTGCGTGATGCGCTCGCCGGATCCGTGGGCCGGGTCCGCCGCCGGCGGTTTGGCGGTCTTCATCAACAAGCGCAATTGCACGAACTGACCGAACAGCTCGTCCAGTTTGACCGCCAAGGGCAGAAAGTCGCTGCCGCTGAGCGTGCCGCGCCCTCGCAATTCGTGCAATGAATCCTCGAAGGTGCGTGCCGCGCTTTCCAAGGACGACAGTTTCAACGCCGCCCCTTCGCGCCGAATCCGGTCGACTTCGCCGAGAGTCTCTTCAAGCTTATTGCGGAACGCGGCCTGTTCGCGTGCCGGTTTCTTCAATATTCCATTGATCGCCGTCATCGCGGTATCGGTGCGTTGCAAGGCCGCGGCAAAGCGGGCGCGGCCGGCCTGGAGCACGCTGCGCAGTATCTCATTCTGGGTTTGCACGCGCGCCCGCAAATCCTCGAGTTCGCGGGCGTGCTGCACGGATTGCGTGCGGTCGGTGATGCAGACGACGCACGCGGTGAGGTCGTCTCCGGCGGCGATGTGCTCGAACTCGAACGTGTAGTGCGCGACCGGGGTCGAACCCTCGCGGCTCGGCAAGCGGATTTCGACTTCCTGCGGCGGCATCGACGGCGCCGCCGCGCCTCCCGCGCGGCGGCCGAGCGCCGACGCCAATTCAGCGCGCAGCTGCTGTAGAGATTTGTCGGCGACGAATGGCTTCAGCAGCTGATCGAACTTCGGGTCGGCGACGTCGCGGCCCGGAAACAGGCGATCGATCGCCGGCGAGACCGGCGGCAGGATGTTGCCGTCCGCGTCCAAGCACAAGATACCTTGCTCGATGATCCGCAATATCGAGGCGATCGCCGCAGTCCCGCTACGGCCGTTGTCGGCGTCGTTCGGCGGCAAATCGCGTCCCTGGCGTTGACCCAATACTCTCATTACCATAAGTCTGCCTATCACACCGGGCGGGCGGGCGGACAGGCGTCACAACGCGCCGCACGGGCGCGTCATGGAGCGTGACGTGGATCACGTTCCCAGGGCGCTATGCGACGGCCGAAATCGACGGGTCGAGTTCCGCCAGCAACTCGTCGGCCGAGGCGAACCGATCGTCTGCTTGCTTGGCCATCAAGCGATTCAGCAGCGCCTGCTGATCGGCGGCGTTCGGCGGCAAGACCGGGATAGGCGAGCTCGTATGCTGTGCCATGATCGCGACCGCGCTGCGGCCGAGATAGGGTCTTTGGCCGGTCAGCATTTCGTAGAACATCACACCCAGGCTGTACAGATCGGTGCGTGCGTCGACGCGCTGTCCCTGCGCCTGTTCCGGGCTGATGTAATACGGGGAGCCCAGAACTTGACCGACGCCGGTCATCGAAGTCTGGTCGTACGAACGGCGCGCCAACCCGAAATCGATCAGCACCGGCGCATTGTCCTCTCGCAACATGACATTGGCCGGTTTGAGATCCCGGTGCAATATGCCGAAGACATGTATCACGCGCAGGGCTTCGGCAATCGAGCGCAAATAATACAGGCTCTCCTGGACGCTCAGCGGGTTGCGAAGGCGATCGCGCAGGTCGCCGCACGGAAAGTATTCCATCGCCAAATACAAATGCTGTGGCAGGCTGCCGAAATCGTAGATCTCGACTAGGGCTTTGTGCGCAATACTCGATATGATTTCGTATTCCCGCTGAAAGCGTTCGGCGTCCTCGAGTTCCCGCGGACTCGTGCCGCGATGCATCACCTTGAGCACGACGTTGCGCCGCAGGCGATCGCCGCGGGCGAGATAGACCGACGAGAAATTGCTGGTCGAGATTTCCTTGACGATCGAATAGCCGGGCACCTCGATCAGTACCCGATCGCCCGTCGGCAACAGCGCGTTGGCGGCGAGCGCGGCGTCGCGGCGTTTGGCGCGCGCTTCGGCGATCGCCGTCAACAGGGATTCCTTCGTGATCGACGCTAACGGGAGGTAGTCCTTCGCGCCGCTTTTCAGCGCGTGAACCGCCGCAGTTTCGTTGCCGTTTTCGGCGAGCACGATGCAATAGAGGCTGGGGCGGACCCGCAGCCATTCGAGCATCAGGGAGATGCCATGGACGGCGGAACCCTCCGAGCCGAAGTCGATCTGCAGTATCAAGGCATCCGGCTCGCCGCCGGCTGAGCGGCCGAGCGCGGCCGAATCGCCCCCGGTGATCGTCGTGACACGGGCGTCCGGCCAATGGCTGGTCACGTGATAGTTCAGCCACTGCGCGCGCTTGGCGTCACCGCCGGCGACCAGTAGGTTCAGAACGCTATCGACTTCCATATGCCGGACTCATGGTTTGGACAGCCAGGCTAGCGCGGATTGCTCGGCGGGGCCCGGGGTAATTTCACAATTTGGGGGTCGGCCGCAAAAAAATGGCGTTGAAATCGCAAAAATTGAAACCAACTGACCCTCTGATCGGTCTGAAAGATATCTTTTTTGGTCATTACCTTACGGAAGGGGTGTATTTCGATGGGAAGTATCAGAACTTGGTCGCTCGCCGCCGTGGCGGGCGTATTGGTCGTCCTCGTGCATCAGCACTCGATCGCGCTAGCCGATCCCGTGCAAAGCGATTACACAGCCGCCGCTGCACCGGTGATGGTAGCCGCGGCCGCCGCATCCACGGCGCAGGCGCCGCCCGTCGCGGTGACCGGTCTGCCTGATTTCTCCAACTTGGTCGCCGCCGACGGTCCGTCAGTCGTCAATATCAGCGTCATCGAAGCACCGCAGAAAGTCGGCGCCATGTCGGATTTTGGCGAGGACGCCGATCCTCTGTCGCAATTCTTTCATCATTTCGGCATGCCGCAGCCGCAGCAAATGCCGCCCTCCCGCGGGATTGGCTCCGGCTTCATCATTAGTTCGAACGGCTACATTCTGACGAACGCGCACGTCGTCGACGATGCCTCCACCGTTACGGTCAAATTGACCGACCGGCGCGAGTTCCCGGCGAAAGTGATCGGTGTCGATCACCGCAGCGACATCGCCTTGCTGAAAATCGCTGCGACCGGATTGCCGGCGGTGCGTTTCGGCCAGTCGTCGACGATTCGACCTGGCCAATGGGTCGTCGCGATCGGTTCGCCGTTCGGCTTCGTCAATACGGTCACGGCGGGTGTCATCAGCGGGACCGCTCGCGCTTTGCCGGGCGAGGACAACTTCGTGCCGTTCATTCAGACGGACGTCGCGATCAACCCCGGTAATTCAGGCGGCCCGCTGTTCAATCTGCAAGGTCAAGTCATCGGCATCAATTCGCAAATCTACAGCCGCTCGGGCGGCTTCATGGGCGTGTCGTTCGCGATCCCGATCGACATCGCACTGAACGTCAAGGACCAGTTATTGAAGACGGGAAAGGTACGCCGAAGCAGAATTGGCGTCGAAGTGCAGGACGTCAACCAGCAACTCGCCGATTCGTTCGGCTTGGGCGTGCCGCACGGCGCGTTGATCAGCGCCGTCGACCCGAAGGGCCCCGGAGCAGGCGCCGGCTTGCGGCCCGGCGACGTCATTACCAGCGTCAACGGCAAACCAATCGAGCAATCCTTGGATTTGCCGACGGTCATCGCCGCGCTGACCCCTGGAACTGACGCTCGGCTCGGCATATGGCGCGACCACAAGCCGACGACGATCAATGTGCGCACCGTCCTGCTCGAAGACCAGTCGACCCAATTGGCGCGCAACGGCACGAATGACGATGGCGGCAAGCTCGGCATCGCCGTGCGCCCCTTGAATCCCGACGAACAGCGGCAAATGCATACGAGGGGCCGGTTGGTCATCGAGCAGGTCGCGGGTCCGGCGTTGACGGCGGGATTGCAGGAGGGCGATGTCGTGCTCGGCGTCAATGGGCAAGCCGTATCGACCGTGGCCGAATTGAAGCGGCAGGTGGAGCGGTCAGGCCATAGCGTAGCCTTGTTGATTCAGCGGGACGACGCCCAGATCTACGTTCCGGTGGACGTTGGCTAGCGGAATGGGATTTAATCGCGGCGATGCAAAACGGGGCGCCGCTATTTTCCACCGATAAACGGGACTCCAAGGGGCGCCGGACGGCGCCCTTTTTGCCGATGACGCGCGCCGAAATGGACGCGCTCGGCTGGGACCGCTGCGATGTCATCATCGTGACCGGCGATGCCTATGTCGACCATCCGAGTTTCGGCATGGCGATCGTCGGCCGCGTGTTGGAATCCCGCGGGTTTCGGGTCGGCATCGTCGCGCAGCCCGACTGGCGCAGCGCGGAAGCCTTCCGTGCGCTCGGCGAGCCGCGCCTTTTCTTCGGCGTGACCGGCGGCAACATGGATTCGATGGTCAATCGCTACACGTCGGACCGGCGTGTGCGCAGCGACGATGCCTATACGCCGGGCGGCGAGGGCGGCAAGCGGCCGGACCGCTGCGTGATCGTCTATGCGCAGCGAATCCGCGAAGCCTACGGGCGGACGCCGATTGTCGTCGGCGGTATCGAAGCGAGCCTGCGGCGCATCGCGCATTTCGATTATTGGTCCGAACAAGTGCGCCGATCGGTGCTTGTCGATGCGAAAGCGGACTTGCTGGTCTATGGCAATGCCGAGCGGCAGATCATCGAAATCGCGCAACGGCTGAACGCCGGCGCCAAGATCGACGAGATCCGCGACTTGCGGGGCACTGCCTTTTTGCGCCGCGGCCTGCCCGCCGACTGGATTGAAATCGATTCGAGCGAACTGGATGCCGCAGGTCCCTTGAATCCGCCGATCAATCCGTACGCGACCGAAGAGGACCGTCTTGCGGGGGCCGCCGCGTCGCGCGCCGCGCCGGCGCCGGCATCGGCGTCGGTGAGCGGCGGCAACGTCGTGAAGTTCTACCGTCAAGTGCCGAACGCGCGCCGCGCGCAGAGCGTGATTCGGCTGCCGGCGTACGAATCGGTCAGCCGCGATCCTGTGCTGTATGCGCATGCCTCGCGGATCTTGCACCTTGAATCCAATCCGGGTAACGCGCGCGCGCTGGTGCAGCGGCATGGTTCGCTGGATCTATGGCTCAATCCGCCGCCGCTGCCGCTGGCGACGGCGGACATGGACGGGATTTACGAATTGCCGTACGCGCGGCGCGCGCATCCGGCGTACGGCAACGCGAAGATCCCCGCCTACGACATGATCCGCTTCTCGGTGGCCGTTCAGCGGGGCTGCTTCGGCGGATGCACGTTCTGCTCGATTACCGAGCACGAGGGCCGCATCATCCAAAGCCGCTCCGAGGATTCCGTGATACGCGAGATCGAGACGATCCGCGACCGGGTTCCGGGCTTCACCGGCGTGATATCGGATTTGGGTGGGCCGACCGCGAACATGTATCGCCTGCATTGCAAGAGCAAGGCCGTCGAGTCGGCATGCCGCCGCCCGTCCTGTGTGTATCCCGGCATCTGCTCCAATCTGAATACCGACCACGCGCCGCTGATCAGACTATACCGGCGTGCGCGCGCCGTGCCTGGCGTCAAAAAAGTTCTGATCGCCTCCGGGGTGCGGTACGACCTGGCGGTCGAATCTCCGGAATATGTCAAGGAACTGGCGACCCACCACACCGGCGGCTATCTGAAAATCGCGCCGGAGGCGATCGCCGATGGGCCGTTGTCGAAGATGATGAAGCCCGGCGTCGGCAGCTACTATCGGTTCAAGGAATTGTTCGACAAATATTCGCGCGAGGCGGGGAAAGAGCAGTACTTGATTCCGTATTTCATCGCCGCGCATCCGGGCACCCGCGATCAAGACATGCTGGATCTGGCGGTTTGGCTAAAGCAGAACGGATTCAGAGCCGATCAAGTGCAGGCGTTTCTGCCGTCGCCGATGGCGACCGCCACGGCGATGTATCACTCCGGCAAGAATCCGCTCAAGCGCGTGACGAGGCACAGCGAGGAGGTCGTGATCCCGAAAGGCGCCAAAGTGCGCCGCTTGCACAAGGCGTTCTTGCGCTATCACGATCACGCCAATTGGCCATTGTTGCGCGAGGCGCTGAAGCGCATGGGCCGCGCCGATCTGATCGGCAACGGTAAGCATCATTTGATTCCGGCGTACCAGCCGTTGCCCGGAGCGCGGCCGGCGGCCACGCGGGGATCAGGGGCGATGCGGCCGTTGCGCACCCAGCACACGGGCTTGCCGAAATCCGGCCGGACGCCGCGCGAATCGGTTAAGCGGCGGCTCGCCGCACGCCTTCAAGCAATGAACGGCCCGCCCGCCCGGCCGGAAAGCACCGCCTGAATTTGCGCAATGATCGCCAACGCGATCGTCTCCGGCGTATCGGCGCCGATATCCAGGCCGATGGGTCCGTGGATCCGCGCCGCGAGCCGGCGCAGCGATTCTCCAGCCTGGCTGTAAATTCGCTGCCTGCGGGCCGCCGGCCCGAGCGCGCCGATGTATGGCGGCGGATTCGCCGACAAGGCGCTCAAATAGGCGGCGTCCGAAGCGAGATGATGGCTCATGACGATCGCGGCTGCGAATCGGCCGGTGTCGAGGTGTTCGGCCAATGCCTCGGGCCTCGCGCAGATCACGCGGGCTGCATCCGGGAACAGCGCGCTCATCGCATACGCCGGCCGATGATCATAGACCGTGACTTGCCAGCCCAACGCCGAGGCGAATCGCTGGACCGGAATTGCGTCGGGGCCGGCGCCGCACAGTAGAATACGCGGCGGCAGGCCCACCGGAGCGACGAATATCTGCAGGCGCCGGCCGCGAAAGCGCGCGTCGCACAGTTTTTCGGGCCCCGCCACGGCGTGGCGCGCCAGCAGTGCCGACAATTCGTCATTTTGCGCATGGCCGAGATAGCCGTGCGTGCCTAATTCGGACGGCGTCGCTTCGCCGCCGACCAGCGTTGCAACCGCGCCTGATGTCTCGGTCTCGAGGCAGCGATGTAAATAGGTCATGACGGGATATTGGTCTTCGGGTCGCGTCGGCTGCAGCCATACCTCCATGGCGCCCTCGCAGCCCATCCCGAGTCCCCAGACCGGATCGTCGGTTTCACGATTGTCGAACCGAATCCGCGCCGAACGATTCTCCGCGAGAACGCGAGCCGCGCGCTCCCGCAAATCCGCTTCCAGGCAGCCGCCGCTCAGCAGTCCGCTGCTGCTGCCGTCCGCGCCGATCAATATGCGCGCGCCGGCCTTGCGGTAGGTCGAGCCTTCCGTGACGAGAATGGTCGCCAATACCAGAGGTTCGGCGCGTTCGCGAGCCGCCGCGAAAAATCGGCACAATCCACTCAAGCCGTGATCCATCGGGCAAGTCTAACGGAATTGCTTGCTAGTCCGACGGCGGTGCGATTAAAGTTCTTGGCTGTCCGCAGGTTTCCGCCGCGAATCGTCCGCTGGAGTTCATCGGGAGTGCTGGCGACGCCATTGGTTTGGCGGCGTAGAGTCAATTATGAGTGCATGGATCGTACATAAATTCGGCGGCTCCAGCGTCGCCGATGCGGCTTGCTTCAGGCGCGTCGCGGATATCGTGGAAGCTTCTACGAATCCGCGCGAGGCCATTGTTCTGTCGGCCTGCCGCGGCGTGACCGACTCGTTGCTGGAGTTGATCAAGGTCGCCGAACACGCGGACGGCGATTTTCTGGCGCCGCTCGATCGGCTCGAAGCGCGGCACGCGGAACTCGCCGGCGCCTTGGTCTCCAGCGCGGTTCGCGGGGCGTATTGCGATGAGCTGAGGCGCGACGTCGCAGACATCGCCGGCATGCTGCACACGGTGCGCATGATTCGCACGGCGCCGCATACCTTGTCCGACGTCATCTCCGGGTACGGCGAGATATGGTCGACACGGCTGTTTACCGCCTTTCTCCGCGAGCGCGGCCGCATAGAGGGCGAGATGCGCTGGATCGACGCGCGCAAGATCGTAATCGTCGAGTGGGGGCCATTGGGACCCGCCGTGCAATGGCCGGCAAGTGAACGCAATATGCAGGATGCGGTCGCGCCGGACTTCATCGGTCGGCTTGTCGTCACCGGCTACATAGCGACTTCGACGCGCGGGATCCGCACGACTTTGGGGCGCAACGGAAGCGATTATTCCGGGTCCATTTTCGGCGCCCTGCTGCGAGCTTCCGAAATCCATATTTGGACCGATGTGGACGGCGTGCTCTCCGCGGACCCTCGGCTCGTGCCGAACGCCGAAGTGATCGATCAGTTGTCCTACAACGAGGCCATGGAACTCGCGTATTTTGGCGCCAAAGTGATTCATCCGCTGACGATGGAGCCGGCGGTCGCGCGCGATATCCCGATTTACATACGTAATACGTTTGCGCCGGCCAAACGCGGCACGCTGATTTGCGCGCATCCATCCTCTTTGCTGAAGGTCAAGGGCATCACCTCGATCGATCCGGTTGCGCTGGTCAATCTCGAGGGCGCGGGCATGATCGGCGTGCCGGGAACGGCCCATCGATTATTCGGTGCGCTGCGCGACGCGGGCATTTCCGTAATCTTGATTTCACAGGGCAGTTCCGAGCACTCAATTTGCTTCGCGATCCCCGAGGAACAGGCGGTGCGCGCCGAGGAGGCCGTGCGCCGGGCGTTCGACACCGAACTTCGCGACGGCCACATTCAAAGCGTCGACGTCGGCCGCGGTTTGAGCATTCTGGCGGTCGTCGGCGACGGCATGGCCGGTGTGCACGGCATCGCGGCCCAAGTATTCGAGTCGCTCGGGCGCGCGGCGATCAACGTGCGGGCGATTGCGCAAGGCGCGTCGGAGCGGAACATCTCGGTCGTCGTCGACGGCAAGTCGGCAGCCAAGGCTTTGCGCGCCGTCCATGCCGGCTTTTATTTGTCGCCGAATACCTTGTCGATCGGGTTGATCGGTCCCGGCACCGTGGGCCGGGTGCTGCTCGAGCAAATCGCCGGTCAAGTGGAACGACTGCGTTCGCGTAATGTCGATTTGCGCGTGCGCGCGATCGCGAGTTCCAAGCGGATGCTGTTGGAAGAGAACGCGATCGATTTGGCAAGTTGGTCCGGGCGTCTTGCAGCGGGCGGAGAACCGCTGGATTTGCGGAAATTCGCGAATCACGTGCAGGCGGATTACATTCCACACACGGTGATCATCGACTGCACGGCGAGCGCGGAAGTGGCCTCGCACTACCGCGAGTGGCTCGCCCGCGGCATTCACGTCGTGACGCCGAACAAGAAGGCGAACAGCGGGCCGCTGGAATTTTATCGCGCGTGTCAGCTGGCGGGACGCGAGACGGGGACGCATTATCTGTATGAGGCGACGGTCGGCGCGGGATTGCCGATCATCCAGACGCTGCGCGATTTGCGCGAGACCGGCGACGAAATCACCAGTATCGAGGGTATTTTTTCCGGCACCTTGGCGTATCTTTTCAATATTTTCGACGGCCGCGAGCCGTTTTCCTCAATTGTTCGCGCAGCCAAGCAAAAGGGCTATACGGAGCCTGATCCGCGCGACGATTTGTCGGGCATCGATGTCGCCAGGAAGCTGATCATCTTGGCCCGCGAGATGGGATTGACGCTGGAGCTGGCCGATGTCGCCGTCAAGGGGCTGGTACCCGCGGAATTGGCCGCGTGCAGCGTCGGCGAGTTCATGGAGCGGCTGCCGGAGTACGATAAGACGATGGCCAGCACGGTCGGCGCGGCGCACGCGCGCGGACAGGTCCTGCGCTATGTCGGGCGGATCGATGCGGACGGAACGGCGACCGTGGGCTTGACGCATCTGGACGCCAAGCATGCGTTCGCCAATATCGCGCTGACCGACAACGTCGTGCGCTTTGCCACCGGCCGTTATTGCGACAATCCCTTGATCGTCCAGGGCCCGGGCGCCGGCCCGGAAGTCACCGCCGGCGGTGTATTCTCGGATCTGCTGCGCCTCTCGGCCTACCTCGGTGCACATCTTTGAGCCAACACGGACGGGGAGCTACAGTGCTGAGCGACGTTACCGCCTTCGCGCCCGCGACGGTCGCCAACGTCGGAATCGGTTTCGATATCCTGGGACACACGATCGAGGCGATAGGCGACCGGGTGCGGGTACGGCGCATCGCGGAGCCCGTCGTGCGCATCCGCCGCATCGGCGGTATCGCCGGCGCGTTGCCGGTCGAACCGGAGCGCAACACGGCCGGGCGCGCCGTGCAAGCGATGCACGCGGCGCTCGGCCTCGGCTTCGGCTTCGAGCTGGACATCGACAAGGGCATTCCGCTGGCCTCTGGACTTGGCGGATCCGCCGCCTCCGCGGTCGCAGCCGTCGTCGCGGCAAACGCGCTGCTGGAGACGCCGATGCAGCGCATCGAGCTGTTGAAGTTTGCGATGCAGGGCGAAATCGTCGCGAGCGGATCAGCGCATTTGGACAATATCGCGCCGAGCCTGTTCGGCGGTCTCGTGCTGACGGTCGGCATCGATCATCCGCGCGTGAAGAGAATTCCGGTTCCAGCCTCGCTGCGCTGCGTCCTCGTGCATCCGCACATGCAGCTCGGCACACGCGAAGCGCGCGCGATCCTGAAGACCGACGTGAGCCGTTCGGATTTCGTATGGCAGACGGCCAATCTGGCCGGTTTCATCAGCGGCTGCTATTCGGACGACCTCGACATGATTCGCGAGTCCTTCAACGATGTCATCATCGAGCCGCAGCGCGAGTCTCTGATTCCGGGGTTCACGGACGTCAAACGCGGCGCGATGTCGGCCGGCGCGCTGGGCTGTTCGATTTCCGGGGCAGGTCCGACGATATTCGCCTGGTCCGAGATTCAGAATGCGGAGGCCGTGCGCGGCGCGATGACGGCCGCTTTCGGCGTCCACGGACTGCAATCGGATCAATGGATCTCGACGATCGAGGATCATGGCGCGAGAGTGGTGAGGAGCTAATGCCGGAAATGCGCTATGTGAGTACGCGGGGTGCGGCGGCAACGGTGTCGTTGAGCGAGGCAATCGCGCTGGGTCTTGCGCCGGACGGCGGTTTGTTCGTTCCGACACGGCTGCCCGTCGTCGATGCGACCGCTTTGAACGGCTTGTCGGGGCTTCCCGAGCTCGCGCGCGCCGCGCTCGCCGGCTTCTTCAGCGGCGACGCGTTGCAGTCGGCTGCTTGGTGAAATTGCCGACGCGGCTCTCGACATTCAAGCGCCGACGACATCGGTATCGGGAAGCGATGATCCGCTGTTTGTGCTGGAGTTGTTTCACGGTCCTACGGCCGCCTTCAAGGATTTCGGGGCGCGCTTCTTGGCCGAGAGCCTGCAGCGGCTGCAGACCCCCGGAGCGCAACCATTGACGATTCTCGTCGCCACGTCCGGGGACACCGGCGGCGCCGTCGCGGCCGCTTTCCACAGGCGTCCGTGGGCGCGCGTCGTGATCCTGTATCCGAAAGGTCTCGTCAGTCCGCGTCAGGAACAGCAGCTGACGTGCTGGGGCGATAACGTGACGTCGCTGCGCGTCGACGGGACGTTCGACGACTGCCAACGCCTGGTCAAGGAAGCGTTCGTCGATGTGCCTCTGAGCCGCAAGCACCGTTTCAGCTCCGCCAACAGCATCAACATCGGACGCCTGCTGCCGCAAATGGTGTACTACGTCGCCTCCAGTCTCTACATAGAACGGCGCACCGGTGCGCGCGCCAATTTCGTCATTCCCGCCGGCAATCTCGGCAACGCGTTCGCCGCCGTTTGGGCGCGGGCCGTCGGTCTGCCGATAGACCGCATCGTATTGGCACATAACGCCAATCGAACGGTGCCTGATTACTTCAGTTCGGGTATCTGGCAACCACGCGCAAGCGTAGCGACGCTAGCCTCCGCGATGGACGTCGGCAACCCCAGCAACATGGAACGGCTGCGCGCGTTGCTGCCGACCTGGACGCAGATGCGTGAACAGCTTTCCGCCGACAGCGTCGACGATGGCGCGATCCGGGAGCGTATTCGCGAGGACTACCGGCGTTTCGGCCGTGAATGGTGTCCGCACACCGCGACGGCCGCCGAGGTCTACAGCCGGCTGCCGGCCGATCAGCGTGCCGGCGCTCCGTGGGTCTTGGTCGCAACCGCGCACCCGGCAAAATTCAGTGAAATCGTGGAGCCCTTGCTCGGCAAGTCGCTCGAGATCCCGGCGAGCCTCGCGCACTTGCTCGGCTTGCCGCAGCGCTGCACGGACGTGGCACCGACGCTGTCGGCCCTGGCGGTGGCGATCGAATGACCAATTTAGCCCTTACGCAATGGCTTGTGGCCTGCGTCTCGGCGATCGCCTTGGCGGCCGGCGCCATAGCCGCCGGACGAGCGTATGGCCGCCGTTCACGCCGGCGCGCTTTGCTCGCGCGAATTCACCGCATCGCACTGCAGGAGGTGCATCAAGTTCTAGTGCCGGACGGCATGGGAGGGCATATTCACATCGACCACGTGCTGCTGACGCCGCGTGGCGTGCTGATCCTCGACACTCGCCGCGTGCAAGGCGTCATCTTCGGCGGCGATCAGATGAGCGAATGGACGGTCCTGGCGCGCGGCCGGCGCTACACGTTCGAAAATCCGCAGCCGGCGTTGTACGACCGCATCGCCGCCGTCAAGGCCGTGTTCGGCGTCGTTCCCGTCGATGGCCGACTGGTCTTCTCGAACCTCGGCAAATTCACGAAAGGCAAGCCGAAATGCGTCACGATGGTCGACGGACTCGAATTGGAGTTTCCGCGCGTCGATCCGTCGATGCGCGACTCCCCGGCGTTCGCCAACTATATGGAGGCGTGGCGCAAGTTCACGGCGCAACTGCAGCCCAGCCCGCACAGCGTCACTGATCTTTAGGCGCCGGCCAATCCAAACAGTCGCCGCGCGTTGCCCGTCGCGGCAGCGGCCACGTTTGACAACGTATCGCCGCGCAATGCCGCGACCGAACGCGCGATGTGCGGCAAGTATGCGGGCTCGTTGCGCCTCGAGGATGGCTTTGGCGCGAGGTCGCGAGGCAGCAGATACGGCGCGTCGGTTTCCAGCAACAAACGGTCGACGGGAATATGCGGCACGGCCTCGCGCAGCCGCTCGCCGCGGCGCTCATCGCAAACCCAGCCGGTGACGCCGATCGCGAGCCCCAGGGCGAGATAGGCGTCGAGTTCGAGCCTGCCGCCCGTGAAGCAGTGCGCGACGCCGCCGACGAGTGCGGCCGAATACTCGCGGAGGATGGCTGCGAAGTCCTCATGAGCGTCGCGCTGATGGAGAAACACCGGTTTGCGAACGTCGACCGCGATTTCCAGCTGTGCGATGAATGCGGCGCGCTGCGCGCTGCGCGGCGAGAAGTCGCGATAATAGTCAAGTCCGCATTCGCCCACGGCAACGACCTCGCGGCGTGCGAGAAGATCGCGGAACGGTGCGCCGCCGGCGACCGCAAAACTTGCGGCGTGGTGCGGATGGACGCCCGCCGTGGCGTAAAGCACGGTGGAATGGGCGGCGGCGAGTTCGGCCGCCAGGGTCGAGCTAGGCAAATCCGCACCCGTCGCGATTTGTTGACACACCCCGGCGCCGGCGGCCCGTGCGAGCACAGCCGCGAGATCGGCGACAAAGCTCGCGTGCGTCAGATTTGCGCCGATATCGACGAATTCGATGGTCAAGATTCGTAACCGGACTGTGGTAGGGTTTCGGCTGTATTGTAAACGCCGTCCAGCCGCCGGATGCGGGAGAAGAGCCGTATATGTTCAATGTCGAAATACGTGGCCGCCACACTGCTCGTTGCGCTGGCCGCGCCATGCAGCTCGCAGCAAGGCGGGGACTGGCAGGCGCAGATCGAGTACGCGTTTCAGACCGAGGATCTGAACCAGCTAAGTGATCTGATCGAAGGCCTCGGCTCGAAGCTTGCTGCGGGCGGGGGCGATAACGCGCTGCGCTATCATTTGGCGCACGCGGATTATCGCTTCGCGGAAGTCGCCGGCGTTGCGCGCGCCGATAGGGCCGCATCTGCCTTGTCCGACTGCGTGGATCGGCTCAAGCCGCTGTTGGAAAGCGACCGGGGATCGGCGGAGGCTCTTGCACTCCAAGCGGCCTGTTACGAGCGTTTGGCGGATTACAAGAAATTCCAGGCGATCTTTTTGCGGGCCAAAGCGGCCGAACGATTGCGCGCGGCATTCGCTCTCGCGCCCCGCAATCCGCGCGTGCTGCTCATCATGGCCGTGGGGGAATTGGCGAGCTCCAAGCGAGGTTCCCCGGCCGCCGGCGAGGCTTTCACGCGGCTGCAGCTAGCGGCGCAGTTATTCGAGGATTCCTCGGCGACGCAGTCCGACGTTCCCGGTTGGGGCCATGCGGAGGCCTATCTTGCGCTAGGGCATCAATTGTTACTGCGCGCGGATCTGCTCGGCGCGCGCAACTGGACGGAGCGCGCCATGATTGCGGCGCCGGATTACAAGGCCGCCCGGCGGGAGCTGGCGCAGCTCGAGCGGCGCTGAGCGAAATCCCGCCGGCACAAGCGGCACGAGCGGCACGAGCGGCACGAGCCGGCAACCGCCCGGCAGGCGCCGCGAACCTGGTATTATTCGCGCCGACATGCTCACCGCGACGGGCTGGCGCGTGAAGAATCCTGGTACACAATTGTCCTTGTTTGAATCGCGCACCTCGAACGAGGCGTTTGGCGTGCGCGTCAGCGCGCGCGCCCGGCGTTTGACCGCGCGCGTACACGTCGGCGGGCGCGTCGAAATCGTCGTCCCGGAAGGCGTCGGCGCGAGAGCGGTACGGGATTTCGTTCGGCGATTTTCGCCTTGGATCGACCGCAACGTCGCGGCGATGCAATGTGCCGCAGCGCCGGACGAGCCGGTGCCCCAGTCGGTCGAATTTCCGCTGACCGGCGAGAGGTTCGCGGTGGAATGGCTGGTCACCGGCGGGCGGCGGCTGCGCCAGGAGGAGCGGCGGCTCGTCGTCTGCGCGGCCGACCAGGAAACCGCGCGGACATTGCTGCGAGACTGGTTGAAGCGCGCGGCCGAGGAGCGCCTTGCTCCACGTCTGCTGCAGTTGGCGGCGCAATTGCGTTGCGAAGTCGCGCGTATCGCGATTCGGTGTCAGCGCACCCGCTGGGGCAGCTGTTCGACCCGCGGCACGGTCAGCTTGAATTCCTCGCTTCTGTTCCTGCCCGCCGATGTCGTGCGGTATTTGTTCGTGCATGAATTGGCGCACTTGAAGCACATGAACCATTCCGTGCGCTTCTGGCGGCTGGTCGAAACCTTCGAAGCGGATTTTCAGCGTCTGGACCGAGAATTGCTCGCCGGCTGGCGCGCCGTGCCCAATTGGGTATTCAAAGCCTGACCGATGAACGAGGTGACTCCGCCGATCAAGCCTTTCGTCGATTTGAGCGACGAACAAGTTCACTGGGATTTGACCAAATCCCTGAGCTACAGCCAGTACTTGAATCTCGACAAATTGCTAGCGGCGCAACATCCGTTGTCCTACCAGCATGACGAAATGCTGTTCATCACGATCCACCAAGTCTCCGAACTGTGGATGAAACTGTGTCTGCACGAGCTGAGCGCGACCGTCGATTGCGTCAGGCGCGACGACCTCGACCCTACCTTCAAGATGCTCGCGAGAGTCTCGACGATCCAACAACAATTGCTGCAATCCTGGGACGTGTTGGCCACGATCACGCCGTCGGACTATTCGGCATTCAGGAATGCGCTGGGCACCTCCTCTGGATTTCAATCCTGGCAATATCGAATGCTCGAATTCCTGATCGGCAACAAAAACGCCGAGACGATCAAGGTGTTCCGCAGCGACAGGTCGAGCTACGATCAACTCGAGCGAGCGCTGGCCGCGCCGAGCCTGTACGACGAGGTGCTGCGGCTGTTGAGCCGGCGCGGCTTCGATCTGCCGCCTCAAGCGATCGACCGGGATTTCACTCTGCCATATCAAGCGAGCAAGCAAGTGGCCGCCGCTTGGCTGAGCGTCTATCACAACGCGGAAAAGGAATGGGATCTGTACCAGCTCGCCGAGCGCCTGGTCGATCTCGACTACAAATTTCAACTCTGGCGATTCGCGCACGTGAAGACGGTCGAAAGAATCATCGGTTACAAACGCGGCACGGGCGGCACGGGCGGCGTTTCTTATTTGACGAAGGCGTTGGAGCTGAAGTTTTTCCCGGAACTTTGGACGATCAGAACTTCGATGTAGGGCGGGCCGTGGCCAATATTCAAGATCAACTGCAGAACGTCAACGTGGTTTCCAGCGACCTGCTGGCGACCCCCGAGGAGATCAAGCGGCGCTTGCCCTTGACGCAGCAAGCCGCGGACACGGTCTTCGCCTCGCGGCAAACCGTTCGCGCTATCCTCGGGCGCGGCGATCCGCGCCTGTTCATCGTCGTCGGCCCGTGCTCCATCCACGAC
The DNA here is from genome assembly GCA_963769895.1 of uncultured Gammaproteobacteria bacterium. Taxonomy (GTDB): domain Bacteria; phylum Pseudomonadota; class Gammaproteobacteria; order Steroidobacterales; family Steroidobacteraceae; genus Bog-1198. The sequence goes on along the minus strand of CAVYNJ010000005.1, from coordinate 1,022,983 downwards.
GTTGCGGCCGCGCGCGAGTATGCGAACCGACTGAAAGAGTTGTCGGTGCGCGTCGCTTCGACGATGTTTCCGATCATGCGCGTTTATTTCGAGAAACCGCGTACGACGGTCGGATGGAAGGGGTTGATCAACGATCCGGATTTGGACGATTCGTTCCACATCGAGAAGGGCATCATGCTCGCGCGGGAATTGCTGCTGTACATCGCCGAACTCGGATTGCCGGCGGGCACCGAAGCGCTCGATCCGATCATGCCGCAATATCTGTCGGAATTGATCACGTGGACGGCGATCGGCGCGCGCACGACCGAGTCGCAGACTCATCGCGAAATGGCGAGCGGCCTGTCGACGCCGGTCGGCTTCAAGAACGGCACGGACGGAAGTCTGGCCGCTTCGATCAACGCCTTGCAGTCGGTGCGCCGGCCGCATCATTTTCTGGGTATCACTCAGCAGGGGCAATCGGCGGTTTTTCATACGCGCGGCAACCCGTACGCCCACATCGTGCTGCGCGGCGGAGGCGGGCGGTCGAATTACGACGCGGTCAGCATCGCGGTCGCCGAACGCGAACTGGGGGCGGCGAATCTGCCGGCCAACATCGTCGTCGACTGCAGCCACGGAAACTCCAACAAGGATGCCGGCCTGCAGCCGCTGGTCGCCGAGAATTGCGTCGCTCAGATCTCGGACGGCAACCGCTCGATCGTCGGACTAATGCTCGAAAGCCATCTGCGGGCCGGCAACCAACCCATCCCGAAGGACCTGAAGATGCTGGAATATGGCATGTCGATCACGGATCCATGCATCGATTGGCCGACGACGGAGAGCTTGCTGCTCAAACTCCATCGGTCCCTGCAAAGCGCACGGGGCTGAGGAGCGAGACCGTCTTGCGCAGTTTCCAGAGCCGGTAGCCGAGCAGTAAAGTCAATCCGCACGCATACAGCAGCGGTTCGCGTATATCCCGCTTCACCTGCCACCAAAAGTGCCAGACGCCGCATATCGCAATTACGTAGATCAATCGGTGCAGACTGGTCCAGCGGCGGCCCAAACGGCGCATCGCGCGGCCCGTCGAGGTGAGGGCTAGAGGAATCAGCATCAGCAGCGCAAACATGCCGATCGTAATATAGGGCCTCTTGGCGATATCTTGCCAAATGCGGCTCAAACTGCCGCTTTGATCCAAGAGTGCATAAACCGTGAAATGCATTGCCAGGTAGAAGAAGGCAAACAAACCGAACATGCGCCTGAACCGCAGCCAAGCGATCGAGCCCGTCAGATCGCGAAGCGGAGTCATACAAAGCGTGATGAACAGGAAATTGAGGCCCCAACGGCCGAACCCGTGCAGCAACGCCGCGACCGGATCGGCGCCGAGCGAGAGTCCTGCGATCGCGAACGCGCCGGCGATCAACCGCGCTGCCGGCACGGTGCAAGCGGCAAATACCGCGGGCTTCAAGACCCGCCGAGTCCAGTACATCAGAAGTATTTCCGCAGGTCCATGCCGCGATACAAGCCGGCCACCTGCTCCTCGTAGCCATTGAACATCAATGTCGGCACGCGCGGCGCGAAAAGCCCTGCGCCGATGGGCCGTTCGGTGGCCTGGCTCCAGCGCGGGTGATCGACGAGCGGATTGACGTTGGCGTAGAAGCCGTACTCGCCCGGCGAGGCAATCGCCCAGGTGTTTTGCGGTTGGCGCTCCGTGAAACGAATGGCGACGATCGATTTGATGTTCTTGAAGCCGTATTTCCAGGGCACCATCAGGCGCAATGGGGCGCCGTTTTGATTCGGCAGCACCTTGCCGTAAAGGCCGACGACCAGCATCGAGAGCGGGTGCATGGCCTCGTCCACGCGCAATCCCTCGACGTACGGCCACGGCAGTATGTCGACGCTTTGTCCGGGCATTTGCCGCGGATCGTAGAGCGTCTTGAATTCGACGAATTTCGCCTTCGAGGTCGGCTTGAAGCGCCGCAGCAGATCGCCGAGCGGAATCCCGACCCACGGAATCACCATCGACCAGGCTTCGACGCAGCGGAAACGGTACACGCGCTCCTGCAGCGGGTACGGTTTCAACAAGTCGTCGAGATGGAAAGTACCGGTGATTTCCGACTCGCCGCCGACCGCGACGCTCCACGGTGCAGTGCGAAAATTCCGCGCGTTCCTCGCAGGATCGGATTTGTCGGTGCCGAATTCGTAGTAGTTGTTGTACGTCGAAATGTCCTCGAAGGTGTTGGGCCGCGCGGAGACGCTGTCAACCGCGTCGCGGACATAACGCAGAGTGCCCGGCGCCGACGCCGCGCGGCGGCGCTGGCCAGCAGCGTGCCGGCCCCCTGAGCGGCCGCCAGAGCGAGCCCGCCCGCCAATACGGTGCGCCGCGACAGGTACGCGCTTTCGGGAGTGATTTCCGACGGCGCGATCCGGCCGATCGGCATTGATTTCATCGGCATGGTGTCTCCTTGCGGCGGCGCTTGCGATCATATCCGCTCTTGCAGTAGACCGTGCGATGACGGCTTTTGTTGCAGACCGCGCGCAAACTCAGCGCCATTCATCGAGCGCGATACCGGCCCTTTTGGCCGCGCTTCGCGCCGCTCGGCGTGCGTTGACCAATACCGCCCGATCGGCGCGCAGCAAATGCGCAAGATCCGATCGACCGTTGCCATAGGCGATCAGGGGCTTACCCGGGTAGCGGCTGCGAAGCGCCTCCAGGCAGCGGACCTTTTCCTCGCCGCGCCGATTCGCGCCCTTGAGGGTCCCCAACAGGCGCTCGCCGCGCCAAAACAACTCGGTGCAGATCGTCGCCTCAAATCCCAGCAAACGGCCGATGCGCGGCACATATAAATCGGGGCTCGCGGACATCAGGATTAGGTGATCGCCGGCCTGCCGATGCTGTTCTACGACGCGCAGCGCCGCCGGCCTGAATGCTCGACGAGCAGGCAGCGCCTCGACAAAATCGGCGGCCCATGAGTCGATCGCGGCGCGGGGGTCGCCGCCCATGACCATGCGAATCAGCCGCGACTTCAACGCGCCGCGGCCGCCCAGGCCGATGAGGTACGCGATCAGCGAAGGCGGCAGTCGCCAAAGCCGAAACCAATGCCGGGGATGCCGCGCCAAATACCCCGTCAGGAACGGTAGCAGGGTATCGCGCCAGGTCAGCGTGCCGTCCAGATCGAATACCGCCACCGAGGTTCGGCCGACGGCATTCGGGTTCACGCGGCTTTGCCCAACTGCGCGAGCTGCCTCAGCACATACTGCAAGATGCCGCCATGTTGGTAATAATCGCGCTCCTTCGGCGTGTCGATGCGTAGACGCGCTTCGAACTCAATGCGCCTGCCGTCGGCGCCGGTCGCGGTGACGTCGACAAATTTCGCAGCCCCTTGCCGCAAACCGGTGATGGCGAACGTCTCGCGGCCGCTCAAACGCAGGCTTTGCGCATTCTCGCCGTCCTTGTATTGCAGCGGCAATACGCCCATGCCGATCAGATTGGAGCGGTGTATCCGCTCGAAGCTCTCCGCGATGACTGCCTTGACGCCGAGCAACATCGTGCCCTTGGCCGCCCAGTCGCGAGAGCTTCCGGTGCCGTATTCCTTGCCGGCGAGTATGACGAGCGGCGTACCGGCCGCCTGGTATTTCATCGCTGCATCGAAGATCGGCATCTCGACGCCGCTCGGCAGGTGCACCGTGACGCCGCCTTCCGTGCCGGGCACCAAGAGGTTGCGCAAGCGGATGTTCGCGAACGTGCCGCGCATCATGACTTCGTGATTCCCGCGGCGCGCGCCGTATGAATTGAAGTCCGCAGGCTGCACCCCTTGCGCGAGCAGATATTGGGCCGCCGGGCTGGACTTGGCGATATTGCCGGCAGGAGAAATGTGATCGGTCGTCACCGAATCCCCCAGGACCGCGAGCGCTCGAGCGCCGTGAATATCGCCGATCGCGGGCGGCTGCATGGTCATGCCGTCGAAATAGGGAGGATTGCGCACATAGGTGGATTTTCCATCCCATGCGTAGATCTTTCCGGCGGGCGTCTGGATGCCGTTCCAGTTTTCGTCGCCGGCGAATACGTTGGCGTAACTTTTCTTGAACATCCCCGAGTCCACTGCGGCGCCGATCGCCGAGGCGACTTCCTTGGCGCTCGGCCAAACCTCCCGCAGATACACCGGTTTGCCGTCCTTGCCGGTACCTAGCGGCTCGGTCGTGATATCCACGCTCAAGCTGCCGGCCAAGGCATACGCGACGACCAGGGGCGGTGAAGCCAGAAAATTCATCTTGACCTGCGGGTGTATGCGGCCTTCGAAATTGCGATTGCCGGAGAGCACCGAGCAGGCGATCACGTTGCCGGCGATGACGGCTTCCGAGATTTCCGGTCTCAACGGCCCGGAATTGCCTATGCACGTCGTACAGCCGTAGCCGACCGTGTAAAACCCGAGCGCCTCCAGTTCCTTCAGCAATCCGGCCTTCTGCAGATACGAAGTGACGACCCGCGAGCCGGGCGCCAATGAGGTCTTGACCCACGGCCGCGACTTCAGACCGCGCGCATGGGCATTGCGGGCCAAAAGTCCGGCCGCGACCATCACGGCCGGATTCGACGTATTGGTGCAACTGGTGATCGCCGCGATCAACACGGCGCCGTCCTTGACTTCGAAGGTCTCGCCGCTGACGGTGGCGGTGCCCGCGCCGGTCGCGCCGGGCGTTTTTTGCGCCCGCTCCTCCGCCATCTTGCTCAGGCTTGCAAGATAGACGCTCTTCGCCGCGCGCAGCGGGACACGGTCTTGAGGCCGCCTGGGGCCCGCAAGAGACGCTTCGACCGTAGACAGATCGAGTTCGACGACATCGCTGTATTGCGCGGCAGCGGCGCCGTCCCGCCGCCAAAGCCCCTGGTGTTTGGCATAGGCCTCGACCAGGGCGATTTGCTCCGGCGCGCGACCGGTCAGTTCCAGATAGCGTATGGTTTCCACGTCTATCGGGAAGATCGCGCAGGTCGATCCGAACTCCGGCGACATGTTCGCGATCGTAGCGCGATCGGCGAGCGGCAAGCCCGCTAGCCCGTCGCCGAAGAACTCGACGAATTTGTCGACGACGCCCTTTTTTCGAAGTATTTCGGTGACGGTGAGCACGAGATCCGTCGCGGTCGTGCCGGCCGGCAGGCTTCCGGTCAGCCTGAAGCCGATTACCTGCGGGATCAGCATCGTCACCGGCTGCCCCAACATCGCGGCCTCCGCCTCGATGCCGCCTACACCCCAGCCAAGCACGCCGAGGCTGTTGACCATCGTCGTGTGCGAGTCGGTACCGACCAGGGTGTCCGGATAGGCGAGCGCAGGCGTCCGGGCTTCGTCGGCGAATACGACGCGCGCCAGCCGTTCGATGTTGACCTGATGCACGATGCCGGTATTGGGCGGCACGACCTTGAAATTGCTGAACGCCGACTGTCCCCAACGCAGGAACATGTAGCGCTCGCCGTTGCGCTCGAACTCGATCTCGTTATTGCGACGTAGCGAGTCCGCCGCTCCGAAAGCGTCCACTTGCACGGAGTGGTCGATGACCAACTCGGCCGGCGCGAGAGGGTTGACGCGTTGCGGATCGCCGCCAAGCCGCGCGATCGCCTCGCGCATGGCCGCCAGATCGACGACGCACGGCACGCCGGTAAAGTCTTGCATAATCACGCGTGCGGGAGTGAAGGCGATCTCGTGATTTGGTCGCGCAGACGGATTCCAATTGAGCAGCGCCTCGATATCTTGTTTCGAGACGTTGACGCCGTCCTCGAACCGCAGAAGATTTTCGAGCAGCACCTTCAATGCGAAGGGCAGTCGGTCGACTGCGTGCGACTTCAGCGCAGCTAGGGAGCGGATTTCGTAGCGGCGCGCGCCGACCTCGAGCGTGGATCGCGAATTGAAACTGTCCGTCATGATCTCTCCGCGTCAAATTGGCGATTATAAATCATCGGCGAGGAGGCGGCCGAAATGCCGTTCCGCGACCGCCGTGCGATGACGCCGCCGCCGATGCAGCGCTCCGCCGCGTAGAACACCGCGTATTGGCCGGGGGTAACGGCGCGCGCGGGCTCCTGCAACTCGACATGCACCGCGCCGGCGCCACCAATCATCATACGGCAGGCGAGGTCGCGCTGGCGATAACGAGTCTTGACCGCGCAGTCGATCTCTAATTCCCGCGGCTGCGGCTGTTGCCAGTGCATATCGGCGACATCGAACGAATCGGACAACAATAGCGGGTGATCCTGGTCCTGCACGACGATCAGGGCGTTGCGCTCCGTGTCCTTTTCGGCGACGTACCACGGGGCAAGCTGCGCGCCGGCGCGCCCGCCGATCCCAAGACCGGAGCGCTGCCCGAGCGTATAGAACGCCAACCCGCGATGCCGGCCGAGCGCCCGCCCGTCCGCGGATTCGATCGGTCCGGGGGAATCGCGCAGGTAGCGGCTCAGGAATGAGGCGAACGGGCGTTCGCCGATGAAGCATATGCCGGTGCTGTCCGGCTTGTCGTGCACCGGCAAGCCGGCCGCGCGCGCGCGCCGGCGCACTTCGGCCTTGCGAAGCTCGCCGATCGGGAACAAGGTCCTTGCGAGCGCCGCCGGTGTCACGGCATGCAGAAAATAGCTTTGATCCTTCGCCGAGTCCGCCGCCTTGAGCAATTGGCTTGCGGCCGCCGCGTGCCGCACGCGGGCGTAGTGCCCCGTAGCGATCCACGAGGCGCCCAGCCGGTGCATGTGTTCCAAACAAACGCCGAATTTGATTTCGCGATTGCAGAGGACGTCGGGATTCGGGGTTCTGCCGGCCGAGTATTCCCGCAGAAAATGCGCGAAGACGCGGCGCCGGTATTCGTCCGCAAAATTTGCCCGATGCAGAGGAATGTGCAGATGTTCGCAAATCTCGCGCGCATCCTGAAAGTCGCCGGCAGTCCTGCAATAGCCGTCGTCCTCGTCCCAGTTGGACATGAACAGGCCTTGCACGGCGAACCCGGCCTCACGAAGCGTCAATGCGGCGACTGCGGAATCGACGCCCCCGGATACGGCGACGATCACGGTGCCGGCGGATCGGGGATCGGGAAGACTCTCGGGCATGCGCCGAGTATACCGGCGCACGCGGGGCGCGGGCAGTTACATCAGCATTTGGCGCATTTGCGACTCTTGCATGCTCATGTTCCACACCTCGTCGAAGAACGTGAGGTAGCGGCGTACGACGGCCGGATCGTTCATATCCGAGATGCCGTCCCAGCGGTCCGCTTGCAGCCGGTACACGAGCGCTCGGTCGTCGGCGATGATGAAAGCGCCGGCGCTTGCGGCATACTCTTGACTCATCGTGCGCATATCGATGCAGCTAGTCAGGCGCCGCGCCAACGCCATGAAACGGTTGTTGTCGACCATCGCGCGCGACGGATCGGCGAGCAATACGCGCACCTTGGCGTAGGAGCGGGCGAGTACGAGGCGCTTGATCGCTTCGAGAAACGGCTCTTCGCCGTAGATCATCGGTTCGAGATCATGAGTGAAAATCGAAAGCAGCCGCTGCGCAGACTGCGCGACTTGCAGGCTCGCCGCGCGAACCTCATGCATCGTCGTAACGATCGTGCGGGTGCTCGCGCCCTGGCCGCCGCCGGCCGCGGAGACTCCACCGTTCGCCGAAGTACTTTCGTCAGGACTTCCCGCCATTACATCAGCCTCGTTGGGGATGAACGGGCAATTCGCCCCCCATTGCACACACGCCTTTATCCTACCGACAGCTTGGCGGCGGGGCGTGCCAACTGCGTCACGTTTCGATCGTTCCGCAGCGTCAATTAAGGCTTTTCGGTTACGGCTGGCGGTTTGCGAGGCTCACGACCGGCGTCGCGCCAACAACGGCGCGAGGCCCAAATAGGCGGCCGGTTCCAATTCGAGCAAGCGCGCTTTTTCGGCGGGCGGCAAATCCAGCGAGGCGATGAAATCGCGCATCGCGGTCCGATCGATTGCGCGGCCGCGCGTAAACGCCTTGAGCCTGTCGTAGGCGTCCGGCTATACCATGCGCGCGCATGACCGTTTGCACGGCCTCGCCGAGCACCTCCCAGGCACCCTGCAGCTCCTCGCGCATTTTGCTTGCGTCCAGCTCCGCCTTGGCGAGTCCCGCGGCGAGCGACGCGTAGGCAATCACGCAATGGCCGGCGGCGACGCCGAAATTCCGCAACACGGTCGAATCGCTGAGGTCGCGTTGCCAGCGCGAGACCGGCAATTTTTCGGCGAAGTGGCCGAGCAGCGCATTCGCAATGCCGAGATTCCCTTCGGCGTTCTCGAAATCGATTGGATTCACTTTGTGCGGCATCGTCGAGGAACCGACCTCCCCGGGGGCGAGGCGCTGCCTGAAGTAGGAGAGCGATATATATCCCCACATGTCTCGCGACAAATCCAGCAATACCGTGTTCGCACGGATGAGGGCGTGGCAGTACTCCGCGATCCAATCGTGCGGTTCTATCTGCGTCGTATGGGCGTTCGCTTGCAGTCCGAGCGATTCGACGAATCTGGCGCGAGAATCCGCGCCAATCTACGTCCGGCAACGCCGCGAAATGTGCATTGTAATTGCCGACCGCACCGTTGATCTTGCCGAGCACTACGATGCGCGCAATTCCGCTGCACTGAGATTCGAGCCGCGCCGCAAAATTGGCCATCTCCTTGCCCATCGTCGTCGGCGTGGCGGCCTGCCCGTGCGTGCGGCCAAGCATGACCGCATCGGCATGACGTTCGGCGAGCGCATCTAGCGTCGCAACTATTGCGCCGATCAGCGGCAGCAGGATTTGCGATCGCGCGGCTTGCAGCATTAGCGCGTAGGCGAGATTGTTGATGTCTTCGGACGTACAGCCGAAATGCACCCACTCGAGGTCGGCCGGCGCGGCGCCGCGCGACTGCAATTCCGCGCGGATCCACATTTCGACGGCCTTGACGTCGTGATTCGTCCGCTGCTCTATCAGCTTGATTGCGGCGACGTCCGTTGCGCCCGGATCCCTGGCGATCGCGGCGAGCCAATCGCGGCAGGATGAGGGCAGGCGCGCGAGCTGCCGCCTGGCCGGCCCAGCGGACAGCGCCAATATCCAAGCGCATTCGACGCGGCAACGCTCGCGCATCAGACCGGCCTCGCTGAATAGCGCCCGCACGGAATTCAGCTTGCCGGCGTAACGTCCGTCTAGCGGTGAGAGCGCATCAATTGCTTGCGTGGACATCCGGTTACATCGCCGCACAATGGTAGAATAAGGGATATTACCGCAATCAATCCGAAACCGCGGAGATGCACGCGATGACAACCGCCGGCTATCGCGTCGAATACGACAGTTTGGGCTCCATCGAGGTGCCAAGCGACGCCTTGTGGGGCGCGGGGACCCAACGCGCGATCCGGAATTTTCCATCGAGCGGTTTGCGCTTACCGCGCGCGTTCCTGCGCGCGCTGGGGCTCATCAAATCATGCGCCGCCGCGGCCAATGCCGAGCTCGGCGATCTGCCGGCGCCAATTGCCGTGGCCATCGAGCAGGCCGCGGCCGAGGTGGCCGCCGGCGCACATGACCGGCATTTTCCGGTCGACGTGTTTCAAACGGGTTCCGGAACGAGCACGAATATGAACGCCAACGAGGTCATCGCGGCCTTGGCGACGCGCATCGCGGGCGTGAGCGTGCATCCGAACGATCATGTGAATTTGGGACAGAGCAGCAACGATGTCATACCGACTGCGATCCATGTGGCGGCGGCCTTGGCTGTCGCCGAACAATTGCTGCCGGCGCTGGACCATCTGGCGGCGGCCTTGGGCCGGCGGATTCCGGCGCTGGATGCGGTCGTCAAAACCGGCCGTACGCACTTGATGGACGCCGTGCCGCTGACCGTCGGCCAGGAACTCGGCGGCTGGAAGGCGCAGATCGAGCAAAACGGCAAGCGGATACGCGGGGTCTTGCCGCGATTGCACGCCTTGGCGCAAGGCGGCACGGCGGTCGGCACCGGACTCAATGCGCGCGCCGAATTCGGCCGCATCTTCGCGCGCCGCTTGAGCGCATCGACGGGAATCGCATTTACACCGAGCGAAAATTACTTTGCGGCAATTTCGAGCCAGGACACGGCCGTCGAATTGTCCGGCCAGCTGAAAGTTCTAGCGGCGAGCTTGATGAAGATCGCCAACGACCTGCGCTGGATGAACAGCGGGCCGCTGGCGGGGCTCGGCGAAATCTCTCTGCCGGCGCTGCAGCCGGGTAGCAGCATCATGCCGGGCAAGATCAATCCGGTCGTGCCGGAAGCCGTTGCGATGATCGCGGCCCAAACGATCGGCAACGACGCGGCGATCACGATCGCCGGACAGGCGGGTAATTTCCAGCTGAACGTGATGCTGCCTTTGATCGCGTACGATCTGCTGCAAAGTATCGACCTGCTGGCGATCGGCAGCCGCAATTTGGCCGATCATGCGATCGCCGGTCTGCGAGTCAACGAAATCGCGCTCGGCGCGGCACTCGAACGCAATCCGATCCTGGTGACGGCCCTTAATCCCGTGATCGGGTACGAAAAGGGCGCCGCGATCGCCAAGAGAGCCTACGCAGAGGGCCGTCCGATCGTCGAAGTCGCGGCGGAAATGACCGGCATGCCGATCGAGGAGCTGCGCCGACTGCTCGATCCGCTGCGTCTGACGAGGACCGGGGGCGACGGCCCTGGCGGTGGCGCCTGACGGCCGCATGACCGACTCCGCATTCACAGCGGCGAGCATTCGCGCCGCGCTGCTGCCAGACGCTTCGGCGCTCGAAGAGGACATGGTTTGGCTGGCAGGAACGACGCCCGACGTGCGGGCGCGCGTCCGCGCCGCCTTGCCGCGCCGGAGTATCAGCGCGGCTGTGCTCGTGCCGTTGGTCGAGCGGGGCGCCGGCCTCAGCGTCTTGCTGACCCAGCGAGCCGCGAACTTGCGCGATCACGGCGGCCAAATCAGCTTTCCCGGCGGGCGCATCGAACCGCAGGACTCAGGCGCCTGGCATGCGGCACTGCGCGAAGCGCATGAAGAAGTCGGCTTGGCGCCGCAATTGGTGGAATTCGCGGGCTATCTCCCCGATCATCTCATCGTCACCGGCTACCGCGTCACGCCGGTTGTCGGTTTCGTCAATCCCGAGTATCAATTGCGGATCGATTCTTCGGAAGTGCACGAGGCGTTCGAGGTGCCCCTGGAATTCTTGTTCGATGCGGCCAATCATCGGCCGCGTCTGCGCAGGATGGGCGACATCGACGTGACGTTCTACGACATACCCTATGGCGAGCGCAACATCTGGGGCGCAACCGCTGCGATGCTGATGACGCTGCGCCGGCTCGTGCTCGAGCGGGCTCGGAGGACGGAATGACCGGCCGCGTGGGCGAGCTGCTTGCGATCATGGCGCGCTTGCGGGCGGCCGATGGATGCCCATGGGATCGCGAGCAGACATACGCATCGATCGCGCCTTACACGATCGAGGAAGCCTACGAAGTCGTCGATGCGATCGAGCGCGGCGATCTTGGCGGCTTGCGCGATGAGCTCGGGGACTTGCTGCTGCAAGTCGTTTTTCACGCGCAGATGGCCAGCGAGCAAGGCCGGTTCGATTTCGAGGCGGTCGCGGCCTCGATCTGCGACAAACTGGTGCGCCGCCACCCGCATGTTTTCGGTGATTCCGGTCCGATCAGCCTCGGCGAGCAGACCGTGGTCTGGGAGCGCATAAAGGCGCAGGAGCGGCGCGAGGATCCGGCGCGGCGCGATGCGCTGAGCCGCATGGACGGTATTGCGAGGAACCTGCCGGCGCTGTTGCGCACGCAGAAATTGAGCAAAAGGGCGGCGCGCGCCGGCTTTGATTTCACCGATGCCGCCGGGACAGCCGACAAGGTTGCCGAAGAGCTCGCCGAGGCGCGCGCGGCCGTCCTCGAAGCGGACATAGGCGGCGCAGGATCCGAGCATGTGCTCGAAGAGATCGGCGACTTGCTGTTCGCCGCGGCAAATTTGGCGCGCAAACTCGGAGTCGATGCCGAGGCCGCTCTTCGCGCTGCGAATCTCAAATTCGAGCGGCGTTTCCGGGCGATGGAGAAACTCGCGGATGCGCGCGGCGAAACCTTCGAGGACTTGGCTCCTGCGGCCCAAGAGCGGCTATGGCAGGAGGTGAAGAGCCGCGAATGACCGCCGCCGCGCGGCCGATATCGAGGCGCGGCTCAAACGTTGAAGCGGATGCCTTGCGCGAGCGGCAGTTCGGCGCTCCAGTTGATCGTCGTCGTCTGGCGGCGCATGTACGCCTTCCAAGAATCCGAGCCCGCCTCGCGGCCGCCGCCGGTATCCTTTTCGCCGCCGAAAGCCCCGCCTATTTCGGCGCCCGAAGTGCCGAGGTTGACGTTGGCGATGCCGCAGTCGCTGCCGTCGGCCGACAGGAACCGTTCCGCCACCTGCAGGCGATCGGTGAACACGGCCGAGGAGAGGCCGTAGGCGACCGAGTTTTGGATTTCGAGCGCCTCGTCGAGATTCGAATACGGAATCAGATACAGAATCGGCGCGAAGGTTTCCGTCTGTACGATCGGCATCGCGCCCGTGGCGCGCACGATCGCCGGTTCGACGAAAAAGCCGGCCCTCTGCAATGCGCGGCCGCCGGTCAACAGCTGGCCACCCTCGATTTGCGCCCTGGCGACGGCCGCGAGGTACCGCTGTACCGCGCCGGCGTCGATCAACGGTCCCATCAGCGTCGCCGCGTCGAGCGGATCGCCGACGCGTACCTGCGCATAGGCCGCTACCAAGCGCCGCTCCAGTTCGGCGGCGCGTGATTGGTGGACGATCACGCGCCGTGTCGTCGTGCAGCGCTGGCCCGCTGTGCCGACCGCCCCGAACACGATGGCGGGCACCGCAAGGTCCAAATTTGCGTCGGCGTCGACGATGATGGCGTTGTTGCCGCCGAGTTCGAGCAAACTCTTGCCCAGCCGTTCGGCAACCCGCACTCCGATCTTGCGTCCGACTTGCGTCGAACCGGTGAACGACAGCAGCGCGACGCGCTTGTCGTCGACGAATCGCTCGGCCAAGTCGTTGCCGGCGTCGACGAAGAGTTGAAATATCGGCGGCAGATTCTGGCGCTCGATCACGCGATTGCAAATCCTCTGTACCGCGATCGCGCATAGCGCGGTCTTGGGAGACGGTTTCCACACCGTGGCGTTGCCGCACACGGCGGCCAGAAAGGCGTTCCATGACCACACCGCAACCGGGAAGTTGAACGCCGAAATCACGCCGACGACGCCGAGCGGGTGCCATTGCTCGTACATGCGGTGCTGGTTGCGCTCCGAATGCATCGTCAAGCCATACAGCATCCGCGATTGACCGACCGCAAAATCCGCGATATCGATCATCTCCTGAACTTCGCCGTCGCCCTCCGCCTTGATCTTGCCGTTCTCCATCGATACGAGACTGCCCAGCGCGCCCTTGAACTCGCGCAACTCCTCGCCGATCAATCGCACCGCTTCACCGCGTTTCGGGGCCGGTACTCGGCGCCACGCGTCGGCCGCGAGAACCGCGGCCGCGAGAACACGCTCGTAGTCCTCGGCGGTTGCGCCGCGAACCGTAGCCAAACGCCTGCCGGTCGACGGGTTCGTCGATTCGATCAGCGGGCCGCCGCCCGTATCGCTCCAACCGTGGCTACCGGACCAAGCGCCGGAATTGACGGCGGAAAGACCGAGTAGCGGCAGTGGATCGCCTGGCGACCGGGATTCTTCGATGGCGCGGGCTGGTCGGGATTCGTCGAGTTTCGGCATGGATTTCTCAAAGGAGCGGTGGCGCAATTTGGCTGGGCCCGCATTTTGGCGCGGGAACGACCGCGGCGCCAGTCGAGGATCGGACCGCCCCTGGCCCGGCCGCCCCGAACGTGCGCGGCCATGGTGCTTTGCAGGTCGGCACCGCGGTGTGTAGCATCCTGGACGATGTCGACGAGCACCCTATTGACGAACTGGCACCCCGCGAGCTGGCAGAGCCGGCCGGCGGCCCAGCAGCCGAAATACTCGGATCCGATCGCCTTGGAGCGCAGCGTCGCGGCATTGAGCCGTTTGCCGCCGCTGGTCGTTTCATGGGAAATCGAAGCGCTACGCGGCAAGCTCGCCGCCGCCCAGCGCGGCGAGCAGTTCCTGCTTCAGGGCGGCGATTGCGCGGAGAGTTTCGAGGACTGCGAATCCGATAAAATCGCGAAGCGGTTGAAGATACTGCTGCAAATGAGTCTGGTGCTGCTGCAGGGGCTCAAAAAGCCGGTGATCCGGGTCGGACGCTTCGCCGGGCAGTACGCGAAGCCCCGTTCGACCGATACGGAAACGAGGGACGGCGTCACCTTGCCCTGCTATCGCGGAGACAACGTCAACAAGCCCACTTTCAGCGCCGCCGACCGCGAGCCGGATCCGGAGCTATTGCTGCGCGGCTACGAGCGCGCCTCGTTGACGCTCAATTTCGTGCGCGCGCTGATCGACGGCGGCTTCGCGGACCTGCATCATCCGGAATATTGGGACCTCGGGTTTCTGCGTCATTCGCCCTTGCGGGACGCCTATCAAAGGATCGTCGACTCGATTGCCGAGTCGCTGGAGTTTTTCGAGTCGATGAGCGGGCAGCGCGTGCACGCGGCGACGCGCGTGGAATTTTATACCAGCCACGAGGGGCTGCACTTGCTGTCCGAGCAAGCGCAGACCCGATACATAGACCGCCAAAAGCGTTGGTACAACCTCGCGACTCACATGCCGTGGATCGGCATGCGCACGGCCGCGATCGACGGTGCGCACGTCGAGTATTTCCGCGGAATCGCCAACCCGATCGGCATCAAAGTGGGCGCCGCTATGAGTGCGGAATGGCTGCAGCGGCTGGTGCAGGTGTTGAATCCGCAAAACCAGCCCGGCCGGCTGACGCTGATTCATCGCTACGGAATCAAGGAAATCGAACAGCGCCTGCCGGAGACCGTCGCTGCGGTGCGCGCGACCGGCTCGCCGGTCCTGTGGGTCTGCGATCCGATGCACGGCAATACCGAGGCGACGGCCGGCGGCATCAAGACCCGCCGTTTCGAGAACATCTTGGCGGAGGTCGAAGCGGCTTTCCGCATTCACGAGCATTGCGGGTCGGAGTTGGGCGGCGTGCACATCGAACTGACGGGCGAGGACGTGACTGAATGCATCGGCGGGGCGCGCGGGCTTGCCGAAGCCGACCTTGCGCGGGCGTACCGTTCGCCGGTGGACCCCCGTCTGAACGGCGAACAGTCCTTGGAATTGGCTATGCGGATAGCGGCCTTGGCCGGCAGCAATAGGCGATCGCGGAAGGCATCGGAGCGTCCGGATCGGTCATGAGATAATTACATTTAATATCTTATATTACAATAAGTTACGGGATTTTCATATAAAGTAACTAATATTTGCTCCGGGCTTTTTGAAAACCCGGCTTGCCTCGATGCGCCCAGGTGTTATCCTGATTCGCGTTCCGTTCCCGCCCGCTCAAGATTGCAGCGCCAAGTCGCCGTGAGGTCCTGCCAAACGACCTTGCCAACGTCTGGACGACGCGTTGCTGTTTTGAGTCCGACATCGGGGAATTTATGCGTCACTGCCCTGTCGAACGGGACGGCGACGGCCCGGAACCGGTTACGTGGGCTCGGTCTGCAACGATTGAGCCGAGGTTGGGTTGCGCTCGGGTTAGTCCAAGTCCAGGCGCGATCGACGGCGGGCTACGCGGAATTCCGCGTAGCCCGTTTTTTTATATGCTTTGCAAATGCCTGGTATGAACGCCGTTTACGATCCCGGCTGCCGTCGTTGTCCGCGCCTTGCCGGATTTCTCGACGTGGTACGCGGCCAGCGGCCGGAATATTTCTGCAAACCCGTCCCGGCGTTCGGCGACGCCGACGCGCGCCTGCTGATCGTCGGTCTCGCGCCCGGCATGCATGGCGCAAACCGCTCCGGGCGACCTTTCACCGGTGATTTTGCCGGCATCCTGCTGTATCGAACCTTGCATCAATTCGGATTCGCGAGCGCCGCTGTCTCGGTCGACGTGGACGACGGCCTGGCGCTCGCCGGCGCGCGGATCACGAATGCGGTCAAGTGCCTCCCGCCCGACAACAAACCTCTGGCGGCCGAGATCCGGACCTGTAACGCGTTTCTTCGAGCGGAGCTTGCTCAGTGCCCGCAGATCAGGGCGATTCTCGCGCTCGGCACGATCGCGCACGCCGCGGTGCTGCGGGCGCGCGGGATTCCACAGATCCGACATCGATTCGCGCACGGCGCCGAGCACCTGTTGGACGACGGGCGCTGTTCTGCTCGACTCGTATCACTGCAGCCGCTACAACACGCAGACCCGCAGACTGACGCCGGCGATGTTCGAGACGATCGTCGGCCGCGCACGCGAGCTCGTCTCATGAGCGTCGAGTCTCCGTCGTCGAGCGCGGCGAGCTTCGATTCCCGCTCGTTCGTCGATGCCTTGCCGTCGCGTCCCGGCGTCTACCGGATGCTGGATGCCGGCGGCGAGATTCTGTACGTCGGCAAGGCGCGCAGCCTCAAGAACCGGGTGGCCTCATATTTCCAGAGAGGCAACGTCCATCCCAAAGTCCAAGCGCTGATCGCCAAGACGGCGCGGATGGAAGTGACCATCACAAACTCGGAGACCGAGGCGCTGCTGCTCGAACTGAATTTGATCAAGAAGCACAAGCCGCGCTTCAACATCGTCCTGCGCGACGACAAGAGTTTTCCGTTTCTGCATTTCACCACCGATCACGAATTTCCGCGATTGAGCCTCTACCGCGGCTCGCGCAAGGAGCCGGGACGCTATTTCGGTCCGTATCCGTCGGCCGGCGCGGTCCGAGAGACGCTGCAGCAACTGCAGAAGCTGTTTCGGCTGCGCAATTGCGAGGATAGTTACTTTGCGAACCGCTCCCGCCCGTGCCTGCAGTATCAAATTCAACGCTGCAGCGGCCCTTGCGTCGGCCTGATATCTCGGACCCGCTACGGCGAGGAGGTGGGCGCTGCGATCAAGGTCCTCGAAGGCCGCAACGACGAAGTCAACCGGGATCTCGCGAAGCGCATGGATATCGCGGCCGAACGGCTGGAATTCGAGGACGCCGGCAAGCTGCGCGACCAATTGGCGCATTTGAAGACCGTGCAGGCGCAGCAGATCGTCACTGCCGATTTGCATCATGACGCCGACGTGATCGCGGTCGCCCCCGGCAACGGCGAATATTGCGTCGCGCTGATGTTCGTGCGCGCCGGCCGCAGCTTGGGCAGCACGACGTTCTTCCCGAAGGCCCCGTTCGCCGAAGCCCCCGAAGTGTTGGCGGCGTTCGTCGCACAATACTATGCCGAGCGCGAGGCGCCGCCGGAAATCATCGTCGAGCACCAATTCGAAGAAATACCGCTACTGGAGGCGAATATGAGCGCGCGCTCCTCGCGGCGCGTGCGCATCGCCGCATCGGTGCGCGGAATTCGCGCGCGCTGGCTCGAAATGATGCAACAAAACGCGGCTCAAGCACTGGCGATGCGGGGCCTGGCGCGCGCGAGCATCGAGGCCAATCTGGAGGAACTGCGCGATGTGTTCGAGCTCGACGAGGCGCCCAGCCGCATCGAATGCTTCGACATCAGTCACACGGGTGGCACCGACACGATCGCTTCCTGTGTCGTCTTCGGCGTCGAGGGGCCGCTGAAGAGCGAATATCGCCGCTTCAACATTTCGGGGATACGGCCCGGCGATGACTATGCAGCGATGTACCAAGCGCTGATGCGCCGCTACAAGCGCGTACGCGACGGTGAATTACCGGCTCCCGATCTGCTGTTGATCGACGGCGGACGCGGGCAGCTGGCCGAGGCCGCAAAGGTGCTGGAGGAGTTGGGGCTGGCCGGCATAACCCTGATCGGGGTGGCAAAGGGCGCCGATCGGCGGGCTGGGCAGGAACAACTGTTCTTGTTGGGCCGAGCGACGCCGACTATACTGGCGCCTGATTCCCGTGCGCTGCATTTGATTCAACGCGTGCGCGATGAAGCGCACCGGTTTGCCATCGCGGGACACCGGCGCAAGAGAGCCAAGCGGCATAGCCGATCGATCCTCGAAACCATACCGGGCTTGGGACCCGTCAAGCGACGCGATTTGCTGACGCATTTCGGCGGTCTGCAAGGGGTATTGCGTGCCGGCATCGACGATTTCGTGCAAGTTCGCGGCCTCGGCCGAAGCTTGGCCGAGGTAATCTATGAACACCTCCACCCGGGGCACTGAGCGCAGGTGGGCGATGAATTTGCCCAACGCGTTGACGTGGCTGCGGATCTTCATGATCCCGGCGATCATCGTCTTGTTCTATTTGCCTTATTGGTGGGCGGACCCGGCAGCCTGCGCGGGTTTCGCGTTCGCCGGCATCACCGACACGCTCGACGGCTACTACGCGCGCAAGCTCGGATTGACGTCCCGGCTAGGGGCTTTCTTGGATCCGGTGGCCGACAAACTGATCGTCGCTTGCGCGCTGGTGCTGATCGTCAGCAGAGACCCGCGCTGGTATTTGGTCATCGTCGCGATCGTGATCATCGGGCGCGAAATCGCCGTGTCGGCGCTTCGGGAATGGATGGCCGAGATCGGCGCACGCGGCCGCATCGCGGTGTCGATCTGGGGGAAATACAAGACCATCGTGCAGATCGTCGGGCTATCGATGTTGTTGTTCCGCCGCGATCTATTCGGCATTCCGATTTACACGCTGGGCCTGATCTTGACGGCGCTCTCGGCCGTCTTGACGCTGTGGTCGATGATCCTTTACCTGCGCCTGGCGTGGCCGGAATTGCGGGGCAGTTCAAGGCTTTAGCGGCGCCTTCAGGCGCGCGCTCCTTGACTCTGAGCGATTGCGCCCTACAATTGCGCCTCTATTGCGGGCGGGAATAGCTCAGTTGGTAGAGCGCAACCTTGCCAAGGTTGAGGTCGCGAGTTCGAGCCTCGTTTCCCGCTCCAAATCCTCTCTTGCCGTCAATGACTTGCAATGGTATTGGCATTGCGGTGCTTGGCGCTCCAGCGCGCCCAGGGTACTGCCCCGTATCAGGCGCTTGAACGACCTGCTTGGACGACCTGAAGCATACTCAGCAGCGCTGAAACACGAGCGCGGCGTTGGTGCCGCCGAAGCCGAAACTATTGGACATGACGGCGTCGATCCGGCTCCGTTCGGTCGCCCTTAGAATCGGGTATTCGGCGCAAGCAACGTCAAGTTCATCGATATTGGCGGAACCGGCGACGAATCCATCGCGCATCATGAGTAGGCTGTAGATCGCCTCCTGGACGCCGGCCGCGCCGAGCGAATGGCCGGACAGCGATTTGGTGGAGGAGATGGGCGGCATGGCGGCGCCAAACACTTCGCGCACCGCTTTAAGTTCGGTCAGATCGCCGAGCGGGGTCGAGGTGCCGTGAGTATTGAGGTATGAAATCGGGGAAGATATTTTGGCGAGCGCTTGCTGCATGCAGCGCACCGCACCCTCACCCGAGGGCTGCACCATGTCCTGCCCGTCGCTGGTGACGCCGTAGCCGACCAATTCGGCATAAATGCGCGCATTCCGCGCGCTAGCGTGCTCGAACGATTCGAGCACGAGCATGCCTCCGCCGCTCGCAATCACGAAGCCGTCGCGCCCGGCATCGTAGGCGCGCGATGCGGTTTGCGGCGCGTCGTTTCGCGCCGAAGACAGCGCGCCCATTGCATCGAATAGCGCGGTCAGGGACCAGTGTTCTTCTTCTCCGCCGCCGCAAAACATCACATCTTGGTTTCCCCAGCGGATCTGCTCCGCGCCGACGCCGATACAATGCGAACTCGTCGCGCAAGCGGACGTCACTGAAAAGCTCACACCCTTGATGTGGAACGCGGTGCCGAGGCAGGCGGCGACGGTGCTGCACATCGTGCGCGGCACGCGCGTCGGGCCTATTTTTCGCACCCCGCGTGCGCGCAGGATGTCCGCCGACTCGACCACGTTGGCTGGCGAACCGCCGCCGCTGCCGGCGATGAGGCCGGTGCGCGGGTTGCTCACCTGGGTTTGTGTCAAGCCCGCATCGGCGATCGCGGAATTGAGGGAAATCGCGGCAAATGCCGCGGCGTCGCCCATGAACCGAAGATCGCGGCGGTCCAGATGTTTATCGATCTCGATTTGCGGAATCCCGGCGATCTGGCTGCGCAAACCCATTTCGGCATAACCAGGCGCCGCGCGGATACCCGGCCGGCCTTCCGCCAGCGCGAGGCTGACGGAATCAAGATCGTTGCCCAAACAGGAGACGATGCCCATGCCGGTAACGACAACGCGACGCATCAGGCGGCTACGCCAGGGGCTGGCGGCTGAAGCGCGCCGGCGTTCTCGAACAGGCCGACGCGCAATCCGCTCGCGGTGTAAATTTTTCGGCCGTCGGCGGTGAGCGAACCATCTGCCGTCGCCATGATCAGCCTGCGCGTGATGACGCGTTTGATGTCGATTTCATAGCTCACGTGGTTCACGTGCGGCTGCACTTGTCCGGAAAAACGCACCTCGTCGACGCCGAGCGCGCGCCCCAAACCGCGGTGCCCGCTCCATGCCATGAAAAAGCCGACTAATTGCCACATGGCGTCGAGACCGAGGCAACCCGGCATGACCGGGTCGCCGCGAAAGTGACACGCGAAGAACCACATGGACGGATCGATGTCGAGTTCTGCGAGCAATACGCCATGCCCGTACGCGCCGCCGGTAAGGGAAATGCGGGTAATCCGGTCGACCATCAGCATTTGACCGGAGGGGAGCCTCGGGCTGCCCGCTCCGAAGAGCTTGCCTTCGCCGCAAGCGATTAGTTCGTCGCGAGAATAACTCGACTGTCGCGGCTCGGCTGTGTCGACGTCGTTTGCAACGGCGGGACCTTTGAAGCTTTGATCCTGTGACGGCGCATTTGGCATACGGGCAATTCCTGTGGCGGTTGGCAGAAGTGCGGAAATGCGCGGCAGTATAGTCGGCCTCAACGGCGGTTAATATTAAGCCCATCGACCCAGGGGTCCTCTGTGCGTTACCGAGCATAGCGATTGGGTTCAATTGTTCCTCGCGCCTCGATTGATCCACGTCTCGATCATACTGGTGCTCTCAATTCGTTGGAATCCAATGAGTTGGGCAATTGCAAGGACGCGTAGCCCACGGCGGTTCAGCGCTCGCGAAGTCAAGCATTCATGCGCGGGATACTCGGATTTGCAGCACGTGGCGCGTGTTGTAGGCTTTGGATCGACCTGCTAGGCTCCGCGGCTGGTCGGGAACCCATTAACTCGGGCAATCCGAGCCGCGGGTTTGCCGAGGCCGTGATGGCGGGTACGAGCCCTGACAGATCCGGGGTTCGCCGTTTTCAGTTATGGCTAGGTGGCAGAATGGTCATGCAGCGGCCTGCAAAGCCGCGTACGCCGGTTCGATTCCGACCCTAGCCTCCACACACATAGATCCGTGGTGCCCCGGGCCGGAGTCGAACCGGCATAGCCTTGCGGCTAACGGATTTTCATACCTCGACGGCTTTTGCCGCCGCGCGACGCGCGTTCGGGGTCTGGAGTGCGCCATGACCATGACAGCCGGCTCCCGGCTGCTGTAGGTCCCCGCCGTCCACTCTCTACACCTGCCGGCAGCAGCGAACCTGCCCACCGGATTGGCTCGGCGTCGCCTCGGGCCGCGCCCAGGGGATTCGCCGACTTTGACGGGATCCGGCGGAAAGTTTCCCATCCCGCCGCTCAAATTGCCTTCAAGTCCGTTGCGTCTACCAATTTCGCCACCGGGGCACCGCTACATATTAGCATCAGTATTATCCCGGTGGCTTCAACTGCTTGATTTCGCTAAGCTCGCCGCGCAATGAATACCGCGATACCGGGACTCGTGGTCGACGGCGTGCACGTCTGGCGCGGCGATCGCCATGTGCTGCAGGGCGTCAGCCTCGCGCTGAGCGCGGGCGAACTGCTGCACGTTCGGGGGCCAAATGGCGCCGGGAAGACGACCTTGCTGCGAGTCGTCTGCGGTTTGCTGCGGCCGGAGCAGGGGACCGTAGCTTGGTCCGGGCGCGAGATCACTAGCGTCCGATCCGAATATCAAAGCGCGCTCGCCTACGCGTCGCACGAGCCGGCGCTAAAGACCGATCTGACCGCGATGGAGAACCTGCGGTTTGCGGTCGGATTGAAACGCCGTGCCGGCGATGCCGAGTTGCGCGCGGCGCTCGACTCCTGCGGTGTCGGAGGCTGCGCCGATCTGCCGGCGCGGGTTTTATCGGCGGGTCAGCGACGGCGCGTGGCGATGGCGCGCGTGATCGCGATGCGCGCGCCGCTATGGCTGCTCGATGAGCCGTTTTCGAACCTGGATGCGCGCGGCGCCAGCCTGATGACGCGCCAGCTCGTGGAACATGTCGATGCGGGCGGCTTGGCCGTGGTCGTCGCGCACCAAGAACTCGAACTACATCGCTCCGTCACTCAGCTGGAGCTGGCGGCATGAGCGTCGGCCTGTGGCGAGCGGCCCTGCTGATCATGCAGCGTGAGCTGTGTCTCAGTTTCCGCAGGCCGGACCAATTGTTGCAGCCGCTGGTGTTCTTCCTGATCGTCACGACGCTGTTTCCGCTCGCGTTGAGTCCGCAAATGTCGCTGCTTCGAGACATGGCCCCGGGTGTGCTTTGGGTCGCGGCGCTGTTATCCTCGCTGTTGTCGCTGGACGCGCTATTCAAAGGAGACGCCGACGACGGAACTTTGGAGCAGCTGCTGCTGTCTGGGCAACCATTGAGCGTGATCGTGATCGCGAAGACACTCGCCCATTGGCTGGTCAGCGGGGCCGCCCTGGTCGTCATGTCGCCGCTGGTCGGCACGGCGCTCGGCATTCCGGTCGGGGCCTTTGCGACGATGATGTTCAGCCTCTCTTTGGGGACATTGACCTTGAGCTGGCTCGGCGCGATCGGCGCCGGCCTGACCGTCGGTTTGCGCAGGGGCAGTGTCCTGCTATCTTTGATCGTCCTGCCGCTGGCGATGCCGTTGTTGATATTCGGCGCGAGCGCGACCGATCGGGCGATCGGCGGCGAGAGCCCGGCCGGCGCGTTGTATTTTCTGGCGGCGTTGTGCTTGTTCACGAGCAGTCTCGCACCGTGGGCCGCCACGGCGGCACTGCGAATCACATCGGAATAGAGGCGGAGTCTAGGCATCCCATGTGGACGTGGTTTTACAAACTGGCTTCTCCGCCGCACGTCTATGACGTCGCGGCGGCCTTGACGCCGTGGTTCCTGACGTTCGCGGGATTGGCGATCGGATATGGCCTGATCGACGGGCTCGCTTTCGCGCCGCCGGACTACCAGCAGGGCGATGCGTTCAGGATTATCTATGTGCACGCGCCGAGCGCGTGGCTGTCGCTGTTCGCGTACTCGACGATGGCGATCGCCGGAGCGATCGCGCTGATTTGGCGCATCAAGGTGGGATATGCCGTGGCCGCGGCGGCGGCGCCGATCGGCGCGTCGTTCACGCTGGTTGCGTTGATCACGGGATCCCTTTGGGGCCGGCCGATGTGGGGCACCTATTGGGCCTGGGATCCGCGGCTCACCTCCGAATTGATTCTGCTGTTTCTGTATTTCGGGGTCATGACCCTGCGCCAGGCGTTCGAGGATCCGGCACGCGGGGACCGCGCGGCGGCCCTGCTCGGCCTCGTCGGCTTCGTCAACGTACCGATCGTGCATTTTTCGGTCACGTGGTGGAATTCGCTGCACCAGGGGGCGACGGTCGCCAAATTCGGCAAATCGGCTATGCCGGGCAGCATGTTGTGGCCGCTGCTCGCGATGCTGTTCGGATTCATGTGTTTTTTCGGCGCCGTGCTCTGTATGCGCTTGCGCGGCGAGGTGCTCAACCGCGAGCGGCAGGCCTCATGGGTCCGAGAGGCGATCGGCTCATGATCAGACCGGGGTTTTGGGCTATGGGCGGCTACGCGCCGTTCGTCTGGCCGTCCATTGCACTGGCGATCGCGGTGTTGATTTGGAATTTGTGGTCCGCGCGCCGCCATCACGCGCGGGCGCTTCTGCGCGCGCAGCGCGCGCTGGCGATGGCTAGGAGTTAACGATCATGACCCCGCGTAGGAAACGCATGTTGGTGGTATTGGGAATATTCACCGGCGTAGCCGCGTCGGTCGCCCTTGCGGTCGTGGCTTCGCGAAAAAATATCTCGTTCTTTTACGATCCGACCCAGGTCGCGCTCGGCAAGGAGCCGGCGGGAAAGCGCTTCCGGATCGGCGGTATGGTCGTCAAGGGCAGCGTGACGCGGCAGCCGGGCAGTCTGACGGTACGGTTCGTGCTGACCGATTTTGCGCACAACGTACCGGTTGATTACACCGGCGTGCTGCCGGATCTGTTCCGAGAAGGGCAGGGCATCATCGCGCACGGCGTGATGGGTCCGAACGGCGAATTCGTCGCCGATGAAGTGCTCGCGAAGCACGACGAGAAGTACATGCCGCCAGAAGTCGCGGCCTCGCTGAAAGGCCAAAAGGGCGGCAAGCCGACAACTTGAGGCGCTCAATAACGGAGCAATACGATGGCACCTGAATTAGGCATATTTGCGCTGATCTTGGCGTTCATCTTGAGCATGACCCAGGCGTTTTTCGGTCTGGTCGGCGCGTGGCGCGGCAAGCCCGCCTGGATGTCGGTCGCGCGGCCGGCGGTTGCCGGACAATGGGTGTTCGTCGTGACCGCCTTTGCGTGCCTGGTCTATTCGTTCATCGTCAACGATTTTTCCGTGTTGTACGTCGCCCGCCAATCCAACACGGAATTGCCGCTTTTTTATCGCGTCGCCGCCGTTTGGGGAGCGCACGAAGGCTCTTTGCTGCTGTGGATCCTGATCTTGTCGACCTGGAGCCTTGCGGTCGCAGCCTTCAGCCGCGGTTTACCGCAGAGTTTCGCGAGCCGCGTGCTCGGAGTACTAGGGCTGGTCAGCACGGGTTTCATGCTGTTCACGCTGTGGACGTCGAATCCATTTCAACGCTTGATACCGGCGGCGGCCAACGGCGCGAGCCTAAATCCGGTCCTGCAGGACTTTGCGCTCGCAATCCATCCGCCGATGCTCTACACGGGGTATGTCGGATTCTCGGTAGCGTTCGCGTTTGCGTGCGCGGCGATGCTCGAAGGGCGCCTCGATCAGGCGTGGGCGAAATGGACGCGCCCTTGGACGATATTCGCGTGGGTCTTTCAGACGATCGGCATCGCCCTCGGCAGTTGGTGGGCTTATTATGAACTCGGCTGGGGCGGATGGTGGTTCTGGGATCCGGTGGAAAACGCGTCGTTCATGCCATGGCTGGTCGGCACCGCCCTGATTCATTCGCTCAGCGTCACTGAAAAGCGCGGCATATTCAAGAGTTGGACGTTGTTGTTGGCGATCTTCGCGTTCTCGCTGAGCCTGGTTGGCACCTTCCTCGTTCGTTCCGGCGTCCTGGTATCGGTGCATTCGTTCGCAACCGACCCCCAGCGCGGCCTGTTCATCCTGGCCTTCCTGGTGGTCGTGATCGGCGGATCGCTCAGCCTGTATGCGTGGCGTGCCCCGAAATTGTACGTTGCCGGCGGTTTCGAATTGTTTTCGAGAGAATTCTTCATACTCGTCAACAACGTCTTGCTGGTCAGCGCTGCCGGATTGATCTTGTGGGGTACCTTGGCGCCGCTGGTCTATGAATTGCTCAATTTGGGCAAGATCTCCGTCGGACCGGCCATGTTTGGGCTGATGTTCATAGTGCTCATGCTGCCGCTGATGGCTTTCATGGCGATCGGCATGCACTCGGTCTGGCGGCGGGGCAAATTGACACCCACGGCGAAGCCGCTCGTCTGGCTGCTCGGCACCGCCGCCGTGATTGCCGTCATCGTGCAGTCCGGTGTTTACGGCTCCGTGCATTGGATAGGTTTGATCGGATTGACGCTCGGCGCTTGGCTGATTTTTTCGGCGCTGCTGGAGCCGCTGCGGCGTTGGCGGCAGAACCAGAAATTGACGCCCGGCTTGCTCGGGATGACGATCGCGCATATCGGAATCGGCATGTTCGCCATCGGCGCCAGCGGCGTCGATACGTACAAAGTCGAGAAAGACGTCGCACTGAAGCCTGGTGCGGATTTCACGATCGCCGACTATAACTTCAAGTTTCTCGATTCCAGGAATGTCCGCGGACCGAACTACGACGCGGTGCGGGCGCGCGTCGAGGTGACGCGGGGCGGGAAGTTGATAGCGATGCTGACTCCCGAAAAGCGGCACTTCGACGTGCAGCAGAGCGACAATAGCCACGCCGCGATCGCGGTCAACTGGGCGCGCGACTTGTTCGTCGCGATGGGTGATCCGCTGGGCGGAGGCGCGTGGAGCATGCGCATTCAATATAAACCGTTGGTGCGCTATATTTGGCTCGGCGCGGTCGTCATGGCGATCGGCGGGGTCGTCGCCGCGACGGATCGGCGCTACCGGATCAAGGCGCCGGCCACCGTGGACGCAGCGGTCGCGCCGCCCCCGGAGAGGCCGCCGGAACCGTCGCCCGGTGTCGCCTGATGTCGAAGTTTCTTCTGCCCGTCGCGGCGTTTATCGGTCTCGTCGTGCTGTTCGCTTTTGGGCTCAATCCGCACCGCGACATCCACGCTTTGCCGTCGCCGCTGATCGGCAAGCCCGCGCCGCAGTTCACGCTGACGGATGTTCTCGATGCGAGCCGCACGGTCAGCAACCGGTCGCTGCAGGGCAAGGTCTACGTGTTCAACGTTTGGGCGACCTGGTGCACCGCCTGCCGCGAGGAACACGAGACGCTACTGGCGATCGCGAGACAAAATGTCGTGCCGATTCTGGGTCTCGACTGGAACGACCAGCGCGACAGGGCGCAGGAATGGCTGAAGACCCTCGGGGATCCATATCAAGCGGTCGGCTTCGATTCGCAGGGGCGAGTCGCGATCGATTGGGGGGTATACGGCGCGCCGGAAACCTATCTGGTCGACGGGCGCGGACGAATCCTGTACAAGCACATCGCACCGATGACCATGGATGTATGGAACACGGAATTCCTGCCGCGCATCGCCGCCGCGCGTCGAGGCGGCGCGTGAGCCGCCTGTTCGCGCTCGCTCGGCGTTCAGGTGCGCCTTGGATATTTGCGGGCTTGCTGTTCTTCGCGGTCGCGGCGTCGGCCCTGGACGCGCAGGGCCAGCTGGAAAATCCGGTCCTGCAATCGCGCTTCGAGCAGATCACGAAGCAACTGCGCTGCTTGGTTTGTCAGAACGAATCCGTTGCCGACTCCGACGCCGAACTCGCGGCGGAACTGCGCGACGAAGTGCGCCAAATGCTCGTGGACGGCAAGAGCGACAAGGCTATTTTCGAATTCATGAGGGCCCGCTACGGTGAATTCGTGCTATATGATCCGCCGGTCGACGCAAAGACCGTCTTCATCTGGGGAGCTCCGTTCGTGCTGCTGCTGATCGGCGCGACGGTGATCGTTCGGGTCGTGCGCGCGCGATCTCGTCTGCCGCTGGACGACGGACCGACGAGCGGAAACCCAGGATGATCAAATTTCTTTTCGTTGCGGCGTGCATGACCGCGATCGCCGCCGCTGCCGTCATCGTGCCGTTGCTGCGCGACCGGCGCAGCCGCTTGCTCGCCGCCGTGACCGCCTTGCTGATCGTCGGTGCCGCCGCAGGACTATATTCGCTGTGGTCGACTTGGAATTGGAACGGCCAGTCAGGGCAGGAGGCGGCGGCGACAAACCCCGAAGTCGCCGCGATGGTCGCCCAGCTCGAGCAGCACATGCGGGATCAGCCGAACGATCTGCAGGGCTGGGTCATGTTGGGCCGTTCGTATGCGGCACTGAATCGCTGGGACGATGCGATCGTCGCGTTTGGCCGCGCCCATACCTTGAGCGGCGGCAAGGATTTGGAATCGACGATCGGCTACGGCGAGGCCCTTGCGATCAAGGCGGGCGGCCAGATCACGCCGCAGGCCGCGCAATTGTTCGAAGAAGCGATCGCTCTGGCGCCGACGAACCCCAAGGCCCTGTTGTACGGCGGGTTTGCGGCGGCGCTGCGCGGCGATAGCGCGCTCGCGCGCAGCCGTTGGCAAGCGCTCAAGGCGCAGCACCCGCCGGTCCAGGTCGTGCAGATGCTCGATCAACGGATCGCGGAGCTTGGCCCGGTGAGCGGCGGCGCCGCAATGGCCGCCGCTCCCGGTACGCCAGCGGCGGAGGCCGCGGTGGCGGCGGAATCTGCGCAGGCTGCGCCTGCCACCGCGGGCGCAGCGACCGCGATCGTCAATATCCGTATCGCTCCGGCGCTGAAGGCGCGCCTGCGCGCGGACACACCGCTGTTCGTCTTCGCGCGCGAACCCGGAGGTCGAGGCCCGCCGTTAGCCGCGAAGCGGTTGACGACGGCGGCAATCGGCACGCAAATCGTCCTGTCCGGCGCCGACTCCATGATTCCGGGGCGGGCATTGAGCTCGGGTCAGCAGGTGACGATCACCGCTCGCGTGTCGTTTAGCGGTCAACCGCTGCCGGCCCCCGGGGATTTGTACGGCGAATTGACTTACGATGTCGGCCGAGACGGCGCGCGGGATCTGACCATCGATCGCGTCGCCCAGTAGGCGCGGCAGATTGACTCGGCGAGCCCATGAGCACCGCAAAAAACCTGTTTGACGGAAGGATACTCGTCGAGAACTTGCTGCCCTATCCACGCCTGCGGGACAAGGATCGCGAAGTTCTCGGAATGGTGGTCGACGCGATCGATCAGTTTCTCGAAGCGAAGCAAGCCGATTTTGCGCGCTGGGACCGCGATGGCGCCCAGCCGGCTGAGCTGATCCAGGGCCTACGCGATCTCGGCCTATTCGGTCTGATCATTCCGGAGGAGTATGGCGGCCTCGGCCTGTCCAACGCCGGCTACGCGCGCGCGCTCTCGCAGAGCAGCCGCCACGACAGCAGTGTTTCTCTTACGATCGGCGCGCATAGTTCGATCGGTATGAAGGGGATCCTGCTGTTCGGCACGGCGGCGCAGAAGGCGCGCTACCTGCCGAAGCTCGCGAGCGGCGAGTACATCGCGGCGTTTTGCCTGACCGAGTCCGGCGCCGGGTCCGATGCCGCCTCGATTCGCACGCACGCCGAACCGCACGCCGACGGCGGCTGGACGCTGAACGGCGAGAAGATTTGGATCACCAACGGCGGTATCGCCGACATCTACACCGTTTTCGCGCGCACACCGACTGCCGCGGGCAAAATCACGGCGTTCATAGTCGAAGCCGGATGGCCGGGCGTCAGCCACGGCGTGCACGAAGACAAGATGGGCATACGAGCGTCCTCGACGACGACCGTGAGCTTTGCCGACGTGCGCGTCCCGAAGGATAACGTGCTCGACGCCGAAGGCAAGGGATTCAAGGTCGCGATGGCGATCCTGAATAACGGCCGGACCGGTCTCGGCGGCGGCGCGGTCGGCGGCATGAAAACCGTGATCGCGCTGGCGGCGAAGCAGGCGCTGGCGCGCAAGCAGTTCGGCCAGCCCATCGCGGATTTCCCTTTGGTCAGGGAGAAGATCGCGCAGATGGCCGTTGATTGCTTCGCCGCCGAGAGCGTCGTTTGGCTGGTCGCGCATTATATCGACGAGGGTTTTGACGATTACTCGGTCGAGGCCGCTATCAGCAAGGTTTTCGCCAGCGAGGCGATGCAGCGCACGGCGCACGAGGGCCTGCAAATCGCCGGCGGCAACGGGTTCATGAAGGAATTTCCGTACGAACAGATTGTGCGCGACAGCCGTATCCTGACGATATTCGAGGGCACAAACGAAGTTTTGCGTCTGTACATTGCGCTATCCGGCTTGAAGGAGTGGGGCCGCTCGTTCGGCGAAATCAAGGCCGCGGTAGACGATATCTTCAATCACCCGATCAAGGGCTTCGGCGTGTTGGGCGATTATGCCGAGAAGCGCCTGACGCACGCGACCGGCATCGGCCGAGACCGCATTTCGAATCAATTGCCGCCGCCGCTGCGCAACGCCGGCGATACCTATGAAAAATATACGCTGGAACTCGCCAAGGTCTGCGATTTTCTGATGCGTCAGCACGGCAAAGGCATTACTGAGCGCCAACTGGAATTGAAACGCCTCGCCGACATTGCCATCGATTTGTTCGTGGGCCTCGCGGTGCTGTCGCGCGCCGCCGCGTTGTCGGCGGCGGGCGGTGAGGCGGGGAACCAGGCTTCGGGGATCGCGCAGGTCTTTGCGGAGCAAGCGAAGCGCCGCATGGCGAACAACATAAGGCGCGTCACGCGCAACGAAGACGAGACCATGCACGAGCTGGCGGGTTTCGTGCTCGACGAAGCAAGCTACGTTTGGGACATCTTGTGAACCGCTTGCGGATCGAGCCGCGTGCAAGTGGCCGGTGAGGATGGGACTGCTGAGGGCGTCGGTTCTGCTGCTGATCGGCGCCGGTGCGGCTCGAGCTGACCTACCGTCCGCGGCCAATCGGGTTCGCATCGGCGGATGCGGCGCAAATCACGCCCCGCCCGCGCTGCGCGAGGATGCCAGACTGCGTCGCGCCGCCGAATTGATCGCCGGCGGCGCGACGCTCGATCAGGCGTTTGCGGCTACCGGCTACGTCGCGGCACGATCCAGTCTGCTGCATTTTTCAGGCTCCGTCGCGGATAGCGACGTGGCGGTCGCGCTGGCACGAGACGGCTGCAAGATTATCGCAGACCCGCGCTTGCGCTTCATCGGCGCGGCGCGCCGCCCGGGCGAGGTGTGGCTCGTACTGGCGACGGAGGCGGCTTTGCCCGCGCCTCGGAACGCGGCGCCCCTGATCAGCGGCGCGCTCGAATTGATCAATTCCGCGCGCGCCACCGGCGTGCGCTGCGGCGGCAAATGGTACCCCGGCGCGGCGCCGCTCATTATAAACGGCCGCTTGGAGCGGGCCGCATCGGAACACGCCGACGACATGGCGCGTCACGGCTATTTTCGGCACGAGGGACTCGACGGCAGCACGCCGGCATCGCGCGTGCGGCGCGCGGGCTACGGCGCCTACCGCATCGTCGGCGAAAACATTGCAGCCGGCGCGGCGACCTCGGCGGATGCCGTTCGCGGCTGGCTCGCGAGCCCGGGACATTGCGCGAACATCATGGATGCGCGGTTTCGAGACACCGGCATCGCATTTGCCGTCAATTCGCACAGCCGCTATGGCATTTATTGGACCGAGGATTTCGCGGCTCGGCCGGCTTCTACTCCATGACGGCATGCGTGTCGATCGTCGTCGTGGCGCGCGGCGTCTGGACCAGAAAGATGATCGGGATGACGAGCAAGGTCAGTACGAGCATCAACCGGAAATCGTCGACATAGGCGATCATGACCGCCTGTTGGGTTACCGCGGCATCGAGCGCGGCGACGCCGCTCGGATTGTGCAAATTGAACACGTGAGCGATCGCCGGATTGTTCCAGGCCGGATTCGCGGCCGTAATTCGCTCGGTAATGGCCGCATGGACCGTCGAAGTGTTGCGCACCAGCGCGGTCTGCACGAGCGAGATCCCGATGCTCGCGCCGATATTGCGGATCAGGCTATAGATCGCCGTTCCCTGAGCGCGCATCGACGGCGCCAGCGTAGCGAACGTCGCGGCGCTGAGCGGCACGAACACCAAGCCGGTACCGACCCCCTGGATGAATCCCGGCCACACGATGTCGCTCTCGGACAGGTCCAACGAATAAAAGCTCATTTGCCACAGGGCTACGGCGGTGATTGCGAAGCCGGCGAACAGCAGCACGCGCATGTCGACTTTGCCGACCATGCGACCGACGATCAGCATCGCCAGCATCGTGCCGACGCCCATCGGCGCGGTGACGATGCCGGTCGTGGATACTGGATAATTCAACAAGTTCTCGAGCAGCGTCGGCACGAGCGCACGCGTCGCGTAGAGGACCAGGCCGACGATGAAAATGAACAGCAGTCCGGAAACGAAATTGCGGTTCTTCAGCAATCGAATATCGACGAAAGACTTTTGCGCCGGCGTCAAGACGGTGTGCACGACGAAATAGGTGAACGCGACGATGATCACGATCAGTTCGATCCAGGTTTCCGTCGACGAGAACCAATCGTTCTGTTCGCCTCGATCGAGCAGCATCTGCAAGGCGCCGATCGCCAGACTCAGCGTCGTGAATCCGAATAAATCGAAATCCATTTTCCGCTCGGCGGGGACCGGCCGGATGAACTTCCAAATTCCGTAGAAGGCGAATATCCCGACGGGAATATTGATGAAGAACACCCAGCGCCAGCTGTAGCTGTCGGTGAGCCAGCCGCCGAGCGTTGGCCCCAGGATCGGGCCCACCATGACGCCGACGCCCCAGATCGCCATGGCTTGGCCTTGTCTGGCCGGCGGGTTGATGTCCAACAAGACGACTTGCGATAATGGCACCAATGCGGCGCCGAAAACTCCTTGCAGCAGGCGCGCGCAAACGATCTCGGCCAGCGAAGTGGATAGCCCGCACCAGACCGACGCCAGCGTAAAACCGGCAACGCAGGTCAAGAAGACGAGCTTTTGGCTGAAGCGGTCGCACAACCATCCGGTCAGCGGCGTCGCGATTGCGGCGGCAACGATATAGGCGGTCAGAACCCAGGTGATCTGATCCTGCGAGGCCGACATGCTGCCCTGCATGTGTGGCAGCGCGACGTTCGCTATCGTCGTGTCCAGCGCCTGCATAATCGTAGCGAGCATGATCGACAGCGTGATCATGCGCCGATTGATCGGCCGGTTCATGTGCCGTTTTCGACGATACTCTGTACGCGCTCCAGCAACTCGGTCGCGACCGCCAGCTGACCCGCATCGACTTGCGTCAGCAACTCATGCCGAAAGGCGTCCGCTTCGGCTCTGAGCTTTGCATACAAGTCTTTGCCGGCCTCCGTCAATGCGACCCGCTTGATGCGCCGATCGGTGCTCGACGGTTCGCGGATAACGAGCCCAGCCTTGACCAGCCGGTCGATCATCGAGACCATCGTCGCTCCCTCGACGGCCAGGCGATCGGCAAGCTCCGATTGCGATAGGGGCGTTGGCGAGCGAGCCGCGACCGCGATGGTCATCCAACTCGCTTGACTCATGCCGAGGTGCTTCAGCCGTCGGTTCAGGGCCTGCCGCCATGCTCGGGCCGTGCTATGCAGGGCGTTGGCAAACCGTTCCTCGGTACCAGGCATTTAGGATGACCTCTGATGATTAGTGATCTAATTATATAGCATGGTCTCACCGCCGCGGCCACCCGATTCGTACATTTCCAGGTCCCGGAGCCTCTTGGCGCCCCGGAGGCTGCAGTGCGGAACCCTTTGGTATGCCGGCCATGGTTCTGCTAGCTTGGAACCGGCGCGTTGCGCCGTGGTCCAGATCGTCAAGGACCGTTGGCATCATGGGGGCAGCAGAAATGAACATTAGGACAATGGTGCCGGCGCCGATCGACGGCGAGGCCGCGCTACCGCAGCGCTCGGTTGCCGACGGTCAATTTCTCGACCCCGCCGATCCGGCAGTGCTTGCGATCACGGACTTCACCCGGGAATATCCGGTGACCGTCGACGAGGACCGGCAGATCGATGCAGCCCTTCAAGACATGATCCGCTTCGGCGTGCGGGCCTTGTTGGTGTTGCGCGAGCGGCGGATCGTCGGGCTGATCACCTCTTATGACATTCAGGGCGAGCGACCGCTGCAGTTCCTGCAAAACTCGAACTACACCCACCATCGGGAAATCAAAGTGGGTCACATCATGACCGGCTTATCCGACGTGCTCGCGGTCGAATGGCAAAGCGTTCAATCCGCGAAGGCTGGCGAACTCTTGGAGACGATCCGGCGTGTCGGCCTCACCCATTTATTGGTCGTCGAGACGCACGCCGGCGCTCAACCTTCGATTATTCGCGGTTTGGTATCACGAGCACGGCTCGAACGGCAGATCAAATTGGCCGGCTTGGAATCACCGGCGCGCGACAGAGACGAGGACGTGCATCGGCACGCCGCACGACGGCAGCAAGCCGCGCCGTAAGATCAAGGATCCCCCGGCGCCCGCGATCGAGCAGCGCGGGTAGACCCCGGCGGCGCACGCTAGGAGTATCATTCATGGCGTGCGGTCACCCGCGATAGAAGAGAGACGCCCCGGGATAGTGGGATTGGCCATGAACGACACGCACGAGAACAAGAACATCAAGGCCGAATTGCCGGGTCCGCGGGCGCGAGCGTTGATTGCGCGCGATGCGCTCGTCGTATCGCCTTCCTATCCGCGGGATTATCCGTTCGTGATGTCGCATGGCCGCGGCGCCGAGGCATGGGACGTCGACGGCAATCGCTTCCTGGATTTTGCGGCCGGCATCGCCGTCTGCAGCACGGGGCACAGCCATCCGGCGGTCGTCCAAGCGGTCAAGGACGCCGCGGAGCGCTTTTTGCATATATCGTCGGATTTTTGGCATGAGGGCCAGGTACGCCTCGCCGAGCGCATCGCGGAACTCGCGCCGATGCGAGAGCCGGTCATGAGTTTCTTTGGGCAGTCCGGCACCGAGAGCGTCGAGGCGGCGCTCAAGCTGGCGCGTTATGCGACAGGGCGGTCGCGATTCATCGGATTCTTGGGCGGGTTTCACGGCCGCACGATGGGGTCGCTGGCATTCACGTCGAGCAAATACACCCAGCAGAAGGGGTTCTTTCCGACGATGCCCGGCGTCACGCACGTGCCCTACCCGAATCCCTACCGCCCGCTGTTCGCCGGAGAGGATCAAGGCCGCGCGACGCTGGAGTACATCGAGAACGTGCTGTTCTCGAGCAACCTCCCGGCCTCCGAGGTAGCCGGCATTCTGGTCGAACCGATTCAAGGCGAGGGCGGTTATCTGGTGCCGCCCGACGGCTTCCTCGAAGGTCTGCGTGCGCTGTGCGACCGGCACGGGATCTTGCTGATATTCGACGAAGTGCAATCCGGCATAGGCCGCACGGGCAAAATGTTCGCGTGCGAGCATTGGGGCGTGGCTCCCGACATCATGACGCTCGCCAAGGGCTTGGGTTCCGGGCTGCCGATCGGCGTGACGGTCGCGAAACAATCGGTCATGCGCAAATGGCCCCGCGGCGCGCACGGCAATACCTATGGCGGCAACCCGCTTTGTTGCGCGGCAGCGCTGGCGACGCTCGATCTGGTTGAGCGGGACTACTGCCGCAACGCCGCGGCGGTGGGCGAATATTTCATCGCCCGCCTGCGCAGGCTGGCGGAGAAGCACGAAGTCATCGGCGAGATTCGCGGCAAGGGTCTAATGATCGGTATGGAGCTGGTGACGGACCGCGCGCGCAAAATACCGGCTCGCCGGCTTTGCGAAGCCCTGGTCACGCGCGCGTTTCACAACGGCTTGCTGCTGCTTTCTTGCGGCGCAAGTACGCTGCGCTTCATGCCGCCGCTGATGATCGGCGAAGCGCACGTCGATGAGGCGCTCGTGCTGCTCGAGCGCAGTCTCGGCGAGGCGCATGCCTCTCAGGCGGTGCACGGCGCGACGCTGGCCTAAACGCGGTGAAGCGTTGGCGCAATACCTCGGCGGCGATCATCGCGCTATTCGTCCTCGCCGCAGTTGTACTCTGCAGCGTCCGCACCTCCGCACAGAAGCGGCTCTACGTTTACAACTGGGCCGATTTCATCGGCCGGCACACAATCCCGGACTTCGAGCGCGAGACGGGCGTCAAAGTCGTATATGACACCTATGATTCCGAGGAGACCATGGAGGCGCGCCTGATGGCCGGCAGTTCGGGTTACGACGTCGTCAGCGCGTCGATGAATTTTTTCGGCCGGGAAATCAAGGCCGGGGTCTATCAGCGGCTAGATAAATCCAAGCTCCATAACTGGAAATATTTGGATCCGCGGGTCCTGGCGATTCAAGCGGCCTACGATAAAGGCAATGCGTATGCGATGCCTTACCTGCATGCGATCAACGGCTTTGCATACAACGTCGACAAGATCAAGGCGCGTATGCCGGACGCCCCGGTCGACAGTCTGGACATGATATTCGATCCCAAGGTGGTCGCGAAATTCGCCGATTGCGGCGTGACCTTTCTCGACTCGCCGGAAGATGTGATCGAACTGGCGCTGCGCTACCTGAAATTGGATCCGAACACGAAGCGGCCGCAGGACTTCGAGGCGGCCAAACGTCTGCTCCTCAAGGTGCGGCCCTACGTGCGCGACTTCGATTCGAGCGAGTACATGAATGGGCTCGCCAACCAGGATGTCTGTATCGCGATGTCCTGGTCGAGCGACTACGCCGCCGCGCGGGCGCGCGCGCTCGCCGTCGGCGTCAAGTTGAACCTGGCGTTTACGGTGCCCAAGGAGGGCGCCAACCTGACGTTTTCGTCGTTTTTGATACCGGTGGGCGCGCCTCATCCCAAGCAAGCCTACCAATTCCTCAATTTCCTGATGCGGCCGGACGTGATCGCGAGAATCACGAACGAGATATATTACGGCAACGATAATTTGGCGGCGCGGGCCTTGGTCAATCCCGGAATATTGAACGATCCGACGCTTTATCCGACGCCGGCGATCGAGGCGCGCCTCTACGAGGCAGCCGAGGTCGACGCAGCCACCGAGCGGCTGCTGACCCGCACGTGGACGAGCATCAAGACCGGCGAGTGATACGCCGTGCCGCGCGAGGCGATCGCGGCCGGCTTGGGGAGGGCGCAACATGACGCATCGAGTGGTTGGTTTTCGCCGCATGCAGGACGGTACGCGCGCGGACTACGAGTTGTTGGATGTGTCGGAACGTCGATACGCCTTGCGGCTTCCCGAGCGGATAATGGCGGCGCTCGCCGATTTGGACCACTCGCTAGAGGGCTACCGCGTAAGCCGCTTGACGCACTCGCTGCAGGCCGCAACGCGCGCGCTGCGGGACGGCGCCGACGATGAGCTGATCGTCGCGGCGCTTGTTCACGACATCGGCGACGAGCTTGCTCCCTACAACCACGCCGAACTCGCCGCCGCGGTCCTGCGTCCGTACGTCCGCGCCGAGGTCGCGTGGATCGTCGAGCAGCACGGGCTGTTCCAAAATTATTATTACGTGCATCACTTGGGCGGCGATCGCGATGCGCGCGATCGGTTCCGCGAACATCCTTGGTACCAGTCGTGCGCGGATTTCTGCGCGAAATGGGATCAATGCTCGTTCGATCCGGATTATGCGTGTGAACCGCTGGAGGCATTCGAGCCTTTTCTGCGCCGGATCTTCACGCGGCGGGCGCATGACTCGCGCTACGCCGGATCCGCCGCCGGCTGACGGACCAATCAGCGCTCGGCGATTTGCGCCTCCTGCAGCCGCTGCTTCTCCGTACGGCGCATCAAAATGCCGGCGAACACGACGCCGATGCCGACGACGCAAATGATCAAGCTGGCGAGCGCGTTGATGTCGGGAGTGACTCCGAGCTTGACCTTCGAGAAGATGACCATCGGCAATGTGCTGGCGCCCGGTCCGGATACCAGGCTGGAGATCACGAGATCGTCGAGCGACAGGGTCAGGCTCAGCAGCCAACTCGATACCAGCGCCGGCGCGATAATCGGCAGCGTCGTGTCGATGAATGCGCCGAACGGACCGGCGCCGAGGTCCATGGCTGCCTCCTCGAGCGAATGGTCCGCGGATTGCAGCCGCGATTGCACCGTGATCGTCACGTACGAGGTGCAAAACGCGATATGCGCGATGATGATGGTCAGCGCACCGCGATGCGGCCAACCCATGACATTCATCATCGAAATGAACAGCAGCAACTGCGTGATGCCCGTGATGATTTCCGGCATCACCAACGGCGCGTTGACCATGCCGATCAGCAGCAAGCGCCCGCCGAAGCGCTTGAAGCGCGTCAGCGAAACGGCCGCCAAGGTTCCGAGAACGACCGAACCGGTCGATACCGCGATGCCGATTTGCAACGAGAGCCAGGCCGCGTCGAGAATCTCATGGTTGTGCAGCAGCCTTGCATACCAACTCGTGGAAAACCCGCCCCACACGCTGACCAGGGCCGAGGCGTTGAATGAATAGCCGATCATCACCACCATTGGCACGTAGAGGATCGCGATGCCGAGGCAAAGAATCGTGATCAACGCCGGAGATATGCGGTTCTCCACGTTCAGGTCTCGAGTTGCTTGCTGCTGTAGTGCTGGTAGACGGCAATCGGTCCGACCAGAAATATCAGGAAAACGATCGCGACGGCGGCGGCGACCGGCCAATCCCGATTGCTGAAGAATTCATCCCACAGGACGCGGCCGATCATCAAGTTATTCGGCCCGCCGAGCAGAGTCGGAATGACGTATTCGCCGATGGCAGGGATGAACACCAACATCGAACCGGCGATTATGCCGGGCACCGACAGGGGCAAGGTGACGTCGACGAACGTACGCCAAGGCGGGCTGCCGAGGTCCGCCGCAGCTTCGAGGAGAGTATGGTCCAGCTTTTCCAGAGTCGCGAACAGCGGCAAAACCATGAACGGCAGATATGAGTAGACGATTCCCATGTACACGGCCAAGGTCGTGCGCATGATCTGCAGCGGGTGATGGATGAGGCCGAGCCAAAGCAAAGCCGAGTTCAACAGGCCGTTCTCGCGAATGATCCCTTCCAGGGCGTAGACGCGCAGCAGGAATGAAGTCCAAAACGGCAGTATGATGATCAGCAGCAGGATGCCCTGCGTACTCTTCGGGCATCGCGCGATCGCATACGCCATCGGATAGCCGATCGCCAAACAAAGCAATGTCGAGAAAAACGCGGTCCTGAGCGAGTACAGGTAGGAAAGCGCATAGACGTCGTCGCTGAACAGATACCTGAAATTGCGCAAATTGAGCGTCAGATGGATGTGGTGATCCGGCGTGAAGGTTAGAATATCGGTGAACGGAGGCACGCGCAGCGCGACTTCGGAGACGCTAATTTTCAATGCGAACGCGAACGGAATGAGAAAGAAGACGAACAAATACAGGAACGGCGGCAGGATGATGCACCATTTGCCGTGGCGCTTCAGCCAGTCGGCGAGCAAGGGCCGGCGGGCCGGCGCCGCGATCCGCGGGTCCTCTTCGGGCGCGCCGTTGAAAATCATGGCTGCAGGACGAGCGTGATCAGGCGCAAGAAAAAAAAGTCCCCGGCGCCGCCTCGCAGCGCGCGTACGACGCGCAGCCGGCAGCGCCAACACTTGATCGAGGCGTGCATCTCCGCGCTGCACATCTTCGGTCCGTCGAGGACCACGGTGGAGAAGGTCGTCGCGATCGCCAACATGTCACCGGGCATCGTACGATTTTACTTCGATTCCAAAGCCGCGATGATGGTCGCCTCACTGCAATTCCTTGCCTCCGAATTCGAGGAGCGCTTATTGGTCCCCGTCGCGCGCCTGAAGGACGATCCGGTCGCGGCCTTGGAGCTGATGGTGAACTTGTATCTCGATCCCGAACTCGCGAGCGCCCGCAAGGTTTCCGTCTGGTACGCGTTTTGGGGCGAAGCGAGCTCTCGCCAGGAATACTACGATATTTGCGGCAAAAAGGACGATCAATTCGCCGGGCTCGTCCGCGAATTGATCGAACGGCTGATCGTCGATACCGGGCAGCCGCAGTTGGATCCGGACGGCATCGCGCTCGGACTGATAGGCGTCTTGGAGATGCTCTGGCAGGGATATGCGTTTCAAACGGAAGTCACGATCGACAGGCAGGCGGCGAAGCATCGCTGCATGGCTTACTTGCGGTCGGTCTTCCCGGGACAATTCCCCCTCAATCGCGCCGATCCCGGCGCGTTGATCGCATCGACGCCCGGCGACGCCGACTTGCCGCGTTGGAGCTACGCGAGTGCCAAGTTCCACGGGCTCGAATTGGAGCATCTGTACGGCAGGTCATGGCAGCTCGCCGGACACGCAGCGGAGCTAGCCGCGCCGGGCCAATACTTGGCCGTCGATCTGGGCAACGAACGAGCCTTCATCGTGCGCGATTCGGCAGGTGTTCTACGCGCGTTTCGCAATAGCTGTCCGGCGTTGCCGCATCTTTTGGTGGCGGATGGCGGCGGTTCGTTCGACGGCGGCATATCATGCCGCAT
The DNA here is from genome assembly GCA_963769895.1 of uncultured Gammaproteobacteria bacterium. Taxonomy (GTDB): domain Bacteria; phylum Pseudomonadota; class Gammaproteobacteria; order Steroidobacterales; family Steroidobacteraceae; genus Bog-1198. The sequence goes on along the minus strand of CAVYNJ010000005.1, from coordinate 983,074 downwards.
CCACGGCCTGCATTTCGGCCTCGACGGCGGCGCGCGCGGCGGCGGCCCCTCCGGCCAAGGCCGTGCGCCGCCGGGCGCCATGCTGCAGTCCTTGGACTTGACGCTTGCCGGCGACTTGGTGTTCGTGCGCGCCGGCCGCGGCGGAGCGCCAGCGCCGCCGCTCGATCCCTGGATCGCTGCGATCGATTCGGGCCGCATTTGGCCGTTGGGACGGTCGGCGCCAATGGAGGTCGCAGCGGACTGGAAAATCGTCGTCGAGAGTTGGTTGGCGTGCATGATGCCGGAATCGGCCGAGGAGGGGCCGGCGCCGCTATGGAAGGACGCCGACTTGCACGCGGCGGACGACGCGCAGCGTCTCGCATGGAGCGCCAATCTCGCGCAAGAAGCCCGCCGTTGGACCGCGCGGCGTTATCGCAGTCTCGCGGGCGACGCCGCGGCCATGCCGTGGCGGCGTGTTTTCCTGCCGCCCAACCAACTGGCGGAATTGCGGCCGGACGGGGTGACCATTTTGCAGGTGACGCCGTTGGCCGCCGGACGCAGCCGCGTGCGGAGCTTCGCGTTCACGTTGAATCCCGCGAATTCCGCGGCGCCGGCGATGTCCTACCTCGCGCTGCGGCTCTCGCCATGCTGCGGGCCGCGGATCGCGGCACTCGTCGAGTCGGTCCAACGCGGTATCGTCGCCTTCGGTTACCAGGCCGCCGCCGGGCTGCCGCGCGCGCACGCCGTGATTTGCTTCCGGCAATGGATCACTGCCCGAATGCCGATGCTGAAGGATCTTCAGGCGCCTCGTGGCGCTGAATAATTCACTATAATGGCCGGATCGAAGCGATGACCGGGGGATGTGACATGAATTTGCTGACCGTGACGACCGAAGAGTGGCATGAGCGCGCCGCCAAGCTGCGCTTCGAGACCAAGCATTTCATCGACGGCCGATACGTCGATTCGATCGCCGGAGGCCGCTTTACGGTCGTGAACCCCGCGACCGGATCAGCGCTATGCGAAGTCAGCGCGGGCACTGCGGCCGACATCGATGCGGCGGTCGGGGCCGCGAAACGCAGCTTCAATGCCCGCGTCTGGAGCCGCATGGCGCCGCGCGAGCGAATGGCGATTATGCAGGCCTACGGCCGATTGATCGAGCAAAATGCGGAGCGTTTCTCGTTGCTCGACACCCTGTGCATGGGCAAGCCGATTCGCGATATGGTCTCGATCGACGTGCCGGCAGCGGCGATGAATTTTGCGTACTTCGGCGAATTGGTCGACAAAATCGAGGGCACGGTGACCGCGACTGCGGCCGACGCGTTCCACTATATTCTGCGCGAACCGCTTGGAGTCGTGGGATGTATTGTGCCGTGGAATTATCCGTTGTTGATGGCGGCTTGGAAGGTCGCCCCGGCGCTGGCCGCGGGCAATTCGGTGGTCTTGAAGCCCGCGGAACAATCGCCGCTATCCGGCCCGTTGATGGCGCAACTATTCGTCGAGGCCGGTGGACCGCCGGGAGTATTCAATGTCGTCAACGGCCTCGGCGAGACGGCCGGAGCCGCACTCGCGCTGCATAACGAGGTCGCCAAGATCGCCTTCACGGGTTCGACCGAAATCGGCAAACAAATGCTGATCTACGCCGGCCAATCGAACATGAAGCGCGTCAGCTTGGAATGCGGCGGCAAATCGCCGCAAATCTTCCTCGCGGACTTGCCGGACCTCGACGTCGCGGTCACCTATGCGATCAACGGCATCTACGGCAACATGGGCGAGGTCTGCAACGCGGGCTCGCGATTGTTGATCGACCGGCCGATTGCCGCGGAATTTCTGGCGCGCTTCATCGAACGCGGCAAATCCGCCTATAGCGCGGGCGATCCGCTCGATCCGGCGACCAATCTGGGCCCACTGGTCACGGCATCGCACCGCGCGCGCGTGATGAGCTATATCTCGCGCGGCAAGAGCGAAGGCGCGCGGCTGGAATTCGGCGGCGGCGTGCCCGAACTGCCGGGCGAATTCGTCAATCCGACCTTGTTCTCCGGCGTCAATAATCAAATGACGATCGCCCGCGAGGAAATTTTTGGACCGGTGGCAGCCGCGATCGAAGTGGACGGCATCGAGCACGCCCTATCGATCGCCAACGACTCCATCTATGGTTTGGCCGCGTCCGTGTGGACGCGCGACCTGAGCGTCGCCCACAAGACGATTCGCGACTTGGAGGCCGGCGTCATCTGGGTCAACTGTTTCGACCACGGCGACATGACGCAGCCATTCGGCGGCTACAAGCAATCCGGCCAGGGGCGTGACAAGTGCATTGAGAGCTTGCTCTCGTACACGCAAACGAAGTCGGCCTGGATCCATCTCGGCTGAGCACACCGGTCGGCGACCGCCGAGCGTCCTGCGGCCGGACAAGATCGTTACGAGAACTGCGCCGGCGGAACGGGCAGCCGAAACTCCGGTATCTCGGCCCGCAACAGATTGTGGAATTCGAGCATCCAACGCTCCAGTGCCGAGAGCGGTCCGGGCTGGTAGCTGCTCGATTTGAGGCCGCGCTGTACGCGCGAACATAGCGCACGGTCCTCGTCGTTGACTTGTGAGCTGATGCGGTTGCCCAGGAAACGGATCGCGCGCATCTCCGGCCGGGAATCCGGCAGTCCGAACAAGCCGCTGCGGATCGCGCATCTGCCGGGCCCTCGCGGCAGAACTTGAAAGAAGTCCATCTGTTCCGGAAAGACATCGATGCCCAAGTTCGGCAGCGCGCTGTAAAAGCGCCAGCAGCTGCGCAGCTTGTCGGGCAGGTGCGTGACGGCTCGGCGAACCAAGCGCTGATACATGCGCTCCGACCAGCGGGATGATTCCTGATCCCGCAGCCAACTGACGCCGCGCGCGATCGTCGGTAGCCCGGCTTGATCTTCGTAGTCCGGCGTGAACATGCGATTGAGCCCCGGATGGCCGATCGGCACGTGGTAGGACTCGAGATAATTGTCGATCGCGATTTTCCAATCGACGTCCCAGATTTCCGTACTGATCGGGCCTAGCGGCACCATGTCCTCGAAGTGGTAGGGTTTGAAGTCTTCGGCCAGCGCACCCCAGGTCTCGGCTACCGGCGGCGGATTGCCGCCAAACGCGACGAAAACGAAACTAAAGGCGATTTCGACGCGCACCGTTTTCAGGCCGTACGCCGCGCGATCGAGGTCCGCGAAGGACTCGCGCGACGGCACCCCGATCAGCGCGCCGTCTTGGCGATACGTCCAACCGTGATAAGGGCACGTCAAGGTTGCGGGGCAATTGCCCGACCCGTCGAGCAGCCGCGCGCCGCGGTGACGGCAAGTGTTGTGAAAGGCGCGAATTGAACCGTCGCGGTCCCGAAGGACGATCGCGCTTTCAGGGCCTAGATCGAGCGTGACATAGTCGCCGCTTTTCGGAATGGAATTGACGTGGCATGCGATTTGCCAGCTGGGCAGCAAAATACGCTGCATTTCCAGCCGGTGCAGGTCGGCACTGTCGTACACCCAGGCGGGCAGCGCCCGCGGCTGGGGCGCCCTGACCTCGGCATCGGTTCCGGCAAGGGCAAGATTGGCTCATGTTCGCTACCCGGCGAGAGTTATATGACTATTTAATATACGCCGCGATTCCCCCCGTTGGCAAGTTGCCGCGCCGCTGCGGATCAGCGATTTTCAGGTATTTTTGCTCGACTACAGCCTCTGTAGCCCGATATTGCCTGCGCCGGGTTGGGCGTAACTGCTATATGAATATATAATAAATGCTGGACGCGATCGCGCAGCGGTGATAGCGTTCGAGCCCGCGAGCACGCGTATCAGCCCAGGTATCTTAGGGAGGCCGCCATGGCCAGAGTCCTGACGAAGAGCAATGCCCATTTCAAGCGAGCGTTGCAACACTTGCCGCTCGGTGTCGCCTCGAATTTTCGCTATTGGGGCGAAGAGCGCACGATCTACATCAAGCACGGCCGCGGCGCGCGCATCACCGACTTGGACGACAACGTCTACGTGGACTATCGGATGGGCTACGGCCCGGCCATTCTCGGCTATGCGGATCCGCGGGTCGATCAAGCTGCGCGTGACGGCATAGAGATCGGCGGCGTCTTCGCGTTGTCGACGCCGCGCGAATTGACCGTTGCGGAGCGCATTTCGAAAATGGTGCCGGCCGCCGAACTCGTGCGGTTTTCGAATTCCGGCACCGAGGCGGTCATGGCGGGCTTGAGGCTCGCGCGAGCGTATAGCGGCAGGGATGATTATGTGATCCTCGAAGGCTCGTATCACGGCTTGTTCGACGCGGCGATGTGGTTCACGCCGATGGACAAGTGGTCGCAAGTCGGCGACCCCGAAGTTCGCCCCTATAGCGAAGGCGTGCCGATCAGCACGCGTAGTTTTGCGCATTTCGTACAGGCCAATGACGCCAATCAGTTGGAGGATGTCTTCAAACGCCACGCGGATCGCCTCGCATGCCTGCTGATCGAGCCGATCATGGGCAATTGTCTCGGCATTGCGGCCGAACCGGAATACCTGCGGACCGCGCGGGCCTTGTGCGATCGGTACGGGGTGGTGCTGCTGATCGACGAGGTGAAGACCGGATTTCGCGTAGCCCGCGGCGGCGTTCAGGAATTGTACGGGGTCGACGCGGATCTGTGCACGTTCGCCAAGGCCATGGCCAACGGATACCCGATTTCGGTGCTTGCCGGCAGGGAAAAAATCATGCGCAAGATCGGCAATGGGGTAGCGCACGGAGGCACCTACACCGCGCACTCGGTTTCGCTCGCGGCAGCCGAACGGACTTTGCAGATTCTCGACGAAACCGACGCCCTCGAGCGCATAGCCGACTATGGAACTCGGCTGCGCGGCGGCATGCGCGGCATTCTTTCGGCGCGGGGCATCGCCCACAGTTTTGTGGGCCACCCGTCGATGAGCGGTTTGTATTTTGCCGAGGAACCGCCGCGCAATTATCGGGATTGGAAAGGCAGCGACTACTCGTTCTATGACGCCATGGCGCGTGTCCTGCACGACGAGGGCGTGCTGTGCGAGCCGGACTCGCGCGAACCATGGTTCGTATCCGCGGCGCATGACGACTCCTGCCTCGCAGACACCTTGCGCGCGTTCGAGAAGGCGGTAGACGCGACGCTGCGCTCAGGGTTGGGCGCGGCGCGCCAAGCGAACGCTTGAGTTCGGCCGCGATGGCGCGCGCAAAGGAATTCGACGCAATCGTCGTCGGCGCCGGACACAACGGCTTGATCGCCGCATGCTACCTCGCGCGGGCCGGCCTTAAGGTGCTCGTGCTGGAGCGCAACGCCTATATCGGCGGCGCCGCGGTCAGCCGGCGCCTTTACCGGGATTTCACCTATTCAAATTGCTCATATGTTTGCAGCCTGCTGCGGCCGGAAATCATCCGTACGCTCGAACTGACTCGATTCGGACTGCAAATCATCCCTTACGAAGGCGGCTGCACGATGATGCGCGACGGCGGTCATTTGGCCATTTACGACAATCACGACGCCTTGCGCCGCGAAATCGGCAGACACTCGAAACGCGACGCGGAAGCCTACGACCGCTACTCGCGCGACGTCATGCGCCAGTGCAAGTTCATCAAGCCGCTGCTGATGCGAACGCCGCCGGACCCCGCTTCGTTCAAACCGCGCGACATGGGCGAGTTGCTGTTCCTGGCGCGACGGTTTCACGGCTTGGGCGAGCAACGCATGTACGACACGCTGCGGTTCTGGACGATGAGCGCGGCTGATTTCCTGGAAGAATATTTCGAGAGTGAAATCGTCAAAGCGCATTTTGCCGGCAGTTCGATCATCGGCACGGCGCTGGGTCCGCGGTCGCCGGGAAGCGCCTATGTGCTGCTGCACCACTATATGGGCGATATCGACGATACCGTCGGCGCCTGGGGCTTCGCGCGCGGCGGCATGGGCGCGATCAGCAATGCGCTCGGCGCCTCGCTGCAGGCGAGCGGCGGCACGATACGCAGCTCCGCTCCGGTCGCGCGGATATCGGTCCATCGCGGCCGCGCCAGCGGGGTCGTGCTCGCCGACGGCGAATCGATCGAAGCGAAATTGGTGATTTCGAATCTCGACGTGCGCCGCACGTTCCTGGAAACGATGCGCGCCGAGGACTTGCCGGAGGAGTTCGTGCGCCAGGTCAAGAACTTCAAGATCCGCGGGTCGTCGGGCAAGTTGAATATCGCACTGGACGGCTTGCCGAGTTTTCCGGCGATACCTCGTGACTCGCCGTGCACGCGCGGCGATATGCACATCACCGATACGCTCGAAATGATGGAGCGCGCCTATGACGACTGGAAAGACGGCCGTTGGTCGCGCGCGCCGTACTTGGACATGCTGATGCCGTCGCAGATCGATCCGACGATGGCGCCGAACGGCAAGCATTACATGTCCGTCTTCGTGCAATATTGCCCGTACGCGCTGGCCGACGGCGCGTGGAGCGACGCGAAACGCCGCGCCTTCGGCGATACGGTGATCGATGCAATTGCGCAGGCACAGCCCCGATTTCAAAAAACTGATATTGCACGCGGAGATCCGTACGCCTTGGGACATCGAGAACGAGGTGGGTCTGACGGAGGGCAATATATTCCAGGGAGAGCTGACGATGGATCAGCTGCTGTTCAACCGCCCGATACCGGGCTATGCGCAATATCGCGCCCCGGTGCGCGGCGTTTATATGTGCGGCTCGAGTACCCATCCGGGCGGCGGCGTCATGGGCGCCCCGGGCGCCAACGCGGCGCGAACGGTCTTGAGCGACCTCGGGCGGACTCACTGACCGATGAACGCCCAGAATTCCAGCGCGAGCTACGACTGCGTCGTGATCGGAGGCGGCCACAACGGGCTCGTCTGCGCGACGCTTCTGGCGCGACGAGGTCGCAGCGTCGCCCTGTTCGAAGCGAATTCGCGACTCGGCGGCGCCGCGATCACCCGGGAATTCGCGCCGGGATTCCGCGTGTCGGCAGGGGCGCATTTGCTGCATCTGATGCCGGAGCAATTGCGGCGTGAGCTCGCCCTTGGCGCGCACGGCCTGACGGCGGCGGCCTCGCGAATACCGACGATCGCGTTGTCGGCCGCCGGCGCGCCGCTCGTGATCGGCGCGGAGTCGGAAGGCGCGAACGCGTCGGCGTACGCGCTCTACGGCGCGCGTATGCGCCGACTCGCGGCGGCGCTCGCGCCGATGCTCTGGCAGGCGCCTCCGCGCCTCGGCACGGGCCGCTGGGCGGATCTTGCCCCAATGCTGCGTCTGGGCTGGCGCGTGCGAAGACTCGGCACCAGGGACATGCGGGAACTGCTGCGTATCATCGGTATGAACGTCTACGACCTGCTGGAGGAGAATTTCGATTCCGCCGAGCTGAAGGGCGCTCTGGGTTTCGACGCCGTGATCGGCACGAATTTGGGGCCTCGCTCGCCCGGCACCGTGTTGACGCTTCTGAACCGCTTGGCCGCACAGAGCGCCGCCGGCGCCATGGGGATGTCGCAGCCCAAGGGCGGCATGGGCGCCGTTTGCGACGCGCTGGCGATGGCGGCCGGCGCGGCCGGCGCGACGATTCGAACTTCGGCGCCGGTCGCGGGAATTTTGGTGGAACACGATCGGGCGTGCGGCGTTTTGCTGGAAAGCGGCGAACGTATCGCCGCGCGGTCGGTGATTTCCAATGCCGATCCGCAGACCACGTTCCTGCGGTTGCTCGGAGCACGCCACCTCGACGCAGGATTCGTGCGCCGCGTGGCGCATTACCGTACGCGCGGTCTCGCGGCCAAATTGCACCTGGCCTTGGACCGCATCCCTCAATTTGCCGGTTTGAGCGCCGAGCGCAGCGCAGGCAGGCTGCTGATCGCTCCCTCGCTGGCATATATCGAACGCGCCTACAACCATGCCAAATACGGCGAGTACTCGGCGGAACCCGTCATGGAGATCACCGTGCCGACAATTGCCGATCCCGCGCTCGCGCCACCGCACAGGCACGTCCTGTCGGCCGTCGTGCAATATGCGCCGTACGCGCTGCGGGGAGGGTGGGGACAACAGCGAGAGCGCTTCACCGAACTGGCGATCGACGCGATCGAGCGCTACGCGCCGGGGTTGCGGCGGTCGATCGTCGCGACGGAGCTGCTGAGTCCTGTGGACATGGAGCGCGAGTTCCGCATGACCGGGGGCCACTGGCACCACGGCGATCTGGCATTCGATCAGTTTTGGATGGTCCGTCCGGTGGCGGGCGCCGCGCAATACCGCACGCCGCTCGAGGGCCTGTACTTGTGCGGCGCCGGCTGTCATCCGGGGGGCGGAGTCATTGGCGCCGCCGGCCGCAGTGCCGCCGCGCAAGTATTGCGACAGGTAGCCTGATATGCCGATCGCCGAATCCGGTTCGCCGCATTTCATCACGCCGCTGCTGAAAACGCCGTTTCACGACCGCGCGCGCGCCTTGTGCCAGCTCGACAGCTACGTACCATGGGCCGGTTACACGACGGTCGATGTGTTCACGAGCGTCGAACACGAGTATTTCGCAATTCGCAACGCGGCGACGCTCTTCGATTTGACGCCGATGGTCAAATACCGGATCGCCGGGCCCGGCGCGCTCAATTACTTGAATCGTCTCGTCACTCGCGACATCGCCAAGCTCAAGGTCGGCCGAGTGGCTTATTGCGTCTGGTGCAGACGACGACGGACACATCATCGATGACGGCACGGTGTTCCGCATCGGCGACTCGGAATTCCGGCTGTGCACGGCGATGCGGCAAATAGACTGGCTATTGACGTCGGCGATCGGTTTCGACGTCCGGATCGAGGAAGTGACCGACAGTATCGCGGCTCTGTCGCTGCAGGGACCGACATCGTGCGCCGTGCTGAGGGCCGCGGGACTCGACGGGATCGAGAACCTCAAGCCATTCGAAATCGGCCGCTACACGGCGGGATCAGTTCCGGTCACGGTCTCGCGAACCGGGTTTACCGGCGATTTGGGCTACGAAATTTGGATGGAACCGAACGATGCCGAGCTGATCTGGGATGTTCTGATGCAGGCCGGCGAATCGCGCGGAATTCGTGCGATCGGGTCGCAGGCGCTGAACATCGCGCGCATCGAGGCCGGTTTTCTCAGTCCGAACGTCGACTTCATCTCGGCGGAGCACAGCTTGCGCGTCGGCCGGGACCGCTCGCCGTTGGAGCTGGGGCTCGCCTGGCTGGTCGATTTCGACAAAGGACACTTCACCGGGCGCCGGGCCTTGCTCGCGGAGCGGCAACGCGGCGCGCAGCGGCTTCTCGTCGGGCTCGATATCGCCGGCAGCAAGCCGGCGCACAACGCTCTGGTCTACGCGAGCCAGAGCGCGAAGCGCGAGATCGGCAGCGTCACCTCAGCCGCCTGGTCGCCGACTTGCAAGCGCAACATCGCGCTTGCTATGGTCGATGCGCCGTATTTCGGCCTGGGGCGGATCATTTGGGTGGAGATTTACCTGAACCGGGAGCTGGTGTGGGAACGACGGATGGCGAGGGCGATCGTCGTGGAGCGGACGTTTTTTGCCCCGGCCAGACGGCGCGCGACGCCGCCCGCCGACTTTTGACCGCGCGCTCGCCGTTCATTCGATGATTCCCGCCCAACAAAAATCGCTCGCGGACCGCCCGTGGCTCGACCCGGACGCGAAGCCGCAAATCGTGATTGAGAACATCAACAAATCGTTCGGCACATTCACGGCCGTCGACCAGGTCAATTTACGGATCTACCGGGGCGAAATTTTCACATTGGTCGGGGGTTCGGGCTGCGGCAAGACGACGCTGCTGCGCATGCTGGCGGGATTCTCGAGTCCGAGCGCCGGCAGGATCTTGATCGAGGGCGTGGATATGACCGGCGTTCCGCCGCATTTGCGGCCGGTCAACATGATGTTCCAGTCCTACGCGTTGTTTCCGCACATGACGGTGGCGGAGAACGTCGGCTACGGGCTGCGGCGCATGCCGCTGGAAGAGGGCGAAAAACGCAAGCGAGTCCAGGATGCGTTGGACATGGTCCAGATCGGCCAGTTCGGCAAGCGCAAGCCTCACCAGCTTTCGGGAGGCCAGCGCCAACGCGTTGCGCTCGCCCGGGCGCTTATCCGCAGACCCAAAGTGCTGCTGCTCGACGAGCCGCTGAGCGCGCTCGACAAGAAGCTGCGTGAACAAACGCAATTCGAGCTGATGAATATTCAATACCAAGTCGGGATCACGTTCATATTCGTCACGCACGATCAAGACGAGGCCATGGCACTGTCCACCCGAATTGCCGTGATGAGCCGCGGTAAAGTGGTGCAGGTAGGCACGCCCGCGGAAATCTACGAATTTCCGCAGAATCGCTTGGTCGCGGACTTCGTCGGCACGACGAATCTTTTCGAGGGCACGGTCGAGAGCAGCGAATCCGGCCTGATCACGATACGCTGCGGCGAGACGGCGTGCGATTTGTACGTCGACGACTTGGGGCGATTCGGCAGCGGTCAGCGGGTATGGCTGGCGCTGCGGCCCGAGAAAATTCGCATATCCAAGGCACCGGTGACCGGCGAGCGGATCAACCAGCTGAAGGGCGTGGTTTGGGAGCTTGGGTATCTCGGCAATCGCTCGACGTACCGGATCAAGACGGCGACCGGCAAGCTGGTCACCGTGTTCGCGCAGAACGAGAAGCGCAGCGCCGAATGGGCGATCGACTGGAGCGATGAAGTTTACCTCAGCTGGACCGCCAATTCGGCGGTTTTATTGCAACAATGAACATATGGGGAGTCGACAGGTATGAGCCGTTACCACCGTTTGTGGGGCCTGATCGCCGCGAGTCTCGCGGTGGCGTTCGCCGCGGCGCCGGCGCTCGGCGCTGAAACACGCACCGTCGTGCTGATCGTCAGCGACGGCCTGCGTTGGCAGGAAGTATTCACCGGCGCGGACCCATTGCTGCTCGACGAAAAGAACGGCGGCAGTTGGGTGCCGGAAAAAACGCTGCGTGCGCGCTATTGGCGCGAGGACCCGGATCAGCGGCGGGAGCTCTTGTTTCCGTTCTTGTGGAACACTGTCGCGAAGCAGGGCCAATTATTCGGCAATCAGCTGAAGGGCAGTATTGCTACGGTCACGAACGGCCTGGATTTTTCCTATCCCGGCTACAACGAGATGAGCGTCGGATATCCCGATCCGCGCATCAATTCGAACCAATTCGGACCCAATCCGAATATGTCTGTCTTCGAATGGCTGAACGAGCAATCGCGCTACCGTGGACGGGTCGCTGTCTACGCTACCTGGAGTACCTTCCAAGACATTTTCAACGAGCCGCGCAGCAAGCTCGTCATGCAGACGGGCTGGACTCTGCCGAAAATGGCGCATCTTACGCCGCGTGAAGCGCTGCTGCGCGAACTCTATGCGACGACGACGGAATTCGACGAGGAGGATGCGCCGAATTCGTTCCTGCAGGTGCCGCTGATCGACTACGTCAAGACCGGCAAGCCGCGCGTGCTATTCGTCGGTTATGGCGAAACCGACAATTGGGCACATCAAGGCCGCTATGACCTCGTTTTGGATGCCGCACATCGCTTCGACGGGTTTGTAAGGCAGCTATGGGAGACGATGCAGGCGATGCCGCAATATCACGGCCACACGACCTTCATCATCACGGCCGATCACGGCCGCGGCAGTGGTCCGGTGCAGTGGAAGGAGCATGGCGTCGAGGAGAAGGGTTCGCAAAATATTTGGATCGCGGTCATCGGACCGGACACCAAGCCGCTCGGCGAGCGCAGCCACGCGGCGCCCATCACTCAGTCGCAGATCGCCGCGACCGTCGCGGCGTTGCTCGGCGAGGATTACCGGCACGCGGTCCCGAAGGCGGCGGCGCCGATTACGGCTGTGCTGGCGCCGGCGCCGCCCTAGCCGCGCCGCGCCCGCTAGCTGCCTTGGCGGCGCGCTAGCCACGCCGCATCGCCGTACCGGGATATCGCGCGCGCCGGGCCGCGCGTACGCGAACCCGTGTTTTTTTATTATACTGATGATATTATAAAATCGATGTGCGTGCGAGGAATAATCCTGTGAGAAAAATCAAAACGCTCGGACTGTTGGGCACCGGGGTAATCGGCGGCGGTTGGGCGGCGCGCGCCCTGCATTTCGGCATCGACGTGATCGCGGCCGACGTCAAGCCGGAAATGGAGGCGTGGATACGCGGCGCCGTCGCAAATGCGGAGCCGGCGCTGGCGCGCTTGACATGCGCGCCGCTGCCGCCCAAGGGCGAGCTGTCGTTCACGACGGACGCCGCCCTGATGGCCTCACGCGCCGATTTCATTCAGGAGAACATTCCCGAGCAGCTCGAATTGAAGCAGCGGATGCTCGCCGACGCCAGCCGAGCGGCGCCGGCGGACGTCATCATCGCCTCGAGCACCTCCGGGCTCATGCCGACGGATTTGCAGCGCGACATGGCTTCGCCGGAACGCTTCTGTGTCGCGCACCCGTTCAATCCCGTGTATCTGCTGCCGCTGGTCGAGCTCGTCGGAGGCAAGCGGACCGCCGCCGCGACGATCGATGCCGCCGCCGCATTCTTTCGCTACATCGGCATGCATCCGCTGCGCGTGCGCCGCGAAGTGCCGGGCCACTTGACGGATCGGCTGCAGGAGGCGATATGGCGCGAGATTCTGCACATGGTCAGCGAGGATGTCGCGACGACCGGTGAGCTCGACGATTCGATCATCTACGGGCCCGGCTTGCGGTGGGCCGCCATGGGCACGAATTTGATTTATCACTTGGCCGGCGGCGAGAGCGGCATGCGGCACATGCTCGCGCAGTTCGGGCCGTGCCTGAAGTGGCCGTGGACGAAGCTCGAGGCGCCGGAGCTGACCGAGACCTTGATCAACCGCATGGTGCAGGGAACGCAGGCGCAGGCGGATGGACGCTCCATCAGGCAGTTGGAGCGGCTGCGCGACGACTATCTGGTCGCGATCCAGCAAGTGCTGCGTCAATACGACATCGGCGCGGGCTCGACGCTGCGAGCGCTAGAGGAACGCTTGTACGCCGACGCAAGCACCGCGCAGGGCGGCGGCGCCGCAGCCGCGTCGCCGCCGCGCCTGGTCGAGACTCGCGTCCGTCCCGAATGGGTCGACTACAATGCGCACATGACCGATTCACGCTATGTGCAAGTCTTCGGAGACGCGATGGACGCGCTGTACCGCCAGGTCGGGGTCGACGCGGCCTACCGCCAGGCCGGGCGGATGTTCTTCACGGTGGAGACTCACGTGGTGCACCAGCGGGAAGTGAAGGTCAACGAGCCGCTGTACGTCAGCACGCAAATCTTGGGAGTGGATGACAAGCGCTTGCACGTGTTTCATCGCATGCATCGGCGGGCCGACGATGCGGTCGTCGCGACCGGAGAACAAATGCATTTGCACGTCGATACGGTCGCGGGCAGGGCGGCGCCGATCGCGCCGAACGTGCGCGCTCAGCTCGAACAGATGCATGACGCGCAGTCGGCGCTGCCCGTGCCGGCGGAGGCCGGCCGGCGGATCGGTCAGGCGCGCGCCTAAGGCGAAGGCTATGCCCAAGATCGTCGACCACGCGCAGCGACGGGATGAAATAGCCTTAATTGCCTGCCAAGTCGTCGCGCGTCACGGTTTCGAGCACGCAACGGTCGCGAGGATCGCGCGCGCCGCCGGTTATACGACGGGCATGGTCGCCCATTACTACGACTCGAAGCAGAAAATCATCATGGCTGCGTTGCGCTTGATGCTCGAACGCATCGACGAACGGTTGGCCCGGCGTCACGAAAGCGGCGTCAACGATCTGATCGGCGTGCTGTCGGAGACGCTCGCGATCGATCCGCAGCGCTTCGCGGAGTGCGCGTTCTGGATGGCGTTCTGGGGGCAAGTCTCGGCGGACAAGAAACTGCGGCGGCTGAACGCCTGGGTGCACCGTGAATATATGCGTCTTTACGCACGCTGTTTCGCAGTGCATTGGCCGGAGTCGAAACGCTGGCCGAAGCCGCTGCGAGATCGAGTGCTGCGTTCGGTCGTTACGGTCATCAACGGTTTGACCGCCAGCGCCGTCACGAGTCCCGCCGATTGGCCCGCGGAAATGCAGATCGAGCAGTTGCGCTTTCAGCTCGATCTACTGCGGCAGTGGGCCGAGGAAAAGCTAACGAAAGCCGCGGCAAGCGGTTGAGGGGGGACCGATGGAATTTTCGCTCAGCGACGAACAGCAACTGATCATCAAATCGACGCGCGACTTCGTCAGGAACGAGCTGTACCCGCATGAGCGCGAGGTCGAGGATACCGGCGTGTTGCGCGACGATTTGCAGAAGGAACTCAAGGCCAAGGCGATCGATGCGGGCCTGTACGCGGCGAATATGCCGGTTGAAGTCGGCGGCGCCGGCCTCGATGCGGTGAGTTGGATGCTGTACGAGAAGGAATTGGGATTCGCCAACTACGCGCTGCACTGGGGCTGCGTCGCACGGCCGTCGAACATACTCCTGGCGTGCCGGGGCGAACAGCGCGAGCGGTATCTCTTGCCGACGGTGCGCGGCGATCGCACGGAGTGCCTGGCGATGACGGAGCCCGGCGCCGGATCGGACTTGCGCGGCATGAAAACGACCGCGGTGGAGGCGGGCGGGGACTTCGTCATCAACGGCACGAAGCATTTCATCAGTCACGCCGATCACTCCGACTACGTCATATTGTTCGCGGCGACCGGGGAGGAGAAGACCGCGCGCGGCTCTCGCAAGAAAATGACCGCCTTTCTGATCGACCGCGGGCACCCGGGCTACGTGATCAGACCGGGCTATAAAAACGTCTCGCATCGCGGGTACACGAACAGTATCCTGGATTTCAACGATTGCCGGGTGCCCAAATCCGCGATACTCGGCGAATTGCACTGCGGCTTCGATGTCGCCAACACCTGGCTCGGCGCGACCCGCCTACAAGTCGCAGCAACCTGCCTCGGCCGCGCCGAGCGGGCAATGGAACTAGCCGTGCAATGGGCCGCGGACCGCGTCCAATTCGGCCAGCAGATCGGTAAATTCCAAGGAGTTAGCTTCAAGCTCGCCGACATGGCGGTCGAGCTGCGCGCGGCCGAGTTATTGGTGCTGCAGGCGGCGTGGCGTCTCGACCACGGCACGGTCACCGACATGGACATGGCGATTGCGAAGCTAAAGGCCACCGAGATGCTGGCCATGGTCGCCGATGAGGCCTTGCAAATTCACGGCGGCATGGGTTTGATGAGCGACCTGCCGCTGGAGCGGATATGGCGGGACGCACGCATCGAGAGGATTTGGGAAGGCACGAGCGAGGTGCAGCGGCACATCATTTCCCGGGCGTTATTGCGGCCCCTCGGCGCTTGAGGCTGCTCCCGGATACAACGCAACGCCGCTACCGCCCGCTCCAGCGCGGCTTGCGCTTCTCGGTAAACGCCCTCGTACCCTCCTTGAGGTCCTCGGAACGGACGACCTTTTGCACGGCATCGAGAGCGTCGTGCAGCACGAAGGCTTCGTGCTCGGGAACCATCTCACTTTGGCGGATCAATTGCTTGATCGCCGGGAACAGCAGGGGCGGGCCGTCGGCGAGTTGGCGCGCAATTTCACGTGCCTTCGCCAAGGCCTGACCCTTCGGCACGACGTGGTTGGCGAGGCCCCAATGCTTCGCCTCGACGGCATCCATCCAACGGCCGCTCATCAGGAATTCGACGGCGACGTGGTAAGGCACGCGGCGCGGCAATTTGATCGTTCCGGCGTCGGCCAGGACGCCGACGTTGATTTCCGGCAGCGCGAATTTCGCGTGCTCCTCCATGACGATGATGTCGGTGCCGAGGACGATCTCAAAGCCGCCGCCGCAGGCGATGCCGTTGACCGCCGCGATGATCGGCTTGTTCAGGTTCCTCGGGTAATTCAAGCCGCCGAAACCGCCGACTCCCCAGTCCTCGTCGGATTTCTCGCCGGCCGCCGCGGCCTTCAAATCCCATCCCGGCGAGAAAAACTTTTCGCCGGCGCCGGTGATGATCGCGACGCGCAAGCCTTCATCGTCGCGGAATCCGGTGAACACCTCGTTGAGGCGTCGGCTCGCCGCCAGATCGATCGCATTGGCCTTCGGCCTGTCAATGGTCACTTCGAGAATCGTACCGTCCAGCGCGACTTTTATTCCGTCCGACATAAGTTCACTCCTCTATTCGCCGTATCAGGGCGTCGACCGCGATCGCGCCCGAACCTCGCGGGCGCACGATCAGCGGATTGACGTCTATTTCGATCAGGACGTCCAGTTGCGCCGACGCGAAACGCCCGACGGCCTGCACGGCGGCGACGGCGGCCGCCACGTCGCCGGCGGGTCTGCCGCGAAATCCTCCGAGCAAGGCGCCGATCTTCAGCCCGCGCAGCGCCGCTTCGATGTCCTCGGCCGTCCATGGCGGCAACAACGTCGCCGTGTCGTGCAGCAATTCCGTTTGCACGCCGCCGGCGCCGAGCAGCAGCACCTGGCCGAATTGCCGGTCGGCGACGACGCCGACAAGCAGTTCCGCAACGCCGTCGACGATCATCTCTTCGATCAGCAGCGTGCCCGAAAGAGCGGCGAGGCGCGCCGCGGCACGCATCGCCTCGACCTCGTTGCGTACGTTCAGCACGACGCCGCCGAGTTCGCTCTTGTGTTCTAGATCGGCGCCGGCGGCTTTGATGACGACCGGAAAGCCGATCGCCGCCGCCGCCGCCGCCGCATCGGCCGGCGCCGCCAGCGCGCCGCGCGGCGTCGCTACGCCGTATTGCGCGAGCGCTGCCTTGGCTTCGCGCTCTGCCAGCGTCCTGGCGGGCGTCGACGGGCTCAGCAGTGCCCGGCTCGAACGCTGCAATCGCGGTGCCGATCCGCTGCGCCATGCGCGGCCGATCGCGGCGGCCAAGGCAAGCGCTTCGAGCGCTTCCCGCTGGCCCTGCATCGGTACGACGCCTCCGCCGAGGCATAGTCGGCGAACTCTCTCGCCGAGCGTCTCGGGCAGGGAGGCGATCAGCGCGGCGCGTGTCGCACTGCCGCGCGCAGCGTCGATGTAGACCTCGATGACGGCATCGAAGGCGTCCGTGTCGGCCTTGCCGTCCGGCGGACAATCAAGCATGAAGCCGACCGCATCGTAGCCGCTGCCGAGCACCGTCGAGAATACCTTGCGCAACGCGGGTGGATCGAACCAAAGGTAAGTGTGCAGATCGAACGGGTTCGCAACCGTCACGCGATCGCTCAATAGGCCGCGCAGCGTCGCGGCCGGCGCCGGGGGAATCGGCGCGAATTCCAACGCAAGATCGCGCGCGACATCGGCGGTCATCGCCATGTCGCCGCCGGACGCACCCATGATCAGCACTTTGCCGCCGCCGAGCGGTCCGCCGACGTGCAGCAGCTTCAGAACCTCGCATAAAGCGCCCAAGGTGTCGCAGCGCGCGAGGCCGGCTTGACGGCAAAAGGCGTCGAATACCGAGTCCTCGCCGGCCAGCGCGCCGGTATGGCTGTGGGCCGTGCGGACGGCCGCCGCCGTTCGCCCGGTCTTGATCACGGCGATCGGCTTGCCGGCGTCGCGCGCGCGCGCCGCGGCTTGTGCGAACCGCTCGGGATCCTTGATGCCTTCCAAATATAGACCGAATGCGCTGACGCGCGGGTCCCCGCAGAGCGTCTCGATCAGATCTTCGACCGCCAGGCGGGCTTGGTTTCCCACCGTGAACAAGTACCCGATCGGCAGGGATCGCTCGTTGAACATCAGCGTCAGCGCGATCGTGCCGCTTTGGCAGATCAGCGCGACGCCGCGCTCCGGCGCCTTGCCGACGACCTGATCAGGCAGCAGCGCGACGCGGTCGAAATAGTTGACGAAGCCGTAGCAGTTGGGCCCGAAGAAGGGCAGGGGTCCGGCGCTTGCGAGCAGATCGCGCGTCAGCGCATGACCCGACGGCGTGCCGGTCTCGGAAAAGCCGGCCGTGAAGCACACGAAGCCGCCGGCGCCGCGCGCGGCCAACGCGCGCGCCACGCCGGGGGCCTCGTGGTTCGGGACCGCGAGAAACGCCGCGTCCGGAGCCTCCGGAAGTTCCTCGACGGATCGGTAGTACGGGTTGGCCTTCGTTGACGGACGCGTCGGATGCACGCGCCATAGCTTGCCGTCGAATCCGACCGCCGCGCTGCCCGCGGCGACCAAGTCGGTCCAGGCGCCCGCGCCGATCAGAGCGATGCTGCGCGGCGCAATCAGCCGCCGGATGTCGGCCGGGTCGATCAAGCGGGGCGCCGGATGGCGATCCGGCGCGATACCGGTCCGAACGCTTCGCGAGCGGCGGCACCAAGCTTCAACATGCCGAGGCGCTGCGCGATGTCCGCGGGGAACAACGCGCTCGCCGGTCGCTCGCCCTGCAGCACGTGCAGCAGCATCAGTTCGGCGACGGCCGCGTAGCCGTCGACACCCGCGCAGGAGAACTGGCAACCGGCGTGGATTCGCTTGCGGTCGCAGTCCAACACCAAGGTCTTCACTTCGAGCGCGTCGCTGGCCTTGACTTCCCGCAGGTAATGTATATGCAGCTCCAGCGTGTACAGCGTGCACCGGGTTCGCTCGCGATAGGCGGCGTCCAAGCCGATCTGCTCCATCATCTCGTCTATCGCATAGCTCAACACGAGGCCGTAGTAGGCGTCGCGCAGATGCCCGTTGTAATCGATCCAAGACGCATCGATCGTCGCGCGATAGGCGGGGAGCTCGTGCAAAGACTGGCCGCTCAACGCAATTTCAATCGCTCACGGGCCTCGGCGGCCGTCAGCGCGCGGCCGCCCATCGCCTCGATGATCGTGCGCGCCCGTTCGACGAGCTGGGCATTGCTCGCGTATACGCCGCGGCTCAAATACAGGTTGTCTTCGAGCCCGACGCGCACGTTGCCGCCCAACAGAATCGACTGCGCGACCCAAGGCATCTGCATGCGGCTGATCGCGAACGAGCCCCAGTTGCAGTCCGCCGGCAGCGCGTTGACCATGGCCAGCAGGTGTCCGACGTCGGCCGGCACGCCGTACGGAATCCCCATGCAAAGCTGCAGCAAGTGCCGGCGATTCCAACAAACCCTCCTTGATCATCTGCTTGACGAACCACAGGTTGCCGGTATCGAACACCTCCAATTCGGGTTTTACCTTCAAATCTTTCAGTATGGCGGCGCCCTTGCGCAGATAATTCGGAGTCGACACGTAGGCGCGGTTGCCGTCGCCGAAGTTCAGGCTGCCGCAATCGAGCGTCGCGATGTCCGGACGGTAAAGGCCCTCGTTGCACAGGTCGATGACGTGGCGCATGCGGTCCTCTTGGCTGCAGAAATCGCTGCCTGGTCCCGGCGTATCGGCCAACCCGTGGTCGCCGACGACGATATAACCGCCCATTCCGCAGGTAAGGTTGACGAGCACGTCGACCTTGCTGTCGCGGATGCGCTTGACGACTTCGCGGTAATGGCGCGTCTCCATGCTGAAAACGCCGGTTTCCGGATCGCGCACGTGGATATGCACGATGGCTGCGCCCGCTTGAGCGGCGGCAATGCATGTCGAGGCGATCTGCTCCGGCGTGACCGCGCAGTGCGGGCTCTTGGTGACCTTCGTGTCGTCTCCGGTCACGGCGCAGGAAATGATGACTTCGTGATTCATGGCGTATCCCTTCCCGATGCGAGAGGCATCCCGCATTTATATTATCTTGATCATTATATTTACGCCAGCGGTGCGCGATCGCACGGTCGGGCCGCGCCTCAATAAGGGGCGGCGGCCCTGTTCGCACTGCCGCCCGATCCCCGTTTTCCGGCCAAGGCGCGAATAATCTCGGCCTCGCCGCATACGCCGACGATGCGCCCATCGGCCGTCAGCAGCACCGGATGGCCGGTGGTCTGGCGCAATTTGATGATCTCCAACAGCGACAGCGTGGCCGGAGCGATCGCAAGGGCGCGTTCCTCGGCGGCGACGACGGCGTCATCGGCGACACGGCAGACGGCGAGCGATTGCCCGTCTCGGGTCAGCGTCACGGGTTCGTCAAAGGCGTCGAGACGGAGCTGGTATCGGCGGCCGGGATCCAACCACATCCCGCCGGCATCGCTCGGCATCTGCGCGCGTTCGCACATGATCATGCCTCCGGTCAGGACGTCGAGCGGGTTCATGTGATGAACGAATTCGGCGACGTACTCGTCCGCCGGCGCCATGATGATGTCCTCGGCCGTACCGGTCTGGACGATGCGCCCGCTCTGCATTATCGTGATGCGATCGCCGAGACGCAGGGCCTCGTCCAAGTCGTGACTGACGAATAAAATCGTCTTCTTGACGCGAGCCTGCAATTCCAACAGTTCGTCCTGAAGTTTGCTGCGGATCAACGGATCGAGCGCGGAGAACGGTTCGTCCATCAGCAAAATTTCGGCGTCGGTCGCGAAGGCGCGGGCGAGGCCGACGCGCTGCTGCATGCCGCCGGATAGTTCGCGGACGTAGCGCTCGGCCCAGCTGGACAAACCGACCAACTCGAGCTTTTCATCGACGATCTTGCGGCTCGCGTCGGCTCTCTCGCCGCGCAATTCCAGACCCAAGCCGACATTTTCTCTGACGGTGCGCCACGGTAGGAGTCCGAATTGCTGAAACACCATGGCAACGCGTCCGCGGCGCACGCGCCGCATCTGCAGCGTATCGCAGCTCGCGACGTCGATCGACGCATCGCCGTCCCGTATCAGCACGGAGCCGCGAGTCACTCGGTTCAGGCCGTTCGCGGCGCGCAGCAGCGTCGATTTGCCGGACCCCGAGAGGCCCATCAGCACCGAAATGTGGCCGCTTTCGACACTCAAACTCGCGCCGGCCACGCCGACGACGACACCGAATTTCTCGGAAATCTGCGCGCGAGTGCCGCCGGTATCGAGCAGTCCCAGCGCATCCGCCACCGCTTTGCGCGCGGCGCGGCCGGTTTGCCGCGCAAACAGTATATCGACCCCCCTGAATTCTATGGCGGCGCTCATTGGGAACTCCCGTGCTCCTTCGGTCTGCTGATGCGATCCAAGATGATCGCGAGCAGCACGATCGTGAAGCCCGCTTCGAATCCCATGCCGATCTGCACCGAGTTCAGCGCGCGCACGACCGGCACGCCCAGGCCGCCGGCGCCGACCAAGGCCGCAATGACCACCATCGACAAGCTCAGCATGATGCATTGCGTGATGCCGGCGACGATCGTCGATGACGCGCTCGGCAATTCGACTTTCCAAAGCAGCTGCATCGGCGTGGCGCCGAACGCTTCGCCCGCTTCGATCAACGGCCGCGGTACCGAGGATATGCCCAAATGGGTCAAGCGTATGGGGGCGGGAAGCGCAAAGATGACCGTCGATATCAATCCCGGTACGACGCCCAGGCCGAAGAGCACCAAAGTCGGTATCAGATAGACGAATGTCGGCAGCGTCTGCATCAAATCGAGAATTGGCCGCAATGCCGCGAACAATCGCGGCCGATGCGCGGCCGCGATGCCCAACGGCACGCCGATCGCGGCCGATAGACCGGTCGCCACGATGACCAGCGACAGCGTCTCCAGGGTCGCCAGCCAATAGCCCTGATTCAATATGAACAACAGCGCCAGCGCGACGAATGCGGCGAGCCCCCATGAGCGGCGCAGAACCCAAGCCAATAATCCGACCCCGACGATGAACAGCGGAGCCGGCAACGCGCGCAGCGCGGCGGTCAGCCCGTCGACCGTGCCGCGGATGACGATCGAGACGCCGTCGAAGAACAATGTGCCGTGTGCCTTGATCGCCTCGATCGCCACCGCGGTCATGTCGCCGACCGGTATTTTATGGTCGATGATCCACTGCGTGAAACCGCGCGCTTCGGGTAGCGCGCCCGGGTGCGCGAGAGCCTCGACCGCCGACGCGGCCGTCGAAACTGAGAACGCCCTGCAGCCAGGCCCGCGTTTCGGCGGCGTGTGCGTATCAGCCACTGCTGCGCAGCGACGCGCGGTTGCAGATGCTGGTTCAAGATCGCATCCATCATTTCGCTTTCGCCGCGCAGCGTAAACTTCAAATTGTAAAGCAGGCGGCCGACATTCGGACATTCGGCTGCGTAGCCGGCGCGGGTCACGGTGTAAATCGTTGCGCCGCCGTAATTCGGTCCGAAAACCGAATCGCCGCCCTCGAGATAGCGCAGCTTGAAGCGCATGTTCATCGGGTGCGGCTCCCACGCGAGGAAGACGACCGGCTGCTGCGCGCGAAACGCGCGTTCCACTTGCGCCAACATCCCCTGTTCGCTCGACTCGATCAAGCGGAAGTTGCCGAGCCCGAACAGGTTCTGCTTGATCATTTTCAAGATCAGCCGGTTGCCGTCGTTGCCAGGCTCTATGCCGTAAATCGCGTTCTTCAGCGCCGGCGCGAACCGTTCGATGTCGGCGAACGAGTGCAAGCCGGCCGCATAGGTGAAGGCCGGTACGGCCAGCGTGTATTTCGCGCCGGTCAGGTTCGCGCGGATGACGACGACCGAGCCGTCCTCGATGTATTTGTGCCGGTCGCCTTCCTCGGCGGGCATCCAATTGCCGAGAAACACATCGATGTCCTTGTTGTGCATCGACGCAAAAGTCACCGGTACCGAAAGAACCGTGACGGTCGGGGTGTAGCCCAGCTGACGCAGCAGTTCGCTGACGATCGCCGTCGTCGACGTGACGTCGGTCCAGCCGATATCCGAGAAGCGCACCGTCCGGCAGGCCGGCGCATCGGCGCCGGCGCGCGCCGGCGCTGTGACGAAGGACAAGGACAGCAGCAGACAGCAGACGGCCAAGGCGCCGAGCCGGCGGCCCGCGGCGCAGGCCGCAAGGGGCTTGACCGTGCGCCGGCCGGAGCGGCATGATTCCCCGTTGAGCCGAGTATTTTGAATGCGCGTTTAACGGCGGTTGTTTTGCAGTCACCGTTTTGTTCCTAATTGATTGATAAGATTCGCATAAATTATTGCGGCCCGATCTTAGGCACAATACCGGCTTTGCGTCCATAGACTCCTCATCTCAGGCTGCTGCAGGTTGCTAAATTGAACACCCAGTCAATTAACCGGACCGAAGGGGGTCGTGGGCACGTCGAGGAGTCGCGGCGCCGCCAATTAATCGATGTCACGATCGATAGCCTAGCGGAACTCGGCTACGTGGGCACGACCCTTGCGCAAATCGCCGGCAGAGCCGGGGTGTCGCCGGGATTGGTCGCCCATTATTTCGGCGACAAGGACGGCTTGATGACCGCGGCGTTCCGCGCGTTGGCGCGCCGCGTCGGCGACCAGGTGCGCGCGCGCTTGCCTCACGCAAGATCGCCACGCGAGCGAATACAGGCTGTCATCGATGCGAACCTCGCGCCGGAGGAGTTCGAGAGGCGAACCGGTACGGCGTGGCTCGCGTTCTGGGGCCAGGTGCTGCAGGCTCCGAGCTTGCGCCGCGTGCAAGCGGTTTATCAACGCCGCACCTTGTCGAATTTGCGCGTTTCACTCCGCCAACTGATGCCCGCCGAACAAGCCCATAGCCTGGCGGCGATGATCGCGGCGATGATCGACGGCGTCTGGCTGCGCGCCGCCTTGTCCGGCTGGCGGGAAGCGGACAGTGAGAGCGCGCGCGCCCTGCTGACCGCGTTTGTCGACGGCCGCTTGGTCGAGCATTCGCCGGCCGCGCCGACGCCCACGAGCCGTAAGGCACCGGCCGAGGCGCGCGCCGAAGCACCGCCGTCGGCCGAGCGTTTTGCCTCGATCAACCCGGCGACCGGCGAAGTGCTGGGTTACGTTACGGCGGCGGGACCAGCCGAAATCAATGCAGCCGTTGCGGCCGCGCGCCGCGCGCAAGCGGATTGGGCCGGGTGGACCGGCGCCGAGCGGGCGCGGGTGCTGCGCCGTGCCGCGGGCTTGCTGCGCGCGCGCAATGAGGAACTCGCGCAGCTGGAAACGCGGGATACCGGCAAGCCTATTCAGGAAACCAGCGTCGTCGACGTCGCATCCGGCGCGGATTGCATCGAGTACTTCGCGTCATTGGCGCAAAGCGTCAGCGGCGAGCACATCGACTTGGGGAAGCAAGCCTTCGGCTACACGCGGCGCGAACCGCTCGGCGTCGTCGCCGGCATCGGCGCATGGAATTATCCGCTGCAAATCGCCTGTTGGAAGGCGGCGCCGGCACTTGCGTTCGGCAACGCGATGATATTCAAGCCGGCCGAACTCACGCCGTTCAGCGCCGTCAAATTGCAGGAGATCCTGCTCGAGGCGGGCGTGCCCGCGGGCGTGTTCCAGGTCGTTCAGGGCTTCGCGGCTACCGGCCGGCTGTTGACCCGGCACGAGGCGATCCGCAAAGTCTCGCTGACCGGCGAAGTCGGCACCGGCAAAGCCGTCATGGCCGATGCGGCGCTTACGCTGAAGAACGTGACGCTCGAACTCGGCGGCAAATCGCCGCTGATCGTGTTCGAAGACGCGAAGCTGGACAACGCGGTCGGCGGCGCGCTGCTCGCGAATTTCTACTCTTCAGGACAGGTCTGCTCGAACGGCACGCGCGTCTTCGTTCATCGCTCGATCATGCCGGCTTTTCTCGCCCGCTTGGTGGCGCGCGTCGGCGCCATGCGAATCGGCGATCCGCTGAAATCCGACACGCAAGTCGGGGCATTGATCTCGCAGGAGCACATGCACAAGGTGCTCGCCTACATCGCTCGCGGCCGCGCGGAGGGAGCGCGCGTGCTGGTCGGCGGCGAGCGGGTGACGACCGGGAATCTCGCGAACGGCTACTTCGTCGCGCCGACCGTTTTCGACGCCTGCCGCGACGACATGTCGATCGTGCGCGAGGAGATCTTCGGACCGGTGATGTCGGTGCTGGAATTCGATAGCGAGGAGGAGGTCATCGAGCGGGCGAATGCAACGGAGTTCGGCCTCGCGGCCGGCGTATTCACGAACGATTTGACGCGCGGCCACCGAGTGATCGCGCGTCTGCAAGCGGGAACATGTTGGATCAATCATTACAATGTGACGCCGATCGAATTGCCGTTCGGCGGCTTCAAGATGTCCGGTTTGGGCCGCGAGAACGGCCGCGCCGCGCTCGAGCACTACACGCAACTGAAGAGCGTCTACGTGGCGATGGGCGACGTCGATGCGCCTTACTGAAGGATCACAGAGTCCGTGGCGCAGCTGATTTTCGACTACGTGATCGTCGGCGCCGGCTCCGCCGGGTGCGTGCTCGCCGACCGCCTCAGCGCGGATGGCCGAGCGCGCGTCCTGGTGCTGGAGTACGGCGGTTCGGATCGGTCGGTATTCATTCAAATGCCGTCGGCTTTGTCGATTCCGATGAACATGCCGAGGTACAACTGGTTCTATCAGACCGAGCCCGAACCGCATCTCGGCGGGCGTCGAATGCATACGCCCCGCGGCAAGGTTTTGGGCGGCTCGTCGTCGATCAACGGCCTGGTTTACGTGCGCGGCAATCCGCAGGACTTCGAGCGCTGGGAGGCGGAGGGCGCAGCCGGATGGGGGTATCGCGACGTGCTGCCGTATTTCCGGCGCGCCGAGCATCGCGCGGAGGGCGGCGATCGGTACCGCGGCGAGGGCGGTCAGTTGGGAACTTGCTACGGCAGCCTGCGTAATCCCCTGCATGCCGCCTGGCTCGAGGCCGCGCGGCAAGCCGGTTACCCGCGCACGCGCGACATCAACGGCGCGCAGCAGGAAGGCTTCGGCCGGATGGACATGACGGTCGCGGGTGGCCGCCGGTGCAGCGCCTCGAACGCCTACCTGCGCCCGGCGATGCGCCGACCGAACCTCAGCGTGCTGACGCATGCGCTGGCGACGCGCATAGTCTTCGATGGCAGGCGCGTCGCGGCCATCGAGTACCGGCGCGGCGCCGCCACCCATACGGCGCGCGTCGATCGCGAGCTGATTCTCGCCGGCGGGCCGATCAATTCGCCGCAGTTGTTGAAGTTATCGGGCATCGGTCCGGCGGAGGAACTACGATCGTTCGGTATCCCGCTAGTCCACGCATCGCCGGGAGTCGGGGAGAATCTGCAGGATCACTTGGAGTTTTATTTCCAAGTGGCGTGCAAGGAGCCGGTGAGCCTTTACCCTTCGATCAAGCCTCTAGCCAAGGCGATGATCGGCTTGCGCTGGCTGCTGTTCAAGAACGGGTTGGGGGCCACGAACCATTTCGAAACCTGCGGGTTCATTCGCAGCAGGGCGGGAATCGCCTATCCGGACATTCAATATCACTTTCTGCCGCTTGCGGTCTCTTATGACGGTTCGGCGCTCGCGCGGGAGCACGGGTTTCAAGCGCACGTCGGGCCGATGCGCTCGAAAAGCCGCGGCTGGGTGCGCCTCGCCGCGGCCGATCCGCTGACGAAGCCGCGGATCCTGTTCAATTATCTCAGCGATCCGGACGATTGGGTCGAGATGCGCGCGTGCGTGCGGCTGACGCGGGAAATTTTCGCTCAGCCGGCATTCGACCGCTACCGCGGCCGAGAAATACAACCAGGCGGACAAGTGCAATCGGACGAGGCCATCGACGCGTTCATCCGCGCCAAGGTGGAGAGCGCCTTTCATCCGTCGTGCAGTTGCAAAATCGGCGCCGCGGGCGACCCCATGGCCGTCGTCGATCCGCAGCTGCGCGTGCGCGGCGTCGAGCGTCTGCGCGTCGTGGATTCCTCCGTGATGCCGTCGGTGACGACGGGCAACCTGAACGCGCCGACGATCATGCTGGCCGAAAAAGCGGCGGACCATATTTTGGGCCGCGGCATGCTCGCGCCCGACGATGCGCCGTTCTTCGTTGCTCGGGATTGGCAAACCGCGCAGCGTTGAGGCTAACTAGACGAACGCGCGGTTCTCCTATATCGGCGGACGGCGCTACGCCTTATAATCGGATCCATGGTCTGTGCGCAGCCGCTGCGCCCCCGTGGGAGGTGTCTCTCCATGCACTCGGCACCGGATTACTCGATCATGGGGATTCCATTGATCCCCGAGGCCATGCACCTTCCCGTCGCGAAGACGACTCAAGCGACGGTACTTTCCGCAGACTTGCATGGCTACGGCGCGCTCGTCGAACGATTGCCGCCGATGGACGTGCTGGTGTTGATCGAAGAATTTCTCGCAGTTATCGCCGGCGCGGTACTGCAGCACGGCGGACAGATCTTTCATCTCAGCGAGACCGGCCTAATGGCGGGATTCGGCGTCGGCGATTCGAGGCACACGCAAAATCGCGAAGCGCTGTACGCGGCTACGGCGATGCTGCGGAGTTTCGCCCCTGTCGGCGAGCGTTGGCGGCGGGACCGTTCGGTCGACGTCGGAGTCGGCATCGGCATTCATCGCGGCCAAATGGCGATCGGTTTCGTGGAATTTTCCGGCCACAGAGAGGCCGCCCTAGTCGGCGAAGCCGCGAACGTCGCCGCGCTATTGAGCAAGCGCGCGCGCGCCGGCGAAATCCTGCTGACGGCCGCGATCTATCGGGCATGCGACGAGGGTGCTGCGCGAGCCGCCGCCGGCGAATCGGCGGCCTACCTGCACTTGCCGGAACTTCGATTGCGCGGCCGCAGCGCGCCGTTGGACGTCTGGTGCGCACCGTCCCCTCGGCGCCAGGGCGGCGCCGTCGCGGTGCCTCCGAATCGACCATTGAGGCAGTATCCGATAACAATTGCACAATAACACGTGGGAGATCGCTCATGGGAAAATTGACCGGACGTTGCGCGCTGATCACCGGCGCATCTCGGGGTATCGGCCGTGCCATTGCGACGATGTTTGCGGTCGAAGGCGCCGCGGTCGCCATAAATTATCGTTCCGGCAGCGCGGAAGCCCAGACCTTGGCCGACGAGTTGCACAAGGGCGGGACGAAAACTCTGCTATTGCAAGGCAATGTCGGCGATCGGGCCGTGTGGAGCGGCATGGTCCAGAAAATCCGCGACGCCTGGGGCAAGCTCGACGTGCTGGTCAATAATGCGGGCATCACGCGCGACAAGACTCTGCGCAAGATGACGGACGAAGATTGGGTCGATGTGATCAACACCAATCTGAACGCCTGCTACTACGGCGTGACGGCGGTCATGCCGATGATGAGCGCGCAAAACTACGGTCGCATCATCAATATCAGCTCCTTCGTCGGGCAAGCAGGCAACTTCGGGCAAGCCAATTATTCGGCGAGCAAGGGCGGCATCATCGCGTTCACGAAGACCGCGGCGCTCGAGCTTGCCCGCCACAACATCACGGTCAATGCGTTGGCGCCCGGCTTTACCCTGACCGAAATGCTCGCCAAGGTGCCGGAGAACATTCAGGCGCAGATCCGCAGCCGCATACCGCTGGGCCGCTTCGGCCAGCCCGATGAGATCGCCAAAGCCGTGTTGTTTTTGGCTGCGGACGGCGACTACGTCACCGGCCAGCAGATCAACGTCAACGGCGGTGTTTACATGTGAGCCAATCGGCGATCAGCGGGGGCACCTGCTGCTGGGCGCGCTCGCTGACGTACATGCCGATATGCCCCAAATCCAGTTCGCGGCCGGTGTAATCCAGGCTTCCGGTCAGATGTTCGAGCGCCGCAGAGGCGGCCGGCGGCACCAAGTGATCGCGGCTACCGTACAAATTGAGCAGTGGCTGTTTGATGGCCCGCAAGTCCACCGCGCGCCCGCCGATTTGCAGCGTCCCGCGGACCAGGCGGTTCTCCTGATAGAACCAAGCGGCGAATTCCCGCAGCGCCGCGCCGGCCAGATCCGGACTGTCGAAGATCCAGCGCTCCATGCGCATGAAATTCTCGAGTTGTTGCGGCGGCGCGGAAGCGAATAACAGCTGCACGTATTTCTGCTGCGAGAGGCGGAATGGCATCAACGACAGGAAAATTCGATTGAGTGTCTCGCCTGTGACATTGCCATTGCCGATCCAGGCGGCTATATCCACGCCGCGCACCCACTTCGACAATAGATCGGCCGGCGTCTGAAAGTCGATCGGCGTCACCATCGTGATCAAATTGCGTATCCGTTCGGGATGCAGGGCGCTGTAGCAAACGCTGAACGTGCCGCCCTGGCAGACGCCGAGCAAATTCAGCGCCGTAGCACCGGCCGACGCAATACCGCATCGACACAGCCGTCCAGATAGCCGTCCAGATAGTCCTGCAGCGTCGTGAAGCGATCGGCGCCGTCCGGATATCCCCAATCGATCATGTAGACATCGAGACCGGCGGCCAGCAAGCCGCGGATCAAGGAACGGTCCGGCTGCAGATCGAGCATGTAGGGCCGGTTGACCAGCGCATAGACGATCAACAGCGGCGCAGCCGGCGACGGACGCGCGATCGGGCGGTAGTGATAAAGAATCAATTTATCGCGCTGCAGGACAATGTCCTTGGCCGTCGCGCCGACGGCGGCTTGCCGGGCGCCCGCCAAACCCGCAAGCAAGTTCGTGCTCATGCCGGTCCGTTTTGGCCGCGGGGGCTGGCCGCGCGGCGACGCTTCGGCTGCCGCGGGCTTGAATCCCCGGCGCCACTGATCTCGTGCTTGGTCGGTGTCGCGCGCTGCTTACCGCGGGTATCGGGAAGGGTCTTCGGCAGTTGCTCGCGCAACTCCTTCATCGCCATGTGCACGCTGTTGAGCTCGCTACGGGTCGGCAGATCCAACTCTTTGCACCACAGCTCCAGGATCGCGCGCATTTCGGCGCGCAGTTTCGACTGTGCGTTCAGAAGATCCGCCTGCGCGCTGCAGAACGCTTCGCCGTGCGCCATGCGGCCGTAGGCATCTTCGGCGCAATCGATCCATGCGTCATACAGTTCGATCGGCGGCGCCGCGGCCGCGCCGGGATCGGCGCAGCGATTGGCAAACACGCCGGCCGCTTGGCGCAAGGTGTCCGACCAGAGTCGGCTGAGTCGAGCTTGTGCTCCCTGCGCCTCTGACGCGGCCGTCGACATGCGTTCCGCGCGCTCTTGGTGCAGTCTCTGCGGTCCAAGCGCAGACAATGCCGACCAGTCGCTGAACTGCGCGCGCAAGAACTCGGCGAATTGCTCGATCGCGGGCGCGCGTGCTTGCGCGGGCGCGCGGGCGGCGCCGTCGATCGCGGCGCGCGCGGCGGCGGTAAACGCGGCGGCGATCGCCGCGTAAGGGTCGGACCGGTCCGCTCCGGGTGCACCGGCCATCGGGCTCGAAGCCGGCGGCCACGGGGTGGCGCTCGTCTCCCAGGCCATCGCCCAAGTGCGCCAATGTCGAAGCCAATCTTCGTTCATGCGAATAAGTCCTTCATTTGCGATGCAATCAGCAATGGTCCGATGGGCGCCTTATTACGGACCCAGGTAAGCGTAGCAAGCTTTTGATTCAATTTGTGAAACAGTACACATCCCGGCGATCGCACGGATGCCGGATCCCGCTATTGTGCAATGCATACTAAAAGCCGTAGACTGCGCCATGCCATCTCACCGGACCACCTGCCATGATTGCTAAAGAACGCACGATCCGAAAATACGCCAACCGGCGTCTATACGACAGCGAAGCCAGCCGGCACGTGACTCTGGCGGATCTGCGCCAGCTGGTCGCCGCCGGCGAGAAGATCAAAGTCCTCGACGACAAGAGCGGGGAGGATCTCACTCGATCGGTATTGCTGCAAATTATCGCCGAGCAGGAACAATTGGGTTCGCCGGTCCTCAGCAGCGAACTGCTTGAAATGATCATCCGTTTCTATTCCAGCCCACTGCAGTCGATGTTGACGCGTTATCTGGAACAAGGCTTCACGACGCTGCTGCGCCAGCAGGATGCGATGCGCATGGAAATGAACAAGGTGCTCAGCGCGCCGCCGTTGAGCCCTTTCGTAGATCTCGCGCGCGCGAATCTCGAGGCGTTTGCGCGCATGCAGGCGACTTTTTTCGGTGCGACCAACCCGCCCGCGGGGCCGGCGCCCGCCGCAGATGCGGAACCGGCCAAAGCCGCCGACGATCCCGCGTCGAATCCCGACGCCAACCCTGAGGAAGGTAAATAAAGCGATGGATCTGAAAGACAAGGTGATTGTTGTTACCGGGGCGGGGCGCGGCATCGGACGCGCGGTTGCCCTCCATTTCGCGAAAGCGCGGTGCGAAGCTCGCCTTGATCGAACTGCAAGAGGCGGATTTGGCGGAAAGTCAGGCGCTATGCGCGGCGGAGGGCGCCGAAACGCGCGTCTATGGCGCCAACGTGGCCAAAGAGACGGATGTGACCGCGGTCATGGCGCGCATCGGGGCCGATTTCGGGCGCCTCGACGGACTCGTCAATAATGCCGGTATCGTGCGCGACGCCTTGCTCGTCAAAGCCAAGGACGGGAAGGTCGTCGAACGTTTGTCGCTCGCCCAGTGGAGCGCGGTCATCGACGTCAATATGACCGGCGTGTTCCTGTGCGCCCGCGAAGCCGCGGCACAGATGATCGAAATAGGGCATGGCGGCGTGATCGTCAACATATCGAGCATCTCGAAGTCAGGCAATGCCGGTCAAACCAATTACAGCGCCGCGAAGGCCGGTGTCGCATCGATGACCGTGGTCTGGGCCAAAGAGTTGGCGCGCTACGGCATTCGCGTCGGCGCGGTCGCTCCCGGCTTTACGTCGACCAATATACTTTCTTCGATGCGTCCCGAAATGCTCGAGCGGCTAATCGCGCCGGTGCCGCTGAAGCGGCTCGGACAGCCTGATGAGATCGCGGCGGCGGTACGCTTCATATTCGAGAACGATTTTTATACCGGGCGCTGTCTGGAAATCGACGGCGGTTTGCGCCTTTGATCTATGCGTTGCAATATAATTGTTCTGAGATATTGAATATTTACCCAATGGCAATTATAAAAATAATGTAAAAACATATAGTTACATGCACATTGTGGGTTAAGCGCAGAATCTTATAAATTCTCTTGCACTGCATACAAAATGCGCTATAATAGCCATCGTAACTTCCACCACAGACCGAACGGAGCCATCATGACAAACCTAAATTTCGATCCGAACGTTGCCTTTGACGCGTACCGCAATGCCGTTGCGCCGTCGTTGCTCGCGCAGCAAGAAGGCCTGAAGACCTTAGAGAGCTTCGGCCGCTATCAGTATGCGATCGCCGGCGACTACCTCGAGTGGAGCCTGGCGCAGGCGAAGGCCGGCTTGGCCGCCAGCAGCCCGGCGGAGCTCACAGCCACCCAAACCGCACTCGCGACCCAGTTCGGCGAGCGATTCAAAGCGCGAGTTCAAGAGTTCGCGAATTTGGCGACAACCGCGCAGAATTCGTTCAATCATTTGCTGGGCGAAGCGACCGCCAAAGTCGCCGAGACGATCAAGAAGACTGCCTAAGGGACTCGAGTCCCGGATCGGCCGGCGCCGCGATGCTCCGGCCGGAAGCGGACCGGACGCTCTCCATGACAGCGGAGTGCGTTCGGTCCGAGGTTCAAAAACTGACGGGGGCCGCAATCATGTCCGACTTGAAATTCGATCCGACTACGATGTTCGATAGCTACCGCAGCGCTTGGGCGCCGACTCTGCGAGCGCAGCAAGAGGCGCTGAAGGCGATCGAGAGTTTCGGCCGCTTCCAGTTCGCGATAGCCGGTGATTATCTGGAATGGACTTTGGCACAGGCCAAGGCCAATCTTGTCACCGCGGCGCCGGCGGAGCTCGCGGCGACGCAGACAGCGCTCGCGACGCAATTCGGCGAGAAGTTCAAATCGCGAGTCCAGGAATTCGTCAGCCTGGCGAACGGCGCACAAGCGTCGTTCAATCAGCTGCTGAGCGAGGCGACGGCCAAAGTGGCCGAGACCATTAAGAAGGGCGCCTGATAGGCCGATCACCGTGAGCGAAACCGACAGTAACGCCTCTGCGGCGCAGTTCGATTGGCAGCGGGCGATGCGAACGCAATTGGCCAGCGCCACCGGCGGTTTGGCGCCCGAAGTGTACGTGCTGGCCTGCTTGGATTGGTATACGAATCTCGCGCGCCGTCCGGCGACGCAATGGGAATTGGCAGGCGACGCCGCGAAAAAGGCCGTCGACAGCTGGACCTTCGCCGTCAATGCGATGACCGGCCGGGCGCTCGAGCCGGCGCAAGCGGATGCACGCTACGACAGCGACTCGTGGCAGCGCTGGCCGTTCAACGTCTACGCAAATACCTACAAGAACTATGCGGATTGGTGGAAGACCGCCTTGTCCTCGGTCCCGGGTGTTTCGGTGGACAACGAGCAGAAGCTGAAGCTGATGGGCGGAAATGCGCTCGAGGCGGTTTCGCCTGCCAATTATTTGGCGACCAACCCGGATCTGCTGCAAGCCACTCGGGCCGAATCCGGTCAAAACCTATTGCGCGGAATCAGCCACTGGTTCAAGGACTTCGAAATGCTGTTCGCCCGCGAGGGCGCGGCCCGGCAGACCGAATTCGTCGTCGGCCGGGACTTGCGGTCACCTCCGGAAAAGTCGTCATGCGCAACCCGCTGGTCGAGCTGATCCAATACGACCCCATGACACCTTCGGTCTACGCCGAACCGATTGTCATCGTGCCGGCGTGGATCATGAAGTACTACATACTGGATCTGTCTCCGAAGAACTCCTTGGTACGCTATCTCGTGTCACAGGGACACACCGTCTTCATGCTCTCCTGGAAAAATCCCGGCGTCGAGGATCGCGACTTGGGAATGGATGACTATCTGCAGCTCGGCATCCGCGACGCGATCGACGCGGTCGCGGCGCTCGTGCCGCAATCGAAATTGCACATGGTCGGCTACTGCATCGGCGGAACGCTGTTGTCGATCGCGGCGGCGGTGCTCGCCAAGCAGCGCGATCGGCGCATCGCCTCGCTGTCGCTGCTGGCCGCGCAGACCGATTTCAGCGAGCCCGGCGAATTGTCGCTGTTCATCAGCCCGAGCCAAATCGAAATGCTCGAGGCGGCGATGCAGAGCAGCGGCGTGCTGACGGCCGAACAAATGGGCGCGGCGTTCACGATGCTGCGGTCGCGCGATTTGCTGTGGGTGCCGGCCGTCAACAAATATTTGCGCGGACAAATCGACAAACCGAACGACTTGATGGCGTGGAACGCCGACGGCACGCGCATGCCCTCGCGCATGCATACCGAATACCTGCGTCAACTCTACCTCGACAACGCGTTGGCGCGCGGCGCCTTCTCGGCGCAAGGCGAGCGAGTCGATCTGTCCGAAATCCATTGTCCGATGTTCGTCGTCGGCACGGAGACCGACCACGTGGCGCCATGGCGTTCGGTGTACAAGGTTCGCGCGCTGACCCGCTCGAGCGACTACACGTTCCTATTGACTTCCGGAGGGCACAACGCGGGAATCGTCAGCGGTCCCGCGCACCCGCGGCGGCGGCACCGGATGCTGACTTGGAGCGATTCCGAGACTACGCTGACGCCCGACGCTTGGCACGAACAGGCGCCATTGACGCAGGGCTCATGGTGGCCGAGCTGGCAGCATTGGCTGGCCGCCCATTCCTCGCCCGAACGCGTCGCATCGCCGGTCGTCGGCAATCCCGAGGCCGGATATCCGGTGCTCGGCGATGCGCCGGGCCAGTACGTGCTGCAGTCCTAGACTAAACTCGCGGACATTTAGCGCTCAACAGCGAGCGCAACTCCCATTCCTCCGCCGATACAGAGGCTAGCCAGGCCTTTCTTCGCGTCGCGCCGTATCATTTCATGGATCAGGGTGACGAGTATGCGGCAGCCCGACGCGCCGATCGGATGACCTATCGCGATCGCACCGCCGTTCACGTTGATCCTCGAGGTATCCCAGCCCATTTCCTTGTTGACCGCAATCGATTGCGCCGCGAAGGCCTCGTTGATTTCCATCAGGTCCAGATCCGCGTGGCTCCAACCGGCCTTCTGCAGGCATCGGCGGCTCGCGGGCACCGGGCCGATGCCCATGATCTTCGGATCAACTCCGGCCGAGGCATATGCCCTGATCGCAGCGAGCGGTTTCAGGCCGAGTTCCTTGGCCTTGCGTGCCGACATCATCATGACCATGGCGGCTCCGTCGTTGATGCCGGACGCATTGCCGGCCGTAACGCTGCCGTCCTTCGAAAACGCCGGCCGCAGCTCGCCGAGCGCGTCCGCCGTCACGCCGTAACGGATGAATTCGTCGGTATCGAAAATCGTCGTCGCCTTCTTGCCGGCGATTTCGATCGGCGTGATTTCCGGCTTGAACTTTCCGGCCTTTTGCGCAGTCTCGGCCTTTTGCTGGGAGCTCGCCGCAAACTCGTCCTGCTCGCGGCGCGAAATCTGGTACTTTTTCGCCAGGTTCTCGGCGGTGATTCCCATGTGAATTTGGTTGTAGACATCCCATAGCCCGTCGACGATCATGCTGTCGATCAGCTTGATGTCGCCCATCCGAAACCCGTCGCGCGCCCCGGGCAGCACGTGCGGGGCGGCGCTCATATTCTCTTGCCCGCCGGCAATCACGATGTCCGCATCCGCGCATCTGATCGCCTGCGCCGCCAGATGGGTCGCCTTCAATCCGCTGCCGCAAACCTTGCCGATCGTCATCGCCGGCACGCCGTCGGGGATACCGGCGCGGATCGACGCCTGGCGCGCGGGATTCTGCCCGCAGCCTGCGGTAAGCACGTGGCCGAGGATCACCTCGGAAATTTGCGAAGGCTCGACGCCGGAGGCGGACAGCAGCGCCTTGATGACTTGGGCGCCGAGATCGGCTGCCGGTATTTTTGCGATTGATCCGCCGAATTTTCCGACCGCGCTGCGTAGCGCCGCCGTTATGACCACCTCTTCCATCACTTGCTCCTTCTGGGAATCAGGCTTGGCGCTTCGCCGCAGACTTCTCCGCCGGCGCCGCGCGGCCTCCTTGCTTCGCGCGATCGGCGATCAGTTGCGCGACGACGCCAGGATCCGCCAGCGTTGAAATATCCCCCAAGCTATCGGTCTCATTCGCCGCGATCTTGCGGAGAATTCGCCGCATGATCTTTCCCGATCGGGTCTTCGGCAATGCGGGCGCCCATTGAATCACGTCCGGCGTCGCGATCGGACTGATCTCTCTGCGTACCCATTCGCGCAATTCGGTCCGCAATGCATCGCTGGGTTCGGCATCGACGATCAAAGTGACATAGACATAGATGCCCTGTCCTTTGATGTCGTGCGGATAACCAACCACGGCTGCTTCGGCAACCTGCGCGTGCGCCACCAAGGCGCTTTCGATCTCGGCGGTACCCAAGCGGTGTCCGGCCACGTTGATCACATCGTCGACCCGGCCGGTGATCCAGTAATAGCCGTCCGCATCGCGCCTCGCGCCGTCGCCGGTAAAGTACGTACCGGGAAATGCCTTGAAGTAAGTGTCGATGAACCGCTGATGGTCGCCGTAGACGCTGCGCATCTGTCCCGGCCAGCTGTCGAGCAACACCAGATTCCCCTCGCAAGCGCCATTGAGAATGCGGCCCTCGCCGTCGACGATCGCGGGCCGTACGCCGAAGAACGGCACGGTCGCCGAACCCGGTTTCAGGTCGATCGCGCCGGGCAGCGGCGCGATCAGTATTCCGCCAGTCTCCGTTTGCCACCAAGTGTCGACTATGGGGCATCGCTCCTCGCCGACGACGCGGTAATACCATTCCCATGCCTCGGGATTGATCGGTTCGCCGACCGAACCCAACAGCCGCAAGCTCTTGCGCGACCAAAATTTGACAGGGGCTTCGCCTTCACGCATCAGCGAACGAATCGCCGTCGGCGAAGAATACAAGATCGTCACCTTGTGCTTGTCGACGATTTGCCAGAAGCGGCCGCTGTCGGGGTAATTCGGCACGCCTTCGAACATGACCGTCGTCGCGCCGTTGGCAAGCGGGCCGTAGACGATGTAGCTGTGGCCCGTCACCCAGCCAATATCGGCGGTCGCCCAATAGATGTCCTCGTCACGCAGGTCGAAGACCGCTTCGTGCGTGAATGCCGCGTAGACCAGGTAGCCGCCGGTCGTATGCAGCACGCCTTTCGGTTGCCCGGTCGATCCGGATGTGTACAAAATGAATAGGGGATCCTCGGCATCCATGACCTCGGCTGGACAAGTCTTGGCCTGCATCATGACGATGTCCTCGAACCACTGATCGCGCGGCGAATACATCGGCACGCGCACACCGGTGCGGCGCACGACCAGGACATGCTTGACGCATTCCGTTCCCTTGATGCTGAGCGCGCCGTCGACGTTCTGCTTCAAGGGGACCCGTTTACCGCCGCGGATTCCCTCATCGGCCGTGATCACGACGCTGGAATCGCAGTCCGCTATACGTCCGCCCAAGGCCTCCGAGGAGAAACCGGCGAATACGATGGAATGAATGGCGCCGATACGCGCGCAAGCCAGCATCGAGACGGCTATTTCGGGAATCATCGGTAAATAGATCGTGACGCGATCGCCCTTGCCGACGCCGATCGATCTCAACGCGTTGGCACACTGGCACACCCGTTCATAGAGATCCCGGTAGCTGATGTGTTCGGCAAGCCTCGGATCGTCGCCTTCCCAAATGATCGCCGTCTTATCGGCGCGCGTCTGCAAATGCCGGTCCAAACAATTGCTCGAGACATTCAGCTTGCCGTCTTCGAACCAGCGGATATGGCAATCCCCCGCATCAAAACTCGTGTCCTTGACCCGCGTAAACTCCCGAATCCAGTCGATACGACGCCCGATCTTCGTCCAGAAGCGGTCCGATGCTTCGATGGACTCGGCATACATGCGGCGATAATCGGTTCGTTTGATCTTGGCGGCGGCGGCGACGTGATCGGGAACCGTATATGTCTTCTCTTCCATTGCGCTCACTCAACGATGTTGAAATGACCCGTACCCGCGCGATCATACTCCTTGTAGCCCGACCGGCCAGTACGCGTAAGCCGCAAGCCCGTGGGCTGCCCAGTTGGGTTTTGGGTGTCGCCACGGGGGCCCAAGCGCTGATATGCTCGCGCCTTGCCGTCTGCGGGGTGTCCGCTCGAACCGCGAGGTTTACTTTCCATGCGCTTGCATCATTCGCTCATTTTCGCCGCATTTTTGCTGGCGCCGGTCGCCGCCAACGCACTGACCGCCGAGGAACTGGTGGCGAAGAATCTCGCGGCACGCGGCGGGGCCGACAAGATCGATGCGATCAAGACGCTGAAGCTCGAGGGCAAGCTGCGAATCGCCGGCCAATACGAACTCCTCTTCAAGGAATTCAAGAAGGAGCCGGACTCCGTGCGCGACGAGGCGACGCTGCAGGGACTGACGCAGATTCAGGCGTGGGACGGCAACGAGGCCTGGCAGATCTCCCCGTTCCAGGGCCGGCGCGATCCGGAGCGAATGTCCGCCGACGACGCCAAATCGCTTGCCGACGACGCATCCATCGGCGGACCTCTTGCCAACCGCGCCGCGGAGACGAGCAACATCGAATACCTGGGCACCGAGGATATCGACGGCACCTTGGCGCACAAGCTCAAGACCACGCGCAAGAACGGCGACGTCGAGTACATCTATCTCGATCCGGATTATTTCCTGGAAATACGCACCGTCGACCAATTAGTCGTCCGCGGCACGCAGGTCGAATCAGTGACCGATTACGGCGATTACGAGCGCGTCAACGGCGTCTACTTCCCGTTGTCGATTTCCTCGTACACGAAAGGCGGCGGCGACTTCAGTCGACAGCAGATCACGATCCTCAAAGCCTCGGCGAACGAACCGATGGACGACACGATCTTCGCGTTTCCGGCAAATACCGCGAAGGGACACGCTGTGCAAGGGGCGACACGATGAACAATTCTTATCGGGGAGCGTTTCCGCTCGGCCTTATGACGGCGGCGCTGATGTTCGGCGGCGCCGACTGCGCATCGGCGGCGGCGGCGGGCCTCGCCAAATTCGACAGCGGCGCGATTTCCGGTCTAGGCATGCGCAATATCGGTTCGGCAACGATGAGCGGCCGCATCGCCGCGCTCGCCGCAACCACCGAGAAGGACGGTAAGCTGACCATTTACGTCGGCGCCGCCAGCGGCGGAGTCTGGAAGTCCAGCGACGGCGGCACAACGTACAAGGCGGTCTTCGACAAAGAGCCGGTGCAGTCGATCGGCGACATAGCGATCGATCCGTCGCGCCACGACACGGTTTGGGTCGGCACCGGCGAATCTTGGACGCGTAATTCCGTATCGGTCGGCGACGGGATTTACAAGTCCAGTGACGGCGGCGAGACCTGGTCCAACATGGGCTTGCGGGACTCCGAGCACATCGCCAAAGTATTGGTCGACCCGCAAGACGGCAACACCGTCTACGCCTGCGTGCCAGGCAAGCTGTGGAGCGATTCCGCCGCTCGCGGCCTGTACAAAACCGGCGATGGCGGAAGGAGTTGGGCGCTTGTGCTCGCGGGCCGCAATTTGTCGACCGGCTGTGCATCGCTGGCGATGGACCCGAAGAATCCAAACGTATTGTTCGCCGGGATGTGGGATTTCCGCCGCAAAGGCTGGACTTTTCGCTCCGGCGGCCGTAATGCGAGCGCGCAATCGGCGAGCGGATTATTCCGTTCGACCGACGGCGGCAAGACCTGGACCGAAATTACCGACACGGCGAACGCAGGATTCGCAAAGAAGCCGTTCGGGCGCATAGCGGTCGCGGTGGCCCCGTCGAATCCGGCGATCGTCTACGCCTTGGTGGAATCGCCGGATACGGCGCTTTTCCGTTCGGAGGACGGCGGCAAGACCTGGCAACAGCGCGATAAGAGCCAACTGATGGTTTGGCGCCCGTTCTACTTCGCCAACTTGATCGTCGACCCGCAAAACGCGGACCGCGTGTTCAAGCCGGACCTCAACCTGATCCAAAGCCTCGACGGCGGCAAGAGCTTTGCCAATGTCGGAGGCGGTACGCACGGCGACTCGCACGTCGTTTGGATCGACCCGCGCAATACGCAGAGAATCATCGTCGGCGACGACGGCGGCCTCTGGTATTCGCAAGACGGCGGCAACAAGTGGTGGAAGGCCGATAACCTGCCGGTATCGCAGTTCTACCACGTCAGCGTCGACAATGCCGATCCGTATCACGTCTACGGCGGCCTGCAGGACAACGCATGCTGGGTCGGCGACTCGTCGTATCCCGGCGGCATCACCAACGCTCAGTGGGAGAATTTCTGCGGCGGCGACGGATTTTGGATGTTCGACGATCCGGCCGACACCGAATTCATTTATATGGAGACGCAGGGAGGCAGCGTTACGCGCGTCAATCGGCATACGCATGAGGCCCGCGACATCAAGCCGAAACCGAATTACAACGAGAAGCTACGCTGGAACTGGAACACGCCGATCGCGATGAGTCCGCACGAAATCGGCACGCTCTACATCGGGGCGCAATTTCTGTTCCGTTCGCGCGATCATGGACAGAGTTGGGACCGCATTTCACCCGATCTGACGACGAATGACCCGAAAAAACAGGAGCAGGAGCAATCCGGCGGGGTGACCGTCGATAACTCGGCCGCCGAGGCTTATACGACGATTTATTCGATCAGTGAATCGCCGCAGCAGGCCGGCCTGATCTGGGTCGGCACCGATGACGGCAACCTGCAAATCACACGCGACGCGGGCGAGCATTGGACCAATGTGGTCAAGAACATCCGCGGCCTGCCGGCCGGCGAGTGGGTCTCCTGGGTGCAGGCCGACAACTTCGACGCCGGCACCGCCTTTGCCGCGTTCGATCGCCATACTTTCGGCGACATGGCGCCCTATATCTACGAGACGCGCGACTACGGCAAATCCTGGACGGCCTTAGCAAGCCCCAGAGAAAACAAAGGGATACGTGGTTATGTGCATGTCATTAAGCAGGACTCGATCAAATCCTCGCTACTGTATGCCGGCACCGAGTTCGGCCTGTGGATCTCGATCGACGGCGGCGTGCATTGGGCTCAGTTCAAGGGCGGCGAGTTCCCGGCGGTCGCGGTGCGCGATCTCGCGATACAGAACCGCGACTCCGACCTCGTGCTCGCCACGCACGGGCGCGGAATTTGGATCATCGACGACGTGACGCCGTTGCGCAGCCTCGACGCCGATCTGCTGAATCGCGAGGCGAGTTTTCTGCCGTCCCGCCCGATCCAACAGCGCATCGACGCGTTCGGCGGCTGGATGAACGGCGACGCCGCATTCACGGGACCGAATCCCTCGAATGGCGCCGCGATCACCTATTACCAGCGCAGTCGTCATCTGTTCGGAAAGCTGCAAATCGACGTGTTGGACAGCAACGGCAATGTAATCGACACGCTGCCGGCCAGCGTTCGCCGGGGCATCAATCGCGTCGTGTGGTCGATGCAGACCAAAGCGCCGCGCGTGCCGCCGGCTGCGCAAGTCGCCTTCAATTCGATTGTCGGTCCGCGGGTCGTGCCGGGAACCTACACGATCCGCATGACCAAGAACGGCGAGGTATTCAAGACGAAGATCGACGTCGAACTGGACCGGCGCGACCGGTTCACGGTAGCCGATCGCGAGGCGCAGTTCGATGCCGCGGAACGCGTCAAAGCGCTGTTCGCCGACATGAGCGACCTGGTCACCCGGATCAACGCAGTTCGCAGCCAAGCCGAAGCCTCGGCCGCCGCGTTGAACGGCGAGGATGCGCTGAAGAAGCCTTTGGCCGATATCGCCGATCAGGCCAACAACATCCGCAAGAAGATCGTTGCAACGACCGAAGGCGGTGCGATCACCGGCGAAGAGCGGCTGCGCGAGCACACCGACGAATTGTACGGCGCGATCATGTCATACGAGGGCAGGCCGACGGATTATCAATTGACCTACATCGATACGCTGCGCCGCGAACTGAGCGACGTGCAGAAGGCGTTTGCCGATTTTCAGAACGGCGCCATGAAGCGGATCAACGAGCGACTGCAGGGCAGGGGGCTCAAGGGAATCGCGGTGCCCGCAACGTTATGAGGCATTGGACCCAATTGATCGACCGCCGGCCTCAGAAGCGGCATAATCGGCAGGGTCTGGCCACGACGCGTCACAAAAACGGCGACCCGCATGCTGCTACTGCACGGCAATGAGACAAAGGCGGGTTCGACCGATGCGCGATCGGCGCATGCCGCCGCTACGCAGGCGACGGTATTGTTCGTCGACTTGCGCGGCTATACCGGCCTCGCCGAGCGCCTGCCGCCTCCTCGCATATTGCCCCTGCTCAACGAATTATTCGGCATATTGGTCGCTGCGACCGATATGCATCGAGGCCGAATCTTCCATCTGGCCGGCGACGGACTGATGGCCGGGTTCGGCATCGATGAGCGGGCGAGCGCCGGCGCCGGCGAGGCGCTCGCAGCCGGCACCGACATGCTGCGTCAATTCGCG
The DNA here is from genome assembly GCA_963769895.1 of uncultured Gammaproteobacteria bacterium. Lineage (GTDB taxonomy): Bacteria > Pseudomonadota > Gammaproteobacteria > Steroidobacterales > Steroidobacteraceae > Bog-1198. The sequence goes on along the minus strand of CAVYNJ010000005.1, from coordinate 940,962 downwards.
CCGGTCGCGATTCGATGGCGGCGGGAATTGTCGGTCGAAGCGGGCATCGGCGTCGGCATTCACTGCGGCGAAGTTGCGATCGGGTTCATCGGCCCTGCGGGTCGTCAAGCCGCCACGGTGGTCGGCGATACGGTCAATGTGGCGGCACGGCTTTGCGGCCGTGCCCGAGCCGGCGAATTGTTGTTCTCGGCCGCGGTCGCGTCGGCCCTCGACGGCGCCGACGCCTTGCCGTCGCCTAATTCCTACCTGCGGCTGCCGAAATTCGCGCTGCGGGGTCGCAGCGCGCCGCTCGACATTTGGTGCGTGCCCGCGCCCGCGCGGCTTGCGATCTGAAGAATTTTGGATCAGGCGCGCAGTTCAATGCCGGCCTCGGAAAACAATCGACCCGATGAGCCGGTCGAGTGCAGTTCTCCGCCATGCTATTTGCGGGATATCGATGCCGGAGGAACGATGTCCGCCGTGCCGCCGGTTTGCATCAAACGCATCTACGATGAGCGCGATCCCGGCGATGGACTGCGTGTGCTGGTGGATCGGCTGTGGCCACGCGGCGTCGACAAGGCGCAGGCCGCGCTCGACGATTGGGCGCGCGAACTCGCGCCGAGCGCTGCGCTGCGCAAGTGGCTGCATGCCGATCCGTCGCGGTGGAGCGAGTTTTGCCGACGCTACCGCGAGGAATTGCGGCAACAAGAGAACGCATTGGAGGCGTTGCGGCAGAGCGCGAAAGGGCAGCGGATCACTTTGCTTTATGCCGCCAGGGATCGGCAGCGCAATCACGCGGCGGTGCTGCGCGATGTCCTTTCGGCGCCGCCGCTCGCGGACTGCGGACCGTGAGCTTTTTTTCCGCGACCACACCGCTTTGCCGAACCGTTAGAGGATCCGTCGCGCAGCGCATCGAATCGAAGCAAAAGGATTTGGGCGATTTCACCGTGCGTCGAGTTCTGCCGTCGCCGGAAACAAAGATGATCGGCCCATTCATTTTCTTCGATCACATGGGGCCGGCTTGCTTTGCTCCGGGCAAGGGCATTCAAGTTCGGCCGCATCCGCATATCGGAATTGCAACGGTGACGTACTTGTTCGAAGGAGAGATCATTCATCGCGACAGCCTCGGATTCGTGCAGCCGATCAGGGCGGGCGCCGTCAATTTGATGACGGCCGGCCGCGGAATCGTCCACTCGGAGCGCTCCGGCGATGACCTCAATGCCGAATCCCGGCTGCACGGCATACAGTCCTGGATGGCGCTACCGGCCGCCGATGAAGAGACAGAAGCCGCATTCGCGCATTACCCGGCCGACAGCCTGCCGATTTTCGACCAGGATGGCGTTTCCGTGCACGTGATCATCGGGGAAGTCGACGGGCACCGGTCGCCGGTCGCCAGCCGCTCGCCCATGCTCTACGCCGAGTACCGGCTACCGCGGGGATCCGCGGTGACACTTCCGGATCAGTATCGGGAACGGGCCGCATACGTCGTGTCGGGCGAGGGGCTGATCGACGGCGAGCGATACAGCGCCGGCGTCATGGCAGTAGCGGAACCCGGCGCGCGACTGCGTCTGGAGGCGCTCGAGCAAAGTCGCCTCATGGTCATCGGCGGAGACCCCGTCGGTCAGCGCCATATTTGGTGGAACTTCGTCTCGAGTTCCAAGGAGCGAATCGAACAAGCGAAACGCGATTGGCAAGCGGGTCGGTTTGACAAGGTGCCGAACGAGACTGAATTTATTCCGTTGCCCGGCTGACCGCCTTTGAAGCAACATGAGCGCCTTATCCGTCCTGATCATCGCCGGCAGTGACCGCACCGGGTCTGTCAACGTGCGGCTCTCGAAGGTCGCCGGCGCGCGGGCACAAGCGGCCGGCCATCGCATCGACTGGTTGAGCCTGCGCGATCTCGCTCTGCCGGTCTACGATGGAGACCTGGAGGCCACCGCCGGTGTGCCGGACGGCGCGTATCGCCTGCAGCGCTCAATCATCGACTGCGATGCTCTATTGTTGGTGACTCCGGAATACAACGGGTTTCCGACGCCATTGGTGGTCAACGCATTCGATTGGCTGTCGCGAATCGTTGCGACCGGCGATCGGCCTGCGGGCCTTGCGGTCACAGCCTACAAACCGGTCGCACTATTATCCGCCTCGCCGGGTCCGCTCGGCGCTTTGCGTGCGATGAATTATTTGCGTCAATATTTTCAGATGGCCTTTGCGATGGTCGTCGTGCCGACGCAATTCGCGCTCGCCCGGGCACACGAGGCGTTCGATTCCGCCGGCGAACTGAAGGATCCGCGGGCGGCCATGTCCGTCGATCAGGTGCTCGCTTCGTTGACGCGGCTAGCTCGAGCGCTCAAAACAACGCCGACATGACGCGCCGGTCGGCGCTGTCCTCCATGGGCCGCGTTCGCGCTGAATGCGCTATCGCTTCAGCGCCAGCGTCAGGCCGTCCGCAATCGGGAGCAGGGCGGCATCAACTCGACGGTCGCCATGAATCTTTTCGTTGAGCGCGCGAATCGCGACCGTGTCGACCGTCTGGTCCGACGGATCGGCGACCTTGCCATGCCAGAGCACGTTGTCCACTGCGATTAGGCCGCCCGACCGTACGAGTTGAAGCGCGAATTCATAATAGGTGTCGTATTCTTCCTTGTCGGCGTCGATGAAGGCGAAATCAAACGAGTTGCATTCGCCTGCTGCCACTAGTTCCGCGAGGCTGTCCGCGGCGGGCCGGATTCGCAAGTCGATACGTCCCGCGATCCCTGCTTTGATCCAATGCCGTCGGGCGATGGCCGTATACTCTTCACTCACATCGAGAGCGACGATCTTGCCTTCGAGACCCATAGCCTTGGCTACGACCATCGAGCTATAGCCCGTGAAGACGCCGATGTCCAAGCTCTTGCGGGCGCCCAGTAGTCGCACCAACAAGGCCATCAGTTGTCCCTGTTCCGGTCCGATTTGCATGTTCGAGTGCGGATGACGATCGGTCTCTGCGCGCAGCGCAGCCAGATCGCTATCTTCGCGCACGCCAAAACGGCGGATATACGCCTCCAATGGTGCGGACAGATGTATATTGTCGCGTGACATCGCGGGCCTATGCGCGTGCAAGTTCCGCTTGCAGCCATTGATGAAATTGCCGTATGACGTACTCTTCCGGCATCAGCACGCCCCGTGCATGAGGGCCGGCGCGAAGGCCCATTTGATTGAGTTCGCAAACCTGCGCGTCTTCCGTCATCACGAGATTGGCGAATTCCACGATATTGCGCAAGTCGAAGCGCGGATCCACCAAAGTCCGCGGCGAGAACAAGTACTCGACGCGCAGCTCGGTCACTTCCGGCCCGAGCGGAAGCAGGCGGACCACGCGCACGTAATCGACGTGGCCGACGAGAAAGATCGACGGCAAATTGGTCATGTAAATGTGGCCGGCTCGCCGATCTTCGTCGGAAAGCCCGGGAAACGGCGTGCCGGCGGCATTTCCGTCCAGGGACCAGCTCGCGGCGCCGCGGCGCAATCCGCCCTTGAATTTGGGATCCGCGTCCGCGGCGTGCGCGCGCCACTCGGGATCGTCGCGTTCCTCCAGCAGGCCTCGCCCATAGATAGGCACCAACTTTGAAAGCTGCGGATGCACCCCAGGGCAATGCAGGCACTCGTTGTAATTTTCCCAGAAAACCTTCCAATTGCATTGGACGGTCTTCAGCAGCACGTGGCCGACGACCAATTCCTCGAGAGGCCATGCGTCGAGCCGATCCACCGGCACGTCAAAGCTCTTCTCGAACGGCGGCGGCGTTTCGGTCAATGCGACGAAAATAAAGCCGTTCCATTCCTTGACGTTGATCTTGTAGAGCGGGAAATCCGCGATCTCGAAACCGCTCGCGCGGGACTTGGAGGAGGTGCGCAGCAATTCCCCTTGCAAATTGTATGTCCAAGCGTGGTACGGACAGACGATATTGACAGTAGGGAAGATTCCGCCGGACTCGCGGCACAGGGCCGCGCCGCGATGGCGGCAAGTGTTGTGGAATCCGCGCAGAACACCCCGATCGTCGCGCACCAAGAGCAGCCTCTGATCGCCCAATTCGAACGTCCGGAACGCGCGCGCGCGCGCCACGTCGCTCGAACGGCCGACATAAACCCAATTGCGATACCAAATCCGCTGGAGCTCCCGCGCGTATTGGCGAGGATCGAAGTAGGCATCGGCAGGCAGACTTTCCGTGTAATCGCCGAGGCCGTTGTATCCCAATTGTTCGAGTCCGCTTGTGCTCTGCATCCGCCCTCCGGGCCGCTCAGTTGATCGTAAGCCGAGTCTACTTCCTAGCTAAATAAGTGCGCCAAGGCACGAAATAGTATTTCGACCATCCTTCGGATACGCCGCCGAAATCCCGGTCGGCCACATTTACATGCGTCAGTTCGACGCGGCCGCCTTTTCCGCGTGGAAAGAACGCGAGCATCAGCGTCGAATCGATGTCGCGCTTGCCGAACCCGGTCGACCGCCACGACTGCACGATCAGCCGATTCGGAACGAGTTGCAGAATCTCGCCGGACAGCGCGCCGCGGAAGGCTGTGAAGCGGGCGCCCACGCGCGCGGCGATCGTCACCGGCGCGCCGGTGAAGGCGGCGTGGACCTTGGCGTTCAGGTACATGGCGTACAGCCTCTTGGGCGTCGCCGGCAAATCGACGGCTAAAGTGACGGTTCGAGGCATCAGAATCACTCCCTCGGCGGCCCGGCGAAGCGTTCGCCAAAAGTTTACACCTGAAGCGCGGAGTGTCCGCCTATTTTTTGTCACGCAAGGCGCGGATCATCTGCCGAGCGAGCGGCGGATTCTCACGAGACTGCCCGGCGACGACCCCGTCGCGATCCGCAGTCGTCTTGTTCTGACTGAGCTTGCGTACGCCGATCATCTTCGTGATATGCAGCACCACCGCGACAATCGCGGTCAATTGCGCGGCGATGTAATCGCTCGGCGCATCGGTTACATTCCAGGGCTTCTCTCGCGCGCGTTCGTAGCGGTTCGTCAGGTTCGTCACCACCTCGAGGATTCGCGCCGTGTCCTCGATGATTTCCAACCGCCCGTAGACGTGCACAGCCTCATAATTCCAAGTCGGTACGACGCGGCCGGTCTCGCGCTTGGTGGCATAGAACGAGGGGCTCACGTAGCCGTCCACGCCGCTGAAGATCGCGAAAGACTCGACGTCCGTGTCGAGCAGCCGCCATTGTTCGTTGGCCCGCGCGATGTGACCGATCAAGCGCTGCCCATCCAAAGTCAGCGGCAGGTGGGTTGCGACCAGGCGCAAACCGTCATGATCCTTCAGCGGCGAGACCAGCACCGGCAATGAACAGCTGCGGAGAATTGCCCCCAATTCCTCGGGCCGATTCTCGGCAAACAATGTCGGCACGTACATCCGGGCGGCTCAGACCGTCACGACAATTTTTCCGACCTGCTGATTCGACTCAAGAAAACGATGCGCTGCTACGATATCTTGAAGCGAGAAGCTTCTGGCGATCAGAGGCTTCAGGCGTCCGGCGGCGAGGCCGTCGATGACGAACCGTTTCCCGCGGTCCAGGCTGTCCTGTTTACCGACGACGGAAAATAGCGTGTAGCCGCGCAAGACCAGATTTTTCGACAGCGCCGGGAACAGCGGTAATGGCGTCGGTTCCCTCGCGAGCGCGCCGTAGAGATAGATGGTTCCGCCATCGGCCATTGCGGCGGCCAAGGCCTCGACACCCGGACCGCCTACCGGGTCGAACGCAAAGCGCGCGCCCTTGCCGCCGGTCAAGCGCATCACTTCCTGTGCCATATCCTGCTGCTCGCTCACGAGCACATGCTGCGCTCCGGCCTTCAGCAGAGCGTCTCGCTTCGCGCCGGTGCGAGTCGTGGCTATGGACACGCCTCCCAGGCTATTGACTATCTGGATTGCCGCCAGCCCGACGCTGCTGGATGCCGCGGTGATCACGACCGCGTCGCCCCTCGCGAGACCTCCTATTTCGACCAGTGCGCCGTATGCCGTCAGATATTGCATCCAGATCGCGGCCGCCTCGACCCAGGAAAGATTCGCCGGATGCTTGACCACGGCGTGCACCGGAACGTTCGCGGCATCACCGTAGACGCCATATCGGTTCATTGAAAATGATGGGATCGTGCTGACCGCATCGCCCACTGCAAAGCCCTTGACGCCGTCGCCGAGCACCTCGATCTCGCCGGCCGCTTCATAGCCGAGCTTGGCCGGCAGATTCGGACTTTCCAGGTAGGCGCCCGAGCGGAACATGGCCTCGGCGCGATTGAGTCCAATCGCCTTTACTCGAATTCTAATCTCGCCCGCCTGCGGCCGGCCGATGTCCAGCTCGTCAAGCTGCAGCACTTCGGGACCGCCGGTTCGGTGGAAGCGAACGATCCGCGACATGGGAGTCTCCTGCAATGAAAGCGGTTGTGGCGGCGCTATTTTAAAGGACGCGCACTGTTCGGAGTAGTTCCAGAGAGTTCAGCAAGTATCGCATTGCTACTTCGCATTATCCAGACGATGGTCAACCGTCTGAGCTGAAACTAGATCGGAAGATCAATTTACGCGAGTAACGCGGATCGCCTGGCCGCTTCGGGGGAGCCCCGACCGCCGGGGTCAAACTGAGTCATAGACGGAAAATCGCCGGTAATTTGGCCGGACCCGCAGTGTCCAGTCAACTCCGGCCAGTTTGAGTCGTTCGTACCCACAAATCAGGTGCACCAAGGCGCAGATTGGCGATCTCGGCCAACCGCGCAATACAAACGTACTTCGATTACCGCATTTCGGCTCACCGAGCGATAGGCCAAGGATGAATCCAATCGGCTGCGCTGCGGCAAATAGTAGGCAAGGAAAGCGACGTCTGGCTGCACTGGAGAAACCTGATGAATCAATTGTGGACGCAATATTGGTGGCTGATATTTCCCCTGATGTGGTTTGTCATCAGCATCCTGAGGATGTGGTCCAATAATCGGAGCCACAAATTTACGCTCGAACTACTACGAACCTACGCCTCGCAAGGAAAGGAGCCTCCCGCGGAGGTGTTGAAAACGCTGGAAATCGGAGGGCGATCGTGCCGCGGTCGGCGCATGGGTGCGCATCGGTGTTGGAGCCGCGTCGTCGTATTCGCGAGCCTGGCCCTCGGCTTCGGCACAATGGCTTACCTGAATCGCGCCGGCGGAACGGATCATAATGATCTCCTCGTCGCCATCATCATGGGGGCTTTAGCGCTGGGATTTCTGCTGATCGCGTTGCTGAATCCCAAACCGCATGATCAATGAGTTCCGCCGAGTCAGAGCAGACGCTGATACTTCTGGCGCAGGGTGGATCGACTGCGGCGTTCGGCAGATTGGTCGATGCACATCAACAGGCGTTGCGCGCCTTTCTTCGGCGTCTGAGCGGCAATTGGGCGCAGGCCGACGATCTGGCGCAGGAGGTGTTCATCGTTTCTTGGCGGCAAATCGGCCAATTCCGGACCGGCAAAGTACTGCGGCCGTGGCTCTTCGGGATAGCCTATCGCCAATTTCTGATGGCACGACGCACCGACGCTCGCCGCCGGCGGCGGGATGCGATGGTCGCAGGCGATCCGGAGGCGAGCGCGGATTCTGTATTGACGACAGATGCGCGGCTTGATTTGTTGCGTGCGATGCAGTCTTTATCCACTGAGCAGCGGGCGGCCGTCGCGCTCTGTCTTGCGGCCGGGTGCTCACATCAAGAGACGGCTGAAATATTGGCGCTACCGCTGGGTACGGTGAAGTCCCATGTGTTGCGCGGCCGTGCCAAATTACTGGCGGCGCTCGGAGATTGCGATGAATGAGATCCCTGAACGTTTGCAGCAGCTGTGGTCCCTCGATGAACCGCAGGCACCAGACATTTGGTTCCGGATAGGGGTCATTGATCGGCTCGAGCGCCGTCGTTTTTGGATCGAACTACTGCGACTGGTGCCTCCGGTCTTCGTTATCGGCTTGGTTACTTGGGCGAGTGCGCCGTTGCTCCCGGGTGTGATGCCGCGGTCGGATCTCGTTGTATTGCTGGCCGGTGTCCTCGGCTTAGTCGGCATACTGACTACCGAAGGTTCGCCATTCCCAAATTAATTATCGGTGACAACAGGACCGGATGGGTGTCGGTCTGCCGCTGGGAAGGCGGCAAGATATATTAATATATTACGAATTGCGGTCGTGACCCGCTCGCCGACCCGACCAGCATCAGCGCGGTTAAATGGGATTTCGAGGCCGCCGGCAACACGGTTGATTTTGGGGCCCTGCGGCGGCCACATTGAACAGATCTATGCGGTTCAGCAAAATGGCATTCCTCAGGTGACAGTGGCGGAAAGGGATTTGTCACGTTAGCGGCTTGATGACCAACAAGTGAGGCACAATGAAGCGCACGTGGACAATCATCGGCGTCAGAGACGTTCCGACTAGCTTCAAATGGTATCAAGCCCTCTTCGGCGAGCCCGAAACGGCTCCGGCTCATGACTACTGGGGTCAGATCTGCGACCCGGATGGAACCGTATTGCTGTGTCTCCATCAGTGGGGCTCGCACGATCATCCGACCTTGATGAGTCCGGACAAGGCGCAACCGGGAAACGGGCTACTCTTGTTTTTCCGTGTTGATGACTTCGACATGGCACTACAGAGAAGCCGCGCTCTTGTGCCCCGACTCGACGAGGAGCCTCACGTCAACCCCGCAACAGGAACGAGAGAATTTGCACTCTGGGATCCAGACGGTTATTACGTCATGGTCAGCGCTCTTGACTAAGAGCGCCTACGGCTGTGCGAGCCACGAAAATGTGGCGCGGTTGTCCATTCACGGCACCGGAAACATTCGTGACTGGCATAAGGGTCGAATGCCGCCAACTGATTGCTTTCATGAGCCGAAAGCGATCATTGACCTTGCGACTAGGGCGGTTGCAAGATATTTTCTAGATCGCCCAAGGAGATTGTAGTGGCAGTGAAAGCGATTCCCGATGGATATCACTCGGTGACACCGTACCTGATGGTGAAGGGCGCACGGCAATTCATCACCTTCATGGCTGCCGTGTTTGATGCGCAGGTGACCGAGCAGCTGCTGCAGGCTGACGGTACACCTGGTCACACAGAATTGCGGGTTGGCGACTCGCTGATCATGCTTAGCGAAGCTAAAGCAGACCGACCGGCAACGCCCATCATGCTTCACATCTACGTTGAGGACGTCGACGCGGCCTTCGAGCGCGCGGTCAAGGCGGGCGGAAAGGTCGTGGCGGCGCCCGCCAACCAGTTCTATGGTGACCGCTCTGGCGGTGTTATTGAACCGTCGGGAAACACTATTTGGCTAGCCACGCATGTTGAGGATGTGGCTCCCGCTGAGTTACAACGTCGCGCGTCTGCGCGGCGCTAACGCAGTGGGTAATACGTGCCATAAGCTGTGCTGGCAAACAGCCCTGGGGTCCCGTTTGCTGACATTGGCGACGCCCGCTCAGGGTCAACTTGAGGCATTGCCGATCGCAAAACTCACCCGAGACATAAAAGCAAGCACGCCGTGCGCGTGGTTGCTGAACCTTCGGCGGGCGAAGCTTACGCGGGATCCACAGTCCGGCGTCCATCTGTACGCGCCGTATGGTCTCCTTGGCCACCGTGATGCCGTGTCGCTGCTGAAGCTTCTCGGCTGCCAATGTTGGACCAAAATCTGGGTATGACTCCCTCAGAATCTTCACCACTTGGACCTCGAGGCTGGCATCCAAGCGGTTGTTGCTGGGGCGACTGCAGCGTCTTGAGATCAGACCGTTCGGGCCTTCGGCACGATACCGTTGCGCGATCCGACGGAGCTGCCGGGTTGAGATCCCGAGCCGCTCTGCGACTATGACGAGAGATAGATCTCCGTCAACGACTGCCTGTATGCACTTGAGCCGATCTAGTTCGCGCATGCTCATCGTCACCCTGGCTGCGTGGCGCATTGGCAATCTCCCAGTCCCAAAAAGGACAGCAGAGAATGCGGGCTAAAGCATCCGGAGCGGACATCTGAACTTGGCTCAAAGCGGACATTTTAACTTGGCTGCTATATGGATTGCCTAAGCCAAGTTCAGATGTCCACGTTCTGGCTAAGTTGAAATGTCCGCCTGGCCCATTCCTAGAATCCTCTTCTCTCTCATATTGTTTGGTGCTGTCACAGCGCGGTCTGACGCTCGCAGAGCGTTAGAAGCTCTGTTCTTCCCAGCCTTGGCTGGTACCAATCCTGCTTCCCGAAGCCGCCGCTGAGTCTGCGCAATGGAAGCCTTGGACTGAATCGCGATCTCGATATCTTCAGGCGCCAGTTCCCGTTGGGTCTTGGTGCCGGCGAGCTTGTGTCGGGGAATAATCTGTCCATCCGCGCGATGTGCGGTTGAAGGCGCGTCGACGGCTCGGCTATCGCGCTTGGACTGCACGTCCTGAGAAATCTGCAGGACGTGTCCAAGACGTTTGTTGTCGACGATCGCTCCCTGGTCGACCGCACCCAACTTGTCGTACGTGGAGTAGGGCAGTGAGACCCCCGCTGCTCGGATCTCGATGCGGCCGTCCGGAAACTGAAAGATCTCGAGATACTTGCCGATAAGGTGTCGGTTGATCGCGGTGTCCGCTAGCAGATAGAGCTTGCGTTCATAGTGCAGCGTGAGGGCCTTGGTCACCTTGCGGAGCTCGCGCCAACTGAAAATGGAATCGAGATCTTCGTCGGCTCTGACGGCTCGGTGAGTGTTGTGAGTGTTGCGAGGCTCCTTCGCAAAACGCTCGTTATAATCGTTGATGAAGCGCGGCATGAAGGCGTTGGCGGCCTCGATGCTCGAGATGCCTTCGAGCCGAAGCTCCTTGACAAGTCGGTCCTGCAAGGTCAAATGCGCGCGTTCCACGCGACCCTTGGCTGCCGCGGTATTGGCACAAATCTCGTCAATATTAAGCTCGTAAAGCGCCCGCCCGAACTGCGTGTAACCTGGTCCTGTGATGGCTCCTGGCTGGTTGATGCGGAAAATGCTGGCCTTGTCGCTGTAGAACGCGAGCGGCTTGCCGAAGCACTTCAGATACTGCAGCGTCGCTTCGAAATATGCGAACGTCGACTCGCTACCGGCAAATCGCACGATCATCAATCGACTCGTCGCATCGTCAACGTAGACAAGCGCGGTACACATCGGCGCACGATGCTCAAACCATCGATGCTCGCAACCATCGATCTGGATCAGCTCACCAAAGCAAGCACGCCGTGCGCGTGGTTGCTGAACCTTCGGCGGGCGAAGCTTACGCGGGATCCACAGTCCGGCGTCCATCTGTACGCGCCGTATGGTCTCCTTGGCCACCGTGATGCCGTGTCGCTGCTGAAGCTTCTCGGCTGCCAATGTTGGACCAAAATCTGGGTATGACTCCCTCAGAATCTTCACCACTTGGACCTCGAGGCTGGCATCCAAGCGGTTGTTGCTGGGGCGACTGCAGCGTCTTGAGATCAGACCGTTCGGGCCTTCGGCACGATACCGTTGCGCGATCCGACGGAGCTGCCGGGTTGAGATCCCGAGCCGCTCTGCGACTATGACGAGAGATAGATCTCCGTCAACGACTGCCTGTATGCACTTGAGCCGATCTAGTTCGCGCATGCTCATCGTCACCCTGGCTGCGTGGCGCATTGGCAATCTCCCAGTCCCAAAAAGGACAGCAGAGAATGCGGGCTAAAGCATCCGGAGCGGACATCTGAACTTGGCTCAAAGCGGACATTTTAACTTGGCTGCTATATGGATACTTCGCATAATCTATATTATGTTAAATATTGGATTGGGATCGCTGAACAGGTTCGCGAGTCCGGCCATCAGCTCAGCTGACCAAGGCCGCCCCTAATTTGTCCAACAAAAAACCGGTGCCTTGCGCCCGCGAGCCGCCATCCTCGTAGCCGTCGAGAAACGCGCCTTGTTCGGTCAACAACAATCGCGTGCCCGCGGGCGCCGGCTGCAGCTCCAAGGTCGCCAACGAGACCGAGATCTTCCGGTCGTCGAGGTGCATCTCGTAGACGTAGACCAGCCGCTCGTTGCGGACGACGTCGAGGTATGTCGCGTCGAACGTCGAAACCATCCCGCCGGACCACCGGCCCTGAAGGCGCTCGCGGCCGCCCGGCCGCACGTCCATCGAGCGCTCGAGCACTTGATAGCCCTCGCCGCCCACGAACCAACGGGCTTTCGCGGCCGGCACCGTCAGTGCGTGAAAGACCTCCGCCGTCGTCGCCGCGTACGTGCGCTCGAGAGTAAACACGTCGTGCTCGACCGAGCGGCTGGCTGCCGCCGCCTTAAGACGGGCGACCTCCTCGCCCAGTTTGTCGAGAGTCGTGCGCCAGCCCTCGGGCGCCCCATCGACGGACGACCGGTAGCCCTGATCGTGAATCTCGTATGTCTGGTGTACGGTCATGCGTGTTCCAGCGGGGTCATTCTCGAAAGTGACCGTGGTGTATGCCGTGAACTTGGCTGCGTCGCCGTCGACTACGCTCATCGTGATCACCAGCTTGTCCGGCCGACTGATCTCGACGAAATGACCGCGTGACCAATAATTCCGGCCCTCGGGCGAGCGCATGCACACGGCGAAGACGCCGCCGACCCGAAAATCGACCGTCGCCTCGGGCACTGAATAGCCCGCGGGGCAAAACCAGCGCTTTATGTGCTCCGCCGTGCTCCAAGCCTTGAATACGAGCAAGCGCGGCGCGTCTAAAGTCCGCGTGATCACCAGCGGTTTGCTCTGTGCATCGGTGTTCGAATGCCACGCCTTAGCCATCGCCATCTCCTACGGTTTTGAGTTCAACGAGGTAGTCGCCCAATCGATCGAGTTTGCCTTGCCACTCGGCGCGCCGGTCCCTGATCCACTGCTCGGCAAGATTGAGTGACCGCGGTTCAATTCGACAGGTTCTGACGCGGCCAATTTTCTTCGACTTCACGAGCCCCGAACTCTCCAGCACCGACAGGTGTTGCATGACCGCCGGCAGCGACATTTTGAACGGTCGCGCGAGCTCGCTGACCGTTGCCGAGCCGCGCATCAGCCGCTCGAGCATCGCTCGGCGCGCGGGATCGGCGAGCGCTTGAAACGTCGAGTCCAGAGAGTTCGATTGGTTAACCATTTGCCTAAGTATACGCGCGACCAATCATTAAGCAAGCGCTTTAGTATTGGTAGTCTCGCCTATTGGTGCGACCTGATGGGCTCTCTGCGCCTAGCGCCCCTCCTGCCGATCACATCTGCCCGGCTCCCGTGTCGATGTATGTTTCTAGAAAAATCTCGTAACATTGTCAATATTACGATCGTTATAATCGCCATTCGGCGGATGTGAAAGTCTCCGCTGATTGCTGTTGTACCGATACGAACTTGGCGATGCCACCCTGCCCTGCTCGCACCCGACCCGGGATGTCACGGCAAGTCGACGACTTCCCGATGCGGCGACATAATCGAATGGGCAATCGATCGGGTGAACGCTGCCGCTGAAGGAGGCGATGATGTTCCGAAGGCGGGCCGGCGCCATGCGCCCAGGCAATCGCTTCGCTTTGATCAGCGATGGGCGACTGTTTTTGACGCGCATGCTTGCGGCCATCGACGCCGCCGAAGTATACGTCCTCGCCGAGTTTTATCTGGTCGAATCGGGTGCGGTGACGGAGTCGTTCATCGCCGCCTTTGCTCGCGCGGCCTCACGAAACGTTAGCGTGCGCGTCATATTCGACGCATTCGGCGCACGCGGCCTGACGGCGCACGACCGCGCGCGCCTGCGCGCATGCGGCGCCGAATTGGTGTTCTACAACTCGCTGCGGTGGAGCGACCTCGTGCGGGTATTGCTGCGCGATCACCGCAAGCTTCTGATCGTCGACGGCAAGGTCGGCTTCACCGGCGGCATGGGATTGAGCGATCAGTTTAGCCCCGATGCGCGGCCGGATAACTATTGGTGGGATTGCATGGTTGAGATCAATGGGCCCGTCCTGCTCGACTGGCATAATTTATTCGCCGACACCTGGCGGCGGTGTCGGGAGCGTCCGCTCGACATCGCACCGAGCGAGTCCCCGCCGCTGGTCCGGGCGAGAACGGCCGGATGGTCGCGAGCGCCGGTTTCGGCATGCGCGAAATTACCCGTTCACTGATCAAGCGCATATCACGGACCGAGCGTCGCGCCTGGATCGCGACGGCGTATTTTTGGCCGTCGCTGCGCCTGCGGCGCGCGTTGCGGCGGGCCGCCCGCCGGGGAGTCGATGTGCGCCTGCTGCTCGCAGGACCGCGGACCGATGCGCCGCTGGTGCGCAGCAGCAGCCGCTTGTTCTATTCGCGGCTGCTCGCCGCGGGCGTCGTCATCCACGAATGTCAATCGCGATTTTTGCACGCAAAAATGAGCCTGTGCGACGAGATGTCGTCGATCGGTTCGAGCAACTTGGATCGTTGGGGGGCGCTGTGGAATTTGGAGGCGAATCAGGAGGTCGACTCACCGGACTTTGCCCGGCAGATCGAAGCAGCGTTTGCGCAGATCGCCGAACAAAGCATCGTACTGCGTAACCCCGGCGACATCGATAATCCTTGGACTGCGTATTTGTGGTGGCACGTGGCCAAGTGGATTCTGGCGTGGAGCACGCGCGCAGTCGCGCGCCTGCGGCGCTGACTCAATCGCCGTCGACGGCGCGTTCGATCGGAATCGAATGGCGTTTGATCTTGCGATACAGCGTATTGCGGCTGATCTGCAAATGCTCGGCGACCCGGGTCATATTCCATCGATATTGTTCGATGACCTGGAGGAGCGCCTGACGTTCGGCGCTCTGCAGGGATATCTGCGGAACCTTCCTCGGCCCTCGATCCGGATCATTCCCGAGCGCCGGCGCAACGTAGCGGCGTATGTCGTGCGGCAAGTCCCCGAACCGTATGATCTGATTGTCGCAGATCGCAATTGCGGTACGGATCGCGTTTCGCAGTTCGCGGATGTTGCCAGGCCACGAGTAGGTCAAGAGGCGTTTGATCGCGATTTCCTCGATAGAGACGGGTTTATCGCCCGCGGATTCGCGCGCAATGCACTTATAAATCAGGCCCTCCTTGTCCGTGCGCGCCGCGAGCGACGGCAATTCCATGCAGATTCCGTTCAGCCGGTAGTACAAATCGTCGCGAAATTCGCCGCGGCTCATCATTTCGCGCAAATTCCGGTGCGACGCGCACATCACCCGCAAATTCACCTTGATCGGCGATTCGCTGCCGAGCGGCGTCACCTCCGTTTCCTCGAGAACGCGCAGCAGGCGTGTCTGCGCCATCAGCGGCATGTCGCCGATTTCGTCCAGGAACAACGTGCCCCCGGAAGACTGGACGATGCGGCCGCGCATGCCCTCCCTTTTCGCACCGGTAAAAGCGCCGCGCGAATATCCGAATAGCTCGCTCTCGATCAGGGTCTCGGGGATCGCGGCGCAATTGACGGCGACGAACGGCCGCGACGCGCGGCTGCTCGCGAGGTGCAGCGCTTTGGCAAATGCCTCTTTTCCCGATCCGGTTGGGCCGACAATCACGACGGAGACGCTGCTGTCGGCGATGCGCCGGGCGTTGCGCAGATTGCGCAGCATTTGCAAATCCTCGCCGGCGAGATCCTGCAGCGTCATCGCCCCGCAAGACTCGTCGCACGCAATTTCCACGATACCTTGCGGCGATATGGTCCGTACCGGCGGAGCGTCGGACTTTCGCGAACCGGCACCGGCGAGGCTCGCGTAATAGCGCCGACCGTACCGATTGTCGCGCAATTCCCAAACGGCCCGCCGGCCGGCGCCGGCGGTCGCCAGCAACTCGTCGAAAGTCGTGTCGAAGATCTCGGCGATCGAGCAGCCGATCAAATCAGACCGATCCTCCGCGCCGAGCAGCTTCAGTCCCGTCGTGTCGGCTGCGATGATCGTGCCGTCGGCCGCGACAGCGATCGCACCGTCGTGCAGCAAATCGACGAATTCGGGCCGATGGTGAAATCGCAACATCGAATCGGCGCGATAACGCCGCAGGAACAAGCATTTCTCGATCAGCCGCGCCGACGAGTTGACGAGCGCCACCGTATGCATTTGCGATGCGCGCGTGCCTCCGCCGTTGACACAGGAGGCATCGAGTACCGCAATCAGCCGACCATTGGTATCGTGAATCGGCGCTGCCGAACAGGATAGAGCGGTGTGGCGCGCGCGAAAATGATCCGCTTCGTGAATCGTGATTGGGCGGGACTCGGCCGCGCAGGTGCCTATGCCGTTCGTGCCCTCGAGGCGTTCGCTCCATTCGGCGCCGACGATCAATCCCGCCCGGAAAAACATCTTCTTCAGCGCGGGATCGACTTTTTCGCAAAGGATCACGCCGTCGGTGTCGGCCAGCAGCAGCGCATAGCCGGAACCGGAGATCTGCTCGTACAGCGAATCCATCTCGGCGCGCGCTATCTGCACCAAGTCATCGTACTCGGCGTGCAATTCCTTCACGCGGCGCTGGTCGTGTACGGAAGGAGCGTAGTCGCGCGCTGGATCGAGATTAAAATCGTTCAAACATCGCCGCCAGGACAGATCGACGATCGGCGCGACGGGCGCTGTCGAGGCGCCGGCGTTCAAATCCTGGCCGGCGACGCGCTCGACGAGATCCGCGTGTGGTCCGTGCGCCGAAACGCTCATCGATAACCCCGAATTCCGCCGGGCCGATCGGTTCTCATTAGGCGTGACATCCAACCCCCTGATTGCAATGCCCATAAACCTCGCGGCGCCGGCTGTGTCAAGTCACTCGTCGAAATCTGTCACGAATATGACATGCTCCAGGCGGCTTGGGCCGCGAGCGATCGCCACTACTGCCGGGCCCCCACGTAGCTTGCTGCGGCAATTCCGGATTCATGAACCGCCGACAATCATTATGGTCCACACATTGGGTGCGGTTCTCTTTGGGGTCCTTCGCACCGCAGCACGCGTCGTTGGCACGTCGCATGCTGTTCGATTAAAGGGGGGGCATGCGTCATCCGGCGCTACCCAGGTCGAGCACGCAAACAGTTAGGAGAGCAATTATGAGTTCCGCCCAAGTAAAGCCAGTTGGCACCGTTGCGCATGCCGGCGGCATGCGTGAAAGCGCGTCTTTTGCCGCGCATCTCAAGACGCTGGAACGCAAAATACCGTTACGCGGCCGCTACGAGAACTTCATCGGCGGCAAATGGGTCGCCCCGGTCAAAGGCGGCTACTTCGATAATATTTCGCCGACCACAGGGGCCGTCATTTGCCAAATTGCCCGCTCGCAAGCCGAAGACGTGGAACTTGCGGTCGATGCCGCGCACGCGGCTGCCGGCAAATGGGGCCGCACTTCGGTTGCCGACCGCGCGCGCATCCTGAACCAGGTCGCCGACCGGATAGAGCAGTATCTGCCGTTTCTCGCCGCGGTAGAGACCTATGACAACGGCAAGCCGATCCGTGAAACCAATCTTGCCGACCTGCCGCTCGCCGTCGATCATTTCCGCTATTTCGCGAGCTGTGTGCGCGCGCAAGAGGGTTCGCTCGGGGAACTGGATGACGATACGGTCGCCTATCACTTTCACGAGCCGCTCGGGGTCGTCGGTCAAATCATTCCGTGGAACTTCCCGATCCTGATGGCCACTTGGAAGCTCGCACCGGCGCTCGCGGCCGGCAATGCCGTCGTGATCAAGCCGGCCGAGCAGACGCCGATGTCTCTGCTGGTGCTCGCCGAACTTTGTCAGGACATTCTGCCGCCCGGCATTCTGAACATCGTCAACGGTTTCGGCCTCGAAGCCGGCAAGCCGTTAGCCGCCAACCCGCGTATCGCGAAGATCGCCTTCACCGGTGAGACGACGACCGGCCGATTGATCATGCAATACGCCTCGGAGAACATCATTCCGGTTACGCTGGAGCTCGGCGGCAAGTCGCCGAACATTTTCTTCGAGGATGTGCTGCGCAAAGACGACGAGTTTGTCGATAAAGCCCTCGAAGGCTTCGCGATGTTCGCGCTGAATCAGGGAGAAGTCTGCACCTGTCCGTCGCGCGCGCTGGTGCAGAAGTCGATTTACGACCGGTTCATGGAGCGCGCCATCAAGCGCGTCGAGAAGATCCGCCAAGGCGATCCGTTCGAGATGAGCACGCAAATCGGCGCTCAAGCGTCGAACGATCAATACGAGAAGATCCTGTCGTATATCGACATCGGCAAGAAGGAAGGCGCCAAAGTGTTGACCGGCGGCACGGCGAACAAACTGGCCGGCGAAAATGCCACCGGCTTTTACATCAAGCCGACCGTGCTCGAAGGGCACAACAAGATGCGCGTCTTTCAAGAGGAGATATTCGGCCCCGTCGTATCGGTGACCTCCTTCGATACTCCCGAGCAAGCCTTGGAAATCGCCAACGACACCTTGTATGGCTTGGGATCGGGCGTCTGGACACGCGATCTCAATCTGGCGTACCGGTTTGGCCGCGGCATCAAGGCCGGGCGCGTATGGACCAATTGCTATCACGCCTATCCGGCCCACGCGGCATTCGGCGGCTATAAGAAATCCGGCATCGGTCGCGAGACGCACAAGATGATGCTCGATCACTACCAGCAGACGAAGAACGTATTGGTCAGCTACAGCACGAAGGCTCTGGGGTTCTTCTAGGCGGTTTGGCGCACGTGCCGCACCGCGGCGGACGGACCGAGAGTAGCGTCGGTCCGTCCGCCCGGATTCCAGATCGAGGTGCTCGCGGGAGGGGAGTTTGAACGACACGGTGACTCCGCAATCGACGCGCGTCGGCGTGTCGGATGCGGCGTGCGAATTGATCGAGGAGCTGCGGGCGACGCACGGTCCGATCATGTTTCACCTGTCCGGCGGTTGCTGCGACGGCAGCGCACCGATGTGTTTTCGCGTCGGTGAATTCAAGTTAGGAGGCGTAGACGAGAAAGTCGGCGAAATCGCAGGCTGCGAGTTTTGGATGAACCGCGAACAATTGCGGCTCTGGGCGCACACGCAATGGACAGTCGACGTCGTGCCGGGGCGAGGCGCGAGCTTCTCGCTCGAAGCGCCGCTGGGGAAGCGATTTCTGATTCGCTCGTCGCTATGCGCGGTATCGCCGTCACGCGAGCAATGACGATGAAGGTGACGGTGACGGTGGGCGGTAACGACAAGTGTCATTAATTAGGGGGTCACATGAATATGAGTGAGAAATTCGGCTCGAGCGCGGCCATGCGTCTGCTGAGCGGCGGCTTGTTGGCGGTGGCGGCTCTGGTGCCGCTTTGCGGCTACGCCGCCGCGCCAACGTATCCGGCGGTCACGACCGAACGACTGATCAATGCCCAGCAAGACGACGGCTGGCTGATGTACCGGCGCAATTACGAAAGTGCGGGCTACGCGCCGTTCGACCAAATCAACGCCGGCAACGTCGCCGGACTCAAAGTCGCTTTCGATCATCCAAGTGACTTATCGCAGGGCCACGAGGCGGCGCCGGTCGTCAACGGCCGTTATATGTTCGTCACGACGCCGATGGATCACCTGATCGCGATGGACGCGACCAACGGTCAAGTGCTGTGGCAGTACGACTATCCGATCGACAAGAAGGCGTTGAAGACGGTCTGCTGCGACGTGGTCAACCGCGGCGTCGCGCTCTACGGCGATCTCGTCTACATGGGCACGCTCGGCAATCATATCGTCGCTCTCGATGCGAAGAGCGGCAAAGTCAAGTGGGACACCGCATTGGCGCCGCCTGGCGTCGGCTATTTCATCTCCGGCGCGCCGCTGATCGTCAACGGCAAGGTCATCATCGGCGACGGCGGCGGCGAATACGGTGCGCGCGGGTTCATCGCAGCGTTGAACGCGAAAACCGGCAAAGTTGAATGGAAAACCTACACGACCGCCGCTCCCGGAACGCCCGGCGGCAACTCGTGGCCGAAAGGCGCCTATAAAACCGGCGGCGGCAACCCGTGGATCACCGGTACCTACGATCACGCGACCAACACATTGTATTGGGGTGTCGGCAATCCCGGTCCATGGCTCGCGACCTTACGGCCCGGCGACAACTCTGTACACCGACTCGGTGCTGGCTATGAATCCGAATACCGGCAAGATCAAGTGGTACTACCAATGGACGCCGAACGATACCTGGGATTATGACGGCGCCAATGAGACCGTCATGACCGATCTTGCCTACCAGGGCAAGAACTATCAGGCGCTCGTGCATGCGGACCGCAACGGCTGGTTCTACGCCGTCGACCGGACCGATGGCAAGTTGATCTATGCAGAGCCGTTCGTGCATGTGACCTCGATCACCGGTATGAAGGACGGCATACCGCAGTCGGATCCCGCGATGCGCCCGACCGTCGACCGGCAGGTCTTCACCTGTCCGAGCTTCCTCGGCGGCAAGAACTGGTGGCCGATGTCCATCGATCCGCAGACGCAGATGGCCTACGTCCCGACGCAGCATGCATGCATGGACATCAAGGGCGCGGCGCCGGTCGCATACAAGGCCGGACTTGCGTTCCTCGATGAAACGTTCGAGGTCAAGCATGACCCGGCGACCGCCGACTGGGGTTCGGTGCAGGCGATCGACCTCAATACCGGCAAGCAGGTTTGGCAGCACGCAACGCACCTGCCATGGTCCGGCGCGACGCTCGCAACAGCCGGCGGCGTCATGTTCAGCGGCAGCACGGACGGCCATTTTATGGCGTTCGACGCCAAGTCCGGCAAGGTCTTATGGAGCAGCGAACAGCTGAGCTCCGGCATCATCGGCGTGCCGACGTCCTACAAGGTGGATGGCAAGCAATACGTGGCCGTGTGGGCGGGCTGGGGCGGTGCCGGTCCGATCTGGGGCGGCGAGATGGCAAACGATCCGGCCGTCAAAGCAATCCCGAAGGGCGGCCACTTGTATGTCTTCGCGCTCTAGGAAGGAGTTTCGCGGAGCACAAATTGCGGCAATTGTCCTGCTTGGCGCGGTGCTGATGCACCGCGCCGGCGCCGCGGCCTATTTGGAACGTTTGCGTCGATCAGTCGAATCCGACGATGCCAATGGACGTGCGCGTTGCGCGCGCCGTCGCAAGATCGCAAGGGATGTCGGTCCATCCGGTACTGTTTTCCGGCATCGGCAAGGGCGGCGACGGCTTTCCGATCAGCCATTTTGCCAAATTGGCGCGAGACCAGTGCCAACTGATCATGGGATTCCCGATCGACGCCGGCGGTCCGAATCTGCCGCCCCATGTCGAGGCGACCGAACCTTATGCAAGCACCGGTTTTGTGTTGGTGCGCCGTAGCGGTTCGCAAGATGTTTCCCTCGGCGCGTTGCGCAATGGCAGCGAGGTCGGCATCGCTCAGCTCGACACCTATGCGGGTTTGCTGTTCAGTGAGCATCCTAACATCGTCATGCATGTCTATCCGGAGGATGAGGAAATGCTCGCGGATCTGCAAGCGCGGCAAATCGTCGCCGGACTGGCGTGGCAGCCGTCGATCGAGCGCTATCGACTATCGCATCCTCGTCAGAACGGGTTCAGCGTGCACATTCTGCCGGGCAAGCACATGGTATGGAACCTCGTGGCTCTATACGCTCCCGAGTCGCACGCAGCGGCCGAATCGTTCAATAAAGGTCTGATTCAGCTGCGCAGCAACGGCCGGCTCGCACGGTTGATCGCGCCTTATCAGTCGATTGCCGGGCCACAGGACCCGCCGACGGCGGGCGCCGCCGCGCGGATCGTCAATGTCGCCGACATCAAAGTTGCTACTGTCAAAGTCGCCACCGTCAACGTGGCCACCGCCAAAGTGGCGGCAAGTAAAAAGCGCAACTCCACCAAGAAGCATCGGGGACCCCCGGCTCTTTACACGGAGGAGCAAGCCACCAAGGGTGCGACCGCTTATTACCAGAACTGCGCGATGTGTCACGGTCCCGCGCTCGATGGGCAATCAGGCGGTTATTCGGGACCAGCACTCAAAGGCGCGGATTTCGCCGATCCAAGCTACAACTTTCACGTCGATGAAATTTTCAATTTCGTGGCGAAATTGATGCCGGCGGCTACGCCGGGCAGTTTGCCGCCCGACCAGGACGTCACGATCATGGCTTTCATCCTGAAGCAAAACGGCTATCCCGCCGGCGCGCAAGAGCTGACCTACGCGGACGCGCAAAAATCCCGCGTGCCGTTGCGCTACTACGGCAAGTAGGCGATGCGCACCCGCAGCATGCGCGCCAGACGACCATCGGATTACGAGGACGGGTGCTCGAAGCACCGGTGCGCCTCATCGCCGGCGTTTATCGCGCATGTGCCGACAGCCGGCGTCCCGGCGCGATGTCCTCGACCGCCGTCACGAGCTCGATCAGTGCCGGGCCAACTTGGGCCCGCGCGGCGTCGAGCGCGTCTCCAAATTCAGCGGTCTGCCGCGACCCGCCAAGCCTGCAGGCCGTACGCGCGCGCCAAGGCGACGAAATCCGGATTGATTAACGTCGTTGCCAGCGTACGGCCTGGAAAGCGGGCCTCTTGATGCATACGGATCGTGCCGTAGGCGGCGTTGTTGACGATGATGAATATGATCTTCAATTGCAACGCGGCCGCCGTCGCGAGCTCTTGCGATGCCATCAAGAAACAACCGTCGCCGGCAACACAGACGACTTCGCGTTCGGACTCCAGGATCTTCGCCGCGATCGCTGCGGGAACGGCATACCCCATGGCGCCGCTGCCGGGTGCCAGCTGGGTGCGAAACTCGCCGTGTGCGAAGAAGCGGTGCAGCCATGCCGCGTAATTGCCCGCCCCGCTGGTGACGATCGCGGTCTGCGGTAGTGCGGCGCGCAGACTCCGGAACACGAGCGAGAGATTCACGTCGCCGACGACTTCAACCGGCAACATGAACGCGCTTTGTTCCGCCCGTGCCCCCCTCGTCCAGGCCGACCAGCGCGGCGAATCGCCGGCGGAGGGCCGAATCGCGCCGAGCGCGGTAGCCACATCGCCGGGCGGCGCTTGCACGCCGAGCAACGCCGGAAACATCGCCGACAGCGTTTGGGAGTCCGGGTGCACATGGATCAGCCTCTCGGCGGTCGTAGCGCGCTCGAGCCACTGATACCCGCCGGTTTCGACATCGCCGAGCGCCGCCCCGAGCGCCAGAATCAGATCGGCCTCCCGCAAGCGCGCGATCAGCGCGGGCGGCGTGCCGAAGCCCATTTCGCCCGCATAGCAGGGATGCTCATTCGGGAAGTGATCCTTGCGGCGGAAACTCGTTACGACCGGCAGTTGCCAGTTCTCGGCGAAGCGCTGCAGGTCGCGGATACCGGAGGCGGACCATGCGCTGCCGCCGACCCATACGATCGGGCGCGCGGCGCTCTGCAGGCGCGCGGCTATCGCGGCGGCCGCGGAGGCGGATAGCCCGAGCATTGCCCGGCGAGGCGGCGGCGGCGCTGCGAACGCGCAAGCTTCGCCCAGTACGTCCTCAGGCAGGCCGACGATGACGGGGCCGGGCCTGCCGGACTCGGCAAATTGAAAGGCCCTATCGACGATCTCGCCGGCGCGGGAGGCGAGATCGATTTGCAACACGCCCTTTGCCAAATCCGCAAACGTCAGGCTCAAATTCACCTCCTGGAATGAACGCCGGAAGCGATCTTCGCGGGAGATTTCGCCGACGAACAGAACCATCGGCGTTGCGTCCTGCTGCGCCGTATGGACGCCGATGCTCGCATGCATCAGCCCCGGACCGCGCGTGACAAAGGCGACGCCGGCACTACCCGTCAGCTTGCCCGTCGCCTCCGCCATATTGGCCGCGGCCGCTTCGTGGCGGCAAGTGACGGTCGCAATGGAGTCTCGGACTTCGTACAGCGCGTCGAGCACATCGAGGTAGCTCTCGCCCGCTACCGTGTAGACATGTCGCACCCGATGCGCACGCAGCCGCTCGACAATCACGTCGGCGACGCGCTTCGTGGCCATCAGTGCCGCGCCCGGGCCGTGCGGCGACCATGCTGGCGCGCGCGGGTCATCCTCAATCGTAATCACGGGTCTCGGTCCTCGATCGTCGATTTCCAGCGCGGCGATTGTACGCGTTATGCGGCGCTTTGCCGGGATGGTATTCTGTGACCTCCTGCACCACCGGATGCCGCTAGCGTCGATGACAACCCGCACCGTACACGCCGCCTGCCCTCACGACTGCCCGGACACCTGCGCGATACGCGTGACCGTCGAGGACGGCATTGCGGTTCGCGTACAAGGCGATCCCGATCATCCGCCGACGAACGGCGCCTTGTGCACGAAAGTCGCGCGATATACCGAGCGAACCTATCATCCGGACCGCTTGCTGCAGCCGCTGCGGCGTATCGGACCGAAAGGCAGCGGACAATTCGAGCCCGTCTCGTGGACCGAGGCGCTGGATGCGATCGCCGCGCGCTTGCGCGAGATCGCCTCGCGCGACCCGCAAGCTATCCTGCCCTACAGCTACGCGGGCACGATGGGACTCGTGCAGGGCGAATCGATGGCCGCGAGGTTCTTTCACCGCCTCGGCGCATCCCTGCTCGACCGTACGATCTGCGCCAGCGCCGGCGGCAGCGCGCTGAACGCTACCTACGGCAATCGCGTCGGCATGCACGTAGAGCACTTCGCCGAAAGCCGTCTGATCCTGATATGGGGCAGCAACAGCATCGCCTCCAACCTGCATTTTTGGACCTACGCGCAAAGCGCCAAACGCGCGGGCGCCAAGTTGGTTTGCATCGACCCGAGGCGCACCGAAACGGCCGACAAATGTCATCAGCATATCGCGCTGTTGCCGGGCACCGACGGCGCGCTGGCACTTGCCATGATCCACGAGCTGATCAAAAACGATCTTCTGGATCTACCGTTCATCGACAGTCATACCGACGGTTGGCCGATCCTTCGCGACCGGGCGTTGCAGTGGCCGCCTGAGCGCGCCGCAGCCATATGCGGCGTTCACGCCGATCAGATACGCGAGCTTGCGCGTGATTACGGCACGCTCGAACCCGCTGCGATACGGCTGAACTACGGAATGCAGCGCGTGCGCGGCGGGGGCAGCGCGGTGCGCCTGATCGCCGCCCTGCCCTGCCTGATCGGCGCGTGGCGCAGCCGCGCGGGCGGGCTATTGCTGTCCTCGTCCGGCTGGGCGCCGGTGCGGCAAGCCGCGCTCGAGCGTCCTGATCTGCTGTCCGGACGGCGGCCGAGAACCATCAACATGAGCACGATCGGCGACGATTTGCTGCGCGCGAGCTCCGTCGAGTTCGGTCCGAAGATCGAGGCTCTGATCGTCTACAACAGCAACCCGGTTGCGGTCGCGCCGCAGTCGCCGAAGGTCGTTCGCGGCTTCGCGCGGGAGGACTTGTTGACGGTCGTGCTCGAACATTTCCAAACGGACACGGCCGATTACGCTGATTTCATCCTGCCCGCAACGACGCAGCTCGAGCACTTCGACGTGCACAAGAGCTACGGGCACACCTACGTGTTGGTCAACGAACCGGCTATTGCGCCGCTCGGCGCGGCCAAACCGAATACGGAGATATTCCGGGAATTGGCCGCCCGCTTGGGATACACGGAGCCGTGCTTCCTCGAAACGGATGTCGAGATCGGCGCGCAGGCCTTCGATGCCGGCGTCGATTTTGCAAAGCTGCGCCGCGACGGCTGGGTGCGCTTGCCGCTGCCGGAGGCTCCGTTCGCCTCTGGCGGGTTTCCGACCGCGAACGGCCGCGCCCAATTCGCTCCGGCCGGCCTCGGCGCCGGCGATTTTCATACCGCCCTACGAGTCGCGCCAGTCGGCGCCCGAACTTGCACGGCGTTACCCGCTCGCGATGATTTCGCCGCCGGCGCGCAATTTTTTGAACTCGACGTTCGTCAACGTCATGAGCTTGCGCAGCATCGAAGGCGAACCGCTGCTCGAGATACACCCGGAGGACGCGGCGTTGCGCGGCCTTGAGGACGGGTCGCTCGCACGCACGTTCAACGACCGCGGCGAATACCGGTGCCGGGTCAGCGTGACCGATCGCGCGCGGCCCGGCGTCGTCGTCGGTCTCGGCGTCTGGTGGCGCAAATTCGGGATTGCCGGAACGAATGCCAACGAACTGACCCATCAATACTTGACCGATATCGGCCGCGGGCCGTCGTTTTACGATTGCCTGGTCGAAGTTGCCGCGCTGTAGATCAGCACGCGCTCGCGGCGCGGTTCCTGCGCCGCGCCGCCGAGTTCGCGCGCGGCGCGATGTCCTGAGTAGACGGCGTTCGCGATCAAGGCGGGCTGCGCGCAGTCGCCGATCCTTTGCACGGAACCTAAACCCGGTTGTCCTGCGCCGATCGAATCAGCCTCGGCCTCGCTCTCGCCGACCAAGGCCCTGTAGAGCGTCTCTTCGCTTTGGCGCGAGGTAATCAATACGGCCGCGCCGACGCGTACCTCGCGCGTGCGGCCGCTGAATACGCAGACGAGCTTCGCCGCCCGCCCGTCGAAGGCCTCGAGCGCCGTATTGACCTCGATCACGATGCCTTGCTCGAGCATGGCCCGCTGCGTTCGTTCCTGCTCCTGCGTGAATTGGCTCCAGGCGCCGGCACGCCCCTCCGTCGTCACGTAGCGCACGCGCGCTCCCGCGAGCGCCAGCTTGATCGCCAATACCGGCCCAATATAGTAATGATCGTCGTCATACAGCAGGATCTCGCCGGTCAACCGCCGCCCGGCGAGTAGGTCGTCCGGCGTGAACACGGCCGCGTTATCCTGCAGCACAATCGGTCGAGCGTGCCAACGGCCGATGCCGTCGCGCCGCCATCGTGCGCCGGTCGCGATAAGCACGTAATCGGCGCCGAAAGCGCGTACGTCCGCCGCTTCGAGCCGGTTGCCGAGATACAGCGCGACGTTCGGCAGGCGATCGATTTGGCCGAGGCGGTAGTCGCGCACGCGCGCCCACTCGGCGAGACCCGGCAAGCGGCTTTCGAGCGTCACCCGTCCGCCGGCCTCCGCGGCCGCCTCCGCGAGCGTTACCGCGTAGCCGCGCTTGCCGAGTATTTGCGCCGCTTCCAGGCCCGCCGGTCCGGCGCCGACGATCAAGACGGTGCCGCCGGTCCCTGCCGGCACGCGCTCCGGATGCCAGCCGGAACGCCACTCTTCGCCCATCGTCGGATTTTGCGTGCAGCGCAGCGCGGCGCCGCGGAAATCGTGCGCGTAGCAAATGTTGCAACCGATGCACTCGCGGATGTCCTCGATCCGATCTTCGCGAATCTTTACCGGAAGGAACGGATCGGCGATCGAGGGTCGCGCCGCGCCGATCAGATCGACGATGCCGCGCCGGATCTGGCCGAGCATGGCGTCGGGCGAGGTGAACCGGCCGACGCAGACGACCGGCTTGCCGGTCAGTTTGCGCACATAGGCGACGCGCTCCTCGAGCGCGCCTTGCCGGACGAATCGCGACGAGCCCATTTCCTCATCGTAGTCGCCGATCACGACGTCCCATAGATCCGGCAGATGGCCCAGCGTGGCGATGACATCGTGCGCCTCGCTCTGGCTCAAATGATCGGCGCCGTGTCCGTCGGCGGCGAAGCGCACCGCGACGGCGCACCGGTCGCCGACCACCTCGCGCGTGTCCTCCAGCAGTTCGCGCATCAGCCGCATCCGGTTCACTAGCGATCCGCCGTACTCGTCGGTGCGTTCGTTCAAGCTGCGCGACAGGAATTCAGACACCAGAAAGCCGTGGGTCGGGTAGACATAGATGATATCGAACCCGGCCTTGCGGGCGCGCACCGCGGCGTCGCGGTGCCGGCGGCGCAATGCGCTGATGTCGCGCCGGTCCATGCGCTGCGATTGGATCGGATCCGTGCGCGCCGGCGCCGAGCGGACGCCGAGCGACGGGGTTCGGCTCGCGAGATTCGCCACATAACTGCCTCCGTGCCAGAGTTCCACGCCGGCGAGCGCGCCATGCCGGTGAACCGCATCGGCCATCGCGGCGAGATTGCCAAGATCGCCGTCATCCCAGAGCGAGGCGAAGGGATAAGGATGATCGTCCGAACTCGGATGTATGGAGCAATACTCGCTGCAGATTACCCCCCAGCCGCCCTCCGCCTTGATCGCCCGCATCGCGACCAGTGTTTGCGGCAAGGCGTGGCCCATCCCGGTGCAATGCGGCACCTGGTAGAATCGGTTCGGCGCCGTGACTGGACCGATCCGCACGCTCTCGAACAGCGCGGCGTAACGAGATTCGTCTGGCATAGGCAATTATCGCTCATTGGCCACTCTCGGCGAAAGCGCAAGGGGATCAGCATGAATTCCGCTTCGGGGCGCTCGCGCCGCCGCCCGCCCCATTCGCAGCCGCCGCCGGCCGACACTGGCCTGCATTTTGGCCCGACGGCACCCTATGAGCCGCTCGCCCCGGGGCTGGCACGACGCCTGATCGACGCCGCGTTGACGCTGTTGGATGAAACCGGCGTTGCGTTCGCCGCGGATAGCGAGGCGCCCCTCTTGTTCAAAGGCGCTGGTTGCGCGGTGAGCGATGACGGCGTCGTCCGGATCAAGAAGGCAACCGTCGAAGAGGCGCTCGCTTCCGTGGCGCGCCACGCTCGTCTTTGGAATCGCGGCGCCACCCGCTACCTCGACCTCGACAGCCGCCATACGTGGTTCATGACCGGCATGACGTGCATCAAGGTATACGACGTCGATAGCGGGGAACAACGCGCCAGCAACGGCGATGATCTCGCCCTCATCACCCGCGTCGCGGACGCGCTACCGCACATCGACGGCGTGTGCATCGCGTGCAAGGACGTGGCGCACTCGGATATCCACGGTGAAATCGCGGAATTCGAAATCATGGCGCGCAATACGACCAAGCCGCTGGAATATCTTTGCGAACATGCCGAGTCGCTCGAAACCGTGATCGCGATGGCGGCCGCGATCCGCGGCGGGCGCGCGGCGCTCGCCGCGAAACCCTATTTTTTGCAGATCATCACGCCGCTGCCGCTGAATTACGCCAAAACTCACGTCGATCAGGTGATCATCGCGGCGCGCGGCGGCGTTCCGGCCAGCGTTGGAACGCTGCCGATCGGCGGCGCATCATCGCCGATCACCGCCGCCGGCTGCATCGCGCAGAGTTTGGCCACGGATCTTGCCGGCATGACGCTCGGCCAGTTGGCCCGGAGAGGAGCCTTCGTGATCGGCAGTTCCGACGTCTGCTTCATGGAGCCTGCGACCGGCGGCATCGGCAATTTCGTGCAAACTTCGCTGGCCGACATGGTCATGTGCCAAGTGCGTCGCGAACTGGGAATTCCGTCATTCACCGGCATCGGCGGCCAATCCGCGGCCCGACGATTCGATCAGGACGCCGTGTTCGAGGTGGCCGCCAACATGATGCAAGCCTTCTATAGCCGGCCGGCGACCTGCGATTACCTCGGTTCGCTCGACGAAGGAATGACCTATTCGCTGCATGCGCTGCTGCTATGCGACGACCTCGCGGGGCTTTTGCGCAGCCTTTGGCAGGGCCTGGCGATGGACGAGGACGCCCTCGCCTTGTCGCTCGCCAAGTCGGTTGGTCCACGTGGAAACTATCTTGCACTCGGTCACACCGCGAGCCACTGCCGCGAGCATCTGTGGGAAACGCGGTATTTTGGCCCGCATTTGCCGACCTCCATGAGCTCGCATGCGGACCAGGATCTTAGAACGCGCATCGATGCGGAACTGCGCAGGATCATCGCCACTCACGTCGTGCCGCCGCTCGCCGAGCCCATCGTTCGGGAACTCGCGGCGATCCGCGCTGAATTTGCCGCAAGCTACCGCGCGGATTGAAATGCCCCTGCAGCCGGTCGGCCTCACCGTGCCGCCGCGCCGCTTATCGCGCTCCCGGTACGCGTATTCACGACGGTGCGATACAGACGCAAGAACTCGTGCGCGGCCCTATCCACGTTGCACTGCCACTCATCAGCCGCTGCGTGATCGGCGCCGTCCGTGACATATTTGACGCATACGAATTGCGTGCCGTGGAGCCAGCAGATCTTTGCGAGCGCGTAGGCCTCCATGTCGAATACGGTGCAGGCCACGCGCGTCTCGTTCATCACGAACGAATCGCCGCTGCCGCAAACCGCCTCCTGCAGAGACGAGAGCAGCGGATCGAAGCTCAGACATGCCGGCGTGTCCTCGAATGGCGTGACGCCGAGCGCGAAACCAAGCCCGCTGGCGTCCATATCGCGCTGCACGAATTGACGGCAAGCGCAAATAGTGCCGGCCGCATAGCGGCGGCTGCCCGCCGAGCCGAAATTGACGACCAACGGCAGCTTCTGTCCGCCGTGGATATAGCGAGCCAATTCCAGAGTCAATACGTGCGCCGCATTGACCTTGCCGACGCCGCAGTAAAGCACGGGCACCCCGGCGGCTTCGAAGACGCCGGCCGATTCCGCCGGCAGAGCCATGACGACCAACACGTCCGGCAAGAGACTCATCGCCGGCTCTAGTAAGTGATCGCGGCGCGCGAGCGCATGTCACGCCACATGAAATTCGTGACGATCTTGAGGTCGATCAAAACCGCGAGCGCCGCGACCCGATAGCCGGCGAGTACGCACAAGTCGGCCGCGGCGCTCAAGGTGCCGCCGGTTGCGAGTACATCATCCACCAACAATACACTTCCCCGTCCCGGCTGCATTTCCAGCACTCCGGAGCCGTATTCCAGGTCGTAGGACGTATCGACGACCGGCGGCGGCAGTTTGCCTTGCTTGCGCACCAGCACGAATCCCTTGCAGCGCCGAGCCGCCAGGGCTGCAGCCAAGATGAAGCCTCGCGACTCGATCCCGGCCACCGCCTCGACCGTGCGCCACTCGGCATCCAACAGCAAGCCGTCGAGAGCCTGGCAGGTGGCCTCGAAATGATCGCGCAACAAAGGCGCAATATCGCGGAACATGATGCCCGGACGCGGAAAATCTGGCGATGAGGCAATATATTGCTTCAGTTGAGACATGGAATCCTTGGTGCGCGAATCGCCGAATCGTCGTGCATTATAGGCGTTGCGCGCGCGATCACACGCGCTCCGGCGTGTCGCCTCAGCCGGACCGTGCTCCATGTAATTGGCGGGCGCACAATCGGCGCGGCGAACGGCCCGTCGAGCGGGCAGTCGGGAGGGTTTGACGCGATGATCGCAGCCACTTTGCAAAGAGCCGTCAGGAACGGAGCCGCGTTGATCGCGGTCTGTGCGGGCGGCCTCTGGTTCCTCGGCGCAGCCGCGCCGGTCATCGGCGCCGATCAGGATCCGCCCCGGCGTGTCGCGGTGGTCGATTTCATCGACGGCGCCGCGAGCGTACAGCCGGCCGGCTCTGAGGATTGGGCGGACGACGTGCTGAACAGGCCATTGTCGACCGGCGACAAGCTGTGGATCGATGCCGCCTCGCGTTCTTCACTGCAACTGGGTTTCGCGACAATCCGGCTCGGCGAACAGACGGCCATGGAGTTTTTGAACCTCGGTGACGATATAACGCAATTGCGCTTGGCGGTAGGTACATTGAGCATTCGTTTGCGCGCGCTATCGCCGAACGAAATATTCGAGGTGGATACGCCGAGCGCGGCGGTCTCCCTAGTCGAGCCCGGACTCTACCGGATCGACGTCAACGAGGCCGGCGATGTCGCGCAAGTAGGCGTCGGCAGCGGGCGCGCGGAGATTTCGACCGCGGAGCAATCCTACAGCTTGTATCCGCAGCAGCACGTCGAAATCAGCGGAACGGAACCGGTCAGCGCCAATTTCGACGAGATGCCACCGCCGGACGAGTTCGATCAATGGGGCGCGCAACGGGATCGGCAGCAGGACGCCTCCATCTCGTCGCAGTATGTCTCTGCCGGAATGGCCGACACCGAGATTCTCGATCATTACGGCAGCTGGGAGACCGTCGCGACCTACGGTTCCGTTTGGGTGCCGCGAGTCTCCGTCGGCTGGGCGCCCTATCACAGGGGCCATTGGCTGTGGATGCCGCCGTGGGGTTGGACCTGGGTTGAAGCCGAACCTTGGGGGTTTGCGCCGTTTCATTATGGCCGCTGGGTGCACGCCGGTGGTGCTTGGTGCTGGTCACCCGGTTCGCGCCGCGCGGCGCCGGTATACGCGCCGGCTTTGGTCGTCTGGGTCGGCGGGTCGCCGTTCGGTGACGCCGCCGCGGGCGATGACGGCGCAAGGATCGGCTGGTTCGCGCTAGGGTACAAGGAAATTTATCGCCCATCCTATGCAGCCAGCCCCGGCTATTTGTGGGCGCTCGACGCGACGAACGCGCGTGATCGCACGACCGCGATCGCCATGAATTCCGCGGCCAGCACCGACCGGCGCTACGTCAATCAAGAGGTTCCGGGAGCAATGGCCGTCGTAGCTCGTCGGGTGATGACCGCGGCCTTGCCGGTCGGCCGGCATCTCGAGCCCGTACGAACCGATGCGTATCATGAGGCCGCTGTCGGCACGATGCTCGCGCCAGCCGCACCCGCCGGTCGACTCGTCATCGCAGCGAGTCAAACGCCGCCACATCCGATAATGCGGCCGGCGGCCGCATTATTTGCGCGGCCGGTCGCTGCGCGCACACCCCCGCCGCGGCCTGCACCCGTGCGCATCGTGCAGCCGACGCCGCGGGTCCAAACGCCGGGCCAGGCGCAAGCGGTGGCAGCCGCGCCGATCATCGAGCCACGACTGCAATCACAATGGCCAACGGTGATCCACCAGCGCGGCGCGGAAGTCGCACCGCAAACCCAGGGTTCTCGACCGATGACGCCGGCCGCCGCGCCGCCCACAACGCCGCGGAGGTCGACGGCCGCACCGGCGCATCGTGACGAGACCGCGCGTGAAAAGACGCCCCGGCCCGGCGAGGCGCCGCGGCCCGGCGAGGCGCCCCGGCCCGGCGATGCGCCCCGGCCCGGCGAGGCGCCGCGGCACGTCGAGGCGCCGCGGCAGGTCGATCGGCCTCGGCGGCCGCCGCCCTAGAGCGATCGATGTACGAGCGCTCCTCGAAACCGCTTCAGGCCTTCTTCGCCCAAGCCGAACACCAGCCGTCGGCGGGAACCGAGTGGCCGACGAATATATTGCAGCCACCGCTCGCCGCGCCCGGCGCGCCAGTGTACTGAGCGCAGGTCGAGCATTTTTGCGCCGCGGTATGCGTCGGGCTGTTCTTCGCATTGACCGTATTGGTGTCCTCGGCGAATCCGAGCGCCTTGGCGGTCGGATCCGCCGGACTAAGCGGCGTCAGCTCCGCGGCCGAGGCGTCGTCCGCAAACAATCCCAGTGCAGGAATGCAGGCGCCGGCGATCAACCCGCCCTTGATCAAACTGCGACGTGAAAATTTCTGATTCGACATGTTGACCCTTTGAGTTGAAGCGTGCAGACAATTGTCGCGCGATTGTGCGCCCAATTATCTTAAAGTAAATTTAATTTAAGGCGGCTGCAATGCGGGTCCATTCCGATTAGCGGCGTTTCTCCTTTGCGCCTTTCGGTCGATGCGGTCTCATCGATCGCCGTTCGAGGCGGTAACTTTGGGCGGCTCATATTTTTGCCCACAGGTTGGCTTAATACAGTCACTTTATCAATTAGTTATACCATATTTATCGAAATAACATGATCAATCGGAATTTGGCGCGAGCCGCCCTGTTCGATCAGCATTGGCCGGGTTCGCTCAAGATCACGCCGTCCAGCAGGGAGGGGGATTCATGTCCGTTAAACATCCCATCATCGCGGTGACCGGATCGTCCGGCGCCGGCACCACATCGGTGACCCGTACGTTCAACTGGATCTTCCGGCGCGAGAAAATCAACGCCGCGGTCGTCGAAGGCGATTCATTTCACCGCTATGACCGCGCGGAGATGCAGGCCAAAATGGCCGAAGCCACGGCGCGCGGCGATCATCACTTCAGTCATTTCGGCGAAGACAATAATCTGTTTCAAGATTTGGAGGAATTGTTCCGCGTCTATGGCGAGACCGGCCGCGGGCGCATGCGCTACTACCTGCACAACGAAAAGGAGTCGCAAGCGTACAAACAGCCGCCCGGCACGTTCACGCCGTGGCAGGATATTGCCGCGGATACGGACTTGCTGTTCTACGAGGGCCTGCACGGCGCGGTCGTCACGCCGAACGTCAACGTTGCGAAATACGCCGACCTGAAGATCGGGGTAGTGCCGATCATCAATCTGGAATGGATCCAAAAACTGCATCGTGACAAGGAAACACGGGGCTATTCGACCGAAGCCGTAGTCGATACGATCCTGCGCCGCATGCCGGACTATGTGAATTTCATTTGCCCGCAGTTTTCGCAGACCGACATCAATTTCCAGCGCGTGCCGACGGTCGATACCTCGAATCCGTTCATCGCACGCTACATTCCGACCGCCGACGAGAGTTTCCTCGTGATCCGCTTTGCAAACCCGAAAGGCATCGATTTCCCTTATTTGCTTTCGATGCTTCACGACTCGTTCATGTCCCGGCCCAACATCATCGTCGCGCCGGGCGGCAAGATGGAATTGGCGATGCAGCTGATCTTGACGCCGCTGATCCTGAAGATGATGGACACCCGCCGCCGGGCGAGCGGCGCCGTGGCGGCGCGCGGGACGCCGTAGCGGCCCGCTACACGCAGCGCTGTGGTTGCCGCGGGCAAGCGGCGCTGCGGGGGCAAATGACGCTCGCCGGGTGATTCAACGCGGACGCGATCCAGGAAATGTTCAGCACTTGGGACACCGCCCGCAACTGCTCCGCCGCGGCCGCCGGGATGCCGCCGTCCCCGCCGCCCCGGCGGCAGGCTTCGGCGATACCGTCGACGACGGCTTCGCCGTCGAAGCCCTGAGCTTCGAGCGCGGGCAGCAAATCGACTCCGACCGACAGAACGTGCGAGGCATCCAGCGCGTCGCTCGTCAGCATCGAATGGCAGCAATAGAGGCGCGCCCGCTTGCCGTCCTGCATGACCGAAATCTGAGACTTCGGTTTATGAAGCGCGCCCTTCTGTCCCGAAGGTTGGTGCAGCAACCGGAAGACCGCCCACCGCGGGCAAGGGTCGGATACCTGACTCATATTGCCCCACGGCAACGGGATTCCGTTTGCGCGGTAGACGGCGTGCAGGTTGCCCGGCGGATAGGCATCGAAGAAATGCCAATGCCGGTATGGAGACACGGCCGTCATTCGCCGCATGACAAGGGCCGCCGTGACGCCGAGCTTTAGGCCCGCCGCAACGCTGTGCGCCTCGCGAATCAAAAATCGGCGGAACGGCACCCGCGGACACAGCAGCGCGCCCGCGAAGAAACTGCACTCGAAGTCCCGCCAAGCGTGCAAAACGTCCTGCGCCCCCATGCCGCCGCGACTGCCGGGGTCGCCGGCATCGCGCGACGGCGTCGCGCTGTGCGGCGATATCAAACCGTCGCCGTTGTGCAGAATCTTGTGTCCGATGAAAAATGCCAAATCGTATTTGAGGCGTTCCGGCTGTTTCTTCAGTCGATTGTTGACGAATACCGTACCCGGCGACGCAAAGCGCGCGCGGACCAGCGCGTCTCCAGCCTTCCCCGCATGATCGTCGAACCAGCGAATTTGCAGACCATGGCGCTTGCATATCTCGGTCATGGCGTCCAGTGTCAGCGGCATCTGGCGCCCACCGGCCGCTTCGGCCGCCCTTTCGATGTCCGGAAAATCGTTGTGATGGGTTTCCTGCCAAACGCGAATCAGCAGCTGTGCGAATTGCCGCCCCGTCGTGCCGGTTTGCGACAACAATTCCGGCAGCGCGTTCTGCAGCAGCCCATGAGAGAACAAGAACGCGGGTTCGAGCGGCATCGCCTCGAGGCCGCCGCGCTCGCCCCGCTCCGGCGCCGCTTCGATCTCGGTGTTTTCGTCGAGGAACCAACGCGAATCCTTGCTGAATATTCCCGCCAGCATCTCCAGCATGTTCGCCGAGGGCATGCGCTTGCCGGTCTCGACCATGCTCAGATAAGACACCGACGGCGCTCCGCTCGCGTCGATTTGCACGCAACGCGCAGACAGCTCATCGAGCGTCAGGCCGTTGCGTTTGCGCAAGGCGCGCAACTTGGCGCCGAGAAAATGGCCTTGCCGGATCAATCCCGCCATGCCGAACTCCGTTTGTGAAGTTCACAATGTCAAATTTCCATTGTGAAAATCGTCAGAACGTTACTTTAATCTGTGGCCACGCCGCGGTGCAAGCGGCGATCGCGCATTGGTTTGATCGCGCGCCCGACCGACGATTTGGAGGAGACTATCGATGGACCAGCTAAATGGCAGCGCCGCTCATTTGACCGCCGATTGGGCGGAAAACCCTCGCTGGCGCGGCGTGCGCCGCCCGTATTCGGCCGCGGATGTGGTCCGATTGCGCGGCTCGGTGCATATCGAACACAGTTTGGCGCGACTCGGCGCCGAGAAATTCTGGCGGTTGTTGGCTACCGAGCCCGTCGTCGGCGCCCTGGGCTGCATGACCGGCAATCAAGCCGTACAGGCGGTCCAGGCGGGCCTCAAAGCCATTTATTGTTCCGGCTGGCAGGTCGCGGGCGATGCAAATACGGCCGGCGAGATGTACCCGGATCAAAGCCTGTATCCGGTCGACTCGGTACCGCGCATGATCGAGCGCATCAACAATGCGCTGCTGCGCACCGACCAAATTCACCACATCGAAGGGAAAAGCGCGATCGATTGGCTGGTGCCGATCGTGGCCGACGCCGAGGCGGGGTTCGGCGGCAACCTGAACGCGTTCGAATTGACGAAGGCGATGATTCGCGCCGGCGCCGCCGCGATCCACTTCGAGGATCAGCTCTCCTCGGCGAAAAAATGCGGCCACATGGGCGGCAAGGTATTGGTCGCGACGGACGAGGCTGTCAACAAATTGGTCGCGGCGCGACTCGCTGCGGATGTGGCCGGCGTGCCGACGGTGGTCATCGCCCGTACCGATGCCGATGCGGCGACACTGCTGCTCTCCAATCATGATCCCCGCGATGGGGCGTTTTTGACCGGCGAGCGCTCGGCCGAAGGCTTCTATCACGTCCGAGCCGGGTTGGATCAAGCGATCGCCCGCGGTCTGGCGTATGCGCCCTACGCCGACATGGTCTGGTGCGAAACGTCTCGTCCCGATCTCGCTCAAGCGCGGCGTTTCGCCGACGCGATTCATAAAGACTTTCCGGGCAAGCCGCTGGCTTACAACTGCTCGCCGTCCTTCAACTGGAAAGCCAATTTGACGCCTTCGGCAATGCAGCATTGGCGGGAAGAACTGGCCGCGATGGGGTACCGGTTCCAATTCATCACGCTCGCCGGTTGGCACGCGTTGAATTTGTCGATGTTCGATCTTGCGTGCGCCTATCGGGAGGACGGCATGCTCGGATATTCGCGCCTGCAGCAGCGCGAGTTCGAGTCCGAGGCCGCGGGCTACCGCGCCGCGAAACACCAAAGCTTCGTCGGCACCGGCTACTTCGACGCGGTGCAAACTGCGATCACGGCCGGTCACTGCTCGACCGCCGCCCTGTCGGGCAGCACCGAAGAGGATCAGTTCTCCGGCGATCACGGCGGCTCTGCGCCGAAGCGGGAAGTCGCATGAACGAACGGCGCGGCGGCTCTGGGGCGGCGCGCGCCGCATGAACGCCGCGTCGGTGCCGTCCGTCGCGCTGCCGGCCGGCGCATCGGAGCCGGCATGCGCGCCCCGAGTGCATGAGTTCGCCGCGGAGATCGCCGCGCATTTCTACGCGTATAACCTGGAGTTTTGCCGCATCACCCGGCGCGCCGCGCAACACTTCATGACGCGTGACTGGGCGTCCGCGCAACGCGACTCGGTTGCGCGAATCGAACTCTATGAGCAGCGGGTCAGCGGCTGCTTGCGGACGCTGGTCGGCCGTTTTCTAGCCGAGTGCCAGGGTCTCGATCAGTGGGCCGAAATCAAGCGTGCCTACGACTCGATCGTCGCGGACCGCGCCGACAGCGATTTCTACCGAACCTTTTTCAACTCAGTGACGCGCGATCTGCTTGGAACGGTCGGCGTGAATCCGGCAGTGGAGTTTTGCGCGGCCGACGTCGGACGTACCTCCGGGACCGTACCACTGCGCGTCTACCGGGTCGCCGGGTCGTTGCCGACCGCGGTACGCGAGATCATGGACGAGCTGCCGTTTGGCGGATCGATCGAAGATCTCGAGGCGTCGGTGCATCGGATCAGCGCCGACATCGGACGGCATTACGATAACTACCGGCAAGCCGCGATGCCCGAGTCGATCGAATTGCTCGAACCGGTCTTTTATCGAGGCCACAGCGCCTTCGCGGTGGGCAGACTGGTCGATGACGGCGCCATCACGCCCCTGGTGGTCGCATTCTCGAATTCCGCCGAAGGCGTCCGAGTCGACTCGGTCATGTTGTCGCGTGCCGAAATCGGCTCATTGTTCGGCTTCGCGCGTTCCTATTTTCACGCCGATCTGCCCGCGGTTGGCGCGGCGGTCACGCTGCTGAGCTCGCTGATGCCGCGCAAGCCGATCGACGAGCTGTATACGGTCGTCGGACGCGCGAAACAAGGCAAGACGGAACGCTATTTCGCTTTGCAGCGCCATCTCGAGACGTCCATCGACAGTTTCGTGCACGCCCCCGGAGAGCGTGGACTCGTCATGATCGTCTTTACACTGCCCTCGCACGACATCGTATTCAAGGTCATCCGCGACCGCTTCGGCGAACCTAAACGCACGACGCGCGCCGACGTGATCGAGCGCTATCAATTCGTTTTCCGGCACGATCGGGCCGGACGCCTGGTCGATGCTCAGGAGTTCAAGCGGCTGCGATTGCCGCGCGCGCGCTTCATGCCGGGCTTGGCCGAGGAGCTGTTGAAAGAGGCGAGCCAGAGCTGCCGGATCGACGGCGAGGACTTGATCGTCGAGCACTGCTACATCGAGCACCGCTTGCGGCCGCTCAATCTGTTCCTGCGCGAGGCCGACCCGGCGGCGGCCGAATCAGCCGTCGTCGAATACGGCAGCGCCCTACGGGATCTCGCAGCGAGCAACGTGTTCCCCGGGGATTTGCTGCTGAAGAATTTCGGGGTCACCAATCAGGGCAGCGTCTTTTTCTACGATTACGACGAACTATGCCTGCTGACCGATTGCGTGTTTCGGGATCTGCCGGTGGCGCAAACGGACGATGAGGAAGCGAGCGCCGAGCCGTGGTTTTACGTCGGCCCGAACGACGTATTTCCCGAGCAATGGCTGCCGTTTCTGGCGATCCCGGCCGCCGTGCGCGATGTGTTCATTCGCTGCCACGGCGAGCTGTTGACGGCCGCTTGGTGGCGCAGGGCGCAAAAGACCGTAGAATCCACCGCCGCCACTGGCGTCGGCGCCGCGGCCTGAATGATCCGGGTGGGCGCGGCCTGCGTCCATTACAATAAATGCGGAATTCAATTGCTGCTTGGCGCTTGCCCGATCAGAGCCGGTGCTCCACGGAAATCATTCACGATGTTGATGTCAAAGGGCCACCACGCCACGGAGCGATTACGCGGAATCACGTCGATGATCGCCGCGGCATGCGTTTTTTCGATCATGGATGCATCGCTGAAGCACTTGTCGGCGCAGTACGGCATGTTCCAGGTTTCCAGCATGCGATGTCTTGCCTCGCTGGTGTTTTTGTGTTTGCCGATTGCTTGGCAAAATTCATGGCGCACGCTGCGCTTACACTCGCCGGCGCTGCATCTATTCCGAGGGCTGCTCGGAATGACGATGCTCGCGAGTTTCGTCTATGCCGTTCATCGATTGACCCTCGCCGAAACCTATTCTGTGTTTCTGTGCGCACCCTTGCTGATGACCGCGCTGTCGGTGCCGGTGCACGGCGACAGCGTGCCGCCGCGGCGTTGGTTCGCGATCGCCATCGGACTCGGGGGTGTATTGTTGATCCTGCGGCCGACTGGAAAGGCCGTCATGTCGATCGCCGCCGTTGGCGCAGCCGTGCTGGGTGCGCTGAGTTACGCGCTGAGCGCGCTGACCGTGCGCACCTTGAGCCGAACGAACTCGAACACCTCGATGGTGTTCTGGTATTTATCGATGGCCGGGTTAGGCTGCGGTCTCTTGGCGATCGGCGATTGGCGGGCGATCCCGCGGCATGATTGGGGCTGGCTCGCGCTGATCGGATTGAGCGGCGCACTCGGCCAATTCTGGGTTACCGATGCGTTCCGGCGCGCGCCGCCGTCTGTCGTCGGGCCGTTCGAGTACACGTCGATCCTATGGGCGTTCGCGATCGACTGGATCTTTTGGTCGGCTACCCCTACGCGCGGTCTGTTGATGGGTGCGGCCGTCGTGATCGGCAGCGGAATATTCGTGATCTGGGACGAGCGGCGGCTAGCCCAACTGGCCCTGAATCCGTCCAGTCCGCCCCCGTGACATCTTGCGGGAGCTAGGGCGACGCGCGCGGGGCGCGGGACGCGGACTCGGCGATCAACGCCTGCCAATTGATGATCGAATTCCACAGCATGCGCTGATCGCCGCGGTTCAAATCGCGGTGCATCGGATTGAAATTAAATGCGACGAGCCTGCCCTCGCCGACCGGTAGATCGAAGATCGCCGGACGGCCGATCAGGTTTTGTTCTCCCCAGGCTTGGCCGCTGACCACGAATGGCTTCCCGGCCGGGCCGCCCCACTCGAGCACTACGTGACTGGTGTCGACCGGTCCGTCGAGACAGGTCGTGCAATAAGCCATGCGCAGCCAACGGCGCGGCATCGAGTACAGCGCGTAGTTTTGACGGAACACGTACGTTGATGCCGGGTAGCCGTACGCGATCGGGCTGTTCGGCTGCAGGAACGTCACGCGCACGTGCGAGCCCGGCGTTCGGGTCACGGCGTCCTGGGCCGCCGCCGCCGCCGCCGCCCCGCCGCCCTGCGTGCTGCGCGGAACACCGCCGGAATCGCGGCGAATGCCGCGCACAATTCCGCCCTCGATCGGCAGCATCGAGCCGTTGCCGAGCGTAATCATCAAGCCGCCGTGTTCGATGAATTGCTGAATTTGCTCCAGACCGCGCCAACCAATTCCGCCGGTAATATCGGCGGATGAGGCCGGAGTTCCGAAACTCGGCGTCGCCTTGGTCTTCTGGAACGGCATGGGCCCCCACTCCTTCGGTAGCCCGT
This sequence comes from uncultured Gammaproteobacteria bacterium, assembly GCA_963769895.1. GTDB lineage: Bacteria > Pseudomonadota > Gammaproteobacteria > Steroidobacterales > Steroidobacteraceae > Bog-1198. The sequence continues at coordinate 900,063 of CAVYNJ010000005.1, read as the reverse complement.
GGATTTGCTCCGCGAGTTCCAAATCCACGTGTCCGTACAACAATACATCGATCTTCCGATGCAACTGGCCGGCGCGAATGTCCTCATCACGCAAATAGGTATAGGGAATGCCTCGCTGGTCCAGTGAGTAGCGTATCCAGCCAATCGAATCGGTATCGGCCCAGGGCACCCAGAGGCCGAGCCGCGGCACCGGCGCCGAATGCCGGGGCACGTCGGGCGCCGTCCTCGTTCCGTCAATATCCAGATCGAGGTCCGCCGCCACCGCTTGCAGCGCGCTGCCGAGACCCGGCTGGGCCGGAATGATCCACGATCCGGCCGGATAGCGGCTGCCGTCCGCGGTGAACGCGCGTTCGGCGATGTCTATTTTGAATTTTGCGAGCCGGTACCGCGCCTCGAGAAAGCTTTCCTGGCCGGTATCCCTCAGCAGATACACCGGTCCGGCGCCCTGCACGACGCCGTGCAGAGCCGGCGGCGCCGTCAGCGGCGCAAGCGGCAGCTGCTGGACGCCCGGATCGGCGCTCGCGATCACCTGCAAATGATAGTGCGCCGGCAGCTCCCACGAGATGTCGTCGTACGGTTCGCTGCCATCCTTCGGGTAATTCTGGGGTGTCAGCAAATCGACGGCATAGTTGCGATACGGCTGATCGGCGCGCACCACGTAGGTACCTGCCGCAAAGCGACCCTCGCGCAGCGAGAACGGCGCCTCGGCTCTGCTCACCTCGATGTGCTGCGCCTGCAGCCGCTCGACCAACTGCGCGACACGCAGCGGATCGCCCTGATCGGCTGGAATCACGAATCCGTACGGCGGTTCTTCGCGGCCGCTCATCCAGCTATGCAAGCCCTTCGTGTAGAAGTCGCGCAGCAACATGCGCGAATTCTCGGCGCTGTAATTCAGGGCGGCGAGAATGCCCGTTTCATTGTAGTTGACATTATCGCGTGCGGACCACCGGAAGTTCCCGGTCGGCGGCGGCAATACGCGCCACCATTCCCGAGACGTATCTTCGGGACCCAGCGAGCGGACCATCGTCTCAGCGGAGCCGTTGCCGAAAGTCTCGTATCCGCGGCCCACCGCGTTATGATTCATCGCGATCGAGTCAAGAAACAAGTGCGCGAAGCCGTCGCCGAAATTCCAGGTCGCGACGCCCGGCATGCCGAGACCGGTCATCGTTTCGACCTCGTGGAAGCTGAGGGCGAGGAATTCGCTGAACGTGATCGGATCGATGTGGGGATTGTAGGGGCCCGTGCCGTTCCAGGTCATCAGCAGCGCTTCGCTTTCGTGCAAATCGTGAATGACGACCGGATGCCACTCGAAGAACATGCGGGCAACCGCTTGCGTCGTTGCCTGTGTCAGCTGGTGGGCGTCGCGGTTGATGTCGACGAACACGTATTTCGACCAATACGGCGGCGCTTGCCGCGGCAGCGACGCCAAGTCGGTCTTGCCCTTCAGGAACCTGTAAAACCATTCCACTTGCTTGTCGCGGCCGTCGGGATTCGAAACCGGATTGATCAGTACGACCATGTTCGCGCGGATCCGCCGGATCATCGGGGTCTCCGATACGGCAAGCCGGTAGGCCAGCTCCAGCACCGATTCGGTCGAGCCGGTCTCGTCGGAATGCAGAGCCGCATTCAAGTAGTAAAACGGCCGTGAAGCGGCGATCAAATGCTCGGCTTCGGCAGGATTGGTCGTGCGCGGATCGGCAAGCGCGGCATTCGCCGCCTTCATCGCATCGAGATTCTCAATGCCTTTGGAGTCGGCGATTGCCAGCAGTACGATCTCGCGCCCTTCCTCGGACCGCCCGATCCTGAACACCTTGACGCGCGTAGAGGCGGCGGCGAGCGCACGCGCGTATGCATAGGCTTGTTCGGCGTCGACCAACTCACCGGGCGCGCCCATGATGCGACCGAAGAATTTCCGCGGCGATGGGACCGTTTGGGAATCCGGCAGGTCGGCTACCCACGGCGACAGGAAGCGCGGTTCGGTCGTCGCCGCGGCAATCGCATCGCGCGAGCCCGGCTCGGCGACATCAGGCGCTATCGCGGTCTGCGCTCCGACAAGCACCGGCGCCAAGAGCGCGGCCGACGACAACGAGAGGAGCGGCACGAGGCGCCAACATGAGAGTCTCATCAACACGGATTGCCCCCCTTAAGCGGAAGGCGCGCCGCGGGCAAGCAAGTGCACTTGCCGGCTCGGCCGCGCCGTCGCGGCATTATACACGGAGACAATGCACGCGATCCGGCCCGCGGGAGCTCGCTGTGCGCTTGCCGCGGGCGAGGCCCGCGGCGTTCGTGAAATTACCAGGCGAGGATCAACACGGCGATCGTCGTCAATCCCATCGTCATCAGCAAAACATTGTGGCCCCAACGGGCGACTAGTCCGAGCATGTCTACTTCTCCTAAATCTTTGACGGTGCCAAAAAGCGGGCGATTCCGCCCGTGGCCCTATAGTGAGTGCGGAATTCTATATTTCCAGGGAATCGCGGTGTTGCCGTGGTTCGCAAAATCGCCGAATTTCCCGGCGGATGGCGCCATTCGATGGCATAATTTCACCCGGTGGTGAAAATAACTTGATTGCGCGGCCGCGCAGCGGAATTCAGGGCGCGCCGGTGCCGGTCCAGCGTTCGCTCGCTGCCCACAGCTTCTCTTGAAGGTCGACATCGTTCGCCGTCGCCGAGGCCGTCTTCTCGCGTTGGTGTTCGTCGAAGTAGCGGCCGCTCTCCCCCGCCACCGCCGGCGACAGCGCCAAGTGCAAGGTCGTGCGCGCGCCGCGCTCCGCGTCGAAGGTCACGGCCGTCATCAGGGGCTTGACGATCCTGAGCCAGCGCGGCAACAAATTCGTCGCGACGACGCCCGGATGAAGGCAGTTGACCGTCAAGGGACGGCCGACGAGGCGCCGCGCCAGCGCGAACGTATGCATGACGTTCGCGAGCTTCGATTGCGCGTATGCGGCGACGGCGCTGTACGGGGCGCGCGCGTTCGTGACGCGTTCGAAATCCAGCACGCCGCGGTAATGCGCGCTCGATGCGACCGTGACGATCCTACCTCCCGCCTCCAACTTGGCGGTCAACAATGCCGTCAGCAGGAAAGGACCGAGATAGTTGCTCGCAAACGTCAGCTCGAATCCGTCCGGCGACATCCGGTGTCTAGCACTCACCATGCCGGCGTTATTGATCAACAAGCGGATGCTTGCGAACTCCTTGTGCACGGCGGCGGCCGCGGATCGCACCGATGAGAGCGACGCCAAATCACAGGCGATCACCCGTACGTCGGCGGACGGAGCGTCTGCGATGATTCCGTTGCGCACTTTCGCGGCCGCCGGCACGTCGCGGCACAACATGGCGACCGTGAAGCCCGCGCGCGCGAGTTCACGCGCCGTCACGCGGCCTATGCCGTGCGTCGTCCCGGTAACGACGGCGACGCCGTTCACGCGCGCATACGCGCGCCCGTTGGATCGAACGGTGCGGAGGATAGGCGCGTCGCCTTGCGACGTTCGCCGATAATCTCGATCTCGAATCCCGATTCCGCCGCCGTCAAATCCGCGGGGATATAACCCAACGCGATCGAGGCGGCGACGCGATGTCCGTACGCGCCGGACGTGACCCAGCCGATCACCTTGCCGTCGTGCCAAATCGGCTCGTCGCCGATGGCATCGGCATCGCCGGCGTCGACGGTGAAGGTGACGAGGCGCAACTTGCCGCCGGCGGCTTTCTCCTCGGCGGCGGCCGCGCGGCCGATAAACTCTCCCTTGCCGAAGTCAACGAATCGGCCGAGGCCAGCCTCGAAAGGCCCGTAGATCGGCCGGATACTCGCGCGCCCAGCTGCCGAAACCTTTCTCGATGCGCATGGCGTTCAGCGCTCGGCCGCCGAAGCTTTTCAGCCCGTAGCTGCGTCCGGCCTTCATCAACGCATCGTAGAGCGCGCGTTGATAATCGGTCGTGACCCAAATCTCGTAGCCCAGATCGCCGGTGAACGACACGCGGCCGACGTAAGCCGGCACCATACCGACCTCCATGCGCCGGAAGGACAAGAACGGAAACGCCGCGGTCGACAGATCGTCGCGCACGAGGCTTTGCATCAGCGCGCGTGATTGCGGTCCAGCGACCGAGAGTCCGGCGTACTGCATCGCGCACGCGCGCACGGTGACGCCCGCCGGCGGCGAGTGCCTCTCGAACCAGCGCAGGTAATACCGTTCGGCCGCGTAGGTGCCGACCAAGAACACGTGGTCGGCGGCAATTCGGCACATCGTGAAATCACCGATCAATTTGCCGCGCTCATTCAGCATCGGCGTCAGCCCGATGCGCCCGATCCGTGGCACGCGATTGGACATCAAACCGGACAGCCAGTCGGCCGTGCCGGCGCCGGTAATCTCAAATTTTCCGTAATTGGAAATTTCCAGCATGCCGACCGCCGAATCGACCGCTTTGCATTCACTGCCGACGTGTGGATGCGCATTGGAGCGGCGGAAACTGACGGCGTCGACGGCTTCGCGCGCAGACGGCGCGAACCACAGCGGATGCTCGAGGCCGCAGTAGTCGCCGAACACGGCATGCTCCGCCTGCAGCTTCTCGTAGATCGGCGTCGTGCGCAGCGGCCGCGCCGCGGTCAATTCCTCGTTCGGGAAGCGGATGCTGAACCGCCGCGAATAATTCTCGCGCACTTTCGCGTTGGTATAGGCGAGCGTCGTCCAATCGCCGTATCGCGCGACATCCATGCCCCAAATATCGGCGCCGGGATCTCCGTCGACCATCCACTGCGCCAGCGCGAGACCGACGCCGCCGCCTTGGCTGAACCCGGCCATCACGCCGCAGGCGACCCAGAAATTGCTCAAACCAGGCACTGGTCCAATCAGCGGGTTGCCGTCCGGCGCAAAGGTGAAGGGGCCGTTGACGACCTTCCTGATGCCGGCGGCAGCAAGCGCGGGAAAATGCTCAAAACCGACTTCGAGGCTCGGGGCGATCCGGTCCAAATCGTTCGCCAACAGATCCTGGCCGAAATCCCACGGCGTTTGGACCGGCGACCACGGAACGCCGGCGCGCTCGTAGGTGCCCATCAACATCCCGCCGCGCTCCTGGCGAATGTATATTTCACCTTCGAAGTCGATGCAGTGCAGGCTCTCTTTCTTGCCGACGAGCTCCGTCATATCGCCGGTGATCAGATATTGGTGCTCCATCGCGAGGATCGGCAGCTCCAAGCCGACCATGCGGCCGATCTCGCGCGCCCATAGCCCTCCCGCGTTGACCACATACTCCGCATGCACATTGCCGTGATCTGTGATCACCTCCCAAGAACCGTCCGCGCGCGCCTTCAAGTCGGTCACCCGTGTCTGGCGCGCTATCTCGGCGCCGCCGATCTGCGCTGATTTCGCATAGGCGTGCGTGACGCCGTACGGATCGACGTGGCCTTCGATCGGATCGTACATCGCACCGGCAAAATGTTTCTTGTCCATCAGCGGAAACAGTTTCGCAGCCTCGTCGACCGAAACGATTTCCAACTCCATGCCGAGGTAGCGGCCGCGCGCCTTCGCCATCTTCAGCCAATCAAGCCGCTCGCGTGTGCCCGCGAGCATGATGCCGCCGGTGATGTGCACGCCGCAGGACTGCCCGGAGATCCGTTCTATCTCCTCGTAAAGCTTGATCGTGTATTGCTGCAGCTTGGCGACGTTCGGATCGCCGTTTACCGTGTGCATGCCGCCGGCCGCGTGCCACGTGGAACCCGAGGTCAATTCGGCGCGCTCGATCAAGAGCACATCCTTCCAGCCGGCTTTGGTCAAGTGATACAAGACGCTGGCACCAACCACGCCGCCGCCGATGACCACCACTTTGGCGTGGCTTTTCACGATCGCTCCGGGTTCATCGCCGAGGTCTCGGCAGCCGTACGCATGCCTATGCGGCGCCAACGCGGTCACTCATTGGAGACCGCCAAATGCACGTTGGACTGCGCACGCGAGGCACCGCTCCCGAAACGCTCGATCAGCCACGAGCGAAACAGCGCGATCGCCGTGTCGCTCAAGCCTTCCGGGTGCGTGATCAGGTAATAACCGAAGCCGTCGTCGACACTGATGTCGAACGGCTTGACGAGCCGCCCGGAGCGGATTTCCTCGTCGAACAAGATCGTATCGACGAGCGCCAGGCCCTCGCCGCTCAACGCATATTGCACGGCAAGCACGGCGGTATCGAAGAACAGGCCGCGCTCAACGTTCAAGGCGTGCAGATTCGCCTGACGCGCAAACTGCGACCACAAATGATGGCGCGGCATATCGGAAATGCGCACGTGCACGATCTCGTTCGCCTCGACGAAATCCTGCAAGCTCTTGCCCGCGTGCCGGGCCGCGACATCCGGATGGCACAGCAAGCTCATGCGCACCGGCCACAGCAGGTCGCGCACCAGGTCGGTCACCGTCGGCTTCGAATAGACAACCGCGACATCGACGTCGCTAGGCGGCGGTCCGACTCCGTAGGGGCTGATTAAGTCGATCTCGATCTCGGGGACCGCACGGCGAAAGTCGCGCAGGATCGGTACCGCCAACCGGACCGCAAAACTCGGCGGCATTTGTACGCGCAGGGTGCGAAGCACCGGTGCGCTTTCGTTGCGAATGTCGTCGAGCGCGTATTCCAGCCGATCGAACGATTTCATGACCGCAGGCAGCAAATGCTGTCCCGCCTTGGTCAGCAGCAACGCGTGCGGACGCCGTTCGAACAACTGCGCACCGATTAACTTCTCCAATGCGATCACGTGACGCGACAGGGCGCTTTGCGAAATCAGCAGCGCATTGGCGGCCGCGGTGAAACTGCTGTGCTTCGCGACGCCCTCGAACGCGCGCAGCGCGTTCAATGGCAGCCAGCGGCGATCCATCGTTGTCTTACCCATCTCCGGCGCGCCCCTTTATGGCGACCAGGCCTTGGTATAGCCGATCGCCCGCTTTTGGTCTTCGATGATAGTCCTTGAAGCCAAGTACAAATGAAATGCCGCCCAGAAGCCCGTAGGCGCTAATACTAGCAGCGCCAATCGTAGCGAGGCCGCGTCGGTGACGTGTGCGCCGGCGAACCGGTCGCTCATGAATCCCACGACCCAAGGGGCGACGACTAAATTCAACACGTTGGCGACCAACAGCGATATCGCGATAAAGACGTTGCGCATATGGCAGGGTGAAAGATTGTTCAACAGTCCGAAGCACGGCCCTATGTAGAAGTAGATCGCGGGAATGAACATCCAGAACATCCACTCGCAAATGAGCAGGGAGTGAGTCCAATAGGCGATAATCGACGGAATCGTCGCGAGCCCGATGCCGCCCGCGAGCAGCCACACGACGCGGCGTGGATCGGCCATGAACGGCCTCGACAGCAGCCAGGCGGTTCCTACCGTCGCCAACGAGCCGCCGAGCAGGTGAATATTGCCGGTGATCGCGCCCGCCTGACCGACGTTGAGGTTGTACGCGCGCTGCAAAAAGGTGGGCGTCCAATAGATCAATCCCCATCCCCACAGCGCACAAAGCCCGCCGCCCATGACGACGTGGAAAGCCGCCTTTTGGCGCCACAAAAATCGCAGCGACTCCAGAATCGACGGCTTGTCCTCATCAACGATGAGATCCAGCCGTCCGCGCGAAGGTTCGCGGACCGTCAGGTAGACGATCGCGCCGACGACGAGACCGGGAACGCCGAGCGCAATGAACGCGGCGCGCCATGAATAGGCGTTCGCGACGGCGCCGGCCATATTCGCGCCCAAATAGGCGCCTATCGGGGCACCCAGCGCGAGCACGGTCATCGCCATCGGACGGCGGTCCGCCGGAAAATAGTCCGATACGATCGCGGTAGATGGAGGCGTGCCGCCCGCCTCGCCGATGCCGACACCGACGCGCGCGAGCAAGAACTGCCAGTAATTACGCGACAATCCGCAGAACGCCGTAAAGCCGGACCATATGATGAGCGAAGCGGCCAGTATATTGCGGCGATTGAACCGATCCGCGAGCCACGAAACCCAAATGCCGAACGTGACATAAAACAAAGCCAGAGGCGCGCCGGTCAGCCACGCGACGCCGGCATCGGTCAAGCGCAGCTCGAGTCTGATCGGTTCGAGCACCGTCGACACGACGTAACGGTCCGCAATGTTGATTGCATAGATCAGACACGTCAGGATCAGTACGTACCAGCGCAGGATCGATGTGGGCGCATCGGCTTGAGGGACTTCAATTGCGGTGCTGCTCAAGGTGGTGCCACCCCTCGGTTGTCTTTTCATACCATACAGGGTTCGCCGTCAATGCGCGATAACCGGCCACGGTCCGTTAATACTCCGGCACGCCACGAATATTGATATGGGCGAATCGGTAAATGGCATAGCCTTGACCCGCGATAAGGCTAAGCTAGCCCACGTGGCGCAATTCGATTTCATCATCATCGGCGCCGGTTCCGCCGGCTGCGTCCTTGCGGATCGGTTGTCCTCATATGGCCGTGACCGAGTACTGGTATTGGAAGCCGGCGGCCCCGACAGCAGCTTTTGGATCAAGACGCCGATCGGTTATGGCCGCACGTTCGCCGATCCGGCCGTGAATTGGAAGTACGAGACGGAGGCGAACCCCGGCCTCGACGGTCGCAGGATGTATTGGCCGCGCGGGCGCGTCGTCGGCGGCTCCTCGTCGATCAACGCCTTGGTATATTGCCGCGGGATGCCGGTCGACTTCGATGATTGGCGGGACATGGGCAATATCGGTTGGGGTTGGGACGAAGTGCTGCCGTATTTCGAAAAGTCAGAACGGCGGGTCGATCCGCAAGGCCACCCTCGGACCGAGGGGCCCCTCGATGTCAAGGACGTCAGGCCGTTTCTGCACGCCACCCGCCAGCAATGGTTCCGCGCGGCCGAAGAGCTCGGACTGCCCACGACGGACGACTTCAACGGCCAGCAGCCGGAGGGGGTCGGTTGCTATCAAATCACGGTACGCAACGGCCGCCGTTGGTCCGCGGCCGATGCATTTTTGCGGCCGGCTCTACGGCGCAACAACTTACGCCTGGAGATGCACGCCTGGGCGAGCAAGATCCGCATGGACGGGCGGCGGGCGCTCGGCGTCGAGTACCTGCAGGATGGCACCGCGCATTTCGCCGCCGCCGACCGCGAAATCATCGTCTGCGGCGGCGCGGTCAATTCGCCGCAGCTGCTGCAATTGTCCGGCATCGGACCGGGCAAGACGCTCGCCGAAGTAGGCATCCCGGTCGTGCTGGACAATCCCGCAGTCGGCGGCAATTTGCAGGATCATCTGGCGGTTTCGTATTCGTATGAGGCGACGCAGCCGACGCTGAACGACGAATTGCATTCGCCAATTGCGAAACTGCGGGCGGGGCTACGCTACGTTCTGACTCGCAGCGGCCCCTTGTCGCTCAGCGTCAATCAATTCGGCGGCTTCCTGCGAGCGGATCCGGCGAGCGGCCGGCCGGACATGCAGCTCTATTTCAATCCGGTGACCTACGGGGCCGGCAACGCGAACCGCAAGCGCATCGACGTCGATGCGTTTTCCGGATTCATCCTGTGCTTTCAGCCCACACGACCGACGAGCCGCGGACGGATCGACGTCGCGAGCGCAGACTTCCGTGCGCCCCCGGCGATCCGGCCGAACTACCTGGCGACCGACAAGGACCTGCGGGACGTCGTTCACGGCGGACGGCTGATCCAGAAGATCGCCGGAACGCAGGCCATGCGCTCGTTGATCCGCGCGCCCATAGCGCCTGTGCTCGAGACGATGGACGAGGCGGCGATGATCGCAGATTTCCGCGCCCGCGCAGCGACCGTGTACCACCCGGTGAGCACCTGCCGCATGGGCCCGCGAGCGGCCGACGCGGTCGTCGATTCGGCATTGCGCGTACACGGCATCGAGCGTTTGCGCGTCGTCGATGCGTCCGTGTTCCCGGCCGTCACCTCAGCCAACACCAATGCGCCGACTTTGATGGTCGCGCAAAAGGCCGCGGATCAGATCATGCAGAAACGATGAACGCCAGTACGCAAATCAACAAATAGAGACGCGCATGAAGATCGAGAGCCTCAAAGTATTCGTCGTCGGCAATCCACCGCCGTCCCTCGGCGGGCGGTATTTCGTCTTCTTGAAGCTCAGGACCGCCTGCGGCATCGAGGGCGTCGGAGAGGTCTATGCCGCGACCTTCGGTCCGTACGTGATCGCCGCGATGATCGAAGACCTGTTCGAGCGGCGCTTCTTGGGGCGCGATCCGTTCCAGATCGAATCGATTTGGCGCGAGGCCTACGGCTCAGGCTTTTCCTCGCGTCCGGATCTATCGCTAGTCAGCGTGCTGAGCGGGCTCGAGATGGCTTGCTGGGACATCATCGGCAAATTGGTCGAACAACCGGTTTATAACCTGCTCGGCGGCAAGGTTCACGAACGCTTGCGCAGCTATACCTATCTCTATCCGGCCGCCGGCGAAGGCGACGATTTCTATCATGATCCGGAACGCTCGGCGCGCCGCGCGGCGGAATACGTCGCGCAAGGCTTCACCGGTCTGAAGTTCGACCCCACGGGCGGCTACTCCGCGTACGATCCTCGTCAGCCGACCCAGGAAGCCTTGGAGCGCACCGTTCGCCTGGTGCGCCTCGTCCGCGAGGCCGTCGGCAACAAGGCGGACCTGTTGATGGGCACGCACGGACAATTCACTACGTCCGGCGCCGTGCGCCTCGCCAAGCAGCTCGAACCGTTCGACCCGCTGTGGTTCGAGGAACCAGTGCCCCCGGAGATGCCCGAACAGATGGCGCTGGTCGCGCGCGCGACGAGCATTCCGATCGCGACCGGCGAGCGCTTGACGACAAAATATGAGTTCGCGCGCGTGCTCGCCTGCGGCGCGGCGAATATCCTGCAGATGAACCTCGGGCGCGTCGGCGGCTTGCTCGAAGCAAAAAAGATCGCGGGCTTGGCCGAAGTGCATTACGCGCAAATCGCGCCCCATTTGTATTGCGGACCGATCGTCGGCGCGGCCAACATTCAGATCGCAGCCTGTTCGCCGAATTTCCTGATCCTGGAGAGCATCCAGCAGTGGGGCGGCGTCCACGCCAAGCTGCTGAAGAAACCGATCGTTTGGGACCAGGGATATGTCATTCCGCCGGCTACGCCTGGTCTCGGCGTCGAACTCGACGAGGCCTTCGCGCTCGCGCACCCGTACGATCCGAAAGGCCTCCTACATTTGGAAATGGCTGACCACCCTCTCGGCTGAGGCGATCGGCACCGGTTCGGCATACTCTGGAGAAGGGGTCTTGCATTACGGCTTCATCGGACTCGGCAATCTAGGGCGTCATCTCGCGGTCAATCTCGCGCGCGGCGGCTTCGATGTCACGGTCTTCGACCTCGACCCTCGGTCCGCCGGCGGCGTGCTCGCCGCGGGCGCGCGCTGGGCAGCCTCGGTCCCGGAGCTCGCGCGGGCTAGCGACGCATTGATCACCTGTCTGCCGTCGCCTAAGGCCACGGCGGCTGTCATGGACGCGGCGCTGCCGGCGATGCGCTCCGGCGGCACATGGATCGAGATGAGCACGAACGATTTCGCCGAAGTGGAAGCGATCGCCGCCCGCGCGGACAAGCTCGGCATCGCGACGCTCGCCTGCCCGGTCACCGGAGGCGTGCACCGCGCCGAAACCGGCGACATCACGGTGCTCGTTGGTGGCCCGCAACAGGTTTTCGCGAAACACAGGAACGCTCTCGAGTCGATGGGCGGCAAAGTGATCCACTTGGGCGGTATCGAACAGGCGGCCGTCACGAAGGTCGTCACGAACATGCTGGCCTTCATCCACCTGATCGCCGCCGGCGAAGCCCTGATGCTGTGCGCCAAGGCGGGCGTCGATTTGCGCGCGGCCTTCGAGGCGATCGCCGCCAGCTCCGGTAATTCTTTCGTTCACGAGACCGAGAGCAAAGTGATCCTCAACGGCAGTTACGACATTGGTTTCACGATGGATTTAGCCTGCAAGGATGCCGGTTTCGCGGTCGAGTTTGGGCGGCGGTTCGGCGTGCCGCTGCGGCTCGCCGGCGTCATGGAGCAGATCTTTATCGAAGGCCGCGCTCGCTACGGCGGCGGCGCCTGGTCGTCGATGATCGTCAAGTTATTGGAAGATGCGGTCGGCACGCCGCTGCGTGCCTCCGGTTTTCCCGCACGCCTTGGACCGGGAGATTCCTGCTAGCGAATTTCGGCATAGCGGGATCGATATTTTGCGTGCATTCGCTGCGAAGAAGCAACACATTTGCGCTTCCATTCCGGGGCGTCGATGTTATCTTCCAAAGCGATGAGTATAGAAATGCGCGATGAGCGGAATCGGCGGAGTGCCGCTGGCGTCCATGTAGCGCGGATGGGGTGATCACTCGACTGCGTGCCGAGTTAACTTTCAATAGGGACGGGATAACGGATGAATTCCAATACGAAAGTTGTCATACGCGATCGCCGCGATATTGAGCGGCGGCGTGGTCGGTGCTGCGTATGCGGCGACTCCGGCGACGAGCGGGGGCGGTGCGTCCGATCAGCTCGAGGCGATCACCGTGACCGCTCAGCGCCGAACGGAAAACATCCAGAACGTACCGATCGCGATCCAAGCCCTGACCGCGGAAACGCTGAATCAGCTCAGCGTCACGACCTTCGATGATTACGTGCATTATCTGCCGAACGTCACGGCGCCTTCCAACGGCCCGGGCCAAGGCAATATCTTCATGCGTGGCCTGAGCGCCGGCACGCAGGGCGGCAGCCAATCGAGCGGCACGATCGGCGGTTTCCCGAACGTCGCGATCTACCTCGACGACCAGTCCGGCCAATTGCCGTCGCGCAACCTCGATATCTATGCCGCCGACCTCGAGCGCATCGAGATTCTGGAGGGCCCGCAGGGCACGCTGTTCGGCGCCGGTGCGCAGGCAGGCGTCGTCCGCTACATCACCAACAAGCCGAAGCTGAACGTGACCGAAGGCAATGTCGAAGCCGGCTACGGCACGACCGCCCACGGCGATCCGAACAGCGACTTGACCGCGGTGCTGAACATACCGTTGATCGCCGATCATCTGGCGATCCGAGGCGTCATCTACAACGACAAGCGCGGCGGCTACATCGACAACGTGCCTGCCACGTTCACGCGCAAGAACAGCGATCTTGGCATCTACTACGCGCACTACGCCGGCGGCGTGCCGCCGAACTCGCCGGTGATCAACAACAACGCGATCGCCGGCCGCGCGATCAATCCGGCCACCTACCAGGGCATGCGCCTCGAGGGGCTCTACCAGATCAACGACGATTGGAATTTCCTGCTGTCGCAGACCTATCAGGACATGAACTCCCAGGGCGTGTTCTACCAGATGCCGAAATCCTCCGACGGCGTGCCGCTGCAGCCGCTGGAAGTGACGCTGTTCAACAACGCGTACGACAAGGACAAATTCTCGAATACGGCGTGGACCCTGAACGGCAAATTTGGGGACCTGAAGGCCGTCTACACCGGCGGCTACCTCGTTCGCCACATCGATCAGGTCGGCGACTACACGAACTACGCGCGCGGCGTCTACGCCGACTACTATCAGTGCTACGGTCCGGGCACGGGCTATGCGGTCAACGGCGGCCACGGCGATCCAAACCTCACGCCGACCTGCTTCTCGCCGAGCGCGACTTGGCGCGAGACCGAGCGCAACGAGCACATGAGCCACGAATTTCGGCTTGAGCACGCCGGACGATTGGCGGGTGCGCGGCATCGTGGGGCGTTCTACGAAGAGAACAAGGTCTTCGATCAGACCGACTGGCTCTACAAGACGGTTCCGAGCTGCACATCGAACGGCGCGCCGGGCACGCCGGGCAACACCGGCTGCTTCTCGAACGTCGGCACATGGCCGGGCGCCACGGTAGAGAACCCGGGCGTGCAGAACGATAACGTCGGGTTTTTCGAGGATTCGCGCCGCATCGTCAAGCAGACGGCGTTCTTCGCGTCGTTCGACTACGATTTGATACCGAAGGTGCTGACGTTGACGGCCGGCACCCGTCATTACCATTTCGACAACTCCTTCGTCGGCAGCGTCAGCAGCAGCTTCTACTGCTTCGAGCAAGGTGCGCCGACCACCGGATGCCTCAATGATACGAATAATCTGGACGCCAGAGGCCTCACGAACTCCGAATCCGGCTTCAAGAGCCGCGCCAATCTGACCTGGCACGTCACGCCGGATGTCATGCTGTACTACACCTGGTCGCAGGGCTTCCGTCCGGGCGGCTTCAATCGCACGAATAGCTGCCACCTCAAGGGACCGAACGGCGTCAATCAGTTCTGCCTGCCGCAGTCGTACAGGTCCGACGACTTGACGAACAACGAAGTCGGCTGGAAAACCGAGTTCCTCGATCATAAGTTTCAGTGGAACGGCGCGCTGTATCAGGAAAGCTGGAACAACGTGCAGATCGGCTTCTTCGACCCGGGCGAGACCGGCAACCTGACTTTTGGTACGAACGGCCAGGACTTCCGGATCCGCGGCATCGAGACCTCGCTCGTCGCCCGCGTCACGCAGGGCCTGACCTTGCAGGGCGCAGCCTCGTGGAACCGCAGCGAACAGACCAACTCGCCGGCGCTGATCGACAACAATCCCTTGGATATCGGTCCGGGCGGCAACTACGGCAAACCGATCACCCAAAACTGCAACACCGGCACCTGCCGACCGGTGAGCAATCTGTTCGGCCCGATCGGCAGCCCGAGCGCAAACTCGCCGCCGATCCAGTTCAGCTTGCGCGCTCGCTACGAATGGGCGATCGACAGCTACGACGCCTTCGTCCAGTTCGGCGCGACGCACAGCGGCCATTCGTTTACTGAATCCGGCAGCAACCCCTCGCTCGCCGCCGGCGGCGCCGTCAACACGACCGCACTGCGATTCGAGAACCCGGCCTACACGACCTACGACGCATCGGTCGGGGTGTCGAAGGATGCCTGGAACGCGCACGTGTTCATCCAGAACTTGAGCAACTCGAACGCCAGCGTGTTTTCGAACAGCGGTCAGTTCGTCGTCGCGCAGACGGTGCTGCGTCCGAGGGTCATCGGCTTGAAGATCGGCTACAAGTTTTGATCTCCGAGTCCGACTAGCCGGTCCACGGCCACGCGCTTGGCGCGAGGCTGAAGTAGAATCGAGAGCGGGCAACGATGCCCGCTTTTTTTTGGGAACCAAATGTCATCAGCCAGCGCCATGCCGGCGCCCTCCCCGGTCGAAGAGGAAGTCCGGCGCATCCGCGGACTGCTCGAGAAGCAGCAATTCGCCGCCGCCTTGGCGGCGGCCGAAGAACTGTCGAAGACGGTTCCGGAGAACCGCGACGTCCTGTACTTGGTCGCCGTCGCCCAGCGGCAGCTGCGCCGAATCCCCGACGCGCTCGCGACCCTCGAACGCCTGGAGCGGCATCACCCGGGCTTCAGCAGGCTCTACCAGGAGCGCGGCTATTGTTTCGTCGCGCTAAAGGATGCGCCGCGTGCGATCGCCGCCTTTCTGCGCGCCGTCAACATTAATCCGGCGCTGCCGGCGAGCTGGCGGATGCTCGAATCGCTCTATCGCATGGTCGGCCAAGCCGAGAACGCGCGGACAGCCGCGGCGCACGTCGCGACGCTCAGCGAGCTGCCGGACGAGATCGTCACGGCCACGGGCCTGTTTTCGGACGGCGATCTGGCGCCGGCGGAAAGTCTCGTGCGGGCGTTCTTGTTGACGCACGGCGATCATGTCGAGGGCATGCGCTTACTCGCGCGGATCGGACTCGCGCGCGACGTGCTGGACGACGCCGAAACGCTGCTCGCAGCCGTGCTCGCGCGCGCGCCCGATTATCGCGCTGCTAGAGGCGATTACGCACTCGCGCTGCTGCGGCGGCACAAACACGTTCAGGCGATCGCGGAACTCGATAAGCTGCTGCAGCTCGAGCCCGGCAACCGGGTCTACCGGACGCTTTATGCAACCGCGACCGTCGGGCTCGGCGATCACCGGCGCGCGTTGAAGCTCTATCAGGATCTGATCGCCGATGCGCCGCCAGGCGCGCAAGCCGCGGAACTGCACCTGTCGGTTGCGCATTCGTTCAAGGCGCTCGGCCGCCAACCCGAGGCCATCGAGGCGTATCGGGCGGCCGCGGCCGCGCGGCCGCGTTACGGCGACGCGTATTGGAGCCTGGCCAACCTGAAGACGTACCGCTTCACGGACGAGGAGATCGCGCGGATGCGCGCCGAGGAAAGCGCGGCCGCAGCACCCGCGGACCGTTATCATTTGTGCTTCGCGCTCGGCAAGGCGCTCGAGGACCGCGGCGAATACGCCGAGTCATACCGATACTACGAGCTCGGCAACGCGCTCAAGAAATCCGAAAGCAGCTACCGCCCGGAACCGATCGAACGCAACGAGCGGCTGCAAATACAGTTTTGTACGCGGGAATTCTTCGCCTCGCGGGCCGGCGTAGGCTGCGCCAAACCGGATCCGATCTTCATCGTCGGCTTGCCCCGGTCAGGCTCCACTCTGCTCGAGCAGATTCTCGCTTCGCATTCCAAAGTCGAGGGTACGATGGAACTGGCGGACATTCCGCGCCTGGTCCTCGGGCTGCAGGGCCGGGAGACGGACGATGAACACCCGCGCTATCCGCGGGTGCTGACGGAGTTGACGCCGACGGAATTTCGCGAACTCGGCGAGCGGTACATCGGCGACACGCGCGCGTACCGGACGGACAAACCGTTTTTCATCGACAAGATGCCGAATAATTTCCGTCATATCGGCTTGATCCATCTGATCTTGCCGAACGCGAAAATCATCGATGCACGGCGTGATGCGATGGCCTGCTGCTTCAGCAACTTCAAGCAGCTGTTCGCGTCGGGTCAAGAATTCACCTACAGCATCGAGGACATCGCGCGCTACTACCGCAGCTACGTGCGGCTGATGAATCATTGGGACAAGGCCCTGCCCAACAAAATTTTACATGTACAACACGAGGAAGTCGTCGATGATCTCGATGCCAACGTGCGCCGGATTCTCGATTTCTGCGGCCTGGAGTTCGAGGCGTCCTGTTTGGAGTTCTACAAGACCGAACGCAGCGTAAGGACCGCGAGCTCCGAGCAAGTGCGACAGCCGATCTTCAAGGAGGGACTCGATAAATGGCGGCACTACGAAGCATGGCTCGCTCCGCTGCACGCGGCGCTGCATTCGATCGCCGACGATGCGTCACCGGCGCAGTCTTGAAAATCGCGATCCCCGGCGCCGATCTGCGGCCGCATTCCTTAGTCGAAATTGGAATCAGTAATATCGTATATCTTATTGTTATCAATGGCATTTAATCTTTCAACCACGGCGATCTTTCCGCTCCACGCTCCTGATCGAGCGCATCGGCATTATCGCGCTTTCTTTGCGTTGCGCGAACGCGAGCGTTTCTCGATTGCGCGCGGGTCGCGGCGGCGTTCTCTTGCGCTCGATCCGGCAGGTGGATGCTATTCTGCGGTCGTCCATTTAACCGCGAGGCGCCGGCGGCGGCCGAATTCGATTTCTGAACGGAGGGGACAAAAGCATGAATTCACAATCGAAATTATCCTATGCGATCGCCGCGATCCTCGGTGGCGGCGTGATCGGGACCGCGCATGCCGCTGCTCCGTCGGTATCGCCGATGCCGAGGGCTGAAGCGACCGATCAAATTGCGGAAATCACGGTCACGGCGCAGCGTCGCACCGAAAACGCCCAGAACGTGCCGATCACCATTCAGGCGCTGACCGGCGATGCGCTGACGAAATTGAACGTCACGACCTTCGCGGATGCGATTCGATTCCTGCCGAACGTGACGACCAGCGGCTCATCCCCGGCGCTGTCCGAAGTGTACATGCGCGGCCTGTCGACCGGCGCGAAAGGCGTGCAAGGCACCGGCGCGGTCGGCAGCTTCCCGAATGTCGCGATCTACCTCGATGACCAGTCCGGCCAGTTGCCTGGCCGCAACCTCGATGTTTATGCGGCCGACATGGAACGGATCGAAGTGCTCGAAGGACCGCAAGGCACGCTGTTCGGAGCCGGCGCGCAAGCGGGTGTCGTCCGCTACATCACGAACAAGCCGAAGCTGGACGTAACCGAAGGATATGTCAACGCCGGCTATGCGACGACCGCCCATGGGGATCCCAGCTCGAATCTCGATGCGACCGTTAACGTGCCGCTAATCGCCGATACGCTCGCGATTCGCGCAGTCATCTACAACGAATCTCGCGGCGGCTATATCAGCAACATCCCTGGCACGTTCGCTCGGGCGCCGACCGATCGGGCCATCGCCTATTATTTCAACGGCGTCGTGCCGCCGAACAGCCCTACGATCAACAACAACGCCTCGGTCGGGCACGCGATCAACCCGGTGACCTACAAGGGCATGCGCCTCGAGGGGGCGTACAAAATCAACGATGATTGGAACGCGCTGGTCACTCAGTCGTACCAGAACATCGACGCCGAAGGCGTATTTTGGCAGGAACAGTACGACGGACTCGGACAGTCATTGCCCGATCTGTCGGTCCAGCTCTACAACCCGTCCTACAACAAGGACCGGTTCGAGAACACGGCGTTGACGATCAACGGCCGAATCGATCAGCTGAAGTTCGTGTATACCGGCGGCTATCTCGATCGCCACGCCGATCAATCCCAGGATTACACGAATTATTCGCGCGGCTCCTATGCCGAGTATTACCAGTGCAACTATCCGGGCTATCCGTGGAGCGTCGACCCGGCGACCGGCAACCATATTCCAACGGCCGGTTCGACGGGACAATGCTACTCGCCGAGCGCCTTTTGGACCGACCATCAGAACAGCACGCATCGAAAGCCATGAGATGCGCCTGAGCACGCCCGACGACTGGCGCTTGCGCGGGCTTGTAGGATTGTTCTGGGAGAACTACACGATCCACGAGCAGACCGACTGGCACTACGGCACGAGCCCGAATTTCGTGCCGATCGCGCCGCCCGCCGGCGTCACCGCCAATAACCCGAGTGTCCGCCAGTCCGGCGACATGTTCTTCGACGACATCACGCGCGGCTACAAACAGAAAGCGGCGTTCGGTTCATTCGACTTCGACATCCTGCCGAAGACCCTGACCGTCACGCTGGGCACGCGATACTACCGCATCGAGAACTTCGAAAAAGGGTCCAACGTCGGCAGCTTCGGCTGCGAGATCAACGGACCCTATTCGGCGGCAACGATCACCTATCCCTGCGGCATTCCGCAGTCGAACGGCAATAACTTGGATGCGAAGAACCTCGATACGACCTACTCCGGATTCAAGAGCCGCGCGAACCTGACTTGGCACGTCACAGACGATGTGATGCTGTACTACACGTGGTCGCAAGGTTTCCGTCCCGGCGGCTTCAATCGCGCACAATCCGTGATCAAACCTTCGTCGCCGATCTACGGCTTGTTCACGCCGCCGCTCGCCTACGGCCCGGACACCTTGACCAACAACGAGATCGGCTGGAAAACCGAGTGGTTCGATCGCCGCCTACAGTTCAACGGCGCGGTCTACCGCGAGGATTGGAAGGATACGCAGATCGAGATCTTCGATCCCGGCGTGACCGGCAATCTGACGTTCACGACCAACGGGCCGAACTACCGGGTCCGCGGCTTGGAAACTTCGGTCATCGCGCGTGTAACCCGCGGGTTGACGGTGACCGCCTCGGCCTCGTGGAACAGCAGCGAGGTCGTCAAGACGCTCTCGCTGGTCGACCCGAACACCGGCCAGCCGATCAATATCGCGAATCCGTTCGGCGCCCTGGGCACGCCGCTAGCCCAATCGCCACCGTTCGAAGGCAATTTGCGCGCGCGTTACGAGTTCGCACTGAACGACTACACGGCGTTCTGGCAAGTCGGCGCGAATCACCAGGCACACTCGTATGCGACGGCGGACCGGTTGTCATCGACACTGCAGGGCGCGACGCAGGCATTCGACGATCCGGGCTTCACGACCTATGATGCGTCGCTCGGCATCGCAAAGGATGCATGGACGGCGCAAATCTACGGCACCAATCTGACGGACGTGCGGGCGATCCTGTCGTCGAGCTACGCCGAATACGTCAAGATGAATTACATCAACGTGCCGCGGACACTCGGAGTGCGGGTCTCATACAAGTTTTAGCCGAGCGACGGAGCAACGGACCGGCGCGCCCACCGCTGAACCTTTCATTAGAATGATCGGGCGGCCGGCACCGTCCGCCCGCTCGTTCAGCCGGAATTGCATGGAGCATCCGCGTCGCCGCGAAACCCACCATGGCCGCCACAGAACCGAATTCGCCGGAATCCGCGGTCGAGGCCGAGGTGCTCCGCACGCGCGACTTGCTCGAAAGGCGGCAGTTCGCCGCGGCGCTCGCGGCTGCGCAGACGCTGCTCGCCGAGGTGCCGCACAATCGGGACGTTCTGTACCTCGTCGCCGTCAGTCAGCGCTACCTCGGCCGCATCGCCGATGCCCTGGAGACTCTGCGGCGCCTCGAAGCGGAGCATCCCGATTTTGGCCGTTTGTTCCAGGAGCGTGGTCATTGCTACCGCACCGCCGGCGAAATCGACCCGGCGATCGCCGCTTACCGCCGGGCCGTCGCTTTGAACGGTTCGCTGGCCGCGAGCTGGCAGGCGCTCGCCGATTTATTCCGCACTGCCGGCGCGCCCGCGGACGCCGACGCAGCCGCGCAGGAGGCTACGCGGCTCGCAAAACTACCGCCGCCGGTCGTGGCAGCATCGGGCATGCTTGCCGAGGGCGACCTCTATGGCGCCGAGCGGGTGCTGCGCCGCTTTCTTCTGGCTCATGGCGATCACATCGAAGCGATGCGGCTGCTCGCGCAAATCGGCATGCGGCTCGACATCCTCGACGATGCGGAATTTCTTCTCGAAAGCGTGCTGGCATTCGCGCCGGCTTACGCGGCGGCGCGCTACGACTATGTCCTCGTGCTGCTGCGGCGACACCGGTATGCGAAGGCGCTCGAGGAATCAACGAGACTCCTGAGGCTGGAAGCGGACAACCGCGCCTTTCGGATCGTGTATGCGAATGCTTGCGTCGGCCTCGGCAACCAAGAAGAGGCGTTGCGGGTCTATCGCGAATTGCTGGCGGTGGCACCGCAGCAGGCCGATCTTTATCTGTCGATCGCGCATGCGGAAAAAACGCTGGGCCGGCAAGAGGCCGCGGTCGAAGCCTATCGGGACGCGTGCGCCGTGCAGCCGAGCTTCGGCGACGCCTACTGGAGTCTCGCGAATCTCAAAACCTATCGCTTCAGCGAACCGGAAATCGACCGGATGCGCAGCGAGGAAGCACGGGCCGCGATTTCTTTGGCCGATCGATACCATCTGTGTTTCGCGCTCGGCAAGGCGTTCGAGGACCGCGGCGACTACGCCAAATCCTTCGACTATTATCGACGCGGCAACGCGCTGAAGAAAAGCGAGAGCAGGTATTCGGCAAGCGCGCTCGAGCGCAGCCTCAACCTGCAATCGGCAGTTTGCACCCGCGAATTCATCGCCTCTCGAAGCGGCAGCGGTTGCGCCAGCACGGCGCCGATCTTCATCGTAGGGCTGCCCCGAGCCGGATCGACGCTGCTCGAGCAAATTCTTGCATCGCACTCGCAGGTCGAAGGGACCGCCGAGCTCGCCGAAATTCCTCAGCTCGTGCAGCGGCTCGCCGGCCAGGAGCGCAACAGCGCCGTGCCGCGCTACCCGCAGATATTGACCGAATTGAGCGCGGATCAGCTGCGCCAGTTCGGAGAGAAATTCATTTCCGATACCGCGGTGTATCGAACCGGCAAGCCGTACTTCATCGACAAGATGCCGAACAATTTTCGGCATCTCGGTTTGATCCGGTTGATTTTGCCGAACGCGAAAATCATCGATGCGCGCCGCGCGCCCATGGCCTGCTGCTTCAGCAATTTCAAGCAGCTGTTTGCCTCTGGACAGGAATTCACCTACAGCCTGGATGATATCGGCCGGTATTACCGCAACTACTTGGACTTGATGGAGCATTGGGACCGCGTTCTGCCCGGCAGGATCCTGCGGGTACAATACGAGGACGTCGTGATGGATCTTGAATCCAATGTACGCAGGATCCTGGCGTTCTGCGGATTGGAATTCGAACCGCAATGCATGAAATTCTACAGGACAGAACGCAGCGTAAGGACCGCGAGCTCCGAACAAGTGCGACAGCCTATCTTCAAGGAAGGCCTCGATCAGTGGCGCCACTTCGAGGCGTGGCTCGGTCCGTTGAGAGAGGCGCTTGGGCGGTCATATTGCGAACAGGAGCGGCTATGAGGATACGCGCGGTGAGTTCATTCTGCGGTGAATTTATTCCGATGCGCTGTTGCACGTTCTTCGCCTGCGCCGTCGTCGCGGCGCAACTTCCGGCGGCCGTGGCGCGGGCCGCGCCCGCCTATCACTCCATCGACGCGACGATGTCCGATCGCACCGTCGTGCTCGACGGTCATCACCTGACGATAGACGAACTCGTCGATGTCGCGCGCTACGGCGCTAAAGTCGCGCTGGCGCCCGAGGCGAGACAGCGGTCGTCGGACGCCTACGGCTTGCTGCTCGAAGGCGCAGCCGAAGGCGTACCGGTCTATTGGTTCAATCGGGGTGCGGGAGCCGGTCGCCAGCGCCAATTATTCTCCGGTGATCCCACGTCGCCGCAGAACAAGCAGCTTATCCAAGCGCAGCAGCTGGCGAACTTCCGGCGCGGTGCAATAGTCGGATTGGGCCCCGAGGTCGCTGATGAGCAGATTGTGCGCGCGATGCTGGTCGTGCGCGCCAATACGATGACTTTCGAGGCGGCAAGCCCCCAGTTGACGCAGCGTTTGCTGGATCTGATCAATGATCGAATAACGCCGGTCGTGCAATCCCGCGGCACCCTCGGCGAGGGCGATTTGACGCCGTTGATGAACGTCGCCGCAACGATGGTCGGGACCGGAGAGGCTTACTTGCGCGGAGAACGCCTACCCGCCGGCGAAGCGCTCAAGCGCGCCGGGTTGGCGCCGCTCGCTCCGTTCGGCGCCGACGACAGTGCGCTCGAGAGCACGAATGCCTATGCGACGGGTCAAGCCGCGTTGATGATCTACGATGCGCGCGAGATTCTTTCATGGGCGGATCTGGTCTATGCAATCGACTTGAACGGCATGAACAGCAGCGTTTCGCCGCTGGCCTTGCCGGTCCAACAAGACCGGCCGTTCAAGTGGCTGAACTGGGACGCGGCGCGCGTGCTCGACATGATCCGCGGCAGTTATTTATTCCAGAAGGACGACCAGCGGATCATTCAGGATCCGGAGAGCCTTCGCGCCTCGTCGATCCGCCAGGGCTCGGCGTGGCAGGCGTGGGCGCAGCTGCGCGATGATCTGCTGATTCAAATGAACTCCTCGGACCATAATCCGGCCGTTCGAGTCGGCTTCTCGGCGAGCGACTCCTGGGAGCTCGCGACGCCGCAATTGCAACAGTTTTATGTCAAAGGCGGAGCTCTCAGTCACGGCCAGCATGGCTTCATTTTGTCCAACGCCAACTGGGACCCCTACCCGATCGCCAACGAGATCGAGGCGTTCACGATCGCGCTCGCGAATATGGACATCGCCGTTGCGCAGCGGATCGTGCGCTTTACGAATACTTTTTTCACGGTCATTCCGCGCGACCAAGCCCACGGCGATTCGGATGACTTCGGCACGCCGGTCGGCAGCGAGTTCAACTCGGCCGCATTGATGCAAGAGATCGCCGCGCTGATCAATCCCGTGCCGCCGGAGGGCAATGCGCTGGTTCAGAATGTCGAGGATCTTCAGGCGCAAACGCGCTTGAAGGTGACGCGAGCGAGGCTCGCGGTGGCCGATACGCTGGATTTGCTGGCGGAGGATTTGTTGACCGGCACTTATTGGTTGGATTTGCGCAAATTACAAGACTCCTCGCGTCAATTTGGACCCGCTCCGACCGCCGTATGGACGGCATTCCGCAAAGTCGTACCGTTTCGGGCCGATCAACAGCCGACTCTGCCGCGCCCCATGCACGCGCTGGCGGCTGCGTTCATCCGCGATCACGCCGCCGGCAAGTTCTACGGCAACGACGCGCGCGCGCCGGCGATCAACGATCGCCAGCAGTCCGCCAAATGAGCGGACACCACGCCGGACCACAAGCGATCCGCATTCGCTGGCGGGTATTCGCATTTCTGTTCGGCTTCGGCCTGTTGGCTTACATGCAGCAAAAGAGCATCACGGTGGCGGCGGCGCGGATGATGCCGGAACTGGCCTTGAGCCAGTTGCAGATCGGCTGGCTCGAACAAGCCTTTGTAATCGGCTATGCGCTGTTCCAAATGCCCGGCGGCGTCTTCGGCCAGCGCGTCGGCGCCCGCCGGACTTTCGTGATCATCGGGCTGACCGCTTGCTTGGCGATGCTCGTGACGTCGGCAGGACCACTACTTTTCGACGGCCGCGCGCTGTTCGTCGAATTGCTGCTTGCCCAGCTTTTACTCGGCATCGCGCAGGGCGCCATTTTCCCGGTCTCGGCCGGCGTCTTCGAGCGCTGGTTCCCGCCGCGGCGTTGGGCTTTCGTGCAAGGCCTGCAGACGATGGGACTGCAGCTCGGCGCCGCAATGACCCCGCCCTTGGTCGCCTCGCTGATGCACATTTTCGGATGGCAGAAGGCGCTGGTCTGGACGACGTTGCCGGCGTTCGCCCTGATCGCGCTGTGGGCATGGTATGGGCGCAATACCCCCGCCGAGCATCCGGCGGTCACCGCCGGCGAGTTGACGGAAATCGGCGACCACGCCGCGACGTCGGTCGATTCGGCGATCGACGCCAGGAAGCTGCGGCGGTTGCTCGCCGACCGCAGCGTACTTCTGTTGTTCATCGCTTACGTCTGCATGAACTATGCATTCTATTTGCTCGCCAACTGGGTGTTCCTGTACCTGATCCAGGTCCGGCATTTCTCGGTGCTGCAGAGCGGCTGGCTCGCAAGCGCCCCGCCGCTAGCCGCGGCGGTCGGCGCGGGTCTCGGCGGCGTGTTGACCGGGCTTGCCTGCGAACGTTACGGTATTCGCGCCGGCACGCGACTCGTGCCGCTCGTCGCCTTGCCTGCCGCCGGTCTGCTGCTATTGATCGCGGTCGGCTGCGCGAATGCATATCTCGCCGTCGCGATCCTCGCGCTTTGCTACGGCTGCGTCGAGTTGACCGAAGGGGCTTTTTGGAGCGCCGCCATGCGGATCGGCCGCGGCGATTCGATGGCCGTCTGCGGGTTCATGAACACCGGCGGCAACCTTGGCGGCATCATCGGCATCCCGATCGTCGCCTATCTGTCCGGCCACCAGCACTGGTACGCGGCATTTTGGATCGGCACCGCCTTTGCATTCGTCAGCGCCATCGCCTGGCTAGGCATCGATGTGGCGGAGCCGGCGGCCCCTTGATCGTCGCCGCGTTGCCGTGGCGCCGCGTCATCGAGACGCGGCCGCTCAAGGTTCGCCGCTGCCGATCTGCGTCCGTCGTTGCGCGACGTACTCGTCCAGCGCTTCGCGTATCGCGGGATCCATCGCGGGCTGCTCATATTCGCGCAGCGCCTG
Source organism: uncultured Gammaproteobacteria bacterium (assembly GCA_963769895.1). Classification (GTDB taxonomy): domain Bacteria; phylum Pseudomonadota; class Gammaproteobacteria; order Steroidobacterales; family Steroidobacteraceae; genus Bog-1198. The sequence continues at coordinate 874,572 of CAVYNJ010000005.1, read as the reverse complement.
CCTCCAGATCTCGGTCGCCCGTTGCGTTGCGTCCTTGCTGCCGCCAATTTGCCAATTCTCGTAGTTCTGCCAGTTCGAGACCAGCGGCTGGTAAAAAGCCCGTTCGTACCGTTGCATCGTATGCGTCTCGCCGAAGAAGTGGCCGCCGGTCGCGACACCCTTGATGGCCTCGAATCCGAGTTCCGGTTCGTCGACGACAATCGGCTTCAGGAACTCGATCATCATCTGCAGCATCTCGACATCCAGCACTAGCTTCTCGAACGAGGCGGTCAGCCCGCCTTCCTGCCAACCGGCAGCGTGATAGACGAGATTGCCGTGACCGAGAATCGCTCCCCACAGCGACATCTCCGTCTCGTAAGCACCCTGCGCATCGGCGGCGTTTGAAGCGCTCGCGTTGGAAGTGCGGTAGGGAAGCCGATAGCGGCGCGCAAGCTGGCCGCTCGCGATATTGGCCTTGGCGTTTTCCGGCGTCCCGAAAGCAGGCGCGCCTGAGCGCATATCGACGTTCGACGTAAACGCTCCGTACATGACCGGTGTTCCGGGACGCACCAATTGCGCAAGCACGACGCCAAACAGCGCTTCGGCGTTCTGCTGCGCGAGCGCTGCGGCAAGAGAAACCGGAGCCATCGCTCCCATCAATGTGAACGGCGTGATGACGACCGCTTGACCGCACTCCGCCATCGCAATCAATCCCTCGGTCATCGCCTTGTCGAAGCGGCGTGGACTGTTGACCGAGATGATCGTGATCACGCCAGGACTATCGGCGATCTCGGCGAGCGTCAATCCACGGGCGATCGCCATCATTCGAATTCCGTCGTGCGCCCTGCCCGCGCCGATCGCCGTACAATGAAACACCTGATCGGAATAGACGAGATTGGCGAGATAGGTATCGAGATGGCGCGTCGTAGCCGGCAGTTCGACCGGCGCGCAGACCTGATTGCCGATCAAATGAATCGCATTGAAATACTGCGCGAGGCGAATGAAATCGCAATAGTCCCGGAGATTCCCGGGCCGGCGGCCGCGCACGCAGTCGTGCACCGTCGGCGGCCCCGCGACGAGACCGAATTGAATCCGGTTGCCGCCGAGGACCAGGCGTTTCGCCGCGTTCCGCGGCGTCAGCGTGAACTGCGCTGGCGCCGTCGCGAGCGCGTGGTCAACGAGTCCACGGTCGAGGCGCACAATGCCGGTTGCCCGATCGACGTCGGCGCCGGCTCTCTCGAGTATCGCGAGCGCCGGCGGCGACATGACCTCGATGCCAAGTTCCTCGAGAATGCGGATGGACGTGGCGTGTATCGCCTCGACTTGGTCGGCCGACAGCACCTCCATCGGCGCGTAGGGATTGCGCACCTCCTGCCACGGCAGCTGTGCGATGCCGCCGGCTTGGCGGCGAGGCCGCCCGCCCTGCCGGTGCCGCTGTATATTCATTGACGCAGAATACCGCGAATAATGTCCGGCGGCCGCCGGCGTCGATCCGGTACTTGCGAATGATAGGCATTCTGGCCCAAATCCCTTGATGGCCGGGATGGCCGCGAATGCGTGGCCGAATTCCGGAGTCCGGGACGAACCCAGTAAGCGTGCTTGTGTGACGGAACACGGAATATTTGTGACCGCCGCGCAATGATCCGCAAGGAATTGACCGACGCAGAGGGTTGCGGATGGGACGACGCGGCTCTGCCGTTCTCCGTTGGCGAGCCGCTAGCGCGGCGGCTCTCTTCAAGGCTTCGCCCGTCCACCGGCAGCTGGGTGGCCGCTTCGGACAAGGAGTTGCAAGTGGAAACATCGACGGTATCGGGTCTTGCGGAAACCAGTGCGCTGCGCTTGTTCATGAGCTTTCCTGTTCCGCTCGCGCTGCTCCGCGCGGACGGGCGTGTGGAGATCACCAACGGCCGTTTCGACGAGTTAGCCGACGGCCGCTGTCTCGAATCGGGCGTTCTGCGCGACATCGCCGCACATCCCGGCCGAACTTGGCGGCCTATGGAATTGCCGCAGCGCCACGGCGAGAGCGTGCCGGCACGCGCGCAAGCGATGCGCATCTCGAATCGGACACTGATCATGATCGATACGGCGCCGGGCGGAATCGATGCGGAACAGATCAATCACTTGCAGAGACGCATCCTGGAGCTCGAGACTTCGAGTTCTTGCGACCATTTGACCGGCGCATGGAATCGCGCGCATCTCGATCGCACGATCGAACATGAGCTGTCTCGCAGCCTTCGATACAAACAATCGTTATCGCTGATTTTAATGGATATCGACCATTTCAAGCTCGTCAACGACGGCTACGGCCACTTGATCGGTGATGCGGTGCTGCGCGAGTTGGTCCGGGTCGTCGGCGCAAACATTCGCGCGGCCGATCTGCTCTTTCGGTGGGGCGGCGAGGAGTTCGTCGTGCTCGTTCCTGCCGGCGGCTACCGGGCTGCCGAGCGGCTTGGCGAGAATCTGCGGCACAAAATCGAGAAGCACGCATTTCCGAGCGTCGGATCCGTTACCGTCAGCGTCGGGGTCGCTGAACACAGCGGCGCAGAGAGCGCCGCGGCTTGGTTTCAACGCCTCGACGAGGCGCTTTATTCGGCCAAGCGAGAGGGACGCAATCGGCTCGTCGTCGACCGTCGGGGAAATTCCGACGAATGGGCGGCGGATAGCCGAAAATCGACGCTTCGCCTGGTTTGGCAGGAGGGCTACGAGTGCGGGCAGCCCTTGATAGACAGTCAGCATCGACGCCTGTTCGATCTTGCCAACGCCCTGATCGTCGCGGCCAGCGGCCAAGCGCCCGCGCCGGCCGCATGCGAGGCGGCGCTGGACCTGTTGCTGAGGCATATCGCCGGCCATTTCGCGGATGAGGAGGCGTTGCTGGCCGAGCATCATTATCTGCACTTGAAGGGGCATCGGCGGGCGCATGCGAAACTGCTTGCGGACGCGGCCGAACTCAGGGCGCGAGCAAGCACGAACTCCGTGCACCTGGGCGAACTCGTGGAGTTTCTTGCCAACGACGTCGTTTCCAAGCACCTATTGACCGCCGATCGCGATTTCTTTCCGCTATTTGGGTCCAGCGGCGTCCGCGCCGACACCGCCATGCCGCCACTGCCGGGATCTCCAGCTAAACACGGTTAACGGCTTCGCGCTGTCGGTCGCTTAGAAATCGCTCAGTGTCGCGCCGATCCATCCGAGCAAATGTTCGCGGTAGGCGCGATCGATCAGCAGCAAATGTTCGTGGGGCTGCGAGCAGACGACCGTGACGGCGACGTCCGCGATCCGGCAAGTCCGCGTCTCACCGGGCTGCGGGAAGGCGCCGCCGGAGCCAATCCGCTGCAGCAGGTCCCGCGCTCGCTGCCCCGTGACGCGTAGCGCCAATATGCCGCCGGTCTGTTCGACCAAGCAGGCCGTAGGCGCGTCGGCAAGGTCCCGACGCAACGCCGCCAGCGGCTCCTCATCGGTCGTCAGCAGCCAAGTTTCGGTCGGGCTGCGCCAGATCAGCAAGCACTCGCCCCGGCCGCTCGGCATCGCGCCCGCGACCCAGCGCAGAGGCGGCGGCAGGGCGGCGCCGAATAGCGCACGCAGGATCGGGCCGGGCTCGGCGGCATCGCAGTAGCGCAAGGCCCCGATCTGCAGCGACCGGTCGAGCTCGACCTCGACGCCTTGCGCGACGAGCCTCCCTTCCGCGGTGCCTCGATCATCCATGCAGGCGTTCACCCTTCGGGTCGACGAAGGGCGCCGTCACGACTTGGGCCTCGATGACCGTGCCGAGATGGTGTACGCGCAAGATTTCGCCGAGGCGCTCGCGGCCGCGGGCGAGCATCGCGAGCGCGACCGGCGCACCGAGTTCCGGACTCCAGTAGCTCGAGGTCACGTGGCCTTCGGTCGCGGTCGGCGGCGTACCGGCGGCGATTTGCGCGCCGGTCGGCAGCACCGTGCGCCGGTCGACGGGCGACAACGCCACCAATTGAAATCTCCCGCCATCGAGCGCCGCCGGCCTAAGAAGCGAGCGGCGGCCGACGAAATTGGCCGCTTTGCGATCGAGGCTGCGCGCAAAGCCGATGTCGCCGGGCAGCGTCGTGCCGTCGGTATCGGTGCCGACGTGGATATAGCCTTTTTCCGTACGCAGGATCTCGAGCGCCTCAATGCCATACAACACCGCGGAGAATTGCGGCGCTAGGGACCACAGCCGTTCGAGCAGCGCCGCGACGTGGTCGGCGGGAACATTGATCTCGTAGCCCAGTTCACCGCTGAAACTCGCACGCAGCACACGCAAGGGCATGCCGTCCAATACGCTGTCGCGGATCGTCATATGCGGCATCGCCGTGGGCGCCAAGGCGGCGTCGAAGCCCGCCGCAGCCATCCAGCTCCATGCGTTCGGACCCGCGATGGTCACATTACCCCAACGAGAGGTGACCTGCGTAATGAGCACCTGCATTTGCGTGTATTCGCACTGCAGCCATTCCTCGAACGCGGCAGTCGTGCGCTCGACGCCGGCGCTGGTCGTGTTGACCCAAAAATGCCGCGGACCAAGACGCGCTACGATCCCATCGTCCACGACGATGCCGTTCTCGTTCAATAGAATCCCGTAGCGGGCCTTGCCGAGCGGCAAATTGGACATCGTGCCGACGTACATCAGATCGAGAAACGCGGCGGCATCGGGGCCGAAGATCTCCAACTTGCCGAGCGGCGATGCGTCCAGCAGTCCGGCGCCCTTGCGCACTTCGCCCGCTTCACGCTGCGCGGCGGCCGCCAACGACTCGTCGACCGAAGGATACGCAGCCGGCCGTTCCCACGGGCCAAACTGCTCGAACAATGCGCCGTGCTCGGCGTGCCAGGCCGCCGCCGGCAGGCGTTTCAGCGGCCGGTACAGCGCACCGACACGGCGGCCGACGATCGCACCGAACGTCACCGGAGCATACGGCGGACGAAATTTCGTCGTGCCCACTCGCTGCGGATCGCGACCCGTCGCCTCGCCCATCAGCACCAGCGCATTGATATTGCTGGTCTTGCCTTGATCGGTTGCCATGCCGGTCGTCGTGTAGCGCTTGAGGTGCTCGACCGCGCGGTAGTTCTCTTGCGCCGCCAGCTCAATGTCGCTGACCATGACGTCGTTTTGCAAATCGACGAATTGTTTGCCCGCGGCCTTCGGCAAATGGCTGCCGGCCAGCGAATGTCCGGCGCCGCCGACTGGAGCCGCCGGCGCCTCGAGTCCGCGAGCCAGCGCACGTCCGACGGCGGCGGCGTGCCCGGACGCATCGTCGATCCCGAACACGCCCGCACAAGCGCCGACGCTGACCAGATCCGGCGGCCGATTGTCCGGCACGAACATCGAGGACTCTTCCAACCATCGCAGCTTGCCTCCGGCTTGCGAATGCAGGTGCACGGCCGGGGCGTAGCCGCCGGCGCTCAAAATCAAATCGCAATCGAACCGCTCGGACGTCGCGCTGCCGCCGTCCGCCGAGACGGCCGTGCAGCCCCGCACGGCTGCGCGGCCGTGCACTATGGCGATTCCGGCGCCTACGAGCGAACGACAGCTCGTGGTCTCGCCCAGCGTAGGCTTGGCGCGGCGGTCGATCACCGCGACGACCTCCATGCCGAACCCACGCAGCGATTCGGCCACCCGGTAGGCAGAGTCGCTGTTCGCCGCGATGACGACGCGGCGGCCGCAACTTACGCCGTACGCATGCGCAAATTTCTCGGCAGCGCCGGCCAACATCACGCCGGGCCGATCATTGTCAGGAAAGATCAATGGGCGTTCGAATGCGCCTTGCGCCGCTACGATCGAGCGCGCACGAATTCGCCACAGGCGCTCCCGCAGCGCGCCGCCGGCCGACGCGGGCGTTGCACCCTCCGGCACGAGCGTTTGGGTCGCACAGACGAGGTTATGATCGTATATTCCGAATGCAATCGTGCGCGCAAGAATTCGCACGCCGAGTCGGCGCACGCTTTCGGCGAGATGCGCGACTTCGGCGCGGCCGCGCCAGCCGAGCGTCCCGCCGAGGTCAGCGCCCGCTGATAGCAGCAGCGTATTCGCGCCGGATTCGGCCGCGGCTGCGGCGGCGCTCAATCCGGCGATGCCGGCACCCACGACCAGCACATCGGGTTCAGCGCCGATTTCCTCGTACTTATCCGGATCCGGCAGCCCGGAAGCCCGTCCCAAACCCGCCATGCGCCGGATCGACGGCTCGAACAGATGCCAATTGGGCCATTTGAAAGTCTTGTAATAAAAACCGGCCGGCAGCATCGCCGAGAACCAGCCGTTGACGGCCCCCAGATCCAGGCCGACCGACGGCCAACAATTGACGCTTCGCGCGACCAAGCCGTCGGAGATTTCCACGAGCGTCGCGCGCACGTTCGGCGTGCGCCGCGCACCCTCGCCCACGTCGACGAGTCCGGTCGGCTCCTCGATGCCGCAGGAGAACACACCGCGTGGCCGGTGCAGTTTGAAGCTGCGCCCGATCAGTTGCACGCCGCTCGCCAGCAGTGCCGAGGCAAGCGTATCGCCGCGCAAGCCGACGAACGGTTTGCCGTTGAATACGAACGGCACCGCTATCGAGCGATCGAGCCGCCGCCCGAGCGGCGCCGGCAAACGAGACCCGCTCATCGCGGCGCCGGCTCCGTCATCGCGTAGACCGAGAGTATTTCATGCGTCAGCGTATTTCGCGCGACGTTGAACCATTGGCCGCAGCCATGCACGTGACGCCATCGCTCATGATGCACGCCCTGCGGATTGTCGCGGAAAAACAAATAATCCGCCCACTCGGCGTCGGCCGCCTTCAGCGGCGGTCGAACGATATGCGAGGTACCGCCACAGACGAATTCGCTTTCGTCGCGGCGACCGCAATACACACAAGGAATTTGCATCATCGTCGCGACCCTATGCCCGCTCAGTGCGCGATACCCGAGGCGGCCGCTTCGTCGATCAGGCGGCCCGTCACGAAGCGCTCGAGCTGAAAAGGCGCGGCGAGCGGATGATTCTCGCCGGTCGCGAGCGCGTGGGCGAGCGTCCAACCGCCGACCGGAATGGCTTTGAATCCGCCGGTACCCCAGCCGCAATTGATGTACAAGCCCGGAATCGGCGTACGGCCGATGATCGGGCTAGAGTCGTGCACGACATCGACGATGCCGGCCCACTGGCGCAGCATGCGCAGGCGGCTGTAAGCCGGAAAGAGCGCGAGGACGCCGGCGAGAATCGACTGCGTAACCGCGAAGCTACCGCGCTGCGCATAGGAGGGAAACAAATCCAGCATCGCGCCGATGACCAATTCGCCCTTGTCCGATTGGCTCAAATAGGCGCCGGTGCCCGGCGACAGTACGACCGTGTCGAGCACCGGTTTGATCGGTTCGCTGACCAGCGCCTGCAATCCATAGCTCGTAACCGGAAGCCGAAACCCGGCCAGCTTCGCCAGCACCGAACTGTGGCCTGCCGCCGCGATACCGACCCGATCCGCCCTGATCGTTCCCAAGCTCGTCTCGACGCCGGCAATGCGCCCGCTCTCATTTAAAAATCCGCTGCACCTCGCAGTTTTGAATGATATCGACGCCGAGCCTGGAGGCCGCGCGCGCATATCCCCAGGCGACCGCGTCATGACGCGCCGTGCCGGCGCGCGGCTGCGCAAACCCGCCGAGCACCGGAATTCGCGCTTGCGGCGATAGATCCAGTCCCGCAACGCGCTCGCCGACTTCACTGCGCGTCAGAGTGTGCGCCAGGATCCCGTTCATCCGCATCGCGTTCGCCCAACGCGACATGGCTTCTAGATCATGGCGGCTGTGGGCGAGAAGCACGAGACCGCGCTGGCTCAGCATGATGTTGAAGTTCAGATCCTGCGAAAGCCCTTCGTAGAGCTTCAGGGAGAAATCATAAAGGCGCGCGCTCTCCGGATAGAGATAATTCGAACGCACGATCGTGGTGTTGCGACCGGTATTGCCGCCGCCTATCCAGCCGCGTTCTATAACGGCGACGTTCGTGATCCGGTGATTCTTGGCCAGGTAATAGGCTGTCGCGAGTCCATGGCCGCCGCCGCCCACGACGACGACGTCATAAGTCGATCGCGGAGTGGCATCGCGCCATGCAGGAAGCCAATTCCGCTGCCCCGCAAGCGCGCCGCGCAGCAAGGACCACGCTGAATAGTTACTTAGCATCGACCGCCAGTCTGCCCTCAAGATGCGCGCAATACCAGTGGACGAATTGCGTCGTGCCGCCCTCGTGGACCGGCGAGTATGGCGCGGGATCGTAGGCCGGCGACAACACGCCGATCTGATTTTCCTGGCAAATGCGCCGATCCGCCTCGTTCGTCGCCAGCCAGACCCGCGTCAATTCCGCCAGATCATAATCGACGCCTTCGACGGCATCGTGGTGCACGAGCCATTTGGTCGTCAGCTGAGTTTCGGTCGGGCCGATCGGCAGCACGCGAAACGAGATCGCATGGTCGCCGAGCACGTGATTCCACGTAGAAGGATAATGGTACAAGAGCAAGCTGCCGATATCCCGTTCAGTGATCGACTCGGACAACGGCCGGCGCACCGCCGGCTGTCCGGTCATCGTAAAGCTGACGTTGCCTTCGATCAGCGGTATGCGCGTCGTCCGATACTGGTTGTTCGCCGAAATGTGGAACCTGCTCGGCAAGTCCGCCGCCTCCCATTGCTCCCAGCGGGCGGCGACCCGAGGATCCGCCCCTGCCGCCTGCGCATCGGCGACCGTCGGCTCTTCGGGGAAGGTGCGTGTCAATTCCGGGTGATTGCCGCCGCAGTGGTAGCATTCGCGGTTGTTTTCCCAGACGAGCTTCCAATTGGCGTGTTCGACGATCGTCGACTCGAAAGCGATTTTCGCGCCGCGCAGCTTGTGCGGCAGCAAGTATGGCTCGAGGTGCTTGCGCATCGGTTCGACGTCCGGCGCGACGGCGGCCAGTGAAATCCACACATAGCCGCCGATGCTCTGGCAGTGCACCGGCTTCAAACCGTGCTTCGAGCGGTCGAAATCGCCGCCCATGTCGCGCGCCGAGAACAACCTCCCATCCAGCTGATAGGTCCAAGAATGGTACGGACAAACGAGCCGCGGCGCCTTGCCGCGCGGCGCGGAACAAATGCGCGAGCCGCGGTGCCGGCAGGTATTGTGAAACGCGCGCAGCACGCCGTCGCGATCGCGCACGATCAGAATCGGGTACTCGCCGACTTGCAGCGTCATATAGCTGCCGGCCTCGGCCACTTCGCAGTCGTGGCCGGCGAATAGCCAGTCGCGATACCAAATCATGTCCAGATCGATCTGAAAGTCCTCGCGGCTGCAGTAGAACTGCTGCTGCAAGGCGGTTTCCGGCTTGCGCCGGCGCAAACGGCCCAACATCGCGTCACGCGCAAATCTCTGCGCTGCTTCGGGCATGACAACTCCTGAGATACGATAGCTGATCGAGCAGCTTACGATACCGGCACGCGGCTGGGGGACCATGGCCCCGAAGCGACACCATATGCGATATTAGCGACACAGCCGCGCGAACGACAGCGCGGACGCGCGGGGGACGATTCAAGATCATGCCGCAGCGACCCCTGAAACCCGTCCGACGGCACCGCGCGCGGGCCGTCGCGCTTTTTCTGGGAACGGCACTGTGGGGCGCCGGTGCCGCGTCCAAAACGCTGCAACTGGGCTCGATGAATTTGGCGGGATGCGGCAGCGCCGGGGCGTTTTGCGGCCGGCTCGAACGGCCGCTCGATCCGACCGGTGCGATCGCCGGCCGGGTCTCGATCTACTTCGAATATTACCCTCAGCGAAAAGGCGGCAAACCCATAGGTACGCTGGTCGCGACCGAAGGCGGTCCCGGCTATCCCGCCACTTTGTCGCGGGACGATTACCTGGCCTTGTTCGGACCGCTGCGCGCGCGGCGCTCGGTCGTGCTGATGGACAACCGCGGCACCGGTCAATCCGGTGCGCTCGATTGCCGCGAGCTGCAAACCGCTCCTCGCTGGACGATCGACGCCGTCGCGGCGTGCGGGCGCTCGCTCGGCGAAACCGCGGCCTTATACAGCACCGCCTATGCGGCAGACGATCTGGCCGCGATCCTCGAGGCGCTCAAGGTGCAACGGATCGACCTATACGGAGATTCCTACGGCACCTATTTCGAGCAAGTGTTCGCGGTACGCCATCCCGCAATGCTGCGCTCGGTCGTCTTGGACGGAGCCTACCCGTTAATGGGCCCAAATTATGCGTGGTATCCGAGTTACGCACCTGCGATGCGCGCCAAGTTCAATATCGCTTGCCGACGTTCGCCGCCCTGCGCCGCGCTGCACGGCGATTCGATCGCGCACATATTGCCCGCTTTGCGGCGGCTGCGCATCGCGCCGTTCGCCGCGGCGGCGTTCGACGCCGACGGCCGGGAACGGCGCTTCACCGCCGACGCGTCGGCGCTCGCGACCGTCATGTTTGCCAACTCCCCGGCGATCGCGACGGTGAGCGAGACGGACGCGGCCGCGCGCGCCTTCGCGGACGGCGACCGGGCGCCGCTGTTGCGCTTGATGGCCGAGACAGCGACCGGCGTCGACTCGCGCGATCCGACCGGAAACGCCGCCAAGTGGAGCGCCGGCCTCGCCGCCGCCGTCATGTGCCAGGATCCACCGCAAATCTTCGACATGCGCCTCGCGCCGGAGGCGCGCCGGCGCGACCGGGATCGCGTGCTCGCGCTGCGCGGGCGGGATTTTCCCGGCACCTATGCGCCGTTCACGATCGATGAGTACCGTGGCATGCCGCTGGATTACAGCTTTCTCGACCAATGCGTCGGCTGGCCGGTCCCGCCCGCCTCTCATCCGGCCTCGGAAGTCGTGCCGGCAAACGCGGTGTATCCGGACATCCCCGCCTTGATCATTTCGGGCGAGCTCGACGACATCACGACGGCCGCAGACGGCGCGGCGGTCGCGCGGAAGTTCAAACGCGGCCGGCAAATCGTGATCGCGAACAGCTTCCATGTCAATGCGCTGCCTCGGGCGCGCAGCAGCTGCGGGGCGCGGCTCGTACGGCGCTTCATCGAGAAACTCGCGCTTGCAGATACTCGCTGCGCAGATCGCGTGCCGCCGCTCGCGCTCGTACCAGCCTTCGCCATGCGCAGCTCCGCCGTCGCGCCGGCCACTGCGCTCGCCGGCAACGAGGCCGACGCGGCCAGACTCCGCGCGGCCGCCGCCGCCGTCATGACGGTCGGCGATGCCCTCGCACGCGCCGCGCAAAATGTGAGCGGCGCCGGCCGCGGACTGCGCGGCGGAGGATTTCAAATCCAGCGCCGCGGCCCGGTACTGCGCGTCCACCTCGACGCCATGCGTTGGACCGAGGATGTGGCCGTCAGCGGCGATGTCCGCGCGCCGGCGCGCGCCGGACACGTACGCGCAAACTTAGTTCTTCAGGGTCGCGGCGGGCTAGACGGCCGGCTCCGCATCGACTGGCCGGTCGGGTATCCGCCGGGCCGCGCGTCGATTCGCGGCGTTTTGGGCGGCGCAGTGCTGCGCGCCGAGATGCCTACGCCCTAGCGGCGACGGCGCTACTGCGCACCGCCAAATCGGTAGCTCAAATGTACACCGAACACCCGCGGCTCGTTCGTCGTTTGCCGGTTATCGTAATTGTAGGTATTGACGAACACGACCGCGCGCGTGTTGTCTAGATTGGTGATATAGGCTTCGACGCTCCAACTGTCCTTCGAATTGCGCCAACCCGCGCGCAAATTCGCGATGTTGAATGATGGCTGCAGGAAGCGCGTCGCGGCGCTCAAATTGCTCCACATATCGCCGGTGTGCGCGATGTCGTATTGGACGTAACCGATCAAATTCGGCTGAATCGGCGCCTCGTAGCGCGCCGAGGCATTGGCCTTGATGTACGGTACGAACGGCAGGCGTTCGCCCGGCAAGACCTGAAAATCCGCGTTCGTATACGAATTGCTGGTCAAGCGAGAATCGTTATACGCCGCCGACAGCGACAGAGTCAGGCCCTCTATCGGGCGCGCCTCGAAATTCGATTCCAGGCCGTAGACGCGGGCGTCGCCGATGTTGGCGTTGAAGGTATTCGGTGAAATCGCCAGATCAAATACGGCAGTCTGGTATTTCTTCCACGGCATATAGTAGGCGGCCCCGTTCCATCGATAGCGGCCGCCGTCGTACAAGGTCTTCCAGCCTAGTTCGTAACTATCGAGCGTGTCCGGAGAATAATTGGCGGGGACCAGAGGATTATTGGCCGCGGTCGTATTGAAACCGCCCTCGCGAAAGCCCTGCGCGAATGAAAAGTAGAACAGCGCCTCCGGCGTCGCTTGAAAATTAACGCCCGCCGAGTAATTGATCTTCGAGGATGTTCCGACCGAAACTCCGGTCGGCACTTTCGGCTGATAGTAATAGCCCGCCCACGCACTCGATGAATAGGTGCGCCCCTTGAAATCCCGCAATCCGACGTTGATGCTCCAGCGCTCGCTCAGGTCCCGAGTGATCTGGCCGAAACCGGCGATCTGATGGTCGTCGATACGCGATGAGCTGCTGTACCATTCCTGCGGCAGCGGCGTCCCTTGGTAATAATTGATGTAGTACGCCGCCTGGCTGCCTTGAAAATCAATGCCGGGCATCGCATAGAAGCTCGAATAGACGTCCTTGGTCTGCTCGTAATACGCGCCGACCGTCCAGTGCGTACTGCCCCCGGGTTTCGACTGCAAGCGAACTTCGTGTGACCACCGATTAATTTGATCGTGATAATCGTAGAACATCGTCGGCACGTTGCAACCCGAGAAACTCGGCGGCGTGGTCGTCAGATCGGACGATTGGCACGCGACAGCCTGGACGCTGGCGGCCGTCACCGATGGCGTATCGACGTATTGAACGTAATTGGAGTACTCGTTGATCTGATGATTTGAACGGTTGGAGTAGCCGCCGGCGTAGATCAAATCGCCGATGCCGGCGTCGCCCTCGACGGTCAGCGCCATCAGCCGGGTATAGCGCTCCTCATCCTCCGGCCCGAAGCGCGCGACGTTGCGTGCGCCGTTGACCGCCGGGTTTTGATCCCAGGCGCCGCGAATTTTTTGATGCTGGAAATCGCCGGATAATGTGACCTTCCAGTCGTCGCTGAAACGCTGCAGCAGCGCCAGGCGTCCGCCCGCGAATTGCTCGCGGTTATAGTTGTTGCCGGCCCATTCGGCGTTCGTACTGGTCACGCCGTTGACCCAATTGCGCGTCTGCAGCAGGTTATCGATGAATCCGCCCTTTCTAACGTAAAAACCGGAGACGCGCAGCGCCGACCTGCCGTCGACCAGCGGCAAGTTCAGGAAGCCTTCCGCCGTGCCGTTGCGTTCGCCGTCGTCGATCTGGCCGCCGTCGAAATCCATGCCTCCACTGAGTTTGTCCGGATCCGGCTTGTTCGTGATCACGCGGATCGCGCCGGACATCGCGCTCGCGCCGTACAGCGTGCCCTGCGGACCGTTCAGCACCTCGATTCGCGCAATATCGTAGGAATGCAGATCGGGAATGCCGCCGTAATAGCCGAGAGATTGTTCATCCAGATAATAGCCGGTCGTCGACGTATTCTGATTGTTCGGCGAGCTGCCGTCCGAGACGCCGCGCATGAAGAATTGTTGGTAGCCAGGCCCGATGCTGATGAACGACAGCGACGGCGATTTGGTCGCGTAGTCCTCGAACTGCGTGATGCCGAGATTTTTCAGGTCCTGCTGGCCGAACACGTCGATGCTCTGCGGCACGTTCTGCAAATTCTCGGTGCGCTTGCGCGCCGTGACGACGATCTCGGCCAGCGCCGTCGGCTCGCCGCTCGCCGAATTCGCGCCCTGTGCGCGCGCCGGGACGCCGCCGGTCATCGCCGCCCCGGAGAGGATCGACGCGATCGCGAGCCGCAGCGCGGGATTCCTCGCGCAATCGCGGGCCGGCCGCCGCTCGTCGCGATTGCCCGCGCGATCGCCCCGAAGCTTGAATCCGCCGAATGCGCCCCGTCTGCCGCCGGACTCTCTCATGCCGTGCTCCCCAAAGCCGCCAAGGTGTCGGAACGTGCCTTATTCTGAACGCCGACGTACGCGCTCCGTCAACCGATTTTATACATTCATATAACAAAAACATACGCCCATATAGCGCACACCATCCGGTCCGCCCCGTTCGGCTTCCGCTGTCCGCGCGAGAGCGCTACCGCAGGTCGTCGAAACGACCGAGGCTGCCGCCCAGCGAGAGCCGCAGCGGCGCGAGATCTGCCTCGAAACGGCGCCAGTAGCCGATGCTGCTGTCGTAGATCGGCCTGCGGACTTGCTCGGAACTCGCGGTGCGCACCGCGCGCTCATTTTCGTAAAATCGCAGGCAATCGGCTTCATAGGGCAACCCGCAGTAGTTCAACAGCGCGCGGACCTGGTTTTCCGTGTCGCGAACCAGTTGCTCGTAAGACAGGTGCAAGACCTTGCCGGGAAGCACGGTGTCCCAGTGATCCATCAGCGCGAGGTAACTGCGGTAGTAGCGGCCGAGATCTTCCAGATCGTAGCTGAAGGATTGACCCTTTGCGAAGTATTGCTTGAACGCGCTGAAACAGGCATCGAGCGGATGCCGGCGGACGTCGATGATCTTCGCCCGCGGCAAGATTAAATGTATCAAGCCGACATGACTGAAGTTATTCGGCATCTTGTCGACGAAATGCGGCCGGCCGGTGCGAAATAAGCGCGTTTCGGCGATGTAGCGCTCGCCCATGGCGCGAAAGCGCTCAGCTGGCAGATTCGCGACGCACTCGGGATAAGCGTCCTTGGCGCCGGAGAGCTGGTCGAGTTCGCGCACGTAGCCGACGATGTTCGGAAGCTCCATCGTCCCTTCGATCGCCGAATGGCTCGCGAGCAGCTGCTCGACCAGCGTCGAGCCAGAGCGCGGCAAGCCGACGATGAAGATCGGCGCGGGATCCTCGCAGCCCGCGCCGCCGCGGGCGGCGAAAAATGCCGCATCGAACGTCGCCGCGACCCGCCGGCTCTTGTGCTCGAAGCCGGCCGCATCGAACGGCGCATCGCGCCGCCGTGCCGCGTTGCCCGCCGCGTAGTGGGCGAAGGCCTGCGGATATTGTCCGCGCTGCTCATCGGCGCGGCCCAGCGCGAATTGCAATTGCGCGTACGCCTCGCCGGCCGGCGCGGCGCTCTCGAGCGCCCGCATGGCCGCGAGTTCTTGATCGCTGAACCGGTAGTTCTTCAGATCCGCAAGACTGTAATAGGCCTGGACGAAATCCGGCTGCCGGCGCAGGCACTCGTGGTATACGGCTTCGCATTCGGCGCGCCGGCCGAGCGTCTTCAGCACGTGCCCCTTCGACAGCAGCACGTGAATTTGCCGCGGATCTCTGATCAAGGCCTGTTCGTAGGCTGCGAGCGCCGCCCGCTGTTGCAGCGTATGGGCGAGAACGGACCCGAGCACGACCCAACCGGCGGCCGCGGAATCATCGACCAACACGGCGCGGCGGATCGCCGCTTCGGCTTCGGTGAAATGTGCCAATTCCAGCCAAGTTTGCGCGAGGCCGCGGTGTATCAGCGGCAAGTGCGCCGACTGCTTCAAAGCGTGGCGCAACAGCCGCAAGGAGTCCTGCGGGAAACCCGCCGCGCGAGAAACGGCCGCGAGACCGCACAGCGCACCCACCTGATCGGGATCCTGGCGCAGCACATCGCGGAAGATGGCTTCGGCCTGCGGCCGATCGCCGTCGTTCATCAGGCGGCTAGCCTTCTCCAGCGCGCCGGCGTACGGGCCGGTGCCGATTCCGGCGAGGAATGCGTCTTTGGCACCGGTCATATCCCCGGTGTTGACGAGCAAATCGCCGAGCGCGAACCACGCGCCGGGCAAAGTGCGATCCAGTGCCACGGCCTTTCGCAGCGCCGCGATGGCCGGCTCCAGGTGTCCTTGGGCGCGCAGCGCCCTGCCGAGATCCGCCAGCGCGTGCGCGAAGTCCGGGGCGGCCGCTACGGCCGCCTCGAGCATCTCGGTCGCCTCGCGGCTTCTGCCCTGGGCGAGCAGCGCGAGGCCCAGCACGCGCAGGCTGTTGACTTCGCCGGGCATGGCCTGTTGAATCGCGCGCAACTGCTCTTCCGCGCGCCCGAACTCGCCGCGCTCGAGACTGCCGAGCGCGGCCGTGTAGGCGCCGTGGAACCAAGCCGTCATCTGTTCAGATTGCATGGGCGCTCCATCGTGCGGGCCGGTCTTCCTCGGGACCCGCCCGCAGATCAGCGTATCACGCGTCGCGCCTGCGCCAGAGCACGTCGCGTCCGTAGCATCCATGGCGGCGATCAGCCTCTGTAGGATCCCCTAATGGAATTCGAGACGGCGCATCCGTATATTTTGACCGCGACTTGCGACAGCCGCATGGGCACGGCCGCCGCGGTGACCGGCTTCATCGCGGCCCACCGCCTGTACATCATGGAGATGCATCAGTTCGACGACGTTTTGACGAAGCGTTTCTTTGTCCGAGTGACCTTCTGCGGGGTCGCCGGCGAGCCCGTCGATTTGCAGCGGTTACGCGCGGATTTCATGCCGCTGGCCGCCGCCGAACAGATGCAATGGGCGATTCACGACGGTGCGGTGCGCAGCCGCGTCATGATCCTCGTGTCGAAACTGGATCATTGCTCTGGAGGATCTATTGTACCGCCGTCGAACCGGCGAGTTGCCGATGGAGGTCACCGGCATCGTCTCGAATCACCCGGACATGAGGCGGATCGCCGGCCAGCACAATATCCCGTATTACCTGCTGCCGGTTACGCCGGCGACCAAAGCCGCCCAAGAGGCGCGCTTGCTGGAGCTGATCGAATCGACGCAAACCGAATTGGTCGTGCTGGCGCGCTACATGCAGATATTCTCGGACGAGATGTGCCGGCGCCTCAGCGGCCGCGCGATCAATATTCACCACTCGTTCCTGCCGGGTTTCAAGGGAGCCAAGCCGTACCATCAGGCGCACGCGCGCGGCGTCAAGCTGATCGGCGCCACCGCGCATTTCGTGACCGGCGATCTGGACGAAGGCCCGATCATCGAACAGATCGTCGAGCGGGTCGACCACAGCTTCACGCCCGACATGCTTACCGCCGCGGGGCGCGATTCGGAGCGGCGCGCCTTGTCGACCGCGGTGCGCCTGCTGCTGGAGAATCGCGTATTCGTCGACGACAACAAAACGGTCGTCTTCAAGTGAGGCCGGCCTGGGCCGCACTCGCCGCGTGGCGCAGTATTTTCCGCTCCGCGCTCGGGGGATAGCCGAATTGGCTGCGGTAGCATTTGGAGAAATGCGGCGGCGACTGGAAACCGCAGGCAGCGGTGATATCCATGATCGGCATTGCGGTCTGAAGCAGCAGTTCGCGTGCGCGGCGCAAGCGCATTTCGAGATAGTAGCGCTTCGGCACGCAATTCAAATCCCGCCGGAACAGCCGCTCTATCTGCCTACGAGACAAACCGGTGGACTTGGCTATCTTGTCGAGCGACATGGGCCTCTCGATGTGCTCCTCCATCAATTGCGCGACCCGGATCAGGCTGCGGTTCGAAAGTCCGATTTGCGCGCGCAGCGGCACGTATTGCCGATCGGCATCGCTGCGCACCCGTTCGACGATGAATTGCTCCGAAACCAAACGTGAAATCTTCGACCCCAATTTCGACTGGATCAAATGCAGCATCAGATCGAGCGGCGCGGTGCCGCCAGAACAGGTGAAGCGATCGCGATCGATCGTGAACAGCTGGTCGCTGATGCGTACGCGCGGGAACTCCTCGCGCAATGCCGAGAGGTTTTCCCAATGGATCGTCGCTTTGAGATTGTCCAACAATCCTGCGCGCGCCAGCGCGTAGCCGCCGGTGCACAATCCGCCGAGCGGCATGCGCCGTTCGGCCAGGCGGCGAAGCTGAGCGATCAACGCCGGCGAGACCGCTTCGCGCACATTGATGCCGCCGCACACGAACAGGATGTCGACCGCGCCGAGCTTAGGAAGCGCCAGGGTCGGCGACAAGGCGAGGCCGCTGCTCGAAGCGACCGCCTGGCCGTCGAGGCTGACGATACACCACTCGTAAGCTTCGCGGCCGACCAGCCGGTTCGCCATGCGTAGCGGTTCGACCGCGTTCGCAACGGCGATCAGCGAGTAATTCGGCAGCGTCAAGAATGCGTACTTGCACTTACGCAACACGGCGGCGGTTTCCAACGGGATCTCCAACGCGCTTGGGTTGAGGCGGCGATCGGTTTATTATGCCAGCGCCGCGTCGTTGCGTCTCATTTCGATATGTGTTGTCGCTTTCAAGCCAGGAGACCCGGCAGCTATGCCCGCAGGCCGTCGCCCAAGTGACGCATTTCCATCAGCGTCCGTCGCAAATGGCCTCCTGTTCGGCGTACCGCTGGTTACACTGCGGCACGCATTCCATACGGGAGATCAGCGCCAATGAAAACTCATGCCCGCGTCGTCGTCATCGGCGGCGGCGTGGTCGGCGTCAGCACGCTGTACCATTTGACGCAAAAAGGCTGGGCGGACGTCGTATTGTTGGAACGCTCGGAACTGACCGCGGGCTCGACTTGGCATGCCGCAGGGCTATTGCCGCTGTTCAACATGAGCTACACCGTCGGGCAGCTGCACAAATATTCGGTCGACTTGTACAAGCGCTTGCCGGCGGAGACCGGCCAGGATGTCAGCTTCCACGTGACCGGCAACTTGCGTCTTGCCACTTGCCGCGACCGCATGGATGAGTATGCGAAGTATTGCGGCACCGCCAATACGATCGGCGTACCGTTCCAAGTCATCGGGCCGAAGGAAGTGCGCGAACTATGGCCGCTGGCCGAGCTCGGCGATGATCGCGAGACGCCGAAGATCATCGGTGCTCTGTACCACCCGGACGACGGACACATCGCGCCGGCGGATCTGACGATGGCGCTGCGCAAGGGGGCGAGGACCGGCGGCGCCGCGATCTACGAGCACACCGAAGTGACGGGCGTCCGGCAATGCGCCTCCGGCGAATGGCGGATCTCGACGAACAAGGGCGAGATCACGGCCGAGCACGTCGTCTGCGCGACCGGCAATTATGCGCGCCAGACGGGGCGACTATTCGGCATCAACGTGCCTTCGATCCCGGTCGAACACCAATACATCGTCTATGACGAATCGCCGGAGCTCAAGGCGTACCGCGCGGCCGGCGGACGCGAACTGGCCGTGCTGCGCGAATCCGACAAATCCTATTATTTGCGCGAAGAACGCATGGGCTGGATCTTGGGGCCCTATGAAGCCGGCGCTCCGGCGCGCTTTGCGGACGGCGTTCCCGAGTGGTTCGGCAAGAGCCTATTCGAGGGCGATTTGGATCGCTTGCTGCCGCACGTCGAAGCCGCGATGCGCCGCGTCCCGGCGCTCGCGAATTGCGGCATCAAGGACATCGTCAATGGTCCGATCGCATACACGCCGGACGGCAGCCCGCTGGTCGGCCCCGCGTGGGATGCGCGCAATTTGTGGCTCAACGAAGGCCACAGCTTCGGCATCACGGCGGCCGGCGGATCCGGCTGGCAACTGGCCGAATGGCTGGTCGAGGGCGAACCCGGGATCGACATGGCGGCGGTCGACCCGCGGCGCTTCGGCCCATACACCAGCAAGCGCTACGTCGTACAGAAAAACGAGGAAACCTACCGCAACGTCTTCGTGATCCATTATCCGGACGAAGAGCGCACCGACGCCCGGCCGGCCAAAACCAGCCCTATCTACGACAAGCTCGCGCGCTTGGGCGCCGTGTTCGGCCAGCGCTACGGCTGGGAGCGCGCAAACTGGTTTGCCCCGCCGGGCGTCGTGCCGAAGGATCAGTGGAGTTTCCGCCGATCGAACTATTTCGAGCATGTCGGCAACGAAGCGCGGCGCATGCGCAGCGGCGTCGGCATCATCGATCTGACGCCGTTCACGAAGCACGAGGTGTCCGGTCCCGGCGCCGAAGCCTGGCTCGACAGCCTGGTCGCGAACAAGGTACCGACGAAAATTGGGCGCATCGCGCTGTGCCACGCGCTGACGCGCCGCGGCGGCATCCGCTCGGAATTCACGATCACCAAGACCGGCGAGCACGATTTCTATGTCGTCAGCGCCGGCGCCGCCGAGCGTTACGACGGCGATTATCTGCGCAAGATGCTGCCGGCGGACTCAGCCGGCGGCATCCGCTTGCGCAATATCACGACGGCGCGCGGCTGTTTCGTGCTGGCGGGTCCGCGCTCGCGAGACGTGTTGGCCAAACTCACCGACACAGCGCTGGATAACGCGGCGTTTCCGTGGCTTTCCGGCCAGATCGCCGAAGTGGGTCTCGCGACCGACGTCTATTTGCTGCGCGTCAATTTCGTAGGCGCTTTGGGATGGGAGCTGCATTTTCCGATCGAATACGCGCATCATTTGTTCGACGCACTGTTCGCGGCCGGTGCGGAATGTCAGATCGGCATGGTCGGGATGCGCGCGATGGAGTCCTTGCGTCTCGAGAAATCCTATCGCATGTGGGGCACGGACCTGACGCCGGATTACACCCCGTTCGAAGCGGGATTGGATCGCTTCGTGCGCCTGAACAAAGGCCCGTTCGTCGGCAAGGAGGCGCTCGAGAAGCAGATCGCCGGCGGCGTTCCGCACCGCTTCATTACGCTGGAGGTGCACGGCGTCGTCGACGCCGATCCGCTCGGCAACGAACCGTTGTACGACGCCAAGGGACGGCTGATCGGCCGCGCCACTTCCGGCTATTTCGGCCACGCGCTCGGCAAGAGCCTCGCGATAGGCTACGTCCAGCCGGATTTCGCCGCGGTCGGCCAAGAAATGCAGATCGAGATCCTCGGCGAGCGCAAGCGCGCGACGGTCTTGGTCGATTCGCCGTACGATACGGATAATAGGGACCTCAGGGCTTGAGAGGCTTGCGCGCGATCCATGGGTAGACAGCACTTTTCGGCGCTCTCGCTGATTTGGCGCGCACTCTCGCGCCATCGCGGCTGGCAGCAGCAGTGGCGCAAGGCGGAACCGAAGCCTTCGTACGATGCGCTGATCGTCGGCGGCGGCGGCCACGGGCTGGGCGCCGCGTATTACTTGGCATGTCAACACGGGTTGACGAACATCGCGGTGCTCGAGAAGGGCTGGATCGGCGGCGGAAACACCGGCCGCAATACGACAATCATCCGCTCCAATTATCTATTCGACGAAAGCGCGGCGCTCTACGATCACTCGCTCAAGCTCTGGGAAACCCTGTCGCAGGCGCTGAATTACAACATCATGTTCTCGCCGCGCGGCGTCATGATGCTCGCGCACAACGTGCACGACGTTCAGGTCTTCAAGCGCCACGTGCACGCGAACCGATGCAACGGCGTCGACAACGAATGGCTGGAGCCGGACCAAGCGAAGGCGTTCTGCCCGCCGCTGAACATCAGCAATCAGATCCGCTACCCGGTGCTCGGCGCCGCTTTGCAGCGGCGCGGCGGCACCGCGCGGCACGACGCGGTCGCCTGGGGCTACGCGCGCGCCGCCGACGCCTTGGGGGTCGATATCATCGAGAATTGCGAGGTCACCGGCATCCGCCGCGACGTCGATGGGCGCGTCGAGGCGCTGGAAACGACGCGCGGCCTGATCCGTTCCCGCAAAGTCGGCGTTTCCGCGGCAGGCCACACGAGCGTCGTAATTGGCATGGCCGGCGTTCGCCTGCCGCTGGAGAGTTACCCGCTGCAGGCCTTGGTCTCCGAGCCGGTCAAGCCGATTATTCCGTGTGTCGTGATGTCGAACACGGTCCACGCCTACATTTCGCAATCCGACAAGGGCGAATTGGTCATCGGCGCCGGCACGGACGCCTACACGTCGTATACGCAGCGCGGCGCCTTGCACATCAACACGCACACGCTCGATGCGATCTGCGAGCTGTTCCCGATTTTTCGGCGGATGCGCATGCTGCGCAATTGGGGCGGTATCGTCGATGTGACGCCGGATCGCTCACCGATCATCGCCAAGACGCCGGTTCCGGGCCTATACGTCAATTGCGGCTGGGGCACCGGCGGATTCAAGGCGACGCCCGGCGCCGCGCATTTGTTCGCCTGGACGATCGCGCGCGACGAGCCGCATCCGATCAACGCACCGTTCACGATCGAACGTTTCCGTGACGGCCATTTGATCGACGAGGCCGCGGCCGCCGCCGTCGCCCATTGAGCGAGGAAGGCCATGCTATTGATTGATTGCCCCTACTGCGGCAAGCGGCCGGAAATCGAATTCAGCTACGGCGGCCAAGCGCATTTGGCGCGGCCCGAGCGGCCTGCCGATCTCGACGATCAGGCCTGGTCCGACTTTTTGTACATGCGCGCCAATACGAAGGGAATTTACGCCGAGCGATGGCGGCACGCGCGCGGCTGCGGGCGCTTCTTCAATGCGCTGCGCGATACGACGACCGACCATTTTTTGGCGACCTATCGCACCGGCGAGCCCAGACCGGAGACGCCCGTCGCCGGCGGGGCCCGCCGGTGAGCGAGTGGCGCACGGCGTCCGGCGGCCGCGTCGATCGCTCGCAGCGACTGCGGTTTTGCTTCGATGGCAAGTGGTACGAAGGGCTGGCCGGCGATACGCTCGCTTCGGCGCTGCTTGCGAATGGCGTGCACCTTGTTGGCCGATCGTTCAAATACCATCGTCCGCGGGGAATTCTAGCGAGTGGCGCCGAGGAGCCGAACGGCCTCGTGACGGTAAGCCGCGATGCGGCGCGCTACACGCCGAATCTGCGCGCGACCCAGGTCGAACTGTACGACGGTTTGAACGCCGCCAGTCAGAACCGTTGGCCCAGCCTGCGCCGCGATGCCGGGCGCATCAACGATTGGTTGTCGCGATTTTTCCCGGCGGGCTTTTACTACAAGACATTCATGTGGCCGCAAAGCGCGTGGAAGGCGCTCTACGAACCGGTGATCCGCCGTGCCGCCGGTCTCGGAATCGCCCCGTCCGCGGCCGATCCGGACCGTTACGCCCAGTGTTATGCGCACTGCGACGTGCTCGTGGTCGGCGCCGGCCCGGCAGGCCTAGCAGCCGCACTGGCGGCGGCCGATGCCGGCGCGCGCGTTATTCTCTGCGATGAACAAGCCGAATTCGGCGGCAGCTTGCTGGACGATAACGCCGCGCTGATCGAGGGGGACGCCGGCTCGAAGTGGATCTCGGGTGCCACGAAGGCCCTGTCGCAGAATCCTCGCGTAACGTTGTTGCCGCGCACGACGGCATTCGGCTATTTCCCCCACAATCTGATCGGGCTCAATCAGCGTTTGAGCGATCATCTGCCGCATCCCGAACCCGATCAGGCGCGCGAGCGGCTGTGGCAGGTGCGCGCGAAATCCGTCGTGCTCGCGGCCGGCGCGATCGAACGCCCGCTGGTGTTTCCGGGAAACGACCGGCCGGGGATCATGCTGGCCGGCGCCGCGCGGTGCTACCTGAACCGCTACGGTGTACGCGTCGGCGGGCGCGCGGTCATCGTCACCGCCTGCGATGCCGCCTATCAAGCGGCGCTGGATCTGCGTGCCGCCGGCGTGTCGATCGCGGCGATCGCCGATTTGCGCGCAGAGGCCCCGGGTCCGTTGCCGAC
Organism: uncultured Gammaproteobacteria bacterium; assembly: GCA_963769895.1. GTDB lineage: Bacteria > Pseudomonadota > Gammaproteobacteria > Steroidobacterales > Steroidobacteraceae > Bog-1198. The sequence goes on along the minus strand of CAVYNJ010000005.1, from coordinate 851,085 downwards.
GGCAGCGCGCGCGGCGGGAATCGACGTCGCAACCTCGGCGACCGTGCTCGGAACGAAAGGCAACCTACGCGTGCGGCAAATATCGCTGGGGCAAGTCGAAGCTTCCGGAAAGGTTCGCAAAACACGCACGCTGAGCTGCGACGTCGTGCTGATGTCCGGCGGCTTCACGCCGAGCGTGCATCTATTCTCGCAGTCGCGCGGCAAGCTCGCTTGGAGCGAGGCGCTGAAGGCCTTCGTGCCAATGGAATCGGCCGAAGCCGAACGATCGGCCGGCGCCTGCCGGGGCGTCTATGCGCTGTCCGCCGCCCTCGAGGACGGCTTCGAAGCGGGCGCCGCCGCCGCCTCAGCGCGCGGCGGACCGCGGCGGCGCATCGCCGTGCGGGCGCTCGATGCCGGCAGCGATGCGTATCTCGGCGCACTGCCGCCGGGCACGCCCGCCAGCGCCGAGAAGGCGTTCGTCGACTGGCAGCACGATGTGACGACGCGCGACTTGGCGCTCGCGACACGCGAGGGCTTCCGCTCCATTGAGCACGTCAAGCGCTACACGACGACGGGCATGGCGACGGACCAGGGCAAAACCTCGAATTTGAACGCGCTGGCGATCGTCGCCGCGGCGCTCGAAGTGCCGATTCCGCAAGTCGGTTTGACGTCGTTCCGAATGCCCTACACTCCGACGAGCTTCGGCAGCTTCGCCGGCGCGTCGCGAGGCGAGCTGTTCGATCCGGTGCGCAAGACGCCGATCCACGAGTGGGCCGAAGCGCAAGGCGCCGTGTTCGAAGACGTCGGTCTGTGGAAGCGCGCGCGCTACTTCCCGCGCGCGGGCGAAAGCATGCACGACGCCGTGGCGCGCGAATGCCGCGCGGTGCGCGCCGGGTGCGGCCTTTTCGACGCGTCGACGCTCGGCAAGATCGAAGTCGTCGGCGCGGACGCAGCGGAATTCCTGAATCGGCTGTACGTCAACAGCTGGTCGAGCCTCGGGGTCGGCCGCTCGCGATACGGTATTTTGTGCCGCGACGACGGCTTCATCTACGACGACGGCGTCGTTGCGCGTCTGGCGCCCGACCGCTTCCACGTGACGACGACGACCGGCGGCGCGCCGCGCGTGCTCGCGATGATGGAGGACTACCGGCAAACCGAATGGGCGGAGCTGCGCGTTTGGCTGACTTCGACGACCGAACAGTGGGCGGTGATCGCCGTCCAAGGCCCCCGCGCGCGCCAAGTGCTCCAGGGCCTCGTCGAGGGCGTCGACCTCGGCCCCACGGCGATGCCGCACATGAGCGTCGCCTCGGGAAGCATCTGCGGCGCGCCGCTGCGGTTGTTTCGCGTCAGCTTCACGGGCGAATTGGGTTTCGAAGTCAATGTGCCGGCGGACTTTGGACTCGACGTCTGGCGGACGATTTACGCGGCGGGCCAAGCGCATGGCATCACCCCCTACGGCACCGAGACGATGCACGTGCTCAGAGCGGAGAAAGGCTACATCATCGTCGGTCAAGACACCGACGGTACCGTGACTCCGGACGATGCCGGACTTTCGTGGGCGATCGGCAAATCGAAAGCGGATTTCGTCGGCAAGCGTTCGCTGCAGCGGGCCTCGATGAGCGCCCCGACGCGCAAGCAACTCGTCGGCTTGAGTTCTCGCGACGGCACGACCGTGCTCGAGGAGGGAGCGCAGCTCACGCTGACCGCGGGCGAGGCGCCGCCGATGCGGCTCGTCGGACATGTCACGTCCTCTTATCACAGCGCGGTGCTCGGCCGGCCGATCGCCTTGGCCATGGTCGTAGGCGGACGCGGGCGAACCGGACAGAGGCTCTTCGTGCCCATGCCGGGCGGCGACGTCGAAGTCGAGGTGACCTCGCCGGTGTTCTATGATTCCACCGGAGAGCGAATCAATGGCTGAACTCACTGCGCGCGGCGCCAAGGCACAACGCACGACTGCCGCGATCCCTGCCTTCGAATGGCTCACGCCCTTGCCGCCGGCGACGCGTCTGATATTTCATGGAGCGGCGGCCGCGAGAGAGGCGGCGGCGCGGGTTTTCCAAGCGCCGTTCTCCGAACTAGCCTGCCGCGCCTGCGTGCAGGGAGCACGCGCAAGCTTATGGCTCGGACCGGACGAATATTTGTTGCTCGCTCCCGCGACCGACCCGGCGGACGGCCTATTGGCAGCGATGGAGCCGGCGCTCGCGGGCGTCGCGCACGCGCTCGTCGATATCAGCCAACGGCAGATCGCGCTCGAAGTCTACGGCCCGCATGCGACGGACTTGCTGAACGGCGCCTGCCCTCTGGATCTCGACATCCGCGAATTTCCGGTGGGCGCCTGCACGCGCACCGTGTTCGCCAAGGCGGATATCGTCCTTTGGCGGACCGGCGCGACGGTCTTTCGGCTCGAGGTGTGGCGTTCCTTCAGCGCCTACGTTGCCGCCTTGCTCGCGGAAATCGCCCGCGATTACTACCCCTCGGTGACAACGGTGCGACTGCCAGAAACTTTCGCGATGCGCGGTTGCGTTATTACCACCCTAAACGGTCATTCAATTGGATCTCGGTGCATCGGCACTTAAACGGCAAATTAGAAAACTTAATTAATTCATTGAAATATGAAATGAAATATTTTGCGCGAACCGCCTTGATTCTGTTGAATGCTTGATTCAAGATACGCGCTGATATCGTGGTAAATTATAATTAAACGCTCCTTCAACCAGGAACTTGAAGTTCGCTTGCACCGTGGCCGCGTGCGGTATGGCCATCGAGTCCAACTGTAGGTGAATGACATGGGCCCGACGAAATCGACGCAAGACGCCAGAGCAGTTCCTGGAATCTCAATTCCAACGGCAAGTTCCTTAGGATCAATCCAATGAATTCGAAACTTTCGTACGCGATAGCCACGATCTTGGGCGGCGTGTCCTTCGGGGCGTCCGCCGCCGCTCCGACAAGCGCCGCGGCCGACAATGGCGCGGAGATGCTGCAGCCGATCACCGTGACCGCGCAGCGACGCTCGCAGAGCATGCAAGACGTGCCGATTTCGATGCAGGCGTTCACCTCGCAAACGCTCAAGCAACTAAACATCGCGACGTTCGACGACTACATCAAATATCTGCCGAACGTGTCGACCGCGAACAGCGGACCCGGCCAGAACGAGGTGTTCATGCGGGGCTTGAGCGCCGGCGCGCAGGGCAGCCAGGGCAGCGGTTCGACCGCATTCTTCCCCAATGTCGCGATTTACCTCGACAACCAATCGGGTCAGTTGCCGAACCGCAATCTCGACATTTACGCCGCCGACCTGAACCGCATCGAGGTGCTCGAAGGCCCGCAAGGCACCTTGTTCGGCGCCGGAGCCGAGGCCGGTGTGATCCGCTACATCACCAACGAACCAAAGCTCAACGTGACCGAGGGGAACGCGACGGCCGGCTACGGCGTCACCGCCCATGGAGATCCGAATTCCAATTTGTCTGCGGTCCTTAACCTGCCGCTGATCGCCGACAAGGCGGCGATCCGCGCGGTGATCTACACCGATAGCCGCGGCGGCTACATAGACAACGTTCCGGCGACGTTCACTCGCAAGAACACGGATCTGGGAATCGGCTACGCCTACGACCCTGCGGTCGCTGGTCAGTGCCCGGACGGGCTGCCGAACAACGGCAACTGCGTGCCTCCCGGCAGTCCGGTCATCAACAACAATAGCATCGCCGGGCGCGCGATCAACCCGGTCACCTACCAGGGCGGCCGCATCGAAGCGCTCTACAAGTTCAACGACGACTGGGATGTGTTGATCACGCAAAGCTACCAGAACATGAACTCGCAGGGCGTGTTCTACCAGCAGCCATTCTCTTCGGACGGTGCGCCGCTCGCGCCGCTGGAGGTCACGCTGTTCAACAGTTCCTATGACAAAGACCGATTCGAGAACACCGCTTGGACCCTCAACGGCAAGTTCGGGCCACTGAAGGCGGTTTATACCGGCGGCTATCTCGTGCGGCACGTCGAGCAAGTCGGCGACTACACGAACTACGCGCGCGGCGTCTACGCCGACTACTATCAGTGCTACGGCCCCGGCTCGAGCGCCGCCTCGAACCTGGCGCCGACCTGCTACTCGCCGAGCGCGACTTGGCGCTCGCTCGAACGCAACGAGCACATGCAGCACGAATTTCGCGTGAGCACGCCCGACGAAGGGCGGCTGCGCGGCATCGCCGGGCTCTACTACGAGGACAATAAACTCTTCGATCAGACCGCCTGGCAATACAAGACCATGCCGGCATGCACCTCGAATGGCGCCGCCGGGACGCCGGGCAACAGCGGTTGTCTATCGAACGTCGGCACGTATGCCGGGTCGAGCGTCGAGAATCCCGGCGTACTCAACGACAATACCTCGTTCGCCCAGGACACGCGGCGCGAGACCAAACAGTTCGCGATCTTCGCCTCGGTCGATTTCGATCTGATTCCGAAAGTGCTGACGGCCACGGTCGGCACGCGGCATTTCAAATTCGACAACTCGGCCGGAGGAAGCGTACTCAGCAGTTTCTACTGTTTCGAGCAGGGTGCGCCGGCGGGCGGTTGCCAGGGCGCCGCCTCTCACAACCTCGATGCGCAGAACTTGCGCGATTCGGAGTCCGGCTATAAGAGCCGCGCCAATCTGACCTGGCACGTGACGCCCGACGTCATGCTGTACTACACGTGGTCGCAGGGCTTCCGCCCGGGCGGCTTCAATCAGATCGGCGGATTGCAGGGCATTCCGGGCCCCGACGGCCAGTGGCAATACCAGGTTCCCGCCGCGTACCGGTCCGATCAGTTGACCAACAACGAGATCGGCTGGAAGACGGAATTCCTCGACCATCGCTTGCAGTGGAACGGCGCGGTCTATCGGGAGAATTGGAACGACGTGCAGATCGCGTTCTTCAATCCAGGCATCCATCTCACCAACATTTATTTCGACACGAACGGCCAGAATTTCCTGGTCAAAGGCGTCGAGACCTCGCTGGTCGCGCGCGTCGCCCCGGGGCTTACGTTGCAGGGCGCGGCGTCGTGGAATCAGAGCCGGCAGACGAACTCGCCGGCGCTGGTGGACACCAATCCCGCGAGCGTGAACTTCGGCAAGCCGATCACGCAAACCTGCGGCGCCACCTGCAGCGCGCTGACGGACCCGTTCGGCCCGAGCGGTGCGCCGAGCGCGAACTCGCCGCCGATCCAGTTCAGCTTGCGGGCGCGCTACGACTGGGCGCTCGCCGACTACGACTGGTTCGTGCAGGCCGGCGCGGCCCACACCGGGCACTCGTACACGCAGACCGGTACGGCGCAAACGCTGGCGCAGTCATTGGCGAACGGCGGCGGCATCAGCGGCAGACTGCGCTGGGAGAATCCGGCGTACACGACCTATGACGCGTCGATCGGCATTTCCAAGGACGCCTGGAACGCGCAAGTTTATGCCGAGAACCTCAGCAATTCGCACGCCAGCGTGAATACGAACAGCGATCAGTTCATCCAGGCCCAGACGGTGCTGCGGCCGCGGATTCTCGGCCTGTCGTTCGGCTACAAATTTTAGGTCCGCCGTTCGTTGACGGGTCCGCGGAATCACCGCCGGCCATGGGGCCTGCTTTTGCGGCGTGATACGCTCGCCGCCGAGTCACGCAGGAAAGCCACCGGTGTCCGACATCTTTCGCCAACTGACGCGCGCGCAGCGCAACGCCTTTTTCGCGTCGCTCGGCGGATGGTCGCTCGATGCGTTCGATTTCTTCATTTTCATCTTCGTGCTGCGGGCGGTCGCCGCCGATTTTCACACGGACGTCAAAGCAGTCTCGGAAGGCATTTTCCTGACTTTGGCTTTTCGCCCGGTCGGCGCCCTGGTGTTCGGCTGGCTGGCCGAAAAGTACGGCCGCCGCCCGATCCTGATGCTCAATGTCGTGAGCTACTCGGCCGTGGAGCTCGCGAGCGCCTTCGCGCCGAACCTGATCACCCTCCTCGCCTTGCGCGCGCTGTTCGGCTTTGCCATGGGCGGCGAATGGGGCGTCGGTGCGGCGCTCGCGCTGGAGACATTGCCGGTCAACGGTCGCGGTTTTTTCTCCGGCCTGTTGCAGCAAGGCTATGTGATCGGCTATTTGCTGGCGTCGATCGTGTTCGCGTATCTGTTCGTGCATGTCGGCTGGCGGGGGATGTTCATGATCGGCGCCGCGCCGGCGCTATTGGTGCTGTACATTCGCAGCAAAGTCGAGGAATCGCCGGCCTGGACGGCCGCAGTCAGGGCGCGTCGCGCCTCAGTCGCCGAAATTTTCGCAGCGGTGCTGAATTACTTGCCGACGTTGGCCTTTCTGGTCCTGCTGATGGCCTGTTTCAATGCGCTGTCGCACGGCACGCAGGACCTATATCCCACCTTCCTGCAGGCGCAGCATAATTTTTCCGCCGAGATCACCGGCAACATCGCGATCGTCATGAATCTTGGAGCGCTGGCCGGGGGTATTATCTTCGGCACGCTCTCGGAGCGCATCAGCCGCAAGCGGACCATCATGCTCGCCGCGGCGCTCACACTGCCGATGATCCCGTTATGGGCCTACTCGCACACGGCGATCATGTTCGCGTGCGGGGGATTCTTGATGCAATTCGTGGTCCAAGGCGCCTGGGGCGTCGTGCCGGCTCATCTGAATGAATTGTCGCCGCCGTCGGTGCGGGCGATCCTTCCGGGTTTCGCCTACCAGCTCGGCAATCTTGCCATGTCGAAGATGGGTCCGTTCCAGGCCGGCGTCGCCGAATCGCACGGCGGCGACTATGCGCTGGTTCTTTCGTGGACCGTTGCCGTCGTCGCGATCGCCTTGATCCTCGTCAGCGCATTCGGCAGGGAAGTGCGCGCCACCGTTTTGCAAGTCACTTCGCGCTAAACCGCGAGGGCGCGCGGCGGTCTCAACGAATCGGCGGCGCGGCCTTGGCGGAGGCCGTGCCGATCGTTTGATCGATGAATCGGAACGTGGCCGCGAGCGCCTGCAGCGCGGCATCGCGAGTCTGCTGCGGCGTTCTGCCGACCAACCCGTGATCGAGGCCGTTCAGCACGATCAATCGGTGCGCGACCCCGGCCGCCTGCAGCCTGTCGGCCATCTCCAGCGTCTGCTGATACGGCACGACCGTATCGGCCGACCCGACGATCAACAACATCGGCGGATCGGCGGTGTCGACGTAGGTGATCGGACTCGCTTCGGCGATCCGCTTGCGATCGCATTGCTTGTCGCCGAAGCAGCCGAGCAGGCGCCACTCCGGCGCGCCGGGATCATCGCGCGACATCGCGTGGTCCTCGCGCGCCTGCTGCGCGATCGTCGCCATGTCGAACACGCCGTACCACGCGACTGCCCCTTGTAGGCAATCGGAGATCCGGGATGCGGCGCCGGCATCCGCCGCGGCCGGCTCGAGTTCGGCTGCGTGGCAGCTGACCGCCGCGAGACCCGCCAGATGGCCGCCGGCCGATACGCCCCACGCGACCGCCCGCGCCGGATCGATCCCATAGTACGATGCGTGGGCCCGCAACCAACGGATGGCCGCCTTGACGTCCCGGACTTGCGCGGGGAACTTGGCCTCGCCGCTCAAGCGATATTCGATCGACGCGACCACATAGCCCTTGGCCGACAGCGCCGCGAGCACGCCCGGAAAGTCGCGAAACGTCCCGCTGCGATGCGCGTCGCCGCCGACCCAGCCGCCGCCATGTATGTAAACGACGAGCGGAAAACCCTCACGCGGCTGGGGCGCCGTATTGCGCGGAAGATATAAATCGAGCGTCAATGGCCGGTAGCCGGGCAGGCGCCGAAAAACGATCCCGAACAGACCTTGCACCCCATCCGCAAACCTCATATCGCGAGACGATGGGGGCTGCGCCGCACGACCGCAGGCGAGCGCGGCGCACGCCAAGCCGATCGACGCGCAAATTATCCAAGGTGATCTCATAGGACTCCTCTAAGTCACGTCGACGACGGATGCGCCTCCCCTCAATGCGCTTCATCGCCGAGGACGCCGAACTCGACCGGCGCTTTGACGTAGAACAGCCGCACTCCGGATGCCGCCAGGCGCGCAAACAACGCCGAAGCCTGTTCCTCGGTCGCCGTCATCAGTATCTCGAGCGGTTGGTCCGCCAGCTCGAAGAAATGCGCGGAATGAATGCGCCCGGAGCGGCCGAAGCCCTCGGTGGCGGAAACCAAGGTCGCGCCGCGCAAGCCCATTTCCTTGGCGACGTGTATCAACCACTCGCCGACCGGCTTGCCGCCGTGCCTGTGATCTTGTTGCGTGAAAAACGTGATCTGATAGCCATTCATGCTGATTCCCCCCGCGCTAGCGCGCAATGAACCATCGCCACGAGGCCATGCCGAGCAGGGTCATCGCCAAGGATCCGCCGACGTGCACCATCACCGCGCTCGCCAGCATCGCGAGGCGCCCCTGCTGCAGCAGAGTGGCGATTTCGGCCGAGAACGTCGAAAATGTCGTCAGGCCCCCGCAAAAGCCGGTAATGATCAACAATCGCCATTCGGGTGAAATCGACGGCGATTGCGCGAACACGGCAATCGCGACGCCGACCACGTAGCCGCCGATCAGGTTCGCCGCCAGCGTGCCGAGCGGAATCGCGACGAAGAACGAATTCAGCGTCAGCCCAAGCAGCCATCGCAGCCATGCGCCGATCGCCGCGCCGACGCCGATCGCCAGAAGTCCGAATCCCTGCATCATGTGTTCTCCCATCGAGTGCGCCATTCTGACGTCGCTACACCGCGGACCGGCGGCAAACGCCGGCGCATTGCGCCGCTCTACGCGCGGCCATAGGGCGTATTCGCGGCAGTATATAAGCGATTGGGGCGCGCCGATATTGCGCGCGATGGATGAATTCGCCGCGACTCGCGGCGGCCGAACGAGCAGGCGCGCCGATCGGGCCTCACTCGATGAACAATCGGCATGTGGGGTAGCGGACGCGCGCCCGCTCCCCTCATGCCGGCTAGCGGTCAAGGCTTGAAGCGGTCGATGATATTGCGCGCGATGATCAGGATAGCGGTGCCCGCCGCCAACGCGCCGACATTCGTCAGGATCGCGGCGACTACGGGCCCGGCCGTCGGGATACCGGAAAACACGTTCGACAGCGCATTCAACACGAGCGCCGAGACCATGACGCGCACATGATGTTCGGCGACTACGCTGAAGCCGACGACGAGCCCCAATATCGCGAGCAATGGCGTCGCGTACGGCACGTGAACGAACGCGGCTACGACCGCGATCAACAGACCAATCAATCCCACGATCTTATAGATATTCGCAGTTCGACTCCCCATCGTTAGTTTTTTCGTCGTTTTTTAAGGTATCACCATTGCCCAGGCCTGCCGCCTGCAATCACAAGCCGGCATAGCCTACGCCGCCGAACCGCATGTTGAACATAGGGGGTGCGCTCAATCAACGGTGTTTTATAGCCTTGCGCCGTGTCGCAGCCGATCCGCCGGAGCGCTTCCAAGGTCCTCGCGCCTTGCCGACGTCGAACAACAGACCGCCGACGGCCAGATCCGCGAGCGCATTGCGCGGCAGGCCCAAGTGGCGGCCGTAGGTCACCGAGAGAATGGCCGCCGCGACCGACTTTTGGTATGGCCGGTCATCTTTCTTGCGCAGACTTGCCAGCCAGATCAGCGCATCGGGGTTGGCGTCGATGCTGTCGATCAACGGTGCGGACGCCGCCTTCAATCGGTCGATCTCCACGCTGCGGCCCCTGCGAAAATCCTCCATCGCATCGTTCACGACGTCGACGAGAGCCGTATGAACGGTACGAGCCCGCGATAGCTCATCGGGCATCGCGCAGCGATTGCGATGGCGCTCGCCTGGTTCTTCTGCATACGCATGGCAACCGTTTTAGTGCTGGACGGGGCAGTTTTACTTATGGCGAATCTCGCCGTCCGTGACGGTGGTTGCACTATCATTGCCTCGAACGGCGCCGCGCCGGCCGAGCGGTCGCGGGTAGGTTGTCGCAGAGGCTCTAGGCCTCAATTATCGGGCTATTTAATATTTGATTTTACAATTACTTATACGTGTTTACTAAAGTTATTTCGATTACCGGCACCGATTTCGAAATCATGTCCTGGCTCGATGTGCCGCACCCCGCCAGGACGCAGACGAGTCCTCCGGACGCGAGCCGAACGAGCCGCTCGCAAAATCCTGTTGAAGCGCGCCGGCGCGTCGGCCGGCGAGCCGCGTGGGCTACACTGGTCGCGCCCATCTCGCCGGCCAGGTGCGCCGACTGTGCAATTGAGCGCCTGAAGTCCCGGAAAACGGAAATCGAACATGAACGAACTGGCGACCAAGCTCATTGGCGGCGCATTTCGCATCGGGTCGACTGGTATTTCCCGGCCTGATCGCGATTACGGTCGGCGACGGCGTCGACACGCTGATCCCGAACGAAAATCTGATTACGTCCGAAGTGATCAACTGGAGTTACTCGGACCGCGCGGTTCGACTGAAGCTGCCGGTCGAAATCAGCTATCAGGACGATCCGCGGCAGGCGATGGCGTTGATGATCGACGCCGCGCGGCGCCACCCGCGAATTGAAAAGACGCCGGAGCCGGCGGGCCGCGTCATGGGATTCGGCGCCAGCGGCATCGATCTCGAATTGAGGGTCTGGATCGTGGATCCGGAGGACGGCGTCAACAACGTGCGATCGGATCTTTATCTGGCGATCTGGGACGCGTTTCGCGAGGCAGGCATTACCCTGCCGTATCCGCAGCGCGACGTGCACTTGCACTCGCCCGCTCCGCCGCAGTAAGTGGCACCCGGCGACCGTCCGGCCGCTGTCAAGATGAACTTGTGCCGCGGTCTCGCGGTCTATTTCGACAAGCCCATAAGATCAACAAGGCAAACACTCGATGGACGTCGATGCACCGCGCGGCCGCGCACCCGCCAATTTCGATCCCCACCCCGTTTGGGCTTGCGCCCGCAAAGACCTCGTCGGAACCGCTTTAGGGAGCAGCCGCGTCTGGTTCACGATCGCCGAAGGCATGGTCAGCGAAGTTTATTATCCACGCATCGACATTCCGCAGATCCGCGATCTCGGCTTCATCGTCGCCGACAGCGCGGGCTTCTGGTGCGAGCTGCGCCGAGGCGGCCAATACACCGTCGAATGGGCCGAGGACGACATCCCGGCGGCGACGCTGGTGCACCGTCACGCAAGATTCACATTCACGATGCGCATATGCACCGATCCGAGCCGCGACGTGTTGTTGCTGGAATACCGGCTCGAAGGCGACGCCGCGCTCGTGCCCTACGTTCTGTTGGCTCCGCGACTCGGCGAGGATGCGCAAAAGAACGCGGCTTGGGCCGAGGACTGGCGCGGCCATCCGGTGCTTTGGGCTGAACAAGGACCGTTCGGACTCGCCATGTTGGTCAGCGATCCGAACGGCCGGATTCAGTGCGGCCGGCGATCCGTCGGCGAGGTCGGCGTCAGTGATTTATGGCAGGATTTCTCCCGGCATGCGCGCATGAATTGGTCTTACGCCGAGGCTGGGCCCGGTGAGGTCGCGCTGGGCGCGGCTTTGACGAGAGCCGGCGCGCTGGCGGTGGGATTGTCGACGAGCAAGGAAGCCGCGGCGACGCTGGCGCTTTCCAGCCTGATGGAAGGCTTTAGCGGCGCGTGGGAGAAATACCTCGATGGTTGGCGCCGATGGCGCTCGGCGCAAACTTGGCGTTCACGACTTTCGCCCAATCTCGCGAGCGACCACAAGCGCCTGCTAGCGCGTTCGGCGAGCGTCCTCAAGATACACGAGGACCGCACCTATCGCGGCGCGATGGTCGCCAGCTTGGCCGTGCCCTGGGGCGAATCCAGCAGCAGCCGCGGCGGCTATCATTTGGTATGGGCGCGCGATCTCGTCGAGTCCGCCGGAGCCTTGGTTGCGCTGGGCGCGCTCGGCGAGGCGCGCGACGTTTTGGCGTATCTCGCTGCAACCCAACAGGCCGACGGCCATTGGCTGCAAAATCAATGGCTCGGCGGTCGGCCGTTTTGGCAAGGCGTACAACTCGATGAAACCGCCTTTCCGGTATTGCTCGCCGCCGCGCTGCGCGAGAAGCAGGCGCTCGGCGAGATTCCGGTGCGCGATATGGTATTGCGCGCGCTGCGCTTCATCTTGCGCGAAGGCCCGGTCACCGGCCAGGACCGCTGGGAGGAGGATGCCGGTATCAACGCCTTTACGCTGGCCGTCACGATCAGCGCGTTGGTGGAGGGCGCCGCTTTGCTCGGCGGCCGGGCGGCGCAGATTGCCTTGATGGTCGCCGACGACTGGAACGCGCATATCGAAGCGTGGTGCTGGGCCGAAGATACGGCGCTCGCACGACGCCTCGGCGTGGCCGGTTACTACATGCGCAACGCGCCGGCCGATGTGCTGATCCATGCCGACGGCGCCAAGCGCGAGAATTTATTGATCAAAAACCGCACCGACGACTGCAATGTCGGCGCCGATGAGCAGATTGCGACCGACTTTCTCCAATTGGTTCGCTATGGACTGCGCAGCGCACTCGATCCCCGAATCGTCGCGAGCGTGCAGGCGATAGATCGTGTTCTCAAAACACAGACGCCGAGCGGACCCGTATGGCATCGATACAACGGCGACGGCTACGGCGAACAGATCGACGGTCGCCCGTTCGACGGTTCCGGGCGCGGCCGTGGATGGCCGCTGCTGGTCGGCGAGCGTGGACACTACGGCTTGTTGGCCGGCGAAGACATGCAAGTCTACCTTTCCACGATGGCGGCAATGACCGGCCCCGGCGGCCTGCTGCCGGAACAGGTTTGGGACAGCGCCGCCATTCCTGAATATGGCCTCGAACCGGGGCGGCCCAGCGGTTCGGCGATGCCGTTGGTGTGGGCGCATTCCGAGTACATCAAGCTGTGTCTGAGCCTCGCGCTCGGACGCCCGATCGATGCGCCTGCTCATACGTCGCTGCGTTATCGCGAGGATAGAGCGGCGCCCGGGCATCTGCTTTGGCGGTTCCGGCATCCGCGCTACGACCTACCGGCCGGGCAGCAAATGTGTTTTCTACTGGAAGCCCCCGCGCGCATCCGCTGGGGCGTCAACGGTTGGCGTGATCCGGCGGATCAGGCGACCGAGGACTGGGAGCTAGGCCATGTCGCGGTCCTGCCGACCGACCAGTTGAAGTCCGGCGGTAGCGTACAGTTCACCTTCTATTGGCCGGGAGCCGATCGCTGGGAAGGCCGCGACTTTTCAGTGACGGTCGTCTGATCACACTCGGCACCCGTCAAGCGCTGGCGCCGCGCGAGGCGCCGCAGTTGCCGGCCGTGCCTTCGGGCAGTGTATGCTAGGCCGGAATTGGCGCGGAAGGCCGCAAGGACGGTCACCGGATCCGCGCCGCGAAAGCGAGGACCGGTATGCGCATCGATGTCAGGCGGGCGGCCTGGGTCAGACGGGCGGCCTGGGTTAGACGGGCGGCCTGGTGTCTCGCCCTATTCGCCGTGGTTGGGGCACTGCCGGCCTTAGGCGCCCCCGACGGGTTCGGCAATCTCGCGGATTCGGTGCTGCAAAAGGGGCTGGACGCCCAGCTACCCCCTAATCTCTCGATCGTTCTCGGTATCGGGACCGGCGATGCGCCGGCGGTAAAGCAGGCCGTCCTGCGCGATGGACCGCTAGTTCGCGTTTTCAACGTCTGCGTCGCCCATCACGAGGACATCGTGCTGCTGCGAACGAATGAACGGGAGCGGACCACCCGCGCATTTCTTGTCTCGAGGGCCGGCAAACTGCGCAAGGCCGTGTCCTTCGAGGCCGGAGGCCCGCCGCACTTGGTTCCTCCGGCACAGGCGAAGTCCGCCTTCGGAGCCGAAATTCACTTCTGGACGCACCTCGATCAGCGGCGCCAGGCCGGGCGATAGCTCTAGCGAATCGATCGGCTGACGCCGACCTAAACCTTTTGGGCGAGCACCAGTTCCGCGGCGACCAAGTCCTCGATCGCCGTGCCGACACTCTTGAATACGGTGATCGAAGTATCCTGCGCGCGGGCGAATCGCCCAGTACCGAGCTCCGAGAATTGCGCGATGATCGCCGATGAATCGATCACGCCGCGCCGGATCGCGCCGATGATCTCGCCCGCCTCCTGCAATGCGCCGGCGCGCGTGTCGACGAATAGTTCGCCGCGGGCGATGGCCCGGTCGTCGGCTTCGCACATCTCGGCGGTGAAGGATCCGACCAAGTCCAAATGTTGTCCCGGTTTGAGCCATGCACCCTGCACGAGCGGCGCCTGCGAAAGCGTCGCGCAGCTGACGACGTCGGCCCAGCGGACCGCTGCTTCCAAGCCCAATGCCGCGGTAACCGGCAATGACTCGCTCGACGCCTCGACCGCGAGATTCTGCGCGTGTTCCGCGCGGCGGCTCCAGATCCGCACTTCGCTGATCGGCCTGACCAACCGGTGACTTTCGATCAAGTGCGGAGCAAGGCGCCCGCTTCCCACGATCAACAGTCGCGACGCGTCGGCGCGCGACAGATAGCGCGACGCCAACGCGGATGCCGCCCCGGTGCGCCGCAGCGTCAGTTCGTTACCGTCCAAAAGCGCGCGGGGCCGACCGCTCGCGCCGTCGAGCAGCAGGTAACTGCCCTGCACCGCCGGTAAACGGCGCCGCGCATTAGCTGCGAACACCGTGACGATCTTGACGCCGAGGGAACCGCCGTCGCGCCAGGCCGGCATGACCAGCAGCGTGCCGCTGTCCTGGTCGCCTGAGGCCGGCAACGCGTATTGCTGGCGCAGCGGGGCGGTATACCGTTCTCGAAACGCCCGATCGAGCGCCTCGATCAAGAGGCGCCGATCGAGGCGCTTGGCGACCGTGGCCGCATCCAGAAGCTGCATATTCCCTCCCAGTCCAAACTGCCGACGCTCAGATGATGTGGGTTTCACGCAGCGGTGCGTCGGCTAGAAACCGCGCGTAGGACAATGGGCCGAGATCGAGCGATCGATAGCGGCCGCCGACGATGCTTTCGGCGATGCCGCGGCCGATCGCCGGCGCCTGCTGCAAGCCATGGCCGCTGAAGCCGCTCGCCAGCATTAGGTTGGGGATCGACGGCACCGGCCCGACGAATGCATTCTGGTCGAACTCGTTGTAGTCGTAATGCCCCGCCCACGCGCCGGTCAAGCGGATCGCTTCGAACGCCGGCACTCGATGCGCCAATGTCGGCCAAGCCAGAGCCTCGAACATCGCCGGGTCCACGTCGAAATCGTCCGGATCTACGTTCGGATCGGGATCTGCGGGCACACCGCAAAGGAATCGGTCGCGCTCCGGGCGAAACCAAAGTCCCGACGGATCGACGACCAAAGGGCAGTGAGCGGGCGCAGCCGCGCAGGTAAAAACGAATACGCAACGCTTTCGTGCGCTCACGGGTAGCTGCACACCGGCGCTCGCCGCCAGTTCGCGAGATCGGGTGCCGGCGGCATTGATCACATAACCGCACTCCACGCACCCGTGCCCCTCCAGCATCGCCGAGGCTATTCGGCCGTCCGCCGACCGCTGCAGCGAGACGACGCGGTCACGCAGATAGCGGACGCCGCCGCGTCGATTCGCATCGCGCAGCGCGCAAAGCAATGCATAGCCGTCGAACCAGCCCTCGCAGCCCGACGTATCGGAACCGGCCGCCAGGTCGGCCGTGTACAGCCATGGATAGCGCGCCGCCAGCGCCGGCCGATCGTGCAACTGCACCGCGACACCCGCGCGACGTTGGATTGAAACGCCGCGTTCCAAAGCCGGTCGCCCCGCATCGGCGGCCAAATACAAATACGTCGACTCGACCAAGCCCATATCGGCATTGGATTCCGCGAACGACAAGCATCTTGGCGCATCGCGCAAGAAATCGATACCGAAAGCGGAGATAGCGATGTTGATCGGCGTCGAGAACTGCTGACGAATCGAACTCGCCGATCTGGCGCTCGCGGCATTCCGATAAGTCGGATCCGGTTCGACGACGGCGACCGTGCCGCGAAAGCGAGGTTCGCGGTGCAAGAAATATGCGCAGGCGGACCCGATGACTCCGCCCCCGGCAATTAAGACATCATATTCGACCGCCACCCGCCGTTCCCCGGTTCCAGCCTTTTTCGATCATCGAGCCGCAAACCATTCGTAGCTGACCACTGTACGCCTGGTGCATCGTTTGATCGATCGACCGATGCCGCTCGACCAAGGAGCGCGCTATCCCTCGAGGCGTTTGCCGGCACCGTACGCAGCCGGTGGAGGTAAGCCCGGATCCGCCCACGTTGAAGGAAAACGAGACGCGCGTTGATGGCGGCTCCGTCGAGTCCGTGATATATACGCGACGGTGAGCACCCAGCAATCAGTGGGCTCGGAGATCGGCGACGAGGCGACCGTCGGCCTGATTTTGCCCGGCGGCGGCGCGCGCGCTGCCTATCAAGTCGGCGTGCTGCGCGCGATTGCCGACATGCTCCCCGATGCGGCCAATCCTTTCCCCATCGTGGTCGGCACATCCGCGGGCGCGGTCGCGGCCGCTGCGCTCGCAACCGAAGCGTTTCGCTGGCACAAGGTCATCGACGAGCTCGAGCATGTATGGGCTAATTTTCGCGTCGACCAAGTATTCCGAACGGATGCGCGCTACATGCTTCTTTCCGGGCTGCATTGGGCCGCCTCGCTGGTTTCCGGCGGCTTGCTGCGACCGCCGCAGGCGCTGTTCGACAACTCACCGCTGCGCGAGTTGCTGAGCCGCAATATTCACTGGGATCACTTGCGCGCCAGCGTACGGCGCGGATCGGTACAGACGCTGGCGCTTTGCGCCACAGGCTATTGCGACGCAACTTCGGTCGCGTTCTTCGATGGCGAGCCCAGGGCGCGCAACTGGGACCGCGTACAGCGCGTCGGGCGCCGCGAGACATTGACGCTCGATCATCTGATGGCGAGCATGAGTGTTCCGTTCTTGTTCCCGCCGGTCCTGATCAACGATCAGTATTACGGCGACGGTGCGCAGCGCCAACTGTGGCCGCTGAGCCCCGCGATCCACTTGGGAGCGGATCGCCTGTTGATCGTCGGGGTGCGCGCCGAAAAGGCCGAAGGCGTCGAAAGATCGCCCCGAAGAATCCAAGAACCGCCCTCGCCCGGCCAACTATTCGGCTACATGCTCGATACCTTGTTCATGGACCAGATCTTCGCGAACGTCGAGCATGTCGCTCGCTTGAATCAGGTTGCTAAGATCGCGCCACAGGCAGTGCCAGACGTGCGCAAGGTGTCCACGTTATTGATTCTGCCCAGCGAAGACCTGCAGGCCATCGCAATGCGGCACGTCAAACGCTTGCCGCGCGGGCTGCGGGCGTTGCTGCGCGTCTTGGGCGCGCGCGGCAGCGCTGGCGCGGAGCTGGCCAGCTACCTGATGTTCGAATCTACCTTCACACGGGAACTCATCGCGCTTGGCGTGAAAGATGCGACCGCGCAACGCGAGGAGTTGCTGGAATTCCTCGGCGGAGATGAGTTGACGCGAACGATCACGATGCCTGCCTTACGGCCGTCCGCCCGGACGGCGTACTGAGGCGCCGGGTCTTTTCCTCGCCCACGTCAATTTGGATACGGCAACCAACGGATCCAGCAACCCGCGCCGGGCTCCGCCTCGATCGACCGGACGATACATCCACTGCAACGAGGGTTCGCCGTTTTTGCCGGCCTGCAGCGACACGGAGTTGCCGCCGAAAATCCACAAGTTGAGCAATCTCACTCTGTGATTCGAGCGGCTCTCGGCCATGCGCTGCCAAACGCTTGTCTCCGGAACCATCGGCGCATCAACCAACTGACCGCCGACCGGACTCCTGTCATTGGGCGCCGCCGCCGGACTCGAGATCGCGCTCATTCCGGGGAGCCTCGTCGGCCGATATTGCCGTGGCACATCGAGCATCGACGCCGATAGCGTCTCCGATCGATCAATCAAATTCCGGCGGGCGGACAGATCGCCTCCGGCAGCGGTGGATTGGTCGCCGGCCTTCGTACCGCCCGGCCACAACAGCGCCAGCCACGGGATTGCGATATACGTCGCAACGACGCGCGATCGCGCAAAGCTATTCGAGGCACCGTGCGACATGGCGGACACACTTCGCTGCGAACCCAAACGCGCACCAAGAATCCGCCTTGATCGTGCGTGGTCTGCAGGGAATCGATCACATAATTGCGCGCTAGCAACGCACCGTGCCTGGTCTTGTGGACCCGCGCACTGAACCGAAGTCATTATGTTCTCTCGTTGATGCAGTGGATAATGCCCTCCTCGTATGGGAGGGCGCGCACGGCCCGTCGATTATACTCCTCGCTTTGTTCGATACCCCCGGGAGCTCACGATGACAAAGACGCTGCGCGTCGCCCTTTCTTGGCGTTTGATCGCGATGACCTTGTTGCCCATCGCCGCACTGCTCCCCATTGGCGCCGAGTGTGCCGCGGCGCCGATTCGCCACGTCTTCTTGATCGTTCTGGAGAATCAGTCCTATGAGAACAGCTTCGGCCCGCGCTCGCCGGCCGGCTATCTCGCGCACGAGTTGCCGCAGCGCGGCGCTTTACTGACTCGATATTACGGTATCGGCCACTATAGTTTGGACAACTACATCGCGATGATCAGCGGCCAGGCGCCGAACCGCGATACGCAGAACGACTGCCCCTACTACGGCGACTTCATCGTCGGCGGACCCGTCGATGCTCTCGGCCAGCTTCCGGGCAGCGGCTGTGTCTATCCCACCGGAGTGCTTACTTTGGCCGATCAACTCGAAATGGGCGGCTTGAGTTGGCGAGCCTACATGGAGGACATGGGCAACGATCCACACCGCGAGTCCGCCACCTGCGGCCATCCGGCGCTCGGCACGCAGGACGGCACCGAACATGCCACAGCGCTCGACCAATATGCATCCAAGCATGATCCCTTCGTCTACTTCCACGCGATCATCGACGACGCGTCGCGTTGCGCCTCGCACGTCGTCAAGCTGGATGCCTTGCCCAAGGATCTCGAGCAGGCGGCGACGACCCCGCAATTCCTCTTCATCACGCCGAATCTATGCCACGACGGCCACGATGCACCCTGCGCCGACGGAGAGGCGGGCGGCTTGGTCTCGGTGGATCGCTTTCTGAAGGAATGGATACCGCGCATCACCGCCTCGCCGGCGTTCCGGCAAGACGGCCTGCTGATCGTTACGTTCGATGAAGGACTGACGGCGGATGCGTGCTGCCGCGAGCGCGGTTTGCCCGGCGGGCCGCCGCCAGGACGTTTCGGAGCCGGCGGCGGCCGCATCGGCGCCGTATTGCTGTCCCCCTACATCCGGCCGGGGACGAAATCCCATCGTGCCTATAATCACTACAGCCTGTTGCGCAGCGTGGAGGACTATTTCGCGCTGACTCACCTAGGATATGCAGGCGCTGCGGGCGTCAACTCCTTCGGCGCAGACGTGTTCACGCGCCGGAAGATAAACGCACGGTGACTGGGCGGGTCAACGCAGAAATGCCGCCATGTGAAATTCGGCTTGTGCGGCGTCATAACGGTAGGCGGCGCCGACGGGGCAACTGCGCCGCGCCCGACAACCCAGCTTGTAGCAATCGGCGCCCGCGGCCGATGCGACGTGAGCCGCGCAAGCGCCATGATCGTAATGGTCGGGCCGGAATGCTCCGACCGGACAGCTATCTAGGCATGGTTTGTCCGCGCAGGCACTGCAAGGGCTGGGCCTATGGCGCGGCTCCGGCAGGGTCAGGCGAGTGCGAAAGGCAAGCGCTCCCCGATAGGCGTGCCAAAGACCGAAATCCGGATGGATCAAAATGCCGAGCGGCGAGATATGTACGCTCTCGGCCCGCTGAGCCCATCGTTGAAACGGCAACCACGGCGGCCCTTGCGAAGGATACAGACCGAGCGCGCCGACACTGCGATCCGAGTCCGTCAATCAGCCGCATCGACCAACGGTCAAGCGCATCCGGACGGCCGTCGGTGAATTCCGCGGACGCCGCGAAGTGCGGCCATTGCCGGCTGCCGACGAACCCGAACAGCACCACGGTCTCTGGCGGGCGTCCATCGGCGAACGCCGGCACCTCATCTCGCGGCTACGGGGTGAAACCCCCCACGACAGGACAAGCCGATCGCCGCGGCCTGCATGGTTAGATCGTTGAATTCGGGATCCATCGCGTCTAACTATCTCCGCTCGCGGTACGGACGCCACCAAGGCTTCTGCGCCGTGACCTGCTGCAAACGCGTCGGTGGTCGGCTAGCATCCGCCCCGCGCTGATCGCCGGTATAGATCCGAACGCGTCCGGCGTTATTGTCGCCGTTCGCGTAGCCGATTGCCTCGTCGGCGTCTACGATGGGGATGATCGCAAGCACGGGGCCCAACATATCCTCGCGCGCCGCCGGACTGCCCGGGCGTAACATCGGTCAGGATCGTCGGCTGAAAAAAGTGCCCCGGCAAGCCCCAGGGGCGGAAGCGCAAACCGCCGAGCTTCAAGCGTGCGCCGGCCTTGACGGCATAGGCCACTTGATCGCCGACCCGAACCACTGCGTCATGAGAGATCAGAGGCCCAAGATCCGTGATCCGCTTCAGCGGATCACCCACCTCGAGGAAGGCGATGTATTCATGAAGCCGGTCGGCAAACGCCGCCGCGAGCGACCGATCGACGAAAATGCGCGTGCTCGGCGTGCAATTCTGTCCGCAATTCCGCAGCCGCGACCAGGCGACGTCAGGCACGGCGATATCGAGATCCGCATCCCGGCGGACGATGATCGACTCGCAAGACGCCGGGCTGCCGCGGCGGAGGATTGCGACGTCGGGGTGAGCCGCGAGCGCCGCGCCTGAGTCGGCTCCGCCGGCGAGCACGTTGACGACTCCCGCGGGCAATAATTGATAAGTACTTGCAAATCTCAAAATCGACAGCGGGTTTTGTCGCGGCGCCTGGCAGACGATCGTGCAGCCGCGGGCGATTGCCGGCGCCACCGTCAATGCCATGCGCAACAGCGGAAAATCGAACGGTATGATGGCGCCCACCACCCCGACCAGCGCCGCGGTATCGGCTGCGCGCTCGTCATTGCGAGTATCCTCCCGGCCGAAATACGCGAAGACGGCCGCGGCGCGTTCCGCGCAATCGATCGACTCGCACAGCGGCCTGCCGGATTCTTGCGCCATCAGCGCCCCAAGCTCCTCGGCATGCGCGCCGACAGCCGCGGCCATCTCCCGCAGGTACATCGCCTTTTGCTCCTTCGTGACCGCCCGCCACCCGGGCTGCGCCGCCTTCGCCGCCGCGACCGCGCGCGCAGCGTCCTGGCTCCACACTCGGGAACCCGCCCGAGCGGCTCCAGCGTCGCCGGATTGACGATCTCGCGGCTGCCCGTCGGCAGCGCATCGATCCATGAACCGTGGATCAAGATCTGGTGCACGTTGCCGGTCAAAACTTGAAGCGGCCCTCCGAGAAGATCTGCAGGCAGGCCTTGACCACCGCCGGATCATAAAGCGTACCGCTGCCCTTCTCGATCTCGTTCAATGCCGCCTCGATGCCGAGACTCGGCCGATAGGGGCGGTGCGATGACATCGCCTCCACCACGTCGGCCACCGCCAATATGCGCGAACCGACAAGAATGTCGCCGCCCTGCAATCCCTGCGGGTATCCCGTGCCGTCCATCCGCTCATGATGCTGCCGCGCCATCTCGGCGATCGGCCAGGGAAAATTGACGCCCTTGAGGATTTCATAGCTGGCTTCGGCGTGAAATTTCATCAAAGAATACTCTATCTCGCTCAAGCGGCCAGGCTTGACCAGCATTTCCGCCGGAACTTGGATCTTGCCGATATCGTGCACGATCCCGGCCAGATAGATGCCGTGGGCTTCGTCCTCGTTGATATGCAGTTCGTCGGCCAGAGCTCTCGCAAGATCCGCCACGCGGTGCTGATGCCCGGCGGTATACGGGTCGCGCTTCTCGATGGTCATGGCCATGGCTTTGAGCGCGTCTTCCAGGCTGGCGCGCAGCAACGACTCGTGATTGCTCTGCTGTAACGCGAGCCGCTCGTTGTCGCTCCTGGCGCGCAGTATCTCTAAGCCGATGGAAACGTCGGCGGCGGTTTCTTTCAGCAATTCCACCTCGACGCTGCCGAACTCGTCCACATCGCTGGACGCAATCATCAGTGCGCCGATTGGTCTGCCCCTGGATGCGCAAGGGCTGGACCATCACGGAGCGGCAGCCGGCCGCCGCCACCTGGGCGGCCAGTTGCGGATGCGCCGGCTCATGGCCGGTATCGTTGATGACCAGCACCCGGTCTTCGCGCACCGCGCGGATGATCTCCTGTACGCCGTCGCCCGCCGCGTTCCAGTCGAATCGGCGGCACTGCCCGTCGACCTTGCTATAGGAGGCCATCGGATCCTTCATCCGATCGGAATCCGCTGCGGTGAATCCGGCGCAGGCCCCCAAATAGCCGCCCGCGACGACGATGTCGCGGCACACCTGCTCCAGCATATCCGGCTCGGTCTTGGCAAACAGCAGCGCCCTGTTACCGGCGGATAGCACTTGCAGAGCCCTGTTAGCCCGTTGCAGTTTCCGGTTGCTCGCCGTGATCTCTTGTTCCCTGTCCTGCAGCGCATCCATCGCCGTATTGAAGGATTGCGCGAGATGGCCCAATTCATCGTCATTCGGCAGGTCGATGCGGGCAGCCAAGTCTCCGGCCTTCTGCTTGGTCAGCGTGCGATCGACGATCCGCAGCCTGCGCAAAAAATATTTATCGATCCAGCGGTAGGCCAGCACTATAAACAAGGTAAATGCCAGAGCGATCTCCAGGAACGAGAGGATCAGGTTGCGATAGTTCGACTGAACGTATTCCCGGTACGGGACATCGAGGATCACCCTCATGTCGCCGCCGGCGGGGTTGACTGATTGGCTGACGATCAGGCTGTCCGCTCCGGCAAAGCCGGCACCCTCGAACGTCCTCCTTATTGCTGGCAACGACCCGCCTATAGAACGGCAAGTCGGCGATCGACTTGTCCAGCCAGCCGGCCACGTTCGGCGAGCCGGCGATCAGCGTGCCTCCGGTCATCGACCAAGAGCAGATGGCCGTCGGCGGGCAACCCAGCCTTTTCGATCTGTTCGCCTACCCAGGAGAAGTCCATCCCCACGAGGACCACGTTGAGCACGTGGCCGACTTTGTCGCGCGTCGCTCGCGCCAGCACGGAGAAATATTGACGCGGCAAACGATCCTCGGCTTCGCCGACGAAACCAATTCCGCGACGCGCCGCAGCGCCTCTTTGAAATAGGTCTGGTCTGCGACATTCGTGGTTTTCAGCCATGGGATCGAATTGCAGGAGATGTTCCCGTCGGGGTCGGCGATCGCGAAGCGGCCTAACTCATGATCCAGTCCGGGCTGATCGACGATCCCTCGTCGGCAGTGCCGATCGAGCGAATCTGTGCGCATATCATTGATTACGAGGAACGCGACCAGTCTGGCCAGTGCGATATGGCGCTGTTGCTCGCTGACGATCCACCGGGAAACCCATAGGAACTCGCGCCTCTTGGCCTGCAAGATCTCGTCATACCCCTGGAACGCCTTGATGCTTGTGTAGCCCGCCAGCAAGGAGAACACCAAAATCAGCGGCAGCAGGGCTTTGGTGCGCAGACCCAATGAAGACCATGTCTTCACGTCGACGGCGTACGGCGAGGCCCCAATAAAGCGTTGGGTCGACTATGCAGCGCTGCTGAAGGCCTGGCGTCCATGATAGGCACCGCGATTATACGCTGCCGATTAAAATCCCGGAAATTTTCGCGTGCATGATCATGCGCGCCCGGCTCATTCCGCCGCCTGGTGGGCAGCAGTTGCGCCGAATCCTTTGCCGTCGTCCGCCAAACGCTCGAGCAGCGCCGACGGCTTCAGGTGCGCATCGGCGCCGCGTTTGGCGTATTCGGCGAGCCGGTCGCGAATTTTCGCCAGCCCAACCGTATCGGCGTACCACATCGGGCCGCCGCGCCACGCCGGCCAGCCGTAGCCGTAAACCCAAACGACGTCGATGTCGCCGGGACGCATCGCGATGCCTTCCTGCAATATGCGCGCTCCTTCATTGATCACCGGATAAATCATGCGCTCGAGAATTTCCGCCGACGAAATCTTGCGCCGCCGGATGCCGGCGCGCGCCGAGATTTCGAGAATGATGCGTTCAACAGCGGGATCGGGGCTCGGTGTGCGGCCGTCGTATCGATAATAGCCCGCGCCGGTCTTCTGTCCGAAGCGGCCGGCTTCGCAGAGCGCATCGGCTATGGCGGCGGTGACGCCCCGGTTCTTGCGGATGCTCCAGCCGATATCGAGACCCGCTAGATCGCCCATCGCGAACGGGCCCATCGGAAAACCGAAGTCCTCGACGACGGCGTCGACGTCCCGCGGCATCGCACCCTCGAGCAGCAGCCGCTCCGATTCGCTCGTGCGCCGCGCGAGCATGCGATTGCCGATGAATCCGTCGCAGACGCCGGCGACCGCGATCAATTTGCCGATGCGCTTGCCGACCGCCATCGCCGTGGCCAGCGCCACGTCCGACGTCGCCTTGCCGCGAACTATCTCGAGCAATCGCATCACGTTGGCCGGACTGAAAAAATGCATCCCCAATACGTCCGACGGCCGCCGCGTTGCCGCCGCGATCTTATCGACATCCAAGGTCGAGGTATTCGTCGCCAGCAGCGCGCCGGGTTTTGCGGTGCGGTCCATGTCGGCGAACAGGCGCTGCTTCAGGCCGATTTCCTCGAACACCGCTTCGACGACGATGTCGCCGCCGGCGAGCTGCGAAAAATCGAGACTTGCCGTCAAAGCCCCCAGGCGCCGGTCCATCTCGGTCTGCGCGAGCTTGCCGCGTTCGACGCTGGCACGATAATTGGCGGCGATCCGCTGCCAGCCGCGATCGAGAGCGGCCTGCTCCGTGTCCAAGAGCGTGACCGGAATGCCGGCGTTTGCGAAACACATCGCAATACCGCCGCCCATCGTGCCCGCTCCGATGACGACGGCCCGCTCGATCGGCTTTGGGCGCACGTCGGGCGGCAGATCCGGAATCTTCTGCGCCTCGCGCTCCGCGAAGAACACGTGGCGCCGCGCGCGC
This sequence comes from uncultured Gammaproteobacteria bacterium, assembly GCA_963769895.1. Lineage (GTDB taxonomy): Bacteria > Pseudomonadota > Gammaproteobacteria > Steroidobacterales > Steroidobacteraceae > Bog-1198. Next base: position 826,064 of record CAVYNJ010000005.1, on the reverse strand, counting down.
GACTGCTCGCCCTGCAGCAGCTCGAGAAACAACGCCTGTTCCTGCCTCAGACCTTCCTCGAAAGGCAATTCGAAGGCGCCGCGGATCGCGCGCACGCAGGATTGCGGGGCTTGCTCGCCGCGCGCGCGGCGCAGAAACGGAGCGGCGGCAGTGTCAAGCAGGTCCGGGTTGGCGCGCGCCACAGCGATCTTGTCCGTGAGATCGCGCGCGCGGCGCAACCGCCGGCGTTCGGCTACGACTTGTTTGGCGAATGACACGCTCGCCTCCAGCAGATCGCCCGGCGGCAGGGCATCGACGATGCCGTCGGCGAGCGCGCCCTCGGCACCGATCGGCTCTGCGGAAAGCATGATCTGCACGGCCTTGGCAACCCCCGCGAGCCGCGGCAGGCGCTGCGTGCCGCCCGCCCCCGGCAACAAGCCCAGTTTGACCTCCGGCAACCCGAGTTTCGCCGCAGCATTGGCCAGTCGCCAATGGCAGGCGAGCGCCAATTCGCAACCGCCGCCGAGAGCCAGCCCATTGATCGCGGCGATCGTCGGCTTCGGCATCGAGTCGAGCGCGGCGACGACGTCGATCAGCGAGGGGGACGCGGCGCGGCTGACTGAATTCGGCGATGTCGGCGCCCGCGGAAAAAAACCGGCCGGTGCCGGTCAGTACGATCGCGCTCACCAACGGATCGGCGGCAGCTTGGTCGAGGGCCTCGAGCAGGCCGACGCGCAGCGCATGCCCCAGCGCGTTGACAGGCGGAATATCCATGACGAGCAGCGCGACGCTGCCGTCGCCGCGTAGGCTGTAATCGATCGGCGCGTCGCTGCGACCCATGGTGCTTCCTCGTCGGGAGCGTGCCGTTCCCGGCGCAAATATTGCGGATATTGCGGCAGGAATGCCAGCATTTCCGCCGCGATTGACATCGTGCATGTATGACGAAATGGATGGCCCGCGCCAAGGAAGCGCTTGGCGGATTGTCGTGCCATTGGAGATTGCCGTGAGCTACCGATCGATTGCTCTGGCCGGGATTTACGCCTCGTTGATGGCGGTGGGCGGTCACGCCTTCGCGCAAGACCGCGGCGATCCCATCGTTGCGCTGGAAGCCGCACACCTGTTCGATGCCCTGACGGGCAAATTGATCGAACACGGCGTTGTGCTCGTGCACGGCGAACGGATCGTGGCGGCCGGCGGCACGGTGAAGATACCCGCGGATGCGCATGTCATCGACCTCGGCGATGCGACCTTGCTGCCGGGTTTCATCGACTCTCACGTCCACTTGTCGATGGAGATGTCCGATAATTGGTACCAGGATTTCTACCGCCGCGTCATGCGTTTCCCCGCCGAGCAAGCGCTGTACGGTTCGCTGTATGCGCGCAGGACGCTGGCCGCCGGATTCACGACCGTGCGCGATCTGGGCGGGCCGGATTACGTGCCGCTCGGATTGCGCAACGCAATCAATGCCGGCGTGATCGACGGGCCACGGATGCTGATCGCGAACTACTACATAGGCGCCACCGGCGGCCACGCCGACCAGCCGCCATTCCCGCCGCAGCGCATTGCGCCGGAAGGGCCCATTCAAGGCGTTTGCAACGGACCGGACGAATGCCGCGCTGCCGTGCGTTATCAGATCAAGTACGGCGCGGACGTCATCAAGTTCATGCCGTCGGGCGGCGTGTTGTCGCTTACCGATCCGGTGGACACCCCGGAACTGACGCAGGCGGAGATGGACGCGATCGTCTCTGAGGCGCACGCGTGGCACCGCAAAGTGGCCGCGCATTGTCACGGCGACCTCGCCGCCAAGATGGCCATCAAAGCCGGGACCGACTCGATCGAACACGGCACCTTCTTGAAGGACGACACCCTGCAGGATATGAAAACCAAAGGGGTCTATCTGGTGCCGACGCTGTTTGCCGGCGAGTGGGTCGGCGAGAAGGCCGATCAATTCCCGCCGGCTATCGCCGTCAAAGCAAGGGCCGCCGCCGCACAAATGCAGATCATGTCCCAGCATGCGGTCAAGCTTGGCGTGCCGGTCGCATTCGGAACGGATTCGGGCGTCGAGCCGCACGGGCTCGACGCGCGCGAGTTTGCGCTGATGGTCAAGAACGGCATGTCGCCCGCACAAGCGTTGCTGGCCGCTACGCGCAATGCCGTGCGACTGAACACCCGCTGTTCGTCATGAAGGGCGACAAGGTCTACGTCGGCCCGCGATGAGGCCACGGCGCCTGCGGGGGCGCACTAGTTCACATTTTCGGCAATTTCTGCCCGCCTGCCTCGTCCTGCCGCCGCGCAGGCCATAAATTGTGATCTAGGCCCTCTCACTATCCCGCGTTTTCCATAACGCTACCATCGATGTTGCGGCAGCGCGATGCAGCAAGCACCGATGCAAGTGCCGCGCATCCGACGACTCGCGTCAGTTACCGACCTCGGGGGTGCTGTCTTGGTCAATGCAGTGCGGAAAAAAGCCGCTTCGCCAGATGCGGCAATCGGGTCGGCTGCAAGCGCGCCGCGGGCCGCGAAGATACGCGTGTTCCTGGTGACGGCGGACGATGGCCTCTGGCCGCAGATCGGCACGCGCTTGGAACGCGAATTCATCCTCAAGCAAGTTGATACGATCGAAGAGCTGCACGCCTCGACGGAGCCCGGCGAGGCAGCCATCATTATTTGGGATGCCCGCGGTCATGCGAACCACGCGCAAGGCATCTCGGACCTGCAGAGGCATTCACCGCGACTGGCGCTCGTCGTGATCGACGCGGCGACCGGCGCGGATGCCTGGGTCACACCGCTGAAACACCGGCAGATCGCCGCCGTCGTGGCGCTGCCCATCGAGGATGCGCAGCTTTCTGCAGCGATCGCCGCCGCGCGTGAAGAATTGCATGCACGCACAGCATTGCTCGGAGCAAGCGGCCAGCTAGCGTCGCCGTCGAGGCTCGGCCCGCGGCGATGGCCCTTTGTTCCGCTCTTCATGGCGCTCGGCGCCCTGCTGCTCGGCGCCGCGGCCTATTATTGGATCAGTAGAGTGCCGCCGCCGACCACGGCTCCGGCGAGCGCGAAGACGCCGGCGCCGAGTACCGCGCCGACCCCGTCATCGTCGACCGATGACACCGTATTCAATTTGCTCGAAAAGGCGCGACAGGCGATGCTCGATCGGCGCTTTATCGATCCGCCCGATGGGAGCGCGTTGACGCTATATCGGGAGGTCCTGAAGTACGATCCGGCCAACGGCGAAGCGCAGCAGGCGTTGCAGCGCCTGGCACAGGTTCTGTTCGCGCGCGTGCAGTCTTCCCTGGACGAACGCAAATACGACATTGCGCTGCAGGCGCTGGAGACCGCGCGCAGCATCAGCCCCGGCGATCCGCGGCTGGCGGCGCTCGATGCGCGCGTCGCGACCGTGCGCGCGGAAGTCGGTCCCGCGCAAATCCAGGCGGCGATCAATGCCAAGAGTTTTGATCGGGCGGCGCAGCTGCTCGACGAGGCGGCGCGGGCGAAACTCATTGGCGCCGCAAAATTGGCGCAATTGCGCGACGCCCTGCTGCAGAGCCGATCGGCGTCCGACGTCGAGCGCCTCGTCAAGCTGATCGACACGCGTTTGCAGCAAGACAAGCTCGTCGATCCCCGCGACGACAGCGCCGCTTACTATCTGCAGCAAGCGCGCACCGCCGGGGCAAGCGATGCGGAACTGCAGGCCCCATCGCAGGAATTGAGCAAGCGCCTGCTGCAGGCCGCGCGCACGGCGATCGATCAGCGCCAATTGGCCGATGTGGACCGTTGGCTCGCCGAGGCGCGCAGCGACGGCGCTGCTGCGCAGGCCGTGGCGGCATTGCAGAATGACTTGACGGCCGCTCGCAAGGCGCAAGCCAAAGAGAAGGCCGCTGAATCGCAGTTGCTCGAAGCGGCGCGTGCGCGCCTCGCGCAAGGCAAGTTGGTCGCTCCCGATAAGGACAACGCCCTATATTACCTGGATCAGCTGCGCTCGACCGACCCCCATTCGCCCGACCTTCAGCCGCTCTCCCAAGCGGTACAGACGCAAATCATCGCCCGTGCGGCCGCGGCGCTCGATTCCGCGGATCTCGCCAGCGCGGACACATTGCTGCATCTCGCCGCCGGAATCGGCGCATCGCCGGATCTTGATGCGCTTCGCGATCGCCTCGCGCAGCGCAAGCTGGCAAATGCGGCCGCAGCAGGCGCTCCCGCGACGCAACTGATCGTGACGAAATCGCTGAAAGTGGATTATCCGCTGTCTGCGCTGCGGGACGGCACCGAGGGTTGGGTCGACCTGGCCTACAGCGTGACGACAAAGGGCACTGTCGCCGACATCAAAGTCATCAACGCGTCGCCGCGAGGCGTTTTCGAAGAAGCCGCCGAGGCGGCGTTGTCGCGCGTTCGCTATAAACCCGTTATCAGGAATGGAGTCCCGGTAACGCTGCGCTCGAACCTGCGCATCAAGTTCCAGATGGCAAAACAATGATGAAGTCCGATGAACCCGCCCGCCGATAGCGCCGCCGCCGGCGACGATGGCGCTCCCACCGCGCCGCGCCGGCCGACGCATCGCTGTCTCGTCGTTCACGACGATCTACACTTGCGGCTCAAACTCGCCGAGCTTGTGCGGAGCGCCGGCGACAAGCTCGATGCCGATGCGATAACCGTCGCGGCGCTCGAAGAATTGCCGATCGAGCGCCTCCGCGGCTATGCGGCGGTGCTACTGATCGTGCAATTCCTCGCGCGCACGGGCGAGGATCCGCTCGCCCTTGTCACAAGGTTGCGGTCGCTGGCGCCGCGCCTGCCCATTTTCATCTTCGCGCGAGGCGGCGACGAGCGCGCGGCGGCGCGAGCGATCAAGCTTGGCGCGAGCGATTACTGGCCGATTCACGCCGTCGACGTCTCGGAACTGAACGATGCACTACAACAATGCGTTCAGCGGCTGCCGGCGAGCGATGATCCGCCGGCAACCAGGCTTGAGCCGGCCGGGCTGCCGGCAATCGCGGGCTATCGCCTGTTGAAGCGCCTGGCACAATCCGCGTCGTCGGCGCTTTATTTGGCGCGCAATGACAAGGTGGCGCAAACAGTTGCGCTGAAAGTGCAACCAATCGAAGGGCGTGGCGTGTCGGACGCGGATCGCCAACGCTTCGCCCAAGAATGCGAGATTCTGGCGAGCCTGAATCACCGGGCGATCGCGGACGTCATCGACTTCGGCATCACGCCGCAGTACCTTTATCTCGCTCTGGAGTATTTCCCGTGCGGCAGTCTGCGCGACCGGCTGAAGAACCCTGTCAGCGAAGCGGATGCCGTCGACTACGCCAGGCAGATCGCGGAAGCACTGAAGATCGTGCACGCAGCGGGTGTCGTGCACGGCGACTTGAAACCGTCGAACTTGATGCTGACAACCGACAATCGCGTTGTCCTGATCGATTTCGGCTCCGCCCGGGCGCAGATCCTTCCGCACGAAGCGTCGCGTTCCGAATTGACCACCGGCACGCCGTATTACGTGTGCCCGGAAGAAATCGGCGGCAAGAACGCGGACGCGCGCGGCGATCTTTACAGTCTCGGGATCGTATTCTTCGAATTGCTCTCGGGCAGCGTGCCGTTTCGCGGCGCGAGCTTGTCCGAGATTTTTCGCGCGCACCAGGAAGCCCGAGTGCCTCCGCTGGCGACTCAGCTGATGCGCTACCAGCCGATCATCAATCGTCTGCTGGCCAAGAATCCAGACGGGCGCTTTCAAGACGCTACGCAATTTCTCGAGGCGCTCGGCGCCGTATGCGAAGCAAGCGGAAATCCCTTGTACGCGACCAACAAAAAAAGGAGCGCTTGATCCATGAACTTGCCGGTCACCAAGAATCTCGCCGGCCGCGTTTCACCGCGGATCCTGGCGGCGGTAGTCGCCGTCCTCGGTCTCGGGCTCGTGGCGGCCGTGCTCGTACCGGGATTCGAACTCGCGACGGAGCTCGGCGATACGACCGCCGCGCTCGATTTTCTGGGGGCACAGCAACGCTATCCGGAGACGATCCGCAGCACTCTCGAGGCCGCGCGAGATCGCCTGATCACCCGCAGCTACGTACAGGCGCCGCTGGATCGGCTGCGGGACGCCGTCAGCAATTTCGATGCCGCTCAGAAAGCGATGGACCACGCGACCGCCGGAGGTTGGTTGGCCTCCACGAACGGCACGGCGGCATTCGCCGAAGGGGGATCCGCGGGACACGTCGCGGCATTGCGCAGCCTGTGGAGTCCGCAACGGGAAGTCTTGGCGCCGGTGATCGGCTTCAACGGCGTGCCCTATCAAGACAGCGAGGCGACCGGCACGGTGCTGAACGATGCGGGACGCCGGCTGATGCGCGACGTCAACGCCGCGATTCGCGCCACGCACCGCCTGATGCCGCCGATATCCGCGCAACTGGCCGCGCTGACCACGGATTTGCAGGCGCGCAGCGCCCATACCGCGACTCGACTACGCATCATCATGCTCGCGGGCCTGCTGGTCGCGGGCGTCCTGGTCGTCATGGTCACGATGCTGCTCGCCGCCCGGCGGCGTCAAGCGGACCACCTCCGCGACGCGCGACGGCAGACTGAAGACATTCTGCGCACCGTCCGGGAGGGCCTATTTCTACTGGACGAACGGCTCGTCATCGGTCCAACTTATTCCACCGCTCTCGAAAAACTGTTCCAGCGGCAGGACTTCGCGGGACTCCCTTTCGCCGATCTGCTCCGCGGCGTCGTCGCCGACAAGACTCTCGAGATCGCCGTGAAATTCGTCGGAATCCTCTGGTCGGAGCGAACCAACGAGAACCTGGTCAAATCGATCAATCCGCTCGGCGAAGTCGAAGTCAATATCGCCAACGCCCAGGGTCATTTCGAGACGCACTATCTGGAGTTCGAGTTTCATCGGGTCCGCATGGATGGGCGAATCACCCAAGTCCTGGTCTCCGTGTCGGATATCACCGCACGCGTCGCCCTTGCGCGAGAGCTTTCCGCATCGCAAAGTCAGGCGCAAGCGCAGGTCGATACGCTGCTCGGCATATTGCACGTCGATCCCGCCCAATTGTCGTCCTTTCTGGGCGATTCGAACGCTGCCATGAAAATGATCAACACCGTGCTGCGGGAGCCGGCACGAGATGAGCCGGCTTTTCGGAGGAAATTGGATACGCTGTTCCGCCAGGCTCACTCCGTCAAAGGCGAGGCGGCGTCTTTGGGCTTGTCGTCAATCGAGAGCCGTGCTCACGCATTCGAAGACGATCTCAGGGCGCTGCGCGAGAAGGCGGAATTGTCCGGCAACGATTTCCTGCCTCTCGTGATCAAATTGGACGACTTGCTGACGCATTTGCAATCGATCAGCGAATTGGTGTCGCGGCTGTCGCGATTGCACGTCGGCGGGGACGATTTGTCTCACACCGACACGTCGGTGATCGAGGAAGATGGGACGGGACCGTTGATCGAAGATTCGGATCTGGTCTCCCTGCTGCGAAAGCTTGGAGCGCGGGTCGCGCGCGAAAACGGCAAGGAGGCCGAGGTGCTGTGCGTCGGATTCGACTTGGTTCCGGAGAATTTCCGGCGCTTGATCAAAGACGTCGCGATACAAGCCGTGCGCAATTCGATCACGCACGGAATTGAAACGGCGGCGGTCCGCGCCGCGCTCGGCAAATCGGCCAAAGGCACGATCCGCATTGAATTCCAGGAAGTGCCGGAGGCCGGCTACCGATTGACCATCGAGGACGATGGCGCCGGACTGTCGCCGGAGCGCATCAAGACGGCCGCCATCCAAAAGGGGTTCCTGACCGCGGAGCAAGCGGCGCGACTGGATCCGAGGCAGACTTTCGCCTTGCTGTTCCAATCCGGCTTTTCGACCGCTGAAACGGTCACCAAGGACGCCGGCCGCGGTGTCGGCATGAATTTGATGGCCGATCTCGTGCATGAGATAGGCGGACGCGTCGCCGTCGCGACCAAGCTCGGCAAGTTTACTCGGCTGTCCTTGTCCTTGCCGCCTTCGGCCGGACAAGCAGGTTCCTTCGAGGCCGCATAATGGATACCGGCACCGGCTTGCGCTCGCCCTTGAAGTTAATGATCGTCGATGACTCGAATATCATTCGCCGGAGGATCGAGCGATCGCAGCAAATTGCACGGCTCGAGGTGGTCGGTGCCGCGAGCAACGGGCGAGAGGCCGTGGAATTATTCCGCCGTACGCAACCGGACGTCGTCACGATGGACTTGACGATGCCGGAGATGGACGGCATTCAATGCGTCGAGCAGCTGGTCGCCCTGAACTCCGAGGTGCTGATCCTCGTAGTCTCCGCTCTCGCCGACAAAGCAACCGCGGTCGAAGCCATCGAAAAAGGCGCGAACGGCTTCCTCTGCAAGCCGTTCACGGATCGTCAACTCAACGACGCGCTGCAAGAACTGCTTTCGGAGGCCTGAGGTGCTGCAAGAGGCCGAAATTCGAACGTTCATCGACGGAGCGACGAACTACTTCGAATCCTCCGGCCATCAGGCCGCGAGCGTCGGGTCGCCGTATTTGGTGACCGACGGCAATCCCGGCGCATATGAATATACCGGCATTATCGGTATTTCCGGCTCCCGCAAGGGCATCGTCTACTTCTCCGCGCCGCGCGGCATGCTGACGGTGTTGCTGATGCGAATGCAGGAGACGGACACGAGCGACGAGAACATCAAGGATTTGGTCGGCGAAGTCGCCAATACGATTTCCGGCAACGCGCGCAAGGACTTCGGCCGCAACTTCATCATTTCCGTGCCGACGGTCGTCGCGCACGATCTGCAGAAAGTCACGGCGCCGTTCTCGCGGTCCTACGTGATCCCGATCAATTGGCGCACGCATTCCGCCAAACTGGTCGTCTGCCTCGAATAGCCTTCCGGGCCGCCCTTCAAGAGATGACGACGACGTTGCGGCCGGCGGATTTGGCCCGATACAAAGCGCTATCCACCCGCTGCAGCAGTTCGTCCGTCGTCGTCGGCTCGTCGGGCGATTGCACGTAACCGCCCAGACTCAAGGTCAGCTGCAGCTCCGCGGTCGGAACGCGAATCCGGCGGTCCGCGACTTGCGTTCTGACCCGCTCCAGCAGCGCCGACAGCTGCTGCGCGGTGACGCCGGGGAATATCAGCAGAAACTCCTCGCCTCCGAGCCGGCAGACGATGTCGCCGGGGCGCACATTGTCGACGAGCGCCGTCGCGACCTTTTTCAAGGCGAGATCGCCGACGGCGTGGCCGTGGGTATCGTTGACCTCCTTGAAACGATCCAAATCCGCGATGCACACTCCGAGACCTTGCCTGAGGCGGGCGCCTTCGGCGATGGCGCTCTCCAGAAGCTGCAGCGCGCCGCGCCGGTTCCACAGCCGGGTTAGATCGTCGAGCATCGCCTGACGGCGAGCCGAGCCGAGCTTCACGAGCAATTGTTCCTGCGCGCGGTAGGCGTCGACCAGCAGCAGCTCCCTCTGCACGAAGTATCCGACGTCGCTCAAAACGGCCGTCGTTTTCGAATCCGCTTCGCGGGGCGCCGTATCGTAGGCGGCGAACGCGCCGATCACCTGGGTAAGTCGATCGTGCAACGGATAGACCGCGCAGAAACGCACCTTCGGCGAGTGGACGACCAAATGGTTCCGGCGGCAACGCTCGTCGATAGACGTATCGTTGACGATCACCTGTTCCGCGCCGGTCGCAAGGATCGCGGCCAGGCTTTGCGCCAGCGGCAATTGCCGCAATTCCCAGCCGTCGGCAGCCTTGATCCACTCGCGATCGGCGTCGAACAATCCGATGGTCGCCGCCCGCACGCCGAGTGCAAGGCGCGCGAGACGCACGATCCGGTTGAACCGCGACTCTAACGGGGTATTGAGCAGGTCCGCCTTTTGCACGGCAGCCAGGCGAAGAGTCTCGGTCTGCAGGAAATCACGCGTCGCCAAGGCGATGGCCCTCGTTAGCTGCAATGCGAATGGCGCCGGCCTTCCGACCCGCCGCTCACCGATACTACAGTCCGCCGCTCAGCACCAGCCGCCTAGCATACCCCTCGCTTAGCCGTCGCACCAGGCGCTTAAGCCCCGACCCGGAGGCATATCCGGGCCCGCGCAGCACCTTACCCGGCAGCGCGCCCGTCATCTTGCCGCCTTCGATCACCGGCACGCCATTCACCAGCACCGCATTCATGCCCCGCAAAATACTGCCTGAACGTCCGCCAGTCGGGCGTGATGCGATAGTGCTGATAGACGCCGCGGTCGGATGCCAGCATCGCCTCGTTGACCGGCGCAATGGAATTGCCCTCGCCGGTGACCTCGGTGGTAATGCCCTGGTATATCTTGGACGGCAGACGCGGATCGACGAGAATCGTCAGTTCCGACTGGCCCAACATGTCGATGAATCCCGGCGCGACGATGCGACCGTGCGCATCGATCGTGTGTTGCGCCCCCATGAACGATCACGACGTCGAACGGCCCCCGGTCAGTCCCCGATCGGCTCGCCGATCGCCGGCCGCAGATGGTGGGCGTCGCCCGCCGGCGCGCGACCCCGGTCATAGGGTTTACCAGCCAGCATGTAAATGGCGCCGAGCGCGAGCACCCCCATGCTGGTCACGATCACGCCGTAGTTGCTGTACCACGGATCGCCCGGGCTGCGGGGCCAAGACATATTGACGATGGCGCCGAGGCCGTACGCCAGCGCCGCGACATTGATCGGCCATCCCCATGCGCCCAGCGTGAAGGCCCCGGACGGCTTCCAGCCTCGTGCACGCGCGACGAGCGCCGCGATCACGATCATTTGGAATGCGATGTAGATCCCTACCGCCGCAAAACTGATGATCGTCGCGATCGCATCCTTGAGCCACAGCGCCGACAGCGCGATCAGGGCCGGTACCGCTCCAGACACCAACAGCGCCTTCGCCGGCATGTGACGGCCCGGCGACAAATGACGCAGATGCCCGCTGCCGACGATCATCTCATCGCGCGCGTATGCGAACAGCAGCCGGCTCGCCGCCGCCTGCAGGCTCAGCAGCGCCGAGACGAACGATACGGACACAACGCCGATGACGACGCGGAATCCGGTCATGCCCATGGCACTCTCGAGAACCGTGACGACCGGATCCTTGTCCCGACCGGTCATCGCCGCGGCGACGTCGGGGACGGCGAGCACGAACCCGAGACACACCCACAATGCGGCGATGCCGCCGACATAGATCGTCAACCGCATCGACTTCGGGATCGTCCGGCCGGCATCCGGAGTCTCCTCAGCGACGTCGCCGCAGGCTTCGAAACCGTAATAGCACCACATCGCTCCGAGGGCCGAAGCGAGAAATGCCGGCCAGTAGCCGCCCTCCACGTGCAAAGCCGCCGTGTCGATCAGCGCGCTGAACGGCTGATGGCGCGCGAACAAGAGCAGATAGCTGCCGACGGCGAGCGCGCCTATCAATTCGCAAGTAAAGCCGAACATCGCGACGCGGGCGAGCAGGCGCGTGCCGCTGAGATTCAACAGCGTCGTGATCACGATCAACACGAGCGCGATGGCGGTATCGGCCACAGGCGTCGCCTCAAAGCCGAACAATTGCGCAAGGAAAGGAGCGGCGCCCGTTGCGATCGCGGCAAGGGTCACGAACAGCGCCCAGCCATACACCCAGCCGGCCATCCACGCCCAGCGCTTGCCGAACAGGCGCCTGGCCCAGGGGTAGATGCCGCCGGAGATCGGAAACTGGGAAACGATTTCCCCGAAAATGAGGCATACGAGCATCTGGCCCATGCCGACGAATAGATATGTCCACCACATCGGCGGGCCGCCGGCGGCGAAAGTCGTGGCGAAGATCGTATAGACGCCGACGACCGGCGACAGGTAGGTAAAACCCAGCGCGAAGTTCTCCCAAATCGAGATACTGCGGTCGAAATGCGAGACGTAGCCGAGCGTGCGCAGTTGATCCGCGTCTCGATCCGGAACAGAAGTCGGCTTTGCGGTCATCGCTGTTATCTTTTTTTGCGATTTCGCCCTAGTCTAGCAGACCGGAGCTCAAGAACCGACGGCGCGGCAGTGTCGCGCCCGCGATGCCTTGGCCGGGCTCGTGCCGGCGGGTCTCGAAGCCTTATAGAGCGACCGCCGGCGCGAGCGTCAGGTTAGTCGGGTTTCGGCCTATCCGCGCCTATCCCCCCATTTCCGGCTCCTCAGTTGGGAAAGCCGATGACGGCAACTCCGTTGGTCGCGGTGCCGTCGATGGTCGCGACGCCGCTCAACGAAAGGTTCCCGTTCCCATCGACTTTGAAGACCGAGACATGCGAAACACTGCCGTTCGAATCGACAACCGCGGCTATCCCTCGATCGTAGGCGATATCGGTAGGATTGCCGTTGAACTGAGCGGCGACGGCGGCGTCTTGCACGATCTTGCGGCCGTAGACGACATAGCGCGAGACGCTCTTGCTCGGTGAGTTCGCCGTGAACAGATACGGCCCGTCGAGCGCTGCCCAGCACGGAGCGCTCTGCGTACCGGAACCCGTCACCGTCAACACCGCATCGTCGCGCACGAGGCTGACCTCGTTTGCGTGAGCGATCGTGACGTAGGCATCGGCGCCGCGGGTCGCGAGGCCGAACGGCGCATTGACGTTGACCGGTATGTTCGCCACAAGAGTCGCATCGCCCTGAACCGCGCCGCGCCCGTCGAGATCGACGGTCTCGATCGCATTACTCTTCTCGGTCGCGATCAATTGCCGGTCGATCACGCCGACCTGAGCCGCGGAACCGTCTGCCTTGATCAGCATGGCGACTCCGTCCGCAACGGGGTCGACACCGCGCGCGCCGACCGCATGCGACTCGATCGTCGTGGTGGACAGCACGTAAAGATGGCCATTGCCGAACGCAACGCTGACCGGGCTCGCAAGCGCCTGCACGACCTGCTCCAAATGAAAGAAGCGCCCATCGCCATCGCGCGAGAATACCGAGACGTCGCCTGAACCAAAGTTCACGACGGCCAGACGGTCGTGAGCTACGGCAATGCCGCCGGCGTTGCCGGCGACGCCGCCTTGGCCCTGGGTAGGAATCGACTTGAGCAAAGTACCGGAACCGTCGTAGAACATCAGTTGATTCGCGGCGGTGTTTGACGCCGTCACCACCAATGCGGGATCCGCACGCGGAGTATCGAAAGCTTGGGCGGTCGCAGCGGATCCGAACAGTGCCGCGAGCATGCTAATCGTCGAAATACGCTTGATCATTGGCTTTCCCCTCGAGGTCAAAGCGCCGTGACCGGTTGACGTCCGCGGCCACGGCGCGTTAAGTGGATCGACGACGAGGAAGACCGCGGCCGCCGCGATAATATTACCGGCGGGAAAGCGATTCGCCGGGCAGCCGCGCGCGACAGTGAGTTTTGGCGACGTCGGTCAGAATTCGGTCGCTGCCCCGGTCTATTGCGCGGTGCACGGGACTAATTGGCGTGATTGGCCCGGTCTGCTGCCCCGTTCCTTCGCATCCGTCGGCAAAGAGCGGCATTAAATGCTCTCCGGACGTATCAACCGCTCGGCCAAGAAATCGACCAACGCCCTTGTTTTCGCCGGCAATATCCGCGACCCCGTAATCGCGTGCACGGCGATGGGTTCGAGCGCCCATTGCGGCAGCACTCGGACCAGCTGTTTCCGGGCAATATCATCGCGGACCATGCTCTCGTCGACCGCGCCGATGCCCGCTCCGAGCAGGGTCAGCAGCCGGGTCATCCCCAGACTGTTGGCCGTCACCGGACTGACCAGCGGCACGCGTCTTTGCTCCTTGCCGTTGTGCAGCGTCCATTGGGTCGCCTCGACTCTGCGCATAAGGCGAATCGTGTCGTGCTTGGCGAGATCCTCCGGACGCCTCAAAGCGCCTCGGGACTCGATATAGGCAGGAGCCGCGTAAAGCGCGACGCGCAACAGCGCCAGACGCCGCGCGATCAGCGAGGAATCCTCGAGCGCGCCGAGCCGCAACGCCAAATCGAACGGCTTTCCGAGCAGGTGAATACGGCGCGGACTCAGATCGAGGTCGATCGTGATGTGCGGATACTGTTGCCGGAACTCGGCGAGGAACGGCGCAAAGAATACCGTACCGAAATCACCGGTCAGCGATACGCGCAGACGGCCGCGCGGCGGCGCGTCGGGGTCCTGCAGCCCTTCGTGAGCCTGGCGCGCCTCATCGATCAGCGCCGTGCATCGCTGCAGGTAGATCGCGCCCGCGTCGGTCAGTTCCACCGCGCCGGTCGATCTTCGCAGTAGTTTCAGTTTGAGTTTCGCCTCGAGTTCGCCGATCCGCTCGGTGATCGACGAGGCCGGCATGCCCAGCCGCCGCGCGGCCTTCGAAACGCTGCCGGCGCGAGCCAATTCGACGAACAAAGCCATGTCCCGAAGATCGTCCATTGATGGTCCGCAGGTCGCCGCCTAGGCGCCGAACGATACTCTACCCGGCGGGCGCCCGGCGTACGACATCGCAGGCATTGCAGTCTCGCCACCCACGGTTCGACCTGGGACCGCGGCGCCGTCCGGTGAGGCGAATGACGTCGACTGGGGAATTTGGGATACTGTGGCCACGAATTTCACGAAGGGACATTCATTCCAATGCGCCAATTTCCAATGACTTGCCGCCATCCCCTGCCTCGGGCGCTGCTGATCGGCGCTATCGCCACGCTCACCGGATTCGCGGCGTCCGCGGCGCCGGCGCCGGGCGCCGATCCGGCACTGATCGCGGCGGTTGCGAGCCCGACGCGCAATCCGGCGTTCGTCGCGCGGGATGCTGCGCGGCACCCGGTGGAGGAACTCTCGTTCTTCGGACTAACATCGGCGATGACCGTCGTCGAGCTGTGGCCCGGCGGCGGTTATTGGACCGAGATTTTGGGACCATATCTCGCCAAGCGCGGCCGCTACTACGTCGCGCTGCCGGCGAGCGGCAACGCCGAAGAAGACAAGGGCGCGGCGCGATGGCGGGCGCGCATCGCGGCCGAAAAAGCCGTGATGGGCACGATCCACGAGACGACGCTCGGCAGCGGTCACTATGACATCGCGCCGCCGAATTCCGCGGATCTCGTGCTGACATTCCGCAACTTGCATAACTGGATGTACGACGGTTACGTCGATCAGGCGCTCTCGGCCTGCTATCGCGCGCTCAAGCCGGGCGGCATCTTCGGCATCGAGGAGCATCGCGGCCGCACCGACCGGCCGCAGGACCCCAAGGCCGAGAACGGCTATGTCCGCGAGGATTACGCGATCGCGCTGGCGAAAAGAGCCGGCTTCGAACTGATCGGCTCCTCGCAGATCAACGCGAATCCGCGCGACACCAAGGACTGGGTCGACGGTGTGTGGACGCTGCCGCCAACCTTGTCGCAAGGGCAAAAGGATCGCGCCCGCTACATCGCGGTCGGCGAGGCCGACAACTTTGTGCTCAAGTTCCGCAAACCACGGAACTGAGGCAACAATGCACGCTAGCGGACCGCGCGGACAGCATTCCGCCGCCCGATCCGGTCTCGTAGTGTTCGTTCCTGATTAATATATTGATATTTCAATAGGATATGACAGTTTTACTGCAGTAATTTCTTCGATGCATATGCATCGCCCTAGCGCGGCATCCCGCGCGCCTCCGTCGTTCAGCTTAGTTGGCGGTGCGCGCACTCTCGGATTCGAGAAGGAGCCGAATGATTCATGTGGATAGTCCGGATAGCACTGCAGCGGCCATACACGTTCATCATGTTGGCCGTGCTGATCGTACTGATGGGCGGCTATGCGTTCGTCAATACGGCGACGGATATATTCCCGAACATCAAGATTCCGGTCGAAGCCGTGATCTGGCATTACAACGGCATTCAGCCCGCGGAGATAGCGAACCGCATCGTGCTGTTCTCGGAACGCGTGGCGCAAACGGTCGTCAACGATGTCGAGCATACCGAGTCGCAGTCCGTAAACGGCACCGCCGTCGTCAAATATTTTTTTCAACCCAATGCCGACCCGGACTTGTCGTTTTCGCAGATCACCGCGGTGTCGCAAACGCAGCTGAAATATTCCCCGCCCGGCACGTCGGCGCCGTTCGTACTTTCGTACAACGCGTCGAGTGTACCGATACTGCAATTGGCATTGTCCAGCGATACCTTGCCGGAGGCGCAGCTATTCGACGATGCCAATAACTTGCTGCGAACGCAATTGGCCACGGTCGCCGGGGCGTCGACGCCTTACCCCTACGGCGGCAAGCAGCGCCTGGTCAGCGTCGATCTCGACCCGCAGGCGCTGCGCGCCCAAGGATTGTCGCCCAACGATGTCGTCGCGGCCATTGGCGCGCAGAACCTGATATTGCCGGCGGGCACCGAGAAGATGGGAGGGCTGGAATATTACATCCGGCTCAACGCCAGCCCGACCAAGCTGGACGATTTGAACGACTTGCCGATCCAGGCGCGCGGCGGCCGCGTAACGTACATACGCGACGTCGCCCATGTGCGCGACGGCTATTCGCCGCAAACCAACATCGTTCGCTTGGATGGGCGGCGCGCTGTGCTGATGAACGTGTTGAAGACCGGCAGCGCCTCGACGATCGACATCATCAACGGCATCAACGAGAGATTGCCGCAAATCCGCGCATCGCTGCCGGCGGATCTGCACATCCGCACATTGAGCGATCAGTCCATTTTCGTGCGCGCCGCGATCTCCGGAGTGATCCGCGAGGCGGCAATCGCCGCGGCGTTGACCGGCCTGCTGATTCTGCTGTTTCTCGGCAGTTGGCGCAGCACGCTGATCATTACGATATCGATTCCGTTGTCGATACTTGCCTCGATCGCGTGTCTTTCCGCCCTTGGTCAAACGATCAACATCATGACCTTGGGCGGGCTTGCGCTCGCCGTCGGAATCTTGGTCGATGACGCAACCGTGACGATCGAGAACATCAACTATCACCTGGAACAGGGCAAGGACGTCGAAACGGCGATTCTCGACGGAGCGCGGCAAATCGCATTGCCGGCGCTGGTATCGACGCTGTCGATCTGCATCGTTTTCGTACCGATGTTCATGTTGGCCGGAATCGCCAAATACCTGTTCATTCCCCTGGCCGAAGCGGTCGTGTTCGCCATGCTGGCGTCCTATCTGCTGTCTCGCACACTCGTTCCGACCTTGGCTAAATATTGGCTGCGCCCGCACGATCGCCTTGCGCAATCCACTGCGGCAAACGCTGCCGCGCGCTTTCAGGCGCGCTTCGAGCAGCGCTTTGCGCAAATGCGGGACGGCTACCGTCGCGTGCTGGCGGCCGCCCTGCACAGCGGCCCGCGCTTCGCCGCACTGTTCCTGCTTTCGATGGCGGTGACCGCGCTGCTGGCGTTCCCGCTCGGTCCATTGCCGGGACTCGGCCAAGATTTCTTTCCGTCGGTCGACGCCGGGCAGATCAAGCTGCATCTGCGCGCGCGCACCGGTACGCGGATCGAGGAAACCGCTGCGCTCTGCGACGCGGTGGAGGCCGCGATTCGGAAAATCATTCCCCCGGGCGAGATCAGCAACGTCGTCGACAACATCGGCCTTCCCAACAGCGGCATCAACATGGCGTATAGCACCTCGGCGCCGGTCGGCCCTGGCGACGCCGACATCTTCGTCAATCTGGCCAAGCATCATGCGCCGAGCGCCGATTACGTGCGCAAGCTACGTGTCTTGTTGCCCGAGACCTTCCCGTCGACCAGCTTCGCGTTCCTGCCGGCCGATATGATCAGCCAGATCCTGAATTTCGGGCTCCCTTCGCCGATCGACGTGCAGATCGTCGGCTTCGATGTGGAGGCTAACAGAACGTTCGCCAACCGCCTGCTGCAGAAACTGCGCGGCGTTCCCGGGGCCGTCGATATCCGCCTGCAGCAATCGGCCGACTACCCGCAGATCGACGTCGACGTGGATCGCAGCAAGGCGCAGTTGCTCGGCTTAACGGAATTCGACGTCGCGAGCAACCTGCTGGTTTCCTTGTCCGGCAGCTTTCAAACGTCGCCCTCGTTCTGGATCGATCCGAACAGCGGCGCGCAATATCAGGTCGCGACTCAAACGCCGCAATTTCGCATGCAATCCCTCAACGATCTCGCCAATACGCCGATGACCCCGGTCGCCGGCGGCGCCAGTCACCTATTGTCCGCGGTCGCTCAATTTCATCGCAGCGCCGCCCCGGCGGTCGTCAGCCACTACGACGCCACGCCCGTGCTCGATATCTTTGGGTCGGTGCAGGATGCGGACCTCGGCTATGTCTCCTCGCAGGTCAGCCGCATCGTCGAGGCCTCGAGGGCCGAGCTGCCCCGGGGTTCGCAAATCGTCTTGCGCGGCCAGACGCGCACGATGCAGTCTTCATTCAACGGCTTATTGGTGGGATTGGCAGTCGCCGTCGTTCTCGTCTACATGTTGATCGTCGTGAATTTTCAGTCGCTGCTCGATCCATTCATCATTATCACCGCCTTGCCGGCGGCGCTCGCCGGCATCGTCTGGATGTTGTTTCTGACGCATACGACCGTGACCGTGCCGGCGCTCACCGGCGCGATCATGTGCATGGGCGTTGCGACGGCGAACAGCGTGCTCATCGTCAGTTTCGCGCGGGAGCGCATGAACGCCGGCGATGACGCCTTCCAAGCGGCATTGGCGGCCGGATTCACGCGACTGCGGCCGGTGCTGATCACCGCGTTGGCTATGGTCATCGGCATGATCCCGCTGGCGCTCGGTCTCGGCGAGGGCGGCGAGCAGAACGCGCCCCTCGGCCGCGCAGTCATCGGCGGATTGATATTCGCGACCGTCGCGACGCTGTTTTTCGTACCTACGGTTTTCTCGATCATTCACGGCCGCAAGTCGGCGGCCGCGCCCAACACTGCGGAGAATGCCAATGCTTGAACCTGCGGCCGGCGCCCCCGACCCGGACTTGACCGGCAAGATCCGCCGTTACGCGTTGATCCTGCTGTTCGTTGCATTGGTTCTCGCCGCCTGGGGAATCGTCAGCCGCGTCTTGGCGCTGGCCGCTCTGCAGCGGCAGGCCGACGCGAACACGGTGCTGACGGTTGCGACCATCGCGCCGCGGCCGAGCGGCGCCGGGGAAGACCTGGTGTTGCCCGGCACTGTGCGTGCTTACACCGAAGCGCCGATTTATGCGCGCACGAGCGGCTACTTGAAAGCCTGGTACACCGACATCGGCACGCCGGTGCGCAAGGGGCAATTGCTGGCCGAGATCGAGACGCCGGAGGTGGATCAGCAGTTGACCCAAGCGCTCGCCGACCTCGCGACGGCTCGTGCGAACTTCGTCTTGGCCGACAGCACCAATCAGCGCTGGCAGCGCCTGCTGAAGACCGAAGCCGTTTCGAAGCAGGATGCGGATCAAAAAGCGGGCGACGCGGCGGCCAAGAAAGCCGCGGTGGAATCCGCGGCGGCGAACGTTGCGCGTCTGCGCGAGCTGGAGTCGTTCAAGCGCGTCGTTGCGCCTTTCGACGGCGTCGTCACGTCTCGAACCACCGATGTCGGCGCCCTGATCAATGCCGGGCAGGCCGCGGGCAATGAGCTGTTCCACGTCGCCGATATCCGCAAGCTGCGGATCTACGTGGACGTGCCCGAAGCCTACGCCGCCGAAACGAAGGTCGGAGTCCCCGCTCTATTGGACTTCGCCGAGCACGTCGGCCGCTCGTATCCGGCGATGACCGTACGCACCGCGAGCGCGCTCGATCCCACCTCGCGCACGCTGCAGGTCGAGTTGAGATTGGATAATCCGCAAAGCGCCATCCTGCCCGGCGCCTACACCGAAGTGCATTTCAAGTTGGGCGCGGCGGCGACGACGCTGCGCCTGCCCGCCAATACGGTGATATTCCGCAGCGAGGGACTGCAAGTCGCGACGGTCGACCACGGCCGGAGGATCAAACTGAAGAGCATCGTCGAAGGGCGCGATTTCGGCAGCACGATCGAAGTGCTGTCCGGCATCGATGCCGGCGACGCCATCGTTTTGAACCCACCGGACTCGATCGTCGACGGAACCCCGGTGCGCATCGTGCCGGGTAACTGAGCGTGACAGGCGCAAAGCAGGGATTGGGCGTATGGCTGGCGGGCGCAATTGCGGCATCGTTCGCGGGCTGCAGCCTGGCGCCGACGTATGAGACACCGGCATCGGCGCCGGCGGCGCCTTACTACCCGAACGCGGATATCTGGCGGCAGGCGCGACCGGCTGACGGCGCGCCGCGCGGCGCTTGGTGGGCACTGTTCGCCGACCCCGAACTCGACGCACTGGAGCTGCGAATCGGCCCCGCCAATCAGGATTTGAAAGCCGCGTTCGCGCGCCTCGAGCAAGCGCGCGCGGCGACGCGGATCGCCCGCAGCGGCTATTTTCCGCGGCTGTCGGCCGCGGCGACCGCCGCGCGGACGCGCTCGTCGATCAATTCGCCGCGATTCCCCGCGGCCGCCGAACCGATCAGCAACGACTTCGACGTCGAGGGGGATTTGGCCTACGAAATCGACGTCTGGGGACGCGTGCGCAATACCGTGACCGCCGCCTCGGCGCTGCAACAAGCGAGCGCGGCCGACCTCGCCACATTGGATCTGGCGATCCACGCCGAGTTGGCGGGCAATTACTACGATTTGCGCGGCCAGGACGCCGAGCAAATGCTGCTGGATGCGGCCGTCGTCGCCTACGCGAAGGCACAACGTTTGACGCAGGATTTGTTCGACGGCGGCGACGCCGCGCTCGCCGACGTCGCGCAAGCGCGGGCGCAGCTCGAAACGGCGCGAACCGCAGCCGCCGAAACTCGCCTGCAGCGCGCCCAAACCGAGCACGCGATCGCAGTGCTGCTCGGCGAGAACCCCTCGACGTTCCATCTGGCCCCCGATCCGCTGCCCGCCGCATCGGCTCCGCCGCCGATCGATCCCGGCCTGCCGTCGATGCTGCTCGAGCGAAGGCCGGACATCGCCGCCGCCGAGCGCCGGGTCGCCGCGGCAAATGCCGCGATCGGCGTCGCCCGCGCCGCCTATTTCCCCGATTTCAGTCTCGCCGCAGCCGCCGGCCTTAACAGCGCGGCGTCGACCACGTGGCTGCAGGCGCCGAGCCGCATCTGGTCCTTGGGTACTGCCGGCGTGCTGACGCTGTTCGACGGCGGATTGCGGCGCGCACAATCGGCGCAGGCGCGAGCGCGCTACGACGAACTCGTCGCCGATTATCGCAATACCGTCATCGGGGCGTACGCCGAGGTCGTCGACAGTCTTGCGGCGCTCGCCGAATTGCGGGCCGAATCGCTCAGCGAAGCGGCGGCGGTTGCGGCGACGGACACGGCATTGCAGCAGGCTCAAGACCGCTACCGCGAAGGCGCGGCGACTTATCTAGAGGTCGCCGTGTCGCAAACCGCAGCGCTGCAGGCGCAGATCTCCGCCGTCACGATTGCATCGCGCCGCATGAACGCGAGCGTGCTACTGATCAAGGCCCTCGGCGGAGGATGGCGCAATCCTCGGCGCGCGTCGGCAAGCCCGCCGCCGGCCGCTCAATGAGCCGCGCCGAGATTGCGCCTGACGATGGCGTCCGCTTGCGCGTTCGCCTTCTGTAGATCTTGCAGGTAGACATCCGTATCGCCGGTGAACCGGTCGGCCGAGTCGGCCGCCAGAACGGGGCCCGTGCGCGTCGTCGTATCCACGGTCACCGTGACGGACAATCCGATGCGCAAGGGATGCTTGGCAAGCTCCTTCTCGTCTAGCACGATTCGCACCGGCACGCGTTGCACCACCTTGATCCAGTTGCCCGACGCGTTTTGCGGCGGCAGCAGCGCAAAGGCGGCGCCGGTGCCGGCCGACATGCCCTTGACATGTCCGTGGAAGATCGCCGCGCCGCCATACAGATCGCTGCGCACCTCGGCGGGTTGACCGATACGCAGATTGCGCAGCTGCACTTCCTTGAAATTCGCGTCCACCCACAGCGCGTGCAGCGGAATCACGGTCATCAAGGCCTCGCCCGGCTGAATGCGCGCGCCGAGTTGCACGGTGCGTTCGGCGACATAGCCGGTCACCGGCGCAACGACCGCGTTGCGCTGCGCGGCGAGCCACGCATCTCGATAGGCGGCCTTGGCGACGAGCACGGCCGGATTTTCGGCGACGTCGATGCCGTCGACGAGGGCGTGCGCCGCAGCCGATTCGCGTTCGGCCTGCGTCAATGCCGATTGCGCCAACGCCACGGTCTCCTCGGCATGATGAAGCTCCTCCGGAGCGATGGCGTGGTCGGCCATCAGGGGTCTGCGCCGCGCCAAGTCCGCCTGCGCGCGCGCCAATTGGAGGTGGCGCGTTGCGATGACGGCATCGTATTGCGCCGCCATCGCTTTTTGCTGCCGCACCTGCCGCACGGTCTGCGCGAGTGCGCTGGCGGCGCGGTTCATATTCGTGTCGGCGTCGGTCGGGTCCAGCCGGACCAGGATCTGGCCGGACTTGACCAATTGGGTGTCGTCAGCGAGTACCGCGACGACCGTCCCTGGAACTTGCGCCGATATCACGACCTTATTGCCGTTGACATAGGCGTCGTCGGTCTCCTCTTCGATCGAGAGAACGAAGAACCAATAGAGGCCCCAAAGGACTCCGAGGACGATGAACGCCAGAGCGATCAGCAGCATGATCCTGCCTCGTCGCCCGTTGGCCGGCGAAGCGGTTTCGCCGTCGGTGTTTGCGTTCATGGTGTCGCCCTCATGGCAGTCGGCTCCAAGCCGGTGATGTTCGGCGAGCCCTGATAGCCGCCGCCGAGCGCGCGCTGTAGCCCGACGTCGGCGCTCAACGCCGCCTGATCGAGCTGCAGCAGCGCATCCTGCTGCTCGATCAGGGATGCGGTCGCTTGCAGCTCCAAACGTTGATCGGTGATGCCCTGGCGGACTCGGGCGGTCGCGCCGTGCGCCAACTGCCGCGCCGCATCGACCTCGATCAAGCGTTGCGTGCGCTGCGCGCCGATCTGCGCGCGCGCAGCGGCCTCGGTCGCAACGTCGCGTGCCGCATCGACGAGCGTTTGGCGGTACGCGGCCACGGCGGCGCGCAGCTGCGCGCGGCGCGCCCCGTAGCGGGCCTGCAGCAGCCCGGAATCGAATAGCGGCAGGTTGACGGCGACGCTCGCCTGCGGAACCCGGCTGCCGTACTCGATCAGTTTGCCGATGTCGATGCTCGATAGGCCGGCAAGCGCGTTGATGCTGATGTCCGGAAAGAAATCGGCGCGCGCCGACGTAAGGTTCTTCGCCGCGGCCGCGACCCGCCAGCGACTCGCGATGATATCGGCCCGCCGCGCGATCAAATCGATCCGCAAGTCATCGGGCAGCTCAGCCGCCACGGCCGGCAGCGGCTTCGCGGTCAGCGGCGGCAATTGCGTTGCCTCGCGGCCGGTCAGCGCGGCCAGCGCAATGATGCGCAGCTTCGCCGAACCCTCGAGCGTCGCGATCTGTTCGCGCGACGCCGCGACCGCCGTATCGGTTTGATGCAGCACGTCGTTCGAATCCAAACCGGCGCGTACGCGATCCGCCGCGATCGCGCCCGCGCGCTGCGCCGTGGCGAGCCGCTGCCGGGCCAAGGCGAGGCGCGATTCATCAGCTTGCCAGCCAAAATAGGTGTCGGCGACCGAGCTCGCCAGGACCAAGGCGGCTGCGCTGCGGTCCGCTTGCGCCGCATGCGCTTCATCGGTCGCCGCCTCGACGGCGGCCCGCTGCTTGCCCCACCAATCGAAGGTATAGCTCGCCTGCAAGCCGAGATCGGCCTGGTTGTACCAATTGAATCCGAGTAGCGACGGCGGAAACAGCCCGTTGTCGCTGAGCCGCTGGCGTTCGACGCTACCGCGCAAATCGACGTGCGCCCCGGCGGCCGCACCCGCCAAACGCACGGATTGCCGCGCCGAATCGAAGCGCGCGTGCGCGGTCGCCAGTGTCGGCGAGGAATCCAGCGCGATGTCGATCAAGCCGTCGAGCGTCGGATCCTGATATCGCCGCCACCATTTGGCGGACGGCCAGAAGCCACCCGCGCCGCTCAATGCAAGCGGCGCCTCGGCGGGCAGCGCAACCGGCGCCGTTTGCCGCGGCAATCCCGCGCATCCGGCGAGCCAAGACAAGCTAAGCGACAGCAGCAGCACCGGCCGCAGCACCGGCACCGACGCGGCCCTCAGCGAGTCGTTCATGCCGACCGCTCCGTCACGGCGACTGCTCCGAGCCGATCGATAGCATCGCGGCATCGAGATGGGCCGCCAGATTCTTGAGCTGCGCGATCAGCTGTTGTTGCTCCGGTACTGGAAGAGCGCTGAATATCTCGCGCAAGGCGGCGAATATCGTCGGCATCAACATGCGCACGAGATCCTCGCCGTGCTTCGTGATCCGCAGCACCATGCGCCGGCGATCGAGAGCGCTCGAATCGCGCGTGATCAAGTCGCGGCGCAGGAGCGCGTCGCTGATGCGCGACATATTCGCGGGGCTCTGGGTGGTCCGTGAGCACAATTCGCTCGGATTGGCGATTCCCTCCGGCTGAGAGTACAAGGCGGTCAGGACGCGAAACTCGCCTTCGGCCAGCCCGAACGGCCGAATGTGATGATCGAGCATCAGCCCGAAGTCGTGGGCCAGCAATCCTATCAAGCGCAGAATCAGAATCTGATTCGCAGGCACCTCAGGCAGGCGCTTGCCTAGCCGTTCAAGACTCGCCTCCACCATACCGATTTGTGCTTGCGCCATGACAGTTTGTAATCTAATATTTCAGTGCGGTACATTCTAGTCATAGACTATATCGCATGCAAATAACCTCTAGCGGGTGGTCGCTTCCCTCTGTAATTGGCAATCCGATGCAGCTCGATCAATTGCAGCCCTCTTCCCCTGTAGCCCGAGCGCTGGCGCCGCTCGCGATTGGCGCCGCGCTGCTCGCGGGCTGTGCCGTCGGACCGAACTTCCACAGTCCTGCGGCGCCCCAGGCGGATGGTTACGTGCGGGGCGGCCTGCCTAAGGCCACGAACTCGGCCGAGCAGGCCGGCGGCGAAGCGCAACGCTACGTCGCCGGACTCGACATCCCCGGTCAGTGGTGGACTTTGTTTCGATCCAAGGATTTGAACGCCCTGATCGACCGCGCGCTGCGCCACAGTCCGACGCTGGCCGCCGCCCAGGCCGCTCTGATGCAGGCGAACGAGAACCTTGCCGCCCAGCAGGGACACTATTTCCCGAGCATCTCCGCTTCTGTCGGCGCGCAACGCCAACGCGCCTCGGGTGCGGCCTTCGGCAACCCGCGGCCGATCCTCTACACCTTGAATAACGCTCTAGTAAACGTCTCGTACACGCTCGATGCATTCGGCGGCGTGCGTCGTCAAGTCGAGGCTCTGCGGGCCGAACGCGAATATCAACGCTTCCTGCTCGAAGCGAGCTATCTGAGCCTTACCGCCAATATCGTCACGGCGGCGGTGACACAAGCCTCGCTTGCGGAGCAACTGACGGCGACCGAGGCGATCGTCGTTTCGCAGCGCTCGCAGCTCGAGATCGTGCGCCGGCGCGTGGCGGCGGGCGGCGCCTCGGGCGCGGACATATTGACGCAGCAAGCCGCGCTCGATGCGACGCTCGCGCAGTTGCCACAGCTTAAGAACCTGCTCGCGCAGGAAGGCAACCAGCTCGCGGCCCTGACCGGCGCCCTGCCCGCGGATTTCACCGCTGCCGATTTCAAACTCGACTCGATCAGCTTGCCGCGGGACCTGCCGGTAAGCCTGCCCTCGAAGCTCGTCGAACAGCGGCCCGATGTGCGCGCCTACGCGGCGCTGCTGCACGAAGCCACCGCGCGGGTCGGTGTCGCAACGGCGAATCTGCTGCCGCAGATCACGCTGTCCGGCAACTACGGCGGCGAAGCGGTCAAGTTCGCGGACATTTTCTCGCCGGCCTCGACGGTCTGGAGCTTGGCCGCCTCGCTGACGCAACCGATCTTCGAGGGTGGTCAGTTGCGCCACCAGCGCCTCGCCGCGATCGCCGCCGCGCAAGAAGCCGCCGCGAATTACCGAGCGACGGTTCTGACCGCGTTCCAGAACGTCTCGGACGCGCTGCTCGCGCTGCAGGCTGACGCCGACGCGTTTGCCGCCGAGGCCTCGGCCGAGCAATCGGCCGCCGCGAGCCTGGCGATCGTCCAGGCGCAATACCGCAGCGGTGCGGCGGGCTATCCGCAAGTTCTCTTGGCGCAGCAAAGCTATCAGGGCGCGGCGATAGCGCTCGTCAAGGCGCGCGCGCAGCGCTACACCGACACGGCCGCGCTGTTCCAAGCGCTCGGCGGCGGCTGGTGGAACCGCACGGACGTACAAGGCAATTCAGGCGACTGCTGCAAGGGGCAATTGTGAGCAACATCGACATCGGCAGCACCGACGGCGGCAACCATCCGGCGACGCGATCGGCGCTGATCAAGCCCATCGCGATCGTGATCGTCGCTGCGGCGGTGATTTTGGGCGCGATCTTCGGCTTCCAGGCGTTCATGGGCAAGATGATGGGCAAGTACATGGCAGCCAGCGCCAAGGCAGCGCAGACGGTGGCGACGTTCACCGTGGCGCAGACGGCCTGGCAGGCGCAGACACAGGCGGTCGGCACCGTGCGGGCGGTGCACGGCGCAGATCTCGCGGCACAAGCGGCCGGCGTCGTCGATGAAATCGCATTCGACTCCGGCAAGGATGTGCGCGCCGGCGAGACGCTGTTGAAACTCCGGCTCAACGACGACCCGGCGAAACTCGCGCAGCTCCAGGCGCAAGCCGCGCTCGCCGCGCTGACCTACAAGCGCGACCAGCAGCAGCTGGCGGCCCAGGCCGTCAGCCAGGCGACCGTCGATGCCGACGCGGCGAACCTCAAGGCGGCCGATGCGGCCGTGCTGGCGCAGCAGGCGCTGATCGACGAGAAGATCGTCAAGGCGCCGTTCGCAGGACGCCTCGGCATACGCCAGGTCGATCCCGGTCAATATTTGGCGGCCGGCGCGACCATCGTCACGCTGCAAGCGCTCGATCCGATCCTGATCGATTTTTACGTGCCGCAGCAGGTACTCGCGCATTTGCAGAACGGCCAGAACGTCGAGGCGACCGTCGATACCTATCCGGACCACATCTTCAAGGGCGCAATCACGGCAATCAATTCGAAAGTCGATCCGTCCAGCCGCAACGTGCAGGTACGCGCCTCGTTCCGCAACGCGGACCGGCGGCTCGTGCCCGGCATGTTTGCGAACGTGCACATCGACGACGGTCCGCCGCGGGAACTGATCACCGTGCCGCAAACCGCGATCACCTATAACCCGTACGGAGACACCGTGTTCGTCGTTCAAAAGACCGGCCTCGACGCACAGGGCAAGCCGCGCCTGACTGCCGAGCAACGATTCGTGACTCTCGGCGCGACCCGCGGCGATCAGGTCGCCGTGCTGACCGGCCTGAAGGACGGCGAGGTGATCGTCAGCGCCGGACAGATCAAGCTGCACAACGGCACGGCGGTCACGATCAACAACAGCTTGCTGCCAAGCGACGCGGCGCATCCGACGCCGCCGAACGAATAATCGCGAGACGACGTGAACTTCACCGACATCTTTATCCGCCGTCCGGTGCTTGCGAGCGTCCTCAGCCTGGGGATTCTGGTGCTCGGCCTGCGCTCCTTCAGTTCGCTGCAGGTGCTGGCATACCCGAAAACCGAAAACGGCCTCGTCACGATCTCGACCGCCTATCCCGGCGCAGACCCCGACTCGATCGCCGGGTTCATCACGGCGCCGATCGAAGCGGCTGTCGCACAGGCGAACGGCATCGATTACATGACTTCGACGAGCCAGAGCGGCGTCAGCACGATCACGGTCGATCTGCGCCAAAACTACGACACGTCGAAAGCCGCCGCCGAGATCAACATCAAGGTCAATTCGGTGCTCAATCAACTGCCGATCGGCTCGCAGCAGCCGACGATCACCGTCAAGGTCGGCGACGTGATCGACGCCTTGTACATGGGGTTCTCCAGCGCGACGTTGCCGCGCAATCAGATCACCGACTACCTGCAGCGCGTCGTGCAGCCGCAGCTGCAAGCCGTCCCAGGGGTGCAGACCGCGGAGCTGCTGGGCGCCCAGTACTTCTCGCTGCGCGCCTGGCTGGATCCGAAGAAGCTCTCGGCCTATGGTTTGACCGCCAGCGACGTCTCGAAAGCGCTCGCCGACAACGACTACATCTCGGCCGTCGGCAGCACCAAGGGCCAAATGGTCCAGGTGACGCTGACCTCGACGACGAATCTGCACAGTCTCGAGGATTTCCGCAACCTCGTGGTCAAGCAGGTGGGCGGCAGCAACATCCGCTTGGGCGACGTCGCCCAAGTCTCCCTCGGCGCCGACAGCTACGAATCGCGCGTCGCGTTCGACGGCAAGAGCGGCGTGTTCATCGGTATCCAAGTCGCGCCGAGCGCGAACTTGCTGACGGTCATCAACGGGGTCAAGAAGGTCTTTCCGCAAATTCACTCGCAATTGCCGCAAGGGCTCAGCGGAGCGATCGTCTACGATTCCACCGACTTCGTGAACAGCTCGATCCACGAAGTCGCGGTCACTCTGATCGAGGCGTTGGTGATCGTCATGGGCGTGATCTTCGCGTTCCTGGGATCGCCGCGCTCGGTCCTTATACCGGTCGTCGCGATTCCGCTGTCGCTGATCGGCACCATGGCGATCATGCTCGCGCTTGGATTCTCGATCAATCTGCTGACCCTGCTCGCGTTGGTGCTCGCGATCGGTTTGGTCGTCGACGATGCGATCATCGTCGTGGAAAACGTCAATCGCCACCTGGAGGGCGGCATGGCGACGATGGAGGCCGCCGCGCTCGCGGCTCGCGAGCTCGGCAGTCCGATCGTTGCGATGACGGTCGTGCTGCTCGCGGCATTCGTGCCGATCGGATTCCAGGGCGGCCTGACCGGCGCCTTGTTCGTGGAATTCGCATTCACGCTCGCCGGCGCCGTGACCGTCTCGGCCGTCATCGCATTGACGCTGTCGCCGATGATGTGCTCGCGGCTGTTGAAGCCGCATCGCGGCGAAGAGAACTGGGAAACCCGCCTCGTCAAGGCGATCGACCGGCGCTTCGATCGCGTCCGCCAGTGGTACAAAACTCGCCTCGAGCGCAGCCTTCGCTACACGCCGGTTACCGCCGTGCTGGTCCTCGTCGTGCTCGGCAGCATTTATTTCCTCTATTCAAGCGCAAAAGCCGAGTTGGCGCCGCAGGAGGATCAAGGCTTCGTCTTGTTGTCGGCGACCAACGCGCCGAACGCCACCCTGCAGCGCAAACTCGCCGATGCCGATGCGGTATACGCTCTCGCGACCAAGATCGGCAAGCCGCAGCACGTGTTTCATATCGATGCACCCGGCACGTCGTTCACCGGCCTGGTATTGCCGCCGCGCAATCAACGCTCGATGAGCGCGACCGCGCTGCAGCAGCAGCTGCAGCAGAAGGTCGGCGCGATCGCCGGACAGCGCATCGTCGCGTTTCAACGGCCCTCGCTGCCCGGAGCGTTCGGCCTGCCGATCCAGTTCGTCATCAAGACGACCGACCCGCCCTTGCGCCTGAACGATATCTCCAGCGCGTTCTTGAGGGATGCGCTGAAGAGCGGTCAATTCATGTTTCTCGACACGGACCTGAAATACGATCTGCCGCAGTCGGTGATCGAGATCGACCGCGATAAAGCGGCCCAGCTGAATCTGACGATGAGCCAAGTGGGCTCCGCGCTGAGCAGCCTGCTCGGCGGCGGCTACGTCAACTATTTCAGCATGGACACGCGTTCCTACAAGGTGATCCCGCAGGTCGAACGCCTGTCGCGGCTGAATGTCGCTCAGCTGCTCAATTATCCGATCGCGACGATCGCCGGCGTCTCGATCCCGCTGTCGTCGATTGCGACGATACGCACCGAGACGATTCCCGAGACGCTCAATAGATTCCAACAGCAAAACTCGGCGACGATCGCCGGCGTCATGTCGCCCGGCGTCGCGCTCGCCGACGCGCTGAACTACCTGCGTGATCTGGCGGCGCGCGATTTGCCGCAGGGCTATTCGGTTGACTACGCCGGACAGGCCCGCCAGTACGTGCAGGAATCCAGCGGCATACTGGCGACGTTCGGCTTCGCGATCATCATCGTATTTCTCGCGCTCGCCGCCTTGTTCGAAAGCTTTCGCGATCCCTTGGTCATCTTGATTTCCGTGCCGTTGTCGATCGCCGGCGCGCTGATCTTCATCGCGCTGGGCATCGGCGGCGCGAGCATGAACATCTACACCGAGGTGGGGCTCGTGACGCTGATGGGCTTGATCAGCAAGCACGGCATATTGATCGTCGAGGTCGCCAACGAGGAGCAGGAACGCGGGCGATCCAAGTACGATGCGATCGTGATCGCCGCCTGTACGCGCCTGCGCCCGATCTTGATGACCACCGCGGCGATGGTGCTAGGCGTCATGCCGCTGCTGTTCGCAAGCGGCGCCGGCGCCGCCTCGCGCTATGCGATCGGTCTGGTGATCGCGGCGGGATTGGCCATCGGTACGATGTTCACGCTGTTCGTCGTCCCCGGGGTCTATCTGATGATCGGCGCCGATCACTTCAAGATTGCCGCGGAGGCCGGGGGTTCGGCGGCGCGGCCGGCCTGAAGTCGGATTGCCGAGCGGAGTTATTGCCTAGCACCGCTCATAAGATGTCGTATATTTTCATATACTTGTAACTACTTGCTAATGACACATTTGAGCCGAGCGGCGAACGCGCTCGCCTAATCACTAGGAAAAACCCCGACGAATCACCGCCGACCGTCGCCGCGGCGGCCCTCGGCCTTGCGCAAAATTCTCGATAATTCCGCGTTGCGTTTTGTTCAGTGTCTTGTATATTCCTTGCATAGCATCTTGATTTGCCAGGGCTCCCCGGGAGAAGGCAGCCTAGAAACCACTTTAAGGTTTCGCATTTACGAAATAACGAGGCAAGCATGGTCACCGCACGGGATAATTTACATCACGCAACCCTGGAACTGGTGCGCTCCACCCCGATCAAGCAGCGCCTGATTTGCGCCTACCGCCGATACCTTGCGGGCATCCACGCAGAGCAGTTGCCGAGCGATGTTCGCGTCCCGTTTGGACGAGTCGTGCAATGCTTGAGCGGCGTGACGCCGTTGCGCGGCGAGGATCCGGTCGTCGCGGCGGTGCGAAAAATGTCGAATCAAGACGCCGACGAATGCGCCGCCTTGATCGTGGAGATGTTCGGCACCATGTGCCGCGCGGAGTCAGTCGCCTCTCGTGCCGTCAATGCCGCGACCAAACTGCACAGCATCAGCTCCGATATCGAATCGGAAACCGGCGAGTACGCGATCCCCGCGCAGTTCGCCAGCAACTGATTCATTCCAGTTTGAACTCGATCGTGTCCCAACGCGTGGTCTCTTGATGACGCGCCTGACGGCGCAGCGCGTCGATTAAATTGCGCTCGTTCCACGCGCTGACTTCATCCGCCAATTCCTTGATCGCCTTCGGCAGCGGCTCGACCGAACCGAAGTTCTCCATTGCGACGATCGGTCGATCGGCGCTCTTCGCAAATTGCATCTGAAAAAGAACCAGATCCGGCTCGGCGCGGTAGACCCCGGGCAGCACGACGACGACCTCGCAGGCCGAGATCTGGCGGCGCAGGTCCTCGCGCTGACTCTCGCGATCGCCCGGACGCTTAGCCTGCGGTTGGCTGGTGTTTTGGTAGTAGAAAGTTCCGGATGCCTCGAGATACTCGAAAACACGCGTGTAATCGTCGTTTTCCACCCAGTTGTGGGTGACGTACAGACGAATCGGATTGGCGGGACTCGACATACCGCGCAAGTGTAGCGCGACATTGGCCATGCGCGAAGGGGCTCGCGCCGATACAATGCCGGGTGTGCGCCTGCTGCTTTACAATATTCGCTACGCAACCGGCATCGGCCCCGCGTTTTACCTCCCGGTGCCCGGCCTCGGCTACTTGCGCTCCAGCCGCCAAGTATTGACGCGAATCACCGAGTTCATCAAGGAGCAGGATCCGGACGTCGTCGGGCTGGTCGAGGTCGATACCGGGTCCATCCGCACAGGCATGGTCAACCAAGCGGATTACATCGCCCGGTCGCTCGGTCATTACTCGACGTACGAGTGCAAGTACGGGGTCGCGTCGGTCAACCAATTGGTGCCGATCGTGCGCAAGCAATCGAACGCCTTCCTGGCGGCCCCGCGGATTCGGGGTGAACGCTTTCACTATTTCGATACCGGCATCAAGCGCTTGATCATCGAACTCGAATTGGACGAGATTGCTATTTTTCTCGTGCATCTATCGCTGAAGTTCCGGCACCGTCAATACCAACTGCGCTACCTTTATGATTTGGTGCGCAAGGCGCGCAAGCCGGTCATCGTCGCCGGCGACTTCAACACTTACTGGGGCGACCACGAGATCTATTTGTTCACGCAGGCGGCGCATCTGCGCAACGCGAATCTGCTCGGCCTTCCCTCCTACCCCAGCCGCAGCCCGCGCAAGGAACTCGACTTCATCCTGCATAGCGAGCAGATCGAGATCAATCGCTTCGAGATACCGGACGTGCGCCTGTCCGATCATCTACCGCTGGTCTGTGATTTCACGATTCACGCCGAAGCGAAGCAGGCCGCTTGAATTCGCCGACGGATCAGGAGACGCCTCGCATGGCCGCAAACGATAAATGGCGATTGGATTACGACGCCGACGGAATCGCTCTGCTGATGTTCGACACGCCGGGAAGCGCGGTCAATGTACTGTCCCGCGCTGCGCTCCAGGAACTCAGCGGCCGGCTCGAGGAGGTCGCCGTTCGCAAGCCGCCCGGCTTGATCCTGCGGTCCGCAAAGGCTGGCGGCTTCGTCGCCGGGGCCGACATCAAGGAATTCACCGGCATTCGCACCCCGGCCGAGGGCCAGGCGCTGGTGCGCGCGGGGCAAGCGGTGTTGCAGCAACTCGAGGACCTTGCATGTCCGACGGTCGCGGCGCTGCAAGGCTTTGCGCTAGGAGGCGGTCTGGAGTTGGCGTTGGCCTGCACCTACCGCGTCGGCGCGGACGACGGCAAGCTGTCTCTCGGCTTGCCGGAGGTGCAGCTCGGCATACACCCCGGATTCGGCGGTACGGTGCGCTCGGTGCGCTTGATCGGCGTGCGCCCCGCGATGGATCTGATGTTAAAGGGCAAGCCGTTCAATGCCCGGCGCGCCCTCGCCACCGGATTGATCGACCGCCTTGCGCCGCCGTCGGAGCTGATCGCGAGCGCCAAGGCCCTGCTCCAGCAAGCGCCTGCGAAAAGATCCGCACCGTGGCTGGAGCGCTTGCTGAATTTGGCGCCGCTGCGGCCGTGGGTTGCGAAACAATTGGACGCTGCGCTGCAGCATCGGGTGCGGCGCGAGCACTACCCGGCGCCCTATGCGATCGTCGACCTGTGGCGCCAGCAGGGCGCGAACAGCTCCACGGGCTATATGGCTGAGGCGCGGTCGATCGGCGAATTGATGTGCACGCCCTGCTCGCGCAACCTCGTGCGCGTCTTTATGTTGCAGGACCGGCTCAAGGCGCTGGGCGGCAAGGGGCAGATCGAATTCAAGCGCGTGCACGTGATCGGCGCCGGCGTCATGGGCGGCGATATCGCGACATGGGCGGCGCTGCGCGGCCTGCAGGTGACCTTGCAGGATCGAAGCGAGGATTTACTGAAGCCGGCATTCGACCGCGCTAAAACCCTGATCGGCAAGCGCTTGCCGGATCCGGCGGCGGCTGCGGCCGCTTACGCGCGTCTCAAAATGGACGTCGACGGCGCCGGTGTCGCCGATGCCGACGCGGTCATCGAGGCGATCTTCGAGGACATCGACGCAAAACGCGCCCTCTACGCGCAACTCGAGCCGCGCCTCAAGCCAAACGCACTGTTCGCGACGAATACTTCCAGCATCACGCTAGAAACTCTGAGCGCGCGCCTGCAGGATCCGCGGCGACTCGTCGGGATTCACTTCTTCAATCCGGTCGCGCAGATGCAGTTGGTGGAGATCGTGCAGGGTTCCGACACCCGCTTGGAGATCGTCGGCATTGCGCAGAGCTTCACGCGCACGCTCGACAAGCTGCCGTTGCCTTGCAAGAGCGCGCCGGGTTTCGTCGTCAATCGGATCCTGTTGCCGTACCTCAATGAAGCCATCTTCGCGTACGAGGAGGGCGTATCCGCCGAAGCGATCGACGCGGCCGGCAAGCGCTTCGGCATGCCGATGGGCCCGATCGAATTGGCGGACGTCATCGGCCTCGATGTCGCGCTGCACGTCGGCCGCGTGCTCGCCGGTGCGTTTCAGCGCCGCGTGCCCGAGGTCCTCGTGCGGCTTGGTCGATCAGAAGAAGTTCGGCCGCAAGAGCGGGCAAGGTTTTTTTACCTGGAAAGACGGCAAGCCGCTGCGTCCGGCGGGGCCTTCGCCGGTGATACCGGAGGATCTCGAAGACCGGTTGATATTGCCGATGCTCAACGAGGCCATGGCGACATTGCGCGAAGGGATCGTCGCGGACGCCGATCTGCTCGACGCCGGCGTCATCTTCGGGACCGGCTTCGCGCCGTTTCGCGGCGGCCCGCTGCAATACGCCAAGGAACGGGGCTTGCAGGCCGTGCGGCAGCGCCTGATCGAACTCGAGAGTCGATACGGCGAGCGTTTCCGGCCGGATTTAGGGTGGGAACAATCGCCGTTGTGATCGACTGCGTACTCCGCCACGCCCCAACCGTGTTAGCATTCACGCGCAAAATCATAGGGTTGGACAAACGCCGAGGGCGTCAAACTGCAGCATGGCTGAAATAACGATCGACCTCGCGTTGCTGAAGAACTTTTCGCCCCTCGACGGACTGAAGGCGGAAAATCTGAATGCACTCGCGCGCAAGACGCATACCAAGGAATTGAATGCCGGCCGGCTGTTGTTCAAGGAAGGCGATACGGACCGGCGCACGTTCTATTTGGTGACCGGCGTCGTCGAATTACGAGCGGACGAACGCACCGTCGCGACCGTGCGGGCCGGTAGCCCGGAAGCGCGCGTCGCGCTTGCTCCCGGCTTACCGCGCAAGTACACGGCGCGCGCCGTGACCGACATCGACTACATCATGATCGACAGCGACCTGCTCGACGTTTTGCTGACATGGGATCAAACCGGCCAGTACGAAGTCGAAGAGCTGAACGGTCAGAACCTGGGCGTTGACGGGGATTGGATGACGACGCTGCTGCAAACCAAAGCGTTCCATCGGATCCCGCCCGCCAACATTCAAGCGATCTTCATGCGCATGCAGCGCATCAATTATCATGCCGGGGATGTGGTGATCAAGCAGGGCGCCGAGGGCGACTATTTCTATGTCGTCGTCGCGGGCAAATGCATCGTCACGCGCGAAACGCCGTTGAACAAGGAAGGCATCAAGCTGGCCGAACTCGGCCCGGGCGACAGCTTCGGCGAGGAGGCGTTGATCGCGGAGGCGAGGCGCAACGCGACGGTCGTCATGGTCGGTGACGGTACGCTGATGCGGCTTGGAAAGTCGGATTTTCAGACGCTGCTGAATGAACCGCTGCTGCAATGGGTCGACTACGCCAAGGCCGAGGAGATCGTCGCGCGCGGCGGCAAATGGCTGGACGTGCGCTTGCCCAGCGAGTTCCAAAACTTCCGCATCGAATCGGCGATCAATATTCCGCTCTACTTCATCCGGTTGAAGCTCGGCGCGCTCGACAAGAAGACGCAGTACGTGGTTTGCTGCGATACCGGCAGGCGCAGTTCCGCGGCGGCCTACATCCTCAGCGAGCGCGGCTACGACGCCTATGTATTGAAGGGCGGCCTCGCCGGCACGGAGGCGGCGCGCGCGAAGACGGCCTGAGGCCTACGCCAGCCGGCGGCGCGCGGCGACTAGGCGCCCTATCGCTACATCGTATGGGTCGGTTTATCCCCGCCAAGGGCGCCGGCCAGATAATTCTCGATCTTCTTTTGCGTATTGCCGCGGTCTTGATCGCTGAATTGAACGCCGATGCCTGCTGTGCGTTTGCCCTGTGCGCCCTTCG
Source organism: uncultured Gammaproteobacteria bacterium (assembly GCA_963769895.1). Classification (GTDB taxonomy): domain Bacteria; phylum Pseudomonadota; class Gammaproteobacteria; order Steroidobacterales; family Steroidobacteraceae; genus Bog-1198. Next base: position 790,173 of record CAVYNJ010000005.1, on the reverse strand, counting down.
GCGTCATCCAGATCACGCGCCCCGCAACCGGCAGCTTCTCCTCCTCTCCCATCAAGTTGAGGAGCATGAACACCTCGTCGCCCAAGCGGTAATTGCTGTTCGTCGGAATGAACAATCCGCCGTTCTTCACAAAGGGCATGTACGCAAGATAAAGGGCGCTCTTATCCTTGATCGTCAGCGTCAACAAACCGGGTTTATTACTTGGACTGCGCAATTCCTGTATTTCTCTTCCGTTTAGATCACTTCGACAGAGCGGCGCCTTCGAGCAGCAAGGCCTCGAGCGCGAGCTGCTGATTCAAGCTGGTCGGGGCCAGCCGCCTGAACTCGCGGGCCGTATCCAGCAGCGCGAACAGCCGCTGTATCTTGGCCTTAAGTAAAGCCGCAGGCAAGCGGACCGGTTCCGCAGTTTCAACGGAACCTGCGCCGGCGAGCCCGGCATTGATGCGCGCTGTGATCCAGTTCTCAAGCCAAGCGATCCGCAGCAGCGGCTTGGACTTGGCCCAACGCTCCGCGAGCAGCGTAATGTCGAGCTCGCCGCAAGAAAGTTGCCGCAGGCTTTCGCGCATCTCCCGATCGAGGTCCACGATGCCCTCCTTGCCGAGCTCCGCAGCCGCCAGCGGCGCGCCTTGCGCTAGCGCCAGCGGCGCGTCCCAGTCCTCGGCAGAACCGGTCTGGGCGCCGAGCCAGGCGCGCGCCGCGGCGCGTTCCGGGACCCGCAGGTTTAGTCGCAGGCAACGGCTGGCCACGGTAGCCGGCAAGCGGTGACTCGGTTTCGCGGTCATGATCAATATCGTATCTTGTGTCGGTTCCTCGAGCGTCTTCAGGAACGCGTTTGCACCGCTCGCGTTGAGCAATTCGGCGCCCTCGATCAGACCGAGCTTGTAGCCCCCGCGATAACTCTTGAGGCTGAGGCTATCAATCAGTTCGCGGACATGCTGCACCTTGATCTGCTGCGCATCCTCCTCTACGCGCACGACGTGAATGTCCGGGTGACTGTCCGACCGCAACAGCACACAGGCGGCGCAACCGCCGCACGGCCGCGCGCCCGCGCCTTCGCACAATGCGAGCGCGATCGTCCAATAGGCGAGGCTCTCGACGCCGAGACCGGGCACGCTGACCATCAGCAGGGAATGCGGCAGGCGCGCAGCCGCCGCAGCCAGCGCGCAACCGCCGCCGAGGCTCCTCCAACCAAGGCAAGGATTCGGCCTTCAGGATATCCACGATTTGCTCTCGATTGCCGCCAAGACCGAACGCGTCACGGCGTCGACGTTTCCGCCGGCATCGACGACCAGGATGCGCTGCGGCTCGGCGGCGGCGCGCTTCAAATAGGCGTCGCGGATGCGCTCGAAGAATTCGCTGTTTTCGGTCTCGAACCGGTCCAAACCGACTTGAGAGCCGCGATCGCGGATACGCCGCAGCGCGGAGGCGACCGGCAGGTCCAGCAACACCGTCAGGTCCGGTCGGCGGGCGCCTTGGACGATATTTTCCAACATCCGGATCGTCGCATCGTCGATGCCGCGGCCTGCGCCTTGATAGGCATAGGTGGCGTCGGTGAACCGATCGCAAAGCACCCATCGCCCGCGCTTCAGGGCCGGCTCGATCACCGCGGCCAGATGCACGGCGCGCGCGGCGAACATGAGCAGCAGCTCGGCGACCGGCGGCAAGCTCTGTGCGCGCGCATCAAGGAGCAGCGCGCGAATTTTCTCGGCGAGCGGCGTACCGCCGGGCTCCCGGGTCACGAGGCAGTCTACGCCGCGCGCGGCGAGCGCTTGCGCTAACCTCGCGACTTGTGTCGACTTACCGACGCCCTCGATACCCTCGACAGTCACGAATCGTCCGCCCGCGGCGCTCATTTCTCGGACCCGACGGCCTGTTTCTGGCGCAAACGAACGAGATACCGCGCAACGGCCGCATTTTGCTGCTGCAGAGTCGCGGAGAAAACGTGGCTGCCGTCGCCCTTGCCGGAGGCCACGAAGAACACCGCGTCGGTCTTTTCCGGGTTTGCGCTGGCCCGTATGGACGCCGCCCCGGGCAACGCGATCGGCGTCGGCGGCAGGCCGGTGCGCGTGTAGGTGTTGTACGGTCCGTCGGTCCGCAAGTCCTCGGTATGCAGACTGCCGTCGTAGCGATCCCCTATTCCGTAAATGACGGTCGGATCCGCCTGCAAGCGCATGCCGATCGCCAATCGATGCAGATATAGCCCGGCAATTTTCCGTCTCTCCTCCGGCAGCGCGGTTTCCTTCTCGACGATCGAGGCGACGATCAGCAATTGCTGCGGATCGTGTAGCGGTATGTCAAGGTCGCGGTTCCGCCAATCCGTGATCAGCTCGCGCTGCAATGCCGTATGCGCCTGCAGCAGCAGTTCGGCATCGGTCGTGCCGGCAGCAAACCGATACGTCTCCGGCAAGAACTGTCCTTCGGCGCTCAAGGACGGCTCACCGAATTTCGCCATCAGGCCTCGGGGATCCGGCGGCAGCGTCGTGACGATGTTTGGATCGCGGCGCAGCGCGTGCAGCAACTCGCGCACCTGCCACCCTTCGACGATCGTAAAGGAATGCAGCAGGACTTCCCCCTTCACCATCTTCGCCAGCAACCCGCGGGGCGTGAGTCCCGGCGCGATCGAGTATTCGCCGGCCTTGACTTGCCCCGCCAGGCCGGTCAAACGCGCGTATAAGACCCATGCGTGCGGTTCGCGGACGACTCCCTTCGCGGCGAGATCTGCGGCCACGCGCGAAAATCCTACGCCGGACGGCACTTTGTAGATTAGCGGCGCGGTCACGTTGAGCGGCCGATCCAGACTGCGCAGGCCGCGCCAAATAACGCCGGCCGCGGCCGCCAGCACGAGCACCGAGCCCACCGCCAGCGCAGCCCGGTATCGGCTCACGACGCCTCCAAGCGAGCGCGCAGCACCAGAGCCGTTTGCCGGCTCGGCGGCCGCACTCGCCGATCGCCGCGCGTAATGAGACCCACCGGCATCAGCCCCATGACCGCGTTGCTGAGAAACAGCTCCTGCGCATCATCCAGATCCTCGATTCGAACCCGCCGCACGCTCGCGCGCAAGCCGATGCTGTGCGCTTGTTCCAAAACCCACCGGCGCATGACGCCCTCAACGCCGCAGCGATCGGTCGGCGGAGTCACCAGATTCGCGCCCCGCCGAAAGAATACGTTAGACATCGTACCGCAGACGACGTACCCATCCGTATCGAGCATCAAACCCTCGAAGATGCGTTCGTCGCGCCATTCCATGCGCGCCAGCACGGACTCCAGCCGGTTCAAGCTCTTGAGGCCCGCCAAGCGTTCGTTCGCGCCCAGGCGCGTCGCGCAGAGGCGCACCCGCGCAGGACGGGGCTCGGCTGCGCCGGCGTACGCCGGCAGGGAGCCGAGCATCAGTATGCGCGTCGCGCGCTCGCGCGCCGGCCGACGGTAGCCCCGAGCGCCGGCCCCGCGAGTGACGATCAGCTTCAGCACTCCCTCCTCGCGCAGCGCCGCGGCCCGCGCGATCTCGCGGCGTAGAAGCGCGATATGGGGCAATTCGATCCGCAGGCGCGCGCATCCGGCAAGCAGCCGCTGCAGATGGAAATCCAACAGGCGAACGCCGCGGCGGCGCACCCGCATGGTTTCGAACAGCCCGTCGCCGTACTGCAGTCCGCGGTCGCGGCAATCGATCGCCGCCCCGTTCCGGCCGTTGATCCAGACGTTCACGCCGGAACGTCCAGAGCGCGCAGCAAGCCCTCGGCCTTCGCGCGGGTCTCCGCCAATTCGGCGGCGGCGTTCGAGTCGGCGACGATGCCGGCGCCGGCACGCAGGCTGACCGAACGGGCCCCCGCGCTGATCGTGCGGATCAGAATATTGAAATCGCAGCTGCCGTCGCGGTTGATGTAGCCGAGCGAGCCGGTATACGCCCCGCGCCCCGCGCCCTCGAGCTCGGCGATGATCTGCATGCAGCGCACCTTTGGGCAACCGGTGATCGTGCCGCCGGGAAATACCGCGCGAATCGCGTCGATCGGCGTCAGATCGGCGCGCAACCGCCCGCTCACGTTCGAGACGATGTGATGCACGTGAGCATAGGTTTCGACGCTCATGTACTCGTCGACGGCGACCGTACCTCCGAGACAAATTCTGCCCAAATCGTTGCGCTCCAAGTCGATCAGCATGACGTGTTCGGCGCGTTCCTTTTCATTGGCTAGCAGCGTGCGGATCAATGCGGCATCGTCCGCCGCCGTGGCGCCGCGCGGACGCGTGCCGGCGATCGGTCGGGTTGAAACCCTATCCTCGCGGATCGCCACGAGCCGTTCCGGCGAGGAACTGATGATCGCGAAGTCGCCGTGCCGCAACAACGCGGCGAACGGACTCGGATTGGTCGTGCGCAGACGCCGGTAAATCTCCACGGGGTCGACCGGCGCTTCCGACTCGCCCCACCATCGTCGAGACAAATTGGTCTGATAAACGTCTCCGGCAGCCGTGTACTCCAGAGCGCGATTGACGGCATCGAGAAAGCGCTCCGCAGGTTCCTCCTGCATCGAAATCGCCGCTCCGGCTTGCTCGACCGGCTCTCCAAGGTCTTCGACATCCGCCGTGAATCGATCGAGCAGTCGCTCCTGCCCGGACTCCGCCACCAGCCAGGCGCGCATCGTCGCCCGCTCGCGAATCCAGGCGGCCGGAGCCCGAATCGCCAAGGCGGCGATCGGATCGGCGGCCGCCGGCAGTTGCAACCGCGGCTCGATCTCGCCGGCCACTTCATAGCCCAGATAGACGAACCAACCGCCGCTGAACGGCAAGCGATGCGCGCTGCGCGGCGTTCGCAAGCTCGACCACCAGCGTTCGAGCGCATCGAGAAAGCCGATATCCAGCCGCCCTTGCGGGCCCAGCAACCGCGCACCGCTCGCCAGGCACAAGCGCTCGCCGGAGCTGATCGGCAGTATATCGAAGCCGCCGGCGGCCGACGGTCCGGCCGGCGGCGCGCCGCTTTCGAGCAAGCCCGGGTAGCGCTCCGGGAATCTCGCGACCAGCCTTAAGGGCTCAAACTCGGCGGAAAACGAGCGAACCGTTGGTGCCACCGAAGCCAAACGAATTGGACAGCGCATGTTCGATTCCCATGCGCCGCGCGGTATTCGGCACGTAGTCGAGGTCACAGCCTTCGCCCGGCTGATGCAAATTGATCGTCGGCGGCGCGATCTGATCGCGCAGCGCCAGAACCGTGAATATCGCCTCGACCGCTCCGGCCGCGCCCAACAGATGTCCGGTCATCGATTTCGTCGAACTGACCGCCAACCGGTCCGCCGCCGAGCCGAATGCGCGGCGGATCGCCGTGGTCTCCGCACGATCGCCCAATTCGGTCGAAGTCGCGTGGGCGTTGACATATTGGACTTGGGACGGATCCAGTTTCGCGTCGGCGAGCGCCTTGACCATCGCTTTGCGCGCGCCTTCGCCGTTCTCCGGCGGCGCCGTGACGTGATAGGCATCGCCGCTCATGCCGAACCCGACCAATTCCGCGTAGATCGTCGCCCCCCGGGCTTTAGCTTGCTCATACTCCTCGAGCAACATCGCTCCGGCGCCGTCGCCCATCACGAAGCCGTCGCGATCCTTATCCCAAGGACGGCTCGCTCCCTCGGGATCGTCATTGCGGCCGGATAAGGCCTTGGCCTGCGCGAAGCCGCTGACGCCGGTCACGCAGGTCGCCATTTCGGAGCCCCCCGCCAGCATTGCGTCCGCTTCGCCGTATTGGATCAAGCGCATCGCAAGCCCGAGCGAATGCGTCGACGTCGTGCAGGCGGTCGCCACCGCCAGATTTGGGCCGGTCAAGTTGAACGCCATCGACAAATGGCCGCTGACGAGATTGATGATGCTGCCCGGGATGAAGAACGGGGACACTTTTTTCGGAGAATGGGTTTCCAGAAATTTGTCGTAGGTTTGCTCGATCGACTCCAGGCCGCCCATGCCGGAACCCATCAGCACGCCGACGCGATCGCTGGTCGCCTCGGTCACCGTCAGTCCCGAATCCCGCATCGCCTGCAAGCCGGCGATCACGCCGTATTGCATGAACGCGTCCATGCGGCGCGCATCCTTGGCGCTGATGTAGGCGTCCACGTCGAGGCGGCGAATTTCGCCGCCGAAATGCACCGGGAATGCGCTGGTATCGAAGCGCTCGATCGGCGCGATGCCGCTGCGTCCGGCGACGATCGATGCCCAGGCGGCCGCCGGATCGTTGCCTACCGGCGACACGACTCCCAAACCAGTGACAACCACTCGCCGCTTACTCAAGGCCTACTCCGCAACGCCATCATGAATCGATCGAAGTCAGCTGCGGCCTCGCCGGCATCGCGCAGCTCTGCCCGCGCAGGCCCGCCGGTATTCAGGCCTTGCTCTTGTGCGAATTGATGTAATCGACGGCCTGCTGCACGGTCGTGATCTTCTCGGCATCCTCATCGGGAATTTCGGTCTCGAATTCTTCCTCGAGCGCCATGACCAGCTCGACCGTATCCAGCGAATCGGCTCCCAGATCGTCGACGAACGAGGCGTCGTTGGTGACTTCTTCTTCTTTGACGCCCAATTGTTCAGCGACGATCTTCTTAACCTGCTGCTCAACAGTACTCATCGTTATGGTGTCCTCTCGGAATTTCTCGGTATATTCCGCACTCGAAGCGGCCCTTTGGGCCGGCCGCAGCCGCCGGCAGGCCGCGTATTTTATGTGAACGCGGCCGCGACGGCTACCGTGTAGGGGCGTGCCTGCGCGTACCGGTCTGAATCCTTGACAAAACCGCGTGCTTTAGGGTCCCTTTTCGACTCAAGACATGTACATCCCGCCGTTGACGTGCAGGGTCTCGCCGGTAATGTATGCCGCAGCCGGCGAGGCCAGAAACGCGACCGCCGCGGCGATATCCGCCGGTACTCCCAATCGCCCGACCGGTATTTGGGCATTCAACGCGCCGCGCTGGGCTTCCGACAGCGCCCGCGTCATATCGGTATCGATGAATCCCGGAGCGATCACGTTCGCGGTGATTCCGCGCGAGCCGATCTCCCGCGCCAGCGACTTCGTGAAACCGATGATCCCGGCCTTGGCCGCGGCATAGTTCGCCTGCCCCGCGTTGCCGGTCAAGGCGACCACCGAGGCGATGCTGATGATGCGGCCTTTGCGCACCTTCATCATGCCGCGAAGGACGGCTTTCGACAGCCGAAATACGGATGCGAGATTCGTCTGCATCACCGCGTCCCAGTCGTCCTGCTTCATCCGCAGGAGCAGCATGTCGCGCGTAATGCCGGCGTTGTTGCAAAGTATCGTGACAGGGCCTTCCTTGGCTTCGATCCCGGCGAGCACTGCATCGATCGACTCTTGACTCGCGACGTCCAGCACCGCTGCGCGCCCGCCGCTCGCCGACAGCCGCTCGCCCAGCAGCAGGGCTCCCGCCGCGGTCGTTGACGTACCGATCACGGTCGCACCATCGAGCGCCAAACGTTCCGCGATGGCCAGGCCAATGCCGCGTGAAGCCCCCGTCACCAATGCAATCTCGCCGTTCAGCATGTCATCCTCATCGCACGTCCGCCGCGGCTTCGAGTGCCTCGCCGAACGTTTGCGGATCTTCCAAAGCCAGCATTTTCAGGTCTCGGTTTTTGTCGATCCGGCGGTTCAGGCTCGTCAGTACTTTACCGGGCCCGCATTCGATGATGTGGGTCGCGCCGGCCGCGATCATTGTACGCACGGTCGCGGCCCAATACACCGGCGTATACAGCTGCTTGACCAGTCCGGCGCGGATTGCATCGGGGCCGGCGTGCGTCTTGACGTCGACTCCGTAGACGGCGACGCCCGAAGTCGGCAGGAATTCGGCCTCGGCGAGCCGCTCCCGCAAGCGCTCGGCGGCGGGCATCATCAATGAGCTGTGCGCCGGCACGCTGATCGGCAGCTGAACCGCGCGCTTGGCGCCGCGCGCCAACGCGGCCGTGATCGCCCGCGCCACCGCCGCGGCGTGCCCTGCGATCACCACTTGCGACGGCGCGTTGAAATTAACGGCCTCCACGATCTCGCCTTGCGCCGCCTCGGCGCACGCCGCCTCGACGTCGCTGTCCTCCAAACCCAGAATGGCGGCCATCGCCCCCTGCCCCTGCGGCACGGCCGCCTGCATGGCTTGCGCGCGGAATTCGACGATTTTCACGGCGGCCGCAAATTCGAGGCTCCCCGACGCGACCAATGCGGAGAATTCGCCCAGACTGTGGCCGGCCATCAGCTTTGGCGCCGGGCCGCCTCGGGCGATCCACAGGCGGTAAACGGCGATCGCGGCCGTCAGCATCGCGGGCTGCGTGCATTCAGTCGAATTCAGCCGTTCGATCGGGCCCAGCCGGCACAGAGCCCAAAGATCGTACCCCAATACTTCCGATGCTTCGGCGAACGTGCGCTCGATGACGGCTGCCTGCCGCGCCAGAGCTTCCAGCATGCCGACCGACTGCGATCCCTGACCCGGAAAAACAAATGCGATGGACATGCGAACCGCCTTTAGCGTCGAGCCCTGCCGGCAATTATAGCCATGCGCCAGCAAAGTACGGCGCCGACGGCAAAACCCGCCGCCGCGCCATAAAGATGCGCATCGACGACGATCAGCGGTGCGGATCGGCCGGCGCGTTCGGTGAGTTGTTCGTAGCCGATCTTGACGATTAGGCCGCCCAACAATATCCAGCGGTCCCAGGCGCGAGCCACGAGGTGCCGCACCGTGCCCGCCGCCATGATTGCGTGCAACAGCCCCGATGCGCCGACGTACCAAGCGACTCGCGGACTCAGCCACCACAGACCGGAGCTGATCGCCAAGGAGCCCGTGCAGACGATGATGCACCAATCGACGGCATCGTAATCCTGCGCGAACAGTGCCCAGACGAGCACGAGACCGAGCTCGTTCAACAGCAGGTGGTGGCCATCGAGGTGTACGAAATGGGCGGTCAGCAGCCGCCACCAATCGCCGGCACCGATCGCGGCTCGATCATATCGCAGCGTCCAGGTCACGCCGTCGCCCAGCGCGAACAGCGCGTTCAGCAGCAGCACGATCAGCAGCAACCAAATCCATCGGCCGCGATCCCACTGCAGGGACGCGCCCAACTGCGCGATGCGTTTTGCCGCGTCGACAGCCATCATTGCCGCCCTTTTTGGTATCATTGATCGGATTACTGAGGACACTTTATGCGCTTTCGCAGTCGCGGTTTCACATTGATCGAGATTATGGTCGTGGTCGTCATTCTCGCAGTGCTCGGCGCGCTCGTCGTGCCGAAAATTCTCGAGAACGTCGACAAGGCGCGCGTTACGAGGGCCGCGAGCGACATTCGTGCGATCGAGACCGCCCTGGACCTTTACCGCCTGGACAATTTCAAGTATCCGACGACGGAACAAGGATTGGAGGCGCTGGTCAAACAGCCGGCGGATCCGTCGCTGACCAATTATCGGTCCGGCGGTTACCTCAAAGCGGTGCCGAAGGACCCGTGGGGCAATCTGTATCAGTACGCGAGCCCCGGCGCCGACGGCCGCGAATACGATATCACTTCGTACGGACGCGACGGTAAACCCGGTGGGGAAGGCTACGACGCGGACATCAGCAGCTCAAGTCTCGATCAAAAATAACCGCGAACTCGGCTGTTGCCGCGGCATGCGCAGCAGGGGCTTCACGCTCGTCGAGATACTGGTGGTCGTCGTGATCATGGCGATCGTGATTTCGATTGCCGTGCTGTCGATCAACGTGACCGGACGCGACCAGCAACTCGATCAAGAGAGCGAGCGGCTCGTCGGATTGATCGGCCTGCTGCACGACCGCGCCCTGCTCGAGGGCCGCGATTTCGGCTTGCGCGTCGAACCCGGCGCTTATGAATTCGTGGTCTACGACAATCTCCGCGAGCGGTGGGCGCCGTTCGATCAAGACGGCGAATTCCGGCCGCGGACGCTGCCGAAAGGCTTGAGCTTCCAACTGCAACTCGATTCGGTACAAGTCGTGCTGAAGCCGGCCGACCCCAATCTGGCGACTGATGGAACCGTAGCCCCGCCGCAGATCGCGATTGCGGCAAGCGGCGAAGGCACGCCGTTTCGCCTGATCTTGCTGCGCGACGCGACCCAAGCGAAGTCCGTCATCAGCGGCGATGCCCTCGGCAAGACGACGCGCGGCGGCGCCGAACCGCCGGCGCGGCAATCATGACCGGCCGATCCAGCCGCGGATTCACGCTGGTCGAAGTGCTCGTCGCGCTGATGATCGTCGCGATCGGTTTGGCTGCGCTGATGAACGCTATCAGCGGCGCGGCGAACGCCACGGGTTACCTGCGCGACAAGGCGCTGGCACAGTGGATTGCGATGAATCGAATCGTCGAAGTCCGCTTGAACTTGGGCAAAATCGGCGTCAACACCGATAAGGGCGAGTTGGACTACGCGAATCGCCATTGGCACTATGACACGCGCTATTACGATACCAGCATCCCGACGATGCGCCGCATCGTCGTGCGCGTCTGGGCCGGAAAACCCGATGCAAAGGGCAACCCCGTGGCCGAGTCGACCGGCTTTCTCGGCGCCGCGCTCGCGACACCGGGCGGCTCGAACGTCGATTGGACGCAAGGAAGCATTCCGGCCGGCACCGGGCAGCCCGGCGCGACGCAACCCGGCGCGACGCAACCCGGCGCGACGCCGCCGGGCTCACAGCCGTCCAAGCCATGAGTCCACCGATGGGTCAATTGCGCGCGCCTGCGGCCGGCGGCTTCACTCTCGTTGAAATGCTCGTGGCGCTGCTGATCCTCGGCATCATGTCGGGGCTCGCTTACGGCACATACCGGCAAGCCAGCATCTCCGCCACGCATACGGAGGAATCCCTCGCGCGCACGCGCGAGATCGAGTTCGGCATGCGCACGATCGTGCAGGATTTCGCCGAACTGGTGCCGCGGCCCATTCGTGATCCGCTCGGCCAAGGCCGTCAGCCGAGCTTGCGCGGCGGCTTGGGCGCCGCCACGCTCGTCGATCTGACGCGCGGCGGCTGGTCGAACACCGCCGGATTGCAGCGCAGTACGCTGCAGCGGGTGTCCTACCAATTGGTCGGCGATGTACTGAAGCGCAGCTACCAGACCGTACTGGATCCGACCGCGAACAACCAGCCGGTGGTGCAAGACCTGTTGACAGGGGTCAAGAGCGTGCAACTGAATTATCTCGATCCGAACCAACAGTGGATCAATCAATGGCCGCCGCCGAACTTGGTGCCGCCGGAGAACTTGTGGACACGCCCGGTGGCGGTCGAAATCATCGTTGAATTCAAGGACTGGGGCCGCGTACGGCGGCTCGTCGAGGTGGCGGGTTGAAAAGCCGCGGCAGCCGACGCGCCGGCTTTCGCGGGCAGCGCGGCGTCGCGCTGATCATCGCGTTGGTCATCGTCGCGCTGGCGACGATGCTCGCGTGGAAAGTCAGTTTTGACGGCTACCTCGAGCGGCGGCGCACGCTCGGCATACTCGCGATCGAACAGGCGGAGCAATTCGCCTTGGGCGCCGAAGCCTTGGCCGCCGACGTACTGTCGACCGACCTGCAGCATAGTAAGCAGGACACTCTGGCCGAGGCATGGGCGCAGCCGACGCAGCCCCTGCCGATCACGCCCGAAGAGGATCCCGAAGGCGAACCGATCGGCACGGTCCAGGGCAGTCTTCAGGACATGCAAGGGCGGTTCAATCTCAATAACCTCGGACACGTGTTGCCGGACGGCACCCAGGATCCGCAACCGCTAGAGCAGTTTCAGCGCCTGCTGGTGTCGGTGCACCTGGAGCCGAAATGGGCGCAAATTGCGCGCGACTGGATCGACGCGGACGACATCCCGGGCGTACCGGACGGCGCCGAAGACGAGGTTTATACGACGCAGACGCCGCCCTACCTGACCGGCAATTGGCCGATGACGAGCCCGACCGAATTGATGGCCTTGCCGGGATTCGGCCGCGATCGCTATCTGCAGATAGCGCCGTACGTGACGGCGCTGCCGACCGCTACGGCGAAAATCAACATCTGCACGGCGCCCGCGCTGGTGCTCGAGAGTCTGGCGCCGAATTTGAGCGGCGAATATTCGGGCAATCCGGAGGCGCTCGCCGCCGGCCGGGCAAACGGCTGTTTTCCGGACCTGCCGACGTTCCGAGCTACGGTGGGACCGGTCGAGCTGGCGAAAATAGCGACGGTGTTCACCGACAACACGGCGTATTTCCGCCTAACGACGCGCGTAACGCTTGGCACCACCGAGTTCACCTTGTACAGTCTTTTGTGGCGCGGCGCCGGCGGCAAAGTGACGCCGCTGCTGCGCAGTTTCGGAACGCTATAAGAAACCCTATGCCGCTCAATCTACTGCTGCGTCTGCCGACTACGGGTCAAGCCGAGACCGAGTGGCTGACCACCGACGAAACCGGCGTGCCGACTGCCGCCGTGCAGCGCGGTCCGCTCGAGCTCGCGGCCGCCGCCGCGCGCACCGCCAACGTCATTGCGCTTGCACCGGCCACGTTGGTGTTGCTGGCCGAGCCGGAGCTGCCTCCGGGCAGCGGCGTCAAGCTGGCCCGTGCCGTGCCATTCGCGCTCGAAGAGCAATTGACCGAAGATATCGATTTGCTGATCTTTGCGATTGGCCGCCGCAACCTGCGCGGCGCCACACCCGTTGCGGTGGTATCGCGGGAGGTCATGCAAGGCTGGATCGCGGCGTTGAACGCCGCAGGTATCACTCCGGCGGCGATGTACGCGGACATCGCGTTGCTGCCCGCCAATCCGGGACAAACGGTTCTCTGGCTGGAACAGGAGCGGCTCGCCGTGCGCCGCCCCGGCGCGGTGCCCTTTACGGTCGAGGTCGCGCCGATAGCGGATGCATTGCTGTTCGCCGGCGTCATCGCCGATCCGCAGCCGATGGACGGCGAGGAGCCGAAAGCTTTGGAGAGCGCGACTCTCTATGTGACCCGCGGCGATTGGGAACGCGTGCAAAGCGAAATCGACGGACTGACGGAGCGCTTCGAATCCTTGCGCGTCCAGCTACTGCAGCAGGGTCCCTTGCCATGGCTCGCGCGCGCGCTGCCGGCGACCGACGCGGTGAATCTGCTGCAGGGGGAATTCGCGCGTACCGCCGAATTCGGGGTGCGTTGGCGCGAGTGGCGCACTGCCGCGTTTCTGAGTCTCGCGCTGCTCGGCGCCCACGTCGCGGCGCAATCGATCGAGATTCGGCAAGCAAATCGGCAAACCGCGGCGCTGGATCGTGAAATCGCAGAAGTGTTCGCATCGGCAATGCCGTCCGAAACCATGCAGGACGCCAGGCGGCAGATGCAGTCGCGCCTGCAACTCGTGCGCGGCGCGGGCGCCGGACCCGAGGTATTCTTGCACATGATGCAGAGCTTGGGCCGTGTCTTGGCGGGCGCTGCGCGCATCGACATCGATTCGCTGAGCTTTCGCGAACAGACACTGGACTTGAAAGTGACTGCACCGAACGTCGAGGCGCTCTCGCGGATCTCCCAGGAAGCAGCCAAGAACGGGCTGACCGCCGAGATTCAATCCTCGACACCGGTCGCAGCCGGCGTCGAGGCGCACCTGCAATTGCGAGCCGCGGGCGCAGGGGCGCGGCCATGAATTCGATCCTCGCCTGGTACGCCGGTTTGAACGAGCGTGAGCGCCGGTTCGTCGTCATCGGCGCCGTCGCCGTCGGCGCCCTGTTGCTCGTCGGCGGTCTGCTGTTGCCGCTGCATTCGGCGGTCTCGACCGCGCAACGGCGCAGCGAAACGCGCCGGCAAGATTTGGAGTGGATGCGTCTGAACGCGCCGGAGATCCGCGCGGGCGCCGCCCAATTGCGCGGGCAATCCACGGAACCACCGGTCGTATTGGTTGACCGCACGGGACGCGAGGCGGGACTCACCGCATCGCTGCGCGGTACGCAGCCGAGCGGCGCGACTGGAGTACGCGTGCAGCTGGAGGCTGCGCCGTTCGATACCCTGATGATCTGGCTCGGAACCTTGACGCAGCGCTACGGTTTCGCCGTCGAATCGATCACCGTCGACCGCGCGGCCAAGCCCGGAACAGTCAATGCCAGCGTCACGTTCACGCAGCCCAAGCGCTAGAACACAGGCTCTGTCCGAGCGGCAGCCCGCCTTCTGGCCGTTGATCCTGATCGGCGCAATCGCCGCGCTTGCCGTGCTGACCTTCGCGTTGCCGGCGTCCGTCGCAGCGCGTTTTCTGCCGCGAACCGTCAAGGCGGACCAGCTCTCGGGCAGCATCTGGCACGGAGTCGCAGGCATAATCACCGTCGACGGCCGCGGCGTCGGCGGGGTCGAGTGGACGCTGCACCCCGCGGGGCTGTTGCGCATGGCGCTAGATATCGATCTGCACTGGGTCAACGATGGGCTTTCCGTCCATGCGAATGCGCAAATCCGCCGCAGCGGCCTGCTGGCGACCGGGATACGCGGCGGCGCCCTGCTCCAGGACCTGCACGCCTTCGGCGTTCCGCCAGGCTGGCGCGGCACGGCCGCTGTCGCGCTGTCGAGTTTGACCAGCGATTTCACGCGGATCACCTCGCTCACAGGCGACGTTCGAATCGCGAATCTGGCGTCGCCGCAAGTGGCGGACGGTTCGAACTTGGGCGGATACGCACTGCACTTCCCGCAAGCCGCCGTCAACGAGGGCGACGTCATCACGGCGCAGGCGCAGGACACCGGCGGTCCGATTCAGCTGCAGGCGATCGTGACGGTCGCGCCGAAAGAGCGTCGCGGAACGATCTCAGGAACCGTTTTGGCGCGCTCCGGCGCCGCACCGGCATTGGCGGCGGCCGTGGACGACCTCGCACAGCTGCGTGGCCGCGATCAACTCGGGCGCGTGCCGTTGGATCTGGAATTCAGCTATTAGGGTTTTCACCGGTCGACGGATCCCATTCGCGCCACGCGCGCATCAGCGGAAAATATAGACCCACGCGCACCGGTTCCGGCCCCAAGCGGCGCGCCAAGGCGGCGTAACGCTGCATCTGCGCCCAATATCGCTCGACCTCCCGATCGAGGAACTCCTGCGACGCACCGCCCATGTGTTCGCTCGTCTTGTAGTCGATGACCCAGCGCAGGCCGCGCTCATCGATGAAACTGCGATCGAAGACGACTCGCACTACCGCGCCGTTCCATATGCCGGACAAGGCGTGTTCGCGGACGTCGTCGCGGCGCCCGCTCTGCAAGATCCATCGGCCGCGCGGGTCTTGCTGCACCGTGATCAGCGCCGCGGCGACACGGCCGCTGGCCGCGTCCAAGCGTTCGGGCGGCACGCCGCGCAGGCCGAGCCAGCGACGATAAACCGGCGCACGCTCGCGCACAGCCGCTTCGGCGTCGCCGTCGATGTTCAGCAGCTGCAATTCGGCGTGAACCAAACTGCCGACGAGTCTCGCGGTTTCGCCGGCCCAGTCGAAGATAGGCGCATGCGGGCGTTCGGCGGACGCGATCAGCTCACCGCCGATCGGGAACGGAGTATAGAGCGGTGGCGGCTGCCAATCACCGGGTACGCGGCGCAGCGGCCCGGCGCCTAGTCGCGCGGTTGGCGGCGGCGAAGCCGCGCCGACGGCGGTGAACTGCGTGCGCACGGCCGGCCATAAGACATCGAGCAGACTGCCGCCGCGTGGCGCCCAAGCTTGACCGCTTTCGGCCGAGGCGCCGACAGTCGCCGTCAAAACCAATTGCCGCTTGGCCCTCGTGCACGCGACGTACAGCAAGCGCTCGGCTTCCAGATCTCCGGCATCGCGCGCCTGACTGCGCAGGAATTCGAACAGGCGGTTCGGATCGGCGCCGACCGGCGGCCGCGCGGCCATGACCATCCCGTCTCGTTCGGCGCGGGAGAACGGCAGCACCAACAGGAATTGATCGCGATTTTGCGCAATTCCGCGATCCAAGGCCGGCAGAATCACCAGATCGAATTCCAGCCCCTTCGCCTTGTGTATCGTCATGATTTCGACCGTGCTGGAGATTTGGTCGCGCGCGAACAAATCGTCGAAATGTTCGGCGATATCGGCCGGATCCGGCATGCCGCGTTCTTCGAGTTCGCGGAAGCGCCCGAACGCCGCCCGGGCGTCGACTAGGTCATCGGATCGCGCCGCGCAACCAGGGCCGCCGAGCGCGAGCCAGACACGCTCGAGCCAACGCGCGAATTCATCGCCGCCGCGCGCGGCAAACGCTTGTTCCAGCACGATCCGCAGGCGCCGGCAGCGCCGCGAGCCGCCGGGGCTCAAATCGCCGAGCACGGCCGCATTACCGAGCGCGTCCCAGATGACGCCAGGCGCGCGCGCGAGCCGCAAGAGATCGGCCAATTCAAGTCCGATCCACGGAGCACGCAATAGCGCGAGCCACGCGGTGCGATCGCCGAGATGAACGAGCGAGCGAGCCAGCATGATCAGATCGCGCACGATCGAGCGATCCGCCAGCGGCTCGATGTCGACGGCGTGAAATGCAATGCCGCGCTCGCGCAGATGCGCCGCGATCGCCCGCGCGTGCGCCCGTGCGCGCACCAAAACCGCGATGCGCCAGCCGGCATGCTCCGCCGCGCGCGCTGCAATCAGATCGGCGACGGCCAGTGCCTCCTGATCGCGCGTCGCATAGCCGGCGAGCAGCACTTCGCATTGCGCCGCATCTCCGTGCGCGGCGGCGGGCCGGCTCGGCCGAAACGCGATGGCGCCGCGATCGCGATCGTCGCTCGCCGGCAAGATTTGCCGAAACACCAGGTTCGACCAATCGACCAGCGGTGCGGCCGCGCGAAAATTGCAGGTCAAGCGCAGAACCTCGAACCGCAAATCGCCGATGCCGTCTTCGGCAAGTTCAAGAAATGCTCTGACCTCGGCCCGGCGAAAACCGTATATCGACTGCATCGGGTCGCCGACGCAAAAGACGCTGCGACCGTCCCCCTGCTGCCACCCGGCGGTCAGCAAGCTCAATAGGTCGAGCTGCGCGCCGGATGTGTCCTGGAATTCATCGACCAAGATATGCTGCAGCCGGTAGTCCAGCCGCAGAGCGAGATCGGTCGGCTCCTGCGCATTGCCGAGCGCGCGCCGCGCGGCCATCGACACTGCCGAATAATCCGCCATGCCGCGCTCGCGGAATACCCGCTCCAATTGGCCGGCCGCGAGCAACAGCACCTGTGCGACGTCGCGCACTCGGCCCCAGTCCGAATCGCTGTACGACGGCTCCGGCAGCCCATCGACACGGCGCAGCGCGTGCCCAATTCGCGGATCGCGCGCGAATTCCTCGAGCAGATCCGACATGCGAGGCTTATCGGCGCACTGCGGCGGAAATCCCTCGCGCTTCGTCAATCGCACGCGGATGCCGCCGTCGCTGGTCAGCGCGATCGCCGTCAGTCCCCGCCAAAGCGGCACGTCCTGCGGATCTGCGCCGAGCGCCGGCGCACCGGCGCGCCAAGCGGCAAGATCCACGGTCTGCTCGCCGGCGCGCAGCGCCGCCGCGCGCAGCAGCGCGGACAAGGTCGCAATGCGCTCGGGGCCGATCGCCTCGACTGCTTGCTGGATCGCGCGTGATATCAGCAGCGCCAAGTCTTGATCGAACTGCCGGCGCATTTTGGCCAGCTGCGCGGCATCGGGCGCGCCGAGCGCCCGTAGTCTGCCCGCGAGCAAAGGCAGCCACAGCTCGCGACCCGGCAGCATTTCGGTGATCAGCCGCAACAGCGTGTTCCAACGCTGGTCGCCGAGCGCGAGGACACGATCCACCGCCTCGCCGAACGGATCCTCGTCATCGTAAGCCAGAGTCCGCCGCGCGGCCTCTTCGTAGAGGGGATACGGATCGTCCGCCATCCGCAGCGGCGCTCCCGTGCCGGCGCCTATGGGCAGACTGCCGGCGAGCCACGCATTGAACGCATCGATCGTTTCGATCCGAAGTCGCGCCGCATGCTCGCCAACGTCGATCCCGTTCGCATCGAGGTGCCGGACGGCCTCGAGCGCCAGGGACCAGGTCAGCGGAGTCAACCCGCCGGGGCGATCTGCGCCGCGCGCTGCCGCCAATGCGGCGGCCACGCGCACGCGCATCTCCTCCGCGGCCCGCCGCGTGAACGTCAAGGCCAGGATGCGCTCAGGCACGTCGACGGCCGCGAGCAGGCGTAAATAACGCTGCGTCAACAACGTCGTCTTGCCGGACCCGGCCGGCGCCTGTACGAGCACCGAGCCGGCCGCATGCACCGCCCGCTCGCGCGCAGCGCCGTCTGCCGGAACATTCGCCGAAGCCGCGTGCCCGTCCGGCTCAGACTTCGTCATCGGCCGACGCCTCCGTGCCGATGCGGCACAGGCCCTGCAGGTGACATGACTTGCAGGCGCGCGGCGTCGGATCGACGGCCGCGTAGCCGTCGCGAAAGTCGCCGGCCAGCCGTTCGACTCGCTCGCGCCATAGATCGATCAATTCCGTGAAATTCGCCGTTCCCTCCAAGCGGGTCGCACGCCGTCCCGGCTCGAACACGCCGGCTCGAGCTGATTCCGCGACGAAGCGGCATTCGGCTGCATTGACCTGACCGTACGCGACCGCAACCAATCCCTCGTGGTGCAGCAACGCATAAACCGGCAACTGCGGATTGTCGGGTCGATCACCGCGCCAATCCGCCTCCGCCAAGCCGGATTTATAGTCGATCAAAACCCGAGCACCATCCGCCAGCCGGTCGATTCGATCGACGCGGAATATGAAATCGACGCCGGCAAGCCTGGCGACCTGCCGATCCAGCTCCAAACGTTCGATGCTGAACTCGGCGCGGCGCAGTTCGACGGCAAGCCATTGATTGAGCACGCGCTGCATGCGCAGACGCTCGCGCTCGCGCCAACGCTGGCCCGGATCACGGTTCGCGCAAACCTGAGCGATCGCCCGCGCGACGCAGCCGCCGACGAGTTGCGCCTGCGCTCTGGAGTCCAGCGCACGCAGTTCGGCCGCGCCGGCGAGCGACGACCAAAGGTGTTCGAGCGCCGCGTGCAACAAGTTGCCGCGCTCCAATTCATTGAACCCCGGCGCCGGCCGCCGCAGCCGGTCGCTTCCTAGCCGGGTCTCCGCAAAGCCGCGGAACGGGCAGCGCGATTGCGCCCGCAATGTCGCAATGCCCCGCGTCTGCTCGCCGGCGCCAAATTGGGGCGCCCGGCTGTCGCGAACCTGTTCGAGCCCAGGCGCCGCCCGCAATGCAGCCCGCCAATGCGGCTGCGGCTGCGCAATCCCGTCATCCAGCGGCCGACCGTCCGCCGGCAGCAATGGGCTCGGAGCACCGGTCCGCCCTTCCCCGGGGTCGGCCCAACTGAACACGGCCAAAGGCGCGCGCTGCGCCCAAAGCGCTTGGATTTCCCTCGCCGCCAGCCGTTGCGGCTCCGCCGCAGCGCTGACGACGCCGTAGGCGCGCTGCAACGGCACGGGCAGCAGCGGGATTGGATCGACCGGCGGCGGCCACGCATCGTTGGTCATGCCGGCGATCCACAGGGCGTCGAAATTCAACCACGGATCGGACATTTGACCCGAGATCCAGATCGCCGGAACCCCGGTTTGCGGCTGAAACATCGTGTCCCGCGCCGCCGAGTTCAGCAGCCGCTCGGCGGCGGCGCGCGTCTGTGATCCGAATAGCTGATCGGCCGCGCCGAGGGTCGCGACGAGTTCCCGCAGGCGCTCGGCGGCTTGAAACTCCGCGCTTACCCATCGCCCGCGCCCGGCCCACGGCCCTTGTTCCCAAGCGGCGACCCAAATTCCGGCCCAAAGGCTCAACGGCTGCGCGCCGCGATGCCGCTCGAGGTTCTCGAGTGCGGATGCGAGGCGTCCGAGCGCCGCGACCGGCGCCAAGGAACGCTCGCGAACGAGGTTCTGCGCGAGCGAGAGCCAGGCGCGCAATGGCAGCTCGCTCGGCGCGCGCCGGCGCAATTCGATATCCAGAAGCGCGGCGGCGGCGGCATCGCCGGTCTCTATTTGCAGCTCGGGCGAGCGCAGCACCGCGCTGAATCGCACAAAATCGACCTCGCCGTGCGCGAGGCTCAGCATCTCGAGCGCGGCGCCGACCGGCGCGTATTGCGCGAGCGGCGTTCCGCCAGCGACCGCATACGGCGCGATGCCATCCGTACGCTCGAGCCGGAAGCGCGAGAGCGCGAGCGTCGCATCGAATGCATCGTTGACTTCGGCGCGGCGCCGATTGAGATCCGGCACACAGATCCACGCCCGAAAGCCGCCGGATGTCTGCAACTGCGCGCTTGCCCAAGCGGCGGCCACCGCGAGTTCCAACTCCGGCGACGCCGCGTGGTGGAGCGCGGCCGCAGCCGGCCCGACCGCCGCCGGCATGATCTTCTTAGCCGCGTGTTGGATCAGCCAGCGCCTTGCCGCCGGGCGCCACGCGGGACTATCCAGCCACGCCATGGGCTCGGGGGCGGTCTCGAAGGTTGCCAGCAGTTCGTCGCCGCTGATGCAGCCGAGCGCGCGGCAGCGCCGGTCGAACCGGCGCATCCAATCCACCAAGAGGCGCGTTTCCTCCGTAGCGTAGGCGTCGATCGCGGCCAGCGGGATCCCGTATTGATATGCCGCCCGGCGCCCGCTGCGCGCCGCCGCGGCGGCGGCCGCCGGCTCGAGCATCGCCTCGCTACGCTCGTCCGCCAGCACGAGCGCGCGCCACAACTCGCGCTCCTCGAGGTCTTGCAAGACTCGCAGCGTCGCGGCGCCGGACAATTGCCGGCGCAAGTGCTGTTCGCGCAGCCACGAGCCGAAATCGCGCACGCGCGGCGTCGGCCACACCTCGCGGCCGGCAGCGCGGTGGTGGCGCGCCACGGCGTCGATCAGGACCGTGGCGAGTTCGCTATTTGGGGCGAGAATCGTCAGGCCGGCGTCTAGGGCCGCCAGCACTGCGCAAGCAACGAGCGGCGTGCTCAGCGCGTCCGCACCTTGCCGGTTGCAGCGACGATCTGCAGCGACGGCGCGGCGCCGCCGCGGACATCGAGCAATTCCTCGATGCGCTCGAACACCTTCGCGAGCACGCCCGGCTCCGGCAAATTCGTGATCCGGAAGAAATTGCGCCGCGGGAAATTGAAGCTGACGCCTGGAGCCACCAACACGTGCTTGGTCTCCAATAAATCCAAAGCGAAGAGTTGATCATCGAAATCGGATAGCCGCTCCTCGCGCACTTCGACGAACGCATACAGCGCGCCCATCGGCGGCACGAGCCGCAGATAATTGCTCCGCGCGGCCCCCTCGATGATCTCGCGACGCGACTCGTGCAGCCGGCCGCCGGCGCGCGTCAGCTCCTTGATGCTCTGATAACCGCCGAGCGCGGTCTGCACGGCCCATTGTCCGGCGACGTTGCTGCACAGGCGCAACGAGGACAATAATTCGAGCGCGCCGAGATAATCGCTGGCGTTCTTCGTGTCGCCGGAAAACGAGGCCCAACCGACGCGATAGCCGCAGGCCCTGTAGACTTTCGACAGTCCGCTCATCGTGCAGCAAAGCGTGTCATGCACGAGTGTCGCCATCGGCACGAACGCGGCGCCGTCGTAGAGAATTTGATCGTAGATTTCGTCGGCGAGCACGACCAGCCGGTGCCGTTCGGCGATTCCGGCGATCGCGGTCAGCGCCTCGCGGGAATATACGGCGCCGGTTGGATTATTCGGATTGACGATCACGATCGCCCGCGTTCGGCTGGTGACCAAGGATTCCAGCTCCTGCGGATCCGGGACGAAGGCGTTTTCGGCGCGGCAGAGGTAGTGCACCGCGCGGCCGGAGTTCAAATTGACCGCTGCGGTCCACAGCGGGTAATCCGGACTCGGCACCAGCACTTCATCGCCGGCGTTGAGCAGCGCGCGCAAGCTCAGGTCGATCAATTCGCTGACGCCGTTGCCGATGAACACCTCATCGACGCTGACGCCCCGCACGCCGCGCTCCT
The DNA here is from genome assembly GCA_963769895.1 of uncultured Gammaproteobacteria bacterium. Lineage (GTDB taxonomy): Bacteria > Pseudomonadota > Gammaproteobacteria > Steroidobacterales > Steroidobacteraceae > Bog-1198. The sequence goes on along the minus strand of CAVYNJ010000005.1, from coordinate 768,326 downwards.
GCTGCTGCATGACCACGGCCTCGCGCGCCGGAAATATGCCTTGCTGGTGTACGTAACCTTCGCTATGGCGGAGGTTCTCGATCATCGCGAGGCGCATCGTCTCGGGCGTACGGAAGCCGAACGCGTACGGATTGCCGATGTTCAGCGAAATGATGTCGTGGCCCAATCGCTCCAACTCGAGCGCTCGCGCCGCCAGCTTGCCGCGGATCTCATAGCGAACGTTCAATAGGCCGTCGCTCGGCCGAACCTGCTTTTCCCTGCTCATTGATCAAGAATAGCCGAATCCGCGGATCTTTGGCATGGCCCTCAGTCCGGCAGCTCCCGTAGCCGCAGACAAGAAACCAGATGCAGAGCGGCGGCCGGCTCGAGCTGCGGATCACGCTCCGCGCAGACGGGAGCGCCGTGCGGACACCGACTCCGAAAAGCGCAGCCGCCCGGCGGTTGCCAGGGCGACGGCGGCTCGCCCGCCACCGTCCAATGTGCCGCTGCCGCAGGCAACGCAGCGCCGCCGGGCGCGGCGGCCAGCAGCGCGCGCGTGTACGGGTGCAGCGGCGCGTCGAACAGCGCGTCCCGCGGCGCGCTCTCCACCAGGCGACCGAGATACATCACGAGCACCCGGTGACTGATATGCCGCACGACCGCCAGATTGTGGCTGATGAACAGCATCGCCATGCCGAGTTCCCGCTGCAGATCCTGCAGCAGATTGACGATTTGCCCTTGAACCGACACATCGAGCGAACTGACTGGTTCATCGCAAACGACCAGTTTCGGGGAGAGCATCATTGCCCGCGCGATCCCGAGGCGCTGGCATTGGCCACCGCTGAATTCGTGCGGATAGCGATTGACCATCCAGGAAGTCAGGCCCACTCGCTCCAACATCCGATCGATGCGTGCGCGGCGATCACGCGAGCTGATCGCCGGTTCGAATATGTCCAGCGGCTCGCCGAGAACCTCGCCGACAGTCATCCGCGGATCCAGACTCGCCAGCGGATCCTGAAAGACGATCTGCAGATCGCGGCGATGCCGGCGCATCGCCGCGCTGTCTAGCGGAATCAGGTCCTCGCCGCGCCACATTATGCGGCCGCGCGCCGCCGGCAGTAATCGCAACACGGCCCGCGCCAAGGTGGATTTCCCGCTGCCGGACTCGCCGACGAGACCGACGGTTTCTCCGGCCCGTAGATCGAAGCTGATGTCGTGCAGCGCGGCGAAGCGGCGCCGCTTGAACAGCCCTTGGCGCGCGTCGAATTCCACGCGCAGATTCTCGACCTGCAACAGCGGCGCGCTCATGGCGGCAATGGAAAATGACAGGCCGCTTGCGTCGTAGAGCCGAGCGGCCGCAGCACGGGGGTTTCAGTTCGGCAGCGCTCGGCGGTGCGCGGGCACCTGGGCGCGAACGCGCAGCCGACGCCGGCGGCGGCCGGATCCGGCGGTTGCCCCGGCAACGTGGCTAGGCGCTCGCCGAGGGCGCCGGTAACGCTCGGCGCGCAGTGCATCAGCGCCGCGGAATAAGGGTGCCGCGCATGGCCGAATAAATCCACGGCGCGCGCATTCTCGACGATCCTGCCCGCGTACATGACGAGGATGCGGTCGGCGAACCCGGCCACCAGAGCCAAATCGTGGCTGATCAGTACGATCGCGGTACGCAACTCGCGCCGCAAATCGCCGAGCAATTTGATGACTTGCGCCTGGATCGTCACGTCGAGCGCCGTCGTCGGTTCGTCCGCGATCAGTAATTCCGGTGCGCATAATAGGCTCATGCCGATCATGACCCGCTGGCGCAGGCCGCCCGAGAGTTCGTGCGGATATTGACGCAAGCGTCGCGCCGCGTCAGGCACTTGCACGCGCCGCAGCATCTCGAGCGCCGCCGCCTCCGCCGCCCGCCAGCGTAGATTGGCGTGGCAGACGAGCACCTCGGCCATTTGCGCGCCGATCGTCAGGTGCGGGGTCAAGGAGGATTGCGGATCTTGAAATACCATCGTCATTCGACTGCCGCGCAGTCTGTTCAACTGCGAACGCGGCGCCGATAAAATCTCGCGACCCGCAAATCGCACGCTACCGCGGGTTCGTGCCCCTTCGGTCAGCAGACCCATGACCGCCATGAACAGTTGAGTCTTTCCGGATCCCGACTCGCCGACGACGCCGAGGCATTCGCCGGCGGCAACTTGCAGCGATACCTGCCGAACGACCGCGCACTCGCCGCCGGAAAATTGGTAATCGACGCTCAGATCCTCGATCTGCAGGGTTGGGGCCGTCATTCAACGGTCCTTGACGTCCAGGGCGTCGCGCAAGCCGTCGCCGAGAACGTTGAAGCAGACCAATAGGAGCGCGAGCACGACGCCGGGAACCAACAGCATCCACGGCGCCGATTGCATTTCTGCGGCGCCTTCGGAAATCAAGGTCCCCAAACTCGCTCGCGGCTCCTGCACGCCGAGCCCGAGAAAGCTCAAAAAGCTCTCGAACAGTATGATCTGCGGCACGGTCAGCGTCGCGTACACGATCACCGGTCCGATCAAGTTCGGCACGATATGCTTGAATATGATTCTCGCGTTGCCGGCGCCCGACGCGATGGCTGCTTCGATGAATTCGCGTCCCCGCAGGACCATGGCCTGGCCGCGAACGATCCGCGCCATCGTCAGCCACCCGATGGCGCCGATCGCCATGAACAGCAGGAAGACGTTCCTGCCGAATACGACCGTCAACAGGATCACGAAAAAAATCAACGGCAAGCCGCTCAAGATCTCGATGATGCGCATCATCCAGCGGTCGGCACGGCCGCCGGCGTAGCCGGCGACGGCGCCATAGGCAATGCCCACGATCAAACTGACCGAGGATGCGATCAATCCGATCAGCAGCGAAATTCGCACGCCTTGCGCCGTGCGCACGAACAAGTCGCGGCCCAGCCGGTCGGTACCCAGCCAATGCGCATGCCGCCATCCTGGCGCCATCGCGATGTTGGTCCAATCGATCGCATCGTAGCGGTTCGGATTGATGAACGGCCCGATGACCGCGAGCGCCACCAGCAAGGCGATCGCGCCGACGGCGACGGAGGCGCCCCTATTTTTGCGCAAGCGCCGGCCCGCATCGCGCCACAGGCCGCCGGCCGGCGTCGCGAGCATATCCGGCGCGAAGCTCACGCCTCCAGCCTGACGCGCGGGTCGAGCGCCGCGATCAGAAGATCGACGACGAGTCCCATGAAAATGAGCATGGCCGAGTAGACGATTACCATTCCCAGCACGAGGGTGTAATCGCGATTGAGCGCGCCTTGAACCAAATATCTGCCTACGCCCGGCAAACCGGCAATGGTCTCGACCACCAAAGAGCCCGTCATCGTCATCGCGACGGCAGGCGCCAAATAGCTCGCGACCGGAATCAAGGCCGGGCGCAGCGCATGCCGCCAAATCACCGTCCGCCGCGGCAAGCCCTTCGCATACGCCGTGCGCACGAACGGACTATGCAGCACTTCGAGCATGCTGCCGCGCGTAAGCCTGGCGATGTAGGCAAGCGGCGGCAAAGCCAGGACCGCGACCGGCAACACGAGATCGGAAACCGATCCCGGCTCCCAGCCGGCGACGGGCAACCAGTGCAAGTAAACGCCGAACACCAGGCCCAGAGCGGGCAGCAGAACGAAAGGGGGAACCGCGATTCCAGCGACGGCGAGAACCATTGCGACATGGTCGACGGGCGACTGGCGGTAGAGCGCCGCAAACGTTCCGACGGCAATTCCCCCGACCAAGGCGATCGCGACGGCCCATGCTCCGAGCGTCAGGCTGACCGGCAAGCCCTGCGCGATCAGCTCGGTCACGGTGAAATCCTTGTAGCGAATGGAGGGTCCGAAATCGCCGTGCGCAAGCCCGCGAACGTAGCGCGCGTATTGCACCCAGACCGGCTGGTCCAGGCCATATGCGGCGTTCAGATTGGCGACGATCGCCGCCGGCAGGGTCTGTTCCTGGTCGAATGGCCCTCCCGGTGCCGCGTGAATCAAGAAAAACGTCAGCGTGATGATCGCGATCAGCGTGGGAACAGCACCGCACAATCGTCTGAGAAAATAGCGAATCATGTGCATGTTTGAGCGGAGTGTAGCGATTGACCGTATGGTGGACAAGGGATGCGCTGATCCTTAAACTGCCCCACCGAATGATTTGCGTACCGCGCCGATCAGCGTAGCTGCTCGGGGTCGCATGGAATCAACCCGCCACTTCCGCGAGTCGATGCGCGGATGTGGCGCGCCGACGGCTCTTCACCCACGCGGCCGTGCCGACGCCGACTGCGGCTTCTGACGCGAATCGTTCGCAATGGTTTTTCGGCGCGACAGGCCGTGACGCGGCGCCTGGCCGCGTTCAGATGGATCGTCCAAGGAGTAGAAATGAAGAAGATCTTGGTGTGCATCAAGCGCGTGGTCGACTACAACGTGCGTGTACGCGTCAAGCCGGACCACAGCGGCGTGATGCTGGATGGCGTGAAAATGAGCGTCAATCCTTTCGACGAAATCGCGCTCGAAGAGGCCCTGCGCATCAAGGAGCGGGGTGCGAATACGGAAGTCGTCGCGGTCGGCATCGGCATCGCCGACGCGCAACAGCAATTGCGCACCGCATTGGCCATGGGCGCCGACCGGGCCATTCTCGTGCAGACCGATTTGCCGGTCGAGCCGCTGACCGCGGCCAGAACGTTCTTGGCGATCGCGAAGAAGGAACTTCCGGACCTGATTCTATTGGGCAAGCAAGCGATCGACGACGATGCCAACCAAACCGGCCAAATGCTGGCCGCGCTGTGGGACCGACCGCAGGCGACCTACGCATCGAAGCTGGAATTCGCGGACGGCAAGGCGACTGTCACGCGCGAGGTCGATGCGGGTTTGGAGACGATCGAGGTCGATTTGCCGGCGGTCGTGACGGTCGATCTGCGATTGAACGAGCCGCGCTACGTGAAGCTGCCGGACATCATGAAGGCCAAGAAGAAAACCTTGGATGTCACTACGCTGGACGTGCTCGGCGTCGAGGCAGGACAGCAACTGAAGACGCTGAAGACCGAACCGCCCGCGCAACGACAGAAAGGCATCATGGTCAAGGATGTGGCCGAACTGGTCGACGTTCTCAAGAAGAAAGGGTTGCTGTAATGTCCAAGATACTGATACTCGGCGAACACGACGGCAAGACGCTGAATCCCGCGACGCTGAAATGCGTGACTTGCGCGGCGGCCATTTCGGGAGCCGAAATAACGATTGCATTGCTGGGCGCCGACACCGCAGCGGTCGCCGCGCAAGCCGCCGCCGTACTCGGCGTGCACAAGGTCCTGCGCATCGATCGCGCGGAAAACGCTCATCCTCTGGCGGCGGTCTACGCACCGCAAATCGCGGCCATCGCGGCCGACTACACGCATGTGTTCGGCCCGTCGACGAGCTTCGGCAAGGATTTGACGCCGCGCGTCGCGGCGCTGCTGGGCGTCGCGCAAATCAGCGACCTGATGGCCGTCGAAGCGGCCTACCGCTTCCGCCGCCCGATCTATGCCGGCAACGCGATCGTCACCGTGGAGGCGGATCCGGCGCGCAAGGTGTTGGCCACGGTTCGAGTCGCCTCCTTCGAGGCGGCGGCGGGCGGCGGCGGCGCTGCGATCGAAAGCAAATCGGTCGATGTCCAATTGCCGTCTCACACTCGCTACGTCGGCTCGCGTTCCGGTTCGACCGACCGTCCGGACCTGCAGACGGCTGCGCGCGTCGTCTCGGGCGGCCGCGCGCTCGGCAGTGCGGAGAACTTCAAACTGCTGTTCAGTTTGGCCGACAAAATCGGCGCGGCTGTCGGCGCATCCCGCGCTGCGGTCGATGCCGGTTATGCGCCCAACGAGATGCAGGTCGGTCAAACCGGCAAGATCATTTCGCCGGAAATGTACATCGCGATCGGGATATCCGGCGCGATTCAGCACCTGACCGGCATCAAGGACGCGCGCACGATCGTCGCGATCAACAAGGACTCCGAGGCGCCGATTTTCGAGGTCGCGGACGTCGGTTTGGTCGCGGATTTGTTTCAGGTGGTCCCCGAGCTGGAACGGCTCATTGGCGCGTGACCGCGGCCGAGGCCGCCGAGTCGATGGCCTCGACGAGCAAATCGACGTGCTGAGGCCGGAACGTCATCGGCGGACGAAGCTTCAGCACATTTCCGCGAGGCCCTTCGAGCCCCGTCAATATTCCGTGGCCGCCCGCGAGCGCATCGACGATCCGCTTGGCCAAATGCTTGTCCGATGAGCCGTCCGGGCCGTTGACCTCGAGGCCGAGCAACAGTCCGGCGCCGCGCACTTCGCGCAAGCAATCGTGGCGCGCGACGAGCGAGTCCAGCCGCGCGCGCAAGTACGCGCCGGTCGCCTGCGCGTTCGCCATCAGTTGTTCCTGATCGATCACACGGACGACGGCGATGCCCGCCGCGGCCGCGACGGCATTGCCGCCGAACGTGGAGAAAAAGCCGCAATTGGCCTGAAAAGCCTCGATCAACGCGCGGCTCGCGATGACGACGCCGAGCGGGAATCCATTGCCGACCGGCTTGCCCAAGGTGACGATGTCCGGCGCGAGTCCGCGTCGCGAAAAGCCCCAATAATGCGAACCCGGCCGACCGAGGCCGTACTGCACCTCGTCGGCGACGATCAGGCCGCCGGCCGCTCGCACACGCGCCACGATTTCGGCGAGCCAAGCAGCGGGCGGATCGAAGATCCCCGTGCTTGTCAACGCGGAATCGAGATAGAAGGCCGCCGGCGCCAACCCGCGCTCGCGAAGCGCGGCGAGCGCCCGGTCGGCGTCGTCCGCCGCGGCGCGCAGCGCGACTTCGGTCACCGCGTCGGTGGCCCACGGCAAGCCAGGCGGCGCCCGCAGCGCGACGACGTGGGGACCGGGCGCAGCGCCGGCCGCGGGTGTCAGCGCCGACACGGCGTCCGTGATGCCGTGATACGCATGCGCCATCACCAGCGCGCCTCGGTGTCCCGTCGCTGATTGGGCGATGCGCCAAGCCACGTCGTTGGCTTCGCTGCCGGAGTTCACGAAAATGCAGGTGTCCAAATGCGGCGGCAGTCGCGACGTCAACTGCTCGGCATAATCCAGCACCGCTTCGTGTAGATAGCGCGTGTGCGTCGCGAGCAGCGCCGTCTGATCGCGGATCGCCTCGACGACCGCCGGGTGCGCGTGCCCGACGTGGGCAACATTGTTGTAAACGTCGAGATAGCGGCGGCCGGCGGCATCGTAAAGCCAAACGTCCTCGCCGCGCACGATGTGCAGAGGCTCCTCGTAGAACAATTCGGCGCCCGCGCCCATCAATTGTGCACGCCTGCGCCGCAGCTGCGTGGCCGGCGGCCAGGTCGCGCAAGCCTCATGCCAAGTGCCGGCGAGCGCCGGCCGATCGGCCAAAGCCAGCTGGCGCAGCGAACGCTCGGCGCGTGGCGGCCGCGGCCGCCACCGCCCTCGCGCCGGAGGGGTCGTGCCGCGTGCGCCACGCGTGCACGAGCAGCGTGACCGCATGACGCGCCGTCACGAGGTCGTAAAGACAGTCGACCTCCGCGGCCTGCAGCTTCTGCACGGCGGTATACCCCTGCAATAGCTCCGTCAGCTCTTCCAGCGGAGCGATCCCCTCGGTCAACAGCTCCGCCATCGCGACGGCCACCTCGAACACCAGCGGCGCACGGATCATGTCGCCGAAATCGACGACGCCGGTCACGGTCAAACCGGCGCGATCGAGCAGCACGTTGCCGGCGTGATAGTCCCCGTGTATCGCCTGGGCGCGCAAGCGATCGAGCGCCGGCAGCCGTAGCTGGAACGCGCGCACGATCTCGGCGACCGCTTTGCGCAGGCTCGCCGGTTCCAGCAGTTCGAGGCAGCCGGCCAGCTCCGGCAGCCGGCGCACGTCCCAAACCAACGCTTGCTCGAGTGCCGGATGAAAGAACCCTTCCAGGGCCAAGTCGATTCGCGCGAGCACCGTGCCCATGTTGCGCAATGCGGCCGCAGCGGCGCGGCCCGTTCGCAAATGAACGCCCGCCAGGTGGTCGATCAACAAGGTCGCAAGCGTCGCTTCGCCGCTCTTTACAACGCCCACCTCGCGGCCGTCGATGGTCTTTATGACCCGGGGAACGGGCAGCGAAGCATCGCGCTGCCGCAAATGCCGCAAGATGCGCCACTGGCAATCGACCAGCGAAGCGTCGGCGGCCGCATCGATGACCTTCAGGACGAACTCGTGGCCCTGGTCCGTGCGCAGATGAAAATTAAGGTCGCGCTCGCCGGCAAGCGGCAGGATCTCGGCCGTCAGGCCGTAAAGCTCGCGCGCGATGCGCCGCGCATCGGCCGCCGTGACGTCGCTACGGGACGTCCTGAGGGCACGCAGTTCGATCGGCGCTCTCTACAGCTGGGCGAGGACGTAGTCGGCCGCGGAGACTTTGTACTCTCCCGGCTTCTCGACGTTGACGTGGGTCACTACACCGTCTTTGACGATCAGTGCGAATCGCTGTCCGCGCGTGCCCATGCCGAAACCGCTTGCGTCCAATTCCAACCCGAGGGCCTTCACGTATTCCCCGTTGCCGTCCGCGAGCATCAATATATCGTCGCCTACATTACCGTGCTTGCCCCACGCGTTCATGACGAACACGTCGTTGACCGCCGTGCACGCGATCGTGTCGACGCCTTTCGCCTTGATCGCGCCGGCGAGTTCGACGAATCCCGGCAAATGCCGCGCGTCGCAGGTCGGCGTAAATGCGCCCGGCACCGAAAACAACACGACTCTCTTGCCCTTGAACAACTGCTCGGTCGTCATTTTCTGCGGGCCGTCCTTGGTCATCCGCGTGAACGTGCCTGCGGGCACCTTGTCGCCGGCCTTGATCGTCATCACTGAGCTCCTTACAAAGGACAATCGTTGTTCGCGCGTTAGCTGATTTTCTCGGCGTACAAATCCCACAACTTCAATATCCTCTGATTGACGTCCGGCAGCGATTTGAGCTGTGCGAAGGCCTTCTTCGCGTCCGCGACGTCCTTCAGCTGCTGCTCGGCGAGACCCAGATACACATAGGCCTCGTCAACATGCTTGATCGAGCCCTTCTTCAAGCCGCGATTGATCGATTGCACGGCGCTTTCAAAATCACCGAAGCCGAAGTAGACCTCGCCGAGCTTGACGTCGAGCTCTCCTGACGAGCTCTTGTCGGCCTCTTTGACGAATCCTGGTATGCCCTTGCGATCGGTGTCGGCGCGGCCCTGCAAGGATTTCAACAGGCGATTGACGCGGTCCTTCTGATCCGCCGCGACCAGATTGTTGGTAATCGACTTCTGCAGCACGGTCGCCGCTTCTCCCGGCAGCGCGGCATCGCCGAGCAGCTGCGCCATCTCGGTGTAATCGCTGCCGACCGTCATCGCGTTCGTGTTGTACATGATCCGATAGATCATCAAAAGGTTGCGATCGTCACGCTCGTCCTGGCGCACTAGCCTGAGCAGAGGATTCCAGTATTCGGTTTTGTTCGTCAGGCGCACGAGGTCGGTATAACCGGCGATCTCCGCTCCCGTATTGTTCGCCTCGAACGCGCAGCGCAACTTGATCTGGAAATAGCCCTCCTGCGGCACCTTGCCGGCCTTGCGGCTGACCGCGATCGCCTTGTCCATCCAAATCGAGGCGTCGCGGCAGTCCTTCGTCAGATAATAGCTTTGACCGACGATCGCGTAGATATCCGGATTGTCCGAACCCATATCGGCGAGCTTCTTGCCGTATTCGATCGATTTCGGGTATTCCTTGGCGTTGTAGGCCAACTGGAACACCGCGCGCGTAAAACGCGTCTTGTCGTCCGCGGTCGCCGCGCCGGTCCCGAGCGCATCCTCGAACGCCTGTTCGGCGCCCTTCATGTTATTCGTCTTGACGTAGGCAAAAGCCTTCAAGTCGTCGATCGTCTTGTGGTCGAACGGCGTCAGCGATCCTTTCGCCTCCGCCTCCTGCAGGTTCTTCAAGCCTTCCTGCCAGCGGCCGGCCTGCAGCGCTTTTTGCGCCGCGATCATCTCCTTGGCGATTGACCGGCTGATTTGCGGCCCCTTGGGCGCGTCCTCCGCGCGTGTAGGCACGGAACCTGCCGACAGCAGCAACAAGCCGATCATGGCGCCGAACAGCGGTCGGCTACGAACGTTCAGTCTCGAATGCAACATCGTCTAACCTCTCTGGAACTTTCAAGGATCGGCAACCCAAACAAACGGCGCGCAACCCGGCCTGGGGAGATTGCGCGCCGCCGTTCCTGTGCCGAGACGCTACTAAAAAAAGTCGTTATTGACGAACCCTATCTTCTTCATCCCGCGGCTCTGCAGGTCGGCCAGGGTCTGCGCGACTTTCGCATACTTCGCAAACTTGTCGACCGTAATATGCACTTCCGGCTGGGGCGTCTTGCCGGCTTCCTGCGAGATGTAATTCTGCAGCGTCGCGCGATCGACCGGCGTCCCGTTCCAGATCAAAGTGCCGTCAAAGTCGATCGACAAATTGATGACCGGCGGCGGCGGCGGCGGCACGAAATTCGGCGGCGGCGGCAGCGGGTTATCGATCTTGACGGCATTTGTCATGACCGGAATCGTGATGATGAAGATGATCAACAGCACCAGCATGACGTCGATCAGCGGCGTCATGTTGATTTCCGACATCGAGCCGCCTTCTTCCCCGCCTACGTTCATTGCCATCGATGTCTCTCCTACGGGCCGACGCCCAAGTGATCGGGCGTGGTCAGGAACGCCACCTTGCGGATGCCGATTTGCTGGGCGGCCACCAGGACTTGGCCGACGTACAGGTAACGGACGTCAGCGTCGCCGCGGATGTGTACCTCAGGCTGCGGATCAATGCGCGCAATCGACCTCAGCTCGGTCTTCAGATCGTCCTGACTCGCCAGTTTCTTGGTGTTCCAATAGATGCCGCCGTCCTTGTCGATCGACACGGTGATATTTTCCGGTTTGGTGACGGTCGGCACATTCGTCGCCTTCGGCAGCGTCAGTTGTATCTGCGGCACGATCACCGGAATCGTGATGATGAAGATGATCAGGAGCACCAACATCACGTCCACAAGAGGCGTGACGTTGATGTCCGACATCGCCTCGCCCTCGCTCTTGGCGCCAACGTTCAGTGCCATGGCGCGACGGTCCTAGCGTGCAACGGCGGGCGCCGGCTTCGCGGCGCCGGCGGCCGGCTTGTCCATGCCGAGGCCCATCTTCGCGCCCGAAATCAAGTAGGCGTGCAGCTCGTGCGTGAAATGACTGACGCGCTCCTGCACGACCCTGTTACGGCGCAGCAATATGTTATAACCCAGCACCGCGGGCACGGCGACGAAAAGACCCATCGCGGTCATGATCAGCGCCTCGCCGACGGGGCCAGCCACCTTGTCGATCGACGCCTGGCCGGCCAAGCTGATCGCGATCAACGCGTGATAAATGCCCCAGACGGTGCCGAACAAACCGACGAACGGCGCCGTGGAGCCGACCGACGCCAGGACCGGCAAGCCCGACTGCATGCGGCCGATGACCGTGTCGGCGGTTCGCTGCAGGGCTTGGGTGATCCATTCACTGGTGTCGATCGCGCCCGCCAAGCGCGACTTGTTCGTCTCGTGATGCTCGTACGCTTGCTTGCCGGTCTCGGCCAGCGCGCGGAAAGGATTGGAGTCGCCTTTCAGTTTGTTGACGGCGTCGGTCAGGCTGGTCGAGGTCCAGAACTCCTTCTCAGCCAGGGCCGACTGTTTACGCAAGCGGCGCTGATCCCAATATTTCGTGATCATGATGAACCATGTCATAAACGACATGATGACGAGGATCAGCACGGTCGCCCGCGCAACGATGTCGCCCTGCGCAATGAGCGCGCCAAGGCCATACGGATTTTCTACGACTGTCTCTGGCATGGACCGATTCCCTCTGCTTGATCAAGTTTATAAATTGATGGATCTATGATTCAAAAGCGATTGTAAATATCTCAATTAACGGCAAAAGCGGCGTAGTAGCAGCCGCTTAGTCGGTGAGCTTCCAGGTAATCGGCACGATCGTCGTCAATTCGATTGCCTTGCCGTTCTCGGTCGCCGGCAGCAAGCGCTGGCCGTGCACGGCCTTCAGGCACGCTTCGTCCAGGCGCGGGAAACCGGAGCTCTTCTCGAGCGATTCGCCGCTGATGCGCCCGTCCGGTGCGACCGTCAGCTTGACGCGGCAGGTGCCCTCCTCGCCGGCGCGCTTCGAGGCGTCCGGATACCAGTCGCTGCCGATCTTCAGCGGGTGCCTAGGGTCCATCCGCGGCGGCGAGATATGGCGAACCACAGGCGGCGGCGCGACGCGCACCGGGGCGGGGGTGCGCGAGACCTGCGTGATCGCGTTGGTTTGTTGCTGCGGCGCCTGGATGTCGACGAATTCCGGCGGCGGCACGTACGGTTTGATGTCCTCGAGCTTCGGCGGCGGCGGCGGCGGCTTGTCGTCCGCCTTCGGCTTGTCGATTTGCGCGATCTCGACCGGCACGATGATGTTCTGAACAATACGCCGCGCTAGACCGCTGTAAAAGGCATAGCCGACCAAGATGTGCAGCAGAATGACGATGACGAACGCAACGCCTCGCCTTCCCGAAAACAACGACGGCTCTTCGTATATATACATCTGCTTGCGACCCCGTCCCCTACATTATATATGTCTAGTGGCTCGTAGTGACTCGCGCGTTCGCCACGTTGCCTCGCGCGCCGGCGCCCTGACATGCGCGCGGCATGCAACCGCGTGCGGCGCGCCGCCGACCCTTCCGTCGGATGTTTTAATGATGTCGGTTCGTGCCGTTTGCCGCGCCTGCTAGAGACTGACACAAATGCGCCCCGCACTGCAAGCGCGAATTGACGGCAGGAAACGCGGCTGGACGGGCGTGCTTCATGACTTTATTCGATTGCAATTAACGCGCCCCGGGGACGGGACACCCAACGCGAGCCCCCCGGCGATCATTCCAAATCCGTCACGGCGCCGAGCGTTGCGCTGCTGACACAGCGCGCGTACTTAGCCAACACGCCTCTGCGCGCGTACGGCCGGGGCGCGGTCCAGGCTTTTCGGCGCCGCCGCATTTCGGCGGCGCTCAGCGCGACGCTGAGCTCGCGCCGTTTGGCGTCGATCGAAATGCGGTCGCCGCTGCGCAGCAGCGCGAGCGGGCCGCCGACCGCGGCTTCGGGCGATACGTGGCCGACGACAAACCCGTGGCTGCCGCCGGAAAAGCGGCCGTCCGTGATCAGCGCGACGTCCTTGCCGAGGCCCTTGCCCATGATCGCGCCCGTCGGACTTAACATTTCGCGCATACCGGGCCCGCCCTTCGGCCCCTCATAGCGGATCACGACGACATCGCCCGCGCGCACCGAACCGCCGAGGATGCCCGCCAGCGCTTGCTCCTCCGAATCGAACACCCGCGCCGTGCCGGAGAAGCTCGTTCCCTCCTTCCCGGTAATCTTCGCGACCGCTCCGTCCGGCGCCAAATTCCCATACAGAATCACCAAATGGCTGTCTTTTTTGATTGGCGAGGTGAGCGGCCGGATGATCTGTTGCCCCGGCGGATAGGGTTCTACGCCGTGCAGATTCTCCGCGAGCGTCGCGCCGGTCACCGTCAGGCAGTCGCCATGCAGCAGGCCGGCTTCCAGCAAGGTCTTCATCAAGGGCTGGATGCCGCCGATCGCGACCAATTCCGACATCGAGAAACGGCCGCTTGGCCGCAAATCGGCCAAGACCGGGACCCGTTTGCCGATACGCGTGAAGTCGGCCAGCGCCAGTTTGACGCCAGCGGCCGATGCGATCGCCAGCAAGTGCAGCACCGCATTGGTCGATCCGCCGAGCGCGATACAGACGGTGATCGCATTTTCGAACGCCCGCCGGGTCATGATCTGCCGCGGACGGATCCCGCGCTCGATCAGCTTGACGACCGCGGCGCCCGCCCGCGCGCAATCATCGCGCTTCTGCCCCGACACCGCATCCTGAGCCGAACTGTTCGGCAAGCTCATGCCGAGCGCCTCGATCGCCGAGGCCATCGTGTTGGCCGTGTACATGCCGGCGCAGGACCCCGGACCCGGGATCGCCGTGCGCTCGACGATGCGCAACTGTTGCTCGGAAACAGCACCTTTGGCATGCCCGCCGATCGCCTCGAACACCGAAACGATGTCGGTGCCCCCGGGGCCCGGGCGTATCGTTCCGCCGTAGACGAAGATCGCCGGCCGATCCAGGCGCGCAATCGCGATCAAGCATCCCGGCATGTTCTTGTCGCAGCCGCCGATCGCTAGAACCCCGTCGAATCCTTGCGCGCCGACGACCGTTTCGATCGAGTCGGCGATTACTTCGCGCGACACCAGGGAATAGCGCATACCGGGAGTGCCCATCGAGATTCCGTCGGACACCGTGATCGTGTTGAACGTGATCGCCTTCGCGCCGTTCGCCTCGACGCCCCCGGCGGCGATGCGCGCCAAGCCGTCGATATGCATGTTGCACGGGGTCAAATTGCTCCACGTCGAAGCAATGCCGACCTGCGGCTTCAAAAAATCCGCATCGCTGAAGCCCACGGCCCGCAACATCGCGCGTCCCGGCGCCTGTTTGAGGCCGTCGACGATTACGCGTGAGTACTTGCGGGCATCGACGCGGGCGGGCTTGTTCTTGGGCATGTTCGATACTACCGGGACTCGAGGCGTTGAACGGACGGGCCGCGTAGCATAAAGAGGCCCGCGGCCATTAAGCAATGCCGTAGCGGTCGGTTAGATAGCGGTAGACGGCGCGCAGCGCCTGGGCCTCGGCGCCGACGCCGCGGCCCGGCCGCTCCTTCGGATTCCACGCGTACAGGTCGATGTGCACCCAGCGGGGCGATGCGGTGACAAAGCGCTGCAGGAACAGCGCGCCGAAGATCGCGCCGGCGAAGGCGGTGGCGGATACGTTCGAAAGATCGGCAATTTTACTGCCGAGTTCGTCGCCATAGGCATCCCAAAGCGGCATCGGCCACAAGGGATCGTGCTCTTCGGCGGCTATACGCGCGAGATCGGCTACGACCGTGTCGTCGTTGCCGAACAGCGCCGGCAGTTCGGGCCCGAGCGCAACGCGCGCCGCGCCGGTCAATGTCGCGAAATCGATGATCAAATCGGCGGAGCCGTCCGCATCGGCGAGCGCCAGCGCGTCGCAGAGCACAAGACGGCCTTCCGCGTCGGTGTTCGCGACCTCGACCGTCAAACCCTTGCGCGTCGCGAGCACGTCGCCCGGCCGGTAGGCGTTGCCGCTGATCGAATTCTCGACCGCCGGAATGAGCACCCGCAGGTTCGCGCGAATCTTCGCGCTGATCAGCATGTGGGCGAGCGCGAGCGCGACCGCGGCACCGCCCATGTCCTTCTTCATCAACGCCATGCCGGTGCCGGATTTGATGTCCAGGCCGCCGCTGTCGAAGCAGACCCCCTTGCCGATCAGCACGACGGTGGGCGCGGCCGCGTCCGGCGACGACGGCCACTCGATGTCGATCAAGCGGGGCTCCGATGCGCTGGCGCGCCCTACCGCATGAATCGCCGGAAAGTTCGCCGCCAACAATTCCGCGCCAACCCATTCGCGGTAGCCTGCGCCGGCGCGTTCGGCCAAGCCGCGCGCCGCTGCCGCGAGCGCCGCCGGTCCCATATCCGCGGCCGGCGTATTGATCCAGTCGCGCGCCAAACCGATCGACTCCGCCGCCAACCGCACGTAGGTTCGATCGGCGTTCGCCGGCATCTCGATGGCGGCGGCGCGCGACGGCGCCGCGCGGCGGTAACGGTCGAACCGGTACGCCGCATAGGCAAAGCCCAGCGACAGCTGCGTCGCTTCCCGCGGGCTCCATGCCTGCATCGCCCTGAACGGCACCGGCGGCAGGCGATCGGCGGCGGCGGCGGCTTGCCACAGCGACAGCGAACCTTGCCGTTTACCCAATCCGCAAATCGCGGCGGCCAACTCCCCGTTCGCGTCGGGCGCCAGCACGACGCGATTGCGCTCGCCGTTGAAGTCTTGTTCGCGCAGCCAACATTGCAGCGGGGCGGCCTGCGTCGCGCGCCATGCGTCGGCTTCATCTTCGTACAGCAACCACAACGGCGTGGTCCCGATGCGATCCGAGTTCATCTATCCGTCCTCCGGCGCGAAACCGGCGCCCCCGGAAGCCTTGCATCATAAGAGATTCTGTGGTGCTATTTGCGGCTAGTTCGCCCCCCGTTCTCGATGCATTCGCATGGGACCCCGCGCAGGCTCGCAGAGTCTTGAACGCGGTTTTCGGCGTTCGAAAGATAGAGCTGAAGCTACCAGGAGACCAGGATGCGTTTGTATTCGCAGAAAGACGTCGATCAAAAAGCGCTGCGGGGCGCGCGAATCGCCGTGCTCGGCTACGGCAGTCAGGGCCGCGCGCACGCTCTGAACCTCAAGGACAGCGGCTTCGACGTCGTCGTCGGCGTTCGCAAGGGCGCCAGCTGGAACAAGGCAAAAAAGGACGGCCTGAAGGTCATGCAGCCAAAGGCCGCCGTCGAGGGCGCGCAGCTGATCGCGATGCTGGTGCCGGATCTGACGCAGAAATCCCTGTACGCGGAAATCCGGCCGTTCATCGAGAAAGGCGCGGCTCTGCTGTTCGCGCACGGCTTCAACATCCATTTCAAGCAGATCAAGCCGCGCAAGGACCTGGATGTCGTCCTGATCGCGCCGAAGGGGCCCGGCGATCTCGTGCGGCGCCAATATCAACAAGGCCGGGGCGTACCCTGCCTGATCGCGGTCGCGCAAAACGCCTCGAAGCGCGCCAAGGCCAAAGCCTTGGCGTACGCCCACGGCATCGGCGGAACGCGCGGCGGCGTGCTGGAAACCACCTTCGCCGAGGAGACCGAGACCGACTTGTTCGGCGAGCAAGCGGTGCTGTGCGGCGGCGCCACCGAACTCGTCGTCAGGGGCTACGAAACCCTCGTCGAGGCAGGTTACCAGCCCGCCGTTGCATACTACGAGTGCTTGCATGAGCTCAAGCTGATCGTCGATTTGCTGCACGAAGGCGGCATCACGAAGATGCACCGCTTCATCAGCGAGACCGCCAAGTACGGCGATCTGACGCGCGGACCGCGCATCGTCAACAAGGCGACCAAGAAGGAAATGCGAAAGATATTGACCGAAATTCAACAAGGCAAGTTCGCCCGCCAGTGGATCGCCGAGAACAAGAGCGGGCGGCGCAAATACAACCGGCTGATGAAGGTTGATTTGACGCACCCGATCGAGAAAATCGGCGCGCAATTGCGGGCGCGCATGCCGTGGCTGGAGTCCGGCAAGGCATGACGAGTCCGCGCCCATGACTGCACGCACGATGTTCGACAAGGTTTGGTCGGGCGCACGAGGTCCTGCCGGAAACGGCCGACACGCCCGCGGTCCTGTACGTCGATTTGCATCTGATTCACGAGGTGACCTCGCCGCAGGCGTTTTCAATGCTGCGCGCCGCGGGCTTGCCGCTGCGGCGCCCTGATAGAACCCTCGCGACGATGGACCACTCCACGCCGACGGTCAGCGATCAGATCTTCGGCGGTGCGCCGATCAAACTCGACGATGCCGCCCGACAAGTGCGGCAGCTGGAGCACAACGCGGCGGAGTTCGCCGTCGAACTGTTCGGCATTCGCGATGCGCGGCGCGGCATCGTGCACGTGATCGGCCCGGAACTCGGGCTGACGCTGCCCGGCATGACGATCGTCTGCGGCGACAGTCATACGAGCACGCACGGTGCATTCGGCGCGCTCGCGTTCGGCATCGGCAGCACCGAAGTCGGACATGTGTTCGCGACGCAATGCCTGTTGCAGCGCAAGCCAAAGACCTTCGCGGTGAACGTCGCCGGACGCTTGCCCTCCGCCGTGACCGCCAAGGACCTGATCCTCGCGATCATCGGCAAAATCGGCGTTTCCGGCGGCACCGGCCACGTGCTGGAGTACCGGGGCCCGGCGATCGAGGCGCTGTCGATGGAGGAGCGCATGACGATCTGCAACATGTCGATCGAGGCCGGGGCGCGCGCCGGCATGATTGCTCCGGACGACACGACCTTCGAGTATTTGGCCGCCAGGCCGCGCGCACCGAAGGACGCGGCATGGGACGCCGCCCTCGCCGAGTGGCGCATGCTGCGCAGCGATTCGGGCGCGAAGTTCGAGGGCGCGGTCGACATCGACGCCTCGACGCTCGAACCGATGATCACGTTCGGCACGAATCCGGGAATGGTGCTGCCGATCGGCGCGTCGATTCCCTCCCATACCGGCGATGCGGTGTTCGACAAGGCGCTGCGCTACATGGGTTTTCACGGCGGCGATGCGATGCTCGGCAAGCCGATCGACGTCGTATTCATCGGCAGCTGCACGAACGGCCGCATCGAGGATCTGCGGGCCGCCGCCAGCATCATGAAGGGGCGCAAAGTCGCGCACGGCGTTCGCATGCTCGTCGTTCCGGGATCGCAGCAAGTCAAGCGAGAAGCGGAAGCCGCGGGACTCGCCGACATTTTTCTAGCGGCGGGCGCGCAGTGGCGCGAGTCCGGCTGCTCGATGTGTCTCGGCATGAACGGGGACACCGTCGCCGCCGGCGCTTATGCGGTCAGCACCAGCAACCGCAACTTCGAGGGCCGTCAAGGGGTCGGCGCGCGGACGTTGTTGGCGAGCCCTTACACGGCGGCGGCGAGCGCGGTCGCCGGCAAGATTTGCGACCCGCGCGGGATGCTCTGATGGAGCCGATCAAGTCGATCCGCTCGAAGACCGTCGTGATGCCGTCGACGAACATCGATACGGATCAGATCATTCCGGCGCGCTTTCTGACGGTGACGACCAAAACCGGTCTGGGCAAATTCCTGTTCGCCGACTGGCGCTATCTCGCCGACGGAGCCGTCAACCCCCAATTCGTCCTGAACCAGAGCGCGGCCGCCGGCAGCCAAATACTCGTGGCGGGACATAATTTCGGCTGCGGGTCCTCGCGCGAACATGCGCCGTGGGCGCTCGTCGATTACGGCTTTCGTGCGGTCGTCAGTACCGCGATCGCCGACATCTTCTGCAACAACGCGCTGAAAAACGGCCTGTTGCCGGTCGTCGTCGATGCCGCCAATCACCGTTGGCTCGTCGAGAATCCCGGCGCGCAGATCGAGATCGACCTGCAGACGATGCGCCTCGCGCTACCGAACGGGTCGAGCGCCGCGTTCCAGATCGAAGCCTTCGCTCGGCATTGCCTGCTGCACGGAGTCGATGAGCTCGGCTACCTGCTCGGCAAGTTAGAGGACGTGCAACGCTACGAAGCGGCGCGCGGCAAGTAGGGAATCCCCGGTGCGGGCCCTGATCGCAGTTCTAGCCGGCGATGGCATTGGCTTGGAGGTGACCGACGAAGCGGTGCGCGCGCTGTCGGCCGTCGCGGCGCGCTTCGGACATCAATTCCGATTCGAAGCGGCGCTGCTAGGCGGCGCCGCAATCGACGCGACCGGCGAGGCGCTGCCCGCGGCGACTCTCGAGACCTGCCGCCGCGCCGACGCCGTGTTGCTGGGCGCGGTCGGCGGACCCAAATGGTCCGATCCGAGCGCCGCCGTCCGCCCCGAGCAAGGTCTACTGCAATTGCGCAAAGCCCTAGGTCTGTTCGCCAACTTGCGGCCCGTCGCTCCGCATCCGGCGGTCCTCGGCGCCTCGCCGATCAAGGCCGAACTGCTGCATGGCGTCGACATCATGGTCGTCAGGGAATTGACCGGCGGCATCTATTTCGGCGAGAAGCACCGCACGGCCACCGAGGCGTCGGACCTATGCAGCTACACGGTCGCCGAGATCGAGCGGGTCGTTCGGCTCGCAGCCGGACTCGCACGCGACCGGCGCGGCAAGCTGACGTCGATCGACAAGGCCAACGTGCTGGAAACCTCGCGCCTGTGGCGCACGGTCGTCGAGCGGCTGCTGCCGGCGGAATTCCCCGACGTGCGTTTCGAACACATGCTGGTGGACGCGGCGGCGATGCACTTGATCAGAAAGCCGCGCGATTTCGACGTCATCGTCACGGAGAACATGTTCGGCGACATTTTGACCGACGAAGCCTCGATGCTCGCGGGCTCGCTCGGCATGCTGCCGTCGGCCTCGCTGGGGTCGGGCGCGGGCGCCGGGCTGTTCGAGCCGATCCACGGCTCCGCACCCGACATCGCGGGCCGCGGCATTGCCAACCCTTATGCAACGATTTTGAGCGCCGCGATGCTGCTGCGCTATTCACTGCGCCTCGAGCGCGAAGCGCACGCTCTGGAGGCGGCCGTGTCGCAGGGCGATCGATCTCGGAGCGCTGCCCGCCGACCTGGCGCCGGCCATCTCGCCGGCAGTCTCGACGCGGGCCGCCGGCGACGCGGTGCTCGCGGGCCTGTAGACGAGCCGCTGCCGCCATGGGCCGGAGGGCCCGGGTCACGCCGCCAAGCCGCTCGTCACGCGCCGTAATCCGGCTTCGAGGTCGGCGACCAGATCGGCCGGATCCTCGATGCCGACCGAAACGCGCAGCAGGCCCGGCCCAATTCCCGCCCGCAGTCGCGCATCGGCATCCATGCCGGCGTGCGTCATCGTCGCCGGATGCGCGATCAAGCTCTCGACCCCGCCGAGCGATTCGGCGATCGTGAAGCAGCCGAGATCTTGCAACAGCGCTTCCACGGCGGGTTCGCCGCCGGCCAGTTCGAAACTCAGCATCGCGCCGAAGCCGGTCTGCTGCCGCCGCGCGAGCGCGTGTCCCGGGTGATCCGCCAGTCCCGGATAATAAATACGGGCGACCGCCGGATGGCGCTGCAGTGCCGCGACGACCGCCTGCGTGTTTTCCTCGTGCACGCGCATGCGGGCCGGCAGCGTGCGGATGCCGCGCAGCGTCAGGAAACTATCGAACGGCGCTCCGGTCACGCCGATCGCGTTCGCCCACCACGCCAATTGTTGCAGTAGCTCGGCGGTACGGCTGACGAGGGCGCCGCCGACCACGTCGCTGTGGCCGTTCAGATACTTGGTCGTCGAATGCATGACGACGTCGGCGCCGAGTGCGATCGGCCGCTGCCAAATCGGCGACAGGAAGGTATTGTCGGCGACCACCAATGCGCCGGCCGCGTGCGCCGCATCCGCGATCGCCCGGATGTCGACGATGCGCAGCAGTGGATTGCTCGGTGTCTCGATCCAGACCAATTTCGGCTGTTCGGCGAGCGCCGCCTGCAGCGCCGCCGGATCGCCCTGATCGATGAAATCGACGACGATCTTGCCTTGCGCGTGCCAGGCGGCGAGCAGCCGGAAGGTGCCGCCGTAACAATCGTGCGGTGCGACGACGCGCGCGCCCGACGGCAGAGTCGCCAGGATCAGGGTGATGGCGGCGAGGCCGGTGCAGGTGACGATGCCGCCGGCGGCGCCCTCCAGATCGGCGATCGCCGCCGCGAGCAGGTCGCGAGTCGGATTACCGGACCGGGTATAGTCGTACTTGCTGCGCTGCTGACGATAGCCGTCGAACGCGAAGTTCGTACTCAAGTAGACCGGCGGCACGACGGCGCCGAATTGGGCATCCGACTCCAGACCCGCGCGCACCGCGCGCGTCGTCGGCTTGAGTTTATTTTCGTCGCTCATGTGATCGCGTGCTCCAGAGCCTGCTCAATGATGGGTTTCAGCGCCGCGCCCTCCTTCAAGAACGCGTCATGACCAAAAATCGAACTCAGCTCCACGAGCCGGGTTTGGCCGCCGAGTCTGCCGGCCATGGCTTGCATATCCGAGAGCGGCACCAACTGGTCCTCGCGCACCGCGATCAGCGTCGCCGGTGTGCGCACCTTGCGCGCGTCGATCCGATGCAGGTCGATCGATTCGCTCAGCGCGAGAAACGATTCCGCCTTGTATTTCTGCACGTACTCGTCGCCGCGCGCAAACAGGTATCGCTCTATCGGAAAGTAAAATCGATCGGCCTCGCGCAGCGGCGGCCCGGAAAACCGTTCGGCGAACTCCGTCGGGCTGCGGTACGTCGTCATAGCCAAGGCGCGCGCGAGCCGCAATCCTGCGGCGGCGTCGCCGCGCGCGATCGCGTCCCGGACGATTTGCCGCTGCACGCTGCGCCAGGCCGTCGACAGCGGCCGGGACTGCTCCGACGCGCCTATCACGACGATGCGGCCCACGAGCTCCGGGTAGCGCTCGGCGAACGACAGCGCGACCATGCCGCCGTACGAGGCGCCGACGATCGCGTGCAGCGGCAATGCCCCCTGCAACAGGATTGCGCGAAGCGCCGCAGCTTGGTCGTAGGCGCTCAGCGGCGGGAATGGAATCCGCCCGTCCGGCGCGCTGCTGTCGCCGGCGCCGCCCAGATAATCGATGCCGAGCACGCGATAGCGCCGGGTATCGACGGCGAGGCCGGGTCCGACGATTTCGGTCCACCAGCCCCCGCTCTTGCGCGGGAGCGACCGCGCGATGCGCCGAGATGCCGCCGAGCGCCGCGACGATCGGCGCGCCGCGCGGACCTTCGATCCGGTACGCGAGGCGGGCGTTCGGCAGCAAATCGCCGTAGTGCAGCGTCCACGGAGCCGGCAAGTCCACAATTTCGTCGATTAGTTCAGCGGCGGAATTTCGCGCCATCGCAAGCTCACTCCTCACAGGTTGACATAACCCCTGTGGAGCGGTAGCGCTCGCGACTGTCCTTGCGCGGCGGTCGGCCCGCCGTTCGATCGGACGCCCATCTACCGGGTCCGGACCACGAGAGTCCGCCGCCCGCAGGAGTTGGCACCGTTTCGCGGGACCTGCAATGCCCGCGTTGGTTGCCCCGGCTTCTAAGGGCCTTTCCCTCAGCCGGTCTAGATGAGCGGGCGGGATTCTAGGCAGCCGGCCGCACCGCGTCAAGCGGCGCCACGCCGGCCCGCGGCCGGAACTCGCGCAGCGCTTGTGACGGCGCCCTCAATGTACTAATGTACTAACATATTAATACATTGGATCGTGCACGATGAAAGTCAACCGGCTGGTCACGCCGCGCCAGGAAATGCAGCATGAGCGCGCGCTTTACGGCGCTGTCTTGGCCCTGCGCTCCTCGGAGGAATGCCGGAATTTCTTCCGCGACCTCTGCACCCCGGCGGAGTTGCAGGCCATGGCGGACCGCTGGGCGGTCGTCGAGCTGTTGCAGCGCGGCCTGCCCTATCGCGAGATCCACAGCCAAACCGGCGTCAGCGTCACGACGATCGGCCGCGTCGCCCGATTTTTGACCGCCGGCAACGGCGGCTACCAAGCGGTGGCCTTGCGGCTGCATGCCGCGCGTGGCGCCTGAGTGTCCGCCGAGACGCGCTTGCGGATCGCCGTTCAAAAGAACGGCCGCCTGACGGAGGCCTCGCTCGACCTGTTGAGCCGCTGCGGCCTGCGCTACACGCGCGGCAAGGACCAGCTGATGTGCCACGGCGAAAACATGCCGCTCGACGTGTTGTTCGTCCGCGACGACGACATCCCCGATCTGGTCCAGGAGGATGTTTGCGATCTCGGTTTGGTCGGCCTCAACGTTACCGAGGAAAAGCGCCTCGCGTTTCGGGCGCGCGGCATCGAACCGCTGTTCGATCAAATCCAGTTGCTGGACTTCGGCCATTGCCGGCTGTGCATCGCGGTGCCGGACGGTTTCGAATACCGCGGCGCCGAATCGCTCGTGGGTAAGCGCATCGCCACGACCTATCCGGCGGTATTGTCGCGCTTTTTGACCGAACAGCGGGTCTCGGCCGAGGTCGTAGTGCTGTCCGGCTCGGTGGAGATCGCTCCGCGCCTCGGGCGCGCGGATGTGATTTGCGATTTGGTGTCGACCGGCTCGACCCTGGCCGCGAACCATCTGCGCGAGGTCGAGACGGTACTCTCTAGCCAGGCGGCGCTGATCCGCACGCCGCTGCCGGTCGCCGCGGAAAAGCGGGAGTGGACGCGCCGCTTGCTGATGCGGATCGACGGTGTCGAACAGGTCCGGGGCAGCAAATACATCATGCTGCACGCGCCCCGTTCGGCGCTCGCACAGATCGCAACGCTGCTGCCGGGCAGCGAAGCGCCGACCGTAATTCCGCTCGAAGGCCGCGGCGATCGCGTTGCCGTTCACGCCGTATGCCGGGAAAGCGTCTTTTGGGAGACGCTCGAAGCGCTGAAGGCGGCGGGCGCAAGTTCCGTACTGGTGCTTCCGGTCGAAAAGATGCTGGCGTGACCATGCGCATCGTCGAATGGAAATCATTGTCGGCGGACGGGTCCCTAGCGCTGCTGCGGCGTCCGGCGCTGCGCGATGCGGGCGCGGTCGCGAACTCCGCGCGGCAGATCATCGAAGAGGTGCGCCGCGGCGGCGATGCCGCCCTGCGCGACCTGACGCAGCGCTTCGACGGCGTGCGCCTCGATGCGTTCGCGGTCGGCGCCGAGGAAATCGCGGCGGCCGAACGCAAACTGAGCAGTGCCGAACGCGAGGCAATCGCGCAGGCGATCGCCAACGTGCGGCGGTTTCATGCAGCGCAGATTCAGATGCCGATCTCGATCGAGACCGCTCCAGGCGTGCGCTGCGAGCGCATCGCCGTCCCGATCCAGGCGGTCGGGCTGTACGTGCCGGCGGGTTCGGCGCCGCTGCCGTCGACGGCCATCATGCTGGCCGTGCCGGCGGCAATTGCCGCTTGCCCCGTGCGCGTGCTGTGCACGGCGCCGATTCCGAACGGTGGAGCGCATCCGGCCGTCTTGGTCGCCGCCCGCGCGGCGGGCATCGAAAGGATCTATAAGCTCGGCGGCGCGCAGGCCATCGCCGCGATGGCGTACGGCACGGCCACGGTGCCGAAATGCGACAAGATCTTCGGCCCCGGCAACGCCTGGGTCACCGCGGCCAAGCTGCTCATCGCCAATGATCCCGAAGGCGCCGCCATCGATTTGCCGGCCGGGGTCAGCGAAGTCATGGTGATCGCCGATGACGGTGCGCGCGCGGACTTCGTCGCCTCCGACATGCTCGCGCAAGCCGAGCATAGCGTCGATGCGCAGTCGCTGCTGGTAACGGACAGCCGCGAATTGGCGCAGCGGGTCGCCTCCGAAATCGAACGGCAAAAACGCCGGTTGAGGCGCAGCGCGATACTCGCCGAATCGGTCGCCCATATGCGAGCGATAGTCACCGCCTCGCTGCAAGAGGCTCTCGAGATCGCCAACACCTACGCGCCGGAACACTTGCTGCTGCAGGTGCGGGAGCCGCGCGCTTGGCTGCCCAAAGTCACCGCCGCCGGCGCCGTGTTCCTCGGAGAATGGTCGCCCGAACCGGTCGGCGATTATTGCAGCGGCCCGAACCATACCTTGCCGACGTATGGTTACGCGCGCGCCTATAGCGGCTTGTCGCTCGAGGATTTCCAGAAGCGCATCAGCGTGCAGGAACTGACGCCGGCGGGACTGCGGCGCATAGGACCGACGGCGCAGGTACTGGCCGGGCTCGAGGGGCTCGACGCGCACGCGGCCGCCGTCGCGATTCGCCTCGAGGCATTGGCCGGACAACCGCGATGAACGCGCTGCTCAACTTGGCCCGGCCGGAAATCGTGGCGCTCAAGCCCTACTCCCACGCCGCATGGCTGCCGTCCTTGACTCGATTACACGCCAACGAAGCTCCGTGGCGGCCGGCCGGCGATGCGACCAAGGCGGGCCTGAATCGTTATCCGGAACCGCAGCCGCAGGAGTTGATCGAGCGGCTCGCCGGACTGTACGGCGTGCCGCCGACGCAGGTGCTCGCGACCCGCGGCAGCGACGATGCGATCGACATGTTGTCGCGCATATTCTTGAAGTCCGGCACGGACTCCATTCTGCAGTGCGCGCCGACCTTCGGGATGTACCAGGTCGCTGCTCGAATCCAGGGTGGCGGCGTCGTCGAAATTGCGCTGCGGCGCGACGAAGGTTGGCGCCTCGATCCGGACCGACTGCTCGCGGCTTGGCACTCCGCGATCAAGCTCGTCTACTTGTGCTCGCCCAATAATCCAACCGGGAACCTGCTGGACGCCGATGCCGTCGACGACATTTGCCGAACGCTCGACGGCAAGGCCATTGTTGTCATCGACGAGGCGTATATCGAGTGGTGCGGCAGGCCCAGCATGTCTCGCATGCTCGATCGCTATGCGACGCTCGCGATCCTGCGCACGCTGTCCAAAGCACACGCGCTCGCTGGAGCGCGCATCGGCGCGCTGCTGGCAGCGCCGGCGCTCATCGAGCTCGCAAAACGCGTCTTGCCGCCCTATTCGCTCGCGCAGCCGACGATAGAGGCGGCGCTCGCGGCGTTGCAGCCCGCGGCGCTCGCGGCGACCGGATCGCGCGTCCAGGCGCTGCTCGGCGAACGCGAATATCTTCGCGCCGGACTCGCCGCTTCTGCGCTCGTCCAAGGGGTTTGGCCGAGCGACTGCAACTTCTTGCTGTTGGACGCGGCGGACCCGGAGACATTCATGCGACGGAGCATGGCCGGCGGATCGATAGTTCGCGATTTGCGCGGCCACCCGCAGTTGCGGCAATCGCTGCGGGTCACGGTGGGTACCCGGCGCGAGAACGATGTCTTGCTCGACAGCCTGGATGCGGTATGAGTCAACCGGAGGCGACGTGAACGGACAGCGTCTACTGTTTTTGGACCGAGACGGCACCTTGAACGAGGAGCCGTCCGATGAGAAAGTGGATAAGCTCGATAAGATTCGCCTGATGCCCGGCGTCGTGCCTGCGTTGCTCGATCTGCGGCGCGCGGGCTTCCGTTTCGTCATCGTCACGAACCAAGATGGCCTCGGCACGCCGAGCCTGCCGCAACGGCAATTCGATGGGGCGCACCAATTTATCTTGGATTTGTTCGCCTCGCAGGGCATCGAGTTCGACGAGGTATTCATCTGCCCGCATTACCTCGCCGAGAATTGCGGCTGCCGCAAGCCGAAGACCGGTTTGGTGCAGCAATTCATCGCCGCCAATCCGATCGATCGGGGACGCAGCTTCATGGTCGGCGACCGCGACACCGACCTCGAATTCGCCGCCAATCTGGGAATAGCGGGAATACGCATCCGCCGCGACGGAAGCCCCGAGGAGTCCTGGCCTGGCATCGCCCGGCGCCTCGTCGGACATGCGCGGTGCGCGCACCTGCATCGTAAAACCAAGGAAACCGAGATCACGATCGATTTGGATTTGTCGCGCGAGGATACCGGCAGCATTTCGACCGGTATCGGGTTTTTCGACCACATGCTGGAGCAAATTGCCAAACACGGCGGATTTACGCTGCAGCTCGAATCGCGCGGCGACCTACGGATCGACGAACATCACACGGTCGAGGATTGCGCATTGGCGCTGGGCCAAGCGCTGCGCGAGGCGCTGGGCGACAAACGCGGCATCGCCCGCTACGGCTTCCTGCTGGCGATGGACGAAGCCGAAGCGCAAATCGCGCTCGACCTCTCGGGTAGGCCCTACTTCGTCTGGAACGGCGCCTTCAACCGCGAACGGATCGGCGAACTGCCGACCGAGCTGGTGCCGCATTTCTTCCGGTCGTTCGCCGAGTCCTTGGGCGCCGCGCTGCACATCAGCGTGCGAGGCGAGAACACGCACCACATGGTCGAGTCGTGTTTCAAGGGCGTCGGGCGCAGCTTGCGCCAGGCGATCCGCCTCGACGGGCACGAACTGCCGAGCACAAAAGGTACTTTGTGAGCGCACCGGATGTCGTGATCATAGCGAGCGGCGGCGCCAACATCGCATCGCTCCGTTATGCGCTCGAGCGGCTCGGCGTCGCATCGGCGGTCTCCGCCGATGCCGCGCGTATCGAGGCCGCAACCCACGTGATCCTGCCCGGAGTCGGCGCCGCCGCGGATGCAATGGCCCGTCTGCGCCTCGCCGGGCTCGATCGAGTGATTACGTCCTTGCGTCAGCCCGTGCTCGGCATCTGTCTCGGCATGCAATTGCTGTTCGACTCCTCGGCCGAGGGCCAGACGCAATGCTTGAAGCTCATTGCGGGGCGCGCGGAGCGCATCGCCGCGGCTCCGGGACGGCCCGTGCCGCATAGCGGCTGGAACACGTTCGAGCCGCGGCGCGACTCGGCCTTGCTGTCGGGAATCGGCGGGGCCGATTATGCGTACTTCGTGCACAGCTACGCCCTGCCGCCCTGCGATGCGACGACGGCGACGACGCGCTACGGCGAGCCGTTCAGCGCCTGCGTCGAGTGGCGCAATTTTTACGGCGCGCAGTTCCACCCCGAGCGTTCGGCCGAGGTCGGTGCGCGTCTGCTGCAGAATTTTCTCGCCTTGAACTGAGTCGCGATGCGTACCGAGGGCCTGCGCTTGATTCCGGCGGTCGACTTGCGAGGCGGCCGCTGCGTGCGGCTGTTGCGCGGGGATTTCGCCGCGGAGACGGCCTATCCGCCGCGCCCCGAGGAGTTGCTGGCCAAATACCGCGACTTGGGCGCCGATTGGCTGCACCTCGTCGATCTCGACGGGGCGCGCGACGGCAGTGCCGCGAACCGCTCGATCATCCGGCGCCTCGCGGACCAAGATGCCGTGCGGCTGCAAGTCGGCGGCGGGTTGCGCGATCGCGCGAGCGTCGCCGAAATGTTGAACCTCGGCGTGGCGCGGGTCGTCGTCGGCAGCGCCGCGGTCACCGACGTGCATTCCGTCTCGGAATGGCTCTGCGAATTCGGGCGCGACCGGGTGATCCTCGCGTTCGACGTGCGTATCGACGCGGGCGGTTCGCCGCGCGTCGCCACGCATGGATGGCGGCGGCAATCGACTCTGACACTGTGGAACGCGGTCGCGAACTACGCGGGCAACGAGCCGCAGCACGTGCTGTGCACCGACATCGGGCGCGACGGCGCCTTGTCCGGACCGAACCTCGAGCTATACCGGGAGGCCACCAGCCGCTTTGACGGTATCGAATGGCAGGCCTCCGGGGGCGTTCGCGATGCCCGCGACCTGCGGAACCTGGCCGCGACGGGCGCCGCCGCGGCGATCAGCGGCACGGCTCTGCTGCAGGAGTTGATGCCCGCCGAGGAGCTGCGCGCATTCTTGCCAAACGCATAATTCCCTGCCTGGACGTGCGCGACGGCCAAGTCGTCAAAGGCGTGCGCTTTCGCGATCATCGCGTCGTCGGCGGCATTCTGGAGCTGGCCGTCCGATACCGCGACGCGGGCGCCGACGAACTGGTTTTCTACGACATCACGGCGAGTCCCGACGGCCGCATCGTCGAACGTTCATGGATCGATCGCATCGCGCGGCTGCTCGACATTCCGTTTTGCGTAGCCGGTGGAATAAGCTCGGTCGCGGACGCGCAGGCCGTGCTCGCCGCGGGGGCCGAAAAGATCTCCGTCAATTCCCCGGCCCTATCCGATCCGGAGTTGATCGATAGATTGAGTGCCCGCTTCGGCGCGCAATGCGTCGTCGTCGGCATCGACAGTTTAAGCGTCGGCGGCTGCTATCGCGTACAGCAATTCACCGGCGACAGCAAGCGCTCTCGCGATACCGGTCGAACGACGCTGGACTGGGTTCGCGAAGTGCAGCAGCGCGGCGCCGGCGAGATCGTCTTGAACTGCATGGCGAGCGACGGCGTGCGGCAAGGCTACGACATCGCGCAGCTGCGCGCCGTGCGCGCGGCGTGCGCCGTCCCGCTGATCGCCTCGGGCGGCGCGGGCGCCGTCGATCACTTTGCGGACGTGTTCCGCAGCGCGGGCGCCGATGGCGCGTTGGCGGCGAGCGTGTTTCATTCGGGGGAAATCACCATACCGGAACTGAAGAAGCAGCTGCGGGCCGGCGGCATCGAGGTGCGACCATGACGGAATTGACGGGATTGGATTGGGAAAAAAATGCGGGCCTGGTGCCGGCGATCATCCAAGATGCGGCCGGCGGCGCGGTTCTCATGTTGGGGTATATGAATCGCGAGGCGCTGGCCGCCACGCTGCAGACGCGGCGCGTCACGTTTTGGAGCCGCAGCAGGGGCAAGCTCTGGATCAAGGGAGAAACATCCGGTCATTTCTTGACCGTGCGCAGCATCGCCGCCGACTGCGACGGCGATACCTTGCTGGTAATGGCGGAAAGTCACGGGCCCGTTTGCCATCTGGGCACGATGACTTGCTGGGGCGAGACGGCGCCGCGCGCGCAGTCCGAGGATCTGGCGTTTCTGGCGGCGCTGGAACGGATCATTGCCGAGCGGCTGGCCGGCCGCCCGGCCGGCAGCTACACGGCCGGATTGGCGGCGGCGGGCGTGTCGCGCATCGCCCAGAAGGTCGGCGAAGAGGCCTTGGAGCTCGCGCTCGCGGCGGTTGCCGAGCCGGATCAGAAAATCATCGCCGAAGCAGCCGACCTCCTATACCACAGCATGCTGCTGCTGCAGTTCAAGGGGCTGGCGCTGGCCGCGGTCGTCGCCGAACTGCGAGCCCGCCATTCGGCGGCGGCGAGCGGCAGCGGCGCCGCCTAGGGCATCAACCGCCGGTCGGCGCGCGATTGCGGCGCAACGCGTAGAAACCGATCCCAAGCCAAACGACGTTGAGCGCGACCGATGGAATCGCGCCGTTCCAGCCGCTGTTGATGATGAAGCCGACGGCCCCGAGTATGTTCAGCCATTGATAGATCGCGGAGCGCGCCTGGATCTTGCCGAACGACAAAAGAGCGTATGCGCCGAGGATCGCCGCCGCAGCGCTCCAGCCGGCGATGTCGACGCAGGTTTTCAGGGCCGTGGTCATCGTGAACCGAAATGCGTGCCGATGATGAACTTGAAGACCCACCGGTCGGAGGCGCCGGTGAGCCCGCGGCCGATCCCGGCGTTCAGATCGAACCTGCCGAACTCCGTATCCGCCGCGAAATAGACGACGTGGCTGTTGCCGCTCCACTCGAGCGGCCCACTGAACGCTCCGAGCTCATCGTACGACTCCAAGCCGAGTTGCAGGCGCGGCTGCACCGTGTAGGCGACCTTGGTATCGACTTCGAGTGTTGCAGGGCCTCCCTGCCGCGACATGCTCCAATCGATGTTTGCGTTGCCGGCAAAAGTCCACAGACCGGCGCGGTAGCCGGCGATGCCCTTCAGTTCCGCGTTCCAAGGAGTCGCAGAGACGCGCCGATCGGTGCGGCCGACTTCGAGATTGGCGCCCCAAAACGCACCGGCATCCGCTGCATGAGGCGCGATGAATTTGACGCGAAGCTTTTCGCCGTCGAAGTGCGTCCGGCCATCGGCATCGTGCGTGCTCAGTAAATAGGCACCAAGTTCGACGCTATTCGTCAATCCATAGTAGAACTCCGGCGTCAGCCGGTAGACGTGGTCGGGCGCCTGCTCGCCCGGGTAGCTCGGCATGCTGTCGCCGGAAAAAACGTAGTTGTTGTGCACATCGAGACCGAATTGCCCCGGCGCGCTCATATCGTCCATATAAACCTGAATCTCTTCGGGCGCCGCTTCGGCGCGCGGCGTTCGCAGCAGTCCCAGAATCGCAGCGGCTGCGAGCCCGGCGAGCGCGACGAACTCGCGGCATGCGATTATCTCCGTGGAGCATATTGTATTGTGCCATACCGGCGAGGCTTACCAGAAGGCGGCGCAGGATGCTACGCTTTGCGCCGACACCGTATGGGGAACAAATCCGCGTGACCATCCTACCGTCTTTCGACATGCTGCTGTTCGGCGGCACCGGCGATCTGGTGACCAGAAAGTTGTTGCCGGCCTTGTACCGCCGCTTCGCCGCCGGGCAGGTATCCGCCGAGTCGCGCATCTACGGCATCGCGCGCTCGCCGCTGTCTCGCGCCGACTACGTGTCTCAGGCGCAAACAGCCTGCCGCAAATTCCTGGCAAGTGCGTTCGACCCGGACCGCTGGGCGCAGTTCGCCGAACTGCTGGATTACCTCCGGGTGGATGTGGGCGCCGAAAAGGATTTCGCGGCGCTCGCCGCGCGCCTGAAAGGCCGCGAAGCGATCGTTCGCGTGTTTTTTTGCTCGACGGCGTCGACCTTGTTCCCCGCGATCAGCGCGAATCTCGCTAAAGCTGGCGCGGTGACGCCGCTGTCGCGGATCGTGCTGGAAAAACCCCTGGGCAACGACGTCGCCTCCGCGGATCTGATCAATCATGAAATCGGTCAAATTTTCACGGAACAGCAGATCTATCGGATCGATCATTATCTCGGCAAGGAGGCCGTGCAGAATCTGATGGCGCTGCGTTTTGGCAACGCCCTGTTCGAGCCGTTGTGGCGCCGCGGCCTGATCAAGCACGTGCAGATCACGGTGGCGGAGGAACTCGGTGTCGAGCGGCGCGGCCACTTCTACGACGCCACGGGTGCGCTGCGCGACATGGTGCAGAATCACCTGCTGCAGCTGTTGTGCATCATGGCGATGGAGCCGCCGGCGAGCAGCGATCCGGATTCCGTGCGCGACGAGAAGCTCAAAGTGCTGAAGGCGCTGCGGCCGTTGCGGGACGGCGACGTGCTGGTGAAAACCGTCCGCGGCCAGTACAAGGCAGGTGTAGTCGGCGGCGCTCCGGTCGCCGGGTACCTGGAGGAAGCCGATATCGCGGCCGACAGCACCACAGAGACATTCGTCGCGCTGAAGGCGGAAATCGACACTTGGCGCTGGGCCGGCGTGC
This sequence comes from uncultured Gammaproteobacteria bacterium, assembly GCA_963769895.1. GTDB lineage: Bacteria > Pseudomonadota > Gammaproteobacteria > Steroidobacterales > Steroidobacteraceae > Bog-1198. The sequence continues at coordinate 735,860 of CAVYNJ010000005.1, read as the reverse complement.
CGTTCTATTTGCGCACCGGCAAGCGCCTGCAGGACCGGCTGACCGAGCTCGTCGTGACGTTCGACGAGGTGCCGCATCCGATATTCGAAAGGCCGCCGACGGCCGACGGCGCGAATATTCTCGTGATACGCCTGCAGCCCGACGAGTGCATCACGCTGACCATACTCGCGAAGAATCCCGGCGAGGGCATGCGGCTGAAGCCGGTCAAGCTCGCTCTCGACCTCGGTGAAACGTTCAAGACGCGCAGTCTCGACGCCTACGAGAGGCTGCTGATGGATACGGTCCAGGGCAATCTGACCTTGTTCATGCGCCGCGACGAACTCGATGCGGCGTGGCGCTGGATCGATCCGATCATCGCCGGCTGGACGCAGAACGACGACCGCCCGAAGATGTACATCGCCGGCAGCTGGGGCCCGGCCGCGTCGAGCGCGCTGATCGGTCGCGACGGCTTCGAGTGGCACGATGAACTCTGATATACCGGCGACGACGCCCGAAGATGACCGGACGGCGCTCAACAAAGAGGCGCTGAAGCACGCATTCCTCGACGATTTGTATTACGTGCAGGGGAAGTTCCCGGCGCTTGCGACGATGAACGATTATTTCATGGCGCTCGCCTATGCGGTCCGCGATCGCATGCTGCAGCGGTGGATCAGCACCGCCGCCACCTACACGAAGGAGGCGTCGCGAACGGTCTGCTACCTGTCCGCGGAATTCCTGGTCGGACCGCATCTCGGCGAGAATCTGCTGAATCTAGGCATTTTCGATCGCGTCAAGCAGAGCATGAGCGAGTTGGGATTGGATCTCGAGGAGCTGCAGCGCCAGGAAGAGGAGCCGGGTCTCGGCAACGGAGGACTTGGACGCCTCGCCGCGTGCTTCATCGAGTCGATGGCGACGCTCGAAATTCCGTCGCTGGGCTACGGAATCCGCTATGAATTCGGCATTTTTCATCAGCAGATCGTCGACGGCTGGCAGGTCGAGAAGACCGATAAGTGGCTGCGCAACGGCAATCCCTGGGAGCTCGTCCGTCCCGAGTGGGCGGTAGACGTCAAATTGGGCGGCAGAACGGAACAGTACATCGACGAGCACAACCGCCTGCGCGTGCGTTGGATGCCGGCGAAAATGGTCGCCGGCGTGCCTTACGACACACCGATCCTGGGTTATCGAACAAATACGGCGAATACGCTGCGCTTGTGGCGCGCCGAAGCGCGGGAGTCGTTCGATTTCGCGACGTTCAACAGCGGCGATTATTACGGCGCGGTCAATCAGAAGATCTCCTCCGAGAACTTGAGCAAAGTGCTCTATCCGAACGACGAGCAGCCGCGCGGCAAGGAGCTGCGCCTCGAACAGCAATATTTCTTCGTTTCGTGCTCGCTGCAGGACATGATACGGATACTGCGTACGCAGAGGCTCTCGGTCCGCGAGTTTCACCAGAAGTTCGCCGTGCAACTCAACGACACTCACCCGGCCGTCGCGATCCCCGAACTGATGCGCCTGTTGGTGGACGAGCATCAGCTCGAATGGGCGGAGGCGTGGAACGTGACGCGCAGGGCATTTTCCTACACGAACCACACCCTGCTCCCCGAGGCTTTGGAGCGCTGGCCGCTGGCCGTGTTCGGCAATGTGCTGCCGCGGCATCTCGAGATCATCTACGAGATCAATGCGCGATTCCTCGAGGAAGTGCGGATCCGATATTTGGGAGACGAGAACCGGATAGCGCGGCTGTCCCTGATCGATGAGAGCGGGGAGCGCTACGTGCGGATGGCGCATGTCGCCTGCGTCGGCAGCCATGCGATCAACGGCGTCGCCGAACTGCATTCGGAATTGCTGAAGGCGGACGTTCTAAAGGACTTCTACGAGCTCTGGCCGCACAAGTTTACCAACAAGACCAACGGCGTCACGCCGCGGCGCTGGATCGCGCTGGGCAATCCGAAATTGACGGAACTGATCACCGAACGGATCGGTAATGCTTGGCTGACGGATCTCTCCCGGCTCGATCAGCTGGAGCCGTTCGTCGAGGACGCGGAGTTTTGCAGCCGCTGGCGCGACATTAAATTCGCCAACAAGCGCACGCTCGCGGCGCTCGCGCTCAACGACACCGGAATCGCGATCGATCCGCGGACCATGTTCGACGTACTGGTCAAGCGCATACACGAATACAAGCGCCAGCACCTGCAGATACTGCACATCGTCTCGCTGTACCGCTCGATCAAGGCGCTTCCGTCCGCGCATGTGCTGCCGCGCACGTTCATCTTCGCCGGAAAAGCGGCTCCCGGGTACCGGCAAGCGAAGCTGATCATCAAATTGATCACAGCCGTCGCCGACGTCGTCAATCGCGACCCGGAGATGCGCGGCCGGTTGAATGTCGTTTTCCTGCCGAACTTCAACGTGACGAACGCTCAACGCGTGTATCCCGGCGCCGACCTGTCCGAACAGATTTCGACCGCCGGCAAGGAGGCTTCCGGCACAGGCAACATGAAGTTCTGCATGAACGGCGCGCTGACGATCGGCACTCTGGACGGCGCCAACATAGAGATTCGCGAAGCCGTCGGCGCTGAGAATTTCTTCTTGTTCGGACTCTGCGCTCAGGAGGTCTACGACTTGAAGGCCCGCGGCTACCGGCCGATGGATTATTACGAGCAAAATCCTGAGTTGCGCGGCGTCCTCGATTTGATCCGCAGCGGCTTTTTCTCCCGCGGCGACGGGGAACTATTCCAGCCGCTGATCGACGATTTGCTGCATCATGATCCCTACATGCTGCTCGCCGATTTCCAGGGCTACTTGGAATGCCAGCGCCGGGTGTCGGCGGCTTACGCCGACGTCGACGCCTGGACGCGGATGTCGATCCTCAACGTGGCCCGATCAGGCTGGTTCTCGTCGGACCGAGCGGTGCGCGAATATTGCAAGGACATCTGGCGGGTCGAGCCGGTGCCGATACGGCTGATCACGCACGCCGACGCGCGCGTGGGGCTCATGTAGCGAGCTTGCCGAGCAGGAAGCGCAGCGTTCTGCGCAGCGGTTCGGCCGCGCCCCACAGCAGCTGATCGCCGACCGTGAAGGCCGACAAATAATCGCCGCCGATCGGCAGCTTTCGCAAGCGGCCGACGGGCACCCGCAGGCTGCCGCTGACCGCCGCCGGCGACAATTCGCGGATGCTGGCTTCGCGCTCGTTCGGCACGATCTTTACCCAGGCATTGCCGCGAGCGATCAGCCGCTCGATCTCGGCGATCGGCAGGTCGTGCCTCAACTTGATCGTCAAGGCCTGGCTGTGGCAGCGCATCGCGCCGACCCGCACGCAGATGCCCTCGACCGGCATCGGCGAGTCCTCGGTACCGAGGATCTTGTTCGCCTCCACGCCGGCTTTCCATTCCTCGCGGCTCTGGCCATTGCCCAAATCCTTGTCGATCCAGGCGATCAGGCTCGCGGCGAGCGGAACGCCGAACTCGCCGCGCGGAAACGCATCGGCCCGCAGCGCCTCGCCGACCGCCCTATCGAGGTCGAGCACGCTCGCCGCCGGGTCGGCGAGCGCCGGCGCTGCGCCCCGGTAGACGGCGCCCATTTGCTCGATGAGCTCGCGCATGTGCCGCGCCCCTGCACCGGAGGCCGATTGGTAAGTCATTGCCGTGATCCATTCGACGACGCCGGCGCGCATCAGGCCGCCGACCGCCATCAGCATCAGGGACACTGTGCAGTTGCCGCCGATGTAGTCCTTGACGCCTTGCTGGAATGCTCGACGCATGACCGGCAGATTGACCGGATCGAGCACGATGACGGCGCTCTGCTCCATCCGCAAGGCCGACGCGGCATCGATCCAATAGCCGTTCCAGCCCGCCGCGCGCAAACGCGGATGCACCGCCTGCGTGTATTCGCCGCCCTGCGTGCTCAGCAGGATCGGCAGCCTCGCCAGCGCCTCGATATCGTTGGCATCGCCAAGCGCGCCGACCGCGCGGCCGATCGCGGGAGCCGCCGCGCCGGCTTGCGTCGTGCTGAAGAACGTCGGCTCGATGAAATCGAAGTCGCGTTCGTCGCGCATTCTCGCAAGCAGCACCGAACCGACCATGCCGCGCCAACCGATGATGCCTACGCGGTTCATGGCGGAATCACGAACTCTCGCGCCGGCGCGCGCAAATTGTAGTGCGAGGCCATCGCGTAGCCGTAGGCGCCGCAATTCGCGAGCAGCAGCACGTCGCCCTCCTCGGTGGGCGGCAGCCAACGGTCATTCGCCAGTTGGTCGGCGGTCTCGCAGATCGGCCCGACCACCGTCACCATTTGCGTCGCGGGCTCCCCCCAGCGGGTCAGATTGGCTACCTCGTGATGAGCGCCGTACAAGGCCGGCCGTATCAATGAATTCATGCCGGTCGCGATGCCGACGTAGCGGATCTCGCCCTTGCCCTTCAATTGCGTGACTTGCGCGACGAGCACGCCCGCCTTGGCGACCAGGAAGCGTCCCGGCTCCATCCAGAATTGAACGTTCGGAAACCGCTGTTTGAGCGCCGCGACGCCGCGCTCGAGCGCGCGCAGATCAACGGCGGCATCGCCGAGACGATCCGGCACCCCGAGTCCGCCGCCCAGATCGACGATCTTGGCTTGCGGGAAACGCGCGGCAAGATCGGCGAGGAGCACGCCGGTTTCGGTCCAATTCTCGACATCGAAAATACCGCTCCCGGAATGAGCATGCAGCCCCGTTACGCTTGCGCCCGCGGCCCGCACCAACTGCGCCAGCTCGTCGGCCTCGGATACCGGAATTCCGAATTTCGAGTACATGCCGGCGGTGCGCACGTGCTGGTGGTGGCCGCGTCCGAATCCGGGATCGATGCGCACGAAGATCTCGCGCCCGCGAAACACTTGCGGCCACATGCGCAGCGGATAGAGGTTGTCCAGCGTCACTCGCACGCCCCGCTCGAACCCAAGCAGGTATTCCCGCTGCGGCGCGAAATTCGGCGTGAAAATCACGTCGGCCGGCCGCAACGCCGGCACGCAGGCGAACGCGTGTTCGATTTCGCCGGCCGAAACGCACTCGAGCATCAGTCCGGCGGCGTGCAGGCGGCGCAGTATATCGGGGTGCCAATTGGCCTTCATCGCGTAAGCCCAGCGGTCCACCGAGGGCACCTGTTGCAGAGCGGCCGTCGCAACATCCAAGCTCGCGAGGTCGTATACGTACGCGGCGGATTCGCGCGCGGCGATCTGCATCAACAGCCGTCGTTTGCCGTTCTCCTGCCACCATTCGCCGGTCGACGCCGGCGCGCCGCCCGGCTGGGCGAACAATTCATGCCAAGTCGGCCCCATTACCTTGTCGGATCCGATGCTCTGGATCAGCCGCTCGTGCAGCTGCCGCACGAGACGGTCGCCCTGCGACTCATCGATCACGAAAGTGAAATTCAGGTCATTCGCCGCTTGCGTGACGAGATAAATCTTCTGGTCCCGGAACAACTCGAACGCTTCGCCGAGTTCGTGCAGGATCCCCCTGATATTGTGCCCCAACAGGCTCAGCGATGCGCAGGGGCCGAGTATTTTGACGCGGCAGATCGGCGCCAATGCGCCGGTCAGGCTTCCGATCGCGATTGCATCCAGAGTATTTGCGGCCGGGTCCAAGGAAACCGTCACGTTGGTCTCCGACGTGGAAACCAAATCGACCGACAAACCCTGCTGCTTGAACACCTGAAACGCATCTGCCAAGAAACCGACCTGATGCCACATCCCCGGGGTCTCCATCGAGATCAGGGTGATGCCCTTCTTGATCGCGATCGCCTTGACCTGCGCGGCGCTATCGGCGACGTTCGCGGAAACCACCGTGCCTTCGAGTTCCGGGGCTTGCGTCGCATAGACGTGCAGCGGTATGCCGTACTGGCGGACCGGCATCACGCAGCGCGGATGCAGCACCTTCGCGCCGTTGCTGGCGATCTCCTGGGCTTCGTCGTAATGCAGCGCCCGCAGCAAGCGGGCGGTCGGCACCGCGCGCGGATTTGCGCTGAACATTCCCGGCACGTCGGTCCAAATTTCGAGGCGGCAGGCCGCCAGCTTGGCGGCGAAATACGCGCCTGAGGTATCGGATCCGCCGCGGCCAAGCAGCACCGTCTCGCCTGCATCGTTTGCGGCGATGAAGCCCTGAGTCAGGATGACCCGATTGAGCGCGCGCCAGTCGGATTGCAATGCCGAATCCGGCGCATAGTTGCAGGTCGCCGACAAGTAGGCCGCGGTCGGCGTCGCATGCTCGCGCGGGTCCGCACGCAGCACGCGGCGCGCATCGACCCAGGCCGTGTCGATTCCCTGCGAGTTCAAGAAGGCCGCGCCCAGAGCGGTCGCCAGCAGTTCGCCCATCGCCATCACGCGCGCGCGCAGGCGATCGCTCAGCTCGCGCGTCTCGGCGAGCGACTCCGCAATTCGGTGCGTCTCGTCGGCAAACGCTTCGAAATCCTCGCCGGGAACGATGTTCAAGGCTCGCGCAAGTTCCCTGTGCGCCGACTCGATGTCTAGAAGAACCGCCGCATGATGCCCGTCGAGCGATGCATCGATCAGCCGCTCCAGCCGATCGGTCACGCCGGATAAAGCCGAATGAACGATCACCGGACGCATGCCCGCGGCGCGGCGGGCGCGCACCACGCCGGCAATGTTGTGCCAATTGGCGGCGCTCGACACGCTGGTTCCGCCGAATTTGAGCACAACCCAAGATTGATCTTGATCTGGCATGACCTGGACCGCGGCTGCGGGCCGTCACACCCGCCGTTCAGCGGGGCGCGGCGCAGCGAAGCGCGCTATTCGTCCTCGAAGATATCGCGCAGTTCCTTTTCCAATTGCCTCTCGGCGAGCACGTCTTCGACGCGGCTCCAAGCCGCCTTGCCGCGCTTGGCCGCGGCCACGGCTTTGGGCCTACGTTCGGTCCGCTCCGATAAGGGATCAAAATCATGCGATTCCTCGGCTTCGCCGAGAAAATCGTCATCGATGCTGAAGTGTTCGTCTGCGCGTTCGCTCATTGGTCAAGAAAAGCCTCTGAAATCAATGGGATCTACCAGTTCTGCGGGCACGAAGCTGGGCACTATAGCCGATTCTGCCAGGCAAACAACAGGGATCCCGATTTTCCGGCGGGCCCACCCCGCGCGGCGGCATTAGGTGCCGGTGCGGGCTTTATTCGCTGTCGCCGACAACGCGCCGCAGGCAATGGCGCGATTGACGGCCGACAGCACGGCCAACAGCGAGGCGGTAATGATGTTCGGGTGCATTCCGGCGCCGAACAGCGTTCGGCGCGAACGGGTCGTAATCTCAATATAGGAGACCGCTTGGGCGGCGCTGCCCCGTCCGCGCGAGTGCTCCTCATACGAGAGCACGTCAAAATCCAGGCCGACGGCGTTGACGACCGCGTCGATCGGCCCGGAACCCTGCCCATGCAAAGTCTCCGGCCGCCCGTCGCGCTCAATGAGCAGGGACAAGCGCTCACTGTCGGCGCCGTCGGTCGACGCCGACAGCTGGTGCGAGCGATACACGAACGGCCGCTTCGGCGTCAAGTATTCTCGCGTAAATAGATCCCATAATTCCTGTGAAGTCAGTTCTTTACCCGTGGTATCTGCAGCTGTTTGTACCACTTGGCTGAATTCGATTTGCAGACGCCGCGGCATGACCAATTGATAATCCCGCTCCAAAAGGTAGGCAACGCCGCCCTTTCCCGATTGGCTGTTGACGCGGATGATCGAGTCATAGGAACGCCCCAAATCCGAAGGGTCTATCGGCAAGTACGGTACGTCCCACGGGTCGTCGGGCGCGCGGGCGGTCAGCCCTTTTTTAATTGCGTCCTGATGCGAACCGGAGAACGCCGTGAACACGAGATCGCCGACGTACGGATGGCGCGGATGGATCGGCAATTGATTGCAGGCCTCCGCGCAGCGCGCCGTCTCGTTGATGTTCGATAAATCTAGTTTCGGATCAATCCCTTGCGTGTAAAGGTTAAGAGCTAAGGTTACGATATCGACGTTGCCCGTGCGCTCCCCGTTGCCGAACAAGGTCCCCTCGATGCGCTCTGCCCCGGCCATGACGGCCAGTTCCGCCGCGGCAACCGCCGTACCCCGGTCGTTGTGCGGATGGACGCTCAGCGTTACGGAGTCGCGCCTCGCGACGTGCCGGCCGAACCATTCGATTTGATCGGCGTAGACGTTGGGCGTCGCCATCTCGACGGTCGCCGGCAAATTCAATATCGACTTGTTATGCGGCGTCGGCTCCCAAACGGCGTTGACCGCATCGCATATCTCGATGGAGAACTCCAATTCCGTGCCGGTGAAGCTCTCCGGACTGTATTCGAACACCCACTGCGTATTGCGGTCGCGCAGGGCGCATTCACGCACGGCGGTCGCGCCGCGAACGGCGATGTCGACTATGCCGGCCTTGTCCGTCCGAAATACGACGCGCCGCTGCGCGACCGACGTCGAGTTGTAGACATGAACGATCACGCGCCGGGCGCCGGCGAGCGCCCGATAGGTGCGGGTGATCAGTTCGGGCCGCGCTTGGGTGAGCACTTGGATCGTGACATCGTCCGGGATCAGGCCCTGCTCGATGATCTCGCGGACGAAATCGTAGTCGGTCTGCGAAGCCGCCGGAAAACCGACCTCGATCTCCTTGAAGCCGGTCCTGATCAGCATCTCGAACATGCGCATCTTGCGCGCCGCGTCCATCGGCTCGATCAGCGCCTGGTTGCCGTCGCGCAGATCTACGCTGCACCAAACCGGAGGTGCTTGGATCAGCCGGTCGGGCCAAGCCCGTTCGCGGAGATCGACTGGAGGGAAAGCGCGGTACTTGGTCGACGGATTACGTAACATCGTGTTGTCTCACTTGCGGGGCGGGGCACGGCCCTTGATGTCGGTGGTCGGGGCAATTGCTTGGATTCGTTCCGGTCATGTAGGCGCCGACCGGTAGCGCGTATTTGGTTGCGCCTAGCGGCGCAGCAGCGCATCGAAATGCGGCCGCGACAGGCCGCAAATAACACTCGCGATGAGGATGGCATCCGTATGCATAGGCCTCGAAATCTAGCACTGCCTCCGCGTTGGACGCAAGTCGCGCGCTAAATCCACCCTTGCAGCTGCGAAGTCACGATTTTCGCGAGGAATTCGGCGTGCCGGTCGTCGTCGTTCAGGGCCGGCACCAACTCGAAGCTCTCGCCGCCCAAATGCAGAAATTGTTCCTTGTACTCCATCGCGATTTCTTCGAGCGTTTCCAGGCAATCCACGGCGAACGACGGCGAGACGACGGTCAGTCTTCGCACGCCTCGCCTCGCCAATTCCTTCAGCGTGTCCTCGGTGTAAGGCTGCAGCCATTCGACCCGTCCGAAGCGCGATTGATAGCAGTGCGACCATTGCCCGTCCTCGAGCCCCAGGCGCTCGACGATCAGCCGGCTCGTCGCTTCGACTTGCGATCGATACGGATCGCCTTTCGTCACGTAGTCCGCGGGAATGCCGTGGTAGGAGAGCATCAGGTGCGAACGCTCGCCGGCCTGTGACCAATGCCTGTCGATCTTGGCCGCCAAAGCGTCGATGTAACCATCGTCGTCGTGATAATCGTTGACGAAACGCGTCTCCGGCAGCCAGCGCCAGCGTTGCAGCACGCGGCACACGGCATCGAACACCGAACCGGTCGTCGAGGAGCAGTATTGCGGGTACAAGGGCAAAATCAGCAGCCGCCTGACGTTCAGTTCGGCTAGCGCGCGAATCTGATCGGCGATGCTTGGATCCCCGTAAGTCATCGCGAGCGCGACGCGCACCCGATCGCCGAGCAAGCCGTCGAGCAGCGCGCCGATCTTGACCGTTAGGCGCTCGGAATAAACCGCCAACGGCGAGCCATCGTCCAGCCATATCGTGCGGTATTTGCGCGCCGAACGCAGCGGTCGCAGCGGCAATATCAGGCCGTAGAGCAACGGCAGCCAAACCCAGCGCGAGGTATTGATGACTCGCCGGTCGCCGAGAAATTGGCGCAAATAACGCTGCACGGCAAAATAGGACGGCGCATCGGGCGTGCCTAAATTGACGGCCAACACGCCGATTCTGGCGGGCGCCGCCGGCTCCGCATGTTCCGTCGCCTGAAAATAGGCCATCGATCGGGGTCCTCCGGACATCTCATCGCCCAGTATACTGCCAGCACGATGCCGTACCGCACCGCCCCGTAGCCGCCGCCGATGACCTGGTTGAGCCCCGGTGAAAGCGAAGCCCTGAGCTTGAGCCTTGCCGTCGCCGTGCGCAGCGTCGTCTACAGCTTGCCGCTAGCGATCGCGATCGCATGGATACTGACGCGGCGGCGCTTTCCCGGGCGCACATTGCTCGATGCCTTCGTGCATCTGCCGCTGGTCCTGCCGCCGGTCGCCGTCGGCTACGTGCTGCTGCTGCTTTTCGGCGCGCGCGGCCCGATCGGCGCGTGGCTGCAGGAGCGCTTTGGCGTCACGCTGATCTTTACGCGCAGCGGCGCGGCACTCGCCACCGCGGTAATGACCTTTCCGGTCATGGTGCGCGCGATCCGGATATCCCTCGAGAACATCGATCGGGGGCTCGAGGATGCGGCGCGCACTCTCGGCGCGGGACCATTCGACCGGTTCGCTACGATAACGCTGCCGCTGATGTTGCCGGGAATACTCGCCGGCGCGATCACGGCGTTTTCGGCCGGGCTCGGCGAGTTCGGTGCGGTCATTACCTTCGTCTCCAACATCCCGGGTCAAACGCGCACGCTGCCGCTCGCGCTGTACACGGCGCTGCAGTCGCCCGGCGGCGAGGCCACTGCCGCCCGGCTCGCCGGCATTTCCTTCGCGCTCGGCCTCGGCGGCTTGCTGTTGTCGGAATTGTTCGCGCGCCGGGTGCGCCGCATGTTGGGCCGCTGATGCTGCGCGTCGCGGTCACTAAGCGGCGCGGGTCGTTCCTGCTCGACGCCAATTTCACGATGCCGACCCCCGGCGTCGTCGCCCTGTTCGGCCGCTCCGGCTGCGGCAAAAGCACGTTGATCAACGTCATCGCCGGGCTATTGACGGCGGATTCCGGCAGCGTCGCGCTGGACCGCGCTGTTTTGCTCGACACCGGCCGGCGCATCGATGTCGCGCCGGAACGCCGTCGAATCGGCTACGTGTTCCAGGATGCGCGCCTGTTTCCACACCTGCGCGTCGAGGCGAATCTGCGCTACGCGCTGAGCCGCGCCTCCGGCAAGCGCTATGTAGGCTTCGATGCGGTCGTCGGCATGCTCGGGCTCGGGCCCCTGCTGCCGCGGCGCACGCACGAACTTTCCGGCGGCGAGCGCCAGCGCGTGGCGATCGGCCGCGCATTGCTGAGCCAACCGAAGCTGATGCTGTTGGATGAGCCGCTGGCCTCGTTGGACAACGAGCGCCGCGAAGAAGTCTTGCCCTATCTCGAATCCCTGCGCGACCACCTGGCAATCCCGATGGTCTACGTCAGCCATCAGTTCGACGAGGTGATGCGGCTGGCGACGCACGTCGTGCTGATCGACGGCGGCGCGACCGTGGCGGAGGGCGGGCTCGCCGAGATGAGCCTGCGCCCGGAATTGCGCCGGATCATCGGCGCCGATGCGGTCGGAGCGATCATCGACGGCGAAGTGCGCGGCATCGACGGGGCGAGCGGATTGGCTCGCGTTGCGATTGGCAGCGGCGCGCTGGCGGTGCCGGCGGGTCAGCTCGCCGGAGGGGCGAAGATGCGCGTACAAATCCTCGCCCGGGACGTGATCGTCGCGACCCAACTGCCTTCTCATCTCAGCGTGCGCAATGTGCTCGAAGGCCGTATTGCCGGGATTGCCGGGGACAACGGCGATGCGGACCTGATCTCGATCGACATCGGCGGCGCGCAGATCCTCGCGCGCGTGACGACCGCCGCCACCCTAGAGCTAGCGTTGCGGCCGGGCGTGCGCGTATGGGCCTTGGTCAAGGCGGTGTCGATGCGCGGTCGCTCCTTTCCGGCACCCGCGTACCCAGATGCATGATTGCCACGATGTGATCGTCCGCTCGCAGCCCGACAGCCGCCTTGACGAGCGGATCGTACGCCGCAGGGCCGGTCTTCCACATGGCTCCGTATCCCAAGGCGTGCGCGCACAGGAATAGGTTCTGCGCGGCCGCGGCGGTCGCGAGCAACTGCTCTATTTCGGGGATTTTCGTCTGATCGCGCGCCACGGAGCAGCCGACAACGATGAGGGTCGGCGAACGGCCGAGCTTGTCGCGCTCTATCTGCAGCTGCTCTGCGGTCGGCGCCGGAGGGCGGTTGCGCCGCGCCTCGACGACCGCTTCGACGAATCTAGCGCGGCTGTCGGCGTCCAGCACGGTCAATCGCCATGGCTTCAAACGACCGTGGTCCGGCGCTCGCGACGCCGCCTCGAGCATCAGCTCCAAGTGGGCCGGGGTCGGTCCGGGCGCGGTCAATTTCGCGGCGGACGCGCGTGTTCTAATCGCATCGAGTAGTTCCAAAGAGGACTCTTCCTGTTCAATCGAAGCAAGAAACCCGGCGGCATCGGCTATGATGCCGGATAGGACCCGCGCCTCGGCTCGCCGTCGAGCGGCGGCGGCCGCGAGGCGCTGGAAGTATACCGACCCTGCAGTTTCCAAGGAGTGCTCGATGAAGCGATTTGTTTTGGCCTCGATTGCCGCATTTGCGGCCGGCAGCGCGCTTGCAGCGCCCATTACCTACACGCTCGACCCGAACCATACGTATCCGAGTTTCGCGGCGGATCACATGGGGGGCTTGTCCGTCTGGCGCGGCAAATTCACGAAGACTTCCGGCACCGTCGTACTCGACCGTCAAGCGAAACAGGGCACGATCGACGTCACGGTCGATGTCGGTTCGATCGACTTCGGCATGGACAAATTGAACGAGCACGCCAAGAAGGCCGAACTCTTCGACGTCGCCAAATACCCGACGGCGACCTACGTCGGTAAATTCACGAAATTCGCCGGCGATTCGCCGACCGAAGCGCAGGGCACGTTCACGCTGCACGGCGTCTCGAAGCCGCTGACGCTCACCATCGACTCTTTCAAATGCAAGTTCATCGCGATGATGAAGAAGGATGTCTGCGGCGCCGACGCCAAGGCGAGCTTCAACCGCGCCGACTACGGCATCGACTTCGGCAAAGCCTACGGCTTCGACATGGGCGTCAAGCTGCAAATCCAAGTCGAAGGCAGTCCCTCGGCGCCTCCCGCCGCGGCCGAGGGATCGGCGCGGCGAGTTCCGGCTGCCGCTCAAAACGGATTAATTCGCTTGTTCGGCGAGAAGTTCATATAGCTCAAGGCGATGCCTTGGCGCCAACCGACGCCGAAACGCACCGGGGCGATCGAAACGTCGTCGCGCTGTACGTAATTGACGCCGAACCCGCCGACGAAGTACAAGCTGCCCTCGACGCCGGGATAGCGCTTGAACAGCGCTTGCGCATCATGCAGTCCGTACACCAGCATGAACGTCTTGACGGCATTGGCGCCGGCATCGAAGCCGATCGACGGGCCTTGCCAATACACCTGGCGCACCGGCGCGCCTTTGAAGACAAGCTCGCCGTGGCCGTAGCGCACGCCGACACCGATCGCGCCGCCGGCCTCCTCTCCGCGAATGATCGCAACCGGCTGCCCCTTCTCTTTTAGAACTTTTTCAAGTACTTGCGATAATTCTTTCGCGCCAGTACTAAAGAATTCCGAGGCCTGCTTGACGACTTCGTCGTCGCTGTAGGTTTGCGCTTTCGGCGGCGGCGCCGTCGAATTGGCCGAGGCCGCGCAGGCGGCGATCGACATCAGCAGCGCGCTGGCCAACACTTTGTGACGTATCGAGTTTGTATTCATGGCATCGACTCCATCGGTCAGTGGACAGTCATGGCAAAAAATAATTGGTGGGACGGCTGGGACTCGAACCCAGGACCAAAGCCTTAAAAGGGCCTTGCTCTACCAACTGAGCTACCGTCCCAAAAGCAGGCGCGCATGATAGCCGAACTGACCGCAGAGATCACCGCTCATGCGGATTCGCGATAAGCGGTCGGATCAGCGGCGCCGGCGCCGGCGAAGCCCTGCGCGCGTATGCGGCAGGAGTCGCACTTGCCGCAAGCGCGGCCATGCGCGTCCGCCTGGTAGCAAGACACCGTCATCGAATAGTCGACCCCCATTTCGAGCCCGGTGCGGATGATTTGCGCCTTCGACAGCCGCACGAGCGGCGCATGGATCTGCAGTCCTGCGCCGCCGACGCCGGCCTTCGTCGCGAGCGCCGCGAGCCTCTCGAAGGCCGCTATGAATTCGGGCCGGCAATCCGGATAGCCTGAATAGTCGACGGCGTTGACGCCGATGAAGATATCCCGCGCTCCGGCAACCTCGGCCCAGCCCAAGGCTAGCGCAAGAAGCAGCGTGTTGCGCGCCGGCACGTAGGTCACCGGAATACCGGCGGTGGGCTCCTGCGGCACGTCGATGGTCATGTCCGTCAGCGCCGAGCCGCCGATGCCCGCCAGATCTACGCGCATCACGCGGTGATCGTGCGCGCCGAGCGCCTCGGCGATTTTCTTCGCCGCGTCGAGTTCGGCGGCGTGTCTTTGCCCGTAATCAACGCTGAGCGCGTGGTTCTGAAAGCCGCGTGCGCGCGCAAGCGCGAGTACGGTCGCGGAATCCAGCCCGCCGGAGAGCAACACGATCGCCCGGCGCATCGTCATCGGCCGGGGGTATCGCCCCACAGGATCTTGTGGAGCTGCAGCTGGAAGCGCACCGGCAGCCGGTCCTCGAGGATCCACTCCGCCAATTGCGACGCCGGCAATTGGCCGTAACTCGGCGAAAAGAGGATTTGGCAGCGTTGCGCCAGTCCGTTGTCGCGCAGGAAATCCTTGCTCCACGAGTAATCCGCCCGCGAACAGATCACGAACTTGATTTGATCGCGGGGCCGCAGCAGCGGGAAGTTTTCGATTAGATTGCGGCGATCTTCGCCTGAGTCCGGCGTTTTGACGTCGACGACGCGCGTCACGCGCTCATCGACGGCGCCGATGTCGAGAGCGCCGCTGGTCTCGAGCGACACGCGATAACCGTCATCGCAAAGCCGCGCCAATAGCGGCAGACAATTCGGCTGCGCGAGCGGCTCCCCACCGGTCACGCAGACATGGGAGGCGCCGAACGCGGCGACGCGCGCCGCAATCGTCTCGATATCGATCCATTCGCCGCTGTGAAACGCATACTCGGTGTCGCAATAGCGGCAGCGCAGCGGACAGCCGGTCAAGCGCACGAATGCAGTCGGAAAGCCGACCGCGTCGGCCTCGCCTTGCAACGAATGAAAGATCTCGTTGACCCGCAAGCGCCGCAGCCGCGGCGCAGTGCGCGCCTCGGGATCCGCAGCCGCTTCCGCGTTGGCCGGAGCCTCGATCAATGTTGTTCCGCCTCGATCTTCTGCAGGCGCTGCACGGCGAGCCGGCCGGCGGGCGTGTCCGGGAAGCGCGCGACGACTTCGGTCAGCACCTGCTTGGCCTGGTCCACGCGCTTCAGTTCGTAATCGCAGTAGCCGATCTTCAGCAGCGCATCGGGCAGTTTGCGCGACTGCGCGTATTTGTCGACGACTCCTTGAAATGCCTGCAGCGCTTGCGGAAAGTTGCGCTCGACGTAATAAGCCTCTCCCAGCCAGTACTGCGCATTGTCTGCGTATTCGCTGTCCGGATAGGTGGCGAGAAACGCCTCGAAAGCCGCGATGGCTTTGTCGTATTGGCTGTCCTTCAGCAGCGCAAAGCCCGCTTCGTAATGCGCTTGATCGTTGCCGCCGTCGGCCGGGGTCCCGCCAGGCGCGCCGCCGGCGCCGGCCGACTGGTCCGGTTGCGCCGCGCCTGGCGCGGCCCCCGCCGCGGCGCCCGGGGCCGCCGGTCCGCCCGGCGGCCTGCCGCCGGTCTCGATCTTCTTCAGCCGCTTGTCCAGATCGGCGTACAGATCCCGCTGCTGCTTGCGGATGCTGTCGAGTTCGTTGTCCAGCTGCGAGACACTGTTGTGCAAGGAGCGCAGGTCCGCACGCATCGCCTCGACCTCGTTGGCGAGATCCAACAAGCTGCCGTTGTCGACGACGCGCTCGATACGTGTCAAGCGAGCGTCGAGATCCTTCAACTTGATCTGCACCGGATCCTGCTCCGGCGGCGTCGTGGCGCAGCCGGCCAGGCTCACCAAGGCGAAGCAGGTCAAGGCGATGCCGACTGCCCGCGTCGTCACGGCACGTAGACCATGTCGACGCGGCGGTTCTTCGCCCAGGCGGCTTCGTTGTCGCCCTCGACCGCGGGACGTTCCGCGCCGTAGCTGATCGTCGTGACCTGCGTATCGGCGACGCCCTGCAGCATCAAGGCTCGACGCACCGCTTGCGCGCGGCGCTCGCCCAAGCCGATATTGTATTCACGAGTGCCGCGCTCGTCCGTATTGCCTTCGAGCTTGATCTTCAGATCCGGATGGGCGCTCAGTGCGCGAGCGTGAGTCGCAATGACGTTGTCGAACTCCGGCTTGATTTCGGAACTGTCGAAGTCGAAATATATGACGCGGGTCTCCAACGGCGCGCTATTGCCTTGTTGCGCGATCTGGCTCGCGGCGCCTTCGGCGCCGAGCGGCGTCATCGAAGTGCCGGAACCGTTGACGCCGCTCTGTGCGGAATTCGCCGGTACTTGCGTGCCCGTCGTCGGGGGCTCGATCACGGCCTTCTTGCCGTGACAACCCGCCAGCATCACCGCCGCGGATAGGAACAACGTGGTCGCTAGCAATCGTTTCATGAGGTTCTCCATTTCAGTATCTCGCATGCCTTCGTTACCAATCAAAAAACTTTGCCGCGGCTTGCGGCAAGGATTCATTCGCTGCGGAACGGCCCCCAGACCGGTTCCTGAACTTCGCCCTCGGTCGACATCAAGGTTTGCTGCACTCGTCCGTCGGTGCTGACCAGCGCCAGAACGCCCCGGCCCCGATCGCGAGTCGCATAAATGATCTGCGCTCCGTTCGGGGCGTAGCTCGGCGAAACGTCGAAACGTCCCTTCGTCAACACTTGCACGCCGCCGTTATTGCGCAAATCCATGGTCGCTATGCGGTATGCGCCGTCCTCTTGAGTCACGAACGCCAACTGCGAGTCGTCCGGCGAGAGCCGGGGCCTGGCATTGTACGACCCTTGAAACGTCAAGCGGCGCGGCCGGCTGCCCGGGGCCAGGTCGATCTTGAAGATCTGCGGACCGCCGTCGCGGTCGGAAGTGAAGTAGAGGCTTCGGCCGTCGCGCGACCATTGGGCCTCCGTGTCGATGCCGGGATCGTCCGTGATGCGCCGAAGCGCCTTCGTGCCGAGATCCAGCACGTAGACGTCGAGATTGCCGGTGCGATTGGAAAGCGTCAATGCGAGCTGCTTTCCGTCAGGCGACCAAGCCGGCGCCTGGTTGACGCCGGCCCGAGCCGATACCAGACGGCGCGCACCGGTCTTCAATACCTGGACGTAGATCGACGGCAGGCGGTCCTCGAACGAGACGTAGGCCAGGCTCTGGCCGTCCGGCGACCAGGCCGGCGACATCAAGGGTTCGTTCGACTGCATGACCACATGCGGGTTGGCCCCGTCCGCGTCAGCCACTACCAGCCTGAACGTGCGCGTCGGCACGTGACCGATGACCGAAACGTAGGCGATGCGCGTCGCGAACGCGCCGCGGACGCCGACGACTTTTTCGAAGACCATATCCGCGACTTGGTGACCTGCAAGGCGCAGACCGGCTTTGTTCGTGCTGATTTGATAGCCGAGCAGGCGCTGGCGAGTCAGCACATTGTACAATTCGAAGACGATGTCGTAGCGGTCGGGCGCCGGGTTGCGCATCTGACCCACCAATATGTAATCGCTGTTCAATCGGCGCCAGTCGTCGAATATGATCTCGGCGCCATTGTGCGGCTGCTCGATGATGTCCTTGCGATCCATCGATTTGAATCGCCCGCTGCCGTCGAGATCGTGGGCGACGAGATCGGCGACGTCGAACGGCGCGGCGGCCGCCTGCGGCGGCGCGAAAGGCACGATCGCGATCGGAATCGCGTTGTCCTGCCCGCGGGTGATTTCGACGACGAATTCTGCGCGCACGGCCGAAGACGTGAAGAAACCGATCAGCATCAGAAGCGCAAGCTTTTTATTCATCGGGTTTGAACTCGAAAATGAAGTCTCTTTGGAATAACGCCGGATCCGGGGGTTCCGGCAGCGGCGAGGCCCGGTAAACCGCATTCTCGATCGATTGGCGGACCGCGTCATCGCCGTTGCACTGAGTCACGTGCACGCTCGTGACTTCGCCGCCCGGCAATTGCGTGACCTCGACCCTGCAATCGATGCCGCGACGCGCGGTCGGCGGCTTGATCCAGGCGTGAATGATCCGATTCGCGAGGCTCGCCCGATAGCTATCGAGCAGCGGTCCGGTCTCGACCGCGTGCAGATGCTCCTCGGCGGCAATTTGGCGCCGCAAGTCGGCCTGCGTTTCGGCCTTCGCACGGGCATCGGCGGCGCGCTTCGCCTCCAGCGCGCGTTTCGCATCGGCCGCGCGCTTGGCCTCGGCCGCGGCGTCGGCGGCGCGCTTGACTTCGGCCGCACGCACCGCCGCGGCGGCGCGCGCGGTTTGCGCGGTTTGCGCGGCGCGCTCGGAGGCGGCGGCGCGCTCGGCCGCAACGGCGCGCTCGGCCGCAGCCGTCCGCTGTTGCTGCTGTTCGGCGGCAGCCGCCGCCCGTGCCTGCTCTTGTGCGCGTTGCTGCTGGACCAATTCAGCCGCCCGCGCCGCTGTTGCTTGGCGCGCCGCTGCGGCGTCCGCTCGCGCCTGTTCGGCTGCGTGCAGCACGCGGGAATCGATGACCGTGGCATCGATCGGCAGGGGCTGCAGATCCGGCTCGGATCGATGGAACGAAATGCGGGTCATCAGCACCAAGGCCGCGGCCATCAGTCCGTGCAGCAGCAACGATAACAGCAGAGATCCGGGATGTTCGCGCAAAAAGCCGGGCATTCACTGCGCTCCCGCGGCTGCAGGACCGACCTCGCGTCGCGGCCGCGGGGCGTTGCCCGCGGGATCGGTCAGAAATCCGAGCTTGACGGCGCCCGCGTGCTGCAGGAGCACCATCGCCCGCACGACCCTGCCGTAGGGCACAGTCGTATCTGCCTTCACGAGAACCGGCGTTTGCGGGTCGCGGTTCAGCACGGCTTCGGCGCGCCGTTGGACGGTCGATTCCGCGACCGGGCGATCCTGGTTTTGGCCGATATTGATGTATAGACGACCCTCGGCGTCGACGGTCAGAATCAGCGGTTCGTGTTTCGCGAGAAACTCCGGATCCAGCGGTTTCGCGCCGGCGGCCGGCAGATTGACCTTGACCCCCTCCTTCAGCAGCGGCGCCGTGATCATGAAGATGATCAGCAGCACCAGCATCACGTCGATGTACGGTACGACATTGATCTCGCCCATGATCTTGTGCCGACGCACGCGCGCGGCCATCGCGTCACGCCGCGGCGCCACGGACGGACCCATGGCGCTGCAAAATGCTGGAGAACTCTTCCATGAACGTATCGAAGCGCAGCTCGAGCCGGCTGACTTGCTCGGCGAACCGGTTGTAGGCGACGACCGCCGGAATCGCGGCGAATAGGCCCATCGCGGTCGCGATCAAGGCCTCGGAGATGCCCGGCGCCACCGCCGCCAGCGTCGCCTGCTGCACGTCGCCGAGATTATGGAAGGCGCTCATGATGCCCCAGACGGTGCCGAACAAGCCCACATACGGACTCGTCGACCCAACCGTCGCCAACATCGCGAGACTCTTCTCCAAGCGGTCGATCTCGCGCATTTGCGCGACCCGCATCGCACGTCTCGCGCCTTCGAGCAGCTGGTCCGCCGGCGCCGCGAGCTGCCGCAAGCGGCTGAATTCGCCGAAACCGGACTCGAATATGCTCTGCATGCCGGTGCCGGCGCGGCCTTTGGTTTCGATGCTGCGGTATAGGGCGCCGAGGTCGCCGCCCGACCAAAAAGCGGTCTCGAATTGGTCCGCTTGCCGCTGCGAGTTGGAAATGATGCTGCGCTTGCCGAAGATGACCGCCCACGACGCCACCGAGGCGCACATCAGCATCAGCATGACGGCCTGAACGACCGGGCTCGCGTCGAGCACCAATTCCCAAACCGACAAATCATTGTGCATGACGCCACTCCGTAAATAGATCCTTCGGGATGGCGCGCGGTTTCAAGCTGCCGGAATCGAGACAGGCGATCCGCGTGCTGGCGTCGATCAATTGCGCGTCGCCGCGCCAAATCGTTTGCTTGAACTCTATTGTGGCTCCACCCAGGCGATCCAGCTCGGTCGTTACGGTAATTTCATCGTCGATGACGGCGGGCCTCAGAAAGTCGACGGCGATGCTCGCCACCGCGAATTGCAGCTGCCGCCGCTCGCGCAACGTGCCTTGGTCCACCCCCAGACTGCGCAGCCAATCCGTACGGCATCGCTCCATGAATTTAAGGTAGTTCGCGTAGTAAACGACACCGCCGGCATCCGTATCCTCCCAATAGACGCGGTAAGAGCGGGAAAAGTTCTGCTGCGGCGCCATTATTCCGAGCTCTTCGCGGACGGCGTGTCTTTGAACAACGACAGGTTCGCGTCCCGCTCGACCGGCGCCTCGCGGACCGGCGCCGCCAGGCCGAAGTGCGCGTAGGCGCTCTTGGTCGCGATACGGCCCCGCGCGGTGCGCATGAGGAATCCCTGCTGTATCAAGAAAGGCTCGACGACGTCCTCGATCGTGCCGCGCTCCTCGCTGATGGCCGCCGCCAAGCTGTCGACGCCGACCGGGCCGCCGTCGAACTTGTCGATTATGGCGAGCAACAGCTTGCGATCGAGCGTATCGAAGCCTTGCGGATCGACCTCCAGCATATCGAGCGCCTGCACGGCGACCTCGGCGCTGACGAGGCCCGAAGCCTTGACTTCGGCGAAGTCGCGCACCCGACGCAAGAGCCGATTCGCGATGCGCGGAGTACCGCGCGCGCGTTCGGCAATTCGGTCGGCGCCGCCCAATTGCAAATTGACCTTCAATATCGATGCGCTGCGAATGACGATGCTCCGCAATTCTTCGGTCGAGTAGAACTCCAAGCGCTGCACGATCCCAAAGCGGTCGCGCAGCGGCGAGGTCAGTAATCCCGCGCGGGTCGTCGCGCCGACCAGCGTGAAGGGCGGCACGTCGAGCTTGATCGAGCGGGCGCCGGGGCCTTCGCCGATCATCAGATCGAGCTGAAAATCCTCCATCGCGGGGTATAGAACCTCCTCGACGAGCGGACTCAGACGGTGAATTTCATCCACGAAGAGCACGTCGCGCGGCTCGAGATTCGTCAGTAAGGCCGCCAAATCTCCGGGCCGCTCCAGAACCGGCCCGGAAGTCTGGCGCAGGTTCACGCCGAGCTCGTTGGCAATAATGTGCGCCAGCGTCGTCTTGCCGAGCCCCGGCGGCCCGAAGATCAACACATGATCCAGCGCCTCGCCGCGATTGCGGGCCGCTTGAATGAATATCTCCATTTGGGTCTTGACGTTGGGCTGGCCGACGTACTCGGAGAGCGTTTTCGGGCGCACGGCGCGGTCGACGACCTCGTCGTCCCTCCCGCCGGCTCCGGCAATGATCCGGTCGTTCTCGATGCCCATCGTGCTATTGGCGTCCCGTTGCGAGTTCAGTTCTTCGCGGCCGCCTTCAGGGCGCGCCGGATCAATTCGGTCGTCGACAATCCAGGTTCACCGGCCGCCTTCAACAGGCGCGCAGCCTCCGGCAGCTTGTAGCCGAGCGCGACCAACGCGCTGAACGCTTCGCTCTGCGCCGTGACCGGCTGCGCGGACGCAGCCGCGCTCGCCGCCGTCAAATGGGGCATTGAGAGCTTCGCGACACTGCCGCGCATCTCGATGATGACACGCTCCGCCGTCTTGCGCCCAATGCCCGGAATACGGGTCAACATCGCGGCGTCCTCGTTCTCGATCGTATGCAAGAAATCCTCGACGCTGGCGCCGGACAGTATACCGAGGGCGATCCGGGGGCCGACGCCGGAGATCTTGATCAACGCGCGGAACAGCCGACGCTCGCTCTCCGTGCCGAAACCAAACAGCACGTGCGCATCGTCGCGAATCGTCAAATGCGTGAACAGCGCGACCGGTTCGCCGGCGGCCGGCAGCCCGTAGAACGTCGACATCGGCGCCTCCAATTCGTAGCCGACGCCGCCGACATCGATCAGCAGGAACGGCGGCTGTTTGACCGACAGCGTTCCTTTCAAGAATCCGATCATAGGCGGCCCATGGCGCTTGCAACGGCCGCTTCGACGCGACCGCGCAGCGCATGGCATACGGCCGCAGCCAACGCATCGGCGGCGTCGGCCGCCACGCTCTTATCCAGCTTCAAGAGGCTTTTCATCATCAGCTGCACTTGCGCCTTTTCGGCGCTTCCCGACCCGACGACGGCCAACTTGATTTGGCGCGGCGAATACTCGAACAGGCGCGCGTCTGCGTCAACGGTACCGCAGATCGCCGCGCCGCGCGCCTGCCCCAATTTAAGCGCGCTGTCGGCGTTACGATTGACGAATACCCGCTCAATGGCGATTTGCTGCGGCCGATATTCGGCGACGATTGCCCGGATGCCGCGAAATATTTCACACAAGCGGGCACCGAACTCGCCATCGTCGGTGCGTATCACGCCGCTCGCGACATAGGTCAGCCGCGCGCCAGCCGCATCCAAGATCCCGAATCCAGTGCGCTGCGACCCGGGGTCGATCCCCAGCACCCGCACTCGTTGAGGTGTCATCCCCGGTATGATACCGGCAATAGACGCTTAAACCCACCGGCGACGACGGCGCAACACTCGTGGAAACCACCGCGGCAACAAGAGCATCAGCGAGCGCCGATCTCAACGCGGCGGTCGCGGCAGTGCGCGGGTTCGAGCTGCCGCCGCAGTTCGAGGATCTGCGTAGCGCTGCCCTGGAGACCGCCGAGATCGTGCGGACTCTAGAGGCCGACGACGACGTAGTGGTCGCCGCGCTGCTGCGGCAGCTGCTGGAGGCAAAACTGATCGACGATGATGCCGCACGCCAGCGCTTTGGCGCCGCGCCCGCGCGATTGGCCCGCGACTTGAATCAACTCGGGCGATTCGGGTTGCCCCCGGACTGGACGCCGGAACGCGGCCTCGAACCCTCGCAAGCCGAGGCTTTGCGCAAGATGCTTCTCGCGATCGTCGGCGATGTGCGCCTCGTGGTAGTGCGCCTCGCCGAGCAGCTGCAAAGAATGCGCTCCGCGCGCACGCTCGAGGCGCCCGCGCAACGCAAGCTTGCGATCGAAACGCGCGAAGTGTACGCGCCGCTGGCGAATCGTCTCGGCGTCTGGCAAGTCAAATGGGAGCTCGAGGATCTGGCGTTCCGCTATCTGCAGCCGACGGACTACAAGCGCATCGCGGCCGCGTTGAAGACCCGCCGCGCGGAGCGCGAAACCTATATCGAGGAGCTGAAGGCTCAGCTGCACGGCGCACTTCGTGGCGCCGGCGTCGAGGCGCGCATCGAAGGCAGGCCGAAGCATATTTTCAGCATTTGGCGCAAAATGCAGCAAAAGCGGCTGGCCTTCGAGCAGCTGATGGATATTCGCGCGGCGCGCGTCCTGGTGGGCACCGTCGCCGAGTGCTACGCGGCCTTGGGTGTCGTGCATTCCCTGTGGCAGTTCATTCCCGGGGAATTCGACGACTACATCGCGACGCCGAAGGACAACAGATATCGTTCGATCCACACGGCGGTGATCGGTCCCGGCGGAGAACCGGTCGAAATTCAGATCCGCACGAATGAGATGCACGCGGACGCCGAGCGCGGCGTTGCGGCCCACTGGCGCTACAAGGAAGGCGGCCGCGGCGATCAAGCCTACGAGCGCAGGATCAATGAATTGCGCTCGCTGCTTTCGCCCGCGGAGGACGCCGGCGGCGCCGGCGATTTTCTCGACCGCGTACGCGTCGATCTGTTTCAAGACCGCATCTACGTATTGTCTCCGCGCGGCGAGATCGTCGACGTTCCGGTCGGCGGCACCCCGCTGGATTTTGCCTATCAAGTGCATACGGATCTCGGACATCGCACTCGAGGCGCAAAAGTCGACGGCCGCATGGTGCCGCTGGATTATCAATTGAAGAACAGCGAGACGGTCGAGATTGTAACCGGCAAATCGGCGCAACCGTCGCGTGACTGGATGTCGGCGACGTCGGGTTATCTGGCGAGTCCGCGACATCGAAACAAAGTGCGGGCGTTCTTCCGCAAACAGGACGAGGTGCAGAACAAGGCGGAAGGCCGCGCGATGCTGGACCGGGAGATGCAGCGCCTCGGCGTGCACGGGCTGCCGATCCCCGAGCTGCTTGCCGAACTCAAGCTGGCGAGTTCGGAGTCGCTGCACGAGGCGCTCGGCCTGGGCGATATCACCCCAGCGCAGGTGGCCGGCGCCATTCAACGCCTGCTGCACATGCGCGAAGAGCGCCCGCAGACCCCCTCGCGGCCGCGCCCCAGCGCCGAGCGCGAACCGGACGTCGAGATCCAGGGCATCGGCGATCTGCTCGTCAGCTACGCGCGCTGCTGTAAACCAGTGCCCCCCGAGCCGATCGTCGGTTACATCACGGTCGGTCGCGGCGTCAGCATTCATGCGTCGTCTTGCGCGAACTTCGCGCGCCTTGGAGCTCGCGCTCCGGCGCGGGCGCTCGCGGTCAATTGGGGAAAACTCGCGGGTGGGGAGTTCCCGGTGGACATCGTGGTAGAGGCCTTCGACCGCCGGGGGCTCGTGCGCGACGTCAGCGCCGCACTGGCCGACGAGAAAATAAGCATCCACGGCATGACGACGGCGACGGACCGCCGCGACAACGTCGCGCACATGGAGATTCGAATTCCGATCACCGGCCTGCCGCAGTTGTCGCGCGTGCTCTCGCGCATCGCACAGTTGCCGAATATCATCGCAGCGAAACGCAAGCGCTGAGACCGGCGGCGGAGCCTGGTTCGACCTCGGCGGGGCCTGGTTCGACCTCGGCGGGGCCTGGTTCGACCTCGGCGGGGCCTGGTTCGACCTCGGCGGTTTCAGCGGTTTATCGAGTCGATCGCCCGCTTGTCGACGGCCAGCGCCGCCTCGTGGATCGCTTCGGACAGGGTCGGATGCGCATGCATCGTGCGCTGCAAATCTTCGGTGCTCGCCGCATATTCCATCGCGAGAACCGCCTCTGCGATCAACTCGCCGGCCATCGGGCCGATCACATGTACTCCCAAGATCTCGTCGTCGTCGACGGCTGAAACGATCTTTGCGAAGCCCTGCGGCGCCTCCAGCGCGCGCGCGCGGCCGCTCGCGGCGAACGGGAAACTGCCGGTCTTATAGGCGCGTCCGCTCTCCTTGACCTGTTGCTCGGTCAGGCCGACCCAAGCAATCTCGGGCGCGGTGTAGATAACCGAAGGTATTGCCTTGTAATTGACCTCGCCGTAGCGCCCTGCCATCAAATCGGCGGCCATGATGCCTTCTTCCTTGCCCTTGTGCGCGAGCATGGGGCCGCGCACCACATCGCCTACCGCCCAAACGTGCGCAGCACCCGTCCGGCAATGCGCGTCCACCTCGACGAAACCGCGTTTGTCCAGCGCGACTCCGGTGCCCTCGGCAAGCAAGCCGTCGGTGTATGGCCGCCGGCCGACCGCGACGACGAGTTTGTCGACTTGCAGTTTCTGTTCTCCGGCGGCCGTCGAATAGGCGACGTTGACCGCGCCGGACTCGACCGCCGCGCTGGCGACCTTGGCGCCAAGCTTGATGTCCAGTCCCAATTTCTTGAAATGGCGCAGCGCTTCCTTCGCGACCGCCTGATCGGCGATCGGCAAGAAATCGTCGAGCGCCTCGAGCATCGTGACCTCGCTTCCCAGGCGCCGCCAAACGCTGCCCAATTCGAGGCCGATCACGCCGGCTCCGATCACACCCAATCGCTTTGGCACCGCAGCGAATTCCAGAGCGTTCCACGAATCGACGATGTGCGTGCCGTCGTGCGGTACGCTCTTCAGGCGCATCGGCACCGAGCCCGGCGCCAATACCACGTCCTTGGCGGTCAGCACTTGCGTCGATCCGTCGGCCGCCGTCACCTCGACGCGATTGCCGGGCAGCAAGCGGCCGTGACCTTGAATGCCGACGACCCCGCTTGCCTTGAACAGCGCAAGTATGCCGGCGGTCATCGTCTTGACGATGCCCGCGCGCCGCTTTTGCATCGTCTCCAGATCCAGCGCGACGCCCGCGAGCTTGATGCCGTGCGCAGCCATCTCATGCTGGGCGCGAAACCACAGCTCGGAGGACTCCAGCAGCGCCTTCGACGGTATGCAGCCGGCGTTCAGACAAGTGCCTCCGAACGCGTGCGTGCCGTCGACGTTTCGCCATTCGTCTACGCATGCGACCGTCAGCTTGTTTTGCGCCGCGCGGATCGCCGCCGGATAGCCCGCGGGCCCGCCGCCGATCACGATTACATCGTATTGCCCGCTCATATGCCTAGTATCAATCGCGCCGGATCTTCCAAGCACTGCTTGACCGTCACCAAAAACTGCACGGCCTCGCGTCCGTCGATGAGGCGATGATCGTAGGTAAGCGCGACGTACATCATCGGCCGCACGACGACCTGTCCGTCCACAACGACCGGGCGGTCTTGAATCTTGTGCATCCCGAGTATCGCGCTTTGCGGGGAATTGACGATCGGGGTCGACAACAGCGAACCGAACACCCCGCCGTTCGTGATCGTGAACGTGCCGCCGGTCAACTCCTCGATCGTTATCGATCCGGATCTTGCGCGCGACGCATAGGCGGCGATCGACTTCTCGATCTCCGCGGAGTTCATCTGATCGACATCGCGTAAAATCGGCACAATAAGGCCGCGATCCGTCGAAACGGCGACGCCGATGTCGAAATATTCGTGATAGACGATGTCGTTGCCATCGACGGAAGCGTTGACCGCCGGAAACTTCTTCAGCGCCTCGACGCAGGCCTTCGTGAAGAACGACATGTAGCCGAGCTTGACTCCATGCAGCTTCTCGAATTGATCCTTGTAGCGGGCGCGAAGCCCGTTGACCTCCTGCAAATCGACTTCGTTGAACGAAGTCAGCAGCGCTTGAGTCGCTTGCGCCTGCACCATCCGTTCGGCAATGCGCGCACGCAGCCGCGTCATCGGTACGCGCTGATCCTTGCGTCCGCTGCGCACGGTCCTCGCCGCAACTGGCTGTGCCTGGTTCTTGGCTGCGGGCGCGGCGTCTTTCGCCGCCATGTAGTTGACGACGTCCGACTTCGACACGCGTCCGTCCCGGCCGGAGCCGCTGATCTCGGAGGCTTTGAGCTGATTTTCATCGGCGACCCGCTTCGCGGCCGGACTCAGTTTGGCGGCCGCCTCCGGCTTCGCCGCGACCTTGACCGATTCCTGCGCGGCCGCGCCGGGTTCGATGACCGCGAGTATCTGCCCGCCGGTAACCGTCGCGCCGTTGCCGAATTTGATCTCCTTGAGCACGCCGGCCGCGGGCGACGGCACTTCGAGAACAACCTTGTCGGTCTCCAGGTCGACCAGATTTTCGTCCCGGGCGACCGCATCGCCGGGCTGTTTGTGCCATGAACCCAAAGTGCCGTCAGCCACCGACTCGGGTAGCTGCGGCACGCGAACTTCGATTGTCATGAACCTGTCCTAGTTTGGGCGGGCAGCCGCATCGTTTGTCGAGAAGCCTCTTCCGGCGGCAGGCCCATCAGCGCCGCGGTAACCAGATTTTTCTGTTGTTGTTCGTGCAACGCCGGAATTCCGGTTGCCGGCGCGGCCGCTCCGGCGCGTCCCGCGTACAGCAGCTCGTGCTTGGGACCGAGTTTCGCCTGCAGACGATGGCGGATCTGATACCAACCGCCTTGGTTCTGCGGCTCTTCCTGGCACCAGACGATCTCGCGCGCGTGGGAATACTTACGGACGATCGCCTCGTACTCATCGGACGGAAACGGATACAGCTGTTCGATGCGAACGATCGCGACCTTGTCGACCTTGGCGTCGCGCCGCGCCTTCAATAAGTCGAAATACACCTTGCCGCTGCACAGCACGACTCTACCGACCGCCGCGGGCTTGACGTCGTCGACATCATCGATGACGTTACGGAAGCCCCCGCCCGCCAAATCCTCGAGGCGCGAAACCGATAAGGGGTTGCGCAGCAAGCTCTTCGGCGTCATGACGATCAACGGCTTGCGCAACGCGCGCACCATCTGCCGGCGCAACATGTGGAACATTTGCGCCGGGGTCGACGGTATGCATACCTGCATGTTGAACTCGGCGCACAGCTGCAGGAAGCGCTCGAGACGCGCCGAGGAGTGCTCCGGCCCCTGGCCTTCGTAGCCGTGCGGCAAGAACAAGGTGAGTCCCGACAAGCGGCCCCATTTCGCTTCGCCGGAGCTGATGAACTGATCGATGATCACTTGAGCGCCGTTGCAAAAATCTCCGAACTGCGCCTCCCAAATCGTCAGGCAGCGCGGCTCGGTCGTCGAGAAACCGTACTCGAAGCCCATGACCGCCTCTTCGGACAACACCGAATCGGTGACGGTGAATCGCGGCTGATCCGACGCGATGTGTTGCAATGGCACGAAGCGGCGGCCGCTGGTTTGGTCGTGCAGCACGGCGTGCCGGTGAAAGAACGTGCCGCGGCCGCTATCCTGACCGGTCAGGCGCACCGGATAGCCGTCCTGCACCAAGCTGGCATAGGCCAAATTTTCGGCGCATCCCCAATCCAAATCGATCTCGCCCGCGACCATGCGCTCGCGCGCCTGCATGATCGCAAGGACGCGCGGATGCAATTTCCAGTCCGGCGGATAGTTGGTGATGGCCTTGCCCAGCGCGCGCAGTCGCGGCATGTCGACGCCGGTCTTGACCGGCTCCGACCAATCCGCGCCCAAATATTCACTCCAATTCACCGTGTATTGGTTGCCGATCAGACCGAGCGCCGCGCGCGCTTGCGGCTTGCCTTGGTCGAGGCCGCCGCGATACTGATCGATCATCGCCGCCGCCTCGGCTGCGCTGAGGACGCCCTCGCCGATCAGCTTCTCGGCATACATCTGCCTGGCCGTGGCCTTCTTGCGGATGACTTGGTACATCAGCGGCTGGGTGGCCGCAGGCTCGTCCGCCTCGTTGTGGCCGTGGCGACGGTAGCAGACCAGATCGATGACGACGTCCTTGTGGAAGTGCATCCGGTATTCGACCGCGAAGCGCGTGACGAAGCAGACCGCTTCCGGATCGTCCGCATTGACGTGAAATATGGGCGCCTCGACCATCTTGGCCACATCGGAGCAGTACAGCGTTGAACGCGCGTCCCGCGGTTCGCTGGTCGTGAATCCCACCTGGTTGTTGATGATCAGGTGGATGGTGCCGCCGGTAACAAAACCGCGCGCCTGTGACAGCTGCAGCGTTTCCATGACGACGCCTTGACCGGCGAACGCCGCATCGCCGTGGATTTGCACCGGCAGCACGCGCACGCCTTTGACGTCGCCGCGGCGTTCCTGGCGCGCGCGAACCGATCCCTCGACGACCGCGTTGACGACCTCGAGATGCGATGGATTGAAAGCGAGGGCGACATGCACGTTGCCGTACGGCGTCCTCAGGTCCGACGAGAACCCCTTGTGATACTTGACGTCGCCCGAGCCGCGCAGCGTGTTCGGATCGTAGTGCCCTTCAAACTCTGAAAACAGATCCGGCGGCGATTTGCCCAGTAGATTCACGAGCACGTTGAGGCGTCCGCGATGCGCCATGCCGATGATCGTTTCTTCGACGCCCGCCTTGCCCCCTTGCTGCACCAAATCGTCCAGCAATGGAATTAGGCTGTCCGCGCCTTCCAGCGAGAAGCGCTTTTGCCCCACGAATTTCGTGTGCAAATACCGCTCCAGCCCCTCAGCCGCCGTCAGCTGCCACAAAATATTTTTCTTCTCGTCGACGGAAAATCGCCGCTTGATCCGCGCCGATTGGAAATTGTCCTGCAGCCACAGTCGCTCGTCGCTGTCGGAGACGTGCGCAAACTCGGCGCCGATCGTCCCGGTATAGATGAACTGCAGCTGCGCGAGTATGTCCTTTAGCTTTGAACGGGCCGCTAAATCCGGCGTGCGGCTGCCGGTGAAGAATTCCGTCTCCAAGTCCGCGTCCGATAAGCCGAAGTAAGCCAATTCCAGCACGTACGGTTTGGGGGCTCGTTGCAGGCCGAGCGGATCGAGATTGGCCGCCAAATGGCCTCTGTTGGCGTACACCTGGATCAGCCGCGACACACCGCCTTGTTTGGCGCTGACCTGATCGGCGGACACGCCGCCGGCGGCCGCGGCCGCCCGCTGCGAAAGTGCGGCCAGGCGCTCCTTGATCGGGCCGTGCGCGACGTCCCGAGAGGCGCCTGCCGCGAGCGCCGAGAAATACTCCCGCCACACAGGCTCCACCGCCTGTGGGTCGACCAAGAACCGTTCGTAGAGATCCTCGACGAAGGCGGCGTTGCCGCCGTACAGCATCGTCGCCGCGAATTGATCCGCCAAAGATTGACTCATGAGTGCATCGTAAGACCGAAAAACCACTGGGCTTTCAATGAGAAGCGCCGACGCGACCAGCCTGATTCAGCGTCGCTCGACGCCGATGCTAGTTTAGCCCAAGGCACCATAATATGGAATGTGACGCAATGCGGGAATTTCAGAATATCGACGGAGTCCCGAGCGCATCGATCAGGCGAAGTTCATAGGCGATGAGGCACAAATAACCGGACAATGCCGCGTACAGGGCGAATTCGACGCGCACGCGCCGCATGAAGCGATATCGCGCTAAAAAGACCAGTAGAACCACGCCGGATCCGGTCATCGCCATCTTGGCAACCGCGAACGTCATCGCATCGGCGCCGACGACGAGTGCCATGAGCGGATTGATTTCCTGTGCTCCCTGCGACAGCAGCGAAAGCGTCAGAAAGGCGTCGCCGAAGCTCAACAAGAGGATGCACGCCGCGACGGCGAGCAAATGCGCCGCGTGCCAGTCGACGGAATGGTAGCTAAAATCGTTCACACGACGCGACGGTCGGCGGCGCCGCGGATTGACGTTGCCGTAGAACACCGACCACCAAACCCGCCGGCGCCGATCGAAGCGACGCCGGTCGCCGATTAGTCCGGCCGCCGGCCTCGCACGGCTGCGTGGACCGTGCAGGGCAAAATCGTTCGATTGATCGGTCCCCATTCGCAGATCCCGCCGAGTTTGAAGGCGCCTTCACTATCCCGACCGCCCGGGGCGCTTAGCAAGCCCAATTCGTCATAATCCCCGAGTCTTTGGCATTATTTTTCGCGCGGCCGGCGGTCACTGCCGTGTTTGCGTGCGCAAGCCGTCCCAACTGACGTCGGCCGTCCAGCCGCCATCGATCGGCAGACTGACGCCGTTGACGAAACCGCTGCGTTCGGCATCGGCGAGGAAGGCGATCGCCTCGGCGACGTCGGCGGGCCTCGCGAAACGCGCCATCGGCACCCGATCGATGATGTCGCGGTCGGTATAGGCGCCGCTGCCCTGGTCGGCGAGGTCCATGTCGGTCTTGATCCAACCCGGGCAGACGGCGTTGACGCGCACGCCGCGCCCGCCCCACTCCGCGGCCAGGGTCCGCGTCAAGCCGATCAAACCATGCTTGGAGGCATTGTAGGCGCTGCGGTGAATGACGCCGGCAAGACCCGCGATCGAGGCGACGTTGACGATGCTTCCGCGCCGCCGCTGCAACATCTGTCCGCCGAGGTACTTGCACAATAGGAACGGGCCGAACAGGTTTACATTCAGGACCCGCTGCCATTGTTCGGCGCTGGTGCGCTCGGCCGGCGCGATCAAGCTGACGCCGGCATTGTTGACGAGTACGTCGGCGGCGCCGCAATCGTCCGCAACCGCTTGCGCGATTTGCCGGACGAAACTCTCCGCGCAAACGTCCCCCGCAAACCCGACCGCCGACGCGCCTCGAGCGCGCAACCGTTCGATCTCGCCGTCCAGCGGTTTCAGGTCGACGAGCACGAGCCGATATCCCGCGTTCGCCAAAACGGATGCCGTACACTGTCCAACGCCCTGGGCGGCGCCGGTGACGACCGCTGTTCTCATGTCCGATATCTCCGCAAGACTGCGCGGCCGCGCGATCGCAGCGGCCAGGCAATTTAACACTAACGCGCGTCCGCCGCCTTGCTACGCCAGCCGCACTGCGGCATACTTTTCCGGAGCAATAAGATTTCAGTGGATACTCCCTCAACCCCTTTTGGTCGGCCACCCGAGTTCGATCTCTATCGCCGGATCATGAACGACGGATCGCAATGACAAACTTCGCGGCGCTGCGGATGCCGATCAGCTCGCTCGACGACGACGCTTGGGAAGACTTGCTGAGCTTCATCGAAGAGCGTCACGTCATTCCGATCGTCGGTCCGGAATTGCTGCAAGTCGCAACCGATCGCGGCCCGCGCCTATTGTTCGACTGGCTTGCCGAGAGACTCGCCGCGCGCTTGAACGTCGATATCGCCTCTTTGCCTCAGCCGTATACGCTCAACGACGTCGTCTGCTGGTTTCTCGCGGCCCGCGGCAGGCGCGAAGAAGCCTACGTGCGTCTGCGCGGCATACTCAAGGAGGCGAATTTCGCGCCCCCCGAGGCGTTGCGCAAGCTGGCGGCGATCACGGATTTCGATTTGTTCGTCTCGACGACGTTCGATCCGCTCTTGGAGAACGCGATCAATCTGGAACGCTTCGGCGGCACTCCCGGCGTCGACGTGCTGTCCTACTCGCCGAATCGAGTGACGGACTTGCCGACGGAACTCGATCAGCTGCAGCGCCCGGTCGTCTATCACTTGTTCGGGCGTTTGTCGGCCTCGCCGACCTACGTCATCTCCGACGAAGATTTGCTGGAATTCATCTGCGCTCTGCAAAGCGAGCACTTGGCCCCGGAAAAGCTCTTTCACGAGCTCGAACACAACCATCTGCTGTTCATCGGCAGTAATTTCACGAACTGGCTCGCGCGGCTGTTCTTGCGGATGGCCAAGCGCCAGCGCCTGTCGGATCCGCGCGACGTCGGCGAAGTGCTCGCCGATGACCACTCCGGCGAGGACGACCGGCTGGTCTCCTTCCTGCAGCAAGTCAGCGTGCGCACGAGAATCTACATGGGCGCGGAACGCTTCGTCGAGGAGCTGCACGCGCGCTGGCTCGCGCGCCGCAAGCCTGCAGCCGGCCACGCGGCCGCGGCCGCGCCGACGCGCTTCGTTCCGCCGGCGCGCGACATGCCGGACAACGCCGTGTTCATCAGTTACGCGCGGGAAGACTTGGCCGCCGTGCAGCGCATCAAGGCGGGACTCGAAGCGGCTGGCATCACCACTTGGTTCGACATCGACCGGCTCGAAGTCGGCGATGACTACGACCGCAAAATTCAGCGCAATATCTCGCGCTGCTCATATTTCATTCCGGTCGTTTCGGCGGCGACGCAACGTCGCCTGGAAGGCTATTTCCGCCGCGAATGGAGCTACGCGATCGACCGGGTTCGCAACATGGCCGATGGCGCGCTTTTCATCTTGCCGGTCGCCGTCGACGCGACGGCCGTCGCCGACGCTCTGGTGCCCGATAAGTTCAAAGCGCTGCATTTCACTCAGCTCCCCGGCGGCGAGGTGCCGGCCGAATTCGCGCAGCGCCTGAAGGATTTCATGGGAGCGCGGCAGTCGTGATCGAAACCTCCGAGGTCCCGGCCGCCGACGCGGCTGGCGCGACAGCGGCCCCGCACGACATGGCGCCGACCATCGACGAGCGCAATCCGTGGTTGGGCTTGGCTTCGTTCACCGAGGAGACGCGGCAGTATTTCTACGGCCGCGAAGAGGAAGTCGCCGAACTCGCGCGCCGGGTGCAACGCAAGCTGCTGACGGTGCTGTTCGGACAGTCCGGTCTGGGCAAGACCTCGATATTGCGGGCCGGGCTCGTGCCGCGCCTGCGCGGCCAAGGCTACTGTCCGATTTACGTGCGCATCGACTATTCGCCGGAGGCGCCGGAACCCGCGGAACAAATCAAACAGGCGATCGGCCGCGCCGCGCGCGGCTCGGGAGAATGGAGCCAAGCCGGGGTCGCCGTCGCCGGAGAATCCCTATGGGAATACCTGCATCACCGTGACGATGTGTTGCGCGATGAATCCGGCGCCACGCTGATTCCGCTGCTGATCTTCGA
The DNA here is from genome assembly GCA_963769895.1 of uncultured Gammaproteobacteria bacterium. GTDB lineage: Bacteria > Pseudomonadota > Gammaproteobacteria > Steroidobacterales > Steroidobacteraceae > Bog-1198. The sequence goes on along the minus strand of CAVYNJ010000005.1, from coordinate 701,742 downwards.
TCAATTCGAGGAGATCTTCACGCTCGCGCAGACAGACGAATTCGGCCGCGCGCGCGCGGCGCGATTCATCGCCGATTTGGCCGATCTAGTCGAGAATCGCCCGCCGAAAGCATTGGAAGCGGCGCTGGAGAACGACGACGCGGCCGCCGAGCGCTTCGATTTCGCGCGCAGCGACTATCGGGTGTTGATCGCGCTGCGCGAGGATTATCTCGCGCCGCTCGAAGGCCTGAAGGCCGCGATGCCGAGCATCACGCAAAATCGTCTGCGCCTCGCGCCGATGACCGGCACTCAAGCTCTGGCCGCCGTGCTGCGGCCGGGCAAGCGCTTGGTCACCGAGGAGGTCGCCGCAGCGATCGTGCGCTTCGTCGCCGGCGGCGCCGAGATAGAGCACGCCGAAGTCGAGCCATCGTTGCTCAGTTTGATCTGCCGCGAACTGAACGATACGCGCATCGCGCAGGGCCGCAGCGAAATCTCCCTCGACCTGCTCGCCGGATCCCACGCGAGCATTCTCAGTAATTTCTACGAGCGCTCGCTCTCCGACCAGCCGTCCGCGGTCCGGCGCATCATCGAGGATGAGTTGCTGACCGAATCCGGCTTCCGCGAGAACGTCGCCGAGGAGCGACTGCTCAGTAGTTTCGAGGCTGCCGGCGCGGCGCCGAACACCCTCGCCGTGCTGGTCAACCGGCGCTTGCTGCGGATCGAGGAGCGCCTCGACGTGCGGCGCGTCGAATTGACGCACGACGTCCTCTGCGGCGTCGTCAAGGCGAGCCGCGACTTGCGCAAGGAGCGCGAGGCGCGCGAAGCGACCGAGAAGCTGCTTGCCGCGCAACGCGACCGCGAGCTCGCGGCGCGAAGGGCGCTGATCCGCGCCCGCCAAGTCGCCGCCGTCTGCGTGCTGCTCACGATCGGCGCGATCGCCGCGGCGGTGTTCGGCTACTTGAGCTCGCAGCGGGCACGGCGCGCCGAGCTCGACGCCGAGCAGACGCGCGCGGCGGCTCTACAGGCGCGCAGCCAGGCCGAACACCTGCTGGGTTATCTGTCGGACAACTTCGTCCGCGAGCTCGAGAGTTTCGGGCGGCTTGAAAGTCATCGCCGACTTCGCGAGCAGCCAGATCGACTATTTCCGCAAGCTGCCGGCGGCGCTGAAGGATCAGCCGAGATCGACGCGCAACGGCGCGCTGGCGATGATCTACTATGCCAAAGCCGATGCGCCTGGCTCGGCCATCTGACAATCCGCGAAGACGAGCGCCGACGAAGCCGTCGATCTGCTCGAACGGCTGCGGCAAAGGGCGATGATTCCGACGCGACGACGATTGCGCTGGCGCTCGGCATAACGGTGCAGGCGACGATCCTGGACAATGAATTCGATCCGGCCTGGACCGCCTATTCCGAGCGCGCCGTCGAACTGTTGAAGCCGCTCGCCGACGCGCCGCAAGCGTCCGTCGCAGCGCGACGGGCCTACGCCGAGTTCCTCATCCGCGTCGGCTTCGAGCAGGCTGGCAACAATCAGTCCGCGGCGCCGTGGCCACACTGCAAAACGCGAAGCAAATCGCCGTGGCCTCGGCGCGAAGACGCTGAGAATATCGACATGGCCGCCCTATACGCAGAAGCCAGCGCCTGGCAGTTAGGGCTCTCATATCCCTTGGCCGCAACAGGATGCGCTGCACGGTCGGCGAGGACGCGATGCACCTCGCCGACCAAGTTCTCGAACAACGCCCGGGCTTTCGCCTGGCCCTACACGCGCACAAGTTATCGATAGCAATCTGCTTCATTGCTCGACGAGCGAGACTGCGACAGCAGGAAGTTTGAAATATGCGTTGACGGCTCCGAAGCGACCTCGCTGACTCTGTCCATCTCGATCCGAACAACACGATTCACCGAACAATCTGGCCGTCGTGCACGGCGGCTATGGCGATGCGCATTGGGCGTGGGCCAACTCCAGGCGTCCATCCCCTATTATCGGCAGCCGTCGAGGCTGAGCGGAAAGGCTGCGCATGGCGGGACCGGCTTCGTGCATGTTGCACCATTTGGGTACCGCGCCGGCCTGCATTCAGACTGGCGATGATCGACGAAGCCGCCGCTGCCAAAGCGTTCATCGCGCTCGGCGGCTGCGAATTTGGAGATGCTGCACAAGGCCGAGCCCGCCGGCAGCTTCCTCGCCGGCGCTCGGCGCCGCGATCATGAAGGTCAGCGCCGCTTCCGTCGCCATGCAGAGCGGCGACGCGGCGTCGGCGCGGCGGATCTCGCCGACGTGCAGAATTCGCTGCAAGCCGCTCAGGCCGAAGGGGAATTCGCGCAGGAATCCAATAATACCTTGTGCCTGCCACAGGCGTCAGACTTCATTGGGCAGGCGCAGGTGACTTGCACGGCGACTACCCGGCACGCAGACTCAAGCATGCGCGCCGCGATCAGGCGCGCATAAACCTCCGGCACCGAGCCGACCATATCCGACCAGCGCATCGTGGCCGAGATTTCCGCTCTGGCTTGCGGTGGCGCTCGCGCGCAGCATGCACCTAGCGGAAGCGCGAAAAGACGATCGCCCCGGTCACTCGCCTTCGATCGCAGACTCGCCGCTCGCAATCGAGGCGATGAGTGGCAACACGTCGAACTCGCCAGCGTACTGTATGCCGGTGGCGCTGATCGACGCCGGCGGCGCGCCGACCTCGCTGCGCGAGGCCATGCCGCTGCTCGATCGATGCGTTGCCGGGAAGTCCGCGCAAATCTAGGCGGTGCGCGATTGGCGCGAGCGCATCGTGGCGGCGCAGCGCGGCGCGACGGCGGCGATCATGCATCGACTTGCGGACAGAGGACATGGGTGAGTCCCGTGGCGCCCGCGGTGTTTCGCTCTAGCGGCCGTCCCGGATTCACGACCGAGGTCGCCGGGAACCCTCGCCACGTCAAAGCGCGCAAGCTCGAGCGCGAGGTTCAGGTTCAATTCACCCCGACGGATCGCCGCCTGCAAACCCCGGAAGGCGTCGTCTACGCCAAGGCCGGCGATGCGATTCTAACGGGTGCCGACGGCGAACAGTGGCGCGTCTCGCAGGCGCGGTTTGCCGAGAAATACCGGCCGTGGCCGCCGGCTCACCTGGGCGAGTCCGGCGCGTATCTGAGCATGCGAATTCGCGTATTGGCGCTGCAAATGGCGGAGCCTTTCCAGGTTTGGCTGGCCGACGGCATCTCGCGGCTCGAAGGTCGCGCCGGCGATTGGCTCGTCGACTACGGCGACGGTAGTCTTGGGGTCGTCGCGTCGGCGACTTTCGCAAAGACCTATGAAATCACGGACTAGGCCGAGGATCGCTCTACACCAGGTGGTGCAACGCGTGCTATTGATCGGCGTGCGCCTGCCGCGGCTTGCAGCGGCGCGCGAGCCGCAGCCGCCCGCCCGGCTGCGGCCCTTCATCGAGGCGCTCGCGGACGATTATCGGAGCTTCGATCAGCGAGCCGTGCACTTCGGTCACCGCTACCGCAGCGGCTTCTGGGGCATTTATCTGCTGAGCGCCGCGGCGGTGTTGTGCGCGACCCTGCCGCTCGCCTTGGGCTGGGACGACCGGACTCACGTCATCCATCCTGTCGCCGGCCGCTTTTGGACGCTCGCGGAGGTCTGCGTGATCGCGTCGGTCAGTGCGATCTATTGGTTCGGGAATCGGCGGGATTGGCAGGGGCAGTGGCTGCGCGCACGCACGACCGCGGAACTGACCTGGTATCTGCCGCTGCTCGCTCCATTGGTGGATTTCGGCCACCGGCAAGGCGACGGCAATTGGTATTTGCGCCTGTTCGATCCCGGCGAGCGGCTGGGCAGCACCGATGATGTCGCGACCCTGTGCGCCCGCGTCGAACCGCTCGCGCGGCGGTCGCTCGCGGGGGCGTGGTCGGACGCCGCTTTCATCGCAAGCTACGTGCAATGGACGATCGATATCCTCGCGCAGCAAAAACACTATCATTTGAACGTGGCAGCCCGCCAGCACGCGCTGATGCACCGCGTCCACGGCCTGAACAACTGGCTGTTCGGACTGACGGCGGTCGGTGCGCTGTCGCATCTGGTGCTGCACACGCTGTGGTTGTCGCTGCTGACGAGCTTCTTTCCGGCACTTGGCGCATCGCTGCACGGCGCGTTGGCGCAGACGGAGAGTTACCGGCTCAGCGCCACCTCGGAACGCCTCGCGGCGGATCTGAAAAACTCCATCGACCGCATCAGCGCGACGCTGGCCGACTCATCGCCGCTCGCAGCTACCGACCGGATCAAGGAAGCGATCGAAGCGGCGCTTGCGCTGATCCTCGAGGAGCACCAAGACTGGCACATGCTCGTACGGCCGCACCACTTGCCGCTCGCCTGAAGTGCCGCTTGAACTGCGCGGCCCAGCTTTGCCCGCGCTAGACCCCGACGGCATCGCGCCGCAATGCCTGGCACATGCAGTGCACCGAGCCGCCGCCGTTGCCGATCATCGAGACGTCGGGATCGTAAACGGTCAAACCCTCGGCCTTGCAGGCGGCGATGAGATTCTTGCTCGAAGCAGGCACCAATACCCTTTCATTGCCGAGCGCGACGACATTCGTGCCGAGCTGCATCGCATCGCCATAGGGAATCGCGATTGGCCGTATGCGCTTGCGGCTTAGCCACTCGAGGAGTTGCGGCTCGACAGCCTCGACGCAGACGACGGCGAGCCCTTCGGCCAGCATGCCCATCTGCACGTCCAAATGCAGAAAGTGGGAATCGAAGGCATAGGTGTAGAAGTCCCAACCTTCGGCCTCGAACCAACCGCGCAATTGCCGTACCGCCGGTTCGATCGAGCGCTCGCCGGAATAGCCGCACGCGGCGACGCCGGGCTGCAGCACCATGAAATCGCCGCCCTCGACGTTGCCTGCCGTCACCAGATCGAAAATCGGGATCCCCGCATCGAGGTAGAACCGCAGGCAGGCCGCGTATTCGCCGCGGCGATAGGGCTTTTGCAATTGCATGATGACCGCGCCCCATGGCGTCATGATGCTGCTGTCCCGCGCGAAGATTTGGTACGGAAGGTCCGGCGATGCCTGCAGCAGATGCACTTTGACGCCCGCTTGACGGTAGGCGTCGAGCATCTCGCCGTATTGGGCGCGCGCGACCGCGAAATCGAATTGCAGACCGACGCGCTCGGCCCGCTCGGCCACCGCATTGCCCGGCTGCCACTCGAAATGATCGATCGGCCCGACCAGGACGTCGCGCAGCACGCCGTACTCGCTATCGACGCCCCAGCCGCTCGCCCGCGGCGTGCCGCCGCCCTCGACTCTTGTGCGTAGCTGCATCTGCATATCCTTCAGTTAACCATCGTCGATAGGCCGCTTTGCCGCCGCCCGCCGCTCACGCAGCCGCGCCGAGCACCGCCCGCAGCAAGACATTGGCGCCCGCCGCCAGGTCGGCCGGGCTCGCCTCCTCGGCTTCGTTGTGGCTAAGGCCGCCCGTGCAGGGCACGAAAATCATCGCGGTCGGCGCGAAGCGTGCCGTATGCAGCGAATCGTGGCCGGCGCCGCTGACCATCTTGCGCCGCGTGAAGCCGAGGTCTTCGGCCGCGCGATCGATCAGCTGAATCAAGCGCTCATCGAAGCGGGTCGGCGGCATATGCCAAACCTGTTCGATATTCGCGTCGATGCGGTGCAGAGCGGCGTGCGCCGCGACGAGATCGGTAAACTCGCGAACCATCGCCTGCAACTCGGCGCTCTCCGGATGGCGCAGATCCACCGAAATTACTAGCCGCTCGGGCACCGTATTGCGCGCGCCCGGCGATATCTTGATGTCGCCGATCGTCGCCCGTCCCCAGGGCGCGCGCGCCGCGGCCAGGCCGAAAGCGCCTTCAATGATGGGACAGGCGGATCGCCAAGGGTCGCGCCGCGCCTCCATCGGCGTCGGGCCCGCGTGACAGGCGACGCCTTCGAGCGTGACATCCAGCCAATACGCGCCTTGTATGCCGGTCACGACGCCTATGGTCGTCGCGGTGGCCTCGAGGATAGGGCCCTGCTCAATGTGCACTTCGAACATCGCGCGAAAGCGGCGGGCTCGCGCCGGCGTCGCGCCGCGATAGCCGATGCGCTCGAGTTCCGAGCCCACGGAGCGGCCGGCGCGATCGGTCCGCGAGTAGGCATAGGCCAGGTCGTATTCGCCGGCGACTACGCCCGAGCCCAACATCGCCGGCGCGAAGCGGCAGCCCTCCTCGTTGGTCCAGCTGGCGACTTCGATCGCACTCGGCAATTGCAGCCCGTGATCCTCGAGCGTACGCAAGACCTCCAGCCCGGCGAGCACGCCGTAGACGCCGTCGAAGCGGCCGCCGGTCGCCTGCGTGTCGAGGTGGCTGCCGATCAGCACCGGATCGGCTCCCGCTTGCAGGCCCGGGCGGCGCAGAAACATGTTGCCGATCTCGTCGACGGCGAGGCTGCATCCAATCTCACGGCCCCATTGCGCCAATAGGTCACGCCCGGCCTTGTCCTCGTCCGTCAAGGCTTGACGATTGCAGCCGCCCCGCTCCGTTGCGCCGATGCCGGCCATCGTCATCAAACTGGACCAGAGTCTCTCGGGATTGATGCGCGGTTCATTCATGGGCCGAGGCATCATAAATCAAACCGCGTCAGGTTCGGCCGCGATCCTTAGGCCTGCGAGCGTGCGCTCGCTGTCCGCGATCGCCGCGGACTCGCCGTCGGGATCGAAGGATCGCGACAGCCACAGGTACAGGCCGCCGGCGACGGCCAGACCCACGAGCCAGCCGACATCGACGCCGCCCAAAGCGCGTGCGGCCGCCCCGGTGTACAGGTCGGGCAGCACGAAAAACGGCAGCGTTGCGCCAAATCCGATCAAATAAGCCGCCAGACCGCGCGCGTTCCATGCACCGTAAATGCCGTGCGGCAGGAAGAAATGCGTGATCGCATAGCGGCCGTGGCGCACGAAGAAGTAGTCGATCAAATTGATCGCGGTCCACGGCACCAGCAAATACAACATGATCGTCAGCACGGCGAATACCAGGGCGATCGAGTTGACGTTGATGCCGAGCGCGAGCGCGACGCTGACGAGCGTCAGGGCCGCGATCGCCGCGACGCGCAAAGTCGGCGTCGCCGGAACTTCGAACAATGAACTTGCCGCCGTGACGACCGTCAGCATGCCGCTATAGGCGTTCAGACCCATCGTCGCGGTCAACGTTACCACCGAGGCGAGCGCCAACATGACGCCGAAATGCGGCCACAACGCATTGCCGGCGTCGTACAAGGCGACCAGCCCGTCCGCGGCGCCCATCCGCGTCGCAAGCCAGGCGCCGAGCGCGATCAGCCAGATCGCCGACGACGACGCGCCGGCGTAGACGGCCGCGATGACTGCCCGCGGGCGAATGTCCCGCGGCAAATAGCGCGTGTAGTCCGACACCGACGGCGCGTAGGTGATGTTGTAGCTCGCGCTCGCGGCAAACTGACCGAGAAAGCCGGCCCAGACGAACCCGCCGGGAGTCAAATGCGTCGCGCGGATGCTGCCGATGACCATCGCGGCCGTCAGCAGCGTATATAGCGGCAGGCACAGAAAGAAGCACCAGCGGAAGATTCGGTGCAGCCAATCATGACCGTAAATCGCGAGCAACGCGCCCGCCGTCGATGCCATGATGATCACGGCGTCGACGTTCCAACCCAAGATGCCGTTCAGTCCGTGCGCCATCAGGACGGCGTCGGCGACATTGAAGCCGACGAACGTGAATAGCGTGCCGACGAGGACCAGCACGACGCCCCGAAAGCCGAACTGCGCCCGCGACTGGATCATCTGCGGCAGGCCGAGCACGGCGCCCTGCGCCGCATGAAACGCGACGAATAAGGTGCCGAACAGGATCCCGAGCGCACCCGCCAGCGCCGTAAAACCGAACGTCAGGCCCATGCTCGGGCCGACGAAGCCTATCGCGATCGTGAAGAAGTGAAAATTGCCGACGAACCAGAATGGCGCTTGTCCGATCGCGCGGCCGTGCCGTTCGTGGTGCTCGATGAAGTCGATCGATTTAACTTCGATATTCAAGCGCGCGCGAGCGCCGCGGCGAAGTCGCTGACCGGCGTCGCAGCGAGTTTGCGATGATCCGCGAACATCGCTTGAATGGCCGCGGCCTGCTCGGCGGCGAAGTGCGCCGCGACGCTGGTCTCGAACTTCTTGACGAGCACCGGCATGCCCTCCGCTCGGCGCTTGCGATGGCCGATAGGATAGTCGACTTGCACGCGCTCGCTCGCCGATCCGTCCTTGAAGAACACTTGCACGGAATTGCCGATGTAACGCTTGTCCGCAGCGTAATATTCTTCGGTGAATCTAGCATTTTCAGAGACTCGCGTCTTCGCACGCAATTCGTCGATGCGCGGATCGCGGGCAACCGCATCCTCGTAATCCGCGGCCGTCAAGCGGCCGAATAGCAACGGGATCGCTACCATGTATTGAATGCAATGATCCCGGTCGGCCGGGTTCGCGAGCGGCCCGGTCTTGTCGATGATCCGCACTCCGGGCTCCTGCGTCTCGATCGCAACGCGTTCGATCGCCGATATTCTGTCCTTGACGGCGGCGTGCAAAGTCATTGCCGCCTCTACCGCGGTTTGAGCGTGGAATTCGGCCGGATACGAAATCTTGAACAGGACGTTTTCCATCACGTAGCTGCCGAGCGCCTGAGGCAGCGACAAGACCTTGCTCTTGAACAACACGTCCTGAAAGCCCCAGGTCTTCGCGCTCAGCGCGGATGGGTACCCCATCTCGCCACGCAGCGCGATCAACGCGAGGCGCACGGCTCGGCTCGTCGCGTCGCCGGCCGCCCAGCTCTTGCGCGAACCGGTGTTCGGCGCGTGTCGATAGGTGCGCAGCGCGCCGCCGTCGATCCATGCGTTCGATACCGCGTTGATGACTTGTTCGCGCGTGCCCCCCAGCATGACCGTTGCCACCGCCGTCGAAGCGACGCGCACGAGCAGCACGTGGTCGAGACCGACGCGATTGAAGCTATTTTGCAGCGCGAGCACGCCCTGGATCTCGTGCGCCTTGATCATCGCGGTCAACACGTCGCTCACGCGCTGCGGCTTGCCGTTGCGGGACAGATAATCGGCGACGGCGAGAATCGCACCCAAGTTGTCCGATGGGTGGCCCCATTCCGCCGCGAGCCAGGTGTCGTTGAAATCCAGCCAGCGGATCATCGTGCCGATGTTGAATGCCGCGGTGACCGGATCGAGTTCATATGCCGTCCCGGGAACGCGCGCCCCGCGATTCAGGATGGCACCCGGCACGATCGGCCCCAACAACTTCGTGCACGCCGGATACTTCAGCGCGAGGAAGCCGCAAGCAAGCGTGTCCATCAGACAGTAAGCGGCGGTCTCGTAGGCCAGCGCGCTGCTTATGTCCTTGCCGAGCGCGTAGTCGGCGATCGCGGTCAGAACGGCGTCCGGCGCGGGGCGCTCGGCGGATTTTATATCGTGCGACATGGTGAGGCGGGTGACTCCCTTAGGAACGGTTTGCAAGCGGCTGAAATCGCCGGGGTTCGGGGCCTGTGTAATTCGCGCTCGGACGGATGATCTTGCCGTCCTGGCGCTGCTCAATGACGTGCGCCGACCAGCCGCTCGTGCGGCTGATGACGAACAGTGGCGTGAACATCGCCGTCGGCACTCCCATCAAGTGATAGGACACCGCGGAAAACCAATCGAGGTTCGCAAACATGTTCTTGGTCTCGCGCATGACGGTCTCGATGCGTTCGGCAATCTCGAATCCCGTGTTGTCGCGCGCCGCCGCCGCCAGAGTACGGGCCACTTCCTTGATCAGCTGATTGCGCGGGTCGGCGATCGTGTAGACCGGATGGCCGAAGCCGATGATCACTTCCTTGTCGGCCACCCGGCGACGGATGTCCGCTTCGGCCTGATCCGGCGTCGAGTAACGACGCTGGATCTCGAACGCCGCTTCGTTGGCGCCGCCGTGCTTCGGACCACGCAACGCGCCGATCGCGCCGGTGAGGCAGGAAAACAAATCCGAACCGGTGCCCGCGATCACCCGGGCAGTGAACGTAGAGGCATTGAACTCGTGTTCCGCATACAAATTCAGCGACGTATGCATCGCCCGCACCCAGTTCGGCGGCGGTCGCCGGCCGTGCAGCAAGTGCAGGAAATGCGCGCCGATGGAATCGTCGTCGGTCTGCACGTCGATCCGCCGGTGCTCGCGCGCAAAGTGATGCCAATAGCACATCATCGATCCGAGACACGCCAATAGCCTATCGGCGATGTCGCGGGCTCCTTCGACGGCGTGCGCGGGATCCTCCGGCGCCACGCAGCCGAGCGCCGAGACGCCCGTGCGCAGCACGTCCATCGGGTGGCTTGCCGCCGGCAGCTGTTCCAATACTGCCGTGACGGCCGGCGGCAGCGTCCGCAGAGACTTCAGCTTGGCCTTGTAGGCGGCCAATTCGGCCCTGTTGGGCAACTTCTCGTGCACCAGCAGGTAAGCGATCTCCTCGAACTCGCACTCGGCGGCGATATCGAGTATGTCGTAGCCGCGGTATTGCAGGTCATTGCCGGTACGCCCGACCGTGCACAGCGCGGTGTTGCCGGCCACGACGCCGGACAGCGCGACGGATTTCTTCGGTTTGAATACGCTCGCCGGTATTTCTTTGTCGGCCATCCTCGACTCCCCGATGCTCCGCCGTCACTTTTCCTTGCCGGAGGCGAATAATTCATCGAGCTTCGCCTCGTACGAGTGATAGTCCAAGTATTGATACAAATCCTCGCGGCTCTGCATTTTATCAACCACATTCTTCTGCGTGCCGTCGCGGCGGATGGCCTGGTAGGTCGCGAGCGCCGCAGCGTTCATCGCCCTATACGCGGAACAGCAATGCAGAACGATATCGACGCCGACTCCGTCCAATTCGTCGCGTGTATACAGCGGCGTCGCGCCGAATTCCGTGATGTTCGCCAGCACCGGCACCTTGACCGCATCCTTGAATTGCCGGTACATCGCGAGTTCGGTGACGGCCTCCGGAAAGATCATGTCGGCGCCGGCCTCGACGCAAGCAAGCGCGCGCTCGATCGCCTTGTCGATACCTTCTACGGCAAGCGCGTCGGTGCGCGCCATGATGACGAACTGCGGGTCCGTTCGCGCATCGACAGCGGCCTTGATCCGATCGACCAATTCTTCCTTCGAGACGATCTCCTTGCCTGGCCGGTGACCGCAGCGCTTCGCCTGCACCTGATCCTCGATGTGCAAACCCGCGGCGCCGAATTTGTTCAAGGATTTCACTGTGCGCGCGATGTTGAACGCGCCGCCCCAACCGGTATCGGCGTCGACGAGCAGCGGCAGTGCGCAGGCGTCGGTGATGCGCCGGACGTCCGTCAGCACGTCGTCCAGCGTGCTGATCCCCAAATCCGGCAATCCCAAGGAATTGGCGGCGACGCCGCCGCCCGACAGATACAACGCCTTGAATCCGCAGCTCGCCGCCAGGCGCGCGGCATAGGCGTTGATCGCGCCGACGAGTTGCAGAGGGCGCTCCTCGCGCAGCGCCGCCCGCAGGCGCGCACCCGCCGTAGGCGTCGCCGCCGGCCTCATGGCATGTCGGCCGCGGCGGCCGACGTTCCCATCGATGTGACGCAATCATCCACGGCGATGCCCCTTCTGTTCGAAAAACTATAGAGCCAAGTAACTCCGGCCAGACTGACCAAACCGCTCAATTTGTTTGAGTATTTCTGCGACATTGCCGTAGCCTCGGCGGTCGTGCCCCTTTCCGGCATCACGCCTGCAGCTTGCGGCGGAATTCGCCCGGCGATGCCCCGGTCCACTTGCGGAACGCCCGGTGGAAGGAGCTGCGCTCGGAGAAACCCAGCTCAAATGCGATGTCCATGACGCTGCGGTTCGAGTGGCTCAGGTAGCCGACGGCAAGATCCCTGCGCAGCTGGTCCTTGATCGACTGGAACGACGCGCCCTCCTCGTGCAGGCGGCGGCGCATGGTCGCCGCCGTCATGTTCAGTTCGCCGGCGAGCGTTTCGAATTCCGGCACCTCGCCGGGCAGCATTTGCCGCAGACGACGGCGGATTCTCGCGCTGACGCTGCTGCGGTTCTTGTATTTCAACAAGATGTTCTCCGGCGCCTTGCGCAGGAAGTCTTTGACCGTGCGCGCATTTTGCACAATCGGCAAATCGAGGTCGCCCGCGTCGAGTACGATGGCCGTCGAGGGCCTGCCGAACGCCAAATTCTCGCAGTACATCAGGCGGTATTCGGCGCTGTGCGGCGGCTCCGGATAGCTGAATTCCGCTCGTACGATCGCAATGCGCCTGCCGACGAGCCAGCAAGCGACGCCGTAGAGCAGCATCAGCAGCAGCTCGTGCGCGAAGACGCGCGGCGCCGCGCCGGATGTGCGCTGTCGCAATTCGACGCGCGCTTCATCGCCGTCCACGATCAGAGCGCCGTAAAGATCGTCCAGGATCAGCGCGTAAAACCGCAGACTGCGATCGAGCGCCTGGGCCAAGGTCTCGCTGTGGACGACCGAGTGGCACAGCATCGCGAAGCTTCCGCTCTTCATGCGCCTGGAGTCCTGGCCGAAAAATTCGTCATCCAAGGTCGCGGCGACGAGCCGCCACAGGGCGCCGTATTGTTTCGCCGACACGCGCGCTCGAGGCAGGTGCAGCAAGGCCGGCGACAGACCGACTTTGCGCAGCAATTCGTCGGCATCCAGGCGGCGGGCGCGGACGCTCTCGAGGGCCGACCTGACGAAGCAAATCGAAATAGTGCCGTGTTCCGCGGAGCGGGCGCCGAAAGAGGACGTGTCCCGGTCTACCGCCGCCGTTGAATGTTGCATGTTCGCTCAGGCATATTGCAGGATTTGGGCATTAACTCGTTCGCCGGATGCCTTTATAGTTTACGCGATATCGCTCCGCCGGCCTCACCAGCCCTGCCGGCCCGATCGCCCATTCGAGAGGAAGCCATTATGCAGTTACCGACAGTCAAAGCCGTCATTTCAGGCGGTGCTTCGGGCCTGGGGCGCGCCGCCGCCGAGCTGATCGTCGCAGCGGGCGGCAGCGTCACTCTGCTCGACGTCAACGCCGCCGATGGCCGGGCCACGGCATCGATGCTCGGCGAGCGGGCGGCATTCATCGCCGCCGATGTCACCGACGAAGCCAGCGTCGACGCCGCGGTCCAGCGCGGCGCGGAGCGCATGGGCGCCGTCAACGCGGCTATCAGCTGCGCCGGCATTGCGACACCGGCGCGTCTGGTCGGCAGGCAGGGGCCGATGCCGGCCGGGTTCTTCCGCAAAATGATCGAAATCAACCTGGTCGGCACCGTATTGGTTTCGAAGGCCGCCGCGATCGCGATGCAGCGGAACGAGCCGAATTCCGGCGGTGAACGCGGCGTGATCATTATGACGGCATCGGTCGCCGCTTTCGACGGTCAAATCGGCCAAGCCGCCTACGCCGCGTCGAAAGGCGGCATCGTCGCGATGACGTTGCCGATGGCACGAGAGCTCGCCTCGTCCGGAATTCGTGTCGTGACGGTTGCACCCGGGCTGTTCGCGACGCCAATGATGAACGCCCTGCCGCAGGAGGCGCAAGAATCCCTGGGCAAGCAGACTCCGTTTCCGCCGCGCCTCGGCCGGCCGGAGGAATTTGCTTCATTGGTCGGTCAAATTCTCGAGAATTCGATGCTGAACGGTGAGGTGATCCGCCTGGACGGCGCGATCCGCATGGCTCCGAGATAGGGGCGCGCCAGCCGCCTTAGCCGCCTTAGCCGCCGAGGCCGCCATGGCCGCCGCCGTAGCCGTAGCCGCCGCCGCCCGGCGTGCGGATCACGAACACATCGCCCGGCTGCATCTCGGCCTTGGCGATGTGCGGCAGCGCTTCGATCCGCCCATCGGCGCGCTCGACGAGGTTCTCGCCCGGGGCGCCGCGCCCGCCGCCCGCCATTCCGAAAGCGCCTAGCAGGCGCCCGTTGCTCAATATCGAGGCTGTCATCGGCGCAAGGAACCGCACGCGCCGCACGGTACCGTCACCGCCGCGCCACCGCCCCGCGCCTCCGGATCCGGCGCGGATCGCGAACAGATCGAGCCGCACGGGAAATCGGAATTCCAGCACTTCGGGATCGGTCAGTCGGGAATTCGTCATATGCGTCTGCACGGCGCTCGCGCCGTCGAAGCCGCGGCCGGCTCCGGCGCCGCCGGCGATCGTTTCGTAATATTGATGCTCGGCGTCGCCGAACGTGAAGTTGTTCATCGTGCACTGGCTAGCGGCCATCTCGCCGAGCGCACCGTACAGGGCGTTCGTCACGCACATCGAGGTTTCGACGTTGCCGGCGACGACGGCCGCCGGTGCGCGTGGGTTCAGCATGCAGCCGTCCGGAACGATGATGACGAGCGGCCGCAGGCAGCCCGCATTGAGCGGAATATCATCGTCGATCAGCGTTCTGAACACATACAACACGGCGGCCGTCGTGATGGCGCGCGGCGCGTTGAAATTATTCGCAAGCGCGGCGCTCGTGCCGGTAAAATCGATCGTCGCGCCGCGCCGCACCGTATCGACCCGTACGGCCACATGGATTTCGGCGCCGTTGTCGAGCGCCAGCGCGTACCGACCGTCCCGCATTGCCGTGATGGCCCGGCGCACCGACTCCTCGGCATTGTCCTGTACGTAACGCATGTACGCGTCGACGGTATCGCGGCCATGGGAAGCGACCAGAGCGCGCAATTCGCGCGCGCCTTTCTCATTGGCCGCGACTTGCGCGACCAGATCGGCGAGATTCTGCGCCGGATTTCGGGCCGGGTACGGTCCTCGCCGCAACAGATCCATCAGTTCGGTTTCGCGCAGTACGCCGCGATCGACCAGCTTGAATTGATCGATCATGATGCCTTCCTCGGCGATGTTGCGCGAGAAAGGCGGCATCGATCCCGGCGTAATGCCGCCGATGTCCGCGTGATGCCCGCGCGATGCCACGTAAAAGCTCGGGCGCGCCGGCTCTTCGTCGAGAAAGACCGGCGTCACGGCGGTCAGGTCCGGTAAATGCGTGCCGCCATGGTAAGGATCATTCAGCAAGACCACGTCGCCGCGCGCGAGATTCGGATTGCGGTCGATCACCGCGCGTATCGAGTCGCTCATCGACCCCAGATGCACGGGCATGTGCGGCGCATTAGCGATCAATCCGCCTGCCGCATCGAACAACGCGCAGCTGAAATCCAGTCGCTCCTTGATGTTGACCGACGAGGCGGTGCTCTGCAGCCGCGAACCCATTTGCTCGGCAATGCTCATGAACACATGGTTGAATACCTCCAGCATGACCGGATCGACTCGGCTGCCGTCCATGCGCGGCGCCATACGGGCCCTCACGCGGTGCAAATGCATGCCCCCGTCGGCAGCGAACTTTGCGCGCCAGCCTTCCTCGACGACGATCGTCGTATCTGACAGCGCGAAAATCGCCGGACCGTCGATGCAGGCGCCTTCCGTGAAAGGCGCGGACGCGTAAAGTCGCGTCGGCCGCCATCCCGCCGGCTCGTGATCCGCAAAGCAATACATCGGCACAACCGCGTCCGGCGTAGGGTTCGCGCCCGCAGATGGTCCCGCGGCAGCCGCCGCGTCGGCGCGATCGCCGGCCGAAGTGCACTCCACGCTGACCGACTCAATGACGATTTCCCGTTCGGGAACCCTAAACGCGAAGCGACGCCTGTAGGCGTCGTCAAAGGCTTCCCGCATTCGTGTCAGCCGTCCGGTGGGGTCCGTACCGGCGGCGGGCAATTCGCAGGGCAGCGCCGTGTCCGTACCGCGCAAGCGCAGCTGCACCTTTTTCAAGGTCGACACCTCTGTGTCCGTCGCGCCCTGCGCGACGAGATCCGCTAGAGCATCCCTCGCCAACGCCGCCGCCAAGCGATCGGCCGCCGCGATGCCCTCGACGCCGAGACTTTGTTCGAGCGCGGACTCGCGAATTGCTATGCGATCGGCGAGTCCCATGCCGTACGCGCTCAGCAAACCAGCCAGGGGATGCATGAACACGCGCGCCATGCCGAGCGCGTCGGCCACTTGGCACGCGTGCTGCCCGCCGGCCCCGCCGAAACACTGCAGCGTATAGGCAGTGACGTCGTGTCCGCGCTCGACCGAGATACGCTTGATCGCATTGGCCATATTGCCGACCGCGACCGCGAGGGCGCCGCCGGCGACCTCTTCGGCACCGATTTCGCGGCGGCCGGCGGCGCCAAAGCGCCGCGCAATCTCGGCAAAACCCCGCCGCGCCACATCGGCGTCGAGCGGCTGATCCGCATTGGAACCGAATACATGCGGAAAGAACGCCGGCTGGATGCGTCCAAGCAAGACGTTCGCGTCGGTGATCGTCAGCGGCCCGCCGCACCCGTAACTCGCGGGGCCTGGCAACGCGCCGGCCGATTCCGGACCCACGCGCAGACGCGCGCCGTCGAATCGGATGATCGAGCCGCCGCCGGCCGCGATGCTGTGAATGCACAGCATCGGCGCGCTGATGCGTACACCGGCCACTTCGGTGTCGAGCGCGCGCTCGTACTCCCCGGCAAAATGGCTCACGTCGGTCGACGTGCCGCCCATATCAAAGCCGATCAATCGTTGGTGCCCGGCCGCCCGCGCGGTGCGCACCATGCCGACGATGCCCCCTGCCGGCCCCGATAGAACCGCGTCTTTGCCGTGAAAATGCGCGGCATCGGTCAAACCACCCGAACTTTGCATGAAATCCAGGCGCACGCCGGGCATTGTTGCGGACAATTGCTCGACGTAGCTGCGCACGACCGGCGACAGGTAGGCGTCGACGACGGTCGTATCGCCGCGCGGCACGAGCTTCATCAGGGGGCTGACGCGGTGCGAGACCGACACCTGCGTATAGCCGATCTCATGGGCCAGCATCGCAGCGGCCATTTCATGCGCAGGATGACGATAGCCGTGCAAGAAAACGATCGCACAAGAACGCAGGCCAACGGCGAACGCGGAGGCGAGGTCCGCACGCAGCATGCGCGTGTCCAGTGCCTGCACGCGCTCGCCATGCGCGCCGATCCGCTCATCCGCCTCGATCACGCGTTCGTAAAGCATTTTCGGGAGCACGATGTGCCGGTCGAATATGCGCGGTCGCGCCTGCGTGCCGATGCGCAAGGCGTCGCGGAAACCGCGCGTGATGACGAGTACGGTGCGGGCGCCCTTGCGTTCGAGCAGCGCGTTGGTCGCTACCGTCGTGCCCAATTTGACGCAGGCGACACGCTGCGCGGTCACCACCTCGCCATCGGCTAGACCCAACAGCCGGCGTATACCCTCGACCGTCGCGTCGCGATATTGCCGCGGACTCTCGGACAACAGCTTCAACGCGTGCAGCGACCCGTCCGGGGCGCGACCGATGATGTCGGTGAACGTCCCGCCGCGATCCACCCAAAAGTGCCAGCGGCCGATTTTCTTCATGGTTCAGGCGGCCGCGCGCATCTCGGCCGTCAAACCCTGTCCGCCGGTTATATGCAAAGCGCGACGCTCGGTCCGGTTCGTCCGCTGCAGCCACATGATCGCATCCCTAACGCCGTCGAGGCGCTAGAATACCCGTAAATCCCCGCGGCGCCTCGCCGGGTCATCGCGACTGCGAACCCGCCGACGAGGTGCGCTCGATCACAGGTGTGGTATGTTCGAGCGGATCGTCGCGATCTTGTTGTTGATGCAGCCGGCGGGCGCATACGCCGCGGCGCCGACGGCTCCTCTCGCGGCCTCGCCGGCATACGCCTCGCCGGAGCCGCTGCAAGGCGCCCAGCCGCTAGCCGAAGCGCTACGCCGCGCCGCCCGCAAGCCATTGCCCGGCCGCGCCCTCGCCGGCGAAGACGCGGCGCTCCGCGAGCTGTACGCAGGGCGCGGCATGCAGCTGCTGTGGAGCGATCGACGCGGGCTGTCGGCCCAAGCCACCGCACTCTCGAGCCGGCTCGCTGCGGCCGGCGAATATGGACTGGAGCCTCATGATTACGCCGCCGATCTGATCGCCGCGCAGCGGCTGCGCTTGATCGCGAGCGGCGCGCACGACCTGCAGTCGTGGGCCGATATCGATATGATGCTCTCGAGAGCCGCGCTGCGCCTCGTCACGCACCTGCATTACGGCCGCATCGATCCGCGAGCCGCCGGATTCGAGTTGCAAAAGCCGCGAACCGGCCTCGACGTCGTCGGCGCGGTCGCGGCGCTCGCATCGGCTCAAGACGTCGGCCAAGCGCTGCGCGCCGACGAACCGCCGTTCTACCACTACGCCCTGCTGGAGGCCGAACTCATCCGCTACAGGGCGCTGGCTGCGGACCCGACCTTGACGGCCTTGCCGATTCCGCCGCGGCGTACGCTGCGCGCCGGCGATCCGTACGTCGGCGCCCCGGCGCTGCGCCGATTGTTGACCGCCGTCGGCGACCTGCCGGCCGGGCCGTCGACCGCTCCTGCCGAGAGCGGGCTCCTGGATGCCGAACTGATCGCGGCGCTCGCGCGATTTCAACAGCGCCACGGCCTGAGCGCCGACGGCAGCCTGGGTCCGAAAACATTCGCAGCGTTGTCGACCCCGCTCGCGCACCGAGTGCAGCAGATCGAGCTGACGCTGGAGCGGTGGCGTTGGCTGCCGCCATTCCAGAAGCCGCCGATCATCGTCAATATTCCGCAATTCCGGCTGTTCGCGTTTCAAACGATCGAAGATCGCGTCGCCGGCATGCTGCAGATGCCCGTCATCGTCGGTCAAATCTATCCGCGGACGCGTACGCCGGTCTTCATCGGCCAGATGACCTACGTCGTCTTTCGCCCATATTGGGACGTACCTCGCGGCATTACGCTGCGTGAGATGCTGCCGGCTATCGGCGATCACGCCGACTACCTGGCACACAATCATCTCGAAATCGTCAGGGGACAAGGCGACGATGGCGCGATCGTGCAGCCCTCGCCTGCCGCCATCGCCGGGCTCGCCGCCGGCCAGCTTCGCTTGCGGCAGCGCCCCGGCGAGGATAACGCGCTGGGCTTGATCAAATTCATCTTTCCGAACGATCACGACGTCTATATGCATTCGACACCGGCCCACCACCTGTTCGAGCAATCGCGCCGCGCGTTCAGCCACGGTTGCGTGCGCGTCAGCGATCCGGTCGCTTTGGCGCGCTTCGTGCTGCGCTTGGGACCCGGACAATGGGACGATCAGCGTATCGTCGCGGCGATGAACGGCGATCGCACGATGCGGGTCGAGCTGCCGACCCCGATACCGGTGATGATACTGTACGGTACCGCCGAGGCGACCGAAGCGGGGCCGATGCTGTTTTTCGACGACATCTACGGTCACGATCGCAGGCTCGCGGCCCTATTGGCGGCCGGCGAGCGGACCGTGAAGATCCGCTAACGGTTCGCGATTATCCAGCCTAGCCAAAGCGCGATCAGCATCGCCGCGTGGCTCGGCCAGAGGCGTACCGCGAACGACATGCCGCCGCCGATCAGCGCGGCCACGGCTTTGACGCCGATATTGGCGGAGATCGCCAATAATGCCGCCAGCCCGGCGGCCGGCAAATCGAGCGCGCCGGCCGAAGCCAAGCGAGCGGCCGACGCGGCCGCCGCATGCGTGTCCACGAATCCTCCCAAGGCGATGGTAGCCAGCGCGCCGTCCGACCCGAACGCACGCCGCAGTGCGGCCGCGACCAACAGCATCACGGCGAACGAAGCGGCGAAGATCACCGCCAGCTTCGGCTCAAACGCGCGCCCCTTGACGGCTTCGGCCGCCGGCGCCGTGCCGCCTCCGGCGGATCCGGCGAACACGAACCCATAAGCGGCGGCGATGACCCCGGCCGCCGTTATGGCGGGTCCCAATTTCGCCAGCAAACTCACGTTGGTCATCCACAGAATCGCCAATAGCTCGATCGACGTAGCAATCGAGGAAAAAGCCGCGCCGGCCACGGCACTCGGCAATAAGCCGGGGTCATCGCGGCCTTGCTTGCCGGTCGCGGCGATCGTAACGATGCTCGAGACGAAGCCGCCGAAAAAGCCGGCGATCGCGAGCCCCGCTCGGGCGCCGACGGCTCGGCGAGCGACGTAACCCAAGGCGTTGACGCCGAGCACCAAGATCGTCAGGCTCCAGACGACCCGCAGATTGACGACGCCGAACGGGTCGATCGGCCTATCCGGCAGCAGCGGGGCGACGATCAGAGCGGCACCGGCGAGCAGTACCGCATCGTTCAACTCTCGGGCCGACAACTGCGTTACCGCGAACTTGTGCAGTCGCGACTTCGCATTCAGCAGCAAGGCGATCAGCACCCCGAGCGAGGCCGCCAATTCGACCTGCCCAATCGCCATGAATCCGATCCCGAAGGTCGAGAGCAGCGCGAATTCGGTCGTTTGCCCGGGATGCCGGGCCCTGTCGGCGCGATAAGACAAAGCGGCAAGCACGACGACACCGGCGCCCGTAACCGCCAGCATGATGTCGGAACGCAACAGCGCCGCTATCGCCCCCAACAAGGCGACGAGCGTGAATGTGCGCACGCCGGCAGTATCGGCCGCGTCGCCGGCGCTCTTCTGCTTCTCGCGGTCGAGCCCGATCAATAATCCGACGGCGACCGCCACCGCGACACTGGCCGCCCGCGACCGCCAATCGCCGATCAAGGCGCGGATCCCGTCAAGCGCCGCCGCGCGTGCCGATAAAATCGGTGCGACGGCGGCGGGGCAGGCGTGCCGAAGGTTCGCCGAAAGCTCGGTTCACTGCACTTTGACGTCGATTTTTTGCGGCGCCGCCACCGCCTCCTTCGGAATGTGGACGGACAAAACGCCGTCCTTGGACTCCGCGCGGATTGCCGAGGCGTCGACGTTGTCCGGCAACGCGAAGGTGCGGGAAAATGTCCCGTAGAAACTCTCCACGCGCAGCATGTTCTCGTCCTTGTCCTCTTTCTTCAGCTTGCGTTCGCCGGCGATCGTGATGACGCCGTCCTGCACGGTCACCTTGACGTCGTCCTTCTTCATTTCCGGCAATTCCGCCTTGATCAAATATTCCTTGGCGGTTTCGCTGATGTTGGCCGCCGGCGACCAGCTCGCCTCGTCGCCGTCTCTGCCGAACATGGCCCGCTGCGGCAACGATGCATAGCGCCGAAAGAAATCGTCCAACTCGCGCATCGGTTCCCATCGTACGATGTTCATGACTGCTCTCCTCTGTTTACGCCGTTAAATCCTGCTGTCGAAGCAGCACGATCTTGATCCGCCATGGCGGCGAATTGCATCCGGACTTGTGCGTAAACAGTTGCGCCCGGCGTCGGGAGGTGTGCCCCGGGCAGGAATCGAACCTGCGACCTAACGCTTAGGAGGCATTCGCTCTATCCACTGAGCTACCGGGGCACGATGAGGAACAGACCGGAGTCCTTACTCCGGTCTGCAACCTGGTGGAGGAGAAGGGGATCGAACCCTCGACCTTCGCATTGCGAACGCGACGCTCTCCCAACTGAGCTACTCCCCCGGCAAAGGGCGACTCCCCCGGAAAGGGCGACGCATACTAGCAGCAAACTTCGCTAAACGAAAACCCTGGCGGGTCCGCCGACGATCCATTATAAATGGCGCTTCGCTAGGCGGTAAGACACTCCATCGGCAAGGGGCAGTAAGGATGCTGAATATCGGCGATCGTGCTCCGGAATTTACGCTTCCCGATCACGACGGGAAGGATCGCTCGTTGACCGAGATGCTGAATACCGGCGCGATCCTGCTGTATTTCTATCCGACCGAGTTCTTGCTGGGCGGCACGCGCCAGGCCTGCATGTTGCGGGACATCCATACCGAGATCTTGCGGGCAGGACTGAAAGTCGTCGGTATCAGTACGCGGTCGGTGCAATCGCTCGCGCGGTTCCAGGCCAAATACAAATTGCCGTTCACGCTGCTCTCCGATGAGCGAAAAACCGTTATCCGAATGTACGGCGCCACCGGTCCCTTGGGAATAGGCGTGCGCAGAATCACCTTTTTGATCGACGGCGGCCGCATGATTCGCGGCACGCTGTTGGCGGATCTGCGGATCGGGAGACATGAGCAATTCGTCCGCAAGGCCGTCATGTTGCGGCAGGCTTCGCACTGACTTTCAATACGCCAAACGCAGCAGGTTCGGATGCCCGATTCGCGGCACCGTAGCGATATACATCGTTCCGAAATCGGAAGCGTCGATCGCCGGTATCTGATCGCCTCCGCTCAAGGCCTGGACGATCTGCGGCACGCTGTCTCGATCGCCGATGATCAACACTCGGCCGCCTCCGTAAGCCCGCAGCACCCGATGTGCCAGCGCGGCCGGGGTCTCGGTCGCGGCGACTACCGGAATTAGACCCAACCGCTCCGCCAGCGGGCCCGCCGTGAGCAGTCCGCGCGAAGCTCCCGTAACGAGGATCGCATTGAGACGGCCCGGCGCCGTGCGGTCCCCGAGCATTCGCGCGAGCAACAGCGCCCGCGCCGCGCCGGCCGCATCGAGGCCCGCCGCGTCGCCGCCGGCCGCCCGCTCGGCCTGACGGATCACGACGACAACCGTCGAATCGGCCGTGGCCCACAATCGTATCGAGATTCCGGCGACGATCACGGCGAGAATCCCAGCCAGCCACAGCGGCATCAACAACGGCCGGCGTCTTAGCCCGACGTACTCCTTTTTCATGGCACCATGATACCAATGAAAACCCATGCCGTGCCGGAACTGCAGATCGTCGTCTTGGCGGCGGGCGAATCGCGCAGGCTCGGCGAACCAAAAGCGCTGGCTAGAATACGCGGCTGCAGCCTGTTGCGAAGAACCGCGCGCCGGCTTTCCAAGCTTACGCCCTCGCCGCTGCGCGTCGTCGTACCGCCGCGCAGCGCGCGCCATCGCGCCGAACTGCGCGGCATCCCCACGGTGCTGCACGCGAATCCGCGCGCATCGCTCGGCCTGTCGAGTTCGGTGCGGCTCGGCCTCGTGCGCGCGCGCTTCGGCGCCGCGGTGCTGCTCGTGCCGGTTGACCTGGCCGCTCTGAAGCGCCGCGACATCGCGCGCTTGATCGCAGTATGGCGCGCATCGCGCCGGCGCATCGCCGCCAGGCGCATCGGCTCGCGCGGCGGTGCGCCGCTGATCGTGCCGAGGAAATTTTTCGGGCGCGCCGGGAGCATCGATGGCGACGTCGGTCTGCGCGATTGGCTGCGTCAACTGCCGGTCAGTGAAATCCGGCTCGTCGATCTGCCGTCGGCGGCGCTGGATATCGACACGCCGGCCGAATTGCGGCGGGCGCGCCGAACTCTGTTACCCTAAAGACCCGGGACGCCGGCCCGCCCGATCGAAGTAATCGCCGAAGAGCGCCAGCACCGTATCGATATCCGCGCGCGTCACGTCCAAATGCGTCACGACTCGCATCCGTTCGCCGACCGTCGCGAGCACCTCGTGTGAGGCCAGGTGCGCGCCCAGTCCTGCCACGTGCTCGGCCGGGATCGTTACGTACAAGATATTGGTTTGCGGCGCCGGAGCCGCCAGTCCAAGCGATTGCAATCCGGCGGCGAGCAGTGCGGCATTCGCGTGATCCTCGGCGAGACGCGACACATGATGTTCGAGCGCGTATATCCCGGCAGCGGCGAGTATCCCCGCCTGGCGCATGCCGCCGCCGAGCGCCTTGCGCCATCGGCGCGCCGCGGCGATGAAATCGGCCGAGCCGAGCAGCACGGTGCCGGCCGGTGCGCCCAGTCCTTTGGACAGGCACAGTGACACGGAATCGAAGCCGCGCACCGCGGTCGGTTCGTCGACCTCGAGTTTGACGATCGCGTTGTAAAGGCGCGCACCGTCGAGATGCGTCGCGAGACCCTTGGAGCGCGCGAACGCAGTGGCCTGCTTCAGGTATTCGATCGGCAGCACGCGGCCGCCGATCGTGTTCTCCAGGGCGAGCAGGCGGCTCTGCGCAAAATGAATGTCCTGCGGCTTGATCGCCGCCGCGATACGAGATATCGCGATCGTGCCGTCGGCTTCGTTGTCCAGCGGTTGCGGCTGAATGCTGCCGAGCACCGCGGCGCCGCCCTGTTCGTACTTGTACGTGTGCGCCTCCTGGCCCACCAGGTATTCGTCGCCGCGGCCGCAATGAGCCATCAGCGCGGCAAGATTGCTTTGCGTACCGCTCGCAAAGAACAACGCTCGCTGAAAGCCGAACCGCTCGGCCGCGTACGTCTGCAGCCGATTGACGGTCGGGTCGTCGCCGTAGACGTCGTCGCCGACCTCGGCTTCGGCCATCGCCCGGCGCATTCCCGCGGTGGGTCGCGTCACCGTGTCGCTGCGCAGATCGATTCGA
Source organism: uncultured Gammaproteobacteria bacterium (assembly GCA_963769895.1). Classification (GTDB taxonomy): domain Bacteria; phylum Pseudomonadota; class Gammaproteobacteria; order Steroidobacterales; family Steroidobacteraceae; genus Bog-1198. The sequence goes on along the minus strand of CAVYNJ010000005.1, from coordinate 677,536 downwards.
GCATGCATCTCCGTCTCCTCGTTGATCAATGCAGCGGGGCGAAACCGAATTGCCGAAACACGGCACCTGCCGCGGAGCCCTGCAGATAGGCAAGGAATTTGGCGGCATCCGGCCGCGCCATCGTGGTCAACGCGATCGGATCGAGAATCGGCGGATGCGTCGCGGCCGGAAACTCCCCGACGATGCGCACTTTCCGCTCGAGCATCGCGTCGGTCTCATAGACGATGCCGAGCGGCGCCTCGCCGCGCGCGACCAAGGCAAGAGCGACGCGCACATTGTCGGCACGCACCAACCGGTCGGCAATTTGCGGCCAAACGCCGAGCGACGTCAAAGCCGCGCGCGCATAACGGCCAACCGGCACCGCATCGGGATCGCCCGTCGCGAGGCGCCCGGACCCGAGTGCCGCCGCGAGCGGAAAATTCGGCGCTATCGTTAGATGCAAGCGGCTGCCGGCCGGTGCGATCAGCACCAGGCGGTTGCCGACCAAGTCGCGCCGCGTGGCGGGGCGAATCAGGCCGCGGCTCTGCAGATAGTCCATCCATTCGCGATCCGCCGAGAAAAACACGTCGGCGGGCGCGCCGCTCGCAATCTGCCGAGCAAGCGCGGAACTCGAAGCGACCGACACCTTGACCTCGATTCCGGAGGATTTCTCGAACGCCACGGCGAGCGCGTCGACCGCGTTCGTCAGCGACGAAGCGGCGAACACGATAATCGAGGACGGTGCGGCGTGAGCGCAAAATGCCGGGAAGGCCAGCAGCGCGAGCGGCGCGAGCGGCGCAAGCCAGATGCGGCCCGCCTGAACCGCGTGAAGTTCGAAAGTACGTGCTTCAAAGGCTGCATAGGCGGCGTTTCTCCGGACGATCCGATGGTTCGCGGCGATTGTACGAAATTCCGCCGGATCGTGATGATTCGGATGCCGTCGCAAAAAGGCGCTAAACTACCGGCCTCATTTTGCGGAGGCCTCGACATGGGCGCCCACCGAAGCAAACCATCGTTGTTCTTGCTCGTCATCGCGGCGTGGATCGGCGGAGCCGGATGCGCGCTTGCCGCCCATGCGCCGGCATCATCGATTCCAGCGGCGAATCTGATCGAGCCGTCGGAACTTGCGGCGAGGCTGCAGTCCCCGTCCGCCGAGAAGCCGCTGATCCTGCAGGTCGGCTCCCGCCTGTTGTACTCCGAGGCGCATATCGTCGGCGCCGAATATGCGGGACCAGGGGGCGACGCCGCCGGCCTGCGCGTCCTGCGCTCCCGAGTCGCAAGGTTGCCCAAGGGCGCTTTGATAGTCATTTATTGCGGCTGTTGCCCATGGGACCGTTGCCCGAACATCGCCCCGGCCTTCAACGAACTGCGTTTGCTCCGATTTACGCGGGTTGAAGCTCTGCATATCGCCGACAACTTCGGCGTGGACTGGGTGCAGAAGGGCTACCCCGCGCTCAAGGGGCGCTGATGCTAAGGAACATAGCCGCCGCGCTGCTCGCGGCCGTCCTGTCGGTTTCGGCAGCCGGCGCCGGACTTACAGGGCTCAGGCTGCACCAGCGCGCGCCGGACTTTGCGCGCGCCGATCTCGCCGGCAAGCCGCTGCGTCTGAGTGATTTGCGCGGCAAACTCGTTCTGCTGAATTTTTGGGCCACTTGGTGCGCGCCTTGCCTTGCGGAAATTCCGCGATTCTCCGAGTGGCAACGGCGCTATGGCGGCGGCGGTCTGCAGGTCCTCGGCGTTTCAATGGACGATGACTCCGCTCCGGTTTTACGCTTGGCCGGCCGGCTCCGCCTGTCATATCCGGTCGTGCTCGGCGATGAGCAACTCGGTCTGCTTTACGGCGGCATCATGGGCCTGCCTGTCACGTATCTGATCGATCCCGGCGGCCGCATCGCCGCCCGCTATGAAGGCGAACCCGATCTGTCCATGATGGAAGCGCGAATCAAGACCCTTCTGCCCAAACCGCGTTAAGATTTCTTCCACTAATTCGATACGCAGCAGGCCAAGGAGCCAATCCGATGCTTAGATTCGTGATTACCACGCTGTTCGCCGCCGCGCTGTGCACGGTGAGCTTGAACTCGCGGGCGGCACCCGACGACACGCTCGATCCCGCCGTCCGTGAACTCGCGCGCGGCATCTTCAAGCAGCTGATCGAGATCAACACGACGGATTCGGTCGGCAACGTTTCGACCGCCGCAAAGGCAATGCGGGCACGGCTGCTCGACGGGGGGTTTTCCGAGGGCGACCTGTTTCTCGGCGGACCGAACGACCGCAAAATGAACCTGGTCGTGCGCTACCGCGGAACCGGCGCCCTAAAGCCGATTTTGATGATCGGCCATCTCGACGTCGTCGAAGCGCCGCGCGACGAGTGGCATACGGATCCTTTCGATTTCGTCGAAAAGGACGGCTATTACTACGGCCGCGGCACGCAGGACATGAAGGACAGCGACGCCATCATGGTGACAAATTTCATCCGTCTGAAGCAGGAGGGCTACAAGCCGGATCGCGACTTGATACTCGCACTGACCGCCGACGAAGAAGGCGGGAAGTCGAATGGCGTCGCGTGGCTGCTGAAGAACCACCCGGATTTGATGAAGGCCGAGTTCGTACTGAACCCGGACGGCGGGGGCGTCGATCTCGCGCACGGCAAACCCGTCGACGTCCGTGTCGATGCCACCGAGAAGCTCTATGGCGACTATCAGCTGACGGTGACGAACCCGGGCGGCCATAGTTCCTTGCCGGTGCCGGACAACGCCATTTATCACCTTGTCGATGCGCTCGAACGCCTGCAGACATTCCAATTCCCGTTCGAACTGAACGCGGTAACGCGAGCGTACTTCAAGAAGCTCAGCACGATCGAGTCGGGCCAGACCGGCGCGGATCTCGAGGCGATCCTGCAGTCCAAGCCAGACCCTGCGGCGATCGCGAGGTTGTCGAGGCTTCCCGAATGGAATTCGAGAATGCGCACTACCTGTGTGGCAACGCGCCTGGACGCGGGTCTTGCGAACAATGCGCTGCCGCAGCGCGCGCAGGCCATCGTCAATTGCCGCATTCTGCCGGGTTATACGCTCGAGCAAATCCGCGGGCAGCTGATCCGCATATTCGCCGATCCAAAGGTCACGGTGCGCTACGTCAACGACGCCGGAGCCGTGTTCGATGTCGCCCCGGAGCGCAAGCAACGACCGCCGGCGCCTTTGAACCCGCAAGTGATGGCGGCCATGGACAAGATCGCCGCCGAGATGTGGCCCGGCGCGCCGGTGATCCCGACCATGGCGGCCGGCGCCTCGGACAGCATCTACACGATGGCCGCCGGCATGCCGTCGTACGGTATTTCGGGGGTTGCGATCGAAACCAATGACGACCGGGCGCATGCCCGCGACGAGCGCCTGCCGGTCGAGTCGCTTTATCGCGGCGTGACGTTCTATTATCGGCTGATCAAACGCCTTAGCGGCGGCGCCTGAGGCGCAGCCGCCGGCCGAATTGCCGCGGGGGCCCAGAGTGACAAGCGCCGACAGCTCCAGCTATCAAAGCGGGTTTGGCAATGAATTCGCCGCGGAGGCCTTGCCGGGCGCGCTGCCGGCCGGCCGCAACTCGCCGCAGCGCTGCCCGTACGGGCTTTACGCCGAACAACTGACGGGCACCGCATTCACCGCGCCGCGCCACCGGAACCGGCGTTCGTGGCTATATCGTATTCGCCCCGCCGTGGTGCATGGACCCTTTCGCTTGCTCGATCGCGACGACTTCAAGCCGGATGAGGCGCCATTGGCGCCAACCCAATTGCGCTGGGATCCGTTGGCGCCGCCGACGGTTTCGACCGACTTCGTCGACGGACTGGTGCCGGTCGCGGGGAACGGAGCGCCCGAGGCACAGTGCGGCTGCGGCATTTATCTGTACGCCGCCAACCAATCGATGCATGATCGGTACTTCTACAGCGCCGACGGCGAAATGCTGATCGTCCCGCAGCGGGGCGGTTTGACCCTCGCGACCGAGTTCGGTCACATCGGCATCGAACCGCAAGAGATCGCCGTGATTCCCCGTGGCGTGCGCTTCCGCGTCGATCTGGCGCAAGGCGCGGCGAGCGGCTATATCTGCGAGAACTTCGGCGCGCCGTTCCAGTTGCCGGACCTTGGTCCGATCGGCTCGAATGGTCTCGCCAATCCGCGCGACTTCTATGCGCCTCGGCCGCGCTATGAGGATATCGAGACGCCTTCCGAGCTCGTAAGCAAGTTTCTCGGCCGGCTCTGGACAGCGCCGATCGATCACTCGCCGCTCGATGTCGTTGCATGGCACGGCAACTACGTGCCCTACAAATATGACCTGCGCCGATTCAACGTGATCGGGTCGATCTCCCACGATCATCCGGATCCGTCGATTTTTCTCGTGCTGCACTCGCCGAGCGACACGCCGGGCACCAGCCATATCGATTTCGTCGCGTTCGCGCCGCGATGGCTCGCGATGCGCGATACTTTCCGGCCGCCATGGTTTCACCGCAACGTCGCCAGCGAATTCATGGGATTGATCCATGGAGTCTACGATGCGAAGAGCAGCGGCTTCGCACCCGGGGGCGCGTCGCTGCACAACTGCATGAGCGGCCACGGCCCCGACGCGGCGACGTTCGCCAAAGCCTCCGCCGCCGATACGACCCAGCCGCAATACCTCGCCGATACGATGGCGTTTATGTTCGAGAGCCGAACGGTGATCAAGCCGACACGCGGCGCGATGCGCGGACGGCCGCCGCTGCAGAGCGGCTACTTGGACTGCTGGCGCGGCTTGCAGAAACACTTCGATCCGCTGCGGCCGTGACCACGCCGGGCGCAACCCTCAACGCGACGCACGATCCGGCCGTCAAAAGTTGGGTCGCATCGGCGAACGCGGCGGACTGCGATTTTCCGCTGCAAAACTTGCCGTTCACCGTGTTCCGCCGCCGCGCCGGCGCGCAAGGCTACCGCGGCGGCGTCGCGATCGGCGATCAAATTGTCGATCTCGAGGCGCTGTCCTTGTCCGTCGTCTTCGACGGCGACGCGGCGCGCGCCATTCGGGCGGCAAGTATGCCGACGCTCAACGCGCTGATGGCGCTGGGCCCGCGGTATTGGAGCGCGTTGCGGCGATCATTGTTCGATGCGTTGCGCGAGTCCTCGGCGCTGCAGACGACGCTGATCAATTGCCTGATTCCGCAAGCCGACGCCGAGCATGCGCTGCCGGCCGCGATCGGCGACTACACGGATTTTTACGCATCGATTCATCACGCGACCGCCGTCGGCGGGCTATTTCGTCCGGACAATCCCTTGTTGCCCAACTACCGCTGGATGCCGATCGCCTATCATGGGCGCAGCTCCTCGGTCATGATTTCCGGCCAGGATTTTCATCGGCCTGCCGGCCAGAGCTTGCCTGAAGGCGCCGCGCAGCCGATTTTCGCGCCTAGCCGGAAGCTCGACTATGAGCTCGAACTCGGCATCTTCATCGGCACCGGCAACGCGCCGGCCGCGCCTATTCCAATCGACGCGGCAGAGCGGCATATCTTCGGCATCTGCCTGCTGAACGACTGGTCGGCGCGCGACCTGCAAGCCTGGGAGTATCAACCGTTGGGGCCGTTCCTCGGCAAGAACTTTGCGACGACCATCTCGCCGTGGATCGTCACCCTGGAAGCCTTGGCGCCGTTCCGGGCGCCGCTGATGCGCCCGGCGGACGATCCCGCGCCGCTCGCGTATCTCGACAGCGCCGCGCAACGCGAAGCCGGCGCTTTCGACATCCACATGGCCGTGCATTTGCAGAGCGCGCAAATGCGGCGTCTGGGTCATCCACCGCAACGTCTCAGCCTCGGTAATTTCCGGCATTGCTACTGGACGATCGCGCAAATGGTCACTCACCATACTTCCAACGGCTGCAATCTGCGCCCCGGGGACCTCTTCGGCAGCGGTACGCAATCGGGGCCGGCGCCCGAGGAGGCCGGATCGCTGCTCGAACTGACCGCCGGCGGCAAGCGCGAGATCGCGCTGCCCACCGGGGAGACGCGGCGGTTTCTGCAGGACGGCGACCGCGTGATCCTAAAGGGCTGGTGCGAGCGCGCCGGATTCGCGCGTATCGGAGTCGGCACTGCGGCTGCCGAGGTATTGCCCGTCCTATCGCCGTCCGATGCGCCGACATGCTGACCCTATATACCTATTTTCGCAGCTCGGCGGCGTTCCGGGTGCGCATCGCGCTCGCAATCAAGCGGCTGCCGTACGAGGCGGTGCCGGTCCACCTGCTGCGCGACGGCGGCGAACAGCATTCGGCAGCCTATCGGAAGTTGAATCCGGGCGAATTGGTGCCCGCGATCGTCGCCGACGGGAAGTGTTTGACGCAGTCGCTCGCGATTCTGGAATTTCTGGAGGAATCGCATCCGCAGCCGCCATTGCTGCCGGCGGGCGCCTTGGCGCGCGCGCGCGTGCGCGCATTGGCCCTCGCCATCGCCTGCGACATACATCCGCTGAACAATTTGCGGGTGCTGCGCTACCTGCAAAAGGAGCTGCTGATCGACGAGGAGCGCCGCAACGCCTGGTACCGGCATTGGATCACCGTCGGCTTCACGGCCGTCGAACGAATGCTCGATGTCGATGCGCCCAACGGCCGATTTTGCCATGGCGATGCGCCGGGCCTGGCGGACTGTTGCCTGGTGCCGCAAACGTTCAACGCGCGCCGGCTGCAGGTGCCGCTGGATGACTATCCGAGCATCCTCCGCGTGGAGGAGAACTGCATGCAATTAGAGGCGTTCCAGCGCGCGGCTCCGGGAGCGCAAGCAGATGCCGAGTGAGTCGCCGCCGCAGTCTCGCGCGACGATGGTTCTCGCCACGACGGCGGTGCTCGCCGTGCTGTACGTCGCTCGCAGTGTCCTGGTGCCTATCACGCTCGCGGTGTTCCTGAGTTTGCTGATCGCGCCCTTGGTGCACCGCCTGCAGCGAATCGGCTTGAATCACACCTGGGCGGTGCTCGCCACCGTCATGCTGATCGCATTCGGTTTCACGGCCGTGGCGGTCACGATCGGTTCGCAAATCGTCGGCGCCGAAGAGAGCCTGCCTCAATACGCGGATAAGGTTCAACGCAAGCTCGAGCGATTGAGCGAATCGACGCTCGGGCGAATTACCGCCTGGCGAGGTCGCGCCGACCGCGTCCTGCATGGGCTCACCGACGTGCAGCAGCAGCAAACACCCGTGCTGCAGCCGCCGGCGCCGCAGCTCGAACAGCCGGATCTCGGCGGCGAGAGGACGCCGATTCCGGTCGAAGTGCGCGAGCCGCCGACGAGCCCGCTGCAGCTGGTCGAGGGGGTGCTCGCGTCGGTCTGGGCTCCGCTTCAGACCACCGGCATCGTCCTCATCGTGCTGATTTTCGTGTTGCTGGAGCACGAAACGCTGCGCGACCGGTTTATCCGCATCGCGGGCGGAGACGATTTGCGCGGGGCGACGGTCGCGATCAACGATGCCGGCGAGCGGCTGTCGCGGTTTTTCGTGTCGCAATTCACGGTCAATCTCGCCGTCGGCGCACTGGTCGGCCTTGGGCTTGCCGTTCTCGGGATACCACACGCCGTTATCTGCGGCGCATTGACGGCGGTGCTGCGTTTCGTTCCGTATATCGGCGTTTGGATCGCCGCGCTGTTTGCGGCTTTACTGGGTTTCGCGGTCGGCACCGGCTGGTCGCTCGCCGCGGCCACAGTCGGCTTGTTCGTGATCGTCGAAGTGATCGCCGCTCAGCTCGTCGAGCCGCAGCTGTATGGCCATACGACCGGCATGTCGCCGCTGTCGGTCGTCATCGCGGCAATTTTTTGGAGCTGGCTCTGGGGGCCCATCGGGCTGATCGTCTCGACGCCGCTGACTCTGTGCCTGTTGGTGGCGGGACGGCACACGCGCACGTTCCGCTTGCTGAACATCATGCTGAGCGACTCGCAAGCGCTGACGATGCCGCAGAAATTCTATCAGCGCGCCTTGTCGGCCGACTCCGCTGAGATGATCTCCGCCGCCAAGCTGTTCCTGAAGCGCAGATCGTTCGCCGCCTATTGCGATACGGTGCTGATGCCCGCGATGCATCTGGCGCGCCTGGATTTGCAGTCCGGCGCAATCGACGACACGCAGCAAGCCGAAGTGCGCAACGCGGTCGTCAGAGTGATCGCCGCATTGGGACGGGATACGCAAAAGCGCGCGCGGCAGCGCCCAATCTCCGTGCTCGACCATACGGGCCCCGGTCGGCTGTTGCGCCAGCAGCGCGAAGAGCTCTACGGCCGGTGGCAAGGCCCGACGCAGGTGCCGACCGGTTCCGTGACCTTGGGCGTCAGCCTCGGCTCATCGGCCGACGATTTGGCGACCGAACTGCTCGTGCGCATTCTGCGGGATCAACGGATCGACGCCAGACATCTTTCGCTCGAGGATCTGCGCGCTCCGCCGCCGCCAAATGCGAACCCGAACGCCATCTCGATCGTCTATCTCGTCAGCGCTTTTCCGGGCGCGGAACGCGAGCAGAGCCGACGCATCATCGATGAACTGCGCACGCGCTTTCCAAGGGCCTGCATCGTCACGATGTTCCTGCCGGGCATGGTGCTGCAGGCGACCGCCACAGCGGCGCCGGCCGACGGTGGCGACGCGGCGGCGACATCATTCAGCGACGCCGTGCGCATCCCCCATGAGTGGCACGCTCCGCCAGCCGCGCGCTGAGGCACCTGCGCGCGCTCAGGGTTTGTCTGCGTCCGCCTGCAGGACAAGGCGGACGTTCTGCGCCTTGGTCCGCAGGCGCAGCCATTCCAACAGCGTATTGCGGCTTGCCTCCGACAGCGGTTTGGACGAGCTGACGTTGAGCATGACCGTTTCCCGGGGTGCAAACCCGCTCGCCGCGCTCCACGCAGGCGCCTCTGACACGACGATGTCGCCGAATTGCGGATACAGCGCGTGCAACTCCGCGGGGATCTCCTTCAGCTCCTCGCTGGCCGCGTTGATCGCGCCGAGTTGCGCTCGCAATTGGTCCGCGGTCTGCTGGCTGGCACGCAACGCGCTCTGACTGTCCCGATACAATTCGCCGAGCAAGCTCGATTTGAGCGTCGCCACGTCGACCCGTTGATCACCGGTCTGAAAGATCTGCAGGTTCGTCTCCGGCAACCCGTTGGCCGGCAGGCGGCTGACGATGTCCGTCAACGTCTGTTTAGGCACGATGTCGCCGATCAGCGAGACCTGGATTTGACGCCGCTGCGGATCGATCTTGACGTTCTCGACGTGCGTTCTGGTGAACTCCAGTTGCGCATTGACGAATTGCGACGCGCGGGTGCGGAACACCTCCTCGCCGACGAGTTCGTACGCCAGGTACATGCTGGGCAGCAGCGTGACCAAGACCACCGCGCTCAGGTAGATCTGCACCCGCCTCTCGGCCCTGCCGTCGACGAAGTGTCTTCGCGGCAGGCGCCACGCGCTGATCACGAGCGCCGCGGCGGCGGCGATGAACACGCAATTGATCGTGAACAAATAGAACGCGCCGAAAAAATATTTCCATTCGCCGGTTCCGAGACCGAATCCCGCGGTACAAAGCGGCGGCATCAACGCGGTCGCAATCGCGACGCCCGGAATGACCGTGGACTTCTGCTTGCGCGTGACGCCGATGATCCCGGCCAAGCCGCCGAAGAAGGCGATCAGCACGTCCCAAATCGTCGGTGCCGTGCGCGCCAGCAATTCCGATTGCGCGCTCCTGAGCGGCGTGAGGAAGAAATAGGCGGTCGAGGTCAAAAGCGCGATCAGAGTCGCAATGCCTAGGTTCTTGAGCGCCTTGCGGATCAACTCCAGATCGACGACGCCGACGCCGTAGCCGATGCCGAGGATCGGGCCCATCAGCGGCGAAATCAGCATGGCGCCGATCACGACCGCCGTGGAATTGACGTTGAGGCCGACCGAAGCGATCAGGATGGCGAACATCAGCACCCAGAGATTGGTGCCCTGCATGACGACGCCGCCCCGCAATTCCGCGTCGATTAGCTCATTGTCATCACGATCCTCCCGGAGGCTGAAGCGCGTTCGCAGCGCCGCGAGCGCTCTGGAGCGAAGATCGAACCTGGAATGGCCGTCGGGATTGCTCACATCTCATCCGCCGCCGCCGGCGCCGCCGCGACCTCGTCAAGCTGTCCGAGCCACCGCAGCAACGGCGTCATCGTCAGGCCCTGCACGAAGATGGAGAACGCGACGACGGCGAACGCGACGGTCACGATGTCCTCGCGGTACGGCAGGGTGTCCGGCAATGCGAGCGCGAGCGCGAGCGCGAGCGCGCCGCGCAGCCCTCCCCAAAAGAGCACATGTTGCTGTTTCATGTCGACGGCGAGGCGGCTGTTGCGGAACAAGGCGCACGGAGGGTAGATCGCGAGCGCTCTCCCCAAGGTCACGAGCGCGATGGCGACGAGCACGGCTCGCCATACGTCGCCGAAATGCAATTGGGCTTCGTGGCTCCCGATCAACAAGAAAACCAGCGAATTGATCACGAAGCCGACATACTCCCAGAACGATTCGACCGCCTCTCGGCGTTTCGCCGATTGCCCACCCTGCATCCGAAAATTACCGGTGACCAGGCCGGCGGTCAATGCAGCGAGCACGCCCGAGAAATGCCAGTGCTCGGCGAGCATGAACGAACCGTACGCGGTCAATGTCGAAAACGTGACTTCGACCAGGTGGTCCGACGACCGTCCGGCGAGCCACATCAGCGCAAAGCCGGCGGCCGCGCCGCACGCGATGCCGCCGCCGATCGTCATGACCAAAGAGCCCGCGATTTGCGGCAAATGGCCTTGTGCCCCTCCGGCCAAATTCAACGCTACGGCGAACGCGACCGCCGCGGTGCCGTCGTTCAACAGGCTTTCAGCTTCAACCAGCACGCGCAGCCGTCCGCGCACGCCCGCTTCCTTGAACGTCGCGATGACGGAGACCGGATCGGTCGCGCCGATCAAGACGCCGAACACGGCCGCACTGCCCCACGGCCAGCCGACCACGTAATGCATGCCGACGGCAGTGACCGCGGCGGCCAGCACCAAACCGACGGACGCCAGGGTGCCGATCACCGGCAGATTCCTCCGGAACTCCGGCCAGCGCATGTACAGCGCCGCCTCGAACACCAGCGGCGGCAGGAATACGGAATAGATTAAATCGCTCGACAACTGCAGATGCACGGGCACGGGCAGGAAAGACAGGCCCGCTCCGGCCAGCACGAGGCCGACCGTATACGGCATGTGCAGGCGGCGCGTCAGCATTGCCACCAACGCTGATACGAACAACAGTAATCCCAGCTGTACCAGATCGGCTTTCATCGACGCTCTATCAACTATGGCGAGATACGAACGGTTCGACGGGCATTTCTCCGCTGCGCTGGCGATCGCGGCTCGGCGCCGCGGCAAAGCTCAGCGTTGCGAGCGCGCCGCGCGCGGAATTCGCAGTGTATAATAAAATCTCGGCGCTGTTCTCAATGTGAGAGTCGCCGGCCGGCAGCTGATCCCCGCCAAGCTGAATCTGCTGGTCTTTTGATATTCGCGCAACGCGGCGTCCTGCCATTGGCTGTCCAGGACCTGCGCGTCGATCGAGTGATCCCCTGCGTTGGCGGCTTGCTTGCAGGCGCCCCACTGCAACGAAAACGTGTGATTCGGGTTCGTGCCCCTATAATTCATGGTGACGACGAGTGCATCGTTGCGCCCATCGTAATGCGCGGACGCGAATGAGTCGGCTACTACCGCGTCATTCGACAAGGCGGCCGCGAGGCTCAACGAGCACGTCATTGCCAATCTCGCGGCGCCGCGACGCGAACCATGCCACCAACGATGTGACCGTTTAGCCGATTTGCCACGCAATGCAGCGCTCTCCTTCCGTTCAACGCCGCAGCTTCAGAGGACCCGCGGATCTTAGCGTGGCGGGCCACTCGCGACAAATCGGGAATTCTGCGCTTTCTCTCACGCTCCCGCGGCGCCCCCGCCGTCGAGTTCGATCAAAACCGCGCCTTCGGCCACGCGTTCGCCGCGCGCGTAGTGCACGTGCGTGACGATGCCGCCATGCGGGGCGTACACCGTATGCTCCATTTTCATCGCCTCGAGAACGATCAGCGCGGCGCCGGCTTCGACGCTGTCGCCGACGGCCACGGCGACCGCGACGACGGTTCCCGGCAGCCGCGCGACCAGTTCGCCCTCATGCGCCGATGCCCGAATCTCGGCATGGCGAGGATCGACGAGTTCGAAATCCATCCGCTCGGCGCCGCGCCACAAACTGAGCCGGTCGCCGTCGCGGTACAGATCGATGCGGCGGCGAACGCCCTCGATGACGGCCTCGACGCCGCCGTCAGCCGCCGCGATCGTTGCCGCGAATTCTCCGCGCTCGGTGCGCACGCGCCAGCCATCGGTCTCGCGCACGATCTCGACGGCATGAGCCGCCCCGTCGCGGCGCAGCGCCAGCGACTGCGAGGCCGGCAGATTGATCCGGAAGGCATCGCGCGCTTGCCACGGCGATGGACTGGCGGGCGGCGGAGTTTCGCCGGGCGCCCCGATCGCGGCGAGCGCGGCTATCGCGATCGTCTGGCCGTCGGCAGCGCCCGGCGCTTGCAACGCGGCGTGCTCGGCGACGAACCGGGTCGTCGCTCCGCCCTTCGTGAACGCCGGCGCGGCGAGCGCCGCGGCCAGCCACGCAGCGTTCGTCGCGATGCCGGCGATGCGCAGCGCGGCGAGGCCGTTTGCGAGCGCGGCGATCGCCGCTTCGCGGGTCGCGCCGCGACCGATCAACTTGCCGAGCAGCGAGTCGTACTGGCTCGGCACCTCGTCCCCGCTTTCGAAGCCCGCGTCGACGCGAACACCCTGTACGGCGTCGGGCCAGCGCACATACGGCAGGCGGCCGGCGCTCGGTGCGAAGTCGAGCGCCGCGTCCTCGGCGCAGATGCGCGCCTCGATCGCATGACCGTGCGGCACGAGCGCCTCTTGGCCGAACGGCAAACGCTCGCCGGCGGCGATGCGCAGCTGCCATTCAACCAGATCGAGACCGAGCGTCTCCTCGGTCACTCCGTGCTCGACCTGCAGCCGCGTGTTCATCTCCATGAACCAAAATTCACCGTCGGCGTAAAGGAACTCGATCGTGCCGGCGTTGACGAAGCCGACCGCGCGCGCAACCGCGAGTCCCGCCTGATGCAACCGTTCACGCACGGCGGGGGGAATGTCCGGCGCCGGCGCCTCCTCGATCAACTTTTGGTGGCGCCGCTGCACCGAGCAATCGCGCGTGTGCAGATGCAGTGTATGGCCATGCGCGTCGCACAAGACCTGCACCTCGATGTGGCGGGGCGCCGGCACGTAGCGCTCGATCAGCAAGGCCGGATCGCCGAACGCGCTTTCGGCCATCCGTCGCGCACCGGCAAGCGCGGAGGGCAACTCCGCTGCGTTCGCGACGATCTGCATGCCCTTGCCGCCGCCGCCGCCGCTCGGCTTCACGATCAGCGGAAAGCCGAGCTTGACCGCTTCGGCCTCTAGAGCGGTCAGTGATTGCTGGTCGCCCTGATAGCCGGGCAGCACCGGCACGCCGGCGCGGCGCATCGCCTCCTTGGCGGCGATCTTCGATCCCATCGCCGCGATCGAAGCCGGCGGCGGTCCGACGAAGATGATGCCCGCCGCGGCGCAGGCTGCGGCGAATTCGGCGCTTTCCGACAAAAAGCCGTAGCCAGGGTGTATCGCGTCGGCCCGCGATCGACGAGCAACGTCCAGAATGCGCTCGATCGACAAGTAGCTTTGCTGCGCCGGCGGCGGACCCAGGCGCCAGGCCTCGTCCGCGAGCCGAACGTGCTTCGCGTTCGCGTCGGCGTCCGAATAAACGGCGATCGTATGCATGCCGAGCCGAACGGCGGTACGCATGACTCGGCAAGCGATCTCGCCGCGGTTGGCAATCAAGAGCCGCGAGATCATCGATCCCTCCAGTCGGGCGGCCGCCGCTCGATGGCCGCGGCGAGCCCTTCCTGCGCCTCGGGGCCGGAGCGCAACTGCGCGAGGATTTCGGCGGTACGCGCGGCGCGCGCGGCGTCGGCGCCGGCGTGGCCGATCTCGGCGATCAGCTTTTTCGCGGCCGCGATTGCCGCGGGGCCGCCCAACTGTATTTCCTTGGCGAGCGCGAGCGCGGCTGCTTCCAACGCGTCCGGGGCCGCGATTTCGTGCACCAAGCCGATCTCTCTCGCGCGCGCGGCATCGATCGCCTCGCCGCTGAGAAAATAACGCCGGGCATTGCGCAAGCCGATCGCCTCGATCACGTACGGGGAAATGACGGCCGGCACGATGCCGAGCTGCACTTCGGGCAGACGGAAGCGCGCCTCGCTGGAGGCGATCGCCACGTCGCTGGCGGCGACCAAGCCGCAGCCGCCGCCGAAGGCGGGGCCTTGCACGCAGGCGACCGTCGGTTTCGGGCAATCGCGGATCAATAGCAATAATGCGGCCAGCCGCGCGGCATCGGCGCGATTCTCCTGCTCGGAGGCCTGCCCGAGCGCGCGCATCGCGGCAAGGTCCGCGCCGGCCGAGAACGCCGTGCCGGCCGATGCCAACAGCAATACACGCGTCGTCGCAAGCGCAGCGTGCCGCCGGTACGCATCCGCGAGGGCCGCGATCAGCGCCTCGTCGAGCGCATTGCGCGCCTCGGTGCGGTTCAGCGTCAGCCGCACGATGCCCGGGGCCGCCAGTGTTTCGATCAGGATCGGGCTCATCGCTACATCCGGAATATGCCGAAGCGCGTGTCCGGCGTCGGAGCGTTGCGGACCATCGCCAGCGCGAGCGTGAGCACGCGCCGCGTGTCCAGAGGATCGATCACCCCGTCGTCCCATAGGCGCGCGCTCGCATAATATGGGTGTCCCTGTCTTTCGTACTGGCGGCGGATCGGATCGATGAACGCCGCCTCCTCCTCGGCGGTCCAGCCCTGCCCGCGCGCCTCCAACTGCTCGCGACGTATCGTCGCGAGCACCATCGCGGCCTGCTCTCCGCCCATCACCGAAGTACGGGCGTTGGGCCATTGCAACAGCAAACGCGGCCCATACGCCCGTCCGCACATCGCGTAATTGCCGGCGCCGTAGCTGCCGCCGACGATCAAGGTCAGCTTCGGCACCTGCGCCGCCGCGACCGCCGCCACCATCTTGGCGCCGTCGCGCGCGATGCCGCCGGCCTCGGCGCGCCGGCCTACCATGAAGCCGGTGATGTTCTGCAGGAACAGCAACGGTATGTGCTCGCGGGCGCACAATTCGACGAAGTGCGCTCCCTTCAACGCGCTGGCCGAGAACAGGATGCCATTATTGGCGAGGATGCCGACCGGATAGCCGCCGATATGCGCGAATCCCGCGACCAAGGTGTCGCCATAGAGTCTCTTGAATTCGTCGAACTCCGAGGCATCGACGATGCGTGCGATGATCTCGCGGGCATCGTAGGGCTTGCGCAGGTTCACCGGCACGACGCCGTAGATCTCCGCCGGATCGTAATACGGCTCGCGCGCAGCGGCCGGCGGCGCTCTGTCGAGCGGCGGGCGCAGGCGGGCGACGATGCCGCGGGCGATCGAGAGCGCATGGGCATCGCTCTCGGCGTAGTGATCGCAGACGCCGGATTCGCGGCAGTGCACGTCGGCTCCGCCCAGACTCTCGGCGTCGATGACTTCGCCGGTCGCCGCGCGCACCAGCGGCGGACCGCCGAGGAAGACCTGGCCCTGATTGCGGACGATGACGTTTTCATCCGCCATCGCCGGAACATAAGCGCCGCCGGCGGTGCAAGATCCGTGCACGACTGCAATCTGCGCGATCCCCGCCGCGGATAAATTGGCCTGATTGAAGAAGATCCGCCCGAAGTGCTCGCGATCGGGAAAGACCTCGTCCTGTGCCGGCAGAAACGCCCCGCCGCTCTCCACCAGGTAGACGCATGGCAAGCGGTTCTCGAGCGCGATCTCTTGTGCGCGCAGATGCTTCTTGACCGTCAGCGGATAATACGTGCCGCCCTTGACCGTCGGATCGTTGGCGACGACTACGCACTCGCGCCCGGAAATACTGCCGACGCCGGTCACGATGCCGGCGCACGGAACCTCGCCGCCGTACAGTTCATGCGCGGCGAGAGCCGAAAACTCGAGAAATGGCGCGCCTGCATCCAGTAGCAAGTCGATCCGTTGCCGCGCCAACAGCCGGCCGCGCGCGCGATGCTTGTCGACCGCTCGTGCGGATCCGCCGCGAGCCACTCGTTGCGTCGTCTCACGTAGATCTGCGACGATCGCTGCCATTGCCTGCATATTCTCGGCGAATTCCGCACTTTTTGGGTTTATTTGGCTCGCGAGGCGATGCATCTTGCCCTCGGACGGAGTATTGTCGGACAATCATACTATCGTAACTCGGCGAGGAAACCAATATGAACGCCAGTGGCGGCTGCCCCGAAGTCGATCTCGACGCCGGCCTCGATGAGGACATGACGGCGCTGCGGCGCGCCGTGCAGCGTTTCGCGGCCGCGCAAATAGCGCCCCGCGCCGCCGCGATCGATCGCAGCGACGCCTTCCCGCGCGACCTGTGGCCGCAACTCGGCGCGCAAGGCCTGCTCGGCATGACCGTCCCGGAACGCTATGGCGGCACCGGTCTCGGCTACCTGGCGCACGTCATTGCGATGACGGAAATTTCGCGCGCATCGGGCTCCGTCGGACTGAGTTACGTCGCGCACTCGAACCTTTGCGTCAATCAGCTGGCCCTCAACGGCTCCGAGGCACAGCTCGAACGTTATCTGCCCAAACTAGTATCCGGCGAACACGTCGGCGCGCTGGCGATGTCGGAGCCCGAGGCCGGGTCCGACGTGATATCGATGCGCCTGACGGCGCGTCGCGACGGCGAGGCCTACGTGCTCAACGGCCGCAAAATGTGGATCACGAATGGCCCGGACGCGGACATCGTCGTCGTTTATGCGAAAACGGACCCGGCGGCAGGCAAGAGCGGCATTAGCGCGTTCATCGTGGAACGCGGGATGCCGGGATTCTCCGTGGCGCAGAAACTCGACAAGCTCGGCATGCGCGGCTCATCGACCGGCGAATTGGTTTTCGCCGATTGCCGCGTGCCGGCCGCCAACTTGCTGGGCGCCGAGAACGCCGGCATCGAGGTACTGATGAACGGCCTCGATTATGAGCGTATCGTGATCGCCGGCGGACCGCTTGGGCTGATGGCCGCGGCGCTAGACATCGTACTGCCCTACGTGCGCGAGCGTCGTCAGTTCGGCCGCCCGATCGGCAGCTTTGAACTGATGCAGGGCAAAGTCGCCGACATCTACACGGACTTCAACGCCAGCCGCGCTTACGTGCACGCGGTCGCGCGCGACTGCGACTTGGGGCGCAAATCACGCCGCGCTGCCGCGGCTTGCCTGCTTCACGCCTCGGAGCGCGCCGTGCGCGCCGCGCTCGAGGCGATCCAATCCCTCGGCGGCAACGGCTACATCAACGATTACCCGGCGGGGCGGCTGCTGCGCGATGCGAAGCTGTACGACATCGGCGCGGGCACGCAGGAAGTTCGCCGCATGCTGGTCGGCCGCGAATTGGTGCAGGCCGCGTGAGCACGCCGTTCACGCCGCGGCCGTTCGCGCCGCTGCCGTTCGCACCGCTGCCGTTCGCACCGGGGTATCGGCGCGTCGCGAGCGAGATTGCCACGCGCATACTTGATCGCACGCTCGCCGAGGGCGAGCCGCTGCCTTCGGAGATCGCATTGGCGGCGCAGTTCGGCGTCAACCGTTCGACGATCCGCGAGGCATTGCGCGAACTCGAAAGCGCCGACCTGCTCGCGCGCCGGCGGGGCACGAAGCGCATGGTCGTCGCGCGCCCAGCAACGACGCAAATCGCCGGCCGTGTGCGGCGCGCGCTCGCGCTCAACGATGTGACGATCCGCGAAGTCTGGGCGATGCTCGAAGTGCTGGAACCTCCGGCGGCGGCAGCGGCGGCGGCGGCGCGCACTTCCGCCGCACTCGAGCGGATCGCGCGCGCGGTCGACCGCTACCGGACCAATCACGCCGAACTCAAGGCCGCCGTCGACGGGGTGGCCGAATTCTTCCGCGCCGTCGCCGCCGCCAGCGGCAATCGCGTGCTGCCGGTGATGCAGGAGCCGTTGCTGCAGCTGCTCGATGCGGCGCTCAGCGTGCTGATCGACGCCGTACCGATCGCGCGCGAGCGCATTGCCGTCGCGCAAGCGCAGGTACTCGCCGCGATCGCCGCCGCGGATGAAGGCATGGCCAGGACCTGGATGGGCAAGCATGTGCGCGACTTTCGGCGCGGTTTCGAGGTCGGCGGAATCGACCTCGACACGCCTGTGCCGTTCGTCTAGCCTACGCCCGGCGGTGGCGCTATCGGTTCCGAAGGATCTACATCAATGCGTTCGATCGCCGCATTCACTTTTTTTCTGGCGCTCGCTGCGCTCGCGACACCGCTGTCGGCCGCCGCCGGCGTGCGAGTCCTCGTCGGTCCGACACCGATCGAAGGTGGCGAAGCCAAATCGGCGCGCGATATCACGGTGGTCAATCAACGACTCGCGTTCGCGCTCGCAATCGAATCCCCGATGCCCTACGGTGTCCCGCGCGGCGCGCTGATCGATGTCGCTGCGGTGCGCAACGGCAGAATCGGCCGCGACCGAGTAGTCTTTGCCGATTTCATTCCTAACGCCTGGTCCGCCTGGCCGAATACCTACCAACACGTGCAAATCATCGAACGCGGACCTGACCGCGCGGTGATCCGCATCGAGCGCGATTGGGGCAGGGCGACGATCACGACCGTCTACACCTTGAGCGCGAACGCCGATGCGGTCGAAATCCATACCACGATGCGCAATACCGGCGCGGCGCCGCTGACCGACTTGCGCTCGGGGCTGACCCTGTGGCCGAAAGGCGGATATTTTTTCGGCGTGCCGGGCATTGCCAACCCCATCGAGGGCAAGAGCGACGGCGCTCTCGCCGACCGCGTCGTCGCCTACGATCACGATTGGAGCGTGGCGCTGCACGCGCCCTACTTCGATCGCATCGCGAACGGCTCGCGGGACTTGTTCCTTCTGCACACGCTCGCTCCCGGAGCAAGCCGCACGTTCGATGGTTGGCTGCAGGTCGGCGCGCGCGGGGATCTTTCGCCCGTGCTGCGCTCCGATATCGAGCATAGCCGTTTGCCGTCGGGCTTGATCCGCGGCGCCGTTCACGGCGCCGACGGCAAAGCGGTCGCGGAGCCGGTCATCGTCATCGAAGAGCGCGGCCAGCCGTATGCTTGGACTGTGGGGCGCAACGGCGCCTACTCGGTCGCGTTGCCGGCGGGCCGTTATTCCATATATGCCACCGCCAAGGACTATTCGCAAAGCGCGCCGGCGGCGATCGACTTGCGCGCCGGGCAAACCGAAGCGCGCGATTTCCGCGATCTGCAAAATCCGGGCCGCGTACGTTTCACGATCACCAATGCGGCTGACGGCGCCCCGCTCGATGCGCGCATCGTCATCAGCGAGGGCCGCAAACCCGTCGTCGAATTTCTCGGCCGCAAGACCTTCTTTACGGAGCTCTACCGGCGCGGCATCGCGGACTTCGCACTTGCTCCCGGCCGCTACGTGTTTACGGTCTCCTCCGGCGGCGAGTTCTTCGGACCAGCCCGTCGTTTGCCGTTGACCGTCGCGCCCGGCCGTACCACGGCCGCGCCGCTGTCATTGACGCGAATGTTCGAGCCAGCCGCTCGCGGCTGGTACGGCGCGGACTTGCACCACCACGCGGATCAGGCCGAGGCCGTGACTCCGCCGGACGACCTTGCTCGTTCGCAGTTCGCCGCGGGGCTGGATCTGCTGTTCGTCAGCGACCACGACTCTACCGTCAATCATCGCGCGCTGCAGGCGATCGCCGATCGGCGCGCCGTCGCGTTCATTCCGTCGATCGAGTTCTCGCCGTCGTGGGGGCATTTCAACGCGTATCCGTTGCGCCTCGGCGAGAAGCCGGCGATCGATCCCGGCACGGCGACGATCGACGATATCCTGCGCGAAGCGCGCCGCTTGGGCGCGAGCGTCGTTCAGGTCAACCATCCGTTCATTCCGTACGGCTATTTCACGAGTCTCGCCGCCGGAGTCGCCCCGGGCGGCTTCAATCCGGCCTTCGACTTGATCGAAATCAACGCCGAGGCGCCGGCCGACGACGCCAAGGTGCTGCACGCCCTATGGTCGTTTTGGAACGCCGGGCACCGCTATTATTTGAGCGCGGGCACCGACACGCACGACGTCTGGAACGAGGAGTCCGGGATCCTGCGCACTTTCGCGCATCTCGACGGGCCGGCGAATGCGCGCGCGTACGCCGCGGCGTTGAAGGCCGGGCACGCGTATGTCAGCTACGGACCGCTGATTTATCCGTCGGTCGATTTCGGCGCGCAGCTGCGAATCAAACCGGGCGCGCGCTTCACGCTGGCCTTCGACATTGAATCGGTGGCGGGCCTGAAATCGGTCGCGCTGATCGAGCGCGGCGCCGTGCGCGAGACGCGGCGGCCGGCGGCCGCGCTGCAGCGGATGCACGCCGAGTTCGCGCTCGCGACCATTCAGCCGACTTGGTTTGCGCTGATCGTCGAGGACCAGCAGGGCCGCAAGGCTTATACGGATCCGATATGGGTGGACCCGGTGGCCGTTCCCGGGCCGCTGATGCCCGCGCCGCACGCGGCCAGCGGCGTTCGTGGCCGCGCTTTTGCGGGCGACTTAGCCGTCAGGCGCTGATCGCGCGCGGTGCGTGGCGATCAAACTGGCCGCCACGGAGGCCGCGAGCACGGCGACGACGCCGATCAGCGAGGCCGGGGTCGAAACCTTATACCAATGGGCGATCAGTATCTTGGCGCCGACCAAGGTCAGCACCACGGCCAGGCCGTACCTGAGCAGATGAAATCGGCCTGCGATATCCGCCAGCAGGAAATACAACGCGCGCAATCCCATGATGGCGAAAATATTCGACGTGAATACGATGAACGGATCGATTGTGATCGCGAAGATCGCGGGGATCGAATCCACCGCGAACACGACATCCGAGGCTTCGATCATGATCAGAACGAGGAAGAGCGGCGTGAAATGACGCACGCCGGCCTGCATCACCGTGAAATCCTCGCCGTGATGCCCGTCCGAGATTCGCAGATGCCGGCGCGCGAACCGCAAGATTGGATTCCTGTCGAGTCGCGGCGCCTTGTCGGTTGCAATCAGCATGCGGATGCCGGCAACGACGAGGAACGCACCGAACCCGTACAGCATCCAACGAAACTCGCGCACGACCCAGACACCCCCTAGGATCATGGCCGCCCGCAACACGATGGCGCCGAGCACGCCGTACAGCAACACTCGGCGCTGATAGACGGGTGCGACGTGAAATGCGCCGAACAGCATCAGAAACACGAATACATTGTCGACCGACAGCGACAGCTCAATCACGTATCCGGTCAAAAACTCCATCGCCTTGGCGGTCGCGAGCTCCGCGCCGGCCATACGGTTCAGATACCACCACAAGAGCGCGTTGAAGCCGAGCGCCACGGCCACCCAGATAATCGTCCAAGAGGCCGCCTCCCGCAGGCTGATCTTGTGCGGACGCCGGCCGCCGAAGACGAACAAGTCGAGCGCCAGCATGCCGAGGACAAAGAGCACGAACCCGGCCCACATGGGGGCCGTCACGTAATTTGTCGCTTCATTCATGTGCGTGGTCCAAACGCCGCGCGAGCGCTCCTCGAGGACCAAATCGGCGCGACGGCAAGCACGGCCGAGGGGCTAGACGGCACCGAGATCTGCGAGCGGGTGTTGGCTCGCAGGCCATGCGTCGCGGAAGAACCGATCGATGATCGCATCGTCAACCTCCTCGATGCGCTCCGGCTTCCAGCGCGGCCGCTTGTCCTTGTCGATCAACAAGGCGCGCACGCCTTCGAGAACGTCGCCGTGCGCAAAGCACTGGCGCATCAAGCCCAGCTCGCGCCGAAAGCAATCGGCGAGCGGCAGCCGCTTGGCGCTGCGCAACTGGCGCAGCGTGACGGCGAGCATCGTCGGCGAGCGGCTGCGCAGCAGTGCGTGGGTTTGCTCCGCCCACTCCGCGAATTCCGGGCGGCGCTCCGCGAGCAAGGATCCGAGGATCGCGGCGACCGCGTCATGGGAAAAATGCGAATCGATCGCCGGACGCAAGGTAGCGAGCGCCTGGCCGCCCGCCGACTCCGCGTCCGGCGCCGCCGCATGCGCGTGCACGGCGCGCCGCACTGCGATTTCCGGCGGATCGATCCAGTCCAGTTCGCCGAGAATTTGCTCCAATTCGTCGACCGAGGCGCGCGGCCAATAGACATCGGCGAGCTGCGCGTACAGCGCATCGGCTGCCTTGGCTTCGCGGCCGGTCAGACCCAAGTAGATGCCGATCGCTCCGGGCAACCTCGAGAGGAAGTAGCTCGCGCCGACGTCCGGGAACAGGCCGATCCCGACTTCAGGCATGGCCATGCGCGTGCGTCCGCCGACGATGCGGATCCGCGAGCCTTGCGCGAGCCCCATGCCGCCACCCATCGTGATGCCGTCGAGCTGGGCGACATAGGGCTTCGGATAGCAGTGCAGATAATAGTCCAGCCGATACTCCGCGACGAAAAATTCGTGATGCAGAGATCCTCCGTCTCGATAGCTTTGATACAAAGCGCGGATATCCCCGCCGGCGCAAAAGGCCTTTTCGCCGGCCCCCTTGATCACTATGGCACGTACGGCCGAATCCGCGGCGAATTCCGTGAGCAAGCGCTGCAGATCGCGAAGCATCTCGAACGACAGCGCATTCAGCGCGGCCGGCCGGTTCAAGGTGACGAACGCGACGTGATTGCGGACGTGTGAAAGAATATCCATGTACTTGGCCGCGGTGCGGTGCCCTCGCCGCCGGCGGCGCCGCTCACGCGCTCGTCCAACGGGGTTGGCGCTTCTCCAAAAACGCGCTGACGCCTTCCCGCTGGTCGGCGCCGTCGAACAAATCGACGAATAGTTCGCGCTCGGCGCAGAGCGCCGCGCCGCGCGGCACGCCCTGCCGCGCCTGATGAATCAAGGCCTTGCAATAGTTGACGGCGCGCGGACTCAAGCCGAGAACACGCTCGGCCATTTCGCGCGCACGCGCCGGCGCCGACCCGCGCGCGACGACCTGCTCCACGAGTCCTATATTCAGTGCGGTCGCGGCATCGACGCGCTCGTTGGTCAAGATCATGCGCTTCGCCCAGCCTTCGCCGACGAGCCACGGCAGGGTCTGCGTGCCGCCCCCGCAGGGCAGCAGTCCGACCGAGGTTTCCGGCAACGCCATTGCGGCGTGTTCGGCCGCGATCCGAATATCGCATGCGAGCGCACACTCGAGGCCGCCGCCCATCGCATAACCGTTGATCGCGGCGATGACCACCGGCCGCGCGTCCTGCAGCGCGGCGAATGCCGCGCCGAATCGCTGCGCCATCAGGCGCGCCTTGACCTTGTCACCGTCGGCGAAGGCCTTCAGGTCCGCGCCGGCGCTGAAGAACTTGTCGCCTTGACCGGTCACGATCACGGCAAATACGGCCGGATTGCGGTTGATCTCGTCGATCAGCGATGATAATCGCAAGAGTCCGTCGGCGGTGAAGGTATTGGCGGGCGGGTTGGCCAAGGTCAGCGTCGCGATGTTTCCGTCGATCGTGCATTCGATCATGTGCCTATCCTCGAGCTGCGATGCCGCCGGCCCTAGCGGTTTTTTCGAAATAATTGAATGATCGCCGAAAAATCCTGCTCACCGCCGCCCTGCGCGCTCCACAATTGGTAGAGCTGCTGCGCGATCGCGCCGAGTACGACCGGCTGCTTGGCTTGCTTCGCGGCGTCGTTCGCGAGCCCGAGATCCTTGAGCATCAGATCCGAACCGAAGCCGCCGGTATAACCGCGCGCGGCGGGTACGTTGTCCATGACGCCGGGATAAGGATTGTAGGTATCGGAACTCCAGCAACGTCCGCTCGAGGAATTGATGACGCCGGCGAGCACCTTGGGGTCTATGCCGAGCGCGGCGCCCAAATTCATCGCCTCCGTTACGCCTATCATCGAAATACCCAGCAGCATGTTGTTGCAGATCTTCGCGACCTGACCGGTGCCGCTCGCCCCGCAATGAACGATGTTCTTGCCCATGCAGGCGAGCAGCGGCCGGATGAGTTCGAACAGGTCCGGCTCCGCGCCGACCATGAACGTCAGCGTGGCCGCCGCGGCTCCCGCGGTGCCGCCGGACACCGGCGCGTCCGCCATCGGCTTGCCCTGTTCGGCGGCAAGTGCCGCGACCTCGCGCGCGGTAGCGGGGTCGATCGTGCTGCTGTCGATCAAGATCGTGCCGCGCGCCGCGCCGGCGAGCACCCCGTGATCGCCGCCATACACCGTCCGAACCTGCGGCGACGAGGGCAGCATCGTGATCACGCATTCGGCGCCGGCGGCGGCCTGCCGCGGCGATTCGGCCGCCGCGGCCCCTGCCGCGTGAAACAGCTCGACAGTCGGCTCGACGACATCGAATACGGTCAGCGCGTGCCCGGCTTTCATCAGGTTGCGCGCCATCGGCGCGCCCATGCGGCCCAGGCCGATGAACGCGATCTTCATTTCAAGCTGATCGTCGTATTGACTCCGCCGCTCGTCGCGCCGTCTTCGAACCAACGCGAAATCACGGTCTTCGTCTGCGTGTAGAACTGCACCACCTGCTTGCCGTAGGGCCCGAGGTCGCCGAGTTTCGAACCGCGCGAGCCGGTGAAGCTGAATATCGGCACCGGCACGGGGATCGGCACATTGATGCCGACTTGGCCGACGTCGATTTCATTCTGAAACTTGCGCGCGGCGGCGCCGCTTTGCGTGAAGATCCCCGTACCATTGCCGAACGGGTTGGCGTTGATCAGTTCGATCGCCTCGTCCAAGTTGTCGACGCCGACGATGACCATGACCGGCCCGAAGATCTCGGTCGTGTAGATCTTCATGCCCGGCCGCACGCCGGAGAAGATTGTCGGCCCGATGAAGTTGCCCTGCTCGTAGCCGCTCACTTTGACTCCGCGGCCGTCGAGTTCCAGCTTCGCACCCTCCTTGATGCCCTCCTCGATCAGTCCGAGGACCCTGTGCTTCGCGTTCTTGGAGATGAGCGGCCCCACATCGGTGCCGGCCTCGGCGCCGGCATTGACCTTCAGCAGCTTGGCCTTGGCGACGATATCGGGAATCCAGCGCTGCGTCTGGCCGACCAGCACGGTCACCGAGGTCGCCATGCAGCGCTGCCCCGCCGCGCCGAACGTCGCACCGACCAGGGCGTTCAGCGACTGTTCCTTGTGCGCATCGGGCATCACGACCGCGTGATTCTTCGCCCCCATCATCGACTGCACGCGTTTGCCGTGCTGCGAGGCGAGCTGGTAGACATGCGTGCCGACCATCGTCGAGCCGACAAACGAGACGGCGGCGATGTCCTTATGGGTGCACAGCGCATCGACGGCGCGCTTGCCGCCGTGAACGACGTTCAGCACGCCCGGCGGAATCCCCGCCTGCAGCGCGAGATCGGCAAGGAGCATCGGCGTCAACGGATCCTGCTCCGAGGGCTTGAGCACGAACGTATTGCCGCAGACGATCGCCATCGGGAACATCCACAGCGGGATCATCGCCGGAAAATTGAACGGCGTGATGCCGGCGCAGACTCCGATCGGCTGACGGATCGTGAAGGTATCGACGCCGCCGGCGACATTTTCGGCGAATTCACCCAACTGCAGGCTGCCGATCGAGCAGGCGTGTTCGACGACTTCGAGACCGCGAAACACGTCTCCCTCGGCGTCCGCCAGGGTCTTGCCTTGTTCGGCGCTCAAGGTCTTGGCGATGCGGCTCATGTGTTCACGGACCAGCTCCTGTAGCTTCAGCATGATGCGCGCGCGCGCCGCGAGCGGCGTGTGCCGCCAGGTCTTGAACGCCTCCTTCGCCGCCGCCACCGCGGCGTCGATCTCGGCATCGGTCGCGAAAGGCACGCGCGCGATCACCGCCTGCGTCGCGGGATTGACGACGTCGTGCCATTCCGCCGAAACCGAATCGACGAAAACGGCCGTCGATCAATAATTTGACCGTGGCCGCGGATTGCGCGACATTCGCTGCTGCAGTATTCATCTTGCTTACCCTCGTATCTCGGCCATTAAGTTCCGGGCGATCAGCAGTCGCTGGATCTCGCTCGTACCCTCGTATATTTGCGTGATGCGCGCATCGCGGTACAGCCGTTCGACCGTGTAGGCCTCCAAATAGCCGTAGCCGCCGTGAATCTGGATCGCCTTCGTACAGACGCGCTCCGCCATCTCGGAGGCGTACAGTTTCGCCTGACAGGCCTCCGACAGGCAAGGCAATCCCGAACTGCGCAAATGCGCGGCGCGGTGCGCGAGCAGGCGCGCGGCGTTGATCGAGGTGTGCATGTCGGCCAACATATTGGCGATGCTGCCCAACTCGCCGATCGGCCGCGAAAACTGCCGGCGCGTCCTCGCATAGGCAAGGGCCGCCTCGAATGCGGCGCGCGCTATGCCGATCGCCTGCGCCGCGATGCCGATGCGCCCTCCCTCGAGATTCGACAGCGCGATCGCCAGGCCCTTGCCGCGCTCGCCCAGCAGCGCGTCTGCGGCGATGCGGCAATTATCCAAGGTGATCGCGCAGGTATCGGAGCCACGGATGCCCAGCTTTTTTTCCGGCGGACCGACGATGAACCCCGGGGTGCCGGTCGGCACGATGAACGCCGACAGGCCCTTCTTGCCTTTATCCGGATCGGTCACGGCAAAAACGATCGCGACCGCCGCGCGCTTGCCGTTCGTGACGAACTGCTTCGCGCCGTTCAAGACCCAGCCGTTCTTGTCCAGCACCGCGCGCGTCTTCAGATTGTGCGCCTCGGATCCCGCCTGTGGCTCGGTGAGGCAAAAACAGCCGATCCAACGGCCTTGCGCCATGTCGGCGAGATAGCGGCGCTTTTGCGAGTCGTTTCCATGGTTCAGGATCGGGCCGCAGGCGACCGAGCTGTGCACGCTGACAAGCGCTGCAGTCGCGGCGCAGGCAGCGGCAATTTCTTCGATCGCAAGCGCGTAGGCCGTATAGTCGGTGTAACTGCCGCCCCACTGCTCCGGCACCGTCATCCCGAGCAGGCCCAGTTCGCCGAGCTTCGCGATCGCCGAGTCCGCGATCCATCCGTCGCGGTCCCATTCCGCTGCGTACGGCGCGAGTTCGGCTTGGGCGAATTCGCGCGCGCTGCCCTGAATCATCCGTTGTTGTTCGCTGTATTCCTCGAAGGCCATGATCGATTATAGGATCCGCGCCCCCGCGACTCGGGTGCCCAAAGCACGCAAATTACATGAGAAAAAATGCAACATCGACGACGGCGCCCGCCGGTGCGCCGGTCCGCGGGTACGGAGTCGCCGCGACCGCAGCTATACTCCGCCCGAGCATCGTCGTCCCCTGCAACGCCGCCGACTCAAGACAATATACGCCCACTAAGGATGGACAATTGCCAATCCGATCATTCCGCGCCGCCGCGGCGCTCGCGCTGCTCTGGCTGATACCCGCTGCATGCGCCGGCGCCGGCATCGTCGATGCGCCCGGGAGGGATCTCGAAGTTTCGCTGATCACCTATGGGCCGGGCGCGATCTACTGGGAACGCTTCGGCCACGATGCGATCGAGATCCGCGACAGAGTCTCGGGGCAAGCCATCAGTTTCAATTACGGTGTATTCGATTTCGATGAGCGCGGCTTTCTGTTGAACTTTGCCCGTGGCTACATGCACTACATGATCGACGCGGAGGAGAGCGATGCCGACCAGAGCTACTACCGCGGCGCCGGCCGATCGATCGTGATCCAGCGACTCGCATTGAGCGACGCGCAGGCCGCCAAGTTGCGCGACTTTCTGCTTTGGAATCTGCAGCCGGCGAATGCGGGCTATCGTTATGACTACCTGACCGACAATTGCGCGACACGCGTGCGCGACGCGTTGAACCTGGCCACCGGCGGCGCGATCAAGCCGCAGCTGATCGCCCGTCCGGGCGGCATGACCTACCGCCAGCAGATCGATCGGCTGATGAGCGTACAGCCGTGGCTGATGCTGCTGATGGACCTTGGTCTCGGGCCGTTCGCCGACCAACCGCTGAACGCCTGGCAAGCGAGTTTTTTGCCCGTCGTGCTGCAGGAACAATTGCGTCAGGTGCGCATCGGCGCGGGCCGGGGCGGCCTTCGACCGCTCGTGCGGCAGGAGAGGCTCGTCGCCCGCAATCGGCTGACGGCGCCGCCAGAGGCACCACCGGATCTGCGCCTGCCGTTCGCGCTCGCCGGCCTCGCATTCGCGGCGCTGCTCGTCTGGAGCCTGCGCCGGTGGTCGGCGGCCTATGCCGTGCTCGCGACGGTTTATTTGCTGAAAGCCGGCGTGATCGGCCTCTTCCTGCTCGGATTGTGGACGTTGACCCAGCATCATGCGGCTTGGGAAAATGCGAATCTGTTGCTGTTCAATCCGCTCGCATTCGGCCTGGTGCCTGCCGTCTGGCGAGTCAATCGCGGCGCAGGCGTTTCACGATTGGCGCTCGGCCTCGTCGCGCTGCAGCTCATCCTGCTGCCGGCCGCGCTGCTGCTGCACCTCGCGCCCGGCACAGTTCAGCAAAATCAACCGTGGCTGCTGTTCGCGATACCCGCTTGGAGCGCGCTCGCCTGGAGCCTGGCGAACGCGGCAAAGGTCGCTCTATCTTGCAAACCACCGCCCTCGCCTGCTTGATCCTCGGCGTCGGCGCCGGCGCCGGCTTGGGCACTGGCACCCGCGCCGCCGAACTGTCCGGCGATGAAGCCGCCCGCTGCCGGCTCGAAGCGGGCGCGGTTGAAATCATCCGCGATCACTGGGGTATCGCGCATGTCCATGGACATAGCGACGCCGATGCCGTGTTCGGCGTGATCTACGCGCAGGCGGAGGACGATTTCCGGCGTGTAGAACACAATTATCTGGTCAGCCTCGGTCGGCTCGCCGAGGCCGAGGGTGACTCTGCGATCTATGAGGATTTGCGCCAACACCTGTTCATCGACGACGATTACCTGCGGCGGCAATATCGCTATAGTCCCCCGTGGCTGCAGGCGCTCTCCAGCGCCTGGGCCGACGGCTTGAATTGCTATTTGGCCTCGCACCCCCAAGTCCGGCCGCTGGTCATCACGCATTACGAACCGTGGATGGCCCTGTCGTTCACCGAAGGCAGCATCGGCGGCGATATTGAATCAGTCGATCTGCGCGCGCTCGCTGCGTTTTACGGCCGGGGCCGGAAGCCTGCGACCAGGCTTTTGCCGAACGAGGATGCGGCCGCCACCGGCTCGAACGGCTTTGCGATTGCGCCGAGCGATAGCGCGTCGGGCCACGCGCTGCTGTGGATCAATCCGCACACTTCGTTCTACTTTCGCGCCGAGCTGCAGATGACCAGCGATGCCGGATTGAACGCCTACGGAGCGCTGACGTGGGGGCAATTCTTCGTCTACCAGGGATTCAACGAGCACAACGGCTGGATGCATACCTCGTACGGCGGAGATGCGATCGACGAATACGCAGAAACCGTCGTCCGCAAGGACGGCGCGCTTTATTACCGCTACTCCGGGGCGCTGCGCCCACTGACGATGAGCCGCGTAGTGATCCATTATCTGCACGACGGCGGGCTCGCCGTGCGAACGTTCACGGTCTATCGCAGCCATCATGGACCGATCGTGCGTGCGGCCGGCGGCAAGTGGATCGCCGTCAAGCTGCTGATCGATCCGGTGCCGGCGCTGGAGCAGTCGTATTTACGCACCAAAACGATGGACTATGCGGCGTTTCGCAAGACGCAGGAGATGCGCACCGATACCTCGAACAATACGGTCTACGCCGATCAGAACGGCACGATCGCCTATTTCCACGGTAATTTCATACCCAAACGCGATCCCCGCTTCGATTACACCCGGCCGGTCGACGGCAGCAACCCGGCGACCGAATGGCAGGGACCGACCCCCTTGGATCAAACGATCATGCTGCGAAATCCGCCGAGCGGCTGGATTCAGAACACCAACGACTGGCCGTTCTCGGCCGCCGGCCCTTACAGCCCGAAGATCGCCGACTATCCCCGCTACATGTGGAGCACGCGCGAGAACCCGCGCGGCATTCACGCGGTGCAGCTGTTGCAAAGCGTGCACCACCTGACCCTGGACGGGCTGATCGCGATCGGCTACGACAGCCGGCTGACGGCGTTCGACGTGCTGCTGCCGCCGTTGCTGCGGGCGTACGATCGCCTCGGCGCCGACGATCCGCGCCGTGCCGGCTTGCAGGGACCGATTGCGGCCCTGAACGCTTGGGATCGGCGCACGGGCGTCGATTCCGTGCCGACGACGGTCGCGATACTCTGGGGACAAACGCTGATCGATCGCACGCAAGCCGCCGCGCGAGCGGCCGCCGAGCCGGCGTACGATTACCTGGTTGAGCATTTGAGCGATGCTGAGCGGCTCGACGCGCTCGCCTCAACCGTGGACGGTCTGCGGCGCGATTTTGGCCGCTGGCAGCTGCCGTGGGGCGCGCTCAACCGGTATCAGCGGTTGAACGACGATATTGTGCAACCGTTCGACGACGCCAAAAAGAGCCTGCCGGTCGGATTCGCACCGTCCAAATGGGGTGCGCTCGCCTCGTTCGACTCCAGCGCGCCGCGCTTGACGAAGAGGATCTATGGTTCGGTCGGCAACAGCTTCGTCGCCGCAGTCGAATTTGGCCGAGTCGTGCGCGCCAAGGCGATCATGACCGGCGGCGAAAGCGGCGATCCCGCCTCGCCGCATTTCGCCGATCAAGCCCTGATGTACACGCAGGGAAAATTCCGCGACGTGTATTTCACCCGCGCCGACGTACTCGCCCACGCCGTGCGGCGCTATCATCCGGCGGTGGCGGCCTTGAAGCTGCGACGTTCGGCCCCATGAAGGCAAGATGAATACCCAGCCCGCCGACGCGACGATGGCAGTTTTCCTCGATCTGGAGAACATCGCGCTCGGCGCCCGCGATGCGAAATATCCGAGCTTCGACATCAAGACGGTGCTCGAACGGCTGTTGTTGAAGGGCCACATCGTCGTCAAGAAGGCCTATTGCGACTTCGACCGGTACAAGGATTTCAAGCGCGGGCTGCACGAAGCGGCTTTCGAGCTGATCGAAATTCCACATGTCCGCATGTCCGGCAAGAACTCCGCCGACATCCGCATGGTCGTCGATGCGCTGGATCTTTGCTATACGAAGGCGCACGTCGATACGTTCGTCATCTTGAGCGGCGATTCGGATTTCTCGCCCTTGGTCAGCAAGCTGCGGGAAAACGACAAGACCGTCATCGGCGTCGGCGTCAAGAACTCGACTTCGGACCTGTTCATACACAACTGCGACGAATTCATCTACTACGACGATCTGGTGCGCAAATATCCGGACAAGGCGCGGCGCCGCGGCACGACCACGCCGAGCGCCGCTGCCGAGCCGCGCGCAGCGGCGGCGCCGGCAGAGAACAAGGGCCCGGACCTTGCCGAAGCGTTGGAACTGGTCGCCGAGACTCTGGAAGCGGTCGCCGAGGAACGCGGCGAGAGCGAGCCGATATGGGGTTCGATGATCAAACAGGCGATCAAGCGCCGCCATCCAGGCTTCAGCGAGCGCGCCTACGGATTCCGCTCGTTCAACGACCTGCTGGCCGAAGCGCAGAAGCGCGGCTTGGTGAGCCTGCTCGCGGACGAAAGATCCGGCGGCTATACGCTGCGCGTGGCCGGCAAAGCCGCGCCGCGCACCGACTAGGACGCTTGCCACGCCGCCCCTGGCAATCGATGGCGTCTATCGGAACGATAGTTATAATCGTCTTCTGTCCAAGATTTCATCGGCGTAAAATCCCATCGGGGAGCGGTGTAGGCGCCGCCCAGGCCATCTCAATGTTCAAGGAGAGCTACGATGCAACTGAAGGGCAGTAAGACCGAAAAGAACTTGAAGGACGCGTTCGCGGGCGAGTCCCAGGCGAACCGCCGTTATCTGTATTTCGCCGCCAAGGCGGACGTCGAAGGCTTCAACGACGTATCGGCGGTGTTCCGCTCCACGGCGGAAGGCGAGACCGGCCATGCGCATGGACATCTCGAATACCTCGAGGCCGTCGGCGACCCCGCTACCGGTCTGCCGATCGGTCCGACGAAGGACAACTTGAAGGCCGCGATCGCCGGCGAGACGCATGAATACACGGATATGTATCCGGGTATGGCAAAGGCCGCGCGGGAAGAGGGCTTCCAGGACATCGCCGATTGGTTCGAGACGCTCGCCAAAGCGGAGCGCTCGCACGCGAACCGCTTCACGAAGGCGCTCGACACTCTCTAAACGGCGCCGCCGATATAGGATCGAGGTCTGCCGGCCGCTTTGGCCTAGCGGCCCCGGCTAGGAGACAGCACGCCCATGACCGCCGACAAGAGTAATCTCGGTGCGCGCGAAGGCAGCCTCGAGGCGCCGACCCGCCACGCGGTCGCATGGAAGAACACCGAGTTCTACGATGAGGCCTCGTTGTTCAAGGAGCTCGAGCGAGTCTTCGACATCTGCCACGGCTGCCGGCGCTGCTTCAGTCTGTGCAATTCCTTTCCGACCTTGTTCGACGCGGTCGACGCCTCGCCGAGCGGCGAGGTGGACGGCGTGCCGAGGAAAGCCTATTGGGAAATCGTCGATCACTGCTACTTGTGCGACTTGTGCTACATGACCAAGTGTCCCTATGTGCCGCCTCATCCATGGAATGTCGACTTTCCGCATTTGATGCTGCGAGCCAAGGCCGTGAAATTCGAGCGGGGCGAGACCAAGCTGAGAGACAGGATCCTCTCCTCCACCGACCGGGTCGGGTCCCTCGCCGGAATTCCCGTCGTCGTTCAGGTCGTCAATGCGGTCAACCGCAGCGAAACGGGCCGCAAACTACTCGAGGCGACGCTCGGCGTGCATCGCGACGCGCCGGTTCCGCAATTCCACAGCGACACGTTTCGAAGGCGCGAAGGGCGGCGCACCAAACCCGAGTTGACGGCGGTGCCGAGCGAAAAGACGCGCGGCCGGGTGGCCATTTTCGCGACTTGCTACTGCAATCGCAATGAACCGGATATTGACGCCGACTTGGTCGCGGTGCTCGAGCACAACGGCATCCCGGTCGCGCTGACCGCGACCGAGCAATGCTGCGGCATGCCCAAACTCGAACTGGGCGATCTGCGGGCCGTTGAACGCCTGCAGGCGGTCAACGTGCCGGAGCTTGCGCGCCTGGTCGACGCGGGCTATGACCTGGTTGCGGCGATCCCGTCCTGCGTGCTGATGTTCAAAAAGGAGCTGCCCCTGCTGTTTCCCGATGATCCGCTGGTGCGAAAAGTGTCGCGTCACATGTTCGATCCATTCGAATACCTGATGTTGCGCCATAGTTCGGGCCTGCTGCGCACCGATTTCAAGCGCGAGCTCGGCAAGGTGGCCTATCACGCGCCCTGTCATTTGCGAGTGCAGAACATCGGGTTGAAGACGCGCGACGTTCTGCAGCTCGTGCCCGGCACGACGCTCGAGCTGATCGAACGCTGCTCCGGGCACAACGGCACTTATGCGGTCAAGAAGGAGTTCCACGATATCTCGATGAAAATCGGCCAACCCGTGATCCAGCGCGTCGAAAAGGCCGAATCCGCGTGGTACGCGAGCGATTGCCCGATGGCGGGACATCAAATTGAGAGCGGCCTTTCGAACAAGACGCCGCCGGCGCACCCGCTGACGCTGTTAAGCATGGCCTACGGACTTCAGGAGTAGCACTCGATGGATACGACGAACCCTCACGCGGCGCGGGCGACCACGGCTCACGCCGCGGGGCAAACCGCGGGGCATTTGACGCCGGCGGACCTGATGACCTTGGAGAGGTACGCAGGCGCGCGCGAGGCGTTTCGCGCCAAAATCCTCGAACACAAGCGGTTGCGGAACGTCGCGGTCGGCCCGCACACGACCTGGTGTTTCGAAGACCGCCTGACGGTGCAGTACCAGATCCAGGAAATGCTGCGTGCGGAACGCATCTTCGAGGCCGACGCGATCCAAGAGGAACTGGACTCCTACAATCCGCTGATACCGGACGGCACGAATCTGAAGGCGACGCTGCTGATCGAGTATACGGACGAGATCGAGACGGCGCCGGGCGCTCGAACGCCTGAAGGGCATCGAAGCGCGCTGTTGGCTCGCGGTCGGCGCGGACCGCTGCTACGCGATAGCGGACGAAGACCTCGAGCGCGAAAACTCGACGAAGACCTCTGCCGTGCACTTCTTGCGGTTCGAGCTCGAATCGGCCGCACGCGCGGCGCTGAAGTCCGGCGCTCTCGTCGAACTAGGCATCGACCACGCGGCATACCGGTATTCGCTGATGGCCAGTGCGGCGACCAGCCGCTCGCTCGCCGCGGATCTGGCGTAGCGACGCGGTTCGTTCATTCGCCGGCCGGTCCGCGAGGCGACGGCGCGCCGCTCGGCGCCAATTTCAGCTCCTGCAAATACGCGCGGACTTTCGCACGATAACCTTCGCTGCTGGTCAGCGTCGCGCCGCACGACAGCACGAGTATGAAATCGCCGCGAAGAGTCCGATTGATTTCGCGTACGTGATGCATATTGACGAGGCAGGAGCGGCTGATCCGCAGCATCGGCTGCGCTTGCATTGCCAGTTCGGCCTGCTGCAGCGTGCTGCGCGCGTGAAATTTATCGGCGCCGACCCGAATCGCGACGTAGTTTCGATCCGCTTCGATCAGTTCCACCTGAGCGGTGTCGAGCACATGCGCGCGCCCGCCGCATTCGGCGATCAGCAGGCGCTGCCGTGCGTCCGCCGCAACACCGGCGCCCTGCCCCAAATGTGCGAGCAGTGCCGCCAGAGCCGCCGCGCGATCTCGCGGTCCGCCATCGCGGTGCCGCGGGCGCACTCGCGCGAGAGTCTTCCTGAAGCGCTCGTGGTCGAAAGGTTTCAGCAGGTAATCGATCGCGCAAACCTCAAAGGCCTCGAGAGCGTAACCGTCGTAGGCGGTAACGAACACGATCGACGGCAAATCGTCGCCTGCAAGCTCGCGGGCGATGTCGATGCCGGTCAGTGGGCTCATCTGAATGTCGAGAAACAGCAATTGCGGGCGCAACCGTCGAATTTCCGAGAGCGCGACCGCTCCGTTGGCATACTCGCCGATTACGCGCAAGTCAGGTTCGGCGTCACAACATTCGCGCAAGGTACGCCGGCCCGCGGGTTCATCGTCGACGAGAATAACATCCATCATGGCGACACCGCCGAATATGGCGGCCGCTCGCCTCGCACAACCGGCATCTCACGTACGATCGGCATGCTAATTTCGGCAATCCACCATGACTCGTCCCGCCGCGTCACGAGCACGGCATGATCGCCATACTGCACCTGCAGCCGCTCGCGCACGTTCTCGATACCGATCCCAGCCGCGCTGCCGGAGGTGCCCCCCGGCGCCGCTCCATTTGCCACCGTATTGATCACTTGCAATTTGAGGCGCTCGCCGTCGATGTCGGCGGTGAGACGGATCCGCACCGGATCCTGGTGGCCGGCAAGACCGTGCATGACCGCATTCTCGATCAATGGCTGCAGAATCAAGCTCGGCACCCACAAAGACCCCAAATCGCCCGCGTTCGGAACCGAGACCTGCAGACGATCGGCGAAGCGCTGTTGCTGTAGATCCAAATACAAACGCACGAATTGCAATTCGTCGGCCAGGCGCACGTTGTTACGCTCCCCGGCACTCAGCAGACGGCGCAGCAAATCGGCGAGCTGGACGATCATCACTTGAGCCGTCTTCGGATCCCAGGCGATTTGACCGCGAATCGTATGCAGCAAATTGAACAGCGTGTGCGGCGATAGCTGCATGCGTAACGCGGCCAGCCGAGCTGCGCCCCACTCGCGCTCCAGTGTCGCCAACTGCAATTCGCGATCGCGAAAGCGCCGGTACATCGCAAAGCCCGCAGTCAGGGTCAGACCAAAGCCGTAGGCCAGAAGGAAATCGACGAAACTGGCCAGCCATAACGACAGTACCGCCGGGTCCAGCCATGTGAATTCGTCGTGCGAATGCATTTGACCGCCCCAATGCGCCCGTCCGAAGACAAAGAACGCGGCGATCATCGCCGGATAACCGATCACAGCAAACGCAGCGGCTATCGCGGTCTGCAACGGCACCGCGAGCCACAGCGGACGCCACTCGATCCGCAAGGCCGCCCAAAGCGACACCAGCAGGGCCGGAAGCATCAATAGGTGTTGCGCAACCCTTATAAACCAAGGAGCGAACAATGGGGCGCTGGTCATTTTGGCGATGCCGGCGCCGAGGCCATAGGCGTAGAGCACGTCCGACAAAGTCGCGTAGAGCCAAAACAGGCAGACGATGCCGACGAACTGCCGTCTTGCCAGGCCAATTCCGGCCCAGCGCGTCCCAGATGAATGACCGATCGTGCTCTGCATGAAGGTCAAGGGTAGCCCAATCGACCGGTGTTGCGGCCACGGCTCCGTGCCGTCGGGACGAATGCGCGGCTGGCGGGGACGAACACGACTCCTTCCCGCAGACCGCCCGGCGCGCGTGCCGTGTAATAACGATGCGTTCCAAAGCTTCCAAAGGAGGCACTGACATGAGAACCGTAAATACACCGTGCACTGTCGAAAAGCGACCGCTTCTGCTCGGCGCGGCCGCCGCCGCATTCCTGATTTGCGCCGCCGGCGCCGGCGCCGCGCCGGCCGCAGAGGACGTTCCGCAGGTCGTCGTTCGCTACGCGGACCTCAATCTGGCCAATGAACAGGGATTGAAGACCCTTTACCGGCGCATCGCCGCGGCCGCGCAGGCGGTCTGCCCCCAGTCGGCCGATCGGGAGCTGAGTCTGCGCAGCCTCGTGCAGGAATGTCGCGAACAGGCGATCGCCCGCGCGATTCACGACGTCAATATTCCACAGCTCGCCGCACTGCAACGGCATCGTTCGAAAGCCAGCTAGCGCCCATCGCGCTCAATTCCGGCGGGCAAGATCGATTGCCCGCCTCACGCTTGCTCGATACGGTCGATCCGTTACCGGCATATACTTCCCGTGGTCCACACACAGGAATCCAATCATCGTGGCAAGCATCCCCAATCCCGCAGGGCCGGCGATGATCCGCTGGCCGCAAGAGGCCGCGCGCCTACTGCCCGAGCTCATCGAACTGCGCCGCGCGATCCACGCCGAACCGGAATTAGGCCTGCGTACGCCGAAGACGGCCGCGAAGATCATGGCCGCCCTCGCCGGCCTACCGCTAGATTACCGCGAAGGTCCGTCGACGTCCGGCGTCGTCGCCGTGCTGCGCGGGGCATCCGAAGGCCCGTCGGTCGTCTTGCGCGGCGATACCGACGCGCTGCCGCTTCAAGAAGATACCGGGCTGCCGTTTGCATCGACAGTCCCGGGCGCGATGCACGCCTGCGGGCACGATAGCCACGTCGCGATGCTCGTGGGGGCGGCCCGGCTACTGGCCGCTCGGCGGCGCGAAATACGGGGCAATGTGATGTTCATGTTCCAACCGGGGGAGGAAGGTTGGCATGGCGCGCGCTATATGCTGGACGACGGACTTCTCGACCCGATGCCCGATGCGGCCTTCGCGCTGCATGTCCTGCCGAACGCCCCGCATCGGCGTGTTCACCGGCCGCGAGGGTCCATTGCTCGCGTCCGCCGATCAGATCCGCATATCTGGTGGCTGGACGCGGCGGGCACGCCTCGATGCCGCACGATGCGCTCGATCCGGTGCCGATCGCCTGCGAGATCGTTGCGGCGATCCAAGCATTTGTGACGCGCCGGATGCCGATCTTCGATCCGGTCGTCGTCACTATAACGCGCATCGAGGCGGGGACCACGCACAACGTCATTCCAGAGACGGCGTCGCTTTTGGGCACGATCCGCAGTTTATCGCCGCAGAGCCGCGACCAGGTCCATGCCGGTTTACGCAGACTGGCCGAAGGCATCGCTTCTGCGCACGGTGCATCGGCGCAAGTCGAGATTGAGCCGGGATTTCCGGTCACCATTTGCGATGCACGGGCGGTCGCCGTTGGTCGGCGCGCGGTTCTGGACCTCTATGGCGAGGAGAGCTGGCGCACGGCGCCGGCGCCGATCATGGGCGCGGAGGACTTCGCCTACGTGCTTCAACGGACTCCGGGCGCGATGTTCTTTCTGGGCGCCTCCGCCGGCGGCAGCGACTGGCGCAAGTGTTGCGGTTTGCATTCCAACCGCATGGTAATCGACGAGTCGGTCATGGCCCGCGGCACCGCGGTGCTCGCCGGCATCGCCGAAAAGTTCCTAAGCGGTAGCGAGGAATTTCCGCTGGTCGACAATTCGGCCTGAGCGCGGCGACGTGTACAAGCCTTCGCTCGGCTCTTTGCTGATGGGCCTGATTCCGTTCGCGGGCATCTGCTGGTCGGTGGCCCTGTGGGACCGCATCGACCCGGTGATCTTCGGTTTGCCGTTCAATTTCTTTTGGCTCATTTCCTGGCTCGGGCTGACGCCGCTGTGTCTGTGGGGCGCGTATCGGCTGCAGGCGCGGCGCGGCGCGAAACGATTCGGCCGCGGCAAATCGCGTGATCGTCAATGAGCGGCGGCGCCATTGCGCTGGCGATCATCCTCGCCATTGTCGCTGTCGGCGGGCTCATCGGTCTGTACGCCGGTTCCCGCCAAAAAATGGATCTCGAGCAGTGGACCGTCGGCGGCCGGGGGTTCGGGCTGGCGCTGGTTTGGCTGCTGATGGCCGGCGAAATCTATACGACCTTCACGTTCATGGGCGCGAGCGGTTGGGCATACTCCAAGGGCGGCCCGGCATTGTACATCATCGCCTACCAGCCGCTGCTCTATGTCGTTTCGTTCTATGTGCTGCCGCAGGTCTGGGAATACGGCCGAAAGCATCGCATCCAGACTATCGCGGATTTCTTTCAGGTGCGCTACGCGAGCAAGCATCTTGCCGCCTTTGTCGCCTTGGTAGGAGTCGCGTTTCTCATTCCTTACCTGCAACTGCAATTGACCGGACTCGGCATCATCGTGCAAATCGCGAGTTTCGAGGCGATCGGGCGCACGCCGGCAATGGTCGCGGCGTTCGCCTTGGTGGCTGCGTTCGTCCATACCAGCGGAGTCCGCGGCGTCGCGTGGGTCAGCGTATTGAAGGACATCCTGATGTTGTCCGCCGTGTTGATGGTCGGGATATCGATTCCCATCATTTATTTCGGGGGCATTGGTCCGATGTTCGCCGCCGTGGCTCGCGCGGAGCCCCACCATTTGCTGATGCCGGGTTCCACGAAGACCCTCGGGCATTCCTGGTTCGTCACGACCGTGATGCTGACGGCGCTAGGCGGCTACATGTGGCCGACCGGCTTCAGCGCGAGCCTGACCGCCAAGAGTGCCGATACTCTGCGGCGCAACGCGGTGATCCTGCCTCTATATAGCATCACCGTGCCATTGATCCTGTTCGTCGGTTTGAGCGCGACTTTGGTGCTGCCACACTTGAGAGACGGGGACTTGTCCATGCTCACCTTGGTAAGAAAGACTTACCCGGCGTGGTTTCTCGGATTCATCGGCGGCGCCGGCGCATTGACCGCGATGGTTCCGGCGGCCAGTTTGATCCTCGCGGCCGCGACGCTCTTCGCGAAGAATATCTATCGCCCGATATTCGCAACCAACATCGGCGATGCCGAGGTCGCCAAGTTGGCCAAGATGATGGTGCTGCTGATCACCGCGCTCGCGTTGGGCATCGCCATCTACAGTTCGACGAGCCTCGTAACTCTGCTGCTGCTGGGCTACTCCGGCGTGACCCAATTTTTTCCAGGCGTTGCGCTCGGCCTCTACTGGAAACGCGTGACGACGGCGGGCGTATTCGCCGGCCTGATCGCGGGCATCGCGACGGTTGCGTTCTTGATGCTCGACGATCGCAATCCCTTGCTTCGGCATGAACGCGGGGTTCGCCGCATTGTGCGTCAATTTCGCGCTGACCGTCACCATCAGCCTACTAAGCCCCGCCGCGGCCGGCGGCAGCCGCCGCGAACACACGCAGGCCATTCATTTCGCCCCATAAATTGCGACTTCCGTCGCAAATCGCGGCTCAACGGATCAAAGCGTGACGGTCTAGCGGTACGCGCGGCACCACGCTACGACACACTTCGCGGGATTATGACGAATACCGCCGCCAGTGCTAAGCAAACCGCCGAACAGTCCGTTGCCTGGGTAGGCGCAAAGGTCGCGGCCGCGCCGGCGCTGGCCGCCGCGCTCGGCGCAATGCGATTCGCGAGCGCCGAGGCGCTGATTGCCGCGGAGTTCACGGCCGATGCGATTGTATTGAGCCCGCGGGATGCGCTCCAGGCCCGTGAATGGCTCACGCTGCTGCGCCAGCACCGCAGCCTCGGACTGCGTCCGATCCTGCTCGCTGCCTCTTGCGGCGCGCACGCCGATGCCTTGAGCGACGGCGTTGCCGCGAACGCCGATGAGATTGGCCAATACGCCGCCGAAATTCGCGAACGCTGGGAAGCCTTGGGCCGTTCGGAGCCGGTCGACGGCGACGACCAGTTGCTGACATTTCTATATCTGCACAGGAACTTCCGGCTCGAGCCCGTCGCCGACTGGCACAATGAACGGGTCTATTATTATCCGCTGGCCGATATCTGCAGCCGCGACCGCGAGGATGGCTACGATCTGCTGGCGCGATTGCAGCAACGCGGCTTGCTGACTCCGGAACGGCTGATCGAAAGGCTGCACGTCTGTCCGGACTGCGGCAGCGCCCATTTGCTGTTTAACGAGCTTTGTCCGCACTGCGCCGGAATAGACATCGCGAATCAGACTTTCCTGCATTGTTATGCCTGCGGCGGCGTGGCTCCGCAAGACGAATATCTGCGTCGCGACGGTCTGACCTGCCCGAAGTGCTCGACCCGCCTGCGGCACATAGGCGTCGATTACGACCGGGCTTTGGAGACTTGCGCTTGCAAGACCTGCGGCGGCCGCTTCACGGAGCCCGACATCAAAGCTCGATGCGCCGGCTGCAGCAAGCAATTCCCGACCGACTCATTGATCGAGCGCCGCTTTTCGAGCCTGCGGCTTTCGAGCGCCGGAGAAGCCGCCGCGCGCAGCGGATCGGTCAGCGACATGCTCGCGCTGATCGACGAAGTGAGTCACGCCCATCCGGCGTATTTCGCTCAGACGCTCGACTGGCTGCTGGGGCTGAGCGGTAGGCACCGCGAGATCTGCTTCTCCGTGATTGCGCTGAGATTTTCAAACTTGCAGGCGCTGACGGCCGAGCTGCCGCGCGCCCGCGTAATGCAAAAGCTCGACACGTTGGCGCAGCACCTGCGCGAACTGCTACGCGGCACCGACCTGTTTATGCGCGACGATCAACAGCTATGCTGGCTGTTGCTTCCGCAAACCAACGCGGCCGGACTAGAGATCCTGCGGAGCCGCATCGCTGCTCTGAGCGATGCCTCCGCGCTCGACGAAAGCCACCGCATCGAAATCGAGATCGAGTCCGCCAATTCCGCCGATCTCGACGATACGACGAGCAGCGCACGCA
This sequence comes from uncultured Gammaproteobacteria bacterium, assembly GCA_963769895.1. Lineage (GTDB taxonomy): Bacteria > Pseudomonadota > Gammaproteobacteria > Steroidobacterales > Steroidobacteraceae > Bog-1198. The sequence goes on along the minus strand of CAVYNJ010000005.1, from coordinate 636,056 downwards.
TGCTGATGGCGCAATTGCGGAGCGAGTTCGCATGATCGACCTAATCGTCGTCTTCAACGAAACCATATTCGCGCTGCGGTCGCTCATAGCAATCACGCTGCACTCGGATTGGTTTGCGATCGCACTGAAATTCTTTCCATACGTCCTGCTGTTCGAGTTGCCGGTGCAGCTCACGATAATGCTCGGCGCACTGCGCCGCTGGTTGACGCAGCGCCATGAAGACGAAACAACGGGCTATTCCCCCAGCGTCAGCTGCATCGTCACCTGCTACTCAGAGGGTCGCGACGTCCGGCAAACGATCGAATCCTTGACCGAACAAATATACGACGGACACATCGAGATCCTCGCCATCGTCGACGGCGCGGTGCAAAATCACGTCACGCTCGGCGCGCTGCAGGCGCTCGCGCCGCAGGTGGCCACGCGCCCGCGCCGGCGGCTGGAGATCGTCGCAAAGCTGCAGCGGGGCGGACGCGTGTCGAGCCTCAACCAAGGCTTGGCGCTCGCATCCGGCCAGATCGTGCTCGCGGTCGACGGCGACACATCCTTCGACAACGACATGGTGCGCTACGCCGTGAAGCATTTTGCCGATCCGCGCGTTGTTGCCGTATCCGGCAATTTGCGCGTGCGCAACGCAAAACGCACGCTGCTGACACGGCTGCAGGCGGTCGAGTATATGTTGTCGATCCACTTGAGCCGCGCCGGACTGGACGCATTCAGCATTGTCAACAACATCTCGGGCGCGTTCGGCGTCTTTCGCCGCGATTTCCTGCGCCAAATCGGCGGTTGGGACAGCGGCACCGCCGAAGACCTCGATCTGACGCTGCGGATCAAGAAGTACTTCGGCCGCCATCCGCAGCTGCGCATCCGCTTTGAGCCGCGCGCGATCGGTCACACGGACGCGCCGGAAGGATTTTGGCAGTTTCTCAAGCAGCGCCTGCGTTGGGACGGCGATTTGTCCTATTTATACCTGCGCAAGTACCGGCACGCCCTGCGGCCCGGATTGATGGGAATGCGCAATTTCGCCGCGCTCGTCTGGACGGGCCTGCTGTTTCAGCTGGTCTTTCCGTTCATCGTCATTACCTACACCAGCTACGTGTTTTTCGTATATCCGGCCGGATTTGTGCTCGGCGTACTCGCGTTCGTCTACCTCTTTTACCTGCTGTTGACGATGCTGATGTACATCGAGTATCTGCTGCTCTATTCGGAACGCCGCGCATACGATCTCGGGTTCGCATGGGTCGTCGCGCTGTTGCCTGGCTTTGCGTTCGTGACCCGCGTCTGGAGCGGCGTTGCAACGCTGATGGAGCTATTCACCCGCGCTCATTTGGATTCTGCGATGGCTCCGTCGTGGGTGCTGCGCCGGACGAAGTTTTGATGAAATGTCTGCGCACTCTCGCCGCTGTCCTGCTCGCTCTCGGCGCTGGCCGCGCGCTAGCGCTTCCGCCGCTCGCGGAGCTTGAAGCGCGGCTCGCCGTCTCCCCGGAGAGCCAAATGTATGATCAGGCCTATGCCGCAGCCCGCGCGCAGCTCAAGGCCGGCACGATCAATTTGGGCGTGAGCTTCTACGGAAATGCGGGCGTCGCGGCCAATCGCGACATCATCGATCCGACACGCTCCTACGCGTACCGCGATACGACCGAAGGGTTGGGGCTGTCGATACCCATGCTCGGCAGCCGGCTGCAGGTTCAGAGCGGACTCGATGACCAACGGGTTCAGGTCGCGCTTCTTGACGGACGCCGCGAGTTGCAGCGCCGCGATCTTCTGCAGCGATTGCGCAAAGCCTATGCGCAATACTGGCAAGCGCAACGATTGCAGATTCTCGCGGAGAATTTTCTGACGAGCGAAGCTGCCGTGCGTCGCGTGCTGGACCTACGAACCGCCGCGGGGCTGCTGCTCGATGCGGATCGTCTCGATCTCGAGAACGGGTATCAGTCGGCGCATCGGGATGCAGCGCTTGCCGCGGCCGGCCAGGCGAGCGCGCTGGACACGCTGCGAATCCTGACCAATTCCGATCTCGATGGCGGCGTCGCGGCGCCGCCGCTGCGAGCGGACTGCACGCCGGTGAGCGCGACTGAAACCGCGTGGATGGCTACGGATCCGGAACTGCTGTCTCTGCAGCAGATCGTCGAACTGCGCCGTTCCGATCCGCGCGACAGCGCACTCTACGCGGTGCAATCCAGCCTGCAGGTTGGCTATCAAAATCTCGACCAGTTGAATACGGGACAGCACGGCGGATCAGGCGCAATTACTTGGAAATTCCAAATGCCGGTAGGCTATGGGTCGCAACGGCGGCTGTATTCGCAGGCCGCGGCGGCCGAATTGTCGCGCGCAAAATTGGAGTTTGAAATCCGGCGGCAGGAGCTGCAGAACCAGCGGCGGGAGCTGATTCGGCGCGAAGCGACGCTGCACGAGTCGTTGCAGTTGGCGTCATCGCGGCTGGCCGCAGCCGATGCGGCGGTCGAGGAACGCGGGTTGCGTGCAGACGATCTGTCCGGCGATGTCGTGGAACAGCTCCAGCGCGCACGCCTCGTCCGCTACGACGCCGCCAGGGCCGTCACGGAAACTGAAACTGCGCTTGCCTCCTGGTATGCGGATTGGTCGCGGTTCGATGACTCGCCGTGCGCCGGCACCGATCCCGTGGTCCAGCACACGGCGGATGGCGGCGCGGCGACCCGCACTTTATACGTCTGGCGCGCCGACGGCTGGCTCGCCGCGGCCGGTGCGCCTTCCGGGGATGCCGATCTCGCCCGCTTGCAAGCGGCCGGCATCGGTCGGCTACTTGTGTCGCTCGACGCCCGGCAGATGTCGATCGCGGTTCGCGATCCGCAGGCGCTCGCGGCCGCCGTGCGCGCGACTCAGCGCCACGGTTTGCAAGTCGGCCTGCTGCTGGGCGATTCCAGCTGGATACAGGATTCGCATCGTGGCGAGTTGCTGCAGATCATACGGCAGCTAAAGGACGTGCCCTTCGATGCGCTGCACTTGGACCTGGAGCCGGAACAGGTCAAACCGCCAACCGGCGATGATTCGAATGTTTTCGCGTCGCTGGTCGCAACCCTGCAAGCGGTCGCGGCGGTCAGTCCTTGGCCGGTCGAGCTCAGCACTCATCCGCGCAACCTCGACGTGTCGGTCAATGCCGTCAATTTTGCGGAACTGCTGCGCCGCCTGCAAATTGAGCCGACTTTGATGATCTACGTCGCAAACCCGGAGCGCGCGGTCGAGATCGCCGGGCCATTATTGCAGCGCTATCCGCACTTGCGGTTTCGCGTCGCGCTCAGCTTGGAACAGTCCGGTCCGGCCGAGCAGTCACTGGGCAAGTATGACGCGGCGGAGCAGCTCCGGCGACTGCAGTACGTCGAGCAGCGGCTCCAGGCCGCAAATTTTGACGGCATCGCACTGCAGCTGGAAGACGGCTGGTCGCTAGCCGGATCGCGCGACGGAGGCTAGGAATGCATTTCAGTTTTCGACGCACCCGCGCGCCGGACGCCATCGACGGCGTCAAGATTCCGTACGACAAGACGCCGCGCGGATCGCATCGGCTCGCCTGGTATCTGGTCCTCGGCCTTGTTCTGTCGCCGATTCTATATTTGGGCGCGCGAGCGATAGCCGCCTCCGTGGGCCGCACGGCCAACGGCAACGTCGATCTCGGCCAACTGGAAGTGCGCGCCGGCGAATTCGGCGCGGTGCGTGCGCTGAACGTGAATCCCGGCGACCGCATCTCCGCGGGCGAAGTTCTGGTGGTCCTCGACAGCGCCGATCTCGCCGCTGCGCTCGCCCGCAACGCCGCGCAGCTCGCCGATGCGCGAGCTGCCGATCGCGGTGCGCAAGCCGAACGCGCAGCCTACGATCAAGAGCGCGCCGTGCTCGAGCGCAGCCTGCAATACCAGCGCGAACGCCGCGCCACCGTCCTGGACCTATTCCACCGCGGCGCGGCAACGCGCGCCGAGCTCGATCAGGCCACCGAGGATCTCGAGGCGGTTGAATTATCCCGCCTACGGGCTCGCCGCGAGCTGCTTGCGCAGGCGCAGGCGCCGGATACCGCACAAGCGGAGCAGCGCATTCTGGAAATGCGCCGCAGCGCCTTGACGGCCTATGCGCCTTTTAACGGGCGCGCGCTCGCCGTGATGGTCAAGCCCGGACAGTACGTGAACGCCGGGGAACCGATGATGATCGTAGCCCGGCTCGATCAGCCGCGCGTGATCGCCTATGTCTCGCCAAAATTCGCCACCCACCTCGAGGTCGGAACGGCCGCGGCCGTTTATTTCCCGGACGGCACGCGCCTGCGGGCAGTAGTAGCCGCCACGCCGAAACTGACCGCCCGCATGCCGCCGGACCTCGTCGACCAGTTCGGGCTGCGGCCAATGACCGTCGTGCTTGAACTGATGCCGCAGCAGCGCTGGCCGGATGCGCAGCGGGTGCAAGGCATGCCGGTCGTCGTACGCTTTGAGTCGCCATGGGAAAACCATGCGATTGGAGCCTGGTTCGGTCAGATCCTGGGTTGGTTCGCGCGCTGAGCGGCGCAGACCGAACATCGATCTCTTGCCGGCAGGCCGCGCGATCGCGCTCATATGCGCCGGCATTCGGCCGCGAGCAGCATTTCCGTCAAATCGTGATATCGCTGGCTGCGCAGACCCGTCAGAGAATTGATTCTCAGCAACCTCGTGTAGACCGTATTAGGATGCACCTTGAGTGAACGCGCCGCTTTGAGCACATTCATGTCGGCATTCGCATAGGCATGCAATGTGTCGACCAGCGAGCCATGCGCCTTCGCGTCCGCGTCGAACAGTTCGGCGGTCCACGGCGGCAAGGCGGATTGCAATTGCTCCCCGGCTCGGTGCAAGACCAGACGGCGAATCGGCAGTTCGGCGAACTGCACGACGCGCTCCGTCACGCTCGCGAGATCCAGCGCGACGGACGCCTCACGATATGCTTTAGGTATGAAACCGGTCGACGGTTGGTCATTGCTGACGCCGATCAGCACGGCGGGTCCAAGGACCAGCAGCGCGGGAGCGACGCGCCCGGCGAGCTTTGACTGCGGCGCGGTCCAGCCCGACATCCGGCGCGTATCGGAAAACACGGCGGTGACGACGTTGTTGCGAATGCCCATCAGCGTGCGTATGCGCAATGCAGCGACGGCCTTCGCAACTGCTTCGGCGATGCGCTGCGCTCGCGCAGCATTCTCCATCTGCTGTGGATCCGTCGACTGCGCCAATGCGACGCAATAGGACTGGCGCTGCTGGTAATACCCGGCGCGCTTCAGCTGGCGCGCGATGCGCCCATCGGACTCGTCAAATCCGCTGACCAGCATATTCAGCAGTTCGCTGCGGCTGTCCCCCTCCGCTTCGGCGATCAGGCGCGTGTGCGCCACGTATTCGGCGGTCAATATCGTACTGATCGTATTCGTGTACTCGATCGCAAAATCGGCGATCGCCGTTGCCGCGCGTTCGACGATGGCGGGAGCCATCGAAGCGGCGGCGTCGCGAATCCAACGTGACAGGATCTTGTGACCGCAGCGATACGCGTGCAATGTCGCTTCAAGCGGAAAGCGCTGCTCGGCGCGATGGCGGGCGTGAACGCCGACGAATTCGAAATCGCCGATACCGCCGCTGCCCAGCAGGCGGCTGATTTCCGCGAGGTGTTCCGCGATGTGTCGTTCGAGATGCCCCAAGACTTCGGGATTGCCGGAGCTCGAGAACGCCGGCACCTCCGCGAGCACCGCCGCGCGTAATGCCGGGCCAACGTCGCGAATAGTCCTGTTGAGCATGGCCGCGACAGGCGGAATAAATCCGCCATCGAGGAGCGCGGCGAGCGCCTGCTTCAAGGCTGGATGTTCAATCGTACGAGCCATACCCTATTGTGTAGTCTACACAATGGATAGCGAATTTTATGGAGTAATTCGCCATTGTAGGCGCTATCTGATGTGGATAGTCTCCTTTCCGAGTTGCATGTTCTCGGCCGCAGACACAGGAGATTCACGATGGCGAAATACTTGTTTGTTTACCACGGCGGCAAACGTCAGACCGAGAAGGCTGAAATCAAGAAGGTGATGGATGCGTGGGGAGCCTGGTTCGGTTCCATGGGCGCCGCGGTCATCGACGGGGGCAACCCGGTCGGGAAATCAAGCACGGTGCACGCGAACGGTTCGGTATCGAATGACGGCGGCGCGAATCCCGCGTCCGGCTACAGTCTGATCGAGGCGCCGAACTTGGCCGAGGCGCACAAGAAGGCCAAAGCCTGTCCGATACTCGCGGCCGGCGGTTCGATCGAGGTGGCCGAAGCCATGGACATGTAAAGGAGCCACGGAACCATGGCGATCTACGGATATTGGGACTAGCGGCTCGCGTCACGTACGCAGATGTGCGGCGATCGCCTCAGCCCGCGAGCCCCTCGAGGAATTTGGCGATGCTCATCCAGGATTGAGTTGCTGAAATGGGTACGGTCAGCAACTGGTCGGCCAGGAGAGCCAGACCGCCGTAGACATATACCTGATGCGGCCGTCCCCTTGTTCGCCAGTCATAGAACATGGCCACGACGATCAGGAGGTCGGCGATCAAGCCCGGTGGCACCGCAATGAACACCGGGGGCGGTCCTTGCGCCCCGGGCGGGGCGAAGAGCGTCAGAAATACGCGCGCGATGGCAGGATGCATGAACCCCGCCATGACGAGATACATCAGCCGCTTGTGCGTTTCCGGTCGTCGCACGTTGGCGATCGCCAGAGAAAAAAATCCTATCAACAGCGGTAATTCGCAAAGCGCCACGGCGCCGAATCGGCGTCCCGCGTCTCCATACCCGTGCGCGTCCGCCAGGCGCATGACGGTTATCTGTGCGACGAGGATCGAACACATCATGACGCTGAACAGGGCTATTCCCGCCAGGCCCCATGCGCGGTGGGTGGGCGTGTGCCCCGATGCGACCCATGCGGTTTGCATGAAATAGAACAGCGTCCAGGTGAACAGCAGCGCGCCATGAATGTGAAGGATTGGCGGCCCATGGAAAGTGCCGCGGGCGACAGGAGCCCAATAGGTGGGCGTGAAGCCGCCGAATGCGATCAGCACGAAGACGGCGGCCATCCACAAATAGAAATGGCGCTCATGGGAACGCCGGACGGAGTCTCTGGCGACGGTCGACTGCAACGTGCTACCAGCGTCCACGCCCCTTCCCCCGCTCTGTGGCGACTCCTGTTGCATTTTACTCGTGTCCGAACTTATCGGTTCGTCCTTGCATTTCATTCGGCGGCGCAGCGACGGAGCAAAATGCGGGTTTGATTGCGAACCAGCATGATAGCAGACGGTCGCAACTGTCTCGATCGGTCGAACCCGGTCTTTCACGTTGGCGGTGGGGGTGGGATTCGAACCCACGGAAGGCGTTAGCCTTCGGTAGTTTTCAAGACTACTGCCTTAAACCGCTCGGCCACCCCACCAAAACTCGAACAGCCCCAAAGAAACAGAAATTCAAGACCGGCGCATTCAACCGCTCTGCCACCTCTCCGGTTCTGCGGTATCGCCGACGCGATGCACCGCTACGTTGCGGAAACGCATTTTACCTGAGCGCGGCGAGAACCGCGCCGGTTCGAATCGCACCGGGGAAATGACGGGCATGCCCGAAGGCGCTACCGCGATCTTGCGCCCGCCAGCCAGCGCATTAATGATGATCGTTGTCTTGACAATTATCGCCGCCGTGGTCGGGATCGCAACGGCCGTTCCGGTGGTCTTGCCGACCCTGGTCTTGCCGACCCTGATCTTGCCCGCCCCGCCGGTCCTGCTGCGAAGCGCGCTGGTCGTCATAGCCGCGGCCCGGGAGATAGCAGGCCGTAAGACTGAGGAAGCTCGCCGTGATCAGGATGCCGGCGGCGATGCGGTGAATGGATAGGTGTTTCATTGGGAGTCGCTCGTGACTGGTAAAACCGGAGTCTAGGCGCCGGCTCCCCGCTCGGTCTGTTCGCTACTACACTTAAGGGATCACCCTCCCCCGCGATCCCGTCCCATGAACTGGTCCAGGCGCTGTGTAACCTCCTCCGGCTGGATCAGATCCATGACGCCGGGTTTTTCGATTTTCGTCCACCACGGCAGCTCCTCGGGTTCTCGCCCCAAGAACTGGCGCGCCGCATCCGGATAGCGGTCGACGCACCACGACCGGCTGAAGTACGGACCGCTGCGCGCCGGATTCGTCGCCGCGTACAGTCCGATGACCGGTGTCGCGACGGCGCTCGCCATGTGCGCGGGCCCGGCGTCCGGAGCGACGAGCAACGTGGCTTTCGACAGCAGAGCGAGCATTTGCGGCAGCGTGTCGAGGCCGATCTGGTCGATCAGCGGCCGCGCGGCGGACACCCGAATTTGCCGACCCATCTCGCGTTCGAATGTGGTCGGTCCTCCGCACAAGATCACGCGCATATCCCAACGTTGCGCAGCGTGATCGGCGAGCGCGGCGTAGAACTCCGGCCGCCAGTTGCGCAGCGGGTGGCTGGAGCAGGGGCTGATCAGCAACGTCGGCCGGGCATCCGGTATCAAGCGCTCGGCATAAGAGAGCGCTTCGCCCGGCAGCGGCAGGTTCCACTCGAGCCGGCGCTCGGCAACGCCCATCGCCTCGGCAAACCCGAAAAAACTGTCGAGCACGTGCTCGCGCGTGCGAGGCGCGATGCGCCGGTTGGTGAAGAGCCATTGCAGCTCGCGCGCTCGCGCGCGATCGAAGCCCACCTTAATCGGCGCGCGGACGAGCGAGCTCAAAAAACTCGCGCGAAGCGACAGCTGCAGATGCAGCAAGGCATCGAAGCGCCGGCTGCGAAGGCTGCGCTGCAAGCGCAGATACTCGGCTCCGAAGCGGCCCTTGTCGACCGCAATGAACTCGACCTCTGGCAGCAGCGACAGCAGCTTCGCCTCGACCCTGCCGATGATCCACGTGATCCGGCAGTGCGGCCAAGCGGACTGCAGCGTTCGGATCAACGGGACGACGTGGCATGTATCGCCGAGCGCCGAAAGCCGCAGCACGCACAGGCTCTGCGGGGTGGCGGATTTGTCGGCAATGACGGCGAACCTCGTACGAAAGAGCGAACCAATGGCGCGTATCCGGCTCCAAACCGGTAGTTGCAATTATGTCACGGCTTTGCGCCCCGGCGAGCAACGCGGCGGCTGGAATGCTAAAATACGTCCATTGACGAGATCTGTTTCAAGGAGCGCTTGCGTTATGAATAATTTCCCGATGAACAATCCGGCGTTTCCGGGCACGGCACAGGACAGCCGGGCGCAGTTCATTACCCGCACGTACACGCATGTGGTCGGCGGCATCCTCGGATTCATCCTGGTCGAAATGGCGCTGTTCGAGTCCGGCCTGGCCGGATCGATCGCGCGTTTCATGTTCGGTTTCAACTGGCTGCTGATTCTCGGCGCGTTCATGCTGACCGGATGGCTCGCGACCCGCACTGCACAGACCAGCAGCTCGATCGGCATGCAATATTTCGCCTACGCGGTTTACGTCGTCGCCGAAGCGCTGATCTTCGTGCCGCTGCTGTATATCGCCGACGCGAAGGCTCCCGGCACGATCGACAGTGCGACGCTCATCACCCTGTTGGGAGCAGGCGGCCTGATGATCGTCGCGCATCGTACGCGCAAGGATTTCTCGTTCTTGCGGGCGGCCCTGATGTGGGGCGGCATCCTCGCGCTGATCGCAATCATCGGCGGCGCCGTGTTCGGCTTCCAGCTGGGCACCTGGTTCTCGGTCGCAATGATCGGCTTTGCCGGCGCCGCGGTGCTGTACGACACGTCGAACATCATCCATCTGTACCCCGAAGACCGCTACGTGTCGGCGGCAATGCAGCTGTTCGCGTCGATCGCACTGATGTTCTGGTACGTGCTGCGCCTGGTCATGGGCAGCCGCAACTAGATCGCGCGTCCCGGGACACTACGGGATCGCGGCCGCTCCGGCCATATAAGGCCGCAATACGGCCGGCACGGTGACGCTGCCGTCTGCCTGCTGGTTGTTTTCGAGGACCGCGACGAGTGCGCGGCCGACCGCGACGCCCGAGCCGTTCAGCGTATGCACGAGTTCGGGCTTGCCGGTCGCCGGGTTTCGCCACCTCGCCTGCATTCGCCGCGCTTGAAACGCCTCGCAGTTGCTGCACGAGGAGATTTCACGGTAGCGCTGCTGCGACGGCAGCCAAACTTCGAGATCATAGGTCTTGGCGCTACTGAAGCCGACATCGCCTGCGCACAGCGCAACGACGCGATGAGGCAGCTCCAGGGCCTTGAGCACGGCTTGGGCGTGACTGGTCAACTCCTCGAGCGCGGCATAGGAGCGCGGGGGTTCCACGATCTGCACGAGCTCCACCTTGTCGAACTGGTGCTGGCGGATCATGCCGCGCGTGTCCTTGCCCGACGCGCCCGCCTCCGAGCGGAAACAGGGCGTATGCGCGACATACTTGCGCGGCAAGCTGCCGGCCGGCAGGATCTGGTCGCGCACCAGATTCGTGAGCGGCACTTCCGCCGTCGGCACGAGGAAAAACCCTTGCTCGCCGCCGACGGCGAATAAGTCCTGCTCGAATTTCGGCAGTTGCCCGGTGCCGATCAACGCCCCGGCGTGCACGAGGTACGGCACATAGGCTTCAAGATAACCGTGATCGCGTGTATGCAGATCCAGCATGAATTGCGAAAGGGCGCGGTGCAGCTGCGCGAGTGGTCCGGTCAGCACGACGAAGCGAGCACCGGAGATCCGGCCCGCGGCCTCGAAATCCATGCCGATTTGCTCGCCGATCGCGACGTGATCTCTCGGCTCGAACGCGAACCGGCGCGGTTCGCCCCAGCGCCGCACCTCGACATTCGCCGACTCGTCGCGCCCGTCCGGCACGCTCGCATGCGGTAGATTCGGCAACCCCAATTGCAGCGCACCGAGTTCGGCCTGCAAGCGGTCCAGTTCCTGCTCGATACGCGCGAGCTCGGCACCCGCCGCCTCGCCCGCAGCAAGAAGCTCGGTGCCGTCCAGGCCCTTGGCCTTTGCCGCGCCGACCGCCTTTGCGTTGGCATTGCGCTGTGCGCGCAGCCGATCTGCTTCGATCTGCGCGGCTTTTCGCCGCTCCTCGATCGCCGCGACGCGCGCCACATCGAGCACGAACCCGCGGCGCGCCAATTGAGCGGCAACGCCGGACAAATCGCTGCGCAAGAGCTTCGGGTCGAGCACGATCGGATCCTCCTAAGGGCGGGCCGGAGGCGCTATTGTAGGCGATGCGCGGGCTTCATCACGAATCGCCGCCCGCGGATGCGTGCCGGTCGCGAGCGCGGCGGGCCGCGAGCGCCTCGCCGATTTTGATCTCGAGGCCGCGCGGCGCGGGTTCGTAGTAGCGCCGCTGCGGCAGCTTGTCGGGCAAGTAGCGCTCGCCGGCGGCGTAGGCCTCGGGCTCATCGTGGGCATAGCGGTAGCCCTTGCCATAGCCGATTTCTTTCATCAGCCGCGTCGGCGCATTGCGTAAATGCAGCGGAACTTCCAAGGAGCCGAATCGCTTTGCGTCCTCGCTTGCCGCTTGGTAGGCCGTATAGACCGCATTGCTCTTCGCGGCGCAGGCCATGAACACGATCGCTTGCGCGATCGCGAGCTCGCCCTCGGGGCTACCCAAGCGCTCGTAGACCGCGCAAGCCTCGAGCGCGAGCGTCAGCGCCCGCGGATCCGCATTACCGATATCCTCGCTTGCCATGCGCAACGCGCGGCGCGCGATATACAGCGGATCGCAGCCGCCGCCGAGCATCCGGCAAAGCCAGTACAGGGCCGCGTCCGGGTCGCTGCCGCGCACTGATTTGTGCAGCGCCGAGATCTGGTCGTAGTAGCTCTCGCCGCCCTTGTCGAAGCGCAGATAGGAGCTGCCGATCACTGCGCGAGTCGTATCGAGGTCGAGCTGCCGGCCGGGGCCGGCAGGCGCAGCGAGATCCGCCGCGGTCTCCAGCAAATTGAGCAGGCGGCGCCCGTCGCCGTCGGCGGCGGCGAGCAGCAGGTCCCTTGCGGCCGGTTCGATCTGCAACTGCAATCGCCCGAGGCCGCGCTCCGTATCCCCGAGTGCGCGCGCCAGCAGCTTCGCCAAGTCCTCGGGTTCCAGCGGCTTCAGCACGTACACGCGCGCGCGCGACAACAGCGCGTTGTTGACTTCGAATGACGGGTTCTCGGTCGTCGCCCCGATGAAGATCAAAGTGCCGTCCTCGACGTACGGCAGAAACGTGTCCTGCTGCGACTTGTTGAAACGGTGCACTTCGTCCAGGAACAACACGGTGTCGCGCGTGCCGCGCAGCTGACGGGCCTGCTCTACGACCGCTCTGATTTCCTTGATGCCGGCGAGCACGGCCGACAGCGCGACGAATTCAGCCGCTGCACCGTTCGCAGCGAGCCTTGCGAGCGTCGTTTTGCCGGTCCCGGGCGGCCCCCACAGGATCATCGAATGCGGTCTGCCGATTTCTAGCGCGCGGCGCAGCGGCGCGCCGGGCCCGAGCAGGTGCGACTGGCCGACAAACTCCTCGAGGCTGTGCGGCCGCAGCCGGTCGGCGAGCGGCCGATATGCGCCCTCGCCGGCCGCGTTCACGGCGCCGGGCGCACGGCCCCGATCACGTCGACACCCGGCGGCGGCGTGAACGTGAACAGAGTCGGATTCAACTTCACGTTGCGGATCGCGTGCGAGAAAGTCACGCGAGTGATCTGATTGAGTTTGTCGGCGAGCAGCATCTGCGCGAGTTCGCCGTCGGCGAAGCCGATCCGGATCGCCTGAAAATCGGTGTCGGTGTGCTTCGGGATCAGCTGATACCACTGCAGCCCTTGATCCGGCGGCAAGGCCGTGATCGTGAATTGGCTGCCGACCGGCGCACCGTCCGTCAACAGCACGGCCGGCGTGCTCGCGAGCGTTGCGTCCATGTCGCGGACATTCGCCTGGGCGAGATCCTTGTCGTAAAACCATAGTTTCTTGCCGTCGGCCAGCACCAGTTGTTCCGACGGTTCGGTGTAGTCCCAGCGAAATTTACCCGGCCGCTGCAGATACAGGTGACCCGACGCTCGGCGCAACACCTTGCCGTTGGCGTCCTCGATCGACTCCCTGAAGTCCGCCGACCAGCTCGCCAGACCCGCGAGCTCGCGCTGGACGCTGGCGGCTGCCGACGGCGACGCGGCACTGGCGCAGGCGATCGACATCAAGCAAGCCGCTAACGCGGTCCGGCAAACGACGGACGACATCGATCTACTCCTCCGGCGGCGCTGCGCCGAATATTTCCCGGCCGCCGTTCGATTGCAGCGGCCCGACCAAGCCGGCCGCCTCCATCGCTTCGACGAGTCGCGCTGCGCGGTTGTAACCGATCTTGAGCCGCCGCTGCACGCCGGAGATCGAGGCCTTGCGGGTTTCGGTGACGATGCGTACCGCTTCATCGTACAAGGGATCTTGCTCCGCATCGGCGATGCCGCTCTCGCCCGTCTCGTCGTCATCGTCCGGAAGGCCGGAAATCGGATTGCGGGGGCCTTCCAATATGGCGTCGATATATACCGGCGGCGCGTCCGCCTTCAGGCCGGCGACGACCCGATGCACTTCTTGATCGGAGACGAACGCGCCGTGCACGCGCGTCGGAATCGAGGTGCCGGGCGGCAAGAACAGCATGTCGCCGTGGCCGAGCAGCGACTCGGCGCCGCTTTGGTCCAAGATCGTCCGCGAATCGACCTTGGCCGACACCTGAAACGCGATCCGCGTCGGGATGTTCGCCTTGATCAGTCCGGTGATCACGTCGACGGACGGCCGCTGCGTCGCGAGGATCAAATGAATTCCCGAGGCGCGTGCCTTCTGGGCGAGGCGCGCGATCAGCTCTTCGACTTTCTTGCCGACGATCATCATCAAGTCGGCCAGCTCGTCGATGATGACGACGATGAACGGCAAAGTCGACAGCTCCGGCACTTCCTCCTCGACCAGACCCGGCACGCCTTGGGCGATTTTCTGTAGGCGGATCGGATCCTTGATCGGCTTGCCGGCGTCCGCGGCATCCTTGACCTTGCGGTTGAAGCCGCCGATGTTGCGCACGCCGAGCGCCGACATCAGCTGATAGCGGCGCTCCATTTCGGCGACGCACCAGCGCAGGGCGTTCGCCGCCTGCTTCATGTCCGTAACAACCGGCGACAACAGATGCGGAATCCCCTCGTAGACCGACAGCTCCAGCATCTTCGGATCGATCATGATCATGCGCACGTGCTCGGGCGTCGCCTTGTAGATGAGGCTCAAGACCATCGCATTGATTCCGACCGATTTACCCGATCCCGTGGTGCCCGCGATCAACAGATGGGGCATGCGCGCCAGGTCAGCGACGACCGGCACGCCGCCGATATCCTTGCCCAAGGCGAGCGCGAGCGGCGAGGCCAATTCGTCGTACGGTTTCGACTTGATGATCTCGCCGAGCGTGACGATCTCGCGTTTCTCGTTCGGAATCTCGAGACCGACCACCGATTTGCCCGGGATGATTTCGACGATGCGTACGCTGATCGCCGAGAGCGCGCGCGCCAGGTCCTTGGCGAGATTGCTGATCTGGCTGACCTTGACGCCGGGCGCCGGGCGCAGCTCGAAACGCGTGACGACCGGCCCCGGCTGCACCGCGACGACCTCGGCTTCGACGCCGAAATCACGCAGCTTCAGCTCGACCAGCCGCGACATCGCCTCCAGGGCTTCGTCAGAATGCGACGACTGGTGGGCGACCGGCTCATCGAGCAGCGAAAGGGCCGGCAGTTCGCTCGATTTCGGCGCATCGAACAGCGGTACCTGACGCTCTCGCTCGACGCGCTCGCTGCGTTGCAGGGCGGGCGGGGGCGCCTCGATACGCGGCGGCTGCCGGTGCGCGACTTTCTTCTGTTCCTCGCGCACCACCTCTTGGCGCGCCTGCTTGCGTTGCTGGCCGAACGTCAGCTCGCGGCGCTGCGCCGCCTGAGTTTGCAGCCAGCTGAACCCGCGCAGCACCGCCGCGCCGAGTTTGTCCATGATCGTGAACCACGAGACGCCGAGAAAGAGCGCAACGCCCGCGAACCACACGCCGAGCAGTAGCAGCGTCGCGCCGAGGAAGCTCAAACCCCGCGCACTGCCGTGGCCGATGAGCTCGCCGAGCACGCCGCCGGCGCTCATCGGAAATCCCGTGCCGTCCCAATGCAGCGTCGCGAGGCCGCAACTCGTCATCAAGGTCAGGACGAAGCCGCAGGCGCGCAGCAGCGTGTTGAGCCGCGAACGCGCATCCGCCATCGCCTGCTCGCGATGCACGAGCCAGCCCGCATACACCAGCATGAACGGGAACAAGTAGGCGGGCCGGCCGAACAGGAAGAAGAAAAATCCCGCGAGCCACGCGCCAATCGGCCCTATCCAATTGCCGACGGGACCGGGTGCGCCGGTATCGGAAAAACCAGGATCGAGCGCGCGATAGGTCAACAGCGCCAGCAGCAATAGCAAGCCCACAGCGCCGAGCACCCAAAGCGTGCCTTCCCGCAGCGAGCGCGCGACCGCCGCGGACAGCTTGCCCTTGCGCTTTGAGCGCTTGGCGTCGCCGCCGTCGGCTAGATCTAGACTTTTAATGACATATCCTTCATAACTATTTGAATATTATGTAATAGTATACGAATCGCGCCAGCGGCGCCAGTTCCCGGGCGTGCGCCGGCCCGCGAACAGATCGAAACTGGCTGGAGTCCCGCGATTTACTTACCATGATCGCGCCGCAAGCCCTCGGGCGGCCGCCACGATCTACGCAGCAGCAAGGAAAATTGTACATGAGCGAAGTCAAGTCCAGCCGCCTAATCGTACTGGGGTCCGGCCCAGCCGGCTACACGGCCGCCGTATATGCTGCGCGCGCCAATCGCTCGCCGCTCTTGATCACCGGTCTCGAGCAAGGCGGCCAGCTGATGACGACGACCGACGTCGACAACTGGCCGGGCGACGTAGAGGGGCTTCAGGGTCCGGCCTTGATGGAACGGATGCGCCGCCACGCCGAGCGCTTCGCCACCGACATCGTCTTTGACCACATTCACAAGGCCGAGTTGCAGCGGCGGCCGCTGCGCCTGTATGGCGACAACGGGGAATACGTCTGTGACGCGCTGATCATCGCAACCGGCGCTTCGGCCAAATATCTCGGACTGCCGTCCGAAGAACGCTACCGCGGCAAGGGGGTTTCCGCCTGCGCAACCTGCGACGGCTTTTTCTATCGCGGCAAGCGTGTCGCGGTCATCGGCGGCGGCAATACGGCCGTCGAGGAGTCGCTTTATCTCGGTAACATCGCCGCGCACGTCACGTTGGTGCATCGTCGCGACAAGCTGCGCGCGGAAAAGATCCTACAGGATCGGCTGCTTGCCCTGGAGGCCGCCGGCAAAGTGAGCATCTTGTGGAATCATGCGGTCGAGGAGATCGACGGTGATGAGTCCGGCGTGACCGGATTGCGCCTGCGCGCGACGGTCGGCCACGGCAGCCGCTCGATCGGCATCGACGGCGTGTTCATCGCCGTCGGCCACGAACCGAACACGAAGCTGTTCGAGGGGCAACTGGAGATGCGCGGCGGATATATCGTCGTTCGCGGCGGCAGCGGCGGCGATGCAACGGCGACCAGCATCGCCGGCGTGTTCGCCGCCGGCGATGTCTCCGATCACGTTTACCGCCAGGCCGTGACGTCGGCGGGAACGGGATGCATGGCGGCTCTCGACGCCGACAAGTACCTCGAGACGATCGAGGCCGAATCGCTGATCAAGCAGCGCGCCGCGCAGGCGTGAAAAGCGGCGCCGCATCATCGTCCGGCGCGGGTGCCCCTAGTCGCGCGCGCTTCGTGGATAGCATCACCGACATCGATGCCTCGGCGTGGAACGCGCTCGCTGGCGATGTGCAGCCGTTTCTGCGCCATGAGTTTTTGGCGGCCCTTGAGGAAACCGGCTGCGCGGTGCGCGAAACCGGCTGGGCGGCGCGGCATTTGCTGCTCGAGGATGCGGCCGGCCGCGCGCTAGGCGCCATGCCGCTGTATCGCAAGAGTAATTCGCGCGGGGAATTCGTGTTCGATTTTTCGTGGGCCGCAGCCTACGCTGAGCATGCCAAGCGCTACTATCCAAAGCTCGTCGGCGCAGTGCCGTTCACGCCGGTCAGCGGCGCGCGATTGCTCGTCGAAGCGGGCGAGCACGCGCCTCGGATGCGCCGCGCCTTGATCGCGGCGGCACGCGACGCGGTCCGCGCCGAAGGATTGTCGTCGTGGCACGTGCTGTTTACCGACGGGGCGGACGGCGACGCGCTACGCGATGCCGGAATGATTCTGCGGCGCGACTGTCAGTTCCATTGGCTGAACCATGGATATGCATCGTTCGACGCGTTCCTGACGACCTTCACCGCGGAGAAGCGCAAGAAAGTCAAACGCGAGCGGCGCCGCGTCGCCGAGGCCGGCATCACCTTCGATACCCGACATGCCGGGCAGATCGATGCACCGTTGTGGGAGACGATCTACGAGTTCTATGCGGATACGTTTTATCGCCACGGTCACGAACCCTATATCAACTTGAATTTTTTCAAACGGATCGGTGCGGCCATGCCGCAGAGCCTCATGGTCAAAATCGCGCTCGCCGGCGCCACGCCGATCGCTGCCGCGATATTCTTCGTCGGCGGCGACGCGCTGTACGGCCGCTACTGGGGCGCGGGCGGCAATTATCACAGCCTGCATTTCGAAGCCTGTTATTACCAAGGCATCGAGTACTGCATCGAGCACGGCTTGTCGCGGTTCGAACCCGGCACACAAGGCGAACACAAAGTGCCGCGCGGTTTCGTGCCGACTTTGACGAGCTCGGCGCACCATATCGCCGATCCGCAGTTCGCAGCGGCGATTCGCGATTTTGCGGCGCGCGAGGCCAGCGCCGTCGACCTGTACGCGGCCGCGGTCAATACGCATGTCCCCTACCACCGGGTTGCGGACGAGGAGCTCGTTCTCTGACTAAACTCGTGTGGTTAGGCGAGCGGGAAGACCCCGAATGGTTCCCGCCCGTCGAGCAGGCGTTGCGCGATCCGCCTGGCCTGGTCGCGGCCGGCGGGGATTTGCAACCGGCACGCCTGCTTGCCGCCTACGAACGCGGCCTATTCCCGTGGTACTCGGCGCAGCAGCCGATATTGTGGTGGTCACCCGACCCACGCATGGTGCTATTCCCTAACGAATTCAAATGTTCCCGCAGTTTACGCAAGAAGTTGCGCGAAGGCCGGTACCAGACACGCGTGGATTGGGCGTTCGGCGCGACGATTCGCGCCTGCGCGGCGCCACGCCGCTCCGGTGCCGACACCTGGCTGAACCGCGACATGATTGCAGCTTATGAGCAGCTGCATGCGGCCGGCTACGGCCATTCGGTCGAGGCCTATGAGGCCGGCGAACTCGTCGGCGGACTGTATGGACTGCAGCTCGGACGCGTGTTCTTCGGCGAATCGATGTGGAGCGGTCGGCCCGACGCCTCGAAAGTGGCATTGGCGCGACTGATCGAGGAATGCGGCGCCCGCGACATCCAGATCATCGATTGCCAGGTCGCGAGCGAACATCTGGCGAGCCTCGGCGCGCGCGAGGTACCGCGCCGTGAATTCACGGCATTGTTGAAGGCCTACGCGCGCCGCGCGCCGCGCGGCTCATGGGCGGAAGCGGCGCGGTAAATTGCATAAACCGCATGCTTTATGCACAATGCGCGCGGTTTCCGGCACACCACAAGGGCGCATGTCAAAAGAAGAGGCAATCCAGTTCGAAGGCGAGGTCATCGAGACGCTGCCGAACACCACGTTTCGCGTCAAATTGAAGACCGGTCACGTCGTTACCGCACATATCTCCGGCAAGATGCGCAAAAACTACATTCGAATTTTGACCGGCGACCAGGTCACCGTCGAAATGACGCCTTACGACTTGACCAAGGGCCGGATCGTCTACCGCGGTCGTTAGCGCAGCGGCGCGCACCGCAAGCCGCCGCGACCCTCCTCCCTACGACAGCAACACCGCTTCGTTCGCGCCCCGCGTTTCCAGCCGCAGCTTTTCCCCATCTTCGCTCAAGGTCACCTCGACATGACCGCCGTTGACGAGCTTGCCGAACAATAGCTCCTCGGCCAGCGGCCTCTTGATATATTCCTGGATGACTCGCGCCATCGGCCGCGCGCCCATCTTCGGATCGTAGCCCTTCTTCGCGATCCAGCGCCGCGCGAGCTCATCGACCGTGATCGACACGTGCTTCTGTTCGAGCTGCGCCTCGGCTTCGACCAGCAGCTTGTCGACGACCCGCTCGATCGTGGCTTGATCGAGGCCGCCGAATTGAATCACGGCATCGAGGCGATTGCGAAACTCCGGCGAGAACAGCCGGCGGATCGCCTCCATGCCGTCCGACTGCGTGTCCGACTGGGTGAAGCCGATGCTCGGCCGGTTCATTTCGAATGCGCCCGCGTTCGTCGTCATGACGATGACGACGTGCCGGAAATCCGCCTTGCGGCCGTTGTTGTCGGTCAGCGTGCCGTGATCCATGACCTGCAGCAGCAAATTGAAAACGTCCGGGTGCGCTTTTTCGATTTCGTCGAGCAGCAGCACGCAGTGCGGATGCTTAGTGATCGCTTCGGTCAGCAGCCCGCCCTGGTCGAAACCGACGTAGCCGGGGGGAGCGCCGATCAAGCGCGAGACCGTGTGCCGCTCCATGTATTCCGACATATCGAAGCGCAGGAATTCGACGCCCATCGCGATCGCCAATTGGCGCGTGACCTCCGTCTTGCCGACTCCGGTCGGACCCGAAAACAAGAATGAGCCGACCGGTTTCTGCTGATCGCCGAGGCCGGACCGCGACATCTTGATCGCGGCCGCCAAGGATTCGATCGCCTTGTCTTGGCCGAAGATCGTCAGCTTCAAGTTGCGCTCCAAATTGCGCAGCACGTCGCGATCAGACAGCGAAACGTTCTTCGGCGGGATGCGCGCGATGCGCGCGACGACGTTCTCGATCTGCGTGACGGTGACCGAGGATTCCCGGTTCCCTGCCGGCTGCAGCCGTAGATTCGCGCCCGCTTCGTCGACGACGTCGATGGCTTTGTCCGGCATATGCCGGTCATTGATGTGCCGCGCCGCCAGTTCGGCGGCGGCGCGCAGCGCATCGTCCTCGTACTTGATGCCGTGATGCTCCTCATATCGCGATTTCAGGCCGCGCAAGATATCCACCGTGTCCTGGATCGACGGTTCAGTGACGTCGATCTTCTGGAAACGCCGCGAAAGCGCATGATCCTTTTCGAAGATGCCGCGGTATTCGTTGTAAGTCGTCGACCCGATACAGCGCAATTCGCCGTTCGCGAGCGCCGGCTTGATCAGGTTCGAGGCGTCCATT
The DNA here is from genome assembly GCA_963769895.1 of uncultured Gammaproteobacteria bacterium. GTDB lineage: Bacteria > Pseudomonadota > Gammaproteobacteria > Steroidobacterales > Steroidobacteraceae > Bog-1198. The sequence goes on along the minus strand of CAVYNJ010000005.1, from coordinate 615,746 downwards.
ACGCCGCCCGAAGCGGCGCCCGCGCCGATCACGGTATGGATCTCGTCGATGAACAGAATCGCGCTCGGCTGTTTCTTGACCTCGGCGAGCACCGCCTTGAGGCGCTTCTCGAAGTCGCCACGATATTTCGTGCCGGCCACGAGCGAGCCCATGTCGAGCGCGTATATCGTGGCATCGAGAAGCAGGTCCGGCACCTTGTGCTCGACGATCATGCGCGCCAAGCCCTCGGCGATCGCGGTCTTGCCGACGCCGGCCTCGCCGACATACAACGGGTTGTTCTTCCGGCGGCGGCATAGGATCTCGATCGTACGTTCTATCTCGAGGCGCCGACCGATCAACGGATCGATCTTGCCTTTGCGCGCGCTCTCGTTCAAATTCGTCGCGTATTTCTCGAGTGCGCTGCCGCCGCCGTCGCCCTCGCGGTCGGAATCGCCGGATGCGCCGCCGTCATCGCGCTCGCCGCGCTCCTCGCCGCCTGACTTCGACAAGCCATGCGCAATGAAGTTGACGACGTCGAGCCGCGACACGTCCTGCATGCTGAGCAAATAGGCCGCGTGCGACTGCTTCTCGCTGAAGATCGCGACCAGCACGTTGGCGACGGTGACTTCTTTCTTGCCGCTCGACTGCACGTGAAATACGGCGCGCTGCAGTACCCGCTGAAAGCCGAGCGTCGGCTGCACGTCGCGGTCTTCGCCCGCCGGCAGGCGCGGCGTGGTCTGATCGATGAACTGTTTCAGCTCGGTCTTGAGCTTCGCGGTATCCGCGCCGCAGGACTTCAAGATTTCCCGGATTTTCGGCGTATCGACGATCGCGAGCAGCAGATGCTCAACCGTCATGAATTCATGCCGCGCCTCGCGGGCACCGGCGAAGGCATCGTTCAAGCAAAACTCGAGTTCTTGACTGAGCACTGGTTACGCCTCTTCTAGCGTTGCCATCAGCGGATGCTGATGTTGTCGCGCATATGCGAACACTTGAGCCACCTTGGTCTCGGCGATCTCGAAAGTAAATACCCCACACACCCCCTTGCCTTTTGTGTGTACCTCCAGCATAACCCGAGTAGCTTTGGTTCTGTCCATCGCGAAAAAGCGCTGCAGGATATCGACGACGAACTCCATCGGCGTATAGTCGTCGTTGATCAGCACCACCTGGAACAGTGGCGGGCGCTTGAGCTTGGGCGCCGATTCCTCGACGACCAAGCCGGTGCCGGTTTGTCCGCGTTCGATGTCACTCATGAGTCCCCAGTTTATAGGGGCATGTGGCACGCTTTACAAGCCGGGGGTTTCAGTAGCCGGACGCGGTCGGCACTTGTCGCCAATCGCGGTCACTCGCCTTTAGCAAGCAAAAACAATTGCTTGAGGATCCAAGCACGTAGAACGTATCATTAGAAGTCGGTGTTACCCCGGCGAGCGGCTCGGCAGCCCGCGCAATTAACGCGATTAACGCGCACGATCGTCATATGCTTGATAACCGCTCCAATGAATGGCTGTCCCGGCTGCCGCGCAACGGCCCCTGGCTCGTCACCTTGTTGCTATCGGCACTGGTCGCCGTCGAATTGGCACGCATTGCGATCGCGCTTCTTGGCGGCAGCCCGGCCGCTTCCCTGCAGGCGCCACCGCAGCCGGCCGCCCATTCGCCTGCCCATGCGGCGGTCGACACGCAAAGTATCGCCGCGGCCCATCTGTTCGGCATCGCCGCCGCCGAATCCGGCGCGCAAGATCCGGCGAATGCGCCGCCGACGACCGCCAATCTGGTGCTGTATGGCACCATCGCAACCCAAGATCCGCGGCACGGCATCGCCATCATCAGCGATTCCGGACCTTCCAAGGTCTACTCGGTCGGTGATCGCATCGGCGGTGCTGCATTGCATTTGGTCTATCTTGATCGCGTGATTCTTGATCGTGACGGGAATTTGGAGACCTTGAAGCTGCCGAAAATCGTCCTTACCGGCCGGCCGCAGATCGAGCCGGCTGCCATGGCGGGCAACCAACGTACGATGGCGACCCTGAACAACATCCGCCAGCTCGTGCAACATGATCCCGGACTGCTCAGTTCGGTGATTCGCGCGGTTGCCTCGTACGATAACCGCGCCGGGCGGCTGCGCGGTTTTCGGATTTATCCCGGTTTCAACCGGCGTGCATTCAACGTTTTGGGATTGCGGCCGGGCGATCTCGTGACCGCGATCAACGGCCAAGCGCTCGACGACCCGCAGCACAGCCAGGAAGTCTTCAATACGATCCAGTCTTCCGACCAGGCTACCGTGACGATCAACCGCGGCGGCCAAACGATGGATCTGAGCTTGAACGTCGCCCAAGTCGCCAATGAAGCGGACCGCGACCTGCTGCGGCAGCGCGCCGCGACGGCCCCGTTGAACCCGCCGGATTCGCGCACGACCAATCCCAATGCCACCGATTAGCTCGAACGCCGCCCGAGCGCGTTCACCACACGAGAGTCCATGATGCCGAACTCGCTTAAAACGCAATTCCCGGCGCGCAAATCGGCGATATTCGCCATCGCGGCGCTGCTGTCGGCTGCCACGCTGTTCGCCGCCGAACCGCCGGCCGATCCGCCGGCCGATTCGCGCGGGGCGAACGCACCCCCCGTCGATGCGCAGGACATCCCGACGATTACGCCGAATTACAAGGACGCGGATCTGAGCCAGATCATCCAGGCCGTCAGCGAAGTGACCGGCAAGAATTTCATCGTCGATCCCCGCGTGAACGCGAAAGTGACGATGTTGTCGTCGACGCCGATGTCGCCGAAGGCATTTTATCAGGCCTTCCTGTCGGTGCTGCAGGTCTACGGCTACATCGCGGTTCCTTCCGGCAAAGTGATCAAGATCGTGCCGAATATCGACGCGCGGCAATTTCCGTCCGATGACTTGCCGGCGTCCGTCAGTTCGACATCGGACGAGATCGTCACCCAGGTCATCCAAGTCAAGAACATCAGCGCGGCACAGCTCGTGCCGCTGTTACGGCCGCTGATTCCGCAATATGGGCACTTGGCGGCCTACCCCGGCGGCAACATGCTGATCATCTCCGATCGCGCCAGCAACGTCAGCCGCATTATGCACATCGTCGAGCGCATGGATGAGAGCGGCGATCAGCCGTTCGAAATCATCCAGCTGCGCAATGCGAGCTCGGCCGACGTCGTGCGTACGGTCAATCAGCTCAGCCAGGGCGCGGGCGCCGAGGGCGGCAGCCCGGTCAAGGTCGTCGCCGACGAGCGTACGAACAGCATCCTGATCAGCGGCGACAAATCGACGCGCTTGCGGATCAAGGCGCTGATATTGAGTTTGGATACGCCGCTCGCCTCCGGCGGCGATACGCAAGTGCGTTACTTGCATTACGCCGACGCTGAAAAGCTCGCCGACAAGCTCAAAGGCCAAGCGACCGCCGCTCGTGAAGGCCCAAGGCGGAGGCCCGCCCGGACCGGGCGCCGGCGCTTCCGGAGCGAACTTCGGCGCCGACGTCACGATTTGGGCGGACGAGCCGACCAATGCGTTGATCATCACGGCGCCGCCAAAAATCATGAAATCCCTGATGAGTGTGATCGACAAGCTCGACATCCGCCGGGCCCAGGTCGAAGTGCAGGCGATCATCGTCGAAGTGGACCTTAACAAGAGTTCGGCGCTCGGGGTGCAGTGGATCGTCGACGGCGCCAACACCAACACCATCGCCGGCGTCTCGAATCTGCCGACCAGCGGCGGCGCCAGCATCGTCGATCTCGCGGCCGCGGCCGCATCCGGCACCGCCGCCGCCGCCAGCGCCATCAACAGCTCGACGCTCGGCGTCGGCGCGACGCTCGCGATCGGGCGCTTCAACAAGACGTCCGGGACCAATTTCGCGGCGATCCTGCAGGCGCTGCGCAGCGACGGCACGAGCAACATCATCTCGACGCCGTCCGTGATCACGATGAACAATGAGGAGGCGGAGGTCAAAGTCACGCAGGAGATCCCGCTGATCACCGGCTCGTACTCGACGGCGACCGCGAGCGTCAACGGCACGACGAGTCCGTTCACGACGATTCAGCGCGAAGAGGTCGGCACGATTCTAAAGGTCACGCCGCACATCAACGAGGGCGATTCGGTGCAGCTGAAGATCGAGCAAGAAGATTCCTCGCCCGGCGCGAAGCTCGCCAATTCGGCGGACATTTCCACCAACAAGCGCGCGATCAAGACGACGGTGCTGATCGAGGACGGCGGCATCATCGTCCTAGGCGGCCTGATCTCCGACACCGTCAACGAAAGCGAGGACCGCGTGCCCTTCCTCGGCCGCATACCGCTGATCGGCGAGCTGTTCCGCTCGCGCAGCGGGTCGCATCAGAAAAAGGAATTGCTGGTCTTCATACGGCCGAAGATCCTGCGCGACCAGGCGCAGATCGAGGCGACCAGCAAGCGTCAGTACGACGAGGTACGACAGCAACAGCAAGGGCTGCATCGCGGCAAGGTCACGCTGCTGCCCGGCGAAAAGCAGCCGGTGATTCCGATCGTGCCGGATGCCGCGACGGTCCCCGGCCTGCCGCTCGCCTCGCCGCAGCCGGCAACGACGCAACCCGCGCCCTTGCAACCGGCCGCGCCGCCGGCCGCGCCGCCAACCGCGCAGCCGCAGGGGGAGCAAAAGCCGTGAGCGCGGAACTGCAGGAAAGCGCGCCGCGCAAGCTCTCCTTCCCGTTCGCGAAGCGGCACGGCGTGCTGATTCGCGGCATCGCCGGCGGCGTCGCCGACACGGTATGCCGACCCGGCGTTTCCCCGTTGAGTTTGGCCGAGGTGCGCCGATTCATCGGCCTGCCGCTGGCGCTGACGCGCGTTTCGGTCGAACAATTCGATTCGATGCTGCGGATCGCCTATGAAGCCGGCTCCGGTGCCGCCATGCAGATGCTCGAAGGATTGGACGACAACACCGACCTCGCGCATTTGGCCGAGGACATCCCCGAATCCTCGGACCTGCTGGAAAGCGACGACGAAGCGCCGATCATCCGGCTGATCAATGCTTTGCTGACGCAGGCGGTCAAGGAGAACGCCTCGGACATCCATATCGAGCCCTATGAGAACAGGCTGGTGATCCGATTTCGCGTCGATGGGGTGCTGCGCGAGGTGCTGCAGACGAAAAGAGCCGTGGCGCCGCTGGTCGTTTCGCGAATCAAAGTGATGTCGAAGCTCGACATCGCCGAACGGCGCTTGCCGCAGGACGGCCGAATCTCGCTGCGCATCGCCGGCCGGGCGGTCGATGTGCGCGTGTCGACCTTGCCCTCGGGGCATGGCGAACGCGTCGTGCTGCGCTTGCTCGACAAGCAGGCCGGGCGCATCGAGCTGACCGCGTTGGGGATGGACGCGCGCACGCAAAGTTTGATGGACGAGATCATCCACAAGCCGCACGGCATCATCCTCGTGACGGGCCCGACCGGATCGGGCAAGACGACGACGCTGTACGCCGCGCTCGAGCGCATCAACGACAACACGCGCAACATCATGACGGTCGAGGATCCGATCGAGTACTACATCGACGGCATCGGCCAGACGCAGGTCAATACCAAGGTCGAAATGACGTTCGCGCGCGGTTTGCGGGCGATCCTGCGCCAGGACCCGGACGTCGTCATGGTTGGCGAAATTCGCGATTTGGAGACCGCGCAGATCGCGGTGCAGGCCAGCTTGACCGGCCATTTGGTATTGTCGACCCTGCACACGAACACCGCGGTCGGAGCCGTGACGCGCTTGCGCGATATGGGGATCGAGCCGTTTCTTCTGTCCTCCAGCCTGGTCGGGGTGCTCGCACAGCGGCTAGTGCGCGTGCTGAATCCGGACACTCGGCAGCCGTTCCAGGCCGGCGAATACGAACGGCGCCTGTTGAATCTCGATCCGCGCGGCGCGGCGGTGACTTTGTACCGCCCGGGCAACGAACCGGGCAACGGCTATCGGGGCCGGACCGGCATTTACGAGCTGATCGCGGTCGACGACCACATGCGCACGATGATCCATGACGGCGCCTCGGAGCAGGAGCTCGAACGATTTGCGCGCAGCGCAAGTCCCGGTATCCGCGACGACGGCCGCCGCAAGGTCATGGCCGGCGAAACGACGCTCGAGGAAGTCCTGCGCGTCACTCGCGAGGACTGATGGGCGCATTCGAATATACCGCCCTCGACCCCCAGGGCAAGGAGCGCAAGGGGCTCATCGAGGGCGACACGGTCAAGCACGTCCGCCAGCTGCTGCGCGAGAAGCAGCTGTTGCCGATGGAGATTCAGGAGGTCGCGGAGAAAGAGCTGAAGCGCAGCCGCGCCCGCGGTTTCATGCGCCGCGGCCTGTCGACCTTGGATTTGGCCTTGTTGACGCGCCAGCTCGCCACCTTGCTGCGCTCCGGCCTGCCGCTCGAGGAGTCCCTGCAAGCGGTCGCCGAACAAACCGAGAAGCCGCGTGTGCAGCGCATCATCCTGGGCGTGCGCAGCAAGGTCATCGAGGGCCATCCGCTCGCCGAAGGACTGCGCGACTTCCCGCAGGCCTTCCCTGAAATCTACCGGGCGACGGTGTCGGCCGGCGAGCAATCCGGCAAGCTCGATCAAGTTCTGGAGCGCTTGTCGGATTACACCGAATCGCGTCAGGTCATGGGCCAGCAGGTCAGCAATGCGCTGGTCTATCCGATCGTGCTGATGGTCTTGTCGTTCGCGATCGTCTCCTTCCTTTTGGCCTACGTCGTGCCGCAGGTGGTCGCGGTGTTCGACGCGGGACACCAGGAGCTGCCGCTGGCGACGCGTTTTCTGATCGGCCTCAGCAATTTCGTACGCAATTATTGGATCTATGCGCTGGCATTGGCCGCGTTCGGCATTTGGGCCTTCCGGCGCTGGCTCCAGCAGCCCGAATCGCGCCTGCGCTTCGATCGGTTCTTGCTGCGAATTCCGCTCGCCGGCAAGCTGATCCGCGGCCTGAATACCGCGCGCTTCGCCCGCACCTTCAGCATCCTGACCGCGAGTGCGGTCCCGGTCCTCGAAGCCTTGAAGATATCGGGCGACGTCGTCAACAACCAGCCGATGAAGGAGGCGGTCGTCGAGGCGGCCTCGCGGGTTCGCGAAGGCGCGCCGATCGGCAAGTCGCTCGCTGCTCGCAAGCTGTTTCCGCCCATGATGATTCATTTGATCGCGAGCGGCGAGAGCAGCGGCGAGCTCGAAAAGATGCTCGAGCGCGCGGCATCGAATCAGGAACGGGAAATGGACGGGCTGCTCGCGACGCTGACGAACCTGCTTGGTCCGTTCATGGTCGTGTTCATGGGCGGCATCGTCATGTTCATCGTCATTGCGCTGCTGCTGCCGATATTTCAATTGAACGACCTGGTCAAATAGTCCGCGCCCGGCGACGGGGTATTGCGCGCACCCGCCTTTTCCGATACAAACGCGCGCGTGACGTTCCCAACTCTGCAGCGAAGGCGTCGGTGGCATGAGCGAAAAGCCCGAATCTGACGAATTCGAGGAGGACGACGCCGAGGATCCCGCGCCCGGCGGCGAGGAGGTCGACGTTGAGCACATCATGCGCGACGTCGAGACGCAGCGGCGGCGCGTTCCGAAGGGTGCGGAGCCGGCCTGGCGGCGCCTGGAGCGCGTCATGGAAGAGCGCCGCACGGCAGAACTGCTCAGCGACTTCGACGATTACAAAATCGATACGGGCGGCGTTGCGGTCGAGTCCGGCGCCAAGGCGCCGAAGAAGAAGAAGAAATCGCGCTGATCGCGCCGATCGCGCCGATCGCGCTGATCGCGCTGATCGCGTCGATCGCGCCGATCGCGTCGATGCCGTTGATTGCTGCGCGGGAGGCGGCGGCGGCGCTCAGTGAAAATTACGCGAGGCGACGACGAGCTCGCCGAGCATCGCCGAAAGATCCGTCATGCGCGCGGCGATGACGTGCAGCACGTCGCCTTGCCGCTGAATTTTGCCGCGCACCTCGAGCAGGCGCGATTCGAGCAAAGCCGCCCGCTGCGCGGCGGCGACGCGTTCCCAGACGATCAAATTCACGTGGCCGCTCTCGTCTTCCAGCGTGACGAAAGTCACTCCCCCGGCGCTGCCCGGCCGTTGGCGCGTAATGACCAAACCCGCCGTGCAAACAAATGTTCCGTTCGGCCGCTCCCACAGCGCTTGCGCGGGTATTGCGCCGCGGCGCGCCAGGCGTTCGCGCAGCAACGCGAGCGGGTGGCGCCGCAGGCTCAAACCCATGCTGCCGTAGTCGGCGACGATTTGCTGGCCTTCGCGCGGCGCACGCAGCAGCGGAATGCCTTCCGCAGCCGCCGTCGCGGCCGGCAGCAGCGGCAACGCGCGCTCGACCCCGCCGACCTGCCAGACGGCGCGGAACCGATGCCCCGCGAGACCCTCGAGCGCATTGGCGGCGGCGAGCGCTTCGAGATCGCGGCGGTCGAGCGCGGCGCGTTCGGCCAGATCCGCGACATCGGTGAAATCCCGCGCCGCGCGCGCGGCGAGCAGCCGCGCGGCGCCCTCCTGTGTCAACCGCTTGACGAGCCGCAGACCCAAGCGCAGCGCCGGACGGCCGTCGCTGCGCCGCTCGAGCGTCGAGTCCCAGCAGCTCGCCGCGAGCGTGATTGGGCGCACCTCGACGCCGTGCGCGCGCGCGTCGCGCACCAACTGCGCCGGCGCGTAAAAACCCATCGGTTGGCTGTTCAGCAGCGCGGCGCAAAAGGCCGCCGGCTCATGACGCTTCAACCACGCGGACGTGTAGACCAGCAGCGCGAAGCTCGCCGCGTGCGACTCGGGAAAACCGTATTCGCCGAACCCGAGGATCTGATTGAAAATTTGCCGGGCAAAGCTCTCCGCGTAGCCCCGCCGGCGCATGCCGTCGATCAAGCGCCGCTCGAACGGCTCCAAACCTCCCTTGCGCTTCCAGGCCGCCATCGCGCGGCGCAGCCGATCGGCCTCGCCGGGCGTGAAGCCGGCCGCGACGATCGCGAGCTGCATGACCTGCTCCTGGAATATCGGCACGCCGAGGGTGCGTTCGAGCACGCTCCGCACGGCCGGGCTCGGATAACTGACCGCCTCCTCGCCGTTGCGGCGGCGCAGGTACGGATGCACCATTTCGCCTTGGATCGGCCCCGGACGCACGATCGCCACTTCGATCACGAGATCGTAATAATTGCGCGGGCGCAGGCGCGGCAGCATCGCCATTTGCGCCCGCGACTCGATCTGAAATACGCCGGTCGTGTCGGCGCGGCAAATCATGTCGTAGACGGCGCTGTCCTCGCTCGGCACCGCGGTCAAATCAAGCTTTCCGGCGACCTGCGTCGAACCGCCGAAGTCATTGACCAATTGAAACGTCCGGCGTATCGCGCTCAGCATCCCGAGTCCGAGCACGTCGACCTTCAGTAAGCAAAGCGCATCGAGATCGTCCTTGTCCCACTGAATCACCGTCCGCTCCGGCATGGCGGCGTTTTCGATCGGCACGAGCTCATCCAAACGGCCGCGCGCGATCACGAAGCCGCCGACGTGCTGCGAAAGATGGCGCGGAAAACCCAAGATTTGCTTGACGAGCGCGACGAGCCGCAGGATCCGCGGATCCTGAGGCTCGAAACCCGCTGCGCGCATGCGCTCGCAGTCGATGCGCTCGCCGCTCCACCAATGCATGCTCTTGGCGAGCCGGTCGACTTGCGCAAGGTCGAACCCCAAGGCCTTGCCGACGTCGCGCACCGCGCTGCGCGGACGATAGCAAATGACGGTGGCGGCGAGCGCCGCCCGCTCGCGGCCATATTTGCGGTAAATGTACTGAATCACTTCCTCGCGCCGCTCGTGCTCAAAGTCGACGTCGATGTCCGGCGGTTCGTCGCGCTCCTTGGAGACGAAACGTTCGAACAGCATCGACATGCGCGAGGGGTCGACCTCGGTGATCCGCAGACAATAACAAACCGCGGAGTTGGCCGCCGAACCGCGGCCCTGGCACAAAATGCCCTGCGAACGGGCGAAGCGCACGATATCGTGCACGGTCAAAAAAAACGGCTCATAGGCGAGATCCGCGATCAAGCGCAGTTCATGCTCGATGTTCTGGCGCACGGCCGCGGGAGCGCCCGCCGGCCAACGTTCGGCGCAGCCGCTTTCGGTCAGCGCGCGCAGATGGCTGGTCGGCGTTTCTCCGGCGGGAACGATTTCCTCGGGATATTCATAGCGCAGCTGATCGAGTTTGAATGAACAGCGTTCGGCGATTTCCAGCGTTGCGGACAACAGCGGCGCGGGATAGATCTCGCGCAGGCGGTTCAAGGAACGCAAGCAGCGTTCGCCGTTCGCGAACACGGCGCGGCCCGCCGCATGCAGCGGCGTGTTCAAGCGAATCGCCGTCAAGACGTCCTGCAGGGCGCGGCGGCTGCGCCGATGCATGTGCACGTCGCCGGCGGCGACCTGCGGCACGTCGAGCCGCCGGCCGAGCTCCGCGAGCAGCGCGAGACGGCGCGCATCGACGCCGCTCGTCAGCAGCGCAACGCCGATCCACAGACGCCCGGCGAAACGCTCGCGCAGCCAACGGCCCTGCGCCTCGCTCTCCTGTGCGGTGGCGGCCTGGTGCGGCAGCCAGATCAGCAAGCATTCGGGCAGCGCATCCTCGAGGTCCGTGCGCGCGAGCAGATAGCGGCCTTTGACGGCGGCGCGGCGCGCCCGGCTGATCAGCCGGCTCAGGGCGCCATAAGCCGCGCGCGTGGTCGCCAGTACGACGAGCTTGAGGCCGCAGTCGCAGCGCAGTTCGGCGCCGATGATCAGCGGCAGCTGCTGCTCCTTGGCGGCGATGTGGGCGCGCACGACGCCGGCGAGCGAGCATTCGTCGGTCAGCGCGAGCGCCCGGTAGCCGAGCCACTTGGCTTGTGCGATCAGTTCCTCGGGCTGCGAAGCGCCGCGCAGAAAAGAGTAATTGCTCAACGCATGCAGTTCGGCGTACATGGGACGGGGCCTGCCGGTTCAAGCGAATACGCCGTGCAAATACCAGCGCTTGCTGTGCCGCTCCTGAAAGACCCAGAGCCTTGCGCCCCGAGCTCGGCGGGCCACGTAATAATCGCGCGCGACGCCCTTGCCGTCCCACCAGCCGCTCTCGATGCGTTCCGGACCCTGCTCCAGAACCATGGCGTCCCGCGGCAGCGTCCCCGTCACGGACAACGGCAGTGGTTCGCCCAGCAGCCATACGGGCCGGAGCACCCCCTCGTCGCCGCCGTTCTCGGCGGCGGCCGGCGCAAGGCCGAGCGGCAGCTCGCGCACTTTGCGCCAGGCCGCCTCCGGCCGGTGTTCCGAAATCGACGACACTCCGTAAACCGCGTCTTCACCGAGCCTCGCGCGCAAACGCTCGACCAACTGCGCCGCGGTGTCGCGGCCGCCCGCGCCGCCGAACACGCCGAACGCGTCGAGTGAGGCCGCACAGAGATTCTGCAGCGGCCCGGAGATCACCTCGACGGCGCGCACCGGCGCCGGCAGCACGAGCCGCGCCAGCCGCTGTACGAGCACCTCTTGCAAGCGGCGGCGTTCGCTCGTGACGCTCGCGAGTCCCAAACGCACCCGCGTCGCCGGCGCCGCGCGATGCCGCAGCCGCAGTTGCAGGCTCTGGATGCCGGCTTGGCGTTCGCGCAAGAAATCTGCGCAGCCGCCGATCAACGGCGTGAGCGCCTGCCCGAGACCAGCCACGCTGTCGATCTCGCTGTCGAAATCGCCGCGCGCGCGAAAGCGCTCGCGCGGCACGAACGCTCTGCGCGGCGCGCTGCGGTGCGCCAGCGCGACGTCGAGATCGAAAACCGCCGCTGGACCGATACGGCGCGCGAGTCCTGCGCGCGGCAGACGCAACAGCTCGCCCAAGCGCGTGACGCCCATCGCACGCAGGGTCTGCAGGCATGCGGGATCCCAGGCCGTGCAAGCGATCGGCAGCTGCGCCAAGCGGCCGGCGAGCGCCGCCGGATCTTCGATCAGCGCCTGCCCGCCGCAGCGGGCGAACCACAGCGCCGCGAGCGTCGACGGCGCGGCGGCGCTCGATGAGCGCAGTGCGAGCGCTTGCCAATGCGCATCGATGCGGGCATGCAAGTCTCGCAATGCGCCGAATAAGCGCAGGCTCCCATGGATCTCCAATAACAAGGCGTTCGGCGGCTCGATGCTGACGAGCGATGTGAATGCTTGTGCCTGCCCGGCCAAACGCCGCAAGACCGAATCCGGCTGCGGTGCGATCGGCAACTCCGGGAAGATCACGGCATACCACAGCGACCGGGGCCGCGATCGCGCGCCGGCCGGCGCCGCAGCGGGCGCAGGCGCGGCGGCGAACGACGGCTTGGGCATCGGCGCCGGGACGGGCATCAGCCCCTGGGCGGGCATCAGCGCGGGCGCCGCTCGCAAGGACGGCTGCGCCGCGGCAAATAGATCCGCCTGCGCTTTCATGGTTCGACGACACCGGGTCGGCCGCCGGCTACTTTGAGCAGTTCCAGACGGGTTCCGTGTTCATCGCGCGTCATCGACAAACGCAAGGCGGCCGGCGAAGATTCGAAACGATGGCGCTCGGGACGGAACAGCACGCCGAGTGCGCCGCCGGTTTCCGCCGCGAGCTTCAAACGCCGCAGCCAACGATCGTCGGTCCCCTTGAGCCACAGCAAAACCGCGGCGCAGGCTCCGGAACTCAAAGCCTGTTCGGCCGCCCATAAGGCTTCGATCGCTCCGGCGGGGCGCACGATCAGCAAGCGGCTCAAGTCGATGCCCTGCTGCGCCAAGGCCGGTGCGTACGGTTCATGAGGCGGCGCGATCCAGACGAGCCAAGGACCCGCGGCGCCCGCATGGCGCTGGCAGGCGACCAGAGCCGGCAGGAACAATTGCACCTCGCCGAAGCCGGTGTCATCGATCAAGACCTCGACCAGCGAAGCGGTCGGCCAGCCGCCGCCCGGCAGACGCGCATCCAGCGCGCTGCGTCCGGTGGACCACACGGGGCGCGGCGGCGCGGCCGAGGGGTCCGCTAGCTTCCAGACGCGCGCATCGGCCAGCAGATCCGCAAGAGTGGGTGCCTCACGCGGCATCCACATCTTTACCGCGGCGAAGCACGCCGACGACCACGCCTTCGATGATCATCGGCTGTTCCTTCAGGTCGACGCGAATCGGTTCGAAATCGGCATTTTCCGGCAACAGCCAAACGATCGCCCCGACTTGCCTGTAGCGCTTGACCGTCACCTCGTTTTCCAGACGCGCGACGACGATTTGGCGATTGCGCACTTCCGGGGTGCGGTGCACGGCCACCAGATCGCCGTCCAAGATGCCGGCGTTCTTCATACTCATGCCGTGCACTTTGAGGAGGTAATGCGGCTGGGGTTGAAACAGCCGCGGATCGATCTGGTAGCGCGTTTCGATGTGCTCCTCGGCCAAGATCGGTCGGCCGGCGGCGACGCGGCCGATCAGCGGCAGACCCAATTGTTCGCGCAGGATGTCCTTGAGCTGGATGCCGCGCGAAGCCCCGGGAATCAGATCGATGACGCCTTTGCGCTGCAGCGCGCGCAAGTGTTCTTCGGCGGCGTTCGGTGACTTGAAGCCGAGCGTACGCGCGATTTCCGCACGCGTCGGCGGCATGCCGCTTTCCGCGATGGCGTCTTGAATCAGTCTGAGGATCTGGGTTTGACGAGGTGTGAGATCCGACATGTGTCACCTGTATATGTAGCCAGTAACTGTCATTATATACAGTATTCGATACCTAGCAAGCGGCGCCAAGGCGCGGTAATTTGCCGCACTGCCCACCCGCCACCGACAGACGCACGAGGAGCCGCCATGGCCGATGAGAAGATCGATCGATCCCGGGACCACCTGCTCGGCATGCACTGCCCCATCACGCGGCGCGATTTCTTGAACGGCGTGGCGCTCGGCGCCACCGCGATGGCCTCCCCGCCGCTCCTTGCCGCTTCCGCCCCCTCCAACGCCTCCGAGGCGCAGGCTACGCCCGCCCAGGATGCGCCCCAATATTACCCGCCGATCCTGACCGGCATGCGCGGCAATCATCCCGGCTCGTTCGAAGTTGCCCACGCGTTGCGCGACGGCGAGGCCTGGCGCACGGCGACCGATACCGGCGAACGGTACGACCTGATCGTCGTCGGCGGCGGCATCAGCGGCCTGGCCGCCGCGCACTTCTTCCGCGCCAACACGCACGCGGACAGCCGAATTTTGATACTCGACAATCACGACGATTTCGGCGGCCACGCCAAGCGCAACGAGTTCCACTTGGACGGCCGCTTGAATCTGCTGAACGGCGGCACCTTGGAGATCGACAGCCCGCGGCCCTACAGCGCGGTCGCCGCCGGTCTGCTGCAGACCTTGGGCATCGATGTCGCCCAGCTGTCGAAATCCGTCCAACATCCCGAGTATTACGAACAACTCGGCTTGCGGGACGGCGTGTTCTTCGACCGACAGACCTTCGGCGCCGATAAACTGGTGCGCGGCGTCGGCAAAGTGCCGTTTGCGCAATTGCTGGAAGGCACCCCGCTATCGGAGCGGGCTCGCGGGGAAATTGTGCAGATCGAAGAGGGAAATGTCGATTACTTGCCCGGCCTCTCCTCCGACGACAAGAAGCAGCGCCTGTCGAGAATCAGCTATGAGGCGTTCCTGCGCGATCTGGTCGGCGTCGAGCCGGCCGTGCTGCGCTACTACCACGCGAAAACGATGGGTGAATGGGGCGTCGGCACCGACGCGGTCTCGGCGCTCGACTGCTGGGGATTCGGCTTGTCGGGGTTTCGGGGCATGCACCTCGCGAAAGGTTCGATCGAACGAATGGGCTATACCCCGTCGGGCTACGAGGACACCGGGGGTTCGCTGCGCCTGCATTTCCCCGACGGCAATGCGACGATCGCGCGGCTCCTGGTCCGCGACTTGATTCCGGGCGCCGTGCCCGGCAACAGCGTCGAAGACGTGATCACCGCGCGAGTGAACTATGCCGAGCTCGACCGCAAGGCGGCGCCGATACGGCTGCGCCTGAACGCGACGGCGATCCGCGCCCGCAATCTCGGCGAGCCGCAGACGGCGCGGCAAACGGAAGTGACCTACGTGCGCGGCGGGCGAGCCTATAAGGCGAGCGCCGGCGCGACGATCCTGGCCGGCTACAACATGATGATCCCGTATTTGTGCCCCGACCTGCCCGATCGTCAGAAACAGGCGCTGCACGCGCTGGTCAAGACGCCGCTGGTCTACACCAGCGTCGCACTGCGCAATTGGCGCGCGTTTCACGCGCTGAAAGTCAGCCGGGTCTATGCGCCCGGCGGCTACCACGCTTATTTTTATTTGAATCCGCAGGTCGACATCGGCGAGTACAGGAGTCCGAAGTCGCCCGACGAGCCCATATTGGTGCACATGGTGCGCACGCCGTGCAAAGCCGGCTTGCCGGAACACGATCAAAATCGCGCCGGCCGCGCCGAGCTGCTGGTGACGCCGCTCGCGACCTTCGAGCGCAACATTCGCGAACAACTGCTCGCGACGCTCGCCGGCGGCGGCTTCGATCCGGCGCGCGACATCACGGCGATCACGGTCAATCGCTGGGCGCACGGCTACGCCCCTGAATTCAACCCGCTATTCGATCCCGACGTGCCGGACGCCGAGCGCCCGCACGTCGTTGGACGCGCGCAGTTCGGCCGCATCACGATCGCCAATTCCGATTCCGGCGGCGCCGCGTATACCGACTCGGCGATCAATCAAGGGCAACGCGCGGTCATGGAACTCTTGCGCAGCTGAGAAGTCGAATTCCGACTACACCGATGAACCGCGTTTGGGCAAATCGCGGCTTTTTCGATTTCTGACGCCGAATTAATCGGCGTTCCAGAGCCAATGCCGGAAAAAGCGTCGCAAGAGTCCGACAAAGGGCGCTTTTTAGTTGCATTTAATACGCAATGTTCTGTCTAATGCTTGACTGTGCTGTGGCGCACTGAGGGCCGTGTCGATGAATTTGGGTCTCTGTCGCCGCTACACTTCCAAATTTTTTTGGATTTCGAACGGACTAACCCTAGGGGAATATTCTATGAAACTTGCAACAACACTAAAGGTTTCGGCCGCGGCCGCCTGCCTGCTCGCATTCGCGGGATGCACCGACCTGAAGCCGATTCAGGCTCAGATCGATGACCTGAAATCACAGGTCAGCAAATTACAGGGCGATACGGCGAAGGCTTCGAGCGATGCGGCGGCGGCGAACACCGCGGCTTCCAGCGCCGCCTCGGCCGCCTCGGGCGCGCAGAGCACAGCGAACCAGGCATTATCGACCGCGCAGGCGAATTCGACCAAGATCGATGCGATCAACGAAAAGCTCGATCGCATGTTCAAGAAGTCGGTGTCGAAGTAATTACGCGACTGTTCAGGCTAGCTTGATCAATCAACGCCGCAGCCTAGCTGCGGCGTTTTTTTATCCGGCGCCAGGCGGCCAACGGTCGCCGGCGCGGACGCCATTTCGTCAAGAGCGATCAAGGTGGCGCTCCGGACCGGGTGCACCGAGATCCCGCGGCGAACCCTTCTCGACCGCTTGTTCCGCGTCCCCCATTAAGTTTTTACACAAAGATCTGCAGCCGCGGGCATTGTGTCCTAGCGTACAGATTTATCGGGCATTTCCTGTAATTTGCGGGAGTGCTGCACGAATTATTAAGCGAGAACCGCGCGCTCTTGATCGAGCGGTGTCGGACGATGGCTGCCGGTCGATCCAGCTCCAAACTGCGCCATCCCGACCTCGCGCACGGCGTACCGGTTTTTATCGATCAGATCATTAAAACGCTGACCGCCGAGCAACGCGCCGATCCGGTGCGCCAGCCGTTGCCATCGGACTCGACAGCTCGTGAATTCTATTCCGACGTTGCGCCTACGGCCACGCTGCATGGGCGCAACCTGTTTGACGCAGGATTCACGATTGAGCAGGTGATCCGGGATTACGGTGATGTCTGTCAAGCCGTCACACATCTGGCGGTGGAGACGCAATCGCTGATCTCGGCCAGCGAGTTTCGCACTTTCAATCGCTGTCTTGACGACGCGATGGCGGCAGCCGCTACCGAGTATTCGCAGAGAAAAACCGGTTCGCCGGCGGAACCCGTCTCTGCAGCGGTCAATTCGACAACGCAACCGACTGACGCCACGAGGCGTTTGGAAATCGCGTTGACGAAATACAGAAAGGCCTTGGCCGACAGTGCCTCAGCGTTGTCGGTGGCCCAGCGGCATGCGCGCGATGCGCAGCTGCGCGCCCTGCATGATTCGCTGACCGGGATTCCAAATCGCGAATTATTCGACGACCGTTTGGCCCATGCGATCGCGATCGCGGACCGCCACGGCTGGACCCTCGCCGTGATGTTCCTCGATTTCGATCAATTCAAGGAAATCAATGACGCCCACGGGCATGCCGTCGGCGATAGCGTGCTGAAGACCGTAGCGCAGCGACTCTTGGAGTGCGCCCGGGACGAAGATACGGTGTGTCGCAACGGCGGCGACGAATTCCTGTATCTGCTGATGAATCCGCAAGGCAAAAAGAATATAGGGCACATTGCCGACTCCGTATCAAAGAGCATTGCCCGGCCGCTTGCCGTCGGCAGCTCGGAGCTCGTCATCAGAGCGAGCATCGGCATCGCCATTTATCCCGAGCACGGTTTTAGCGGCGGCCAATTGATCACGAATGCCGACACGGCGATGTATCGCGCAAAAAAAAGCGCGCGCGGCCTGGCATTCTTCGAACGACAAAAGGAGCGCGGCATGGCCGGCTAGTGCCGGCGCACGCCTCCCGCGGCGGCTATTGCCGGCGAGCGATGATCTGCACCACGGCGCCGAGCCCCGTGTGGCCCTCACCTTCGAGCACGGGCCGTTCGCACTCGATCGCGTGCAGCAGCTGCAAACCGTCGAGTTCCCGGCGTAAATCCGCCAACGACGGCAACAGATCGACCGTCTTCGGCCCGCCGGTGCCGTAGCCGATTTGCGCGGGCGTATAGGCTTCGAGCAAGAACACGCCGCCCGGCCGCAGTCCCGCGCTTACCTGCCGATGCACGACTGCGCGCAATGCGCGAGGCAGGTGGCACCAAATCGACACGACGCCGTCCCAGCGCGCCCGCCCAATCCGGTACTCGCCGAGATCCGCCTCGAGCGTGTCGATCGCGACCGCCCTGGCCGCGGCGAGCCGCCGCGCTTTGTCGAGCCCCGCGGCCGATTGATCGAGTGCGAGAACCCGAAATCCCTGCTGCGCGAGGAACACGGCGTTTCGCCCCTCGCCTTCGCCGAGGCACAGCACGTCGCCGCCCCGCGGAATCTCGGCCGCTTGCTCCCTCAGGAATTCATTGGGCTCGGTCCCGTAATAATAGCGATCGGCGGCGTAGCGTTCGTCCCAGGTGGTCACGTAGCGCCTTGGCTTTGCCCAATTAGTTTCGCTGGCTCGCAACCGTCGCGGGTTCGACCCAACGGTCGACCGAAATGCGCGTCGGCTCGCCTCGAGCCTGCGCGAACACGTGTTCGGCCGTATCCCAATCGACGATGACGCGGCGAGTCGCGGTCGCGGCGACGATGGCGCGGGTCAGTGCGGTCAAATCCTCGACGTCCTTGGGATCCGTGCCGTCGAGCGGATGATCGACCTCGAGAAACAGGGCGCCGTCGACCCAACCGGTCTTGATGCGCTGGTTGACGATGCGCACCGACATGCCGACCGGCACCTCTTTGAACAGCGTTTCGATGTCCTCGGGATACAAACGGATGCAGCCGTGCGTGATCTGCATGCCGACGCCGAGCGGCTTGTTGGTGCCGTGAATCAGATAGGCGCCGCCTGGTACGCCCAGGCGCATCGCATACTCGCCGAGCGGATTATCCGGACCCGGTGGAATCGCCGCCGGCAGCACGTCGCCGTCCTTCAAGTGATCGTCCCGCACGGATTTCGGCGGATACCACGTCGGCATTTTCTCCTTGCGTACGATGTGCGTGACGCCGAGCGGCGTCTTCCAGTCCATTCTCCCGACGCTGATCGGGTAGGTCTCGACGACCGGATGGCCGTCGGCGTCATTGTGGTAGTAATACAGTCGGCCCTCCGGCAGATTGACGACGATGCCCTGGCGGGGCGCGTCAGGCAGCAGGTGCTGCATCGGCAAGTGCACGAGCGTACCTTGACCCGGCAGCCACGTGTCGACTCCCGGATTCGCCGCGACCATTTCATCGAAACCGAGATGAAAGCGGCGTGCGAGTTCGGGCAGCGTGTCTTGCGCGACCGACGTGGTTTGACCGGGCTGGCCGATCAAATCCTGCCCCGGAGCGAGGGGAAATACCTCCGCGTGCGCGAGCGGCGCCACCAACAACGCTGCAATCCACCAACTCGCTCGCATCTTGCACCCCATTGCCGCCGCCTAGAAACGAATCAGCGCCGATCCCCAGGTAAACCCGCCGCCGAAGGCCTCCAACAGCAACAGTTGACCGCGCTTGATCCGCCCGTCGCGGATGCCGGTATCGAGCGCCAGCGGAACCGACGCCGCCGACGTGTTGCCTTGAGTTCTGATCGTCACGATCACCCGCTCCATCGGCAGGTCGAGGCGTTTGGCGATCGCCTCGATGATGCGGATGTTCGCTTGATGCGGGATCAGCCAATCGATCTGTTCCCTTTTTATGCCGTTGGCGGCCAACGTCTCGGTGACCAGGTGACCGAGCGTGTTGACGGCGACCTTGTAGACTTCGTTACCCTTCATTTGCACGCTCGCGCGCCCCGCTCGCACCAGATTGAAGCCGCGCGACACGCCATCCGGAAACTGCAGAAGATCCTTGTAGCGGCCGTCGGCATGCAAATGGGTGCTGATGATTCCCGGCTCCTGCGCCGGCTGCAAGATCACCGCGCCGGCTCCGTCGGCGAACAGTACGCATGTGCCGCGATCTTTCCAGTCCACGATCCTGGTCAGGGTCTCTGCTCCGACAACGAGCGCGCATTTAGATTCCCCGAGACGGACAAATTTATCGGCGACGCTCAAGGCGTAGACGAACCCCGTGCAGGCGGCTTCGAGGCTGAACGCCGGGCAGCCGTGTATGCCGAGCCGGTCCTGCAGCAGCGTGCCGACGTTCGGGAATACGAGGTCCGGCGTCGTCGTACCGACGCAAATCAGGTCGATGTCCGCGGGACCGACTCCCGCGGCGTTCATGGCATTGCGCGCGGCGTGCGCAGCAAGGTCGGTCGTCGTCTCGCCGTCGGCGGCCACATGCCGCTGCTCGATGCCGGTGCGCGTGCGGATCCATTCGTCGCTGGTATCGACGAGTTTCTCCAGATCGGCGTTGGTGACGATTCGTTTGGGCAGGTAGCTGCCGGTGCCGGCGATGCGGGCGTACATCTCGTTGATTATCCTTCAAGCCGCCGGCTGTGTGGCGAGGCGTTCCACGATGCGCGCGGGCACGCCGTTCTCTGCCTCGACTATCGCCACCTCGATCGCGCGCTGAAAGGCGTAGGCGTCCGCGTGCCCGTGGCTCTTGATCACGATCCCGTTCAATCCGACCATGCTCGCGCCGTTATAGCGCCTCGGATCGAGCCGCGAGCGCAAGGCGCCGAGCGCCGGGCTCGCGATCGCTGCGCCGATCTTGCGGCCGATGCTGCGCGTGAACTCCTCGCGCATCGCATCGGTGATCAGCCGCGCGACGCCCTCCATCGTCTTCAATGCGACATTGCCGGTGAATCCGTCGGTGACGACGACGTCGACCTTGTCGGAGAAAATGTCGTGGCCCTCGACGAAGCCGATGTAATTGAGGCCGCTCGCCGCGATCAGATTGTGCGCCGCCTGCACGACTTCATCGCCCTTGATGTCTTCTTCGCCGATGTTGAGCAATCCAACCCGCGGCCGCGGATGCGCGCCGGCGAAATCCGTCGCAAGTATCGCGCCCATGACCGCGAATTGACACAGCTGCAGCGGCGTCGAGGTTGCGTTTGCGCCCAGATCCAACATGAACGTATGGCCGCCGCGCGACGGGATGGACGAGACGATCGCCGGCCGCTCGACGCCCGGCAGCATCTTCAAAACGAAATGCGCGGTTGCCATCAGCGCGCCGGTGTTGCCCGCGCTGACGCATGCGTCGGCGTCGCGCGTTCTTACCAAATCCAGCGCGCGCCGCATCGAGGAGTCCTTTTTGCGGCGCAAGGCATCGCGCGGGTGATCGGACATCTCGACCACGTCGGCAGCGTTCAGAATACCGACGTTCGGCAGCGCGCAGTGCGCCAGTTCGCGCTCCAGCTCTCCTTGCCGGCCGACCAAGGTGAAGCGCACATTGGGGAACTCGCGGGCCGCGGCCGTCGCCGCGGGGACGCATGCGGACGGTCCGCAGTCGCCGCTCATGGCGTCGACGGCGATGTGTAGATGCGCAGACACGGGGCGCGTGCAGACGGCTCGGGCAGTCAAGCGATTGCTCGCCGCCCGCGTTCGATCCCTATTCCTCGGCCGCTGCCGCGTCTGCCTTGGTTTCTAGAACCTTGCGGCCGCGATAATAGCCGTCACGCGAGATCCGGTGGCGCAGGTGCGTCTCCCCGCTTTTCGCGTCGATCGATACGGCCGGCTTCGGTAGTGCGGAATGCGAGCGGTGCATGCCGCGTTTGGACGGGGTTTTTCTGCTCTTTTGAACTGCCATGATCGCTATGTCCTATCGGTTTTCTTCAATAAATCCTGCAATGCGCAAAACGGCCGGACCGGCTCGGACCGCCGCACCGGCGCCGGCGCGACCCAGTGTCGTGAATTCCAACTCGCTGCACGCCGCTACGGGCCGCACGAAGCCCTGTAAACAGCGCTGACAAACGAGCGATGCGGCGCTCTCGACCGTGACCGTCGCGCAGGCGCCGCCGGCCGGGGTCTTCGCGAACGCAAACTGGGCCGCGTATAATAGGGCCGGCAACCCCCTCTGTCAAAATGAATCGGTCGCAAGTCGTTGTTTTTGAAGTCTCAGCCTGCACTTGTTCTGGCATCGACATCAGCCTACCGGCGCGCCCTGCTCGCACGCTTGGGCCTGCGCTTCGACGTCGCCGCGCCGCAGATCGACGAGACGCCGAGCGCCGGTGAAGCGCCGCTCGCGATCGCGACCCGCCTCGCGCGCGCCAAAGCGCAGCGAATTGCCGCCCTGCGGCCCGGCGCTTGGGTCATCGGTTCGGATCAAATCGCGGTGCTGCGGCGCGGCGGCGCGGACCAACGGATCTTGGACAAGCCAGGCTCGGCAGCGCGCTGCGCCCTGCATCTTCAGGCCTCCTCCGGCCAAACGGTCGAATATCTGACGGCCGTCGCGCTCCTGCGCCAAGGCGATGGCGCGGCCCGTGAGTTCGTCGACACCACACGCGTGCTTTTTCGGAGCTTGGACGGCGCCACGATCGCGCGTTACCTCGAGCGCGAGTCGCCGTTCGACTGCGCCGGAGGATTCAAAAGCGAAGGCCTCGGCATTTCACTTTGCGAATCGATCGACAGCACCGACCCCAGCGCCTTGATCGGACTGCCGTTGATGCGTCTCGCCGCAGCGCTGCGTGGCGTCGGCTTCGAGATACCCTAGAGGCATCGCGATCGCGCATCATCGCCGTTTGGCCGGGGCTTTGGATTTGGCCGGCGCGCTGCGCTTGGGCCTTGCTTTGCGCACGACCGGTGTCATCGCCTCGAGCACGCGCGCGAGATCCGAAGGCAGCGGCGCGCTCGCGTGAAAAGGCACGCCGGAACCCGGCCAATCGAAGGCGACGGATTGCGCGTGCAAGAACGTGCGCTTCAGACCGTAGCCCTTGAGTTCGGCGTTGCGCTGCCGGTCGCCGTATTTGTCGTCGCCCAACAGCGGATGGCCGGCATAGGCCGCGTGCACGCGGATCTGGTGCGTACGGCCGGTCGGAATGTCGACCTCCATCAGGGTCGCGAGCGGCCCGAAAAATTGCACCGGCTTGAACAGGCTGACCGAGTTCTTACCGGCGGCGGCCACGCGCACATGGCGCTCGCCGCGTTCGCGGCTGTCGGTCGCGAGCGGCGCGTCGATGCGTTTGCTGCCGAGCTGCCAATTACCGGCGACCAAGGCGAGGTAGGTCTTGTGCAGCCCGCCGCCGCGAATAAGCGCATGCAGCGCCGTCAGCGTCGGCCGATCCCGCGCCACCAGCAGACAGCCGCTGGTATCCCTGTCCAAGCGGTGCACGAGTTCGAGCGACTCGCGCGGTCGCGAGGCGCGCAGCGCCTCGATGACGCCGTAGCTCATGCCGCTGCCGCCGTGCACCGCGACACCGCTCATTTTGTCGATCACCAACAGGTGCCGATCCTGAAAGATCACGGCATCCTCGATCAATGCGAGCAGGCTCGCCGACGGCCGACCGAATTGCTCCCGCGTCTCGATTCGCACCGGCGGCAGGCGCACCGAATCGCCCGCCGCCAGGCGATATTCGGCAGCGACGCGCTTGCGATTGACGCGCACTTCGCCCTTGCGCAACAGCCGGTAGACGCGGCTGCGGGGCACCGATTTGAAATGCCGCATCAGAAAGTTATCGATCCGCTGGCCCGCCTCGTCGCCGCTGACGGTGTGGAGAATCACGGGGCTCTTCGCCGGGGAAGCCGGCGCTTGCATCGACTGCGGAGTATTCATGCGGATCGTTCTTCTAAGGTATTGATTACATTGACCAAGACTGACTGGCGTGATAGTGTCCGAAAACCGTGCCAAGCGACGCCCAGTGGCGGAGCAATATGGCACCGGTTTCGGTGGCGCCCCCATCCTACGGGAGCGCCGCATATTAGTTGGTTCTGGAATTCCAGACCATCGCTCGGCCGATGAGATAAGGCGCAATAGAGCCCCGCGAGGCTTGCGCGCCCTACAAGCGGTTAACCGAGAACAAGGCCCCGGGCTTGCCGTATACGTTTTGGCACAATTGGATCGTGATGGTACCGATCGCGTGGTTCGCGCTCGGCGCCGCCCTATTCCTCGCCGCCTCCGACGTTGCGCTTCCGGCTTCTATTCTCCTGCTCTCCTCGGCCCCTACCACATTAGTTGGGGCACATGAAAAGAATGCTCGTCAACGCAATTCAAGAAGAAGAATTGCGAGTCGCACTCGTCGACGGCCAGAAGCTATACGACTTATCGATTGAGATCCCGTCGCGGGAACAGAAAAAATCCAACATCTATAAAGGCCGGATCACGCGCGTCGAACCGAGCCTAGAGGCCGCGTTCGTCGATTACGGCGCGCTGCGCCACGGCTTCCTGCCCTTGAAGGAGGTCTCCAAGGAATACTTCCGCCAGCAGCCGGCGAACGGCGGCCGCTTGAACATCAAGGACTTGCTGCAGGAAGGGCAAGAACTGATCGTCCAGGTCGAGAAGGAGGAGCGCGGCAACAAGGGCGCGGCGCTGACGACGTTCATCAGCCTCGCAGGACGCTTCCTGGTGCTGATGCCCAACAACCCGCGCGCCGGCGGCGTCTCGCGGCGGATCGAGGGCGAGGACCGCGACCAAATGCGCGAGGCCATGAACGGCCTGCAGATCCCTGACGGCATGGGGGCAATCGTCCGAACGGCCGGCGTCGGCCGCACGACCGAGGAGCTGCAATGGGATCTGAACAATCTGAAGGCCGCGTGGGATGCGATCGAGCAGGCCAATGACGGCAAGCCCGCGCCGTTCTTGATATTCCAAGAGAGCGATGCGGTCACGCGCGGGCTGCGCGACTACTTCTCCGACGATATCGGCGAGTGCCTGATCGATCAGCCGGAGGCCTTCCAAAAGGCGCTGGAGTACATGCAGCGCTTCATGCCGCCCGACGCGCAGCGCAAACTCAAGCTCTATCAGGATCCGGTGCCGCTGTTCACGCGCTACCAGATCGAAAGCCAAATCGAATCGGCGTATTCGCACAAGGTCACGCTGCCTTCCGGCGGCAGCCTGGTGATCGATCACACCGAGGCGCTGGTCTCCATCGACATCAATTCGGCCCGCAGCACGCGCGGCGGCGACATCGAGGCCACCGCCCGCAACACCAATTTGGAGGCCGCCGAAGAGGTCGCCCGCCAGCTTCGCTTGCGCGACATCGGCGGATTGATCGTGATCGATTTCATCGACATGGAGTCGCAGGCCAATCAGCGCGCCGTCGAGGACATGCTGCGCGATGCGGTCAAGATGGACCGCGCGCGGATTCAGCTCGGCCGGTTGTCGCGCTTCGGGCTGCTGGAGCTGTCGCGCCAGCGCCTGCGGCCTGCGCTCAGCGAGACGACTCACATCAACTGTCCGCGCTGCGGCGGCATGGGATCGATACGCGGCGTCGAATCGATGTCGCTCGCCTTGCTGCGGTTGATCGGCGAGGAGGCGCGCAAGGAACGCACCGGGCGCGTGATCGCGCAAGTGCCGGTCGACGTCGCAACCTATTTGATCAACGAGAAGCGCGACTGGCTCAAGCAAATCGAGGAGCGCGACAAGGTATCGCTGGTCATCGTGCCGAATCCGCACATGCAGACGCCAGCTTATGATTTGCGGCGCATCCGCGACGACGAAAAGGAGCTTCCCGAGAACTCCACGGCGAGCTATCAAATTGCGGAACAGCCGGCGATCGACGACTCGAACATCGGCAACCGCGACAAAAAGCCGCCGGCCGATGCGCCGCTGGTGCCGAGCATATTGCCGGCATCCGCGGCGCCGATCGCACCCCTGCCACTGCCGGTCGCCGCGGCAACCGCGGTGCACGCGCAAGCCGGCGGACCCGGTGTCCTGCGGCGATTCTGGGCCTGGCTGGTCGGCACCGACAATCCGGCCGCCGCAAGCTCGCCGCAGGCGCATTCCGGGGCGGCGCCGGCGCAGCGCGACCGGCCGGCGCATCGCGATATCCGGCAAGACCGCTACCGCAATCGCGACCGCAATCGCGACGCGCGCCGCGACGGGCCGCGCGACGTGCGGCGCGATGAGCCGCGCCGTGACGGCCGCCCACGCAACGAACATCGCGGCGACGGATCGCCCCGCAGACCGGACGGCCCGCAGGGACAGGCGGTCGATCGAAACAGCTCGGCGCCGCGCCCGGAGCAGCCCGCGCGCAATGACCAGGCGGCGCGCGGCCCCGGCGATTCGCCCCGCAGTCCCGATCGCGAATCGAGCGGCGAGCGCAGCGAACGCGGCGGCCGCAGCCGCCGGCGGCGCGGCCGCGGCCGGCGCGACAGCGGCGAGCAGGCGCCGCCGAGCGGACCCTCCGCGGCTGCCGGTTTATCTGCCGCGGAATCCAGCGGCGCAGTTGCGGCGCAGGCGCGCGAATACGCTCCACAGCCTGAACCCGCGCCCGTCCAGCAATCGCCGCCGCCGCGTGAGCCGCCGCCGCGTGAGCCGCCGCCGCGCGAGTCGGTGGCGCCGCCTGCACCCGCGGCCTCCACGTCGAACGCGGACAAGGACGGCAAATACGTCGTTTGGTCGTCGTCGCCGACGGCCGAACCCCGCGGCGGTCCCGACGATCGCTAGCGGCCCGCAGCCCGCCTGCGTGCGCGCAGCCGCGCGCGCAGGATGAGGCTGACGCCGATCAGGGAAATCGCCATGCCGCGCAGACCGGCGATCGCGACGTCGCCCGCTTCGGCCGTGATGCCGTGGCGCCGAGGGTAGGCGCCGATCAGCGAAACGGCCACGCCGGCGAGCACGGCGGCAAATACATAGGCGATGAACCAAGCTCGCCGTTCGCGCGTGGAAAGCATACGCGGCTGCGTGGAGTGTGCGGCCGGAAGGCGCAATGCACGCCACGCGAACCAAGCGACGACCGCGAGTCCGACGAGCGTACTGAGCTGCTGCAGGAGCTTGAAGCCGAACAAGTGATGCCCGGCCACATCGAAAAGCGGCGCGTTGAGCTCCGGGATCATGCGCACGCCGCGCGCGCCCTCGTGCGTGAATCCGTCCCAAACGAGATGCGTGATCGCGCCGGCGAGAATGCCGCCGGCGGCCAGCAGCCACTGTTTGACGCTGCCGAAATCCGCCGGCGCCGCCGAGAATCGAGACCGGCTATAGGCGTTGTCCGGCAGGATTTCCAATACCGGCGTCTTGATAAATACCTGGAACAGCCAATAACTCGCCAAACCGACGGGCAGGCAAAACGTCAAGAGCGCCAATGCGCTGTGGGTCTCGAACCGCGCGAGCCGCAACGGCAGCAAATATCCGAAATCCGGGACCATGCTGCCGATGACCGCCGCCGACAGCAACCGCCGGCGCGCGAGGTAGCGCGAGAACGGCAAGACCGCGGCGGTGTGCGATATCGTGAACGGCATTTAGCGCCCCCCGGGCGCGCGCAACTGCGCCATGAGCCCGCGCGAGGCGTCATCGACGAGATCGAGCACCAGCTCGAAGTCCTGTTCCCCGCCGTAGTACGGGTCCGGCACTTCGCGCCGATCCGGCCGCAACGCGTAGTCCAGCAACAGCTTCACGCGATCGCGGCGTGCCGGGGGTGCGAGCGCCAGCGCATCGGCGCGATTTTGCATGTCCATGACCAGCAGCAAATCGAAGCGCTCGAAATCCTCCGCCACGAGCTGGCGCGCACGCAGGCCCGACATGTCGATTCCGCGGCGCTTGGCGGCCGCTTGAGCTCGGGGGTCGGGAGCCTCGCCAACGTGGTACCCATGCGTGCCGGCCGAGTCGATGTCGACGGCGGCCGCGGCAGCTTGCGCGCCGAGCACGTGGCGGAACACCGCTTCGGCGGTCGGCGAGCGGCAAATATTGCCCATGCAGATGAACAGGATGCGGGTTCGTCGATCGAGGGTCACGGGCAATCAACCGTCACTGTGTCGGCCGCGGCGATGCGGGCCGCCATCATAACCCGCCCGCTAATCCCGCTTTGCTAGATCACTCAAAAATCGGCGCTCGCCGCGCCGATGCCACCCGATGCGGCCAAGATAGAGCCGCAACCGTCCAGCGACAAACGATCAAAAGTTCAGAAGGGTGAAATTCCGCTCATGCTGCATACTAGAATGCCGTTCTTCGGCGAGCGGTTTATCCGGTGATCGGCCAATGTGCTTGATTCTGATCGTCTGGCGCGTGCACCCGCACTACCCTTGCATCATTGCGGCCAATCGCGATGAATATTACGCGCGGCCGACCGCGCGCGCCGACTGGTGGCCCGACAAACCGCAAATCCTCGGCGGACGGGATTTGAGCGCCGGCGGCACGTGGCTGGGGATGACGCGCGCCGGGCGCTTCGCGGCGTTGACGAATTTTCGTGGCTCGGCGCCGCCGCGCGGCGACGCGCCCAGCCGCGGCGCATTGACGACGGCGCTGTTGGACTCGCCGGACAAGGTGAACGACGAGCTGGCGCGCCTGCGGCAGGTGGGCGCCCTTTACAACGGCTTCAACGTGATCTTCAGCGACGGCGACCGGCTCGGAATCTATGAAAGCACGCGCAACGAGGGCCGGGAACTCGGCGCCGGCATTTATGGCCTGTCGAACCACCTGCTGGATACTCCTTGGCCAAAGGTGCAAAACGCCAAATCGAAGATGCAGGCGGCGCTCGGCAACATCGAAGATGCGACCGCGGTGCTCGATCTACTGCGCGACGAACGCCCGGCGCCGGACGATCAACTGCCAAGGACCGGTGTCAGCCTCGAATGGGAGCGTTTGATGTCGAGCGCCTTCGTGCGCACGGCCGACTATGGCACCCGCTGTTCGACGCTCATACGCCTGGATCGGCAGCGCGCCGCCTTTTTCGACGAATGGTCCTGGGATCCTCTCGGTTCGCTGATCGAGCGCCGAAGCGTGCGGTTTGCGCTTTCGGATCAGTCTTGAGCCCCGGCGGTATCGACCGCGACGAACACGCAACAGTTAGCTCGCTCCGACAGCGACTGGCGCTGCGGACCGGACCACCAGAATCCGCCCTTGGGCTGCGGATAGTGACCCAATACGATCAGATCGATGCTCAATTTCCTCGTATAGGCGAGTATCACGTCGATCGTGTTGCCGCTGGCGATATAGCCGTTCGCGGCGACGCCGCGCACTCGAAGCCATTCGATCGATTCATCGAGCAGCCGGCGGTAGCCGCGCCCGTCGTCGACCAAGCAAGCTCCGCCGACGGCGCCGGCGGCAATCGCCGGGTTGGCTGCGCTGTCCGTGACGATCGAGAGCACGTGAACCTTGGCGCCCAACAGAATCGCCAGCTCCGCCCCTCGCCGAAGCGCGCGGCGGCCGACCTCGGTGCCGTCGTAACAAAGGAGAACTTGCTTGAACATGATGACGCCGATTGTACGGGTTCAGCGCCGATCCGGCCCGGAGTCGAACCGGGAATTCGCCCGGTCGCCGCCCAGTAGCGCGCGTATCCGCGCCAGATCCTCCGCCGTATCGATGCCCGCCGGCGGCGGCCGGAGGAGTGTCAGCAGATAAATATTCATGCCATGCTCCAATGCGCGCAATTGCTCCAGCTTTTCCGTGGTTTCCAGCGGCGTCGGCGGCAACTCGGCGAACCGAAGCAGGCTCTGCACGCGATAGGCGTAGAGGCCGATGTGCCGCCAAGCCCCCGCGAATCCGGCGGGCTGCCCGGCGTTCTGCCGGTCGCGCGGCCAGGGGACGGGGGCGCGGCTGAAATACAGCGCGCGGCCGTCGACGGCACGCAAGGCCTTGACGCAATTCGGATCGAGAAACTCGGCCAAGCTACCGACCGGCGCGGCGGCGGTGGCGATATCGGCCGACGGACGCTCGCGCAATGCCTGCGCCAGATCGGCCAGCAAGCTCGGCTCGATCAGCGGCTCATCGCCTTGCAGGTTGACGATGATCTCGCCGGCGGCGAAACCGCGGGCGCGCACGATCTCGGCCACCCGATCGGTGCCCGACGAATGCGTCGACGAAGTCAGCAGGCAATCTGCGCCGAATGCCCCGGCGGCCGCCAGAATGCGCTGATCGTCGGTCGCTACGGTCACGGTCGCCGCTCCGCTCGCGCGGGCCCGCTCCCAGACCCATCGAATCAACGGCCGTCCGCCGATGTCGGCGAGCGGCTTGCCGGGCAGGCGCGTAGCGGCGTAGCGCGCGGGGATGACGACGTGGAACAAGATGGCGGCGCCTGTCTAGCGGTGAAGCAAGGGATCGTCGGCACCCAGGCTGCGCGCCTCTTCCGGATGCATCATTGGAATGCCGTCGCGTACGGCGTAGGCCAGCCGATCGGCGCGACACAGCAGCTCCGGGTGCGCATCGCCGCTGACCAAGCGCAGCGGCCCCTTGCAGATAGGGCAGACCAGTAGATCGAGCAATCGTTTATCCATGTTGTACCCCGCCATCGCGTCTATGTTGTGCGGCAATGCGGCCAATAATGATACCGACCAGCGCCTTCGCGTCGGCCTCGCCGAAGCCGGCGTCGACCGGCACGTACCAATGCCGGTCATCGGCCAGCCCGGTGCATTTTACGGCATCTTTCTCGGTCATCAGCACCGGCTTATCGTCGGCGAAGCGAATATCCCTCGCCGCGATGCGCGCGTGATCGTCGAGCGCATGCGTGGTTAGGATGATCCCGCGCTCGCGGAGCATTGCAAAGAAGCGCTCCGGGTCGGCGATACCGGCGACCGCGTGCACAGCGGCGCCCGCGAACTCCCCGAGCGGCTTGACGGCGCCATCGCGCAGATTCACGGCGCTGGCCGCGACGAGCCGCATCGCGAATTCGCCGGCCGCCGGCGTTCCGCCGTTGACGACGACCGCATCGACCGACGCGAGGCGCAATGGCGTTTCGCGCAGTGGTCCGGCCGGCAGCAGCCTGCCGTTGCCGAAACGGCGGACGCCGTCGAGAACGGCGATCTCGCAGTTGCGGGCCAGCGCCGCGTGCTGCAAGCCGTCGTCGCTGAGGATCACGTCGCAGCCGGCGTCGATCAACAGCCGCGCAGCCGCGGGCCGCTCGCGTCCGATGGCCACCGGTAGGCCGGTTCTGCGCGCGAGCAGCAGCGGCTCATCGCCGACGATCGCGGGATCGTCGGACGCGTCGATCAAGCGCGCGCTTGCGGCGGTGCCGCGGTAGCCGCGCGTGACTATGCCCGGCCGGCGCCCCGCGGCGACGAGGCGTGCGGCGAGCCAAATGACCAGCGGCGTCTTGCCCGTGCCGCCGACGGTCAAATTGCCGACGACGACGACCGGACTCGGCAGGCGAATCGAGATCCCAAAGCCCCTGCGGTAGAGGAGCCGGCGCAAGGCGGCGGCGGCGGCGTAGGCGAACGACAGCGGTATCAGCCACAATGGCGGCGGCCGCTTGCCGTACCAAATCCGGTTGAACCACGCTTGCAGCGACATGCGCGTGCGTAGCGCGGCGCTACGCGTTGAACTGCATCCCATGCAGAGCGGCATACAGGCCGCCCTGCGCGAGAAGTTGCCGGTGGCTGCCGGTTTCGACGATGCGTCCCTGGTCGAGCACGATGATGCGGTCCGCGCCCTCGACGGTCGACAGACGGTGGGCGATCACCAGGGTCGTCCGCCCGCGCATCAGCAGCCCGAGTTCCTGCTGCACGCGCCGCTCCGATTCATTGTCCAGCGCCGCGGTCGCCTCGTCCAAAATCAGTATCGGCGAGTCCTTCAACAGCGCGCGCGCGATCGAAATGCGCTGGCGCTGGCCTCCCGACAAATTTTGGCCGCGGTCGGCGAGCGGTGTCGCAAAGCCTTGCGGCTGCTGCGCGACGAATTCCATGACGTTTGCGGCGCGCGCCGCCTCCTCGACCTGCGTATCGGACTTGCCGACCGCGTTGAACGCGATGTTGTTGCGAATGGTGTCGTTGAACAGCACGACTTCCTGGCTGACGAGACTGACCTGCGAGCGCAGATCGGCGAGCCGGTAGTCGCGTACGTCGACTCCGTCGAGCAGCACGGCGCCCTGCTGCACGTCGTAGAAGCGCGGCACCAGGCTGACCAGCGTCGTTTTGCCGCTGCCCGAGCGGCCGACGATGGCGACGGTCTCGCCGGGCCGTACGCGGAAGCTGACATCGCGCAGCACATCGCCCTTGTCGGCGCCATATTCGAACGACACTCCGCGGAACTCGATCTCGCCGCGGGCGCGCTCGATGCGCCGATCGCCGCCGCGGCCTTCGGTCGGGTGGTCCATCAGCTCAAAAACGCTGTCGCCCGCAGCGATGCCCTGCTGCAGCGGTCCGCTGATGTTGACCAAGCGGCGCAGCGGCGCCGGTATCAGCATTGCCGCGGTCAAGAAACCCAGAAAGTCGTCGAACTGCATGCTGTGCGCAAACACCTGCCGTATCGCGACATACAGCACGCCTGCGAGCGCAATCGCGGCAATCAGCTGAACGATCGGATTGCTGATCGCCTGCGCGCGCACCAATTTCATGTTCGACGCGCGGTTCAGCTCGTTGACCTGCTCGAAGCGTTCGGTCTGGTGGTCCTCGGCGTTGAAAATCTTGATCAGGCGATGCGCGTCGATCGCCTCTTTGGCGACCCGCGTGATGTCGCCCATCGAATTCTGGATCCGCGTGCTGTAGCGGCGGAAGCTGCGGTTCGCGATCTGCATCAGCAATCCGATCACCGGCGCCGCGGCGATGCAAAAGACCGCGAGGCGCCAATTCATATAGAACAGCATCCCGACCAAGCCGATGATCGTCAGGGTATCCCGGATCAGCGAGATCGACGCCGTGGTCGCCGCGCTCGCCACCAGCTCGATGTTGTAGGTGAGCTTGGACAACAGGTGCCCCGACTGCTGGCGATCGAGATACGCGGTCGGCAGCCGCAAATAGTGCGAAAACACGTCGCGCCGCAACCCCTTGATGACCTGGCGCCCGACGTAACCCGGGAAATAATTCGACACGTAATCGCCGACGCCGCGCAGCGCGAACAGCACAATGACGCCGATCGGTATCGACCAGAGCACCGCGGGGTTTTTCTGCAGAAAGGTGCCGTGCAGAAAGGTCTTGACCAGATAGGCGAGCGCCGAGTCGGTTGCCGCGAATAGGATCATGCCGAGCACGCCGATCATGAAAACCCCGGCGTACGGCTTCGCGTACTTCAGCAGCCGCTTGTATATCAGCCAGAACTTATCGGCCTGCGCGACCAGCGGAACGGCGGCCGGTGCGCTCAACGGGGCGCCTGCTCGTGGGTCGTCGCGATATCCAGTTGCGCGAAGCCCAATTTTCCCGCCACGTCCATCGCGGTGACGACGGACTGGTGAGTCGTGCGCGCATCGGCTCTTATAGTGATCGGTCCGCGGTCGGTGCCGGCCGACTTCAGCAGCGCGGCGCGCAGCGTTTCCGCGCTCGAATTGATCAGCGTGCGATCGTTGACCCGATAGGAGCCGTCGGCCGTAATCGTGATGACCAGAGCATCGTGCGGCGCGCGGGGCTGCGGAACGTCGCTCGCATGCGGCAGCTGCACTCGGATCCGCGCCTCCTGCTGAAAAGTCGTCGAAACCATGAAAAAGATCAACAAGACGAGCAGCACGTCGATCAGCGAGATCAAATTGATGTCGGGTTCGTCTTCGCGGCGGCGGGGTCGGATGTTCATGCGGATCGCGTTTTGATTGCCTGCGCCCGGTCGTCCAGCGCATCGACCAGCCGCATCGCCTCCTTTTCCATTTTGATGACCAGGCGCTCCACCTTGCCGCGCAGGTATCGGTAGGCGATCAGCGAAGGAATGGCGACGCTGAGGCCGGCCGCCGTCGTAATGAGCGCTTCGCCGATGCCGCCGGACAACAGCCGCGGATCGCCGAGGCCGCCCAATGTAATCGCATTGAAGGCGTGAATGATACCGGCCACAGTGCCGAGCAGGCCGAGCAGCGGTGCGACGGCGGCGATCGTGCCGAGCGTGTTGAGGAACCGCTCCAACTCATGGACGACGTGCCTGCCGCCGTCCTCGAGCCGCTCGACCATCAGCGCCCGCGGCTTATTGCGGTTGGCGAGCCCGATCGCGAGCAGCTTGCCTAAGGGGGAGTTCCTTTCGAGCGCCGCGATGAACTTATCGCTGAGCTGATTCGACTCGATGCAATTCCACACTTTCTGACCGAGGTCGCGCGGGATGACCCGGCTGCTCTGCAATGCCCACAGACGCTCCAATATGACGGCGGCAGCCGTTATCGAGCATAGAACGATAGGCCACATGAAGCCGCCGCCTGCGCGGATAATCTCCCACATCGTGTCCTCTTTCGCTGCTGTCGAATGAGCCGGCATGATACTTGAGTTAACCGGCGCCGACAGCTTCGCCACGTCACGATAACGCAATTTGGGCGGCTCCGGCACGCCCTGCGCCGCCGGAGCGGGACGGAACGCGAACTCGATCGCAAATAGATCAATTGGCGGCTCGCGCGACCCGCGATCTTCGCGCCATTGCCGGGCGAAACCGGCATACTAAGTACGAGGAAAACGCAGTCCCAGACCCATGCAGCGCTGGCTAAAACGCATCACACCCAAGCGCGCCGCGCTCGAGCAGCATTGGTGCCTGAAGCCGTTCGCGGCAATCATCGCACAGCCCGGATGTTGGTCGTTTCACCGCGCGAGCGTGACCCGCGCGTTCGCCTTGGGCCTGTTCATCGCCTTCATTCCGCCGACCCCGCTGCCGCTGCACATCGTGCTCTGCTCTTTGCTCGGCGTGCTGTTCCGTTTGAACCTGCCGGTGCTGTTCGCTACCGTCTTCCTCAGTAACCCGTTCACGTGGTTGCCGCAGATCTCGGCGTCCATTTGGGTCGGCGCGAAGCTGATGGGCATCGATCTGGCGCGGCTCAAGGTGCCGCTGGCCCACCACCACATGGGCATGGGCGCCACCGTCACGCACCTCGAGGCCTTGTTCGACCGGCTTTGGCCGCCGCTGCTGCTCGGTTCGCTCGTGCTCGGCGCGCTCGCGGCGCTGCTCGGCTATGCGCTGGCCCAATTCCTGTGGCGCTTGCGCGTCGCGTACCTTTTGCGGCGGCGGCGCGCGCATTCAAGCTCCCGCCGCGGCGCCCTCGACGAGTACCCCGTCGACTAGACGAAGTATCCGATCGAGCCGCGCCGCCAGCCGCTCGTCGTGCGTGACGATCACTAGGCTCGTGCCCAGTTCGCGATTCAACTCCAACATCAATTCGAATACTTGCGCGGCATTCGAGCCGTCGAGATTGCCGGTGGGCTCGTCGGCCAGGACCAACTGCGGCCGCGTGACCAGCGCGCGGGCGACGGCCGCGCGCTGCCGCTCGCCGCCGGACAGCTGCGACGGGCGGTGCTCGAGCCGCTCGGCGAGGCCGACGCGCGACAACAGCGCCTCTGCCGCATGCCGCGCCTCGCGCGGCCGCATGCGCCGCACGAGCAGAGGCATCGCGACATTTTCGAGCGCGGTGAATTCCGGCAGCAGGTGGTGGAATTGATAGACGAAGCCGACCGCGCGATTGCGCAAATCGCCGCGCGCCGCGTCGCTCAATTCGTTCATCGCGGCGCCGGCGATCCGCACGGTGCCGCGAGTCGGCAAGTCGAGCCCGCCGAGCAGCTGCAACAGAGTCGTCTTGCCGGATCCGGAGGCGCCGACGATCGCGATCCGCTCGCCGCGGCGCACCGCCACGTTCGCGCCGCGCAGTACCTGCAGTGTCGTCGCGCCCTGGACGAACTCCTTCACCAATCCCTCGCCCTCGAGCACCAATTCGTTGACGTTCGCCATGCCGTGGATCATCCTCAGTCGTTGCGCAGGGACTCGGCGGGCGCCAATCGCGCCGCGCGCCATGCCGGATACAAGGTGGAAATGCAGGTGAGCGCAAACGCGACGCCGCAGATGCGCAGCACGTCGCCGCGCCTCACGTGCGCGGGCAGATCGCTCATGAAATAGACGCGCGCATCCAAGAACTTGAAGCCGACCAAGCTCTCCAGGCCGTGCACGAGATCCTGAAGATTGACCGCGATCACGACGCCGAGAACCACGCCGAACGCAATCCCCAAAATGCCGATCAGACTGCCCTGTACGATGAACACCGACAGTATGCTGCGCGGCGAAGAACCCAAGGTGCGCAAGACCGCGATGTCCCGGCGTTTGTCCTTGACCACCATCACCATCGTCGAGACGACATTGAACGCGGCGACCGCGACGACGAGCGAGAGGATCACGAACAATATGCGCTTGGTGATCTCGATCGAGCGGAAGAAATTCACGTGCTGCCCGGTCCAGTCCTCGACGTAGAACCCGCCGCCGAGCGCGATCGCCGCAGCGCGCACGATCCGCGGTG
This sequence comes from uncultured Gammaproteobacteria bacterium, assembly GCA_963769895.1. Classification (GTDB taxonomy): domain Bacteria; phylum Pseudomonadota; class Gammaproteobacteria; order Steroidobacterales; family Steroidobacteraceae; genus Bog-1198. The sequence continues at coordinate 579,756 of CAVYNJ010000005.1, read as the reverse complement.
CGGCGTACATGTCGTTCATTTTCAGGCGGAAGCCCGTGATGTCGTCCCCCATTTGCAGAACCTTGGCCGCGTCGCCCATCGAGACCAAAGCGATGCGCCGGTCAAAATCGTACATGCCGACCGACAGAATGCCGTCGACTTTGAAGGAACGCATCCGCGGAATGATGCCGACCGGCGTCACGTTGCCCTGCGCGACGATCAGAACGATCCGGTCGCCGACGTGCGCGCCGATCGCCTCGGCCAACGCTTTGCCGAGGATGATTCGATAGCTGCCGGCCTCGAGATCGCGCAGCCGGCCGCTCAGCAAATGCGGACTCAAGTCCGTCACCTGCCGTTCCCCGCTCGGCGCTATTCCCTGCAGCAAGATGCCCGCCGACTTGGCGCCGTGTATGACGATGCCCTGATCCTCGATGTACGGCGCGGCCGCGGCGATGCCTGGAAAGGTGCGCAGCTTTTGCAGGTCCGGGCGCCAATCCGCGATGCGCCCCTCCAACCCGGAGATCGTGGCGTGCGCGGTCAGGCTCAATATGCGCGTGCGAAGCACCTCCTCGAAGCCGTTCATGACCGATAAGACGACGATCAGCACGGCGACGCCGAGAGCGAGACCGACGATCGCGATCCCCGCGATCATCGACACGAACCCGCGCCGCGGCGAGGCGCGCAGGTAGCGAAGTCCCAGAAAGCCTTCGTACCAATAGGCCATCATTCGTATCGCAGTGCTTCGGCCGGCAGCGTGCGCGCGGCACGCAGCGCCGGATATATCGTGGCGGCAAAGGTCAGGGACAATGCGACGATCGCGATGACGAGGACGTCGTGAGCATGCGGTTCGCTCGGAATGGCCGAGATGTAATAAACGTCCGGATCCATGATCTGAAAGCCGAAGGTGTGCTCGAGAAACGGCACTATGACGCCGACATTGAATGCGAGACCGAGACCGAGCGCGACGCCGATCGCCGTACCGGCCCACCCGATCAGCACCCCTTGCGTCATGAACACCGAAAGCACGCCGCGCGGACTCATGCCGAGCGTGCGCAGTATGGCGATGTCGGTGCGCTTGTCGTTGACGACCATGACCAAAGTCGCCACGATGTTGAACACCGCGACCGCGACGATCAACATCAAGATCAGGCCCATCATCGTTTTTTCGATGCGGATCGCGCGAAAATAAATTGCGTTTTCCTGCGTCCAGTCGCGCACTTGCAGGCCGGGCGCCAGGCGGCTCGCGGCGGCGCGCGCCAAGGCCGGCGCCTGCAGCACATCGTCGAACTTCAAGCGTATGCCGGTCGGTCCGGAAAGGTCGCGCAAGGCTTCGGCGTCCCGCAAATTGATCAAGGCGAGCACGCTGTCGTGTTCCTGCAGGCCCACTTCGAACGTGCCGACGACTTCGAACTCCTCGAGCCGCGGCACCAGCTCCGTGCCGCGGGCGCTGCTCGCCGGATCGCCGCTCGGGATCATCACCGTCACCGAATCGCCGACGCCGACCTGCAGCTTGTACGCGAGCATCCGCCCGAGAATGATCCCGTGCAGCCCGGGCTTCAAATTGTCCAGCGTGCCCTCGCGCATGTCCTCGGCGATCGAGGAGACGGTGGTTTCCAACTTGGGATCGACGCCGCGCACGATCGCCCCGCTGATCTCGGCGCCGCGGCTCAGCATCGCGTCCGTCTCGAGATACGGCGCCGCGCCGAGCAGTCCGGGCGCGCCGCGCAGCTTGGCGATCTGCTGCCGCCAATCGGTGATCGGCGCGCCGGCCGCCGTCAATGTCGCGTGCGCCGTGACGCTGAGCAAACGCGTGCGCAATTCCGTCTCGAATCCGTTCATGACCGACAGCACGGTGATCAACGCGGCCACGCCCACGGCGACGCCGAGCAACGACACCCAGGTGATGAACGAAACAAAGAAGCTGTGCTCGCGGGCCAGCGAATAGCGCAGGCCCACGAAGATCGGAATGGGCTGAAACATGCGCGGCGATTAAACCACAGCCGGCAAGCTTTCGGGCGCAACTCGATGAAAAACATGAAATATCATGATAATCAGAGTGTTAATTGCGTCCGATTCCGCGCCTCCTAGCGGGTGTTATAGTGAGGCCGTGTTTGCCCAGGATTCGAGGAGTGCCATGCGCGATCAAAAGCCGTTTATTTGCGCCTTGCTTGCCGCGGCGGCCACCAGCCGCGCTCTGTTTTTCCATGAGCGCCGCGGCCGAAACCGTCGCGGTCGACGGCACTATTTCGGTCAAGAAAGCCGACATCTCGGCGCCGACCCGCGGCATGACGATGGAGGTCGTCGTCAAGCGCTTTGGCGACCCGGTGAAGAAATTGCCCGCGGTCGGCAAGCCGCCGATCACGCGCTGGGAGTACCCCGGATATGTCGTGTATTTCGAGTACAAGTACGTGATCGACAGCGTGGTTGCGGGCTGACGTCCGCTTCCCTTAATATCGCGCCCGACCGCCTCACAGCCTACCGCGACGAGAAGTTCGCGGCGGGCATTTTTTGTTCGCCCTCTCCCGCCACATCGAGACGATGCCCTTAACCAACCCGCGACTGCCGACCGCCGAAGCGCGCCTGATCAAGTGGGGCAAGCTCCATGGAGCGGCGGGAGCACTCGCCATTGCAGAAGCGGCGGCGCTGACCACGGCGCCGCTGATCGTCATCGCCCAGAACCCGCGGGTCGCCGAAGCGCTGACCGAGGAAATCGCATTCTTCGCTGGAATGACTGTGCCGGTCGCCGTGTTTCCCGACCTCGAGACGCTACCGTACGACGGCTTCTCCGCCCATCCGGACATCACCTCGACCCGGCTCGCCGCCCTCGCCGCGTTGCCGCGCGCGCGCAGCGGCGTGTGGGTCATCGCAATCGACACGCTGCTGCAACGCCTGCCGCCGCGTAGCTATATCGATGCGTATTCGCTCAATGTGCACGTCGGCGCGGATTTGGACATCGGCCGGCTGCGCGCGCAGCTAATCGCGGCCGGCTACGCGGCCGTCACCCAAGTCGTCGCGCACGGCGAATTCGCCGTTCGCGGCTCGTTGATCGATGTGTTCCCGATGGGCTCCGATACGCCCTACCGCATAGACATGCTCGATCGCGACATCGACAGCATCCGGCGCTTCGATCCGGATACTCAGCGCTCGGGTGACAAGCTGGAGCGCATCGAACTGTTGCCGGCCCGCGAGACGCCGCTCGATCCGGACTCGGTGCGCGAGTTCCGGCGTCGCTACCGGCTGCGCTTCGCGGGCGATCTCGGCGAACAGATCGTTTATCGCGACATCGGCCAAGGCATCGCCTCCGGCGGCATCGAATATTTTCTGCCGCTGTTTTTCGAGCGCACGTCGCATTTCTTCGAGTATCTGCCCCCCGACAGCATCCTCGTCGACATCAACGAGGCGTCGGCGCAAGTCTCCGAGTTGTGGACGAAGATCGTCGATCGGCACGAGCAGCTTCGTCACGATCGGCACCGCCCCATACTCGACCCCGCGGAGCTCTATGTGCCGCCGATTGACTTCGCCGGCGCGTTCGGCGCGTGGCGCCGCGTGCATCTGCAGGATTTTGAATGGCCGCCGGGCACCGCCGGGGACGTGCAGAATTTCGCGAGCTCGGCGCCCGCGATGGTGCGCATCGATTCGCGCGCCCCACAGCCGGCCGCCGAACTCGCTCATCACTTGAGCGAGAGCCCGGCGCGCGTGCTGCTCGCGGCCGAATCGGCCGGACGTCGGGAATTGCTGCTCGACCTGCTGCGCGGCCGCGGGCTCACGGCGAAATTGTTCGAGAATTTTGCCGCTTTCGAAGCCGGCGACGCGCCTCTCGGGATCACGGTGTCGGCGGCCGTCACCGGACTGAAGCTCGACGCGCCGCAGCTCGAGATCCTGACCGAGGCGCAGCTGTTCGGCGATCGCGCGCGCCAGGAACGGCGGCGCCGGCGCGCCGAGCGGGACCCGGCGAGAATACTGAAGGAGCTCACGGACTTGCGCGCCGGCGCGCCGGTCGTGCACGAGACCTACGGTGTCGGACGCTACATCGGCCTGCAGGTCATGGACGTCGCGGGCCAGACCGGCGAGTTCCTCGTTCTGGAATACGCCGGCGGCGACAAATTGTACGTCCCGGTGCAGGCGCTGCACCTCGTTTCACGCTATACCGGAGCCCCGGCGGAAACCGCGCCTCTGCACAAGCTCGGCGGCGATCAGTGGCAAAAGGCGCGGCGCAAGGCCGCCCAACGCATTCGCGACGTCGCGGCCGAACTGCTGGACTTGTATTCCCGCCGCGCCGCCCGCCAGGGGTTGCGGATGGTCGCCGGCGAAACCGAATATCGCGCCTTCGAAGCCGGTTTTCCGTTCGAGGAAACCGAAGACCAGGCGGCGGCGATCGAACGGGTCATCGACGATCTGCAATCCGCGAAACCGATGGACCGGGTAATCTGCGGCGATGTTGGCTTCGGCAAAACGGAGGTCGCTCTGCGCGCCTCCTTCGTCGCCGTCCAGGCCGGCAAGCAGGTCGCCGTCTTGGTGCCGACGACCCTGCTCGCCCAGCAGCATTTCACGACCTTCACGGACCGCTTCGCGGACTGGCCCGTCAAAGTCGAGAGCTTGTCGCGTTTTCGCACGAACAAGGAGGCGGAATCGATCCTCGCCGGGATTGCCGCCGGCACGGTCGACATCGTGATTGCGACGCAGAGGCTGCTGCAGGGCAAGGTGCGTTTCAAGGAGCTCGGACTGGTCGTCATCGACGAGGAGCACCGCTTCGGCGTACGCGACAAGGAAAAGCTCAAGGCCTTGCGCACCGAGGTGGATGTCCTGACGCTGACGGCCACCCCGATTCCCAGAACTCTGAACATGGCGATGGGCGGTCTGCGCGACTTGTCGCTGATCACGACGCCGCCGGCCGAACGCCTGGCAGTCAAGACCTTCGTGCTCGAATGGAACGAACCGGTCGTGCGCGAGGCGCTGCTGCGCGAAATTCGCCGCGGCGGCCAGATCTACTTCGTCCACAACACGATCGAGACGATCGAGAAGACCGCGCAGGCCATCCGCAAATTGGTGCCCGAAGCCCAAGTCGTGGTTGGTCACGGGCAGATGCGCGAGCGGGATTTGGAGCAGCTGATGCTGGATTTCTATCATCGGCGCTTCAACGTCTTGGTATGCACCACGATCATCGAGAGCGGCATCGACGTACCCACGGCCAACACGATGATCGTCGACCGCGCAGACCGTTTCGGGCTCGCGCAGCTGCACCAGCTGCGCGGCCGCGTCGGCCGTTCGCATCACCGCGCCTATGCCTACTTGATAACGCCGCCGCGCAGGGAGATGACGGCGGATGCGGTCAAACGCTTGGAAGCCCTCGAATCCCTCGAGGAGCTCGGCGCGGGCTTCACGCTCGCGACGCACGATCTGGAGATCCGCGGCGCCGGCGAGCTGCTGGGCGACGAACAGAGCGGTCAAATCCAGGAGATCGGCTTCAACCTCTATATGGAACTTCTCGAGCGGGCCGTGACGGCGCTGAAGTCCGGCAAGCAGCCGGATCTCGAACGTTCGCTGCAGGCCGGGCCGGAAATCGAGCTGCACTTTCCCGCGCTGATTCCGCAGGACTACGTGCCCGACGTGCACCTGCGCCTGGTGTTGTACAAACGAATCGCCAGCGTCCAGACCGACGCGGAACTCGATGAAATGAAGGTCGAATTGATCGATCGGTTCGGTCCCCTGCCCCCCTTTGCCGGGACGCTGCTGCGCCTGAGCCGGCTGAAGCTGCGGGCCTCGCAGATGGGTATACGCAAGATCGACGCGGGCGCAAGCAGCGGTTACGTCGTTTTCGACGAGGAAAATCGCGTCGATCCGAGGCGCGTGCTGAAATTGGTTCAGGGACGGCCTGAGGAGTTCCGCCTCGATGGACCGCTCAAGTTGCGCTTTGCGCACGGCGCGCAGAGCGAGGAGAAATTGTTCGCGCGCATAGATGAGCTGCTGGATCAGCTGGCATGAGCGGCGTACGGCGCGGGGCCGGCGAAGCACCGAGGCCGCCCGCGGTGCTGCAGCTGTACGTGCAGCCGCGCGCCGCCAAGACCGCGGTCGCGGGAATGCACGGCGATCGCATAAAGATCCGTCTCGCCGCTGCGCCGGTCGACAACGCCGCGAATATCGCTTTGATCGAGTTCATCGCCGCGCGGCTGGGAATCGCCAAACGCCGCGTTCGCCTCGTCGCGGGCGCCTCCAGCCGCAGCAAAACGCTGGAAATCGATGGTCTCGGTACGGCCGCGGTCGCGCTCGCGCTGCGAGTTCCTTGAGGTCAAGCCGCGCGGTTTCGTCCGGACTGCTTGGCGATCTTCATTTGGTCGCGCGCCTTTTCGATGAGGCTCGATGACTGCATGGCCTCATCCGGAGTCGCGACCGCCACTCCGACACTGACGCTGACATAGCGCACTATGGTCGACCGCGGATGATGGATGCGCAATTCGCGGACCCGCTCGGCCATCGTCTGCCCAATGCGCATCGCCTGCTCTTCCGGCACCCCGGGCGCGAACGCGAGCAGTCTTCCGCCCTCGACGCGAGCCGTGACGTCGCTCGCGCGCCGCAAGCACCCGGCGACGCAATGGGCGACACGGCGTATCGTCGAATCGCCGGCGGCTCGGCCGAAAGTCGTGTTGTACAGATCCAGGGCATCGATATCGACGCTGAATACCGCAATACTGTGCCCGCCGCGCTGCGCGGCGGCCCAATCGCGCTTCAATAACTCCTCGAGGTGGGCATTGGAATGCAGCCCGGTGAGCCGGTCCTCGCGCACGACTGTGGCCAACTTGGGCGGCTGGCCGCGACTGGTATCGAGGGCCGAGCGCGCCGAGCCCCGCAGCCGTTCGCTGGCGTCGCGGTGAAAGCCCGCGAAGTGCGTGATGTTCCCGTTGGCATCGCGCAGCGGACGGACGCTGATCTCGTTCCAGAAGAGCGAGCCGTCCTTGCGGTAATTGCGCAGCAGCACATGGCAAGTCTCGCCGCGGCCGAGGCTCTCGCGCAGCCGCTGCCGACCGTCTTGATCACGGTCATCCACCTGCAGGAGCCGTAAATTGCGGCCGAGCAGCTCGCCGAGCGCGTAACCGGTCAGCGACTGAAACGCGGCGTTGGCGTAGACGACGGGATGCTCCGGATTTTGGGCGTCGACCAAGACGACGCCTTCGGGCGAGGATTCGAGCATGCGTAAGCACAAATCGGCGTCCAGATTCGTCATGACTCGCCCTCGGTCAAAACCAACGTCGGCGCCGCCGACAGCTCGAGGACGGCCGCCACCGCCTCCTGCCACTTGCGGCTTTCGAAGAGGCCGGCCGGCGGATCGCCGCGCGCGCGCAGGCGCATGATCCGCGCCTGCGAGGCGGGATTCATCGCCTCCGGTTTGAAATGATCCAGCAATAGATGGACCGCCGGCCGATCGTTGCAAATGGGCAGCACATCGCAGCCGGCCGCGAAGCTCAGCCGCGCGCGCGCCAGGACGTCGCCGAACGCCGCGGCGCCGGCCATGCTCAGATCATCGGCGAACACGCAGCCGTGAAAGCCCAGGCTGCCCCGCAAAATATCGCTGATCCAGCGGTGCGATAAGCTGGCCGGCAATGCGTCGACTTGCAGGAACACGACGTGCGCGGCCATCACGGCGGCCAAGTGATTGGCGATCAGCAGACGGTATGGCCGCAGGTCCGCCTCCATGTCCGCGTACTCGCGGCGATCGATCGGCAGCGCAAGGTGGGAGTCGGCGATGACCGCGCCGTGGCCGGGAAAATGCTTGGCCGTGGCCGCCATGCCCGCCTCCCGCATGCCGGCCATCGTAGCGCCGGCGAGCGCGGCGACCGCATCGGCGTCACGGTGGAATGCGCGATCGCCGATGATCTCGCTGACCCCGTGATCGAGGTCGACGCAGGGCGCAAAGCTGAAATCCACGCCGACGGCGCGCAGTTCACTCGCCATCAGCCAGCCGGTCTGGTGCGCTAGTTCGAGACCATGACGCGGGTCCGTGTCGTAGAGCCGGCCGAGGACGCGCGCCGGCGGCAGTCGCGTGAACCCCTCGCGAAAGCGCTGTACGCGTCCGCCCTCGTGGTCGACGGCGACCAACAAGGCCGGCGTGCGCAACGCTCTGATCGCCGAGGTCAGTTCGGCGACTTGCGCCGGATCCCGGTAGTTCCGAGCGAACAACAAGACGCTGCCGACCAAGGGATGCGCGAGCACTTCGCGGTCATCGGCGCTGAGCTCCGCCGCCGCGATGTCGACCATCAGTGGCCCCAAGCTCACGCGCGCCTCTCGAACACCGCGATCGACTCGACGTGCGTCGTGTGCGGAAACATGTCCATAACCCCCGCGGCGATCAGCTCGAACCCCTGGTTCGCGACCAGGATCCCGGCGTCGCGCGCCAAGCTCCCCGTATGGCATGAAATATACACGACTCGGCGCGTGCGCCAACGCGCGATCTGCTCCAAAACTTCGCGCGCGCCCGCCCGCGGCGGGTCGAGCAACACCCGCTGGTATTGCTCGCCGGCCCACGAACCGAAGGTCTTCGGATCGAAGAGGTTGTCGGCGTGAAAGGACGCGTTTTCGATACCGTTCAGCGCGCCGTTGGCCCGCGCCTTGGCGATCAGCGCCGGGTCGGCCTCGATCCCGACGACGCGCGACGCGCGGCGCGCGAGCGGCAAGGTGAAATTTCCGAGTCCGCAAAACAAGTCCAGGACCGCCTCGCCGGGCTCCGGAGCCAGTTCGCGGACCGCGGCGTCGATCATCGAGGCATTGATGCTCCGATTGATCTGCACGAAGTCCGAGGGGCCGAATTCCATCACCAGGTCGAAGGCCTCGATCGCGTAGCGCAGTGGCGGCGGCTGCGGTCCCAAAGGGCGTATCGTCTCCGGCCCACCGCTCTGTAGATGGATTTGCACGCCTCGCCGAGCGCCAAAATCCGCCAACTGCGCCAGATCCTCGGCCGACGGCGGCTGCATGACGCGCATGACGAGCGCCGCGCCGTCGTCGCCGGCGGCCAACTCGACTTGCGGCAGATGTTCGCGAATGCTCAAGGAGCCGACGAGCGTGGCCAGTTCCTCGGGAAGCGTGCCGAAGCTCTCGATCAAGACCTCGCAACGCCGGATGTCCGCAAGATACGGTTTGTCCTTCTCGCGGAAGCCGGCGAGCACCCTGCCTTTTTTTTGCACGTACTTGACGCCGAGCCGCGCGCGCCGCCGGTAGCCCCATTCGGGCCCGCGCACCGCCTCCAAGATCCGCCGCGGGCTGACGCGGCCGATACGGGTCAGATCGTCGAGCAATTGCGCTTGCTTGGCGGCGATTTGCGCCGCCGGCGCGAGATGCTGCAGCGTACAGCCGCCACAAACGCCGAAGTGCGCGCACTTCGCTACGGCGCGCTCTGCGGCCGGCGCCACGATCTCGATGAGATCCGCCTCGTCCATGCGCCTGCGCCGCTTGACGACGCGAAAGATCGCGCGCTCGCCTTTCAGAGCGCCGGCGACGAATATGGCCTTGCCGTCGATTCGCGCGATGCCGCGGCCGTCGTGCGCGAGCGCGACGATGTCCGCCTCTTGCGGCGGCCCGACTTTCAAGCCTCTGGCCACGCGGCCGCGAATTCTTTGAGATGCGGGGCCTCGGAATCCCGCAGCAGTTGCCGCACGCGGGAGAGCTCGTGAGCGTGTTCGGCGGGCGTCAAATTGCCCCGCAGCAGCTCGAAGCGCAGATAGATCAAATAGGTGTTCAGCACGTCGGTTTCGCAGTACGCGCGGATGCGCTGCAACTCGCCTGCCAGATAAGCGCTCCAGACGTCCGCGCCGCGTAGACCCATTTTTCCCGGAAAGCCGAGCAAGCACGCGATGTCGTCCAAACTCGCGCGGCCGCGGCCTTGAAAGCCGGAGAGAATGTCCATCAAGTCCATGTGGCGCCAATGGAAGCGGCTCAGATAATTGCTGTAGCGGAACGCGTGGTCGTTGTCGCCGGTCTCCCAGTAGCGCGCCGCGGTCACGCCGTGCAGCAGGCTGCGATAGTTCAGTACCGGCAAGTCGAAGCCGGCGCCGTTCCAAGACACGAGATCCGGCGTGTACTTGTCCAAGCCGTCGAAAAAGCGCTCTATCAGCGCTTTTTCGCCGGATTTCTCGTCGCCGAGACTCCAAACCTTCAAGGTATCGCGCGAGCGCATGACGACCGAGATCGCAATCACCCGATGCTGCTCGTGGGACAGGAATTCGGAGCCGGTCTCCTGGCGCCGCTTCGTGAACATGATCTGGCCCACTTGTTCGTCGGACAGGCCGTGCAGATCGAACAAGCGCCGGCCGAGAGCGGTGTCGGGGACGGTTTCGATATCGAAGATCAGGGTGTTCACGCCATTTACCTCAGTCCGCGGACCTGCGCATCAGCACGGCGACCGCGACCACGAGACCAGCCTCATCGGTCAGCGTGACGTGCCCTTCGCCGATGCCGAGATCGTCGCGAACTCTCGCGCCGCGCGCCGAATAGATGATCTCCGGCCGGCCCCAGGCATTTTGCAAGATCCCCACGTCGCGTATCCACACGCCGTGCGCGAAGCCGGTGCCCATCCCCTTGACGATCGCTTCCTTTGCGGCGAAGCGCATGGCGAGAAAGCGCGCCGGGCGCGCCGTGCGCTCGAGCTGCGCCCGCTCCTCGGGCATCAGCAGGTGCGCTACGAAGCGGTCGGCGTATTTTCGGTAGACCTGTTCGATGCGCTCCATGCGCAGCACGTCGATGCCGATTCCGAATATCATGATCGCAGCGGCGTCTGCTCGCGACCCCGCGCTAGCGCCGCGCCGCGCTCATCAGGTCTTTCATGTCGCGCACGGCCTTTGCGAGGCCGTCGAAGATAGACCGCGCGATGATCGAATGGCCGATGTTCAGCTCGACGATCTCGGCGATCGCCGCGACCGGCGCGACGTTGTGATAATGCAGTCCGTGCCCCGCATTGACGGTCAATCCCAGCGAGGCGGCGATGCCGGCCGCCGCGCGAAGCCGCTCGAACTCCCTGGCTCTCGGCGCACCGGCGGCCTCGGCATAGGCGCCCGTGTGCAGTTCGACGACGGGAGCTCCCGCACGCTTGGCCGCCTCGATTTGCGGCGGATCCGGATCGATGAACAGGGATACGCGAATTCCGGCGGCGCCGAGCGCGGCGCAGGCATCCGCGATTCGCGCCGCCTGCGAGACGATGTCCAGGCCCCCTTCGGTCGTGATTTCCCGGCGCCCTTCGGGCACGAGGCAGCAGTCCTGCGGCAACACGCGCGTAGCGAAGCGGATCATCGCGTCGGTCACCGCCATTTCGAGGTTCATGCGGGTCTGCAGCGCCTCGCGCATCGCGGCGACGTCGCGCTCCTGGATGTGCCGGCGATCTTCGCGCAGGTGCAGCGTGATGCTGTCGGCGCCGGATTGCTCCGCGACGAGTGCCGCAAGCAGGGGGTCGGGGTAGCGCGCGCGGCGCGCCTGGCGCAGAGTCGCCACATGGTCGATATTGACGCCGAGGGCAATACCGCCGCCGCCCAAGTTCGGCGCGCTCACGCGCGCTCCCGGCGGCGCAGATCGACCATGATCTGGCGCGACTTCAGCGGCCGGCCCTCCAAACATGCGTCGATCGCGGCGCGCAACAGGCGTTTGGCGTCGCGCAAGGAACGCGCGTCCGTGAACAGCGCCGCATCGAGATCGGTCAAGGACTGTCCGTAGACCGCGCCCGGCGCCTCGGCGACGCAGCCGACGGGTCCGCTTTGCGGTTGAAAGCGATAGTAAGCGGTCGGCACGATCGGTTGACCCTGTTCGGTCTTCGCCAGCTCCAAACCGTAGCCCAAATCATCGAGCAGCCGCTTCTCGAACCGGCGCAAGCTCGACTCCTCGTCGGCGCCGAGACTCAAATCCTGCAGCGCCGCGGCGTAGGAATCGAAAACCCGCGGATGCGGGTCGCAGCGCAGCGTCAATCTCAACAGCAGCTCGTTCAAGTAGAAGCCGCTCATCAGCCTTTCGGGCGGCAAGCCGCTCGCCGCGCCGTCGATTTCGGCGCCGACCAACCGGCAGGCTTCCGCCCGACCGGACCAGGAGACCAGCAGCCTTTGAAACGGCCGCAGCACCGCGCGCAAGGCGGATTTCGGACCGGCGGCGCCGCGGGCGAACAAGGTCAGGCGGCCGTATTGCGCGGTGAACGCCTCGACGATACGGCTGGTATCCCGATAAGCGTATTGATGCAAAACATAGGCAGGCGTCAGCCATACCCGCCGCACATCGCTCATAGCTTGTCGTATCCGAATTGACGAAGCGCCATTTCGCTGTCCGCCCAGTTCTCTTTGACCTTGACCCACAGTTCGAGATGCACCGATCGCTGCCACAAGTCGTTCAATTCGATTCTCGCCTGCCGGCCTATCTCCTTGAGCCGCTCGCCGCCTTGCCCTATCACGATGGCCTTTTGGCCCGCGCGCTCGACCCAGATGACGGCGTTGATCATGATGCGTCCGCCTTCGTCGGCAAATCGCTCAATCTGCACATTGATACCATAGGGCAGTTCCTCGCGCAGCTTCAAGGTCAGCTTCTCGCGAATGACCTCCGCGGCGTGAAACGGCTCGTCGCGGTCGGTCACGACGTCGGGCGCGAACAGCGGCGGCGACAACGGCAGGCGCGAGCCCACCAGATCGGCCAGCCGGTCGAGATTATCGCCGCTCTGCGCGGAAATCGGCACGACGGCGGAGGCCGGCACTCGCAGCGTCATGTCGTCGAGGAACGGCAGTAAATTTTCCTTCGGGAAGACGCGATCGACCTTGTTGACGACCAGGAATAGCGGCTGCTTGAGGCCGCGGACGCGGTCCCAGACCCATTGGTCTTCGTCGGTGAACTGCATCGCCTCGACGACGAAGACGATGATGTCGGCGTCCTGCGAGGAGGAAATCGCCACGCGGTTCATGTATTGATTCATCACGCGGCGGGTCGATTCGTGCAGGCCCGGAGTATCGACGAGCACCAATTGCGCGTCCGGCCGATTGACGACACCCAGAATGCGGTGACGCGTCGTCTGCGGTTTCGGCGCGACGATAGAGATTTTGCGGCCCACCAGAGCATTGACCAAAGTCGATTTGCCGACGTTGGGCCGGCCTACGATAGCGACGAATCCGGCGCGGAATGTCGCGCCGTTCACGAAGCGTTCCGCATGTCTTCCGGCAGCATCGCGAGCAGCCGCTCGGCGGCCTGCTGTTCGGCGCGCCGGCGGCTGCCGCCATCGCCCGTCGTCGCGAGCCCGAGCTCCGCCACTTCGCAAAGCACCGTGAAGGACTGTTCGTGCGCCTCGCCGCGGACCGCGGTCAGCCGATAGTCCGGCAGCGCCAAGCCGCGGCCTTGCAGTGCTTCCTGCAGGCGCGTTTTGGGGTCCTTCAACGCACCGGCCGCCGGCAAGTCCGCGAGACGCGGTTCGATCAAGTGCCGGACGGCCCTGGCCGCGGCGTCAAAGCCGGAATCCAAGTAAATGGCCCCCAATATCGCCTCCAAGGCATCCGCGAGTATCGACGCCCGCCGAAAGCCGCCGGACCGTTGTTCGCCGCCGCCGAGATGCAAATGTTCGCCCAGCCCCGCCTGCGCCGCGATTTGCGCCAAGGTATCGCCGCTGACGAGCGAAGCGCGCTGCCGCGACAGCGCCCCCTCGTCGGCGCCGGGGTACGCATCGTAGAGCAAGCGTGCAACGGCGCAGTTCAACACCGCGTCGCCCAGGAATTCGAGTCGTTCATTATGAGCGGCGCCGGCGCTGCGATGCGTCAGCGCCGTTTCGCAAAGGCTCAACTCCACGAACTCGTAGCTGAGTTCCCGGCGTACCCACACGGCCAGCTCCTCCGAGGCGCGATCTGCGATCACTGGATCTGTACGGTCTTGTCGAACGCCACGTCCAGCGAAATATTGGCGACGTAGGGAACTTTATCCTCGTAGGCGACGTGCAATGTGATGCCGTTCTCATTCCTTTGAATGGTGATATCGCCGTAATCGACGACGCTGATGTCCTCGACTATCCAGTGCCTCTCCAAGGAATTGCGGATGCTGATCGGATCGGCATTGCTGTCCTTGAACTCGGTCGCCACCGATTCCATCGTGCGCGCAATCTTCATGTAGTTTAGATATACCGGAGTGAGACGGATCCCCGCATAAACGATCACGCCGCACAGCGCCAGGATGATCAGCAAGCCGATGAATGTCATGCCCCGTTGACGACGCCGCATACGAACCTCCTAAAATGGTTCCCTATTGAATCCGATGACCGATCCTCCTCCAAAGAGGCCCGTCACGAGTATCGAGATTGAGCCAGATCACGACCGCTTTGCCGACCAAATTGGCCTCCGGCACGAAGCCCGGCGCGTCTGAGTCGTACAGCCAGCGGCTGTCCTTGCTGTTGTTGCGATTGTCGCCCATGAAGAAATAATGACCCGGCGGAACGGTCCATTCTCCGGTCTTGACCGGGCCGCGGGCGAACATGATCCGGTGATGGTGCCGGCCCAGCTGTTCCCACGCGGTCTCGACGCCGGCATAATTCCATAGATCCTCTTTCGGCCCCTCGTAGATCGGCCCGGGCGTCTGCGGCACCGGATTGCCGTTGATGTATATCTGATTGTTCTGATCGACGCGAATCGTATCTCCCGGCAGGCCGACCAAGCGCTTGATGTAGTTGATTTTGGGGTTGGGCGGCAGCCGGAAGACGATGACGTCGCCGCGCTGCGGCTCGCCGGTCGGTATCAGCAAGGTGTTGGTCACCGGCAAGCGCAATCCATAGGAATACTTGCTGACGAAGATGAAGTCGCCGTCGTACAGGGTCGGCATCATCGAATCGGAGGGAATCCGAAAAGGCTCGAAAAGGAACGAGCGGATCACCAGCACCAGCACGACGACCGGGAAGAAAGAACGCGCGTATTCGACCGCAACCGGCTCGCGCAACTGCTCTGGGGCGGTTCCGGCCGCGCGCGCCGCCGCCAGGCGCGCTTTCGCGAAGAAGATCCGATCCACGGCCCAGATCGCGCCGGCTAGGGCGCCGATGATCACCAGCAGCAGGCTGAAATCGACGGCCTCGTACCGGAACAGGCGCCAAAGCATGCCGACCGCCGCGGCAATCAGCGCATAGCCGGCGAGTCGCGCCGGCCACGGCTCGTCCGCGTTCGTCCCCCCGGGGTCGCGCTTCGGTCGCAGTGCCCAGGCGTCGATGAGCAGCACGGCGACCGATGCGAAGGCGACGCACAGCAAGAACAGGAAAAGACCATCTCCGTCAGTCACGAATCACCTCTCGAGATATTGAGTCTGCAACGCTAATTCGGCTTCTTGCCGACACGCAACACCGCCAGGAACGCTTCTTGCGGAATTTCGACCTGACCGACTTGCTTCATGCGTTTCTTGCCGGCCTTCTGCTTTTCCAGCAGCTTGCGTTTGCGCGTAATGTCGCCGCCGTAGCATTTGGCGAGAACGTTCTTGCGCATGGCTTTGACGTTCGCGCGCGCAATGATGTGGCTGCCGATCGCCGCCTGCACGGCGACGTCGAACATTTGCCGGGGTATCAATTCCTGCATCTTTTCGACCAATTCCCTGCCGCGGTGGTACGAATTGTCGCGATGGACGATCAGCGACAGCGCATCGACCGGCTCGCCGTTGATCAGTACATCGAGCTTGACGAGCGGCGCCGTTTGAAAGTGGCTGAATTCATAATCGAACGACGCATATCCGCGACTCGCGGATTTGAGCCTATCGAAAAAATCCATTACGACTTCGGCGAGCGGCAATTCGTATTGCAGCGACACTTGACTGCCGAGGAACAGCATCTTCTTTTGGACTCCGCGCTTCTCGCTGCAAAGCGTCAGCACGGCGCCGACGTGGTCCGGCGGCACCAAGATGTTGGCGATGATGATCGGTTCGCGCAGCTCCGCGATGCGGTCCTGCGGCGGCAATTTCGACGGATTGTCGACGTTCTGCACGCTGCCGTTCGTCAATAGGACTTCGTAAATGACCGTCGGCGCGCTGGTGATCAAATCGAGATCGTATTCGCGCTCGAGGCGCTCTTGCACGATATCCATGTGCAACAAGCCCAGGAATCCGCAACGGAATCCGAAGCCCAGCGCGGTCGAGACCTCCGGTTCGAAGTGCAGCGCCGAGTCGTTGAGTTTGAGCTTCTTGAGCGCCTCGCGGAATTGCTCGTAGTCGTCCGAGCTGACCGGAAAGAGCCCGGCGAACACTCGCGGCTGCACTTGCTTGAAGCCCTCGAGAGGCGCCGCCGCCGGCGCGTTCTCCATCGTGATCGTATCGCCGACCGGCGCTCCGTCGATTTCCTTGATCCCGGCGATCACGAATCCGACCTCGCCCGCGCCGAGCGCCTCGCGCGTGACCGGTTTCGGCGTGAATCGCCCCAGGCCGTCGACTTGATGGCTGCGGCCGGTCGACATCACGCGGATCTTCGCGCCCGTGCGCAGCACGCCGTTCATGACGCGCACCAAGGAAACCACCCCGACGTAGTTGTCGAACCACGAATCGATGATCAGGGCCTGCAACAGGCCGTCGGGATCGCCCGCCGGCGCCGGTATGCGCTTGACGAGTTGTTCGAGCAGCTCCGGGACGCCGAGACCGGTCTTGGCGCTGACCAAGGCGGCGTCTTCGGCGGGAATGCCGATGATCTCTTCGATCTCGTGTATGACCTTCGCCGGGTCGGCCGACGGCAGGTCGATCTTGTTGATGACCGGCAGCACTTCCAAGCCCTGCTCGAGCGCCGTATAGCAATTTGCGACGCTTTGCGCCTCGACGCCCTGCGCCGCGTCGACGACCAGCAGCGCCCCTTCGCAGGCGGCGAGCGAACGCGACACTTCGTACGAGAAATCCACGTGCCCCGGCGTATCGATGAAATTGAGCTGGTACAGCTCTCCGCTCAGCGACTTGAAAGCGAGCGTGACGCTTTGCGCCTTGATCGTGATGCCACGCTCGCGCTCGAGATCCATCGAATCGAGCACTTGCGCCTGCATTTCGCGGTCTTCGAGGCCGCCGCACAGCTGAATGAACCGATCGGCCAAAGTCGATTTACCATGATCAACGTGAGCTATGATCGAAAAATTGCGGATATTCTTCATCTACGGCCGGTTTTGGACAAACCGGAGATTATACCGGTCAACGAACGAGGGCGAGCGCTTTATGTACTTCCTCGGCGTCCAGGCGACCGTGACAAACCAACAGCCCGTCGAAGAACAACACCGGAATCTTGTGGGCATAGCGAGCGCGCGCCGCCGGGTCCTCGTCGATGTCGACGACGTCGATCGGAAACCGCCCGGCCGCGGGCATCGCCTGCAGCAGCTCCAACATGTCGTCGCACAACGCGCATCCCGCACGCGAGAACAGCCTAAAGCGCGGTTGCGCGCTCACCGGCGCGCGGCGATCGCGGGGTGCGGATGCATGTTCAGTGCCGCGGCATTTCGGCGCCGGAGAGCGCCTTGACCGAGTGCGCGATGTACTCGACGGTTTCGGCGGGCACTTCGCCGACTGCGGTGACCTGGTGGCCTTGCACCACCGTCGAGAAGACGAACCCCGAGCCGACGCGTGCCAGCCCCTGCATCGGTGCGGAGTTCGAAGCATCCGGCCCGCCGGACTCCGCCGCCGGTTGCTCGCCGGCCTCGACGAATACCGAGACCGTCGCCAAGCCGTCGGTGTACACCAGGTGTTCGGCCGGTTCGCTCGCGTTACCAAGCATTTGCGCGCCGGCGGCCGCCAACTCAAAACCGGGCGGCAACTCGCTCGCGCGAAACGCGGCAATCGCCGGCGATGCGCTTTGACTCGGGCTTTGAATGACCCAACGCATATCCGCCGTGGAGACGGTCGGCTTCAAGTCCCGGTCGGGGATCCATTGCGGCATATCCAGCTTCGCGAACAGGATCTGCTCGAGAACCTGTCCGTGCGAGTCGCACAACTGCGTCTTCAGCGGCATCGCAGTCTTTTCATCGAGCCACAAGCGATAGCCGAACCGGTATTGATCCTTCGGGTTCACCGCGATGACGCGCACCGCGCGGCCGAGCACGCGTCCCTGCGGCAACGATACGATGCGGTAGAACCGGTCCGCCCCGCTGCCGAAGTGCGGCAGGGAGCTGAGGAAAGGGCCTCGGCTCTGTCGGGTTGCGACGAGAATCTTGTGCTTGTCGGGCAGGTAGCAAGTCAAGCGATCGTTGTCGCGAACGTACTCGCGCCCGGACCCTTCCAAGGATTGCAGGCGCTCCGTAACTCGGCCGCCCTGGACCCGGTGCACGATCCGCATCGCTTCGACCTGGCCGTTGCTGAGGTGAAAGAACGTGCCGTCGTAATTGCGGGTGGCGAGCGCCCGGGTCATTTTCTCCAGCCACTCGTGCGGATCGTCGCCTGCGAGCGCCAGCAGCGGCGCCGCGACGAGCAGCGCGCAGGCGACGATGCCGGTCGGCAGCCACGCTTCACGACCCGGCGCTCTGCGGATCATGGCCTGCTATTGGTGTCCGGGGCCTGGGCTGGCTGTGCGGCGGATTGATGATCGACGGGCACCAATTCCCACTGCTCGTCAGGCTCCGCGATCAATCCCGACAGCATATTTCTCTGGCCCAGCAGCGAGCCGAAT
This sequence comes from uncultured Gammaproteobacteria bacterium, assembly GCA_963769895.1. Classification (GTDB taxonomy): domain Bacteria; phylum Pseudomonadota; class Gammaproteobacteria; order Steroidobacterales; family Steroidobacteraceae; genus Bog-1198. Next base: position 561,194 of record CAVYNJ010000005.1, on the reverse strand, counting down.
TCGCTGTGCGCAAATACGTAATTCGTCAGCCGCGCCGACGGCAAATTCGCCGGAATGTCGTCCAAGGTCGCGGGCACCGTATAGGACAGCGGCTCATGATTGCGCGCCGCGACGACCGGCAGCGCCGTCGGCAAAGCGGGCGCCGCCCCCAGCACCGACGTCGGAACGAACGCGCGCCGCGGATTGGCGGCGGCCAGCACGCCGGCCGCCGCGCCGTTGTTGACCGACGCGGCCATATTGGTCACGGTCGGCGTGTTGGCGCGTTGCTGCAGCGCAAAAACCGCGACGACCGCGACGCCGGCCGCCACGGCACCGCTGGCTGCGTGGCGCCACCAGCGCGGCTTGCGGGCGACGCGTATGCGCCCAGTCACGACCAAGGCCTCGCCGTCGATCGCGCCTCTGACCTTCGATGCGAAGCCGACCGTCAAATGCGTCGTTTTTTGGCTGCGGCAGGCCTCGCCGATCATCGCGTAGCGGCCGAACGAGGCGCGCAGATCGGCATCCCGCATCAGGCGCTTGAGCAGCAATTCCGTCTCCGCACCGGGCAGCTCGCCGTCCAAAAACGCCGAGACTTGTTCACGAATTTGGTCGCTCATGGCTCCTCTGGCCGGCCCAAGCCGGCGTCAAAAATCGGTCGCAGCTTCTTGTCGATCGCCTCGCGCGCACGGAAAATTCGTGAGCGCACGGTACCCACCGGGCAATCCATCGTTTGCGCGATGTCTTCGTAACTCAGGCCCTCGAGTTCGCGCAGCACGATGGCGGTCCGCAAATCCTCGGGCAAGTTCTCGATCGCCCTGTTGACCGTATCGCGAATCTCCTCGGTCAGCAGCAAGGCCTCCGGCGTCGCCGATTCGGCCAAGCGGCCGTGCAAATCGTATTGCTCCGGATCCTGTAGATCGAGCGAGTAGTCCATCGGCCGGCGCTTAGTCGCCACCAAGGCGTTCTTCGCCGTGTTGATCGCGATTCGATAAAGCCAGGTATAGAACGCGCTATCGCCGCGGAACGACGGCATCGCCCGGTAGGCTTTGACGAAAGCCTCCTGCGCAATGTCCTCGGCTTCGCTGGCGTCGTGCACGTATCTCATGATCAACTTCAGCACCTTGTGTTGGTACCGCAAGACCAATAAGTCGAAGGCGGCTCGTTCGCCGTGCTGGACTCGCTCGACCAGCTTGAGGTCGCTATCCTCAATGCTCATTCGCGATTCCAAATCGGCGGGCCGGAAACCCTGCCTGTCGCAATAGACCGACGGCCCCGACAAAAGTTCGCAGATCTTTGCATAAGGAGTCGATAAACGTGAAGTCGCGCACAGGCGGGATTCTAGCAGCCGCCGGAGGCGCGATTAGCGGCCGCCAGCCGCCCCGCCGGCCGCCCCGCCGGCCGCCCCGCCGGCGGTGATCCGGTCGATCAAAGCCGATAGCTCCGGGGTCGGCGGGCGCAGCTGGCCCAGGCAATAGGCGTAGATCACCGTGTCGTGACTATCGAGCAGGCGCCGAAACACGTCTCGTTCTTGCGCGGTGGCGCTGCAGAACCGCTCGTCGACATACCGCCGCAGCAGCTCGTCCAATTCGCGGATTCCACGGCGGCAGCGCCAGCGCAGCTTGCCGAGGTCTTCGCATTCGGAAGCCGCCATCGATGCACGGTCAATGGTCGCGGCCGGCCAGCATTTGCTTGATTTCGCCGATGGCGCGAGCCGGGTTGAGATCCTTCGGACAGGCTTCGGTGCAATTCATGATCGTGTGGCAGCGGTAAAGGCGGAACGGATCTTGCAAATGATCAAGCCGCTCGCCGGCCTCCTCATCGCGGCTGTCGACGATCCACCGATAGGCGGCGAGCAGCGCGGCCGGACCGAGGTAGCGGTCGCTGTTCCACCAATAGCTCGGGCAGCTGGTCGAACAACAGGCGCACAAGATGCAAGCGGAAGGCCGATCCACTTTCTCCTGGTCCTCCTTCGTTTGCAGGCGCTCCCGGTCCGGCGGCGGCGGGGTGCGCGTCTGCAGCCAAGGTTTGATCGACGCATACTGAGCATAAAAATCGGTCAGATCCGGCACCAGATCCTTGATGACCGGCAGGTGCGGCAACGGGTAGATCTTCACTTCGGCCTTGATGTCCGCGCACGCGCTGATGCAGGCGAGCCCGTTCTTGCCGTCGATGTTCATCGCGCACGATCCGCAAATACCCTCGCGGCAAGAGCGGCGGAACGTCAGTGTCGAATCGATCTCGTTCTTGATCTTGATCAGCGCGTCCAGCACCATCGGACCGCAGGCGTCCATGTCGATTTCATAGGTATCGAGGCGGGGATTCTCCGGCACGTCCGGGTCGTAGCGGTAAATCTTGAATACCCGCACGTTGCGCGCGCCCCCTTTTGCCTTGAACACGCGGCCGTTCTTGCGAACCTTGGAATTGGCAGGCAGGGAAAATTCAGCCATCGATACGCTCCTCAGTACGTCCGTGCCTTCGGCGGGATCGACTGGACATCGTCCGTCAAGGTATTCAAATGCACTTTGCGGTAGCCGAAGCGCGTCGCGCCGTTGGCATCGACCCAGCAGAGCGTGTGCTTGAGCCAGTGCTCGTCGTCGCGGCTCGGAAAGTCCTCGCGCGCGTGCGCGCCGCGGCTCTCGGTGCGATTCGCGGCCGAATGCATCGTCGCGACCGCCTGACCCAATAAATTCGCGAGCTCGAAAGTCTCCATCAAATCGGTGTTCCAGACCAAGGAGCGATCGGCCACCTTGACCTCGGCGAAGGAGGCGAATACCTCGCCGAGCTTGCGCTTGCCGTCCTCCAGCGACACGCCGGTGCGAAACACGGCGGCATCGCGCTGCATCGTGCGCTGCATCGACAGCCGAACGTCGGCGGTCGGCAGCGCGCCCTTCGCGTTGCGCAGCTTGTCGAGTCTCGCGACGGCCGCATCGCCCGCGTCGCCGGCGAAAGAACGGTGCGGCGCCCCGGGCTTCATGCCGAGCGCGCAATGCCTGGCGGCGGCGCGCCCGAAGACCACGATGTCCAACAGAGAGTTCGAACCCAGCCGGTTCGCGCCGTGCACCGACACGCAAGCCCCTTCGCCGATGGCCATCAAACCCTGCACGATCGCGTCGCCGCCGTCCGCCTGCAGCGTCAGCACTTCGCCGTGGACGTTGCACGGAATCCCGCCCATGTTGTAGTGGGCGGTCGGTAGCACCGGAATCGGCTCGCGATTGACGTCGACGCCCGCGAAAATGCGCGTCGTCTCGGCGATTCCGGGCAACCGTTCGTTGATCACGTCGGGGCCCAGATGCTCCAAGTGGAGATGAATGTGGTCCTTCTCCTTGCCGACGCCGCGGCCTTCGCGAATTTCAATCGTCATGGAACGGCTGACCACGTCGCGCGACGCCAAGTCCTTGGCGTTCGGCGCGTAGCGTTCCATGAAGCGTTCGCCGGCCGAATTCGTCAAGTACCCCCCCTCGCCGCGCGCCCCTTCGGTGATCAAACAGCCGGCGCCATAGATGCCCGTCGGATGGAACTGCACGAACTCCATGTCCTGCAGCGGCAAGCCCGCGCGCAGCACCATGCCGCCGCCGTCGCCCGTGCAGGTGTGCGCGGAAGTGCAGGAGAACCACGCGCGTCCGTAACCGCCGGTCGCCAAGATCACTTTGTGCGCGCGGAAGCGATGCAGGCTGCCGTCGGCCATATCCAGCGCGACCACGCCCCGGCATTCGCCGCTTTGCATGATCAAATCCAGCGCAAAGTATTCGCTGAAGAACGTCGCGGAGTGCTTCAGCGCTTGCTGATACAGGGTGTGCAGCATCGCATGACCCGTGCGGTCGGCCGCCGCGCAGGTGCGCTGCGCGACGCCTTGGCCGAAATGCGTCGTCATGCCGCCGAAAGGCCGTTGATAGATCCGCCCGTCGTCGGTGCGCGAGAACGGCACGCCGTAATGTTCCAGTTCGACGACCGCGTCCGGCGCTTCCTTGCACATGAACTCGATCGCATCCTGGTCGCCGAGCCAATCCGACCCCTTGACGGTGTCGTACATATGCCATCGCCAATCGTCCGCGCCCATGTTGCCGAGCGCCGCCGAAATGCCGCCCTGCGCGGCCACCGTGTGGCTGCGGGTCGGGAATACTTTGGTCAGGCAGGCGGTGCTGAGACCGGCCTCGGCAAGTCCGAGGGTCGCGCGCAAACCGGAACCGCCGGCGCCGACGACGACCACATCGTAGCTGTGATCGGTGAATGGATACGCTGTCATGAGAGTTAGGTTCCGATGGCGATGTGCAAAATCGCGATGAGTCCGGCGCCGCCGGCCAGGACGTGGAGGCATCGCAGCGTCAGCAAGCTCGCAAGCTTGGCGCCCGGGCCGTGCACGTAGTCTTCCACGACGACGACCGTGCCCAGATAGGAATGATAGGAGAGGGAGATGATCAACAAGGCCGCGAGCAACCCGCAGAGCGGCCGCGCCAGCCATGCGCGAACCAGGTCGTAATTCAGGTTCGGCAGCAGCAGCAACGACAGCAGGAACCACAGCGTCAGCGGAATCAGCGCCAACGCGCTGGTGCGCTGCGCCCACCAATGGCCGGTACCGCTCTTGGCCGACCCCAAACCCAATGCCCGCCCGAGAGGACTGCGCAGACTCATGACGGCCTCATCGCGGATGCTGCAAACGCCAAATCAAAATCCACAGCAGCGCGGTCAGCAGCATCGAGCCGCCGACGGCCAGCCACCCGCCGGCATGGCGCTCCCTGCGTTCGAACCCGTGACCGGCGTCCCAGATCAAGTGCCGGACGCCGTTCAGCAAATGGTAAAAGAACGCGAAGCTGGCGCCGATCAGCACAACGACGCCGAGCGGACTGCAAAGCACGCCGCGCACGGCCGCGTAGCGGCCGGCATCACCGGCGGCTGCAACCAGCCAGGCCGTCAGCGCCAGCAGACCCAGCGACAGGCACAGGCCCGTGAAGCGGTGCAATACCGACAGCGTATTGCCCATCTGCCACCGGTATACCTGCAGGTGCGGAGAAAGGGGTCGATCGCGTGCGCTCATCATCCGTCCTTCAGTCTTTAGAAATCGATGCAGCGGCCGCGCAGTTCCCAATCGCCGTAGCGCGTCGGATCCGCTCCGCCACGGCCGCCGATCTCGCGGTTCGCAGGCATGGGGTCCGCGGGTCCGGTCTTCGCAGGCGGCGCGTTCGCGGCGGTTTCCGGCGCAGCATGATCCAGTTTCGAGTCCACGGGTCAAAGTTTGCCAGAAAACCGGGACACAAACCCAGCTTCAGTCCGTCGATCGCGTCCGGCGGCGGGGTTGACATCCATGCGGCGCTGCCCAATTGATACGTTCATGAACAACGATACGGTCGTAAACCCGATTTCCGGACGGCTAGGCTACTTGGGCTTGATACGGTTCGCGGGCGCCGACCGGTTCAGTTTTCTGCAGGGACAGATTTCCCACGACAGCAGCCGCCTCGCGGCCGGCCGGCCGTTGCTCGCCGCGTATTCCAGTCCACAGGGCCGCGTCCTGGCGGTCTTGCGCCTGCTGCCCCATGAATCCGGGGTGATCGGCATTTTGCCGAGAGAACTGGTGATGCCGACCTTGGAACGCATGCGCAAGTTCGTATTGCGCGCGAAAGTGACGATAGAGGACGCGAGCGAAGAGCTGCTCGTCGCGGGCCGGCACGGCGAGGCGGCGTTGCAGGCCGCGGGGCTGCCGGTACCGGATTCCGCGACGGGCTATGCGCAAGCGGCCGGAGTCGCGGTGGCCCTCGCCGGCGCGCATTCGCGGCGGTTTTGGCTCGTCGCGGCTCGCGACCGGCTCGCCGCGCTAGGTCTCGGCGGCGATGCTCTCGATGCGCCGCGCATCGAGAGCGACTGGCGGCTCGCCGACATCCGCGGCGGCTTGCCGCAAGTCTATGCGCCGACTCGCGAGGTGTTCGTCGCGCAGATGTTGAACCTGGACCTGATCGACGGCATCAGCTTCAGCAAGGGATGCTATACGGGTCAGGAGATCATCGCCCGCGCGCAGAATTTGGGCAGGATCAAGCGGCGCATGATGCGTCTCGCGGTGACGCAAGAAGGGCTCAAGGTCGGCGATACGATCCGCACGGCCGACGGGCGCACGGGCCGCCTGTCGGAGCTGGCGCGCGCGAACGGCGCCTTCGAGGCGCTCGCTGTGTTGAATCTCGCAGCCGCATCCGACTCGGGCGATCCGCCCGAGGCGGCGGCGACGGCAACGGAATTGCCGCTACCCTACCGGCTATAGGTCGACGATCTCGACGGCATCGGCGTCGAGCGCCTCGCCGAAGAACGTGCTGCCGACGCGCGCGAATCGCGCCGCCCCGTCGGTGGCGAGCCAAGTCACGCTGCCGCAGCCGCGATCCGCCGAACCGGAGTCGCCCAGCTGCCGCAGCACCGCGGCCGCGGTCGTCGCGGCCGAATCGACGATAACGACGCCGGCGGGCAAGACCGCTTGGATCGCTTGCGCCAGCACCGGGAAGTGGGTGCAGCCGAGCACCAGGGTATCCGGAGCTTCGCCGCGCCGAAAGAGCGGATCGAGGTAGCGATGCGCAACGGCCTCGGTCAGCGGCCCGCTGGTCCAACCCTCCTCCGCCATTGCGACGAACAAGGAACAAGCCTGCGCCGTCACCCGCGCGCGCGGAGCCAATCGGTGGATCGCATCCTGATAAGCGCCGCCGGCGATCGTTCCCTCCGTCGCGATCACGGCGATGCGCTGCGCTTCGGACGCGGCTACCGCAGCCGCGGCGCCGGCATCGATCACTCCGATCACCGGCATCCGCGGATACCGCAGCCGCAGGGCGGGCAACGCGGACGCCGAGGCGGTATTGCATGCGACGACCAAGCAGCGTATTGCGCGCGCGTGCAACGCCGCGGCGCACTGCATCGAGTAGCGGGCGACCGTCGCGGCGCTTTTGGTGCCGTACGGCAAGCGCGCGGTATCGCCCAAATAGATGAAATCCGCCGATGGCAATGCGCGGCGCAACTCGCGCAATACCGTCAATCCGCCGACACCGGAGTCGAACACTCCGATCGGCGCCATGCGCGAGACGACCGCCGCGCTCAAGTTTCCGGGCGCATGTGCGGGAACAGCAGCACATCGCGGATCGAGGCACGGTCGGTAAAGAACATCACGACCCGGTCGATGCCGAGGCCCAATCCGCCCGCGGGCGGCATACCGTATTCGAGGGCGCGCACGTAATCCGCGTCGTAATACATCGCCTCCTCGTCGCCCGCCGATTTGCGCTCGGCCTGTTCCCTGAAGCGCAGCGCCTGCTCCTCGGCGTCGTTGAGCTCGGAGAATCCGTTGGCGTATTCGCGGCCGCCGATGAACAATTCGAACCGGTCGGTGACGAACGGATCGGCGTCGTTGCGGCGCGCCAGCGGCGACACCTCGGCCGGGTAGGCGTACGCGAACGTCGGCTGCATCAGCGTGTGCTCGCCGGTTTTCTCGAAAAGTTCGATTTGCAGCTTGCCCGCGCCGTCGCCGCTCTTGAACGGAATCGCCAGCCGTTCGCAGACCCGGCGCAGATACGCCACGTCGCGCAGCGACAGCGGATCGAGTGCGGGATTGTTCGCGAGCAGAATCTCCTCGATCGTCAAACGCCGGAAACTCCCCGTCAAATCGTATTCCCGTCCCTGGTACGCGATCAGCCGCGAGCCGGTCAGGGCGTCGGCCAGGCCTTGCAACATCCGCTCGACGATGCGCATGATGTCGTTGTAATCGGCGTACGCCTGATACAGCTCGAGCATCGTGAACTCCGGATTGTGCCGCGTCGACAGTCCTTCGTTGCGGAAATTTCGGTTGATCTCGTAGACTCGCTCCATCCCTCCGACCGTCAAGCGCTTCAAATACAGCTCGGGTGCGATGCGCAGGTACATGTCGATGTCCAGCGCGTTGTGATGGGTCTTGAAGGGCCGCGCGGCCGCGCCGCCCGGTATCGGCTGCAGCATCGGCGTCTCGACCTCTAGAAAGCCGGACGCGTCCAGAAAGTCGCGAAAATAGCGCACGATGCGCGTGCGCGTCTCGAAGACGCGGCGGCTGTCTTCGTTCATGATCAAATCGACGTAGCGTTGCCGGTAACGCAACTCCGTATCGGCGATTCCATGCCACTTGTCCGGCAGCGGCCGCAGCGATTTGGTCAACAGGCGCACGCTCTGCGCCCGCACCGACAATTCGCCCGTCTTGGTGCGGAACAGCGTTCCCTCGGCGCCGATCACGTCGCCGACGTCCCAGCTCTTGAATTCGTCGTAGACGTCGCCGAGCGTCTGTCGCTGCAGGAAAATCTGAATCGCGCCGCTGGAATCCTCGATCTTGACGAAGCTCGCCTTGCCCATGACCCGCTTGACGCGCATGCGCCCCGCGACGCTCACTCGTATCGCATCGGCCTCCAGGACCTCGGCGGCTTTTTCGCCGTAGGCGGTCAACAGGTGGCCCGCGAGCGCGTTGCGCCGGAAATCGTTCGGAAAGGCATTGCCGCGCTCGCGCAACAAGGCGAGCTTCGCGCGCCGCTCGGCGATCAAATGATTCTCCTCCGCCGGCGGCTCATCGCCATTCGGACGTGCGTCGCGTTCCGTCATAAACCCTGCTTCAGGCTGGCCTGCATGAAAACGTCCAGCGCGCCGTCGAGTACGGCCGCGGTATTGCCGATTTCGACGCCCGTGCGCAGATCCTTGATGCGCGATTGGTCCAGGACGTAGCTGCGGATTTGATTGCCCCAACTGACGTCGGATTTCGCGTCCTCCAGCACCTTCGCCGCCGCATTGCGCTTGTTGAATTCGAGTTCGTAGAGCTTCGCTTTCAACATCTTCATCGCCGTCGAACGGTTCTTGTGCTGGCTGCGCTCGCTTTGACAGGCGACGACGATGCCGGTCGGCACGTGCGTGATGCGCACCGCCGACTCGGTCTTGTTGACGTGCTGCCCGCCGGCTCCGCTCGAACGGTAAACGTCGGTGCGCAGGTCGGCCGGATTGATCTCGATGTCGATGTCATCGTCGACTTCCGGCGAAACGAACACGGAAGCGAACGAGGTATGGCGGCGGTTGCCCGAATCGAACGGCGACTTGCGCACCAGCCGGTGAACGCCGGTTTCGGTTCGCAGCCAGCCGTAGGCGTATTCGCCGGTCATGCTGATCGTCGCGCCCTTGATGCCGGCCACTTCGCCGTCGCTCTGATCGATGATCTCGGTCTTCAGGCCGTGCGCGTCCGCCCATTTCAAGTACATGCGCAGCAGCATCTGCGCCCAATCCTGCGCCTCGGTGCCGCCGGCGCCGGCCTGAATATCGAGAAACGCGTTGTGAGAGTCCATCTTGCCGGGAAACATCCGCTGGAATTCGAGCCGTTCGACCTCCAGCTTCAGCGCGTTCAGATCCGTTTCGATCTCGGCGGCGGCCCGCGCGTCGCTTTCCGCCTCGGCGAGCTCGAGAAGTCCGCCGGCATCGGCGAGCCCGCTCGAGAGCTTGTCCAAACCGCCGACGACTTGTTCGAGTCTCGCGCGCTCGCGGCCGAGATCCTGCGCTACTTCCGGCGTGTTCCAAATTCCCGGCTGTTCTAATTCGCGCGCTACTTCCTGCAGGCGTTCGCTCTTGTTTTCGTAATCAAAGATACCCCCTCAAGGATAGCGTGCGCTCCTCGAGATCTTTGATGGCCCGCTTGATTTGATTGACTTCCATGGACCGGAATCCTAGCACAATGGCCTATTCGGTCCCGAGATGCTGGCAATTGAGTTGCAGGCGCTCGCTGCCGTTGAACTCGTTGACCTCGAGACGGTAAGCCGCGGCGACCCGCGCTCCCGGAACGAGCGCGGCGCCTTGCATCGGGCCGCCGAGGTAGCCGAAGGCGATCGCTTCGACGGCGCCGGCGCCCGCCGCGCCGGGGCCAATATCGCGCAGCTTCAGCTTCAGATGCCGCTCGCCGACGATGCGCGTCTCCAGCACCGCGAATTCGCCGTCGAACACCGGCTCCGGGAACCCCTGCCCCCAGGGACCGCCGGCGGCTAGCGCGCGCGCGGTCTCCAGCGACATCTGCGGCGGCGCGAGTTCGCCGTCCGAGTAAATCACTCCGCGCAGCGAGTCGGCATCCGCGCGGGCGCCGACGGCGATGGCGAACGCATCGCGAAACGCCGGCAAGTTCTCCGCGGCCAAGCTCAGCCCGGCCGCCATCGCGTGGCCGCCGAACCTCGTGATCAGGCCGGGATGGCTCACGGCCACCTGCTCCAGCGCATCGCGTATGTGCACGCCGGCGACCGAGCGCGCCGATCCGCGCAGCGAGCCGTCTTGCGCGCGGGCGAAGGCGACGACCGGAAGATGCAGCCGATCCTTGATCCGCCCGGCGACCAGACCGACGACGCCCTGATGCCAGGTCTCGTCGTACAAGCAAAGGCTCGTCGACTCGGCGGCGCCGTCGCCCTGGCGGATCGCGGCCGCGATATCGATCGCCTCGAGCTGCATGCGCCGCTCGATCTCGCGGCGTTCGGCGTTCAGGCTCGATAATTGCGCGGCGAGCGTCGCGGCGAGCGCGGGATCGTCGGCCAACAAACATTCGATGCCGACGCTCATGTCGGTCAGCCGTCCGGCCGCATTGAGCCGCGGCGCCACCGCGTAGCCCAGATCGGCGGCGCTCACTTGCGCCGGGCGGCGGTGCGCTTCCTGCAGCACTGCGCGCAGGCCCGGCACGCAGCGGCCGCTGCGGATCCGGCGCAGACCTTGAGCGACCAGTATCCGGTTGTTGCGATCGAGCGGCACGACGTCGGCCACGGTGCCGAGAGCGACCAGATCGAGCAGATCGGCCGGGTTGAACCGGACCTCGTCCAAGAGCTGCGCGAGCGCCGCGACGAGATAGAAGGCCACGCCGACGCCGGCAAGTGACGGACTGCCGAAGGTCGAGCCCGGCAGATTCGGGTTGACGATCGCATCCGCCCGGGGCAGAGCGGATCCCGGCAGATGATGATCGGTCACCAGCACGGCGATTCCCAGAGCGCGCGCGGCTGCAACGCCGTCGATGCTCGACACGCCGTTATCGACCGTCACGATCAGCGTCGGCCGCCGCGCGGCCGCGACCGCGACGATTTCCGGCGTCAATCCATATCCGAAGCGAAAGCGGTTCGGCACCAAAAAATCGACGTGAGCGAATGCCAGCGAGCGCAAAGCGCGCACGATCAACGCGGTGCTCGTGGCGCCGTCGGCGTCGAAGTCGCCGACGACGAGGACTCGGCCGCTGCGGTGCGACGCAAGCAAGCGGGCGGCCGCCTCGACGCCGGTCAGCGAACTGATCGGCAGCAACAGCTTCAACGACAGATCGAGATCCTCGTCGCGCAGTATGCCGCGCGCCGCGTATACCCGCCGCAGTACCGGGTGCATGCCGGCCGCGAATGCGCCGGCCTCGGCGCAACTGCGGCGCCGAATTTGCATCCGAATCATCCGAAATACTCCCACCAAGGGCGCGCGCGTCGCCATACGCGCCACTTGAATCCGGCCTCGATCGTATAGCATCGATGAGCGGCGCTGAGCACGATGCTCTGCAGGCGCCCGGCTCGCAGGTCCGCGATCGCCGGGATCAGCCATCGCTCTTCGGCCTCGCCCCACTCGGCGGTTCCCGGCACCGCCTCGAGCGCAACGACCCCCGAGTTCGGGGCGCGCGGCGAACCGCCCGGCGCGCGCTGCTCACCCGCCAACCACGGACCGAACACGACGTCATCGCCGGCGGCCCAGCCCGTCAATCTCGGCGGCCGCGCGAGTACCGCGCCGCCGCCCCAGAGCCACAAGCCGCTGATCGCCGGCAGACCGGCCGCCGCGCGCGCGCGATTGACGGCGTGTTCGAACAGCCACATTTCAATTTCACTGATCAGCCGACGCAGTCGGTGAGCATCGTCGCCCGTCGCTTGAAACGCGCCGATATCCGCGCCGGCGGCATCCCGCGGATCGTGCGTCTCGGCCGAAACCTTGCTGCCGAATACGCAGACCAGTGCGCCGATGCGCGTCGCAACGAGGCGCTGTTCGCCGCCGCCGAACACGCGATTGAAGTCTTGCGCCAAGGTCGACGCCTGCGCCGCGTCGAGGCGCAAGATGCCGTCGGGGGCGAGCCGTACGCCCGTCATCGTCGCCGCGTAGTGCACCGGTGCCGCCAGATACGCCGACACGCCCTCGACCGGCTCCAGCGCCCCGAACAGCGCCGCGGCGCCCGGAGCCGGGATCGGCCCGGCGTCGGCGGCGATCAGCGAGTACGCGTCGCCTCGCCAGTCGGCGATCGCCGCCGTGGCATCGGCGCGCGCCAACAGGCGCTCGAGCAACGGCACCCGATCGGGCGTAAGAACGCCCGCGGAAAAACGCAGGTATAGGGTTGGCAGCGGGCACTTCATGGCGAGATTGAGTATCTTAAGCGCATGCGCTTCACGCTGGACTCAACTTCGGGCATCAACGTCGTTCGCGCCTATTCACCCGGCGGGTTTCAAATCAACGATCGCAGGATCGAAGGCGCTGTCATCGTCAGCGGCAGCGAGATCGCCGAGGAGCCGGAGCTGCGCGGCATGGCAGACCTCACCGCCGCGCTGGTGACGCGCGTTCTGACGATGGACCCCGAGGTCGTGCTGCTCGGCACCGGTCCGCGCCAGCAATTTCCCGCGGCAGCGTTCGGCGCGCGGTTCATGCGGGCCGGAATCGGCTTCGAAGTGATGGACAGCGGCGCGGCCTGTCGGACGTTCAACGTTCTCGTCGCCGAAAAGCGGCGAGCGGTCGCCGTGCTATTGCCGTGACGGTGCGGATTGCAAAATGGCAGGGCGCTTACTAAAAAACACGGCAACTGAAGATCGGATCTCGGCCACTTTCATCCCAGAGTTCTGTATGAGGTGGAATTGAGAAATATTCTTTTTCTTCTTGATCTTCTTTACTTTTTATCCCCTATCAGCCTCCGTGTATTCCTTCGGCGCCCCGCAAATAGCCGGTGATTTGCGACGCAGAGTTAAGCATAGGAACTTCGTTGTAGCAAGATTGACATAAATGATACAAAAAATCATATCTATTGATATATCAGTATGTTAGGCGTCTATTACAGAATTAACCTCGTACTAAAACCGCAGTAAAATTCACTTCCTTCCCGGAAGGTAAGGCAGGGGATCGATGGTGCGGCCGTTCATCCGAATCTCAAAATACAGCGTCGGTTCTCGCTGCGCGTTCTCGCCCATCTTCGCGATCATCTGACCTGCGGCGACCGCATCGCCGTCGCGCACGAACATCTCGCTGTTGTAGGCGTACGCGGACAACAGCGTCGCGCTGTGTTTGATGATGACCAGCTTGCCGAAACCGCGAATGCCGCTGCCGGTGTAAACGACACGGCCGGCCGCCGCCGCGCGCACCACTTGCCCTAGCCTGCCGGCGATCAGCAGTCCGCCGTTCGGCAGCCGGCGCGGCCAGCCGATCCGCTCCGTCGGCCAAACCCAATGCAGGGCGGCGTTCTCGCGCAGTTCCTCGGCGGAACCTTGCGGTGCAGGCGGCAGCGGTTCTTGCCCGCGCGGCATCCCGCGCTGACTCGGCGCGCTCCTCACCGCCGTTCCCGGCCGTAGCGTGAGGCGCTGACCCACCTCGATCCGAAAATTCCCACGGAGCCGATTCCATGCCGCCAAATCGCGGTAATCCAGCGAGTGGCGCCACGCGATGCTGTAGAGCGTGTCCTGCGGCTGCACGACGTAGTACTGCGGCATGGGCTCACCGCCGTCCACGCAGCCGCACAGCCACACCACGCAAATGCCGGCGACCATCAACGATCGAGCGATGCGCACCGCGTCAGCGCTGCAGTCCCGACAGCAGGGGCACGAAGCTTACGGCGCCGAGGGACCGCCGCTCCATCCCCGTCGCGAGTTTGGTGTAGCAGATCAATTCTTGATGCCCATCCGGTCCGACCGGCGCGATCAGGCGCCCGCCGACGCATCAGCTGCTCGTACAGCGCCTCCGGGACCGCGTGCGGCGCGGCGGTCAGCAAAATCGCGTCGAAGGGCGCGCGAGCCGCCCAGCCGACGCTGCCGTCGTCATGGCGGAAATGGACGTTGCGTATCTTCAACTCGCGCAGCGTGCGCCGCGCCCGCCCGACCAGGGCGCCGATCCGTTCGATCGTGTAGATATCGTCGACCATCGGCGCGAGCACCGCGCTCTGGTAGCCGCAGCCGGTGCCGATCTCCAAAACCCTGTCGACCGGACCGGTCGCGAACAGCTCGGCCGTCATGCGCGCCACGATGTAGGGCTGCGAGATCGTTTGACCAAAGCCGATCGGCAAGGCCGTGTCCTCGTATGCCCGGCTCGCCAAGGCCTCGTCGACGAATAAATGCCGGGGAACGTTGCGGATCCGGTCGAGGACCCGCTGATCGGCGATCCCTTGTTCCTGCAGGCGCTGCACCAGGCGCTCGCGCGTGCGCGCCGACGTCATCCCGATGCCGGTCAGACGCGAACTGTCCATGAAACTATTCAAAGAGGCAGCCAGCGCTCGATGTCGGCAAGCGCTGCGTGCCGCGTCAAATCGATCTGCAGAGGCGTGATCGACGCGTAGCCGGCCGCCACGGCATGGAAATCGGTGCCGGGTCCCGCGTCCTGACCGGAACCCGCCGATCCGATCCAAAACACTTCGCGGCCGCGCGGATCCGTGGTGCGCACGGCCGGCTCGCTGCGATGCCGGTTGCCGAGCCGAGTGACCTTCAGCCCGCGCAACTCGTTGTCCTGTAGATCCGGCACGTTGACGTTCAAGATCACCGAGCCTTGCAGGCTCTTGGTTTGCAGGCGTTCGACCAGGCGCGCCGCAATGCGCGCCGCGCTCGCGAAATTGCGCGGACTGTCCGCTTCCACGCACAGCGATACCGCGATCGCCGGCAAGCCGAGGAATCGGCCTTCCATCGCCGCCGCCACCGTGCCGGAGTAGAGCACGTCGTCGCCGAGATTGGCGCCGTCGTTGACGCCGGAGACGACTAGGTCGTGATCGAAGTCGAACAGGCCGGACACCGCCAAGTGCACGCAGTCGGTCGGCGTACCGTTGACGTAGTACGCATTCGTGTCGAATTTCGAGGCGCGCAACGGCACATCGAGAGTCAGCGAATTGCTCGCGCCGCTGCGGTTGCGGTCGGGCGCGACGACCGTGACCGCTCCGAGGGGCGTGATCGCGGCCTTGAGGGCCGCCAAGCCGGGGGCGCGATAACCGTCATCGTTCGAGAGGAGTATCTTCACTGGATTGTCGAGCCTGCCCAAGGGTGGCGGGTAGCGCCGTGCAGACTATACTGTAACCCCGAAAACGCCGATAGCCGATCGAGTCGCAAGAACCATGGCAACACAACGCCGCACCGGCGAACACGGCCGCACCGGCGAACACGGCCGCACCGGCGAACACGGCCGCCGCGAGCAGCATCCCGCCGACGACGATGCCTCGATCTTCCGCGCGGCGATGCGCGGCGTGCAGCCGCTGCCGCAGAGCATCGCGCAAGCCGCGACTCCGGCCGCGACGCCGGCCGCGACGCCGGCGCCGCGCCCGCGCAATCGCCGAAGCTCGCCCGTAATCCCGCCGCTCGAGACCCTCGATGCGCGAATGCCGCTGCTCGATCGCATCGAGGCTCCCGAGGGGCAATTGGCGTTTCGCAGATCCGGCGTGCGCGATCGAGAGCTGCGCCGGCTGCGCCGGGGCGCCTTGCCCGTCGAAGCCGAGCTCGATTTGCACGGCCTCGATCAGGCGCACGCCCGCGTCCTGCTCGCCGCGTTTCTGGCCGACAGCAGCGACCGCGGGCGGCAGTGCGTTCGCATCATCCACGGCAAGGGCACGCGCTCGGGCGCGCGCGGTGCGGTACTCAAGGCGGCTGTCGACGTTTGGCTGCGCCGCCATGCGGACGTCTTGGCGTTCACGTCCGCGCGGCCTATCGACGGGGGGACCGGAGCGGTTTACGTGCTGCTGCGCGTCTAGGCGTCGAGCAGCACGCAGGCGAGCGCCGCGAGGCCCTCGCCGCGGCCGACGAATCCCAGCCGTTCGGTGGTCGTCGCCTTGATATTGACCAGTGCCGCCTCGATGCCGAGATCGGCGGCGAGATTCGCGGCGATCGCGGCGCGGTGCGGGGCGATGCGCGGCGCCTCCGCGAGCACCGTGACATCGGCGTTGACCACGCGCAGCCCGGCGCCGCGCAGGCGCGCGGCGACCTCGCGCAAGAACAAGCGGCTGTCGGCGCCGCGATGCGCGGGGTCGCTGTCCGGAAAGTGCAGACCGATGTCGCCCTGCCCCATCGCGCCCAACACCGCGTCGCACAGCGCGTGAATCACGACGTCGCCGTCCGAATGCGCGACGATGCCGCGCGGATAGGCGATCCGCACGCCGCCGAGCACGACGTGATCGCCGGCGCCGAAAGCGTGCACATCGAAGCCCTGGCCGATTCGCATTCGTCCTCCCTCCGAGATCTTCAAACAGCCGGCCGCCGTCTGCAAATCCTCGGCGCGCGTCACCTTGATATTGAACGGAGATCCCGCGACGAGCGCCGCGGCGATGCCGGCGCGCTCCATCGCCTGCGACTCGTCGGTCACCGTGGCGCCGTCGCGCGCCGCGGCGCGCAGCGCCGCGCAGAGCTCGCCGTAGGCGAACACCTGCGGCGTCAAAGCGCGCCATAACCCCTGCCGGTCCACCGTCTCGAGCACGGCGCCGAGGCGCTCCCGCTTGATCGTGTCGACCAGCGGCGTCGCGAGCACCGCGCCGGCGGCGCCGCGATCGAGTGCCGCGAGCAGAGCGTGGATTTCGGCCGCCGTCAGGCAGGGCCGCGCGGCGTCGTGCACCAAGACCCAATCAGCCGGCGCCGCTCGCTCCGCGAGATACGCAAGTCCGTTGATCACCGAGATTTGCCGGCTCGCGCCGCCGACCGTCGAATGCAGCCGCGGATCGGCGAGTCGCCCGGCGAGCGCCGGCCAGTGCGCATCGCCGGCGGCGACGACGGCGACGACCGCCTCGACGCGCGGCTCGGCGAGCAGCCGGCGCAGCGACCATTCGAGCACCGGCCTGCCTAGGAGATCCGCGTATTGTTTAGCGGCGCCGGCCGCAGGCGCGTAGCGCTCGCCGCGGCCCGCAGCCGGTACGATCGCCCATAGGCGAGGTGCGGCGGAGGGCCGGCTCATTGCGCACGGGCGGAGACTTGCGCGGCCGGCGCCGGCGCGGCGGGAGTCGCGCGCGTCACGACTTGATAAAACGTCTCATTGCCGCGAACCATGCCCAGTTCACTGCGCCCTCGCTCCTCGAGAGCGGCCATGCCGACTTTCAGGTCGCGCACTTCGGCGGCCAGCTGGCGGTTGCGATCGGCTTGTTCGCGATTCGCGGCCGCCTGGATCGCGATGGCCGCTTGCAGGCGCCTCACGTCATGGATGCCCTGGTCCGAAATCCAAAACCGGTACTGCAGCAGAATCAGGGCTAAACCCAAGATGGCGGCGAAAATCCTCATGGGGACAGGAGCTTAGCACGAACTCTTAAGAAATTGGTACCGCCAACGCGTGTATCCCCGCGTAACTCGCCTTGGATCCCAGTTCGGCTTCGATCCGCAACAGCTGGTTGTATTTGGCGACGCGGTCCGAACGCGACATGGAGCCGGTCTTGATTTGAGTCGCGGTCGTCGCGACGGCAAGATCGGCGATCGTCGCGTCCTCGGTCTCGCCGGAACGGTGCGAGATGATCGCCGCGTACTTGGCCTCGGCCGCCATCGCGATCGCGGCCATGGTCTCGGTCAGCGTTCCGATTTGGTTGGGTTTGATCAGAATGGCATTGGCGATTCCCTTCTCGATGCCTTGCGCGAAAATATTCGTGTTCGTGACGAAGATGTCGTCGCCGACCAGCTGCACCTTGCCGCCGAGCTTTTGCGTCAGGACCGCCCAGCCGTCCCAGTCGCCCTCGCTCATGCCGTCCTCGACCGTGACGATCGGATATTTGGCGACGAGACCGGCGAGATAATCGGCGAATTCCCGGGACGTGAACTTGCGTCCCTCGGAGGCGAGATCATAGAGGCCGTCCTTGTAGAACTCGTTGCTGGCGGCGTCGATCCCCAAATAAACGTCCTTGCCGGCCCGATACCCGGCCTTGTCGATGGCTTCCAAGATCGTCGTCAGCGCCGCTTCGTTCGACGGCAAATCCGGCGCGAAGCCGCCCTCATCGCCGACCGCGGTGTTCAAGCCCTTTGCGTGCAGCACTTTTTTCAGCGTGTGGAATATCTCGGCCCCGTAGCGCAGCGCTTCGGACAGGGACGGCGCGCCGATCGGCAAGATCATGAATTCCTGAATATCGATGCTGTTGTCGGCGTGCGCGCCGCCGTTGATGATGTTCATCATCGGCACCGGCATGACGAGATCGCCGTCGCCGCCGAGGTGGCGGTACAGCGGCAGCGCTGCGGTCGGCGGCGGCGGCGTGCGCCGCGGCGAGCGATGCCGCCAATATCGCGTTCGCGCCGAACTTCGATTTGTTCTCCGTGCCGTCCGCTTCGATCAGCCGCGCATCGAGCCCGCGCTGATCTTGCGGGTCCCGGCCTTGCAGCAACTGCCTGATCGGGCCGTTGACGTGAGCCACCGCCCGCAGCACGCCCTTGCCGCCGAAGCGCCGCTGATCGCCGTCGCGCAACTCGACCGCCTCGCGCGAGCCGGTCGACGCGCCGGACGGCACCGCGGCGCGGCCGACGACGCCGCTATCCAGTCTGACCTCGGCTTCGACGGTGGGATTGCCGCGCGAATCGATGATCTCGCGGCCCAGGACAGCGGCGATGCGGCTCATAACAGCGATTCCTCGAACGGTTGCCTTTTGACGGTGCGGTCGATTTCGGCCAAGGTCGCCAGCAACGGCGCCATCCGATCCAACGGCCACGCATTCGGACCGTCGGATAAAGCCTTGGAGGGAACAGGATGGGTTTCCATGAACAGGCCGGCAACTCCCGCCGCCACCGCCGCCCGCGCCAGCACCGGCACGAACTCGCGCTGACCGCCCGACGCATCGCCCTTGCCTCCCGGCAATTGCACCGAGTGAGTCGCGTCGAACACGACCGGGCAGCCGGTGCTGCGCATCACGGCGAGCGAACGCATATCCGACACCAGATTGTTGTAGCCGAAACAAAACCCGCGCTCGCAAACCATGATCGCGGCATTGCCGGTGGAGCGCGCCTTGTCGACGACGTTCTGCATTTCCCAGGGTGACAGGAATTGGCCCTTCTTGATGTTGACCGGCTTGCCCTGCGCGGCCACCGCCAGAATGAAGTTCGTTTGCCGGCAGAGGAACGCCGGCGTTTGCAGCACGTCGACGACGCTCGCAACCTCCGCGAGCGGCGTGTCCTCATGCACGTCGGTCAACACGGGGACGCCGATTTCGGCGCGCACGCGCGCGAGCGCCTTGAGGCCCGCCTCGATGCCCGGCCCGCGAAAGCTCTTCGCCGACGAGCGGTTGGCCTTGTCGAACGAGGCCTTGAACACGAACGGCATCCCAAGAGCCGCGGTCACATCGCGCAGACGGCCGGCGACCTCGACGACGAGCGCCTCGCTTTCGATCACGCAGGGGCCGGCGATCAGAAAGAGCGGCAGTTGAGCACCGACCTCGAAGGAGGCGAGCTTCATGCAGTCGCGCGGCCGGGCTGCAGCGCTGCGCGGTACGCCCTGGCGGCGCGGACGAAGCCGGTGAACAGCGGATGGCCGTCGCGCGGGGTCGAGGTGAATTCCGGGTGGAATTGGCTCGCGACGAACCACGGATGGCTCGGCAATTCGATGCATTCGACCAAACCGTCGGCCGAGAAGCCGGAAAACCGCAATCCGGCCGAGGTCAACTCGTCCAGATAATGATTGTTGAATTCGTAGCGATGGCGGTGCCGCTCGAAGATCGAATCCTTGCCGTACATCGCATGCACGAGCGAGCCCGGCGCGAGCTTCGCCTCTTGGGCACCGAGTCGCATGCTGCCGCCGAGATTCGATTTCTCGTCGCGCACCTGCTGACCGCGGGCCAAATCCTGCCATTCGGTGATCAAGGCGATGACCGGATGATTCGTCGCGCGGTCGAACTCCGTACTGTTCGCATCCTTCAGCCCGAGCACGTGGCGCGAATATTCGATGATCGCCAACTGCATCCCGAGGCAAATGCCTAGGTAAGGCACGCGATTCTCGCGCGCGTGGCGGATCGCCTGGATCTTGCCCTCGATGCCGCGGTCGCCGAAGCCGCCCGGCACGAGGATCGCATCCATATTCTGCAGCGCGCCCGGCCCGGAGCGTTCGATGTCCTGCGATTCGAAATAGTGAATGTTGACCCGGGTGCGCGTCTTGATTCCGCCGTGCATCAGCGCCTCGTTCAGCGAAATATAGGAATCGCGGATCTGCACGTACTTGCCGACCATGCCGATATCGACGACGGCCTCCGGATTCTGCTTGGCGGCGACGACGGCGCGCCAGTCGGCGAGATCCGTCGGCGGCACCTCGAGGCGCAGTTTGTCCACGACGATCTCGTCCAACTTCTGCTCATGCAGCAGCAGCGGTATCTTGTAAATGTCGTCGGCGTCGACCGCGGAAATCACGGCGCGCTCCTCGACGTTCGTGAACAGGGCGATCTTGCGGCGCTGCTCGTCGGGCAGGCTCTGCAGGCATCGGCACAGGAGGATGTCCGGCTGTATGCCGATGCCGCGCAACTCCTTGACCGAGTGCTGCGTGGGCTTCGTCTTGATCTCGCCGGACCCGCCGACGATCGGCACCAGCGTCAAATGCATGTACAGCACGCGATTGTGGCCGAGCTCCACGCCCATTTGCCGAATGGCCTCCAGAAACGGCAGCGATTCGATGTCGCCGACCGTGCCGCCGATTTCAACCATGCAGACGTCCGAGTTGCCGGCGCCCATGCGTATGCGGTACTTGATCTCATCGGTGATGTGCGGGATGACTTGCACGGTCGCGCCCAAATAGTCCCCCCGCCGCTCCTTGGCGATGACGCGCTCGTAAATCCGCCCCGTCGTGAAATTGCTGTTGCGCCCGGTCGTCGTGCGCACGAAGCGCTCGTAGTGCCCAAGGTCGAGGTCCGATTCGGTACCGTCGGCCGTGACGAACACTTCGCCGTGCTGGAAAGGGCTCATGGTGCCGGGATCGACGTTGATGTACGGATCGAGCTTGACCATGCTGACCTTGAGGCCGCGGGCCTCGAGGATTGCGCCCAGCGAAGCCGATGCGATTCCCTTGCCGAGCGAGGAAACCACGCCGCCGGTGACGAAAACGAATCTGCTCATGATGGGTCACCGCCGATAAAAAGCGCTCGCCGCCCGGACCATCCGGATCCGGCATCAACAAGCTGAAGCCTGTGGGAATAACGAGAATTCGACGGGAATTCAGATTACCAGATCGCCGGTCGATGGACAATCGGCCGTCGCCCGGCGCCGCGCAAGGCGCGCTCAGACGAGCAGCGGCGCGTGTTCCCAGCGAAACGCGAGGCCGGGTTCGCGCGCGGCGACGCACCAGCGCCCGTCCAGCCAGAGATCTGCCGACCGCGATCAAATCGGAACCCGCAAAGATGAACGGCAGCGCGCCTCGCATCCACGGCAGTATTCCCTGCGCTTGACACAGGTGTTGCACGCTCTGCGTCGCGGCATCGCTGCCCGGCCTCAAGGCCTCCCCGCCGCTGCGGGCGCGCACCAGCAAGCTCGCCGGCAACCGGGCGGCGGCCAAACCGCCCCGCCGCGCGACGCAAAGCAACCGTCCGAGCCCGGGGCCCAGATCGAGGCCGGTCCGCAGCGGCGCCGTCCACGCGCGCTCGCAATCCAGGTGCGGCGGCTCGGCCGCGGTCAGGAACAAGCGATCGCGATAACGGCGCAGCGCATGCGCGCCCCACGGGACGGCCGGCAAATGATCTTGATCGGCGTCCATGATTTGGCGCAGCGCTTCGATGAGCCGCGAGGTTGGCGGCGGCACCGCCGAGGCTTTGCCGATCCAGCGCCGCACCGCGTTGATGCGCCGCGCCGCGCCGAGTGCGCGCAGCCGCGGCACCGACAGCGCTTCGCCGTCGGCGAGCGATGCAAGGTCCTCATCGGCCGCCGACTCCAACAGCTCCTGCGCCTCGGCCGCGTGCGCCGCGACGCGCGACAGCGCTTTGGCCGCACCCGGCCAACGCCGCGCGATCAGCGGCCACACCTGGCGCCGCAAATAGACTCGATCGAAGCGCAAGTCCGCGTTCATCGGATCCGCCACGCCGCCGATGCCGTGCTTTTCGGCGTAGCGCTCGATGTCGGCGCGCGTGGCAGCCAACATCGGCCGCAGATGCCAGCCGGCGGCGAGCGGACGCAGCGCCGGCATGCTCGCCAGCCCCTTCAGACCGGCGCCGCGCAGCGCCTGCAGCAACAGCGTCTCGGCCTGATCTTCGCAGTGGTGGGCGGTCAACAAGCACTCGCCGGCGGCGAGCGCGGCCGAGAGCGCTTCGTAGCGCGCGTCGCGCGCCGCGGCTTCGAGCGATGCTCCGGCGGACGCGGCGGCCGCAACCTCGATGATCGACAGCGGCACCTGCAGATGCTCGCACAAACCGGTGCAGACCGCGCGGAAGGCGGCGGCGGCGCCTTGCAAACCATGATCGATGTGCGCGGCGCGCAGCGGCAGCGCGCCGCCCCGCGGATAGAGCGTCGCCGCAGCGGCCAGCAGGCAACTGGAGTCCAGTCCGCCGCTCAATGCCACCACCAATCCGCTCGCGCCTCGCGGCAGTTGCCTCGCCAACTCGGCAGCGAGCGCGGCGGCCGAAAAACTCATGGCCGCTCAGCCGTCGCGAAACACGCCGAACGAGCGCAAGCGCGCTTGCCTCGCATCGAGCAATTGCGTGACCGGCTGGTTGCGCAGCTCAGCGAGATGTTTGACGACGCTGGTCTTCAGGGTTTCGGCCATCGCCGCGGGGTCGCGGTGCGCCCCGCCGTGCGGCTCCTTCAGAACCTCATCGACGAGACCCAGCTTCTTGAGCCGCTCGGCCGTGCCGCCCATCGCATCGGCCGCTATTTCCTTCTTGTCGGTGCTCTTCCACAGTATCGACGCGCAGCTCTCCGGCGATATGACCGAGTAGACGCTGAACTGCAGCATGACCAGCCGGTCGCAGACGCCGATCGCAAGCGCGCCGCCGGACCCTCCCTCGCCGATCACGACCGACAGAATCGGCGCCGCCAAATTCGACATCTCGAACAAATTGCGGGCGATCGCCTCGCTTTGCCCCCGTTCCTCCGAGCCGATGCCGGGATACGCGCCGGGCGTATCGATCAGCGTGACGATCGGCAAGCGGAAGCGCTCCGCCGTCATCATCAAGCGCAGCGCCTTGCGGTAGCCTTCCGGTTTCGGCATGCCGTAATTGCGGCGTACGCGCTCTTTGGTGTCCCGCCCCTTCTGATGGCCGATCACCATGACCGGCGTGCCGTCGATCCGCGCCAGTCCGCCGACGATCGCCAGATCGTCGCTGTACATGCGGTCGCCGTGCAATTCGTGCCAGTCGGTGAAGATCATCGACAGATAGTCCAGCGTATACGGCCGCTGCGGATGGCGCGCCAATTGCGTGATTTGCCACGGGCTCAGGTTTTGGAAGATGGTCGTCGTCAATGCCCGGCTCTTCCCCTGCAAGCGCTTTATTTCATCCGAAATGTTGGCGCTGCCGTTGGAGCCGAGGAACTTCAGCTCCTCGATCTTGGCTTCCAGTTCGGCGATCGGCTGCTCAAATTCCAGAAAATTCATCGCCATGAAGAAGTTTCCTCGCCCCGCGCGTCATTCCGAGGACCATAGACCAAATGCCAGCCATCGCGCCCGACGAGGCTCGTCAGCCGATCGAGCAATTCCCGGGTCGGCCGTACCGACCAGGCGTCGGCCAAATTGACCCGGCCGGAGTAATCGCTGCGCGAGACGACGACGCCGACACCGCAAGGCCCGCGTAAAAATGGACGCAATAATTCCTCGAAACGGCTCATGCCCTGCGGCCCGTCGAACTCGCTCGGCCAGCGCAGCCAGAAGCCGGCGCGCATAGCGTTCCCTGGCGCGGTCGATGTCGATCAGCGACTTGGCTTGCAACCGCCAGGCCTCGATGAAGTCGTCGAACCGCAGGCTGCCGTCGATCACCAGTATCGCATCCTTGACGATGATGTCGCGATGTTGCTGGTAGGTCTCTTCGTAAAGACTGATTTCGAGGCGGCCGCTGCGATCG
The DNA here is from genome assembly GCA_963769895.1 of uncultured Gammaproteobacteria bacterium. GTDB lineage: Bacteria > Pseudomonadota > Gammaproteobacteria > Steroidobacterales > Steroidobacteraceae > Bog-1198. The sequence continues at coordinate 537,070 of CAVYNJ010000005.1, read as the reverse complement.
TCGAGGACCAAGGTCACCCGGTTGGGGCGCCGGCGAATCTCCAGCACGAGACCTGCGACCGTCACCGACTTCGCCGGCGACCAACCGCGCCCGGACTCCGGGGCCACGGGCTTCGGTCCGCCGATATCGGCGAGCCGCGCGCTGACCAGATACTTCAAGTCCGGCTCATAGGGACTGATCGGATGCCCGCTCAAGAACAATCCGAGGGTCTCGCGCTCTCCGGTCAAACGCACGCTTTCCGTAAATTCCGGCAGCACGCTGTCTTGCGCGGCGCTCAGGCCGAATAGATCGACTTGGCCGGTGCAGACCGCGCGTGAATTCTGCTCGCCCAGATGCATTGCCTTGTCGAGTTCGGCGCTCAATGTCGCGCGGTTCGGACCGATCCCATCGAGGCTTCCGGAGCGGATCAAGGCTTCGAGCACGCGCCGGTTGACCCTCTGTAAATCGATGCGGCGGCACAGATCGGGCAGGCTCATGAACGCGCCGCGCGCCGAGCGCTCCTCGATGATCGCCTCGACCGCGGCGGCCCCGACGCCCTTGATCGCGCCCATGCCGTAACGGATGCTGTCCGGTCCCGCGACCCTGAACTTGTAGATCGACTCGTTGACGTCGGGCGGCAGGATTTCCAGCCGCATGCTGGCGCATTCGTCGATCAGCGTGACGACCTTGTCGGTCTTGTCCATGTCCGAAGACAGCACGGCGGCCATGAAGGCGGCGGGATAATGCGCTTTCAGCCACGCCGTCTGGTACGACAGCAGCGCATAGGCGGCCGAGTGCGACTTGTTGAACCCGTAACCGGCGAATTTTTCCATCAGATCGAAGATGTGGGTCGCCTGCGCCTCGCGCACCCCGCGCGCGACCGCGCCGCTGACGAACACCGAGCGCTGCTTGGCCATTTCCTCCGGCTTCTTCTTGCCCATCGCACGGCGCAGCAGATCCGCGCCGCCCAGCGTATAGCCGGCCAGGATTTGCGCGATCTGCATGACCTGCTCCTGATACAGGATCACGCCGTAGGTCGCCTCCAGCACGGGCTTCAACGCCGGGTGCAGATAGTCGATCGTCGCGCCGCTCATGTCGTGCTTGCGGGCGATGAAATCGTCGACCATGCCGGACTGCAGCGGACCCGGCCGAAACAGCGCGACCAAGGCTACGATGTCGCCGAACCGGTCCGGCTGCAGGCGCCGGATCAGATCCTTCATGCCGCGCGACTCGAGCTGGAAAACCGCCGTGGTCCGGCAGTTCTTCAGGAGCTGATACGTCGCCGCGTCGCCCATCGGCAGGGCGCTGATCTCGAGCGGCGGATCGCCGGCGCGGCCGCGTTCGGCGTTGATGTCGCGCACCGCCCAGTCGATGATCGTCAGCGTCCGCAGCCCCAGAAAATCGAACTTGACGAGACCCGCGGCCTCGACATCGTCCTTGTCGAACTGCGTGACCGGCGTGCCGCTGCCTTCCTCGCAATACAGCGGCGTGAAATCGGTCAGCACCGAAGGCGCGATGACGACGCCGCCGGCGTGCGTGCCGGCATTGCGCACCAATCCCTCGAGCGCGCGCGCCAAATCGATCAATTCTCTGACTTCGCCGTCGCCCGCGTACAGCCGCTTCAGTTCCTCTTCCTGCTCGAGCGCCTTGTCCAGCGTGATTCCGATCTCGAAGGGGATCAATTTGGCGATCTTGTCGACGTAGCCGTAGTTGTGTCCCAACACGCGCCCCACGTCGCGCACGACCGCCTTCGCCGCGAGCGTTCCGTAGGTGATGATCTGCGAGACGCGCTCGCGGCCGTATTTGTGCGCGACGTAGTCGATGACGCGGTCGCGCCCCTCCATGCAGAAATCGACGTCGATATCCGGCATCGAGACCCGCTCGGGGTTCAAGAACCGCTCGAACAGCAAGTCGTGTTCGATCGGATCGAGGTCCGTGATCTGCAGCGCATAGGCGACCAGCGAGCCGGCGCCGGAGCCGCGGCCGGGTCCGACCGGCACGCCGTGCCCGCGCGCCCACCGGATGAAGTCGGCGACGATCAAGAAATATCCGGCGAATCCCATCGTGCAAATCACGCCGAGCTCCAGCGCGAGCCGCTGTTCGTAATGAGCTTGCGCGCGAACCGGCGAGCCCTCGGCGCCGGCGGCCGCGAGCCTCTCCCGCAGGCCGATCGCGGACTGCCGATGCAGATATTCTTCGGTCGTGCTGCCCTCGGGCACGGGGTAGGCCGGCAGCATCGCTTCGCCCAACTGAATTTCCAGCGAGCAGCGCTTGGCGATCTCCACGGTGTTGGCCAGCAGTTCGGGTTGATCGGCAAACAGTTCGGCCATTTCGGCCGGGGACTTCAGATATTGCTCCTCGGTGTAGCGGCGGGCGCGCCTGCCGTCGGCGAGCAGAGCGCCCTCGTGTATGCAGACTCGCGCCTCGTGCGCCTCGAATTCGGCGCGCCGCAAGAACCGCACGTCGTTGGTCGCGACCGCCGCTACGCCGCGCTCGGATGCCAGGCTCAAGACCGCATCCGTGTAGGCCGCCTCCCCCGGGCGCCCGGTGCGTTGCGCCTCGAGGTAGAAGCGGTCGCCGCATAGCTCCAGCCACGCATCGAGGCAGCGCCGGGCCTCGTCGTCGCGGCCGCGCGCGAGCGCTTGCCCAATGTCGCCTTCCGCCGCGCCGGACAATACGATCAAGCCGCTCAATCGTTCCGCGCTCAACCAGCCATGCTCGAGCATCGGCGGCCCGCGACGCTGGCCCTCGAGATAAGAGCGGGTGACCAGCTGCGTCAATCGCCGGTAGCCGGTCAAGTTTTGACACAGCAATACGATGCGGGCGGGCGGCGCGCGCTCGCCGGACTCGCGGATCCAGGCATCGACGCCGATCAACGGTTTGACGCCGCTGCTTTGCGCCTCCTTGTAGAACTTCACCATCGCGAACAAATTGCTCTGATCGGTCAGCGCGACGGCCGGCATGCCGGCCGCGGCCGCGGCGGCCATCAGCGCGGGAATCCGCACGATCCCGTCGATCAGCGAATATTCGGTGTGCACCCGCAGATGAACGAAGGAGGTCACGGCCGCCCCCTCAACGCCGCGGCGACGGGGGCGAACGAGCGGCGGTGCAATGGACAGGGCCCATGCTCGAGCAACAGCCGCCGATGCAGGGCGGTCGGGTATCCCTTGTGGCTCGCGAACGCATAGAGCGGATAGAGCCGGTCCATGCGCTCCATGTACGCGTCGCGCGCCGTCTTCGCCAATATCGAGGCGGCGCCGATCGACGGGTCGCTCGCGTCGCCGCGCACGATGGCCTCGGCGCTCAAGGGCTCGCCGAGCCCGGCCAAGGACGGCAAGCGGTTGCCGTCGACCAGCAGCCGGTCGGGCCTGACGCGGAGGCCGAGCACCGCGCGGCGCATCGCGAGAAACGTCGCCTGCAGGATGTCGATGGCATCGATCTCGGCCGGATCCGCCCAACCAATGCCGTAGCACAGCGCGCGGCGGCGGATCACGCCCGCCAAGCGCTCGCGCTCGGCGCAGCTCAGCGTTTTCGAGTCGGCGATGCCGCCGATGCGCGAGCCTGCGCGCAGGATCACGGCAGCGGCCACCACGGGACCCGCGAGCGGACCGCGGCCGGCCTCGTCGACGCCTGCGATCCGCTGCATCACGCCTGCGATCCGCTGCGTCACGCCGGCGGCCTTGCGGCGCCGAGCAACTGCATGATCGCCCGCGCCGCGCTCGCGCTCGCGTCGCGCCGCAAATTCCGGTGGATCGCCAGGAACTGCGCCTCCAGATCGGCCGTGCGTTTCGGATCGTCCAGCCACATCAACAGTTCCGCTCCAATTTGCTCCGCAACGATTTGCTCCTGGAAATACTCGCTGACGATGCGCCGGCCCGCAAGTAGATTCGGTTGGGCGAAATACGCGGATTTGAACAGCTTCATGCGCCGCAGCACCCAAGTCGTCAATGCCCCGAGCCGGTACACGACGACCATCGGCCGCTTGCACAGGGCCGCCTCCAAGCTGGCCGTTCCCGAGGCGACCAGCACTGCGTCGGCGGCGATCAGCGCGCATTGCGCTCGGCCGTCGATCAGGCGAACCGCGGTCCGCGGCGCGCCGCGAGCCAGCGCGCGGGCAAATATCTCGCGGGTCGCCTCGCTCGCCATCGGCGCGACGAACTCGACGTCGGCGCGGCGTGCTGCGATCCAGGCGGCCGTCGCGGCAAAATCGCGGCTCAAGCGCGCAACCTCGCCGCGCCGGCTGCCCGGCAGCAGGGCGATCACCGGCCGCCGAGGATCCAAGCCGAGCGCCGCTCTGGCCGCGGCCCGGTCGGCGGCCAACGGAATCGCATCGGCCAGCGGGTGCCCGACGAATTCGGCGCGCAAGCCCTGATCGTCGTAGAAGCGCTTCTCGAACGGCAACAGGCACAGGACCAGATCGACGGCATCGCGCATGCCGCGCACGCGGTCTTGCCGCCAAGCCCACACTTGCGGACTGACGTATTGCACGGTCGGTATCGAGGCACGGCGCAGGGCGCGCGCCAGGCCCAAATTGAATTCCGGCGCGTCGATCCCGACGAACACGTCCGGCCGGGCGGCGATGAATGAGCGGCGGATGCGCGCGCGCAGCCGCAGCAGCCGCGGCAGATCGCGCAATATTTCAAACAATCCCATGACGGCGAGCGATTCGGACGGTTCCCAGACCTCGCAGCCCTGTGCCTGCATTTTCGGCCCCGCGATTCCGAAGAAGCGCGCATCCGGCGCCAAGCGGCGCAAGGCCTGCATCAAATCCGCCCCTAGCGCGTCGCCCGAGGCTTCGCCCGCCACCAGACCGACCCGCAATGGCATCGGCATCCCCTTTAGCGAACGATGCTGCGCGAGCTTTGCTTGATGAATGCAACGAACGGCGCGATTTCCGGCTGCTGCAGCGCCGTTTCCTCCAGCCGCTCGAGCGCCTGGGCCAGCTTCAATCCGGACCGGTACAGCACGCGATACGCGCGGCGAATGTTTTGAATTTGCGCCGCCGTGAAACCGCGCCGCTTCAAGCCCTCGGAATTGACGCTGTGCGGCACCGCCGGCTGTCCTATCGCCATCAAATATGGCGGCACGTCGCGCGTGACCGCCGCGTTGTTGGCGATGAAGCAATGGGCGCCGACCTTGGTGTACTGATGCACCGCCGACAGCCCGCCCATGATCACCCAGTCGCCGAGCTCCACGTGGCCGCCGAGCGTCGCGCAGTTCGCCATCACGACCTTGTCGCCGACCTTGCAGTCGTGGGCGACATGCGAATAGGCCATCAGCAGATTGTCATTGCCGATGCGGGTGACGCCGTGGTCGTGCGTCGTGCCGCGATTGGCCGTCACGAATTCGCGAATGACGTTGCGATCGCCTATCTCGAGCCGCGTCGGTTCGCCGGCGTATTTCTTGTCCTGCGGCGCATCGCCGAGCGAGGCGAATTGAAAGATCTTGTTGTCGGTCCCGATTCGGGTCGGCCCATTGATGACCGCGTGCGGGCCGATCCACGTGCGCGCGCCGATGACGACGTCCGCGCCGATGACCGTGAACGGTCCAACATGGACATCCGCCGCAATCTGCGCCTGCGGCGAGATGACCGCGCGCGAATCGATCATCATTCCTCCCCTTTCGCGTCCGGCACCCTCGTTTCCGGTGCAACCATGATTTCCGCCGACGCGACCTCGACGCCGTCGACTTCGGCGAGGCAGTTAAATTTCCAAATCCCCTTGAACGCGCGCACGAGCGTCGCCTTCAGCATGACCTGATCGCCCGGCTCGACCGGCTTGCGGAACCGCGCCTTGTCGATCGCGACGAAATAGAATCGCGTGTCCGTGTCGGGAACGACGCCGGCCGTCTTGAACGCCAAGATGCCGGACGCCTGCGCGAGCGCCTCGATCAGCATTACCCCCGGCATGACCGGGCGATGCGGAAAATGCCCGGGAAAGAACGGCTCGTTGTAGGTCACGTTCTTCAGCGCCACGATGCGCTCGCCCGGGACGCATTCGAGGACTCGGTCCACCAGCAGGAACGGATACCGGTGCGGCAATTGGTGCATGATCGCCTCGATATCCAACTTGAGCGTTTCGCTCATCGCAACTCCTTCGATTTGCGTCCTCAGGACGCGGATTCCGGTCGGCCCAAACGCCGGATATGCGCGACGGTGCGCCGCCACCGGCGCGTTTCCTGGACCGGAAAGCCGCCCGAATAACTGCCCGCCTCATTGATCGAGGCGCTGACCAAACTAAAGCCGGTCACCGTGACATCGTCGGCGATCGTCAAATGGCCGGCGAACCCGACCATTCCGCCGATCATGCACCGCTTGCCTATCGTCGTGCTGCCGGAAATCCCGGTGCAGGCGGCGATCGCCGTATGCTCGCCGATCGCGACGTTGTGGGCGATCTGGATCTGGTTGTCCAGCTTGACGCCGTTCTCGATGATCGTGTCGCCGATCGCGCCGCAATCGACCGTCGTATTGGCGCCGATCTCGACGTCATCGCCGATCTTGACGGCGCCGAGCTGCGGCACCTTGACCCACCGGCCGCCGTCGCGGGCGAAACCGAAGCCGTCGGAGCCGAGCACTGCGCCGGCGTGAACGATGCAGCGCCGGCCTATCGTCGTCCTCGCGCAAACGGTCACCCGCGAGTGCAGCCGCGTGTCCGCGCCGATCCGCACGCCGCTTTGCAGGACGCACCCCGGGCCGACGAAAACGCGCTCCGCCAATTGCACGCCCTCTTCGATCACCGCCAGAGCCGCCACGGTCGCCGTGGGCGGCACGATCACGCCGGCGCCGATGACCGCGCTCGCATGCACGCCGGCCGGCGCGCGCAGCAGCCGGATACAGCGCAGCGGCAATCCGCGCGTAGGCGAGGTAGGGATTCGGATCGATCAGCGCCGCGGCCGGGCAATCGACGGCATCTTCGGCGGCGACGACGACCGCCGTCGCGCGCGTCGCTTGCAGCGCGCGGCGGTAGCGCCGGTTGGCGAGAAAGCTCAGCGCGCCGGCCTGCGCATTCGGCAGAGTCGCGACGCAGGAGACGCGCAAATCCGGATCGCCGCGCAGCACCAGTCCGAATCGCACGGCCAACTCACCCAAGCTGTATCCATCGGTTTGCACGTACGCACGCCGAACCGCGCTCCTTGCCTTGCGGCGCTATTTCTTCGGCGCGGCAGCCGGTAGCGTCGCCGGTTTCGTATTCAGCATGGCCACCAAATCGCCGGTAATGTCCAACTGCCCCTTGGCGTAGAACACGCCGTCGCCGAGGACCAAGTCGTAGCCCTTTGCGGTCGCGTAGGTCTGAATTTCCTGGAGCAGATACCGCTGGACCTTGCCGAGCTCGTCGTTGCGCCGCGATGAGACATCGTCTTGGAACTCGCTCGCCTTGCGCGAAAACTCGCGCTGACCGTCACGCAGGGCATTCTCGGCTTTCACGCGGTCGGCATCGGACATCACCGCGCCCTCTTTCTGAAGCTTGTCGTCGCGGGCCTTCAAATCGTTCTGCATCGTCAGCAGCTCGCGGCGGCGCGGCGCGAACTCGGTCTCGAGAGTCTGTATCGCGGCCTTCCATTGCGGCGCCGCTTCCAGCAGCTTCTGAAAATTGACGACGCCAATCTTGTTTTCCGCGCTCGCTTGCTGCGCGACGGCCAGGCCGCAAACGCACAACAGCACGACGGAAATGCTACGGGTAAAAGTCGACATAAGGATCTCTAAGCCCTCGCAATGATGTGATTGATCAAAATGCTTGCCCGATCGAAAACTGGAAGCGCTCGGTCTCGTCGCCGAAATGCACCGTATCGCCGGGGTACGGGTTCAACGGTATGCCGTACGAGAAGCGGAATAAACCCAGCGGCGCGAGCCACTCCACCGAAAGACCGGTCGAACGCTTCAAATTATTATAGCTGAAATGATAGTTGACCGGCGTCGTGTCGTCGACGCCGAGAAATTTGACGGTATTTCCGGTCTGAAACACGTTGCCCATGTCGAAAAACCAGCTGACTCGGGCGGCGCTCTGCCATTTCTCGGGTACCGGGAACACCAATTCCAGGCGATTGACGAGGCGGAAATTGCCGCCGTACGGGTTGCCGATGCCGATGTTGTCCCGCGGACCCAGGCGGCTCTCCCGGTAGCCGCGGATGCTGTCCGGACCGCCGGCGAAGTAATTCAAGTACGGCGGCAGCGCGGTCGTCTTGCCGAGCGGCGCGGCGAAGTCGGCCGAGGCGCTCTCGGAGATCAGGAATTTGCGCCATAGCGGCACGTATTTCGTGAAGGCGTAATTCAGCGAGTAGTAGCGCACGTTGCTCAACGGCAGCGCGACGCGCGCCGACAGCGCATTGCGCATGCCGCGGTCGGCGAACAGCGCCCTATTGCGCGAATCCATCGACCAGCCGGCCGTCAATTCCAGAGTGTAGAAATCCGACCCGTAGACGGTGTAGGGATTGTCCAGCGAGTTGATGACGCCGTCGCCGTTCGTGTCCGCCAGCACTCGCGAGAACGTATTGCCGTTCGACTTGACCCAATCGACGGCCTGTTGCGCGCTGTAGCCCTGCGAAGTGACCAGCGAGTTCTTGTTCGCCGACAGCCCCAGCTGCAGGTACTGGTACTCGGTGATCGGGTATGAATATTGTTGCGCCAAGCTGAGTTGCTTGGTGCCGAAGATCGACGACGACGACACGAACTGCGTTATATCCCTATAGGTGAACGAAGTGGTGCGCGCGACGCCGTCGATCGTCGTGTACGGATTGGTCTGGGCGAACGTGTACGTCTTACTGTACTTGCCGGCATTGACCTCGAGCGCGATGCGTTCGCCGGTGCCCATGAAATTGCTGTGGACGAAATTGCCGTTCAGGCTGAACTTCTGCGCGTCGGAATAGCCGATGCCGCCGCCGAACTGGCCGGGCAGGCCCTCCTTGATGTCGTAATTGACATCGACCATGTCGGCGCTGCCCGGCACGGGCTCGGTCTTGAACTCGACTTTCTCGACGTAAGGCAGGCGCTGGATGCGCTCCTTGGACCGCTCGATCGCCGAGTTCGACAGCCAGCCGCCTTCGAGCTGGCGCATCTCGCGCCGCAGGGTCTCATCGTTGATCGCGGTCTCGTTGTTGAAATTGATGTGCCGCACATAGACGCGATTGCCCGGTTCGATGTAGAAGGTCAGCGACACGGTTTTTTTCGCGTTGTCGGCCGTCGGCACGGGGTCGATCTTGGAGAACGCATAACCGTCGGCGCCGAGCCGGTAGCTCATCAATTCCTGCGAACTCGTGACCAACTTGCGCGAATAGATCTCGCCGGTATTGATCAACAGCAGCTTGCGCAGCTCCTTCTCCGGCACGACCATCGTACCGGCCAGCTTGATGTCGGAAACTCTAAAGACGTCGCCCTGGTTGATGTTCACGGTGATGAACATGTCGCCCTTTTCGGGCGTGATCGTCACCTGCGTCGATTCGATCTGGAAGTTCGCGTAGCCCCTATCCATGTAGTACGAACGTATCTTCTCCAGATCGCCCTGCAAGGATTCGCGCGAATAGCGGTCGTCCTGCTTGTACCAGGAGAGCCAATTGGGGGTTTTCAATTCGAGCGTCTGCAGCACGTCCTTTTCCTTGAATGCCGTGTTGCCGACGATATTGATCTGGCGGATGACCGCGCGTTTGCCCTCTTTGATGTCGACGAGCACGTCGACTTTGTTGCCGGGCAAATCGGTGACCTTCGCATCGATTCGCACGGCGTATTTGCCGCGGCTGAAGTACTGTTCCGTCAGGTATTGCTTGACTTCGTCGAGCACCGAACGGTCGAATATCTTGCCTTGGGCGAGCCCGACGTTGCGCAAGCTCTTCTGCAGATCCTCGGTCTTGATGTCCTTGTTGCCCTTCAGCTCGAACTTGGCGATCGACGGCCGTTCGACGACCACGATCAGCAGCGTATTGCCGTCGCGGCGCATTTCGACGTCGCGGAAAAAGCCGGTCGCGTACAGTGCGCGCATCGCCTCGCGAATTCGCGACGCATCGAGGTGATCGCCGATGTTGACCGGCAGGTAATTGAAAACGGTGCCCTCGGAGATGCGCTGCAGTCCCTGCACGCGGATATCGCCGACGGTGAACTGCGAGGGATCGGCCAACGCCTGTGCGTGCACGGCGCCGAGCGGCTGGAAGGCGAGCGCCAGCACGCCCAGAAGGCGAAGATCAAACCGCACGCGACAAAAACCGCAAGTGATTCCGATGGGCCGCCGACCGCAGAGAACGCCCGGCGCGAGCCTCGACTTTAATTTTTACCATGACTTCCCATCAGTTCAAGTGCCTTGAAATATCGTTGTAGAACGCGAGACTCATCAGCACGACCAGCAGCGCGATCCCTATCTGCTGGCCGAATAATTGCGTGCGCTCGGACAGGGGACTGCCCTTTACCGCCTCGACCAGCTGGTAGGCGACCTGTCCGCCGTCGAGCAGCGGTATCGGCGCCAAATTGAGCACGCCGAGACTCACGCTGATGATCGCGAGGAACGACAGGAACGCGCTCAGCCCGAGGTAGGCGCTGATGCCGGCGAACTCGGCGATGCTGATCGGTCCGCTGATATTCTTGGCCGACACTTGTCCGGTTACGATGCGCCCCAGCATTTGCACGGTCAGCGAGGACATTTCCCAAGTCTTCTCGACGCCGCCGACCAGCGCATCGAGCGGTCCCGCGTGCAGCGTCTCGACGAGGCCCGGGGGCCAGACGCGCGGACCGTCGGCGATCGTGATGCCGAGCCGGCCGACCGGCTTGCCGTGATCCAGGACGACCGGCACCGTTGCCGCCAGCTGCAGGCGCGCGCCCGCGCGATCGATCTCGATATCGATCGCCCGGCCCGGCGCGGCGTTCACCGCCGAGACGAACTCCAGGCTGTTGGCGAGGTTGCGGCCGTTCACCGCCAACAGCCGGTCGCCGGGACGCAGCCCGGCGCGCAGCCCGGCGCTGCCCTTGGGCACCGCCTGTACGATCGAGTCCGCGCGCCAACTGGCGAGATCGAAGCCCAATCCAGGCAACAATTTACCGGGTTCGGTGAGCAGGACCCGATCGCCCGTGACGCGCAGGCTCAGCCGGCGCTCGCGGCCGTTCGCGCGCACGACCAGCGGCAAGGTGCCGCCGTCCGTGAAACGCCGCAGCAGCGCGATTTGCAGATCTTCGGTGTCGGCGGTGCGCTGATCGCCGACCGCGACGATCTGATCGCCGCGCTGCAGTCCGGCCAGCGCCGCCGGACCGCCGGGCTGCACGTCGCCGACGATCGGCTTGACCACTTGCGTGCCGATCATCAACAGCAGCGCGTACAACAGCGAGGCGAACAACAAGTTCATCGCCGGGCCCGCCAACAGCACCGCGACGCGCGCCGCGATCGGCCGGTGCGTGAAGCTGCGCGGCAACTCCGCCGGCGCGACCTCGCCGTCGCGTTGATCGAGCAGCTTGACATAGCCGCCGAGCGGGATCGCCGACACGCAATATTCCGTTCGATCCGGATCGCGACCGACTTTCGTCAGGATCGGCTTGCCGAAACCGATGCTGAACCGCAGAACCTTGAAGCCGAGCCTTTTCGCGACCCAATAATGGCCGAACTCGTGGACGGCGACCAATATGCCGATCGCGGCCAGGAAGGCGCCCAACATTACCAAGATCTTCATGCCAAGACTCCCCGCGCAGGCTCGATCAAGGCGGCCGTCAGCCGTCGTGCGGCCGCATCGGCGTCCAGCACGTCACCCAGAACCCTCACGGAGCAAGATGAGAGGCGTTGCAAGACTTCGTCAATGACCGTGGCAATGCCGGTAAAGTTCAAGCGCCGGTCGAGAAACGCTTGCACCGCGACCTCGTTCGCCGCATTGAGCAGCGCCGGCGCCGTCCCGCCGGCGCGGGCCGCGGCGCGCGCCAAGCTGATGCTCGGAAAACGCCGGTGATCCGGCGGCTCGAAATCGAAGCGCGCGATTTCGGCGAGGTCCAGGGATTGTACACCGGAGGCGATCCGGTCGGGCCATGCCAAGGCCTGTGCGATCGGCGTGCGCATGTCGGGGGCGCCCAGCTGGGCCAACAACGAGCCGTCGGCATATTGCACCAGGGAATGCACGATGCTCTGCGGGTGTACGACGATATCGACTTGCGACTCCGGCAAGCCGAACAGCCAGGTCGCCTCGATGACTTCCAGCCCCTTGTTCATCAGCGTCGCCGAATCGACCGAGATCTTGCGGCCCATTTTCCACTTCGGGTGGGCGCAGGCCTGGTCCGGCGTCACGTGCGGCAGCAGGGCGGCGTCCGTGACGCGGAATGGGCCGCCGGAAGCGGTCAAAATGACGCGGGTCACTCCGCGAGCCGCGTCACCCGGCAGGTACCCGGCCGGCATGCACTGGAAAATCGCGTTGTGCTCGCTGTCGATCGGTATCAGTTGTGCGCCGGCGGCGCGCACTTCGTCCATCAGCAGGCGGCCGGCCATGACCAAGGCCTCCTTATTGGCGAGCAACACGCGCTTGCCGCCGCGCACTGCGCTGAGCGTCGGCATCAGCCCCGCCGCGCCGACGATGGCCGCCATGACGACGTCGACGCCCGGCTCCGCCACCGCCGCGGCGAGCGCCTCCGCGCCGCTCTCGACGCGCGTCGCGCAGCCCGCCGCGCGCAAGGCGAGTCGCGCCTGCGCGGCCGAGTCGGCGTCGCTCAAAATCGCCGTGTCCGGCCGGAAGCGCAGCGCTTGCTCGACGACGACCTGCCAGTTGCGCTGCGCGCCGAGGCTCGCGACGCGGAAGCGATCCGGGTGCATCGCGATCACGGCGAGCGTGCTCGCGCCGATACTGCCGGTCGATCCGAGAATCGCGACGCCCTGAACGCCGCTCACGTCAACATCCTCGCGCTGAACAGACCGAGCGCGTACAGCGGCGCCGCCGCGGAAATGCTGTCCATCCGATCGAGGATGCCGCCGTGGCCCGGCAACAGATTGCCGCTGTCCTTCAATCCCGCCGAGCGCTTGAACATGCTCTCGGTCAAATCCCCGACGATTGAAATGAGTCCGACGGCGCAGCCGAAACCGACCGCGCCGGCCACCGGCAGTCCAAAATACAGCGCCCCGGCCCAGGCGATCGCGGCGACCGCGAACAGGCCGCCGATGGCGCCCTCCCAAGTCTTGCTCGGGCTGACGCGCGGCGCGAGCTTCAATCGGCCGAAGCGCCGGCCCGCGAAAAACGCGCCGATGTCCGCGCCGAAGACCAGCAGCAGCAGCAGCAGCACCAACTGCGGGCCGCTTGCAAATCCGTTGGCGACCTGCAGGCGCCCGAGCGCGACGAAGGCGGGCACGAGCACCGGCACGCCGCAGCACAGCGTCAACGGCGGTCGATGGCTGGCGGGCGCGAACGACAGCCACAAAAAGGCCACCGCCCACCACCCGCAGGTCCATCGCAGCAGCATCAGCAGGTGCGCGGGATCAGCCGTCCATCGCCATGCGAGCGCCATGCAGAGGCCGATCGCCAGCGCGTAGGACGCGCGCGCGGGGAAGCCGCCGAGGCCGCCGACGCCGGCCCATTCCCAGGCGCCGAGCAGGAACGCCGCGCCGAACGCCAGCACGCTCCAGCGCGCCGGCAGCCAGAACAGCACCGTGAGCAGCAGGCACGCGAGCACCGCGGCCGTCAAAATACGCACCTTAAGCATCGGTATGCGCCGAGAGCTGCGCCGATGTCTTGCCGAAGCGCCGCTCGCGGCGGGCGAAATGTTCGAACGCCGCCTGCAGCTGCGCGGACGTGAATTCCGGCCACAGCGCGTCGCAGAAATACAATTCCGTGTACGCAAGATTCCACAGGAGGAAATTGCTGATGCGCTGCTCGCCGCCGGTGCGGATCAGCAAGTCCGGGTCGGGGACGCCGGCCAAGGCCAGCTTGCCCGCGATATGCGCATCGCCGATCTCCCCGGGATTCAAGCGGCCGGCCGCGGCTTCGGCGGCGAGCGCGCGGCAGGCTTGGACCAGATCCCAGCGGCCGCCGTAGGCGACCGCCATGATCAAGCCGAGACCGGAGTTGCCCTGCGTCAAGGTCTCGGCGGCGGCCATGCGTCGCAACAGTTCCTCGCCGAGATTCCCGCGGTCGCCGATGAAGCGCAAGCGCACGTTGTTGCGATGCAGATCGGCGATCTCGCGCACCAAGGCGTCCAAGAACAAATTCATCAACATGCCGACTTCGTCGGGCGGACGGCGCCAGTTCTCGCTGCTGAAGGCGAACAGCGTCAAGAAGCGCACCCCGTGTTCGGCGCACTCTTCGATTACGCGCCGCACCACCTTGAGGCTGGCGCGGTGGCCGGCCGGGCGGGGCAAGCCGCGCGAACGGGCCCATCGGCCGTTGCCGTCCATGATGATCGCGACATGCTGCGGCGAGTCGGGCATGACCTGTGGGGAATATGCAAGTCTCGGACGGTCAGACCTGCATCAATTCCTTTTCCTTCTCGGCCATGGCCTGATCGATCTCCGCCACGTGTTTGTCGGTGAGCTTTTGGATCTCGTCCTGCGCGCGGCGATCGTCGTCCTGCGCGATCAACTTCTCCTTGAGCATCTCTTTGAGCTCGTTCATGACTTCACGCCGCACGCCGCGCACGGCGACGCGGGCATTCTCGGCCTCCGACCTGACCACTTTGGTGATGTCGCGCCGGCGCTCTTCGGTCAGAGCGGGCATCGCTATGCGGATCAGTTGGCCGGCGGTATTCGGCGTCAAGCCAAGATCGGCCTTGTAGATCGCCTTTTCGATGATCGGCACCATCGCCTTCTCCCAGGGCGTCACGGTCAAGGTACGCGCGTCCTCGGTCGCGATGTTGGCCACTTGGTTCAACGGCATTTCGGCGCCGTAGTAATCGACCTTGATGTGCTCGATCAGGCTCGTATGCGCGCGGCCCGTGCGCAGCTTCTTCAGCTGGTCCCTGAAAGTCGCGACGCATTTGTGCATGCGTTGCGCGGCGTCCTTTTTGATGTCGTCCAGCATGAGCCCTCCGTTCAAGGATCGACCGAAACAACGGTGCCGACGTCCTCGCCCTGCACGATGCGCACCAGATCACCCGCGCGGAACAGATTGAAGATCCGCAGCGGTAAATTGTTTTCCCGGCACATCACGATCGCGGTTGCATCCATGACGTTGAGCCGGTCGTTGAGCACTTGGTCGAAGGTCAGCCGCGCATACCGTTTTGCGTCGGGGTGCAGCGCCGGATCCCGATCGTAGACGCCGTTGACCTTGGTCGCCTTCAGCAGGACCTCGGCGTTGATCTCGATCGCGCGCAGGCTCGCCGCGGTGTCGGTCGTGAAGAACGGGTTGCCGGTACCGGCGCCGAAAATGACGACCCTGCCCTTCTCCAGGTGCCGCACGGCGCGGCGCCTGATGTAATCCTCGCAAACCTCGTTGATCCTGAGCGCCGACATCACGCGCGCGTAGGTGCCGAGGCTCTCGAGCGCGTCCTGCATGGCGAGCGCGTTGATCACGGTAGCGAGCATGCCCATGTGATCCGCGGTCACCCGGTCCATGCCGGCGCGCGCGAGCCCCGCGCCGCGAAAGATATTGCCGCCGCCGATCACTACGGCGACCTGCACGCCCATCTGCGACAAATCGCGAATTTCCCCGGCGATGCGCTTCAGGATCTGCGCATCGATGCCGTAATCCTCGCTGCCTAGCAGGGCCTCGCCGGACAACTTGACCAAAATTCTGCGGTAGCGCGCCGTGGCGGTTTTGGTGGTCATGATCTTGGGCCGTTACTATACTGGAGCTTGACGCAGGCTGCGTGGAGCTTGGCGCCCGTCGAGGGACCAGCGCGCCCTAACGCTGTTCGGTGCCGCCGGCGCCGCTCAACGCTGCGCCGCCGTCCTTCGCGCGGGCATTCACCTGAGCCATCACTTCCCCGACGAAATCATCCTGCTTCTTGTCGATTCCGGCGCCGACTTCGTAGCGCGACATTTCGACGACGCTCGCAGCGGATCCCTTCAACAGATTGCCGATCGTCGTCTCCGGGTCCTTGACGAACGGCTGGCCGACGAGCGTGATTTCCGCCAGGTACTTGCGCAGCCGTCCCTCGACCATCTTGGCGATGATATCCGGCGGCTTCTTTTCGCCCTTCGTCTGCTCCGCCAATATCGCGCGCTCCTTCGCTATCAGGTCCGCCGGCACCGCGGAAGCGTCGATATAGGCCGGATTCAATGCAGCGACGTGCATCGCCAAATCGCGGGCGAGCTCCTCGGTGCCGCCGCGCAGCGCGACCAGAGTGCCGATCCGCGCACCGTGCAGATAGCTGCCTAGCGCGGTCGGCGCCGTGACTCGAACGAAGCGGCGCACCGTGATGTTCTCGCCGATCTTCGCGATCAGCGCGCGGCGGCGTTCCTCGAAGCTCGCGCCGCCCCGCTGCC
This sequence comes from uncultured Gammaproteobacteria bacterium, assembly GCA_963769895.1. Lineage (GTDB taxonomy): Bacteria > Pseudomonadota > Gammaproteobacteria > Steroidobacterales > Steroidobacteraceae > Bog-1198. The sequence continues at coordinate 520,733 of CAVYNJ010000005.1, read as the reverse complement.
CGCCGAGCAAGCCGTCCAGGTCCGCCGGCGCGTCCCGCAGCGCCGCGGCGGCCAGATCGCGAACGAATTCCTGGAACTCCTCGCTGCGCGCGACGAAATCGGTCTCCGAATTCACCTCGAGCAGCACGCCGCTCAATCCGGCGCGCGTCAAGACGACCGCGCCTTCGGCGGCGACGCGCCCCGCCTTCTTGTCGGCCTTGGCCAGGCCGGACTTGCGCATCAGCTCCGCAGCCGCATCCAAATTTCCCGCCGTCTCGACCAGCGCTTTCTTGCATTCCATCATGCCCGCGCCGGTGCGCTCGCGCAGCTGCTTGACGGACTCGGCGGTGATTGTCATGGGCTTGTCGGTGTTCATTCGCGGCGGCCCCTCAAGCCCCGCGCGCCGGGGCGCGCCGGCCGACCGGCTTGCGCCTCGGCGCGCTGGCGGGCCGCGTCTCGGCGGGAGCCGCTTCGGCGCCCAAAGGCTCGTCGGCCTCCACCTCGGCCTCGACCTCGACATCCGGATCGGCCGCCACGACCGCGGCGGCGCTCGGAATGACGGTGACCGCCACCTTGCGCCGCGGCGGCGCCTTGCGGCCGCGCGCCGGCGCCGCGGGACGGCGGGCTCCGGCGGCCGGTTTCTTCGGATTACCCTCTTCGTCTAGTTCGACGAACTCATCCTCGCCGACCGGCACCTCCGGCAAAGACGCCTTACCCTCGATGACCGAATCGGCGATGCCGCCGGCATACAGCAGGATCGCGCGCATCGCGTCATCATTGCCGGGAATCACGTAGTCGATGCCGTCGGGCGAGCAATTCGTGTCGACGACCGCGACGAGCGGAATGCCGAGTTTTTGCGCCTCGTGTATCGCGATTTGTTCGTGCCCGACGTCGATGACGAACAGGGCGGCCGGCAGCGCGTTCATGTCGCGGATGCCGCCGAGACTGCGCAACAGCTTGTCCATCTCCCGGCGCAGCATTTGCGCCTCCTTCTTGCCGCGCCGTTCGAGCGCGCCGCTCTGCGCCATCTCGTCGAGTTCATTGAGCCGTTTGATCGATTGCCGGATCGTCTTGAAATTCGTCAACATGCCGCCGAGCCAGCGTTGATTGACGTAGGGCATGCCGCAGCGGGTCGCCTCTTTTTGCACCGCGTCGCGCGCCGAGCGCTTGGTACCGACGAACAGCACTTTGCCGCCGGCCGCCGTAACGGACTTGATGAAGGTCGCGGCCTCGCCGTACAGCGGCTGGGTCTTCTCGAGGTTGATGATGTGGATCTTGTTGCGCTCGCCGAAGATGAACGGCGCCATCTTGGGGTTCCAGAAGCGGGTCTGGTGTCCGAAATGGACGCCCGCCTCCAGCATTTGTCGCATGGACACGCTGGTCATGATTAACTCCTTGTCGGGTTGAGCCTCCGCGCATCCCAATCGGCAACCCGTCGAGGTCCAGCGCTCCTTAAGAGCCCAAGACCGCCTCCGGGCACCCGGCCGATTGTGACGACACGCGTGCGGGGTTGTTAAAAATAGCCGCCCTTTATACCATGACCCCTGATCCGAAACAAAGTCACCGAACATAGCGCTTGAGTCCCGACGCAGCCATATGAACGTCACCGTCAAAACCCCGGAAGAACAGGAAAAAATGCGCATCGCAGGGCGCTTGGCCGCCCGCGTTCTGGACATGATCGAGCCCTATGTGCAACCGGGGGTCACGACCGAGGAGCTCGATCGGCGCTGTCATGAATTCATCGTCGGCGAGCTGCAGTCGGTCCCGGCGAATCTGAACTACCGCGGCTTTCCGAAGACGATCTGCACGTCGGTCAACCATGTCGTCTGCCACGGCATTCCGGGCGGCAAAGCGCTGAAGAACGGCGACATCGTCAATATCGACGTGACCGTCATTCGCGACGGTTTTCACGGCGACACCAGCCGCATGTACTACGCCGGCAATCCGCCGATACTCGCGCGCCGGCTGACCGAGGCCTGTTTCGAGGCCATGTGGCGCGGCATCCGCATCGTCAAGCCCGGCGCGCATTTGGGCGATATCGGCCATGCGATACAGACCTACGCCGAGAGCAACGGCTTCACCGTCGTGAGGGAATATTGCGGGCACGGCATCGGCCGCGTGTACCACGAAGATCCCCAGGTCTTGCATTACGGCGTTCCCCGGCGCCGGACTGGAACTGGCGCAGGGCATGACGTTCACGATCGAGCCGATGATCAACGCCGGGCGCCGCGACGTCCGCGTATTGCCGGACGGCTGGACCGTCGTCACGAAGGATCAGTCCCTCTCGGCGCAGTGGGAACACACGATTCTGGTCACCGACAGCGGTTTCGAGGTTCTGACGCTCGGCGCCGCCGCCGCCGCCGTGACCTCCGCGGCGGCCTCTTGAGCGCGCACGGCAACCCGCGAAGCACCCTCGACTGGCCTTATCTGAGCGTCGCCGCGCGCACCTTGGAGAGCGGCCAGTTCGCCTCCGAGGTCTTCAAAGAGGTGCTCGACCGCGGCACCGAGTTGCTGCGCGATCGTTTCGCCGACGACGAAGCCGTCGAAGAGTTGGTCCGCGACAGGGCTCGCCTCGTCGATATCGCGCTGTCGGCGGCCTGGGTCAAGCACATCGGCAAACATTCCGGCGACCTGGCGCTCGTCGCGGTCGGGGGATATGGGCGCGGCGAGCTGCATCCATGCTCCGACATCGACATCATGGTGCTGCTGCCGAAGAGCGACTCGACCGATTGGCAGCCGGACATCGAGACGTTTCTGACCCTGCTGTGGGACATCGGGCTCGAAGTGGGGCACAGCGTGCGCTCGATCGACGACTGCCAGCGCGAGAGCCTCGCCGACATCAGCGTCGCGACGACCCTCTTCGAGGCAAGGCTGCTCGCCGGACCGGAACCGCTGTTCGCCGGCATGCGCCGCGCGCTCGCGCCGGATCGATTATGGTCGTCGGCCGATTTCTTCGAGGGCAAGGTCAAGGAGCAGACCGAACGCCATCACCGCTACTTCGACACCGCGTACAACCTCGAGCCGAACGTCAAATCCAGCCCGGGCGGTCTGCGCGACATACAGACGATAGGCTGGGTCGCGAAGCGGCACTTCGGCACCGATACGCTCGACGAACTCGTCGCCCACGGATTTCTGACCAAGGACGAACTGCGCAAGCTCAAGGCGGCCCAAGCATTCTTGTGGAAGGTTCGATTCGGCCTGCACGTTCTGACCGGCCGCCGCGAAGACCGGCTGCTGTTCGACCATCAGATCAAGCTCGCGAAGCTGTTCGGCTACGAGGACGCGAGCTTCACGCTCGCCGTAGAACAGCTGATGCAGAAGTATTACCGCACGGTGATGGACATCAGCCTGCTGAACGAGATGCTGCTGCAGCTGTTCCGCGAGGCGATATTGACCCAGAGCGGCGCGCCGGTGCCCGTCAACGCGCGCTTTCAAATTCGCAACGAATGCCTGGAGGTCGTCCATCCCGAGGTATTCTCGCGCTATCCGTCGGCGATGCTGGAGTTGTTCGTGCTGCTGCAGCAACATCCGGAGCTGCGCGGCGTGCGCGCGGAAACCATCCGCCAGATCGGCGCGCACGTGCAGCTGATCGACGAGGAGTTCCGGCAGAACCCGCGTCATCACCGCTTGTTCATGGAAATTCTGTCGGCGCCCGTCGGCGTGACGCACGAGATGCGCCGCATGAACCTCTATGGCGTGCTCGGCCGCTACATACCGGCGTTCGGCCGCATCGTCGGGCGCATGCAATACGACTTGTTTCACGCCTACACGGTCGACGCGCACACGCTCTTCGTCGTCAGCAATCTGCGGCGGCTGGCGATGCCCAAATTCAACGACGAATTTCCGGCCTTGAGCCAGATCATGCAGTCCTTGCCGCGCCAAGAGCTCGCGTATCTCGCGGCCTTGTTTCACGACATCGCCAAGGGCCGCGGCGGCGATCATTCGGAGCTCGGAGCGGTCGACGCCGAATCGTTCTGCTTGGAACAGGGTTTGGGCCGCTACGAAGCCCGCTTGGTGGCGTGGCTGGTCAAGCATCATCTGATCTTGTCGATCACGGCGCAAAAGAAGGACATCAGCGACCAGGAGGTCATCCGCACCTTCGCGACGCGCGTCGGCGATCAAACGCACCTGGACTATCTGTACGTGCTCACCGTCGCGGACGTGCGCGGCACGAACCCGAAGCTGTGGAATGCCTGGAAGGCCCGCCTCTTCGAGGAATTCTACCAGCGCACGAAGCAGGCGCTGCGCCGGGGCCTCGAGACGCCCGTCGACCAGGACGAACTGATCCGCGAGACGCAAGACAGCGCGCGCGCGAAACTCGGCGGCGTCGCGGCCGAACAGATCGAGCAAGTCTGGTCGCAATGGACCGAGACCTATTTTCTGCGCTACACGCCGGAGGAAATCGCCTGGCACACGGTATTGCTCGCCGATCGCCACCCGTTCGACGACACGCCCTTGGTGGCGGTCCGGCAGCTGCACGACCGCGGCGGCACGGCGGTGCTGACCTATACGCCGCGCCGGCTGCACAGCTTCGCGCGCACGACGGCGGTTCTCGATCAAATGGGTCTCAACGTCGTCGACGCGCGCTTGGTCTCGAGCGCCAACGGTTTCAGCTTGGAGACCTACGTCGTGCTCGAAGACAGCGGAACGGTCATCACGGACCCGCAGCGCACGGCCGAGATCGAGCGGGGCCTCTGGCAAAACCTGCAACAGCCCCAGGACTCGCCGGTCGCGGTGACGCGCCGCGCGCCGCGTCAGGTGCGCATGTTCTCGACGCCCACTCAGGTCGCGATCAGCCACGACACGCACAACCGCCGGACGATACTCGAATTGGTCGCCGCGGACCGGCCGGGTTTGCTGTCGGAGGTCGGCAAGGTCCTCAAAGCCGAACGCGTTGCGGTCGACGGCGCTAAAATCATGACGGTCGGCGAACGCGCCGAAGACGTGTTCTACATCACCAACATGGACGGCAACCCTTTGACCGACGACTTCGGCGAGCGCCTGAAGGAAACGCTCATCAAGGCGCTCGACCGGCGCGATCCGGTGCGCGCGTGAACCGATGAGCGACGCGGACCTGCGGGCGGTGATCGAGCGCGCGTATGAAATTCGCGCCGAACTGACGCCGGGCACGGCGCCGCCGGATCTGCGCTCGGCCGTGACGGCGACGATGGAATTGCTGGACAACGGCGCCCAGCGCGTCGCCGAGAAGCGCGCCGACGGCTGGCACGTCAATGAATGGCTGAAGAAAGCCGTGCTGTTGTCGTTCCGGATCTCCGAGAACTCCAGCGTTCCGGTGGCCGCGTTGAATTTTTACGACAAGGTGCCGTTGAAATTCAGCGGCTGGAACGCCAGCCAATTCGCCGCCGCCGGCGTGCGCGTCGTGCCGCCCGCGACGGTGCGGCGCGGGGCGTTCATCGCCGAGAACGTCGTATTGATGCCGAGCTACGTCAACATCGGCGCCTACGTGGACAGCGGCACGATGGTCGACACTTGGGCGACCGTCGGCTCCTGCGCGCAAATCGGCAAGAACGTGCATTTGTCCGGCGGCGTCGGGATCGGCGGCGTGCTCGAGCCGCTGCAGGCCAGCCCGACGATCATCGAGGACAATTGCTTCATCGGCGCGCGCTCGGAAATCGTCGAAGGGGTCATCGTCGAGGCCGGCGCCGTGATCTCGATGGGCGTCTACATCGGTCAAAGTACGCGCATTTACGATCGGGAGCGCGGCGAGATTCTCTACGGCCGCGTGCCGGCCGGAGCCGTCGTCGTACCGGGTTCGATGCCGTCCCGCGACGGCAAGTACAGCCTGTACTGCGCGATCATCGTCAAGCGGGTCGACGCGCAAACCCGCGCCAAGACATCCCTGAACGAACTGCTGCGCAACACCGACTAGGCGCGGCCGGCCGCGCCCTAGAGACTGCCGCGGCGCGCGGCGGTGATCTCGCCGAGCGCAACGAAGCGCGCCTCTTCCGCGATGTTCGTCGCGTGATCGCCGATGCGCTCCATGCTTTTGGCGATGCCGACGAGCCGCACGCCGATATCGACCCAATCGCCGTTTTCACGCATGCGCGCGAGCAAGTCCGACAAAAAGCCGTGGTACATCCGGTCCAGTTCGACGTCGTCGGCCCAGGCCTGCTTGGCCTGCGTCGCGTCGGCGTCGGCGTAGGCATCGAGCGCCCGCTGCAGCAGGGCGCGCGCCTGGTTGCCGAACCACAGCAGGCGGGAGCTGATTTGCGCCGGCAGGGTGCCGGGAATCTTGATCAGCTGCTTGGCGATGCGCTTGACGTGATCGCCGCTGCGCTCGAGTTCCAGAGCCACGAGCTGGCTAGCGAGCACGCCGCGCAGGTCGCGGGCCATCGGCTGCACGCGCGCGAGCAGGCTGACGACCTGCAATTCGATATTGGCTTGGCGCGCGTCGACCTCGCTGTCACGCGCGGCCACCGCCGCGAGCGCCGCGGTGTCGCCGCGCCGCAGAGCTTCGAGCATCGCCGTCAATAGTTCGCCGACCAGCGCGCCCATCTCGCCGATCGCGGCGGACAACTCGCGCATCTCCTTGTCGACGATGCTCAGCGTATGCGGGGTACTCATCGCGCGCTCCTGCCCAGCCGATTCAACCGAATCGCCCGGTAATGTAATCCTCGGTCCGCGATTCGCTCGGCGCGGTGAAGATCTTGCGCGTCAAGTCGAACTCCACGAGCTCGCCCAAATACATGAACGCGGTGTAATCGGACGCGCGCGCGGCTTGCTGCATGTTGTGCGTGACGATGACGACCGTGTATTCGCTCTTCAGCTGATAAATCATCTCCTCGACTTTCGCGGTCGAGATCGGATCCAACGCCGAGCAAGGCTCGTCGAGCAGCAGCACTTCGGGCTTGACCGCGATCGTGCGAGCGATGCATAGGCGCTGTTGCTGGCCGCCCGACAACGAGGTGCCGGACTGATCGAGCTTGTCCTTGACCTCGTCCCAAAGCGCCGCTTGGCGCAGGCAGCCTTCGACCCGCGCGTCCATCTCGCCGCGCGACAGTTTTTCGTACAAGCGGATGCCGAAAGCGATGTTGTCGTAGATCGACATCGGGAACGGCGTCGGCTTTTGAAACACCATGCCGATCTTCGAGCGGATCTGCGCGATGTTCTTCTTCGAATGCAGGATATTTTCGCCGTCCAGGATGACCTCGCCCTCGGCGCGCTGGTCGGGATAGAGTTCGAACATGCGGTTGAAGGTGCGCAGCAGCGTCGACTTGCCGCAGCCGGAGGGGCCGATGAACGCCGTGACCCGCTGCTCCGGAATGTCGAGCGTCACGTCGTTCAGCGCCTTGCTCTTGCCGTAGTAGAAATTCAAGTTGCGCACCCTCAACTTGGGCGCGACGGCTTCCGGCTCCGGCTGCGGCGCCTTCGGTGTGGAGAGCGTCGGAGCATCAAGCGTTGCTGGCATGTCCGTGCTCCGGGGCGGTTCTATGGCGTTGACCTGGTTCATGTTTTGTTCACGGCGCGTTGCAATATCAGCCGCGAGCCGACGCTGATTATGAGGATAAAGACGATCGCGATAAAGGCCCCCGCCCACGCCATTTGCTGCCAATTTGCGTACGGGCTCATCGCGAACTGGAAAATCACCACCGGGAGGTTCGCGATCGGGTGGTTCAGACTGGTGCTGTAGTACTGATTGTTCAACGCGGTGAACAGCATCGGCGCGGTCTCCCCGCTGATGCGGGCCAGCGAAATCAGCACTCCGGTCAGGATTCCGGCGCGCGCCGCCTTCCACGTGACCTTGGTGATCACGGTCCACAACGGCGCGCCGAGAGCGATCGCCGCCTCGCGCATCTCGCCGCCGACGAGCTTCAGCATCTCGTCGGTCGTGCGGACGATGATCGGGATCATCAGGATCGACAGCGCGACGCTGCCGGATATCGCCGAGAAATGGCCCATCGGATCGACCATGATCGCGTAAGTGAACAAGCCTATTTCGATCGACGGCGCACTCAGCATGATGTCGTTGACGAAGCGGATCAGATTGGCCTTGCGGCTGCGGCCGCCGTACTCGGCGAGCCAAGTGCCGGCCATGATGCCGACCGGCACGCCGATCACGAGCGCGACGCTCATCAGGATCAGACTGCCGACGAAGGCGTTGCGCAGTCCGAAGCCGCCGCTTCCCGGCGCCGGCGTGTCCTTGAGGAACAGATCCCAGTGCATTGCGGAGATGCCGAGCCGCAGCGTCGTCCACAGGATCCACGCCAGAAAGAACAGGCCGATGAGCGTCGCCGCGTACATCAGCGCCGAGGCGACGATGTTGGTCGCGTGGCGTTTGGCGCGCAGCGAGATCATTTCGCGCCGCCGCCGTCGCGATTCAAGCTGCGCAGCAGCAACAGCGCGAGAAATTGGACCAGCAAGGTGATCACCAGCAGGACGAGCCCCAAATAGATCAGCGAGGAGGTATACAGCCGGGTCGTCGCCTCGGTGAACTCGTTGGCGATCACGGACGGAATCGACGCGCCCGGCTGCAGCAAGCTCACCGACAAATTATTGCTGTTGCCGATCACGAACGTGACCGCCATCGTCTCGCCGAGCGCGCGGCCGAGCCCGAGAAAAATGCCGCCGGCCACCGCCGTGCGTGTATACGGCAGCATGATCGAGCGCGCGACCTCCCAGGTCGTCGAACCGATGGCGTAGGCGGACTCCTTGAGCCGCGCCGGCGTCGCGACGAACACATCGCGCATGATCGCCGTGATGTACGGCAGGATCATGATCGCGAGCACGATCCCGGCGGTCAGCATGCCGATGCCCATCGGCGGCCCGCGGAACAGGGCGCCGATTCCGGGGATCGCGCCGAAATGATCGTTGATCCACGGTTCGCAATTGGCGAATGCCGGCGCGAACACCAATAATCCCCAGAGGCCGTAGACGATGCTCGGAATCGCCGCCAGCATCTCGATCGCCGCCGAAACGGACTGTTTGATCCAGCGCGGCGCCAGCTCCGAGACGAATACGGCGACCCCGAAACTGATCGGCACCGCCAGCAGCATCGCGATCGCCGAGCTGACCAGCGTGCCGATGATGAACGGAAAGGCGCCGAACTTTTGCGCGACCGGATCCCATTCGCTGGATTTGAGGAACCCGAAGACGCCGAAAACCTTGATTGCCGGCAGGCTGTCGTAGGTGATCGCGACGACGACCGCGATGAGCGTCGCGCCGACTGCGATCGCCATCAAGGCGGCGGTCCTGTGAAACAAAAAATCCACCGGCAGAGCAAACCGTCTGCCGGTGGATCTCCGTTCGTTGGCCTCAGGGTCGAATTTGCGTACGACCGCGGCCTCGGAACTGCTCATCGACCGCGCCTCTCGAGCGGGTAGGCAGAGGCGTCAGATGCCGAGATTCTTTTTCCAATAGACCTTGATCGCGCTGACCGTGCTCGGCGGCAAAGGACCGAAATCGATCGATTTGGCGATATCCTGCCCATGCTCGAATCCCCAGAGGAAAAACTTGGTCACCGCCTCGTTATCGGCCTTCGCCGCATTCTTGCGCAGGATCTGCCAGGTGCAACCGGATATCGGCCACGATTCGGCGCCCGGCTGATCGGTCAGGATCACGTAAAAATCGCGAGCCTTGGTGAAATCGACGTTGGCCGCGGCCGCCTGGAAGCCCTCCAAGCTCGGGCTGACCGTCTTGCCGGCGCTGTTGATCATCCGCGCGTAGGCCAGCTTGTTCTCGAGGATGTAGGCGTATTCGACGTAGCCGACCGAGCCCTTGATGCGCTGCACGTACGAGGCGACGCCCTCGTTGCCCTTGCCGCCGACGCCGGTCGGCCAGTCGATCGACGTGCTGGCGCCGATCTTCGCTTTCCACTGCGGACTGACCTTGGACAAATAATCGGCGAACGTGAAGGTCGTGCCCGAACCGTCCGAACGATGCACGACGGTAATATCCATATCCGGTAGTTTGGCGCGCGGATTGAGTTTGGCGATCGCCGGATCGTTCCATTTCTTGACCTTGCCCATGAAAATGTCGGCCGCCAAAGGACCGCTGACGATCAGTTCGCCCGCCTCGAGGCCGGGGACATTGTAAACCAAGTCCTCGCCGGCGATCGCGGTCGGGAATTGGATCAAGTTGTTCTGCGCCAGTTCCTCGGGCGTCAGCGGCTTGTCGCTGGCGCCGAACGCGACGGTGCCGGCCTTGATCTGTGCGATGCCGCCGCCGGAGCCTATCGATTGATAATTGACTTGAACGCCGGTCAATTTCAGGTAATCCGCCGACCATTTGGCTACCAGCGGGTAGACCCAGCTGCTGCCGGCGCCGGTGATCGCCGCGGCATAGGCTCCCAAGCTGACGGCCGAGGCAACGGCCAACACGGCCAGTCGCGACTTCATTGATGTCATCACGTTAACTCCTCTAAAAAATGTCATGAGAGCAGCGCGCCAAAGACACGCGGTAGGCCGCCGCCCGCTATTAGAGGGGAATCTCGTGACAAAAATATGACAGCCCGCGCGGCGCAAGCCGATAGGCGGCGGCGCGCGCGGCGCAAGCCATAGGCGGCGGCGCTCGCTACGGCGCGAGCAACAGTTCGAGCGTGCGAAGGTACAGCGCGTGCAACCGGTCGATGTCCGCGACGCGCACGCATTCGTTGACCTTGTGGATCGTCGCGTTGATCACGCCGAGCTCGATGACTTGCGCGCCCGTCGGCGCGATGAAACGGCCGTCCGAGGTGCCGCCGCCGGTCGACAACCGCGGGATCCGCCCCAATTCCTCCTCGACGGCGCGGATCGCGGCGTCGGACAATTCGCCGCGGGCGGTCAGGAACGGATATCCGGAGATGAACCAGTCGAGCGTGTATTTGAGGCGATGGCGCCGCAGTATGCCCTCGATCGTCGCCTGAATCGACTCGACCGTCTGCTCGGTCGAAAAGCGCACGTTGAAGCGCGCCTTCAATTCGCCGGGTATCACGTTCGGCGCGCCCGTGCCGGCGGCGATGTTCGACACCTGAAAAGTCGTCGGCTGGAAATGCGCATTGCCGCCATCCCAGACTCGCGTCGTCAGTTCCAGCAAGGCCGGCGCCAAGGCATGCACCGGATTGTCGGCCGTTTCCGGATAGGCCACATGACCCTGGATGCCGTGCACGGTCAGCCGGCCGCTGAGGCTTCCGCGGCGACCGATCTTGATCGTGTCGCCGAGCTCGCGTTCGCTCGACGGCTCGCCGATCAGGCACCAGTCGATCTTTTCTCGTCGCGACGTCAAGACCTCGATGACCTTGCGCGTGCCCTCGACCGAAGGCCCCTCCTCGTCGCTCGTGATCAAAAAGGCGATCGTGCCGCGGTGCGCGGGCTGCCGCCCGACAAATGCCTCGCAGGCGGTGACCATCGCGGCGAGGCCGCTCTTCATGTCGGCGGCGCCGCGGCCGTAGAGCAAACCGTCGTCGATCACCGGCTCGAACGGATCGGTCCGCCAGTCCTCCGGCGGTCCGGCCGGCACGACATCCGTATGCCCGGCGAAACAGAACAGCGGTCCGCTCGTGCCGCGCCGCGCCCAGAAATTCTCGACCGGACCGAAGGGCATCCGCTCGACGTGGAAGCCGATCGCCGCGAGCCGCTCGATCATCAGCGCCTGGCAGCCGCCGTCCGCGGGACTCACCGACGGCCGCGAGATCAGCTGCCGGGTCAAATCCAAGGTCGCGGACATCAGAATCGTAAGGTCGGCACTTCGCGGCGCGTATTCGCCCAAACTCCGAAGCCGCCCAAGCCGACGACGGCCATGAGCACCCAAGCCGGCATCGCCAACCCGAACATGCGCCAATCGACCTTGGCGCATTCGCCGGATCCGGACAGCACCTTGATCAGCACCTCTTTGAGCGGCAGCACTTTCAACATGAAGTCCATCGTAGCGCCGCACGCGGCGATGGTTCCAGGCGGCAGGCTTTGGATGTACAGCTGGCGAATCGCGACGCCGGCCGTCGCGAGCGCCGCGAGCGCGAGCGCCGCCGCGTAGATTTTCCGGCCCCAGCGGACCGGGCCTTGCACCGCCGCCAGCGCGAACAGGACGCCCATCGCGAACACACCGAGCCGCTGCAGGATGCAGAGCGGACACGGCTCCAGATGCAGGACGAACTGCGAGAAATACGCGTAGCTCAACAGCCCCACGCAGGCGATGAAGCCCAGCAAATTCGCGAGCCGCGCGGTCATCAGCGGCGCAATGGCACGACGTTGATCTGCTTGGCGACATCCTCCAGCGAGGTATGCCTCACGTCCTTGCCGTGGACCATGTAGATGACGTATTCGCAAATGTTCTTGGCATGATCGCCGATGCGCTCCAAGGCGCGCACGATCCACATGATTTCCAGCGCGCGGCGAATCGACCGCGGGTCCTCCATCATGAAGGTCATGCACTGGCGTTGGATCGACTCGTATTCCTCGTCGACCATGCGGTCTTCCTGCGCCGTCTTCAGCGCGCTCTTCGAGTCCATGCGCGCGAAAGCGTCCAACGCGTCGTGGACCATTTGCGCAACCTGCCGGCCCAGGTGCTTGACCTCGCGGTACTTGTCGGCGGGGCGCTCCATCGTCGCGAGCCGCGAGGCGATGTAGCCGATCTTTTCACCCTCGTCGCCGATGCGCTCGAGATCGGTGATCGTCTTGATGATCGCGACGATGACCCGCAGGTCGCCCGCCGCCGGCGCGCGCAGCGCGAGAATGCGGCTGCATTCCTCGTCGATCGCGACCTCCATGCCGTTGACCTTGTAATCGTCGGTCGCGACCGATTCGCCGAGGCTGCTGTCGCCCTCGACCAGCGCGGCGATCGCCTTGTGCAGCTGCTGCTCGACGAATCCGCCCATTTGCAGCACCTGGCTGCGCACTTTTTCCAGGTCTTCGTTGAACCGGCGGGATATATGGTGGGTCAGGTCGGCGGTTTCCATCGGTGATTACCTTGCGTGAATTTCAAGCCCGGAGCGGATCCCTACCGTCGATCGTTTACATCCTATTACCACTGAAGTCAACAACATGCGCGATATTTGTGAGGCAACGAACAACTTACCCGGCACTCAAGCATCGACGGCGCTGCGCAGGCTTTCGGCGCGCACGCGCTGCGGCGGAAAATAGCAGGTGAATGTGCTGCCCCTGCCTTCGAGGCTCTGCACATCGAGCCGCCCGCCGTGGCGCTGCAAGGCATGCTTGACGATAGCGAGGCCGAGTCCCGAGCCGCCTTGGGCGCGAGAGCGGCCGGTGTCGACCCGGTAGAAGCGCTCCGTCAACCGCGGAATGTGCTCGGCCGGAATGCCGATGCCCGTATCGATGACCGAAAAATACGCTCCGCCGGCATCGGCCCACCAGCGCATGCGCACGGTGCCGGCCGCGGGCGTGTATTTCAGCGCATTGATCAGCAGATTCGTAAACGCCGACTCGATCTCGTGTTTGGCGCCGAACAGGCCCTGCGCCGACTCGATCTCCAGGAGCACCTGCTGCGGCCGGTCGCCGCGGCTCAGCGCGTCGCGGTGCAGGCGCTCGAGGAGGCGCGGTATATCGATCGAATCGCGCGGCGCCTCATCGTCGGCCGCCTCCAGGCTGGAAAGCTCCAGCAGGTCGGCGATGATCGCGTTCATCCGTTGCGCCTGGGCGCGCATATCGTTGAGCGGCGCGGCCCATGCGGGATCCAAGCTCGCATCGTCGGCCAAGGCGTCGAGGTAGCCGGATATCACCGTCAGCGGCGTACGTAATTCGTGGGATGCATTGGCGACGAAATCCTTGCGCATCGCCTCGAGCCGCAACTGCCGGGTCACGTCGCGCACCAGCAGCAAGGACTGCCCGGCGCCGTAGGGCACCAATTGCAGCGCCAAATAGGGATCCGTCGGCGACGGCGGATGGATGATCAACGGCAGCGAGAAATCGTCGCCCGATATATAGCGGATGAAATCCGGCGTGCGGATCAAATTGTCGATCCGCAAGCCCAAGTCGGTCGGCCGCCGCAGCCCCAAGAGCACGGCCGCTTGGCGATTGAACCAGACGATCTCGCGCCGGCCGCTCAGGATGATCACGCCGTCGGGCAGCGCGGCGGTCGAGCGGCGCAGCTCGCGAAACAATTGGGCCAAGCGCCGCTTGTGAAATTGTTTGCGCCGATGCAGGCGCACGACTTGGGCGATCACGTCGCCCCAGATGCCGCCGGTCGTCGGCGGCGAGATCTGCGAGCGCAGCCGCAGCCAACGGTCCAGCCGGTACAGGTTCAGCAGCTGCCAGCCGAGGTATAGGCAGGCGATGCCCGCAATCCACGCCCACATGGGCCCGATCACCAGGCCGAGAATCAGGCCCAGCAACAGGATGCCCGCGAGCCGCACGAGCGCGAAAGTCCACATCGCCGCCATGGATCAATTAAATAACACTTTTTACGCTTCCCGCGTTGAGAACCGGTACCCAGAGCCGCGCACGGTCTGGACCAGGTGTTCGAGCACGAACGGTTCCAGCGCTTTGCGCAGCCTGCGGATGTGCACGTCGACGGTGCGCTCCTCGACATAGGTCGTGCTGCCCCATACCCGGTCGAGCAGCTGGCCGCGCGTGAACACGCGCTCCGGATGCGTCATGAAGAACTGCAGCAGCCGGTACTCGGTCGGACCCAAGGCGATTTCGCGCTCGCCGGCGCTGACGCGGTGGCTGGAGTCGTCCAGCTTCAGACCGGCGACTTCGATGACGTCGCCGCCGCCGCCGGGCGAATAGCGGCGCAGGACCGCTTGAATGCGCGCGAGCAGCTCGCGCGGCGAGAACGGCTTGGTAATGTAATCGTCCGCCCCGCCCTCGAGGCCGCCGACTTTGTCCAATTCCTCGGCGCGCGCCGTCAGCATGATGACCGGGATGTCCTCGGTGTCCTTCGCGCGCTTCAGGGACCGCGTCAACTCCAGCCCGCTCAAGTCCGGCAGCATCCAATCGACGAGCAGTAAATCCGGCCGCAGGTCGGCGATGCGGGCGCGCGCCTCCCGGCAGTCTTGCGCTTCCAGTACTTCGTAGCCGGCGCGCCGCAGACCGAACGCCGTCATGTCGCGAATGGCTTTTTCATCTTCGACGATCAAGATGCGTTTTGCGGTCATGGGCGGCGCTAGTCCATTGATTCTCTTGGCCGGCTATTACAGTCGCCGCAGATGACGGTTGCGTGACAAGAGGCCGCTCACCGGCGGCGCTCGGCTTCGGTCAAGGCGACCTTGTTGCGCAAATACAGCGGCGCCAGGTCGGCCGGATCCACCATCGCGCCCGACTCGAAACGGATCCTGCCCAAGCGCGCGATCTCGCGGGCGTTCGGCAATGCCCGAAGATCGCAAGACGCCACTTCGACGCCGGCCGACTCGGCGAGCCCCGGATAGGCGGCGAAACCGCGACCGATACCGCGGTAGGCGGCGCCCTCCGGCGGCCGCACTTGCGCCGGCGGGCCCAGCGCGGGCTCGCTGAGCGCGACCAGCCCGCGGAGCGCATCGGCGCGGTAGGCGGCGAAGTACAGCTCCTGCATGCGCGCATCGAGGCAAGCCAAGACGTGGGATGCGCCGCGCAGCACGGCGGCGTAGGCCAGCGCCTCGAGCGAGCAGACCGGCGCCACCGGCAGTCCGGCGCCGAACGCGAGGCCTTGTGCAACCGCCACGGTGATACGCACGCCCGTGAACGCCCCTGGGCCTATGCTGGCGGCGATCGCATCGAGCGAGGCCAGTGGATATCCAGCCTCCGCCAAGACTTGATCGACCATGCCGACGATGCGCTCGGCGTGACCCTTGCCGAGTTCCTCGCTGCGGCCGATCGAGGCATCGAGGTCCAGCAACGCCACCGAGCAGGCTTCCGTGGTCGCGTCGAGCGCCAAGATACGCACGCTTCAAATCGCCCCGAACGCGGCCGGCGCCGGCCGGCGCGCCGCGGATAAGCGCTCCGACAGGAACCGCGCACCCTGCGCGACGTCGGTGATCAACTTGCCCGGCGGCAATGCGTCGAGGAAGATGCGCCCATAGGCCTTCGTCCTGACGCGCGGATCGCCGATCACGATGACGCCGAAATCGTCGATATCGCGGATCAGGCGGCCGACGCCCTGCTTCAGGGCCAACACGGCCTGCGGCAACTGATAGTCCATGAAAGGATTGCCCCCGCGCCGGCGGATTCCCTCCAAGCGCGCGGCGAGCACGGGGTCATCCGGGGCTGCGAACGGCAGTTTGTCGATCGCGACGATCGATAGCGCGGAACCCTTGACGTCGACGCCCTCCCAAAAACTCCCGGTCGCCAGCAGCACCGCGTTGCCCAAGTCGCGAAATTGGTTCAGCAAGGCTTCGCGCGGCGCTTGACCCTGGACGAGCACCGGGAAGGGCGGATCGGGAAATCGCTGCTTCAGCGCAAGCACGCCCTGCGCCAAGGCGCGGTAACTCGTATATAAAAGAAACGCCCGGCCGCCGCTCGCCTCGAGCAGCGGCGCGCAGGCCGCGATGAATGCATCGGCATACGCTGCCGATTGCGGATCCGGCATCTTCGGCGGCAAATAGATCAGCGCCTGGCCTTGGAAATCGAACGGGCTCGCAATGCCGAGCGCGCGCGCATCCGGCAAACCGATGCGCGCGGCGAAGTGCGAGAAATCCTGCGCAATGGCCAGGGTCGCCGAGGTGAACACCCAGGCCGACGGGCGCGATTCGACGAAATCGCGCAAACGCCCGGCGATCTCGAACGGCGTGAATTGCAATTGGAAGCCGCCGGCATTCGTCTCGACCCAACGAACGCCGGTATCCTCCGGCGAGGCGCGCAGCGCGGCGAGCGCGCCGCCGAGGCTCGCGGCGCGTTTGGCGCAATTCGCGGTGCCCGCGCCGGCGCCCAATCCTTCGAGTTCGGCGGCGATCGCGCCGATCGCCCGCTCGATGTCCGTCAATTGATCCAGGAACCGATCAGGCAGCTGCACCCAATCGCGGCGCGATGGCGAGGCGCCGAGTTCGCGCCGCGCCGCGTCGAGCTGCTTTTGCAGATCCTCGAGCGACTGCGCCAGCACCGTCGAACCCGCCCCCGCCGCCTTGAGCTCCGCCGCCGTATCCCGCGCCAGCGACTCGACCTGCCGCGACGACCACAGTTGACCGAAGAATTGCGCCGCGATGTCCGGAATTTGATGCGCCTCGTCGAGGATCACGGCCTCCGCGCCGGGCAGTAGGTCGCCGAAACCCTCATCCTTCAGCGCCATATCCGCCAGCAGCAAATGGTGGTTGACGACGACGATATCCGCCGCCTGTGCTTTCCTGCGCGCATCGAAGACGTGGCAGTGCGCGAATTGCGGGCATTCCTGGCCGAGACAATTCTCGCGCGTCGAGGTGATGCTCGGCCACAACGACGATTGTTCCGGCAGATCGGTCAATTCGGCCAAATCGCCGGTCTTGGTGGTCTCGGCCCAGCGCGAGACGCGCGCCAGTAGGCGGCCCGGACCGCGATCGCCGTCCAGCATCGAGCCCTGTTGCGTCGCTAATTTCAACCGGTGCCGGCATAGATAGTTCGCGCGCCCCTTCAGCAGCGCGACGGTCACCGGCATGCCGAGTGCCTTGGCGAGCGTCGGCACGTCGCGTCGAAACAGCTGATCCTGCAGGGTGCGCGTGCCGGTCGAGATGATCACGCTGCGCCCGGACAGCAAGGCCGGCACCAGGTACGCGTAAGTCTTGCCGGTGCCCGTGCCCGCCTCGATCAGCAGCGGCTCCAGATTTCCAAGCGCTCGTGCAACGGCCGCCGCCATCGTCGCCTGCTCGGGACGATAGGCAAAGCCCGGCAATGCGCGCGCCAGCGGACCGTCCGGCCCAAAGATTTCCCCGAACATTTGCTGATAATCGGTCACAAGCTCCAAACGAACGGCTATTTGACCAGCGCCTCAAAGCGGGCGCGCGCGACCGAACCCGGCTGCAGGCGATTGTGCAATATCCAGCGGATCGTCGTGTAATCGGCGGCTACCGCCGGCCGCGACGCGCCGTGCCCATCCGGCACCGTCAACTCCGCGGGTGACGCGAACTGGCGCCCGCCATCGACCGAGTAGCTGACCTCGGCACCTGGCCCGACCGCAGAATTCGCGACATAAATCATGTGTTCCGGTATCGGACTCGTGAAGCTTGCGTGCTCTACCGGTACCGCGCCCTCGTTGCGCACGAGCAGCGTGTAGACCAGCAGATCGCCGGGCGCTATCCGATCGGCGGGAACCAGCTGCAGCGAAGCGACGCCGTCAACCACCGATTTCTTCTCCAATTCGATCCGGGTCGTGATCGTGATCGGCTGCACCGGCGCGACCCAGCCGAATCCGGCACGGACCAGCAGCCCAAGGTACAGCGCAATTTTGGCAATTCTCGACATCGGAGGTCCCGGCTTAACTTGTTGATCCGCTGAAGCTTATATGAATGGCTCCGGGCCCGGCCAGCGAGCCCGCGCGGCCCGCCGGGGGGTGGCGAGCCGGCAACCCTTCTGTCATTCTTAGATGTTCGGTACAGTCCATCTCCGCACAAGGATCAGCATGGCCACGGCACCAATGCATGTTACCGCTTTGCATTCATTGAACCGGGAAGTATCCGCCTGGGTCGAGGAAATGGCGCGGCTCACGCTGCCGGATGCGATCCATTGGTGCGACGGCAGCGACGCGGAGTTCCACGCGATCGAGGAGCATCTGGTCGCGCGTCACGAGCTGATCACGCTGGATCCCGCCAGCTATCCGGGCTGCTACCTGTATCGCTCCGACCCTTCGGACGTGGCGCGGGTCGAACATCTGACCTACGTCTGCACGCAGAATCGGGAGGACGCGGGCCCGAACAACCACTGGATGGCGCCGGCCCAGGCCCATCGCCAGATGGACGATCTGTTCCGCGGCAGCATGCAGGGCCGCACCTTGTACGTGGTGCCGTACTGCATGGGGCCGATCGACTCGCCGTATTCCCGCTGCGGCGTCGAGATCACCGACAGCCCGTACGTCGTGCTGAACATGCATCTGATGACCCGCATGGGGCGCGCGGCGCTCGAGCGCATCAACCGCGACGGCAAATTCGTCAAAGGCCTGCATTCGACCGGAGATTTGAACCCCGAGCGGCGGTTCATCATGCATTTCCCCGAAGAACTGTCGATCAAGAGTTTCGGTTCGGGGTACGGCGGAAACGCCCTGCTCGGCAAGAAATGCCATGCGCTGCGCATCGCGAGTTGGCAGGCGCGCACCGAGGGATGGCTCGCCGAGCACATGTTGATCGTCGGCATCGAAAATCCGCAAGGCGAGATTCACTACGTCGCCTGCGCGTTCCCGTCGGCCTGCGGCAAAACCAATTTGGCGATGCTGCTACCGCCCGCGGGCTACCAAGGATGGAAGG
This sequence comes from uncultured Gammaproteobacteria bacterium, assembly GCA_963769895.1. Classification (GTDB taxonomy): domain Bacteria; phylum Pseudomonadota; class Gammaproteobacteria; order Steroidobacterales; family Steroidobacteraceae; genus Bog-1198. The sequence goes on along the minus strand of CAVYNJ010000005.1, from coordinate 501,466 downwards.
TATGGACCGTCGGCGATGACATCGCGTGGCTGCATCCCGGCAAGGACGGACGGCTGTACGCGATCAACCCGGAATCCGGTTATTTCGGCGTCGTGCCCGGCACCAATCCGAAAACCAATCGCATTGCCTACGAAACGATACGCCACGACACGCTGTTCACGAACGTCGCGCTGACCGCGGACAACAAGCCCTGGTGGGAAGGGTTGAAGGAAAATCGGCCGGCTTTCGACTGGCGCGGGCGGCCGTATGATCCGGCGAACGGGCCGGCGGCGCACCCGAATTCGCGCTTCACGGTCGCTGCTGCGCAAAATCCGAACTATTCGAAGTTCGCCGATGCGCCCGGCGGCGTGCCGATCTCCGCAATCGTCTTCGGCGGACGCAGGGCCACGCTTGCCCCATTGGTCTATCAAGCGCGCAACTGGCTGCACGGCGTGTTGATGGGCGCGAGCCTCGCCTCGGAGACGACCGCGGCCGCCACCGGCGCGGTCGGCATCGTGCGCCGCGATCCGATGGCGATGCAGCCGTTTGCCGGCTACAACTTTGCCGACTACTGGTCGCACTGGATCAACGTCGGCGCCAAACTGCAAGCGCCGCCGCAGATCTTTCACGTCAATTGGTTTCGCCAGAACCGCGACGGCCAATACCTCTGGCCGGGTTTCGGCGAGAACTTGCGCGTTTTGCGCTGGATCATCGAGCGCTGCCGCGGCATCGCCGGCGCGCGCGATACCTCGATCGGCCTGATGCCGACACCCGGCGATTTGGACCGGGAAGGCCTCGCGATCACGCCCACGGCGCTCGATGAGTTGCTTGCCGTCGACCGCAGCGCGTGGCAGGCCGAATTGGCGGCGATCGGCGTCTATCTAGAAGAATACGGCGAACGCTTGCCGCAGGCCTTGAAGCGCGAGTTGACCGAGGCCCAGCAGCGCGTCGCGGGCGGCTGAGGCGCCGCCGGCAGTTGAGACGCGCCGCCGCTACTCCTCGCAGGTGTAGCGGATGACCTGCGAAGAATTGCTATCTGGCGCCTTGCCGAGACCGATCAAGCCCTCGCCGCGGATCTGCATCGAGTCGCGGCGCAGGAACGCCTCTTCGCCGTCCTTGCCGAGCACGAAAGTGCCGTTGGTGCTTTGATCGATCAGCATGAATTTGTTGCGGTTGATCTCGACGCGCGCGTGCAGACGCGAGATCAAGTTGCCCTTGACGACGAGGTCGTTCTCCTCGGCTCGGCCCATGCTGATGTTCGCGCGCCCGTCGTCGACGAACAATTCCTGACCCTGGTAGCGCAAGCGCATGCGCTGCGGCTTCGCGGCGCGGTCCCGCGATGCGATCGCCGGCACCATGCTGGTCACGTCTTCCGGCTGCCATAAGACCTCGAACAGCGCGACTTCGCTGCTGCGGCCTTTCAAGGTCGCGGTATCGATCTGGCGCACCGAGGCCCGCCAGTCGCTCGACAACTGTTCGACCATCGTCGCCGTCGTCATGATCTGCCCGCTCTTCGCCTGGCTGGTCATCCGATTGGCGGTGTGCACGGCGGATCCGAAGATATCGCGGTTCTCCATCACGACCGGGCCGAAATTGCAGCCGATCCTAATCGCTACCGAATGATCGTCGACTTTGAGCGACGGGTGCGTCGAGATTTGCTTTTGCATTTGCGCCGCGGCATTCAGCGCATCGTCGGCGGTCGGATACGTCGCCATGACCTCATCGCCCATCGTCTTGATCACGGTGCCGTGGTTCTGTTCGGTCGCGCCGCGCATCACCTCGATGCAAATGCCGACCATGTCGCGCGCGCGCAGGTCGCCGAGCTGTTCGTACAGTTTCGTGCTGCCGACGACGTCGGCGAACAGAATGGCGACTTCGATTTCGTTTCCCATGTTTCCGGCGAATTATACTTAACCTGGCTGCCGACCGCCTCAGGCGTTTGCGCGAGGCTCCGCCCCGGCCCCTGCCGGCGGCTCAAGCCGCGATTCGCATCTTGAGCAGCGGCAGCGCCGCGTACAGCACCTCCGGCTCGGCGTCCGGCTTGGCCGCGACCTCGGCCAGAAACCGCCGCCAGCCGCGCGCGCCCGCCGTGCCCGCGACCAGTCCATGCATATGGCGCGTGATCGAATGCAATCGCACCCCCTCGGCGGCGCAGCGCCCGGCGTATTGAACCATCCGCTCGACGATGACCGGCAGCGGCGGTGCCGTCCACGTGGGATCGACTAGCACCCGCTCGAGCTCGGCCAGCATCGCCGGGCGGTGATAGGCGGCGCGGCCCACCATGATGCCGTCCAGACCGCACCGCAACTGGTCGACCGCCGCCGCGACGTCGTTCAAACCGCCGTTGACGACGATCGGCCAGTGCGGCCGCTCGCGCTTCAGCCGGTGGACATGAGCGTAATGCAGCGGCGGGATCTCGCGATTCTGCTTCGGCGTCAGGCCGCCGAGGATCGCCGCACGCGCATGCACGATCAGCGCGTCCGCTCCGGCCGCCGCCTGCGCCGCGGCAAACGCCTCGAAGAACTCATAGTCGCTGCGATCGTCGATGCCGATCCGGCATTTGACCGTAACCGGCACCGACACCGCGTCCCGCATCCGCCGAACGCAATCGGCAACCAGCGGCGGATTGCCCATCAGACAGGCGCCGAAAGAACCGTCCCTGACGCGGTCGCTCGGGCAGCCGACGTTCAGATTGATCTCGGCGTAGCCCGCCGCCTCGCCCGCGCGGGCCGCGAGCGCGAGCGCCTCGGGATCGCAGCCGCCGAGCTGCAGCGCGACCGGATCCTCGGCCGGATCCTTGCGCAGCAAATGCGCTCGATCGCCGCGCACGATCGCCTGCGCGGCGATCATCTCGGTGTACAGCAGCGCATGCGGCGCGTACAGCCGGTGCAGATAGCGGCAATGCCGGTCGGTCCAATCCATCATCGGCGCGACGGATAGTCTTCTGTCCAGTGAATTCATCAACTTATGGTATCAGAACGGCGACTCGGAACGCGTGGTTAGACTCTGGGATACACTGCGGGCGTGAGGCACCCTCGCCGCGCAAACGCCGAACTGGAGAGCATCGAAACGGCAAGCCAGGACGAATTGCAGGCGCTGCAGTTGGCGCGCCTGCAATGGTCGCTGCAGCATGCCTACGATCATGTCCTGCACTACCGGCAAACCTTCGAAGCGGCCGGAGTGCATCCCGCCGATTTGACCCACTTATCGGACCTCGCGAAGTTCCCGCTGATGGGGAAGAGCGACCTTCGAGACCATTATCCATTCGGTTTATTCGCGGTGCCTCGAGAGCGCGTCGTGCGCATCCACGCTTCGAGCGGCACGACCGGCAAGCCGACGGTCGTCGGCTATACGGCGCGCGATCTGGATCTGTGGTCGCAACTCATCGCCCGCTCGATCCGCGCGGCGGGCGGGCAAGCGGGCGACATCGTGCATATCGCCTATGGCTACGGATTGTTCACCGGCGGCTTGGGCGCGCATTACGGCGCCGAGCGCATGGGCTGTACGGTGATCCCGGTATCCGGAGGTCAAACCGAACGCCAGGTCCAGCTCATCAAGGATTTCAATCCGCGCATCATCATGGTCACGCCGTCGTACATGCTCGTGCTGCTCGAGGAGATGGCCAGACAGGGCTTCGATCCAAGGGGCGGCTCCTTGCGAATCGGCATTTTCGGCGCCGAACCGTGGAGCAACGCGATGCGCGAGGAAATCGAATCCGCCGCGGACATCGATGCGCTCGATATCTATGGACTGTCGGAAGTGATGGGTCCCGGCGTCGCGAGCGAGTGCGTCGAGACCAAGGATGGGCCCGTCGTTTGGGAGGATCATTTCTATCCGGAAATCATCGACCCGGAAAGCGGCGAGCCGCTCGAGGACGGCGCGGCGGGCGAACTGGTCCTCACTTCGCTGACGAAAGAGGCGCTGCCGGTCATCCGCTACCGCACGCGGGATCTGACGCGCCTATTGCCGCCGACGGCACGCACGATGCGGCGCATGGATAAGATCACCGGCCGCAGCGACGACATGCTGATCATCCGCGGCGTCAATCTATTTCCGACCCAGATCGAGGAGTTGATCCTGCGGATGCCGCAATTGACGCCGCAGTACCAACTGATCGTCGGCCGCGACGGTCACCTGGATGTGCTCGAGGTGCAAGTCGAAGCGCGCGCCGACGCATGGCCGCAGTTGTCCGCCGCCGGACGGTCGGCGCTCGCCAAGGAATTGCAGCATCACATCAAGTCGAGCATCGGGGTCAGCGCCGCGGTGACCACCCTCGCGCCGCAGGCCATCGAACGCACGGTCGGCAAAGCCCGCCGCGTGATCGACAAGCGCAAGCCGCCCGTCGGCTAGCACCCGGCAACCCCGGCCGCATTCGTCGATCGGCACGCCGCCGCGCTTCAAGGGTCGAATTGCGCTGGCCGCTTGGCGCGCGCAGCCGCCAAGCCCTCGCGCACGTCGCCGAGCCGGAAACCCAAAAACTCCATTGCCAAGGACGCATCGAAGCTCGGACCCGCCAAGCGCAACCAGTTATTCAGCGCGCGCTTGGTGAATTGGATGGCGGACGGGCTGCCCGCGGCCAAGGCAGCGGCGATTTCGTAAGCCTTCGAGAGGACCTCGCCATCCGGGACCGACAGGCCGACCAGACCGATGCGCTCCGCTTCTGCACCCGACAAGGGCTTGTTCGTCAGCAAGTGATAACGCGCCTTGGCCAAGCCGCAGAGCAGCGGCCAAATGAGCACCGCATGATCGCCCGCCGCGACGCCGAGACGCGTATGGCCGTCCAGAATTTTCGCATCGTCGGCGGCGATCGATATGTCGGCGAGCAGGGCGATCGCAAGCCCGGCGCCGACGGCGTTGCCTCGAATGGCCGACACGACGGGTTTGGAGCAATTGATCAAGTTGTAGACGAGGTCGCTCGCCTCCTTCCAGACCCGTGTCAGGGTCGCATCGTCGGCGATCATGCGCTCGATCATGTCGAATTCGCCGCCGGAGGAGAAATTCGCGCCCTCGCCGCGCACGAGGGCTACGCGGACCTCGGTGTCCGCGTCGATGGCGCGCCACAGCTTGGCCAGGTCCGTGTGCATCGCTTCGCTGGCGGCGTTCAGGCGATTCTTGTTCGCTATGACGATCTCGAGTATGCCCGGCTGCGGGGCGAGAAATTGCAGGCTCGGGAAGTCGCGCGCATAGCGTCCCGCGTCGATGGATTTGCGCATGCCCTATGCCCCTTGCCTATCCGGAACCGCGTGAACGCTGACCATCGTCAAGACCGTATACGATGCCACGGTTTCCCCGTGCTGATTGGTGATTTCGGTATCCCAGGCGACCTCTCCCCAGCCCTTCTCGAGCCGCAAGCTCTTTTCGGCGCAGGTCAAGCGCACCTTGATGCGATCCCCGGGCTTGACCGGCTTGACGAAGCGCAGCTGATCGATCCCGTAATTGCCGAGCACGGGCCCGTAGCTGGGGTCGACGAAAAGCCCCGCGGCCGCGGAGATCAGGAAATAGCCGTGCGCGACCCGCCCGCCGAACAATGGGTTGCGCGCGGCTTCGGCATCGTCCATGTGCGCATAGAAGTTGTCGCCGGTCAGCGCGGCGAAATGCTCTATGTCATCGACCGTGACTTCGCGCTCGGCCGATATCAAGGTATCCCCCAGCTGCAATTCACCGAACGGAATGCGAAACGGATGCCTGCCGGGGTCGCGCAGCGGGCCGCCGCGCGCCCACCGGCCCCCGACCACGGTGATGCTCTGCGGCGAGCCCTGCACGGCGGTGCGCTGCATGTAGTGCAATACGCCGCGTATGCCCCCGAGTTCCTCGCCGCCGCCGGCCCGGCCCGGACCCCCGTGGATGAGCGGCGCGAGCGGCGAGCCGTGACCGGTCGACTCCTTGGCGCAAGACCGGTCGATGACCACGATGCGGCCGTGGTACGGAGCGAGACCCTGCACGAGCTCGCCGGCGAGGACGCTGTCGGCGGAGAATACCGAAGCCGCGAGGCTCCCCGAGCTGCGCCGCGCGAGCGCGATGGCATCGGCGGCATCCCTGTACGGCAGCACGGTCGCCGCGGGGCCGAACGCCTCGACCTCGTGAACGGCGCGCGCGGCGTGCGGATCGCGGCAAAACAGCAGAACGGGCGGCACGAAGGCGCCCAGTTCGCGATCCGCATCCTGCAGCCCGAAATGCGCGAGGTCGCCCTCGACGAGTTCGGACTCGCGCTGCAACTCCTCGACGCGCGCCAATACCTCAACCCTTTGCTGCAAGCTGACCAGGGGGCCCATGCGCACGCCGTCGCTGCGCGGGTTGCCGACGATGATTTTTTTCAAAGCCGCTTGCAGCGCCTCGACGACGGCGCCGGCGATGGGCGCAGGTACCAGGGCCTTGCGGATCGCGGTGCACTTTTGACCCGCCTTGACCGTCATTTCACGGACCACTTCGTCGACGAACAAATCGAATTCGGCGGTATTCGGCGCCGCATCGGCCGCCAGAATGCTCGAGTTCAAGGAGTCGGTCTCGGCGACGAATCGCACCGCGTGGCGAACGATGGCGGGATGCACGCGCAATTGCGCCGCCGTATGGGCGGAGCCGGTAAAAGAAACGCTGTCCTGGCAGCTCAGATTCGACAACAGATCGCCGACGCCGCCGCAGATCAATTGCAGCGCTCCCTCCGGCAACAGTTGCGACTCGATGATCCGGCGCACGACCAGCTCGGCGAGATAAGCGGTGGCGGTGGCGGGTTTGACGATCGCGGGCATCCCCGCGAGCAACGCCGGCGCCAATTTTTCCAGCATGCCCCAGACCGGGAAATTGAAGGCGTTGATGTGTACCGCGGCGCCTTCTCTCGATGTGTAAACATGCTGGCCGACGAAGGAACCGCGCTTCGACAAGCCTTCGAGCGCTCCGTCCAGATAGACGCGGCTGTTCGGCAGCTCGCGGCTGCCCTTGCTCGCGTAGGTGAACAGCGTACCGATGCCGCCGTCGATGTCGATCCACGAATCGGCCCTGGTCGCTCCGGTCCGGAAGGACAGCTCGTAGAACTCGCTCTTCAGCTCGGAGAGGCGCTTGGCCAGGCCTTTCAGCATCGCCGCTCGCTCATGGAAGGTCATCGCACGCAACGCCGGGCCGCCCGCGCCGCGCGCGTGCGACAGCACGGCGGCCATGTCGAGCCCCGCCGAGGATGCGGTGCCGACGATCTCGCCGGTCGTCGCGTCGCGCATCGCGACTCCGTGCCCGCGGCCGTCTTGCCAACGTCCGCACACATAGCTTTGCGAATTCATGGAACCCCCCCTATCGGACCATCGGCGACGCCGAGGAGGCGCCCTAGACCATCAAACGCGCTCCACGACCATCGCGATGCCCTGCCCGACCCCGATGCACATCGTGCAGAGCGCCCGCCGGCCGCCACCGCGTTCGAGCTGATGCAACGCGGTCATCGCCAAGCGCGCGCCGCTCGCGCCCAAGGGGTGGCCGAGCGCGATCGCGCCGCCCTGGGCGTTGACGTGCGCGGCGTCGTCGGCGATCCCTAGATCCCGCAGCACGGCCAAGGCCTGGGCGGCGAATGCCTCATTGAGTTCGATCAGATCGATGTCGGCGAGCCGCAGCTCGAGCCGCGCCAACAGCTTGCGCGTCGCGCCGATCGGCCCGACGCCCATGATCCGCGGCGCAACGCCGGCGACCGCCGTGCCGACGACGCGCGCCCGCGGCGTCAAGCCGAAGCGCCTGATCGCATCCGCACCGGCGATCAGCAGCGCACAGGCGCCGTCGTTGACGCCGGATGAGTTGCCGGCCGTCACCGTGCCGCCGGCGCGAAACGGCGCCGGCAATTTGGCGAGCGCCTCGAGGCTGGTCTCGCGCGGATGTTCATCGGCGCCGACGATCGTCGTCTGCCCGCGCTTGCCGGAGATCGGCACCTCGACGATTTCCGCGGCCAAGAATCCCCGCGCCTGCGCCGCCAAGGCCCGCTGCTGGCTGCGCAGCGCGAATCGATCCTGGTCCTCGCGCGAGATCCCGAATTCGGCGGCGACGTTCTCGGCGGTTTCCGGCATGGAATCGATGCCGAAGGATGCCTGCATCGCCTTATTGACGAAACGCCAACCGATCGTCGTATCGAAGAGCTGCACGTCGCGCGCGAACGGCGTCGCGCTCTTGGAGAGGACGTACGGCGCGCGGCTCATGCTCTCGACGCCCCCCGCGAGCACGAGATCGGCCTCGCCGGCGGCGATCATCCGCGCGGCGCTCGCGACCGCATCGAGACCCGAACCGCAGAGCCGGTTCAGCGTCGCGCCAGGCACGCTGACCGGCAGCCCGGCAAGCAAAGCGCTCATGCGCGCGACGTTGCGGTTGTCCTCGCCCGCCTGGTTGGCGCAGCCGAGGATCACATCATCGACGCCGGCCGGATCGATACTGGCGTTGCGCCGCATCAGCTCGCGCAGCACGATCGCGGCCAAATCGTCGGGCCGCACGCTCGCGAGCGCACCGCCGTAGCGGCCGAACGGGGTCCGAATCGCGTCGCAGACGAAGGCTTCGTTCATGGGCGGCGCAGGCGCGAGCAGCGGCCGCGAAAGTAGGCCAGAGGCTCGCCAGACCGCTTGGCCACGACGACATCATAGATGCCGTTGCGCTCATTGCGCGTCGTTTCACTGGCGGTCGCGACGACCCGTTCGCCGCGCGGGATCGGCGCGAGAAATTCGATGCTGGCGCCGGCCGCGACCATCGGCTCGCCGCGGGAATTGCAGGCGAATGCGAAGGCGCTATCGGCCAGCGCAAAGATGATTCCGCCGTGGCAGATGCCGAACCCGTTGACCATGTCGTCGCGCACCGTCATGGCGATGCTGCACCGAACCCGGCGCCACCTCGAGCAATTCGATTCCGAAGCGACCGGGAGGCCAGGTCCCCGGCATAGAGCGCATCGACCGCCGCTCGAGCGCGGCGCGTCTCGTCGGGCGCTGCATCGGAAGTATCGTTCACCGCTAGTTCCCCGTGAACCGCGGAGCGCGCTTTTCGGTAAAGGCCGAAACGCCCTCCGCATAATCGGCCGAGAACCCTAAGTCGCGCTGCGCGTCGCGCTCGACGTCCAATTGTTCGGCCAAGGAACGCTGCCAGGCGCCGCGGATCGCGGCCTTGGTGGCGGCGAGCCCTCGAGTCGGCGCTATTGCCAGCTGCTCGGCCAGCGTCTGCACAGTCGATGCAAAGACATCGTCATCGACGCATTGCCAAATCAGCCCCCAGGCCGCGGCCTGCTCGGCCGGCAGTTTATCGCCGAGCATCGTCAAACCCATCGCCCGCGCCTGGCCGACGAGCCTCGGCAAGGCCCAGGTACCGCCGGAATCCGGCACGAGGCCGAGCTTCGCGAAGGCTTGCACGAAGCTCGCGGAGCGCGCCGCTATGACCAGATCGCAGGCGAGCGCGATATTGGCGCCTGCGCCGGCCGCGACGCCATTGACCGCCGCGATGACCGGCATCGGCAAGGAGGCCAATGCCAACACCAACGGCTTGTAGAATTTGTCGATGGATTCCCCGAGATCGTTGCCTCTGCCGCCGGGAGCGACCGCCCGATCGCTCAAGTCCTGTCCGGCGCAAAAACCCCGGCCCGCTCCGGTCAGCACCAAGACCCTGGCTCCGCCGGCCGGCAACTGCGTCAAGGCATGCTGCACCTCGGAGTGCATACGGACATTGAAGCTATTGAGTTTGTCCGGCCGATTCAACGTCAATCTGGCGATGTTGCGCTCGACGCCGAACAGTATGGTTTCGTAGGACATCTTGATCTCACGCGCATCCATGGCGCGATTATTTCTCGTCGTAGCTCAGCTCGAGCGTCTTGGTCGTCGGTCGCGCTTGGCAACACAGCACGAAGCCCGCATCGAGTTCCCAATCGGCCAAGGCGATATTGTGCGCCATGACCACCTCGCCCCCGGTCACGCGGGCGCGGCAGGTGGCACAAATACCCGACCGGCAAGAAAACGGCAACTGCAGGCCTGCGCGCTCCGCCGCCGCGAGCACCGATTCGTCCTCGGCGATCATCGGGAAGGTCCGCCGCCGGCCGTCCATCGTGATCGAGATCGTCGCGAGCGGCGCGCGTACCGGCGCTGCGGGCGGCGCCTCGGCCGGGACCTCGAGCGAACCCGCATCGGCCGGCGCAAATCGTTCGAACCGGACTTTAGCAGTGCCGTTCAGTTCCTTGATGACGCCGCGCAATTCGTCGACCATGCCGCCGGGGCCGCAGAGGAAATACTCATCCGCCGTTGCGAGCGCGCCGATCTGCCGCGCCAGTTCGCGAACCTTGGCTCCGTCGATGCGGCCGTTCAGCAGCTCGCTTTGCTGCGGTTCGCGGCTCATGACGAAATACACGGCAAATCGGCCGAGATACCGATCCTTCAGGGCGAGCGTCTCCTCGAGAAACATCGTGCGCGCCGTACTGCGATTGCCGTAGATCAGGGTGAATCGGCTGCTCTTTTCCCGCGCCAGGATATCGGCGGCCAGCGCGAGAACCGGCGTGATGCCGCTGCCGGCGGCGAAAGCGGCGTAAGTCCTCGCGCGCGCCGGGTCGATCTCGGTGCGGAAGCGGCCCATCGGCGTACCGATGTCGAGTACGTCGCCGGCTCGCACCGCATTGGCGAGTTCGCCCGACATGCGCCCCTGCGGTTGCAGCCGCACGCCGAGTTTCAAGCGGCCGTCGCCCGGCGCCGCGGCGATCGAATACGTCCGGCGCTCCTCGCGCCCGGCGATCGCCCGGCGCACCGTCAGGTACTGACCGGCGTCGAAGGCGTAGCGATCTCGCAATGACGGCGGGACGGCGAGCTCGATGCACACCGCGTCTTCGGCGATGCGATCTGCCGAGATCACTTTCAAGGGATGGAAATCGAGCATGGGTTCAAATGCACTTGAACAATTCGAAAGGTTCCAAGCACTCGCGGCAGCGGTACAGGGCCTTGCACGGCGTCGAGCCGAATTCGCTCAAGCGCTCGGTGTCCGCCGACTGGCAGCGGGGACAGGCGGCCGGGCGGCCGCCGCGCCGCAGCTGATCCATGTCCGCGACCGCCTCGATCGGCGGCACGATCCCGCATTGCTGCAAATCGCGCCGCCCTTGCGGCGTGATCCAGTCGCTGCTCCACGCCGGCGAGAGGATGGTTTGAACCTGGAACGGCCCAATTTCAGCCGCGGCGAGCGCGCCTTGGACCAAATCCTTGATGATCTCGGTGGCCGGACAACCGGTATAGGTCGGCGACAGCCCGACCTCCAAGGCGCCGCCGGATGCAGAGCGCACGAAGCGGATTATGCCGAGATCGACCAGCTTCACGCCGGGTATCTCCGGATCTTCGATCGGCGCGAGGGCTCGCCAGGCGCGTGCGATGTGCGCCTCGCCGCCCGCGGCGCCGCCGCGCCATGGGCGATGTCTTGCCGCGCGGACGAGGTCACCAGCGGGCACCCGGATGGAGACGCTGAAGATGCTGCATCTCGGCGAGCATGTAGCCCAAATGTTCACTGTGCTGACCGCGCTTGCCGAACCACGAGTAGGGAAGATGCGGCGGACGCTCGAGCGTCGCCTCGGCGAGCAAGGCGTCGATGCGACCCGACCATGCCGCTTGCACCTCCGGCAGACGCGGCGCAATGCCTCTGTCGGCCATGGACCGGTCCAGCGCGTCCTCGGCGAACAATTCCACTGTGTATGGCCACAGCAGCGCGAGAGCGCCCTGGACGCGCGCATGGCTTTCCTCGGTGCCGTCGCCCAAGCGCACCAGCCACCCGCCGCTGTAACGCCAGTGATAGCGCGTCTCCTTGACCGCCTTGGCCGCGATGGCGGCCAGGCGCGGATCCAGCGAACTCGCCAGGCGATCGTATAGCTCCAGCTGAAAAGCGTCGATCAGCGCCTGGCGCACGATCGTCTGGCCGAAATCGCCGTTCGGCTGCTCGGCCAAGGTCGGGTTCAGATACTGATCCTCGTCGCGCAGAAACGCGATTTCGTCCTCGCCGCGGCCGCTGCCTTCGATCTCACCGGCGTAACTCAGCAACAGCCGCGCCTGGCCGATCAGGTCGAGCGCGACATTGGCCAAACCCAGATCCTCTTCGAGCGCCGGGCTATGGCCAACCCATTCGCCGAGCCGTTGACCGAGTATCAAGCTCAGGTCGCCGAGGCGCACGACGTAGCGGAAAAGATCGTCGCGATCGCCGGCCGCCGCCGCGACGCTCATAGCGTCTTCACCTCGTCCGGAATCTCATAGAACGTCGGATGCCGGTAGATCTTGTCTCTCGCCGGCTCGAACAAGGCATCGGCGTCGGCGGGGTCGCTCGCCGTGATGTCCGTCGAGCGCACGACCCAAAGGCTGACGCCTTCCATGCGCCGCGTGTACAAGTCGCGCGCATGTTCGATCGCCATCCGCGCGTCCGCTGCGTGCAGACTGCCGACATGCTTGTGGTCGAGGCCGCCGCGCGCGCGGATGAAGACTTCATAGAGCGGCCATTCGTGTTGATCTGCCATCGGAACCCTCCTATGCGGCGAGACTCGCGCCGCGCCGCCGCTGCTTGTCGGCGTAGGCGACGGCCGCTTCGCGCACCCAGGCGCCCTGCTCGTGCGCGCGGCGCCTGGCCGCGAGGCGCTCGGCGTTGCAGGGGCCGTTGCCCTTGAGGACCCGGTTGAACTCGTCCCAATCGATCGGGCCGATTTCATGGCGTTGCTCTTCTTCGATCCAGCGCAACTGCGGATCCGGCACGGCCAGGCCCAAGTAGCGCGCCTGCGGCACCGTGAAATCGACGAACTTCTGCCGCAGCTCATCGTTCGAGAAGCGCTTGATCTTCCATCGCTGGGAATCACTGCTGTGCATCGACTCGGCGTCCGGCGGGCCGAACATCATCAGCGCGGGCCACCACCAGCGGTTCAGTGCGTCCTGCGCCATCCGCCGCTGCGCGGCCGTGCCCCTCGCGAGGCGCGTCATCAAATCGAATCCCTGGCGTTGGTGGAAGCTCTCCTCCCGGCAAATGCGCACCATCGCGCGCGCGTACGGCCCGTAGGAGCAGCGGCACAGCGGGATCTGGTTCATGATCGCGGCGCCGTCGACCAGCCAGCCGATCGCGCCGACGTCGGCCCAGGTGGTGGTCGGATAGTTGAAGATGCTCGAATATTTGGCCTTGCCGGCGAGCAGTTGATCGACCAGCTGGTCGCGGCTGACGCCGAGCGTCTCGGCGGCCCCGTATAGATAGGCGCCATGCCCGCCCTCGTCTTGCACCTTCGCGATCAGGATCGCTTTGCGCTGCAGCGTCGGCGCCCTCGTTATCCAGTTGCCCTCGGGTAGCATGCCGACGATCTCGGAATGAGCGTGCTGCGATATCTGACGGACCAGCAGCCGGCGGTAGCCGTCCGGCATCCAATCCTTGGGTTCGATTTTCTCCTCGGCGTCGACGCGCCGCAAAAAGCGCTGCTCTGTCGCGCTCCGATCGGCGGGCGCCGGCGGTGCCGAACCCGCCACATCGAGCCCTTGAGTGTACATATTTCACCCGCATTGATGGCTCCGCTCATTCTGATACACCATCTGTGCCGAACGCAACAATTTTTGTGTCACGAAGCCTTGCCGCGGATTACAATGGCCGGGCCAATGCCCGATCAAACCCACATACGCCGCCGCCGCCGCACTCGAGCTGCGCACCCGTTTTCGCCGCCAGCGGCCGCTGCGCGGCGGCTCGCTGATCGTCACGATCTTCGGCGATTCGATCCTGCCTCGAGGCGGCGCGATCGCGCTCGGCAGCCTGATCCGGCTGACGAGCCCTTTCGGCCTGAACGAGCGGCTCGTGCGCACGGCCACGGCCCGCCTCGCACAGGACGGCTGGCTCGAGGCGAGCCGCGCCGGCAAGCGCAGCGAATATCAATTGACGCCGAGCGGCCGGCAACGTTTCGCGCAAGCCACCGAACGGATCTACAGCGCACCGAACGCCGCCTGGACCGGCCGATGGAACTTGATCATGCTGCCGCCGATGCGCGCCGCCGATCGACAGCGCCTCAGAAGGGAACTCGCGTGGCAGGGTTTCGGCGAGCTTTCCAGCGGGGTATTCGCCCATCCGGAAGCGAGGTTCGCCGATCTCGAGCCGCAGGCCCGGGGCGCACAGTTGCCTGCCGAGGCGCTGGTCTTCGAAGCCAATCTGGCCAACGGCATGGCCCCGGAGGTCCTCGTCAAGCTGGGATGGGATTTGGAGGACTTGGGCAAACGCTACCAGCGATTCGTGCAGCGCTTCGAGCGCACGCTCGCAGCCTTGCATCCCCGGTCGATCGACCCGGAAACCGCCTTCCTGTTGCGCACGCTGCTGATCCATGAATACCGGCGGCTGCATCTGCGCGATCCGCTGCTGCCGCCGAAATTGCTGCCGGCCCATTGGCCCGGCACTCGCGCCGCGCAGCTTTGCCGCGAAATCTACATCCGCGTGTTCGCGGCGTCCGAACGCTACTTGTCCGCCGTCGCCGCCCGGCTAACCGGCGCCTTACCGCAGCCCGACCGTTCGATCCTGCGGCGCTTCGGCGGTCTCGCGCTCCGCTAGCCCGCGGCGTCAGCCCTCCGGCCACTCCTCCAGCGCCGCGACGACGCTCGACAAAAAAGCATTCGCCTGAAACGCATCGATCGCGCGATGATCGATGGTGAGCGTCAGGTAACACATCGAGCGCACCGCGAGCGCTTCGATCCCGCTTATCTGCATCACGCGAACGCGCCGCTCCACCTTGCCGACGCCCAGAATCGCCACTTGCGGCTGATTGATGATGATCGGCGCGGCCAGCAGGCTGCCGCCGACCCCATGGTTCGATATCGTGAACGTGCCGCCGCGCACGTCCGCGGGCTGCAGCTTGCCGGTACGCGCCGCCGCGACCAGCTGGCCGAGCCGCAGCGCAATTCCCATCAAATCCATCCGTTGCACCCGATGCAGGACCGGAACGATCAAGCCGTCCTCGCCCAATGCGGCACCGACGCCGATGTTGAGGTCCGCGTGCAAGTGCAGCGCATCCTCGTGGAAGCTGGCATTGAGCTGCGGATGCGCCGCGAGCGCTCGCGCGCAAGCGGCGACGAAATACGCCGTCAGCGTCAGGCGCCCGCCGCGCTGTTCGATGTCGCGCGCGTGCAGCGCGCGATGCGCGATCACGCGGCTCAAATCGGCCTCGAACAGGGTCGTGACATGCGGCGCCTGAGTCACGCTGCGCAGCATGTGCTCGGCGATCCGCCGGCGCATCGCGGTATGCGGTACTTGCGAGTCAGCCGCCGCCCGCGGCGATGCGCTAAGCGAGGCGCTAGGCGTGGCGCTCGGGGTGGCGGTCGGCGTGCCGCTCGCGCCGGGCGCATCGCTTGCGCCGCACGCCCGGCGCATCACGTCTTGGGCGGTAATTCTGCCGTCGCTGCCGCTGCCGACGACATCGCTTGCCGATAGCCCATGCTCCGCGAGCAGCGTGCGAACCGACGGACTCAGGCGCAGCCTTGCCTCCTTCGGCTCGGCCGTACCGCCGGTCTCGGCGTCCGTGGCTTGCGGATCGACCGCGGCGAGGGCCGTGTCGGCGGCGACTCCTATGCGCGCGAGCAGTTGCCCGGGCAGCACTTCCTCGTTGGGGCCTTTCAAGATCTCGATCAGCTCGCCGCTCGCCGGCGAGGCGATTTCGACGGTGACTTTGTCGGTCTCGAGCTCCAGCAGCGGCTCATCGAGGCGAACGCGGTCGCCGACTTGCTTGCTCCAACTCAAAATCGTCGCGCGCGTACCCTCTTCATTGGGCGGAGCGACGACGTCGGCGACGGAGGACATGCCTCAGACCGCAACCAAGTCCGCGAGGCCGGCCGCGATGCGCTCGACGCTCGGCAGCACCGCCTCGAGCAGCACCGGACTGTGCGGGCACGGTATATCCGGCATCGCCAGTCGCTCGATCGGCGCGTCGAGATCGAAAAACGCTTCTTTCGCGAGCACGGCCGCGACTTCAGCGCCGAAGCCCGCGGTCATGTTGTCCTCGTGGACGATCAGGCAGCGCCGCGTTTTGCGCACCGATGCGAGCGTCGCCTCGCGATCCCAAGGCGAGAGGGTCCGCAGATCCAGCAAATCCGCCGAAATCTTGGTGCGTTCGATCGCGAGCTCGCAGCGCTCGACCATCGCGCCCCAGGTCACAACGGTCGCCATGGTCCCCTCGCGCAGGCGGCTGGCCTTGCCGAACGGCAAGACGAAATCATCGCCGGGATACGCGCGCCGCGCCCAGCTGCCGTCGAGCAAGGATCGATGCTCGAAGAAGATCGTCGGATCGTTGCCGCGCAACGCCGCGCGCAACAAGCCGACCGCGTCCTCGGCGTTCGACGGCATCGCGACACGCCAGCCGACGCCATGCAGCCACTGCACTTCGTTCGATTGACTATGCCAGGGATCGCCGCACTTGAAGAATCCGCCGGGAATGCGCACCACCATCGGCGCCGCGAAGCGATTGGCGGTGCGCCACCGCATCGTCCCGCAATCATTCAGCTGCTCGGCGGCCGGGTCGGCGTACTTGCGAAATTGGATTTCGGGCACCGGCATCAGCCCCGCGGCGGCCATGCCCACCGCCCGGCCGATGATGCCCTCTTCCGACAGGCTGGTATCGAAGACCCGCGCGTTGCCGAATTTTTCCTGCAAGCCGAGCGTAGCGGCGTGAACGCCGCCTTTGCGGCCGACATCCTCGCCGAAGACCAGCACGCGAGGATTGGCCGCGAGCTCGCTTTCCAGCGTGCGCCGCACGGCGGTCATCATATTGATGCGCGGCCCTTGCGGCCGTGCGATGGGCGAACCCGGCGGCGGTATGACGCCGTCCGCCCAGATGCCGCCTTGCGCCTGGATCGCCGGCGTCCCCTGCGGCGTATTTTCAGTGAACACGAAACGCCGCACTCGTGCGGGGTCGGGCGCAGCGGAAAGCCGTCGACTCGCGCGAAAGCGGCGGCTACCGCCGCCTGTGCCGCCTGCACTTCGGCCTCCCATATGCCGGCGCTGAAGTACCGCGGGAACCAGTTGTTCGCGCAGCCGCTTGACGGGATCCCGCTCCGCTCTTCGACGACGGTCGCGGCCGACGGTTTATAGGTCTGGGTATCTTGGCCCGAATGCCCGGACAGCCGCGGGACGACGAGCCGCAGCAAAGCGGGTCCCTCGCCGGCGCGCACGCCGCGCACCGCATCGCCGATCAACGCCGCGGCGGCGAGCGGATCGGAGCCATCGCCGTCGAGGACCCGCAAGCCGCGGAACGCGGAGAGATTGTCGGCGATATTGCCGCCCGGCGTTTGCATCCGCGAGGGCACCGAAATGCCGAAACCGTTGTCCTCGATGAAAAACAGCAAGGGCAGGCGCTCGGTCGTCGCGATATTGAGCGCCGCCCAGAATCCGTTCGTGGCGGTCGAGGCATCGCCGCCGTGCGCGACCGCAATGCTGCCGGCGCAGCGTTGATCGCCGAGCACCTCGAGCCGGTAGCGCAGCGCTTGCGCCCACCCGGCCGCCGGCGTGTACTGAGTCCCGACGCCGCCGCAGACCGGCAACACGCAGGCGCCTTGCTTGCGCGGCAGATTGAATACGACGCCGATATCGCGGCCTTCGCTCATGCCGCCGTCCCGCATCATCGTCGACGCCAGCGCCTCGTCGATCGACAGACCCAAGGCCAACAGCAAAGGCCGGGAGCGGTAATACGTGCCGACGCCATCGCGCTCCCCGGTCAATTGCATGCCGAGCAGCACTTGCGTGACCTCGTGCCCGCGCGCGGAGAACTGGATACAGCACTTTGCGCTGCGGCAGCAATTGGGATTCTTCGAGATCGTCGAGCGCCCGCGAGACCGCGACTTGCCGCAGCAGGGCGCGCCAGTCGACGCCGGCGCTCGGCGGCCCTCTCACAGCCTTCAGCAAATTCGTCGCCATGGCTGTCTCGCGGTTCGTGGGCCAGGGACCGAGATTAGCCTGGGGATGCCATCGATAATCGCCAATTCACACGAATAAGCTGCATAATTATTAGCGATATCCACTAATTAATGGTTCTAAAGGAGTGAATTATGGACCTCGACCGCTTCGACGCGCGCATACTCTCGCAGCTGCAGCGGGACGGCCGGCTGTCGGTCGTCGAGCTCGCCGACCTGATCGGACTGTCGGCAACGCCCTGCGCCCGGCGCATCAAGATCCTGGAGACCAAGGGCGTCATCGAGAGCTACGCCGCGCTCCTCGATCCGGTCAGCGTCGGCTTGGGAATCCTCGCGATCGTGCAGGTCAAACTCACCGAGCACACCGACGAAACGGCCGCCGAGTTCGAGCGGGAGATCGGCCTGCTGGATGAAGTCACGAACTGCTACGCCATCACCGGCTCGTACGATTTCATACTGCAAGTCTATGCGCGGAACCTCGATTCACTGAGCAACGTGGTGCTGAAGAAGCTGCTGCGTATCCCCAATTTGCGCGATCTGCAGTCGAGCGTCGTGCTTCACGTCGTCAAACGCTCCGCGCGATTGCCGCTTGCCCATCTGCGGGCATGAGCAGCTGCGCCGTTCGCGCCGCTGCCGCCGTTGACAGCCGCGCGCCCGACTCCCTACGATGAGCGCCATGACGAGATCCGCGGCGCCGGCGTCCGGCGCGACCGACATCCCCTGGGAGAATCCGCTCGGCACCGACGGCTTCGAATTCGTCGAATACACGGCGCCGGACACGGCCGCGCTCGGCCGGCTGTTCGAGACGATGGGTTTCAGCCGCGTCGCCCGCCATCGCTCCAAGGACGTATCGCTGTACCGCCAGGGCAACATCAACTTCATCGTCAACGCGGAACCGAACAGCCTTGCGCAACGCTTCGCGCGGGAGCACGGGCCGAGCGCCTGTGCGATGGCCTTTCGCGTCAAGGACGCGGCGTACGCGCTGCGCGCGGCGATCGCGGCGGGCGCCCGGGAAGTCAAGGGCGCGATCGGACCGATGGAACTCAACATTCCGGCGATCGAGGGCATCGGCGGCAGCTTGATCTATCTGGTCGACCGCTACACCAGCCCGACGATTTACGACATCGATTTTCTCTATCAGCCGGGCGCGGACCTGCAGCCGCGCGGCGCCGGCCTCCTCGAGATCGATCATCTGACGCACAACGTCGGCAAAGGCCGCATGGACTACTTCCATGATTTCTACCGGCGCGTCTTCAATTTCCGCGAGCAGCAATATTTCGACATCAGCGGCGAATACACCGGCTTGACGAGTAGAGCGCTGTCGGCGCCGTGCGGCAAGATCCGCATCCCGATCAATGAATCCAAATTCGAAGCCGGCAGCGGCCAGCTCGATCAGATCCAGGAATTCATTCAGCAATATCGCGGCGAAGGCATACAACACGTCGCCCTGCGCACCGACGACATACTCGCCACCTGGGACTGGCTGCACGCCAAGCAACTGCAGTTCATGACCCCGCCGCCGGCGACCTATTATGAAATGCTCGATGAGCGCGTGCCCGGCCACGGGCAGCCGGTCGCGGAACTGCGCAAGCGCGGGATCCTGCTGGACGGCGCGAACGGCCGGTTCCTGCTGCAGATCTTCACGCAGACGCTGATCGGCCCAATCTTCTTCGAGATCATCGAACGGCGCGGCGACGAGGGCTTCGGACAGGGCAATTTCCGCGCGCTGTTCGTCAGCATGGAGCGCGACCAGGTGCGCCGCGGGATATTGAAGGCGCCGAAGGCGTGAGCGGCGCTCGGACTCAGATCAGATAGGGGAATCCGCTGATCGATCGCGGCGCCGCGATGTGGAAGCCCTGCGCGAAGCCGACGCCGAGGCGACCCAGTTCGGTCAAGACTTCCTGCGATTCGACGCGCTCGGCGATCGTTTGAATGCCCATCGCCTTGCCGATCTGGCTGATGGCTTCGACCATGCTGCGATCGACCGGATCGCGCGTCACGCTCTCGATGAACTGGCCGTCGATTTTCAAATAGTCGACCGGCAGCGTCTTCAAGTACATGAACGAGGACAAGCCGCTGCCGAAGTCATCGAGCGCGAAATGACAGCCGCGCGCCTTCAGCTCGCGCATGAAGTACACGACGTTGCCGAGATTGGCGATCGCCGCGGTTTCGGTGATCTCGAAACAAATCGCCCCCGCGGTCAAATTCACGCCCGACAGCTGGGCGATCAGGAATTCGAGAAAGTGCTCGTCGTTCAGCGAGTTGCCGGATAGATTGATCGCAACCGTGTACGGCTTGATGCCCGAGCCGGTGCGGTGCGCGACCCGGTCCAGCGCGGTCTTGACGACCCAGCGATCGATCGCCGGCATGATGTTGTAGCGCTCCGCCGCCGGAATGAACACGGTTGGGGAGATCAGCCCGCCGGTATCGTCGCGCAAGCGCAGCATCAGCTCGAAGTGCTCCCGATCGTGCGTGTTCTCGCGGATCGGCACGATCGGCTGGTAAAACAAATCGAAGCGGCCCTCGTCGCAGGCGCGCGTCAGTTTCGACACCCAGTGCATCTCGCGGTGCCGCTCCGGGACATTGTCGGGCGTGTAAAGATGCAGCCGGTTGCGCCCCAAGTCCTTGGCCGAATAACAGGCGACGTCCGCCGCGCTCATGACGTTGGCGACGGTCGGCGTCTCCTTGGTGATTTCGACGATGCCGATGCTGACGCCGACGCCGAGCACGCCGTCCTGCCAGGTGAAGCGGTAATCGCGGATCGCCTGCCGCAAGGTCTCGGCGATCCGCACGGCCTGATCGACCTCGCAGTTCTGCAGCAGGATGCCGAATTCGTCGCCGCCGAGGCGCGCCAAGGTATCCCCGGCGCGCACCCGCGTCTGCAGCACCCCGGTGATCTGCTTGAGCAATTGATCGCCCGCCGGATGTCCGCAGGTATCGTTGACCAACTTGAATTGATCGAGATCGAGGTATAGCAGCGCGTGGCGGGATTCGCCGTCCTGGCGCACGCTCTCGACCGCCGCGGTCAAGCGATTCTCGAATTCCCGGCGATTGATCAGCCCGGTCAGCGCGTCATGGCTCGCCTGGTAGTAGAGGGCGCGATGCAGGCGTCGCTCCTTGCTGACGTCATGGAAAACCATGACCGCACCGATCAAATTGCCGTCGCGGTCGCGGATCGGCGCGGCCGAGTCCTGAATCGCGATTTCCTTGCTGCGGCGATTGACGAGCACCGTGTGCTCGGCGAGCCCGAGGACCTGGCCTTCGCGCAGGCAGCGCGTCACGGGGCACTCGCTGATCTCGCGAGTCGACTCGTCGACGACGGTGATCACTTCGCTGATCAGCCGCGTCTGCGCCTCGCGATTCTCCCAGCCCGTCAGGCTCTCGGCGACCGGATTCATGTAATCGATGCGCCCCTGGGAATCGGTCGTGATGACGGCATCGCCGATCGACTGCAGCGTGACCTGGGCGCGCTCCTTGGCCTGAAACAACGCCACTTCGGCCTTTTTCCGCTCGGTGATGTCGGCGATCGTCCCTTCGAAGCCGGTGACGCGCCCCTGCTTGTCGCGCACCACGCGGCTGTTGTCGACCGCGACGAACATCCTGCCGTCCTTGCGCCGCAGCAGCACTTCCTCGTCGCGCACTTCGCCGTCGTTCTCCATGCGCCGCACGTACGAATCCCTGTCCGCCGGATTCCAGTACAGGGCGGTCACCGGCAGCGCATAGATTTCTTCGGCCGATTCGTAACCCAGCATCTGCACGAACGCCGGGTTGACCGCGAGGATCCGTCCGTCGTGCGTCGATTGATAAACGCCCTCCATGACGCTTTCGAACAGACCGCGGAATTTCGCCTCGCTGTTGCGCAGCGCGTCCTCGGCGCGGCGCCGTTCGATGGCGATGCCGGCCAGTTGCGCCATGCGCTCGAGCAGATCCCGATCGCGCTCGCCGGGCAATCCCAACTGGCGCCGGAACAACGCGACCGTGCCGACGACTTCGCCGTCCGATGCGATGATCGGCATGGACCAAGCGGCGAGCAGCTGCGCGTTCGAGGCCGCCTCGCGCCGGCATTCCCAGTAGGGGTCCGCGGCAATGTCGGCGGTCAACACCGGACGGCCCAATTCAGCCGCCGCCGCGCAGGATCCGAAGCGCAAACCGGCCGGAGCGTCGTCCATCGCGACGACGAACTCGCGCGGCAGCCGCGGCGCGACGCCTGCGCACAAGGTGCGCCGCTCCCGATCGAACAGGTTGATCGCGCAAAAACTCTCCGGCACGACCCGCTCGATGACTTCGGCGATCGCCTCGAGCGCCGACGACAACGGTGCGTTGGCGGCGACCGCCTCGAACACGCGCCGCTCGCCGGCGGCGATCGCATCGGCGCGCTTGCGCTCCGTGATGTCGGTGATGCTGGCGCGGATCAAGCGGCGATTGGCGCTCGGCAGGCGCACGAAACGCACTTCGCAAGGGATGCTGCGCCCCGTAGCATCGCAATGCACCCATTCGAACACCGGCGCCGCGCCGGCGAGCGCGCCGTTGATGAAACCGCGCGCGATGCCGAAGGACGGCGTGCCGTCCATTTGCGACGGCGGACTGATCCTCTCGGGGCCGCTGGAGAGCAGCGTATCGCGATCGAGTTTGAAGAAACGGCAGGCGTTATCGTTGACGTCGACGAAGCGGTTTTGATCGACGTCGAACACGACGATCACCTCCGGCGCGTGTTCGACGAGTGTCCGATAGCGCGCTTCGCTCTCGCGCATCAGCTGCTCGGCGACCTGCCGTTCGGTCACGTCGCGCACGCAAACGACGTAGCCGTCGCCGCGGCTCAGATTCGCCTTGCTGACGGCGAGTTCGACGGCCGTGCGGGTGCCGTCCTTGGCGACGCCCCAGGCCTGATGCGCCGCCAAATCGACGTGCGTGTCGTCGATCTTGGTCGCGAGCCGCGCAAGAAACTCGCGTGCGCCGTTGGGGTCGAGTTCGGGCATCAGGAAATCGAGGGTGCGGCCGAGTATCTCCGCTTGCGAATAGCCGAAGATCCGCTCGCCGGTCGGATTGAACGTCTCGATGTGGCCCTGTTCGTCGACGGTGATGATGGCGTCTTTGACGTTGTCGAGAATGGCCTGCAGATGCGATGCGGACTGCTCGCGGATCTCGCGCGTCAACGCGTGCGCCTCGTCCGACATCAGTTGCATCGAACGCACGACGCCGCGCCGCTCGACGTCGATGCGGTCGTAATGGAAGCTGACGATCTTCAGCAGCGCGGCGAGATCCAGATCGCCGTCGCGCCGCCGCGCCTCCTCGAGTTGGCGCTCCAACAGGCGGTTCAAGCTCGCCGCCGGCGTGGACGGCTCGCTCCGAATTGCATTCGCGGTATCGCGTGACAATTCCCTTGATCTCCCACGGCGAAATTCGGCGCGGCGCGCCCTCGATCGATAGATATTAGGGAGATCCCGTATAGGCGACGTGACCGGCGTCTCGTTTCGCCAATAATCGGTTAAATGTCCGCCGGGAACGGCCAACGGCCGCTCAAATCGCGGCCCGCGCCGCCCTCGGCCGGCGGCGCACTCAGCCGGCGGCGGCGCCCTGATCGGCCGTTTCGCGTTCGGAACGCTTGCGGTCGTTTTCCTTCAGATTGCGCTTGCGCAGGCGGATCGAGCCGGGCGCGATCTCGATCAGCTCATCGTCGTCGATGAACTCCATCGCCTGCTCCAGCGAAAAGCGGATCGGCGGCGTCAGCACGACGTTCTCGTCCTTGCCGGCCGCCCGCATATTGGTCAGCTTCTTGCCCTTCAGCGGATTGACGACGAGATCGTTGTCGCGGTTGTTCAGGCCGATGATCATCCCCTCGTAGACTTCCTCGCCGGGACCGATGCACAGGCGGCCGCGCTCCTGCAAGGTGAACAGCGAGTAGGCGAGCGCGACGCCCTGGCCGTTGGCGATCAGCACGCCCTGCGGGCGTTGGCCGAGCTCGCGCTGCACGACGGGCCCGTAATGATCGAAGACATGGTGCAGCAGGCCGGTGCCGCGCGTCATCGTGCGAAACTCGGTCTGAAAGCCGATCAAACCGCGCGACGGCACCATGTAGTCGAGGCGCACGCGCCCGCGGCCGTCCGCCTGCATGTCCTTCAGTTCCGCGCCGCGGCTGCCGAGCGCGGACATGATGTCGCCCTGGGCATCGCTGTCGGCATCGACCGTCACCTGTTCATAGGGCTCGTGGGCTTGTCCGTCGATCTGCTTGATCACGACGCGCGGGCGTGAAACCGCCAATTCGTAGCCCTCGCGCCGCATGTTCTCCAACAACACCCCGAGATGCAGTTCGCCGCGGCCGAAAACGACGAACTTGTCGGGGTCGGCGGTCGGCTCGACGCGCAGCGCCACGTTGTGAATCGCCTCCCGCTCCAAGCGCTCGCGAATCTGCCGGCTGGTCACGAACTTGCCCTCGCGGCCGAGGAACGGCGAGGTGTTGACCTCGAAGGTCATGCTGATCGTCGGCTCGTCGACGGTGAGATTCGGCAGCGGTTCGACTTTGCCCGGATCGCACAGCGTTTCGGACACCTTGGGTTCGGCGATCCCGGCGAATGCGACGATGTCGCCGGCGCCGGCGCTTTCGATTTCAATGCGCGTCAAGCCGTGGAACCCCAGGATTTGCGTAATGCGCTCCGACCGCTGCTTGCCGTCGCGGCCGACGACGGTGACGGCCATGCCACGGCGCAGCGTGCCGCGCTTGATGCGGCCGATGCCGATCGCGCCGACATAGCTGGAGTAGTCCAACAGCGTCACTTGCAGTTGCAGCGGGCCGTCGACATCGACATCCGGCGGCGGGCAGTGCTCGACGATCGTCTTGAACAGCGGCTGCATATCGCCTTCCCGCACCGTAGAATCCAGCCCGGCGAACCCGCGCAGCGCCGATGCGTAGATGACCGGAAAGTCCAGCTGCTGATCGGTCGCGCCCAGGCGATCGAACAAATCGAAGGTTTGATCGAGCACCCACCCGGGCCGCGCTTCGTCGCGATCGATCTTGTTGATGACGACGATCGGCCGCAGGCCGTGCTTGAACGCTTTTTGCGTCACGAAGCGGGTTTGCGGCATCGGTCCGTCGACCGCATCGACCAGCAGCAGGACGCAATCGACCATCGCCAACACGCGCTCCACCTCGCCGCCGAAATCCGCATGGCCCGGCGTATCGACGATGTTGATGCGGTAATCGCCCCAGGTGATCGCGGTGTTCTTGGCGAGGATCGTTATGCCGCGTTCGCGTTCGATCGCGTTCGAATCCATGACGCGCTCTTGCAGGTCCTTGCGCGCGTCGAGCGTACCGGATTGACGCAGCAGCTGGTCGACCAGGGTGGTCTTGCCGTGATCGACGTGCGCGATGATCGCGATGTTGCGGAGTTTCTGCGTCACATTGAGGCCCTGGGAAACCGACCATTATAGGGCCTTCCGGGAGCCGCGTCGCTTTTTATTTCGGCGCCGCTGCCGTCCTCGAGGCCGCTCGATCGTCGCCGACGATCAGCGGCAGCGCAAACTTCTTGGTCTCCGATATTTCATCGTGATGCAGTTCGACGGTCAGCGGCACGATACCCAGGCCGTCGGCAGTCGGCGTCACGGTGAAATCATGCCGATAGACCGTACCGGGCACCGGATTTTGGATCGCGTACTGCCGGTCCGCATCGGCGATCGCCAAACCTGACGACGAATCGGCGATTTGCACGGTGGCCGAGTCGGCCGGAATGTTGACGATCAGCGCCAAACTGACGGCCTGAACCTGACCGACCGCCGGCGGCCTGCCCAGGCTGAATTTGAGCTCGACCGGTGCGGTCGACTTGCCGACCGTCGCCGCTTCGACCATGTCGGCGGTCTGCTCGTCGGCCGACATCGGCCGGTGGACGGCGGCGTGCTTTTTGGCGGGATTCGACCGGCTGCCGGCGGACGATTGACCGCTATCGCCGTGACAGCCGGCGACCGCCACGATGCCCCCCAATACGACGGCGCGCGCGATATTCATCCCGACATCATCACCAAATGCACGGCGCAGTTCAACTCGCGCCGCGGCTCGCGCGCTCATAGCACGAGCGGCGGCGCGCGCACCGCGCCGGCCTGCTCTTCGAGCGCACGGTAATGATCTTCCCAATAGCGCGGCTCGGCAAACCACGGGAAGGCCTTCGGAAACGCCGGGTCGTGCCAGCGGCGCGCGAGCCAGGCCGAGTAATGGATCATTCGCAGGGCGCGCAACGGCTCGATCAAGGCGATTTCGGCGCGATCGAACGGCTGGAATTGCTCATACCCGTTCAATAGATCGCGCAGCTGAATTCGCATCTCCTGCGGCGCGCCCGCCAGCAGCATCCACAGGTCTTGGATCGCAGGTCCGGTCAGACTATCGTCGAGATCGACGAAATGCGGGCCGGCGTCGGTCCATAAAATATTGCCCCGGTGGCAATCGCCGTGGATACGCCGCAGCGGCGCGCCGCACCAATCGGCCGTGCGGTTTTCCACTTCGGCCAACAGTTCATCGGTCAGATCCGCATATTTCGTCGCTAAATAGTCCGGCATCCAATCTCCCGCCAGCACGAAATCGCGCGACTTGCGCCCGAGTTCCAGCGCATCGAGGCGCGCGCGATGCACGAATCGCCCGGCGCCGCCGACCCGGTGAATGCGGCCGAGGAACCGGCCGACCCATTCGCGGTCGTCCGTGCACGCCGAGTTCCGGCCACCTCCCGCCGCGGCGCGGATAGATCGCGTAGCGAAAGCCGGCGTGCACGTGCAGGGAATTGGCGTCGCGACATAATGGGGCGATGACCGGAATCTCCTGCGCCGCCAACTCCAAGGCAAACGCATGTTCTTCGAGGATCGCCGCATCGCTCCAGCGGCCCGGGCGGTAAAACTTGACGACGACCGGATCGGCATCTTCTATCCCGATCTGGTAGACGCGGTTCTCATAGCTGTTGAGCGCGAGGATGCGGCCGTCGCAGCGGTGGCCGGCCGCCTCCAAGGCGTCCAGAACCACCTCCGGGAGAGAGCTCGGCGTAGGGCGTCGCAGACCGCATAGGGGTCGGATTCTACAGAGTTCGAGCCGCCTCTCCGCTCGCAATGAGGCGCTGTTAGAATGCCGCTCATGCGCATGCCCCGACCCAAATCCCTGAGCGGCCTGATGCTGATCGGCTTCACGATCGTCGCGGCGCCGCTGTTGTTCGCGATCGTCAACGCCGCCGTGCAAATGAACCGGCTCGCGAACCGCAGCGAGCAGCTCGTCCTGCACGGCATGCAAGGGACGCGCAACGATCAATTGTTGTTCGAGGAACTCGGCCAGCTCGAGCGCACCGCCCGCCTCTATCAAATCATCGGTAGCGCCGATCTGATCGACCTGTATGAACGCACGACCCTGCAGGTCGGCGCGACGAGCGAGGCCCTGCTGACCCTGCCGCTCGATCAGCAGTCGCGCGAGGACTTGCATACGCTGCAGAGTGAAACTCGGCGCATGCTCGCCGAGCTCAAGGCCGCTGCCGCGAACTCGCCGGCGATCAACGGCGTGATCGGCGATTTCCCGCACATCGTCGACATCGCCTCGCGCGTCTCGAATCGCACCAACGCGCAGATAAGCCGCGGATTGACCGACCTGCAGTCCGCGGCGAGCAAAACGCAGCAAAGATTATTTTGGCAGACGCTGCTGCTGGTGCCGTTGACGCTCGCGGTCGTCGGCTTGTTCACGTTCTTGTTCGGCCGGCCGATACGCGCGATCGACCGGGCGATCAGCGAGCTGGGCCGCGGCGCGTTCTCCCGCCCGATCAACATCCGAGGTCCGGCGGATCTGGAGCGCTTGGCCAAGCAACTCGAGTGGCTGCGGGTGCGGCTGGTGGATCTGGCGCAGGAAAAGAACCGCTTTTTGCGGCATATGTCCCATGAATTGAAGACGCCGCTCGCGAACATACGCGAGGGCACGGAGCTGCTGATGGACGGCGCGGTGGGCGAATTGCAGAGCGGACAACGGGAAGTCACGGCGATCCTGCGTGAAAACGGCATGAAGCTGCAGCGCCTGATCGAGAATCTGTTGTCATTCAGCGCCTGGCAGGCGAAGAGCGTCGGCCTCGAGGTCTCCGAGTTCAAGCTCAGGCCCTTGATCAAGACCGTCCTCGAGAACCAGCAGCTGACGCTGGTTGCACAGCGGGTTCGCTTGGACGTACAGATCGAGGATCTCAGTCCGATCGCCGACCGCGCGAAGGTTCGCCTGATCCTGGACAATTTGCTGTCGAACGCGATCAAGTTCACCCCGCGCGGCGGCACGATCGGCATCCATGGGCACGGCGAGCACGATCAATTGGTCCTCGATGTGATCGACAGCGGCCCCGGCGTGCCCCCCGAGGAGCGCAAACGGATCTTCGAGGCGTTCTACCAGGGCAAGACCCCGCAGGGCGGGCACGTCAAAGGAACCGGCATCGGGCTTTCGGTCGTGACCGAATTCGTCAGCGCACATGGCGGCAGCATCGAGATCCTCGAAGCCAAGAGCGGCGGGGCGCATTTCCGCGTGCGCCTGCCGCTACGCCAGTCCCACGCCGCAGCCCACGAAAAAGCCCATGCGGCGTAAGATCATCGGCTTGGCCGCTTGGGCGCTGACGACCTGGGGCTTGAGCGCCTGCAGCCTGATCGACAATTGGACCGCCGCCAAGGAGGCCGCCAGCACCCCGCCGCCGCGCCCGGCGCCCGACGCCAATTTCCTCAATCCGCTGCTGCAATTGATGAGCAGCCTGCCGCAGGGCGACCCGGCGCGGCAGGCCGAGCAATTCCAGGCGGCCAAGGATGCGGCCGAGCTGACGCCGACCACGAGCAACCGGCTGCGCTACGCGCTCGCGCTCGCGACGCCGGGGCACGGCGGCTCCGATCCAGTCGCCGCACAGCGACAGCTTTCGGAAATTCTCGCCAGGCCTGAAACTCTACTGCCTGCGGAGCGTATGCTGGCGGTCGTCGAATTGAAGCAGGTCGAGCAAAGGTTGATATTGCAGGCGGAAAACCTGCGCTTGCAGGACGAAGCCGCCCAAGAGGCGCATGATAAGCTCGGCGCGGTCAATCACCGGCTGGATGTCGAGATCGACGAGAACGCAAAGCTGCGCAAGGCGTTGGAGGAGGCTCGCGCCAAGCTCGAAGCGGTCACGCACATCGAGCGGTCGATCACCGATCACGGCGCGAGCGTGCCGAAGAACCCCTGAACGCTCATTGGAGAAATCGCTTTGAACGCCTATTCGAACGCCGCGACAACCCCGCTGTCCATCGGACTCGGGCCCCGTACACGTGACGGCTTGAGTCCGCAGCGGCGCAAACCGCGCATATCTGGTCGTCGACGACGACCCGGGCTTGCTGCGATTGCTGACGATCCGTTTGCGCGCCGAAAATTACGAGGTCGAGGCCGTCGAGAGCGCCGCGGCGGCGCTCGCCTCCTGCGTGCGATTCCGGCCGGATCTGGTCATCACCGATCTGCGCATGGATCAAATGGACGGCATCGGCCTGCTCAAAGAGCTGCAGAGCCGTTGGCCGGGCCTCAAGGTGATCATCCTGACCGCGCACGGCACGATCCCGGACGCCGTGCATGCGACGCAGAGCGGCGCGTTCGGCTTTTTGACCAAACCGGTCGACAAGCAAGAGCTGCTCGATCAAGTGCAGCGGGCCCTGAAAGTGTCGGGCTTCGCCCATGTGGATGAGGACTGGCGCGCCGGCATCATCACGCGCAGCCAGCTGATGGAAGACAAATTGGCGCAGGCCAACATGGTCGCCGGCACCGATGCGCGCGTGCTGTTGTCCGGCGAAGGCGGGACCGGCAAGGAACTGTTGGCCCGCGCGATCCACGCGGCAAGCCCGCGACGCAATCAACCGTTCGTCGTCGCCAATTGCGGCGGGATCGCCGAGAACATCTTGGAGGCCGAACTGTTCGGCCAGGAAAAAGACCCGAAGGCTGGCCCCCGCGGCGCGCAGCCGGGATTATTTCAACGGGCCGACGGCGGCACGCTGCTCTTCAACGATATCGGCGAGTTGCCGATGCCGCTGCAGGTCAAGCTGCTCGGCGTGCTGCAGGAAAATCAGATCCGGCCAGCGGGCGGCAGCGAGGCGGTCGCGACCAACGTGCGCGTGATCTCGGCGACGCGTCACGACCTGCACCAGGCGATGCTCAGCGGCCAATTTCGCGAGGACCTTTATTATCGGCTCAACGTCGTGCACATCGAAGTGCCCCCGCTCGGGCGCCGGCGCGAGGACATCCCGCTGCTGGTGGCGCATTTCCTCGAGCAATTGGCCAAGGAGAGCGGCGAGCGGAAGATCTATGCGCCGGAAGCGGTGGAAATGCTGGCGACCGCCGAATGGCCCGGCAACATCCGCCAGCTCTACAACGTCGTCCGCCAGAACGTCGCGCTGTCGCAGGGCGCGATCATGACGGCCGAGCTCGTCCAACAGACCTTGGGCGGCAGCACGACGCGGCTGTCCTCGTTCGACGAGGCGCGCGACGAGTTCACGCGCAATTATTTGTCGCAGATCCTGCAAATCACCGGCGGCAACGTCAGCCAAGCGGCGCGCCTCGCGAAACGCAACCGCACCGACTTCTACAAGCTGCTGTCGCGCCACCAGCTGCTGCCGGACGACTTCAAGAAGGCGTGAGGGCGCGCTAGGCGTAGAAGTCGGCGACCGCGCCGGCGACTTGCGCCAATTGCGCTTGCGTCAGCTCCGGATAGACCGGCAACGCCAGCACTTCGGCGGCCGCCCGCTCGGTCTCGGGAAAGTCGCCGGCGCGGTACCCCAAGTATTCGAAGCAGCCTTGCAGGTGCAAGGGCACCGGATAATAGATTTCGGTGCCGATGTGGCGCTCGGCGAGGAATTTCTTCAGCGCGTCGCGGTCCTTCGCACGCACGACGTATTGATTGAAGATGTGCCGGTAACCCGGCAGTTCGCGCGGCGCGACGAGGCGGCCCCGCAGGCGCTCGCCGGCGAACGCGGCGTCGTAATACGCGGCGTTGCGCCTGCGGCCCTCGGTCCAACCGTCCAGGTACTTCAGCTTGACGCGCAGCACCGCCGCCTGCAGCTCGTCGATGCGGAAATTGCCGCCGATGACCGCATGAATATATTTCGGCTTGCCGCCGTGGACGCGCAAGACCCGCAGATGTTCGGCGAGCTCGGGATCGCGCGCGGTGCACAAGCCCGCATCGCCGAAAGCGCCGAGATTCTTGCTCGGGAAGAACGAGAAGCAGCCGACGTCGCCGATCGACCCCGCCGCCGCGCCGCCGCGGTATTTCGCGCCGATCGCCTGCGCGGCATCCTCGATGACTTTCAGACCGTAGCGCCCCGCGATGTCCATCAGCGGGCCCATGTCCGCCGATTGACCGTACAGATGCACCGGCAGCAAGGCAACGATCCGTCCGCCGGTCACGCGATTACGCAGGATCCCGTCATTTATCAGGCACTTGGCCTCGATGTACGCGTTGACGGCCGCGGGCGACAAATTGAAGGTCGCCGGATCGATGTCGCAGAAGACCGGGCGCGCGCCGACACGGGCGATGGCCCCGCCGGTCGCAAAGAACGTGAACGGCGAGGTGATCACCTCATCGCCGGGGCCGAATCCGAACGCCATCAGCGCGAGCAGCAAGGCATCGGTGCCCGAGGAGACGCCAATGCCGAATGGGCAGCCGCAATGGCTCGCGGCCTCGGCTTCGAAGGCGCGCACGTGCTCGCCCAGGATGAAATGCTGGCTTGCGCAGACCTGCTCGATGAGCGGCATCACCTCGGCGCGGATCTGCGCGAACTGCGCCTGCAAATCGAGCAGCGGTACGGTATCCATAGCAGGTTAGCATAGCACTATGACGCACCGCAGCCCGGCGTGCGCGCCGCCGCGGCCGCGATTTCTGGTCATGGTTCACGCCGGGCAAAGTATAGTTCGCCGATAATGCGCATCGCTTGGGGCGGCGGACGGCGGACACCCGCGGCGCGTCTATTTCTCGAACTGCGTGGATGAGATAATGGCTAAACCGGTCTTGGTCAAACAGACGCTGACGATCGCGCTCTTGACCGGCGTGCAAACCGTGCTGCCCGTGCTCGTCGCGGTCGCGGCGTTCTACGCGATGATCGTACTGACCGGCGAGACCGTCGAACGCGACGCCGCGGCCATCGTCATCGTCGCCTGCCTGCTGCTGCTGCAGGCGCCCCGCGAGATCGGCACGCAGCTGACCTCGCAGCTGTCGGCGGCGGTCGCGCACATGCTGGTTCGATGGCTGCTGATGTTCCTCGTGTTGGTCGGGGTCGATTGGACAACCCGCACGCTGGACTACTTGCCGCAAGCTTCTGGTACATCTGGTCCGCAGCGACGCTGCTCGCGCTGATTGCCGCGACGTTCGTCATGCAAGCGGTCATGCGCCGCGCGCTGATGAGCGCGTTCGAGCATCGCCGCGCGATCATCGCCGGCTACACCGACAGCAGCATCGAGCTCGCCCGGCGGATTCGGCGCAATCCGGGCATGCGTTTGCAGGTCTTGGGCTTCTTCGACGACCGCGGCACCGAGCGGCTCGGCATGCTGCCCGATGCGCAGCTGATCGGCAGCATCGGCGACATCGCACAGTACGTCAAGGAACAGGGCGTCGACGTGATCTTCGTCGCCCTGCCGATCCGGCATGTGCAGCGGGTCATGACGCTGCTCGATGAATTGCGCGACACGACGGCATCGATTTACTACGTACCGGATGTGTTCGTGTTCGACCTGATTCAAGCGCGCTCGGGGGAATTAGACGGCATCCCGGTCGTCGCCATGTGCGAGACGCCGTTCCAGGGCTACCGCGGCCTCACCAAACGCCTGATGGACCTCTGTTTGTCGGCTTGCTTGTTGGTGCTGACGCTGCCGCTCTTTCTGGTGATCGCCGCGCTCGTGAAGCTCTCCTCGCCGGGCCCGGTGATCTTCAAGCAGCGCCGCTACGGCCTCGATGGCCAGGAGATCTCCGTCTACAAGGTGCGTACGATGCGCGTGTCCGAGGACGGCGCGGTTGTTCGGCAGGCTTCGAAGGACGACGATCGGATCACGCCGATCGGCCGATTTCTGCGCCGCTACTCGCTGGACGAAATTCCGCAGGTCATCAACGTCCTGCAGGGCCGCATGAGCCTGGTCGGCCCGCGCCCGCATGCGGTCGCGCACAATGAGCTCTATCGCAGTTGATCAAGGGCTATATGGTGCGGCACAAGGTATTGCCGGGCATCACCGGCCTGGCGCAGGTCAACGGCTGCCGCGGCGAGACCTCCGAGCTCATCGATATGGAGGCGCGGGTCGATTACGACCTGAATTATCTCCGTCATTGGTCGGTGCTGCTGGACTTGAAAATCCTGCTATTGACCGCGATCAAAGTTCTTTACGACGAAAAGGCTTATTAGTCGGATCTTGAAACGTTCAGCGTAATCGATCCCTTTTTAGCTATAACTTCGGCGGAGCAATACGAAAAATGAAAGTTGTCCTATTTTGCGGTGGTCTCGGTACGCGACTGCGCGAGCAGTCCGATACGGTACCGAAATCGCTGGTGAATGTCGGTTATCGACCGATCGTTTGGCATCTGATGAAATATTACGCGCACTTCGGGCATACCGATTTCATTTTGTGCCTCGGATATCGCGGCGATATGATCCGAGAGTACTTTCTAAATTACAACGAAGCGCTGACGAACGATTTTACATTGAGCGGCGGCGGCAAGCGTGTCGACCTGCATGCTCGCGACCTGGATAATTGGCGCATCACATTCGTCGATACGGGACTGCACAGCAATATCGCACAACGGTTGCTCCGCGCTCGCCGATATTTAGGCGACGACGAGATGTTCCTCGCCAATTATTCCGACGGCCTGTCGTCGCTGCCGCTGGACCGGCAAATCGCGGAGCTACGATCGAGCACGGCGATTGCGAGTTTCGCCGCGGTTCATGCGCCGCACAGCTTTCATGCGGTCGATTGCGACGCGCAGGGTGTCGTCACTGGGATGGGCGAGTTGTGCCGCCAAGATCTTTACATCAACGGCGGATTCTTCGTATTTCGAAAGCAGATTTTCGACTATATCGAAGAGGGAGATGAACTCGTCGACAAGCCGTTTGCGCGTTTGACCGCCGAGAAGCGGCTGCTCGCCTTCCGCTGGGACGGTTATTGGCAATGCATGGATACTTTCAAGGACAAGATCGTACTCGACCGCATGGAAGCGCAGGGCCAATCTCCGTGGAAGCTGTGGGAAGGCACCGATACCCAGCGCTAGCCCCCCGCGTTAGATCGTTGACCGGCGCAACAGTCCGGCCTCGACGAGCGCCGTTGCGGCGCTCGCGATCGCCGAGAAATCCAACCTCGATCGTTCGGCAATCGCGAGCAGATCGATATCGCCATCGGACTGGTTGAGCACCCAAAGCACCGCCTGTTCGAATTCGCCCGGGCTGTGCCCGCCCACGAGATTGAACAAACCCCTCGGACCCAAACGCGGCTCGCACTTTGGCGACAAATTGAGATATCGGGCGTTCGTGTCGAGCATCATCATGATTTCTTCGCAGGCCCGCAGCGATTCCGCCAGCGCTAGCGGAGCCACGAACGACAGGTCGTCCGCCGAAGTGTGGTACTCCGGGTAGCGGCCGTTGGGCGTACGTGTAAGTCGACCCACCGGCAGATTGAATCCGGGCGAGCAGAACTGCCGTTCGTCGTAGCCATACGGCGAGAAATCCTCGCATCTGCCGGCATATCGGCGCGTGATCAGCGTAGCCCGAAACCCGATCGATATCTGCGTCACCGCGCCGACTGCGTTTGTAAGTGAGCGGGCCGCGATCGCCGAGCGAAGCCAGCACCAGTCCGTGCCGAACCATGCCGACTCGGGCCTCGTTCAAGTGCAACCACGCGATGGAGCCGATCGTGGCGGGTCCGAACACGAACCGATAGGTGTAGAAGTTTCCTGCCGAACGCGCCCGGCGACGCGCCAGCAGCGTTGCGACAGCCAGACCCGCGAGATTGTCGTTGCAAAGTGATGGGTGGCAATCGTGCGCGTAGATCAGCACTTCCTCGGGCACTTTACCCGGAATGACGCATTCGGCCAGCGTCAATGCGCCTTCGAAATGGCTCGCATCGATGCAAACGTCATATTCAGCATCGTGCATTTGATCGAGTTGCCGTTGAGTCAAGCAGAAACCCCAGGCGTCGCGATAGTAACTCGTGCGGTAGGGAATCCAGTCGGGGTGCGCCGGAAGCGCATGCAAATGCGCCTTGAGCTCGCTCAAGGTAAGCCTCGCGTTCACCGGAACCGAATAATTGACCAGATGCAAGTTGTGGCGGCGAAAATCAACAATGCGGCGGCCCGAGAGATCCTTGATGTAAGCGTCTCGAACGCTCCACTCTCGCGGTACGACCCAGTCGAACACGGCAGTGCCGCTCCCGATCTCGGTACGGGTCAGCCCGATCTCCCGGCCAAGGATGTCGAGCGTTTCGCGAACGCCCTGTCCCGTGATGCTGCGACAGATCGGGTAAAGCTCCTCGATCAAGGCGTACGCGGCCGCGCCCAGCGCGGCGTACTCATCATCGGTTTCGGCGCGGTCGCAAATCACCGGCCGATGCCTTCGTAGCGATCGAACGGGGCGGGATCCAATGCGCGGCGACCATCGACCACCAGAGGACGCCTGCGCAATTCCCCGAGAACTTCGGCCAGCCGCGAGAATTCGGCCCAACGCGTGATCAGTATGACGATCTGGGCTTCGACTACGGCCTCATTTAGAGATTCCGCGATCCTCACGTCGATCAGATCCTCGTGATCGCCCGGGCGGGCGATCGGATCAAATGCTGTGATTCGGGCGCCCTGCGCCTTGAGTTTACGGATCACCGGAAATGCCGGAGATTCGCGCACGTCGTCGGTGTCGGGTTTGAACGCAATACCTAGAATCGTAATTGCCACGTCGCGCACCGATGCGAAATGCCGGCGGATGAGCCGCTGCACCTCGTCCACCTGGCCGCGATTGATATCCAATACGCTCCGCAGCAAGCTCATGTCGAGACCCTTTTCGCGCCCCTGACCGATCAGCGCCGTGACGTCCTTTGGCAGACAGCTGCCTCCGAATCCGCAGCCCGGCTCGAGAAAACTCGCAATGCCCGCGGTCAACCGCTCGTTCCCGCGGCGTATGGTGAAATACGAGGATTGATGCACGCCACGCATCACATCGATCGCATCGACGCCACCCACGGCCGTGCATAAACGCGCAATTTCGTTGGAAAACGAAATCATCGTTGCTAGTACGGCATTCGAAGCGTACTTGATCATTTCCGCGGTCGTAGCATTGGTAAGGATGCGCGGTATGTCCGCGTCGAAACTCTCGTACAACGAGACGAGCATTTCGTGGGTGCGGGCATCGATGCCGCCAAGCACTAAGCGGTCCGGCTGAGAGAAGTCCGCAACGGCGGTGCCTTCGGTCAAAAACTCCGGATTCATCCCGAGTCCGAAGTCCTTTCCCGCGCGCTTCCCGGATACCGTCTCCAGCGTTGCCGCGACACTGCCGGTTGTCGTACCGGGAATCACCGTGCTCTTGACGATCACCACGTGATATCCCACTTTGCGCCGGATCGCCGCGCCGATTTCGGCCGCGGCGCGCTCGACGAACTGCAAATCAATCTTGCCGCCGGCGGCAGGGGTTCCCACGGCGATGAATGTCAGCTCCGTAGCCGCAACCGCCGCGGCCAAGTCCGCCGTCGCACGCAGGCGGCTCCCGGCATTGCGCTCCAGCATTTCCGACAACCCGCTCTCATGTATCGGAGCCCGAGCCGAGTTGATCATCTCCACTTTGCGCGGATCGACGTCGACGCATACGACGTCATGCCCGCGATCCGCGAGGCAGGCGCCCGTCACCAAGCCCACATAGCCGGTACCGACGATCGAAACGCGCATCACGCGGCCGCTGCAATTCTATTATGGCTGTACCAAATCAACGATCGATAGACTCCCTCCTCCACGGACACCCGCGGATCGAAGCCGAGTTCGGATCGCGCCTTGTCGATCACCGGGCAGCGTCGGTTTGGGTTATCGATCAGATAATCCGCCTCCGTGCTGCGGCCGAGAATGACCTTGCCGCGATACCGGAACAGCTCGCCGGCCGCCCTTACGACGAGCTCCGCGAGCTCGGCGATGGATATCTCCGGGCGATCCATGCCGATGTTGTACGGTTCGCCCGGCGTACCGCGCACCAACACCTTGAAATAGCCTGCGATAGCGTCCGTTGCATAACAGAACGTGCGTTTCGGGCTTCCGTCGGAGAGAATGGCGACGTCGCGGCCTGCGAAGATATCTTTGGCGAAGTCCGGTAACACCCGTCCGTCGGTAATTTTCAGCCCGGGCCCGTAGTTATTGAACGGCCGCGCCATCGACACCGGAATCCCTTCCTGCTTCGCAAATGTCACGCAAAGCGTCTCGCCGAAGCGTTTCGATTCGTCGTAACATGCCCGAGGTCCGGTGCACGATACGTTGCCGCGATAGGATTCCGGCGTCGGGATCGCGCCTATCTCCGGATCGCCGTAGATCTCACTGGAGGAGTAGAACAAGAAGCCACGCAGCGGGCGGCCCGCATCGCGTTCGGCAACTGCGTAATCCAACAGGTTGCGCAAGCCGTTGATGTTGGCATCGATACATTTGAGCGGTTGGGCTCGATAGTAGATCGGCGACGCGATGCCGGCGGCATGCACGACGTAGTCGAAATGGCCGATATCCCTTGGTAGGGGCTCGATCATATCGTGGCGGCGCAAACCCAGATGGGGGTGATCGCGCAGCGCCTCCAGCCAGTCGGGCACGCCGCGCATGTAGTTGTCATAGACGGTGACGTCGATAATGCCGCCGGCTCCCCGGGTCGCGTTCCAATGCAGTGCGGCCTGCACGAGATAATAACCCAGGAACCCGCCACCGCCGGTCACGAGCAGGCGCCCCCCCGACATTTTGCCGAACTCTATGGCCAAATCCGTGCATATGGCATCCAGATCCTCGTCCAGAAGCTGGCGCAGACCGATGACTTTCGTATGCTTCAGCATTTGTTGCGAATCCTAAGTCAACTCACAAAAGGAGTTTGCGCGCATGGAAGGCTTCGGCATACCGCGAAGGCGAATTGCATTCGACACCGCGCAGGCGCAAATGCCCCCGAAACAGATCCGCGTCAAACCATTGCCGATTCCGCTGCGACGGAAAGCACTGCGTCAGCACCTTGACCTTCAGATCGGCGGCGGCCGGTGACATCGGAACATAAACTCCAGGCTGCGCCAGATCGCCCTCATATTTGGGAATCTCGAATTCCAAGATGGCATGATTTCGAAACGTGTTCCAAGTCAACTCGGCGACTACGCGATGATCCTGATGCCGGTCGCCGAGAAAATGAGTCATTACCAGATCCGGCTCTAGGCGCGCCCGCAATGCCTCAAACCTATCCTTGATGTCCGCCCCCAGGTAAGGGAAATAGCTGGCGCGGAATCGATGCACTTCGACGCTATAGTGGCTTCCGGTGCCCAAAAGTGCCGCGGCGGCTGCGCGTGTTTCGTGCTCGCGAACAGTGTCGCCGGAAAAAACGACCCATTCGAACCGCACTTCGGGATGCCGTTGCCGAAGTTCGATCAACGAGCCACCGCAGCCGATTTCGATGTCGTCGCAATGCGCGCCCAGACAAAGCACGGTACCTTGTGCCGGCAGCTCCGGCCTGAATCGCATCGTCACGTTGCGCCGCAAAGCGGGTAAATCATGAGATCGATCCTCTTCAGACGCGCCGAAGCCAACATTCGCGCCAATACGGATAGGCCGCTCGCGGGCAAAACCACCGCCGCGAACTCAGCTTACCGGTGCAAACGACACCGTCGAGAGTCACGCAATCGGTCTTCAATTCGACCATCGTCGCATAACGATCGTCGATGAAGCGTTGCACACGCCTGCGAACCCGAAACCGACCGCCGCAATATGCCATCATTTCCCTATCGAACCACAAACCGCGATTGTAGCCGTTGACGTTCAAGGTCCGTGCGATTTCCGCTTTGGACTTCACTTGAACGAGCTCGCCGGGAAGCAGATTCAGCGGCTCCTCATCCGGCGCTTTGCCACCAGCCGGCCCGGCCAAATGGGCGGTGGGACTCATCCCCAATTTGCGCAGCGGTTCCTCGACGGCAGCACGCGCCGTCACGGCGAGGAACTCCTTAAACTGCACATTGCCGCAGGTGTATTCGCGCAGGTAGGGCCGCGGATCGAAGGTCCCGAGACGCGCGGTGGCCTGCAGGAGTTCCGTAGCTTGGCAGGACCAAAGGTCTTCGGCGACCCCTTGGACATGAGAGCCCTTGCGGACGTGCTGTCCGGTACGCGCCAATAGGGCGTCGAAATCGGCTTGAGACGCACCTATCGGCGCCGACTGAGCCGAGAGGCCGACGTCCACCCGCCGCAACCAGGCCTCGTTCCAGAAATAGCGGCATTCGGCCTGACAACCCCCGTGTGCGGACCCGTCGCACCTCAAATCCGCCAGCAGCACGGCATCGTGCAGCCTCCGGCTGCCAGTGTATTTGATCGTGTCGCATATCTTCTCGGCACGCCGATCCACAGTGAATCTCTTGCCGCAAAAGCGAACCATTTCGGGCATATAAGGTAAATTCCCGACGGTACCTTTTGCATCGAGCGTCGCGAGGATTTCCGCCGGCGGGCGGACTTCCACCAAATCCCCGCGTTGCAGGGGTCCCACGGACATATAATCACCTTTATTGAACGGCAACGTGCTATCGGTTCGACCGAACCACAGTCATAACGCATCGTGCCGGCAAACGTCCACCCAAACGTTAATGCGTATCGCAGATTTTGAGCACAAGTTCGAGATTTAGGCGGAAAATACGGCTACCTTCCATGGATCTTGAAGTGCGTGTCCCCAGCCGGCCTACCAAACGTCGCAAGCATGATCAACCTCGACTCGAACAATGACAACGAAGGACTAGGGCGCCTCGTTCGGGGCGATCCGGGCGACGTCCTGGTCG
The DNA here is from genome assembly GCA_963769895.1 of uncultured Gammaproteobacteria bacterium. Classification (GTDB taxonomy): domain Bacteria; phylum Pseudomonadota; class Gammaproteobacteria; order Steroidobacterales; family Steroidobacteraceae; genus Bog-1198. Next base: position 461,653 of record CAVYNJ010000005.1, on the reverse strand, counting down.
TTTCGATGCGCCGCAGGGCGGACTTGGTTGCCTATTGCGCTTATTACGAGTTCGAGGATCTCATCGTCGAACTCACGGGGGCGGATCGATTCGATATCGGCGCGTCGACGTCTCTGGAGTTCTCGAGGCGCGCCTTCAAGGCGATGCGGTTTCTGACGGGTTCTCGAAAGCTGGCGTGGGCCTGTGCACCAAAGGCGGCGCAAACGGGCCTTGGCCGCGACTACGAACTTTTTCTCCCGGTATTCACGCATCCACACGAGCTGTTCGCGCTCGCAAGCATACCGAATTGGCGCAAACACTGCCGCTACGCCGCCTGTTTCATCGTCGAAATGTGGCAGCATCAGCTTCCGAATTACCTGCTGGAACTGCTAAGCGATTTCGATCATATATTCATCGGCGTACGCCATCCCGTGGAAGAGGTCGCCCGCATCACCGGCCGCCCGTGCAGTTATTTGCCGCTGGCCGCAGACGTCATGCGCTTCGCCCCGTACCCGCAATTTCCCGATCGCATCATCGATGTGTGCAATATCGGGCGACGCTCGTCGGTAACGCACCAAGCATTGATCTCGCTCGCCGTACAGTCGAAGCTGTTTTATTATTACGATACCGTTGCGGCGAGCGGCGCCGACCGCAAGCAGCGTACCTTCCATGTGCAAAACACGAGCGAACATCGGCTTCTGCTGGCCAATCTATTGAAGCGATGCCGGTACTACGTCGCGAACCGCGCGCTGGTCAACGATCCCCAATTCACGCGCGGGCTGCAGGAAATATCTGGGCGGTTCTACGAAGGCGCCGCCAGCGGCGCGGTGTTGATCGGCGCAGCGCCGGAGTCCGAAGAGTTCAAGGGTCAATTCGACTGGGAGGACGCGGTCGTAGCATTGCCGTTCGATGCGCCCGATGTCGGGCGGTTCCTAATGGAGTTCGACCAGAATCCGCAGCGTATTGCAAACATACGCAAGAATAACTTCTGCAATGCGGCGCGGCGACATGATTGGGTGCATCGCCTTTCTGTCATCTATCGGAAAATGGGACTGACGCCTACGGAGGCGATGAACGCCCGCGTGCGGCAGCTGGAGTCCGTGGCGGCCGCAGCAGCGCAGGAGTGGCCGAACGTAGCTCGCCGCGCCGCGTTTGCGGTATCCTTGACGCTGTTCTGCGCCACCTCGCTGATTTGGGTTGTTGTCGGAGCCGCGAACGGCACCGCGATATCGGGTTAAATGCCGTGTTTTCCGCGACCCGCGATCGTTTTGAAATGTGTCGATGTGCGTGGGATATGATCCATTTGGGCGTAAAATCTGGCCCACAATTTGCGGAGGCGTCGGCGTGCGGAATCGGATTTGCAGGTTGAGGGGCGGCCCGCCACATTTTTTGGCGATCCCGGCGTTGGTGATGACTTGCTGCGTGGGTGCGGCGGCGGCGCGGACTCCGGCTGCCGTTGCGCCACAAAATACGGCCGATGCGCGCGAACTCGCGGGATACAAGGCCCCGCTGCTGCAGTTGGGCCCTGGCGACAGCGTCGCCATCCAAGTCTACGGCCAACCCGACATGAGCGGCACGGTGTACATTTCCGACGACGGCACGATACCGGTGGCGCTCGCCGGGCCGGTACAGATTGACGGTCTTTCGCCCGCGCAGGCCGCCAGCCGTATCGAGAAAGCGCTGCGGGACGGCAAGTTCCTGGTAGATCCCCACGTCACGTTGACCGTCACACAATCTCGCAGCCAGCGCGTCTCGGTTTTCGGCGAGGTCGGCAAACCCGGCCGCTATCCCATCGAGTCAGACACAACGATTTTTGATCTGCTCGCCGAGGCCGGCGGCGTGAACGAAAACGGCGGTGACATCGTAGATTTGCTGCGTCCCGACAAGGATGGCCAAGTTATCCGGAACCAGATCAGCTTGAAGGGTCTATCCGACGGCGCCAAGACATTTCCTGAACATTCGTTGAAGGGCGGCGATTCGATTTTCGTGCCGCGCGCGCCGCAATTCTACATTTATGGCGAAGTCACGGCTCCAGGAAAATTCAAGGTCGAGCCGGGGATGACCGTCATTCAAGCGATCGCGCGAGCCGGCGGAATTACGCCGCGCGGTAGCCAGCGTCGCGTCGAGATCAAGCGCCGCGGCGCCGACGGGACGTATGTGACGACAAAGGCGAAACTCAGTGATCCGGTCCAGGCGGACGACGTCATACGGATCAAGGAGAGTATCTTTTGAAATCGCGCAGGAACCTACCGGTATTGGCGGTCGCCGCGTCACAGGCCGTACCGGTCGCCGAAGGCCCCTTCATTCCGCAAAATTATGCCCATCCGGGCTTGTCGCTGATGCAAATATTTTGCATCGTGCGTGCGTACCGGAAACACACGTTGATGATCGCGGCCTCCATTTTGATCGTATCCGCGGTCACGACAAAATTGCTGCACAAGACCTACACGGCAACCGCGACGCTGATGGTCAACTACCAACAGCGCGATCCGCTGGAGGGAGGACCGACCCAACTTGCGCCGCTCGGCACCTACATGGCAACCGAAATACAATTGATGCAGAGCCCAGAAGTCCTGATGCCGGTCATCGACAAACTCAAGTTGACCCAGGACAAGGAATACACGTCCGGCTATCGCGGCGACGGCGGCAATTTGAAGGAATGGGTCGAGGAGGTCTTGGTCAAGGATCTGGACATCGAAGCGGGTCCTTTCGGCAGCCAGTTGATCTATGTCACCGCCTCGGCGCGCTACCCATATCTAGCGGCGCTGATTGCGAACACCATCTCGGATATTTATTTGGCGCAGGAGCGGGATCGATTATCGGGACCCGCGAGCGAAAGGGCAACCCGGTACGCCCAGGAATTGGTGGAGTTGAAGAACAAGGTTCGCGTTGCACAGGACCAGGTGACCGCCTTTAGGCAGCGTACCGGCGTCACCGATTCGACCGCCAGAAACAATAACATCGATACGGATTTGCTGGCGTCGCTGGAAGCGCGGCTGCAAGAAGCCCAGAACGCGCGCCGCGCCGCCGAGGTCAAGGCCGCGACCGACCAAAGCTTCAGTGCCGGCGCCGCGACTTCCCCGACGGTGCAGGCACTGAAGACGCAACTGCACACGGAACAAGCGCAACTCGCCGAAATGAGCGCAACACTCGGACCGCGCCATCCGAAAGTTCTGGAATTGCAGGACCAGATAGCCGCGAATCAACGCAATTTGACGGCGGAAGTCAAGAATTTATCGGCCGGCGCATCTTCCGATCTCGGCGCGGCGCGCCAGCTCGAAGCCAAATTGCAGACGGCGGTTGCGCAGCAGCGTGCGAAGGTTCTGGCCATCAGCCGCCTTCAGGACGAAGGCACGAAATACGTTCTCGAATTGGAATCGGCCCAGAACGTGTATAAGCGGGCGCTCGACGGCTACGATCAAATCATGTTCGCATCCGATAACCATTCTACAAACGTCAGCATGGTCAGCCGGGCGGTAGCCCCGCAAAAGGCCAGTAGACCCAACAAAATCAAGCTCGTCCTGCTCGGAGCTCTCGCGGGCATATTTGCCGGACTCGCGGGACCCATCGCTTATGAATTGCTGATCAATCGGCGCGTGCGCTGCCGCGACGATTTCGAGCGCGATTTCGCCATTCCCGTCTTGATCGAATTCGATCCAATTCCGGCGGCCGGCGGCATAGCGTGAACGTTCAGTTTCCTAGAGATTCCATGCAAGACGACGACAAGGACTTGCGCGCGGAGCTGGTTTCCCAATTTCGCCTCGATGCCAAGGCGGTTGAGCGGATCTGCGAGGCGATGGAATCCACTGAATTCAGCTTCATCGACGCGGCGCTGCACTTGGGCATGGTGACGCGCGAAGGCGTAGAGGAGGCCGCGGCCCGCGTATACGGCAGCGCGCCGGCGGCAGACTCGGGATTGATCGAGACGGCGATACGCAGAATTTCGGCCGAGCGGCGCGTCGTCGTTCGGCAGGGCGACCCCGTAACGCCCGGCATTCAACTGATTATCGCGCACGACGCCGACAACCCGCGCAGCGAACGGCTGCGCGCATTGCGAACGGAGTTGCTGCTGCTCAACGAAGGGACGCGCGGCGCGAACGTCGTTGCCGTGTTGAGCGCCTGCGCCGGCGAAGGTCGATCGCAGCTCGCGGCAGAGCTTGCAATTTCGTTCGCTCAACTCGGCCGACGCACGTTGTTGGTCGACGCCGATTTGCGCAATCCACAGCAGCACTCGCTGTTCGACACCGACAACAACACCGGACTATCGAGAGCGATTATTGCCCACGCGAAGCCGGACTATCGTCCCGTGCTGGGGCTGCCGCAAATGCAATTATTGACGGCAGGGCCTATACCGCCGAACCCGCTCGAACTGCTGTCGGATGGGCGCTTCGAAAGAATCGTGGCCGACTGGCGCAACAACTACGAGTTTTTGGTGCTGGACACGCCGCCGGTTTCCCAGTGCGCCGACGGCCTCGCCGTTGCCACGCTGGCGGGCCGAGTGCTGCTCGTCAGCAGAGCACAACAGACCTCGTATCAAGATACTCGCAACATGCTGCGGCGCCTGGACACGACTCAGTCGCGAATCCTTGGCGCGGTTCTGAACCATTTTTGAACCGCTTTCCTCCGCATTTGACCGCCGCATCGAGTTGGCGCTCCGCAATCCAAGCCGCGATATGCACCTGACCGCAGCCGAAACGAGGTTCGACGCCACTCCGGCAGCGGCGCTGGAGGCGATCGCGTCGTACAACGGTCCGGTCTTCGTCGATCTCGATGAAACACTCTACCTGCGCAATTCCACCGAAGATTTCATCGATTCGGCCTGCCCCGGCCTGCTGGCGGTTCTTCTGTTGCGAGCGCTCGATTTGCTGAGGCCATGGCGCATGACGGGAGGCGATATCACGCGCGATGCGTGGCGCGTCGGTTTGGTGGCATGGCTATTTCCGTGGGTGCGCGTGCGCTGGAGGAGGCGGACGCCGGAACTCGCCGCTCGACACCTCAACCGCCCGCTGATGGCGGCACTGCAGGCCTCGCCCATCCGGCCCACCATCCTGACGGTGGGCTTTATGCCGATCGTCACGCCGCTGATCGCAGCGCTAGGATTAAAAGGCGCCACCGTCGTCGCGGCGCGGGGTTTCGGGGCCAAGGACCGGCGCAGCGGCAAACTGCAAATGGTAACCGAGGCTTTGGGCACTGATACGGTGCGCCGCGCACTGGTCATCACGGATTCCGCACAGGATGGGCCGCTTCTGGCGCAATGCGCGCGGCCGCTGCGCACGATATGGCCGAGCGCCCGCTACTGCCCTGCCTTGGAGCGCGTCTACTTGCCAGGCCGGTATTTGACGCGGATCAAGAGACCGGGCGAACGCTACATATTCCGCGGAATTCTGCAGGACGATTTCGCGTATTGGGTGTTGAGTTCGATCAGCCTTGCGGCGGTCCCGGTCCTTCACGTTGCCGGACTTCTGTTGTTACTGTTGTCCTTTTGGTGCATCTACGAGCGCGGCTACGTCGACAACGACAAGATCGCCGAGCAGTACGAGCAGGACCCGAAATTATCATCCGAATACGGCGCGATGTCGGTGCCGACACCGCGTTGGCAACCATGGATCTGGGCAATCGTGTCGGGCGCCGCGGCCGTATTGTTGCTTCGCGGGCCGGACCACGCCAAGCCGGCGGACTTCGCGAAATGGCTAGCCGTGCTGTTGGCGGTCCACTACTGGTTCCGGCTTTACAATCGCTGCGATAAATCCACGCGCGTCTGGATGTTCGCATTTCTGCAGCTGGCGCGCAGCGCGGCGCACGTCGTACTGGTACCGGTCGTCGCGGTCGGCGCCGCGGCGCTGGGCGCTCAGGTTCTAGCCCGTTGGGTGCCCTACTACGTCTATCGGTTCGGCAAGGTGGACTGGCCAAAAGCGCATACGCACCTAACTCGTGCGCTGTTTTTCGTCGTCCTCTGCATCCTGCTGATCGTATCGCAAGGTCCGGCGGCTGTGCTCAACTGGACGGCCGCCGCGATTTTGGCGTGGTCGTTATTCAGAGCGCGACACGAACTGGCGGCCGTGTTCAGAGGCGCGCACAGATTGGACCGGCTGACGCCGCCGCCGTGACTGAAATCAGCCTCTGCATCGCGACCTATCGCCGTCCGGAGCGGCTGCGGTTGCTGCTCGACGACTTGAAGCGCCAGCGCCGCCTGCCAAACGAGCTCGTCGTCGTCGACAACGATGCCGCCGGATCCGCGCGCAGTGCCGTAGAGCAACTGATCGCCGACGGCGCGCCGTTTCCGATTCGCTACGACGTGCAGCCACTGAAGAACATCTCGCTGACGCGCAACAAGACGGTCGCCCTGGCGGACGGGGATTGGATCGCGTTCGTCGACGATGACGAGCGCGCGCCCGAGGCCTGGCTCGATCAACTAATGAATGCGGCGACGAGATTCGAAGCGGACGGCGTGCTCGGGCCGGTCGACCCCGTGATTCCCCCGAACGCGCCCGCGTGGATACGGCGCGGACGCTTCTACGAATTTCCGCGAATGCCGACCGGCGGGGTCGTACCACCCAACAGATTGCGGTTTGGCAATGTCTTGCTACGCGGCGCCCTCCTGCGGAACGTCGAAGGCCCGTTCGACTCAGCATATGGATTGACGGGCGGCGAGGATGGAGATCTGCTGTCGCGATTGGTACAGCGGGGGGCCCGCATCGTCTGGTGCGATGAGGCCGTCGTGCACGAACCGGTCGAGCCCTCGCGCTTATCCCTAAAGTGGCTTTTGCGGCGCGCGCTGAGCGGCGGTCAAGACTTCGCCAGGCACTCGCTGGCCGGCCGCTACGGAGCATTATCGAGCGCCGGCCGCCTGGCATTCCTTTTCCGGGCGCTGCTGCAGACGCTGGCGGCCGCGGTGCTCGCGCTGATTTGCTGGCCGGTCGGCCGTCACCATGCCGCGCATTGGCTGACCAAAGTCGCGGCGAACATCGGCAAAATGTCGGTGTTCTGCGGCTGGCAATATCGCGAGTACGCTTGAATGACGATCTCGCTGGCCGTCAATTTACTGCTGACGGTGATCGCGGTTCCCGCGGCCCTTACCTGCGCTTACTTGACCCTAGCGACGATATTATCGGCAAAGCCCCGTCGCCTCCGGGTTTCGCAAAAGAAGCTGCGATTCGACATCATCGTGCCGGCCCACGACGAGGGTGCCGTGATCGGCAGAACGGTCGCCGGCTTGCGGCGTCTGAACTGGCCAGCGGACCGCTTCCGGGTCCTGGTCGTCGCCGATAATTGCGGCGATCAGACCGCTGCCATCGCGCGCGCCGCGGGCGCCGAGGTATTGGAGCGTAACGACGCGCAGCGGCGCGGCAAAGGTTATGCGCTCGCGTTCGCGTTCGCGATCAGCGCATCGCGCAGGTTTGCCGACGCGGTCATCGTCGTCGACGCCGACTCCGACGCTTCGGAAAATCTGCTCGACGAATTTGCGGCCCGCATTGAGCGCGGCGCCGCCGCCGTGCAGGCCCATTACGGTGTGCGCAATCCATTCGCCTCGTGGCGCACACGACTCATCGCTATCGCTAAGGCGTCCTTCCACATCGTGCGTTCCCGCGCCCGCGAACGACTGGGGCTATCGTGTGGCATCCGCGGCAACGGTTGGTGCGTTACCCACGAAGTGCTGCGGCAAGTCCCTTATGCGGCATTTTCGCTGACCGAAGACTTGGAGTACGGCATTGACTTGGGGTTGGCCGGCTATCGCGTCGTGTACGCCGACGAGGCGCACTGCGATGCGGATATGGTGTCGAGCGAAGTTATTGCGCGCAAGCAGCGCCAACGCTGGGAAGATGGGCGGTTCCAATTGATCCGCTCGAGGACCTTCCCTTTGCTGAAAGCGGCCGCCGCCCGCCGCAGCCTGGTCTGTCTGGATCTTGCGCTCGATCTGCTCGTGCTGCCGCTATCCTACGTGGCGCTCAACGTGACCGCGATCGTGCTGATCGCGGCCGTCGCCAGCCGGTGGCAGCCGGCCCTGCAGCCATGGCTCGAGTTTGGGTTTGCCTGCGCCATCGCTCTGATCGTCTATGTGCTGCGCGGTTGGCAGCTGAGCGGCACGGGCCTGCAAGGATTGCTCGACTTGGCGCGAGCGCCGGCGTTCATTCTCTGGAAAGTGCTCGTGATGCTGCGCCGGCGGCAATCATCCGCATGGGTGCGAACCGATCGCGAGCCGCCTTGACGCCCGCCACTCGTCAGCTTTCTCATGTCCAATTTGAGAACGACGCCCGGTCGATATTCGGCCGAATTCCGGTATTGTTCGACATTGGACGAGGTTCGGGGGTAGCACACGGCGCGAGGAGGGTTATTGGTGGAAGATTGCTACGATATCGTCATCGTCGGCACCGGATTCGCCGGTGCGTTTTTTCTGCTGCGCTACTTGGAGCATGCTCCAAGCACGGCTCGCGTCCTCGTCATCGACCGCGGCCGAAACGACTCCAAGGCCTGGCAGCTGGCCAATCGCAAGACTTCCAGCATCGATCCCGATGAGGTATTCGTCAACGCCACTCCCAATCGCAAGATCTGGTTGACCAGCCCCGGCTTCGGCGGGAACTCCAAATGCTGGTGGGCCGGCACCATGCGAATGATGCCCAATGATTTCAAGCTGCGCTCCCGCTATGGCGTCGGCGACGACTGGCCGTTGACGTATGCCGATTTGGAGCCGCATTACGAGACGGTCGAGGACATTATGCAGGTTTCCGGGCCCGACGATCTGCCGATGCGCCGCTCCCGCCGCTACCCGCTGCCGCCGCACCGCTTTTCGACGCCGGACGAGCTGCTCAAGAAGAAATTTCCCGACCAGTGGTTTCACGCGGCGACTGCGCGCGCCAGCGCACCGACCGGTACCCGAGGAATTTGCTGCGCCACGGGCATCTGCGACCTCTGCCCGGTGGACGCCAAGTTCACCATTCAGAACGGCATTGCACACATCTACGACGATCCTCGAGTAACGCTGCGGCTCGAATCGACGGTCGAAGCCGTCGAGATTAGCGGCGGCGTAGCCACCGGCATCATGTATACACACGGAGGGCGCGAATTGTCGGCCGCGGCCGACACGGTCGCGCTCGGCGCCAGCGCGCTGTTCAACCCCTACATCATGCTGAGATCCGGAATGAGCCATCGGCTGCTCGGCAAGCGGCTCCACGAACAATACGCGCTCAGCGTCTACCTCGATCTCGCCGGAGTCAAAGCCTACAACGGCAGCACGGTAATCACGTCGAACGGCTACAACTTCTACGACGGCGAACATCGCCGCGATTACGCCGCGTGCATGATCGAAGGATGGACAACGCCCTTTCCATACCATGCCGGAGCACTGCGGTCGGAGAAAGGGCGCTGGAACGAACGCACCGTCATTCGCTTTCTTTTTGACGACCTGCCGCAGGAGATCAATACGGTCACGGTCAGCGCCTCGAATCCGCGCATGGCGGAAACGACATTCCATGACTATTCCGCCTATGCCTACCGCGGCGCGGCTCGCATACCGCAAATGGTCGACAAATTGAGCGAGGCGCTGCCGATCGAGCGCATCCTGCGAATCGAAGAGGCGAGTACCTCCGGTCACATTCAAGGCACAGTCGTCATGGGCGGCGACCCTGCCACCAGCATCGTCGACGGCTACTTGGTGCATCACCAAATCCGTAACCTGCTCGTCCTTGGCGCCAGCGCATTTCCTACCGCGACGCCCATCCTGCCTACGCTGACGCTTTCAGCTTTGTCCTTGAGGGCGGCCGACCACTACTTTTCAAAGGAGGCATGACAAAATGCAGCGGCGCGGTTTTCTGGTCGGCCTATCCGCCCTTTGTTCGCTGGGTGCCGTCACCTTTAGCTGGCGATATTGGCACGTCACGGATCAAGCGGCCATCATCGGTATCATCAATCGTCGGTTGGGCTATTTGCGGCTCGATGCGGCCGGCGTGCAACGGTTTGCGCAGGATGTGGTGGCGACGCGCGCGATCTCCGACCAGAAGCTGCGCGCGCTGGCTGCAGCCGGGCCGCTCGTGGCGCGTTTGCCGCTGCCGCGAGACAGCTCTCTGACCCGGGACATAGACTACGGCGAGGATCGGCTCGTGACGGATTATCTGTTATCCACCGATTTCTTCATGATGGGTGCCGACCCGACCCGAATCGTGCGTTATCTTCGCCACTATGATCCTCTTCAAGCTTGCGGTAATCCGTTCTCGCGGTTGCCGTCTGGCGCGTAGCACATTCATGGTCACCCGCAAGAGTGGCGGCGCCATCGCACGCCTCTTCGGCGCCTCGCTGGTGATGCAGGCGATGCTATCCGCGGCGAATTTCCTCGTCGGTTTGATCTTGATCCGGCATACGAGCAATTTGCAATACGGTTACTTCGTCCTTGCGACCAACGTCCTCCTCCTTGCCACCGGAATCCAGACCGCTTTCATCCAACCGCATATGGTTCTCGGCCTGACACGCCTGGAACTTCAGGGGCGCCGCGACCTCATCGGAGGCGTATTGCGCCTGCGGCGCCGCGCGTTGCCGCCGACCGTCATTGGTGGCCTGCTGCTGACCTACGGACTGCATACCGCCAAACTGATCGGCACCGAAGTGTCGCTGATCGCGGCAGCAACGCTGCTCGCGCTGCTTGCGACCCTGGGGCGCGAGTTTTTCCGCTTGGCATTGTTTGCGCACCACCGTCCGCAGGACGTATTGAAGGCCGATTCGGTCTATGTCGTTTTGTTGATATCGGGGGTGTTCGCCGCAACCATGTCGGCATTCGTTGCAGTAATCGCGATTGCTGCGGTCGGTTGCGCCGCCATCGTCGGGCGCACGTTGCTTGCGCGAGCGCTTTGGCGCCACGAAGCTTGGAATATCGCCGGTGCGCCGGACATTCTGAAGGACATCGGATCGCTCGGCATCTGGTCGACCGCAGGCAGCGCGATCCATTGGGCGCTCAGTCAAGGATACAACTACCTCGTTGCCGGAACGCTCGACGTGGAGGCTGTGGCCTCCATCGCGATCACCCGTTTGCTGATGATGCCGGTCAACCTGCTGTCGGCCGGTATCGGCACGTTGCTATTCCCGCTGACCTCCAAATGGATGCGCGACCTTGGCCTGCTGCCCACGCTGCGTCGGCTGATAATCTTCGCCTTGGGCGTCGTCGGCGCGGCGCTGCTTTATTTTGCGGCGATGTGGCTGCTTCGAGGCTGGATCTTTACGGAGATTCTAAAGAAGCAGGTAGAGCAGCGCGATGCTCTGCTGCTGTTGTGGTGTGCGGTGTTCACGCTGATGTTGATTCGCGATCAATTGGTGAACATCCTCACCGCTCGCGAGCAATTCCGCCGATTGACGACACTAACCGGCATCAGCGCCGCCATCTCGCTAATCGCCAGCTACGCCGCGATGTTGCGCTACGGAGTTTCCGGAGCCGTCGCCGGCGTCCTCATCGGCGAACTTTGCAACGTCATCGGTATCGTCGTGCTGATCGTGATTGAAACCAAACGTCCTCCACCGGCGACAACGGGACAGCCGTTGCCGCCGCCGGACGGCCTCATCGGACCGTGAACGCCGATTTATGAGCCTGAAAATTCTTTGGACATCTCCCTACCTGCCGTGGCCGACACACGGCGGCAACCGCGTGCGCCAGTATCAGCTGCTGCGCCAACTGGCGCAGCGCGGCCATCGAATAACGCTGCTGATTCAGTCCAAAACACCGATGGACGAGGATACGCGCGCGCATCTTGCTTCCCTTGCCGAACGCCTCATCGTTCTCGATCGCCGGCCGCGAAAGCATTTACTGACGCTCGGCGCCGCGTTGCTGGCACCCTACCCCGTCATCGCAGGAGTCAACGGCCTATCGTGGCGGCTGCGCGCCAAGATGAGCGAACTGCTGAAAGAACCGTGGGACGCCGTGCAAATCGAACATAGCTACGGCTTGCAGTCGTTCCTGCCGGTTTTGGTACGGCGACGGCAGCCGTTCGTGCTCACCGAGCACAATGTCGAGTCGGCGTTGGTCCAAACCGCGGACTATCATCCGTGGATTCCGCAGGCCCTGCTTCCAAGCTTGCGCCGCTACGATGCGTGGCGCTTCCGCCGTTGGGAACGACGCGCACTCGCGGCGGCCACACGGGTCGTCGCAGTCACACGTGAGGACGCAGCGATCATGGAGCGCATCGCTCACCGCCAGGTCGATGTGGTGGCCAATGGCGCGGATACGGTTACATTCGCGCGGGTTCACCCCGACACAGGCTGCCGGCGCATCATGTTCATCGCAAATTACGGCTACCCGCCGAACAACGATGCCGTCGAGTGGGCCGTCACCGGAATCATGCCACTCGTATGGCAGCAAATTCCCGACGCGCGCTTCGCCGTTTGCGGCAGCGGCATGCCTGCCGCGTGGCCGACGCGCTGGCCCGACCCGCGCATCGAGTGGAAGGGGTTTATTCAAGACCTACTGGATCAGCAACGCAACTCCGCGGCGTTTCTTGCGCCTCTGCGCGCGGGGGGAGGCTCGAAGCTCAAGGTATTAGAGGCGATGTCCGCCGGATTGGCCGTGGTCAGCACTCCGGAGGGAATGTCCGGCCTCGCGGCTCACGACGGGCGCGACTACCTAGAGGGTCGGACTGCATCGGAACTTACCCAGAAACTGTGCGAACTGCTGCTAAACCCGCAAAAATCGAGATCCATCGGCGAGGCCGGGCGCAAATATGTGCGCGATCATCACGATTGGTCGATGCTCGCCGCACAACTCGAGCAAATCTACCGAGAGTTGCCGGCCCGGTGATGCGAATTGCAGCTGCACAGCTCGAACTTTGCGGCCCCGCGCGAACGGGGGATCAGTTTAGTGGACCATACACTGTCAATTGGTGCGATCCCGCCACGTAGACGTGGCCATTGGCGATGACCGGCACCGTAAATTTCACCGCATTTCCGGCGGCATCCGCCGGCAGAGTAGCGCTGCTGTATAGCTTGGTCGCCAGATTGCTCGCATCGTATGCGCGCAGAATCGCCGCGCCGAGGCTCGATCCGTCCGTCCCATTATTCGACGTATCGAGAACCCAGACGACCGCCCCGCCGTTCGGCGATGCGGATATCATCGGCGTCGGCCCCGGAAAGCCGTAGAAGTCCGCGCTTCGCGACGATGTCACGGCCTGTCCGTTCTGCGAATTGACGCCGAACAAACCGTTCGTTAGCGGCAGGGCCATTACGTAGCCGCTGCTGTTGCCGATATAGACCGTGCCGTTATAGTAGGCCGGCGTAGAAAACACGCATTTTTGGCCACAATTGGGCGCGTTCAGCAGTAAATACTGTACGGTGTTGTTGCCCATCGTGTTGAATCCGCCCATGTTCGACCGGTCGAGCAACCATAAATGGGCCTGCTTGTCCGAGCCGACCAGCAAGTTCGGATGCCCGCTAGGACCGATGCCGTCCGGCAGAACCGTGACGCCGGATGACGAGATATCGAGATCCGAGCCGTTCCAGCTCGCCTCGGCCTCCGGCGTATAGAAGTCCTGCACGGCAAGGTTCACCGGATTGATCCTAAGGAAACTCATGCTCAGATCGATATTCGCAGGCACCGGCATCGGGCTGTTGTTCGTGTAGGCGAAACTGCCGTTGCCGGTCGATAGATACATACTGCCGCCCGTATCAATCGCGGGCGCGCCGCCGGACATCCAAATGCCGCCTTCGCCGTTCGTCGACATCGGAGTGACGTCGAACACCGAAATCTGCGCCAATGAACCGGCATCGTAGCTCATCAGCCATCCCGCATAAGGTCCGATGTCGCAGTGTGAAGCCCAACCGACGTAAACATTGCCCGCGGTCAATGCCAATGCGGGCCGCTGATTATTGATCAGCGGGTCGAACGGCGTACCGCCGCCCGCGGCCGTGATCGTCGCCGGCGATCCGGATTGTTCGGCGCCGGTCGCAAGGCTGACTCGATGCAGACGTTGGAAATAAGAGCCGTTTTCCTTGGTCTTTGCGACAAAGTACAGCGTTTTACTCGCCGGATCGATCACCGGCGTACCGGTGATTCCAATCTCCGTCGGCGTATCGCCGCAGCCCGTATCGCTCGCCGGCACGGAACTGACCCCGGCACCTACCAGATGTATCGTCCAATAGGTCATGCAGTTCGCTGCGTCGGCATCGAACGCATAGACGCTGTCGTGCTGAGTCGCCACGAACACGACGTTATGCGTGCCGCCGCCGATCGCGAAATTTGCAACATACAGCGGCTGCGCGTAAACGTCGCCGTCGACGCTACAGGACCAGACTTTGCCGAACTTGCCGCCGCTGACGCGAGTCGGGGTCAGCGCGTATTCCTGCAGATTCTGACCGGTCCGGGCATCATCGTTGTGATAGGTATAGACGCCCGCGAGATCCGTCACCGCGACCGTTGCGGTTCCGCTCTGAGATGAATTCGCGGCACTGGTCGCCGTGATCGTGTGAGTACCGACCGCGGATCCCGGCGTGTATAGGCCACCCGCGCTGATCGTGCCCACGGTGCCGTTGCCGCCGGCGACATTATCGACGCTCCAGTTCGTTCCGGCGCCGCCCGGCTCCACCGCGGTGAATTGTTGGGTCTGTGACAACGTCAATGGCGCGAAGGCCGGTGTGACGCTCACCGTGCCGGAAGCCGTCACGGTCAGAATCGCGGTGTTGCTGGTTATGCTGCCGGCGGCGTTGGTCACCGTGACCGTGAAGCTCGCGCCATTGTCGCCGATGACCGTCGCCGGCGTCGTATAGCTCGCCGCCGTCGCACCGGCAATCGCGCTGCCGCCCTTCGACCATTGGTAGCTCAGCGGCGCCGTCCCGGCCGCCGTCACCGCGAACGTCGCCGTCGCGCCGACCGCCACCGATTGACTCTGCGGCTGGCCGGTGATCGTCGGGGCAACCACCGCGGAGGTCACCGTCAGCGTCGCGGCGTTGCTGGTTATGCTGCCGGCGGCGTTGGTCACCGTGACCGTGAAGCTCGCGCCATTGTCGCCGATGACCGTCGCCGGCGTCGTATAGCTCGCCGCCGTCGCACCGGCAATCGCGCTGCCGCCCTTCGACCATTGGTAGCTCAGCGGCGCCGTCCCGGCTCGCCGTCACCGCGAACGTCGCCGTTGCGCCGACCGCCACCGATTGACTCTGCGGCTGGCCGGTGATCGTCGGGGCAACCACCGCGGAGGTCACCGTCAGCGTCGCGGCGTTGCTGGTTATGCTGCCGGCGGCGTTGGTCACCGTGACCGTGAAGCTCGCGCCATTGTCGCCGATGACCGTCGCCGGCGTCGTATAGCTCGCCGCCGTCGCACCGGCAATCGCGCTGCCGCCCTTCGACCATTGGTAGCTCAGCGGCGCCGTCCCGGCCGCCGTCACCGCGAACGTGGCCGTCGCGCCGACCGCCACCGATTGACTCTGCGGCTGGCCGGTGATCGTCGGGGCAACCACCGCGGAGGTCACCGTCAGCGTCGCGGCGTTGCTGGTTATGCTGCCGGCGGCATTGGTCACCGTGACCGTGAAGCTCGCGCCATTGTCGCCGATGACCGTCGCCGGCGTCGTATAGCTCGCCGCCGTCGCACCGGCAATCGCGCTGCCGCCCTTCGACCATTGGTAGCTCAGCGGCGCCGTCCCGGCCGCCGTCACCGCGAACGTGGCCGTCGCGCCGACCGCCACCGATTGATTCTGCGGCTGGCCGGTGATCGTCGGGGCGATCATCGATGTCGAACTGACGGTTGAGGGGCCCTTGCAAGCACCAAGACAGACCACACACAGAACTATTAGTAGTGAACTTGCGCTGTAGGGAACCACCCGAGCGGATAGCTTAGAGACGCTGTGGCGTACACCGCTAAAAATCATTTGAAATAGACCCCTGCTTACCGAAGCGGACCAAACGCCAAAGAAACCTCGTCAGTTTTGTTAGTAAATCACGAAGCAGGTGCGGCTTGTAGCGACTCTCTCTCGTTGCATTATCAACCCAGGAAGCCCAGTTTGCGAACCGGAAAATTTGGCAGGCTGCTAAATATGGAATTCATGTCCGAATCAGCTACGCCGAACCAGCTCGAGAGCGTCGCGGCGTATTGATCCACTGCGGTAGTCGGTACCAGTCGACCCTGTCCGAAATCGTCCACTCCCCCGATCGTCAAATCGGGCATTTTGCCGTAGAACTGGCCGCCAACGACGCCGCCTCCGACCACGATGTGGTGATTACCCCACCCGTGATCCGCTCCGTTGCCGTTCGATGTCAGCGTTCGACCGAAGTCCGACATCGTGAACAGCGTCACATTGCTCTGCATTCCAAGTTCGCCCATCGCGTTCCAAAATGCGTTCACATAGCGGCTGACATAACCCAATAACATGCTTTGCGTCGCCAACTGACCGGAATGTGTATCGAACCCTCCGAGTTGCACGAAAAATAATTGACGGCTATCACCGATCTGCGACTGCGCCTTGATTATCCGCGCGACCTCATGCAATTGCTGGCTCAATCCCCAATCATTTGCCGCAGCGGGGGGAAACACTGTGCTCACGTCCCCGGCCGCCGCGAACGCATTGTTGATTAAAGTTACTTTCGACTCGGCATTGCGATAAATGCCGGAATACGCACTTACCATCAGGTTCGAGTCGTTGGCGCCCTGATCGATCAATGCCTGCGTCGCCTGGGCGCGAAGACCGTTGCGATAATATGAATTCGTCGCCGCATCCAGCTGCGGCGCGCCGCTGAGACCCAGAGCATAGGGCGTGGTCGTCCGACCTTGCTGCCAGTAATTGGTGCCACCGACATTGATGTTGAAGGCAAGGTTGGCTGACGGGCCTTGTGCGGCGAATAAATCGCCAATCTTGCCGCCCCACCCGAAGCTGCTTTGCGACTGCGACGCACTAGTCTGCCATTCGGTCGACTGGCTAATGTGCGAAAAAAGTTGCGGCGGCAGCGGCACGGCGCCGGCGCGGGCTTGCGTCGCGGTCGTCGGCTGGATCAGAGGACCGACGTTGCAGACAATCGCTGCATGCCCGGCATTGAAAATGGTCTGCAATTCTGGACAACTCGGATGCAGCCCATATTGGATACCGTTGCTGGGTGCACCGTTGAGCGGCAACAACGCGCTCTGCGCTATGGCCAAATCCTTACGGCCGGCAACATAAACATTATACGCCGCGTTGGTCATCGGCACGAACCAATTATGCCCGTCGTTACCGCCGTTCAAGAGCAGACACACGAGCGCCTTGTATCCTCCGACGCTAGTGGATGCCAAGGCGCGGCCAAGGCTACTAAACGACAGCACACCCGAAGCAATCGCCGCTCCTGCACCGGCCTGCATGAATTCCCGACGTGACAAATTCGATTTCATATACTGTTCCTTAGCGCTGCACGGCGTACTGCGGCGAGTTAATCATCAACGATGCCGCCTCGATGACGCGGTTAGCAGGAGTCGTGGCCGGTATGCTGTTGACATAATTGACGAGGGTGTCGCGCATGGCGCTCTGCATCTGTCCGGGCATGAAAACGAGCGCCAACTGATCGACCAATGTGCCGGCGTCGCCGGCGTACGGTTCCCAGGCGGCCGTATGCAATACCACATCGGTGGAGTTCGGCTTGCCCTGGCCGCCTACGTTGTCTACGCCGACCTCGGCATTGCCGGCTGCATCGGCGAATTTATAGGTCTGCATCTGAAGATCGTTGGACGTCATAACAGCCGTATTCTCGTTCGCTATTTGAAATTCCGGGGCAACCAATCCGGCGCCTGCAAGCGCACCGGCGCGCTGGTAATTCGGAGTGAAGAAATTAAATACCGTCGGCGACTGCATTGCGCTTTCGCCGAAATCGGCGTTTGCGTTGCCTATGATTTGATCGGTGACCGTGCCATTCTGTGCCGTGGCTGAAAATGCGCGCCACAAAGCCGTCAATCGCAGAACGGGCTCCCGCAGCCTTCCGGCAGTGGCGGCGCTTCCCACCGCCGTCGCCTCGGGATCGGTCAAAATAGCCTCGGCGACCGCAAGCAAATTACCGCGCACGCCTGTACCGTCGTTTGCAAATTTCGCCGCGACGCGCGCTACATAGGCCGGCGACGGGTTACTCGTGACCAGGCGCTGGATCAATTGTTTAGCGATAAAAGGTCCGGTGTTCGGATGGTTGAAAAGAGTGTCCAGAGCGACCTTCATGTCCGTATCGCAGGTGCCGCCCGCGGCGATCTGAACGCCGCCGACGATGGTCTTTGCGTCCGTATCATGGTGATTCGCATAACAAACCATCGGGTGTAGGAAATCCTTGTCATAGGCCCAAGCCATGTCGCCGGTATGACCTCCAACCGGCGCCGAAGCCCAACCGGTAAAAACCCTGGCCAAGTTCGTAATGTCGCTCTGCGTGTAGGTCGGCACTGGGTTACCGCTGCCATCGACCCGCTGAGTACCGTCAGCATTGAGATCCCACAGTCCGATCGTGAACAACTGCATCACTTCGCGCGCGTAGTTCTCGTCGGCATGTACGCCGGTGCTCGCGTTCGGTTTGTCGTTCTTGAAGTACGTGAGATAGACGCCCATCTCAGGCGAATGCGACACGCTATCGAGTAGGTCCCGATAGTTACCGAGCGCGTTGCCGGCGAGCTGATCATAGTAATAAGCCAATCCTTGGCCCTGGGTATACAGATCCTGATTGACCGCCGAGACCACCAGGATTTCTGACAGAGCAAAAGCCATTCGCTGGCGCAGTTGGTCAGTCCCGTTGACCGCGTCGGACCACCACGCCGGCAGGTAATTGCCGTTCCACGTGGCCACTTGAGGAAGCGCGAGACTCATCGGCGCGCCCACCTGCGCTGCAAACCATGCATCGTAACTTTGGGTCGATGCCTTGCTGAGATCGGCCGGCGAGGCGCCCATCGTTCCCTGCATTAGCAGGCGCGCCGCGGCAACCTGCCCCATGGCCTGGCCGGAGCCAGATCCTGTATTGGCCACAGGCACCGATACCGGTGTCGTCGAGCCACCGGCTGAGGTTGAGCCGGAGCCGGCAGTGGTTGACGCGGCGGGCGTGTTTGATGATATCGAGACGGGAAGCGACCCGCCGCAGCCGGCCAACCAACCGGCCGCGAACATCGCACTGTAACGCCATATCCTTGTCGCGAATCGCGCCATATCGGATATCCTGTGTTTGCCTTGAATAAAGGGGGAAGGAATTCGTAGTGCAATTTATAGCGATTGCAAAATACGGCAATATGTCGCAACCCGGAGACCCCAACCCGATTACGATGTCGCTGCCTGGAGACGCCGGACGATTCCGTGAATTGGATCCACCCGAAGATCTGCGCCTATCCAGGCGGCGGGCGCATATAGGCTGGTGCCGATTAATTGATTAGAAATCGATCAAAACAGCGGATGCCGTCGCTGATGCATCGGTAAGCCGACGCCTCGAGGTAAGGATGCAGCGATTTTTTCGGGGACGAACGTCCGTTGACCGTACGATGCCCGCGGCAACTTGGGTAAGCGATGCACGCCATGCCTGGGTCGCGGTCGGCCTCGTGTGGTTGATGCTCATATTGATGACCGTACCCAAAGACTTCGTCAGTCTGATCACCAATCCGCCGCCGCCGACCGCCGCAGCCGCCGGCGCAGCGTTCAACTCACTCCTCTGGGTTGTACTGATGGTCGTAGCCGCGATCGTGATCGTATGGCGTGCCCGCCTCGCGTGGCTGCTGCTGCGTCATCTTAACGTCGCCTTCATCCTTTTCTGCATTCTCGTACTCGCGAGCGCGCTGTGGTCGGCGGCGCCGGCCGTAACTCTCGACCGCCTCAGGCGATTAATTACGATACTTGCGTGCTGCATGACTGTGAATTTGGTCGGATGGCACCGCCGCAGCTTTCAGGATTTGCTTCGCCCGGCGGTGACGGTACTGCTCGCGGCCTCGCTCATTTATGGTCTCATTTTTCCGAAGCTCGGGATACACCAGTCCGATCAGCCAGAACTGGTCGGTGCATGGCACGGACTCATGTTCCAAAAGAATATCTTTGGAAGCGTGGCAACCTATGGCGTCATCTTATGGTTCCATGCCTGGCTGGCGCGAGAGGCGTCGCGCCTGAGGGTTCTTGTCGGAGTGTCGGTGTCGCTTGGCTGCCTGTTGCTGTCACGAAGCTCGACGTCATTATTGACGACGGCATTTTCAATATTCTTTCTGACACTCGTGCTGCGCTCGCCCGCCAATCTGCGGCGCTACACGCCCTATTTTGTCGGACTGTTTGTCTCGCTCGTGGCAATCTACGCGCTGGCGGTGCTCGGAGTCGTACCGGCGTTGCAGAGCTTGCTGGATCCGATCAGTGCGCTGACTGGGAAAAATGCCTCGACCGCCACAGGCAGAGCACAAATTTGGGAACTGATCAAAGCGGAAATCGCCCGCCACCCGTATTTCGGTATCGGCTACGGCGCGTATTGGACCGGTCCCATTCCCGGTACCGCATCATACATCTTCGTCACCGCGATCTATTTTTATGCCGGTTCCGCCCACAGCGGCTATCTCGAAGTGACCAACGATCTGGGCTTCGTCGGTCTCGGCGTATTGATTTGCTACGTGCTCGCGTATGTGCGCCAATCCATTCGGCTATGGCACATCGATCGCTACCAGGCGGCGCTGTTTTTGGCGCTACTGTTCCAACAGGGACTTGAAAATCTCTCGGAGGCTGAATGGCTGCAGGTGACCTCCGTCAACTTCATCGTGATGACCCTGGCGACGTGCGCGATCGCGCGCGCGCTACTCGAGGAGCAGCTACAGCATTATTTCCTGCGGCCAGCGGAAAACGTCCGCGCCGTCGCCGCCGTCAGATCGACCGCTAATCACTTCGGTAAACGTTAATCGGTCAATCGTCTTCTCAATCTGGCGCAGGGCTTCTCGACGAGGAGATAAATCACCCAGGCAAGGCCGACGCTGAGTATTAGTGCTACCAAACCCTGGGCCACGGCCGAGAGCGAAGCCAGATGGGTCTGCACGTAGATCAATGCGCCGTAGTGAAGGAGATAAAGGGAATAGGAAAGCAACCCGATGAACATCATCGGCTTCAGATTCAGGACCCGAAATGGCAGCCAACGCGGATAGCGAATCGCCGCTATGAATATGGGGGCAAGCGCCAGTCCCTGCAGGGAATACCGCGCAGTTTGACGAAATACGTCGCCACGGTAGAGGAAGCTCGCCAGAAGCAATGACACCGCAAGCGGCGCATAGAAATATTTCCAGCGGCGCTCATCGGCGATCCATCGATCCATCGTCGGGTTGTAACAGACGGCTAACGCGCAGCCGAATAGAATCGAATCAATACGCGTATCGCTTGCCATATAGGTGCGGTCAGTCGACACGTGAAACAGGAGCACCAATACGAAGCGCCATGCGAGAACAGCACCGCAGCCACCGAGAAGAATCAGCGCCTGTTGGCGCCCCGTAAATTCTGCCTTGCGCATCCAAACGTAGAGCCATGGAAACAGGAGGTAAAAATGCTCCTCCACCGCCAGCGACCAATATACGCCGGTGCCGCCGTTGGCCGGCAAACCCGCCTCTCCGTGGTAAATAATCCAGTAATTTGTATAGTGGAACGCTTGGGCGCAAATTGCACCCAAAGTCATGCTGCCGGGTGCGTAGATCGATGCGGAGATAATCGCAGCTGCAAGCACCAAATAGAACGGCGGCAGGATTCGCAAACCGCGCCGCAGCCAGAAATGTTTGAAATTGACGGCATTCTGTCGGTCATACTCTGCACGCATCAAGGTCGTGATCAGGAACCCACTTAAAAAGAAGAACACCGTCACACCGAATCCGCCTGGCACGACGCCAGCCAGGCCCGCGTGTGCTAAGAACACGAGCAAGAAGCTGACCGCCCGCAGACCATCGAGCGACGGTATATGGCGCGAAGCGCCAGCCGCGATCGCCGCAACTTCGGCGTCATCCGCAGCGGGTGAAGCCGGTCGCACAGAAATTTCCGTCACCGCAACCCTACAACTTTGGGAGTTGAGCGCAAGGCACAATTCCCTGAATAAGTGCGGCGGCTAATGTCGACACTCACGTTATTGCTCCAAACCGACTGACGGTGTAATTCATTGGGGCGGCGCCTAGGCATGTCGGGTGGCGAACCGCAACCGAAAGGCCCACGAATAAATGGTCCGGCGACTTCGGCCCATCAATCCGAGGGGATTAATCGGTAGCACGAGACGTCGGGATGCTCGGCCAATTCGACGATGAAACCACCTCACTGGATCGATTTTACGCGGCTTAAGGATCGATGATTCGCGAATTGGCCGAAATGTGCCGTAAAGCGCGCAATATTTCAGTGACGGGGGCGACATACCATTCATTCAACATCGTTGACGCACCGATCGTCTATTTATCACGAAGTCCTCGACGCAGCTCGCAGTAAATAGGCCATAATATTGACAGAGGGACCGCATATGGGCTGCAATTCCAGCCTGTGGTAGCCCGCTTCAGGGCGCCCCTGGACCGCGACCAGTTTGGTTTTCTCACTTAATGGACGGCGGGTCCGACGTAATTGCCTCCTGGAATGACAATACAATGTGTATAAAGCAGGGTCAGTCGAAATGCTGACTGTCCGCGGATATTGGATCGTACTTTTGTCGCTGTTCCTGGGTCTTACCCTGTTTGCAGCGGTGGCCGAGCGCGGCGCCGAACTGTCGTGCTGGGCGGGCGGCTACCGACAGAATGCGTGGCTTGCCTACTGCAATTCCAAGCGATATGGGGTATATGACGTCGAAGCGATCTGGCACCATGTCGAAAGCGAAGTGGTGCCCGCGATCGGCGCGGCAACCGTGCTTACTTTAAGCGACAGCCACCTCCAGAATGCGCTATCGCTCGGAAATGCGAGCCAGTGGTTCGCGGCCAATCATTATCGGTTCTACATGCTCGGACTCCCGACGGCGGAAAGCGGCTTTGGCGAGCGACTTCTGGACAATTTTCGTCCGCATCCCAAAGTGTTGATACTGGATGCAAGTCCGTATTTCACCGGGCGCCTCGGGACCTTCGAGCAGACGATATTTGACAATCCGACGGCATCTCGCAAATCCGTGTTGGCACTGAAGGACTTTCAGGCGGTGCACCGGCGATTCTGCGACCAAATTCCTTGGGCTTGCGGCCACAATTTCGCATACTTCCGCTCCAGGGAAGACGGTCATTGGATTTTTCCCTTACAGACGAGTTCGATCTGGATTGGGTGGAACGACGTACCGAACGACAATCGGCACTTTCCGATCGGCCAGATGCCGAACGAGGACGTGCCGCTTTATCCAAAGTATCTGGCCTCGGCAAAGCGACTGGTGGAAAAGCTCAAAATGCCTGCGGACTGCATCGTCATCACCAATGTGCCATCCGAGGAGGACTTGGGCGGTCTCGCGCAATACATCGGTCATTCGCTCGGCCTGGCGGTCGTCGACCCTCTCGTGAATAACTTGTTCACGTTCGATCGGGCGCATCTGACGCCGGAAAGCTCCGTTCGTTGGACGCGCGCCTTTCTGCATGAGCTCGAGCCGGTCCTGCACCGCTGCGCGGATGCAATTCCGTCGGCTACGTCGGCTGGCAAGCCGCACTAGCATGCGCGCCATCGACCTATATTGGTTGGCGCCTGCGAAGGATCTCAACGTCGAATTAAGGCGAATCGCCGGCGAAAGTACGGTACCTTGGGCGGATCTTGTCCGCCTGGCCAATACGCGTGTCGATTTCGTGCAGACGAATCGCATCGATAAGTTATTGCAGCGATCGCTGCCGAGGGCCACTGGCGATGCCGGACCATTGCGTAGCCTACGGATCGCCATGCTGAGCTCCTCTACCGCGGATCATTTAGTGCCCGCGCTACGCGTGGCTGCTTTGCGAAGAAACTTGCAGCTAGAGGTATTTACGGGTGATTTTGGTGCGTATCGGCAAGCGCTGCAAGATGAAACTTCCGATCTTTTCCAGTTCAAACCCGACGCGATGCTGTTCGCCTTCGACGCCGCGCATCTGCTCGGCGGCGACAATCCGGCGCTGCCGCGCGTCGATGCCGATCGGCTCGTCGAGGGGACGGCGCAAAGCGTTCGGGGCATCTGGCAGCTCGCACGCCGTCATTTCACTGGCCAGATTTTGCAGCAAACGGTACTGCCCGTCGCGCATCCCTTGTTAGGGTTCAATGAACACCGACTGCCGGGCTCCGCCAGTCATATGGTCGACCGCCTTAACCTCCGTATGGCGGAACTAGCCGACGACGATCGGGTGGACCTATTGAATTTGACGCGCGCAATTACCCGCGATGGGTTGAATATCTGGCACGACCCGGTTTTATGGCATCGGGCCAAACAAGAGATCTCGCCGCTTGCGGCACCCGCCTACGGGGATATGGCCTTAAGGCTGATCGCGGCTCAACAGGGCCGCTCTGCCAAATGTCTAGTGCTGGACCTCGACAATACGCTTTGGGGCGGCGTTGTCGGCGACGATGGCCTTGAAGGCCTGCGTTTGGGTCAGGGAAGCGCGCTTGGCGAAGCCTTCGTTTCCTTCCAGAGCTATGCGCGTGCGTTGGCGCACCGCGGAGTGATTCTAGCCGTGTGCTCGAAGAACGACGAGGAGAACGCGCGTTCGCCATTCGAAAAGCACCCCGAGATGGTGCTCAAACTAGAGGACATCGCCTGTTTCGTTGCCAACTGGAGCGACAAGGCCGGTAATTTGCGTCACATCGCCGAGCGCCTCAACATCGGGGTCGACTCGCTCGTCTTCGTCGATGACAACCCGTTCGAGCGCAATATTGTGCGTCGCGAGTTGCCCGCCGTAGCGGTCCCGGAACTCCCGGAGGATCCGGCGTTCTACGCGCAATGCATGGCCGATGCGGGCTATTTCGAAGCTCTGCATGTCACTGCCGAGGATTTTGAGCGCGGCGGCCAATATCGCGCCAATATCGCGCGAGAAGACCTGCGCGTTTCGCATTCGGATCTCGCTGGGTATTTAAAGAGCTTGAATATGGAGCTAAGCTGGCGGCCATTCGACCGCATCGGCTTGCACCGCATCGTTCAACTCATCAACAAGACCAATCAATTTAATCTCACGACACGCCGCTATACGGAAAGCGACGTAGTATCGATCACGAACGATGCACGAGTATTGACGTTACAATTGCGATTGATTGACACATTTGGCGACAACGGAATTATCGGCATCGTAATCGGCAAATCTGATGCCGACACTATTCATCTTGACACGTGGCTCATGAGTTGCCGCGTACTTGGTCGCCAAGTCGAGGAAGCGACCATGAATCTGGTGGTCGCCGAGGCGAAGCGGCGAGGAGCCGAGCGCTTGATTGGCGAATATTTGCCAACAAAAAAGAATGCGATGGTGCGCGACCATTACAAGAGGCTTAAATTCGATCCCGTGAAAAGCAATTCCGATGGGTCTTCAGTTTGGGCTATGCGCCTCGATGAATACCGGCCGTTCGATACCTTTATCAATATAGTTAGGAGCGCCTCGTGAACGACGACGAGATTTATGCCCAAGTCCGAGAGATAATTTCCGAAATTCTCGACCAGCCGGACCTACAGGTCAACGCGGCGACAACGGCGGACAATGTCGATGGCTGGGATTCATTCAATCATATCAATATCGTCGTGGCTGTCGAAGCGCATTTCGGCATCAAAATCAATACGGCGGAAATCGAGGAGCTCCGCAACGTCGGTGAACTCGTCCATCTGATCCGGAGGAAACTCGACAAGATCAAGACGAGCTGAGCTTCTCTCCGCAACATGCTGTTTAATTCGAACGTA
Organism: uncultured Gammaproteobacteria bacterium; assembly: GCA_963769895.1. Classification (GTDB taxonomy): domain Bacteria; phylum Pseudomonadota; class Gammaproteobacteria; order Steroidobacterales; family Steroidobacteraceae; genus Bog-1198. The sequence continues at coordinate 435,951 of CAVYNJ010000005.1, read as the reverse complement.
TTTCTATTCGCATTCTTGCCCTTTGCGATTCTGGGCTTTTACACACTGGCTCAGCGGCGTGGCCCGCAAGCGGCCAAAATCTGGCTATGTCTTGCATCGTTCGTCTTTTACGGATGGTGGAATCCGGCCTTCGTTCTCTTGTTGGTCGGCTCGATCGCATTTAATTACTCGTTGAGCTTGTTTCTCACGGATCGTGACGGCGAGGACCGCCAACAAACGATCTTGGTCGCCGCGGGTATTGCCGCCAATTTGCTGCTGCTCGGCTACTACAAGTACCTATTCCCACTGCTGGGCTTCCTGCATAAAGTCGGCTGGGAACCGATCGATTTTGGTTCGGTAATTCTGCCGATCGGCATCTCGTTCTTTACGTTTACGCAAATCGGCTACCTCGTCGATTGCCGACAAGGCCTCGTCCGTGAACGCGGACTCCTTAACTATATTCTATTCGTGACATTTTTCCCGCACTTGATCGCCGGGCCTATATTGCATCATCGCGAGATCATGCCCCAGTTCGCCGATGATGCAACATATCACTTTAAGTCTGAAAACCTGGCTTCTGGATTAACACTGTTCGCGGTCGGCATGATCAAGAAGGTATTGTTGGCGGACCAGATTGCGCCGTGGGCGGAACTGGGGTTTGCTCATACATCGGGTATGCCGCTCATCCAATCTTGGTCCGTCGCGATCGCCTACTCCATGCAATTGTATTTTGATTTCTCCGCCTATTCCGACATGGCCATCGGGCTTGGCATCGTGTTCGGCGTCAAGTTGCCTCTCAATTTCAATTCGCCATACAAATCATCGTCAGTGATCGAATTCTGGCAACGCTGGCATATGACGCTCACTCGTTATCTTACGCTTTTGCTTTACAACCCTATATCCCTACGAATTGCGCGTCGCCGGCAGGCACGTGGCTTCTCATCCGGTCGCCAAGCCGCATTGACGATATCGGGATTCACGTCGATGATCGTCTTCCCAACGATGACGACGATGCTCCTCGCCGGCATCTGGCACGGCGCCGGTCTGCAGTTCATCATGTATGGACTGCTGTTCGGCGTCTATCTCAGCATCAATCATGCGTGGCGCACGATGTATCCACCGTCGCTCAGGACGGCACCTAAACTTGCGATGCTACAAGTATGGTCCACCTTGTGGCCGATTGTCTTGACCTATCTTGCCGTACTTGTATCTCAGGTTTTCTTTCGCTCCGACAGTTTTGGCAATGCGGTACAAATGCTCGCCGGGTTGATCGGAATGCACGGCAGCGGCTTGCCGTTGCCGATCCCGCTTAACGACGTAAAATATCTCGGCGTCGCCAAACACTGGCTGCTCGACCACGGATTGTTCGTCGTAGCGACGCGGGATGCGTATAATTCGCTAACGTTACCACTGGCGACCAATTTGGCGTTCGGACTGGGGTTAGCGGTCATCGCGTTCGCCGCGCCGAATGTCTACCAAATCATGGGCGACCGGTCTCCTGCGCTGACCAAAGTACGCCCGAGCAGGATCCCGCTCCTATGGCGGCCAACGCTCCCGTGGGCGGTTGGAATCGCGGTGCTGCTATTCTTCGCGTGCCAGCGGTTCGATCACCCGGCGCGGTTTCTGTATTTTCAATTCTGATTGCAACCGCCAAGGACGCACGGTATTAGTGGCCACTGCCCGCGCTAATTCCGAGAGTGGCGGCTGGACATTTCCATTGAACGTTCGACTGGCTGTATCATCGAGGGGCCACATGATCCAAAGGCGGACGCAACTTCATGATCGTGATTAATGTGTTGCATGACATGAATCCGCCGGCACTTTCATGTCCAATGCGTCGATGCCAGCCTCAATTGATTCAGGATCGACGGTAATTGGCCACTAAAGTTTGCTGGCCGTATCGTTAACTCCAAATGCTGGCATCAAGAACATTTACGGCGGCGGATCAGACACGGTTTGCTACACTGACCGGCGATTGGAATCCAATTCATATGGATGCCATTGCCGCGCGCCGAACAAGCGCCGGCGCGCCAGTCGTCCATGGAATGCACACTTTGCTCTGGCTGCTGGAGGCGATTGCGGCACGGCAACCCGACATTTCGAATGTGGCGTCGCTCCGGGTGCGGTTTCGCAAGATGGTCTATCTCGGTGATCAAGTCGACGCGAATATAACGCGGTTAACTGCTGGATTGCTTCAAGCGCGTGCGTCTGTCGCGGGCGTAGAAGTTCTCAGCTTGACCGCGGTTCGGGGGGCGCAAACTCGCTTCGCGGATTCGCGAGTTCCGCCCCGCAAGAAGGGGAGTGCACCGGAGCGCGTGCCTTCGTCACCGCGTGACCCGCCGTTAGAGGATATCGACGGCCGGTCAGGAAGTGTCCGCTTCGAATCTGGTCCAAACAAGATGAACATCGAGTTTCCACACGCGGCAAGAATGATTGGCGCGCACCGCGTCGCAGGGCTCGGCTGTTCATCAGCTCTCGTGGGAATGATAGTGCCGGGACTTCAATCAATATACGGCGGCCTGATGCTGAACCTCGTAAGTGACGGCGGTCCCACTGAAGAACTGGGATTTCTGGTTACATCGGTCGATCCCCGGTTTCGTCGCGTGCTAATGGATATTCTTGGCGATGGCCTTTCGGGTTCGATCGAAGCCTTTAGTCGCACGCCTCCCGTATTACAACCGCCAATGGACGCCATTGAGAATCTCGTGGCAACGGGCGAATTCAAGCAAGCAGTCGCACTAGTCGTTGGCGGATCACGCGGGCTCGGGGAAATTACTGCAAAATTGGTCGCTGCCGGTGGGGGGCGGGTAATCATCACTTACGCTTCGGGCATGATCGACGCCGAAAGGATCGCCGCTGAAATCAGTCGGTGGGGAGGGATCTGCAGCATCGTCGGCTACGATACCCGCCAGAATGCGGATTCGCAGCTTACGGCGTTAAAGTGGCCGCCGACTCATGTTTATTATTTCGCCACGCCAACCATATCCAGGCGAAAGGCGGACGTATTGGTGCGTGAGCGCCTCGATGAGTTCAACGAATTCTACGTCCATGGCTTCCTTCGGCTGGTCGACGCCGCTCTTCGCCTACGGCCGAGCGGTATTTCCGCGTTTTACCCGTCGACAATCTACGTGCAGAATCGGCCGGCAGAAATGACCGAATATGCAATGGCCAAAGCGGCGGGCGAAATCTTGTGCGCCGACATTCCAAAATATCGTCGAGGAGTGCGCATCCTGATGCGCCGCCTACCGCGGGTGGCCACCGATCAGACGATGTCGCTCATCCCCGTGCAATGTCAAGATCCGCTGTCCGTCATGCTACCCATTATTCGCGAAATGCATCAATCGGGCGGTGGCGACGAGGCTTCGTCCGTTCCCTAATAAATTTCATTGCGCTGAACGCACCAATGCGGAATTCGCCACCAGCCGCTGACTAACCGCATATCAATCAACCGACGCCGCATCTAGATCCTCGATAAAGCCAACTAGAGGCCATTTTGGTTGTCGCCTGCCGAGCAGTGATACTCTGACCAATCGACACGGTTTCTGTAATTGCGGCTCTAATCGTTTGATGCACATTCTTTGAACGGGGCAAAACCAACCGTCGTCGCATTCGAGCGATGTCAATGTCGGACCGCCGAGGGTGCTACCACTATTGCAGCTTCAGTACCGTTATGCTCCAAGGCGGAAGAGTAATGCTTATGGGGACACTAACGGTACCAAGCGACTGCGATACCGACGCGGTCCACTCATTATTCTGCGAATTGTCGTATTGCGCCTTCCCATATGTAACCGTGGCGGCCGAGTACGACGCTTTGGACGAGTTCGCAATGCCCAATGTCACCTTGGTGTTTGTCGCGCCGTCCAAGTTAAACAGCAAGAGCGCGAAGCCTGACCCCTGTGTGGCACCGTATGCACGGACATTCGGCAGTGAGGAGGCGACAGTGGTGTTGAGCATACTGTTACCCGCCAACGCGAAACTCGCGACGAGTTGCTCGGCGAATCCGCTCGGCAGCACGGTGCCCGCAGGTATTGCCTGCGAGTTGCTTGCGCAGCCGCCCATGGACCAACCATCTGAGACCTGATCATATGAACCGAAGTTTTGCCATCCATATAAACCGGCGGCAACGTTGCTGGAGTCCCCGCCGCCGCTGCATCCGCCCCCAATTGCCATGAACCAAGTATTCATCGGCACACCATCATTTAGCATTTCGGCGAATGTAAGACCGGTGAAAAGCCCATTCACGATCGATAGGCTCTGCTTCCCTGGATTGGTGTACACAGAATTGACTTCGCCCAAAAGTATCGGTGTATTCGCAGGTCGACCAGCCGCCACCAATTCGCTTCGCAATGACTTGATCGCCGCGGTAATTGCACCAGGCCCCTTGGTCAGCAGATCGATATCGGATTCTGCACCGGGCGCTTGGGAGTATTGATGCAGTTCTACGAAATCGTATGACGCTTTGCTCAGCACGGTGCTATCCCAACTGGATTGTATATTCACTACAACACCAATCTGTGCGGTAGGATCCTGTGCCTTCATGAGTTGGTAGTAACCGCCGCTGGTGGCAGTTCCCACCGCGTTGGCGTAAGTCGTTGCATCGTTTTTCAGGGAATGGAGATCGTACTCCCACGACCCGAACACCTCGTTGCCGACTGTGTAGTGATGGACGTTGTAGCCCTTGGATACAATGTATGCCACCCATGCCGCCGCCTCGCTGGGATCACCGCCTGCGTCGCAGGCGCTATTCGAGCCGTAGTTGACGGTCAGGGCAACCTCATCGTTGTTTGGCACGATGACTTTCTGCATGAAGTCATCAAATGTACTACCCGGGCTGGCATATCCCCCGCCGCAAGAATTGTTTGCAGCCCAGTGGTATTGATCTGCAGCTGACCCGCCTGGCCACCGCACCAAGTGCGATCCGGTCGCTGCGACAGCGGCGCCGACGCCTGCATTCGAGATGTTGAACCAGACACCGAGATTGGTACCGAACTGATTCGCCGATATCTCCGCGATCTTCGAAGTGGCGTCGACGACAATCTGCTGCGTCGTGCTCCCGACTGGGCTATTGCCGGAACCGCCCGTGGCTGTGCCGCCGGAACCGCCGCTCGCAGTCCCACCAGAGTTGCTCGCTGAGCCGGAACCACCTGCAGAACCGCTCGCGCCGCAGCTCGCGATTCCGAATAGTGCAGTGGCCGCCAAGATTAATACAGTTCACTCGCGTACTCCGCAACTCATTCGTTCCATGGTGAACTCGCGCGTCGACGAATTCGACCCGCCCGTGAGCGAGCCACAACGACACTATGTTCATGATGCTGCATTCGGAGCGACGACTTTGCAACGAGTCTCCGATTGGCGACTGTAACAGGGCGTCAAAACAACGCATTGCAATTTCTATGCAGGAAATTTCGCGCGTGAACCGACGATACAGCGCGATAATTATCGGATCGGCAAGCGCTCGTCGACAATTGGGATCGAGGCGGCGACGCGGCGCTCTTCTCGTCTAGGGGCAGTTCGACACTTGCGACGCCCGGCACAATAGATGCGCGCGATAGTATTGCCCGTAACCGTCGGTCGGCGTGCCGTTGGCGTCCTTTATTAGAACATTGTCCCACTCGCCGGAGACTTCAAACCACCATCCAATGTAGCCAAACCCATTTCTGTCCGCCCAAGGGAGCAATTCCGAGCGCCATGGGCGCCGACGGTGCCCGGTTCATCGTGATCACCAATCTCGGTGAATATAATCGGATATCGGGCCGCAATCTTAAGCGCTATCGGCCAGTTCTCCTGCATTCCGTAACCGCTCGCTGCCCATGCAAAATTGACCGCAAAGCTGGCGCCCGTGCCTTGGCCCGAGGTCGATCCCTGAGTACTAGGACCAGGTAGCTTCGTCGCCAAATATCTTCCTGGATTGACAATCTGAACTTCTGTGACGGCGCCATTTCTTACGGCGGCAACTTTGAACACCGCAGGGCTATATACGCCGGTTCCCGGATTTGGCCTTGCCAAACCTATTGTGTCGTTGATCACGTAGCCTGAGCCACCGCTGACGATAACTGCCCTATGGATCTGCTTTTGCGGCGGATATGGATGCCGAGTAGCCGCCATTTGTCCGATTGGATCTGTCGGCACATTATCGAGCCATTCGGACAAGTCGTCATCCCACGCGTTGGTTCCTACGAGGACGATGTTGGCGGCCCCAACCGCGCGGATTACAGTGATCATGTCCTGCATGCTCGCTACTTTCCATGGCCGGTTCACCAATTTGTAGCCCGGCTGCGCTGGATACCCACTATAGGCTCCACCCTTTGCAATGACTTTCGCGGCGTCCTGGCCCGGACTCATCCAAGCGTCGTACGGCTCGTTATATAGTTCGAACATTACGGCTGGATTGTTCTCGAACGTCTTCGCAACGGAGCGCCAAAAATCCAAGGAATGATCAGCATCGGCCATCTGAGTCTGTGTCATTGGGCAATGATTGTCGGGCGCGGCCCAATGAAGTACCAGGATGGTATACATTCGCGCCAATGTGATTTTGTTAACCTCATTGAGGATTTGTTGCTGATAGGAAGGTGCCCCGTGAGCGGGTCCGGGATCCGCAACATGTGATACGCCGGCCGTGTCGACACACTTAAGCCCAAGCCAGGAGGCCTCATTGAGCGATATTCTCCAAGAATTTGCCTTCCAACTTGCAGACGCTTCGATCAATGGGGGATGCCCAGCAAACACATCGGTCTCGCTCATTCCATTGATGTACGCGAACGCGGATTTACCATAAGCGACGCCTCGAATCTGCAATGCACTTCCGCCGGCGTCCACTAGCTTTTTACCAGATACACGCACCGCCAATGGGACACCTATGCTAGGCGAGGTACTGCCAGCTAAAACGCCTGCCGACGTAAGGCAAACAAGCGTCGCCAAGCATGCAGATACAATCAGCCCAATCTTCGATCTACGCATAACCCATCCAGTGTTTGAATCGTGGCACCGAGGATCCGGATGTCGATGCGCGAAGTTTCAGCACAGCGGCAAGTGACAAGAGATTTCATATCAACGCCTGGCGGCGTGCGTTGCGCACCCGCTGGTCCATATGAATTCCGACTACCGCATGTGATTATGCGCGCGATCTAGAATAGCCGCCACTTTGTAGTTACCGTCTCGCTGTAACCGCAGGACCATCGCGCCTAATCCTCTCACTCGACGATTTCTTTCACGAGGCCTGAACGCGCGACCAGCGGATACATTGCGGACTTCCGACCTTACCCCTCCGCGACAGCAACAGACGGAGTTAGGCAGCGTCGGTACGCGGCTTGGAGCTTATTCAGCATGGGCTTCTCAAGTAGCCAGTAGCTCAAGATACCGCCAAGCATCGTGAGGGCCATTGAAAATATGGCGAACGCCGCAGCGTATACTGCTCCGCGATGCTCCAAATGCAGTCGCGGCCAAAGCACTCGGGCCAAGCCCAGAACAAAAATGTGGCTTAGATAGATGGAATATGATGCGTCACCCAACAAACCCGGAAGCCAGTGGTGCTTTACACCATCATTACTCTCGAGTGAAATTACGCCAAACACAATAGCAGTGGCCGGTAGTAGGAAACACCATATAGAGTCCCCAAATGATTGGTACGGATCCGGCAAAGCATGATAATTCAAGAGGAGTATGGGAAAGCCAGCGGCAATCAGAGCGATACAAGCGGGCCGCGGCAGACGAAGCGGAGCCTGCAGATAGCGATGGCCAATTGAGATACCCGCCCAAAACTCGAAGATCTGCGGGTTGCCGTAAAAGGTAATAATCGAGTGAGGACCCGAACCGTGTAACCAGCGTCCGAGAGAAAATATTAGCAGGAAAATCAACCCATTTATCGCTAACCGATACTGCAATGGCGCGAACAAAACAATCGTAAATATTGCATAAAAGAACATTTCAAAATTTAATGTCCATCCGGGCACCAGAAGTGGGGTCATGTCACCACCCTGGCCAGGATTTGCGTAAGGGATAAATAACAGGCTCTTCGCGAGGTACTCGGTGTTCAGCGCGGTAGCGCGAAATAGCTGGGGTTCGCTTTTGAACACCAAGGCGAGAACTAGAGTCAACGACCAATACAAAGGCACAATGCGTATTAGTCGTCGAACCGCGAATTCACCCGGGCTGCTACTGCGGCTAGTTACAAACATTATGAAGCCGCTTATGACGAAAAAGATGTCTACGCCGGACTTCAGCCTCGCACTGTCGAAAACGCCATGTGTCGTTAAAAAGCCCGTATATTGAGGAATTTGGATCTGCAAGTGCAAATATGCGACCATCAGTGCTGCAATGGCTCGCAGGTACTGCACGCCTAATAGCTTAGGCGGTCTCGATGGCGCGATCATAAGCGGCACACACAAATTTTCGTCATTAAAGTCTGCCTGAGTTGCTCGTCGCTGTCTCGCCTTTTCGACAGGAATCCGCGACCACTTCACGCACATTTTAGGCAGGCTAGGGTATCCTTATATCTAATGGTAAAGGCGAACGGCATGTTCTTAGGCGCTTAAATCGCCATATATTGTGGTGGCGAATGTTCATCAAACACGCGGGCCAGCGTGCCTGACCGCCCCTCAGACCTCCGGAGTCATTTCAGTTCAAAGGAACGATCCACCGGCAGTTACGCCACAGGTCATTCCGAAAACGCATCGGTCGTGTAGTCTAATCGGAGTTTGGACTCGTTTTTGTGTTATTCGGACAGCAAGCTCGCAACTTCGAAACAATCCACCATGGCGTCATTTGCGGCGTAACACAAACTTTGTCCTAGTCAATAGGAGGAAAATCCGAGGGCCGCGTATCAAGTAGCGCCGCGCCAATCTCCCGGGATCCTGACGTAATCGGTAAAGCCACTCCAGACCGGCTCTCTGCATCCAGCGCGGCGCGCGGCGTTCGATGCCGGTCAGGAAATTGATCGAAGCACCAATACATAACGTCAGCCCGCGCGCCCGGCCGCGGGCTTTGAGCATCTGCGCGATCAGTTCTTGCTGTGGCGCGCCTACGGCCAATAGGCAGAATCGGAACGGGCTCGCCGACTCGATAAAGGCAAGGCATTCCTCCACGGCATCCGGTTGGTCGATGAACCCCATCGGCGGATTGAAATGCCGCAAGCGTTGCAAGCGAAATCGCACGGCCAGCTGCGAGGCTTGGCTGTCCGAACCGCCGATCACAACGATTTGATCATTCGGCCGGATCACGGTCTCGAACAATTGCGCGGTCAGGTCGCTTCCGGTGCAAACGCGCGGCGTCACGCCGACAGTGCATTTTAGGACGTATGACAGAAATCGGCTGTCCAACAACACGTATGATGCATCCGCATACGCCGCGCGAAAGCGTTGATCATCGTGAAAACGAATGAAGTGGTCGACATTCGGCGTGACGACGTAGCCGAAGCGCTCTTGGCCAAATGCTGCCGCGATATTCGTGAACTCCGTCAAATCGAAGTCATCTAGGTGCTGCACGATGGACATTGCTCGACGATGTATCCTTGGACCGAACACGCGGCGACCGGTAGTATAGCGGACCACAGAATGAACCCTTGCACGCTCCTTGTGATCCGCGACGCCTTGCCGGCAATTCAATTGCTTCCATGATCGATGATGCCCGCCATTTGCCGGATGGGTACGCTTTGGTTTCGGATCTCTGCATCATCGGCGCGGGTGCCGCAGGCATCGCGTTGGCATTGGAATTTGCGGGCTCGCACACCGAAGTGCTACTGCTCGAATCGGGCGGCTTTAAGGCCGAGCGCGCGACGCAAGCGCTCTACGCCGGCTCGGTTGCCGACGAGCGCCTGCATAGCCCACCGGATCGCTACCGGCAGCGCCGTTTTGGCGGAACGACGACGATCTGGGGCGGCCGCTGCATGCCGCTCGATCCGATTGACTTCGAAGCCCGTTCCTACGTGCCGCACAGCGGCTGGCCGATCGGCCCACCAGCACTCGCTCCGTTCTATCCCGAGGCGAATCGCTTGTGCGAAGCCGGTGAGTTTCAATATATGTCCGGTGACGCATTCGATCAGCCGTTGCGGCCGATGATTGACGGATTTACGAGCCCGAACTTCACGACCGACTCCTTGGAGCGATTCAGCTGTCCGACAGATTTCGGCGTCCGCTATGGCGCGCGTCTTCGGACCGCGTCGAACTTGCGCGTGCTGCTGCACGCCAATGTGACGGCTCTGCACCTGGGTGCTTCCGGACAGCAGGTGGAATCGCTGACGGTACGGACCCTGAGCGGAAGACGACTCATGGTTCGCGCGCGCCAATTTGTCCTTGCCGCCGGCGGACTCGAGGTAGCGCGGCTTCTATTGGCAAGCCGCGACGTACAGTCAAGCGGCATCGGCAACACGCACGACGTGGTCGGACGCTATTACATGTGCCACATCGCCGGGACCGTCGGCGCACTATCGATCGATCGCCCGCTCGGGTCGGTATGGAACGGCTACGATATATCTAGTGAAGGAATTTATTGTCGGCGCCGGATTGCGCTAAAGGACAGTGCGCAACGCGAGCATCGCATCGGCAATTTCATAGCCCGCCTGCACCATCCGCGCATTACGGATCCCGCGCATCGAAACGCAATCTTGTCGCTGCTGTACTTGGCGAAATTCTTGATTCCTTATGAGTATGGGAAACGCCTCTACGGGGATGAACGGGCGACTCTCGCGGTATGGCTGAACCACGTGCGCAATGTGCTGGCGGGCCCGTTCGATGCCGCCGGATTCGCTTGGCACATGCTGCGCGATCGACTACTCGCGGATCGCAAGTTCCCGTCGATCATCATCAAGCCGAAGGCCAATCTATTCAGTCTGGATTTCCATGCTGAACAGCAACCGAATCCCGACAGCCGCGTAAGTTTGGAATCACGGGTCGATGCGCTGGGCATGCCGCGTCTGATGATTGACTGGCGCTACACGCGCGCCGACGTCGAAACGGTTCGCAAGGCCATCGCGCTGCTCGCCGCAGATTTTGCCCGCAGCGGGACCGGCGCGCTGCGCTACGACCCGGAGGCGCTGGAGGGTGAAATGACGCGCTATGGCGCCTATGGCGGGCATCATATAGGCACCGCGCGGATGGGAACGGATCCGCGCACGAGCGTCGTCGATTCGAACTGCCGAGTTCACGGCGTCGACAACCTCTTCGTAACCGGTGCCGCCGTCTTTCCGACATCGGGCCAGGCGAATCCGACTTTGACGATCGTCGCGTTGGCATTGCGGCTCGCTCAATTGCTGCAAAGCGCTGCGGCTGCGGCATGACGCAAGGCCGAATTCTGGTCGTCGGGGCCGATAACTTCATCGGTTCGCGAATCGCGAGCGCGCTCGCCGCAACCAGTTGGGCCACGCCGGTCTTGCCTGGGAACGACCTGAACGCCACGGTCGCCGCGACGCACGACCTCGCGGGAATTGTCAATGCGGCCGTCGGAGGTCCCAGGGAAATTCGCGCGCAAGCGAGAGCGGCCGTTCAATTGGCAAGATCCGTTGGTCCAAGAACTCGCGTTGTTCATTTGAGTTCCATGACGGTCTACGGATCGGGCGACCTCTTGGCCGACGAAAGAATCCGGCCGCGGACGGATTTAGGCGCCTACGCCGCTGCACAGGCGGAGGCCGAGGCCGCAATCGCGGATCACTCGAATGCAGTGATCTTGCGGCCGGGATGCGAATACGGTCCGGGCTGCCCGCATTGGAGTACGCGCATCGCGCTATTGCTCGAGGCACACCGCCTTGGAGACTTGGGTGCAGCCGGTGACGGAATATGCAATTTGATCTTTTTGGATGATCTCGCCGCCGCGGTTCTCTCCGCGCTGCGGCATCCCGGCATCGGTGGCGAGATCTTCAACATCGCGATGCGCTCGCCGCCGACGTGGAACGACTATTTGATCCGGTTCGGAATCGCATTGGGTGCCGTGCCGATTCGCCGCATCACGGCGCGCCGGCTCAACTTAGAATCGCGCCTATTGGCGCCGCCGCTCAGAGTCATGGAAATTCTCGCCGGCCGACGATCCGGTCGGCCGCGGCTCGCCGTGCCGCAGATCACGTCGTCGCTGTTGAAGCTCTGTCGCCAGCGAATCACGCTGGATGTCGCCAAAGCCGAGGCCATGCTAGGAATGAAATGGACGGCCCTCGATCAGGGTATCGCGTGTGCCGCAGCCGCTCGCCTACACCGGGGTGGGGTCGCGCGCTGATCGGCGGCGTTGATCATTTCCAAGTCAATTTCGCTTCGATGCCGACCAGCGAGTCACTGAAATTCGCGAGTTCGACATTCGACGTTCTCGACTGATTATTGAAAAAGGCATGAAACTGCAAGCGCCGCAGCGCCTGATAGGTAATGTTCAGCGACTCCGCCGGCGAACGGTCGACGCGGCCGTTTGCGAGCGAACCGGGAATGACTTGCCCTGCGAACTGGCTGTGGGTGTATGTGTAATTCAGCGCGACAAGTATCTTGTAGGTCGCCTGCCAATTCAATCCCGCCGTTGCACTGGTGTCGATTTCCGAGCCGCCCGCCGCGAGATAGCTGTTGACCGCCCGCGTCACACCAAGATTGACGCTGGTCTTTCCGGTCAATTGGCGTGTATATCCGATGGACCCGGTCATCGCCGAAACGGTGCCCGCATTGGCATTTTGGTCGCGCTTCGAATACCCGGCTGCGGCATTGAATATTGAAGACGCGCCGACGGCGTAGCGCAAGGTGAGTTGAGCCGTATTTTGTATGTAAGGACCGACATTGGCGGCATTCTCGAATTTTCCGTCGATGCGGTCGAGCGCCAGCCCGTACGTTAGGTTGCCGATGCCGTTGTAGTCCAATGCCAAATGTTTGCCGACGTCTCGTTCGACGAAATCCGGAAAATTCTGCAGCGGCGAATTCAAGGTGTGAAAATACAGGCCGGTCTCCAAGCGCCAATCCGGCGTGAAGTTCAAATTCAATTTACCGGCGATGTTGCGGTCGACGTTGATCGTCAGGCGGGTACTATTGCCCAAAGCGAACGGTGCCATCACCCGCTCCTGACGCCCTTCCAGCAGACCATCGAGGAGGCTCGTCAACTTCCAATTGAGCGCGACGTCGGCTAAATATTCGTTGTGATCGAGATCCGTATAGTGCTTGTAGTTGTACTTTCGCCCCTCGATCGTCGCCGTCAACTTTTGCTGGCTCCATAAATATGCCCCTTCCAGTCCAACGGCGTACCTTTCATCGGTATCGGCAAGCGTGGTGTCGCCGATCGCAGCCAGTAGTGCCTGAGAACTAGGCGCCCGATAAACGTTCGAATCGCGCTCGATGTGCGCATCCAAGTATGGGTTCAGGCTCAATTGGGCGCTAGCCCGGTACGGCGTTCCGATCGCCATTGCAGCAATCAATGCGAGGAGATAACTAACGCGGTTCATTGGTTCGGCTCCCCCGGCAATTAATGGACCTGCTACTATTTCTTACATCAATCCGGATATCAGTTCGGTAGGATACTATACGGGTCGACGCCTACGCATCCCGCCTCGCCCAGGCAAGGGCCCCAATTGCCGTGGCTGTTGGCGGTTTTGGGTTCTCGCTTTACGTCCATGATCGCAATGCTCGAACCTCATTGCCATTCAGCGGCCGAAGTCGCGCCAGGCGGACTGCAAATAAGGTCTGATCAATCCGCCTGGATGTCGGAGTAAGCGCGCCTGGCTCAACAGTTTCGGCAGCGGATCGCTCCATCGGCCGAGCATCGAAATGCTGCGCTCAGGCGAAGGATTCTGAACCTTCGCCGAAGCAAGCGACCGCTCTCGTCCGCTGAAGGCACCGACGCAGCGGCCAATTAAATACGGAATCCTCAGGTACGAGGCGACAATCGGCCGACGCGCGGCCTGCGGCAGCTTCGCCAGCGGACGCAACGTCGACTGATACCATAGCCATGGCAGGTCATTGCCTATAGCAATATCTAGCTCGAGAAAGCCAAACGCCCGGGGGTTCAGGTCAATCGCAAGCAATTCTGCGTCGCGGTCGACCAGTTCGAGCTCGAATATTCCTCGAGTAACCAATCGATCGACCGCCTCGACCCCGACGGCAAGCAGCCGTGGGTCGTTGCGGGTAATCTGCGCGGTGCTGATTCCGGTGTCTGGTGGCCATTGATGAGTTTTGCTGGACAGCGAGACAACGATGATGCCGCCATCGGGATCCTTAATGCCGCTGATGCTGTAGACACGAGTGCGTGCCGAGGGCACGTACTGCTGAAGGAGAGGCCAGCATAGCCCCGGATAGCGCGCAGCAATGCTCTCGTGGCCCGCCGCGATCGGATATGCGCGAAATAGCCGCCGCAGCGTAGCGAGATCGGGGATGATCTGGCCCCGCTCCATCGAGCCGACAACGAGGTGAGACCTCGGCTTCATCACCAGAGGAAAACCCAATCGTTGCGCGTCCGCCACGGCGTCCGGAAGATTCTCGGCGGCGCAATACATCGGCACCTTCTGTCCAATGCGTCCGCAGGCAGCCGCGAAGCGCGTCTTGATCAGACAGTCCTCGATTTCTTTGAGCGGCGCGATTGTGCGGCGCACTTCCGGTGCAAATGTGTCGCGCAGCACGGCCAAATAGTAGGCTATGAGGTCGCTCGTCGGCGCAACGCGATCGATTTCACCCGAGCGCACGCGGCTTTCGAGCCACGGCAAGAACCGATCCGCGTCGTCGACGTGAGGGCATGGTGCCCGGCGCGTGCGGTATCGGGACCACCGCGCGGCGCCAATCCCGTAGATATGCAGGGGCACGTTGCGGCGCCCCAGGGAGGTCATAAAGGCAAGCGTCGTCGACCAAAAATTGTCGAAGATCGCGACTGGCCGCAGTGCGTTCTTCAGGCTTGGTGGTTCCGACGTGCGCACCGCGGCCGCAGCCGGACTCGCATCCGCCGCGCCGAAGGGCAGCAGTTCATGGCGATGGCGCCGAGTTGCCAGCGTCAAGGCGCTCCCGATCCATCAATCCGCGGCCCAACCCCTGCTAGAGCTCCAGAAAACGCCTTGGGCCGCCGTTCTAGGCGCGCCCACCTGAGCCGTGTCATGGAAGTCGGGTCCACGCCTGCCTCGTCTGAGCCATTTTCTATGGATCCGCTCAATTGCCGCCTCGCATCTTCCAAAACAGATCATTAGCTCCTGGCGTCCTGACTCGCAGTTCGTCAGTTTTGCGATTATCAGCCAAGGACAAACGACGGTGCGGAGGCTTCGGTCACGATTCGGACTTTAGCTGGTAGACCGCCGGACAAACATGTGTCAACTGCCTCAGTTTGCACCAACATCGTTGACGATCCCACTGCTAATGAGGAACTGTGTCACAGATCGGCGAGCGCCGGCGGATTCGATTGAAATGCCGGCGCAGAACCACGCCGGTGGCGTGTTAGAATTTTTTAGTCGAATTGGTTATTCCAAGGGCTGAGCACCGATGACGAGGCAGGGGAACACGAATTGATTCTGTGGCGAAGGCCTGCGCGATCATATCCCGGGTCAATCGCAAACTCTGGATCGCAGGTTCTAATCCAAGATCCGCATCATGAGTATGCCGCGCGCTACATCGAGCATGTTGCCCGCAAATATGGCCACCGGACGGTTTGCGTGTATACGGATCGGCGCGAGCGCATACGGCGCGAACCGCAGTTTCCCATTCTCCGATCGGATTTAATCGCCGCCTCGTACGATGTTAAGCCGGACGAGTCACGCGGCTTTGCAACACATTTGCGCGCACACCATCGGATAGTCGCCGTGCTGCCGTTCAACGAGCCGACGGTGCTGCCAGCGGCAAGACTCGCCGAGGAACTCGGTCTCGCGTGGGGAGCGCCGTCGGTGATGGAGCGATTTCAGGACAAATTCGCATTGAAGGAGTATCTGCGCACCACTCGTGCGGACATCCGGGTCAATGCGTCGCGCCGCGTCGAAAGTCTCGCCGATGTTTTGGCGGCTCGCGCAGCGCCCGCCTATCAGCGTTTTGTGCTCAAACCGAACTCTGGCTTCGGCAACCGCAATATCGCCGTGTTCGACTTATCGTCGACGGTGCAACAGATCGAGAATTTTCTGCAGCGCGTGGCCGAAATGCCAATCGTGATGGAGGAGTATATCGATGGGCCAGAATATTTCGTCAACGGACAGGTCGATGCCGCGGGTCGGACTGAAGTGCTCGCCATATTCCGATACGATCGCATCACGGCGAACGGGCGTACCGATATCGATTATGAGACGCTGCTTTTGCGCCGTCGCGATCCCTTGTTCGATGAATTTGCTCGCTACGCGACCGCCGTCGTGCAGGCGGGAGATTTGCGGCGAAGCCCTTTCCACCTCGAACTGAAGATGACATCGTCGGGCCCCTGCCTGATAGAGGTCGGTGCCCGACTCGCGGGTCACGGCAACGCGTTGCTATGCGGCGGGCTGCATGGCGCGAAGCTCGATCTGATCGATCTTGCAGTTCATTATTACCTGCATGAGACGGATTACGGCCCGCTGCCGCTTGACTGGTCCTCATACGACGCAAACGCCGTGCGCTATGTGCACGGCATTGCCACGCGCGACGAATGTATCTATCAGTTAGATGGGCTGTCCGCCGTCGAAGCGCTGCCGGAGTTTTATGCTTGGGCGCGCCGACCTGCGGTAGGCATGAGGCTCAAGCCGACTACGGACCTGCTGGCGATGCCTTATAGCGTGATTCTCAAAGGCCGAACCCAAAGCGATCTAACGCCGGCGGCCGACCGTGTCCGCAATCTGCTGCAGTGGAACAGGTCCGTGCGCATCGCGCGGCGAATGCGCGTGGGCACGCATATGCGCCTGAAGCGTTATGCGACCGGGCTGCGCGTACGCGCCGTATCCTTATGGCGTGGTCCAATATCTCGAAATTTCGCAGCGGCGCCAAAATTGGAATCTGACTAAGGCTCGCGTGATGAAACAATTCATTGCAAATGTAGTCGACTCTCTCGCGCTGCGCTGGCAACTGCACAGTCGGCCGCCCAAACTGGATTTGGAGCCAGACGACGACCCCGCAATTCGGCTGCGTTCGGAGGCCGTCACGCGCTGGGCGCTGGAATACCTAAGCTTGCCCCACCCTATGCTTAGGCGAGGCGGCGCCGTTTGTCCGTTCGTGCGCCCTTCGATCGAATTGGGACGCTTCATCGTCAGCTGGCGCGACGAAGTGACCACCGGAAACCTGCGCAAGTTGCGCGCGCTCGTTCTCGGCGCTGCGCGGACCTTCCTCGACCGCTATCCCCGGCAAGCACCGAAAAGCACGTTCACCAGTGTCGTCCTGGTTTTTCGTCGCCTGCCGGAATCCCAATGCGGCGCACTCGACACCTTGCACGATCAACTGAAGACACATATGGTCACCGAATTGGGGTTGATGTTCACGCCGTTCCATCCTCTCAGTGCCAAACCATCCGCCACCAACCCGGATTTTGCCGTGTTTCGCGGTCCTTTCCCGCTGTTGGCGCTGCGGCACATCGATGTTCGCGACATTCGATTCCTTGACCATAACCGGCGCGGATTTCTGAGCTACCATGAGCGATTCGCAGCGGCTTACGCGCGCGGCGATGTCAGCGACGAATTCGGCGATGTGACACGATTCAAAGCGGCGTGCGTGCGCTTCGGTGCTGCAACCGTGGGCAATGCTGTGCCCCAGCCGAATTGACGGGTAGGTTTGATCGCCGGCGCCTGCAAGCGGGCGCCATAGGACAATCCACAATTTGATTCACCTACGACTCAGGCGCCGGAATCGCGCGGTCCGGCGATTGGCGGCGGCGTCTTGCTACCGTCCGCCGATCCGTTGCGCAAGTCGGGGTGCCGAAATGCCACCACAACCAAGGCGACGATACCGACGAGATTGACTAATTCACCGGCTATTTGCCCGAATAGCACGCCCGCTGGGCCCCACCACCCGATTCCGAACCACATGAGGCCCAACGATATCACCGCGCTGAACGCCGCCAGCCAAGCGAGCGCCTTGAAGCGGTGCAATGCAAATAGCGCCCTCTGCAGCAAATCGCGAATAAGGCTGAGCAGCGACACGATAGCCCACAGCGCCAACAGCCAATCGCGTTCGCCGATGACTTTGTGCAGCAAGTCACGCGTGAGCCAATCGCGGAAGATCCAAGCCAATGCGAAATAGATCAAGTCCAGCGCCGCGATCGCCGCGATGAAGCCCAACAGTCGACGCAGCATGCCGCCCAGACTCGACTCCGCGAGCCACGTAGCCGCAAGTGGTGCCAGTAATCCCTTGACGCCGATTGCGAGCACGAAGGTAGGCATCAGAATTAGACGGGCGGCATTAACATCCGCGACCGCCGTCATATTGGCTCTTGACGCGAGTACGTAACTATAACTTTGGCTGAACGACCAATGAACAACCGCTCCAAAGGTCGCCCAGATCGCAAGCGGACGCATTTCCCGCCAGAATTGCGCGGATTGCCCGGCGACCCAACCCGGATCCTTGCTTAGCGATGCGCGCGCTACCGATCCCCCGATCACGGTCGCAACCGCTAGCGCAAAGACCGCCCCGAGTATCGCAGGCTGGGGACCGGAGACGGCAACGGCGACGCCGGCCACCAATACGGCCGCATAGCAAGCATCAGCCCACAGCATGGCCTCCGGCCGCGAGTAGATTAGCAGCACACTGCGAGAGAAATCGCGCATCACTGATGACCAGCCGACCGCAATCCCGAGGGCTACCACCATCGACACTAGCGCCGTCCAAATGTGCAACCAATAGCAAAGCAACGGCAAAATTAGTGTAGCGGCGGCGAACCGTAGGAAAAAGCGGCGTTGCGACGCGTCGATGGCGCCGATCATTTGTCGCCTCGGGAACGGCGGTATCCGCGGCGCAATTACCATCAGCGGCGACGAGACCCAGGACGACTGAACGGAGACCAGCAGGGCGACCGCCGATTGGACTAACACAAACATGCCATAGTCCAAATCGGTCGCGCGTCGGATCAGCAGAAGGCCAACGAGAAAGCTCACGCCGGAAAGCAGCACCTGATCGATGACGGCGGCGCTGAATAATCGTAATGACCGCAACAGCGGCGCGTATTTCACCGCGATGACTGCCGCAAGTAATTGAAATGAATATCCGCCATCCCCACGGTGTTTCTCGTTGCAGTTCTTATTCAGCCGCGTTAGGGCAGAAGTGGCGTCCCCACGGGGATTCGAACCCCGGTTCTCACCGTGAAAGGGTGGTGTCCTAGGCCTCTAGACGATGGGGACTGCAAGGCCGAAATTGACTCATCATACCGAACGGCAACAATTGAAAATCTGGTGGAGCCAGGCGGGATCGAACCGCCGACCTCTTGCATGCCATGCAAGCGCTCTCCCAGCTGAGCTATGGCCCCACTTGGAGGCGCGGCACGTTACCTGACCGTGATCAATTCGTCAAGAAAATGAATGAGCTACATGCCCCAGTCAGCCAACGCACCGGTCAAGCGCGCAAGCGTCTCCTGCTTCCCCAGGATAGCAAGCGTCACATCAATCGGCGGCGACACGGTGCCGCCACAGACGGCGAGGCGCAATGGGCTGGGCGAGTTTCCCGAGCGTCAGTCCGCGCGAGACCGCAAAACCATTGAGCAAGTCGTGTATATCCGCTGCGGACCAGTCATTGAGGGCCCGCAAAGCCAGTGCGAACTCGGTGAGCCTCGGTAAAATTTCCGCGGTCACGTGCTTGCGCACGGCTTTTTCGTCGTAGGCCGGCGGGGCACGGAAAAAGAACAGGCTGTTCGGCGCCATCTCATACAGCGTTTTCGCTCGCTCACGTTGCGACAACGATCTGCGCGAGCTGCGCCTCATCATCGGCGGCGACACCCGCTCGCTCCAGATGCCATCGCAGCGGCGCGATCAGGCGGTCGATCGGCGCACTCATTATGTGCTGCTGATTGAGCCAGGCGAGCTTCTCGCCATTGAACGCCGATGCCGACTTGTTTACGTCGGCGATGTCGAACAGTCGAATCATCTCCTCAATCGAGAAAAATCTCTTGATCGCCGTGCGACCAACCGAGACGCACCAAGTAGTTGAGCAAGGCCTCCGGCAAGAATCCGTCATCTCGATATTGCAGCACGCTGACAGCGCCATGGCGCTTCGAAAGCTTTGCGCCATCGGCGCCGAGGATCATCGGCAAATGCGCATAGACCGGCAGTTGGCGTCCCAAGGCCAACAGCATGTTTTTTTGCCGGGGCGTGTTGTTCAAATGATCGTCGCCGCGGATCACATGTGTGATCTTCATGTCCATGTCGTCGACAACGACGCAAAAATTGTAAGTCGGCGTGCCGTCGGATCGGGCAATGATCAAATCATCGAGCTCCGAGTTCTGAAAAACGACGCGCCCGTGAATGACGTCCTCGACAACCACCTCGCCGCTCAAGGGATTCTTGAACCGTATGACCGGATCGACGCCGGGCCGCGTGTCGGTGCGCGCGCGCCAACGGCCGTCGTAGCGAGGCTTCATGCCGCTCGCAATCTGCTCTGCGCGCATCGTCTCGAGTTCTTCCTTCGTGCAATAGCAACGATATGCTTTGCCCTCGGCGAGCATCTCCTCGATGACTTCCTTGTAGCGCTCGAAGCGCTGGGTTTGATAAAACGGACCCTCGTCGTGAACCAACCCGGCCCATTCCATGCCGTCGATGATTTGCTGAATCGCCGCCGCGGTCGAGCGCTCGCGATCGGTATCCTCTATCCGCAGAATGAACTGGCCGCCGAAACGCCGCGCGTACAGCCAGCAGAACAACGCCGTCCGCAGGCCGCCGATGTGCAGAAAGCCGGTGGGGCTGGGCGCAAATCGGGTTCGGACGGTCATAAACCGAGACTCGTGAAAAATGTTGGCCGCAAATACTATCAGATGACCCGCTGTCCAAGCCCGTTGTAGCGCGCGCGTCCCGCAAACCGCGCCGCTGCGGTTTGTTTTCGACGCCGGTCGATGCGATAATCCGCCTCCTTCGGCGCATCATCGGGCGGTTAGCTCAGCGGTAGAGCACTGCTTTCACACGGCAGGGGTCACAGGTTCAATCCCTGTACCGCCCACCATTCACAAGCTCTGGCGGAACAAGGATCTAGGAAGTTTCCTGGATCGCGCGCATTGGCTGGATGGTCGCCTTTGATGGCTTTTGGGACAGTGCTGGGACAGTTACCTGTGGCGCGCCGTCGTGAGACGCCATCCAGGAGCACCGTCCCATGGCGACCCTCGAGAAACGCGGCCACATCTGGCGAGTCAAGATACGTCGCACCGGTCTGCCGGCGCAAACCCGCAGCTTCGACAGCAAGTCACTCGCCCAGCGCTGGGCGCGCCGCGTCGAAGCGGAGATGGATCAGGGCATCACCGTCGATCGGCGCATTGCCGAGCGCACAACCCTGGCCGACGTACTCGAACGTTATCGGCGCGAGGTGACCCCCAGCAAGCGCGGCGCGCGCGATGAGAATCTGCGCCTGAAGGCGATGACGCAGCGACCGTTCACGCGCATCCGCATGTCATTGCTCACGAGCTCACACATTGCCGCCTATCGTGATCAGCGGCTGAAGATCGTTTCCGGCTCGACCGTCACTCGTGAGCTCAGCGTTCTCTCCCACGCAATCGACACGGCGCGGCGCGAGTGGGATGTGTACCTGCCCGTCAATCCTTGCAGCCTGGTGCGCCGCCCGCCCCCGGGGCGTCCCCGCAACCGGCGCCTGCAAGACGATGAGGAGCAACGACTTATCTCCGCCTGCCGCGCCGCGCGCAATCCCTGGCTCGTGCATTTCGTCGCGCTTGCCATCGAAACGGGGATGCGGCGCGGCGAGCTCCTCGGGCTACTGTCGACGCATGTGGACCTCGAGAGACGTGTGGCCTACCTGCCGTTGACCAAGAACGGCGAGTCGCGGGGCGTACCGCTGTCGACGCGGGCGATCGCCGTGCTGCGGGGACTTCCGCCCTCCCCGACCGAGCGGGTGTTCGGCGCGCTGACCGCGGAGGCGCTCAAGCTCTCCTTCAAGCGCGCCGTACGGCGGGCGGGCATCAACGGCCTGCGGCTGCATGACCTGCGGCATGAGGCCACCAGCCGCTTCTTTGAAAGGGGCCTGAATGTGATGGAGGTCGCCTCGGTGACGGGCCACAAGACGCTGCAGATGCTCAAGCGGTACACCCACCTGAGCGCCGGCGACCTCGCGCGGCGGCTCGGCTAGCCGTCCTCGCCAAAACCCAAGCGATCGGTTATCATCGATGCCGACCATTCTTCGAATCGGACGCCTGCGGATCATGATGTACGTGAACGATCACCCACCGCCGCATGTGCACGCGATCAAGGCGGGCGCCGAGGCGAGGATCACGATCGGCAGCGAGGAACGAAAGACCTCCCTGATGTCAAACGACGGCCTGTCCCGGCGCGAGCTGGCCGTCGCGCTCGAGGCCGTGGATCGGAACCGCGCGTTGCTGCTCATGCGATGGAGAGAACTACATGGCGATGCCTGAGTGGGTGAAGAAAGAGCTGCGCGAGAATTATGCGAAGGTCTCCCGTCGAGGCCGTCGCGAGGCCAGGACGGAGCCGCGGGCGTCGCGCGCGAGGTACCTGTCGCGAGAGGAGGCTTTGCGGATCGAGCTCACCAATGGCGTGAGCATCACCATTCCGGTCGCATTGATCCCCTACCTGAAAGGCGCGGGGCCCAGCGAAATTGGCACTGTGGAAGTCCTGGGTCGCGGCGGCGGCTTGCACTGGGAATCCCTCGACCTCGACCTCTCCGTTCCAGCGCTCGTGTCCGCCATCTTTCCCGGGCGGGAGTGGATGGCCGAGCTCGGCCGCGTCGGCGGTCGTCGCTCGTCCGCGGCGAAGGCGGCAGCGGCGCGCCGAAATGGCCACAAGGGTGGCCGCCCCCGGGCACGGGCCACGGCGAGCTCGAACCTGTAGCGAACCGGAGCGGTAATCGTCTCACCGCGCCCGGTCCTGAGTACGATCCCGTACCGGCTCGTCTTCCCGGGAATGCCCCGGTCGTTGAGACTCGAGGTGAGCGACAAACTGCACGGCGAGTCGCTCCCGGTCGATGCGTGCGGGCGGCAGCGCGTTGGCGAATCGCCGTACGCTGTGAGCGAGCGTGAGCTCGCCCTGCGCGTGCAGGACGTCGGCGACCTCCATCCAGGCATGGATCAGCGCTTTTCGTACGCTGGTCGAAAGCGCCGGTCTAAGACGTCCGCGCTTCCCAACGATCCGCATGGGATTCGCCGGCGGATTGCACATGATGACGAGCTGCGCATTCTTCGCGCCCCGCTACCTCCTCGATCAACCGGAAACCCTGGCCATTGCTCGCAACGTGTACCACGACGAAGCCGAGATCGCGCTGCGGCTACTCCGTGTCGCCCGGGACAGTTACTACGCGGCGTTCGCACGCCTGGGCGTTCCCGAGGCGGCGCTCCGCGCCCTCAACGGGTCGCATTTGGGAAAAACCTGGGACGGAGCATTCAATGCGGCCCGCGCGAAAATGTGACGCCGAGCGACCGCGAATTATTCTGTGCGGCACCATGCGCCGGCCGTGAATGATCCACGAACGCCATCCGCACGATCGTTCGGCTTCTGTTGACAGCGGTCGCGGCGTTGGTGGCAGGCGCTCCGGCTTTAGCTGTTTTCTGGTGACGGGACGGAACAAGGGTCCCAGAGATCATGCGACGGTCCGACTGCAATGCCACCGTTTCGCACGGCAGGGGTCACAGGTTCAATCCCTGTACCGCCCACCATTAGAAAAAGCTCCACATTCCTCGCTTTCCAAGACAAACACCCTACGTTAGCTCATAAGGTAATCACGCGTGGAGCAGGGTCGCGATTCACGTGAAAGCTCTGTGCGCGAGTCAGCTCCACACGACGTCGGCGGCATCGTCCGTTTTGGCGTTTGGCGCTCCACGCAACTGCAAAACCGCCCCGGCCAAAGGGCGCGGCATACGCTGCGGCCGTCCGGGTAGCCGTCTAGCGCCTTCCGGTCAACGTGCCGAACGCGCCCGGCCGGCCGACCCCGGCCGCATTGCCTTCATCCGTGTCCAAGTGCAATTCCAAGCGATAGTTCGGCGAGACCCGCACGACGACGTCACCGAAGGTGACCTGCCGCCCGCCGCTGTCGACCACGACTTCGACGCGGTCCTGGTCGGCGAGACCGAGCGCCGCGGCATCGGCCGTGCTCATGTGGATATGGCGCAGCGAGACGACGACGCCGCGCGCGAGAGTGACGCTCCCCGCTGGCCCTTCGATGACGATCCCCGGCGTACCGGCGAGATCCCCGGACTCGCGGACCGGCCCGTCGATGCCGAGCGCGATTTCATCGGTGCGCGACAATTCGACTTGATCTTCCCCGCGGACCGGTCCGACGATGCGCACCTGGCCGATGGAGCCTTTCGGGCCGATCAAGGTCACGGTCTCTTCGCTGGCGTATTGGCCGGGCTGGCCGAGCATTGTGCGCGGATGCAAGGCGTGCCCGCGTCCGAACAGGCGCGCGACGCTCTGCGGGGTCAGGTGCACATGCCGCGCCGACACCGCGACCGGGATCTGCGCTGGCGGCAAGTCGGCGGCGCCGCCTTCTTCCGCGCGTCGGTCCGTCAAGCCGAGCGCAGCGCTTGCGGCTGCAGGCGCTCCTCGAGGGCGGCGACGCGGCGCGTCGTCGCGACCAGCGAGTCGGGATTCAGGCTGATGGAATCGATGCCGAGGCGCACGAGAAACTCCGCGATCTCCGGATAATCCGACGGCGCCTGGCCGCAGATCCCCGAATGCCGTTTGTTGCGCCGGCAACCCTCGACGGCGAGGCGCAGCATCTGCTTGACGCCGGGGTCGCGCTCGTCGAAATCGAATTCGACCAGCGCCGAATCGCGGTCGACGCCGAGCATCAGCTGCGTTAAATCGTTCGAGCCGATCGAGAAGCCGTCGAAGTGCTTTGCGAACTCATCGATCTGGATGACGTTGTTCGGGATCTCGCACATGACGTAGACCTCGAGCCCGTTCCTGCCGCGCTCGAGCCCATACTTTTGCAGCGTCGCGATCGTGCATTCGGCCTCCGCGACGCGGCGGCAGAACGGTATCATGATCTTGACGTTGACGAGCCCCATCTGCTCGCGGACGCGCTTGACGGCCGCACACTCGAGAGCGAAGCCGGGCTCATAAGCCGGATGCGAGTAGCGCGCCGCGCCGCGAAAGCCCAGCATCGGATTCTCCTCCTCGGGCTCGAATGCCCTCCCCCCGAGCAGACTCGCGTATTCGTTGCTCTTGAAGTCGGACATCCGCAAAATTACCGGCTTCGGATAGAACGCGGCGGCGAGCGTCGCGACGCCCTCCGCTAGCCGCTCGACGAAATAATCGGCCGGTCGCGGATAGCCTTTGGTCAGCGCGGCGATCGCTTCGCGTTCCTTCGGATCCTCGATGCGCGTAGGATTCAGCAGCGCCATCGGATGTGCCTTGACGTACTCCGTGACGATGAACTCCATGCGCGCGAGCCCGACGCCGTCGTTCGGCAGGAAGCTGGTTTGAAACGCGATATCCGGATTGCCTAGGATCAGCATCAATTGCGTCTTCGGCTTCTCGATCGCGCCGGCGTCGACGTGTTCCACATCGAACGGGATCACCCCTTCCAGCACTTTGCCGACTTCGCCGCTGGAACACACCGCGGTTAGCAGCTCGCCGTTGTGCAGCACCTCGGTCGCGTTGCCGGTGCCTACGACAGCCGGTATGCCGAGCTCGCGCGCGACGATTGCCGCGTGGCAGGTGCGTCCGCCGCGGTTGGTGACGATCGCCGCAGCGATCTTCATGATCGGCTCCCAGTCGGGGGTCGTGTTCTCGGTCACTAGGATTTCGCCTGCCTGGAATTGACCGATGTCGCCGGCATCGAGGATGACCCTCGCCTTGCCGCTGCCGATGCGCGTGCCGACCGCGCGGCCGCTCAAGAGGACGTCGCCGCCGCCGCGCAGCCGGTATTCATCGATGCGATGCACGATCCTTGCGCGAGGCGACGGTCTCCTGGCGCGCCTGCACGAGATATAGCTGGTTGTCGATGCCATCCTTGGCCCATTCGATGTCCATCGCAACCGCGTGGCCAGCCTTGGCGCTGAAGTGCTTCTCCACTTTGATCCCGTACTCGGCCAGCGTCAGCACTTCGGCATCGGTCAGGCAGTAGCGCTCGCGTTCCTCCGCGCTGGTCTCGATGTTGCGCGTCGCGGTCTCGCCGTCGCGGTCGTCGAGGATCATCTTGAGTTTTTTCGAGCCGAGTTCGCGGCGTAGCACTTGCCGGTAGCCTTGCTCGAACGTCGGCTTGAAGACGGTGAAATCATCGGGATCGACGTTGCCCTGGACGATGTTCTCGCCGAGGCCATAGGTGGCGCTGATCAGCACGACGTCGCGAAAACCGGTTTCGGTATCCAGCGTGAAAAGGACGCCGCTCGCGGCGAGATCGGAGCGCACCATTTTCTCGATGCCAATCGACAGCGCGACGTCGAAATGATCGAAGCGCTGGTCGAACCGATAATGCACGGCGCGGTCGGTGAATAGGCTCGCATAGCAGCGTTTGCATGCATCGAGTACCTGCGCTTCGCCGCTGATGTTCAGGAAGCTGTCCTGCTGCCCGGCGAAACTTGCGGTCGGCAAATCCTCGGCCGTTGCGGAACTGCGCACCGCGACGCGCAAGGATTCGCCGTATCCGGCCTTGAGCTCGCGGTAGGCGTTGCGGATCTGCCGATCGAGATCCTCGGGCAGCGATGCGCCGTAGACGATTTCCCGCGCGCGTTTCGCGCGGCGCTGCAGGTCGGCGATATCATTCGCGTGCAGCCCCTCGAGCGTCGTGTGCAGCGCGCGCCACAAACCTCCGGCCGCAAGCAGATCGCGGTAACCCTCGACGGTAACCGCAAAGCCGTTCGGCGACCTGACACCCAGCGGAATCAGTTCCCGGTATAGCTCGCCAAGCGCCGCGTTCTTGCCGCCGACCAACGGTACATCGCCGATACCGATGTCGCGGAAGAATCGCACATAGTTCTTCTGCCCGGCCATCACCTCTCCTATAGGCCGCGCCCGCGCCCGTCCGTCATGCCGATTGCCGCGTTCTTGGCTTTAAGGTTGCGCCGGCGGGGCGGCATTCGGTGTCGCCATCATCGGGTGCCGCGGCCGCATGCCGCGATGATGCCCCATCATTCCGCAGCTTTTATCGCCGAGCGCGGCGCGGCAATCGTCCATCATTTGTTGATGACATTCGGCCATCGTGCGGTCGGAGCGCAGGCATTGCGCCATCTGCTCGTGTATCTGCGCCATTTTTTCGCGCTGCGCCTTGCTGAGGTTCGGCGGCCCCGCGGGCGGCTCGGCCGCGGCGGCGAGCGAGACGCATAACAGCGCGGCGGCAGCGCCCAAACTGAACTTGATCGCTAGATTGCTCATGTTCGAACTCCTCATATTGAATACCCAGGGCCGTCAAATACCCACGGCCGCTCTACGCTTTGTTTTGCGCGCTGCGCACCAAGAGGATCGGCACCGGCGTGCTGCGCACGACCACCTCGGCATCGCTGCCAAGGGCGAGCCTGCGGATCCCGCGCCGCCCGTGCGTCCCCATGACGATCAGCTCGGCCGGCCATTCCTGTGCCTGCGCAACGATGAACTGCGCTGCCGGGCCGCCGATCGATTCGACCAGCACGCCCTCGGGTTCAATCCCCTCTTTGCGGGCGTAAGCCTCGGCCTCGGCGAGCACCTTTTTGCCTTCGCTGCGCATCGACTCGATGACGGTGTTCGCGAACGCCCCGGAGCCGTAGGCGTAATCGAAGATCAATTCATTGACGACGTGCAGGATGCGCAGCTTGCCGCCTTGGCTCTTCGCGATCTTGATCGCCTCGCGCAGGCCAGCCTTGCCGGCATCGCTGCCGTCTACCGGAACCAATATTTTCGCATACATCGGCCTACCCTCCGCTTGCGCACAACCGCCATTTAAGCACGCTGTCCGGCACGCGAACTTTCGGGGTTTCCACCGCCGGTTGCGGTTTCCGCGTAATGGCAGGCGGCGGCTGCGCTCAGCGCAGCGCTTGGTGCAATGACAAGCCCCAGGCCGCGGCAAGCAGCACGGCCGCCGCCGTCGCCGCGATCGCCTGCACGTGCCGGCCGCGGCTGCGCGGCATGCCGGCCGAAGCGAAACTCCATCCGAACACCACGCCGAACGTAAAACCAAACACATGGCCGAGCACATCGACGTGGGCGTTGCCGGCGCCGAGAAAGACCAGCAAGGAGACGCCGGCGAGCAGCGGCGTCGAGCGGTAAATCCAGCGCGAGCGCCACGGCCATCGGTGTCGCCAGCTGTAGCCGGCGAGCAGTCCGAGCGCGGCGAAAACGGCTGTCGAGGCGCCGGCCGCCAAGTAGCCGGCCGGCGCAATCCACAGCTCGAGGTAATCGCCAAGTGCCCCCGCGACGAGAATGCTGAGCCAGGCGATGCCGGGCCCGAACAACCGGCTGCAGAGCACGCCGGCGCCGATGCCGAACAGCAGGTTGCCGAACAAATGCGCCTGGTCCAAATGCAAGGTCAATGCGGTGACCGCGCGCCACCACTCGCGGGCGGCGCCAGGGTGCGCATCGATCGCGCCGGCGGCGAGCCAATCGACGCCGAAGAGATTGATCCCCGCGCAATACGCGACGCCGACGAGCACCATGGTATACGCGATCGCACCGGCGCCGGCGCCGCCAAAAGGCTCGGCTGTGAGCGTCGCCGCGCGGCTCGCGGCACGCTCCGCGGCATCGCGCTCGCGCTCCACGGCGTAGCGCTGCAGCTGCTCGCGCGCGAGCATCGCCTGCGACGGCGGGGTCGACAAGGTCATAGCCCGCACCGTCGGCGCGCAAGTCAAAGGGTAGCCCCTTGGCTTCGAGCACCAGCGCGAATTCCTGGCACGCGGCCCTGGTGCCCCAGAAAACCGTCACAAGGGCTTGCGCCGGCGGTTCCATGCCGGCGGGCTCTCCATCGTGTTGGGCGGGTTCGATATCCGGAGTCGGCACCATATCGCCTATGGGGCCGATCGGCCGATAAATCAACTTGCGCGGCCGCGCCGTATCAGCAAGTGGTAAATCGACATGACCCGCGGTACGTAGGCCTGAGTCTCGCTGAACGGGGGGATTTGACCGCCGTTGCGCTGCACCGCGTCCTCGCCGGCATTGTAGGCGGCGAGCGCGAGCGGCAGATCATGGCCGAAGCGGTCGATCAGATATTTCAAATACGCGGCGCCGGCGTGCACGTTCTGGCGCGGATCGTAAAGATTTGAAACCCCGTACCGCAGGCCGGTCGCCGGCATCAGCTGCATCAAGCCGACCGCGCCCTTCTTCGAGACCGCGCGGGAATTGAATCCGGACTCGACGACGATGACCGCGCGCAGCAGATCGGGCGCGAGCGCCACGGCGGCCGCCGCGCCTTCGATCATCGGATCGTATCGCGAGGCCCGTGCGAGCAAGCGCTCGTCGTAGGCTTGGCCGCTCTCGGTCCGATCCTGCGGCGAGAGCACCAAGCGCCGGTAACGGTTGTCATCCGGCACGTCGGTGTAATGCCGTACGCCGTCGGCATCGATGAAGGTGTAAATCCTGCCTTGCGCCGCCAACCCGACTGCCGGCAGCAGGACCATCAAACACACTATTACCCTAGCTCTCATGGGTCCGCGGTCCTCTACTCTTAAGACTAGCGCGGCAGGCCCCGCGGCGATGGGAACTGCATCAAAGATCGGGCGGCTAATCGGCCGTTTAGGCCGCCGGATCGAGCAAATGGGGGTCATTGTTGCGCGGCGAGTTGACGCGCGTACTGACCGGGTAGGCGGCCATGCGCTGCTCGGGGTAGCCGGCCAGCGCCGCTCGCGCCGCGGCCGCATCGCCCGTGAGCCAAGCGCTGCGCTGCTCGCGGCCAAGATCGCCGGCATGCGCGCCTTGGTGTTGTGTATCTCGGCCATCAGCGGATTCGCCGGCAGCGTGATGATCGTGAACGACTCGATCGCCTCCCCGTCCTCGCGTTGCGAACGGTCCCAGAGCCCGGCGAAGCCGAACAACGCCTGATCGCTCAAGTGAATATAAAACGGCTGCTTCGTGCCGTCGGCTTGCAGATGCCATTCGTAGAATCCCAGCGCCGGCACGATGCAGCGCTGCCCGCGCTTCCAAGGGCCGCGGTAGCTCGCGCTGGTCTCGATCGATTCGACGCGCGCGTTGATCGTGCTGTATTTGCCGGGCACGCCCTTGGCGAAGAACGGCACCAATCCCCAGCGCAGCCGCGCCGCCCGCGCCCCGCCGTCCTCACGTCGTATCACCGGCACCGACTGCGAGGGCGCGACGTTGAAACTCCTGGGGAAACTCCAGCCGCTCGCCGGCAAGTCGAACTCGCGCTCGATCGACGCTTCGTCGGGACTGACGTATCGGCCGCACATGCGCTATATGCCTCCCGCTCAAATCCCCAGATAATCCACCAAGCGTCCGCGCCAAATCGCGGCGCGCACGGCCGCCGGCCAGAGCGCATGCAGCGCGATCGGCTTCAGCGACGTCACCGGCGCATCGATCTGCGCCGCGGGATTGACGAGCCGCTTCGCGAGCTCGGCGCCTAGCGCGGTGCCGAGCGCGACTCCGCGGCCGTTGTAGCCCAGGCAAACGAGTACGCCGGGCGCGGGCTCGTGCAGGTGCGGGTAATGATCGCGCGTCATCGCCAGGCGCCCTCCCCAAACGTGCGTCCACGGTGTATCGCCGAGTTCCGGCCAGAGTTTGCCGGCATAGGCGAGCAGATGCGCAATCTCGGCGGCCGCGCTCGCCTCGTGCAGCGGTCCGCGTCCGCCGAACAACAAACGCCGGCCGGCATCGATCCGGTAATACACGGTGATCGCGCCGCTCTCATAGAGCACGCTGCGCGAAGGCAAAATCCTCTCGCAGAGTGCGTCCGGCAGCGGTGCGCTCGCGGCAATCGCGCTGCAGACCGGCACGATCGAGCGCCTAAGCCCCGGCCATAGCCCGTCGGTGTAGCCGTTGGTTGCGATCACGAGATGTGCGGCCGTCACCGATCCGCCGGCGCATTGCGCGCGCCAGGCGGTGCCGGTGCGCGTGATGTCGAGGACCCGCGAGCCGCCGTGCACCGCGGCGCCGGCCGCGATCGCGGCTTTGGCGAGGCCGCGGGCGTAACTCAAGGGATTCAGATCGCCGCCGCGCCGGTCGAACAGTGCGCCGAGATAGCGATCCGTCCCGGTCGCTTTGGCGATCGCCTCGCGTTCGAGATACTCGACCGGCGCGCCGCGCCGCAGGTGCTGCACGGTGCTCGCCCGCACGAGCTGCGCGTGCCGCGGATGCACGGCGGCCCGCAAGGTGCCGTTGCGCCGCGCCTCGCAGCGGATCGCGCAGCGTTCGATCAAATCGAACACGAACGCCGGCGCGTTGCCGGCGAGCGCATTGAACCGCCGCCCGAGATCCGCGCCGAAATCGCGTTCGACCTCGTCCGGTTCGTGCTTGAGGCCGGCATTGACCTGGCCGCCGTTGCGGCCCGAGGCGCCGAAGCCGGGCGTCTCTGTCTCCAGCAGCACGACATGCAAGCCGCGCTCGGCGACGTGCAGCGCCGCCGACAGCCCCGTAAAGCCGCCGCCGATGACGATGACGTCCGCGCGCCGCTGACCGGCGAGCGCCGGCGTCGCGACCGCGGGTTCTGCTGTCTCGGAGTAGAGATTGCTCATCGGCTACCGCGCCGAGACCCCCCTCGGCATTGCGCCTGCGCGCGTCAGAATTTCTGGCCGAACTTCACCCCGACCGTGCGCGGTTGATTCGGCACGTTGTAGATCGCGATCGCGCCGCAGCTCGACGGGTCGCATTCGGCGTAGCGGTCGATCACCGCGCGCTTGTCGAACGCGTTGTTGACGTACAACTCGCCGTGCCATGTGTCCTTGCTGAGTCCGAACGAAAAATCGCCGACCGTGTACGAGGGCTCCTGACCGAGCGCCTCGCGCGGCACGATCCTCAAGTCCGCCCAGCGCGGACCGACGTAGACGGCCGAGCCCTGTAGGCTCGCCTCCATGCCGCCGAGCGGGAAGGTATAGCGCGCGACGACGTTGCCTTTGAACTTCGGCGTCACCGGCAGCTGCGTGCCGCTCGGCGCGTAATCCGCATAGCCTGGTGTAGAGCATTTAGTCGGATCCGAACAGTAGGTCTGCGTCAGTTTGGCGTCGAGCCATGATAGGCCGCCGGACAACGTCAAGCGCTCGGTCGCGCGATATTCCAGATCGCTCTCGAAGCCCTTGATCTGCGCCTGGCCGGCGTTCGCGATGATCGTCAGCGCATTCGATCCCAGGTACGCGAACTGGAAGTCCTTCCACTTCTCCCAGAAGATCGCCCCGTTCCATCGCAGCCGGCTCTCGTCCCACATCGTCTTCCAGCCGATTTCATAATTGGTCAGATAATCCGGCTTGTAAGGCGGCAGGCTGCCGCCGCCATTGCGGTTGACGCCGCCGGGACGAAAGCCCTTGGAAAACGTCGCGTAGATCATGTGGTCCCGGTCGAACTTGAACGTCAAGTTCACTTTCGGCGTCGTCCCGGAGCCGGTGCTTCTGCCGTTCAAGTCTTGGCACGGCGCGCCGTGAAAAGGCGCCGGATTCGTGCATGTGAGCACGCCTTCTGCCGACGCGTACGGGTTGTTGGCGCTGAAGCCGTAAAAGCCCTGCAGCGTATTGTCGAACGTGTAGTAGCGCAGACCGGCATTCCCGGTCAGTTGCGGCGTGAAGTCGTAGGAGAACTCCCCGAACGCGGCCGAGTCGCGGTCCACGCGTTCCTGGTCGGTCAGCCACCAGGTGCCCGGCCAACCCGGAATGGAAATATCGTTCGGCGCGACGGACCCCAAGGGATCGCCGTTGTTGACGACGTAGTCCTGCAGGATCTCGTGGACTTGGCGCTGCAGGAACAATCCCGCCGTGAAGCGGAACGGATCGTCCTTCGGCGAGGTCAGCCGCAGCTCGTGGCTGGTCTTGGTGTAATGATCGCGGCCGACGATGGTCTGCGCCGGATTGATCAAATTGCCGGCGTTGTCGAGAAAATAGGCCCCGGAGCCGTAGGCGGTATCGTAGAACAGCGAATAATCGGTGTAGTCCGAAGTCTCGTGCGTGTTGCGCGTCAGATAGGCGCCGGCATAGACCAAGTCGAAATTGCTGATCTTACCCTCGACGGTCAATGACGGACTGCACCCAGGAATCGTGCGACGTGTCCGGGAAGAAATGCCCGATCTTCAGATCACCGAGCGCGGGATCGTAGGCAAAATCGCCGTTGGTCTGCTGCACCTGGCCCATGACCGTCGGCGTGATCGTCCACTGATCGTTGAGATCGTATTTCAGCGCGGCGCGCCCGCCCTTCGTCTCGACGTCGTTGTAGTTGTTTTTGACCTGCGAGGCGTTGTCGAAGACGATGCCGGAGGTCGGAAAGGTCACCGTGCGATGCACGTTGTCGATGTATCCGGCATCCGTTCTCGTCCCAGCCGACCAGGCGCACCGCCAGGCTGTCCGACAGCGGCAGGTTGACGAAGCCCTCGACCGACCAGCCGATGCCGCCGTGATCGACCGAATTGGCGCCGAGGTCGTAGCCGGCGGCGAAGGCCTTCGGATCGGGCTTGTTGGTGATGATGCGGATCGTGCCGGCCTGCGAGCTCGCGCCGTACAAAGTGCCTTGCGGCCCCGACAAGGCCTCGACGCGCGCGATGTCGTAAATGTGGATATTGAGGTTGCCGTCGATCGTCGTCACCGGCTGTTCGTCGAGATACATGCCGACCGACGGCAGCGAACCCGAGTGATTGCCGTCGCCGCCGCTCGCGACGCCGCGCATGTAGGTGTGTTCGAACGACGGGCCGCCGTCGTTCTGGAACGACACGCTCGGCAGATACTTGACGTAGTCGTCGAATTTCGTGACGTGCAATTGTTCGAGCTGTTCGTTGCCGATCGCCTGAATGCTGACCGCGACGTTCTGCAGATTCTCGACCCGCTTTTGCGCGGTGACGACGACTTCCTGCAAAGTCCCGACTTCGGCCGGTGCGGTCGCGGCCGGCTCGGCCGCGTACGCCGCCTGCATGCACGCGAGCAGCGCCGAGGCCACCGGCAGCGAGGCAGCGCGTCATGGTGCGCGGGCGCAGCGCGGCCGCGGGTTTAACTAATTGTTTACGCTTGAGTTTCCTCATTCGGCTACGCGTCATTTGCGATCCCCTAGTAGTCTTTTTGCGTCGTACCTGATTAGTATGACATAGGCGCGATCACACCAAACACTCCGGCCGCGGGTAGCTTGATGGTCGCCGACGGGGATGAGCATGGCCTTTACATCGATTCAGATCACGGACCGGCGCCTCGCCGGCCGGCGCTTCGACGATGCGTCCGCACGCGCGTGAGCGTCATCGGTTGGGCGGCATCGCCTGGCTGCGCGCCGGCGTGCTCGGCGCGAACGACGGCATCGTCTCGACGGCGAGCCTGATCGTCGGTGTCGCCGCGGCGCACGCCTCGCACCACAGCATTCTGTTGACCGGCGCGGCCGGGCTCGTCGCCGGGTCGATGTCGATGGCGGCCGGCGAATACGTCTCGGTGCATTCGCAGGCCGACACCGAGGCGGCGGCGCTCGATCAAGAGCGCGGCGAGCTGGAAACCGATTACGCCGGCGAGAGCCGCGAATTGACGGAGATCTACGTGCGGCGCGGCCTCGATGCGGCGCTGGCGAAACAGGTCGCCGAACAGCTGATGGCGCATGACGCCCTGGGTTCGCATGCGCGCGATGAGCTCGGTTTGACGCCGGCCCTGAGAGCGCGGCCGCTGCAAGCCGCGATCGCCTCGGCGGTCAGCTTTGCGGTCGGTGCGCTGCTGCCGCTGCTGGTCGCCGCCTTCTCGCCGCCGCGATATCTGATCGGCACGATCGTGACTGCGACCGTGCTTTGTCTGTTCGCCTTGGGCGCCTTGTCGGCCAAGGCGGGCGGCGCCGATGCATTGACCGGCGCGTTGCGCGTGACGTTCTGGAGCCTGCTCGCGATGGCGACGACCGCGGGCGTCGGCGCGTTGTTCGGCAGCCTGATCTAGTTTTCAACCAAGATCGCGAGTCAGCCATGAGCAATGCCCCTGTCAATCATCGCATCGTGCTCGCAGAGCGGCCGAGCGGCGCCGCGGCGCTCGACAACTTCCGCCTCGAGCGAGCGCCGGTGCCGCCGCTGCAGCCCGGCCAGATCCTGCTGCGTACGCTCTGGCTGTCGCTCGACCCCTACATGCGCGGACGCATGAGCGACGCGCCGTCCTATGCGGCGCCGGTCGCGATCGGCGGCGTCATGACCGGGGGCACCGTTTCGCGCGTCGAGGCGTCGCGCAGCCCGAACTTCAAAATCGGCGAGATGGTGCTCGCGATGGGCGGCTGGC
Organism: uncultured Gammaproteobacteria bacterium; assembly: GCA_963769895.1. Classification (GTDB taxonomy): domain Bacteria; phylum Pseudomonadota; class Gammaproteobacteria; order Steroidobacterales; family Steroidobacteraceae; genus Bog-1198. The sequence goes on along the minus strand of CAVYNJ010000005.1, from coordinate 400,671 downwards.
AAGAATATGCCGTCGCGGATGAGCAAGGCCTCGTGAAGTTGCCGGCCTCGATGCCCCACCCGTCGTTTGCGCTCGGCGTCCTGGGGATGCCCGGGTTTCACCGCCTATATGGGATTGTTGGATATCGGCAAGCCGCAGGCCGGTGAAACCGTCGTGCTCGCCGCTGCGACCGGTGCGGTCGGCTCGGTCGTCGGCCAGATCGCCAAGCTGAAGGGCTGCCGCGTCGTCGGCATGGCCGGGGGCCCGCAGAAATGCGCCTGGGCCATCGAGGAGCTCGGCTTCGATGCGTGCATCGATCATCGCAAGGAGGACTTGGATGCGCGCTTGGCCGAGGCTTGTCCGAGCGGGATCGACGTTTATTTCGAAAGCGTCGGCGGCAAGATACTGCGCGCCGTGCTGCCGCAGTTGAATACCCACGCGCGCGTGCCGGTCTGCGGCCTGATCGCCCACTATCAGGGCGATGCGGCTGCGGAAGCCGGCGGTTCGGCGGCGCAGCTGATGCGTTGGATATTGATCCGGCGTATCACGATGAAAGGCTTCATCATCTTCGACGATTACGGCGAGCGCTTCGACGAATTCCGCGCGCAGATGAGCGCGTGGCTGCAGAGCGGCGCGATCAAGTACCGCGAGGATGTCGTCGCCGGCCTGGACAAGGCGCCGCAAGCATTCCTGGGTCTGTTGACCGGACGCAATTTCGGCAAGCTGGTCGTCAAGCTCGCCGATTGACCGAACGCGTGTGAATCTATTCTTCAGCGGGTGGTTGCAAGGCCTGACGAGGCATTCGCTGGTCGTCGTCGCGAGCCTGCTGTTCTACGTCGTGACGACGCGCGCCGGCAGCGAGCGCCGGCCGCCGTCCATTGCGATCGCCTGGGTGCTCGGCCTGGTCGCGCTGCCCTATCTGGCGTTGCCGCTGTATCTGCTGTTCGGCCGGCGCAAGCTGCAGCGCAAGTCGCGCCCGCGGCCGACGCGCGGCCGTGGGCGCCACTGGGCCGAGGATCTGATCGAGAGCTTCGGCCTGCCGGCCTCCTCGCCCGCCCGGGTGCGGCTGCACCGCGACGGCGCCGAGTCGAGCGCCGCGCTGTGGGAGACGATGGCGCGGGCCTCGCAGCGCCTCGACGTCTGCACGTATATCTTGGGAGACGACGCGCTGGGCCGGCAGGCCGCGGCGCGCCTGATGACCCGCGCGCGTTCGGGCGTGCGCGTGCGGTTCATGATCGACGGCGTCGGCGCGATCTATGTGCCGCGCTCCATGCGTCGCGAGCTCGCGGCCGCCGGCGTCGAGATCGCGGTCTTCTGTCCGCTGCTCGCGCGCAAGACCAGCGGTCCGCGCAATCTGCGCAACCACCGCAAATTCGTGATCGCCGATGAGGCGCTGTTGTGGGCCGGCGGCCGCAATCTGGCCGACGAGTACTTCCTGGGCGCGAACGGCGCGCCGCCGTGGCGAGATTTGTCGTTCGACCTCGAGGGCGCTGTCGCCGCGGCCGCCGCCGCGCAATTCGAAGCGGATTGGGTCGCCTCGGGCGGCAAACCGGCGAAGCGCATCGATTCGCCGCCGCCGTTGCAGGCAGATCTCGCGCAATTCCTGCCGAGCGGCCCGGACCAGGCGGAGGATACGGTGCACGCCTTGTTGGTCGACGCTTTTTTTCGCGCCGAACGCCGCGTGATCGCGGTCACGCCCTACTTCGTGCCGGACTCGGGCTTGGAAGCCGCGATCCGGCTCGCCGCCAGGCGCGGCGTCGCGATCGATCTGTGCCTGCCGGCCAAGTCCAATCATCGCCTGGCGGACTTCGCCCGCAGCCGCTCGCTGCGTGCGCTCGAGCGAGCCGGCGTAAAGATCCATCTGCTGCCGACCATGGTGCACGCGAAGGCGATCGTGTTCGATTCCTCGCTTGCCGTATCCGGCTCGGTCAATCTCGATTCGCGCAGCCTGCTGCTGAACTATGAGTCGGCCGTCGTCTTTTACGGCGAGCCGGAGATCGATTGGCTGAGCAACTGGATCCAAGCCTTGATGGTCGACGCCAAGGCCTTCGACAATCGCCGCCCGGGTCTGTGGCGCGACGTCGCCGAGGGCCTGCTGCTGACCGTCGCCTACCAGTTGTGATCGCGCGCGCCGCCCATAGTATCCTTGCTTGCTGAAACGAACAGCGGGCCGGTGGAGCTAAGCGAAGGATGCAGTTCAAGGATTACTACCAGGTCATGGGCGTCGCCCGCGATGCGACCGAAGCGCAAATCAAACAGGCGTACCGCAAACTCGCGCGAAAATATCACCCGGACGTCAGCAAGGAGAAGGATGCCGAAGCGCGATTCAAAGAGGTAGGCGAAGCCTATGAGGTGTTGAGGACGCCGGAGAAGCGCGCAGCCTACGATCAATTGGGACAGGGCCATCGCGCCGGCGAGGAGTTCCGTCCGCCTCCGGATTGGGGCGCGGGATTCGAATTCAGCGGCCCGGGCCCGGGCTCCGGCGCGCAAGACGGCTCCTTCAGCGATTTCTTCGAATCGCTGTTCGGCCGCGCCGCGCGCGGCGGCGCCGGCGCGCGCGCCCGCCCGGGCGGGCGCGGTTTCGATGAGGGCCGCGGCGAGGATCATCACGCGAAGATCTTGCTGGATCTGGACGCGACGCTCGAAGGCGGCAGCCGCACGATCAGTTTGCGCGTGCCGGAACTCGACGCCGAGGGGCGCCTGCACGCCAAGGAGCGCACGCTGAACGTGCAAATTCCCAAGGGTATCTTGGCCGGACAGACGATCCGGCTCGCCGGTCAGGGAGCGCCCGGCGCGGGCGGCGCCGCCGGCGATTTGTATATCGAGGTCGAATTCCAACCGCATCGCCTGTACCGCATCGTAGGCCGCGATTTGTACCTCGAATTGCCGGTCGCGCCGTGGGAGGCGAGCCTCGGCGCCAGCGTCAAGGCGCCGACGCCGACGGGACCGGTCGATTTGAAGATTCCGGCCGGCTCGCACGCCGGCACGAAGCTGCGGCTCAAGGGCCGGGGCATACCGGCGAAGCCGCCGGGCGATTTCTATGTGTTGCTGGAAATCGCGTTGCCGCCGGCCAACGACGAGAAGTCCAAAGCCGCTTACCGCGCGCTCGCGGCCGCGATGCCGTTCGATCCTCGCGCCCACCTGGGAGTGTAAATGCCGATGCCGCAAGCCGACGTTCCAATCCTGCGCGGGTACATCGTCGAAGAAGAGACGGTGCTGACGATCACCGACCTGAGCCGGCTGTGCGCGGCGGATACCGAGATCATCGTCTCGATGGTCGAGGAAGGCATCTTGCACGTCATGCAGCCGGTCGCCTCCGCCGCTGACCGCGACGCCGCCGAATGGCGCTTCTCGGGCCACGCGCTGCGCCGCGCGCGCATCGCGCTGCGTCTGCAGCGCGACCTGGAGATCAATTTGGCCGGTGTCGCGTTGGCGCTGGACTTGATGGAGGAGATCGAGCAGTTGCGCCGTCAGCGAATCTTCGACCGCCGATGACCGAGCAAAACTCCGACGCCTTCGTCTTCTTCGGCGCCACCGGAGACCTGGCGTACAAGAAGATCTTCCCGGCGCTGCACGCGATGATCCGCCGCGGCGACTTGAGTGTCCCGGTCATCGGGGTCGCGCGCGCGGGCTGGAACCTTCGAGGATCTGCGCCGACGCGCCAGGGCGAGCATCGAAGCGAGCGGCGAATTCGACGCCGCGACCTTCGAAAAGCTGGCGGCGCTGCTGCGCTACGTCGACGGCGATTACCGCGATCCGGCCACCTTCGATCACTTGCGGCGGACGCTCGAGCCGGCGGCGCGCCCGATCCACTACCTGGCGATTCCGCCGAGCCTGTTCGCCAGCGTCGTCCAAGGGCTCGGCGCCTGCGGCGCCGCCCTGAATGCGCGGGTCATCGTCGAGAAACCGTTCGGCCGGGACCTCGCTTCGGCGCAAGCGCTGGATAAGACGCTGCATAGCGTCTTTCCGGAGAACTCGATCTTCCGGATCGATCATTATCTCGGCAAGGAAGCCGTGCAGAATCTCTTGTACTTCCGCTTCGCGAACTCCTTTCTCGAGCCGGTCTGGAACCGCCAGTTCGTCGCCAATGTGCAGATCACGATGGCCGAGGAATTCGGCGTGCAGGGTCGCGGCGCGTTCTACGAGGAGGTCGGCGCAATTCGCGACGTCGTGCAAAATCATTTGCTGCAGGTCCTTGCGCTGCTCGCGATGGATGCGCCGGCGGGCCACGAGCCCGAGGCGATGCAGGCCGAGAAGCTGCGCCTGTTCCGCGCGGTGCGCCCGCTGCAGCCCGCCGACGTGGTGCGCGGCCAATTCCGCGGCTACCGCCAGGAATCCGGCGTCGCCGCCGATTCCGCCGTCGAGACCTTCGCCGCGCTGTGTCTATACATCGATACCTGGCGCTGGGCCGACGTGCCGTTCTACATCCGCGCCGGCAAATGCCTGCCGGTGACGACGACCGAGGTCATCGTCAACCTGAAGGCCCCGCCGCTCGCCCTGTTCGGCGCCGCGAGCGCCGCGCCGCCGAATTATTTCCGCTTCCGCTTGAGTCCGCACGTCGTCATCTGCGTCGGCGCATCGGTCAAGCAGATCGGCGACGTCATGATCGGCGAACCGGTGGAATTGGTCGCACGCCACGATTCGACCATCGAGCAGTCGCCGTACGAGCGGCTGCTCGGCAATGCGATCCGCGGGGACACCTCGCTGTTCACGCGCGACGCCGCCGTCGAGGCGGCCTGGCGCATCTTCGATCCCGTATTGATCGCCCCGCCGCCGGTCGCCGAGTACGACAAGGGCAGCTGGGGACCCGCCGCCGCTGCGCGGATCCTGCGCGGCGCCGACCGCTGGCATGCGCTGCGCACCGACACGCCGACGGACCCCGAGCCGGATCCGCCGGCGGCGCCGAAGGCGGGGTAGCGGTGATGCGCGCTGTCGTCTTCCTGTTCGACGTCGACGATACGCTGCTGGATAACGACCGCTTCGCCGAGGACCTCGGGCAGCACCTCGCTGCGTCCTTCGGCCCCTCCGAGCGCGCCCGCTACTGGACGATCTTCGAGGGTCTGCGCACGGAGTTCGGGGTCGCCGATTATTTGGGCGCCTTGCAGCGCTTCCGCGAGGGACTCGACGATCATCCGGAACTCTTGAGGATGGCGGAGTTCCTATTGGATTATCCTTACGCCGCGCGTCTGTACGACGGCGCGATGGATTCGCTCGCGCATCTCGGCACGCTCGGTCTGGCCGCGGTGCTTTCCGACGGCGACGTGGTTCTGCAGCCGCGTAAGATCCAGCGCGCCGGGATTTGGGGCGCGGTCGCGGGCCGCGTGATGATTTATACTCACAAAGAGCGCTCGCTCGAGCGGGTCGAGCGGCGCTATCCGGCGTCGCATTACGTCATGATCGACGACAAGCCGCGCCTGCTGGCGGCGATGAAGCTCGTCATGGGCGAGCGGCTGACGACCGTATTCGTGCGCCAGGGACACTACGCGGCCGCCGACGGCGCCGCTGCGATCCAGCCGCCGCCGGATTTGTCGATCGAGCGTATCGCCGAACTGCGCACCGCCGCGGCGGCCGATTTTTGAACGAGGCCGCGGCTGGCGCGGCGCGGCGGGCGAGGAGACGCGATGAAAGTCACGAAACAATTGCATGAGCTCGGGCAAAGCCTATGGCTCGACAACATCACGCGCGAAATCCTCGACAACGGCACGTTGCTGCGCTACGTCCGCGAGCTGTCGGTGACCGGACTGACGTCCAATCCGACGATCTTCGACGAGGCGATCGGCGGCACCCGCGGCTACGACGAGGCGATTCGCGCAAAGGCCGGCGCCGGGCTCGCCGGCGAGCCCTTGTTCGTCGAAATCGCGCTCGAGGACTTGCGCCGCGCCGCGGATCTGTTCCGGCCGAGCTTCGAGGCGACCAAGGGTCTCGACGGCTGGGTGTCGATGGAGGTATCGCCGCTGCTCGCCGACGATGCGCAGGAAACGATCGCGGCGGCGGCGCGCATCGCCCGCCAGGCCGACCGGCCGAACCTGTTCGTCAAGATCCCCGGTACTCGCGCGGGGCTCGCGGCCATCGAGGCATCGATCTTTGCCGGCGTACCGGTCAACGTCACCTTGCTGTTCTCGCGAGAACACTACCTGGCGGCGGCCGGCGCCTATATGCGCGGGATTGAGCGGCGCATCGCGGCCGGACTCGATCCGCAGGTCGCCTCGGTCGCGTCGCTCTTCGTCAGCCGCTGGGACCGGGCCGTCGCCGCCACGGCGCCCGCGGAGCTGCGCAATCGATTGGGCGTCGCGATCGCCGGGCGCACCTACCGCGCCTATCGCGAATTGATCGCGAGCCCGCGTTGGCGCGCGATCGCCGGCGCCGGCGGCCGCGTGCAGCGGCTGCTGTGGGCGAGCACCGGCGTCAAGGATCCGAAAGAATCGCCGAACCTGTACGTCGAGGCGCTCGCCGCACCGGATACCGTCAATACGATGCCGGAGAAAACCTTGCTGTCGTTCGCCGAGCGCGGCGCGCTGCACGGCGTGATGCCGCAGGACGGCGGCGATGCCGAGGCCGTGCTCGGCAGGTTCGCGCAAGCAGGCATCGACGTCGATGCGCTCGGCGCGCAGCTGCAGTCGGACGGCGCGCGCTCTTTCGTCAAATCGTGGCAACAATTGATGCAACGGATATCCGCGAAGAGCGAGGCGCTCGCGAGTTCATGACGACCACGATCAGCCCGCTTGCGGGCAAGCCGGCGCCCGAGAGTCTGCTCGCGGACATTCCGCGCTTGATCACCGCGTATTTCAGCGAACGCCCGGACCCCGGGCTGCGCGCGCAGCAAGTCTCCTTCGGCACGTCCGGACACCGCGGTTCGTCGCTGGAAAATACGTTCAACGAATGGCATGTCCTCGCGATCACGCAGGCCATCTGCGCGTACCGCCGCGGCGCGAACATCGACGGGCCGTTGTATCTCGGCTTCGACACGCACGCTCTGTCGGCGCCGGCCTTCGCGAGCGCGCTCGAAGTGCTGGCCGCGAACGGCGTCGAGGTCATGATCGCCGCCGGCGACGAGTACACGCCGACCCCGGCGATCTCGCACGCGATCTTGAGCTACAACCGTGGACGCACGAGCGGCCTGGCCGACGGCATCGTGATCACCCCGTCGCACAATCCGCCGGATAGCGGCGGCTTCAAGTACAACCCGCCGAACGGCGGACCCGCGGATACCGCGATCACCGGCTGGATCGAGACGCACGCGAATCAGCTGCTGCAGGCCCGCCTCGCCGGCGTGAAGCGTATCGAACTCGGCAAGGCGCGCAAGCTCCCGACGACGCATCGGCATGATTTCCTCGCCGCGTACGTCGGCGATCTCGGCCACGTCCTCGACATGGAGGCGATTCGCGGATCGAAAATACGGATCGGCGTCGATCCGCTCGGCGGCGCCGGAGTGCATTATTGGTCGCGGATCGCGGAGCGATACCGGCTCGCGCTCGAAATCGTCAGCGAAACCGTCGATCCGACGTTTCGCTTCATGAGCGTCGATTGGGACGGCCGCATCCGGATGGATCCGTCCTCGGCTTACGCGATGCAGCGGCTGATCGGCCTGCAATCCCGCTATGACGTCGCCTTCGCCTGCGACACCGATCACGACCGCCACGGGATCGTCACGGCAACGCACGGACTGCTGCCCGCGAATCACTACCTCGCCGTCGCGATCGACTATTTGTTTCGCCACCGGCCGGCCTGGCGCAGCGGCGCCGGCGTCGGCAAGACCATCGTCAGCTCCGCGATGATCGACCGCGTATGCGCGCGGCTCGGCCGCCGGCTCTACGAATCGCCGGTCGGCTTCAAATGGTTCGTCCCCGGACTGCTGGACGGCTCCCTGTGCTTCGGCGGCGAAGAGAGCGCCGGCGCCTCCTTCTCGCGGATGGACGGCAGTGTCTGGACGACCGACAAGGACGGCCTTGCTCCGGCACTGCTGTCGGCGGAAATTACGGCCCGCACCGGCCGCGATCCCGGAGAGTGCTACCGCACCCTGTCAATGGAGCTCGGCATCGTGCACGCCGAGCGAATCGAGGCGCCGGCGACGGCGGCGCAAAAGCGCAAACTCGCGAAGCTGACGGCCGCCGAAGTGACCGCCAAGGAGCTCGCCGGAGACCCGATTACCGCCGTGCTCGACAAAGCGCCCGGCAACGATGCGCCGTTTGGCGGCATCAAAGTCCTGACGGCGAGCGGCTGGTTCGCGGCGCGGCCTTCCGGCACGGAGGACATCTATAAGATCTACGCCGAGAGCTTCCGCGATCGCGCGCATATGCTGCGCATATTGAGCGACGCGCAGCGCACGGTCGACGCGGCCTTAGCCGGCGCTTGAGCAGCCCATGGCCGGCATTTCGCGGGCGCTCCGTGGGCTTGCGACCGTACCGCGCGGCCGCGACTTTGCATCGCCCGCTGCGCCGCGCTCACAGCCCCATCGCCTTACGCAGAAACGCATCGCTCGTGCGCAGCATCTGGGCGCGCGCGTCGGAATCGTCGATTCGATGATCGAGATTCTTCCAAGTGATCAATTGGTACGGGACATTCGCCTTCTTCAGGCTGTCCGCCATGCGCTTCGATTGTTCGACATTCACCGTGCTGTCGTGTTCGCCGTGAAACAGCAGCACCGGCACTTTGATCTTGTCGGCATTGTCGGCGGGTGAGCCTTCGCGCGCCTCCGGTCCGTCGCCGATATAGTGGCTGAGCACTTGGAAATCCGTCCAATGGCGATGATCCTCCTTCAACGCCTGCAAATCGGTCACCGGGGCGATCGCGACGACCGCCTTGAACAGTTGGGGATAAACGGCCGCCGATTGCAGCGCGGCGTATCCTCCGTAGGACCAGCCGACGATCCCGAGTTTCGCCGGGTCGGCGATCCCCTGCTTGATGAGCCAGCGTCCCGCATCCGCTATGTCGCCGATCGCGGCGCGCCAGGACCGAAAGCCGTCGCGAAGAAGCCACGTATCGCCGTATCCGCTGGAGCCGCGAAAATTGGGTTGCAGCACCGCGTAGCCGCGTGCGGCAAAGAACTGCGCAAGCCAATCGAATCCCCATTCATCGCGCGCCGCGGGCCCGCCGTGCGGCAAAACGATCGCCGCCAACCCCTTCGCCGTCTCGCGGCCCGGCGGCAGCGTCAGGTAGGCCGGTATCATCGTGCCATCCGCTGCCGGATACTCGATTGGCGTGACGGCGGCGAGCTTGATGCCTTCCAGCTGGCTGCGGACGACAAAAAACGTCTGCAATTGATGGGTCTTGCGGTCGAGCAAATAGTAGACGCCGGGGTCATGATCGCTGCTGGCGAGCAGCAGTAATTTGTTCTCGGCCGAATCCGCATCGATGATCGCGATACTTGTACCGGGCGGCAACGCCTTGGCGACCACCTCGGCGATCTGCCCGAACGTGGGATCAATATAATGCGCGCGCCGGTATTCGGTCGCATAGGTGACGCCGATCACGCGTTGCCGGGTTCCGATGCGAATCATCCCGTCGACGTCGACATCGGGACGCGCGTAGATCAGTTTCTTCTGCATCGATCCGTCGAGCGCGACCGAATAGAACGCCAATCGGCCATCGTTCTTATCGAACCCATAGGCGACGTCCAGGTCCGCATCGACCGCCGCGGGCTCGAAGCCGTCGTGTTTCACATAGTCGTATTCGCCGAGCGCGTGCCAGTCCCGCGAACCCTTCTCGGCGATATTCGAAATCCAAGACCCCGCGTTGCTGGCCGCCCTCGTTGAAATGCGATTGCAGGCCCATGATGCGCACCGTGCCGCGGCCGTCGCTGAGGTATTCGACCGCGGCACCGGTTGGTTCCTCGACGTTCGCGATCGACAGGTCGCGCGTGTCGACTCTATCGACACCGAGGCCTAGCTTGTCGGATGTGAGCCGCGTGCCGAGGTGATCGTCCGGAATATAAACGCGGCTCATCAGTACGTCGCCATTGCCGGACAGCCAATCGACGATCCGGCCGCCGCCGAGCTGCAGGCCACGGCTGTATTCGTTTTGCCGCGTGCTCAACAATCGCATGTTGCTTCCGTCCGCATTGACCGCGATCAGGCGGTTGAACGGCAGCATTTCCCACGTTGCGCTGCTGACGACGCCGTACACGACGCATACCAACCGCTCGTTCGAGACCCAGTTGCAGGTTCCGATCCGATCGGGATCGCCGTTCGCCGCGATTACCGGGCGCGGCTTCGCACCCTGCACGAGACGCAGCGCGTAGACCGCGGATCCCTGACCGGCGGTCGGCACGACGTAGGCGACGCTCTGGCCGTCAGGCGACAGCTTCAGATCGTCGACACTCGGCCGCGCGCCGAAGGCCGCGGCGGCGTCGAACGGGATCGCCGCTCGAGATTGCGGAGACGCAGCGATCAGCGCCAGCAGAATCCCCGCGAAACTCCGCGCCGCAAGACGCGATACACGCTCGAGATCGCCTAGGCTGTGTGCCGACACGTTCCATCCCCCAGCGCAAGATCGACCGCTTATTCTTTTTTGATCGCGTGGCCGCCGAACTCGTTGCGCATCGCTGCCAGCAGCTTGTCTGAAAACGAATCACTGTCGCGCGAACGCAAGCGCGCGAGCAGCGACTGCGTGATCACGATCGCCGGTACGCCGAGTTCGATCGCCTCGGCCACGGTCCAGCGCCCCTCGCCAGAATCCGCGACATACGGCGCGATGCCGTGCAAAGTCGGATTCTTCTGCAGCGCATCGGACGTCAAATCCAGCAGCCACGACCGCACGACGCTGCCGTAGCGCCAAATTTCCGCCACTTGGTGCAGATCGAGATTGAACTCGCGCTTGTGCTGCAGGATCGAGAAGCCCTCCGCGTAGGCCTGCATCAGCCCGTACTCGATGCCGTTGTGTATCATCTTCGTATAATGACCGGATCCGACCGGGCCGACCCGGCCCCAGCCGCGGTCCGGCGCCGGCGCCAGGGTCGAGAAGATCGGCCGTAGCCGCTCGACGACGGCCTGATCGCCGCCGATCATCAAGCTATAGCCTTCGGCAAGTCCCCAAACGCCGCCGCTCGTGCCGCAATCGACGTAATGTATTTTTCTGGCGCCGAGCGCCTCGGCGCGGCGCAGCGTATCCCGATAATTCGAATTGCCGCCGTCGATCAGCGTATCGCCGGCGGCGAGCAGCGGCGCAAGGTTCGTCACGGTCGCATCGGTAATCTCGCCGGCGGGAACCATCATCCACAGCGTCCGCGGCGCCTTTAGCTTGGCGACGAGGTCTACTAGCGAGGCAGCGCTGGCCGCGCCCTTCTGCTCGATGAGTTGGCGCGCGGCGGCCGCCGGGTCGTAGCCGACGACGCGATGTCCGCCCCGCATCAGGCGCTGCGCCATGTTGGCGCCCATGCGACCCAAACCGATCATGGCGATATCCATGGCTGTGCACCGGAGTTCGCGCGCAGAGGCTGCGCTGTAGCCCGCAGTATACGGTGCATGCCGCAGCGCGCACCAGCGCGCAAGACGCAGCTAGTCGTTCAAATAGATGGAGACGCTGTTGGCGGACAGCGTCTCGCTCGACGGAGTGTAGAGGCCGTCGGCCGTCAGCGCGGTAGCCGCGGTCGTACCGTTGAGCTCCGTCTGCAACGCCGTGACGAACTCCGCAAACGTGTTGAAATTCTCGACCGTCGAGGTCGAGGCGTGTCCGATCGCGTAGATCAGCGTCGTCGCCGCGCCGTTGGGAACGATCAGCAGATCGGAGGACAGCGTGCCGACGTCGATCGATTGCGCGCCGACGAGGATCCGATGACGCAGGCCGATGTTGGGATCGTGATTGTTCAGATCGAGCTCGCCGCCGTTGCTTGCGGCGAACGGCGTCGTCGATCCGGCGGCTCCCCAATCGATCGCGAGCAAAGCCGCGATCGTCGTGTGATCGTAGAGGCTCGTGGCGCCAAAATCCGGCGGCGCCGATCCGAATGAGTTGACCAGGCCGGACACCTCGACCGGCGTGCCCACCGTCGCATTCGATAAAACCAGCCCGCCGGTGGTCGCGACATACTGGTTGGGGTTCGAATTGCCGCCGCCGGAGGCGCCGGTGCCCGAAAAGCTGAACGGCCCCGGCGAGCGATCCCCGAGCGTCGCCAGGGCCATGCTCAGCGCGCCGCTGCCCTGCGCCGTCACGAGCCCCGAGGCGGGGGTATTGGCGAGGCGTACGCGGCCCGCGGTCGCATCGAACGTCAAGTTGCCGGCGCTGACGGCACTCGCGGCGCCGAACACGGTGATGCGCGAGCCGACCGAGATTTGTGCGATGCTGTTGCTCAGCACCGCAATGCCTTGCGCCGGCAACGCCACCGCCGTCCCCGCGCCGAGTTGCACGGTCGCGGTGCCGCCGGGGTAGGAGTCGGCGCCGGCGCTGGTGACCAGCGTCGCCGCTGGCATGGTCAGCACATCGCCGCTGCGGGCGATGACGACGCCGGAAAGGCGATCGAACTGCGTGCTTTGGATGCTGCTGCCGGCCAACACTTGCGTCGCCGCGAACGCCACGTTGCCGCCGCTCGCGGCGCCGTTGACGGAGTTCAAGGTGCCGTAGGCGGCCGTATACGTCCCGGCGCCGAAGCGCCGCCAATTGCGCGAATCCCGTCGCGCCGCTCTGCGGCACGCCGTCGATTTCATAGCTCGCGCTGCCGGTCGGTGCGACCGTCAGCTGCCCGCCTCCCTTCGTCTGCCCATCGAAGGCGATGATCTGCGCGAGGTAGCTGCCGCCGTTCGCATTGGCGCTGACCAGCGGCCCAAAAGCGCGCACCGTTTTCGTATCCAAGGGTGCGGCGCTCGCGACGATCATCGGCGTCACCGTCACGGTGCCCTGCGTCAAGTCGACCGCGTTCGAGGCAGCCAACTGGTAATCCAACGCGAGGCGCGACGCCTGATTGTTCGTCACGCTGAATGCGGCGTTCGGATCGAGCCGCATGCTCAGCGCCATTTGACCGAGCGGCTGGCCGCTCGCATCGAGCGGCCTCAAAGAGACGCCGTTCGCGCTGCCGTCGTCGACCACGATATCGGCGCCGCTGTAATCGACCGTGATTGCGACGTTCGTGTAGCTGTCCTTGGAGGCCGACGCGGCGCCGAGCACTTCGCTGATGTCGACGAGCCTTGCAAGATCCACGGTCGTCGCCGCTGACAGCGCCTGGACGGCGGTCTTGCCGTCGGCCGTCGTCAACTGGATGGAGACCAGCTTGACGCGGTACGCCAGGTAATTGGCCGGCGATGCCGCGCCGGACCCCAATCCCGTCGCCAGTTGCGATGCGGTCAGCGTGACGACGGCCGTGCCCTTGGTGCAGCCGCCGAGCGCCATCAGCGCGATCGCGGCCAACGGCAAGAGGCGCCGCGCGCATCGAGGCTCGCGCCGAGGCGCGCGCCGAGGCGCGCGCGATAAAAGCCGCTGGAGAACGAATGAGCGCATCGGGACTCCCGACCTGCGCCGCGCCGATAGGCGGCGCAGGAGTCCAAATCTTAACCCGCGACCGCGCAAAGTACTGTCAAGAACTCGTCATAGCGAGCGGGAAATCAATTCCTTCATGATTTCATTGGTGCCGCCGTAGATGCGCTGCACGCGCGAGTCGGCGAACATCCGGCACACCAGGTATTCGTTCATGTAGCCGTAGCCGCCGTGCAGCTGCAGGCACTCGTCGAGCACCTCCTGCTGCAGGTCCGAGACCCAGTATTTCGCCATCGAGGCGGTCACGGTGTCCAGCGTTCCGGCAACGATCTTCGCGATGCAGTCATCGACGAATATTCTGGCGACGCGGGTCTTGGTCGCGAGTTCCGCGAGCTTGAATTTCGTGTTCTGAAAATCTGCGATCGTCTTGCCGAAGGCTTTGCGCTCCTTGACGTATTTGATCGTCTCGGCGAGCGCGCCCTCCATCGCGGCGACCCCGACGACCGCGATCAACGCGCGTTCGTACGGCAAATCGCTCATCAGCTGATAAAACCCCTGGCCTTCGACGCCGCCCAGCAGATTCGCGGCCGGCACGCGCACGTTCTCGAAGAATAACTCGGCCGTGTCCTGCGCCTTCATGCCCAATTTGTCGAGTATGCGCCCGACGCGATACCCTTTCAGCCCTTCGGTCTCGACCAGGATGATCGACGTGCCCTTGGCGCCCTCGCCCGGCGTCGTCTTGACGACCAGCGCGATGATTCCCGCCAAGTAGCCGTTGGTGATGAACAGTTTCGAGCCGTTGATCACGTAATGATCGCCGTCGAGGACGGCTCGCGCGCGCAGGCCCTGAAGGTCCGATCCGGCCGCCGGCTCGGTCATGCCGATTGCGCCGATCAGCTCGCCGCTCGCCATGCGCGGCAGGAAGCGTTGCCTTTGGTCGGCGGTGCCGTGGTTGACCAGGTAATGCGCGCAGATGCTGTGCACGCCCTGGCCGAAACCGCTCAAACCGCGACGGGCCTGTTCCTCGTACATGATGACTTCGTGGCGAAAGTCGCCGCCGACGCCGCCGTATTCGGCGGGAACGTCGGTGCACAACAAGCCGACGCTGCCCGCCTTGCGCCAAATATCCCGGCCGACATGCTGTTGTTTGCGCCAAAGCGCGTCGTTCGGCGTCATCTCGGCGTCGATGAACCGGGCCACGGCGTCGCGGAAGATGACCAGTTCCGGATCCATCCAAGGCGATAAAGCGGTATTCATCTCACAATAATAGGGCATATGGAGGCCTGCACCGCAACAAACGCGCTACGATTTGCTAGCATTCGGCCATGTCAAAGATCAAGGACAAGCACCTGTCGCGGCCGTTGATCGTCGGTGTCGGCGGCACGACCCGACCGGGATCTTCCGCCGAACGCGCCTTGCAATTCGCGCTCGCAAAAGCCCGCGATCTCGGCGCCGACACCGAATTGCTGGCCGGCTCGGATATTTTATTGCCGATCTACGTACCCGAAGCGGTCGAACGCAACGCCATCGCGAGGCACTTCGTCGCCGTCCTGCGCCGCGCGAACGGCATCATCGTCGCTTCGCCCGGCTATCACGGCTCATTGTCCGGATTGATCAAGAATGCCCTGGACTATGCCGAGGACATGCGTGACGACGAGTTGCCCTACTTCGACGGGCGGGCGGTCGGTTTGATCGCCTGCGCCAACGGCTGGCAGGCGACCGGAGCCACCTTGACCGCCATGCGCTCGATCGTGCACGCGCTGCGCGGCTGGCCGACGCCGCTCGGCGTCGCGATCAACACGACCGAGGGGCATATCGGCGAGGACAACGTGCCGGTCAGCGCGGCGACGCGCAAGCAATTATCGATCTTGGCGGGGCAAGTCGTGCGGTTCGCTCAGCAGCGCGCCGCCTACGAATGCGCGAACGTTGCCGCCGCGGTGGCCGAATAAGGAGCGATGCCAAGCCTACGCGGCGGCACGGCGTGATTCACTCCGGCGGCTTGACCGGCGCGGGCTCGGCCGGCGCGCCGGGCAACTGCGATCGGCGCTGCTGCTTGGCGTCTTGCCGCGCCTTTCTGGCGGCTTCCTTCTGTTTCTTCGCGTGACGGTAATTCGGCTTGGCCAATGATTTCTCCTGGTGCAGCAATGCGACGCGTGATCTTACCCGGACTGCAGGCGTGCTCGTGGCCCTAAGCGAGGCAGCCGGCGGCCGCTGCGCTGCACCACGACGGTGCAAAGCCATGACGCTAGCGTCGACTGACCAGGACGGTGTCATCCTCGGAAAAGCCGGCGAGTTTGCGCATGGGCTCACCCTGCGCGCGCAATCGCTCGTAGGTGGCTGACGGCATCACGGCATAGCCTTCGTCGAGAGCCGCCCACCGGCCC
Organism: uncultured Gammaproteobacteria bacterium; assembly: GCA_963769895.1. Lineage (GTDB taxonomy): Bacteria > Pseudomonadota > Gammaproteobacteria > Steroidobacterales > Steroidobacteraceae > Bog-1198. The sequence continues at coordinate 384,910 of CAVYNJ010000005.1, read as the reverse complement.
GAGAACTGCCGCAAGTCGGCGATCGCGCGCCCTGGGTCCAAACTCTGACCGAGCGCGAACTCATCGTGGTACGCGGCCAGCGTTACCGTCCGCCCCAAATAAAACGGCAATGATCGCGGGAAAGTCTGCACCGAGAAAATCGGCGCGGCCGGCGGCGCGTTCGCGCGCAGCGCCGCGGCGATGTCCTTGGCGCTGAAGAACCGCTGCACCTCGGCGGCGCCGACCGTGATCGCGATCGCGGCGCAAAACCAGCCGGTGCCGAGCGCACACGAGGCCGCCAGCGCCCGCCGGCGACTCGAAAACAGCAGGGCGGCCAGCGCGCAGGCGACCAGTATGGCGGCGGTCACGATCAGCGACGGCCGCAAGGCGATGGCCAGCGCGCGGCCTTCGCTCGAACCCCAGATCGCTCCTGCGTACAGCAGCAGGCCCGCCGCCGCGGCGAGCGTCGAGGCGGCGCCGATCGAGACGTGCGCGCGGCCGCCGCCCGGAGACGGCGCCGCGGCGAGCAGCGCGAGCGCCGGGATCGCCGGCAATATGTAGGGCACCAACTTCGAATCCGACAAGGAAAAGAAGACCAGGACGAATACCGACCAAATCCACAGCACTCGCCGCGGATCGAAGCGCCCGCGCGGCACCGCCGCCCGCCAGCCGCCGGCCACGACCTGCACGGCCCTCGAGGCCCACGGCAGCACGCCGAGCAGCAACACCGGAATGAAGAACCACCATGGTTCGGTGCGCTGCGCAATCGGCGTCAAGAAGCGCTGGAAATGTTCGCGAATGAAAAAGAACCAAAGGAATGTGGGGTTCGCGCGGGCCGCCAGAGCGAACCACGGCACCGAGATCGCCGCGAACAGCGGCAAACCCCAGCGAAGATTGAGCGTCGCGAGCACCGCGAAGTCCCGCTGCCAAACGAGGTAAGCGCCGAGCGTGAACGCCGGAATCAGCGCGCCGATGAGGCCTTTGGTCAGCACCGCGAAGGCCATCGCCACCCAGCAGCCGAGCATCCAGCGGCGGCACGCCGCCGGGCTGTCGCGGCGCAGCTGCGCAAACAGGAAGCAGCCGAGGGCCGCGAACAGGAAAGACGTCAGCGACATGTCGAGCGTCAGTTGATGCCCGAGCAAGACGAACAAAATCGAGCCGCCGCAGTAGAACGACGCCTTGATTGCAGTCTCGAAATCCCATAGTCGCCGCGCGAGCGCGAACACCAGCACCAGCGACAAATAGCCGGCGATCCCGGTCCCCAGGCGTGCGGCCCATTCATTTTCGCCGAAAACACGCAAGCTCGCCGCCGTGATCCAGTATTGCAGCGGCGGCTTCTCCAAATAGGCGAAACCATCCAGATGCGGCGTGACCCAATCGCCGTCGTGCAACATTTCGCGCGGTATTTCCGCGTATCGGCCTTCGTCCGGATCGTACAAGGCCCGCCCGCCGAGCATCGCGAACCATAGGATCGTGAAGGCCGAGGCGGCCGCGATCAGCCGCCTATTTGAGCGCGCATCGATCATAAGGCTGTGTTTCAACTTTAAACCCCGGCGCGGGGCCGCGTTGCTACTATACCGGCGGGCATGAAGCGCGCAGCGAAAATATCCTTGGGCGTGTCGGCGGGTCTCGGGCTCGCATTGCTGTCGCTGATCAATTTGCTGAATTACCTCGATCGCTATCTGGTATCGGCGTTGTTCGAGAGCCTGAAGCACTCCGAACTCGCCCTGACGGACAAGCAATTGGGTTCCTTGATGAGCGGCTTCTTGATCGTCTACACGCTGGCGGCGCCGGTGTTCGGCGCGCTGGGCGACCGCCGCGCCCGACCCAAGCTGATCGCGGTCGGCGTCGCGATCTGGAGCCTGGCGACGGCGTTGTCCGGCTTCGTCGGCAGCTTTTTGCCGCTGCTGTTCGCGCGCGCTTCGGTCGGCATCGGCGAGGCCGCCTACGGCACCATCGCGCCGAGTCTGCTGGCCGACTATTACCCGGCCAATCGCCGCGGCCGGGTCATGGCGATTTTCTTCTGCGCGATACCGGTCGGCTCCGCGCTGGGCTACGTGGTCGGCGGCCTGATCGACAAGCATTACGGCTGGCGCGCGGCGTTTTTCGCCGCCGGCATACCGGGCATCATCCTCGCCGCCCTATGCCCGCTGCTGCGCGATCCGCCGCGCGGCGCTCAAGATGCCGGCAGCGGCGCCCCGCCGCCGGCCCCAATTGAGGCGCGACGACCGATCGGCATCGCTACCGGCGCGACTTATCGGCGCCTGTTGCGCAACTTGCCGTACGTACTGACGGTGCTCGGCTATGCGGCCTACACCTTTGCGGTCGGCGGTCTCGCTGCCTGGATGCCGGCTTTCCTCGAGCGCGTGCGCGGCATGCCGCGCGCCGATGCGACGGTCAGTTTCGGCGCGATCGTCGTCATCACCGGCTTCATCGGCACGTTCGCCGGCGGCTGGCTGGGCGACTATTGCACCAGATATTCTCGCTCGGCCTTCCTGTGGCTTTGCGCGCTGTCGACCTTGATCGCGGCGCCCTTCGTTTGGCTCGCGCTGACGATCGGCTCTCCGCGGCTCTATTTGCTGTACATGGTCATCGCGCAGCTGTGCCTGTTCCTGTCGACCGGGCCGGTCAACGCCGCCATCCTCAATATCGTCTCGCCGCTCGAACGCGCCTCGGCCGTCGCGCTTTCCGTGTTCAGCATTCATCTGTTCGGCGATGCCGTCTCGCCGTTCTTGATCGGCGCGCTGTCCGATGCTTCCTCGTTGGGCCAGGCGGTCAAGATCGTACCCGCCGCCGTCGTCGTCTCCGGCGCCATCTGGTGCTGGGCGGCGCGCGCCGAAGGACGCGCCGCGGGACGCGCCGAAGGTCGCGCCGCGGGACGCGCGCCATGTTGATACGCGACGCCGCCGAATCCGACCTGCCGGCGATACTCGAAATCTACAACGAGGTGATCGCCAACACGACGGCGGTCTACAGCGAGATGCCCGTCACTTTGGATAACCGCCGATCGTGGCGGCAAGCGCGCCTCGATCAGGGATATCCGGTCTTGGTCGCCGAGGAACAGGACGGAATCGCCGGTTTCGCTTCGTTCGGAGACTTCCGTCCCTGGCCTTGTTATCGTCATTCGGTCGAACTCAGCGTTCACGTCCACGCGATGCGCCGCGGCCGCGGCATCGGCAAACACTTGGTCAAAGCTCTGTTCCCCCGAGCCGCGCTGTGCGGCAAACACGTGATCATCGCCGGCATCGACGCCGGAAACGCCGCCTCGCTCGCGATGCACGAGCAGTTGGGCTTCACGCGCGCCGCGCATCTGCGCGAGGTCGGCCGTAAATTCGATCGCTGGCTCGACCTCGTGCTGATGCAGCGCTTCATCGGCTGACCGCGGCCGTCAGCGGCGCTCGCGATCGATCGCGGCGAGCGATTCGGCCAGATCGGCCCGCGCAACGATGTCCTCCAAGTCGGCATCGACTTTGCGCTGCCAGTTCGGGAATTCGCGGTTGGTGCCCGGCACGTTGACCGGATCGGCCATGCCGAGCAAATCCTCGAGCTGAACCGCAACGAGCGCGGCACCCGATCGCGCCAAATACCGGTGCATGGCGCCGGCGAGCGCCGGCCTGAACGGTTCATCGAGGCTTCGCGGCATCGCGGGCAGCAGCCCCTGCGCCGCGAGCGCATCGAGTAGCGCCCGGCGGTCGTGTTCGCGTTCGCGCAGCACCTCGGCGTGCACCTGCGCGTTCGGGTAGAGCTGCAGGCGCTCGCGCAATTCGATGTCGCGGCGCTCCCAATAGCCGTGCACGGTCGGCAGGTCGTGTGTCGTGACCGTCGCGAGCGAACGGCGCACATACTCATCCGGCCGGCGGAAGCGATCGTCCTGTTTTTCGAACAGCATCACTTTGTAGTGATAGAGGCCGTATTGCCCCATAGCGGCGCGCATCTCGTCGGGCACGGTGCCCAGATCCTCGCCGACGACCAGGCATTGCGCGCGCGCGCTTTCCAGCGTCAATACCGTCAGCAGCCAGTGCAGCGGGTAGTGGACGTAGGCCCCCTCGCTCGGCGACGCGCCGCCCGGAACCCACCACAATCGGTACAGCGACATGACGTGATCGAGGCGCAGTGCGCCGTAGTAGCGCATGTTGCGCCGGATGGTGCACACGAAACCCTGCAGGCGCTGCTCCTCGATCACGCGCGGATCCTGCGGCGGCAGACCCCAACCCTGGCCCTTCAGCGCCAGCGCGTCGGGAGGCGCGCCGATCTCGGCGTCGAGGCAATAGCCGGCGCGATCGGCCCAGGTCTCCGCGCCCGACGGATTCGCGCCGACGGCGTAATCGCCGTAAAGGCCGATCGCCATGCCCGCCGCTCGCGACACCGCCTGCGACTCGATCAGCTGCTCGTGCGCGAGCCACTGCAAATAGAGGAAGAACTCAATGTCGAATGGATGCGCCTCGGCATATTGCGCGGCCGCGCGGCCGGCCGGATCGCGGTACTCCGGCGGCCAATTCGTCCAACCGGACTCGCTGCCCTGGGTCGCGCGAAAATGCCGGTCGAGCGCATCGAAGCGCGCGTGGCGGCGCAGCAAGGCGCCGCCGGAGAGAACGAATGCGCGAAACTGCTCGGCGCGCGGAGTGTCATGCGCCAAATGCCGCTCGCGAAAATCGCGGTACAGCAGTTCGAGCACTTCGAACTTCAGATCGGCGACGCCTGAATAATCGACTCGAGTTGCCGCGCGCAGCTCGGCGATTCTTGCCTGCACGGACGGTTCGCCCAGATGGCGCTGCGCAGCCGCGCATAGAGAATACTCGGGAACCGCGGGCACCGCGATGTACAACACGTTCAAGAAATTCCGGTCCGAGGCGCTGTAGGGACTCGCGCGTTGCGGATCGGCCGGGGCGAGCGCGTGCAAGGGATTCAGGCCGATGAAACTCGCCCCCATCGGCGCCAGCCAGCGGATCATGGTCTTCAGATCGTCGAAATCGCCGACCCCCCAATTCGCGGCGGACCGCAGCGCGTAGAGCTGCACGGCGACTCCCCAGACGCGCCGGCCGCCGACGACCGCCGGCGGCTCGTAGCAATGGAGCGGCGACATGACGATCAAACAGCGGTGCACGGCGCCGCCCGCGACCCGCGCCTGCAATTCGTGATAGCCCGGCGGCAGCTCGCGCGGCATTTCGAAACGGCGGCGCGTGATCCACGAACCGGCGACCTCGCCGCGCCAGAGTTCGGGGCAGTCCGCCGTCGACGTAACTCCCTCGTGACGGCCGCCGTCCTCGAGCTCGAGTGTCCACAAGAGGCTGGCGCCGAATTCGAGCGCCGTGACGTTGATGTCGAAGCCGATCCTCGCGCCCTGCGCGGCGGCCACGGCAGGCAGCAATGAGCGCGACTTCGCGATTTCCAAGCGCGCGATTTCCGCGCGCAGGGCCTTGTCGTCGTCGATCCTCACGCCCATCGCGCGCAGGATCTTGGCGCGCGTATCGACCGTCACCTGCCGCGCTTGCCCTCGAAAGTCGTTATAGACGCCGCCCACCCCGCGCAGTTCGGCCAATCGCTCGATCAGTTCGCGATCCATCGCCTCAGCACTCCAACAGAACGACGCTGCGCGCTTGCAGCGGATAAGTCCCGGCGGCAGCGGGCAAATCGGCGTCGAATGGCTCCAGCGCGGTATCGAATATCGCCGACCAAGCGGCCGCCGGCGGCAGGTTCGGCAGTTTGAACGCCTGCGAATCGTGGCTCGCGTTCAAAAGCACCAGCAGATGCGCGATCGATGCGGTGTTCCTGCCGAGCAAGACGCCGAGCGTGCGCAGATCGCCGTTGAGCCAGTCCTCGTGCGCCATTTCCGCGCCGCCGAAGTGCAGCCACGCGACGTCCTTGGCGCCGCCGCGCAGCGGCACGCCCTTCAGAAACGCGTCGCGGCGAAATTCCGCATGGTTGCGCCGCAGGGCGGCGAGCACCCGCACGAACCGAAGCAGCTCTGCATGCGCGTCGCGCAAGCGCCAATCGACCCATGAAATGGCGTTGTCCTGGCAATACGCGTTGTTGTTGCCGCCCTGCGTGCGCGCGAACTCATCGCCCGCCTGCAGCATCGGCACGCCCTGCGACAAAAACAGCGTCGCCAAGAAGTTGCGCGTTTGCCGGCGGCGCAGTGCGTTGATCGCGGCATCGCCCGTCGGACCTTCGGCTCCGCAATTCCAACTCGAGTTGTGGCATGTGCCGTCGGCATTGTTCTCGAGATTCGCCTCGTTGTGCCGTTCGCCGTAGGACACCAGATCCTGCAGCGTGAACCCATCGTGTGCCGTGATGAAATTGATGCTTGCGGTCGGCTTGCGGGCGTTGTGGCGGAACAGGTCGCTGGAGCCCGCGACGCGTTCGGCGAGTTCGCCGATTTTGCCTTCGTCGCCTCGCCAGAATCCGCGCACGGTGTCGCGATAGCGGTCGTTCCATTCGGACCAGCCGTGCGGAAAGCGTCCCAGTTGATAGCCGCCCAAGCCGATGTCCCAGGGCTCCGCGATCAGCTTGACGTTCGCGAGCGCCGGTTCGGCGCGCACCGCCTTGAAAAACGCCGAGTTTTCGTTGAAGCCCTTGCGAGTCGCGCGCGAGCACGGTGCCGAGATCGAAACGGAAGCCGTCGACGTGCATCTCCTCGACCCAATATTTCAGGCAGTCGACGATCAATGCCCGCACGGCCGCATGCTTCGCAGTTGACGGTGTTGCCGCAGCCGGTGAGATTCTCGTAATAGCGCGGGTCCTGGCGGATCAATCGGTAATAAAGCGGGTTGTCGATGCCGCGCCAGCTCAGCGTAGGTCCGCCTTCGTTGCCCTCGGCCGTGTGATTGAAGACGACGTCCAATATCACTTCGAGCCGCGCCGCGTGCAGCGCTTTGACCATCGTCTTGAACTCGATGACCGCATCATCGACTGCGTAGTCCATGGACGGCGCAAACCAAGCGACCGAATTGTAGCCCCAATAATTGACCAGGCCGCGATCGAGCAAGAATTGCTCGCTGAGAAACGACTGGCACGGCAGCAACTCCACGGCCGTCACGCCGAGGGTATGCAGGTGTTCGATCACCGGCAGCTCGGCCAATCCCAAATATTTGCCGCGTAGCCGCTCCGGCACGCCGGGGTGCAGCGCCGTGTAGCCTTTGACGTGCAGTTCGTACAGCACGGTATCGCGCCACGGCAGCCCTAGCGGCGCATCGCCTTCCCAATCGAAATGCGGATTGACGATCCGGCAGCGCAGAGGGCCGGCGCGCGTCAAGCTTCGCGCGTAAGGGTCCAGCAGCGGCACAGTGGCGTCGAATCGATTACCCTCTGTGCGGCTCTTTAGGACCATCGACGAGATAGGCGTAGCAAGTCCCGAAGCCGGCGCGGCGCAGCGGCACCAAACCGTGCCACACATCGCCGGTGCGCCCCGGCAATGCGTAGCGGTCCAGCTCACGGCCGCTCGATGCATCGAACAGACACAGTTCGATGCGCGTCGCGCGGCTGGAAAGCACGGCGAAATTGATCCCGTGCGGCGTCCAAGTGGCACCCAACGGCCCCGGCTGCCCGACGAGAAGGGAGCTCACCTAAACCGGACCGACGAAAAACAACGCGCCGAGCGGCGGCAGGTTGAGCCGCAGCGAACGCGGATGGCCGCGCCAGCCGTGCTCCGAAGCCGCCAGCCGTTCTTGCCGGTTGTAGCCCGATCCGCCGAAACGCGCATCGTCGCTGTCGACGATCTTGCGGTACTCGCCGGCTTCGGCGACGCCGACGGCGTAATCATCCCTCGGCACCGGTGTCGCGTTGAATATGCAGGTGATCGGCGCGCCCGCATCCGCGCCGGTCGCGCGCCGCTGAAACGCCCAGACGCTCTCGTCGGCGTTGTGCAAATCGCTCCAGCGGAAGCCATCCTGGTCGCAATCGCTGCCGTAGAGCTGCGGATAGCCGGTGTACACACGGTTGAGTTCGCGAAAGAAGTCGCGCAACGCGCGATGGCCGGGCTCGTCGGCCAGATACCAGTCGAGCTGTTCGTAGTCGCGCCACTCCCTCCACTGCCCGAACTCGGCTCCCATGAACAGCAGCTTCTTGCCCGGATGCGCCGTCATGTAAGCGGCCAACAGTCGGCAATTGGCGCGCTTCTGCCAATCATCGCCGGGCATCTTCGTCAGCAAGGCGCGCTTGCCGTGCACGACCTCGTCATGCGAAATCGGCAGTATGAAATTCTCGGACCATGCATACACGAACGAAAACGTGATCAGCTGGTGATTGAAGCGGCGGTAGATGGGGTCGAGCGAGATGTAGCGCAGCGTATCGTTCATCCACCCCATGTTCCATTTGAAATTGAAGCCGAGGCCGCCGAATTCCGGCGGCTGCGTGACGGCGGGGAAAGCGGTCGACTCCTCGGCGATGGTCAAAGAGCCGGGAAACGACCGGTGCACGGCATCGTTCATTTGGCGCAAGAAGTCGATCGCCTCGAGGTTCTCCCGGCCGCCGTAGCGGTTCGGCAACCATTCGCCGGCGTTGCGGCTGTAATCCAGGTACAGCATCGAGGCCACCGCATCGACCCGCAGCCCGTCGACGTGGAATCGGTCCATCCAAAACAGGGCGTTCGACACCAGGAAGTTGCGGACTTCGTGACGCCCGAAATTGAATATCTTCGTGCCCCATTCGCGGTGCTCGCCGAGCCGCGGATCCTCGTGCTCATAGAGTGCGGAGCCGTCGAAATACGACAGTCCGTGATCGTCCCTCGGAAAATGCGCCGGCACCCAGTCGAGAATCACGCCGATGCCGGCCTGGTGGCAACTATCGACGAATGTCATCATGTCCAGCGGCGGGCCGTAGCGCGCCGTCGGCGCGTAGTAGCCGGTAATCTGGTAGCCCCATGAAGCGTCCAGCGGATGTTCGGCGACGCCCATCATTTCGATGTGCGTATAGCCCATGTCGAGGACGTACGGAATCAGTTGATCGACCGCCTCGCGCCAACTCGCGAACGGCGGCGTCCGCAGGTCCCAAGGACGCCGCCAAGAGCCGAGATGCACCTCGTAAATGCTGATCGCGCGGCGCCGCGGATCGCCGCCGGCGCGCGCCTGCAGCCATTCGGCGTCCTGCCAATGATGACCGTCGAGCGATGCGACGACGGAGGCGTTTTCCGGGCGCAGCTGCATTGCGAAGCCCAGGGGATCGGCCTTCAGCAATAGGTGGCCGGCGCGCGATTTGATCTCGTATTTGTAGACGGTGCCGACGCCGAGGTCCGCAATGAACAATTCCCAAACGCCGGAGACGCCTCGGTTCGCCATCACGTGGCGGCGGCCGTCCCAGTCGTTGAACGGCCCTACGACGCTGACCCGCTCGGCATTCGGAGCCCAAACGGCGAATTGCGTGCCGCTACGGCCCGCCCGTTCCCCGGGATGCGCTCCGAATTTGTCGTAAATGCGCTCGTGCTTGCCCTCACCGAACAGGTACAGGTCGAACTCGGAGATCTGATGATCGGTCAAGGCCTCACCGCATTCAAGCCACCGGCTTTACGCCCCAAACCAGATCCGCGTACTCGCGGATGCTGCGGTCGCTGGAGAAATACCCCATGTGCAAGCAATTGACGACGGCTTTTCGACACCACGCATCCTCCTGTCCATACAGCGCATCGACTTGGTCTTGCGTATTTGCGTACGCGGCGAAATCAGCCAGCAGCAGGTACGGTTCGCCGTCGCCGAGCAGCCGGTCGACGATCAGTTTCGCATCGTCCGGCCTTCCTGGCGAGAAAAATCCCGACTCGATCAGCGCGATCGCCTGCGCGAGCTCGGCATTGGTTTCCAGTTCGAGGCGCGGAACATAGCCCGCCGCGCGCCGCGCCGCGACCTCGCCGGCGGTCAGGCCGAAGATGAAAATGTTGTCGGCGCCGACGTGATCGCGAATCTCGATGTTCGCTCCGTCCAGTGTGCCGATCGTCAACGCCCCGTTCAGCGCGAGCTTCATGTTGCCCGTTCCCGAGGCCTCCATGCCCGCCGTCGATATTTGCTGCGACAAGTCGGCCGCGGGAATGATCTTTTGCGCCAGCGACACGTCGTAGTCAGGGAGAAACGCGACGCACAGCCTGCCCTCCATCGCCGGATCGGCGTTGATCGTCTGCGCGACGTTGTTGATCAGCTTGACGATCGCCTTCGCCATCACGTAGCCGGGAGCCGCCTTGCCTGCGAAAATCACCGTCCGCGGGACCACTGCCGCGCCGGGATTGCGGCGGATGCGCTCGTAGCGCGCGACGACGTACAGCAAATTGAGCATCTGCCGCTTGTATTCGTGGATGCGCTTGACCTGCACGTCGAACAGGGAATCGACGCTGACCGCCAACCCCAAACGCCGCATCAGCAGATCGGCGAGCCGCGTCTTGTTGTCGCGCTTGATCGCCAGAAACCGCCGCCTGAACTGCGGATCCGCGGCCGAGTCGCGGAGCCGGCCGATCAGCTCCAAGTCGTTCTCCCAGGCGCAGCCCAAGCGCTCGGTCAGCAAAGACGACAGACCGGGATTGGCCTGCACGAGCCAGCGCCGCACGGAGATGCCGTTCGTGACATTGATGAAGCGCCGCGAATACATTTCGGCGAAATCATTGAATACGCGCTGATGCATCAGCTGCGAATGCAGGCGCGCGACGCCGTTTATTCGATGGCTGCCGATGACGGCGAGGTGCGCCATGCGCACCTCCCGCGCGTCGCCTTCCGTGATGATCGACATGCGGCGCCGCCGCCCAATATCCCCCGGAAAGGCGGCGTCGACGGCGTGCAGAAAATCGCTGTTGATCGCATAGATGATTTCCAGGTGGCGCGGCAGCAGATGCTCGAACATCGCCACCGGCCAGGTCTCGAGCGCTTCGGGCAGCAGCGTGTGATTCGTGTACGAAAACACGGCCTGGGTGATCCTCCACGCCGCGCTCCATACGAGGCCCCGCTCGTCGACCAATATGCGCATCAGTTCCGCGATCGCGATCGCCGGATGCGTGTCGTTCAATTGGATCGCGAACGCATCCGGCAGCGATTCGAGCGGCCGTCCCTCGCTCAAATGCGTGGCGAGCAAGTCCTGCAAGCTCGCGCTGACGAAGAAATATTGCTGCTTGAGGCGCAGCTCCTTGCCCTGCGGCGTCGTGTCGTCCGGATACAGGACCCGCGACAAGTTCTTCGCTTCGATTTGCTCGCGCACGGCGGCCGCGTAGTCGCCGACGTTGAACGCATCGACGTGAAACGGCGTGATGCCCCGGCCCGACCAAAGCCTCAGATGATTGACCGTCGCGCAGCGATTGCCGGGGATCAACTGATCGAAGCCGATTGCGTAAATATCGCGCGTATCGACCCATTGATGCGGCTCGCCGGGGCCCGCATCGGCCGCACCGACGCTGCGGCCGCCGAAACGAACCGTGTAGCGGGCATTGGCGCGCGGCGTCTCCCAGGGGTTGCGCAGCCGCAGCCAGCTGCTCGCTACTTCGCGCTGCGCGCCCTCGCCGTCGATGTACTGGGTGAATATGCCGTAATCGTAGCGAATGCCGTAGCCGACGGCCGCGTATTCAAGCGTCGCCAGCGAATCCATGAAGCACGCGGCGAGCCGCCCCAATCCGCCGTTGCCGAGTCCGGGGTCGCCCTCCTCGGTCGCGATTTCATCGAGCTCGCAATTCATGCTCGCGAGCGTCGCCCGCGCTTCCTCGACGAACTCGCCGCCGAGACTATTGAGCGCATTGATCAGTGAACCGCCCGGCAGGTACTCCAGCGATAGATAGCAGACCTTCTTGACGCGGGCCTCGGCCTGACGCCGTTGCGTCTCCAACCAGCGCAGGGTCAACTCCTCTCGAACCGCGAGCGACAAGGCATCGTAGATGTCGCGCGGCGTCGCGCTCTCCACGCTCTTGCCCAAGGCCCTCGTCAGACGTTCCACCAGGGCGGACTGCAGCCGTCCCGGATGCAGGGCAACGCCGCGTCGCGTCGATCTCACCGTAAGCGTCGAATCCATCGCAGTTCTGGGACCTCTAAAAATGTATGATTACAATAGGCTCAATGAGCACAATTTACAGTTTAAACTAGCTTCATCGATGTATAGACCTCTCGAAATCTGCACGCTGCGGTAAACAATTGAAAACTCCATTCGCGATCGGCGTCGATGTAGGCGGATCGACGATCAAATGCGGCCTGGTCGAGTTGGCGACCGGCGAGTTCGCCGGCGAGCGCCACAGCATAGAAACGCCGGCGCAGGGTGCGACCGCGACATTGCTGGACGCCATCGCCGAAGTGATCGGCAAGCTGCCCGGCGAGCACCCGATCGGCCTGGCCTTTCCGAGCGTGATCGTCGACGGCACCGTGCGGACCGCGGCGCATTTGAACAAGGCCTGGATCGGCCAGCCGCTCTCCGCGCTCGCCTCCAAGCGGCTTGGCCGGGCGGTGACCGCGATCAACGATGCGGACGCCGCGGGGCTTGCGGAGGTGCATTACGGCGCCGCGAAGGATCAGCCCGGCACGGTCTTGCTGTTGACGCTCGGCACCGGCATCGGCAGCGCGCTGTTCGTCAACGGCGAGCTGGTTCCGAATACCGAGCTCGGGCACTTGCAAGTCGCCGGCCGCGAGGCGGAGCAACGCGCGGCCGCTAGGATCAAAGTCGAGCAGCATATGAGCTGGGATGAGTGGACGGGCGAATTGAACCTGGTCCTGAAGGAGATGCACGCGCTGCTGTGGCCGAACCTGATCGTCCTGTGCGGCGGCATCACCGAAGAGCCGGAACAATTCCTCGGCAAATTGCGCTGCGAGGCGCAGCTTCGCGTCGGCGCGCTGCGCGCGCAAGCCGGCATCGTCGGCGCGGCCCTCGCGAGCTCGCTGCGGCCGCGCGCGGGCGCTTGAGCAACCGCGCCGCCATCGCACTGCTGTCGCTCGGCCTCGCGGCTTGCGCCGCGCGGCCGCCGATCCAAGAGCCGGCGCCGCGCCCGGAGCGCGCCGGCCGCGCCGCCGTATTCGTCGACCGGGCGCTCGCGATGCGCGGGCAGCCGTACCGCTACGGCGGCGATCGGCCCGGCGGCTTCGACTGCAGCGGACTGGTCGCCTACGCGGCGCGCAGCGCCGGCCTGAGGATGCCGCGCACGGCCGAGGCGCAGTTTGGCGTCGGCGTACCGGTCGCCCGCGACGAACTGCGGGCCGGCGATCTGGTGTTCATGCATTTTGCCCACAAGGAGCTGCACGTCGGCATCGCGGTCGACGCGACGCACTTCGTGCACGCGCCTTCATTCGGCGGACGCGTACGCGTCGACTCGCTGGAGGCGCGCCCCTATGCACGCAGCTTCTTGCGCGCGCGGCGCCCGGACTTCTCGCCTTGAGATCCGCAAGGTAGCATCGGCGCCTGCACCAACCTGACCGAGGGACTCCGCAATGAAACTCTATTATTCTCCCGGCGCCTGTTCGCTGTCGCCGCATATCGTGCTGCTCGAGGCCGGACTGCCGTTCACGGCCGAGAAAGTCAACCTGCAAACCAAGAAGACCGAATCCGGCGCCGACTACCTGGCGATCAACCCCAAGGGCGCGGTGCCGGCGCTGGTACTGGACGGCGGCAAGACGCTGACCGAAGGCGCGGCGATCGTCCAGTACCTCGCCGATCAAAAGCCGGATTCCGGATTGGCCCCGCGCGCCGGCTCGTTCGCGCGTTATCAGTTGATGGAGTGGCTGAACTACATCGCCTCGGAAGTTCACAAGGGCTTCAGTCCGCTGTTCAATCCGAAGATTTCCGCCGATTGGAAGGAAGGCGCCACGGCGAACCTCGTCAAGCGCTTCGATTGGCTGTCGGCACGCCTCGCCGGCAAGAGCTATTTGATGGGCGACTCGTTCAGCGTCGCCGACGCCTATTTGTTCACGGTGCTCAGGTGGTGCGAGCATCTCGGCATCGATCTCGGCAAATGGCCGGTGCTGAGCGCTTACCGGGAACGCGTCGGCGATCGCCCCCAAGTGCACGCGGCGCTGAAGGCCGAGGGTTTGCTCAGCTGATCAGCGATCCGGCGCCGCTCTGGCCGGCGGCCCGTTGCCCGGCGTCCGGACCGTCGTCGGCGCCATTATCCGGCGCGGTCGCGCCGAATTGCAGCGTCGCCAGGCGCGCGTACAGCGCGCTCTGCAGCATCAGTTGCGCATGCGTACCGACGGCGATCTTGCGGCCGTGGTCCATCACGACGATGCGATCGGCCTTCAAGACGGTGGCCAGACGGTGCGCAATGATGATCGTCGTGCGGCCCCGCATCAGTTTTTCCAAGGCCTGCTGCACGAGCCGCTCGGACTCGGCGTCGAGCGAGCTGGTCGCCTCGTCGAGCAGCAGGATCGGCGGGTCTTTGAGTATCGCCCGCGCCAAGGCGATGCGCTGGCGCTGTCCGCCCGAGAGCCGCGTACCGCGCTCGCCGAGAAAGGTATCGTAGCCCTGCGGCAATTTACGCAGAAATTCATCGGCCGCCGCGGCGCGCGCCGCGGCCTCGATCTCGGCCTCGCTCGCGCCCGGCCGGCCGTAGCGGATGTTCTCGCGGGCGCTCGCGCCGAACAGCACCGTGTCCTGCGGCACGAGGCCGATCTGCGATCTGACGTCCTCGGGCCGCGAATCGGCGAGCCGCAGCTCATCGATCGACACGCTGCCCAAGGTCGGGTCGTAGAAGCGGAGCAACAACTGAAAGGTCGTGCTCTTGCCGGCGCCCGAGGGGCCGACGAAGGCGATGGTCTCGCCCGCCGCTACGTCCAGCGTGAACTGATCGAGCGCCGCCGTTTCCGGCCGCGACGGATAATGGAACACGACGTGATCGAAGCGTATGCGCCCCTGCACCCGGGCGGGGAATTCCAGCGGATGCTCGGGGGCCGCGATGCTCGGACGCGCATGCAGCAATTCGGAGAGCCGCTCCATCGCGCCGGCGGCGCGCTGGACTTCGCCCCACATCTCGGTCAGCGCCGCGGCGGAGGTGCCGACGAGCCCGGCGTATAGCAGAAATTGGCCCAACTGACCGCCCGTCATCTCGCCGGCGAGCACGGCGTGCGCGCCGATCCAAAGGACCAAGGTGATGCCGCCGAAGATCAGCGTGATGCCGAAGGCGGTCAACAGCGCCCGCACGCGCGTGCGCCGCACGGCTGCCGCAAAGCTGTCCTCGACCGCGTGCTGGTAGCGTTGGCTTTGCAGCTCCTCCAAGGTAAAGGCTTGCACGGTCTGGATCGCGTTCAGCGTCTCGTCGGCTAGACTGCTGGTGTCGGCGATGCGGTCCTGGGAGCTGCGCGACAGCCGGCGCACGCGCCGGCCGACCAGGATCAACGGGGCGACGACGACCGGGATCAGCACCAGGATGACGCCCATCAGCTTCGCGCTCGTCAAACCCAACATGACCAGCGCGCCGACCAAGCTCAAGCTCGAGCGCAGTACGATCGACAAATTGACGCCGGAGATCGCCTGCACGAGCGTCGTATCGGCCGTCAGCCGCGACAACACCTCGCCGGTGCGCGTGACCTCGTAGAACATCGGATCCATCCGCACGACGCGCCTGTAAACCGCCGTGCGCAAATCCGCGACGACGCGTTCACCGAGCCAGGTCACCAAATAGAAACGCAGTGCCGCGAACAGTCCATAAACGACGGCCGCGGCCAGAAAACCGACGAAGTACCGGTTGATCGTCGCCGAATCCTTGGCCGCGATTCCATGGTCGATCAACTGGCGCAGGGCGACCGGTAGCGATAGCAGGGCCGCCGATGCCACCAACAGGGCGATGATCGCGGCGGCGAGCACGCGGCGGTACGGGCGCAGGAACGGGATCAGGGCGCGCAGCGGATTCAAGGATTTGGCGCGGGGCCGATCGTCGGTGTTGCTCATCGGCCTATGATCCCATAAAGCCTACGGCGCGCACCCCCTCGATGGCCGGGCAGATCTTGGCGCCCACGATCGCGCCGGGTAACTGCCAAGCGTTGCACATCTGCAACACACAGGCCGGCACCGAGTCCACAAAATTGCGTTTCCGCAGGCGGGGCGCTATGGTTCAGTGACCGAGCCGTCCGGGCGCCGTTCGGCGCACGGCCGTCAGCGATAAAAAACGAGGATGCATCATGCTGGGACACAGGCAGATTCTTGCGTTGCGTAGGAACCACGGCCGGCAAGGCGCGATCGCGTGGGTCCTGCTGGGCCTCGCCGCATCAGCCGCGGCGCCGGGTCCGGCCCGGGCACAAGCCGCCGCGAGCGACCAATCGCTCGGCGGCCCGCTGCAAGAAATCGTCGTCACCGCGACGCGTCATGAAGAGAGCCTCAGCAAAGTGCCGATCAGCGTGACCGCGCTGACCCAGCAGGCCCTCGATCTACGCGGCGTCAAGGACTTCCAGGACGTCGCGAAATTCACTCCGGGCGTTAGCGTCGACAACGCCGGCACCAACAACATCTCGATCCGCGGCATCGCCTCGACGGGCGGCGCCGGCACCACCGGCATTTATCTCGACGACACGCCGATCCAAATGCGCGCGCTGGCGTTCAATCCCGACGAAGCCTTGCCGAAATCCTTCGATATAGACCGCATCGAAGTGCTGCGCGGACCGCAGGGTACGCTGTTCGGCGCCGGCTCCGAAGGCGGCACGGTGCGTTACATCACGACGCAACCCAGCCTGACCAAGGACAGCATCTATAGCCGCAGCGAAATCTCCTACACGCAAGGCGGCGATCCGAGTTACGAGGCGGGCGTCGCGGCCGGCGGGCCGATCGTCGACAACGTGCTCGGCGTGCGTGCCACCGTCTGGTACCGGCGCGACGGCGGCTACATCGACCGCATCGATCCGGTGACGCTCGCAACGGATCAAAAAAATGCCAATTACGATCAGACCATGCTGCTGCGGCTGGCCGCCGTATGGGCGATCTCCGACCGTTGGAAGCTGACGCCGAGCATCTATTACCAGGATCGCTACCGCAACGATGTAGAGAACTACTGGCCGTTGTATTCGAATCCCGGCAAAGACAACTACGTCAGCGCAAACCCGACGCAGCGCTCCGCGCCCGACCGGTTCTATCTGCCGGCATTGAAGATCGAGGGCGATTTCGGCGCAGTGCGTCTGATCTCGGACACCTCGTACTATCACCGCAAGGATGAGACCGGCTACGACGGCACGCTCTACAATTTGGGATTTTATCAATCGTCGGCGGTATTCGCTCAACCGGGCTTGCTCGATGGAAGCGGAGTGCATTTGCCGGCAGGCGCGACCGATTACCGCTCGCCCGCTTCGGTCGACAACGGCCAGCAGAACTTCACGCAGGAGATCCGCCTGCAGTCGGCGGACAGCAATGCGCGCCTGATCTGGACGACGGGCTTGTTCTACAGCAACGACCGGCAAAGCTACCTCGAACAAATTCACGACCCCCTGCTGAACGAACTGACCCAGGCTTATCTTGGCGTCAACTACGGCGATGTGTTTTGTTTGTACGATGCAGCCGCTCAAGCTTGCGCGACGCCCTACCAGCCGATCCTCTACGATCCCCGATTCCCGAACGATTCGTATTTTTTGCAAACGTCCGCGAAGGACGAGCAGCTCGCCTGGTATGGCGAGGCGACGTACGCGATGACGGATCAGTGGAAATTGACCCTGGGCGCGCGCTACTCGAAGCTGAAGTATTCGTTCAACACGCTGACCGGCGGCCCGCAGCTATTCCTGACGCCGCAGACCGGCAGCGGCAACAAGGACGAGAGCGCGTTCACACCGAAGGTGAGCATCGCCTATCAGTTCGATCCCAGAAACCTGTATTACTTCACGTATTCCAAGGGCTTCCGTCCGGGCGGCGCGAACAACCCCGTGCCGTACGCGGCATGCGCGACGGACTTCCAGAATTTCAATATTTCGGGAGCGCCGGCGACTTTCAACTCCGACTCGGTCAACAGCTACGAATTCGGCGCGAAGAATAATTTCAATAATCGCGTCAAGATCGCGAGCAGCATCTATTACATCAAATGGAACGACATCCAGCAGACCGTCATTCCGCCGATCTGCCAAATCTCGTTCATCACGAATCTAGGCGCGGCTACCGCCAAGGGAGCGGATATTCAGGCGGACATCGCGGTTACCGACAATTTCACGGCGGAGTTGACCGCCGGCTACACCGATGCCCGCTACACGAAGGATGCGCTGTTCGGCGTCGGCTCGGGCGCGACAACGATCGTCGCGAACGGCGATGCGATCACCGGCCAGAGCGGGCAGCCGAACGCGCCGGTTACGGCGTCGGTCGGCCTTGAATACCATTTCCCGGTCTTCAGTTACGATGCGTTCGTGCGCTTCGACGACGAATACCAAGGGCGCGCGAAGTGGCTCGCGCCGCAACAGGACCCGGCGACCCAACAGTTCGACCCGGCGAATTACACCTTGAGTTCGACGAACTTCATGTCGATGCGCGGCGGCATAAAGTTCGGCGCGTTTCAGATCGGGGCGTTCGTCGACAATCTAGCCGACAGCCACACCGTCACGAACTACAACTGGACGATCGATCCGGGCCTGTGTACGACAGCGACGCCGGCCTGCGAATCGGCGACTCGCTTGCAGCGCCAATTCACCTTCCGCCCGCGCACGATCGGCCTGACGTTCACGTACCGCAACTAGGGCGCAGCCAGGCTTGGCTTCGCGGAGCCGGCGCGCGCGCGCCGAAGCGCCGTCGAGCGCGATTGCAATGACCCGCGAGCGGTGCTAGCGTCCGATTCACACAATTATATGTTCATATAACTGCGGGGATCCCATGCCGACCACCAACTCCAGGCCGATTGCGAGCGCCATTGCCGGGGGATCGTTGTTTTGGCGGATCGCGGTTTGCGGTTGCGCCCTGATCGGCGCGCTGCCGACGGTGGCCGCAGCGGCGGCGTCCGCGGCGTCTGGGGGCGCGCTCGAGGAAATCGTCGTCACTGCGACGCGCCGCGAGGAAAATATCAACAAGGTGCCGCTCAGCGTCACGGCGTTCAGTCAGGCGCTGCTCGATCAAAAGGGCATCAAGGACTTTCAGGACATCGTGCGCTTCACGCCGGGCGTATCGATCGACACACAGGGCACCAACGCGATTTCGATTCGCGGCATCTCATCGTCGGGCGGCGCCGGCACGACCGGCATCTACATCGACGACACGCCGATTCAAATGCGCGCCTTGGGTTTCAATCCGGACGACACCCTGCCGAAGACGTTCGATCTGGATCGCGTCGAGGTGCTGCGCGGTCCGCAGGGTACGCTGTTCGGCGCCGGTTCCGAAGGCGGCACCGTGCGCTACATCATGACGCAGCCGAGCGTGACCAAAGAGTCGACCTACGCGCGCAGCGAAGTATCGTTCACGCGCGGCGGCGAGCCGAGCTACGAGGCGGGCATCGCGCACGGCGGCCCGCTCGTCGACGGCGTCCTCGGCTACCGCGCGAGCGTCTGGTACCGCTACGACGGCGGCTGGATCAACAGAGTCGATCCGACGACGCTGGCGCTCGTCGAGAAGAACGCGAATCACGCGAACACGATGGCGGCCCGCTTCGCCCTGCTGTATGAGCCCTCCGCCGGCCTCAAGATCACGCCGAGCCTGATGTACCAAAACTCGCGCAAGCACGACGAATCGACGTTCTGGCCGGCCTACTCGAATGCCGCCGGCGGCGTGTTCAACAACGCGACGCCCGAGCGCATTCCGGTGCCCGACGAGTATTACTTGCCGGCCCTGAAGATCGAGGCGGATCTGGGCAAGGCGACGCTGATTTCGAATTCTTCGTATTACCATCGCAAGGAGCTGACCGGCTATCAAGGCACCGTCTACGACCTCGCGTATTACCAGGCGCAGGGCTGGCTGATCGGCTCCTGCGGATCCGCCTCGACGACGCCGGCGCCGCCGTGCTCGTGGTACCCGCTGCTCGACGCCAACGGCGTGCATTTGCCGCCGGGCTTTGCCGGCTATTCGACGCCGAATACGATGACGAACCAGCAGGAAGCGTGGACTCAAGAGATCCGCCTGCAGTCGAACGACGCGACGAGCCCATGGAAATGGACCGTCGGCGCGTTTTGGTCGCTTTCCAGGGAGACGAGCATCGAGGAGCTGCGGGACACGCAAATCATTCCGTTCTGGAACGCCTTGTTCGGCATCGATCCGCAAACCTACTTCGGCGATTACTACTCCTGCAACGGTGCGGGCACGCCGGGCCAGTCGCTGCCGGATTGCGACATTTATTACAACAAGAACGTCGTCCACGATCGCCAGCTCGCCGGCTTCGGCGAGGCGAGCTACAGCTTCTCCGATCAGTGGAAACTGACTCTCGGCGCGCGGCTCGCCAAACTCTCGTTCGATCTTTCGCATCACGGCGACGGCCTCGAGAATTACGGACCGGACTATCAAACCGCCTCGCAGCGGCAGAACTCGTTCACGCCGAAGGCGAGCCTGGCGTTCCAAGCCGACGAGAAGAACTTGTTTTACGGGACCTACGCCAAGGGCTTCCGGCCGGGCGGCGGTAATCCGCCGCTGCCGAGTTACTGCGACGGCCAGGGCGGTCTTGCGCAGACCGGCTATCCGAACGGCGCGCCGCTGACCTATGACGCCGATACGACGCAGAGCTACGAGGTCGGTTCGAAGAACAACCTCGGCGGACGGTTCCGGATGGCGACCAGCATCTACTACATCAAGTGGAACAACATCCAGCAGAACGTCTACGTCGCCTATAACTGCGGCCTGCAATTCACCGACAACCTCGGCACGGCGGTCGCCAAGGGATTCGACCTGCAGGCCGATATGGCGCTCGGCGCGGGCTTCAGCGCCGATGCAGCGGTCGGCTATACCAGCGCGCGTTACACCAAGTCCACGCCGGCGCCGAAGCCCCTGCTGGTCAATGCCGGCGATGCGATCGCCGGCGAAGGCGCGATCAACCTGGCGCCGGGCACCAATCCGCCCTGGACGGCGGCGCTCGGGCTGCAGTACGACTTTCACGCTGGCCGAGCGCTCGGCGTTCCTGCGCTTGGACTGGGAATATACGGGGCGCAACGACTGGCCCGCGGCGATCCAGGATCCGGCGACGGCGCAATATTCGCCGAACACCTACACGCTGCCCTCGACCGTGTTCACCAGCCTGCGCAGCGGACTTGACGCTCGGCAACTGGCAGATCGCGCTGTTCGTCGACAATTTGTTCGACTCGCGCAAGACGACCAACTACCAACTCGCGCAGATCGACGCGAATAACCCGGCGTATGCGGCCAATCCGCTGGCGCCGTCCTCGGTCGAGCAGAACGCCTACACGTTCCGGCCGCGCACGATCGGCATCACGGCGACGTTCCGCCAGTGAGGCCGGTCAGGCCGCGCGCGTCGCGGACGGCCGTCCGGCGGCGGCGCGCACCGATTCGCCGAGGATCTGCAGGCCTTCGTCGAGCACGGCGTCCGGGATCGTCAGCGGCGCGAGCAGACTCACGACGTTCGCCGACGACGCCGCAGGACAGCAGGATCAGGCCGCGCTGTTCGGCTTGCGCCAAGATCGCTTTGGTCAGTTCCGCGTCCGGCTCCTTGCTGCCGCGATCCTTGACCATTTCGAATGCGACCATCGCGCCGAGCCCGCGCACGTCGCCGATACAGAGCAGCTCGCCCGCGAGCACGTTCGAGGCGCGCGCGCATGCGCTCGCCGATGCGCGCCGCGCGCGCGCAGAGCGACTCCTCGTCCAGGACGTCGAGCACGGCATGCGCCGCGGCGATGCCGATCGGGCTGCCGCCGTAGGTTCCGCCCAGCCCGCCGGGATGCGCCGTGTCCATGATCGAGGCGCGGCCGGTGACCGCCGACAGCGGAAATCCGCCGCCCAAACCCTTCGCCATCGTGATCAGATCCGGCACGACGCCGGCATGCTCGATCGAAAACATCTTGCCGGTGCGCCCCATGCCGCCCTGCACCTCGTCGGCGATCAGCACGATGCCGTGCTCGTCGCACAGACGCCGCAGCGCGCGCAGGAAATCGAACGGCGCGACATTGAAGCCGCCCTCGCCTTGCACCGGTTCGACGATGATCGCGGCGACCGCCTTCGGATCGACGTCGCTGTGGAACAAGCCGTCCAAAGCGGCGAGCGCCTGTTCGGTCGTCACGCCGCGATACGGCTGCGGAAATTCGGCGTGGTAGATCTCGGCCGGGAATGGGCCGAAGCCGCGCTTATACGGCATGACCTTGCCGGTCAGCCCCATCGCCAGCAGCGTGCGTCCGTGGAAGCCGCCGGCGAACGCGATCACGGCCGCGCGCTTGGTGTGTATCCGCGCGATCTTGATCGCGTTCTCGACCGCCTCGGCACCCGAACTCAAGAACAGCGTCTTTTTCGCAAAATCGCCTGGCGCCAAGGCGTTCAAGCGCTCGGCGAGGCGCACGTAGGACTCGTACGGCGCGACGTGAAAACAGGTGTGCGTGAAGGCCTCGCATTGCTTGGCGACGGCCGCCATCACCTTGGGATGCCGGTGACCGGTATTGACGACCGCAATGCCCGCCGCGAAATCGATGAACCGGCGGCCATCGACGTCCCAAAGTTCGGCATTTTCCGCCTTGACGACGTAAATGCCCTTGGTGGCGACACCGACGGGCACGGCCGCCGCTTGGCGGGCTTTCAATTCGGCGGATTTCGACATCGGCGTCTCCTTTAGGAGATGGTGCACAAGCAACTTCGAACGGTATCATTGCCGTCGCATGCCGAGCAAACCGACCGCCGCAGTCCCCGCCGCATCCGCCGTCCGCGGCGGCACTCAGGGCGTTCGCGTGCTGCGCGCGAACCTCCAAGGACGCAGCTCACGAGACGATCGGGTCGCGGTCGAAGCGCCGCTGGAATTTCAGCTGCATCATCCGGCGCTCGGCGGCGAGGCCGTCTCCTTCGGCGCGACGATGCGCACGCCAGGCGACGATGAGAACCTCGCCGCCGGCTTGCTGTTCGGCGAAGGCATCGTCAACCTGCCTACGGACATCGAGGCGATCGAGGCGAGCACGCGGCGCCCGAATGTCGTCAATGTGCGTCTGCGGCCGTCCGTGCAGCTCGAAGTGCAGGCCGCGCCCCGGCGTTTCTCGGCAGGATCCAGCTGCGGCGTGTGCGGCACGACCGGGCTGGATGCGGCGATCGCCCGTGCGGCGGCGACTCGCATTGCGCCCGGCGCGCAGGCCGAACTCGCGGTGCTGCTATCCCTGCCGGCGCGCATGCGCGCGGCTCAGGCGAGGTTCGGCGATACCGGCGGCATACACGCCGCCGCGCTGTTCGATTATTCGGGATCGCTGCAGGGCATCGCCGAGGACGTCGGCCGCCACAACGCGCTGGACAAATTGATCGGCGAGAATTTCCTCGCGGGGCGCCTGCCCTTGGATGAGCGCATCGTGCTGCTGAGCGGCCGCGCGAGCTTCGAACTGGTGCAGAAAGCCTTGCGGGCCGGCGCGCCGATACTGGCCGCCATCGGCGCCCCCTCGAGCCTCGCCGTCAATTTGGCCGACGTCGCCGGATTGACCCTCGCCGGATTCTTGCGCGACGCGCAATGCAATATCTACACGCATGCCGAGCGTCTTTAGAGACGCGAACCGTCGCGGGCGACCGCGGTGAAGTCGCCTATTTGACCTCGTAGCCCCGCGCTTGCAGGCAGGCTGACATCGCGCGGTTGTAGCTGCTGCGGCTGTCGTTGGCTTCGGCCGGCGGCACGTCGCCGCCTGGCTGGGTCGGATCGAAGCCGGTCTGCGATTTTGCCCAGCGATGGCACTCGAAGCGATCGGCGGCTTGCTGATCGGCGCTCTGGCCGTTTTTCGGATAGATGATCAAATCGGCTTCCGCTTCGGCGGGCGGTGCGGATGGTTGATCGGCGCCCGGCGGCGGATCGACCACCGCATAGCCGTTTTGCCCCGGGTCCCAGCTGTAATAAACGTCATCCGCGTAGTAATACGGCAAGCCGCCGATCCACACGGTCGAGTAATACGGCGGCAAGACCGAGACGACCAGTCCGATCGGAGCCCCGATGACGACGAATCCGCTGCCGCGGGGTGCATACCAAGCGCCGCCATAAAAATAATAGCGGCTGCCGCGATAGAAATACGGCCGGTAGCCGTCCGGCAAGCTCGAGCGGAAAGCGCCCCTCTCGGGATAATAGCGCCCATGCTGGTAGCGGCTGTCGAGCACCTCGCCGCGACCGTTGACGATGCGCTGTGACCGGCCCATCGGCCGCGCGCCGCGATCCGGCGCCCGCGCGTTGGAGCGATCATGCCCGCCCGCACGATCATGCCCGCTGGAGCGATCATGTCCTTGGCCGGGCGGATCCGCATACGCGGGATGGGACGCCTGCAGCCCGCAGAGCACTATGGCCGCCGACGCCGCCAAAACCACATTGAATTTCACGCTCATATCGCTGATTTTCCTATCTCTTTATCCGATCGTATAACCACGGGCCACGAGGCAGGCGCTGATCGCGCGCCGATAGGACTGCCCGCGGGCACGTTCGGCCGCATTGTTCTGGTAGGCCTGCTGTCGCGCCTGGCGCGCCTGCGCTTGCGATTGGGCGTCCGCCGAGGATCCAAGGATGGCGCCGGCCGCACCGCCTATGAGCGCTCCTACCCCCGAATCACGGGGCCCGGCAAGGATCGATCCGACGATTGCGCCGCCGATCGCCCCGCCGACGGTGTTCGCACCCGGCGCCGGTTGGACCACAACGCGCTGATAGGCCCCAATGTCCCCGCGGCTGGGATCGACACCGGTCTGCTGCACTGCCCAAACATGACATTCGTAGTGGTCCTTTTCCATCTGATCCGCCGTTTGGCCGTGGGCCGGATAGATGAACAGCCGCGGCGGCGGCGGCGCCGGCACGGCAACGGTGCGTACCGGGGGCGCTACGCAGCCGCCCAGCACGACCAATAAGGCCATGGGACTCGCGCGCCGCAGCCAGCGGATCGTCCAATGAGAATTCGAATCGGCGGACATAAATACCAACCTCCAAAGTCTATCAAGATCAACGTCTGCGGCGCGCCACGGTTGACACCAGCTGCGCCCAGGAGTTCGTCGCTAGCGCGCGGCGCCCGGCTTGCGGAACCGAAATATGAACTGGTCCGTGCGGCCGCGAATCGCCGGATCGAAGACAGCTGCCGTGTGCGGATCGCCCGGCCTATGCAACAGATCGCTGCTCGCCTCGAGGACAAATCCCGCGGCCAGAACCTCGGCTTTGACCACCTGCGGATCGATCCGATGCAAGGTGCCGGTATCGCGGGTCCCGGAATGGGGCGCCGCCGCATGGTCGAGAACCAAGTATACGCCACCCGGCTTCAAGGCCGCGTATACCGATTGATTGAACGCGGCCAGACTGAATCCGGGAATATTGTGCAGATCGTGATAATTCTGCGACGTCCACACCAAGTCGAGCGGCACAGGGAAATGCAGCGCCGACAAAGGCTGCGCCAGCACGGTGAGATTCGCATAGTGAGGATCGGAGGGGAGCAGCCGGACGCCGGCGGAATAATCGGTCTTGCCCTGCTTGGGCGTCGGTGCAACCGCATAGACGGCGCCCTCGGAGCCTGCGACTCGACTCAGCATGCGGGTAAAGTAACCGCCGCCCGGCAGCAGTTCGCCGATTTTTTGTCCCGGCGCCACGAGGGCGAACGCAAGCGTTTCGGCCGGCAGCCGGTCGGCGTCCCGCTCGCGGTCGGCCTGCGGGCGCGCGGGATCGGCGACGGCCGCGGCGATCGCGGCGGATACGCCCGCGGCTTCGCTGCGCGGCGCGAACGCCGCCGCCGCGCAAATCAACAGCATGGGAATGATCGGTGGGGAGGTTTTCATCAACGGCTCCTGTATGGGCGCAATCACATTGGTCGCCGAATCCGCTATTTTAATGCATTTGCCGGACTCGCGAGCGCCGATCGTCGAGGTCGCAGCGAAACTGCGCGCGCGCCGGGGTATCATGCCGACGAGCGCGGCACGGGCCGCGAACCCACTTCGGTCAATCGGCTTGCGCACATGAGTTTGAGCGTTTTCGACATCTTCAAGATCGGCATCGGCCCGTCCAGTTCACACACGATGGGGCCGATGAACGCGGCGCGACAGTTCGTCGAGTTGCTCAGCGCGAGAAATTTGCTCGAGCGAACCTCGCAAATCTCCGCGCAACTCTACGGCTCGCTGGCATTGACCGGCCGCGGCCACTGCTCGGACCGGGCGATCCTATTGGGGCTGGAGGGCCACAGCCCCGAGACGATCGATCCGGCGGCCATCGACCCCGCCTTGCAGCGCATTCGAGGGCAACACCGCATTCGCCTGGCGGGGCGGCACGAAATACCGTTCGATGAGCCGCTGAATCTGCTGTTCCACTTCGATCAGGTGTTGCCCGGCCATTCGAACGGCATGCGCTTCACGGCGCACGATGTTGATGGGCAGGTGCTGGCGCGCGAGGAGTATTACAGTATCGGTGGCGGCTTCGTCGTCCAGGCCGGCGTCGAGGCCGGTCCCGGCGATCAGCGCAAGGCGCCGCCGTTCGAGTTCAACTCCGGCGCGACGCTGCTCGAACATGGGCGTCAACATGGATTGGAGCTGCACGAACTGATGCTGGCGCGCGAACGCGCGTGGCGCAGCGAGGCCGAGGTTCGCGCCGGGCTGCTGCGCCTATGGCAGGTCATGCAGAATTGCGTGCGCCGCGGCTTCGATGCGCA
The DNA here is from genome assembly GCA_963769895.1 of uncultured Gammaproteobacteria bacterium. Classification (GTDB taxonomy): domain Bacteria; phylum Pseudomonadota; class Gammaproteobacteria; order Steroidobacterales; family Steroidobacteraceae; genus Bog-1198. The sequence continues at coordinate 358,346 of CAVYNJ010000005.1, read as the reverse complement.
AGGCCTGCTGCCGGGCGTGCTCGGCGTGCGGCGCCGGGCGCCGAAGCTGTATCGCCAATTGATGAGCGGCGATCCGTTGAGCCCGATGCACGCGCTGGACTGGGTCAACGTCTATGCGCTCGCCGTCAACGAGGAGAACGCCGCGGGCGGCCAAGTGGTTACGGCGCCGACCAACGGCGCGGCGGGCATCGTGCCGGCGGTTCTGCATTATTACCGGCGCTTCGAACCCGGCGCCGACGACGACGGCGTGATCCGCTTTTTGCTGACGGCCGCCGCGATCGGCATGCTTTACAAGCAGAACGCCTCGATATCCGGCGCCGAGATGGGATGCCAGGGCGAGGTCGGCGTCGCCTGCTCGATGGCGGCCGCAGGTTTGGTATCGGCGCTGAACGGCAGCAATGAGCAGATCGAGAACGCGGCCGAAATCGGCATGGAACACAATTTGGGATTGACCTGCGATCCTGTCGCTGGCCTGGTGCAGATCCCCTGTATCGAGCGCAACGCGATGGGATCGGTCAAGGCGATCAACGCAGCGCGCCTCGCCTTGCGCGGCGACGGCTCGCACAAGGTGTCGCTCGATCAGGTGATCACGACGATGCGTCAGACCGGCTTGGACATGTCGACGATCTACAAGGAAACCTCCCAAGGAGGTCTCGCCGTCAACGTGCCCGAGTGCTGACGGGTTGCGCCGTCAGCCGGTCGCCTGCAAGCCTTGCGCGATGCCGCTGATCGTCGCCCGCAGCGCCGCCAGCAGATCGCCGTCCAGCCTCGCCGTCGCCCGCCAGCGCTTCAGTATGTCCACCTGCATCAGGTGCATCGGATCGACGTACGGATTGCGCAAGCGGATGGCCCGCTGCAAGGTCGGGTCGCCGTCGAGCAATCGCTCGCAGCCCCGCAGCCGGAGCACGAAGCCCTTGGTCAGCGTATATTCGCCGCGTATCGCTTGCGCGCGGCCCTGCGCGTGATCGCCGGCCAAGACGTCGTAATGGGCGGCGATGTCCAGATCGGTGCGCGCCAGCATCGCCTCGATATCGTCGAATAAATGCCCGAAGTAGGGCCAATGCGCGAGCATGGCGCCGAGCACTTTCTCGCCGTGCCGCTCGAACGCGACTTGCAATCCGCTGCCGAATCCGAACCAGCCGGGCAGCATGTGCCGGCTCTGAGTCCAAGCGAAAACCCAAGGAATCGGCCGCAGCGCGGCGATCCCGCGGCCCCCTGGGCGAGCGGCACTGCGCGATCCGATGTGCATCCGTTCGATCGCGTCGAACGGGGTTGCCGCGCGAAAATAATCGGCGAACCCCTGATCCTCGTAGACCAACGACCGGTAAACGGCGAGGCTGCGCGCGGCGATTGCGCGCATCGTGCCGATATATTCCTCCGGCACCTTGGAGGCGGAATCGGCGTGCGCCGTGCCAAGCGCGACCGCGGCAAACGTGCGCTCCAAAGTGCGCATCGCGATCGGGCGCAATCCGTAGTTCTGGTTGACGACCTCGCCCTGCTCGGTCAGCCGCAGAACTCCGCGCATCGCGCCGCTCGGCGTGCTTTCGACCAGATTCTCGGTGCGGCCGCCGCCGCGCGACGGCGTACCGCCGCGGCTGTGAAACACGGTGATATTGAGGCCCGTCTCGCGCGCCACCTCGAGCAGGCGGCTCTGCGACTCCTGCAGCGCCCAACGCGACGCGGCGATGCCGCCGAGCTTGTTCGAATCCGAGTAGCCGATCAAGACCCTCTGAGCGTTGCCGCGCGCCGCTAGGTGGCTGCGGTAAGCCGGCTCGAGCTGCAGGGAACGAATGATGCTTCCGGCCTGTTCCAAGGACTCGACCGACTCGAACAGCGGCGCGATGTCCAGAGGACACTCGCCGCTGCGCTTATCGACGATATCGGCCCACCGGGCCAGCAGCAGAACCGCGAGCACGTCCTCGGTCCCTTGCGCGCCGCTGACGATGTAATCACCGATGGAGTCGCGGCCGAACTTGTGCCGCGCAAAACGGATCGCCTTGAACACCGCCAGGGTTCGCCTACCCATCGCATCGAGCGGTGTCGTCTGGCCCTGATCCCGCAGCAGCAGATCGCGCAGATGCTCGAGGCGCTCGCCGGCCGGCTGCGACGCCCATGCGGGATCGCCAAGACCCTGCGCGATGACTTCGGCATGGATCTGGGCGCTTTGCGTGACGTCGAGCGCCGCCAGATGGAACCCGAACGTGCGAACTCGGCGGATCAGGCGTCTGACCAAAAAATATCCCGCATGCCGGCCTTGGTTCTGGATCAAGCTGTCGGCTGCAAGGGTGACGTCCGCGAGCAATTCGTCTGGACCGCGGTAGCCGTTCGGCCGCGCTTCGTAGGTGGCTTTGAGGCGCTCGGCGATCTGCCCGAAGAACGAGCGGTATGGCATCCGATCATGGCGGGCCGGGGCGAGCGCGGTGGCGGCGGGCAGCATCGCCGCGTAATTCTCGATCCGCGCGGCGAGCGCGGCCGTAACGTCGACGCGATGCGCGCTCTGGCTCAGGTTCTCCGCCAGTTGCCGGCATTCCTCGAAATACGTCGACACGATGACCTGCCGGTGCCGCTGCAGCGTCTCGCGTATCGTCTTGCCGTGGACGTCGCTATTACCGTCCATGTCGCCCCCCACCAGCGATCCGAAGCGCAGTATGTTGGGGATGTCGAGCGACTCCGGCGGCACCGAGTAGGCTTTCGCCAGCGCCTCCTCGACCTCCTCGTAGAAAAACGGTATGACCCGGTAGAGGATTTCGATCAGGTAAAAAAGCACATGCTCGCGCTCATCGGCAACGGTCAAGCTCTCGCGCGGATGGTCTTCGGTCTGCCAAATCGTCGTGATCTCCATGCGCACGCGCGCCCACAGCGTCTCCAGCTCGGCCGGGATCAGGGTCGGATTCAGCCGATCGAGCAAATCCTGAGCGATGCGCTGCTGTTTGCGCATCAAGGTGCGGCGGGTCGATTCGGTCGGATGCGCCGCGAAAACCGGCTCAATTTGCATCGATTCGATCAAGCCCAGCATGTCGACCAACGAGACGCCTTCGGTCTGCAGGCGTCCGACGCAATCGGCAATGCCGCCGGGCTGCGCCGTGGTCGAATCGTTCAAGTACTCGCGGCGCCGGCGCACGCGGTGGACTTTTTCGGCGGTATTGACCCCTTGAAACCAGGTCGAGAACGCCCGCGTCAAATCCGTGGCCAGGGCCGCTGAGCGGCCTTTGGTCCGCGATTCGAGACCCCCGGCGTCCGGCTCGCGCCCTTCGCGGCGTTGGATCGCGGCCAAGCGGTCGCCCTCGACCAATTCGAAGAGCTCGTCTCCGCCCTGTTCGCGCAGCATCGCGCCGATCGTCTCGCCCAAGGCGTGCACGTCCTCCTTGAGAGCCGCGTCCTTGACCGGAAATTGAATGCTTTGGCGATACATGCTGCTTGGCTCGCGCGAATGCCGGGAGAATTATTATGAGCTTGTCGGCGCGGATCGCGCCATTTCTCGCCGCCGCAGGACCGGGAGGATCAGTGGGTGTTCAATAAAACCGTGGTCTCGAAGGATTCGAACGTATTCAACAGGCGGCGGTAGGCGTTCTGGACGATGCGCTCCGCGTTCTTGTCCGTTCGCGTTCCGAGCAGCATGCGTATCACGACGTCGTCCGGCGGACGCGCCGCATCCTCGCTGAGGATTTGATAGCTGAAGCGCGCCAATCTCTGATTGATTTCGATGGCGAATCGCAACTGCGCCGCATCGCTGCCGCTCAGCTTGGCCTCATCGGATATCTCGCAAATCAAGCGCGTGATAAATCTCGCCTTGTCGACCAAGCCCATATCGGTGAAGAACTCTATTTCGGATTGGATGTTCATCAGGCCGGGAAGAAGTCTATCGGTTTGGTGGTCGTCAGCGGCGCGACGTCCTTCGCCGCAAACTTGAACAGGCGGATCCGCGCCAGCAATTTCTCCTCGAAATCGGGGTCGTGCAATTCGCTGGAAACGATGCGCGCGGACGTCACGTCGCCGGCCGGTGAGATGCTCAGTTCCACGACCACCTTGCCCTGCAGCGCCGGGTTTTGGCGCAACGCGCGCGTGTACAGCGCGTAGATGGCCCCCTTGTTCTTGTCGAAGACCAAGGCGACTTCGTCGGCGCTGCGCGAGGCCTTGCCGCTGCCGCCGCCCCTCGTCGAGCGGTCGCCGGCCGAGGCCAGAGTAGGATTGCGCACTTTGCCGGCGCTGTAGCCGTTCAACGAGCCGGAACCCGCCGCCAATCCGCTGCTCGACGGCGCAGCGATGCCGCCGCTCGTGCTGCCGGCCTTGGAGGTGATCATCGATCGCGTCACGGTCGTCACGTCGCCCGGATCATGCGTCCTCGGCTGATCTTTCGCAAATTTTTCCAGATCCACTTGATCGCGCAGGGCCGCCAATTCGTCCAGGTTCGCAAGCAGGCCGCTCTTTTGCGCCTTGACGCGGGGATTGACCGGCTTCGGCACGGGTGTCGGCTTGGTGGGCTTAGGCGTTTTCTCCGCCGGCTTCGGCGGCGGTGGCGGCGGCGGCGGCGGCGGTTGCATGACCAGCTGCACGACCCGTTCGGGCAGAGTATTGGTATTGATGACCCGTTCGCGCTTGGGCAGCAACGGAATGACCACCGCGATGATCGCAAACACGATGGCGAGGTTTCGCAGAATGACGCGAAAGCGCCGTTCCATCTCCTCGCTCGGCGACCACGGCAGCTCATAGCGCCGGAAATACGGATTCAATCCGCTGACGCCGCCCCGCTGTACGGTATCTGCCGCCGCCATTTAAGTCGCCGCCCGTTCGCGTTCGACGACCGCGAGCGACACTTTGCCGTAGTCCGCTTCGGTGCAGGTCATCATGACCTTCTTCAGCACGCGGTACGGCGTCGCCTTGTCGCCCATGATCGTGACTTCGCGCTTGGAGATGTCCGATTTCTGGGCGACGTTGAGAATCTTGTCGTTCTGCGCCATCAGGGCCGCCTTCAATGGCGCGATCACCGGTCCGGAGCCCGCCATCAGCTGATCCACCGAACCGATCAGCTGTCCGTCGACGTACATCGAATCCTTGGTCACCATCACGACGACCGAGGGCTGCGGCTTGCGCTGCGAGATGGACTGCGGAATCGCTATGTTCTTGGTGTTCGGCAATATGTCGACTTCCGCCGTGTGCGCGAGCAAGAACACGATCAATATCGTCATCATGTCGATGAACGGAATCAGCACGAAGTGATTCCCGCCGTGCCTGCGTTTGCGGTGGCGCTTGATGCGGTACGGCGTCATATCGGCGCGTCTCCGACGGAGATGTCTGGAAACAGTTCGGCCTTCGAATACGGCGCGGTCGGCAACTGATAGACGCGCACCGCGTCCATGACCTGCACGAGCACGTCATACTGCACGTTCGGCCCGAGCAGCACGGTCGCATCGGTCATCTGCGGGAACTGCGATTTGACGGTGCGCATGAACACCGAAAGGCTGTCGTAGTCGTAGGCGCCCCCCTTGCTCTCGAAATCCTTGAGCGGCCCCGAATTGCGGTCATTGACCAAGATATCGTTCGGGCGAACGATGATTTCGAGCTTGAGGCCTTTCGGCAGGACCATGGCCGTGGGATTGTTCGACGGCAGATTCAGTTGCAGGATGTCCGTCTTCGAGAAGACCGCCGTGAATATCAAGAAAAATACCAAGATGACCATCATGTCGATCATCGGCACGATATTCAAATCATCGCGCCCCTGATGGTAGCGGGCGTGATTGCGGCGAACGAGACGCGCAGACTTTGATTTCATTGGCGAAGCACCTTCGGCGGAGCGGGCCGTTAGATGCTGCCGCGAGCCGCGGCGGTCGCGGGCGCCGGCGTGGCGGCGCGCGCAGCGGGAGCCGCCGCCGATTCATGCGCCTGACGTTCGGTGATCGAATTCAGGAATTTCACCGACGCGATTTCCAGACTGTCGATCAACGCCGTCGTCTTGGCCTCGAGGAACATGTGCGCGAGCAACAGCGTGATCGCGACGGCAAGACCGGAAGCGGTGTTGTTCATCGCGACGGAAATCGCCGCCGCCAACAAGCTGGCCTTTTCGGACGGATTCGCGGTCGCGACGGCGCTGAACGCGCCGATCAAGCCTACGATCGTGCCGAGCAAGCCGATCAACAGGCCGACGTTGGCGAGCGAGGACAAGTAATGGGTGCGCTTTTCGATACGCGGTATGACTTCGAGCAGGCTTTCGTCCATTGCCTTCTCGATGTCGTCGCGGCGCCGGGCGCTCGCAACTCTAGCGACGCCATAATTCAAGATCGTCGCGATCGAGGCTTTGGAGTTCTGTGTCAGCGCGACGACTTGCTTGAAATTGCCGACGGTCAGCGCCGGCACCAGCTCGTCCCACAATCCGCGATTGCGGATGGTCTCGCGGGTCAAGTAGACGTAGCGTTCGATCGCGATCGATACGCCGACGACGAAGATCAAAGCGAGTGGGTATAGGAACACCCCTCCGTCCTTGAAGAAATTAATGAACGAATTCATGGGACTCATCTGCGTGCTCCTAAAAAAATCCTACTGCTCCAATATGGAGATTCAACCAGATTCCGTAAAATCGGCTATGACTTACTTCTCAACCTGCTTGGCGGCATCGCCGGCCTGCGCACCATTTTGGGACGCCGCGGTCGACAGCGCGTGGTAATAAACGACCTCGCGCCGGAAAACGTCCCGATCGACCGGCGCCAGCACCTCATCGAGCAAGCTATTCATTGGCTTGCCGGCGAGGTCGCCGATGTCCGATTTCTTCCATGGCACGATGTACAAGACTTTCGGCAACTCCCGGTTGCCGGTCACCGTCGTCGTGCCGAGCGCGATGTAATCGCTTTTGAGGCCGGTTTTTCCGGTCTTTGAGGCGGCGCGTTCTGTTTTGGCCGACGACTTTTGCTGCGTTGCGGCATCCGGCGTAGCGGCAGATGCCGGCACCGCCGCGGCATCCGGAGTCGGGGCAGCGGCCGGCGTGGCGGCCGGCGTGGCGGCCGGCGCCGCCGGCGGGTCGTCCGCGCCCGCCGCGACCGAAGCGGCCAAGCTGAACAACAGCAGAGTAACGAGTCGTTGTTGAACTGGGTTCATGTCGGCTCCTTGTTGGGTGCAGGCGCCCCAATGCGTTTTCGCAGTTCGATGACCCAACCGGCCACCCGTTTGTTGTCGCCGACGATCGCCAGGTAGCGCTCGTACTGATCGAGCGCCTTTTGCGGCTGACCGAGATAAAGGTCATACAGAATGCCCAGATTCAAGTGCGCCGGCGCATAGTTCGGATCGGCGGCGATCGCGCCCTGGTAGGCCGTTTCGGCGGCGCCGAAGTCGCCGAGCCTGCGCATCGCAATGCCGAGCTCGTCGGCAGCGACCGCATTGCCGGGATTACTCGCGAGCGCGGCCTTGAACGCCGCCGCGGCTTCCGTCAGGCGCGAACCTTGCAAATATAGGATACCCAAATTCACTTGTGGGCCGCTGTACTCGGGATGAGCGATCGCCAGTTGTTTGAACTCGAGTTCGGCGTCCGTGGCCTTGCCGTTCTTCATCAGATCGACGGCTTGGGCGTACTCGGCCGCGGCTCGCTCCGGTATGGCAGGCGGCGCCGGCGCAGCGGCGGCGGCACCCGCCGCGGCACCCGGCGGCTGCGCGCCCGCGACCGCCTTCGCCTGTTCCGGCGGGCGCGCGGTTTCGTCCGCGGCGCTCGGCGCTGGCACGGCATTGCCAGAGGGGGTACTCGCGCAGCCGCTCGAGCAGAGCCGCCAACCCCAAGCTAACGAATCGAATCGACCAGCTGTTCACCGGTTTCCACCTTGTTGTAACGGGCGGGATCGAGCTCGGCGAGCGACGCGTAGCTTTTCTGCACCCATTGATCGTAAACGCCGTCCTTGACGCGCGCCGTATTGATTTCGTGCAACTTGATCGCCTTGTCCTCGAACGGAATCGCTTGCTCCTCGAGCAAGACGTCATACTCCTCCAACTCCGCCTTTGAAAGGTTCTTCGGCCGCTCGGAACTCATCAGATCTTTGCTCAGCTGACTGTACAGCTCGGCGCTCTCGAACGTGGCGGCGGTCGTGACCTCCACCACTCGATAGTCGGCCGCTCGCGTATAGGCCGCCAGCGCCGCCTCGAGCGCGCGCCGCTTGTTGGCCAAGGAACGCTTGAGCGGCGCAACCAGCTTGACGCGGCGGAACTCGTCGAGCAGCGGTGCCGCGATCGTCAGAGTCGCTTCCGCGGCGAGCGCGCGGCTGCGATCGGTGCGCGCCGCTCCGGCGGCGGCATCGGCGGCGATGATGTCCTTGAGCCAATGCTGCTCGGCGGTCCAATCGCCCGCTTGCTTGGCGATCAGACGGAGTTTGTTGCGCGCCTCCATCGCCGGGTTCAGCGGCTGCGGAAAATTCTTGACGAACTCCTCGAGCATGACCCGCGACTTGCCGGCGTTACCAGCCTTCTCATAGAGGTCGGCCGCCTGCAGCGTCGCCTCGCGCCGCACCTCCGCCGTCTCGGCCGCCGATGCGGCAATGCGTTCGAACTCGACGGCCGCCGCCGCCGGGCGGTTGGCGGCGGAGTAGGCGACGGCGAGCTTGCGGGTCACGTCCTCCTGCATGGGGCTCTGCGGGAAATTGCGTCGAAAACTCTCCAATACCTCGATCGCGCGATCCCATTGCTTGCCTTGGATCAACAGCGCGGCGGCGTCGAAATCGGCGGTGGAGCGGATTTTCGAGGTCGGCGCCAGCTGCGATACGCGCAAGAAATCGGCGACGGCCGCGGCACTGTCGCCGCCCTTGCTCTTCTGTTCTCCCTGCTTGTAGATCGAGGCGGCCAGCCGCTCGACGATGGCGCCTCGCTGCGGATCATCCGCCGGCATCAGCGTCTTGACGTTCGTGTAAGCCGCTTCGGCTTTGTCGAACGCGCCTTGCGCAAAATTCGAGTCCGCGATCACGGTCCACGCGACTACCTGCTTCGGCGCATCGACGGGCGGGCGCTTGGCCAACAGCTTCTGCGCCGCCGCGACCGCGCGCACGTAGTCCTTCGTGTTGAAGAGTTCCGTTACCGCGTGCGTCAGCACCTGCGCGCTCTCCGGATGTTCGGGAAACGTGTCGGCGAAGCGCAGCGAACTGTCGACGCTGAGGCGTCGAATCGCTTTCTTCTGATCGCCGGTCACTGTTTCGGCGTGCTTGTCGTATGCGACGATCGCGGCATAGCCGGCCGCCGCAGCTTGCGGATGCCGGCCGTAGCCGTAAGCGGTGTGTTCATATTCTTGCGCCGCCTCCAAGTATTGCTTGCTCTCGAACAGCGTATCGGCGAGCAGGAAATCCGTCGCTGCGGCGTCCGGATCGCTCGGGAAGGAATGCAGATAGCTGCGATACCACTTGGCCGCCACCTGGTAATCGGCGGCATTCTTCGTCTTCTGCGCCTGGGCGTGGTAATACTGCGCCAAATCCTGCAAGTTCTTCTTCAGCTGCGCGACCACTTTGGCCTCGCCGGCCGGATCGCGGCCCTGCCAATAGGCCGTGCCGAAGCTGTAGTTCTCGACGAACTCCTGCTTGCCCTGCAGCACGAGCTGAGGGAAGCCGCCGCGCGCGTACGCCTCGATGGCCCGCATCTCGAGCAGCGGCGCCCTTTCGTTGCGCGGATCTTGCGAGACGAAGGCGCGGTAGCTGTCCGCCGCATCGGTGTAGCGCTGCTTCTCCATGTACAAATCGCCCAATTGCGAATACAGCAGGTAAGCGTAGGGCCGCGGCCGGATGCTCTTGAGGAACGCATCGATCGTCTTGGGGCCGTCGACGTACGAAAAGGCGATCGACATCGCTCTGAACGTGTCGTCGACGAGTTCGCGGTTGGGACGGCTCAAGGTATCCACATCGATCAGCGCCGTCGGATCGCTCTTCGACACCAGAACCGAGTCGAGTACCGCGGAGAACGGCGCCAAGCATGCTTCGTTCTCGCCTTGCTTGAACAGCGACCAGCCCAGCTTGTACTGGCTCTGACTGTAGAACTCCGAGGTCGGACCGTAACGGATCGCCGCTTGATAGGCCTGCTGCGCGGCCGCGTACTGCTTGTCCGAAAACAGCAGTTCGCCGCGGCGGAATTGCGCCTCGTCGATGTACCGGTTACCGGGATGCTCCGTCACCAGCCGGTTCAACGCGGCGAGCGCTTTATCCGGCTGGGCGGCCAATTCATAGGCGCGCGCCAGTTGATACAGGACCGAATCGTTGCGCTCGTAGTTCGGATAGGCTTTCAACAGGGCGGAATACAAAGTGATCGCCTCGGAGGCCTGCAGCGCTTCGTTGGCCACGAGCTCGCGCTCGATGCGCTCCGATTCCGAACTCTCCAGATGCAAATCCCCGAGCCGCCGCAAGGCCTCCGCGCGCAGCTCCGCATCGCCGGAGTTCAAATCGAGGAAGCGGCGGTAGCTCTGCATCGTCTTGTTGAAATCCACGTCCTGGGGCGGATTGGGGCTGACGGCGACTTGCTGATTCTCGAGATCCTTGAGCGTGGCGGGCTGGGGCGACGCGGCGCCGGCCGTGCCCGCCGCCGATACCGCCAGCAAAAGCGGCAGCAGGCGGCGCTTCATGGGCTACCCTTCGGCTTTTTCTGTTCGCCGTTGGCGGCGCGGTCGTAGATCGTCGCCAAGGCGTAGCGGGCTTGAACTTGATACGTCTCGATGCGCCCCTTTTGATCCGTCAGCGCGTCGATCGCGAGAGTCTGCAAATAGTGGTCTTCCTGATCCTCGATCGTCGCGAGCCGATCGTGCAATTGCTCCAGGCGCGCAGCGACGGCCGCCACGCGCTCGGCATCGGCGCCGTTGCTCGTCGGAATGCTTTGGCGCGCTTGGCGCACCAACACCACCCGCCGCTGAGTTTCCTTCAAGTCCGCCGCGAGTTCCTTGACCGCGCGCCGCTCGTTCCACAGCCGCGCGCGGAAGCTCTCCGACAGCCGCCAGTACAGCACGCCCTTCATCAAGCGGAATTTATCGCGCATCTCCGCCAAATCGGGGTCATCCGGATGCGCCGCGAGCGCGTCGCCGACTCGCTGGAGGCGCGCCCAAGTTCTCTGCTCTTCCGGCGTCCCGAGAGCGGCGACATCGCGGGACTGCTCGATCTGATTGATGCGGGATTCGAAGTCGACTCGCTTGCGCATCAAGGCGTCCAGATCGGTGGCCGCCAGCACGGCGTCGGCTTTCGGCACGCGCTCGGCGTAGGCCTCCTGCTTGGTCGCCAGCATGTCGTTGAAGGCGGCGATGCTGCTCCGCCAATCCTCCAGGTTTCTGCTCATGTACTGCAGTTCGCGGTAATTCTTCAGACCCTCCTGAAAGTCGTTGCTGGCGAGCAGCACGTACAAATATCGGCTTTCCGGCGCGTTCGGCAAATTTTGCAGTTGCCAGGACCAGCTGACCTTCTTCTGCTTGTCCTGTTCCAGCAGACGCTCGAGCAGCTTCCCCGAACGGATTTGCACGATCGACGCATCGATGTTGCGCAGCTCCTCGTCGAACGAGTGGATCGCGGAGTTGTAATAATCGGCTGCTTGGCCGTCGGCGTGCAGCTCGCCGAACGCGTACGGCACGGCGAGAAACGACTCCTGCACGGCGGCATCCAACAGATCACGCTTGTGCAGGACCAGCCAAGGCACCAGGGCGCGTTTGTAATCGCCGGTCATCGCGTCGGCCCAGCCGAGGCCGAGCAGCGCTTTGCTGGAGAAAGGCCCTTCGAGGCGCACGCGCTGCAAATACCCCTTGGCCGCGGCCGCACGATGGCCCTGCAGCAGCGCGAATCCCAGCGCGAGGTTGGCCTTGTCCTTGAGCGCCAAGAATTCTTCGCCGCGCGCCTCGATGCTGCCTACGCGATCGAGGATCGGCACTGCATCATCCAGCCGGCCCAGACGCACGAGCGCGACGCCGAGGTTCAAGTCCGCATACGCGGTCCAGTCCCTGGGCCCGCGCCACGCTCGCAGCAACGCGATCGCGTCGTCGAAGCGGCGTTCGCGCATCATGATCTCCGCCAGGAGCATGGTCCTCTGCGCATCGATTCGCGGGTCCATGCTGCCGGATACCCGGTTGAGCGCACGTTCCGCATCCTCCAAGTAGCCGCGCTCGAACCACACTTTGCCGAGGTAGTACCAGGCGCGGTTGCGCACGGCCGGCGTCGTATTGGCCGCCAGCAAGCGGTCGAATATTCGGCCGGCTTCGACGTGTTCGCCGAGCGACAGGTACAGGCCGCCGAGCAATAGCTCAGCATCGCTGCCGGTGTGCTCCAGCTGATGCTGCTCCTGGGCAGCCAGCAACCGAGTGATCGACGCGAAATAATCGTCCTGGAAGAAATAGAACAGTACGTTGCCCCAAGGCAGATCCGCGACCGGCTTCGGCGCGAGGCCGTTCGGATCGCCCTTGACGTTAGCCGCCGACGCCGGCGCAGCCTGCAGCGCGAGCGACAGCACGAGCGCGAACCGCAACCGGCCGCCTCCGGGCGTGCGCAGCATGTCAGGCAAGCAACGCATGCCTCATTCCCAATCTTTGATCAAGAACTCGGGTTGATGCTTGGGCACGCGGTCGGAGATCTTCAATTCCAGATACTTGGCGCCGATGCCTTTTTCAAACGTGATCGCCGCGCCGCGGCGGTAATCGCGCCCCTGCGGTCCACGGCCGATGAAGAACGCGACCAGTTCGTGCTTGCCGACTTTTTGATTGCCCAGGTAAATGCGGTGCACGCCCCCTTTCAACAGGGCATCGACCTCGCGCGCCGTGTACAAATAATTCGCCACTTCCTTGTTGTCGATCTTGACCGTCACCGAATCCAGCGCAAAGAACGTGCCGACATCCATCGACACGTACACGGCCACCTGGGTATTGGCCGGGAACAACAGGTTCTCCTCCAGCACGAACAAGTCCTTGTTCAAATCGATGACGTCCTTCTTGACGCCCTGCACCTCCTGATCGAGCGTCTTGAAGTCCGCCGGAGGCGACTCGGCCGCGGCGGGTGCGGGCGCCATGGCCGCGGCGGGTGCGCCGGCCGGCGCCGGCGCGGCGGCATGCGCCTGCGCCATGGCCGCCAACAGGCCAGCCATCAGGCCGGCGCGCAAGTTGCTGGAAACTGTTCGACGTTTGAGATTCATAATTAACCTATCGGTTTATTCGCGCAGCAATTCGCGTATCTGGTCGACGAAAACGCGCTCATCGCCTTTCTTGAAGCCCGTTCTGGCGAAGCGCACGACACCCGACCGGTCGATCAAGATCGTCAAGGGTATTCTTTGAATCGCGTAGTCGCGGCCCGTGGTATTGCCGGTATCGAACAATATCGGGTAGGTGACGCGCATCGCGGCAGCGAACTCGGCGGCGCGCTCCTGATCCTGATCGATCGACACGCCGAGCACGACCAGACCTGCGCGCTGGTACGTCGTGTTGATGCGGTCGAGTACCGGCATCTCGACGCGCGTGTCGCCGGCCCAACGGGCCCAAAAATCCAGAAGCACGACCTGACCGCGAAATTCAGACAAACGCAAATTCCTGCCATCGAGTCCTTTCAACACGAAATCCGGCGCGTCCTTGCCGATCAGCGCCTGCGGCGCCGCGGCGGCGCCGAGCGAAATGACCGACAAGAGAACGGCAATGCTGGCCAACCGTTTGCCGCCGACGGTGCGCGGCGAAAGATCAAACACGATTCACGCTGGTAACCCCGCTGTCCTAGGAACATTCCGTAGACCGGAAGCTTCGCGCCCCCGCCATTCGGCGAGTATGCCCTGATCAGATCTTATGCAAAATCGCACACTGCGAGTCGTAGTGTCAACGCGGCACACGGCGAGATTGCGAGATTCCGGCATGACTTAGCGCACATTCATGAATTAATGTCTGCGCCGCCTGTTGATCGCGTCCGGCACGCCGGACATTACATGCGAGGTGTCGACGGCTCACAAGCCTGTCTCTGGATTGAGACAAGCGGCGATGCGAGGCCCGGCGCTACCCGGATCGCGTCGATGTCAACCCGGGACCTTGCCGCCCACGAGACTCGCCAGCGGCTGAAACGCAATCAAGGGATCCAAGGCGGAGCCGGAACCGATCGTGTTGTTCAAGTTCGGCGCCGGCCACAGCGACGGCCAGTTGGCGACCGCCGACGCGCTGTGCAGGGCCATGTAGTTCAACACGACCATCTGCACCAAGTTCGGCACATTGTTGCCCGCCGGACTGCTGGTCGTATTCTGCGAGCCGTCGGGGTTGAAATAGCCCAACTGCAGGCTCAGCTCCGGGTTGCTTTGCGCCGCCAGCGGCTTGGCCTTGGGGTCGTACACCAAGAAATAGGTGGCGGCAACGTTCTGATTGTCCGCGGTCCATACGCCTTTGCCGCGGCCGGCCACCGAGTTGTCGATCATGCCGCCGCTCGCGAGCGAGCCGTCGCTGAACACATAGATCATGACCGGCTTGCCCCTGCGCGCTGCGTATTCCAGCACCGCGCCGATGCAGTTGCCGAGATTGAAATCGCGGGTCTCGCCGGTCGCGCGGTCGCCGGTATGGTAATCGAAGCCGTTCATTTCGATCGTGCCGGCCGCCGCATCGCCGTTGATGACGAGCTTCATGATCGCGGCGGTCTTCCGGAAGTCCGAATTGCTCTGGTATTCCGCGGCCGTGAAGATGCCGCTCGAGCCGACGATGTCCGGGTCCAGATCCGGATTGATCGCCGACGGGCTCGGATAGCGGTCGAGCAGATAGGCGGCCTTCGTGTAGGCGCAGGCCTGTATTCCGCTGGGCCCGAGCGCCGCGGTGTTCAGAGCGGCGTCATTGGCATACGCCGTCACTTGTTGGTACTTCGCGTCGCTGATGCGCTTCATCGACTCCAGCACGTTCGTGACGTCGGCCGAGTTCGGCAGCAGCTGGCTCAGCTGGCCGGTGTTGACGAGACCCTGCGAGTCGGTCGAATTGGCGATTTTGGTCGGTTGCGCGGCGACGTTGATCATCGTCGGCGGCGACATCGAATTGCCGCCGGAAACCGAACTGACCGAGCCGATCAAGTCCAGCAAGGCGCCGCGGGCCCCCGCCTGCCAGATGCCGTACATCGGGTTATGCGGATTGGAGCCGGTGTCGTTCTGCGAGAGCGCCGGGATGATCGTGCCGTTGGTGTTCGTCAACGCGGAAGCGGTCATCACGCGCGCCTTCATGCCGCGCAAGTGAGCGCTGTCCGCGTGAAAACGCAATCCGAAGGTGCTGTCGATGAAGCTCCCCGCCGCGCTGCTGTTCGGCACCATCGTACCCGGCAAGCCGAGCTTGCTGTAGCCGGCGACGCTCAAGAAGTCCAGCTGCCCCTTGGGGCCGCCGACCAAGACATTGGAACCGGCGATGTTGCCGCCGCCGGCGAGGTCGAAACAGATGAACGGAATCAAGCCCGCACCCGCGGTGATCTGGCACGCCGAAACCGCCGATTGAATGTCCGGCGCGAGCGTCGAGGCCGCCTGCGCCATGCGCGGATTGGCGAGCAGGCTCAGGACCGACGGCATCAATACGGTTGCACCGCCGGTCATGAAGCTCTGTGCGATGAATTCCCGCCGCGTCTTCGGCCGCGGGTGATCCTCGTGACGGAGCGGTTCGTTCAAACCCAGAGCCTTCGGTATCTTGCGCATGTGAAGAGCCTCTTCGATTCGTCTGCTTAATTGATCATCATGTCGGCGTTGCCGAGCGCCGCCGCGCAGGCCGCGCTCGCGACCGCGGCCACCCGGCTGTCGGTCGTACAGGCGCTGCTCGAGCAGAGCCGGCCGATCAATAGGTCGAGCTCGCCGGTCGCACCGGTCAGCGTCGACGCCGCGGGCTGGCTCTTCAGGCCGGTGCCGAGCACGCGCGCCGCCAGAGGTCCCGTGACCGAGTCGATGCCATTCTGCGTATTGAACAGTCCGGCCGTGAACGAGACGCCGGGGAACATCTGCTGCGCGAGTGCCGGCGTATTCATCATCGTATTGCAGTATTGGATCGCGAGCTGCGCCACGCCGACTTGATTCGCCGAAGAGAACCCCTCGAGCGTCGGATCGGCGGGCAGCTGCTGCTGCACGGTTTGATAAGTCGCCGTCACGGCGGCGTTCGTCGTCGGCACACCGGTCAGAGCCGACAGCGTGGCATTGACCTGGGCGAACGTGCGCACGCCAATATCCGCGGCGATCGGGCCTGGCGCCGGCGCGATCGGCTCCGGCGGCGCTTCGGTAATCACGTCCGTCTTGTTACCCAGCTGGTCGAACTGCAGGAAGAACTGGTCCGTCAGCGGACCGTTCTCGAGAGCGATGACCGTACCGATGTTCGACAGCAATTCTCCCTGAGAGGTGTAGTTCGCCGCGGTCACCGTCGTGTTCAGAGGAATATAGGCCTGGCCGACGGTTGGGATGGTGCCGTTGATGCCGATGCGCAGGCCCTTGACGGCGATAGCGTCCGGCGTGACGGTCGGATCCAGCGATATGAAAGTCGGCTTGTCGAACAGATAGCTATAGCTGTCGTACTGGCTGACCGTGAACATCACGTAGGACTGCGGCACGCCGGTCGCGTCGGTCACGTTGAACAGCAGATAGTATCGCTGGCCGACCCCGGCGTTGAAATTCTGCAGGATTTGGTCGGCCGTCATCGCGCGATTGTGGATGGCGACGAATTTGATCAAGCCCTGCCACGAGCGGTCGCCGGAGACCTCGTTGCCGAGGACGAGCGCGAAGCTGCTGTCCCAATTGGAGATCGTGCCGCCCTGTTGCGGATCCGCGCCGCCGACGTTGACGCCGTTGACGTAGATCTGCCGGCCGTTGACCGGATCGTAGGTCAAGACAACGTGCTGCAAGGAGGCCTGCAGCACCTGCGCGGCGTTGGGGGTCTGCAGCTGCGGCATGCCGTTGAGATCGGAGTTCGAGCCGCGCAGCATGAAATCGTAGTCTTGATTGGTTTGACCCAGCGTGAAGTTGCGCGTCGCATCGCCGCCCGAATAGCTGACCATGTACGAATTGTTCACGGCGACGAGCGCGGGAGCCACCCATGCCTCGATCGAAAACTCGCCGGTCGACTGGATCATCGAATACAGTTTCGCGCTCGCCGCGGTCGTCGCCTGCGCCTTGCCGCCTGCGCCGACGTTGATGCCCCAGCCGCCGGCCCAGGTCACGTTGCCGGTGATCGTCAGGTCGGCCGCCGGATCGATGCCGCTGGTGTCGTATGCCGTATAGCCGGTGCCCGTCTGGAACTCGTATTTGGCGATCGTATCCGCGTCATAGCGGTTCGCGCCGCTCGCGATCGTGCCTTGAGTGAGCGTCAGCGCCTTGCTGACGATGAGCGCGGGATCAATGCTGCTCGGGCTCAACATCTGGGCGAATGCTTGAATCTGCGCGAGCATGGACGCCGCATTGGCGGCACAGTTGCTCCAGCAATTGTGGTTGTCGGTCAGCAGCCGCTGATAAAAGCGCGAATTCACGCCGCAGGTCGCGGCGTTGTAGGGAATGCAACCCGAGAAGTCGATTTTCGGTATCGCCGCCTGATACGCGGTGACGATCTGGCTGACGGGCGCGGCGAAATACGGCGACTGCGGCGTCGCGGCGGCAGGCGAATGGCAGCGCGAGCAGTACACGCTCGTGATCGTGTACACGGTGTTTTCGTAATCCGTCGCAGAGGCCGGAAAATTCAGGCTCTGCCCGACGGTTTGCACCGGCGGAGCTTGCAGCTGCACCTGGGTGGCCGAAGCCTTGCCGGTCGCGCCCGCCCAATTGCTGATCCAGGTGGTCAAGATCTGGCCGCAGGCGCTCGGATCGGCGAGCCAGCAATTGTGGCCGCCGCTGACCTTCTTGACGATTTCCGAGGTCGACGGCGACGCCAGATTGACGACCGTGTTGGCCTGCGTATAGGCGAGGTTGACGTCGTCGCTGCGCGCGAAGTTCGGCATCTGCGCCGGGCTCGTGGCGTTGTGGCATTGGCCGCAACGATTTTGGCCGCGTACGTTGTTCCAGAAATTCACCGCGAACGCCTGGACATCGGCGGTGGCGGGCGCCGGGCCGGTGTAGTTGTTCACCGTGCTGGTCGGCGCCGCGACCGGCAGCGCCACGGTCGCCGCGCCGCCGCCGCAAGCGCTCAGCGCGAACGAGGCCGCGAGCGCGATCAGGCCTGTAATGCGTGTGAGGTTCATGCTCAATTCCCCATGCAATAAGCGGCGGATTCGGCGAACACCTGACGCAGCGAGTAGTTGTGCTGCTGGAACGAGGCGATCATCGTCTGAACCTGGCTGAGATCGGCGTTATTCATCGGTGCGCGCAAGCACACGTCCTTGAACACGCGCGTGACCTGGCAACTGGCGAACTGCCCGCTGCTCTCGAGTTCCTGCCCCAGCGATTTGGCGCCGTTGCCGCTGCCGGTCAACGAGGAACTCCAGCCCAGGACGGCGTTCGGGCCGCTGCGCCAGCGGTTGATCCAGCCGTCATCCGGCGTCGAGTAGCCTTGCGGGAAGTTCGTCGCATTGATGTGGTACTTAGGCTGCACCTGGCCGGCCGTGTAGACGATCTGCCCCGTCGTGTCGGCGGTCGTCGGGTCGGTATTGCTGAAGTTGTAATAAGCAAAAGCCTGCGCCATCGGATCCATGCCGCTGTGGCAGCCGACGCAGTTCGTCAAGAACAGCGTACTGACGCCGCCCGGACTGCGCGTCACGTCTTGGCGTATCCGGTCCGGCGGCCGGGTGATGTCCATGACCGTCTGCAAGTCGTCGCACAGATGATTCATCATCGTGAACCGGAACATCGCCCTATTGGTGCCGTTGATGAAGAAGGCGCTCGCGGCGGCGCGCGTCGTCATGACGCCGGCGGTGGCGGAGACCGGTATGCCGGTCAGCGCGGACTGGGTGCTCGGCACCAGATGAACGGACAGATCCGTACCGAGGTCGTCCATCTGCTGATACATGTCGTTATTCGCCGGCGAGTACGCGGCCACGCCCGCGCCTGAATCGGCAATGTAGACGAGATCGGCGCTGAGCAAGGTATTGAACGGGACGTTGTCGCGCACCATGCCGATGACCGTCGCGATGTAATCGTTGAGCGGCACGAACACCGTCTGATCGCGATTGGTCCACGGCGCCGCCAGATTGCGGATCGTGTTGTTGTAGAACGACGGATCGTTGGTCGCGATCAGCGCGGCCGTGATCGGGTCCGGGGCGTTGATCATGTTTTGCAGCACGTTGGCCGAAGGCGGCACGCCGGCGATGCGGTTGTACATGCGGGTCGCTTGGTCGGCGTTCGGGCCGGCCGCGTGCGCAGCGGCGCTGCACAGCGCGAGCAGACCGAAGCCAGCGACGGCGCGCAATGATCCGCGCCGCGGTCCGCGGCGACGCCTCGAAGCGTCGCGCAGCCCGCAACTTCGATTTGCCTGTTCCGTTGTTCATGTGCACATCCACTCGCTATGAGTTGTAATTCCGCTGTGCCGGCAATATACCTAGTGAAAATGCCGGCCAGGAATGTCTGATTCGACAGACGTCTGCGTTTCGCGACAGTACCTTGTGATGACCGCCGACCTATATCCTGCGACTCGCTCTGGATGGATCATCGTCGACAGCGCACAGAAGAACCGAAGCGGCGAAGTTCTTCTGTGAATGCCTTAACAGAATCGATGCTCTCATCGAACGAAGATGGAACCATGACCCCAAACAAGCCAATCAATGACGCGGACCGGCCGGACGAATCGCCGCACGCGGCCGCCGCCGCGCGCGGCGCGGGGCCGGGTGCGTTCGTGAACCGAGTCACGCTTTGCTGAAGATCGCCTCGATCGCGCTGCCCTTGCTGATCATCGTCGGCTGCAGCAGCGCGACGAGCGGGCACGCGCCCGGCCTCGCCGGCGGCCAGACCTTGAATCCGAGCATCAGCAATTATCCGCTCGCCTATGTGAAGAGGCCGGTCCCGGTCAAGGACATCGACGTCCGGGATCTGATTACGATGACGCCGGGAGGCGACCTCTATGTGCGCGACGAGGCGAACGCCAGCGGTGTTGAAACCAACGTCACGCAAAGCCTGACCCAGGGCATGGGCGACGTGCGCGATCTCGACGTGTCGCCGGACGGCAAAAGAGTCGTTTTTGCGCTGCACGTGCCGCTGATCGCCAACGCGACGCCGGATCAGCAAACCACTTGGAACCTCTACGAATACGATTCGGCGTCCAAGACGGTTCGCCAAGTCACCGATGACAGCATCACGCGGGGCGACGACATCGGCCCTCATTACCTGCCAGACGGGCGCATCGTGTTCGCCTCCGATCGGCAGACGACGACTCAAGCGATTCTTCTCGACGAAGGTCGTCCGCAGTACCAGGCGCAGACCGACGATCGCAAGCAAGCGATATTCGAACTGCACGTCGTCAACGCCGACGGCAGCGCCATGCACCAGATCAGTTTCAATACCAACCACGACTTCGCGCCGTCGGTCTTGAGCAACGGCCAGATCGTCTTTTCCCGATGGGAGGTCACCGCCGGCGCCGATCAAATCAGTTTGTACCGCGCCAATCCCGACGGCACGGGACTCGAGCTCTACTATGGCGCGAACAGCCATGCGACCGGCGCCAGCATCGGCGGCACCGGCACGAACGTCATCCAATTCTTGGACGCGCGCCAGCGCTCGGACGGCAAGCTGATCGCGATCGCGAGACCTTTTCTCGGCACGCAGCTGGGCGGCGATATTCTCGTGATCGACGCCGAGCATTTCGTCGAAAACAATCAGGCCACCTTGGCGGCGGCCGGAACGAACGGCCCGGCGCAGAGCAGTGCGACGACGCTCGGCGTGACGACGGACGCGAATCTGCCGTCGCCCGGCGGGCGCTTCGCATCCGCTTATCCGCTGTATGACGGATCCAACCGCATGCTGGTCAGTTGGTCGCCGTGCCTGGTGCTCGATCAGACCCAGACGCCGCCGGCGAGCGTGATCTGCAACGGCAGCAATGACGTCGGCGCCAACGTGCTGATGGCCCCGCCGCAATATACGGTATGGCTGTATGACTTCGACACCGGGACGATGACGCCGGTGCTCGGCACCACACCCGGCATGATGGTCGTCGATCCGGTGATCCTGCAGCCTAGGACGCCGCCGCCGACCTACCTGCCGGACTCGGTTCCCTCGACGAGCGCCGCGCTGAAGATGGCCGCCAACGGCGTCGGACTGCTCGACATCAGCAGTGTTTACGACTTCGACGGCAAGGACACCGCTCAGCCGAGTATCGCGGGGATCTCGGACCCGACCCAGGCCGGCTTCTATACGCGCCCCTATCGCTTCATCCGCATCGTCAAGGCGGTGGAAATTCCCGACAAGACGGTGCGCAAGATCAATAATTCGGCCTTCGGGCCGGCCGGCATGGGCATGCGCGAAATTCTCGGCTACGCCCCCATCCAGCCGGACGGCTCGGTGCAGATCCAAGTGCCCGCCAACGTTCCGTTCACGATCGATATCGTCGATGCGAACGCGCGGCGCGTGATTGCGCGGCATACCAGCTGGCTGCAGCTGATGCCCGGCGAGACGAAATCCTGCAACGGCTGCCATACGGCGACCGGCCAGACCTCGCACGGCCGCGCCGGATTGTTCGCCGCTGTCAATGCGGGGGCGCCGACCACTGGACAGCCGTTCCCGAACACCAATCCGAATCTATTCGCGAATGCCGGCGAAACGATGGCCCAAACCCTGGCGCGCATCAGCTGCGCGAGCGGCAGCATGATGACCTGCTCGCAGGTCCTCAGTTCCGACGTGATCTACACGAATCTGTGGACGACCGGCGTCACCCTGCCGCCGGGCGATCAGGACAACAGTTTCTCCTATCTGTACGCCAATGGCGGCACGCCCCCGACCAATGCGAATTGCTCGCCCTGGGCCGCGCAGTGCCGCGCCACGATCCATTACGCCTCCGCCCTATCCCCGACACAGCTCTATATTCAGTCGATTTGGAACCTGACGCGCCCGCCGATGATGGTCAATGGGGTCACGGCGACGGCCTGCGTCGGCTGCCATACGACGATCGACGCCCAGAACAACGCTCTGCAGGTCCCGGCCGGCCAGCTGGATCTCACCGGCGGCGCCTCGAGCCTCGACCCGACGGTGGTTACCGGCTACGAACAATTGCTGTTCCCTCACAACGAACAGACGCTTAATATGGGCGTGTTGCAGGATGTCCTCGTGCCGGCGCCGGGTCCCCCGGATCCGGTGACCGGGCTGCCGACGACCGTGATGGTGCCGGTGGCGCTACCGCCGCCGATGAGCGCCGGCAGCGCGAATGCGTCGGCGGCGTTTTACAGCGTCTTTAATACGGGCGGCGATCATAATGGGTTCCTGACGCCCGCGGAGTTGCGCTTGGTTTCTGAATGGCTGGATATCGGCGGTCAGTACTATAACGATCCGTTCGTCGCGCCCGCAGCGCCCTGATCTGATGCGACGCCTGTTTGCGCTCGTGCTGTTGCTGCAGGCGGTCCTGGCCGGCGCATCGCACGCTGCACAACAGCAATTGCAGCTCGTCGTCACCCAGCCGTATCTGGAAATGCGCACCGGCCCGGGACGCGGCTATCCGGTTTTCTACGTCGTCGCGCGTGGCGAAACGCTGACGGTGCTCTACAGCCGCACCGACTGGTACAAGGTGCGCGCGCCGCGCGGCGAAGAAGGTTGGACGCGGCGCGACGAATTGGCCATGACGACGCTGCCCTCCGGCGAGTCGGCGCCGATTCCGCCGTATCCGGAGTTTGCAACGCACCGCTGGGAAGTCGGCGCAGGCTACGGCGTCTACAACCGGCAAAATCTGGTGACGAGCTATGCCGACTACGGACTCACCGACAGCCTGGACATCGAGTTCGTGCTGCAGCGGGCCTTGGGCACGCTCGATAATCGATTCGTCGGCACGATCGGGCTGCGGCACACCTTCGTACCCGAGTGGCGGTGGTTTTCGCCGACGGCCAGCATCGGCACCGGTTATCAGTACATCGACGAAAAGGTTCCCCCGCAACCGCTCGAACGCAGCAATCAAATGGCCTACGCATCGGTCGGCGCGCGCGGATTCATTACCCGAAGATTCATGTGGCGCTTCGATTGGCGCAGCTACGTCGTCTTCAGCAAGCTCAACGTGAAAGAGGGTTTCGAAGAATGGAAATTCGACTTAGCAGTGTTCTTTTAGCAGCGACTCTGCTCTGCGGATGCGCGTGGTTCCATCGCGGCGATAAGGGTCCCGCGCCGCTCGGCGCCGAGGAGTCGGCCGGCGAGCCGTCGATCATCGAACCGCAAGTGACGCGCCGCAAAGTGAAGACGCCGAAGATCAAGGCCAAGAACTTCGAGTTGGGAGCGTATTTCGGCGCACTGAGCATTCAGGATTTCGGCACGAACCCGCTGTACGGCGCGCGCCTGGCCTACGATGTGACCGAAGACGTGTTCCTCGAAGGCTTCGTCGCGCGCTCCAAGGCCGGCACGACCAGCCTGGAGGATGTATTCCCCGGTGTCACCGTCGTCAGCAACTCTGGGAGACAGTTCACGTACTACGATCTGGACGTCGGTTACAACGTACTTCCGGGCGAGGTGTTTCTCGGCCGGGGACGCGCGTTCAATTCGGCGCTATACGTCACCGCGGGCATGGGCGACGTGAAATTCGCGGATACCGATCAATTCGCGGTGAACTTCGGCGTGGGTTCGCGCATCTTGATTACCGACTGGCTCGCGTTGCACATGGACGTCCGGGACCACGTCTTCGAAACGGCGCTGACCGGCCGGACGAAGAACGTCCACAACATCGAAGCGACGATCGGCATCACCACTTTCTTCTGAGCAGGAGGACAGCCTTATGCAAGATTTTACGGCGAAGCTCCGGAAATTCGCGGCGCTGGCGGCGTTGACGGCGGCCTCGGCCGCGTTTGCGGCCGGCGGTGACCTGGGACCCGCGCCCGCCTTCAGCTTGACGACCTTGTCCGGGCAACCGGCGAGCTTGGGCCAATACAAGGGACAGGTCGTGCTGGTGAACTTCTGGGCGACCTGGTGCGGGCCGTGCAAGCAGGAGATGCCCTTGCTGAACCAAATGTACAAGCAATACAAGCCGGCGGGATTCACGCTACTCGGGATCAACGTCGACAAGGACGAACCGGCGGTCAAGGAATTGCTGGCGCGCATGCCCGTGAGCTTCCCGGTGCTGCTGGATCCGGCGAACCGCACCAGCAAGGCGTATCACGTCGACGAAATGCCGAGCACGGTCATCATCGACCGCAAGGGCGAGATTCGTTACATTCACCGCGGCTATCAGCCCGGCGACGAAAACGAATATCAGGACCGCATCCGGCAGTTGGTCCAAGAATGAACGCGCGGTATCTGACGCGGCGCGCGTCGATCGGCGCCGCATTGCTCATTTTGGGCGGATGCAGCAGCATTCAGCCCTGGGTCAAACCGTACGAGCGAGACCATTTGGCGGATCCGATCATGTCTTGGAATCGTGACGCGATATCCAGCGCGTATTTGGACCACATCTACGAATCGCGCGAGGGATCACGCGGCGCGACCGGCACCGCGGGCGGCGGCTGCGGCTGCAACTGACATGGATGCCGCCAATAAAAAACTGACCCGGTTGTCGGCGGTCACGGCGCTATTGCTGGCGCGCACGGCCGGAGCCGACGTGCTGGCCGACGACCGCGCGGATATCTTCTACAGCAAGTACAGCGGCGGCGGGATGGATATCACCGGCAAGTCCGTTTTGGTGCGCAAGAAGTTCTCGGAGCAATTTTCGCTCGAGGCCAATTTCTTCGTCGATACGGTCAGCGGATCGTCGATCGACGTCCTGAGCGGCAGCAGCGGGATACGCGACGAGCGCAAACAGAAAACCGCGACGGTCGAGTATCTGCGCGACAAGACCACCTACTCGTTGTCGTTCATCAACAGCGTCGAAAGGGACTACATCTCGAACACGACGCATTTTTCGCTGAGCCAGGACATGTTCGGCGACCTGACGACCGTGACGCTCGGCTTCTCGCACTCCGGCGACAAAGTCGGCCAGAACTTCGGTTCCGCCGACAAGCCGGTGATCTCCTGGCTCGGCCACGCCGAGAGCCGCAGCTATGACGTCGGGGTATCGCAGATCGTCACCAAGAACCTGATCAGCGGACTGTCGCTCGAAGTGATCACCGACAACGGCTATTTGGCCAACCCGTATAGAGAAGTGCGCTTCCTCGATCCCAAGCAACACCGCGATGGGATACTCGCTGGCGGGCCAGATGTACCCGAACACCCATACGAGTACGGCCGTCGAGGCGCGCGCCAAGTACTACCTGCCGTACCGCGCCGCGGTTTCAGCGTCCTACCGGTATTTCAACGACACCTGGGGCGTCTCGGCCAATACGATCGAACTCGGCTATACGCAGCCGGTTTCGAACCGCTGGATCTTCGAAGGCCGCCTGCGCTATTACAAGCAGGGCCGCGCGAGCTTCTACGGCGATCTTTTTCCGACCGCTTCAGCGCAGAATTTCGAGGCGCGCGACCGTAATTTGGCGGCTTCCAGCAACGCGACGATCGGCGCCAAAGTAACTTACGCGTTTCTGCCCGAAGGCTGGAAGATGTTCAAGCGCGGCACCGTCACGCTGGATGTCAGCCGCATTCAGTTCAAGTACAGCGACTTCCGCAACATCAAGAATTACGGCCTGGCAAACGGCTACGCGCCCGGCACCGAACCGCTCTACAAATTCGGCGCCAACGTGTTCCAGCTCTATTTGTCGATGTTCTTCTGAGCATCGGCCGCCGCGCGGCGCCACCAGACGAGCATCATCGGCGCGAGCGCCGCTAGAATCGCGATCGAATCGGCGACCCAATCCCAGAAATCGCAGTCCCGCGCGACGATCGGCAAGGCCTGCACCAGCTCGATCATCGCGCCGAAAGCCGATAACGAGACGCCGATCACGGCGAGTTTCGACCGCGGAAACGCCGCCGCGGCGAGTCCGGTCAGCACATAGAAGGCGATGAAATGCTCGGCTTTGTCCCACGGAACCAGCTGCAGCGCCCGCTGCGGCGGCACCACGGCGCTCACGAACGTGAACAGCAGCGCCGCGAAGAAGCCGAGGCGCGCGACCGGGACGAGCAAGGATATGCGGGGCAAGGATATGCGTGGCACGATAGCCTTCCAAAGCGCGTGATCATAGCAAACCGCGCCGCACGCCGATTGCTCCGTGACGAGGCCTCTATTTTTTCTGCATATTAGCGCTTTGCCTACCGCCCATAGGAGGTCGCCGATGAAGGATCTTTGGTCTCGCCGTACCCTCGTAAAGAACCTCGCGCTGGCCGCAGGCGCGGCCGCCGCGCTGCCCGCCGCAAGTTCCGCCGCCGCGGCCGCCGCCGCGGCCGCAGCCGCCGTGCCGACGCCGCTGGATATCGGCGATCCGGCCGCGGTCGCGATGGGGTATGTCAGCGACACCGCGCAAATCGATCCGAACAAGGACCCGACCTACGTACCGGGCAACAGTTGCGCGAACTGCCTGCAGCTGCAGGGCAAGGCCGGCGATGCGTACCGGCCGTGCACGCTGTTCCCGGGCAAGCTCGTCAACATCAATGGCTGGTGCAAGGGCTGGACGCCGGAACTCTAGACGGCGACGGACTTGCCGGCCATGGCACGCAGTGTTATAGAAACACCATGTCGGAGCTATTGATCGCGATCATCACGAACTTGCTGCTTGGGCTATTGCTGCTTTCGATCTTGTACTGGAAGCGCGCGGCGGACGATGCGGCCCTCGGCGGCAGCGCGCAAGCGATCGAGCTGTTTCGTCTGCATTTTCCCGATGCGGCCGGCATCGCCGTAGTCGCCGCCGATCATAGGAGCGCGCTGATCGACCTGGAACGGGTTGAGGGCGTCGGCCTGCTGCAGCGCCGGGGCCGGCGCTGGATCGCGCGCATTTTAGCTCCCGGCGACGTCGCATCCGTAACACTCGGCGACGACGGTTCGCTCGATCTGCGCCTGCGGGATTTCGGCTGGCCGCGCGCGCGACTGCACATCGCCGACGCCGCCGTCCGCGCACTGTGGCTCGGCCGGCTCAATGTACTGACGGTCCAAGGCGCGTCCCGGCATCGCCGCGATCCCTATCATGCCTGAACCCATTTACTTTCATGCCGCGACCGCGGCGCAGCTGCTGTTGCTGCTGTTGATCCCGCTCGAGCTGCTGCTCGCTTCCGGCTCGCGGATCAAGGCCGAGTACGACCCGCGCGACACGCTGGCGAACGTCGCCGTGAGCGTCGGCAGCGTTTATTTCTGGGGCGTACTCGGCTGGTTGTACTTCGGCGGCGTCACCTTCGCTTACACCCACCGCCTGTACGACGTGCCGTTCACGTGGTGGTCGTTCGGGATCGCCTTCATACTCGACGACTGCAGGTATTACTGGTGGCATCGCCTCAGCCACCGCGTGCGCTGGTTCTGGGCCTCGCACATCGTCCATCACTCCAGCCAGCATTTCAATTTGTCGACCAACTTGCGGCAAAGTTGGACATCCGAGTTCAGCGGGCTGACGCTGCTCAACGTCCCGCTGGCTTTCATCGGATTTCACCCCGGTACGATCGCGCTCGCCTTCACGGTGAATCTGCTTTATCAGTTTTGGATTCACACCGAAGCGATCGACCGCATGCCGCGCTGGTTCGAATGGCTATTGAACACGCCCTCGCACCATCGAGTGCATCACGCCAGCAATCCGAGCTATCTCGATGCCAACTACGCGGGCGTATTCATGATCTGGGACCGGCTGTTCGGCACGTTCGTGCCGGAACGAGCCGATGAACCGGCGCGCTACGGCCTCGTCAACAACCTGGGAACGTTCAACCCGCTGCGCATCGCGCTGCACGAATACGTGGGCATCGCGCGCGACCTGCTGCGGCGGAATATGACGATGGCGCAGCGGTTCGGCTACTTTTTCGGGCCGCCGGGATGGAGCCACGACGGCAGCCGCGCGACGACGGCGACGCTGCGCGCGGCGCAGTCCGAGCGGCTCCTGCGGGCCTCAGCGATCGAGGCTCTGCACCTCGGTCTCGATCCACGACTCGACGCGCGCGGCGATCTCGTGGGCCGATAGACCGGCCGGCTGGATCGGCGCGCCGACACTGAGCGTGATTAGACCCGGACGCTTGCTGAATGCGTTGCGCCCCCACAGCCGCCCGGCGTTGTGCGCGACCGGGATCACCGGCACGGCGCTGTTAGCCGCGAGCATTGCGCCGCCGATTTTGTATTTGCCGCGCTGACCGAAGGGCACGCGCGTGCCCTCCGGGAATACAACGACACAGAACCCTTGAGCCAAGCGCTCCCTGCCCTGCTTGAGCAATTGCCTCATCGCCCCTTTGCCGTCGCTGCGCCTGATCGCGATCGGGCTGGTCAGCGCCAGCGCCCAGCCAAAAAAGGGAATCCACAGCAACTCGCGCTTCAGCACCCAGACTTGAGCCGGGAAAACCACCTGCAGCGCGAGCGTCTCCCAAGCGGATTGGTGTTTGCACATGACGACGCAGGGTTTGGCCGGCAAATTCTCGCTGCCCTTCACGTGATGCCTTATTCCGCAAACGACGCGCAATATCGGCAGCATCAGTTTCGCCCATAGCGAGATCAGCCGATAGCGCGTCAGGCGTGCGAGCGGAAACGTCAATAACGCGCAGACGGCAAATATCGGCGTGATGACGATCGCCAGCAGCAAGAACGACAGGGAACGCAACGCGAGCATCGCCGTTTACCGATGCCTCCACCCACGACCGCGGGAAAATAAGGCGATCACGGCGGAATTTCAACATTATCGATCAATCGCGCGCTGCCCAGGCTCGCGGCAGCCATCGCCACGAGCGGCGCCCCGGCCTCCGGTGTACCCAGGTCGTCGCGCCTGCGGACCGCGACGTAATCGACCTTCCACCCGCCGGCCTGCAAGGCGACTGTCGCATCGCGTTCGCGGCTCGCCCAGTCGCGCGTCCCGGAGGCGTGATCGGCCGCGATACGGCGCAACGCGGCATAGAGCCGCGGCGCCTCGAGCAGCTCGGCGGGGCTCAGATAGGAATTGCGGGACGACAGCGCCAAGCCGCTCAATTCGCGTATCGTTTCGCCGGCGACAATCTCGATCGGCAGCGCCAATTGCCCGACCATGTCGCGGAGGATCAATAGCTGCTGATAGTCTTTTTTGCCGAACACCGCCAGTTGCGGCCGCACGATGTTGAACAGCTTCAACACCACGGTGCAGACACCGGTGAAAAAGCCCGGCCGGTGCGCGCCCTCCAATGCTTGGGCGAGCGCGGATTGCGGCTGCACGAGGCAATGCTGCGGCTCGGGATACAGTTCCGACTCGCTCGGCGCGAATACCAAATCGCAGCCGGCGCTCTCCAGCATTTCACAATCGCGCGTCAAGGTGCGCGGGTATCGGTCAAAATCCCCGTCGCGGCCGAACTGCAGCCGGTTGACGAAAATGCTGACGACCACCGGAGCGCCGCGCCGCGCGGCAAGCCCCACGAGCGACAAATGACCCTGATGCAAATTGCCCATCGTCGGTACGAGCGCAGCGTGATCCTGTCCCGCAAGCGCGGCTCGCAGTTGCGCAACATGTTGAATGACCCGCATGAGCGATCGTCGTCAATAGCCGTGTGTTGCGTCGTCCGGATAGGCGCCGCTCTTGACGTCGCTGACGTAGCGCCGCACGGCTTCCCGAATGTTCACGCCGCCGTCCATGAAGTTACGCACGAATCTCGGCCGCTTGCCCCGTGTGATGTCCAGCATGTCGTGCATCACCAGCACTTGCCCGCTGCAGCCGCGGCCGGCGCCGATGCCGATCACCGGGATCGGCAGCTGATCGGTCATCTCGCGCGCCAGCGCACTCGGCACCAACTCCAGTACGAGCATCTGCGCACCGGCTTCCGCCAACTCCTGCGCATGACGCTTGAGCTGTGCGGCGACGTCGGTCTCGCGGCCCTGGATCCGGTAACCGCCCAGCGCGTGCACCGATTGGGGCGTGAAGCCGAGGTGCGCGCATACGGGGATGCCGCGCTCGACAATGAACCGAACCGCGGGCACCGTCCAACCGCCCCCTTCGATCTTGACCATCTGCGCGCCGGCCTGCATCAGCCGGGTCGCGTTGCGCAGAGCCTGCTCCTCGGACTCCTGATAACTGCCGAACGGCATATCGGCGATGATCCAGGCCGAGCGGTTGCCGCGCGCGACGCACGCCGTGTGATACACCATCTCCTCGATCGACACCGCCAAAGTGCTCGCTCGCCCCTGGATCACCATCCCCAGCGAGTCGCCGACCAGCAGCACATCGACGCCGGCGTCGTCCATCAGACCGGCAAAGGCGGCGTCGTAACAGGTCAGCGCCGCGATCTTCTCGCCGGCACGGTGCATCGCGCCGAGGCGGATCAATGTCACCGCCGATCGTGTTGCCGTTCTACTTTCGGTGCCTTCGGTCATGGATCTGCTTGCTCGACGATGGTTGCGTGCCGCGACCGGTAATTCTCGCACGGCAAGATCCCGATGTGGGCGGCCGTTGGGTTTCCGCCGTTCTTTCATCGACTTGCCGCGACCGCAGCCTTGGCCGATCGGAGCGAATTGACGCCCATTGTGCGATCAGCGGGCCCTCGAACCGGCGATTTTCCCGGCTGTGTTCATGCCGCGGCGATGAGCGACTGCGCCGCCGCGGCATCGAAAATTTTCGAATCCACCTTGAGGTAGATCAGCTCCTCATCGGCGACCGCCACGGCCTCGGCGACGCCGGTCACGGCGAGCAGCCGCGCGCAGAGCGCCTCCGGATTGACCAGCCGACCCGGGGCGACCCGCAGCAAGCGCGTCGTCAGATAGCTCGGCTGCCGCATCGTCGCGGCAATGGCGAGCCACAGCAGCGCGAGGATTCCCGAACCGATGAACACCGCTGCGCTGCCGCCGCTCTGATGCAGCCAGCCGCCGGCCACCCCGCCTACGAAAATGCCGAGAAACTGCGAGCTCGAATAGATGCCGGTAGCGGTCCCCTTGGCTTGCGGCGGCGCCGCCTTGGTGACCAGCGACGGCAGGCTCGCCTCCATGACGTTGAAGCCCGCGAAAAACAGCGTGACCGCCGCGAGCAAGACGTAAACGTCGCCGGCGCCGGCCACGAGCATGAATTGGCTCGCCGCCAATGCCGCAACGGCGGCAACGAAAACGCCCTTCATGCGGCGGTATTTCTCGGCGACGATGATCGCGGGCACCATGACGGCGACCGACAGCAGCAGCACCGGCAGGTAAACGATCCACTGCCGGCGGCTGTCCACGTGCAGGCCGGCGTGCAGCAGCGACGGGATCACGAGAAAGCTCGCGGTCAACATCGCATGCAGCGCGAAGATGCCGAAGTTCAAGCGCAGCAATTCCGTATTCCTCAGGATCGATCCCAGCAGAGCCGGCACCGCCTCCGCGTCGCGGTGCACGCGCGGGCGCCGCGGGCGGGGAACGACGAATTCCGTGACCGCGATGCCGATCAGCGCCAGCGCGACCATGAGCCAGAAAATGCCGGACACGCCGACCAGCCCGGCGGCGATCGGTCCGGCGATCAGCGCCACCATGAACGACATGCCGATCGTGATGCCGACGGTCGCCATCGCCTTCGTGCGGTTCTCCTCGGTGGTCAAATCCGCGACCAGCGCCAGGATTACGGAGCCGATCGCGCCCGCGCCTTGCACCACGCGGCCGATGATCACGCCGTCGATCGATGTCGACGAAGCGGCAATCGCGCTGCCGGCGGCGAATATCAGCAGGCCAAAGACGATCATCGTCTTGCGGCCGATTCGGTCCGACAACAAGCCGAACGGGATCTGCAGCAGCCCTTGGCTCAAGCCGTAGATGCCGAGCGCCAGTCCGATCTTGTAAGGCGTCGCGCCGGAGAGCCCGCGGGCATAATCCGCGAACACCGGATAAATCATGAATAGGCCCAGCAGCCGCAGCGAGAACACGGCGGCGAGCGATACGGCGGCGCGAACTTCCTGTTTATCCATCATCCCGTCGATCCCGGTGAGCTGAACAAGCGATTTCCCATCCTCGAGGCCACTCCCAATGAACGTCTTGCGCGGCTGCGCGGCACGAAATGACTTTGCGGATGTCGTAGAATTCGTGCCCATGATAGCAAACCGCGCCGCGGGCCCGCTCTGGCGGGCGCCGCGGCGCGCGGCGCTCCAAGCCCTCAACGATCTGGACGGATTCAATGAACAATCGATTAATGCAGCTGGCCGCCGTTATTGCAGTCATATCCTGCAGAGCCGCCGGCGCCGCGGCCGGCCCCGAGCAAGTGACTCGCGCCACGCTGGCAA
This sequence comes from uncultured Gammaproteobacteria bacterium, assembly GCA_963769895.1. Lineage (GTDB taxonomy): Bacteria > Pseudomonadota > Gammaproteobacteria > Steroidobacterales > Steroidobacteraceae > Bog-1198. The sequence goes on along the minus strand of CAVYNJ010000005.1, from coordinate 326,132 downwards.
ACGGCCTGCGGGTCGTCATTGTGCGCGACACGCTGGCCCCGGTCGTGACGACCGAGATCAACTATTTGGCCGGCTCGGACGAAGTGCCTGCGGCCTTTCCGGGCACCGCGCACGCGGTCGAGCACATGATGTTCCGCGGCGGCCCCGGGCTCTCCAAGGACCAGCTGGCGGCGATCGCGGCCAATATGGGCGGCGCGTTCAACGCCGACACGACGCAAGGCGTGACGCAGTACTACTTCGTCGTACCGTCGCAAGATCTCGCCGTCGCGCTGCACGTGCAGGGCCTGCGGATGCGCGGCGTCGACATGGACGCGGCCGCATGGGCAAAGGAACGCGGCGCTATAGAGCAGGAAGTCTCGCGCGATCTGTCGAACCCCGCCTACAAGTTCTACGAGCAATTGCAGGCGCAGCTGTTCGAGGGAACTCCCTACGCGCATACCCCGCTCGGCACGCGCGACTCCTTCGACGCAACCACCGCCAAGATGCTCAAGGAATTTCACGATCGCTGGTACGCCCCGAACAACGCGATCCTCGTGATTGCCGGCGACATCGACCCCGCGGCGACGCTCGCGAAAGTCAGGAGCGAATTCGCAGATATTCCCGCGAAGACGATTCCGGCGCGGCCGGCCTTTCGCTTCCGGCCGGTGGCGTCGAAGACGATGACCTCGCCGACCGATAGCCCTTACGGGTCGGTGTACATGGCTTGGCGGATGCCGGGAATGCGATCCGCCGACTATGCCACGGCGCTGGTGCTGGGCCAGGCATTGGGATCGCAGCGTGCGGCGCTCTATGGAATGGGCATGGACGGCACGGCGCTGTTCGGCGGCTTCTTTACGCAGCCGATGCCGGAGGCCGGTGTCGGAATGGCGATCGGCATATTCCCGCGCGGCGGCGATCCGCAACCGGTGCTCAAGCAAATGCAGTCGATTTTGGCCGCGGCCGCCTCCCGCGGCGTCGACCCGGCCCTGGTCGATGCGGCCAAGCGCAACGCGATCGCGGCGCTCGAGTTCCAGAAGAACTCGGTCGACGGGCTTGCCAACGCGTGGTCGCAGGCTCTTGCGTTTGAGCAGAGGAGTTCCCCGGCCGCGATCAAGCAGGCGATCGAGGCCGTGACGCCGCAGGCGGTCGATGCGCTGGCAAGGTCGACGTTCGACCCCGCGCATGCGGTCACCGCGATCCTCACGCCGCAAAGCTCCGGCAAGCCGACCGCGGGCAAGGGCTTCGGCGGCGCCGAGAGTTTCTCATCGAGCCCCGACAAACCCGTGCAGCTGCCCGTTTGGGCGGAGCAGGCCTTCGCGCAACTCGCGGTGCCCCGCTCCACGCTCGACCCGATCTCCTATACCTTGCCGAACGGACTGCGATTGATCGTGCAAAGCGAATCGATCAGCGACACCGTGGAGGTGTTCGGGCGCGTCAAGACCAACGAGGATTTGCAGGCGCCGGAGGGCGACGAAGGGGTTGCGGACGTCGTCGACGCCCTATTTCCCTTCGGCACGACGAGCCTCGATCGCCTGCAATTCCAACAGCAGCTCGATGCGATCAGCGCCCGCGCGGTCGCCGGCTCCAACTTCTCGCTGGCGGTGCCGTCCGCGCAATTCGCGCGGGGCATGCAGCTGCTGGCCGACAACGAGCTGCGGCCGGCATTGCCGCCGAAGGCGTTTGCGGTCGTGCAGAAACAGCAAGCAGGCCTTGTCGCCGGTGAGATCCAATCGCCGGACTTTCTCGTGCAACTGGACCTCGGCAAGGCCTTGCTGCCGGCGGGCGATCCTCAGCTGCGATATGCGAAGCCGCGGGATGTCCTGGCTCTGAGCCTGGACAAAGTGAAACAGTTTTACGCCAAGGCGTTTCGTCCGGACATGACGACGATCGTCATCGTCGGCAAGATCGATCCGGAGAACGCAAAAGCCGTCGTCGAGAAAACCTTCGGCGGATGGACAAGCCTCGGGGCGCGGCCGGACGTCGATTATTCCGCGGTTCCGCCGAATCGATCCGGCCACGTCGTGGTGCCGGACAGCAGCGCCACACAGGACAGCGTACAGATGCGCCAAACGATCGACGTTACTCGCGACGATCCCGCCCGCTACGCGCTGAACCTCGGCAATGAAGTGCTGGGCGGCGGTTTCTACGCCTCGCGGCTGTACCGCGATCTGCGCGACCGGTCCGGTTTGGTCTACACCGTCGGCACCCGCTTCGAACTCGGCAAGTACCGCAGCACCTACACCGTGTCTTTTGGCGCCGATCCGGACCGCGTGCCCGCCGCCAGCGCGATTGTCGAGCGGGACCTGCAGCAGATGCAGCAGGCGCCGGTTTCCGCGAACGAACTACGCCGCGCCAAAGGCATACTGCTGCGCCAGATTCCGCTCGGCGAATCGAGCTTCGAGCGCATCGGCGGCGAATTATTGCAGCTAGCGACCGAAGACAAGCCGCTCGATGCGATGACGATCGCCGGCCGGCACTATCTGCAGCTGACCGCGGCGCAAGTCCAGCAAGCCTACGCCGAGCACATCCGGCCGAACGGGTTCGTAGTGGCCGTCAAGGGACCGGCGCCGGGCCGGCGCCGTCCGCCGCAGCAAGGCACCGCGGTCACAAACCACTAGTTTAACCGCGCGACGCCGCATCGCGGGCGCGGACGCCCTCGAGCGGAAAGTCGGTGAAGAAACCGTCGATGCCGCGCCGCAGGTAGCGGTCGATCTCATCGCGCAGCTTGCCGTGCGCCGATGGCGCCGCGCCGACCCGCAGATCCTCGGGCAGGAATTCATTTTCGGCGCGAAATGTCCACACGTGCACGCCGAGCTTCGCCGCATGCGCGGCCTGCACGCCCACGGGCGTCGCCAGCCCCTTCTCGATGCCGATCGCGTCGGCGTAGCCCGCCACCACGTTCAAGTCGCCGAGACTCGTCTCGAGCAGTTGGACGAGCGGCAGCCCGGTGAGGCCGCGCAACAGCCGCAAATTGCCGGGATCGAAGGATTGAATGAATACCGGAGACGGGAGCTTGGCGTAGCCGTATCGCTCCAGACACTCGAGCACGGCGCGCTCCAGCGGCAGGCCGATGCCCCTGAAGTGGGCCGGGTGCTTGGTCTCGGGATAGACGCCGATCGGCTCGCCGCGGCGCCGGCTCTCGCCTTCCGCGAGCGCCATGATCTCGTCGAACGTCGGCACGGCGAATTGGCCGTCGAACGCCGCGTTGCGCGGACGCAAGCCGGGCAGGCGCTCGCGGGCCCGCAGCGTCTTCACCTCGGCGAGCGTAAAGTCCTCGGTGAACCAGCCCGCGACCGGCTCGCCGTCGATGACTTGCGTGCGCCTGCGGCCTGCGAACTCCGGATGCGCGGCGACGTCCGTCGTGCCGCCGATCTCGTTTTCATGCCGCGCGATCAACACCCCGTCCCGCGTCATCACGAGATCCGGCTCGATGTAGTCGGCGCCCTGCTCGATCGCCAGGCGATAGGACTCCAAGGTATGCTCGGGGCGTTCGCCGCTCGCTCCGCGATGCGCAATGACAATGACTTTCTTCACGTGGCGGCCTGTCGGGAATTTGCGCCAGTTTACCTGCTTCGCGCGACGGCGGCAGCGGCGGTGCTATGCTGGGCGGAACTAATGCCGCCGGCGGTGATCCCATACGCGTCGGAGTCCGTTTCGAGTGTATTCGAGGAGAGTCGATGAACATCAGAACAACAATCGTCGCAGCGGCGGCATTTGCCGCGAGCCTTGCGGTTTCTCTGACCATGGTCAAGGTCGCGAATGCCGACGCCGGCCAGGAAGGCCGCCTGCTGCTCGCGACCCAGGTACTGCAGGAAGTCGAAGGCATGCCCGATCAGCGCCTGCCGGATCTATTGCTGTCGCGTGCCTACGGCATTGCGGTGATTCCGAACGTCACCAAGGTCGCGTTCATCTTCGGCGGCCGCCATGGCCGCGGCGTTCTCGTGGTCCGTCATGATTTGAACGCGCCGTGGAGCAATCCGGTGTTCGTATCGCTGACCGGCGGCAGCTGGGGATTCCAGGCCGGCGTGCAAAGCTCCGACATCATTCTGGTTTTTACCAGCAAAACCGGCATCGAGGGCATTGCCGGCGGCAAACTGACGCTCGGCGCCGATGCCTCGGTCGCCGCCGGGCCGGTGGGCCGTCAGGGTGCGGCCGCGACCGACATGAATTTCAATGCGGAGATCTATTCCTACGCCCGCAGCCGCGGTCTGTTCGGCGGCGTTTCGATCGACGGCAGCGTGCTCAAGATCGACCGCCACGCCAACAGTGACTTTTACGGCAAGAGCGATGTCTCCGCCTCGGAGATCTTCTCGGGACAGGCGCCGGCCGCGCCGCCGGCGGCGCAGCGCTTTCTGAAGAGTTTGGCGGAGACGACCGGCACCGGCATGCGTTCATCCCCGGCACCGCAAGCCGAAACGCCGGCGGCCGCCGCGGGCACCGGACAGGCGCCGCCGCCGGCCGAAGCACCGCGCACTTATCCGCTGGAAGACTCGCAGTCATCGCCCACCCCGCCGCAGACGCCCCCTCCCACGCAAACCCCGCCGCCGCGCAACCCGCGCTAGAAGGAAACGCCGCGCGGGATCAGGCGGTGTGCGTACGCCTGGCGCTCGAGGTTCTCGCGAAAATCGGGGTGCGCGATCGAGATCAAGGCCAGGGCGCGCTCGGCCACCGACTTTCCCTTCAAATTCACCAAGCCGAACTCCGTGACGACGTACATCATGTCCGATCGCGTCGTCGTGACGATGTTGCCGAGCGTCAACTCGCAGACGATGCGGCTGCGGCGTTCGCCGCGCTTTTCATAGGTCGAGGCGAGGCAAATGAACGACTTCCCGTCGCGCGAGGCATAGGCGCCGCGTACGAACTGCGATTGGCCGCCGGTGCCGCTGATGTGGCGATGTCCGTCGGATTCCGAAGCGGCCTGTCCCTGCAAATCTATCTGGGTCGTGTTGTTGATCGAGATCACCCGGTCGTTGCGCATGATGATGTGCGGCAGATTCGTGTAGTCGACCGGATGACACTGGAATACGGGGTTCCTCGAGATCGCCGCGTACAGCGCGCTCGATCCGAGCGCGAAGGTGAATACGATCTGGCCGGGGTCGAGGTTTTTTCTTGCCCCGGTGATGCAGCCGGCCTTGTAGAGGTCCGCAATCCCGTCGACCAGCATTTCCGTATGCACCCCCATATCGCGAACGCCGCTTTCGAGCAGCAGCGAACAAACCGCGTTCGGCATCGAACCGATGCCGATCTGCAGACAGGCGCCGTCCATGATCTCGGCGGCGATGTGCCGGGCGACCGCGCGGTCGATCTCGTTCGGAGCGGCGTTCGGCAATTCGGCGGCCGGCAGATCGTCGCCCGCGATGATGTAATCGACTTCGCTGACGTGAACCCCGTTGTCGCGGCCGTAGACGTACGGCAAACCGCGGGTCACTTCGACGATGACCATCTTCGCCCGTTCGATGACCGCGCGATGCCAGAGATTAGCGGCGCTGAAATTGAAATAGCCGTTCTCGTCGATAGGACAGGTTTTGATGACGATGATGTCGACCGGATCGATGAAGCGGCGGTAGTAGTCCGGCACCTCACCAAGATTGAGCGGCAGATAATGGCAGCAGGCGGCGTCGTGCTTCTTGCGGTCGTAACCCGAAAAATGCAGGCTGAACATGAAGAAATGCTCGCCCTCGGGGTCGGCTTCGAGCACGGCGCGCGGCTTCGTCGTCACGCACGAGCGGATCTTGACGTTCCTAAGTTCCGCCTTGCGCGCGGCGAGCGCGGCGTCGAAAACGTCCGGCTGGCACAATCCTGCGCCGTAATCGATCCACATGCCGGATCGGACGAAGCCGGCGGCCTCCTGCGCGGAAATCATCCGCGCGGGACATGCGGCCGCTCGACCCACGCGCACCCCCTGAGCGGGAAGCAGACGGCTCATGCCGGCGCGACTTTGTCGCGGTACAGCCAAGCGACGATCGCGCCGAGTATCACGATCACGATGCTGTCGAAGACGATCTGCTTGATCACCAGCCCCACCGGCATCGGCTGCACGGCGAAGTAGATCAGATACGTCGGCACGACCGTCAGCAACGCGACGGCCAAACCGAAGCGCACGCCCTGCGCGGCCCAAGGCTTCGCTTCGACGCCGCGCGCATAGATCCAAACAAACGCGCCGGACAGGATTACGTGCGCCAGCAGCATGACCGGAAAGTATTTCTGCTGGTCGCCGATGCTGCGCATCAGATTCGGCAGCTGCATGTAATCGGCGCGCAGCATCAAGCCGTGGACCACGAAGCTGCCGAAATACCACGCAACGAACACCGCGACCCAGGCAGTCAGATATTTCTTGTTCACGATCTCCCCCTTCGATTTCGCGTCCCGGCGCAAAGAATACTCCCGCCCCATAGCGGCGCAACCGCAAATCCGGCAAGCGCGGCGCGCAGGGTATCGGCGCCGATTACTCGACCGGGTGTCCCTCGGCGGTCCAGCGAAGCATACCGCCGGCGAGGTTCGCCGACTCCGGAAAGCCGGCCTTCTGCAGCAGCACCACCGCCTGAGCCGAGCGCGCGCCGCTGCGGCAGACCGTGACCACGGGAACTTCGCGCGAAAGCCCGCCGACGCGGCTCAGCAGTTGCTCGAGCGGGATCAGCGCGGCGCCGCGGATGTGGCCGAGCGGACCGTCGAACTCCGAAGGCGCGCGCACGTCGATGATTTGCACCGTTCGGCTCAACTCGGCGAGTCCGCTCGGCTCGATCTCCCAGATACCGGCGACGGTGAAGCGCAGCGGCGCCCAGCTAGGTCCGGCGTTTTGCTGCACGGAACCGTCCGGTTCGCCGGCGCGCAGGTTCGCCGCAACGGCGATCTCCAGCAGCTTCGGATGCGGCAGGTTGAGGTTATTCATGTAACCGACGAAGTCATCCTCGCCGACCGTATCGGCAATGCGCGGATTGACGCGGCGCTCCTCGGAAACGCTGCTGACCGTCAGGCCGCGGAAACCGTATCGAACAACTCCCTGTAGATCATCCGCTCCCCTCCGGAGTTGGAATTCGCCGGCTATCCACGCAGCCGCGTTCCTTGCGGATCATAGAGCGGCTGAATGCGGATCGTCGCGACGCGGGTGTCGCCGAGGATGTCGATCTCGAATTCCTCGCCGTCGCGCGCGTGCGCGGCCGGCACATAGCCGGCGGCGAGGCTCTTGCCGATGCAATGGCCGAACGCCCCGGAGGTCACGTAGCCGACCGCCGCGCCGTCCTTGACGATCGACTCGTAACCGACCGCTTCCGCATCGGCGTCCGCGACCTCCATGACGACGAACCGGCGCTTCGGGCCCACGGCGCGTTCGGCGAGCGCGGCGGCGCGGCCCATGAACTCCGGTTTGCCGAAATCCACGAAGCGATCGAGGCCTGTTTCACCGGGCGTATAGTCGGGGCGGAAATCCTTGTTGAACGAGCCGTAGCCTTTTTCGAGCCGCAGCGATGACAGCGCGCGTCCGCCGAAATGCACGAGACCAAGGCCGCTGCCCGCCTCCAGCAGATCCTCATAGAGCGAGGCGAAATAATCCGGCGTCGTCCAGATCTCATAACCCAGCTCACCGGTGAATCCGGCTCGCGTCAGGATGGCCGGCGCGAAACCGACCGCGGTCTCCTTGACTTGAAACAGCTTGAACGCCGGCGCCGAAAGATCGTCGCGGACCAGCCGCTGCAGCAGCTCGCGCGCCCGGGGCCCGGCGATCGACACGCCGGCGAGCGTCGAGGCGGCCGAGCGCACGAACACATCGGCCGGCGGCTCCGAGGACCAGAACCAGCGCAGGTGAAACTCTTCGGCAAAGCCCGAGCCGACGATCAAATAGCGGTCGTCGGCGAGGCACGCGATCGACAGATCGCCGACGATCCGGCCCGCTGGATTCAGCATCGGCGCCAGCGCGAGCCGCCCCGGCCGCGGAATCCGCGACGCAAAGACGCGATCCAGCCAAGCCCGCGCGCCCCGGCCGATCACCTCGTACTTGCCGTAGTTCGTGGTTTCGTAGAGACCGACGGCCGCGCGTACGGCGCGGCATTCGGCGCCGACGATTGCGAACGCCTCCGAGCGGCGGTAGGTCGGCGCTTCCGTCGGCGCGACGCCCGCGGGAGCGAACCACAGCGCGTGCTCCAGTCCGAAGTTCGCACCCATGACCGCGCCGGCCGCGAGCAGTTTGTCGTAAATCGGCGAGCGGCGCAGCGGACGAGCGGCCGGGAGCTCTTCGTTCGGATAGGCGAGCCGAAAGCGCCTGGCGTAATTTTCCGGCACTTTGATCGACGTGTACTTCGGCGTCGCATATGCGCCGAACCGCGCTACGTCCATCGAGAGGATGTCCTGGCCGGGATCCCCGTCCGCCATCCAGCGCGACAACACGAGGCCGATGCCGCCGCCCTGGCTGAATCCGGCCATGACGGCGCAGGCGACCCAGAAGTTTCTCAAACCCCGGACCGGCCCAACCAAAGGATTGCCGTCCGGCGCGAAAGTGAAAGGACCGTTGATCGCCTTCCTGATGCCGACGCGGCCCAAAGCCGGAAAATGTTGAAAACCGACCTCGAAGTAAGGAGCGAGCCGTTCGAAATCGTCCGGCAGCAGCTGCATCGAAAAATCGTCCGGCGTCCTCACCGGCGACCAGATCACGCCGTGCGGTTCGTAAGTGCCGATCAACGCACCGCCGCGCTCTTGGCGCATGTAAATCTCGCCGGCGTAGTCGGTCGTATTGACCAGCTCGTGGTCCCTGCCCCTGAGTTCCGGGATATCCTCGGTCAAGAGATAATGATGCTCCATCGCCAGCACCGGCAAGTCGATACCGACCATGTGGCCGATCTCGCGCGCCCAGAGGCCGGCGCAGTTGACGACGTGTTCGGCGTGCACGGCGCCCTTGTCGGTCACGACGTCCCACGAGCCGTCGCGGCGCTGAGCCAAGGACAGCACGCGGGTAAAGCGCTCGACCGACGCGCCAAGCTTGCGCGCCGCCTTGACATAGGCCTGTGTCGTGCCCGACGGATCGCAATGACCGCCGTCGGCGCGCCACAGCGCGCCGATGAAAAAGCTCGTATCGATCAGCGGATTGAGCCGGCGCGCCTCGTCGAGAGAAATCATCCGCGTTTCCATGCCGAGGTAGCGGGCGCGCGAACAGATCAATTGCAAACTGTCGAGTTCGCCTTGCGTCGCAGCGAGCATCAGGCCGCCGTTCGGGTGCAGGCCGCAAGATTGGCCGGACAACTCCTCGATCTCGCGGTACAAGTCGATCGTGTATTTTTGCAGCCGCGAGATGTTCGCCTCGCCGTTGAAGGTGTGCATGCCGCCCGCCGCGTGCCACGTCGATCCGGATGTCAACTCGCTCTTCTCGATCAGCAAGACATCGGTCCAGCCGATTTTGGCCAGGTGATACAGCGCGCTGGCGCCGACCACGCCGCCGCCGATGATGACGGCCCTCGCGGAACTCTTCATGCAACCTCGCTCCCGCACAATTCTCCCACCGAGAAATCCGCTTGCGGCGCCGGTGCGAACGGTTGCGCGGCCGCCGTCACCCATTCGTGAAAATGCCGCGCCGTCGTCGACGGCGTCAACAGCAGCAGGCCCGACGGCAGAGCCGCGAGCGCGACCGACACCTGCGCGATGACCGTGGCCGCCGCACGGCCGACCGGAAATTCGCGCCAATCGAGATCGAGGCGGCAGCCCCTGGCGAGCATCTCGCGACCGGCCGCGCCCGCCAGATGCCATGCCGACAGGCCGGACGACAAATCGATCGCGACGCCGAGATCCTCGCAGACCGCCCGCCAATGGGCGGCGCTCGCACCCGCACGCTCCGGAGCCGTCAGCAGCAACCAGCGGCCGGGACGCACGCTTAGGATCAGCCGCCCCGTCACGGATGTGATCCGGCCGAAAGTCGGCGGCGTCAGACCCTGCTGTTGCATGATCGCCGCCACCGCGTCCCCGCGCCCGCGAAGCGCGCCGACCTCGACGATGTCCGCCGCGCAACGGCCGAACCGCACGCCCGGAGCGCTGCCGGCGTTTTGGCGAGAATCAACCGCGGACACGAACGTTCTCGGGATCGAGGTGGTGCGGGCTGACGATCTCGATCTCGGTCAGCTCGTCATGAATGGGCGAAGTCGCGATCAGCCGCTCACCGATGCGTTGCCGCCCGTCCACCAACAGCGCGAGGCCCACCCAGCTTATAAACTCGACCGAAGGCGTCGAGGAAGTCACGAAACCGAGACTGATTCGGCGGTCCGCCGGCGCGACGAGCTGCGCACCGTTGCGCAGGCGCCGCGCCCGATCGACCGGCCGTACGCCGACGAGCTGTTGCCGGCCCGGCGCCGTCATGCCGGGACGTTCGGCGAGCCGGCGGCCGACGAAGTCGCCGGTCTTCTTCAGCATCCGCCCGAATCCGAGGTCGCCCGCGCTGGTATTGCCGTTCAGTTCGGCGCCGGTCACGTGGCCTTTCTCGATCCGCAGGGTGTTCAGCGCATCGAGACCGTAGGGTTCGATGCCGAAGGGCCGGCCCGCCGCGAGCAATGCCGTCCAGACCTGCCGGGCGCAGCTTGCGGGCACCGCCAGCTCGTAAGCCAGCTCTCCGGAAAACGAGATGCGGAACACGCGCCCCTCGACGCCGGCGATCGTCGCGGCGGCCGCGGCCATGAACGGAAACGCCTGATTCGATAAATCGACGCCGGCGACGACCGCCGCCAGCACTTCGCGCGACCGCGGACCGGCGACCGCGAACTGCGCCCATTGATCGCCGACATCGCTGAGCAGCACGTCCATATCCGCACACACCGCCTGCAGATGGAATTCCAAGTGCTCGAGCACCGCCGCGCTGTTGGCCGTCGTCGTCGTGACGAGGAAATGCTGCGGCGCCAAGCGCGAAGTCGTGCCGTCGTCGAGCAGGATGCCGTCTTCTCGCAGCATGATGCCGTAGCGCGCGCGGCCGACGGTGAGCGTCGAAAACGCGTTCGCGTAAACGAAGTCCAGGAACTGCGCGGCGTCCGGTCCCTGCACGTCGATCTTGCCCAAGCTCGACACATCCGTGATGCCGACGGACTTCCGCACCGCCATGGCTTCCTTCAGCACCGGATCCCACCCCGACTGCGGCGAGTAGACCAGCGGCCGCAGCCAGAGGCCGGTGGCCACGAAGCTCGCGCCGGCGGCCTCGTGCCAATCGTGCAACGGCAGGCGGCGCTTCGGTTTGAAATGCTCCCGAACTTCACCGCCGGCGAGCGCCGCGAACGGGATCGGCTGCGCGTAGGGGCGCGGTTTTGTCTGTCCCACGTCGGACAACGGCGCGCCGCGCGCTTGTGCCAGCACGGCGCTGCCGACCAGTCCGCCGATGCGGCCTTGATCGCTCGCCATGCCATGGGTCGTAAATCGCTTCATGTGCTCGACGTGCAGATAGCCCTCGCGGGCGGCGAGCCGCACATCCGCGGTCGTCACGTCGTTCTGCAGGTCGACGAAAGCCTTGCCGCGGCCGCGCACTTCCCATAGGGCTTCGATCGGCGTCAGTTGCGCATCCGGCGGCAGATCCAAATCGGCGCCGCCGGCGCCCGCGGCGCGAACGGCCGCGATGCGGCCAAGCTGCTCGACGATCGCGAGCCCGGCCTTCTCGCCGTCGCGCGCCGCGGATGCGAGCCCCGACAGGCCGCGCGCCGCGCCCGCGATCTGGCCGATCGAGGGCGCGAGCTCCGCCGTAAAGGCCGCGATGGCCTGCTGCCATGCGAGCCCCGCGCCGAGCTGGCAGGCGAGCGCCGTTACCGGCGAATATCCTCCGGAGATCAACAGGCAGTCGGTCTCGATGCGTCGCCGTTGACCTGCATCGCGCCCGGCGATCTCGACCGAACGGACTCCATGGCGCCCCGACACCGCCACGACGACCGCGCCACCGTGCACTTCCATGCCTAGCGTTCGAGCGCGATCCGCCGCCAGAGAGCTCGGCCGCGGATCGATCAGGCCGGCGCAATCGACGCCCGCTTCCTTCATGGCGAAGACCGTCGCGTATGCCTCGTCGTTATTGAGGAAATAGGCAGGCCGGCGGCCGACGGCTACCCCCTGACGGCGCAGGTAACTGAGCGCGGCCCCAGCGAGCATCACGCCGGGGCGGTCATTGCCGGGAAACGCGATGAGCCGTTCGAGTGCCCCGGTCGCGAACACGACGCGCTTGACGCGAATGACGCGCAGCCGTTCGCGCATTCCGCCGAATCGAACTCTATCCTCGGCCGCCAAAGTTTCGAGCGCGCCGAACACTCCGTGACCGTAGGCGCCGATGACCGTCGTGCGCGGCAGGCACCGCACCGCCTCGAATTTGGCAAGCTCGGTGCAAAGCGTCTCGCGCCACGCCGTCCAGCGCGGATCGAGCAGCGAGCCGCCGCCCAAGACCGAATCCTGCTCGGCCAGAATCACCCGCAGCCCATTGATCGCCAGCCGATGCGCGGCGGCGATTCCCGCGGCTCCCGCGCCCACCACGAGCACATCGGCGTGATCATGGACCGTCTCCGCCGGCGGCGCGTGCGCGCCGAGACTCGCCTCGAGCCGGCCGAGGCCGGCGGCGCGGCGGATCAGCGGCTCGTAGATCCGCTCCCACGCCCAGCCCGGCGCCATGAACGTCTTATAGTAAAAGCCCGCCGGCAGAAACCGGCCGACGAGATCGGTGATCGCGCGGGCGTCGAACCGCAACGTCGGCCAGCGATTCTGGCTCTCGGCGTCCAGTCCCTCGTACAGTGCGAGCGTCGTCGCGAGGCGGTTCGGTTCGCGCCCTTGGCTGTCGATCACGTCGACGAGCGCGCAGGGCTCTTCCGCGCCCGCGGTCATGATGCCGCGCGGCCGATGGTACTTGAAGCTGCGCCCGACGAGATGCCGTCCGTTCGCGAGCAGCGCGGAGGCGAGCGTATCTCCCGCAAGACCCGACATCGGGCGCCCGTCGAAGCGGAAGCCGACCGGCCGGCTCGCGTCGGTCGACAATCCGCGAGCGATACGCCAGGGACCGCGCATCAACGCCGCATTTCCGTCTGGATCAGCGCAAGGTCCTGCGCCCCGGCGACAGCGCGAATCTCGTGGGTCAGCGTGTGGCGCGAGACCGCCAACAGCTTGCGGCAGCCGCCGACGTGCAGCCACCACTCGAGATGCCAACCGCGGTCGTTATCGCGCTCGTAGGCATACGCGGTGAACGCCGCCAGGTCGGCGTCGCTCTCCGGGCGGACGACGCTGGCATCGCCTCGATAGCGAAACTCGGTCTCATCGCGCTCCCCGCACCATGGGCATCGGATCCGCAGCATGGCTAGTCTTTATCAGTGCAGGTATGGGAAGGGGCCGACGCCGCGCTCATCGACGGTGCGCCCCGCGGCGAAGCGTTCGAGATTCAAATGCGCGGCGACGGGATGTGCGGCGCCTTGCGAGATCAAATGCGCCGTGGCCATGCCCCCCGCGGGGATTGCCTTGAAGCCCCCGTAGCACCAACCGCCGTTCAGGATCAAGCCTTTGACCGGCGTGGTCGAGATGATCGGCGAGCCGTCCATCGACATGTCCATCACGCCGCCCCACTGCCTCAGGACTTTGAGCCGCGCGAGGCCCGGCATCACGGTCATGGCCGCGGCGGCCACTTCTTCGGCCGTCGGCAGCGTGCCGCGCTGGCCGTAGGAGTTGTAACCGTCGATCGCACCGCCATAGACCAGTCCGCCCTTGTCCGATTGGCTGACGTAAAAATGCCCGGCTCCATAGGTCAGAACCACATTGAGCAATGGCTTGACGCTTTCGGTGACGAAGGCCTGCAAAACGTGGCTCTCGATCGGCAATCGCAAGCCCGCCATCGCCGCGAGCCGGGACGAATGGCCGGCGACCGCCAGGCAAAGCGTATCGGCTTGGATGTAGCCGCGGGTAGTCTCGACGCCGGCGACCCGAGATCCGTCGCGCCTGATTCCGGTGACCTCGCAATGCTCGACGATGTCGACACCCGCCGCCGACGCCGCTCGCGCGTAGCCCCAGGCGACCGCATCGTGGCGAACGGTGCCGCCGCGCCGCTGCAAAAACCCGCCGAGCACCGGGTAGCGGCCGTTGTCGAGGTCGATCAGCGGAACGACCGCTTTGACCGCCTCCCTGCTCAAGGCTTCCGCATCCACGCCTTGGAGGCGCATCATGTTCGCGCGCCGCGTGAACAGATCGCGCTGCGCCTCCGTGTGGAACAGATTGAGCGTGCCGCGCTGACTGACCATCGCGTTGAAATTCAACCGCTGTTCGAGACGTTCCCACAGCTTCAAGGAATAGTCGTAGAAGCGGACGTTGTCCGGCTGAAAATAATTGGAACGGATGATCGTCGTATTGCGCCCAACATTGCCGAGGCCAATTGGGCCCTGCTCCAGCACGGCTACATCGCGGATGCCGTACTCGGCGGCGAGGTAATAGGCCGTCGCCAATCCATGGCCGCCGCCGCCGACGATCACGACGCGGTAGCGCGGCCGCGGCGCCGCTTTGGTCCATGCGCTCGTCCAGCCACGCTGGCCCCGGAGGCCCTCGAGGATGAGCCGCAACCCGGAATAACGGCCGCCGGACGCCGGCTTTTGGCTCAACGGCCGCGGGCGGGATTTCTTTACCAGGCTCATTTGTGCCCGCCATGATAAAGGTTCCGGTGCGCAAGCACACGCCGGCGGGGGCTTGACGCGCCGGTCGGCAACCGACAACGTGTGCGTCGAGGTGGAAGGTGAGGAAATTCCTGAATTCGCTCCGCGCGGGCATGGCGCTGGCGCTCATCGTCGCGCCGCAATTGCACGCCGCGGTCGTCGTTTCCTCGAAGTTATCCAGCGAATCGGCGATGATCGGCGAGATGATCCGCCTGATGCTCGATGCTCATGGGATACCGACCGTGGACCGGATGAGACTCGGCGCGACGCCGATCGTTCGCAGGGCGCTGATCGCCGGCGAGATCGATACGTACGTCGAATACACCGGCAACGCCGGCTTCTTCTTCAATATGCCGGCCGACCCCGCCTGGAAGGATTTGCGTCGGGGCTACGCGCTCGGATCGAAGCTGGATTATGCCGCCAATCACATCGTTTGGCTGACGCCCGCCAACGCGAACAACGCCTGGGCGCTCGCGGTTCGCCGCGACGTCGCCGCCGCCCAACACTTGGCGACGATGAGCGATTTTGCGCGGTGGGTATCGCGGGGAGGCGAGGTCGTGCTCGCCTGCTCGGCCGAGTTCGCCAATGCCGGCACGCTGCACTCGCTTGAAAACACCTATGGATTCAAATTGCGTTCGGATCAGATGATCGTGCTGTCCGGCGGCGAAACCTCGGCGACGATAGGCGCGGCGGCGGCGCGCACGAACGGCACCAACACGGCGATGGTGTACGGCACGGACGGCGGCATCGTCGCCGCCAATCTCGTGATCCTCCGGGATGACCGGCATGATCAGCCGGTCTACGCGCCGGTGCCGATCATTCGCGAGGCGGCGCTGAAGGCCTACCCGCAAATACGCGAAATCGTCAAGCCGTTGATGGACAGCTTCGACGGCGAGACGCTGCGTCGGTTGAACGCGCGTGTGCAGATCAACGGCGAATCCGCGGAGTCGGTCGCCGCGGAATATCTACGGGCGCGGGGCTTGCTGCGGTAAATGCGGCCGCTACCGAAAATCGACCGGCTCGGCGCGCTGTTGACGGCTGCCGGCGCGGCTGCGCTCGCACTTCTGCCGTTCGTGGTCTTCAAGTCGAACCGCATCGTGCCGGGCGATCCGTGGGGATTACTGGCGGTGCTGCCGGGGGCTGCCGGATTCGGCTGCGTCGCGGCCTTGGCCCTCGCCGCGATTGCCGCGCTCGGTGTAGCCAATGCCCGCGTCCGTCTCGCGGCCGCGCTGCTCGGCATCGTCGTCGTCGCACTGGCCGTGGCCGGCGCCGCCAACGCCCTGACGCCGGCCGGCAACAGGGTCGTGCGCGTCGCCGCCGGCTCCGGCTTCTGGGTGCTGATCACCAGTCTCGGCTTGTTTGCCACCGACGCGATCACCAGGCTGCGTCCGGGGCCGGGTCTGCGCGTGCTCTATCTCGCCCTGTTCGCCGCCGCCGCCGTTCTCGCCTTGGCGCACGGCACCTTCGACAATCTCTCCGTGATGCGCGAGTACGCGGTGAACGCCGGCCGCTTCGCGCTCGAGGCACGGCAGCACGTCGTGCTCGCGCTCGGATCGCTTGCTGCCGCCGTGATTTTTGCGCTGCCGCTCGGCATCCTGTGCCACCGCGTGCCGCGGCTGCGCACCGGGATCCTGGGTTTGCTCAACTTGATCCAGACGATTCCGGCGATCGCGCTGTTCGGCATCATGATGGCGCCGCTCGGCGCGTTGGCCGCGGCCGTGCCGTTGGCCGCGAAGCTCGGGATTCGCGGAATCGGCACGGCGCCAGCCGTGTTCGCCTTGTTCCTCTATTCGCTGCTGCCGATCGTTGCCAACACGGTCGCAGGCCTCAAGCGAGTCTCGCCGGCCGCGGTCGAAGCCGCCCGCGGCATGGGGATGACGCGATGGCAGGTCCTGACCGGCGTCGAGCTGGCACTCGCACTGCCGGTGATACTGACCGGCATCCGGATCGTGCTCGTGCAAAATATCGGCCTGGTCACGATAGCGGCGTTGATCGGCGCCGGCGGCTTTGGCACCTTCGTGTTTCAAGGCATCGGACAAACCGCGATCGACCTCGTGTTGCTCGGGGCAATCCCGACGGTTGCACTCGCCTTTTCCTCCGCGGTCGTACTCGACGCGCTGGTCGAGGTCATGGATAGGGCCAAAACTTGATTACCATCGAAAATCTCTCGAAGCAATACGGCGCGACAACCGTCGTCGACGGCGTGTGCCTGGAGATCGAAGGCAATTCGATCACCGTGATCGTCGGCACGTCCGGCTCGGGAAAATCGACGCTGCTGCGCATGATCAACCGCCTGGTCGAGCCCTCGATCGGGCGCGTGCTGATCGACGGCCGCGACACGGCGGACGAGCCGGCACATCTGCTGCGGCGCCGGATCGGCTACGTCATTCAGGGACACGGCTTGTTTCCGCACCGCACGGTCGCGGAGAACATTGCGACGGTGCCTCGGCTGCTCGGATGGGATGAGGAACGCATCGGCGCCCGGGTCGATGAGCTGCTCGCCGTTTTCCAACTCGATCGCGCCCTGTTCGCCGATAAATTTCCGCACCAGTTGTCCGGCGGCCAGCAGCAGCGCGTCGGCGTGGCGCGGGCGCTCGCAGCCGGACCGACGGTGTTGCTGATGGATGAGCCGTTCGGCGCGCTCGATCCGATCATACGCGCGAAGGCGCAGGACGATCTGCTCGACATTCAGCGGCAATTCGGCACGACGATCGTGCTTGTCACCCACGACATGGACGAAGCGTTTCGCCTCGGCGATCGCGTCGCCGTGATGAGTCAGGGGCGGGTGCTGCAGTACGACCGGCCGGCCGCGCTGCTGACGCGTCCGGCGGACCCGTTCGTTGCGCGCATGACCGGCATCGCCGACCGTGCGTTGCGCCTCTTGTCTCTGACGACGGCCGGCGAAGTCGCCGTGCCCGGCGCCTCGGACGGACCCCGCGTCGAGGCCGCCGCGTCGCTGCGGGACGTGCTCTCGGATCTCGTCTGGCGCGGCGCCGATTCGGCGGCGGTCGTGGACGCCGACGGCACGTCGCGGGGCCGCCTGACGATCGCCGACATTCTCGCCCACGGACGATCGATTTGATGCCCGGCGCCGCCACTGTCCTGCGAGTCGCGGCGTTCGGCTTGCTGGCGGCATTCCTGGCGGCGCCGCAAAGCTTTGCGCCTCTGTTCGCGCCGTTTACGCAATACGGGGCGCCGCCGATCTACGATCAAGGCAATCTGTTATCGCTTGCGCTGGCGCAATTCGGCACCGTCTGCCTCGCCGCCGCCGCCAGCACGATCGCGGCCGTCGGGCTCGGCATCCTCGTGACGCGCGCAAGCGGCGCCGAGTTCCTGCCGCTGTCGCGCACGATCGTCAACTTCGGCCAGACCTTTCCGCCGGTGGCCGTGCTCGCGATCGCCGTGCCGATCGTCGGCTTCGGCGAGAAGCCGACGCTGATCGCGCTGTTTGCCTACGGCCTGCTGCCGATCTTCGAGAACACGATCGTCGGCCTGCAGACTTGCCCGCCCGCGGTCAAGGAGGCCGCGAGCGGCATGGGCATGAGCGCCCATCAACGCCTGGTGTCCGTGGAGCTGCCGCTCGCGATGCCCCTGATCCTCGAGGGCGTCCGCTTGTCGCTCGTGATCAACGTCGGCACGGCGACGATCGGTTCGACGGTAGCCGCCAAAGGATTGGGCGAGGTCATCATCGCCGGGCTGCTGTCGAACAATACGGCGTTCATCTTGCAGGGCGCTCTGGTGACGGGATTGATGGCGATCTTGCTCTATGACGCCGTTTCGGTCCTCGAGCGGCGGGTCTGCAAGGCCGCGCGCGTCGACTGAGCGCGGCAGCCGGGCGCACCGCAATGCACATCGGTTTCAACAGCCTCGCGGCACGACTTTGGTTACAATCGAGAACCGGGATTTACCGGAGCCAAGTAACGAGACGATGTCCGCAACGACGCCTGACCGACGAACGCCCGCCGCGATTTCCGTGTGCGGCGAGCGCATTGCGTCGGTGGAAGCGCCGACGCTGTTGCTGATCCTCGCCACCTATGGCGGCTGGCTCGCGATTACCTTCGCCTACGGTCGCTGGCCGCTCGTGATCGTCGCGCCGATCGCCGCGGTGCTGGTCACGCTGCACAGTTCGCTGCAACATGAGATCGTCCACGGCCACCCGACCCGCCACCCGGGCATCAACCGGCTGCTGGCCATCGTGCCGCTGTCGCTGTGGCTGCCGTACGAGCGCTATCGCCAATTGCATCTGGTGCACCACGTCGATGAGCGGCTCACCGACCCGCTCGACGACCCGGAATCTTATTACTGGACGCCGGAGGACTGGGCGCGTCTGGGGCCCGTTGCCAGGACCATGTTGCGGGTCCAACAGACGCTGGCCGGACGCGTCATCATCGGTTCGTTTTGGCGCATCGGCATGTTTTTCCGCACGGAGCTGCGCAAGCTGGCCCGCAACGAGGACCATTTGCGTGCCGTTTGGCTCGAGCACGCGCTGTGGTGCGTCCCCGTCGTGCTGTGGGTGACCCTCGTCTGCCGCATGCCGTTCTGGATCTATGTCCTCGCCATCGTCATTCCAAGCAATGGGCTGCTATTGATCCGCTCGTTCGCCGAACACCGCGCGAGGCCGGAGGTGCGTCGGCGGATCGCGATCGTCGAGAGATCGTGGATCCTCGGCCCCCTATACCTGTTCAACAATCTGCACGCGTTGCATCACGAAGCGCCGTCGATCCCTTGGTACCGCTACAACGCCCACTACCGCGAGCAGCGTGTTCGCTTGATCGCCGAGAACGGCGGGCTGGTTTATGCGACCTATTTCGCGGTGGCGCGGCGATTCTTGCTTCGCCCGCACGATGCTCTGCGCCACCCCACCGGCCGCGTGCCGGCGGCCACGGAAATCTGATCAGGCCGGGAGTTCGTAGCCGGCCGCCGTTGCCGCACGGTCCCAGTCGAGCAGCACGGCGTAGGTCGCTTCGTTGGCGGCGGCGAAGCCGCTGATCTGCAGAAGATCGGCGAGGGCCGCGAACCAGGGCCGCGTATTGGCGCTCTCGAACGCGGCGCGCAGCCGCGCGATGAGGTCCACCGGCGCGCCGGCGGCGGCGACGAACGCCGGCATCGGCGCCAACTGCGTCGAGGCCAGCACGCGAATGTCCGCGGTCAGCTGCGGCGCGCTGCGCGCGATCAGCATGTGCCAATAGGCATCCAGTGGACCGATGTCGATGCGCCCGCCCCGCACCGCCTCTAGAACGTTGCGCGCGGTCACGAGGTTTCCAACCATCTCGCGGTAAAGCGTCGGCCGCTGCGCCGTCCGGTATGGCAGCAGATGGTGCCGCAACGCATTGAATCCTGACTGCGAGTGCGCGACGGTGAAGCCGGCGCGCGCCCCGAACGTATCTTCGAGCGACCGGTACGGCGAGTCGCGCCGCACGATCAGATCCGTCCGATAGACCGGGCGGCCCGCCGCCCATTCGGCGCGGGGAATCGGCGCGGCGAGCGGCGTAACCGGCGCGAGCCCCAAGGCGATCGGGTAGCCGCACATGAATACCGCGCCGAGATCGGGCCGCGACCACAAACGCTCGAGCGGCTGCGGAGCTGCGTACGGAAAATAAGTGAACGCCGCGCCGGCCTCGCGGGTAATCCGTTCGAGCAAGGCGCGCCAAGCGGTCTCGATCTCGGGGGTCACCGCATACATGCGGGCGTTCATGATCCGCATCGTCACGCGCGCCGCCTTTATCGCAGCCCGCCGATTTCGCGCGTTCTACGGGCCACGTACGCGTCGATCGCCTCCTTGATCGACGGATCCAGCGCGGGCGCCACGTAGTCGGCCAGCATTTTCTTCCAGATCTGCGTCGCGCGCTGGGTCGCATTGCGCGACCCGGCCTCGCTCCAGGTCTCGAAGTTCGACCAGTCGGACAGCAGCGGGCGATAGAACGCGGACTCATAGCGGGCCAGCGTATGCGGCGCGCCGAAGAAATGCCCGCCCGCCGCGACTCCGGCGATCGCGTCGACGGCCAAATCATCATCGTTGAAACTGATCGGCTTCAGGATCTCGGCCCATTGGCGCAGCAGTTCGGCATCGACTACGATCTTCTCGAGCGAAGCCGACAGTCCGCCCTCCAGCCAGCCGGCGGCGTGGTTGATCAAATGACTGTGACTGAGAATCGCCGCCTGCAACGAAAACGCCGTCTCGTAGGTGGATTGCGCATCGACGACCGGAGAGGCGTTGACGGCGCTCGTGCGCACCGGGATCTTTAGGCGGCGGCCGATCTGCGCGCCGGCCAATACCGCGTGGACATACTCCGGCGTGCCGAAAGCCGGCGAGCCCGTGCGCATATCGACGTTGGACGTGAAGCCTCCCAGCACGCACGGCGCGCCGGGACGCAGCATTTGGCACAAAACGACGATGCCGATGGCCTCCGCCGTCTGCTGCACCAAGGCCCCGGCCAGCGTAATCGGCGCCATCGCGCCCATCAGCGTGAACGGCGTGATGACGACGCATTGCCCGTGACGGGCCATGATCATGATGTTGTCGAGAATCTCCTCATCGACCCGGCGCGGCGAATTGACGTTCGTCACCGACATCAAAGTCGGGCGCAGCGCGAGTTCCTCGACCGTGCAATTGTGCTCTATCGCCGACATGCCGATCGCATCCTGCGCCTGCACGCCGCCGACGCCCCGCGCCGCCCATACGATATCGGCGCACTCGATATGGGCGCGATAGGTCGCGAGGTGGCGTATCGGCACGGGCACATCGACCGGCTCGACGACTATGCCGCCCTGCCAATGCAATATTCCGAGCGCGTGGGTCAGCCGAAGAATGTTCCGGAACGCCTCCAAATCCCCGTAGCGGCGTCCACCCTCCAGATCGTTGATGTTCGGCGCACCGTTGACCGGGCCGAAATTGACCACGTCGCCGCCGACATGCAAGTGCCGCGCGGGGTTTCGGGCGTGCAAGACGAATCGCTCGGGAGCATGGGCAAGATGCGCCTCGACGACCTCGCGCCCGAGGCGCACCATCTGCGTCGCCTGATCGACGAGAGCGCCGCCGCTGCGGTAAGCCTCGCGCGCCGCGGCGCTGCGAATCTCGAGTCCGGACTCTTCGAGAACACGAAATGCCGCCACCAGAATGCGTTCGACCTGTTCGGTGCTCAAGATTTCCAGCGGCGGCCAGCGATTGGTCAGCCGCGGCAGAGGCGTGAATGAGGGCCCAATGGAGCGCGGCGCGCGCCCGCGGTCGCGTCGCCGGGACCCTGCCGGAACATCGGTCATCGCCCGGCGTCGCCGAAATGAAATGTTAAAGGGCGGGTCACGCGGTCAATACTGCGGCCTCGGCGGCGTCGCTGGCAACTTCGGCCCCCTATCGCCGAGCGCCGACGGCAGGCAAACTACTCGGATGGTGATCAGCGGGCTGGACCCAGGAGGCCGCAAACTGCCGATGAACGAAGAATCGCGCCGCGTGACGCCGGGCGTGTCCATCGGCCGCCAAACGCTGGTGTTCGCGTCGGTTTTGGCGATCAGTGTATTTTCAACCGTCGCGCTGCCGCATTGGGGCGCCCGCGTACTTTGGTTTTTGCCGAGCGGCGTCGCCGTCGCCGCGGTCATACGCTGGGGGCGGGGGCAGTGGCTGCCGATTTTTGCCGCGCAATTCGCGATCGAATTGATTCGCGGCCGGGCGCCCTTGCCGTCGATCATCGTAGCCGCCGGCTTGCCCATGGGCGCGCTCGTGACGGCGTGGATCCTGGACCGATGCGGCGTCGCCGCGACATTCACGCGCCGCCGCGATGTCCCGCTGTTCATTGCCGCTTGCTTGATCGGCATGACCATACCTGCGCTGATCGGAGCGTCGACACTGGCCGCCTTTTATCCGCGCGATCCTGCGGACGGCAAGCCGTGGATCCCGATCAATATCTTGGAATGGTGGCTCAACGACGCCACCGGCGTACTGCTGCTGAGCCCCTTGCTCGGAGCCGTTCGGCGATCGAGCTTTGCGCCGATGATGCGGCAACGGCTCGCCAGCGCGCTCACCGTAGCGACGCTGTTCGCATTGGTGCTGGCGATCTTCTTGGTGCGACCTCTGGCGGTCAATCCCGGCGTCACCCAGGCGCCGATCATCGCGGTCTCGATCGCGCTGATCGTTTTCTCGCGCTTGCGCTTCGACTTCGTGCCGACGGCCACTGCGGCCGTCATCTTGGCGCTGGCGGAAGCGCTGGCGTTATCGTTCAACCTCGGTGCGTTTGTCGGCGTGGCGTCCTTACCCGGGCTGGTGGCGCTTTGGTCGTACATCGGCGCCTTGATCTGCACCATGCTGATGATGACGATCTTGCTCGCCGAGCAGGAGCGCGTCGATCTTCTCCGCAGGCAAGCCGAAGTGGATCTCGCCGCGCAGGCGGAACGCAATCGGCTGTTCCTGCAGAATGCAGGCGACGGCGTACACATCATCGATGAAGCCGGACGCATCGTCGAGGCCAGCAATTCGTTTTGCGCGATGTTAGCTTGCTCGCGCAGCGATCTGATCGGTATGCCGATGTCGCGGATCGACGCGCAAATTCCGCCGGCGTTGCACGAGGAATCGATGGATCGAATATTCGGCGGCGAGCCGCTGCTGGCGGAGACGCTGTATCGACGTCACGACGGCACGGTCTTCGATGTCGAGATACGGGCCAATGGCTTCGAGTTCGCCGGCAACCGCTACATTTACGCATCCTCCCGCGATCTGACCGTCATCAAGACCCTGCAGCGGGCGCTGATCGACGCGATCAGCGACGAGCAACGCCGGCTCGGCCAGGAAATGCATGACGGCCTCGGCCAGGAATTGACCGGAATGTCGTTGATCGCCGCAGCGCTCGCAACGCAAGCCGAACGCGGTCGGCTGCCGAACGCCGCCGATCTGCGCGCGCTTGCGGCCGGATTGGCCCACTCGATCCAGATCGCGCGCGGCATCGTCCACGGCTTGTCGCCATTGGCCGATTCGGGCGGAAGCCTCGCCGGGGCGCTCGCGCAACTCGCCGACTCGAAACAGATCGGTGGGGTTCGGGTGCGATTTACGGCAGACACAGAGGCGGCGCTGACGCTGTCGACCGACACTCAGAGCCACCTGTATAGAATCGCGCAAGAGGCGGTTCAGAACGCGCAAAAGCACGCGTTCGCGCGCCACATCGATATCGGATTGCGCACTCGCGAGGAAGATATTCGGCTAGTCGTCGCCGACGACGGCCGCGGAATTCACGGCGGTCGGCCGCCGCACGCGGGGCTCGGCATGAACACGATGCAGTATCGCGCCTCGGCGATACGCGGACGCCTGTCTATCGAAGCGCGGCCGGAGGGCGGTACGGTCGTGTCATGTATTGTGCCAAATCTGGAGATCGATTCGGCGGCGCCGGATACGCAAGCATTCGATTCGGCGGTGGCTCGGAATTGAGCGGGATTGGCCGCCGGGACGCGGGCGTCGCGCTCAACCGGCGCGCGCGCCGTCCGGCACCGGAAATTCAGGCACCGCCAGGACGGGAGTGATGCCATCGGCATAACCGATGTCGAACAGCATGCCCTCCGAAACGACGCCGCACAGCTTGCGCGGCGCCAGGTTGACGACGAATAGCGTTTGCCGGCCCTCGATTTCGCGCGGGTTCACGCGCTCCAATTTGAGGCCGGCGACGATCGTGCGCGCGTGATCGCCGAAATCGACGCGCAGCGCCACCAGCTTGTCCGACCCAACGACCGCCGATACCGACTCGATAGTCCCTACGCGCACATCTAGCCGATCGACGACGGTGCTGTCGATCAACGGCTTCACTGGAGCGGGCGACATCGGCGTCATCGACAAAGCCTGGGCCATCAAAGCGAATAGGATACCGCTGCGCTTTGCCGTTGCACAGCGGCGAGACCTAAGCATCGCACGGAATTAGGGGCGCGCTTACGGGATTCCTCGCTGGCCCGTCCGTAGCCCGGTCTCCCGCTTCAGCCGCTGCCGCGTCCCGTTCGACCTTGCGCTTGCGCGCCGCCGATGCAATGATCGCGCGACGCAAGGGGTGCGTTTTGCGCCGATGCGCAAGCTGATCGATTCAAGCTATCAACCGTGAGGACCCCGGCACGCCTGTTCGGCGCTGCGTGCGGAGGTGCCCGATCAATTCAAAAATAAGGGGATGTCATGCGTTTCAAAATTGCTCTTTTGACTTTGGCCATATCGTTGGGGTCGGCGGCGGCGTTCGCCGATTTGCAGCCGTGGACGGATTACACGGTCAGCGACGCCGTTTGGTCGGTAACGACGATCAAGGTGCACGCAAACATGGGCGACGCCTACCTCGAAGGCCTGAAGAAGACATGGGTGGCGTCGAGCGAGGTCGCAAAGAAGTTGGGACAAATCGAGGACTATCACATCTATCGCAGCGATCTTCCCGAGAGCGGGGATTTCAACTTGCTGCTCGTCGTCAAATTCAAGAACACCGACCAGTTGGCGCCCAGCAAGGCGCGCTACGAGGCGTTCATGAAGGAATGGGGCGCTGAGCGCAACAAGGAAACGACGGCGACCGCGCAGCACATGTATCCGGCGATGCGCGATATCACCGGCGAGTACAACATGCGCGAAATCACCCTGACGAAGTAGCGCAAGAAGAGCACGCTCCGCCGGCCGCGTCCGACCCGACCTGGGAAAGGCGCGGCCTGCATCCGGCGAGGCTTCGTGGTCAATGAGTGCTCGTAGCCGGCGAGTTGCGGCTTAAAAACCGAAGCGCGCGAGGGCGGCCGAGACCCGCGCTATCGTCGCCTCGGACTTCATGGGAAACGCCCGGAAGAAGTCATGGCGATTCATTGCGGGATTGCGCGAGCGCACATTGGCCGCCCACGCGCCGGCCCGTGCCTGATCTCCGTTCAGGGCGTGGGCGGCGACGGCGATCAATGCGATCAAGACGTGAGCACCCGGTGAGCGCGCGGCCCGCTCCGCCCAAAGCGCCGCCTCGACATCCTCGCCCAAGACCATGTGGCTGAAGCATCGGGTTCCAAGCATCGCGTAATACAGTGGATCCAGCGGGCTCAGACGCATCGCGAGATCAACGTGCGCGCGCCCCTGTAAGCCGCGCCCGGCCAGGGATTCCGTCCAGGCGCGCGCATAGATCCCTTGCGCGTAATTCGGGCTGATCGAGGTTGCGCGCTCGAGCCAGGATAGGCTGCTTTCTAGGTCGCCCTCGAGCCAAAAACTGCGCCCCATCGTGAAATTGACGAACGGGTCGATCGGATCGAGCTCGAGACCTCGAAGCGCGTAGCGCCGGGCGGACGCCGTTTCGCCGGCGAGATCGTCCGAATAACGCATGAAAGCCGTTTGGAAATGGACGAAAGAAAGCCCCGCATGGGCGCGCGCGAAGCCCGGATCCCGCGAGATCGCCTGCTGGAACAAGGCAGCGGCCGCGGCGTTATCGCGGCGATTGAAACGGTACATGTGCTGAAGACCCAAGTGATACGCCGACCACGCGTCGAGATTCTCGCTGACTGTCAGGCGCGCCAATGCCGCCTCGTGCAGCGGAATCCGGATTTCCAGCGCCGCGAGTATCCGTAACCGGATTTCTTCGCGAAATCGGTGCACATCATCGATCGGGCCGGCATAGCGGTCGGCCCAGACAACACCGCCGTCGCGCGTGTCGATCAGTTCGACCGCGACGGCGAGGCGCGCAGCCGCGGTCTCGACCGTGCCGGTCAAACAATACCGCACGCCGAGCAGGCGACCGATCTCGCAGATATCGGGATCCGCGCCGCGCAATCGAAAAGAGGAACCGCGAGCGGTGACGAAGAGCCATCGGAGGCGCGATAGCTCGATGATCAATTCATGTGGCAGTGCATCGGCGATTGCCGTATACGGCCCGGCCGCTCCGATGAGGCGGAAAGGCAGCACCGCGATCGATGGCCGGGCAGCTTGGTCGGCCGGCGCCGCGTCGGGTTCCGCGCCGCCTTGGCCTACCGCCGCAACCCGAGTGGCCTTCGCCTCCGCGACAAAACGGAATCCCTGACTGTGGATGGTCTTGATCAAGCTTTGCCGCGTGCCGTCGTCGTCAATGGCCTTGCGTGCCGACTTGATCCGGCTGGCGATGGCCGACTCGGAGACGACGCGCCCGTCCCAAACCCTTTCGATGATCTCGTCCTTGGCGACGACCCGTTCCCGGTTTTCTATCAATAGCGCGAGCAATGCGAACACCTGCGGCTCGACGGGGCGCAGCAAGCCGTTGTCCCGCAGCTCGACCTTCGCCAGATCGAGCTCAAATGGACCGAATCGGTAAATCATAAGGATCAGGATAAAACATAGCCGTACAATCTCCCAAAGATCTCCAAGGTTTCTCCACGCGACCTGCAAGCTTCGGCGGCTCGGGCGTGCTGAACTGCGGTTACCGCCGCCAGAACGGTTCCGGCAGCGGCGCGCCAACCTAAAGGAGAAATGACATGCCGTTGGTAACGATCGATGTGATTAAAAACGTCTTCACGCCGAAGCAGAAACAGGACATGCTTGCCAAGGTTACTGAAGCGATGATCGAAGTCGAAGGCGAGAATATGCGCGGCGTTACAACCGTGCGTATCAAGGAGTTCGAAAGCGGGGACTGGGCAATCGGCGGCAAAGCCTTGAAAGCCTCCGATGTCCAGGCGCTTGCCGAAGGAAAGGCGGCC
Source organism: uncultured Gammaproteobacteria bacterium (assembly GCA_963769895.1). Lineage (GTDB taxonomy): Bacteria > Pseudomonadota > Gammaproteobacteria > Steroidobacterales > Steroidobacteraceae > Bog-1198. The sequence goes on along the minus strand of CAVYNJ010000005.1, from coordinate 298,908 downwards.
TAGAGCGGCGCCGCGCGCATCGCCCGGGATCCGCGATAACGAAGCGCTTCGACGAGAAGGGTAAACGCGGGCGTGGCCTGCCGGCGAACGGCGCGCACCAGTCGGGGAGCACGCTTTCGAGTAGGCCCGCTTCGATCTCCGTCGCAACGATGTCTCGCAGAACAAACGCAATGCCTAGCCCGGCCCTGGCCGCCCGCAGGCTCATCGGCAATACATTGAACGCAAGTTGTCCGTCGACCCGCACCTTAACCTCTCGTCCTCCCTTTTCGAACTCCCACGCATAAAACCCGCCCGAGGTCGGTAAGCGCAAGTTGATGCACAGGTGCTCGGCGAGATCCTGCGGTACTCGCGGCCGACGCCTTTCGGCGAAGTACGAGGGTGACGCGACCGCCGCCATGCGCATGTCCGGACCGATGCGCACCGCGACCATGTCCTTGGCGACCTGCTCGCCAAGCCGAACACCCGCATCGTAGCGCTCGGCGACGACGTCGGTCAGGCCGTAGTCGACGGTGATCTCGACGTTGATGTCCGGGTACTGCGGCAGCAGCCGCTCGCCGGCATCCGTCGGCGCGACGCTGCGGGTCGTGCGGGCAAGTAAGCGTAGGCCCAGACGCGACTCGAGCCGCCGGATAGTGTGACTCAGCGACGACTGAGTGATATTGAGCTTTGCTGCGGCCCGCGTGAAGCTTCGCTCCTGCGCGACGGCGACGAAGGCCGCAAGGTCGGCGAGCTGTTCACGCCGCATTCATGTACTCCATTCATAGGTCCTATCGCATTCCAACGACTAGTCGGTAGAACCGCGACGCCTTATGCTGCGCCACATCCCTGGGGCTCGGCCCCGACCGTAACAGGAGCAGCGATGCAGAAGCGAAAACTGGGAAGCAGCGGTCTAGAAGTCTCGGCGCTCGGCCTCGGCTGCATGAGCATGAGTTATGGCTACGGGCCGCCCGGCGATACACAGGCGATGATCGAGGTCATCCGCGGAGCCGTCGCCAGCGGCGTGACGTTCTTCGATACGGCCGAGGTTTATGGCCCCTTTACCAACGAGGAGCTGGTCGGCGAGGCGCTTGCGCCGTTCCGCGCGCAGGTCGTTATCGCCACCAAGTTCGGCTTCAGGCTCGTCGACGGTAAGCAGGCCGGCCTCGACAGTCGGCCCGCGCACATCAAGGAGGTCGCCGAGGCGTCGCTGAAGCGCCTCAAGGTCGACGCGATCGACCTGTTCTACCAGCACCGTGTCGACCCCGCCGTGCCGATCGAGGATGTCGCCGGCGCGGTGAAGGACCTGATCCGGGCGGGCAAGGTCAAGCACTTCGGTTTGTCCGAAGCGGGCCTGCAAACGATTCGTCGCGCTCACGCGGTTCAACCCGTCACCGCGCTGCAGAGCGAATACTCGCTGTGGTGGAGAGAACCCGAAGCAGACGTGCTACCGGCACTCGAGGAACTGGGGATCGGATTCGTCCCGTTCAGCCCGCTCGGCAAGGGCTTCCTCACCGGGATGATCGACGAGAACACCACTTTCGCCAGTACGGACTTCCGCAACATCGTACCGCGCTTCACGCCCGAGGCCCGAAAGGCCAACAAGGCGCTGGTCGATCTGCTCGGCGCGATAGCCGCGCGCAAGAGGGCGACTCCCGCCCAGCTCGCGCTCGCCTGGCTACTGGCCAAGAGGCCCTGGATCGTCCCGATCCCGGGCACCACGAAGCTGCAGCGCGTCGAAGAAAACAACGCTGCGGCGGCGCTTGTACTGACCCCGGATGATCTTCGTGAGATCGACAGCGCGGCCTCGAAGATCACCGTGCAGGGGGAACGCTATCCCGAACAGCTCAATCGCATGGTCGGACGGTAAGCCGAGTCGGCTGGCAAGGCGCTCGACGCAGCGTCCGGCGCCGATCGCTAGTTCTTTATGACTCCGCTTCCGTTACCTGCGGCGGGTAGCGAGGAGCCGTTGTAATCATAAGAAATCGTAGCGCCGCCGCCGTAGCCGCGCGATACACCTCCATCGCCGCCCCGAGCTTGCCCTGGTCCTCGCGCACGTTACCGATCGTCAGCAGCGCCTTTCTCTTCATTAACCCAGTGCGAGCGGCTAGCGCTGGGCGAGCAAATAAGAATGAGATTGGCGGAGGCCCGCAGCGAGTTGTTGATCGTCTCGCCGAGATCCGTCGTCGCCGATAGGTCGCTGCGGTCGCGAAATGCCGGCCGATACGAATCGGAGGCAGCCTTCAGCCGTGCATTCAAACGGCGCTTCGGCGTGCCGCCGCGTATCGGCCAAGTTTTGGGCGCACAGGGGATCGTTGACAAGCGCTTGACATGCAAGGTTCTCCTTGCCTATCATTTGAGCAAGTAATTACTTGCCTATAGGCGTCCATGAGCGAACATCGCCCAGAAACCGATTTGCTGTTCAAGGCCCTTGCCGATCCCAGCCGGCGCAAGCTGCTCGATCTGCTGCATGCGCATGACGGCCGCACGCTCAATGAGCTGTGTGAACACCTGGACATGACGCGGCAGGGCGTGACGCAGCACCTAGGCACGCTGGAGGCGGCCAACCTGGTCATCACCCTGCGGCGCGGCCGTGAAAAGCTGCACTTCCTCAATCCAGTACCGCTGCAAGAAATTTACGAGCGCTGGATTGCCAAGTTTGAAAAGCCGCGCCTCAAGGCACTCTCGGATTTGAAACGACGACTGGAGAAATGAAATGGCTAGATCAACCTTTGTCTACGTGACCTACATCCGCACAACGCCCGGGAAACTGTGGTCAGCGCTGACCGATGACGTGGAGTTTATGAAGCGTTACTGGTTCGGCACGCACTGCGAAAGCCAGTGGACGCCGGGATCCTCGTGGAGGATGGTGTACCCCGACGGCAGCATCACCGACGCCGGCGAGATCGTCGAGGCCGATCCGCCGCGGCGGTTGGTGATCCGCTGGCAGCATCAAAAGAAACCCGAGCTCAAAGCCGAAGGCGAGTCGTTATGCACGATGGAACTGGAGCCCAGCGGAACCGCGGTGAGGCTCTCCATCACTCACACCATCGAGCGTGAACCCTCGACGTTAATCGCAGCGGTGTCCGGCGGATGGCCGAAGATCATCTCCAACTTGAAGTCCTTGCTGGAGACGGGCTCCACCGTTCTGCAAGACCCGTACCCGAAGGGCAATCAGCGATAGAGGCCCGCGGCCGGCTAGCCCGCCGGAGAGTTATCCTGAGCGCGCGGTTGGGTCCTCGGTGCCTACGATCGGCGCGGCGTTTATCTGGCGCAGCGCCGATTCGATCGCTAGGCCGCGCGCAAACGAACGAACAATCTCGGGTGCGGCGGTGCTGTCCGCGTCGTGAGCACATCTTACGCCGGCTGACCAAAGCCCTAAGTATTCCTACGGTGATAATGCGGATATCCACCAAAGAGACGAGGCGCTGGATGCACGTTCCCGATATTTCGTCGCATTACTCACGCGTAGAATAGACCACAGCTTAGGGGTTCACGCGTTACTCCGCAGCCGGCGGGCAGATCAAGCAAATGCGCTTCCGCTCAATATCGTGTGAGGCCGGGCATATGGAGATCGAAGTCTTGGGATCGGGTTGCAGCAAATGCCGTGCCGCGATCGGCATGATCGAGCGAGTTGCCCGCAGATTTAGGGGTCGCGGTTGAGATCACCAAGGTTCAGAACCCCGAAGAGATACAGCGCCATGGAGTTTCCGCGACGCCTGCCGTGATCATCGACGGCAAGATCGTGCGCAGCGGCGGCCTGCCATCGCGTAACGAAATCGAAGAATGGCTGAAGCCCGGCCCCATGGGATTTCTGAGCAAGCCGACCCGACATCTGTTCTTCACCGGCAAAGGCGGCGTCGGAAAAACATCGCTGTCGACCGCGGCGGCCCTGACCTTGGCGGACGCAGGCAAGAAGGTTCTGCTGGTGAGCACCGATGCGGCGTCGAACCTGGATGAGATGCTGGGGATCGAACTTCGCAACGCACCCACGCCCGTACCTGGCGCCCCGGGTCTGTCGGTGCTCAACATCGACCCCGATATCGCGGCCGAGTCCTATCGGCGGCGTGTCCTCGCGCAGATGGAGGCCGGTGCCAGTGAAACCGAACTCACGACCGTTCGCGAACAATTGTCGGGGGCCTGCACCCTGGAGATCGCTTCCTTCGACGAATTCGCCTCCTTGTTGTCCGATGATGGCGGGCACTACGATCACATCATCTTCGACACGGCACCGACGGGGCACACCTTGCGCCTCCTCAGCCTGCCCAAGGCCTGGAGTGGATTTCTGGATGGCAACGATCGCGGAGCCTCATGCCTCGGGCCGCATTCGGGACTGAAGATGCAGGAAGGGCGTTTCAAGGCTGCGCTTGACGCCCTGAACGATCCGACCCGGACCACTGTGATCCTGGTGACCCGGCCGGACAAAGGCGCGATGGCCGAGGCGTTACGCACTTCCGAAGAGTTGCGTGCGTTGGGATTGAACAACCAGCGCCTGGCGATCAACGGTGTGTTTCACGCCAGCGAACGTACGGACGCGGTAGCCTGTGCCATCGAGGCTTTGGAGCGGCAAGCGCTGGCCGAGATGCCCGAGGCGCTGCGCGCCTTGCCGCGGGACCGCGTGCCGTTGCGGGCGTTCGATACGGTCGGCTTGCCTGCCTTGCGCGCGCTGTTAGCCGTCGGCGTCGATCCGATCGCACTTTGCAAAGCGGCGGCTGTCGACCGCGGCGAGCAAACTCCGGGCTTGGACGCCTTGGCCGACGAACTGGCCGCCGCCAGTCATGGACTGATCATGGTGATGGGCAAAGGCGGCGTCGGTAAGACGACGGTGGCCGCCGCCTTGGCCCTGGGGCTGATCCAGCGCGGCAAGACCGTGCACCTGAGCACGACCGATCCGGCAGCGCATCTTGCCGGAACCCTGGATGGCGAGGTGCCGGGGTTGCGTGTGGACCGCATCGACCCTAAGGTCGAAACGCAGCGCTACGTTGACAAGATCATGGCGGCCAAATCACCCGGTCTTGACGCTCAGGAACAGGCGTTGTTGCTGGAAGACCTGCGCTCTCCATGTACCGAGGAAGTTGCGGTGTTCCACGCCTTCTCGCGCATCGTCAGCGAAGGGCGCAGCGCATTCGTGGTGCTGGACACCGCACCCACCGGACATTCACTGTTGCTGATGGACGCGACGGGCGCCTACCACCGGCAAATGATGCGCGAGTTCGAGGAGCATGGCGCCGGGCACATCGTCACGCCATTGATGAGGCTGCAGGATGCTGCGCACACGAAGATCATTCTGGTGACCTTGCCGGAAGTGACCCCGGATACGCAGGCTGCGGCCCTGCAGGACGACCTCCGGCGCGCCAGCATCGAACCCTACGCTTGGGTGCTCAACAAAAGCGTTGTCGCGGCCGGCACACGCGACCCCTTGCTGGCAGCGCGACTGACGGGTGAACGCAAGCAGCTCGAGCGGATGTCCAAGGGTCTTGCCAAACGCATCTTCACCGTCCCTTGGCTCACTCTCCCACCGATCGGACTTGCTGAGCTGTCCAAACTGGTCAGCGAAACTTGTCGGACACAGGTAGTTTGGCCTGAAGCCACACACGAGCCTTTCTCGCGCAACAAATCACACGGCACCGTCCGGTGATTGTCTCGACGTCGAAACGTAATACTTTCTCCGAAACAAAAGCGAAACATTGACGAGGCCGATCATAACCGGCACTTCGACCAGCGGCCCGATGACGGCCGCAAAGGCAGCACCCGAACCGATGCCATATACTGCCACCGCAACGGCTATGGCCAGTTCAAAGTTGTTGCTCGCTGCGGTGAAAGAGAGGGTGGCGCTCTTCTCGTAACTGGCTCCCATGCGCATGCTCATGAAGAACGAAAAAACAAACATCACGACAAAGTAGATCAGCAACGGAACGGCAATGCGCACCACATCCAGCGGAATGCTGATGATCAGCTTGCCCTTCAGGCTGAACATTACAATGATCGTGAAGAGCAGCGCGATCAGCGTAATCGGTCCGATCTTCGGCACAAAATGAGCGTGATACCAATCTTTTGAGACAAAGCGCAGCATGATCACCCGAGTCAGCACACCGGCAACGCAAGGGATGCCAAGATAAATAAGGACACTCTCGGCAATCTGTTTGATCGAGATATCGATAACTGAGCCGGACAGCCCGAAGTACGGCGGTATGACCGTAATGAACAGCCACGCATAGACACTGAAAAACAGAACCTGAAATAGGGCATTGAACGCAACAAGGCCGGCGGCATACTCAGTGGAGCCCTTGGCGAGCTCGTTCCAGACAATCACCATGGCAATACAGCGGGCCAGACCGATCATGATCAGGCCCACCATGTATTCCGGTTTGTCGTGCAAAAAAATAACCGCCAGCACGAACATCAGCACCGGCCCAACGATCCAGTTCTGAACGAGCGAGAGTCCAAGCACCTTCTTGTCCCGAAAAACGTCGGGCAATTCCTCGTAACGCACCTTGGCGAAAGGCGGGTACATCATCAGAATCAGCCCCACTGCAATGGGAACATTGGTCGTTCCGACCTGGTATCGGTTGATGAAGACCTCTATCCCGGGCACCCAAAAGCCAAGGCCCACACCGAGCATCATGGCGGTGAAGATCCAGACGGTCAGGTACCTGTCCAGAAATGAGAGCTTTTTGGTTACGGCACTCATGGAAACACCCAGATCGCCGGGCAGCGCTCGAAGAGGCTCATTCTGACGGCGGTTCCGGCGGCGTCTTGCCGATGGCATCCATGTGCTCCTTCAAGCGCATTCGGTCGATGCTCGCAATCGGAAGGCTCAGAAACAGATTGATCCGAGTCTCCATTGCTCTGAAGGCCCGCCGAAACGCCATCATTTTCTCGACGTCCGTGCCTTCTACGGCGGCAGGATCCGGGACTCCCCAATGAGCCGTCATCGGTTGACCGGGCCAGTAAGGGCACGCTTCGCCGGCCGCGTTGTCACAAACGGTAATCACGAAGTCGAGGTGCAGACTGTCGGCAGTAGCAAATTCATCCCAGCTCTTGCTGCGCAGACCTTCAGTTGGAAAATCGAGTTGCTTCAGCAGGTTGACTGCAAACGGATTTACTCGACCGTTCGGATGACTTCCCGCGCTGAATCCGCGGAACCGACCTTTGCCATGACGATTCATGATCGATTCTGCGAGGATGCTCCGGGCGGAGTTTCCCGTGCACAAAAACAATACGTTATAAATTTTCCCTGTCACTGACAGATCCCGGCGAGTTGAAAGAATGGTTGCTCACGGCGATCCTGCGCAACACGAGGCCACCGGCTTGGCCGATGGCTCACAGCAGGCTTCCTTGTCAGTCGGCATCAACGGAACGCAACACGTACTGGACTTAGGCGCGATTTCGGTGTCGACACCATAAATTGGTATCGATTCAAGAGTGTGAAACGTCTCCCACGCGATGCCCTCAGGGTCCGTGATCCAATACTTGTCGGAGCTTGCGTAACAGCAAGAAGCCCCGCACTGCTCAACCAACGCGTGATCGGCCCGCGTGAGCTGTGCACGCATCGCGGAGAGTTCCTCGGCCGAGTCCACTTGAATTCCCAAATGATTCACGCCAGGCGCCTGGCCGCGCTGCGCAATAGCGAAGTTAACGCGCGGCTCATCCAGCATCCACTTCGCATAATCGTCTTTCCGCACCGTCGGCTCCATCGCAAAGAGTGCTGTGTAGAACCGGATGCTCTCGGCAAGGGACTCGACGGACAGGTTCACGTGAAAGCGCTTCATGCACGTTTCCTCTTGGTTAATGACGCCTCAACGACCGCTGGGACACATTCCGGACCACAGCCCCGATCGGCGAGGACGCAACAGTTCTCGGAGAGAAATCCGACCAGTTGATTCATGTGAGCGAAATTCGGACGGTAATAGAGGAACCGCCCGTCGCGACGCACATCGACGAGTCCCGCTCGCTGTAACTCCTTCAGGTGAAATGACAGCGTCGGTGAAGTCACGTTGAGTTTCTCGCCGAGTTGGGTCGGCGTGTAGCCCTCGGGCCCTCGTTTCACCAGCATGCGGAAGATCGCGAGACGGGATTCCTGAGCCAGCGCAGCGAGACTTTGAATGGCGTCACTAGATTTCATAATTTGAAAGATATCGAATTATATGACGGCGGTCAAGCCCACAGAGGACCGGTGGAGCTGGGCGGGAAGACGCATAGCGTCGACCACAGCGCCTGGGTATTGAGGTCACAGATTGGGGTGATCTCAAGGCCGTCCAGTCGACCGCGGCCAGCTCAAACATGAAATCCGTGGAAAGCGCTCTAGATTGCGCTTGGCCACCTGCACCAAGATCGGAGTCTCCACTCCACACCCCCCGATCCCGCAGTACCCATCAGGATTCCTCGCCAGATACTGCTGGTGATAGGCTGCGCCGAAGCTGGAATATCTCGTGTATTCATGGAGTTACTCGGCGGTAGACCTACTCGGATTCCTAATTCAGTAGGACCGCCACGCACCGTAAGCACCAAATCACGCTCTACCCGCACTTTGGCATCAAGCGCATTTCTCTGGATGGAGCACCAGCTGAGTGCATCGGAACAGCGCGATGGTTTTACCTGATTCGCGGTGGGTCACCGTGGCATCCCACACCTGCGTCGTCTTTCCCAGATGCGCCGCGGTGGCAACGCAGTCAATCGTCCCCTCTGTCGCCGTGCCGAGGTGGTTGGATTTCAGCTCAACCGTGGTGAAACCCGAAGCCCCCTCCGGCAGGTTCGCAACACAACCGTATCCCGCCGATGTATCCGCGAGCGCGATCACGCTTGCCGCGTGAAGGAAGCCGTTGGGCGCTATCAGCGAAGAGCGTATCGGCAGCTCCGAACGGACTTCGGACGGACCAACGTGTGTAATGACGATGCCAAGACGGCCGGGGAAGTAGTCGATGCCAATTCGGTTGAAGTGATCCGCTGTAAGCATGGATGGCTGACCTCGCTGGGGATGATAATGACCGCGATTGGCACGGGTGGCGAGAGCAATGGCATTTCCAATTTTCATCGGAAACTCCGGGGAAGCAAAATCAAACTCCCTTGAGCTTGACCACGACTTTGCCTTTGGCGCGACCTGCTTCGACGTACGTCAAAGCTTCGTTGGTTGATTCGAATGGAAACACGCGATCGATCACGGGACGTATAGCCCCGGCCTCGACGAGGCGGGTGATTTCGAGCAGCTGCTGTCCGTTGGCCTGCATGAAGAGGAACGAATACTTCAGGTCACGGCGGTTTGCGTTTTTCCTTACGCCGGCACTCAGCAGGCGGACGATGAGACGCACGAACCATGATGCCCCGCTTTCCTTGCCGAATTCGGGATCAGGCGGACCAGAGATGGAGATGAGCTTCCCACCGCCCTTGAGCACGCGGAGGGATTTTGCGAGCGTCGTGCGGTCCTGGCTATTGAGGACCACGTCGTAGTCGCGCAACACATCTTCAAAATTCTGCGCCTTGTAGTCGATGATGACATCTGCACCCAAACTCTTCACGAGCGCCATATTGGTCGAGCTCGTCGTCGTAGCGACCGTTACGCCCAGATGCTTGGCTAGCTGAATGGCGAAAGTGCCTACGCCGCCGGAACCAGCCTGAATGAATACCTTCTGCCCCTTCTTCAGGTTGGCCTTCTCGACCAGTGCCTGCCAAGCCGTCAAAGCTACCAGTGGAATAGAAGCGGCTTCTACCATCGTGAGACCCTTGGGCTTGAGCGCCACGGAAGCTTCCTTGACGGGTACGAATTCAGCGAACGTACCGATCCGAAAATCATCCGGCCGCGCATAGACCTCATCGCCCAGCTTGAACTGCCGAACCCGCGGGCCGACCTTGACTACCACCCCAGCGACGTCGTGCCCCAGGATGAGAGGTAGGTGGTAGGGCAGGATGAGCTTGAACTCCCCGTCCCTGATTTTGGAGTCCAGGGGGTTTACACCGGCGGCATGTACCTCGACCAAGACTTCGTCGTCGCGCAGCGTCGGATTTGGCATGTCTGCCAACCGCAACGCGCGCTTCTTTCCATATCGATCGAGAACGAATGCTTTCATGATGATTTTTCCACCGGCACCGCGTCGAGCCGCAGATCTCTGCGAATCCCCGAGTCCAGCAGGCCAGCAGGCGCAAATCTGCGCAGCAACCGTAGCCGGTTCGCGACTCGCCCGGCTGTGTAGCGGAGTTTCGGGCGACCCGCCCTGGCAGCTTTCAGCACGACGTCAGCCACGACGCCGGGCTGTTCCGCAGTTGCCATCACTTCCTTCACCCTCTCGCTCACGGACGCACGGACTTCGCGATACTCATCGAGCTTTGCATCAGGTTCCAGAAAGTTCGCATCGAACGGCGTCTTCGTGTATGCGGGCTCGATGACCGAGACCCGGATTCCTCTCGTGCGCAGCTCGTGGTCAAGCGACTCGGAATAACCTTCGATTGCGTGCTTGGTCGCGGCATAAAGTGCCCCGTACGGCATGGGCAGGAAACCCAGCACGGAACCGATGTTGATGATGCGACCACCGCCCTGCTCGCGCATGTGAGGCAGGACGGCGCGCGTCATTCGAATAATCCCGAAGAAGTTCGTCTCAAAAATTGACCGGGCCTGCTCGATCGAGCTCTCTTCCGCCGCGGCAGGAGCGACACCAAAGCCAGCGTTGTTCACGAGCAGATCGATTCGACCCTCCAATCGCATCAATTCGCCTACGGCCACCTCGACCGATTCATCGCTAGTCACGTCAAGGGGCAGCATCGCGAAAGATCGTTGGCCTGTTTGAGCTCCGCGTCTGCTGGTGCCGTAGACCTTGTAGCCGGCCGTTGCGAGACGCTCGGCCGTCGCTTTGCCGATGCCTGACGAGGCGCCCGTAACGAGCGCGACAGAACCCTGGGTGTTCATGGGTATGCCTTTAAGTTGCTGTAGTGAAGTATGATGATCATCATATTGCTGCTCAAACTGAAACCGACACCTGTCCTGAAGGCATCAGCAGTCGCTACGGGTGAGGTGTTTTAGCGCCGCATCGCGCAGCGTGTCGGAAAGCTTGGGGTCGTCGACGGCGCGCGCCAGTAGCAATGCGCCGACCATCGTGGCCACGGTAACGAGCGCGTGTTCGTGCGCGCCTGGCTGCCCCCAGTCGGGCGACTGGCGAGCAACGACGTCGATCATCTCCTTGATGCGGCGGGTTGCCGCGCGCCGTACCTGGGGCGCCTGCCGGGGCATCTCCGAACCGAGGGCCGCCGCTGGACAGCCCATTTCCATGCTTTTTACGTGTTCCTTCGAGAGGTAGGCTTGCAGCAGCCGCCGCAACGCTTGCGCCGGCGGAGCGCTGGCCGCGATGCCAGCCGACGCGGCTACGGCCTCGGCGCCGGCGCGGTCCGCCGCCTCGGCAAGCATCGCCTCGCGCGAATCGAAGTGAGCGTAGAAGCCGCCGTGCGTGAGGCCGGCCTCCTTCATGATGTCAGCGACGCTGGTGCCGTCGTAGCCAGTGCGCCGGATGGCGCGTGCGGCAGCTTCGACAATACGTTCGTGCGTAACTTCTTTGGCTCTTGGGGTGGTTCGCTGCATATGATGATCATCATACAGAATCCGGCACAGAGTGCAAGTCGTCGATGCGTTGATCGTCCGATTCGAGATGTTTTCTGGAGTAGTTCGGCTACTTTCGGATCGTGCTGCGTCTTCGCGGCAACCACTACCGAATCTCTACCGACCGTGAATCCAGCATCGCTACGCGGTTGTTTGTAATAGCGTTTCCGGCTTACCCAGAGAATATTCAGAGGAGTCGGTGCTCGAGTCCGGGTTCTGTCCGCAACCGGATGCGAGGGGGAAAAGGGGGAGCTCGTACCCCGCAGGACTTCAATTTGAAATTCAGCGGAACGATTTGATACTGATTGCGCTCGGTACTTGAACTCCTCTCTCTCCCCTCGCTCCCCGCGCTCCCCTCCTTCACCCGAATCAGCCGATCGCGACGTCGAGTCAGCGGGCGTCGATGCGATCTCGTAGATTACAAAGGACTACGGCGTTCTACACGCGTCGGGAGACGGCCTATAGAGATTGCGAAACCTTAGCCGCGAACTTTCCCAAGACCAGATCACCGGTAGACTTCCGGTAGACGTCGACGGCGAAATCAGCGGACGTTTTCCTGCGGAAATACCGGAATCCTCGGCGTCGTCAGCCGCCAACCCTCTAGTTCCGAACGAAGACCAGTGCCGAACCTGCGATTACGCCTTCTCCCCCACTCGTAAATCCGCGAGTTTGAAGGGAACTCCACACCCGCCAATGCCGCAGTACCCATTCGGATTCTTCGCGACGTACTGCTGGTGATAGGCGGCGCTGAAGCCGGAATTGCCCGTGAAACCAGCATGTTATCGGGACCCCAGCACCCGTTCGGTCGACTTCCGGTGGACGTCTGCGATGTCGGCACGGTAGACCAATGTGTGTTGCCATCATCCTACTCTGGTAGTATAAATGTGGGATGAAAGCAAAGACCTCCTTGACCCTTTCAGAAGACCTTGTTGCCAGTATCGACAAACTGGCCGGCACGAAGGTTTCCCGCTCTGCGTACATCGAGCAAATTTTGCGCGAATTCGTCGACCGGCGCGCGCAGGCGCGGCGGGACGCCCGGGAAACTGCATCAATCAATCGCCACTCGGCACAGCTCAATGCCGAGATGAACGACGCGCTTTCCTTTCAGGCTAACCTGGCGGATGAATGAAACGCGGCGAGTTGTACCGGGTGCGCAGACCTCCCAGTGACCCCAAACCCGCCCGCGTGTTTGTCGTCGTCAGCCGCCAGGCATTGATCGACTCGACTTTCTCCGCGGTAGTCTGCGCTCCGGTCTTCACTCAGTGGCATGGCCTGCCAACCCAGGTATCCGTGGGCACTGCCGAAGGTCTCAAGCACGAAAGTGCGATTCAATGCGATGGACTGATGAGCCTAGAGAAATTCAGGCTGACCGACTACGTTGGTGAATTGACGTTTGACAAGTTGCGGGAACTCGACGACGCGCTCCTCGTCGCCCTTGCCCTACCAGTCAGGAAGCAGGCGTTATAGCCATCGCGTGGTCTTTGTCGTTCGTGCGAAAGAGCGCTCCGGGCGCTCGTTTATGAAGGGGCGCCTTTCCGCGGCACGTTCGGCACAAAGTAGAACAGGGCCAACCCCAAGGCCACACCGATAAGCGGAATGCCGACAGCACCCGCTATCGACGCAGGATCTCTCGACGGCTGCCCATTCACAAGAACATACCCGTGCGTCGCGATGTCGAAAGCCATCGCTATGGACACGCATCCGGAAAGGATGGCCATCGCGAGCCCCGCGTAGCGGAACCAAAGGCTATAGCTATAGGCCCAGAATATTCTCTGCTTCACACTCATGCGTCTCCGAATGCCATTGCCGCTCGCGAATGAAACTCCTTTTTGCTCCTCCGTCATCCTAATTCAAACTCACGGCGTCGGGTCGCAGAACTTCAACGCAATCTCCCGGAATATGAAGTACTAAGGCGTTCTCCACCCGGGCCGAACGCGGAGCGTTCGACTCCCTTGGCACGACGGTTCGAACTCGTGAGACCTTCGCCGCGGACTTTCCTGAGACCAGTTCACCGGTAGACTTCCGGTAGACGTCGACGCCGAAATCAGCTGGCGTTTTTCTGCAGAAATATGTGGCTCTTCAAGGTGGCCCGCTGGTAACCCTCTGGTTCCCTGCGAAAACCCTCGGTTAAACAGCGCCTACGCCTTCTCCCCCACCGGTAACTCCGCAATTTTGAAGGGCACTCCACAGCCCCCGATCCCGCAGTACCCATCCGGATTCTTCGCGAGGTACTGCTGGTGATAGTCTCCCCGTAGGTTGGAAATCCCACAGTAACTGCGAGGTTAAATCACCGCTGGTCCAGCACCGGTCGACTTTCAGTCGACTTCACTGTCGCGCTAACTGTAGACCTGACTTCGGCTGCTTTTCGACCAATTTTCTTGCCGGACTTTCTTGCGCAGTCATGCGCCCCGCCCTCGATTCCTTAACCGGATTAGTCCAGCTCTAAGCTGTCCGGAAATCGGGAACAAGGTCAACTACGGCATATCCCCCGGCTCAGCGAAGGCGTCGGGGCCAGAAGAGCTGTCCGAGGAAATAAATGGCGCCGTCAGCTTCTCGCAGATTTGCGCACGTGTCGATGTCGGAGCTTCGATCTGGGCAGGATTGGCGGCCGCAAGCTGCATGCGAGCCGCCCATTGCTGCGCACGGTGAATAGTCAAGAGTACAACCCAGTTTTGATAACGCGCCTCGCCAAGCATCATTGCGAGATCGTGGGTTTCGAGCGGCGAGAACTGCTGCAACCCCTGGATGAATCGCATCTTCGACCAGATGATTTCTTCCTGACTCTGTGCGGCGCGGAACTGTTCCGTAGTGAAATACAAATTGCCGAGCATGCGCTGCTCTTCGCCCGAGAAAAGACTCGCCCGGCCTGCCTGGGCGTTGGCCTCCCAGCGCAGGTTGGTGATCTTGGTGTGCGGCAGAACACCTAGATAATGAACAAGGGGTGTGGCCGCGCCGGCCCGCGCACGCTGAAGCAGATCGTCTAGCTCGGTGAGCCGGCGCCTGATGCAGGGCTCGCGCTGTTCGCGCTGCTTGATCCAGAAAAGATTTTCGCGCACCTCCGCTTTGATGGACTCCCGCGCCTCGCCCGCGATCCGCTTTTCGTGAACTGATACGATTAGCTGCTCGAGCGTGAGCGCAATCAAAATGCCGAGCACGATAACGCCGACCTCATTAAACAAGGCGCGCCAGCCGTACAGTGGTTTCGGCAAGTGAATATGCATTAGACATCTTCTCGCCGGGCACATCGTACCAGATGGGATCAGCGAGAATATGCTGACGCGGCAAGGCCCGTGCACAGCACGTCATTGACGCCGGATCGAGATTGGTCGCCAATCACGACATCGCGAGCGCTACCGGCGCAGAGCCATGCCTAAACGTTTCCCCGCGCACTGTCCTGAACCGCGGTCGCCGGTAGAATTTCGGTAGACGTCAGCGCCGATCACACGCTGGATTTTTCTGCACAAACCCGCGGGGTTTGGCCTCAGGAAACTGCTAACCATGTGACTTCCGGGAGGAACCCTCCGTGTACCGTCGACTACGCCTTCTCCACCACCGGTAACTCCGCGAGTTTGAAGGGAACTCCGCACCCGCCTATCCCGCAGTACCCATCCGGATTCTTCGCGAGGTACTGCTGGTGATAGTCGGCGCTGAAGGTGGAATTGCTGCGGAAACCAAGACGTTGCGTCGGTGCTGGCACTTGACCGGTCGACTTTCGGTAGACGTTTTCGTCATTAGGCCGACAGACCACGCTGTCTAGCTGGTTGCCTCGACTGGTTGCCTCGGAGTTGGCGCACCCGCCGGTTATCGGTATAATAACTATACCGTAACTATACCGCCAGTCGTAATTGTGGAGCGTCATGGGTTTTGAATACGACCCGGACAAGAGCACTGAAAACAAGCGAAAACACGGCATTGATTTCGAGGAAGCGCAGCAGCTGTGGGCGGATGCCAGGTTGGTAGAAATTCCGGCTCGCACCACAGACGAACCTCGTTGGCTGTTCATCGGAAAAATCAGCGAGAAGCATTGGTCCGCGATAATTACGCGGCGCGGCGAAAACATTCGACTGATCTCTGTGAGACGGTCGCGTAACGAGGAGGTGGCGATTTATGAAAGCGAAAACCTTTGATCGGAAATTTGATTCCGGCGGAAAGGTCGTGGACCAACTTGATCTAAGCAAAGCTCGTCGCATCGGCACAGATGCACGGCGGGTCAACGTGGACTTCCCGGCTTGGATGGTGGATTCCCTCGATCGCGAAGCACGCCGTTTAGGGGTGACCCGACAGTCACTGATCAAGCTTTGGCTTGCCGACAAGCTGGGACATCCCGTTGGCGCCGTAAAAAGGTGAGCCGACGCGGAAGGCCTTCGCTATTTTGAAATGGTGAGAATCTTCAGTGCACCTCTCAGACCTTGCAGACAGCGATCCCGGGTGCCGGCGACGTCCAGTTCAGTCACAGCTCCCAGCACTTTGATGCGATACCGCACGAAGCGGCGGGATTCCTTCGGCGAGTAATCCGTCCCGATATTCGAACTGCAGACAAAGTTGGTGTCGAAGACGCCATCCTTCAACAACCGAAGAACGGCAACGGGAGCGGGTTTAAGGGCGAGAAAGATGGCTTCGTCGAGCGTTTCTGACGCTCCAGCATCGGTCCCTGGATGAAGCGCAGCGGCTACCTCCAGCCATTCCGCTGTACCGCCAGCAACATTGGTCATCACCGTGTCCCATTGCCCATCATCGGCCCACAGGCTATCCACGACAGCGCGCGCACCACGACTCTTAATGTCGCCCAATACCGCAGCAGCTCGCAGTGTTGCCGTGGATTGAGCAGTTTTCGCAGGACCTGCCATGGTCACGGCGATTGATAGACCGAGGACGATCGCGAACCGCTTGGATCTCATGAAAACCGCCATGACCGATCTTGCCGTCATCCGTCGATTGGAATACTCAGCCGACTCAGCACCCAACGCAAACGCTTCGGCAAACGCGGTGGGGTCGGCGCCAGCAGCACGTGCGCCGCTAAAGCGCTTCCCCTAGGACTTTCTTGTGACCAGTTCACCGATCGACTTCCGGTAGACGTTGACGGCGAAAACAGCCTGCTCTTTCCTGCGGAATTACGCGAATCTTCAGCTTCGTCGCCCCGTAACCCTCTGGTTCCCCGCAAAGACCCTCGCCGATGCGTCGACTACGCCTTCTCCCCCACCGGTAACTCCGCAATTTTGAAGGGCACTCCGCAGCCCCCGATGCCGCAGTACCCATCCGGATTTTTCGCCAGGTACTGCTGGTGATAGTCGGCGCTGAATCTGGAAATCCCACGCACACCACGGAGTTACGTCGGCTCGCACCGCCGTTCGGTCGACTTCCGGTAGACCTCGCCATCGTTCCACCGGTAGACCGGCGCACGATCCGCGAAACGCTATCCCAGCGTATCTCTACTCGCTACAGCAGAATCTCCTTCACAATGCACTTGGAGTCCCGTTTGAGGTTTAACTGCTTGTCAAAGCACTCATCGCCGACCCTGACTTGAAATTCGGTGCTCTTCCCAATGCTGAAAGTGACGTACCAGCCACCTTCACCCTCTCCACGACTCTCGGGGCCGTACACGCGCTCGAATGCGGCCAATGAAGAGCCAGGGCCGAGCCCATCCTTCGTCTTGAACGTCGTATCCGCGGTCGACACGTGGTTCCAGTGCTTGACCAGTTTGTGGCCATCGATCGACACCACGACGATGGGCGACGAGTCGCCTTCGAGATTCTCGGTCGCCTTCGTGACATTCGCTGCGCCGAAGCGCTTTCTCAGCAGCGGCTCGGAGTCATTCACCGTGACCGAACCAATCGACTTCGCCTCGACGTTGATGAGAAATCGGTCCGCGCCGGATGGCGAAGCTCCATGCACCAGTGATGTCACGCTCGCGAAACAGACGAGAATCGCCGCCATCCGCCAGTTCATTTGTGGGCCTCCATATAGGCCCGCAGCAAAGCATTCATTCGTGACTGGTATCCAGCTCCCTGGGCCTTGAACCAATCAATCACATCCGCATCAATGCGAAGCGACAGGAGCTCCTTTTTCGGGACGGCCTTCAGCCCTTTCCGCGCCACGGCACGCGCGAACATTGCGGGTGTCCATTCAGGCGCGTCACCGTCCTTCACCATGTTCGCGTCGGTCAGTTGGCGCACGCGGGTCAGGTCAGTTCGTGATTTGCGAGAAGTAGAAGCGCGTTTCATGTTTAGTAGCCTTACGTATTGAGATGATCCGGATCCCATCAGTGCGCTCGGTATGCGCCACCGATACAACCTGGTCTTCCAACAGCCCCAGTGTCAGGAATCGTCGTTCACCGTAGGCCTCACGATCATCCTCGGCCGTAAACGTAAGTCCCTGAAATATCTTTGGCGCGTCCACGAAATCGATGCCGTGCTTACGGAAATTCTCCCGTCGCTTGGCCTCATCCCACGTGAACATGGCGTATTGTAGCTACACATCGTAGCTACAGCAAGTATCCAGGATGGCCCGTTCAAGTCGTCAGCGGAGGCGTCGCGATGGCGGCGGATCGCGATTCCTTCCCCGAGGACTTTCCTAGATCCAGACCACCGGTAGACTTCCGGTAGACGTCGACGTCAAAACCAGCTGGCGTTTTCCTGCAGAAATACGCTGATCTTGTGCGTGGTCAGCTGATAACCCTATGGTTCCTCACAAGAACCCTCGGTGTATCGTCGACTACGCCTTCTCCCCCACCTTAACTTCCGCGAGTTTGAAGGGAACTCCGCAGCCCCCGATGCCGCAGTACCCGTTCGGATTCTTCGCCAGGTACTGCTGGTGATAGTCCTCGGCGTAATAAAACTCGGGCGCGGGGGTAATTTCTGTCGTGATCGCGCTCAAGCCCGCCGCAGCGAGCGCTTTAGCGTAATTATCGCGCGACGCCACGGCAGCCTCGTGCTGCGCATGGCCATCGGTATAAATCCCCGAGCGGTACTGTGTTCCGCTGTCGTTGCCCTGGCGCATACCCTGCGTCGGATCATGCGACTCCCAAAATACCTTGAGCAATTCGGTGTACCGGATTTCACCAGGATCGAACACGACCCGCACGACTTCGTTGTGACCGGTCAGGCCGGTGCACACCTCTTCGTAGCTTGGGTTTGGCGTATAGCCGCCGGAGTAACCGACAGCCGTCGAGTACACCCTATCGATCTGCCAGAATTTGCGTTCGGCGCCCCAGAAACAACCCATGCCGAATAGCGCCAGTTCCATGCGCGCCGGGAACGGCGGAACGATGCGGTGACCAGATACAAAATGCAGCTCCGGAACGCGCAAGGCCTGGCTGCGTCCGCGCAGCGCTTGCTCGCGACTCGGCATGACCGCCACTTTCCGTAACCCGAACATGGAACCTAGTGTCGCGCCGACCGAGCCGCGGGGCAAGCTGAGCGTTCGCCTACTGGGCGGTCGCCTACTGTTGCGTTTGACCAACTATCGTAGGTTGGCTGCCGGTCTTTTGAGTAGCAGTCGCGCCCTGCGGCGGCGTCGCGGATGCCGGTTCCGTCGGTTCGAGCGGCAATGTGTAGGGATCGACTTTTTGCGCCGCTTCCTGTTGCTGCCGCTGCCGTTCATCCACTTGCCTCAATGCCGCCCGGCGCTGCTCGAATTCGGCCTCGCGCTTGGCCGCTTCCGCAGCATCGCGTTGGGCCGCCAGGCGGGCGATCGCAATCCGAGCGTAATCGCAATTGACGCCTAGGCCGACTGATTTCGGGTCGGTCCCACATTTCATCAAGATCCCGTCGAGAGCGACCCGGTCGTGCATCAGCTCATCTACCGTAGGCGGCGGCACGCGCTCGGGGCTGCAAGCAGCGACCACGACTAAAACGGCGCACAGCGCGCCGAAACCAGCGATGTTGCGGTGTATTGATTCCATGATGCTTCCCAGCCGCAATACTACCGAAATCTAAGGGCGCTCCGAGGCCTGCGCCTGTGACATGGCTCACGGCTTGACAAATCTCCATGGTCGCCGTGCCGCGACGGCAGGCGCGCGCGGGGCTATAGGGCGTCGCCGCCCGAGCGCCAGGTGGTTTGACCGCAATCCGCCGGCTGTGTACCGTTCCGGCCCATGGGCACCCGCAAAGCGGAAAAAGACGTCAAACCGGTCGATTTCGAAACGGCCATGCGCGATCTCGAGGATATCGTCGAGCGTCTTGAACAAGGCGATCTGCCTTTGGAAGAGTCGCTCGCGGCGTTCGAGCGCGGGGTGCTGCTGACGCGCAGCTGCCAAACAGCGCTCAAGGAAGCCGAACAGAAGGTCGAGATCCTGCTCAAGAAGGCGGGCGAGCCGACGGTAGCCGCCTTCGATCCGGACAGTCCCGAAGAGCCCGCCGCGGATTGAGCGATCATGCGGCGCCCGAGGCCCTCGCGCGGCCCCTGCCGCGGACAATCGAGTTTATTTCTGCGGCATTGTAGACTACGCGCAACATGACGATCTCCCAAGACTTTCCGCTGCTCTCTAGGATCGCAACACCAGCCGATTTGCGCGCCTTGCCGCGCGCGGACCTTCCCGCCTTGGCAGACGAGCTGCGTCGCTACCTGATCCACAGCGTCAGCCGGATGGGCGGTCATTTCGCGGCGGGGCTTGGGACGGTCGAGCTGACGGTCGCACTGCATTATATTTTCGACACGCCGAACGACCGCTTGGTTTGGGACGTCGGCCATCAGGCGTATCCGCACAAAGTGCTGACGGGACGGCGCGAATTGCTGTCGACCATCAAACAATCCGGCGGTCTCGCGCCGTTTCCGACGCGCGGCGAGAGTGAATTCGACACTTTCGGCGTCGGCCACTCGAGCACATCGATCAGCGCGGCGCTCGGCATGGCCATCGGCGCGGCCGCGCGCGGCGAGCGGCGGCGCGCCGTGGCGGTGATCGGGGATGGCGCGATGACGGCCGGCATGGCTTTCGAAGCCCTCAATCACGCCGGCGGCATGGATGTCGACATGCTGGTCGTGCTGAACGACAACGATATGTCGATTTCGAACAACGTCGGCGCGATGTCGAACTACTTCGCCAGAGTACTCTCGGGCAAGTTGTACGCCGGTTTGCGCGAGGGCGGCAAGAAAGTGCTAAGGCAAATGCCGACTGTTTGGGAACTCGCGCGACGCTCCGAAGCGCACATCAAAGGCATGGTTTTGCCGGGCACGGTTTTCGAGGAAATGGGGTTGAACTATATCGGTCCGATCGACGGCCACGATTTACACGCCTTGCTGGCGACGCTCGAAAACATGCGCGATCTGAAGGGACCGCAGCTACTGCACGTCGTGACGCGCAAAGGCAAGGGCTACGCGCCGGCGGAAGCCGATCCCATCAAATGGCATGGGCCGGGCCCCTTCGACCCGGCGAGCGCGGTCATATTCAAGGAGAAAAGCGCGGGACCGACTTACTCCCAGGTTTTTGGGCAATGGCTGTGCGACATGGCGGCGCGCGATCCGCGAATCATAGCCGTGACCCCGGCAATGCGCGAGGGTTCGGGATTGGTCGAATTCGAAAAACGCTTTCCGGACCGATACTTCGACGTCGGCATTGCCGAACAGCATGCTGTGACCTTCGCGGCGGGCTTGGCGTGCGAGGGAGCGCGGCCGGTCGTCGCGATCTATTCGACTTTTCTGCAGCGCGCTTACGACCAACTGGTGCACGACGTCGCTTTGCAAAACTTACCGGTGGTCTTTGCGATCGACCGCGCGGGGCTCGTCGGCGGCGACGGCGCGACGCACCAAGGCAGCTACGACCTGTCTTTCATGCGCTGTATCCCGAATATGGTGATCATGGCGCCGAGCAACGAGGACGAATGCCGTCAGATGCTCTTCACGGCAACGACGATCGACGGCCCGGCCGCCGTGCGCTATCCGCGCGGCACCGGTCCTGGAGTACCGGTGCAGAACGAGATGCATGCGCTGCCGATCGGACGAGGAGTCGTCGTGCGCGAAGGCCACAGCGGTCTCGCGCTGCTGGCCTTCGGCAGCATGGTGGCCGGCGCGCTGCGCATCGGCGAGCGTCTTGACGCCACGGTCGTCAACATGCGCTTCGTCAAACCGATCGACGAACAGCTGATCGACCGAATCGCTTCGAAGAACGAGCACATCATCACGCTCGAGGAGAACGTCGTGGCGGGCGGAGCCGGCAGCGCGGTGGCCGAGGTGCTGCATACGCAGGGTCATCGCGTATCGATGCTGCAAATCGGCCTTCCGGACCGAGCGATACCACACGGCTCGCGCGACACCAATTTGGCGGACGCCGGGCTCGATCTGACATCCATCGCTGCGCGAATCGACGCCTGGTGGCGGCCGCCGGTCCGGCGCGTCGTCGATGCAGCCGGCTGAAATCGCACCTTATCACCGACCGTCAGCCACCCTGGGAATATTCATTCATGAACGCCGCCGTTCCCGCCAAGAAGTCCGCCCCGAAGGCCATCGAGGACGTTCAAGGCCACGCAGACACCCGCCGCATGCCGATCAACAAAGTCGGCATCAAGGATATCTATCATCCGGTCAAAGTGAAGGATCGGGCCAGCGGCGAACAGCACACGGTCGCGAACTTCAATATGTACGTGAATTTGCCCCACGACTTCAAGGGCACGCACATGTCCCGCTTCGTCGACATCCTGCACCGCCATGAACGGGAAATCTCCGTCGAACTTTTCGGCCAAATGCTCGCCGAGATGACCGATTATCTGGACGCGACCGCCGGGCATATCGAAATGACGTTTCCGTATTTCGTGATGAAGAAGGCGCCGGTCTCCGG
Source organism: uncultured Gammaproteobacteria bacterium (assembly GCA_963769895.1). Lineage (GTDB taxonomy): Bacteria > Pseudomonadota > Gammaproteobacteria > Steroidobacterales > Steroidobacteraceae > Bog-1198. Next base: position 276,583 of record CAVYNJ010000005.1, on the reverse strand, counting down.
TATTTCCAGCTTGATGGATTATAAGGCGACGATTTTCGGCGAACATCGCGACGGCAAGACGGACGTCTGGCTCAAAGTCGTCGTTGCGGCTACCAGTCTATGCCCCTGTTCCAAGACGATCTCGAACTACGGCGCCCACAATCAGCGGTCGCACATCACGATCACCGCAAAGATCGCCGAGCACATGTGGCTGGAGGAACTGATCGACGTCGCCGAAAAAGAGGCCTCATGCGAGCTCTACGGCATGTTGAAGCGCACCGACGAAAAATACGTCACGGAACGGGCTTACGACAATCCGAAATTCGTCGAGGATATCGTGCGCGATGTCGCCCTGGTGCTGAACGGGGACGCTCGGGTGCGCGCATACATCGTCGAAGCCGAGAACTTCGAATCGATTCACAATCATTCGGCGTACGCGATGATCGAGCGCGACAAGGAGTCCGCGGGCTGACTCTGCTGCGATGAGTATTCAGGCTCGAGATTCGGCGCGCTGCAGGCGGCCGATCATGTTGCGCAGAAAAACCTGATTGAACCGCAGCTGACACTCTGCGGATACTTGCTCGAGCAGTGTCGAGCTCACCTTCATGACGGTAACCGGCCCCGCCGCCGCGATCGTCGCGGTGCGTTTGGCGCCTCGCACGTAGCTGGTCTCGCCAAAGCAGTCGCCTTCCTCGAGACGGCCCAAGGCTTTGCCGTGACGCTGCACGGCAACGGCTCCTTGCACGATGATGTAAAAACGGTCGTCCATTTCGCCTTCCTTGACGATCTGCTCGGCGTCGGCGTAATCCTGCCAAGCGCTAGCGCGCAGCACCTCCCATATTTCGCTGTGCGAAAATTCATGGAAGAACTTCAACTTGCGCAACAGTCCGAATTGCTCCTGCTGATCGATGCGGTTGTACTGCGCCCGCAGCTTCTGATGAACGCGCGTCAGCTCCGCCGCGAAATCCAAACCGGTTCGATAGCGCTTTTCCGGGTCCTTGAGAAGAGCCATCGCCGTCACGTTCTCCAGCTCTTCCGGAATGTCGGGACGCAAGGTGTGGATCGGCGGCGCCGTCGCATATACGATTTGATGAAGTAGTTTCTGCAGGTTCCCCGCCCGGAATGGCCGCGTTCCGGTCAACAGTTCGTACATCACGGCGCCGAGCGAATACAAATCCGACCGGTTCGTCAGCTCGATCGACTGCACCTGCTCCGGCGACATGTACGACGGGCTGCCGGCGATGCCTTCGATGCGGGAAATGTCCGAGTCGGCTACCAATGCAATGCCAAAGTCGATGATCCGAACATCACTGTCCAACGTAAGCATGATGTTGCTGGGCTTTATGTCGCGATGAATGACGCCGCGGCTATGCGCGTAATGCAGAGCTCGGGCGGCCTTGTAGATGATTTCGACGACATCGTCGATTCTGAGCAGATTGTCGGGCCGGCAATAAGCCGCGAGGGTCCGGGCGCCGTGCACGTGCTCCGTCACGATGTAACAGTGGCCGTTTTCCTCGCCCGCGTCGTAGATCGGCAAGATGTTCGGGTGCTGCAGCATGCCGACCATGTGCGCCTCCGACAAGAACATCTTGCGCGCGATTCGCTTGCGGCTCTCTTCGCCGCTCGCATCGATGTTGTATACCTTGATCGCGACATCGCGGCCGTAATACGGATCGTGAGACAGATAAACGACGCCGGTGCTGCCGCGGCCGACTTCGTTGATGATCGCGTATTTGCCGATTTTGTCGGGCAATTTCGCGCGGCCTGCCGGCGCCTTGGAAATGGGTTGCATGCGATTCGTGGTCAAGGGTGGCTGGGGGCGGGGCCGCTGTATTAATGATACGTTCGCGAAGGATACTGGGCCCGTCGCGGCCAAACTGTGACTTAAGTCCAGGCTCAGCCAAAGTGGTCGTAGCCGTGGACCTCGGGGCGGAAGTCTTGCCCGAATGACGACCACGTCACGCCGCTGCCGCGGCGCAGATCGCCGATTACGGTCAAGGCCAATCCCAGACGGGCCGCGTGCGCCGTCAAAATCCGTTGACGTTCGGCGGGAACCGCCAGCAGCAATTCGTAATCGTCGCCGGCGGCGAGGGCCCAGTCGCGCGCCTGCCTCGGCGCCGCGTAGGCGCCGAGCGCGGCGGATATCGGCAAACGATCCACATCGACGTGCGCCGCGAGCCGGTTAGCCGATGCGAACTTCGGCATATCCCCTACGAGTCCGTCTGACAGATCCATCGCCGCACTGGCGACGCCGCGTGCCGCTAATCCGAATTCGACGCGGGGCGTCGGGTACTCGAATCGGCGCATCAATTCCAGCTCGCCCGGACCACCGGCTACGGATCCTGCCGACTGAACGAGAGCGAGCCCGGCGCCGGCATCGCCGAGCGTACCCGTGACGACCAACAGGTCACCGGCTTCGGCGCCGTTGCGCCTCAGGGCGGCCCCGGCCGGCACGTGGCCCAACAGCTGCACGCTGACGCTCAAGGCGCCTCGGGTCGTATCGCCGCCGATGAGCGCGACCCCGTGGCTGTCCGCAAGCGCGAAAAATCCGTAGGCGAAACGCTCGAGCCACTCGGGATCCGCGGCCGGCAACGTCAACGCGAGCGATGCCCAAACAGGCATCGCGCCCATCGCCGCGAGATCGCTCAAGTTGACGGCGAGCGCCCGATGGCCGATCGCGCGGGCATCCGTGCCCGGCGGGAAATGCCGTCCCTCGACGATCGTATCCACGGCCGCGACCAAGTCGGCGCCCTGCGGCAGGCGCAGAACCGCCGCGTCGTCGCCGATGCCGACGATGACGCCGGCGCGCTCCGCTCCCGCGCGAACAAAATACCGGCTGATCAGTTCGAACTCGTCCAAGCCGACCCCCTCCGGTCAGTGGGAATTACGGCGCCTGCCGACCATATTCTTGCGGCCGCAATTCCCGCGCCGCGCGGTCGAGAACGGCATTGACGAATTTGTGCCCGTCGGTCGCTCCGAATTGCTTCGCCAATTGCACGGCCTCATTCAAAGCGACTCGGTACGGCAAATCGAGACAGTGCTCCAATTCGTGCAGGCCGAGCCACAGCACGGCGTGTTCGACCGGATCCAATTCCTGCGGCGCAATCTCGCTCAAACGGGCGATCGAAACGTCGAGCGATCCGCGATTCGAGACGATCGCCTTGACGAGGCCGCGGAAATAGGCGCGATCGACGCGATCGGCCTCGGGATCGGCGGCGTATTCCCGATGCACCTCCTGCCACGGGCGCGGGTTGATTTGAATCTGGTAAAGCGCCTGCAGCGCGAGCCGGCGCGCATGACTGCGCGCGCGGCGGCCCGTCGCAGATGCGGCCCTGGCCATCCTCAGAGACTCAATCTTCGCAACAGACTGATCATCTCGAGGGCGGTCACCGCGGCATCCGCCCCTTTGTTGCCCGCCTTGCCGCCCGCCCTATCCATCGCCTGTTCGATCGTGTCGGTCGTCAATACGCCGAAGACGACCGGTACTAAGGTCTCCAACGCTATTTGTGCAAGTCCGGAGGCGCACTCGCCCGCAACAAAATCGAAGTGCGGCGTCTCGCCTCGGATCACCGCGCCGAGAGCGATCAACGCGTCGAACCGGCCGGAGAGCGCCATTTTTTTCGTGACGATCGGAATTTCGAACGCACCCGGCACTCGAACGACTTCGATCCTCGAATCGGCAACCCCGTGACCCTGCAGCGTATCCAATGCTCCTTTCAATAACGGTTCGACGACGAAGCCGTTGAACCGCGCGGCGACGCAGGCTATGCGGATGTCGCCGGCCGACGGCCCGCCATCGATGATTTTCGGGTGATCATTCGACACGATTGGAATCCTCAGCCGCCGAGCCGTTCATGCGCCCGGCGGCATCAAGTATAAGCCAGGGACTTCATTCTCCGCCGTCGATGTAGCCTGTGACTTCCAAGTCGAACGCGGCGAGCCCCTGCAATTGCTTCGGCGCGCTCAATACGCGCATGCGGTGCAAACCGAGGTCCTTGAGTATTTGCGCGCCGATGCCGTACGTGCGGATCACCGTGGCTCCGGTCGCAGCGGGCGCGGCCGGTTTGGCGTCCAGCTGCCGTACGTTGTCCATGAATTCGCGCGGACTCTCCTCCGAGCGCAGGATGACGATCACGCCGGAGGGTTCGCTCGCAATGCGGCGTATCGCGGCGCGCAGCGGCCAGCCGAGATTGTCGCTGTGCACGCCGAGCACGTCGCGCAAGGTGTCTTTGATGTGCACCCGCACGAGCGGCGGCAACGCGGAATTCAGGTCGCCCTTGACCAGCGCGATATGCACGTTCTTATGCACGTGATCTTCGTAGCAGCACAGTCGGAAGCTCCCATAGTCCGTCTCGACGCTGCTCTCGTAGATTCGCTCCACCGATCGCTCGTTCTTCAAACGGTAGCGAATCAAGTCGGCTATTGTGCCGATTTTCAGCCCGTGCTGCTGCGCAAAGGACTCGAGATCGGGCCGCCGCGCCATCGACCCGTCCTCCTTCAGGATCTCTACAATGACGGCGGCTGGTCCGAAACCGGCCAGGCGCGCCAGGTCGCAGCCGGCCTCGGTATGTCCCGCGCGTGTCAACACCCCGCCGGGCTGCGCCATCAGCGGAAAGACGTGGCCCGGCTGGCGCAAGTCTTCCGGCTTCGCGTTCGCGGCAACCGCCGTGCGTATCGTGTGCGCTCGGTCATGCGCGGAGATGCCGGTCGTTACGCCCTCCGCGGCCTCGATCGACACCGTGAAGTTCGTCTTGTGCAAGCTGTCGGTATCGTTGACCATCAACGGCAGGCGCAGCTGGCGGCACCGGTCTCTCATCAAGGTAAGGCAAATCAAACCGCGGCCGAAGCGCGCCATGAAATTGACGTCTTCCGCTCGAACGCAGTCGGCCGCGATGATCAAATCGCCCTCATTCTCGCGGTCTTCGTCATCCATGATCACGACCATCTTGCCGCGACGCAGTTCGCCCAGAATTTCGTCGATCGTATTGAATTGGACCATGGGAGGCTTCACTCTTCGGTGTGTTGCACGAGTCGCTCGAGATATCGCGCGATGACGTCGATCTCGATGTTGACGCCATCGCCCGCCGCGCGTTCACCCAGCGTCGTCGCCTGATGCGTATGCGGGATGATATTGACGTCGAATGCGCGGCCGTCGACTTCGTTGACCGTCAAGCTGACGCCGTCGAGGCATATGGATCCTTTCGGCGCAACGTAGCGGGACAACGCGGACGGCAATTCGAACTGCATGCGCCATGACCTCCCATCTTGGCGCACGCCGATCAGCCGGCCGACGCCATCGACGTGTCCGCTCACCAAATGCCCGCCGAGAGGGTCGCCAGCGCGCACAGCCGGCTCGATATTCACTCGCGCACCGACATGCAATGCCCCTAGTGTCGTCTTCGCGAGCGTTTCGCGAGATACGTCCGCGTATAGTAGATCATTGCGGATGCGTGTCACGGTCAAGCAAACACCTTGGACGCTGATGCTATCGCCGACCTGCGCGCGGGCGCGGTCCAGTTGCGGTGCCTCGATGCCGATCTCGAGATCCCCGCCTCGCTCGGTGATCTCCGCCACGCGCCCAATCGCCACTACGATTCCGGTGAACATCGGTGCTCATCCCTTCTTTGCCGACAGGATCAGGCGTAAATCCTCGCCGATGCGCCTCACGTCGTCGAATTCGAACCGGCGCAGCAGGCCGGCGGAGGCCGGCTGTCCCCACGCGACGAGCGGCGGTGCGGCGGCGCCGAGCAGCATCGGCGCCATGTATAGAATGATTTCGTCGACCAGCCGCGCCTGCAACAGCGCGCCGGCGAGCCGCGGACCGCACTCGACGAGCAGCTCATTGACCTGCATCGCGGCCAACCGCCGCAATATGTCCTCGAGATCCAAGCCGCCGTCAATCAAAGCGACTCGCTCGATGCGCCGCGTGTCCGGGGCCGTCGCCACCGCATTTGTATCCGTATCCGCAGCCGCAAACACCACGGCACCGCCGCCGCGAAAGACTCTCGCATCCGGCGGGCAGGTCAGAGCAGGATCGAGCACTACGCGCAGCGGTTGGCGGACCCACGGACCGTAGTTCAGCCGCACATCGAGCCGCGGATCGTCGGCGCGCACGGTGCCGGCGCCGGTCAGGACCGCCGAACTGCGTGCACGCCAGGATTGCACGTCGGCGCGCGACGCCTCGCCGCTGATCCAGGCCTTGCGGCCGTCGGCATGCGCGGTGCGGCCGTCCAAGCTAATCGCCAGCTTGAGCCGCACATATGGGCGCGCGCGCTCGAAACGCGAAAAGAAACCCACGTTGAGAGCCCGCGACTCGGCGGCGCACGCGCCGACCGCCACCTCGACGCCGGCCGCGCGGAGCCGCGCGATGCCCGCGCCCGAAACCTGCGGGTTCGGGTCGACCGCGGCGCAGGATACGCGGACGACGCCCGCCGCGATCAGTGCATCGGCGCATGGCGGCGTGCGGCCGATGTGGCTGCACGGTTCCAGCGTGACGTGCGCGGTCGCGCCGCGCGCGTCATCACGCGCGGCGCGCAGCGCCGAGACTTCGGCGTGCTCTTCGCCGGCGCGCCGATGCCAACCCTCGCCGACGATCCGGCGGCCCTGCGTCAAAACGCAGCCGACGCGCGGATTTGGATCGGTCGTGTATAGGCCCTGGGCTGCGAGTTGCAGCGCTCGCGCCATGAAACGCTCGTCCTCTGCCAAGATCGCCGCGGTCATGGATCCTCGTCGCTCGTCGCATCGCCGTCGACGGTTGTGCCGGGCAACAACGGCAATTGATCCTTGCTCGCTTCGCGGCGGCGACGGTGCCGGCGCAGCTGATCGATCTCGGTGCGGAACGCCTCGATGTCCTGAAAGCTGCGGTATACGGAGGCAAAACGCACATAACCGACTTCATCGATGTGCCGCAGCTCCTCCATGACCATCTCGCCGACGGCGCGCGAGCCGATCTCGCGTTCGCCAAGGCTGCGAAGCTTGTGACAAATTCGCGCAATGGAGTCCTCGATCCGCTCGCCGCTGACGGGACGTTTCTCGAGCGCCTTCTGCATGCCCGAGCGCAACTTGTTTTCATCGAACGGCTCGCGGCTGCGGTCGTTCTTTACGACCGTCGGCAACAGCAGTTCGGCGGTCTCGAAGGTCGTGAATCGCTCCGTGCAGTCCAAGCATTCCCGGCGCCTGCGGATTTGCCGCCCTTCGGCCGCGAGGCGCGAGTCGATCACCTTGGTTTCCGTGTGCCCGCAAAATGGACAGTGCATGGGAAATACTTACTTTGGTCCCGACGCGGCCCACCCGGCCCTCAGGCATAGACCGGGAATCGCCTGCACAGCGTCATCACCTCGGATCGGATCCGCTCGACGACCGTCTCATCGCCCATCTGATCGAGCACGTCCGCGATCCAGTTCGCAAGCGTCTGCACCTCGGGTTCCTTGAATCCGCGCGTCGTCACCGCCGGCGTGCCGATGCGCAGGCCGCTGCTGATCGACGGCGGCCGCGGATCGTTCGGTACCGCGTTCTTATTGACCGTCATGTGCGCCCGCCCCAACGCGGCATCGGCATCCTTTCCGGTGACGTTCTTGGCCGTCATATCCATCAGAAACAGGTGGTTATCGGTGCCACCGGAGACGATTTTGTAGCCGCGCTGCTGCAGCACGGCGGTCATCGCCCTCGCATTCGCGATGACCTGCGCCGAGTACGCCTTGAATTCGGGTTGCAGCGCTTCCAGGAATGCGACCGCCTTGGCGGCGATCACGTGCATCAACGGACCGCCCTGCGTGCCCGGGAACACCATCGAATTGAATTTCTTGTGCAGCTCATCGTGCGGACGCGCCAAGATCAATCCGCCGCGCGGCCCGCGTAGCGTCTTGTGCGTCGTGGTCGTGACGACGTCCGCGATCGGCACCGGGTTCGGATAGAGGCCGGCTGCGACGAGCCCCGCGACGTGCGCCATATCGACCATGAAGTAGGCGCCGATCGAATCGGCGATCTGGCGAAATCTCGCCCAATCGATGACGCGGGAATACGCGGAGAAACCGGCGATGATCAGCCGCGGCCGGTGCTCGTGGGCCATCCGCTCGACTTGCTCATAGTCGATTTCGCCGCTGTCCGCGCGCACGCCGTATTGATGAGCCTTGAAAATCTTGCCGGACATGCTCACCTTGGCGCCGTGCGTCAGATGCCCGCCCTGATCGAGGCTCATGCCCAGAATCGCATCTCCCGGGTTCAGCAGCGCCAGGTACACCGCGGCGTTCGCCTGCGATCCGGAGTGCGGCTGTACGTTGGCGTAGGCCGCGCCGAACAGTGATTTCGCCCGGGAGATCGCCAACTGCTCGGCGACATCGACGAACTCGCATCCGCCGTAATAGCGTTTTCCCGGATAGCCTTCGGCGTACTTGTTGGTCAACACCGAACCCTGAGCTTCGAGCACGCGCGGGCTCGCGTAATTCTCAGAGGCGATCAGTTCGACATGGTCTTCCTGACGGCGCCGCTCGTCGCTGATTGCCTGAGCAAGTTCGGGATCGAAACCGGCGATCGTCATTTGCCTGCTGAACATGGGCGGATCTCCAACAAGATAGCCGCCCATTATAGCCGATGAACTTATGGTTCCCTAGCGAGAAACGCGCGCACGACCGCCGTCCATGCGCCGGCGATATTGCGGCGGTTGTAGCCCCCGCCGCCCATTCCCAGCACGCGCCCGTGGCCTTGCGCGTCGGCAATGGCGCAGAGCCGCCGCGCGGCATGCGCGTGCGCCGACTCGCTGAATTGCAGGTGCGTGATCGGATCGCCCGCCAGACTGTCGGCGCCGCACTGGAACAAGATGAGATCGCACGGGAAGCGCGCGAGGTGATCCTCGATCTCCTGCCAGGCGGACAGGAACTCGGCGTCGCCGGCACCCGGCTGCAGCGGCAAATTCAGTTTCGTTCCGGCCGCCGTACCGCGACCGGTTTCCTCGCGCGCTCCGGTTCCCGGATACAAATGGCGCCCGTCCTCGTGGATATCCGCGACGATGAGCTCGGCGTCTTCCTCGAACGCGTAGAACACGCCATCACCGTGATGGGCATCGATATCGACGTACGCGACACGGCTCACGCCGTATCGCGACCTCAGCAACTCGAAAGCCACGCCGCAGTCGTTGAACACGCAGAAGCCGGCGGCGCCGTTGCGCGCCGCGTGGTGCAGACCCGCGATCGGCACGAACGCGCGCCGACAAGCGCCCGACATCAGCTCATCGATCGCGACCAACGTCGCTCCGACGACCGCGCCGGCCGCCTCGTAGACGCCCCGGAAGGCCGGCGTATCGCCGCCGTCCAGAAAGCCCTCGCCGGTCGTGGATCGCTTTTGAACGAAAGCGACATAGGCGGGCGTGTGAAACGAAGTCAGTTCCTCGACGCTCGCCATGCGCGGCGCCCGAAGCTGTACGGCGCCCATCAGGCCCTGGGCCTGCAACTCCCGCATGAAATGTTCGTGCCGGTCCGGCCCAAACGGATGCCCATTGCCGAACCCGTATCGGGCGATTGCATCTCCGGCAACCAGAGTCACGGCGGCAGCTGCTGACATCGGCCTAAGACTAGCACTTTATGGCGTCAAACGGCGCAAGGTCCGTGACAAGACGGCGCGGCTCGCGGATAATTTGCGAGGATTCACCACTCCACGAATTGCCTTATAACGCAGGTCCCGCATGGCGCAGTTCATCTACACCATGAATCGGGTCGGCAAGGTTGTGCCGCCCAAGCGCATCATTTTGCGCGACATTTCCCTGAGTTTTTTTCCGGGAGCGAAGATCGGCGTGCTAGGGCTCAACGGCTCCGGCAAATCCACTCTATTGAAGATCATGTCCGGCAACGACCAGGACATCGAGGGCGAGGCGCGTCCGCAACCGGGGATCAAGATCGGATATTTGCCGCAGGAGCCCGCGTTGGATGACGCCAAAACGGTGCGCGAGGTCGTTGGCGAGGGCGTCGGCGACGTGCAGCGCCTGATCGACCGATTCAATGCGATCAGTGACCGCTTCGCCGAACCGATGACGGACGAGGAAATGAACAAGCTGCTGGAAGAGCAGGCGAGAATGCAGGATCAAATCGACGCGGTCGGCGGCTGGGAATTGGAGCGCCGGCTCGAGATCGCGGGCGATGCGCTGCGGCTGCCGCCGTGGGACGCGCTGATCGGCAAGCTGTCCGGCGGCGAGAAGCGCCGGGTTGCGTTGTGCCGCTTGCTGCTGTCGAAACCGGACATGCTGCTGCTCGACGAGCCAACGAACCATTTGGACGCCGAGTCCGTCGCGTGGCTCGAACAATTCCTCGAGGAGTACACCAGCACGGTGATCGCGGTAACTCACGACCGCTACTTTCTCGACAACGTCGCCGAATGGATCCTCGAGCTCGATCGCGGGCACGGGATTCCCTGGAAGGGGAATTACTCGTCGTGGCTGGAGCAGAAGGAGCAGCGCCTCGCCCAGGAACAGCGCCAGCAGGACGCCTTGGCCAAATCGCTGCAGCGCGAGCTGGAGTGGGTGCGCACCAACCCGAAAGCGCGCCAGGCGAAATCGAAGGCGCGCCTGCAGCGCTACGAGGAACTGGCCTCCCAGGAATTCCAAAAACGCAACGAGACCAACGAAATCTATATACCGCCCGGCGAGCGGCTCGGCGATCTGGTCATCGAATGTAAAGGATTGCGCAAGGGCTACGGTGATCGGCTGTTGATCGATTCGCTGAGTTTCAGCCTGCCGCCCGGCGGCATCGTCGGCATCATCGGCCCGAACGGAGCCGGCAAGACGACGCTGTTCCGCATGCTCGCCGGCGCGGAAAAGGCCGACGGCGGCGACATCAGGCTAGGTCCGACCGTCAAGCTCGCCTACGTCGATCAATCCCGTCAATCGCTCGATGACAAACACACCGTCTGGCAGGAAATCTCCGGCGGCCTCGATCTGATCAAGGTGGGTAACTACGAGACTTCGTCGCGCGGTTATGTCGGCCGTTTCAATTTCAAGGGCGTGCAGCAACAGCAGATGATCGGCGATCTATCGGGCGGGGAGCGCAACAGGGTTCACCTCGCAAAAGTGCTGAAATCCGGCGGCAACGTCCTGCTGCTCGACGAACCTACCAACGATTTGGACATCGAGACGCTGCGCGCGCTCGAGGACGCCCTGGTCGCCTTCCCCGGCTGCGCGGTGGTGATCTCCCACGACCGGTGGTTCCTCGACCGCATCGCCACCCACATCCTCGCTTTCGAGGGCGATTCACAAGTGGTATGGTTCGAGGGTAATTACCAGGAATACGTCGAAGACCATAAGCGGCGCAAAGGCGACGCCGCCGCGCAGCCGCACCGCATACGCTACAAGCCGTTGCAAGGGTGAACAACATGATGCACATCGATCCGCAAGACCAATTGCACGTAGGCTATCAGGGCATCTCGCTGACCTGCCCGCATTGCCATACCGTCACCCACCTGACGCCGATCGCGACGCCGAAGTTTGCCGAACTATCGCGCCGCAGACCGAAGGGTATCGGCATCGTCTTTTTGTGCGATGCCTGCGGTGAGCCGGTATTCCTGAAGTTTCCGGCGCGCGCCTACGGAACGGAGCGCATCGATCTTGCCGGCAACTACGTCGAGGTCGAACGCGTGCCGGAAAACTTTCCGATCGCGTACCTGCCGGACGAGGCTCAGGCGTTTTTCAAGGAAGCCTTGGGTTGCTATTCGAACGCCTGTCTGAACGCCTTCGCTGCGATGTGCCGCCGCACTGCCCAATCGCTGTTCCGTGAATTGGGCGAACGCGGAAAACTAGAGCTGTTCGACACGCTGCAGGAAACGCGCGAGCTCGCCTCCCTGGACGACGACATGTTCGCGACGCTGCGCGCAGTGCTGTTCGGCAGCGACAGCGACCCATGGCCGCATCAACCGACGCTGAACACCGAGAGCGCCGGCGTCCTGCTCGAGGTCATGCGCGACATCTTGTATCAAACCTTCGTACGCAAGGCGCGGCTGCTGCAGGCGATGACATTCCGCAAATTCGCGGAACCGGCTTCGTCCGAAACCAGCTGATGCGCGGCGCGGCGCGGCGGCGGCGGCATGCGTCCGCGGCCGCGGCATCAGTTGACGAACACGCGCGCGTTTCGGAATAACCGCGTCCAGCCGCCGTCTTCTTGCCAATCGCCGGGGGCCCAAGAGTTTTGCACGCGGCGCGCGACCCGCTCCGGATGCGGCATCAGCGCCGTTACCCGCCCATCGGCGTTGCAAATGCCGGCAAGCCCGGATGGGGACCCGTTCGGATTGAACGGATACGCGTCGGTTACGCAGTCCCGGTTGTCGACGTATTGCAGGCCGACCATGCCGCGCGAGAGCAATTGCCCTGCTTGTCCATTTGCGCGGTCCTCGGAGAATTCGGCGCGGCCCTCGCCATGCGATACCGCGATCGGCAAGACGGAACCCTTCATGCCCGTGAGCAGCACCGAGCGCGTGTGCGGCACGCGCACCAGGGTCAATCGCGCTTCGTATTGCTCCGAGCGGTTGCGGACGAAACGCGGCCAACCTTGCGCTCCGGGCACCAATTCCTGCAGGGCGGAGAGCATCTGGCAGCCGTTGCAGATACCCAGCGTGAATGTCGCGGGCCGGGCAAAAAAGTCCGAAAACTCGTCGCGCGCCCGAGCGTTGAACAAGATCGATTTTGCCCAGCCTTCGCCTGCGCCCAACACATCACCGTAGGAGAAGCCGCCGCAAGCGATCAAGCCCAGGTATTTCGCCAGATTCGTTCGGCCCGACAAAATGTCCGTCATGTGCACGTCGTAGGCGTCGAATCCGGCTCGGGTCAGCACGGCCGCCATCTCCGTTTGGCTGTTGACGCCCTGCTCTCGCAATACGGCGATCGCGGGCCGCACGCCGCTGTGCACGTACGGCGCCGCGACATCGTCCGCCGGATCGAAACTGAGCGTCGCGTGCAGCCCCGGATCCGCAGCGTCGAGCAAGCGGCCGTACTCCTCGCGCGCGCAATCCGGCTGATCGCGCAGCGCCTGCATGCGATACGACACCTCGCTCCAGACGCGGTGCAATTCGATGCGCGACGAGGAAAACAGCGAACGGCCCTGCACATTGACGCCGACGGCGGATCCCTGCACTGGCCGGCCGACGTCGCGCGTATGTTCGGCCAAGCCCTGGGCGCGCAACACCGCGAGCGCTTCGCCGACGCGCCCCGATGCAATCTGCACGACCGCGCCGAGCTCCTCGGCGAACGCGGCTGCGATAGGATCGCCGGCCGCCGGCAGCTCGATCTCGAGTCCGCAGCGCGACGCGAAGGCCATTTCCAGCAGCGTGACCAGCAGGCCGCCGTCCGAGCGGTCGTGATAGGCCAGCAGCAATCCGCGCTCCTTCAGTTCGAGTAGCGCCGCGAAGAAAGCGGCGAGCAGCGGCGCGGAGTCGAGATCCGCCGGCGCGCCGCCGCCGCGGCCGTACACTTGCGCCCAGCAAGAGCCCCCTAAGCGGTCCAGCCCCCGGCCTAGGTCGATCAACAACAACCGCGATTCCACGCTCAAATCCAATACCGGGGTCAGCGTGCGGCGCACATCCCGCACCGGTGCGAACGCCGAAACGATCAGCGAGATCGGTGCGAGCACATCGTGTTCGCCGGCGTCGTCCGACCAGGAAGTCCTCATCGAGAGGGAGTCCTTGCCTACCGGTATCGTCACCCCGAGCGCCGTGCACAATTCGGCGCCGACCGCGCGCACGGTCGCATACAAATCCGCGTCCTCGCCGGGCTCGCCGCACGCCGCCATCCAATTGGCCGACAGCCGGATATCGCGCAACGAACGCACGTCGGCCGCGAGCACGTTGGTGATCGCTTCGGCGACCGCCAGCCGGCCCGAGGCGGGCGGGTTCAAAAGCGCGGCGGGCGCGCGTTCGCCGATTGCCATGGCTTCGCCGCTATAGCCGACGTAATCGCTCAAAGTCACGGCCACGTCCGCGACCGGCACTTGCCATGGACCGACCATTTGATCGCGGCTGACGAGCCCGCCGACCGTTCGATCGCCGATCGTAATCAAAAAAGATTTATCGGCGATCGTCGGCAGGCGAAGCAAGCGCTGCAGCGACTCGCCGATCGTCGTGCCGGCCGTCGACAGCGGCAGCGCGGCTCTGGGCACGCTCTTGACGTCGCGCCTCATGCGGGGCGCCTTGCCGAGCAGGACCTCGATAGGCATGTCGACGGGAGGAACGCCGAACAGCGGATCCCCGACGCGCAATCGCCCGTCCGGAGTGATTTCGCCGACCACGGCGTACGGGCAGCGCTCGCGCTCGCAAAGCTGCGCAAACCTCGAAACCCCCTCAGGCGCCAGCGCGATGACGTAGCGTTCCTGCGCTTCGTTGCACCAAATCTCCATGGGCGACATGTCCGCTTCGGCGCTCGGGATGCTGCGCAAGTCGATTCGGCCGCCGCGGCGGCTGTGCGCGATCGCCTCGGGCATCGCGTTCGATAAGCCGCCCGCCCCGACGTCGTGGATCAACAAAATCGGATTTTGATCGCCGAGCGCCCAGCAGCTGTCGATTACCTCTTGGGCGCGGCGTTGGATTTCGGCGTTGCCGCGCTGCACCGAAGCAAAATCCAGGTCGGAGGAGCTCTGGCCGCTGCCGACCGACGAGGCCGCCCCGCCGCCGAGACCGATCAACATCGACGGGCCGCCTAGGATGATCAGCGGCGCGCCGATCGCGACCTCCTTCTTCTCTACGTCGCCGCGCCGAATGTTGCCGATACCGCCGGCGAGCATGATCGGCTTGTGGTAGCCGCGAACGCTGCCGCGGCCCGTGCCGTCTTGGGATTGTTCGAATACGCGAAAATACCCGCAAATATTCGGGCGGCCGAACTCGTTATTGAAGGCGGCGGCGCCGATCGGTCCCGCCATCATGATATCCAGCGCCGACGCGATGCGCTCCGGCTTGCCGTGATCCCGCTCCCACGGCAACGGCATCCCCGGAATCTTTAGGTTCGACACCGAAAAACCACACAGGCCCGCCTTGGGCTTGGCGCCTCGCCCGGTCGCCCCCTCGTCGCGGATCTCGCCGCCCGCACCCGTCGCGGCGCCCGGAAACGGCGATATCGCCGTCGGATGATTGTGCGTCTCGACTTTCATCAAAATGTCTACCGTCTCGCTGCGGCCGGTATAGCGATGCGTCTCGGGATCCGGAAAGAAGCGGACCCCGACGGGACCTTCGATGACGGCCGCGTTGTCCCGATAGGCCGACAAAACGCCTACGGCGTTGCGGCGATACGTCGCTCGTATCATGTCGAACAGCGAAAGCTCCATCGATTCGCCGTCGATGATGAATTCGGCATTGAAAATCTTATGGCGGCAATGTTCCGAATTGGCCTGCGCGAACATCATGAGCTCGACATCGGTCGGATCGCGCCCCAATTTTTGGAATGCGGCCAGCAAATACTCGATTTCCTGCGCCGACAGCGCCAGCCCCCAATCGCGGTTCGCACGCTCGAGCGCGGCGCCGCCGCCGGGATCCAACCGCACGGTGCGCAGCGGTCTCGGCGCGGACGATTCGAACAACAGCCGGGGCGGCGTTGGACCGATCCAGACGGACTCGGTCATGCGGTCGTGCAGCACGGCGCCGAATTTCGGCAAATCCGCCGCGTCGAGGCGTTCGCTCGCCCGCAGCACATAGTGCGTGCCGCGCTCCAGCCGCCGCACGCGCGGCAAGCCGCAGACATGAGCAATATCGGTTGCCTTGCTCGACCACGGCGAGACAGTGCCGATCCTCGGCGTGACGATCAGCGAGTTGCCATGATCGGCCTCGGCGCCGGCGCCGGCGATCGCCTGGGGCTCGCGATCGGTCCTCCATTGCTCATCTGCGGCCTGCACGACGGGTCCATAGGTCAACAGCCGGGCGAGCAGCCCGAGCTCGCGGTCTTCGAGCGGCTCGGACACATCGACGAAGTGGACGAAGCGCGCCGCCACCCCCTGTACGCGCGGATCCAGCCGACGCAGACTCTCGGCGAGCCGATCCAGTCGAAATTGCGACAGCGCGGGGGCCCCCAAGCGGCTATACATCGGCGGCACCGGACTTGATCTGACTATTTGCGCGCGTTTGAATCCCCGCCCGGCGTATAAATCGGCACCGGAAATTGTGCCACGTTGGAGCTTTCCAGCGCACTGATTTTGCTGACACCCTGCCGCTTGACCTCATCGATCCTAAGCACGGAATGCATCGGTAAAAAGGTGCGCTTTACTTCGTGAAATTCCGCCTTTATTTTCTCTTCCGCGGGGTCCACGACGACCGTTGAACGCTCGCCGAACACCAATTCTTCCACCTCGATGAAGCCGAACAGGCTGCCGTGGCTCACCTTGCGGGCATAGATCTCGTAGACCTTGCCTTGATTCACGAATTGAACCTTGAAAATGTGACTCGCGGCCATTTGAGAGGCTCCAGACATTGGTACTGTTTAACTATAATATACGAGTACTTAGCGCAAAACCTGCGACCCGTCGGAGAGTAGTGAATATGGCCTTGCGCTTACGTATCGTCAGCGAGCATGCGAGCCGTCTCGGCGAACTTTCGACCAAAATATTCAGCGTGCACGGCGGCACGATCGGACGCGCGCGCGACAACGAGTGGATTCTACCTGACCCCGAGCGCTACCTCTCGGGTAAACATGCGCGCGTCGAGTTTCGCGCCGGTACCTATTATTTAGTCGACACGAGTTCGAACGGCACCTTTGTCAACGGCGCGCAAACGCCGCTGGGCAAACTCGAAGAATACGCGATGAAGGACGGCGACTATATCCGCCTCGGCGAGTACGAATTGCTCGCGAGCATCGACAATACCAATGATTTTCCTCCGGACGAAGGGGCGATTGTCGCCTACGACGGCGCCGCGCCGCCGGCGGCCGTCAAAAAATCGACCGCCGACGATATCGGCGCCGATCTGGATTTGAGCGAATTGCTCGAACCGAGCAATCAGCTGGACCGCGACGTCGCATCGTCGGCGCGCGATGCCTACGGTCAGGCAATCGGGCCTGTCGACGACGTGCCGGAGCTTCCGGAGGAGCCGTCCTCGGCGGTCCCGTGGCACATGATGACGCGGCCGCTGTCGATTGACCGGGCCGCCCCGGCACCTGACCGCGCAAGGCTGGCGGCGGAACGCGCGGCTGCGCCCCGCGCCCAGAGCGGCGTGCTGTTCGACGGCGAATTCGATGCCGGTCTATCCGCGTTCTGCCGCGGCGCCGGTATCGATCCGCGCTCACTGACTTCGGACGCCAGGGCCTCCGCACTCCACCGGGCCGGTCAACTGCTGCGCGAATCGGTGCTCGGCCTAATGGAACTGAATCAGGGCCGCGGCGAATATCACAATCGCTTGCGCATCCCGCCGGTGCCAACCGCGGATTCCGAATACGCAGTCGGTTTCACGCAAGGCGTCGAGGAGACACTGCTGAACCTGCTGAACACCGTGTCGACCCGCGCGGGTTCGGTCGAGGCGATGCGCGAGCAATATCGCGGCCTCAAGGGCCAAAACGCGGCCACGCTGACGGCCATGCGCGCAGCGCTCGATGAAGTCATAGGGCGCTTTGATCCGACGGAACTCGCGGAACGCTTCGAACGCGGCACGAAACGCGGCGTATTCGGCGCGCCAAACAAGGGCAAGTATTGGGATTTGTACGCTGAACTATATGCCGGCCTGTCCCAACGCCCGCCGGACGGTTTCCCGCATTTATTCATCGAGGCGTTCGCCAAGGCTTACGAGGCAAAGTTGCGGATGCTCGTTCCACCGCGGCGCGGCAGCTTTGACCGCGATGCCGCCGATCCGGATACGCAGGCTATCGGCGATCATTGAGTGAGGCCCGTCCATGCGGCTCTTGATAGTCGAGGACGACGATATCGTCGCTGACGCGGTGACGCGCGGCCTGACGTCGGCGGAATGGTCGGTGCGGCGCGTCGCGAGCGCCGAGGCCGCCCTTACGGCGCTAGCCGAAGAGGATTTCGACCTGGCCGTCATCGACGTCGGCCTGCCCGGCAGCGACGGGCTGACGTTGATCCGCCGCCTGCGCAGTGCGAAACGAACCCTGCCGACCCTGGTGTTGACGGCACGCTGCACGCTCGCCGACCGCGTCAAAGCGCTCGATCTAGGCGCCGACGACTTTCTCGCGAAACCGTTTGCGCCCGCGGAGCTCGCCGCGCGTTGCCGCGCGCTGCTGCGGCGCGCGAACGGCAAGATCGCCGGCGCGGTCAAACTGCAACGCCTGACCGTCGACATGCCGAGCAAGCGATTGTTGATCGACGATACCGACGTCGAATTGACTGCGCGCGAGTGGCTGGTTCTCGAGTGCCTGGTTCGGCGCGTCGGCTTGATCGTCTCCAAGGAACATTTGCAGCAAGCATTGGCAAATCCCGAGCAGGACGTCACCGCCAATGCCGTCGAAGTGCACATTTCGAGGCTGCGCACCAAGCTCGGCAGCGCGGCGGTGATCCGCAGTTTGCGCGGCCTGGGATACCGCTTGGAAGAGCCGAAACCGCCGTGAGTTCCTCGATTAGCCGACGTCTCGTGTTCTGGCTCGCCGTGCCGTTGACCCTGCTCGCGCTGTGCGGTGTCCTTGTGCATTACCTCAGCACCGCTGCGCCGCAGGTCATCAGCACCGATCACCGGCTTCGCGAGGCCTTGGACGATTTGGCGCCGCGCGTGCGGATCAAGGACGGCCGTGTCGCCGTCGAAGCGCCCGCTCGCGCCGCCGCAGATGCCGTGCAATTCGCGATCCGCGGCCCCGATCGAGCGCTGCTCGCCGGCGATGCCGGCCTGCCGTCCGCGCGGCTCGCGGACGCGGACGATACCGCCTTTGCCACGACGCAATTCGGCCACCGCCCTATGCGCCTCATGACCAGGCGCCTTTGGACCGAGCGCGGGCCGATCCTGATCACGGTTGCCGATGAGATCAAAGCGGACGCGCCTTCGGCCCGCTTCGGCTTCATGAGCAATTTATTGTGGGACTTCGTGCAATTGGACGTCACACTGGTGCTGGTATGGGTCGGCATTCAATTGGGATTGCGCCCGGTCAAGCGGCTGCGCGACGAAATTGCGGAGCGTTCGCCGCTCGACCTGCGGCCGATTGTCGAGGACTCCGTGCCGCGGGAAATCGCGCCGCTGGCGGCGACCCTGAACCGTTTATTTGCGATGCTTCGCGGTTCCGTACAATCTCAGCAACAGTTTATCGCGAATACGGCGCATCAATTGCGCACGCCGATCACCGGCATGTTGGCGCAACTCGATCTGTTGGCCGCGGAACCGGCTGCGGCGCCGATCAGGAATCGGCTGACAACTCTGCAGGAGGGGGCCAGGCAATTGGCGCGATCGGCCAACCAGCTGTTGACGCTCGCGCGGGCGGATCCCACCCTCAACATCGCCGCCAAGAATCAAGCGGTGGACTTGTCCGCCATCGCAGCGGACGTCGTCGCCAAACATTTCGACCGCGCATTGCAGGCGCAAATCGATCTCGGCGCCGAGCTGCAGCCGGCACGCATCCGCGCCGACCCGTCGTTGCTCGAGGACTTGCTGGAAAATCTGATCGACAACGCGCTGAAATACACGCCGTCCGGCGGCAGCGTGACCTTGAGCGTCGGCATGATCGGCGGCCGGGCGTTTCTCGCCGTCGAAGACAGCGGCCCCGGGATCCCGCCGGAAGAGCGTGACCGGGTCAGGCAGCGGTTTTACCGCCTGCCGAATTCGCCGGGCCACGGCAGCGGCTTGGGTCTCGCGATCGTCGATGAGATCGCCGGGCTCTACGACGCAAAGCTGCGTATCGAAGGCTGCACTGGGGGCCGCGGCACGCGCGTCTCGGTACAGTTTCCGGAATCGCCTACCGGGCGCCCGTAGCAGGCCGTTCCCGCGAGCAGCGCGAACACCGTCACAATTTTGCTATCGGCCCCGCCATCGTCAGTTTCGCGCAAGCCTGGCTCTTTAGGATACCCAACCATGAACCTGGAAACACCGGTAAAGACGACGTACGGCTTCACGATGCTGGAGTTGCTGATGGTCATGGCGATCGCCGGCATCATCGCCGCGATCGCCATACCGTCATTCAAATATGTCACGACCTCGAACAGGATTGCATCGGAAATCAACGGCTTGCTGGGCGACATGCAATATGCGCGTACGGAGGCCGTCAAAGAGGGCCTGCCGATCACGGTGTGCGCATCGACGAACGGCACCAGCTGCGCGGCGAACAGCACGAACTGGGCCTTGGGATGGATCGTATTCGCGGATTCCAACGGCAATCATAGCGTTGACGCCGGCGAGTCGGTACTGCGTGCGCGGCCGGCATTCACCGGCACCGACACGTTCGTCGCCGACAACGGATTCGGTTGGGCGACATTCAACCGCGGCGGCTATGCGAGCACCGGCACCGGCGGCAATATCGCGACGGTCAAATTGCAATCGGCCAACAAAACCGCGCAGTGGACGCGATGCCTGACCGTCAGCCCGGTCGGCATGGTCGGCACGGAAAAGAGCGGCACGGGAGCTTGCTGATGCGCGCGCAAGCCTGCAATTCACCCGTCGCGCCGCGCGCCTGCGGCTCGCAGGGCTTCAGCCTGATCGAAGTGATGGTCGCCTTGGTGATCTGCTCGATCGGCTTGCTGGGTCTCGCCAAGATGGAATCGCTCGGCCTTGCCAGCACGGGGGTTGCCGGAGGGCGTTCGCTCGCGGCCATCCAAGCGTCGAGCCTCGCCGCCATGATGCACGCCGATCGCGCCTATTGGGGGGGCGGCTTCGCGCCGGCTAGCTTCACCGTCAACGCGAGCCCCGGGAGCGCAGTCGTCATATCGGACGCCGGCCTATCGGCAGCGTCGGCGGCCAATTGCACCCTGACCGGCGCGGCCAGTTGTGCGCCCGCCTCGCTCGCCGGGTATGACCTGTTGAATTGGGGCAATGACTTGAAGGCCTTGTTGCCGACTTATCTGGCGACGATCACTTGCTCGACGGCCGGCTTCCCGGTCAGCTGTGCGATCGAGATTCAGTGGGCCGAGAACGGCGTCGCGATCAACGCCCAGCAAAAAGGCAACATGGCGGCTTTGAACGCGCCCACCTACATCTTGTACGTCGAACCATGAACATGAAACGCAGTTGTATCAAGCACAGCGGCCGATTCGGTGCGGACTTTGCCGCGGGCCAGCGCGGCGTGACCTTGATCGAGTTGATGATCGCCCTGCTGATCGGGCTGTTTCTGGCCGGCGGCCTGGTAACCCTGGTTGGCGGCATGAAACGCACCGGAGGCGTGCAGACCGGAATGTCGCAGCTGCAGGACAACGAGCGGCTCGCGATTGGATTGATCGCCGACGTGATTCAGTCGGCGGGCTATTACCCGAACCCTGCCGTGAATACCGCGGCGACGGCGCTGCCGGTGAGCGGCGTGTTCGCCCAGACGGGACAGTCGATATTCGGGACCGGCGCCTACACCGCGGTTGCACCCGGCGACACGATCACGGTGCGCTATTTGACCGCCGGCACCGTCGCGAGCGATAAGACCCTGGATTGCAGCGGCAATACCAGTGCCGTCGCGACGACGTTCGTGAATCAATTCAGCATCGATGCCAACGGCAATTTGCAGTGCACGCTGACGGTGGGCGCCGCGGCGGCGAAGGTCATCACGCTGGTCGCCGGCGTACAAAATCTGCAAATACTCTACGGCGTGCAGACTAATACGGCATCCGGAAACGCTTCGGCCGACGCCTACCTCGATGCGACGCAAGTGGGCGCCGGCAATTACTGGGGCAACGTCATTTCGGTCCGAGTCACATTGACGTTCCTGAATCCCTTGGCGGGCCAACCGGGACAGGCCAATACGGTCACGCTCAACCGTGTGGTCGACGTCATGAACAAGGCGGGGGTCAGCACATGAGCTATCCTCATCATCAATCAGGCGAACGCGGGATTGTGCTGGTCACCAGCCTGCTCTTGCTGATCGTCGTGACGATACTCGCGCTCGCGATGTTCCGCAGCTTCGGCCTGGACGAGAAAATCGCCGGCAACGTACGCGACAAGCAGCTCGCGCTGCACGCCGCCGAGAGCGCGCAGCAGTACGCGGAATTCTGGCTGGCCTCCGGCAACGGCGGCACCAGCGTCGTCTGCAATTCCATGGTGGCATCGAACGTCGGCCAGGTCTGCTCCAACATTCTGCCGACCATCGTCGCCGATGTCGCGAGCGTGCCTTGGACGCTCGCGGGCGTCCCGATCGGCGTTACCTATACGCCGCCGAATCTGAACGTCACGAATGCGACCACTTTTTCGCAGACGCCGGTCTTTTACATTTCCAACCTCGGTCTTTCGGCGACCGGGCAAGGCACCGTTTATCAAATCGACGCGGTCGGCTACGGAGGCAGCGCGAATACCGCTGCGGTCGTAGAAAGCACGTATCTCGTCCAGAGCAGCGTCAAGGATTTGGGAGGTCAATGATGAATACGAAAACCCTACTAGTCGCCGCGATACTCGCCGCCGCCGGGCTCGCGCCCGCCGCGGCGCTCGCGCAAACGACCAGCTACTCGGAAAATTTCACCGGCGGCACGACCAATAATCCCTGGTACTTCTCCGCCGGTGCCTGCTTGACCGCGAGCACCACGACCAACACGACGAGCCCCGGGCAAATCCCGGGCTGCGTCGGCCTGCCCTACTACAACGGCTACACGCTGGTCGGCGGCAATACCGGCAAACTGCCGGACAACCCCGCGGTCGGCGGCGCGCTGCGGTTCACGAACAACAATAACAATCAGCACGGCGCGATCATTTCGAATTTCTCATTCCCGCTGAGCGCTCAGGGACTCAAGGTCACGTTCACGACCGAGACCTATGAAGGGGACTCCGGCGGCGGCGGCGGCGACGGCGCCGACGGCATCAGTTTCTTCTTGCAGGATGCGAGCAAGATCAATTTGACGGATCCGGTCGCCTCCTCGGCGGTCGGCGACTTCGGCGGCAGCTTGGCCTATACCTGTTCGAACGTGAACAACGACCCGACCAACGGCTACGACGGCCTGGTCGGCGGCTATATCGGTCTCGGCATCGATGAATACGGAAACTTCTTGAATCCCGGCGACAATACCTCGACCGGGCCCGGCTACCAATGGAATCGTATCGGCTTGCGCGGCGCCGGCAGCACGGCGTGGAGCGCTCTGTAGCAGCACGTACGCCGCAGTACTTTCCGACGGCTGGCGTAGGCGTGCAATCAGCGGCGCCGTGCAGCACGCCTGCCAGACCGGGTATCTCTATAACGGCGACACGGAAGTCAACATCGGGACGAACACCACCGCACGTCGATCGCTGCTGCCGAACTACAGCGGCCATCTCCGAGCGCCTACAAGGTGCTGAGCGGCGATCCAGATCGCCAATGAGAAGCGCGAAATACCGCGGCTACGGCACTGCGACGACACGTCAGGCAGACCGAACTACGGTGTGCCGATCACCTATAACTTGACGATCACGCCCGCAGGCTTGCTGAGCTTGGCCTATAGCTACAACGGCGGCGCGTACCAACCGGTGATCACCGGCCAGGACATCACCGCCTCGAACGGCGCGGTGCCCGCGACGGTGCGCTTCGGATTCGCCGGATCCGACGGCGGCAGCACCAACATCCACGAGATCATGTGTTTCCAGGCGACGCCGCAAAATTCCTCGCAGAGCTCCGCCGGCCTGAACCAGAAGCAGACCGCGAAGGTGCAGACCGGCACACAAGTCTATTTCGCGTTCTACAATCCCAATAACTGGACCGGCGCGCTGACCTCGCAATACTTGGATTCGCCGGACCCGACCAATCCGAACGCGCTGCAAATCGATCCGGTCGTCAATTGGGACGCCTCCTGCGTGCTGACCGGCGTCGCGAGCGGGGCCACCTGCCCAACGACCGGCGCGGTGGGCCCGATCACGGCGGAAAGCTGGAACAACACCGGCACCGGCCGCAATATTCTGAGCTGGGACGGCACCAAGGGCATCCCATTCCAGTGGGCCAACTTGACCGCGGCCGAGCAGGCGGCGCTCGACACCGGCGATAAGACCCCTATCAATGCCAACCGCCTGAGTTTTTTGCGCGGCGACCGCAGCAATGAATTGACGTCCAAAGGCGCGGGCCTGTTCCGCGCCCGCACGAGCGTGCTCGGCGACATCGTCGACTCGAGCCCGACCTGGGTCGGAGCGCCGTCGGCGCCCTACCCCGCCGTTTGGAAAGATGCCCTCAACGCCGCGGCGACGATGCCGGAGAACTCCGGCACCAGCTATCCAAGCTTTGCGAGCAGCAATCTCACTCGCCTGAACGTCGTCTATGCCGGCGCCAACGACGGCTTCATGCATGGCTTTCGCAGCGGCGCGTTCAACGCCTCGAATAATTACGTCGCCACGCTGAACGACGGCAAGGAAATGCTCGCCTTTATGCCGGGCTACATCGTCAATCAGATCAACGCGTCGAGTGACGTGGCCGACAATTACTCGAATCCGCAATACGCGCACTTGTTCAATGTCGACGCCTCGCCGGGCGTCGGCGACGTGTTCTTCGGCGGTCAATGGCACACCTGGCTGATCGCCGGCCTAGGGCCCGGCGGATCGGCGATCTACGCGCTGGATATTACCGATCCGACGACGTTCTCCGAAGGCAATGCGGCGAACCAGGTCGTGGGCGAATGGGACACGACGTCGACGACCAGCAAGACGGGCGTAACGACCTATTCGTCGACCTTGAGTTGCGTCGGCAATGCCGGTTGCGGCTTGAACCTCGGCAATACCTACGGCGTGCCGCAAATCCGCCGCTTCCACAACGGCGCCTGGGGCGCGGTGTTCGGCAACGGCTTCGGCAGCTCCACGGGCGATGCCGGCATCTACGTGATGATCATCGATCCGACGACCGGCAAACAGACCTTCTACTATTTGAGCACCGGCATGACGGGCAATGCCGACGGCATCGCCTATGCAACACCGGCAGACCTCGACGGCGATCACATCACCGACTACGTCTATGCCGGGGATTTGCTTGGCAACGTCTGGCGTTTTGATCTCACCAGCAGCAATCCGGCGAATTGGACCGTATCGACCAATCCGATTTACACGACGCCGAGCGGTCAGCCGATCACGACTAAATTGATCGTCGCTTCGGTCAGCGCCGGCGGCAGTCAACGGGTACTCGTCGAATTCGGCACCGGTCAGCAAGTGCCCCTGACGGACGTGACGCCGTCCACCTATTCGACCTCGCAGCAAGCTCTATACGGCATTTGGGATTGGAACCTCGGCAGCTGGAATTCCTTGTCGACGGTCCATTACGCCAGCCTGCCGAACGGCGGCATCGCGGCTCCATCCTCGCCGCTGTCGGGCCTGACGGCAGGAGCCAAAAACATTCTCGTCCAGCAAACGATAACGGCCACCTACGATCCGACGCTGGTGGCCTCCGCGAGCTCGACGACGCCGGCGAGCGCCTATTACTACCGCACGGTCAGCAGCAATCCGATTTGCTACGCCGATACCAGCGGCTGCTCTCAATTCGGCTGGTACCTGAATTTGCCCTACGGTTACGCCAATCCGCAGGACTCCAACGGTCCAACGACGACCGGCAACACCAACTTCCCGCAAGTGTTTGAGCAAGTGATCTTCAATCCCGTGCTCGAGGAGGGCGCGTTCATCGTCAATACGACGATACCGCCGACCAATTCGGTCGCCACGTGTTCGGCGACGCCGGCGGGCGGCTGGACGATGGCGATCAATCCGGCGACGGGCGGCGCATTCACGAACTCGTTCTTCGGGGACGCGAACCACAACTTCCTGAACGTCAATAACCAGGCGGTCAGCGGCATCGCCTTGAGCGGCACAGGCAGCCCTTCGATCGTGACCAAGGGAACCAGCGTCTACATCGTGACCCAGACCGTCAGCGGCACCGGTACGATCGCGGCGATCAACCCGCCCGGCGGCTCGAAGGGCAGTCGGTTGACCTGGATCGAGAGACGCTAACGTGGCCGCCACGCGCCATCGGAGAACCATCGTCATGACGACACCAATCGGATCGCGGCCGGAGCTCGCCCACGGCCGCGCTCATCGCCGGGGATTCACGCTGATCGAACTCGTCGTCACGATGGTGATCGCCGCCATATTGACCGCGATCGCGATACCGGCTTACTCATCGTTCGTACGCAAGGGTCGGCGCACCGACGCGAAGAGCGCGCTCCTCGATTTGGCGAGCCTCGAGGAACGCTATTTCAGCACGACCAACACCTATACGGCGACGGCGTCGAACCTCGGCTACGGCGCGGCCGTGTGGCCTATTACGATCGGCGGCGGTTACTATCAGATGCAGCAGCCGGTCGTTGTTCCGGCGGTCGCACCGACCGCCTTGGTGCCGGCCGGCACCCCAGCGAGCTTCTCTCTGACCGCCGTCGCCGTCGGCACTCAGTTGAAGGACACCGACTGCCTCTCGTACACGGTCACGTCCGCGGGCGCCCAGACCGCTACCCCGAACGTGGCGGGCAGCTGCTGGTAACAGCCGCCTATTGAACGCTGTAGCCGCGCCCTTCGGCGCAGGCCATCATCGCGCGGCGGTAATCGTCGTAACCCTGGGCGGCGGGCTCCGAGGCGGTTTCGCTCGCCGCCCACTGCTCACAGGCGTGCCGGTCTTGCGCCTGCTGTTCATCACTTTGGCCGTTTTGCGGATACATGAACACTTGCCCAGAGGCATCCGGCGCGTTTGCAGCCCCGACGCCGGCGCCAGCACCGTTGTCATCACCGGCGACCGGCGGCGGATCGGTCGCCACATAGCCGTCATACCCGGGATCCCAGGTGTAATAAACGTCGTTGGCGTAGTAATACGGGATTCCGCCATACCAATACGTCGCGTAAACCCCGGGCAGGACCGGTAGGAACCAGGAAAACCCAAGGCCGTAATACGCGGCGGGCCACCAAGCGTTGCCCCAATATCCGCCGCCCCAATACGTGCCTACCCAACCGTGCCGATCGTGATCAGGGTCGCCGCGGCCGCCCCAGCGACCATTGCCGTTCCATTGACCATGCGCGCCGCCGGGGTGATTCCAGTTGCCATGGTTTGCGACTGCGTAGTGCGGCGCGCCGGTGTAGCGATTGACACCGCCGCCCCCCGCAAACCGCGTGCCGCCGTTATAGTGGGGAGCGGCTCGGCCGGCAGGCGCAAAGTGCGCCGCGCCGCCGCCGTAGTGCGGCCGCGCCGCCGCCGTAGTGCGCCGCGCCGCCAAAGTGACCGGCACCGCCGTAGTGTGCGGCGCCGCCGCCAAAGTGACCACCGCCGCCACCGTGCGCGGCGCCGCCGCTAAAGTGACCGCCGCCGTGTCCGTCGGCTAACGCGGCGCCTGCGCCGGCCACCATCAGCCCCAGCGCAGCGACTGCAAGACCGAATAATCCGAATTTGCTGGTCATGACCGTCACTCTCCTTCGTCACCGGCGTCCTCGAGTTCAGCGCCCTTAGCCGTTGCATTATGAACCCATACTGGGTAGACCTAAATGAGACAACGCAGTTCAGCCTATGCGGTGCACAGAAGCCTCGGGTCCGGCGTGGACCGAATTTAATTTCGCGTCCATGCTGCGGTGAACATAAGCATGGCCGTGCGGCCCGGGGCCGGTTCGAAGAAGCGTGAATTGCTTTCGTTGACGATAACCGAGCCGACGTAGGCGCGATCGGCGAGGTTGTCGACCCGCGCAAACTCGGTGAAACGCCAGCCCTTGGACTCTTGCGCAAAACCGCAGCGCAGATTCGAAACCCAATAGCTCGCCGCCGCATCGCTATTGAGGTCGTTGACATAAATCCGCGCGCGCGCCTGAGTTTCCAGCGTGATCGAAAATCCCGTCGGCGCGTGCCGCCATGTCAGTGAGGCGTACAGGGCGTTCATCGGGACTGCGGGCAGATAGCTGCCGCCGCCGACGGAAGCGGGTCGGCACGGCAAACCGACGCACGTGGCATACGACTGGGTCACCACCGCGTGGATATAGGTGTACGCAATTCGCGAGCTGAAACCGCCGTCCCAGGCGGCATCGACGCCTAGTTCCGCGCCACGCCGCGCGGTATTGCCGATGTTCTGGTACACCGAGCGGCCACCGGCGTTGGCAAGCACGGCGAGTTCATCGTCGGTCGTCACGTAAAACACGTCGAGGTCGGCCCGCAGGCGGCTTTGGCCCCATTTGACGCCGGCCTCATAGTTGTTGCTGCGCGACGGCTTCAGCCCAAAGTTGAGGCCCGGTATGCTGCCGTCGGTCGAGCGGTAGGCGAGTTCGTTCAGCGTCGGGGTCTCGAAGCCCTTGCCGTAGGAGGCGTACAAGTTGACGCTCGGCGCCGCGCGGAACGTGACGCCGGCGACCGGATTAGTCGCGCTATAGCGCACGCTGCTCTCAGGCGCTGCGCCCATCATCGCCAAATGATCACGTGCGATCACGTCGATGACGCTGTTACGCAAGCCTGCGAGCAGGCGCCAGCGCGCGGCCGGATCCCATTGCAATTGCAAGTATTGATCGAAATCGTAGACGTGATTCGCCCCCTCGCGGCGCAGCGCTCCGGCTATGCCGACGGCGGGACCGATGTAATTGAGAAATCCGCGGCGCGTTTCCTCCAGATCGTCGTAGCTGAGTCCAGCGGTCAGCAGCAGCGGCGTGCCGGCGATTTCGCGATGATCGGCGACGTGGACGTCCGTTCCCCAGAAATTCCGGCCCAGATCGATGACGCCGCCGGGATTCGTCGCAATGGTCTCCGTGCTGCGCGGGATCGCCTGGAATTGCGTCGTCACGCGATGTCCGGCGTAGCTCGTCACGGACAGATCGTCCGCCGCGCTCAAGGACCGCGAGTAGATCGCGCCGATTTGCTCTTGTCCGAGATTCTTGCGCGTGTTGTAGAGCACCGCGCCTGTGCCGGCTTGTGTCGGATCCGCGGCGAGCTGAGTGCGCGTCAGACCCAGGGGATCCTGGACGAACGGCGTTTCCAACGCGTTGGCGACGAACGTCAATGTCGACCCGTCGTTGAGGGAAAATCGCAGCTTGGAATTGAATTGGTCGCGCTCGGCGCTGCTGTGATCGCGGTAGCCGGCCGTCTCGAAATGCGCTCCGTCCAGCACATAATTGACCTTCCCGCTGTCGCCGGCGGCGTTCAACGCGTAGCGCTGGGTGGCGAAGCTGCCATAGGCGGCTTCGGCGCCTACTCGCGATCCCGGCGGTCCGTCCTCGGTGAATATCGCGATCACGCCGCCCGAAGAATTGCCGTACAAGGCCGAGAACGGCCCGCGCAGCACTTCGATATGATCGGCAGATCCCAAATCGAAATGGGAAAACTGACCCTGCCCGTCCGGCATCGTGCCCGGTATGCCATCGGCGTAAAGACGCACGCCGCGCACGCCGAAACTCGACCGCGCGCCGAAGCCGCGTATCGAGATCTGCAGGTCCTGTGCATAGTTTTGCCTGCTCTGGACCGACAATCCCGGCACTGCGATCAAGGATTCGGACAGATTGACCTGCGGTTGGCCGTCGTGAATCTGAGCTGAGGAGATGCGGTCGATCGCAACCGGCAAGTCGAAACTCGACTCTGCGATGCGCGTCGCCGTTACGACAACCGGTGCGAATTCAGAGTTTCCCGGCGCCAAAGATCCAGCGGCAGCTTCTGCGGCTACGGTAAGCAAACTGCTCACGACAAAGGCGATCGAATTAGCCCTACGCATGGATCGGTCATACCCCCGATGAACTGTGGATCGAGACAATTGCGCACCGCGCGCCGCTTTATGTCAGTCCAGCCCCATCCAAGTCAATCGAGAAAATCGCCAACAAAATTGGGCGTAAACGATTGCAGTGAAGCGTCGCCGCGGTTCCTCGCCGGCAGACCTGGCGCCGGCAGCTTTGCGGCGGGGTCTTTTCAGGTAATCTAGACTTTGTCGAGCGCTGCGGAAAGATCGGCGATCAGATCGTCCGGGTCTTCGATGCCCACCGACAGCCGGATCATCGAGTCGGTGATGCCGAGCCGATCGCGAGTAGCCTTCGGTACGCCCGAATGGGTCGTACTCGCCGGGTGCGAAGTCAAGGTCTCGGTACCGCCAAGACTGACCGCGAGCTTGATGACCTGCAATGCATCGAGGAGCCTGAACGCCTCGGCTTCTGCGCCTTTGACGCTGAATCCGAACGTCGATCCGGCGCTCTCGCATTGGCGGCGAAACAGCGGCAGCGCCGGATCCGCGTCGCTCAAGAATCCCAAGTAGTTGACGGCGGAGATTTTCGGGTGCGCTCGCAGAAACTTCGCCACGCGCTCCGCGTTGTCCGCCGCCTTGCGCATGCGCAGCGACAGCGTCTCCATCGAACGGGTGATCATCCAGGCGCTGTTCGGATCGAGCTGCGTGCCGAGCGCGCCACGCAGCTTCTTGATCGGCTCGATCATCGACCGCGAACCGACGACACCGCCGGCCACCAGATCGGAATGACCGCCCACGTACTTCGTCAACGAATACATCACGATGTCGGCGCCTTGCGCCAGCGGATGTTGGAATACGGGTCCCAAAAACGTGTTGTCCACCGCGACCGGCGGCCTTCCGCCTTTCTGGCGCGCGCCGATCGCCTCGGATACTTCGCCCATCAATTGCAGATCGACCAAGCCGTTGGTCGGATTGGCCGGCGTTTCCGTGATCACCAGGCTGACGCGTCCGCCGTTCTCGACCGCGAGCTTCGATGCCTGCAACGCCGCCGCGGTGACGGTTTTCCGGTCATATCCTTCGGTAAAAGCGACCGCACGCACCCCGAACAAGGGGAGAGTCTTCTCGATCAGCGTTTCCGTGCCTCCGTATAATGGTTGGCTCATCAGGATGACGTCGCCCGGACGCACGTACGCCCACAGCGTCGTGGAGATCGCCGACATGCCGCTCGAGAAGACGGCCGCCGCGTCGCCGCCCTCCCAGAGCGCCAACCGGTCTTCGAGAACCTCGAGATTCGGATTATTGAAGCGCGAGTAGACGAGACCGGAACTCTGCCCCTCGCCGAGCTGGCGCCGGCCGGATGTGAAATCGAAAAAATCCTTGCCGTCCTGGGCGGTCTTGAACGCGAACGTCGAGGTCAGGAAGATCGGCGGCTTCAGCGAACCCTCGGATAAGCTCGGATCGTAGCCATAGCCCATCATCTGGGTCTCCGGCTTCAGCACGCGATTGCCGATCTTACGTTTGTGATACTTGTCCTTGCTCACCTCGCCCCCCTCGCCGACGCGCCGGGATGCGCGCCGCTGACCATGTTTCGATGATACTCCGCTTGGATTCGCCCTTCTTCCCTCGCGCACGATCCAGGGTCACGAAATCTCGCGCGCGGCGTCGATCACTTCGACCGTGACGTGCGACAAGGACTTGAATCGCCGCAGTTTCGAGCGGTAGAACAGTGGATCGCGCCCGCTCGCGGTGACGATCGATGCGACCGCGCACAGATGCCCCGGACCCAAGCGCCACAGATGCAAATCGACGAGCCGATCGCCGTCACCTTCGATCGCCTCGCGCAGCTTGGTCGTCATCGCGTGATCGGGATTCATGTCCAACAAGATGCCGCCGGTATCCCGCAGCAATCGGTAGGACCAACTGAGTATGACGATTGCCCCAATCATGCCGGCCAGTGGATCCATCCAATGCCAGCGTAGGCCGCGAGCCAGCAGCAGTCCGATAATCGCGAGTATCGACACCGCCGCGTCGGCGATGACATGCACGTACGCCGAACGTATGTTGTTGTCGCGATGCGCCGACCCGTTTGGACCATGCTCACGTTCATGGCTATGACCGTGCTCATGGCTATGACCGTGCTCATCGCTGTGATCGTGCTCATGGCCGTGGCGGCGATCGTCGCCGTGGCCGTGATCATGATCGCCGCTCAACATCCAGGCGCTCGCGATATTGACCGCGAGGCCTACGACCGCAATCGGTATCGCCTCGCCGAAGTGTATGGGTACCGGGGAGAGAAAGCGGGAAATGGCTTCGTAGCCGATCCATGCCGCAATCATCGCGAGTACGATCGCGCTCGTGAATCCGGCCAGGTCGCCGAGTTTCCCGGTACCGAACACGAAGCGCGGATCGCTCGCGTGGCGCCGCGCGTAGGTGTAGGCGAGCGCCGCGATCAACATCGCCGCCGCGTGCGTCGACATGTGTAAGCCGTCGGCGACCAGCGCGAGCGACCCGAAGAGGTGCCCACCTATGATTTCGACCAGCATCATCACGCTGCACAGGACGATGACCGCCCGCGTCTTGCGTTCATTCTTCTGATGGCCGGCACCAAGAAAAAAGTGGTTGTGCAATTCGAAGGAAGCGTCGCCGCTGGAATCGGTCATTAGTCTGACGCTCATTTGAAATAGCTATGGACTACTTCCAGCAAATGCTCGCTCGCCTCGGCGCTGTCCGGCGTTTCGCCGAAATGGGTTTTGATGTGATCTTCGACGACGACGCCGAGCAATCCGTTGATCGCGCCGCGACAGCTCGTGAGCTGTTGCATCACCTCGGCGCAACTGGCCTCGGTTTCGAGCGCGCGTTCGATGGCTTCCACCTGGCCGCGAATACGGCGCACGCGGTTCAGCAGCTTTTGCTTGTCGCGCAGCGTGTGGCTCATTGCGAGTAATATGCTATAGCCCCCTATATTATACAAGCCGGATTGGCGCCTCCGGGGTGGTTCGTAATCCCGCCAAATATGCATAGAATGCGGCTCCGCGCCCTCGTGACCGCACATTCAGGACGTCCTTAGCCGTGTTACTCATCGTCATTGCCTGCGCGGCCTTTCTCAGCACGCTCGCCGGAGGCCTGCTCGCCTTCCGGTTGCAGGACAAGCTGCATCTGATTCTCGGATTTAGCGCAGGCGCCGTTATCGGTGTGGCGTTTTTCGATTTGATGCCGGAATCGATCGCTTTCGGCGCCGGGCGCCATGACGCGTCGACGATCATCAGCTGGACGGCCGGCGGCTTCCTGCTGTACCTGGTTTTGGATCGCTTGCTGTTGTTTCACGGCTCCGCGCAAGCCCACGGCGCCGCCGGCGCGAAATCCGGCGAGCGCGGGCCAATGGGCGCGGCGATCCTGTGCACCCACAGTTTCCTGGACGGTACGGCGATCGGCCTCGGATTTCAGGCGTCTCATGCGATCGGCGTGGTCGTCGCGATCGCCGTCCTGTCACATGATTTCTCCGATGGGATCAATACGATGAATATCGTCCTGCAAAACCGCGGTGGACGCCGGCAGGCGTTGAGCTGGTTGCTTGCGGACGCATTGGCGCCAGCCGCGGGAGTCCTCTCGACGCTCTTCTTCGCATTGCCGAGCGGCGCCTTCGGCGTCGTCCTGGCGCTCTTTGCCGGATTTTTTCTATACATAGGCGCCAGCGATTTGATCCCCGAGAGTTATCATGCGCACCCAAAGTTTTTGACGACCGTGACGACCCTTGCCGGCGCCGCTGTGCTGTATTTGGCAGTCAGCTTGGCCGGCGGCGCGCTGCCCTGACGGCCTGTTCGCCCATTGGCTCGCGTTCAGCGGATTCGAGGACGCCAATCCGTGTGCCCGCGCCGCTATGGCGCTACACTCCTAGCGGGTGCTTCGGCAAATCCGCTAGCGGAGGGCATGTATGAAACGAATTCTCTTATTGACGCTGATCGCCGTTGCCGCGGCGTGGCCGGCGATGTCCGCCACTGTCTCCGGCATTCAGATCGCCGACTCGGTCGCGCTCGGCGGTCAGACGCTGGTGCTGAACGGCGCCGGCAAGCGCACGCGCTTCTTTTTCAACGTTTACGTCGCCGGGCTCTATCTTCCGTCGAAAACTGCCGATGCCCGCCAGGTCCTGAGCATGAATGGCCCGAAGCGGATGTCGATGACGCTGATGCGCCATCTATCGGCCGCCGAGTTGAGCGATGCGCTGCGCGAGGGAATCGGCCGCAACAGCACGCCGGCGGAACTCTCCGGCATTCAAAGTCAACTGGACACGCTGATCGCGACGATGACCGCGATCGGCGGCGCGAATTCCGGCGATTTGCTGACGATCGACTTTCTCGCTGACGGCGCGACGCAAGTCGGCCTCAACGGCCTGGCGCGCGGCAAACCAATTCCGGGCGGCGACTTCCAGCGCGCGCTATTGAATGTTTGGCTTGGTCAGAATCCGGTGCAGGACAGTTTGAAGACCGCATTACTCGGCGGTTGACGGCCGGCGACGCGCGGCTCTCTCGCGCCGCAGTATTCGCCGCGCGGCGCGGCGTCTAATCCGGCAACGATTTCCCCGCGGCGCGCGCAGTCGTTGCGGCGCTGCCGCCAGAGGCGAGCATGATGCAGAGTATCGCCGTCCATTGCGTGCCGCTCAAGCGTTCACCGAGAAACGCGAGCCCTGATAGCGCTCCGACCGCCGGCTGGGCGCTCATCAGCACGCCGAACGTTCGTGTCGGCAAGCGCGTCAGCGCGTACATTTCCAGCGAGTACGGCAAAGCGCTCGACAATATCGCGACGCCGAGAGCGGTCGGCCATAACGCCGGCCACAACAGCCGCACTCCCGCATTGGCGGCTCCTATCGGCACGATCGCCACCGCGCCGACGAGCATCCCCAAAGCTGCGGTCTGACCCCCGTGCAGCATGCCCGCGCGCCGCCCGAACAGAATGTAAATCGCCCAACAGACCCCTGCGCCGAGCGCGTAGCCGACACCGGCGGGATCGAGTGCGCCAGGAGAGCTGCGCAGCGGCAATAACATCAACAGACCCGCCGCGGCGAGCGCAATCCACAGGAAATCCGTCGTGCGGCGCGAAGCGCCTATCGCCACCGCCAACGGCCCGGTGAATTCCAGCGCCACGGTAATGCCGAGCGGGATCGAGCGCAGCGCCGAATAGAACAGCAAATTCATGCAGCCCATCGCGACGCCGTAGACGACGATCGCGATCGCGGCGCTGCGTTTGGGCCGCATCCGCCAAGGCCGAAATACGACAAGCAACACGGCGGCGGCGAAGAACAGGCGCAAAGCCGCGGCTCCGGAAGCGCCGACCGACGGCAGCAAACTCTTGGCGAGTGCCGAGCCCGCTTGTATGCTCGCCATCGCCGCCACGAGAACCAGCATCGATGCGGCAATTGGATAGGACTCGCTCCAGCTTCGAGGCGCGGCCACAGCGAACTCCGGCCTCAGTGCTTCGGGCGTTTGGTGTTGATGGCAATCGAGGCCGAGATGCTTCAGCACGCGGTTGAGATTCCTGCGCATCTCATTCAAGTGACCGATGGTGACGATGGTCTTCATCGCTTCCTTGAGCGGCTGCAACGGATACCCGCCATACGGTCCGGCTTCGGGCACGTCGTTCGTGACGGTAGAGCGGCCCGCCAGAACGACGTTGTCGCCGAGCGTAATGTGGGCGGTGACGACGGAATTGCCGCCGGTGACGAACTGGCGACCGATTTTCGTCGAACCGCCCATCATGAAGCCCGCCGTATAAAACCCGTTCTCGCCGAGGTCGCAGTTGTGCGCGATATGACAAATATTATCGAGCTTCGTGCCGGAACGGATGTGCGTCGATGTCAAGGTTGCGCGGTCGATCGCGCAATTGCTGCCGATCTCCACCTCGTCGCCGATCTTGACGTTGCCCAGATGAGCGATCTTGCGCGGCCGCATGTCGGCGCCGACGGCATATCCGAACCCGTCCGCGCCGATGCTCGTGTGCGGATGAATCTCGCAGTCGACGCCAATTTCGCAGCCGGCACCGACGAACACATGGGGATGAATGATCGTGCGCGCGCCTATTTTAGCGCCGTTTTCGATCACCGCGTGGGCTCCGATCATGCAGCCGTCGCCGATCGACGCTTGGGAGCCGATCACGCAGCAGGGCCCCAGCAGCACATTGTTGCCGATGATCGCCTCTGCATGCACGACCGCGGTCGCATGCCGCGTGCCCCACTGCGAGAACCGCAGACTTTTCTGGTCGAAATATTTCAGCAGCACGGCCATGCCCATCGATATGCTCTGCACCGAGAAGCAACTCGTGTGCGCGTCCGCTTCGGCATTCGCCTGGGCGGCCATACCCGCCTGGATGATCAGAATCGCCGGCCTGTGACGCCGCGCCTCTTGCAGTTGCGCCGCATCGCTGACGTAGACGAGACTTTGCAATGATGCTTGGTCCGGTGCGCGACAATCCTTGGCGGCGTTCTGCAGATTACCGTGCAAATACGTGAACACCGTGGAATGTCGGCTTTTGATGGTTTGCGCGGTAAGCATAGGTACCTCGCGATTGCGCGAAATGCGTGGCCGGGACGGCCGATTATGGCAGAGTCGCCGTGTCGGGCGGCGACAATCTGAGCGGCCCGCAAGGCGTCGATGATCGATGACCGTCAGGTGTGATCCATGATCCGCAATCCGATCGCCGAGTTTTTGAGCGTGAACCCGCTGATGATCATCGACGGCGGACTCGCGACGGAACTCGAGCGCCGAGGTGCCGATCTGCATGACCCTTTGTGGTCGGCAAAGCTGCTGATCGAGCGGCCCGACACGATTCGCGCGGTGCATCTCGAGTATTTCAAGGCGGGCGCCGATGTGGCGATCACGGCGAGTTATCAAGCGACGTTCGAAGCATTTGCGCGCCGCGGCGTCGACGATGAAGGCGCCGCCATGCTGATGCGCGAATCCGTCGCGCTCGCGGTAGCCGCCAGAGACGAATTTTGGTCCGATACGCGCCACCACTTCGCCCGGCAACGGCCGCTCGTCGCGGCATCGGTCGGACCAATTGGCGCGGCGCTGGGCGACGGCTCGGAGTACCGCGGCGACTATGGGCTCGGCGATGCGGCAATCGCGGATTTCCACCGGCGGCGGCTCGCGGTATTGGCGGCGGCGGGCGCCGATCTGCTGGCGATCGAGTCGATTCCTAGCCTGCGCGAAGCACTGGTGCTGGCGAAGCTGCTGCGGGCTTCGCCGCAAAACACCGCCTGGATCAGTTTTACTTGCAAGGACGGCGGCACGACCAGCGAGGGACAGGATATCGGCGATTGTGCGGCGGCACTGGATTCGTTCGCACAAATCGCCGCGATCGGCGTGAATTGCACCGCCCCGGAACACGTCGCCCCGTTGTTGCGGCGCATGCGCGCGGCAACTGCCAAACCGCTGCTCGCCTACCCGAATTCCGGCGAGCATTACGACGCGCACGCAAAGCGATGGCTCGGCGGCGCCGCGCAGCAGCGATTCGCCGAGGCGGCGCGCGAGTGGCGGATTGCCGGAGCGCGCATGATCGGCGGCTGCTGTCGCACGACGCCGCAGGACATCCGGGAAATCAAGGCGTGGGCGAGTGAACTTCCCGCCGGGTGATCGATCCGCGTGTTCTATGACTCGGTGAAATGTGGTTCGCGCTTTTCGAAGAATGCGCGCACGCCCTCGACGCAATCATGCGTTTCCAAGGTGACTTCCTGCGCGCTGCGCTCGGCGCGCAGTTGCTGCTCCAATGTGTGATCGAACGTCGCCGCGTGCAGCGCTCTTATTTGTGCAATCACCGCGGTAGGTCCGTGCGCGAGTCCCCCGGCGATCTTTTGCGCGTTCGCGACGACCGCGGAATCCGGCGACACCGCATAGGCCAAACCCCACTGATGCGCGGTGCTCGCGTCGATCTTCTCGGCCAACAGCAATGAGGACAGCGAGCGGCTTGCGCCGATGCAGCGCGCCAAATGAAACGTGATGCCCGCGTCCGGCACCAGCCCCAAGCGCGCGAACGACGGACAGAAATACGCGTTCTCGCCGATGACGATAATGTCACTGGCGAGGGCCAGGCTCATGCCGGCGCCGACGGCAGCACCGTTGACGGCCGCAATGATCGGATAGCGGAACGCGCTGAGGCGCATGATCAATGGATCCATGAAACGCCGCATCTCGAAATGCGCGCGCTGGCGCGCCTGCTGCGTCGTCAGATCAACCGAGTGCAAATCCAAGCCGCTGCAAAATACGCCGCCGCTGCCGGTGAGCACAACGGCGCGGGCGCCGCTGTCGCTTTTCTGGATCTGGTCGAGGGCGAGGTGCAGCGCACGGATCACCGAAACGTCGATCGCATTGCCGACCGATTCGCGCTGTATGCTCACCGTCGCCACCCCGTCGGCCACAGTGATACCCAGAATCTCCATAGCACCGCCTCCAATGATCGGACGTTCCGATCATGCCCCTCGACCGGCCCCTTCGCAAGCACACGGCCGGCTCGCGCGGCGGACCCGCGCGGCAAGGCGATCCGCTCGAGGCTGGCTTAGCGGTTCGTCTTGTTGCGGTCCGACTCGCGCTTCTTGTGGTCGGCCGGAGCCTGTGGGCGCTCTGCTTTCTTCGGTTTTGCTTGGGCAGGCCGTTGCGGCGGGTAGCCCAGCCGCGGCCGCGCCGCCTGGGGTTGCGCGCCGCTATACCCCTGCTGACGTTGAATCTGCGGCGCCGGCGCGCGTACCGCGTCATTGCCGCGCATGGCCGGCGCCGTGCTGTCGGGGGCCGCGGGCCGCCCATAGGATCTCGCCGGCGGCGGGACAGCGGGGCGACCGTCGGGCGTCCCGCGCGGCGCCTCGGGCTGCATCCTGCCACCGCGTGCGCGGACGACATTCGGCGCGTCGAATGCACCCGGTCGCGGCGTTGCGGCGATCGGCGGACGTCCTTGATTGACTTGCAGCTGCAGAGAGCGGTTCGCGCTCGCATCGCGGACCTGCATCACCTGCATCGGCGTGCGGCCAACGTGCGGGTCATGAGCCGCCATGCGCTGTTGCGGGGTCATCTGCGCGCGGATGCCGTTCGGGCCGCCTGCGTAACTGACGCGGTTGACCATCACGTTGTTGTTGATGACGGTTTCGTTATACGTATTGTGGACGATCGTCACGTTGACGTTGGTGACGGCGCGGTTATAGGCAAAATCGCGACCGACCCAGCGGCCGCCGACGTACCCTTGGCCGTCATAACCGCCGCCGTAGTGCACACCGCCATAAAAGCCGACATGCGGACCCCAGTAGCCGCCGTGGAACAAAAATATCGCACCGGTCCAGGCCCAATATCCCGGTGTCCAATAAAGGCCCACTTGCGGCGGCTCGACCCAAGTGCCCGGCACCCAAAAATAGCCGGCAGAGCCCCAGGCCCAATACCCGGGCGTCCACAGATAGCCGGGCTGCGGACAGGGCGGTTGTTCGTATTCAGGCAAGGGCGGCGGGGCGACCGTCGCGCGCGCCTCAATTTGCGCGTCGTCGGCACCGTCTTGAGGATCATAGCCGCCGCCTTGCGGCTCGGCGTAGGCCGGCGGCGCGGAATATTCCTGCGGCTGCTGCGGATAATAGGGTTGCGACACCACGCAGGCGCCGAGCAACAGCGAGGCTGCCGCAAGCGCGAAGAGTTTCCCAGCCGAAGCGCCGAAACGCAGGTGATTGCTAAGTTTGCCCATGGCGGCCGTCCTTTGTGAACCAATAGTTGCAATTATGTGGGGTACTTACGCCGCACATAGTGCAAATAACGTCACAGTTTGCATCGCGGCTTGGACTGTGACGCAATTGTAACGGACCGCCCGGCTCGGGCTATTTTCAGTGTTTCTTCGGCCCCGCCGTCAGGGCGGCGCGCAACTCGGTCAGTTTCCCCTTGATGACGGCCGCATTGTCCGGTCCGATTCGGATCAGCAATTTTTGCCCCGCGGGCAGCGCCTCGAGCTCGGGATTCGCAAATTGATACATCACGTTGGGACGCACCAACTCGATCTGACCGGTCGGCTGCGGCGAAGCCAGCAATACATCGATGACCGCGATCAGCCTATCGTTGAAATAGCCGTCCGGGTAGCCGAGATCCTGATACGCGCTTTGAAACAACGGGTAGAAGTGCAAATACAGTTTCGCCAACCGCTGCATGTCGAGCTTGCGGATCACATCCACCATCGGCGCGTAGCGGGCGTAATTCCGCGCATCGAGCGTCGCCTGCTCATTGCTGCCTTGCGCGACGAACGCTCCGGACACGGCGACGACCGGCCGCTTTTCCACCGGCACTTTCCGGCGCGGCAGGTTATCGACGGTCGCGACGACGCGGCGGATCAGGTCTTCCGGCATCAGGTAATTCTTGACGGCATCGGCGCCGATCAGCTCGCCAAGCGCCTCGTGAATCGCTTTATCGCTGTTGCTCAACGCCGGCAGAGCCGCGGCGTGCGCCGGTTGCTCGGTGTCTTGCGGCACGGGGTGCTCGATCGCCGGGATCGGGGGTGGCGGCTCGGCTTGCTGCAGCTTCGGCGGCGTCGGCGGCGGCGTCGCCCGATGCTGTGCAAGGTAATACCAGACGCCGAGACCGACAGCGACTGCCAATGCGATCAATGCGGGGAGCGGTTTTTTCATGATCGAGCTTCCGGCCTAAGTTGGAACGGACGATAGTACCTAAGGTTCGGGCGGGAGCAACTACGCGTGTTCTATCCGCCGCCGCACCGCGTGGGCGGCGCGCGAGCCGTCCCTAAGTGCCGTTGCTGAAGCCGCTGTCGGGTACCCGCAGGTGCAGCTCGTGCATCTTATAGTCGATCACCATGGCGTCGAGCCGACCGAGTGCGTCCATGCCGATCAAGATCGCCGGTTTGCTGGTCAAGTGCCAGTGCGCAAAGATCTGCAAATTCGAGTAGGTGACGCCCGTATCGAGAATTTGCACAGACCCCAGCCGAATCGCCGGCGTCGAAATGATTTCGCCCTCTTGAATGGCCTTAGTCGCGCCGATGATTTCGTCCGGCTTACCCACCCTCCAGTGGTTTCGCAAGGCGTCGCGTAGCGCGTAATTCGCGATCGTCAATTGTCCGCCGGTATCGATGATCGCCTTGGTGGGCACGTCGCCGACATAAGCATTGACGACGATCAAGGAATCCGAAGTGTGCGCGAAGTCAATCCGCTCAAATCTTCCCCTGACGCGCTCGCCACGGGAATAGGTGATCGTAATCCGGTCATGTCGGAAGTCGATGAAAATGCGCTTATCGTCGAGGCCGGCGGTGCCGAGGATGCCATCCGCTCCGCCCATCGCATCTGGAATGATCGGCATCAGCGGCGCATTCATCAGCAAATCGCCGACGGCGAGATCTTTCACCCGTACGGTCGGTACCGTTGCCGTCCCGGTGACGCCTCGCAATATGACCGGCGGCGACTGATCGAGCGCTAGCCCGAGAATCTGCGCGACCTCCCAGGTCAAACCGGATTGCGTTGCGCCGGTGTCGAGGACCAGGCGGAACGGCCCCTTACCGTTGATGAAGACCGGCGCCCAGATACGCCCAATACTGTCGCGTCTTGTCGGAGCGACGAAGCGCGGCCCATGACCTTCGACGACGATCTCGCTGAGTTCGTCGGCAGAGTCGACCACCGCGCGATCCACGGGGTTCGCGGGCGCCACGATCGCGCCTGTTGCCATTCGCGCGGCCGCGAGTGCGCCGAGCAAGCATAGGAATGCGCCGCGGGATTTGCCGCTGGCTATGCCTCGATGGAACTCGCCGAACATTGATCTCCCGGTCCCGGCTATATCCGCCCAGGGCCGTGCGCGTGAACTTGACGGCAACGCTCTCAGCATAGCACCGCCTGCAACCGACGCCCACAGCCGCGGACCCTCAATTACCCGCGCAGATCCTGACTCAAATCGAACTTGGCTGCGCCGCAATCGGTCACATGCACAGAGAATGGCGCAAATTGGTCCGTTTCCGGCGACTCTCGGCCCGGCGGACCACAACCGGCGCCGGCACCGCTGCCGGACAGGCCTTTTCGAGTTATCATTGAGGATTGCCGAACATTTAGAGTGAGAACGCGAACCTGTCATGACCAATCCAACGCCAAGGCGCGTGATTCCGATCAAAGCCGAAAGGCCGTCGTCGTTGAGCGTCGCCGAACGCCAGCTGACCCTGCAAGCGTGCGCGCGCTTAAAGGCGCTGCCGGGCGCCTTGCTGCCAATCCTGCACGCGGTGCAGCAAGGATTGGGATACGTGCCGAATGATGCCGTGCCGCTGATCGCCGGCGAATTGAACTTATCGCGGGCCGAAATCCACGGCGTCATCAGCTTCTATCACTTTTTTCGCACCACCAAACCCGGCCGCCACGTTCTGCAGCTGTGCCGTGCCGAGGCCTGCCAAGCCGTCGGCGCGACCGAACTCGTCGCTCACGCGAAGAAGACCTTGGGCGTCGACTTCCACGGCACGACAGCCGATGGCGCCATCACGCTCGAGCCCGTCTACTGCTTGGGCAACTGCGCATTGGGTCCGTCTGCGATGCTGGATGAGCGGCTGCTGGGCCGCGTCAGCGTGGGCCGCTTCGATCAACTGGTTGCCGACGCGAGGCGCGCCAAGTGAGCGCCGTGACGATATTCATATCCGGCGACGCATCGGCTTGCGCGGTCGGCGCGGATCAGACCGCCGCGGCGATCGCCGCCGAGGCCGGTCGGCGCGGAGTCGACGTCACTATCGTGCGCAACGGCTCTCGCGGCCTTTTGTGGCTGGAGCCGCTCGTCGAGGTCGACACGCCGCGCGGCCGAATCGCTTACGGCCCGGTCGATGCGGCCGCCGCCGCGAGCTTGTTCGAGGCCCGCTTCACGAGCGGTGACCGCCATCCGCTTTTTCAAGGTCTGACCGCAGAGATTCCGTATCTGAAGAACCAGGAGCGGCTGACCTTTGCGCGCGTTGGTTTAATAGACCCGCAGAACCTGGACGAGTATTTGCAGCACGGCGGCTACCGCGGACTCGCGAATGCCCTGTCGATGCCGCCCGCCGCGATCGTCGCTGCCATGACCGAATCGGGGCTGCGCGGTCGCGGCGGAGCCGCATTTCCGGCCGGTATCAAATGGAAAACGGTGTTGAACGCACCGGGCGTCGAAAAATATGTCGTCTGCAACGCCGACGAAGGGGATAGTGGGACGTTCTCGGATCGGATGCTGATGGAGGGCGATCCGTTCGTGCTGATCGAGGGCATGACGATCGCCGGCTTGGCGACCGGCGCGACGCGTGGATACATTTACCTGCGCTGCGAGTATCCGCATGCGCAGCGGGCTCTGGAACAAGCGATTGCGACCGCCTACGCACGGGGCTACCTCGGTACGGACGTTCAGGGCAGCGGCCGCCGCTTCGAACTCGAGGTGCGGATGGGCGCCGGCGCCTATATCTGCGGAGAAGAAACCTCGATGCTGGAATCGCTCGAGGGCAAGCGGGGCCAGATACGCTTCAAACCGCCGCTGCCGGCGATCGAGGGGCTGTTCGGCAAACCCACGGTGATCAACAACGTCATCACGCTCGCCTCGGTGCCGATCATCCTGGACCGCGGCGCCGACTATTACCGCAACTTCGGCATGGGGCGCTCGCGCGGCACGCTGCCGATCCAATTGACCGGCAACATCAAACGCGGCGGGCTGGTCGAAAAGGCGTTCGGCCTCAGTTTGCGCGAATTATTGTACGACTTCGGCGGCGGTAGCTTGAGCGGCCGGCCGATCAGGGCCGTGCAGGTCGGCGGCCCGCTCGGTGCGTATTTGCCCGAGAGTCAATTCGATACCAAGGTGGACTATGAAGCGTTCACCGATATCCAGGGCATGTTGGGCCACGGGGGCATTGTCGTGTTCGACGACAGCGTAGATATGGCCGCGCAAGCCCGCTATGCGATGGAGTTCTGCGCGATAGAATCCTGCGGCAAATGCACGCCATGCCGGATCGGCTCGACGCGCGGCGTTGAAGTGATCGACCGCCTGTTAGCGGGCGAGAATCCCGCAAAACAGGAGGTTTTGTTGCGCGATTTGTGCGAGACGATGACCTATGGTTCACTCTGTGCGCTGGGCGGCCTGA
This sequence comes from uncultured Gammaproteobacteria bacterium, assembly GCA_963769895.1. Taxonomy (GTDB): domain Bacteria; phylum Pseudomonadota; class Gammaproteobacteria; order Steroidobacterales; family Steroidobacteraceae; genus Bog-1198. Next base: position 232,910 of record CAVYNJ010000005.1, on the reverse strand, counting down.
CCCCTTATCCGGTGCGGTCGGCGTTGAACCATTTTCCCGAAGATTTCCGCAAACGGACCCCGGCGCGCGCGCCGGGACTGACGTAGAGAGGGCTCGGCAATGTTATCGATAGTTGAGCAGGACTTCGGCACCCCAGGCCGCGACAGCAACAAGACCGTCACGCTGACGATCGACGGCACCGAGGTCAGCGTGCCCGAAGGCACCTCGGTCATGCGCGCCGCGGCGATCGCCGGCTTGAAAATACCCAAGCTCTGCGCGACCGAACTACTCGAGGCCTTCGGTTCCTGCCGTTTGTGCCTGGTGCAGATCGAGGGCGTCAAGGGATTGCCGGCTTCGTGTACTACGCTAGTCGCGCCCGGCATGAAGGTTACGACTCAAAACAAGCAATTGGCGGAAGTGCGGCGCGGCGTCATGGAGCTGTATATTTCAGATCATCCGCTCGATTGCCTGACTTGTCCGGCGAACGGGCACTGCGAACTGCAGGACATGGCGGGCGCCGTCGGATTGCGCGAAGTGCGCTACGGCTACAGCGGCGCAAACCACCTGGACGCCGAGAAAGATACCAGCAACCCGTACTTCACTTTCGACCCGGGCAAATGCATCGTCTGTTCGCGGTGCGTTCGCGCCTGCGACGAGCAACAGGGCACGCTGGCTCTGACGATCCAGGGGCGCGGTTTCGACTCCAAAGTTGCCGCGAGTCAAAATGAGACGTTCTTCGACTCCGAGTGCGTCTCGTGCGGCGCTTGCGTGCAAGCCTGCCCCACGGCGACGCTGTCGGAGAACAGCTTGATCGAAAAGGGCCAAGCCGAGCACAGCATCGTGACGACTTGCGCCTATTGCGGCGTCGGCTGTTCGTTCCGCGCGGAAATGCAGGGCGAAGAGCTCGTGCGGATGGTGCCGAACAAGGACGGCCATGCGAATCACGGCCATTCCTGCGTCAAGGGCCGCTTCGCGATCGGCTACGCAACCCATCCCGACCGAATCCTCAAGCCGATGGTCCGCGCGAAGATCAGCGATCCGTGGCGCGAAGTGTCGTGGGAGGAGGCGATTTCGCACGCCGCAGGCGAACTGAAGCGTATTCAAGGCAAGTACGGCCGGGATGCGATCGGCGGCATTACGTCCTCGCGGTGCACGAACGAGGAGACCTATTTGGTGCAGAAGCTCGTGCGCGCCGGCTTCGGCAACAACAATGTCGACACCTGCGCGCGGGTATGCCACTCGCCGACCGGCTATGGACTCAAGCAAACACTCGGCGAATCGGCCGGGACGCAGGACTTCGACTCGGTCATGCAGGCCGACGTCATATTGCTGATCGGCGCGAACCCCACCGACGGCCATCCGGTATTTGCGTCGCAGATGAAGCGCAGGTTGCGCCAGGGCGCGAAGCTAATTATCGCCGACCCGCGTCGCATCGATCTCGTCCGCACGCCGCACATCGAGGCCGCCCATCATCTTAAATTGCGGCCGGGCACGAACGTTGCCCTGCTTAACAGTCTCGCGCACGTGATCGTCACCGACGGCCTGGTCAAGGAGGACTTCGTCAAAGCTCGCTGCGAAACTGAAGCGTTCGAGAAGTGGCGCCGGTTCGTCGCCGAACCGCGCAATTCACCGGAAGCCATGCAAGCGGCGACCGGCGTTCCGCCGGCAGCGGTGCGCGCCGCGGCCCGCTTGTACGCGACTGCTGAGAACGGCGCGATCTACTACGGACTCGGTGTTACGGAACACAGTCAGGGGTCGACGGCGGTCATGGGAATCGCGAACCTTGCGATGGCGACCGGCAACGTCGGCCGCCGCGGCGTGGGCGTCAACCCGCTTCGCGGGCAGAACAACGTTCAGGGCTCTTGTGACATGGGATCGTTCCCGCACGAGTTCCCGGGATACCGCCATGTCAGCGACGATACGGTTCGCGCGTCGTTTGAGCGTGACTGGGGCGTGCCGCTGCTAGCCGAGCCGGGACTGCGGATTCCGAACATGTTCGAGGCCGCGATGGACGGCGAGTTCAAGGGCCTGTACATCGAGGGCGAGGATATCGCGCAATCGGATCCGAATACGCAGCACGTAACGGCGGCGCTGATGGCGATGGAATGCATCATCGTTCAGGACCTGTTCTTGAACGAATCGGCGAAGTTCGCCCATGTGTTCCTGCCAGGATCATCGTTCCTCGAAAAGGACGGAACGTTCACGAACGCCGAACGCCGCATCTCGCCCGTGCGCAAAGTGATGGAGCCGAAATCCGGCTACGCGGATTGGCAGATCACGCAGCTGCTGTCGAACGCGATGGGCTACCCGATGAACTACGCCCATGCGTCCGAGATCATGGATGAAATAGCTCGCCTGACGCCGACGTTCACCGGCGTCAGCTTCGAGCGCATCGATGCGCTCGGCAGCATACAGTGGCCGTGCAACGCCGAACATCCCGACGGCACGCCGACGATGCACGTCGGCTCATTCGTTCGCGGCAAGGGTAAATTCCTCGTCACCGAATACGTACCGACCTCCGAGAAAGTCACGGCGAAATATCCGCTGCTGTTGACGACGGGTCGGATACTCAGCCAGTACAACGTCGGCGCCCAGACGCGGCGCACGAAGAACAACCTCTGGCACGAGGAGGATGTCCTGGAAATTCATCCGCATGATGCCGACGAGCGCGGCATTGCCGAAGGCGATTGGGTCGGCATCGCCAGCCGCGCCGGCGAGACGGTGCTGCGCGCGCGCGTGACGGAGCGCGTCCAGCCGGGCGTGATCTATACGACATTTCACTTTCCCGAGTCCGGGGCGAATGTGATAACGACTGATAATTCGGATTGGGCGACCAACTGTCCGGAATATAAAGTCACCGCCGTTCAAGCCACGCGCGTCACGCAACCCTCCGTGTGGCAAAAGCGCTTCCATGAATTCAGTGAAACTCAGGAAGAGCTATTGAAGGGCGCCGACGTGTTTGCCGCAAAGTAGTCGATTCCGATGAGCGACAATCATTTGGTCAAAATGGCCAACGACATCGGGAACTTTTTCCGCGCTGAACCCGATCGCGAGGACGCAATCAGCGGGATCGCCAATCACATCGGCAAATACTGGACGCCCCGGATGCGCGAGAAACTGATAGGCCAGTGGCGTGGCGGTGAAGCGGGTTTGGACGAACTGCCGCTCGAGGCGGTGCGACGCATCGCCGCGCATTCCGCGGCGCCGGCCGGTACCGCGGCCGCGAAGCGCTGATGGCCTCATCCTAGATCGTCAGCACGATTTTGCCGATGTGCGTCGAGGTCTCCATCAGTCGGTGAGCCGCGCTTGCCTCGGCGAGCGGGAAGGTTGCGAAGACGACCGGCCGCACCCGCCCGGCGGACAACAACGGCCAGACGTTGCGGCGCAAGCCTGCGGCGATCGCCGCTTTCTCGGCGACGCTACGCGGGCGCAGCGTCGATCCGGTCAGCGTCAACCGCTTGCGCATGATCAAGCTCATGTCGACTTCGGCGAGCTTGCCGCCCAGCACCGCTATCGTGACGATCCTCGCGTCGGTCGCCGCGACCTCGATATTGCGCGATACGTAGGCGCCCGCGACCATGTCGAGCACGACGTCGGCGCCGCGTCCCGCGGTCTCCTGCCGGATCACGGCGACAAAATCCTCGTTGCGGTAGTCGATTCCACGCACCGCGCCCAACTGCTCGCAGGCGCGCGCCTTCGCGGCAGTTCCCGCCGTCGCGAAGGCGCGCGCCCCGAACGCGGCCGCCAACTGGATCGCCACCGTACCGATTCCGCTCGTTCCGCCGTGGATCAAGACGCATTCGCCGGCCTTACACGCGCCGCGCTCGAACAAGTTGGTCCACACCGTGAAGAACGTCTCCGGCAACGCCGCCGCTTCGATCATGCTGAACCCCGCCGGCAGCGGCAGGCACAGCGGAGCGGCGGCTACCGCGTATGCGGCATAGCCGCCTCCGCTCAGTAGTGCCGCGACCTGATCGCCGACCGACAAGCTGGCGACGTTCGCGCCCAAGGCAATGACTTCGCCGGCGACCTCGAGACCCGGCAAATCGGAAGCGCCGGGCGGCGGTGGATAGCCGCCTTGGCGCTGCAAAACGTCGGGTCGGTTGACGCCGGCCGCCGCGACGCGCAGCAGCACCTCACCCTCCCCGGGCTTCGGCACCGGCCGCATTGCAAGCTTCAGTTGCTCCGGACCGCCCGGGCTCGAGATTTCGACGGCCGTCATCAGCGACGGTATTTTATCCATGGGAATCTCCGTGCAAAGCCCATCGAACCGAGATGTGGGGTTTTAGCTTGCGCCGATCAAACCGGCGCTGACGTTGACTGCGAAGCCGAGAATCGCGGCATTGAAAAGAAACGAAATCAGTGTGTGCGCAATGACGACCTTGCGAATCGATCCTTTCGGTCGTCGAGACATCCGATGTTTGGCACGCAGCGGCAATTGTGAATGAAAAATACGCGAAATCCCAGAATACCGGCATCATCGTGTTCGGAAATCGCAGCGGCCGATCTTCGGCATCGGCGCTGTAATACATCTGCGCATATAGCGGAGTGAATATCGTCGGCACCAGGAGCCATGAATCGATCAGCGTCAGCGCCGCGAGCGCCATGTGTCCGGCCCGCTCGGCGCCGGTCACCTGTTTCAGCGTCGACAACAGCGCGACGATCGCCGCAAGGCTCAGCATGGCGGCCACCGTCACGGTGATCGAAATGACGGCGGTGCCTTCGTCCTCTTCGCCGAAATGTCCGCTGATCTGCTCCCCGGTCAGACGCGTCATCCAGAAGTACATCAATCCGAGGAACAGCGCCGCGCCCGCGTTCCATGCAATCAGCACGCGACTGATAGTCGACCAATGGCCGGGCAGCGCGAAAAACGCCGCCGCACCTGTGGCCAGGGCGATCCACAGCCGGGGGTGATAGAGAATCACTTTGTTCATTGCGGATCGCGGTCGCCAAGCGAAGTTGGGAGGTGACGAAGTTTAAGCGCATCCCGAGGGGTTGCGCTACCGGCACCGAATGGCGGCGCATCGTCGATTGCGCTTGCCGCATGAAGGCTTCTGCCAATATTCTTGTCAATCAAAGAGCATTAGGAGCAAAGATCGATGACACCGTCCATCCCTTCGGCCTCGACCGCCCCCGACCTGCCGGCGCATAAGATCCTGATTGGCCAAAAGGCGCTCGTGACCGGCGCGAATTCCGGTATCGGCCGCGGCGTTGCAATCGCACTCGGCAAAGCCGGCGCCGACGTCGTCGTCAACTACGTCGCAGGCGACGACGCCGCCGCGGCGGTCGTCGACGAAATTCGACAAAGCGGCGCCGACGCGCTCGCGATCGAAGCAGACGTCTCTTCCGAGCAGCAGGTCGAGGCGATGTTCGCGCAGATGATTGCGCGATTCGGGACGATCGACATTCTCGTCAACAACGCCGGCCTGCAACGCGACTCTCCGTTCCACGACATGACGATGGCGCAGTGGAATACCGTACTGAACGTCAATTTGACAGGACAGTTCCTGTGCGCGCGATCGGCGATTCGCGAATTTCTGCGCCGCGGAATCGTGCCGTCGGTATCCTGCGCGGCGGGCAAGATCATTTGCATGAGTTCGGTTCACCAGGAAATTCCGTGGGCCGATCACGCCAATTACGCGACGTCGAAAGGCGGAATCAAAATGTTGATGGAAAGCCTCGCTCAAGAAGTCGCGCCGCGGCGTATACGCGTCAACGCCATCGCGCCCGGCGCGATACGTACGCCGATCAATACGGCGGCCTGGCAATCGCCGCAAGCCTACGCGCGACTGATGACGCTCGTTCCGTACGGCAGAATCGGCGAGCCCGAGGACATCGCCCGGGCGGCCGTATGGCTCGCCTCGGATCATTCGGACTATGTCGTCGGCACGACGCTGTACGTCGACGGCGGCATGACCTTGTATCCCGGGTTCGCGACCGGCGGCTGAGCGATCCGCTATGCCCGACGGTCATTACGACGTAATCGTGATCGGCAGCGGTCCGGGCGGAGGTACCGTCGCCCACCGGCTTGCGCCGACCGGCAAGCGTATTCTGATACTCGAGCGCGGCGATTATCTGCCGCGCTCGCGGACCAACTGGGACGCCGATGCCGTGTTCGTCGATGGCGTATATCAGGCGCGCGAGACTTGGTACGACCGCGCCGGGCGAGAATTCCGGCCGGGATTGCACTATTTCGTCGGCGGCAATTCCAAGGTGTACGGCGCCGCGCTTCTGCGGATGCGGGAACGCGATTTCGATGAGATCCAACATCGCGATGGCGTGTCTCCTGCCTGGCCGCTGAAATATGAGGCGTTCGAATCCTATTACGCCGAGGCCGAGCGCTTGTTTCACGTGCATGGCCTGAGAGGCGAGGATCCGACGGAACCGCCGGCCAAAGCGCCGTTTCCGTTTTCGCCGGTGACCCATGAACCGGCCATACAAGCGCTGAGCGACGCCTGGAGCAAACAGGGTCTGCGACCGTTCCACTTGCCGCTCGGTATTCTGCTCACCGAAACGAACGGCAGACCGACGCCGACCAGTACCTGCATTCGTTGCGACGCGTTCGACGGATTCCCATGCCCCGTCAACGGTAAGGCGGACGCGCAGGTCGTTTGCATCGATCCGGCGCTGAGCGCGCACCCAAACCTCGAATTGTTGACCGGCGCCTATGTACGACGCTTGCAAACCGATGCGGCCGGCCGAAGCATCGTCGGCGTCGAAGTCCAGCGAGGCGGACTTTCCGAGCGTTACACCGCAGACATCGTCGTCGCCGCCTGCGGCGCGCTTTCGACGGCATTGTTATTGTTGCGCTCGGCGACCGACCGGCATCCCGGAGGACTCGCCAACGGCTCCGGTTTAGTCGGCCGCAATTACTTGCGCCACAACCAATCGGTACTGATGGCTCTTTTGCGGGAACCGAATGACACGGTATTTCAGAAGACGCTCGCGATCAGCGATTTTTATTTTGGCGCCGACGATTGGCAATATCCTCTTGGCTTGATCCAGATGTGCGCGGCGACTCATCCCGCGCAAATTCGCGGCGAGGCATTGCCGGGTTGGCTGGACTGGCTGCCGGACATGCCGTTCGAGCGCTTGGCGCGCCATACGATGAATTTCTGGCTTTCGAGCGAAGACTTGCCGCGGCCGGAAAACCGGATTTACTACGACGGCGGGCGCGTCGTATTGGACGTCGAGGCCAACAACGCAGAGGCGCACCGCCGGCTGAGGAAGAAACTCGAGCGGATGCTGACGGCCGCCGGCGCTCACCCCGCGCTGCTCGAGCGCAATCTCTATTTCGGCAAGAACATACCGCTCGGCGGCACTGCGCACCAAGCGGGAACCGCGCGCTTCGGCGCCGACCCGCAGTCGTCGGTGCTCGACCTCGATTGTAAAGCCCATCAACTCGACAATCTTTATGTCGCTGACGCGAGCTTCTTCCCGTCGATCGGTGCGGTGAACCCGACATTGACGATCATCGCCAACGCGCTGCGCGTCGCCGACAGGATCGCCGCCCGCCTGACTGCACGCGCGCGCTAGCCGCTACGCCGGCGCGCCGCGCGCCGCCGCGGCGCCGCCGAACCACCGCACCTGCCACAGAGCCGAATGGTTCGGTCCGTTTGGATCATGTTCACGTCGAATCGATGCGCATAGGCTCTTGCATCGCCGGGACTCGACTCGGCACCGACGTTTCAGCAACCCCAATGGAGGCCGACATGCTTACCGCACTCAGCAACGGGATATACGCGCCATTTGCCACTTCCCCATACGGCATTGCACCGTTTGCGGCGACGCCTTATGGCGTCAATCACTTGACCGCAACACCACCATACGGCGCAACGTCGTTCGCCAACACGCTCTACGGCGCGCAGCCGCAGACGAATAGTTGGCTATACACGGCGCAACTGCAAGCGGCTCAACATCTGGCGCAGCAATTGGCGGCGCAACAACTCGCCGCGCAGCAAATTGCCCAACAACAAGTTCAATTTTTAGTGGCGCAAGCCGTGCAGCAGCAACTCGCGCAGCTCGCGAGCCAATCGCCGATTCCGGCATTGATCGGCGCAGGCTATACCGCGCCATTCATTCCGGGCGCGCTCGGATCGCATTTTCAACCAGGTATGACCGTGCATTAGGGATCGCACAAAACGCCGCCCGGGGAACGAAGCGTTGGTTCGCTCCTACGCGAGTGATCCGAGGAATCAGATAGGACAGGAGTGGTGACATGGCTGATGCAAAACTCGATTTGAGTCAAACACTTAAGTCTGGGCAGTCCAAGAAGGCGCCGCAATCCTCGGGGTCGGGTCAGCCGCTGTTGGCCGTCGACCGGCAGGACGGCGGCGGCTACTCGGCCGAAGGCGGCGCCGACGATAAGTCCTTCGTCACGGTCGTCCGCCGCAAGCAGCGCTATTTGATCGGTTTTCGGCGGCCACCCGGTATCAGGAACGGGCCGCGTGCCGCCGATCCTTTTATCGAGCGTTTGGCGCAGATGGAAGGCGTAGAAATCATCCGCCGATTGCAGAGCCACGCCGAAGTCGCGGAATCGGCCGGCAATTCACCGGCGCCGGCCGCCGAGACCGTCGTGGTTCGCATGGACGAGCAAAGCGGCGAGGCGCTGCGAATGAGCGCGCCGCCTCACGTGATCGTTGAAATCGACGAACCGCTGCTGCAATCCGAGATCCCCATGCCGCCCGATCGCGCGGGCCGGCGGCAGGCCGCGCGTGCAATGCCCTTCCCCCGAAGGCGACACGAATTCCGATTCTTGATTCAATCCGACGGCGATCGACCGGTCGCAAACGCCGCCGTCAGCTTATATGGACCGGGCTTTCCCGTGCAGGGCGTCACGGATACCGCCGGTAGGGTATCCCTGCCGACGTTCGGCTTGAGCGGCGATGCGATTGCCGCAGTGTACGTGCGGCCCGCCGCCGATTACTGGGAACGCGTTATCCACAGCCCCTTGCTCGAACCAACCGGCATCAACGTCATTCGCGTTACCGCGCTGCGACGCGGCGCGCCGAATCCCGTGGACGACCGGTCCTTTGCTTGGGGTCAGCGATTGATGAAATTCGACCGCCTGGCCGCCCAATGGAACGGCGCGGGCGCACGGATCGGGGTGATCGATTCCGGCTGCGACGTCGAACATCCGCTGTTGCATCATGTCGTCGAGGGCGCCGACTTCACACGCGACGGCGACTCGCGCAGTTGGAAGTCAGACGAGCTGGGTCAGGGCACGCATTGCGCCGGCATCGTAAGCGCTCGCGCGCCGGCGGAACTGCAGGGCAATGCGGAATTGCTCGCCGCGGTCAAGATGGCCGGCTGCGCTCCCGGCGCCGAGTTGCACGTCTACAAAGTCGTTCCCGGCGGCCACTATAGCGACTTGCTCGACGCCTTGGACCGTTGCATCGAACGGCGTTTGGACCTCGTGCAAATCGGCGTCTGCGGCGCTACGTTCTCGGAGCTCGTCGCGCAGAAGATCACCGAGGCGCGCCTGCAAGGCATCGCCTGTATCGCCGGCGCCGGCAACGGCGGCGGCGCCGTGGAATTTCCCGGCAACGTTCCTGGTGTGCTCACGGTCGCGGCACTCGGCAAATGGGGCGAATTCCCCGCCGACAGCCGACACGCGCAGCGCGCCGTGCCGTCGTACGGCGCAAGCAACGGATTGTTTGCCGCCAATTTCAGCGCGCAGGGCCGCGAGGTAGGCGTCTGCGCGCCCGGCGTAGCGGTGCTGTCCAGCGTTCCCGGAGGCGGCTACGCGTCATGGGACGGCAGCGCGATGGCTGCAGCTCATGTGACCGGATTCGCCGCGTTGCTGCTGGCGCACCACCCGATGCTGCAAAGCATCGCCCACTTAGGCGACGCCGAACGGCGGGTCGCTGTCCTGTTCGATCTGATCGGCGCCGCGGCGGCACCGCCGCTGCTCGCCGATAGCTCGCGTGTCGGCGCCGGCCTGCCGGATTGGCAGAGGGTGCCGGCGATTCTACCCGCGTCCGCGTTCGGTATTGCCGGCGCATCGATGCCGATCGGCGGCGGCGCGCCGCAACCGCTGCCGGCGGGCTACCTGGGCAGTCCGCTCGCCGCAATCATGCAGCTGCGCGCAGCCGGTCTATGGATCTGAGGAACGCACGATGCCGAATCGCTCGCCTATCATCGCGCGGAGCTTGGCAACCGCCCGCCCGCGCCGGTGCTCGCCGAGTTTCAACAGTATGTTGCGCACGTGATTCTTGGCGGTGCATGGCTGAACATCGAGGCGTCGTGCGATTTCCTTGTTCGACAATCCGCGGTTCATCAGATCCGCAACCTGCAATTCGCGCGCCGTCAGCGGCATGAGGTCGGAAGGCCGATCGCCGCCGGCCGTCCCGCGGCCCGTGGCGGCGACAGTCGCCGAGCGTGGAGGCTTGTTGCGCGCCGCATTTTCGACGGCGGCAACTACTTCGGCCACCGTTGCGTCGGTGCGCACATACGCGTCGATACCACGTGCGGCGCAAGCCAGTATTTCGCTCGCACTCTCGCGAATGCCGACCGCAACCACACGCAATGCGGCGTTCAGCATTCGCAGCTGATCAATGATGTCCGGGTCGCCGGGTCTCGGCGAGTCGATCAGCACCACATCGATCGGCGCGGAACGCAGCGCGACCAAGGCTTGTTTCGGGTGGTAGGAGGCGACCACGCGGATCGAGGGGCAAGCAGTTAAGAGCCGCGCTAAACCGTCGCGATGCAAGCGCACGCTGCTGACGATGCCGATGTTGATGTTGATTTCCCCCGCGGCGGCGGCGGCGTTGCCGTCTCGGCAATTCCGGGATCCGCCACGGCGACGTCGGGCGTCACCACCGCAAACGCGGGCTTAAAAGACGTCGACATCAATCGAGCGTCGCGAGAACCTTACGTGCATGAATCTATAGGAGACGATCGAAGCGTAAAAGTTCCTACGGCTCGCGCGGCCGATCCCGATCCTTGGGACCGGCCGCGTTGCGCCGCGATCAGAACGCCACTTGCGCCCAGATACCGATTTCGTCGAACTTGCCTTCGTTGACGCCGCCGATCGTCCCGTTGCTCGTGCCGAAGGAACCGTTCTGCATTTTGTCGTGCTTGTAGACGAGCGCGACGTCGACCTTCTTGACCGGCGTATAGGATAGACCGACGTTGAAATAGGTGTCCTTCAAATCCGGGCTCAAGTCTTTTTTCGGCTTGGCCTGATCACCGCGCGCGAACACCGCGAAGTTCGGCTGGAAATTATACGATGCCCAAACCGAATAACCGTCCGACTTGTCGGTCGGCGTGGCTGTGACTTGGTTCCAATCGGTCGCCGTGAAATATTCCGCCCCGAGGCGCAAATCGGCGTTGACGTAGGCGACCAGCGCGTCGAAACGATCCGCGGTGTGCCGCACCGGCGTCGCCGTCACGGCAAATTGGCGATGTCCTTGCCCTCCTTGCCCGAATGGAAGCCGACCGCGATGGTCAGGCCGGTAACCGGTACATAGGCTACGCGACCCTCGACATCCAGGCTTTGCGAGCGGGTTGGATTCTTATAGCCGTTGCCGTTGACCGCGGATGCCGCATAGCTGAACTGGCCGTCCAGCAATTTGCCGCCGGCGTGCACGCCCCAATCGGCGGAGGTGCCGAATTTCAGACGATCGATCAACACGTTCTCGACGTAGCGATAGCCGTAGAGGTCCTCGACGAACGGAATCCAAGGCAGATCCGCGCTGCCCAGCCGCGCGACGAACGCATCCGACAGTTTCGCCTGCACGTACGCCTTCTTGATGAACAGCTGGGTTTCGCTGGTCGTGCTTGTATAGTTGAAGTCGGTCGTCGCATTCGCCGACCACGTCTTGTCGAAGTCGTGCGTGACGCTCAAATAGAAGCGCTTGACGTCTGCACCGGTGCCTGAAGCGGCCTGCTTCGTCCCATCGCTGGTCTGATCGATGTTCGTGAAGTCGATGAACGCCTTGCCGCCGACAGTCGTCGCGCCCTCATCGGCCATAGCCGCGCCGCACGCAATTAACGACGCGCCGGCGACCAGCGCGGTCAAAGTGGATTTGAACATAGCGAACCCCTTGGAGATTGAAGTTGTAAAGAAATCCCGTCGCCGAACTCGACCCACGTTTGTCGTGGGATCGCCTGCGTAAAATCAGGCCGGCCGGCGCCCTGAACCTCTGCGTGTCTTTTGCGCACCTCAATCGCGGCCGGCGGTCGTGCCAGACGCGATCAAAGTGCTGGGGAGGCTATCGAAGATTTGTTGCAGCAATATTGCATGCCGCCGGGAAAGCTTGTTACTTATTGAATGAAACTGACTTTTTAATGGATATCCTGCAATTGTGCGATGCCTTCAAAGAAGCTTGGCGCAATCGCGAGCGCCAATTGATGCGTGAGATTCGACCATGATGCGGCGCCGCGCATACGATGCGTGGGCGCAACGAGAAGCGGCGGTTCGCGGGCGCGCCGGACCTGCCGCCGGGGCTTTCGGCGGCCGGCCGCAGCCTGGGCCGCCCGGCAGCGGATGCATCTGCCATCACAGATAATTGACGATCTCGGCCAGCGACTGTAGCTTGGTTTCGGCCGGCCCTGCCTAATCCGACGGCCCGGCAATCGTTATCCAACAGGAAGCTTGATATGACCGAACCCCTGTCCGCGAGCCAGTCGGCCGAACTTCGCCGCATGGATGTGGCGCATCACTTGCCGGCGCACAGCGACTACAAATTGCAGGAGCAGCTCGGCGGCAGCCGCATCATCGTGCGCGCCGACCGCTGCACGATAGAGGATGCCGACGGTAATCAATTGCTCGACGGCATGGCGGGCCTTTGGTGCGTCGCCGTCGGCTACGGGCGCGAGGAACTCGCCCAGGTAGCCTACGACCAGATGTTGAAATTGCCGTTCTACAATACGTTCTTCAAGACGGCGAACGAACCTGCGATCCGGCTTGCCGCCGAGATCGCCGGCCGCCTGGGCCATGATTTGACTCACGTGTTTTTCAACAGCTCCGGCTCCGAAGCCAACGACACGGCGTTTCGTTTAGCGCGGCATTATTGGGCGCTGCGCGGCGAGCCCAAACGACAAATTTTCATCAGCCGATGGAACGCCTATCACGGCTCGACAGTGGCCGGCGCCAGTCTCGGCGGCATGAAACTGATGCATGCGCAAGGCGGACTACCGATAAGCGGCGTCGAACACGTGATGCAGCCGTACTTGTTCGGCGATGGATTCGGCGAGGATGCGGAGGGCTTCGGCGCTCGCGCCGCGGCAGCCGTCGAATCGCGCATTCTGGAAGTCGGCGCGGAGAACGTCGCCGCTTTTATCGGCGAGCCCGTTCAAGGAGCGGGAGGCGTCATCATTCCGCCGCCGGGCTATTGGAAGAAAGTGGAAGCCATCTGCCGCAAATACGGCATCCTGCTGATCGTCGACGAGGTCATATGCGGCTTCGGCCGCCTCGGACGCTGGTTCGGCTTCCAGCATTTCGGCATCAAGCCGGATATCGTCTCGATGGCCAAAGGTCTCTCGTCCGGGTATTTGCCGATATCGGCGACGGCGGTAGCGGCGCCGATCGTCTCGCTCCTGAAAGACAAAGGCGGCGAATTCATTCACGGCTATACCTATTCCGGCCATCCGACGGCGGCCGCGGTCGCGCTGCGCAACGTGCAGATCATTGCGCGGGAGCGCCTCGTCGAACGTGTCGCGCAAGATGTTGGCCCCTATATGACCCAGGCCCTGGCGGGGCTCGCAGCCAATCCGCTGGTCGGCGAAGCGCGCTCGTTGGGTTTGATCGGCGCGGTCGAAATCGTTTCACGCAAAGGCACGAACGAACGATTCTGCGGCGAGGAAGGCCGCGCGGGTCCCATCGTGCGCGACGCTTGCATCCGCAACGGGCTGATGGTGCGTGCGATCCGCGATACGATCGTCATGTGTCCGCCTCTGATCATCACGCACGCCGAGATCGATCGGCTGGTCGGCACGATCGATCGGTCCTTGCGCGAAGCCGAATCGGAATTGCGTGTTCTCGAGGCGGCCTAAACCGCCGGCCCGGCCTTCGCGCCGGCGCCCGCACGGCGAAGGAGCGGCAGGACTCGAGGCCTCCGTCCCACTGCACAGCGGCGTGCACGATGAACTGTCGCAACGGTTCATCACGGGTAAGGTCGCGCCCGGCAGCAGCCTGTCGACTCGCAGCCTCGCCGTGGAATTGGGAGTCAGCCAAACGCCGGTCCGCGAGGCGCTGAGCCGGCTCGCAGCCGAAGGGGCCGTGCAAATTCGCTCGAAGCGGCGGATCGTCGTGCCGGCAATGACCGAGGCGCGCTTCCACGAGCTGCTGCGATGCCGCGAATTGCTCGAGCCCGAGGCAGCCGTGCGCGCCCTGCCCTACTTCGACGCCAAACGCCTGAAGAGACTGAAGCACATCGACGCAGCGATCGGAGCGTCGATCGTGCAAGGTGATCTGAACGGCTATATGCAGGGCAACTTCGACTTCCATTTTCTGATCTATGACGCGCAGCCGCGCGGCATTCTCATTCGCCTGATCGAAATACTCTGGCTGCAGTTCGGGCCTTACATGCGCGTCGTCTACGGCCGTGTCGGCACCGCGAACTTGGTCGACCAGCACGAAGTCGCCATCCGCGCGATCGGCGCGCGCGATGCGGCGGGCCTGGGCCGGGCGATTCTCGCCGACATCCGCGATGGCATGGGTTTGATCGGCAAAAGCGCATTCGACCTTTCGCCGCCGTTGCCGGATCCTGTATCCTGACCGCATCGTACTGTGATCACAAATGCGAACAACGAACAGTCGGCAAAATGCGTTCGCTCCGAGTCTCCAACACGCGCCCTCCTACTACGCGGCGACCGTTACGGAGCAAGTGACGGCCCCGAGGATCGAGGGTAATTGCAGCGCCCAGGTTTGTGTCATCGGCGGCGGCTTCACCGGTCTGTCGACAGCGCTGCATCTCGCGAAACGCGGCATCGAAGTCGTACTGCTCGAGCAATCCCGGCTCGCCTGGGGGGCATCGGGGCGCAACGGCGGCCAGGCTCACGTCGGGCTGCGCCGCGATCAGGAATGGATCGAAAAGCACATGGGCGAGGCGGATGCCCGCCGGCTCTGGGATCTCGCGCAGGATGCCAGGGCTTATTTCGACACGCTGATTGAAACCTACGGCATAAGCTGCGATTTTCGCCCGGGATTGCTGCACGCCGATCACAAACAATCCTTTGGCGAGCACACGCGCCGTCATGTCGATCATTTGCGCGAGCGTTACGGTTATGCGCAGATTCGCATTGTCGACCGCGCCGAGGTGCGCGCGATGGTGGCCACGGACGCCTACTACGGCGGTTCGTTCGATGCGAGAGGCGGACATCTGCATCCGATGAATTATGCCTTGGGGCTCGCGCGCGCCGCGCAAAGCCACGGCGCGCGGCTGCACGAGGGATCCGCCGCGCTCGGCGTGACGCGTGCCGGGACCGATTGGCTGGTGCGAACGCGCGATGCGCAAGTGCGGGCGAACCAGGTGGTATTGGCGTGCAACGGCTATCTGAGGGGAATCGCGCCGGCAGTCGAGCGACGCGTCATGCCGATCAACAACTTCATCGGAGTAACAGAACCCCTCGGCGCGGATCGCGCGCGCGCACTGATTCGCGACGGAATTGCCGTGGCGGACTCGCGCTTCGTCGTGAATTACTACCGCTGCACCGCCGATCATCGCCTATTGTTCGGCGGCGGCGAGAATTATGGATACCGCTTTCCCTCGGACATTCAGGTCTTTCGTGCGCAAATATGCGCTCAAGGTATTCCCGCAGCTTGCCCCGGTGCGATTCGATTTCGGCTGGGGCGGCACGCTCGCGATCACGCCGACGCGCATGCCGTTCGTCGGCGAAATCGGCCCCGGCTACTTCAACGCCAGCGGGTACTCAGGGCTCGGCGTCCTGCTCGCCCCCTACTGCGGCAAGATCCTGGCCGATGCGATCGCCGGCGAGCGCGCGAATTTCGAGCTGTTCACCCGAATTCCGGTACCGGCATTTCCCGGAGGTTCGTCGCTGCGACGGCCCATTCTCCTCGCCGCAATGTCCTGGTACGCACTTCGCGACCGCCTATGAGCAAAGCCGATCATCAAGCGAGTACCGCCCATGCATAGAGAACAGCAAATCTCGGCGCCCGCGGCGGAGTGGGCCGAATTTCTGCGCCGTCATCCCGACATCGGCGGCCTCGATGCGTTCATCATCGATGTGAACGGCAATACGCTCGGCAAGCGCGTGCCCGCGGTCGACGCGGACAAGCTATTCGCCGACGGACTGCAATTCTCCGCCTGTGCGCTCGTCGCCGATTGCCGCGGTCTCGGCCACAATGTTCTCGGCATGGGCGGTTCCGACGGCGATCCGGACGGCACGGCCCTGCCGATACCAGGACGGCTTTGCCTCGCGCCGTGGACGCAAGCGCCAATTGGACAAGTTTTGTGCGAGATGCGCGGCGTTGAGTCGCTGCGCCCGCTGTGGTTCGATCCTCGCGTCATCCTCGCCGACGTCGTGCGCCAGTGCCGCGATGCCGGCATCAACCCCGTCGTCGCCTGCGAGTTGGAGTTTTATCTGGTTGACCCACGCCGCAGCGCCGACGGCGGGATCACGCTCGCGTCGTCCGCGCCGGACGCCGATCCGCCCCGGCGCGCGGCCAACCTGTCGATCGAGGCCGTTGAAGCAAACGCGTCCTTTCTGAACAGGGTCGATCAGGCTGCGATCGCGCAGGGCATTCCGGTTTGCGGCGCGGTGGCTGAATACGGGATCGGTCAATATGAGGTCAATCTTCATCATCGCGCCGACGCGCTTTTGGCGGCCGATCAAGCGGTTTTGCTCAAGCGCATCGTCAAGGGCGTGGCCCGATCGATGGGGATGCGCGCCACGTTCATGGCGAAGCCTTTTGCGCTGCAGCCCGGCAGCGGATTGCACGTGCACGTCAGCATTGGCGACGAGAACGGCAACAACCGCTTCGGCGCTGACGGCGGCGAAGAACTGCTGCAGCAGGCGATCGCCGGGATGCAGGCGTTGATGTACGATTCCATCGGCATTTGCGCGCCGAACATCAACTCGCATCGGCGGTTCCTCGGACAGTTCGTGCCGACCAGCAGCGACTGGGGCCACAACAACAGGGGCGTCGCATTTCGCATTCCGGCCGCGGCCGGCGCGGCGCGGCGCATCGAGCATCGCGTCGCCGGAGCCGACGCGAGCCCTCATCTCGTGCTCGCCGTGGTCCTGTCGGCGGTACTGCACGGAATCAGCCGCCAGCTTCGCGCGAGCGCGCCGACCGTCGGACGCACCGGCGCCGCGCGCAACGCCGAGTTTCCGGACGGCTTGCTCGCGTCGCTCGACCGCACGCGCAAGTCGACGCTGCTCGCGCATTATTTGCCGCAACGATTTCTCGAATTGTTTTCGGAACTGAAGCGCAAGGAATCCGCCGCATTGTTGCAGGACATTTTGCCGGCGGAATACGATTTCTATCTTTGAAGAGGCTTGCATGAGCACTGAACTGAAGGCCGACTCCCTGTCGTTTTTCGAATCGATCATCATGGGCGTCGCCGGCAGCGCCCCCGGCTTTTCGATCGCTGTCGCGATCTCCGGGCTACTCGCGACCGCAGGAGCCGTCTCGCCGAACGCGGTGCTGATTTTCGCGCTGCCGATGCTCGGCATTGCCGCCGCGTACAAGGGGCTGAACAAGAAGATAGCCAATGCCGGCGCCGCGTACGAATGGACGAAAATCGGCTTCGGAAAGTTTTTCGGTTATTTCTCCGGTTGGGCGTTGCTCATAGCCTCGATGGTGTTCATGGTCACGGGCAGCGTACCGCTCGGCACGGCGACGATCGACCTTTTCGACCCGTCGCTGGCCAACAACGTCGTATTGACGACCTGCATCGGCGCATTGTGGGTCGTCGCTATCGGACTCGTGCTGATCGCCGGAATCGAGATCACGAGCAAATTGCAGGTTGTGATGACCTCGATCGAATTGCTGATCCTCTTCGGCATATCGGCCGCTGCATTCGCGCATTCTGGGTCGGGCAAGGCGCTCAATCCGTTTTCGTGGTCCTGGTTCGGCTTCCATTATCCGGCCCGCAGTTTCGCCGCGTCATCGCTGATCGTCGTGTTTCTGTATTGGGGGTGGGACGTCACGGCCAATCTGTCCGAGGAGACCAAGGGACATCCGCCGAACGCCGCGGGTCAGGGAGGATTCCTGAGCGTATTCATCACGATTGCGACGTTCGTCGCGTTCACGGTTGCGACGCTGATGCTGTTCCCGCTGCGCACCGCCTCCGGATTCTCGGACAACCTGATTTTTCACGTCGCGGTCACCGCAGGGCTCGGCAAGGCGGGCGGTTACGCGGCCGCTCTGGCGCTGATTCTCTCCAGCATTGCGACGCTGGAAACGACCATGCTGCAATTCTCCCGGACTCTGTTCGCCATGGGCCGCGACCGTGCGCTGCCTGGCTATTTCGGCCTCGTCCATGAAAGGACAGTTACACCGGTGCGCGCGATGTATCTTCTGCTCGGCCTCGGGCTCGTGGTTATTTTCGCCTCCAGCTTCATGCCGTCGATCGCATCGATTCTGGCCGATTCGGTCAATGCGATCGCCGTGCAGGTCTCTTATTATTATGGGCTTGCGGGGCTGGTGTGCGCCTGGTCATATAGGGACAGCTTCAGGGAGTCGGCGGGAACCTTCCTGCATTACGCCGTCGTGCCGGCGCTCAGCGCCGTAGCGCTGATCGCTCTGGGCCTCTACGCGATCTGGACTTTCAATACGATGACCAAGATCGTCGGTATCGGCGGACTGGTTGCCGGCATCGTCTTCTACCGGGCCGCGGGTTATGGCAATGAGGCACCGGCAATTGTGACGTGAGAGGCGACAGGCGGCGCGCAATCGTTCATCATTCGGATCGAAGTGCCCGCTATTGACTGAGGGCGGCGGGCCGCCCCCGCCGGTACGAGCCATCGCGCTGAGGAGGCGCTCATTAGGATGCCCAGTAGAATTTCCGACGGCGACACCCGCGGCTGGATCGTGCCTATCGGCGGCGCCGAGAACAAGGAAAACGACCGCCATATTCTGGAGCGTTTCGTCCGCGTGTCCGGCGGCGCGGACGCCGATATCATCGTGATCCCCACAGCGAGCCGGATCAATGAAACGGGGCCGCGCTATGAGAAGCTGTTCTGCGAATTGGGTGCGGCGCGCGTGACCGTGATGGATTTCGACACGCGGCGCGACTGTCAGGAGCCTGGGCGGCTTCGGCTGATCGAAGAGGCAACCGGGATTTTTTTCACCGGCGGCAACCAATTGCGGCTCACCACGCTGCTCGGCGGCACGCCGGTTGCGAAATTGATCCGCGTGCGAAATGCACGCGGCGTCACCGTCGGCGGAACCAGCGCGGGCGCGAGCATATTGAGCGAGCACATGATCGCCTTCGGCGACGAGGGATCCTCCGTGATCTCCGGCAGCGTGCGGCTTGCGCCGGGCCTCGGATTGACCAATCGCTTCATCATCGACCAGCATTTCCGTCAGCGGGACCGCCTCGGCCGCCTGATCACCGCGCTCGCTTATAACCCGTTTGCCGTGGGCATCGGGCTCGATGAGGACACGGCAGCCTTCATCGGCCCCGACGAGACGATCGAAGTCGAAGGCAGCGGCGGCGTGACCGTCGTCGACGCCGCGGACGTCAGCTATTCATCGATCGGCGACATCGCAGAGGGTCAGCCGGTTTGCATGCTCGGGCTGCGGTTGCACATACTGGTCGCTGGCGCGACCTTTAATTTGCACACCAGGATGGCCTCGACCGGTGCGTTGGGCCAGGTCAAGGAATAACCGACAGCCGCGTCGAAAGCGGCGGAGCAAAGTCCCATGCGCATTCTCGATCGTTCGGTCTATGTCGGCCCGTCGCTCTATGCGCGCTTTCCGGTGATCCGCATCGAGTTGGACCTCGGCCCTCTCGAGGACTGGCCGACCGGGCGGCTCGGCGGCGAATTCGTCGATGCGCTGGTCGCGGCGCTGCCAGGGCTTGCTGATCACGGTTGCTCCTACAATCAGCCCGGCGGCTTTTTGCGCCGGATGCGCGAGGACGAGGGCACGTGGCTCGGCCACGTTCTCGAGCACGTCGCGATTGAACTGCAGAATATAGCAGGCGAGGAAGTCACCTTCGGCAAGACGAGAGCCGCGGGTCCGGTCGGCATCTACACGGTCGTCTACGAATATGCGCAACGCGACGAAGGGATCGCGGCCGGCGATTTGGGGCTCAAGCTGCTGTGCTCGCTGCTGCCGGCAGCGATCCGCCCCTTGGACTCGGTGCCCGCCGATTGGAGTTGGCAGGACGCGCGCGATGGGTTCATCCGGTTCGCGCAGCGTCGCGCGCTCGGGCCATCGACCGCCGCGCTGGTGCGCGCGGCCGACGACAAGGGGATCCCTTGGCTGCGCCTCAACGATCAATCCTTGGTTCAACTGGGTCACGGCAAGTATCAACAGCGAATTCAGGCCACGGTGACCAGTCGCACATCGCATATCGCCGTTGAACTGGCCAGCGACAAGGAAGAGACCAACAAAATATTGGCCACGCTCGGCCTACCGGTGCCGCAGCAGGAACTGGTCCACAACGCCGGTCAAGCGGTTCGCGCCGCGAAACGTATCGGCTATCCGGTCGTCACCAAGCCGTACAACGGCAATCACGGGCGCGGCATCTCGATCCGCCTGTCGACGGACGAGCAAGTGGCGCAAGGCTTTGCGCTGGCATCCGAGCATTCGCGCGCCGTGATCGTCGAGACGTTTTTGGAGGGCGACGACCATCGCCTGTTGGTCGTCAATGGCGAATTGGTGGCTGCGACGCGGCGCACGCCCGGGCACGTCGTCGGCGACGGCGAACGTACGATCGGGCAACTGGTCGAGATCGTCAATCAGGACCCGCGCCGCGGTGTCGGCCACGAGAAAGTGCTGACGCGCCTTGAACTGGATGCGCAAGCGACGAAAATGCTCGAGCAAGCTGGTCTCGGCGCCGAGTCGATTCCGGAATCCGGTCAAGTTGTCTATCTGCGCTCTACCGCGAATCTGTCCACGGGCGGCACGGCGACCGACGTCACCGATGTCATTCATCCCGACAACCGCGAGATGGCGGAACGCGCCGTGCGCGCGATCGGCTTGGACGTCGGCGGCGTGGATTTTCTGTCGAAGAATATTACCGAGAGCTACCGCAAGATCGGCGGCGGCATTTGTGAGGTGAACGCCGCGCCGGGCTTTCGTATGCACGTAGCGCCGAGCGAAGGCACCGCCCGCGACGTCGCCGCACCGGTCGTCGCGATGCTGTTCCCGCCGGGGGTTCCCGTGCATGTGCCGATCGCCGCCGTCACCGGGACCAACGGCAAGACCACGACGGCGCGCATGCTCGCCCACATCACCAAAATGGCCGGATACACGCCAGGATTGACGACGACCGACGGCGTCTATATCGACGGTCAGCGCACGGTGCAGGGCGACATGACGGGCCCAGTCTCGGCGCGCATGGTGCTGGCCGACCCGCAGATCGACATCGCCGTCCTCGAGACCGCCCGCGGCGGCCTGCTGCGCGCCGGAATGGGTGTCAAGGAAATCAACGTCGGCGCCGTGCTGAATGTTCAGGCGGACCACTTGGGACTGAAGGGTATCGACACGCTCGAGCAGCTCGCTGAATTGAAGCGCATCGTCGTCGAGATCGCAACCGATTGCGCGGTCTTGAACGCCGATGATCCGCTCGTGCTGAAGATGTCGGGCTATACGGAAGCAAAGAATATCTGCTACGTGACGATGAATCCGCAGCACGCTCTCGTGCGCGAGCACGTGCGCGCAGGCGGCAGGGCGTGCGCTCTCGAAGCCGGCGTCAATGGTCAGATGGTCGCGCTATATGATCGGGGCGGCCATATTCCGCTGTTGTGGACCCACTTGATTCCGGCGACGCTCGAGGGCCGCGCGCTCCACAACGTGCAAAATGCGATGTTCGCGGCCGCCATGGCGTTTTCGCTCGGCATCAAGCTCGACGCGATCCGCCAAGGTTTGCGGACGTTCGATTCGACGTTCTTTCAGACTCCCGGGCGGATGAATGTGTTCAACGAGCACCCGTTCAAGGTGCTGTTCGATTATGGACACAATGCGCACGCGGTCGGGATGCTGGCCGATCTGGCGATGCGCCTCGATGTCACGGGCCGGCGCATCGTCGTGCTGGCGGGCCCCGGCGACCGGCGCGACGAGGACCTCGTCGCGATCGCCAATGCGGTTGCCGGCCGCTTCGATCATTACATCTGCCGCCGCGACGACAATCTGCGCGATCGCGCACCCGACGAGGTGCCGCGCATTCAGTCGCAAGCCTTGCGCGCCGCGGGTGTTCCCGAGAGTGTGATCTCGATCATTCCCGATGAACAGCAGGCGATCGACGCGGCGCTGCGGATGGGCGAGACGGGGGACTTGCTGCTGATCTTCGCCGACGCCTTGGTCCGGTCCTGGAAGCAAATCACCAAATTCAAGCCGGTCGGCGCCGCGGCGCCGTCACCGTCGATCGTCGAGATCAAAACGAGGCGCGGCGGATCGAACGCCGCCGCGGGCCCCGAGTTCGACGCTATGATGAACGCACCCCTCGCGACCCCGGACTTCAACCTCGACGGCTTGATTAGGGACGAGCGCGGGATTCGTATGGCACCGGAGATCGAAGACTGACCGATACTCTTACGCTGCCGTTCGAGGATTCGAGGCGCCTGACGGGCAGCAATCTATTTTTTGCCTCGACGGGCGCCGTGCTCGAAACCGTCGGCGTGGCGATCGACGACGCACTGCTTGGCGCTTGGGCCGCGCGTACCGAGCGTGCGGCAGCGCGCTTGGATTGGGATCGTCGTCAAGCCGTGGCGCGCCGCCACGCGGGCGGCGTGTCGCTGGCGATCAGTGCGCCTTGCGACCAGTTGTTCGTGGCGACCGAAGTCAACGAATGGGCGCTATGCGCGGCTTTGGTCGAGCGCGATCCGGTACGCTGGATGAAGCTCGAGCCGGCGCTGATCGCGCAAGCCTTGGAGGCCGTGGACGGCACGAGCGCAGAAGCAACCGGCCTCCTGCCGGCCATAGAAGAATCCGCCGCGCTCCAGCGCTTCGCACGCCTCGCGGCGGCCGAGTCGCGCCCGCGTCTGTGCGCATTGCTCGCCGCCGCCGCATCAAGAGGTTTGCCGCATCTCGTCGACGATTCGGAACTGACCGTGGGCGCGGGCGCGGGCGGACGCGCGTTTGCTCTCGCTGCGCTCCCCCTCGTCGAAGACGTCCGGTGGTCGGAGCTGCGAGACATACCGACCGCGATCGTCACGGGCTCCAATGGCAAGACGACCACGGTGCGTTTGCTCGCAGCCTGCGCGCGCGCTCACGCCTGGCACGCGGGGTACAACTGTACCGACGGCGTATTTCTCGATGACGAGGTTCTGGAGACCGGCGATTATTCCGGTCCGGCCGGCGCGCGTCGAGTGCTGCGCGAGCGGCGCACCGAGGCGGCGATTCTCGAGACCGCGCGCGGCGGCATTTTGCGCCGAGGTATTGCAGTCTCACGGGCCGGAGTCGCGGTGGTCACCAACATCAGCTCGGATCACTTCGGCGAATACGGCATCGACGATCTCGCGGGGCTCACCGACGTCAAGCTGACGGTCGCGGCGGTCGTCGCACCCGGCGGCATGCTGGTGCTCAATGCGGACGACCCGCATTTGTGTGCACAGGCGGCGGGACTCGCGCGCCGCTTCGGATCGTGTCCGCGCCTGGGCTGGTTCGCGCTGGACGCGGATCGGACGGCGCTGCGCGATTATCGCGCGCGCGGCGTCTCGACCTGCGGCGTACGCAGTGGACGTTTGTGCTTGGATCATGGAGGGGCGCCGCACGACCTTGGCCAGGTATCGGAAATGCCCTTGTCGATGCGTGGGCTCGCGGCCTACAACGTCGCGAATTTAGCCGCCGCGGGGCTTGCCGCGATTGTGCTTGGAATAGCGCCGGCAACCATCGCCGCGGTGTTCGCGCAATTCGGCGCCCGCCCCCGGGACAATCCGGGCCGGCTGATGAGCTACGAAGTGAGGGGCGTGCGCGTCCTGATCGATTACGCCCACAATCCCGACGGATTGCGTGGATTTCTAAAGGTGGCCGATCAATTGCGCGGCGCCGGCGGCCGCCTGGCGACGCTGCTCGGCCACGCCGGCAACCGCAAGGATGCCGATATCGAGGAATTGGCGCGCGCGGCCGCCGAGTTTCATCCCGAACTCATCGTCGTCAAAGAGAACGAAGATCATCTGCGGGGACGCGCGCCGGGAGAAATTCCGGCCATTCTGCGCGGTGAGCTGCTGCGTCTGGGATTCCCTGACTCCGCTATTGCGGTCCGCCACAGCGAACTCGAAGCGGCGCGCTTCGCGATCGACTGGGCGCACCCCGGCGACGTGCTCGCGCTCCCCGTGCACTCGCAGAGCGCGCGCGCGGCGCTAGTCGCGATGCTCGAGAGCTGAACCGCCGCCTCGGCTCAGGCGCTGCCGGAGGGCGCCGGTTTGGGCGGGAACGCGTCCATCAGCGGCCGGATCAGATCGAGCGGCAGCGGAAACACGATGGTCGAGGACTTGCCGTTGCTCGACATGTCGGCCAGCGTCTGCAGGTAGCGCAATTGCAGCGCCTGCGGCTGCTGCGACAGCATCGCAGCGGCATCGCGCAGTTTTTCGGCAGCCTGCATCTCGCCCTCGGCATGGATCACTTTGGCGCGCCGCTCACGCTCGGCCTCGGCTTGACGCGCGATCGCACGAACCATTGTATCGTTGAGGTCGACGTCCTTGATCTCGACATTGGCGATCTTGATGCCCCAGGCATCGGTCGCTTCGTCGAGTATCGTCTGCAGCGTGCGGTTGATCGATTCGCGCTGCGATAAGATCTCGTCGAGCTCGTGTTGACCGAGCACCGAACGCAATCGCGTCTGGGCCAATTGACTGGTCGCCTGGAAGAAATCCGCCACCTGCAGCACCGACTTGTCGGGTTCGAGCACGCGGAAATAGACCACCGCGTTGACACGCACCGAAACGTTGTCGCGCGAGATCACATCCTGCGGCGGAACGTCCATCACCGTGATGCGCAGGTCCACGCGGATCATCCGTTGGACCACCGGAATCATGATCACGAGCCCCGGCCCCTTCGTACCGGTGTAGCGCCCAAGCGTCAGCATCACGCCGCGCTGGTATTCCGGCAAGACGTTGATCGATGCCAGCAACAACAGCGCACCGAGTACAATCAAGATACCTGCAAATCCGAACATCGCGATCTCCTTTACTGTTCGCGCCTCACTGCGGAACGACCCACAAAAGCAGGCCCTGTCTACGCACGATGCGCGCGTGCGCACCCGCCTTCAGCGCCGTATCGCAGTGTACGCGCCAGCGTTCGCCGCGCACGAGGGCCCATGCTTCGCCGCCGGCATCCACGGGCTCGAGCAATTCGACGGTCTCGCTGCGCATCGCTGCGTCGCCGGTGAACGCGGCGGAGCGCCGTGCCCGGAACACGAGCCACAGCAGCAAGCCGAGCAACGCAGCCGCACAGACCGCGAGGCCGGCGATCACGCCGAGATTGACCGCATAGCCGGGCACTCCGGTATTCATCAGCATCACCGATCCCAAGACGAACGATATCACTCCGCCAATGCCGAGCGCGCCGATCGTCGGGTGGACCGCCTCGGCCACCAGTAGGCCGATGCCGAGCGCCATCAGCGCCAACCCCGCGTAGTTTACCGGCAGCAATTGCAGCGCATACAAGCCGATCAGCAGACAAATGCCGCCGGCGATCCCCGGCAGCAGCGCGCCGGGATGAGTCGCTTCGAGCACCAGTCCGGCAATGCCGGCCAGCAACAGCAGATAGGCGATCGTCGGATTCGTGATGACGCCCAGGAAATTCGCTCTGGCACTCGGCGCGTACGCGCGCACCGATGAACCCTGCAGGTGCAGCGTCACGCTGCGCACGCCCACCGTGACCTGGCGGCCGTCGGCCTGCGCCAATAGGTCGCCCACGTCGGTCGCGACGAAATCGATCACATGTTGCGCCACCGCTTCGCTGGCCGTCAAAGTGGCGGCGCCGCGCACGGCCTGCTCGGCCCAGGCCGCATTGCGCCCGCGCAACTGCGCCAGGGAGCGAATGTAGGCGATCGCATCGTTGAGGACCTTGTTCGATTCGGCGTCGCCGCCCTCGCCTGCCGCCGCCTTGCTGCTCGAGTCCGGCGGCGGCTTGCCAAGGCTGCCTGGCGCGGCACGGGCGGCGGCATCGGCGTGCGTCCGCCGATCGATACCGGTGTCGCCGCGCCCAAATGGGTGGCCGGTGCCATAGCCGCAATTTGCGCGGCGTAGAGAATATAGGTTCCCGCCGAAGCCGCGCGGGCACCGCTAGGGGCAACATAGGCCAGCACCGGCACCGGGCAGGCCAGCATGTCCGCGATGATCTGGCGCATCGATTCGGCCAGTCCGCCGGGAGTGTCCAAGCGCAGCACGATCGCTAAGGCGCCATCGCCGACCGCCCGTTTCGAGGCGTCGCTGAAATATTCGGCGGCTGCGGGCCCGATTGGCCCGTCGAGCGACAGTTGCGCGACGGTACCGCGCGCCGCCTGGGCCCCTACCGCGGGCGAATTGACGGCCGCGCCCGCGCCGACGGATAAAGCGCCAATGACCGATATCCAAGCGACCCAACGCCAACCCGTCATCGCAGCGACCTCCCAGCGAGCTATATTCTAGCAATACCGCCGAGAGGCGCGCCGAAATCCCGACCGATTATCCGCTACCGCGTTCAACCACCGCGGTAGCCGCCGAAATGGCTTGCAGCACGTCCCGCGTCCGGAACGGTTTCGTCAGCACCGCGTGGGCGCCCGCCTGCGTCGCCGCCGCCAGGTACGCATCGGTGATGACGGCTTTGGGTTGATATCCGGCTCCGCTGAAGTTTCCTCCGCCGGATATCGCGACGATTCGTACCTGCGGGAACTCCTTGACGATCGATCGGATCGCATCGACCCCATGGACTTCCGGCATGATGATATCGGCGATGACGATATCCGCGGCCTGCGCCTTGAGTTTCTCGACGCCGTCGGCGCCGTCACGGGCCGTTCGCACGTGGTAACCGGCGCTCTCGAGCACCCGCTTCAGCGCTTTGCGGACCGATGATTCGTCATCGATGATCAGTACGTCCTTCATGTCTCGACTCCCATCGTAGCCTCAGGCAGTGATTGATTAGCCGCCGATCCTTCACCGTCCGGTGAACCTTCGCGCACTGGAAACAAGACGCGCACCGTAGTGCCGCGCCCTACCTCGGAGTCGACCATGATGGTCGCGCCAAAGCTCTCGGCAATGCCGTGAACGACGGATAGGCCCAGACCGTTGCCCAGTCCCACTTCGCGCGTCGTGAAGAAGGGTTCGAACATGCGCTCAATCGTCGCGGAATCCATGCCGTGGCCGGTATCCGACACCGTTAGCACGAGATGGTCGAGCCGGGCGGCGTTGTCGTTCGCCTGGGCGGATCCCGCGCTCATGCTCAGGGATATCGTTATGGCACCTACGCCGCCGCGCAGCGATTGATAAGCGTTCGTGCAGAGATTCATGATCACCTGAACGGTCAGCGCCGCGTCGGCCCTGACGCGCGGATAGACATCGGATGCCTCGATACGCAACTCCACCGTCGAGGGAATCAACGCGTCAAAGAGCTTCGCGGCTTCTTGCACGACCGGCGCGAGGTCGATCCACTCGATTTGCGGCGCACCGGCATTGCGCGAAAACATCAATATCTTATCGACGACCTCTTTGGCTCTGCAGGCGGCTGTCAGCACCTCTTTGAGATCCTGGTGCGCCGGGGAAGTTTCCGGCGTTTCGGCCAGCGCCGCTTCCGTAAACAACAAGATCGGCAGCAGTACGTTGTTGAATTCATGCGCAACACCGCCGGCCAATGTGCCGACTGTCTCCAGGCGCTGCCGGTGACGGAAGCGGACTTCGAGCGCGCGGTGACGTTCCTCGGCGCGCTCTCTTTCGCTGCATCTCGGCGCGCAGCCTCTCGTTCATCCCGACCAATTCTTTGCGCATGTTCTCCAGATCGCCGCCGAGATCGTGCAATTCGCGTATCCCGGTCCGCAGCCGCAGACTTTGCGCATAATCGCCGCCGGCGATTTGCCGCGCGATTCTCTGCAGCCGGACCACCGGCTGCGATAGTCTGTGGCTCCAGGCGACAGCGACCGTCGAAATGATGAACAAGTACGTCAGCAACGCCCAGAACGTCTGCTGCATTGCAAAATTGATTTCGTCGATCATCGGTTGCTTGTCAAAGCCGAGCCGCAATTCGGCCGTGTGGCCCGGTCGCGAAATCGGCAGCGAAACGAAATAGGTGCGATAGCGGTTTATCGATGCATCGAAATCCTGTCGAGGCGACCAATGGACGTCCTCGGTATTCAAGCTGCCGCGTATCTCGCGCCCATTGTCGATCAACGCCGCGTACCTGCCGTCGCCGTTGAGCATCGTCAAGTCCAGCATGTCGATCACTCTTTGGCGTGATTCCAGCGCATCTCCCAGTTCGAGCTCCTCGGCTAAGTTGCGGGTCAATGTGCGGACGTGCTGTATGAACACGGACATCTGGCTACGACGCACCACCATCTCCAGCCGGTAGTACAACACCGGCAACACGACGGCATGGACCGCGACGACGATCGACACGATTCGGACCGAAATGGAAGTGCCTACTCGCGCCATATCACACGCAGGACCTTGAATCGGGCGTCGCCCGCAACCTGGGCCGCCCACACGAAGCTGACGGCGTACGGATCCGCCGACACCGCGTTAAGCAATGCCGCACTGTTAGTGAACACCGGCGGCGCCGTGCGCCCCTGCTGCAGCATCGAAGCCAACATACGGCGCTCGTACGCGGGCTCGGACATCGAGATGACGTTCTGATAGAAGATTTGCCGCATGAGGTCGTCGGATTCGTTGCGCAACGGATGCAGAGACTCGCCGTTGACGATGACGGTCAGACCGAGAAACAGCTTTTGAATCTCCAGGGAATTGAGCGTGCTGACGGGACTGCGGACGCTGACGATCAGCACCAGCCGATCCGCGGCGTGCGCGGCTTGCGCGGCTTGAAGCGACAAAACCGCGGCCAGCAGCCATGTGCGGCGGAGAGCGGACGGCGCCATCACGGAAGCGCAGCGCTCCACTGCAATCGGTATTCGAATTCACGGAGCGCACCGTATCGCCGTGGTTGACCTCGGCCGTCAAGGCCTGATGCCGCCAGAAGTCCCAGCGCAAACCCGCCGTCGAACGGCGCAGTTCGAAGTCCGGATGATTGACCCTGATATACACGGAGCGGGTTGCACCGGCGGAACTCTCCTGGCGCGCATAGGCGGTCAATCGATGCGGCAATTGGCGCTCTACTTGCAGGTACCCCGCCGCGAAATTCTCGGAACCCGAACGGCCGGTCCCGGTCAAATCCAGCTGTAAATCGTACAGCTGCGAACTGCATACGCCAAGGCTCTCTGGCTCCAGTTCGCGAACGCCCCGAAAACCTCTTGCCGCACCTCGTTACTGTTCAAGGCGGCGACGGTCATCGCATCGGTCACGGGCATATTATTGTCGCGCAAGTAGCAGTCCGAAGGAATTGGTTCCGACGTAACTAGGCAAGTAGGCGATTCTACCGGTCAGCGACAAGCGATGGTCGGCCACGTGCGGATCGAGCAAATCGACCGGCTGCAAGCCGTCGCGGTCAATCGTTACGCCCCAACCGGCGCCGCCTGAAATTTGCAGACCGGCGTTGGCGCCGATCGGCCGTCGAGAATCCACGTACAAGCCGGAAATATGCTGCGGAATGATTCCTTGTTCGTCTTCCCATAATTCGACCGATGGCCTCGTGATCGCGGTCTGCAAATAGCGACCATGATGATGTTCGGTGTTCCAAGCGCTGGCCGGTTGGTGAAACCGGCCGAGCCAAATTATTGTGTCGGCAGCCGGCTCGAAGCCCACTTGAAACCGCTCCAGATCGTGCTCTTCGTTGCTCAATTCGTATTCACCGAACAGCCGAAAGCGGCCGCGATTGATCGCCAAGATCGCATCCCCGATAAAATTAGCATCCTCGTTGAGTTCGCTGTTCGATGTTGGCGATCCGTAAAGTAATGCGCCTCGCTGCTGGCAAAAAGCTCGAAGTCCGTCGTGGACGGCCCGGCCATGTGCTCGTGATCGCCGGCCTCGTCGGCGAACGCCGGGAGCCCGCAAAGCAATCCCAACAATGCCGCCGCAACAGATTGGCGTGTTAGGCATAGGGTCATGGGAATGGTCCTCGGATCCGGGTCCAGGCGCTCGGTTTTAACGTAATAACCAGCCAATAACCGCGCGGAATTTCCATCTTGCCAAGCGGAATCGTTGGAAGTTTGCCGAAGATTGCCGGTGCGGGGGCCGACACGGTTCTCAATTCGATCAACGTTATGTCAAATACTGGCGAGTCCGGAACGCACCGGATGCGTTGCGTTAATTCTTGATGGGGAGTACCGTTCGAGTACCTGACTCAACTATCGATTGATGCGAGGTGCGCGATGATGAATTTCAAAGCCATCACATTGGGCGCCATCGCATTGACGCTCGCTCCCCTGACACCGGCCGCTGCCGGATCGCCTTATCGAGGCGCGTGGCGCGGCTACCATCATTTCGGGCTCGGCGGTGCGGTCGTCAGCGCGATCGTGGGTGTATTGACGTTGCCGCTCGCCATCGCCGCGGCGGCGATCGATCAACCGGAATATGAATCTCCGTACCAACCCGAGTACCAACCGCCGCCTCCGAATTATCAGCCGCCGGCGAATTATTACAGTGCGCCGACGCCTTATTATCCTGCGCCCATGCGCTATTACGCGCCGCCGATGCGCTATTACGCTCGTCCGGGCGGCTACTATGTCCCGCGACCACGCTATGATTCCTACCGGGCGTATCGAAACTTCCCGCGCCGAGGTGATTACTCGTATCGTCGCTGAACGAAAACTACCGGCTGGATCGGGCACTGCGCGGCGAGGCGGCCGCCCGCCCCGGGCGACGGCGGCAATGCTGCGCGATCGCATCTTGGATGTCGCGACGGAGTTGTTCTTCGATCACGGCTACGGCCTGACCTCGATCGAAGCAGTTGCGCGGCGCACCGGCATCTCGAAACGCACCTTTTACCACCGCTTTGCCGATAAGAGCGCACTATTCGAAGCGGTCGTGCACCGCATCATCGAGCACATGCGTCCTCCAGCCGACGTTCCGCTGCTGGAGGGGTCCACGCTAGAAGAGAAATTGCGGCGGCTCGCCGGTTTAATATTGCGCGCGGCATTGTCGCCGCCGGCGATCGCCTTGCATCGCTTGGTGATCGCGGAATCCGCGCGGTTCCCGCAGCTCACGCGAACCGTCAGCAGCCGCAGCGCAAGCAGGGAGGCGATCGCGTTGATCAGCGATTTGTTGGTCGCAGAAATCAGCAATACCGATCTCGATGCGCAAGCGCGCCAATACGCGGCGGCCCAATTCTTGGAATTGATCGTCGCGATGCCGCGACGCCGGGCTTTGGGCCTCGAATCGCCGATGAGTTCGAAGGAACTCGATCAGTGGTGCGACGCCTCGGTGAATCTCTTGCTGAATGGCTGTCGCGGCTGGCGCCGCGGCTAGACCGAATGACGCGAGCGAAGGATCTCGGCCAAATTTACCGGCGCCCGCATCTGCCGTATCGCCGACTGCCAGCGGTCGGCTCGCGTCCAAAGCCTGTCAATCGCGTTTAAAGAATTCCGCCAGCTGCTGCCAATGCCGACGAAGCCGTTCGAAATCAATGCTTCGCCGAGCTGCCAATGCTGCACCGTGTGACCCAGCCAGTGATTCATCAAACGCCCCTCTTCCGTTCGCGAAGGATCGGCGCCTCATTCAGGTCCATCGCCGACAGTCACGATGCTAGCGCAAGAATCCACCGAGTAAAAATGTCGGTGATATAAGACAGAGAGGGCGGTGGAGTGCGCACGCGCGCGTACGGCCGCGCGGGTCGATCGAATGCGTTTATGGAATCTGCCGCTTCGTAAAACCTCGGCAAATTGCAGCCAGCTTGTTGCCGTCAGGATCCCTGACATACGCCGCATAGAAATCCGGGTTGTATTGCGGCCGCAGTCCCGGCGCTCCCTCGCAGGCGCCGCCGTACGACAGTGCGGCCGCATGAAACGCGTCGACCTGTGCCCACGACTTCGCGCTCAGCGCGATCATCGTGCCGTTGCCCGCGGTCGCCTTATTTCCGTTAAACGGCTTGCAGAGCCAAAGCGCCGATTCCGTCGCGCCGTGTTGAACATACGTTCCCCAGCCGAGCCAGCCGTCCCAGCTCGACTCGCCGGATACGTCACAGCGCGCGTGCCCCAGGGCGGAAAGGGCCGCATCATAAAAGCGCGCGGCGCGCTCCAGATCATCGGTACCTAAACAAACATAGGTAAACATCGCGGCTCCTCGCGAGAAAATTCCCGGTCCACTCACCGCCCCGCTCAGTTTGCCGCAAATGCGGCGAACGTGGAAAGCAACGCGCGATTCATCAGGCGGCGCTCGGCGCCGCAGTGGCCGGCGCGCGCAATCGATCGAAGGAACCAGATATCATCGATACCCTTGGTCATATCACCGCCTGGGCCTTGGAACGATGAACGCACTGATCAAACTGACCGTGGGATTTTTACCGGCGCTGTGCGCGGCGCAAAGCGTCGCTGGGAGTCCCGCGACGGCTCGCAAAACGCTGACATCAGACGATTTTTATCGCATCCAGGACGTCAGCGATCCGCGCGTTTCGCCCGACGGCCGGTGGGTTGCCTACGTCGTGACGACGAACGACCGCCGGGCCGACGAGGCGCGTAGCGCGATTTGGATGGTCAGTTGGGACGGCGGCCAGCAGCTCGCGCTGACGGCCGCGGCGGACGGCACCGGCAAGCCGCGATGGAGTCCCGACGGGCGCTATCTTGCGTTCATTGCCAAGCCGCCCGGCGCGGCCAAGGCGCAGCTGATGCTGATGGACCGCCGCGGCGGCGACGCCCGCCAGCTGAGCAAGGTCGACGGCGACATCGGCGACTACGCGTGGGCGCCGGACGGCAAGCGCCTGGTGTACACGATGGTCCCCGACGATGCGGGCGTGGCGCCCAAACCGATCGTCATCGACGCGTTGCACTTCAAGGAAGATGGGGACGGCTATCTTCGGCAGGGACGCGTGCGGCACCTATATATGTTCGATGTCGATACGAAGCGCAGCGAACCGCTGACCGCCGACCCGGAATTCAATGACGATCTACCCGCCTGGTCGCCCGACGGCCGGCAGATCGCCTTCGTGCGAACAAAGGTGCGGAGCGCGGACCGCGACGGGCAGGAGGAAGTCGCAGTCATCGATGCCGGCGCCCGCGCGGCTGCGCGCGGGCTGGCACGATTGTACGCGCCGAACGCGCAGCGACTCGCCTGGAGCCCGGACGGCAAGTTGATCGCGTACCTGCAAGGCGGCGAGCCTAAAATCAACGCGTACATGCAGGACCACTTGTTCGTCATGCCGGCCGCCGGCGGCGCGCCCCGCCCGCTCGCCGGCAAGCTCGACCGCGCGGTCACGTCGTATGTATTCACGGCGGATTCGGCGGCAATTCGTGTCGCGGTCGAGGACGACCGCGATGTTTACCCTGCCCTGATCGATCTGCGGGACGGCGCGATCACGCGCGACGTCGATTCCGGCTCGTCGGTCGTCTCGGCGTTGTCCTCGGCCGGCGGGCATACGGCGCTGCTCGAAACCAATGACGGCGCGCCGGCCGAAGTATATGCACTCGAGGCGGGGAAGCTACGCAAGCTGACCAGGCAAAACGATGCCTGGCTCGCTGGGCTGCATCTCGGCGCCGTCGAGGACATTCGATTCAACAGCAAGGGCGGCGCGGAGATTCATGGACTGATCGTCAAGCCGCCGGGCTTTGTCGCCGGCCGCAAATACCCAATGCTGTTGTGGATCCATGGCGGGCCCAACGGCCAGTCTCAGCATTCGTTGATTCTGGACGGCTACGAATTTGAACCGCAAATATTCGCCGCCGAGGGCTACGTCGTATTGCTCGTGAATTACCGCGGCAGCAGCGGCCGCGGCCTCGCCTTCGCCGCATCGATTTTCGCCGATTGGGGGCACAAGGAAGTTCAGGACTTGTTGGCCGGTGTCGATTATCTGGTCGGGACGGGCCTTGTCGATCCCGCGCGGCTCGCGATCGGCGGTTGGAGCTACGGCGGCATATTGACCGATTACACGATCGCGACCGATCGCCGCTTCAAGGCCGCCATCAGCGGCGCCGGCAGCGCCGATCAGATCGCGATGTATGGCAGCGATCAATACATCCTGCAGTACAACGCCGAGCTGGGGCCGCCGTGGCGCAACACGGCGCTATGGCTCAAGGTATCGTATCCGTTCTTTCACGCCGACCGTATCCATACGCCCACGCTGTTCTTGGGCGGCGACAAGGACTTCAACGTCCCGATCAACGGCGGCGAACAGATGTACGAATCGCTGCGCACGCTCGGCGTACCGGCACAGCTCGTCGTCTATCCGGGCGAGAACCACGTGTTCACGCGGCCGAGCTTCATCAAAGACCTGGCCGATCGAATGTCGGCATGGCTGCGCCGCTATTTGCCGGCGCCGCGTTGAGTTCGGCGATCCGCGGCGAGAAATCGCCTCTACCGGGCGCCGGCGCGCCGCAGCGCGGCGATGATCGCTCGCCGATCGAGCGACTCGGCGACCTGCAACGGGGTGCGCCCCTGTGCGTCCGCGGCATTGGGATCCGCACCGTGGGCGAGCAATAGATCGACCGCGTTCGTCCGATCATGCAGCGTCGCCAACATCAGCGCCGTCCGGCCGAGGGAGTCGCGTCCATCGATATTGCCCTGGTTGAGCAGTGCGCGTAGTTGTTCGATGTCGCCGCTTTCGGCCGCCTGCCGCAACGCCGTGCTCGTGTCGATATTGCGCGCCGCCGCGACGCCTTGGCTAGCCGCCGCCTGATTCTGCGCGTCGAGACCGGTCGACTTGACGGCGCGCGCCGGACTCCCGCAATTCCTTGGCCATGCTCCGCAATTGCGCCGCCTGCGGCGGCGGCGACGGCAATGGTCGCTCGACCGTGTTTTGCAATTGCCGGCGCTCCGGCGCGCGCGGCACCGAATTCGCGGCTGGACGAAATGCCGCCGTGCGGGGTTCGTCGGGACCTATAAAGAGCGGCGTAATCAACAAGCCGGCAAGAACGGCCGCGGCCAGGGTGCCGGCGATCGCCGGCCGCGTCCGCCACCAGGCGCGATTCGCCGTGGTTCGCTTGATGTCGATCGGCCCAGTGTGCTTCGTCGCCCCACGCTGCGCAGCCAGTCGCGCGGCATGGCCGAGCACGGCTTTGCGCACCCGCTCGCTCGGCCGGCTCGTATCCATAGCCGAGGCGCGACGATACTGGTCTCCGATGTCGTCGGGCTCGTCCGGGTTAGGCGGGTGGTCGTTCATGCGTGCTCCTTCAGCAGCTCGCGCAGCTTAGCGCGCGCGTAACGCAGGCGGCTCTTGGCCGTCTCGAAGCTGCTGTGCGTGAGCGCCGCGATTTCCTCGACGCTCAGGTCGCCTTCGACCTGCAGCAGAAAGGCTTCGCGCTGCTCCGCCGGCAATTGCTCGACCGCTCGAATGATCGCCGCCGACTGATCCCGCGCGACGGCAGCCGCGAACGGACTCGGTATTCGGCTCGGCGGTCAATGGCGGCATCATCGCAGGCGCGTCGGTTCCGATCGTCTCCAGACTCAAATGAGGCCTGCTTGCTCGAATCGAGTCGATCATCCGATTGTGCGCGATCGTGAACAGCCATGTCGTGAAACGCGCCGTCGCCTCGTAGCGCACGGCATCTCGGGCGACGGCAAACCAAACCTCTTGCATCAACTCGTCGGCCGTCGCTCTATTGCGCACGTTGCGTTCAAGGTAGCGCCAAACCCGCAGTTCATGGCGGCGATACAGCGACTCGAACGCCGCCGCATCGCCGCGCGCAAAACGCCCCATCAGGGCCTCGTCGGTCTCCCGGTCCTCAGCCATTCATCGCATTATGGCAGTTCCGATGCGCTTCAGCCCGGAGGATCCGGCACATATCGCTGATCGAGAGAACCCGGGAACGGATTGGCAGTCGTCGGCTGCGGCCGCCGAACGACGCCCATCGCGATCAAATTGTCGAGACTGTCGTAACGGATGCGAATGACCTCATTTGGCTGAATCTGCATCTTCGAGAACTCGGTGTGGCCGACGTAGGAATATTCCCGTGCGCCGTGGCCGGTGCCGAGCTTTAGCCCCTCCGAGGCCTGTGCTTTGGCGGACGCGTCCGCGCGCGGCGCCGCCGGTTGATTGAACGACTGCCCGATCTCCGGTGGCGCGTATTGCGGTAATGCCTGGCGTTCGCGAAACAGCGCGACGCCGATGACACCGATGTTCGCCGGTCTCCCGGTCCGTTCAGCGTAGGAATTCGGGGCGGCAGTGAAGGTGAACGCGGCGACTTGGGCATCGGACTTGCGCCAACCGGCGATTTGATAACGTTCGTCCGGACCGAACACGTAACCGGATTGATCCCAGGCGGCCGTCTCGCCCGTAACGACGTTCACGCCGTCGACCGAGGTCACCGCGAGCAGCCGCTCGCCCAGTCGGTTACGGATCTCGATCGCGTAGCGCGCGCCGGGCCGTCCGGCCACCCAGTAGCTGCCACGATAGTAATGCGGCGTCAGTACGGCCCCGCTGTCTCGGTCGATGATCGAGACGCCGGCCAAGCTGCCGACGGACTGCCCCTCGCAAATCGTTGCCAGCGAAAACAATAACGCAAAACATGGTATGCGGCTCATGTCGACTCCATTGTGGGATATTCGACTACTGAAGCGGGGTAGCCCCTGAAATGGGGTTAAATCGACCGGCGCTTTCCTGACGCCGCTAGGAGCGCAACCGGGTCCCTTGCGGATCGTATGGCGGTTCGGCCAGGATCCGCGCGGCGCGCGCCTCGCCGACGATCTGCACCGACAGCGGCACCGGCGAATCGGCGACCGTTTGGTCGACATAGGCGAGTGCTAGGCTCTGCTGCAGATGATGCCCATACGCGCCGGAGGTGACGTAGCCGACGCGCTTGCCGCCGGCGTGAATCGGCTCATAGCCCGTGGCGTCGGCATTCGCGGCGTCGACAGCGAGCAGCACGAGCCTCTGCACGGGTCTCGCGTCCCGCTCCAGCAGCAAGGCCGCCCGGCCGATGAAATCCCCCTTGTCGAAGTCGACGAAGCGCTCGAGCCCGCACATGGCCGGCGTGTACGACGTGGTGAACTCGAGCGACCAGACGCCGTAGCCCTTCTCGAGCCGCAGGCTGTCCTGTGCTCGCATGCCGATCGGGCGCATCCCAAGGTCGGTACCGGCCTCGACGAGCGCGCTCCATAGTGACCGCTGCTGCGCCGCCGGCACACTGATCTCGAACCCGAGTTCGCCGGTCAATGACACGCGCGCGACGATCGCCTCAGCCAGACCGATGTCGATGCGCCGGCAACCGAGAAACGGCAAGGACGCGTTCGAGACGTCGTCGCGCGTCAGCCGCGCGAGGATCTCCCGGGATTTCGGTCCCGACAAGGAAAAGCCCAGCCAGCTTTCCGACAGATTCTCGATCGCGACGCCGGAGGGCGGCAAATGATCGCAAAACCAGCGCCGGTGCCACTCTTGCAGATAATAAGAGCCGACGAGCCAGAAAAGTGCCGGGCCGAGGCGGGTCACGGTCAAATCTCCCATCAGACGTCCCTTGGTATTCAACATCGGCGCCAAGCGCATCCGACCGAGCGGCGGCAGCCGGTTCGCGAGCATTTTGTCGAGCCAGGCTTCGGCGCCGGTCCCGGACACTTCGTAACGCCCATAGACGCCGGTATCGAGCAAACCGGCCGCACCGCGTGTCGCCGCAACTTCCGCTGCCACGAAGCGATCGGCGTTCGAACGCCGAAGCGAGGGCAGTTCAACGAACTCCTGTTCGCCCGCCGCGAAGTATTGCGGCGTCTCCATGCCCCAGACGACGCCGAAGCGTGCGCCGGCCGCCTTTTGCGCGTCGTAGCTCGGCGTCGTTTTCAACGGCCGCCCGGCCCACAGCTCTTCGTTTGGGTAGGCGATCACAAAACGCCTCGCGTAAAACTGCGCCGTCGTGTCGCGCAAGTATCGATCGTTGTTCGCGAACCGCCCGTAGCGAGCGACGTCCATGCCGAAGATGTCGGATCCCGGATCTCCCTCGATGATCCAATTGGCGAGTACGAGCCCGATCGCGCCGCCTTGCGAGAACCCGCCCATGCAGCCGCACGCGGCCCAGTAATTCCTGAGGCCCGGAACCGGGCCGACGAGCGGGTTGCCGTCGGGCGTAAATGTGAATGCCCCGTTGACCCAGCGGCGGATACCTGCCTGCTGCAGCGAAGGGAAGCGCGCGAAGCCGATGTTCAGCTCCGGGATGATCCGCTCGATGTCCTCCGGAATCAGTTCCATGCCGTAGTCCCAGTCGGCGCCTTCTGTTTTCCAGTGGCGCGGATTGCGCTCATAGACGCCAAGCAGCACGCCCTTGCGCTCCTGCTGCAGGTACGTGAATCCCTCCAGATCGGTCACGCACGGCATCTCGCGGGCCATCGCGAGCAATTCCGGCAAATCTTCGGTGATCAAGTAATGATGCTGCATCGGCACTAGCGGCAGATCGACCCCCGCCATGCGACCTACGCGCCGCGCCCATAGTCCAGCCGCGTTGACGACGTGCTCGGCCGTGACTACGCCTCGTTGCGTTTCAATCCGCCAATGTCCGCCAGGCAGCGCCGTGAGCGCCAGCACGCGATTGCGCAGAATCACCTCGGCGCCGCGCTTACGCGCCGCGATCGCGAATGCGTGAGTCGTACCGTGCGGGTCGACGGCGCCCTCATGCGGATCGAACAGTCCCCCGAGCAAGCCGGTGGGATCGACGATTGGGCAATCGGCGACGATCTGCTCGGGCGTCGCGAGCCGCGCATCGATGCCGAGCGTCTGATATACCGCGTACTCGGAACGCAGCCATTCCCAGCGCTCGGGAGTCGTCGCGAGACTGTAGCCACCCGGCATGCGCATGCCGACGTTTTGACCGCTTTCGGCCTCGATCTCCTTGTAGAGCCCGATCGTATAGGTCTGCAGCGCCGCGATGTTCGGATCGTCGTTGATCGCGTGGAAACCCGCCGCTGCGTGCCAGGTCGAGCCGGCCGTGAGTTCCGCGCGTTCGATCAGCGCGACGTCGGACCAACCTCGCCGCGCCAGGTGGTAAAGGACGCTGGCGCCGACGATGCCGCCGCCGATGACCGCGACCCGATAATGGTTTTTCACTTATCTTCACCGTCCCCCAATGAGGAATCTTAGCGAATATTCCTCATCGCGTCTCACAGTATGCGTCACACCGAGATCCACTGCGCGCGCGGCGCTTGAAATCCTCTGTGACGATCGGCGGCCACATGCCGTATAGTAGATCTCCGACATCCGCTCTGATCGCGAAGCCGACGTCCATGAGCCACAAAGCCGAGTCGTTCGATCGCTGGATGCGCACATCCTTCGTCGAGATGAACACCGCTCTGGAAGATCTCTACTTCTCGCGGGATAACCGCACGCAGGTAATCGGCGTCGGCGAATCCATCAAAGCGGAGCTTCGCGACGCGGGGCGCACGCATGTCGCCGCTCTGCTGCTGGAAGGCAACACCGACGACGGATTCGAAAGCGCGTTCGGCGTGCTCGGCAGCGTCGGCATGTACTTGGCCGCCTTGCGGCGCCACGAATTGACCAATCCGGCTAGGGAGGAACGCTCGCCGTTCGCCGAGGCCTCCGCGCTCGCCCTGCACGTCGGCGCTTCGCTCGGCATGGCGCCCCGCTTCTCGACCGGACACCTCGCGACTCACAACAAGGCTGTTGCGGGGATCAGAAAGAGTTTTACCGCGCTGGAAGATGAATTCCTCTTTATCGACGAGAACACCCGCGGCATACTTTCGCTGCAGAGCGCCGCCGATGCGATCAGACGGATCGTGCCTCTCGGCGTTTCCAGCCCCGTCGCCGATGTATTGTTCGCTGCCGCCAAACAAGCGCTGAACAACGTCATGGCGTTCAATCAGCGGCTCTTCGATATGCTGGACGTCGATCGGTTCTTTTATTGCGTCCGGCCGTACTACAAGCCGTATCGGGTCGGTCGCCAGGAGTATCGCGGCGCGAACGCGGGGGATTTCTCCGGCATCAACGAGCTCGACCTGCTGCTCGGTCTCTGCCGCGCCAGCGACCCTTATTACGCGCAATTGCTCGTCGACAAGATGCTGTTCATGTTGCCCGAAGATCAGATCCGGCTGCGCGCGTGCATGACCTATCGAAGTTTGCTGGACGAGTTCCTGGCCGTCGCCGATAGCCATTCGGACGCGATTTGGTTCCAGCGCAATGCCGCCGAGTTCCTCGAGGTTTGCACGCTATTTGGTCAAACGGCGCGCCAGCACCACGATCTCCTGGTCAATCGATTCATCGAAAGGCCCGCGGCCCAGCTGCCGCCGGAACAGCAACAGCAACTGACGGCGAGCGGGCCGCCTTTGCCCGTGCTCATCCGGTCGCTCGCCGTCCTGCGGGACTTGCGCACCGCTGCCCCGCGCGGCGATCTGGACACGCGTCATGACGATTTGCTTCGGCTGCGGAGCAAGCTGAAAGGCGAAGAGAAACGAGATTCGCCGCGGTCGCTGCAAAAATGAACCGGGAAACCTCGGGCGAGACTGGGTTCGGGATATTTTCTCTACCATTCCATCGGCATGTTTCCGGACAAAGGCAAGCTGATCGGCGAGGCGCTGGGAGCATTCGCCGCGATCTGGGGGGCGGCCGACGACGCGCAATGGGCCGCCGCGCTGGGCGCTCGAGCGGCATTCATCGACCGTTGGCGCGGGCTGCTCAATGCCGAGCTTGGCACCTTGACGAGCGTCGAGAACGTGACGACCGGACTGTATGCCCTCATCAACTCGCTTCCCGAACGCCACCGCGCGGGTCGCAGGTTACTGATTGCCGCAGATTGCTTTCCTAGCTTGCATTTCTTGCTGGCCGGCATGGCGCGGCGCCACGGGTTCGTCTTGGACACGGTACCCCTACGATCGGGCGAGGATTGGGTGCGCGAGGAGGACTTGATCGCCCGGTGGAGCGACGATGTGGGCGTCGCTTTGCTGACGGCCGTGACATCGACCGCCTCGTTTCGCTGTGATTTGAGCGCGTTGCTCGAGCACGGGCGGCGGATGGGGTCGCTGATCGGCGTCGATATCACACAGAGCGTTGGGCTGTTTCCTTTCGATGTCCAAGCGAGCGCGGTCGACTTCGTCGTCTCGACCTCGCTCAAATGGCTCGGCGGCACTCCCGGCGCCGGTATTCTCTACGTCCGTCGGCCTTTGATCGAGGAATGCGAACCGGAACTGCGCGGGTGGTTTAGCCAGGACGACATCCTCTCGTGGGATCTCGACGCATTCGCCTACGCGCCCGACGCACGCCGTTTCGACAATGGCACGCCATCGACGTTGGCGTGTGTCGGCACCCTGCCGGCGCTGGCTTGGTACGCGCGGCAGGACGCCGGAAATCTACTGGCGCACAATCGCAAACTCGCGGCGCCGATTCTTGCGGCGGCGGCGGAGCTTGGCCTGCGCATCGTCAGTCCGCGCGAAGACGGCCGCCGCGGCGGCAGCATCATGCTCGCGCTCCCGTCCGGCAGAAAGCAACGAGTGCTCGACGAGTTGCGCGGCTCGCATGTTTATGCCGACTGCCGCGGCGACACGCTTCGCCTGTCGCCCGGCAATATGACGACGGCGGCGGGCGTAGATCGTCTGACAAAGGTGCTGGCAGGGTTTGCGTAGCAGCCGCGCACGTTATTCCGCGGCCGCCCTCGTGCGCGCGCGCTTCTCGGCCGATTATTGGAAGCCGCTGTGGCGGCGGGCCGAGCCGAAGGATCACTACGATGTCGTCGTCGTCGGCGCGGGCGGCCATGGCCTCTCGACCGCCTATCATCTGGCGCGCGACCACGGCGTGAAGCACATCGCCGTGCTGGAGAAATCGATCGTCGGCTACGGCAACGTCGGCCGCAACACGACGATAGTGCGTTCCAACTACCTGCTGCCGCAGAACCATTACTTCTACGAAGATTCGCTGCGCCGCTACGAAGGCCTGTCGCGCGAACTCAATTACAACGTGATGTACAGCCCGCGTGGCGTCCTGGACTTGGCGAACTCGGACGACGAGATGAGCGCGCTTGCGCGCCGGGGCAATGCGATGCGCCTGGCCGGCATCGACGCGCAGTTGCTGGATCGCGCGGGCCTGGCCAAATTCGCGCCGGAGCTGAATCCCTGCTTGCCCCGCCGCTTTCCGATCGTCGGCGGCCTGGTGCAGCGGCGCGGCGGCACCGTGCGCCACGATGCCGTCGCCTGGGGCTATGCGCGCGCCGCGTCGGCGCGCGGAGTCGACATCGTCGAACATTGCGAAGTCCAGGGACTCCTCACCAAGGGCGGTGTCGCGATCGGCGTCGAGACGAGCCTCGGAGCCATCAATGCCGAGCGCATCGTGTTTGCCGTGGCCGGCCACACGGGGGCCATAGGGACGATGCTCGGAATAGCGCTGCCGATCGAAACTCACTTGCTGCAGGCGATGGTCAGCGAACCGATCAAGCCCTTGATCAGCACGGTCATCATCTACATGTACGCGAACGCCGAGGTATACATCACGCAATCCGACCGCGGCGGACTGGTCATGGGCGGCGCGCTCGACGGTTTTCCCGCCTTCACGCGCGAGCCCTTGTGGCATCGGCTCGAGGAGGTCGTGCAGAGCGCCGTCGCCTTATTGCCTCAAATCGCGGGCGTCAAGATTCTTCGACACTGGGCCGGAACAAACGACCAGACGATGGACGGCAGCCCGCTGATCGACCGCTTGGGGTACGACAACGTGTTCATCAACGGCGGCTGGTGCTACGGAGGATTCAAGGCCATACCCGCTTCAGGCGCCGCCTGCGCAACGCTCGTCGCGACCGGCACGGCGCCGGAATTGATCAAGAGCTTTCGATTGTCGCGGTTCGCCACCGGCCATATGCTCGACGAAAAGGGCGCCGGACCCTTCCCGGTGCGCCAATGAGCCTGTTCGACTGCCCGTTCTGCGGTCCGCGCGGCATTGAGGAGTTCGTATTCCATAAGACGCTGCCGAACGTCCCGGGCGGGATGTATGAGCTGACCTATTTGCGGCGTGATGAACCGCTGCACAGCGAAGAACATTGGCAGCATCGATACGGCTGCCGCGCGTGGCTATACGTCCGCCGCAATCCGTCGACCGCCGAGGTGATCGAAGTGCGGCTGTTGACTGGGGCGCCGCCGTGAGCGGCGCGCGGAATCGATTGCGCAGCGGATCGAGAATTTCCGCCGAAGTGTTCACGGTCCAATTCGACGGCCGCAACTACCGAGCGCAGCACGGCGACACCGCCGCTTCGATGCTCGGCGCGGCGGGTGTTCGCGTCGTCAACCGCAGCATCAAGTACCGTCGGCCGCGGGGCCTATTGGCCTGTGGCCCCGAAGAGCCGAATGCCCTGCTGACCGTCGGCGACGCGCCGTGCCGCATCCCCAATGTTCCGTCGCCGGTCTTGCGCGTGAAGCCGAACATGCGCTTGTTCAGCCAGAACCGCTGGCCGTCGCTGCGCTGGGATTTGGCCTCGCTGCTCGGCCTCGGCGCGAGCTTCTGGGGTGCGGGGTTCTACTACAAGACCTTCATGTGGCCTTCATGGCGCGCCTACGAACCAATGATCAGGCGCTTGGCCGGACTCGGGTTTGCGCCGGGCGCGAGCAATTTGCCCGGCGGCCGCGTCGCGCATCTCGTTGCCGACGTGATCGTCGCCGGCGCCGGCGCGGCCGGTTTGTCCGC
This sequence comes from uncultured Gammaproteobacteria bacterium, assembly GCA_963769895.1. Taxonomy (GTDB): domain Bacteria; phylum Pseudomonadota; class Gammaproteobacteria; order Steroidobacterales; family Steroidobacteraceae; genus Bog-1198. The sequence goes on along the minus strand of CAVYNJ010000005.1, from coordinate 189,028 downwards.
CGCGCTCGCGGCGGCGCGTGGCGGGGCTCGCGTGCTGATCTGCGAACGAGAACCCGTAGCGGGCGGTGAGCTGGAATTCGAGGCCGCGACGATCGGCGGTCTGGCCTCAGGCGCCTGGGTCGGGCGGGTGCTCGGCGAGCTCGCGGCTTTAGGCGCGACGATATTGACCGATACGGCCGTGGTCAGCGCCGCGCACGGCGTCGCGATCGCACACCACCAGCCCGACGGCATGCCCGGCGCCGATACGCTTTACCGCCTGTATGCACCGGTATTCGTCAACGCGATGGGCGCGATCGAGCGGCCTATCGCGTTCATCGACAACGATCGTCCGGGAATCATGCTCGCCGGCGCGGCGGAGAAACTCCTGTGCCGCTACGGCGTTCACGCGGGAACCAATGCCGTGATGTTCGGCAATCACGATCGGCTCTATGTCTCGGCGCTGCGTCTGCGCGCCGCTGGAATGCCCGTCAAGCTCGTCGTCGACGTGCGAACGCACAGCGAATCTGCCGCGCGCGCGAAGCTGATCGCCGGCGGCGTCGAATGTCTGCAGGGCCATGCGGTCGTGGCAGCCGACGGCGGACCGGAACTGCGGGCGGTGCGCATCGCACGCCGTGGGCGGCCCAAAGCCGCGCGGCGAGTCGATTGCGACGCGCTGCTCGTCAGCGGCGGTTGGTCGCCCGCCGTGCAACCCGCGGAACGGTCAGCCCAATTGGCAGCTATCCTGCGGAGCGGCGGCCGGACATCTGCGCCTCGATTGCATTATCGAAGAGGCGGTGCGCAGCGGCGCGCAAGCGCTCGCGCTGATCGGTCGCCCCACGCCCGTAGCCTCAGACGGCGCGGCCGCGGTCGCCGAAGTTCTTGGCGACGACGGACCGCCGAATCTCGAACCGTTCTGGCGTTGCGCGGCCGCCCGCGCCGACGAAAAGCGGCAATTCGTCGACCTGCAAAATGACGTGACCGTCGCCGATCTGCGGCAAGCCCACGGCGAGGGATTTCGCCATATAGAGCATGTCAAACGCTACACGACGCTCGGCGTCGGCACCGAACAGGGTCGCACCGGCGGCGTCCTCGGCGCGGCGATCTTCGCCGAGATCGGCGGTACGACTCTTTCGGCGCTCGGCACGAGCCGCGCCCGCGGGCCCTACCAACCCGTGCCGATGGGCGTACTTTCGGGACTGCGCGTCGGCGCGGGCCTGCGGCCGGAAAGGCGGACGCCGCTGCACGCGGCGCATCTGCAGGGCGGCGCCGAACTCGAACTGATGGGCGGCTGGATGCGCCCGCGCTACTACCGAGGCAACGGCGCCGACGCGTTTGCCGCGGGGGTTGCCGAGGCGGCACGGGTGCGCGCCGTCGGCGGCATCTGCGACGCGACGACGCTCGGCAAGATCGAGATTGCGGGCGCCGATGCGGCCGCGTTCCTCGACCGGCTCTACATGATCTCGGCCTCGAGGATTCAGGCCGGCCGCGCGCGGTACGCCGCACTGCTGCGCGAGGACGGCATCGTGCTCGACGATGGGCTTTTGTTGCGCATTGCCGATGACCGCTTTGTCGCGACGACGAGTTCGGGCCACCTGGCGCAGATGCTGGCGCACGCCGAGTTCTATCGGGACACCGAATGGCGCGGCCGACGCCTGGCATTGACCGACATCACGGAAGGCTGGGCCGTGATCGTCGCTGCGGGCCCCTCGAGCCGCGATGCGCTCGGCAGAATATTGGGTCCCGGCTGGCGGGAGGTTCTCGCATCGCTGCGGCACATGAATTTTGCCGAGCTCAGTACGGCCCGCGGCCGCATCCGGCTGCTGCGAGCGAGCTTTACCGGCGAGCTGGCCTACGAGATTCACTGTCAGCCGGCGCTCGCGCCGCCACTGTGGACCGCGCTCGCGGACGCGGGCTTGCTGCCGTTCGGTCTGGAGGCACTCGATATCCTGCGCGTCGAGAAAGGCTATTTGACGAGTTCAGAAATCAACGGCCAAACCGCGCCGCACGACGTCGGGTTGGGCGCCATGCTACGCAGCGGCCGAGACTGCGTCGGCGCGCAATTGCTGCAGCGGCCCGCATTCCGTGATCCGGAGCGGCCGATTCTAGCGGGTCTGCGCGCGGTCGACGGGACCTCTCGATTTCTCGCCGGCGCGCAGCTGACCGAGACGGCGCGGGCCAAGCGGAGCATCGGTCACGTGACCTCCGCAGTGTGGAGCCCCGCGCTGAAGCAATGGATCGGACTCGCGCTCGTCGCCCGGCATTGCAGCGGCGTCGACACGGAATTGACCGCGCGCGATCCGCTTCGCGGCGGCGACACGGGAGTGCGTGTGGTGCCGACCGCGCACTTCGATGCGAGCGGCGAGAGGATCAAATCATGAGCGAACGGTCCGCCGCCGACGCGCACACACCGAGCTTCGAATGGCTCGCCTTCGACCCCGGCTTGCCGGGGACCGACGGATCGGTCACGAATGCAATCGCGGAGGCGCCCGGCGCCGTCGCTCGCGACGAGACGGGCCGCGCGCTCGCGCTGCATTTCGCGCCCTCCCGGTGGCTGTTGCCCGCCCCTGATGTCCGTTGGCTCGGCGCCTTGTCCGCGGCGGCCGCACAGGGCCGCGGCGCGCTGACCGATGTCACCGGCCGATGGCGTTCGATCGACGTGCCGACGGGCGCCGATCCCGCGGCGCGCGACGCTCATCCGCTGCGCGCCGGCGTGCCGCTGGATTCGATCCTGCGCGGTCGCGACGCGGCGTCGCTATGGGTGTTCGATTGCCCCGTGCTGATCGCGCGCCGCACGGCCGCGGAATTCGAAATCTGGGTCGAAGCGAGCTACGAGGCGAGTTTTCGCGAAATGTTGGCCACGATAGGTGACCGCTTTCCAACTGGCCGGTGACGACGGCCGCGCTCCCCCGCCGGCATCAATGTACAATTCCATCGCCCGGCCAAACATACGACGAGGCGCTGATCCGTGAAGCAGAGCGTTGAAATTCGCGATTTTCTGACCGAACGCAATATTGAGCACGTAAAGATCGGCGTATTCGACACCGATGGCATCTTGCGCGGCAAATACTTGAGCCGCGACAAGTTCATGTCGGCGCTCGACAAGAATCTCGGCTTCTGCGACGTCATCCTCGGCTGGGATTCGAACGACCAGCTCTACGACAACACGAAGTTCACCGGCTGGCATACCGCATATCCCGACGCCACGGTGCGCGTGCTGCCGGCAACCCGCCGTGATATCCCGTTCGAACCGAAGACGGCGCTCTTTCTCGGCGAATTCGCGGGGCGTGCCGAGGCGGTTTGCCCTCGCGCCACGTTGCGGCGCGTGCTGGAGCGCGCCGCGGTCATGGGCTATGCAGTCAACGCGGCCGCGGAGTTCGAATTCTTCGTCTTCGAGGAAACGCCGGACTCGATTCGCGAGAAGGGCTACCGGCACCTGAAGACGATGACGCCTGGATGCCTTCGGCTACTCGGTCCTCAGGAGCTCCGTGCATTCGGATCTGTACCACGAATTGCTGGATCTCGGCCAGGCGATGCGATTTCCTATCGAAGGCTTGCACACCGAGACCGGGCCGGGCGTGCTCGAGGCGGCACTGAGCTATTGCGAGGCGCTCGAGGCCGCCGACCGCGCGGCGCTGTTCAAGACGTTCGCGAAAGTGCTGGCGCAACGCCATGGGCTGATGGCGACCTTCATGGCAAAATGGTCCAACAGCGTTCCGGGCCAGAGCGGCCATCTGCACCTGTCGTTGCGTACCGCCGACGGCGGCAGCGTATTCCACGATGCATCGAAGCCGAACGACATGTCGGACGCGATGCGCTGGTTCGTCGGCGGCCAGCAAGCGTTGATGCCGGAGCTGCTCGCGATGGTCGCCGGCACCGTGAACAGCTATTCGCGGCTGGTGCCCGGATACTGGGCGCCGACGTCGGCGACTTGGGGGGTCGAGAACCGCACGACCGCATTGCGCGTGATTCGCGGCGGCCCGTCGAGCCAGCGGGTCGAATACCGGATCGCGGCCGCCGACATCAATCCATATATCGCGCTCGCCGCGGCGATCGGCTCCGGTCTCTGGGGCATCGAGAACCGCATCGAACCGGACGCGGCGATCGTCGGAAATTCCTACGACCGGGAGCATCCGCCGCAGCGGCGCTTGCCCGCGACGCTCTACGAAGCGGCCGACAGGCTCGCCGCATCGAAGCCGGCGCGCGCGCTCTTCGGCGACGAGTTCGTCGAGCACTACGCGGCAACCCGGCAATGGGAGGAGCGGGAATTCCGCAAGGCGATCACCGACTGGGAACTCGCCAGATACTTCGAGATCATTTGAGCACCCCATGACCGAAATCCTGCAAACGATCAGCCCCGTCGACGGCCGCGTCTACGTCGAACGGCCGCTCGAGACGGCCCGAGGCATCGATCGCGCTCTTGATGCCGCGCAAGCGGCTCAATTTGCGTGGTCAACGCTTGCGCTAGCCGCGCGATGCGAGATTCTCGGACGAGCCGTCGACGCCTTCGTCGCCAAGGGGAGCGGCATCGCCGCCGAAATCACCTGGCAGATGGGCCGTCCCATACGCGATACGCCCGGCGAGATCCGCGGCTTCGAAGAACGCGCACGCGCCATGCTGGCGTTGGCGCCCGAAGCGCTGGCGCCGATCGCGCCCGGCGACAAGCCCGGCTTCCTCCGGCAGATCAAGCGCGTACCGCTCGGCGTCGTCGTCGTCGTGGCGCCCTGGAACTACCCCTACCTGACGGCGGTCAACGCGGTGTTGCCGGCATTGATCGCCGGCAACGCGGTCGTGCTGAAGCACTCGCACCAGACGCCGTTGTGCGCCGAACGCTTCCTCGAGGCATTCGCGAGCGCCGGTGTTCCGGCCGGCGTATTCCAATATCTGCACCTGTCGCACGCCGACACCGCCCTGTTAATCGGCGATCGGCGCGTCGCGAGCGTTGCATTCACCGGCTCGGTAATGGGCGGGCGCGCGGTAGTCGCAGCGGCGTCGGCGGGGTTTGCGACATCCGGCCTGGAATTGGGCGGCAAGGACCCGGCCTACGTGCGCGCCGATGCCGATCTCGCGCACGCGATCGAGACGTTGACGGACGGCGCTTTCTACAATGCCGGCCAATCCTGCTGCGGCATCAAGCGAATCTACGTGGCTGCCTCGCGCTACGATGATTTCGTCGAAGGCGTCGTCGAACTGACCAAACGGTACCGCCTAGGGTCGCCGCTGGATGAGCAAACGACGATCGGGCCGGTCGTGCGCACGTCCGCGGCGGACGCGGTCCGCTCGCAAGTTCGCGGCGCGATCGCCGGCGGCGCGCGCCAACTGATCGACGAAGCAGGATTTGAGCGCAGCGCTGCGGGAACGCCCTACCTCGCGCCGCAAGTGCTGATCGATGTCGACCATTCGATGGCGATCATGCGCGAAGAGACTTTCGGGCCGGCGGTCGGCATCATGAAGGTCGGCTCGGACGACGAAGCCCTGCGATTGATGAATGACAGCGAGTTCGGCCTTACGGCGGCGATATTCTCGACGGATGTGCAGCGCGCCGAAGCCCTCGGCGACGCCCTCGAGACCGGGACCGTCTTTCTGAATCGCTGCGACTACCTCGACCCCGCTCTCGCGTGGACCGGCGTCAAGAACTCCGGGCGCGGCTGCACTTTGTCGCGCGTCGGTTTTGAACAGTTGACGCGGCCGAAGTCCTTTCATTTCAGGATCAAGACATGAGCACCATTCTGCGCGGCAATTGGAACTACCCAACGACGATTTGGGCAGGGCCTGGCCGGATCGCCGAGCTGCCCGCGGCATGCGCGTCGGCCGGCATGCGTAGGCCGCTGATCGTCACCGATGAAGGGCTGGCCGGCGCGCCGATGATCAAGAGTGCTCTCGCGGCGGTGCAGAATTCCGCGCTGTTCAGCGCGGTCCGGGGCAATCCGGCGAGCAGTCATGTCGAGGCGGGACTGAGCGCGTATCGCGCTGGAGGCCACGACGGCGTCGTCGCGTTCGGCGGCGGATCCGCGCTCGACGCCGGCAAGGTCGTCGCATTCATGTCGGGACAAACCCGCCCGCTGTGGGATTTCGAGGACGTCGGCGACTGGTATACGAGGGCGGATCCGAAGGGTATCGCGCCGGTCGTTGCGGTTCCCACGACCGCCGGCACCGGGTCGGAAGTCGGCCGCGCCGGAGTCATCCTCAACGAGCGGACACACCAGAAAAAGATCATCTTTCACCCGCTGATGATGCCGCGCATCGTGATAGCCGATCCGGAGCTGACGATCGGGTTGCCGCGGGGGGTGACTGCGGCGACCGGCATCGATGCGTTCGTCCACTGTTTCGAGGCATTCTGCGCGCCCGGTTTCCATCCTCTGGCGGACGGCGTCGCGCTCGAAGGCATGCGGATCATTCATCGCTTCCTGCCGCGCGCTTACGCCGACGGCAAGGACATCGAAGCGCGCGCGCAAATGCTGGCCGCGGCGGCAATGGGCGCCACGGCCTTTCAGAAAGGTCTCGGCGGCGTGCATGCGATAGCGCATCCGGTCGGCTCGTGGTTCAACACGCACCACGGCCTGACCAATGCGGTCATCCTGCCTTACGTCATGATCTACAACCGCAACGCGATCGCCGAGAAAACCGGCGTCATCGCCCGCCTGCTCGATCTGCCGGAGCGCGGCTTCGACGGATTTTTGGCATGGGTGCTCGCGATGCGCCGGCAACTCGCCATACCGCATTCGCTCGCCGAAATAGGCGTCAGCGCCGATAAGGCTGAGATCATCGGCAGCGAGGCGGCCATCGACCCGTCGGCCGGCGGCAATCCGATCCCGGTCAACGCGGCGCAGCTCGAGCAGATCTTTCGCGCGGCCGTCGACGGCAAGCTGGCGGCGGTGGAAAGCGCCCGATGAACGGCGCGCGGTTGCTGGTCGTCGACGGCAACGTCGCCGAGATTCGCTCGCGACAGGCGGCGGCGTTGGGTTACGACTCGGGCAACGGTTATGCGCGCACGCTGCGCCGCATCGACCCGACGCTGCGCATCGACATCGTGCTGCCGGCCGACGGCGATCCGACGTTTCCCATGGGCGTCGGCCTCGCTGACTATGACGGCGTCACGATGACCGGATCGGCGTTGAACATCTACCACGGCGGGCCGGCGGTCACGCGCCAAATCGAACTGGCCGCCGCCGTTTTTGCAGCCGGTGTGCCGTTTTTCGGCAGCTGCTGGGGACTGCAGGTGGCGGTGACCGCCGCGGGCGGTGAAGTTAGGGCGAACACGCGGGGTCGCGAATTCGGCTTCGCCCGACGCATCATGCTGAACGCCGCCGGCAGGGACCACCGGCTATACGCCGGAAAACCGCCGGTCTTCGAGGCGCCGACGATTCATCGGGACGAAATCGCTCACCTTCCCGCCGGCGCCGTGATTCTCGCGAACAACGAATTCGGCGTGCAAGCGGCATCGTTCGCCTGCGGCCGCGGGACTTTCTGGGGCGTGCAGTATCACCCGGAATACGGCTACATCGACATTGCCGCGGCAGCCGAGCGCTACGGCGAGACACTGGTCACCGAGGGGATCTTCAGCGACCTCGCGGCGCTCTCGACGTTCGCCGCGGAGCTTCGCCGGTTGCAGGCCGATCCAGGCGATGCGCCCCTGCTCTGGAAGCACGCGCTCGGTCCGGCCATGCTCAGCGAATCGTTGCGCGTATTGGAAATTCGCAACTGGCTGGAAGCGCAGGTGCGCCCACGGGCTGCGCGCAGCGATGCGCCCTTGCCGGCGAGCACGCTTCGAGGCGGCGCTTGATATCGGCGCGAAAGGAATCGCAGAGACGGCTTCACCCGAGTCCGAACGCCGGCGCAAGTGCGCGCCGCGCCTGCTGTCCCACGGCAAGGTCCCACGCGTTGATGACGGCGAGCCTGAATGCGCCGGGCGGCATGATATGCGACGAGGCGTCCAAGTTCTCGTAAAAAGTTATTTGCAAGCTGCTTACGCCTTGCATGGCGCGAATCTCGGACATTAATTCCTCCGGCGGAAACGCATACTGCCTGGAATGCGGTCCGAACAGGATGACGCTGTAGCCGTTGCGCCGGTCCGAATCCGCGTATTCCCAGACACGGCGTGAATAGAGTCCGACCATCGCATCGAGCCAGCCCGCGCCGTACAGGTCCGGCCATTGGTCCGAGAACCGAAGATGGGCCTCGATGATCTTGCCCCCGATCGTCTCCAGATTGAGCATGCCGGTATAGCCGCCCAGCCGAGATCTGATCCACGCCGCGCAATGCGCCTCCAGTGCGGCGCGATGCCGCGCTTCAATGACCCAGTAGTCGAAGGTGCCGCCGGGCATGGCGAGCCCCGCGGTGTGGCGCACCCAGTGCACGCCGCCGTCGATCACCGCGAAATCGCTGCTGACGTGCTCGCCCTGCAAAAGCGTCATCCACATGTGGCCCGGATGACAGTTGTTCTCGTAATCGCCGCGATCGCGAAGAATCCGGCTGCCGACGCTCATGCCCTTCAAATTGAATATCGGCTTGCTGAATACCGGGTAATGCGTCGGCTCCACGCCGTGAGGCGCGCAATCGAGGCCCTGCGACTCGGCGACCAGAAGCTTGTTGTACACGCCGCGATGCGGCGCGTTCCAGCGGTAAGCATCGGCATCGTCGGTCGGAACGAAGACATCCGCCGGACAAACGATGTTCGCAAAATATTGTAAGCGCCAGGGATCCTGTTCGTGTATGGGCATGGCCCTATCATACGCGTGAGCCGGCCGTCGCCCGCCGCAGGCGGCCGCCCGGCCATCGTTCATCGGCGATCGCCATTCTGGAGGAAATCGGCGATTGCCGCGCCGAGCTCCGGTTTGGTAACCGCGCTCATATGATTGCCGGGTACGACGGCGTACCGGCCATCCGCCACGGCCGCGCTGAGCGCCTCGGCAGAACCATTGTCTCGGTCCTCGGCGCCCGCTACGACGAGCATCGGAACCACGATTCGCCCAATCTCGGCGGCCGTCGTGTCGACGGCTGTATCCAAAACGCGCAGCAACGCCACGCGATCGCCCCCGACCGTCTTCAGAAACGCTTCGGCCATCCATTCGGCGGAACCGCGCCGAAATGAGCCGGGTTCGGCCAACACGCGGCGAAAGAAGGCGCTGCGCCCGTCGGTTTGGACGATTCCCGCCAGCCCCATTCCGGCCGCTATCGCGCGCCCGGGCGAGGCGCCGCGCACCAGCATGCGAATCGCCGTCCGCGCGCCGAGCGAATAACCGCCGAGATCGTAGTCCGCGAGCTCGAGATGTTCGATCAGCGCCAGACCATCGTCGGCCAACACGTCGGGTGGATAGTCCGCGGCGTCGTGCGGCTTGGCGCTATCTCCATGGCCGCGCAAATCCGGCATGACGACCCGATGGCCGCGCGCCGCGATCGTCGCGGCGTGACCGTATTGGACCCAGTTGACCATTGCGTTCGAGAATAAGCCGTGGATCAATATGAGCGGCCGGCCGTCCCCAATCTCGCGATAGGCGAGCTTCGTGCCCCCAAGACCGCGGAAAAAGCGGACGGGCAGCTTGGGCGCGGGATTCGTCATTAATCTTCCGGCAACGGCGATGACTGGCTTGCAATTTGATCTCGCAACGGTAACTGTTGATCCCGTGCTCTGTCACGACAATTCAAGGAGTGGCGCCGGCGGGCCGCCGGCCGCGGATCGGCGGATGATCCGATGAGAAGCACATTCCGGGCCCTGCGCGGATTCAACTACCGCGTGTGGGCGGCCGGCGCTTTCGTGTCCAACGTCGGCACGTGGATGCAGCGAACCGCCCAAGACTGGCTGGTGCTCACCGTGCTGACCCACAACAATGCGACCTCGGTCGGCATCGTCATGGGGCTGCAGTTCGGCCCGCAATTTCTGTTGCTGCCTTTGACCGGCTACGCGGCCGATCATCTCGACCGGCGCAAGCTGCTGATCGCCACTCAGACCGCGATGGGCATGCTCGCTCTGGGACTAGGCATCCTTACGATCACCGGGCTGATCCGCTTGTGGCAGGTGTATCTGTTTGCGCTGTTGCTTGGCTGCGTTTCGGCGGTCGATTCGCCCGCGCGGCAGACGTTCGTCTCGGATCTGGTCGTCGAAGCCGACTTGGCCAACGCGGTGGCGCTCAATTCCACGTCATTCAACGCCGCGCGCATGATCGGTCCCGCGCTCGCCGGTGTCTTGATCGCCGGCGTGGGTTCCGGTTGGGTGTTCATCATCAACGCCGGATCGTTCGCCGCCGTGCTTTGCGCGTTGCGGCTCCTGCGCCTCGACGATGTGCATCGAAGCGACATCATTCTGCGCAAGCCGGGCAGCCTCGCCCAAGGGTTACGCTATGTCTGGAGGCGCCCGGACCTGAAAGCCGTCCTCCTGATGCTTTTCCTGATCGGGACTTTTGGCCTCAACTTCGCCATTTTTATAGCGACCATGTGCGTCGGCGTCTTTCACGCGGGCCCGGGCGAATACGGGTTCCTCACCTCGATCATGGCGATCGGATCGGTCGCCGGGGCTCTGCTCGCGGCCGCGCGGGCGTACCCGAACGTCGCGCTCGTGTCAGTGGCTGCGGCCATCTTCGGGTTCAGCTTGACGATGGCCGCGGTAATGCCCAACCAACTATTTTTCGGCCTGGTACTCCTCGTCGTCGGGATGTCTGCGCAAACCTTCTCGACGTCGACGAACAGCCTCGTGCAGCTGTCGACCGATCCGCCGGTCCGCGGGCGCGTGATGGCGATCCTGCTGGCCCTGGCATTGGGCGGCACTCCGATCGGAGCGCCCGTCGTCGGCTGGGTAGCCGATCAATACGGCCCGCGATGGGCGATCGGCATCGGGGCCGCCTCGGGCCTGGCCGCAGCCATCGTCGGGATTTATTACCTGACCAAGCACCGTCACCTGCGCGTACGCATCGACGCCGGCCGCCTGCGCTTCAGCTTGTCGGAGCCGGTCACGATGAGGTCCGGAATCGTCGACTAAAAACCGCCGGCCACTTTCGCGGCGCCCTGCCCGCCCGTCCGGCGATGTTACACGAGTGCGGCGGCCAACACCGCGGCGATCCCGATGGGACAGATGTAGCGCAGCAGAAAAAACACCAATCGACGGGTGCCGATCGCCTCTTCCGGCAACTCGCGCTCCCCGAGGATTCGCGGCAACCGCCAGCCGAGCAAAATGCACGTCAGCAGCGCGCCGGCCGGCAGCATGACGTTGGACGAGACGAAATCCAGCGCGTCGAAGACGGTCATGTTGCGCAGCCGCGGAATCGCGCTGAACGGATGCCAATGCGCCCAGGCGTTGAACGACAGTACGCTGCCTAGTCCCAACGCCCAGATACTCGCGCATGCGAGGACCACTGCGCGTGCGCGCGCCAAACCGAGACGCTGCGTCAGCCAGGCCACGATCGGCTCGATGCCCGCAAGACTCGGGGTCAGCGACGCGAAAAAGAGCAGAACGAAGAACAAGGTGCCGACGATGCGCCCCCCCGGCATCTCAGAGAATGCGATCGGCAAAACGTTGAACACGAGTTCCGGGCCTTGTGCCGGATTCAAGCCGTACCGATAGACCAGAGGAAAGATCATCAAGGTCGCGAGCATGGAGATAAACACAATTGCTCCGCTGATGATCAGCGCCGCGCGCACGAGAGACGCCCCGCGCGGTACATAGGCGCCATATGCAAGCATCATCGCCGCGCCGACGCCGGTCGCGAAAAACGCCTGGCCGATGGCCGAAAGCGCCACATTCGCCGTGAGCATATGGAAGTTCGGGGCGAACGCGAACGCGAGACCCCGCCGCACATCGCCGGTCACGAGTGCATAGGCGACGAGAATCAGCAGCAAGATCAACAGGCCCGGTGCGCGAATCTTGTTCGCGAGTTCGATGCCGCGATTCACGCCTCGCGCCGAAATGCCGCCGACGATCGCGATGAAACCCAAATGCCAGGCGCCGATCCGCCAGGGATTGGCCAAAAACTCCTTAAAGTGGCCTCCGATTGCCGAACGCGGCAGCGCGGTGAGTTCGCCGGAAGCGCAGCTCCAGGCATATGCCAACACCCATCCGGCGATGACGGTGTAGAAGGACATGATGAAAAATACCGCCGCCGTGCCGAGCACGCCGATCGCGTTCCACCGGCGTGACCGGCCAAAGCTCGCGGCCACCGCTCCCGCGGCGGCGGCCGGATTGCGCCGGGAGCATCGACCGATGATGAATTCGGCGACGAGCAGCGGCGTCGCGATGGCGAGACACGCCAGAACGAATACGAACACGAAGGCACTGCCGCCGTTCGCGCCGGCCAGATACGGAAAGCGCCAAATGCTGCCGAGCCCGACCGCCGCGCCGACAGCAGCGAAATAGAAGGCCAACTTCGTAGACCAGCGTTCCGGCGCCGTGGACATCGTGCGGCGCTCGGGAGCGTTACGAGCGAACCGTCTCGACGCCCACCGCCCGCCGCAAAGCGGCCCTAGCGAGCAGGCGCGTCGAATCGAGCGTCGGCAAAGGGGAATTCGCATCGCTGATGATCAGTGGAATCTCGGTGCAACCGAGGACCACGGCATCGCAGCCGGTCTCCTTCATGCGGCCGATGATGCGCTGGAAATAGGCCGCTGATTCAGGTTTGAAGACGCCGCGGACCAATTCGTCCATGATGATGCGGTTGATTTCATCGCGCTCCGCGCCGCTCGGCCGCGCGTATTGCACGCCGCGCTCAGCGAGCTTCGCCGGATAAACCTCGCTGTCGACGAGCCAACGCGTGCCGGTCAGTGCGAGCCGCCGGTAGTGCAATGCAACCGCCTGAGCCGCAACGACTTCGGCGATATGCAGCCAAGGCAAGGGCGATCGCGGCTCAAGCAACGGCAGCGCCTGATGGATCGTGTTGTCCGGACATATCAGAAAGTCGGCGCCCATGCCGGCGAGTTTGTCCGCGGACCGCAGCATCAATTCAGCCACGCCCTGCCAGTCGTCGTTACTGAGACAGGCGACATAGTCGGCGAACGACGGCGTGTGCATCGATACTTCCGGATGCGCGTGCCGGCCCAGCAAGGCGGCGCCCTCCACGCAAATGGTCCTGTAACACAGCGCCGCGCCTTCGGCGGAACACGCAACGATGCCGACGTGCTGAGACATAACCGCCACCTGCCGCCCAAAGGTGCGGAACCATAGCACGACCGGCAAGCGGTCCTGGGCCCTTAAGGGGCCGGGAAGCCGTTTGATTTCAGGCAAATTCCCTATAAAGTAGCGCAAGAACGACCGTGGGGATCCGGCTGGTCACGGAATTGCAACGTACAGCTTTTAACATTTAATTGTGTCTGCGGCCGTGTTGCGATAATGTCACGCAATGGGCCTGGGTGGCGCCGCAGATGTGGCGGCCTTGGACTCGCGGGGATGATCTATATAAAAGCGCCGAATTCGGGATGCAGCCATGCGAACTCAGTGGCCCGTCCGCCGATTATGCTGATTACCAATTGTTGTTTTTGAGCCACGCGTCAACCATCAGGTCTGCCGCGCAGGGAATCGACAGCGGTGTCGTCGCCGATCGACAGTGAAATTCAAATTTTAAAGAAGGGAAAGTAATGAATTCAAACCCGAAATTGTCATACGCGATTGCCGCGATTCTAAGCGGATCAGGCTTAGGCCTCGGAATTGCGCAGGCCGCCGCTCCCGCGGCGGAGGCCGCCGATACCAACGCGATTCAGGAAATCACCGTGACCGCGCAGCGTCGCACTGAATCGATCCAAAACGTGCCGATCACGATTCAAGCAATGACCGGCGAGCAGTTGAAGCAACTGAACGTGACGACTTTCGATGATCTGCTGCGCTACACGCCGAACGTGACCTTTAGCGGCAACGGCCCCGGCACCGGCAATATATTCATGCGGGGCTTGAGTTCCGGCGGCTCGGGAAACCAATCGCAATCGACGACCGCGCCCTTCCCGAACGTCGCCCTGTATCTGGACGACCAGTCGATGCAATTCCCGGCCCGCAACAATGACGTCTACATGGTCGACATGGAGCGCGTCGAAGTGCTCGAAGGTCCGCAAGGCACGCTGTTCGGCGGTGGTTCGCAGGCGGGCGCCATTCGCTACATCACCAACAAGCCGAAGATCGATGTCACGGAAGGCAATGTCAATGCCGGTTACGGCATCACGGCGGGAGGCGATCCCAACTCGAACGTCAACGGCACGATCAACCTGCCGCTGATCGCCGATAAACTGGCCATCCGCGCCACCATTTTCACCGACCGCCGCGGCGGCTACATCTCCAACGTGCCGGGAACGATCTCCGTTCCGCCGAGCAACACGCCGATACCCCGTCCGGGAAGCCCGACAGCCAACAATGCGGGTCTCACAGGGTCGGACCTGAACAGCGCGACCTACAATGGCATGAGGCTCTCCGCGCTGTGGAAGTTCAACGACGACTGGAACCTGCTGCTGCAGCAGAATTACCAGCACTTCGAAGCGGACGGCTACTTCTCCGAGCAACCCGTCAGCCCGGCCGGCGTCGCGCTCGCGCCATACGAGATCACGGCATTCGCCCCGGCCTTCGACAAAGATAAATACGAAAGCACGGCCTGGACGCTCAACGGCAAGTTCGGCGATATGAAAGCCGTTTATACCGGCAGCTACATGGTCCGGCACATCGACCAACAACAGGACTACTCGAACTACCAGCGTTCCGACCCACGGTTCCTACTACTCTTGCTCGGGCCAGGGCGCCGGTTATGCGTATTTCCGGTCTGCCAAGCCGACCACGTGTTACCCGCCGACGGGCAGTTGGCGCGATCAAGTGGCTAACACTCACCAGAGCCATGAAATCCGCTTGCAGACTTCCGAAGAAAACCGCCTGCGCGGACTGGTCGGCGCCTTTTACGAGAAGTTCCAGATCATCGACAACATGAACTTCAACTACATGGGCATCCCGCAGTGCAGCCCCGAGAACCTCGCGATCTCGCTCGCCGGCGGCCCCGACTGCGTGGCCGCGGTCGGCCCCATTACCGGCTACTACGCCTCCGATCCCGGCACGCGTTTGAACACCAACACGGCGTTCGGCGAGAACGTGCGGCGCGGCTACAATCAAACCGCGTTCTTCGGCTCGGTCGATTTCGACATCGTTCCGAAAGTCCTGACGCTGACCGCCGGAACCCGCCACTACAAGTACGACGAGTACGAGGAAGGTTCGGAGTACTACAGCGCGACCTCCACGATCCTGAACGTGCCGAACGGCAGCAACACGCACGATGGCTTCGGCATCAACTTGCACAAGAGCGAGAGCGGCTTCAAGAGCCGCGCCAATCTGACCTGGCACATCACGCCGGATATCCTCGCGTACTACACCTGGTCGCAAGGGTTTCGCCCGGGCGGCTTCAACCGAACGCATACCAGCATGGATGGCAGCACGATTTTCCTGAAGGCCGTGGCGCCGTTCACCCCGGGCGGGCCGAAACAGTTCTACAAGCCGGCGGGCTTCGATTCGGACAGCTTGGTCAACAACGAGATCGGCCTGAAGAGCGAGTTCCTGGATCATCGGCTGCAAGCCAATTTGTCCGTCTATCAGATGGATTGGAAATCCGTGCAATTGTCCTTGTTCGACCCGGTTCATCTCGGCAACACGACCTTCAACATCAACGGCCCAACCTACCGGATCAAGGGCGTCGAACTACAGCTCGTCGCCCGCGTGACCGACGGACTGACGGTGCAGGGATCGAGTTCGTGGAACAGTTCCGACCAGACCAACGCGCCGTGCTTGGCGAGCAGCGGACCGGCGATCGCCGGGAATCCGACGCCGAAGGGACAGTGCATCACCCAGGTCAACGGCCTGCCCTATACGAATCCGTACGGCGTGCTCGGCACCGCTCCGGCGTTTTCGCCGCCGTTGCAGTTCAACGTGCGCGCGCGCTACGACTGGACCAGCGGCGAGTACAAGCCGTTCGTGTCGGTGGGCGCGAACCATGTCGGCAGCATGCGCAATGAGCCGGCCAGCTTCCCCGATGGCAATGGCGCATTTTGCAATCCGGTTCCGACGACGACCTTGTGCAAGTACACGATGCCGGGATATACGACGTATGACGCGGCGGTCGGCGTGGCCAAGGCCAATTGGACGGCACAGCTGACCGGCAGCAACCTGTCGAACTCGGACGCCAGCATCAATACGTCGTCGGGTCAATTCATCAAGTCCGTAGTGCCGTTGCGCCCGCGCGTGCTGTCCGTGCAGTTTGGGTATAAATTCTAGCGGCGCAGGTCGGTTGCAGTAGAATCCGGGGCGGACTGCAGTGTCCGCCCTTTTTTTTAACGGATCCACATGGCATCAACGGACACCGAGTACGCCGCAGCTGCGATTGTTTCCGAGGTGCCCCGGATTAGGGGACTGCTAAGACAGCAGAAGTTCGCCGAAGCGCTGGAGGCCTGCACGGCGCTGCTGGCCGAGAAGCCCGGCCAAAGAGATTTGCAGCTGTTCCTCGCCATCGCGCAACGCCGCCTTGGCCGCATCGCCGACGCACTCGCGACGCTCGTCCGGCTGGAACGCGATCATCCGCATTTCAGTCGCCTCCATGAGGAGCGCGGACAGTGCTTCGTCGTCCTGAAGCAGGCGCCGCAGGCGATCGAGTCCTTTCAATCGGCGGTCAACATCAATCACGCGCTGCCGTCCAGCTGGCACATGCTCGAGGGGCTCTATCGAATGACGGGGCAGGCGGAGAAGCGCCGCCATGGCGGCGAATCAGCTGGCGATACTTCGAAATCTGCCGGCGGAGGTGGTGACCGCGACCGGACTATTCCTGGACGGCGATCTGGATGCGGCCGAGCCGCTGGTGCGCGCCTATCTTCTGCAGCATGGCGATCAGATCGAGGCCATGCGCCTGCTGGCCCGCATCGGCATGGCGCGCAAGGTGTTCGACGACGCGGAACTGCTGCTGGCGGCGGTCGTCGAACTGGCCCCCGATTATCGGGCCGCTCGCGCCGAATACGCCGAGGTACTGATCGAGCTTCATAAGCTATCCGGAGGCGCGTCGCGAACTCGACCGGCTTTTGAAGGAAGACCCCGCGCAATCGACTGCATTATCTTGCGCTCTATGCGACGACCTCCGTCGGGCTCGGGGAACATGAAAAGGCCGTGGCCTTGTACCGGGAACTTCTACAGGGGACGCCCGCGGATGCCGACCTGCATCTATCGATCGCGCACGCATTGAAGACGCTCGGGCGGCGCGACGAGGCGATCGCCTCCTACCGGCGGGCCGCGGCCTGCCGGCCGGAATTCGGCGACGCCTATTGGAGCCTGGCCAACCTGAAAACCTACCGTTTCACGAATGAAGAGCTCGCTACGCTAAAGTCCCTGCAAGCTGCGCCGCAGATCGGCGCCATCGACCGTTATCATGTGCATTTCGCCCTCGGCAAGGCGCTCGAAGATCAGGGTGAATTCGCGCAGTCGTTCCAATGTTACGAGCGCGGCAACGCGCTGAAGCGCGCCGAAAGCCGCTATCGGCCGGAAATCATAGAGAACAATACGCGTCAACAGATCGAAGTCTGCACGCGCGAGTTCTTCGCGAGGCATCTTGGCTGCGGGGTCGCGGATCCCGATCCGATCTTCATCGTCGGATTGCCGCGCGCAGGCTCCACTCTGCTCGAACAGATACTGGCGTCTCATTCGCAGGTCGAGGGCACGCAGGAACTCGCCAACATCCAACAGATCGTCGCAAACCTCCGGGGCCGCGACCCGGACCTGACGAATCCGCGCTACCCGCGCATCCTTGCCGATATGCAAAGCGACGAGTTTCGGCGCCTCGGTGAGCATTATCTGGCGGCCACTCGGATCTACCGGGTCGCCGGGAGACCGTTTTTCATCGACAAGATGCCGAACAACTTCCGTCACTTGGGATTGATTCGCCTGATGCTGCCGAGGGCCAAGATCATCGACGCGCGGCGCGAACCCGTCGCCTGCTGCTTCAGCAACCTAAAGCAGCTGTTCGCAAAAGGACAAGAGTTCACCTACAGCATCGACGACATCGCCCGCTACTACCGCACCTATCTCGAGTTGATGCGGCATTGGAACGACGTGCTGCCCGGCTGGGTCCTTCGCGTACATCATGAAGATCTCGTCGAGGACCTGGACGGCCAAGTACGGCGCATGCTTGACTTCTGCGGCCTCGAGTTCGAGCCGCGATGCATCGAGTTTCACAAGACGGTCCGCAGTGTGCGCACCGCCAGCTCGGAGCAGGTTCGCCAGCCGATCAATCGCGAGGGGCTCGATCATTGGAAGAATTTCGAATCGTGGCTCGAGCCGCTAAAGAGCGCCTTGGGCGACGCGCTGACTCGCTATCGCGATGACTAATGCCGGCTCGCTCGATCCGCTTCAGATCGGCGCACTGGTCGCTCTGGTCAATCAAGACCGTTTGCCGGAAGCCGAAAGCAGGGCCCGTGCATTGCTGGCGATTCACCCGGGCGCCGGAATGCTGTGGAAGATCCTCAGCGTCACGCTCGTCAGGCAAGGCAAGGACGCGCTGACGGAGCTGCGTCGAACGGCCGAGCTGATGCCGCAGGATGCCGAAGCCCACCGCAATCTAGGCGCGGCTCTGCACGATCAGGGGCAATGGGCTCAAGCCTTGGCGAGCTTGCGCCGGGCCCTCGCGGTCGAACCGAACGACGCGGATACGCTGGTCGATGCGGCCAATGCGACCAAAGAGCTCAGGAGAGCGAATGAAGCGGTCCCGCTCTACCAGCGGGCTCTGCAGCTGAACCCGCGGCTGGTCGAAGCGCACAACAACCTCGGCAACGCCTATCTGGAGCTGGGCCGATATCTCGACGCGGCTGCTTGTTACCGGCTCGCACTCGGAATCAAACCCGACGATGCGCAAATACTCTGCAACCTGGGCGACGCACAGCGACGGCTCGGCATGCTCGACCAGGCGATGATCAGCACCCAGCGCGCAATCGCAATCGATCCGGCGTTGAGCGCTGCGCACCATAACCTCGGGAACCTGCTTCGCGATTTCGGGCGCCGCCGCGACGCCGTGACCGCATTTCGAAAGGCCATTGAGCTGGAGCCGGGGCATGCCGATAGCCACTGCGATCTTGGCACCGCGCTGTTCGAATTGCGGCGGATTGATGCAGCGGTTGCCTCATTCCGGCAAGCGCTGGCAATAAAGGCCGATCACGCCCCGGCCCATCTGAGCCTGGGCCTGGCTTTGCGCCAGCTGCGCCGTCCGGAGGATGCGCAAGCTTGCTGCGAGACCGCGCTCGCCATCAACCCCAACTACGTGGAGGCGCTGTCGTTCCTCGGTGAATTATGGGCCGACCGCGGTCGGTTCTCCGAAGCGGAAGGACTTTTCCGGCGCGCGATCGCGATCAATCCGGACTTCGCCCCGGCGTATGCCGGCATCGCGACACATCGCAATATGACGGACGAGGATGCCGCCTGGCTGACGGGCGCTTCGACCGCGCTCGCAAAGCGCCTGCCGCTCGCGCACGAGATCAGCCTGCGCTACGCGCTGGGCAAATATTTCGACGACACCAAACGCTACGAGGAGGCGTTCGGCCACTATCGACAGGCGAACGAATTGACCAAGCGCTACGGGTCGCGCTACGAAGGCGCAAAACTGACGCGGCGCATCGACGAAATCATCGGCCTCTTCGACGCGGATTTCTTGCGCCAATGTGAGGCCTGCGCATCCGACTCGAGGCTGCCGGTCTTGATCGTCGGCATGCCAAGGTCGGGCACATCGCTCACCGAACAGATCCTGGCGTCGCATCCGGCCGCATTCGGCGCCGGCGAAGTGATCTTTTGGAACGGCGCGTACGATGCGTATCGCGACGCCCGGGGTCAGGGCAGATCGCCCGCCGACCTGTTGCCCGGCTTGGCCCGGGATTATCTCGCACGCCTGACGGCTTTATCCGCCGGCGCGGCGCGCATTGTCGACAAAATGCCCGCCAATTTCATGTACGCCGGCCTGATCCACGCGGCGCTGCCGCAGGCGCGGATCATCCACATGCGGCGCCATCCGATCGATACCTGTCTGTCGATCTACTTTCAGAATTTCTTCAATATCGGCCCGTACGCCAACGATTTCGACCATCTGGCGCATTACTATCGCGAATACCTGCGCATCACCGATCACTGGCGCACCGTACTTCCCGAGGCGGCGCTGCTGGAGGTCCCGTACGAGGCGCTGGTCGCCGATCAGGAGGGTTGGACCCGGCGTATGCTGGAATTCATTGGCCTGCCATGGGACCCCGGGTGCCTCGATTTCCATCGGACCGATCGCGTCGTCATCACCGCCAGCAAGTGGCAGGTTCGGCAAAAAATCCACGCCGCTTCGGCCGGCCGCTGGAAGAATTACGAGAAGTTCTTGGGGCCGCTGCAAGGGCTGATCGCCGGAGCCGGCTAGCTTAGACTTGGCTGTCGACTGATTATTGTCAACAATCTGCAATTCTGTTAGCATGCATCCATGGTTTCGGCCGCCGCTCCGACGATTCTTCAACTCGTGCAGGCCAACTCCCTGCCGGCGCTCGTGCAGGTCGAGATCGAGCAGCTGATTCTGCGCGGCGAACTCGCGGTTGGCCAACGGATCAACGAGAGCGATTTGGCGCTGCGATTCGGAACCAGCCGCGGACCGATACGCGAAGCGCTGCGAGCGCTCGAGGAATCCCGCCTCGTGCGCTCGGAGAAGAATCGCGGTGTTTTTGTCCGCGAGATATCCGTTGCCGAAGCCGACGAGATCTACGACATACGGGAAGCGCTGGATCGATTGATCGGGCAACGCGTTACTGAGCGCGTCACGCCGCAGCAGCTTCGCGGACTCGAGGGTATCGTCTCGCAAATGGATCAGGCGACCGGCATGCAGGACATCAAGCGTTACCACGCGCTGAATTTGCGGTTTCACGACCTGCTCGTCGAGTTCACCGGCAATACCCGCCTGATCGAAAGCTACCGGCTGCTGACCAAGGGGCTGCTTTTGTTCCGCCTTCGCGGGCTGCAGGACGGCGGCGGGTTTGCCGTATCGAACACCGAGCACAGGGCCGTGGTCGCATCCATCGCGGCGCGCGATTCGGTCCGCGCGGGGAAGTTGCTGCGTCAACATGCGGTGCAGAGCCGCGCGCGAATGCACAAGGCGGCCGCCATCGCCGCCGCGACATGATCTCACGGAGTAGAACTTGTCGACCGCGGTCACTGTAAACGGCAGACCCTACCGCTGGATGCAACGCCCGCTGGTCGTCGTCTGCGTCGACGGCTGCCAGTACGAGTACATCACCGCCGCCGTGGCCGCGGGTTCCGCGCCGTACCTCGGCCGTCTGCTCGCGGGCGCCGGCAGCAGCTTCGTCGCCGATTGCGTGATGCCTAGCTTCACGAACCCGAACAATCTGTCGATCGTCACCGGCGTACCGCCGTCGGTGCACGGCATCTGCGGCAACTACTTCTTCGATCCGGAGCGCGGCGAAGAGGTGATGATGAACGATCCGCGCCATCTGCGGGTCGGCACGATCCTCGCGGCGTTCTCGTCGGCCGGCGCGAAAGTCGCCGTGATCACGGCGAAGGACAAGCTGCGCAAGCTCCTGGGCCACGAAATGCGCGGCGTTTGCTTTTCGTCCGAAAAGGCGGCCGAGGCCAACTTGGCCGTGAATGGCGTTGAGAACGTGCTCGAGCTGGTCGGCATGCCGGTCCCTTCCGTTTACAGCTCGGCGCTGTCCGAGTTCGTCTTTGTCGCGGGCGTCAAGCTGATGGAGCGCGAACGGCCGGACCTGACCTATTTGTCGACGACCGATTACGTTCAGCACAAGGCAGCGCCGGCCACGACGATGGCGAACGATTTCTACGCGATGATCGACCGGAATCTCGCGCGCCTCGAGGAGCTCGGCGCGACGATCGTCCTGACCGCCGATCACGGCATGAACGCCAAACACGGCGCCGACGGTCAACCGAACGTCGTCTTTCTGCAGGACAGGCTCGATGCCTGGCTGGGAGCCCGCGAGGCGCGGGTGATCCTGCCGATCACCGACCCCTACGTCGTGCACCATGGAGCGCTCGGATCGTTCGCGCTCGTGTATCTGAAGGCCGCGGCGGACTCGCGCGCCGTGGCGGCGCGGATCGCCGCGCTCCCCGGGATCGAGCAGGTGCTGAGGCGGGCCGAGGCCGCGGTGAAATTCGAATTGCCTGCCGATCGAATCGGCGACCTGGCGGTCGTGTCACGACAGGACACGGTCATCGGCACGAGCCGCGACCGGCATGATCTCTCCGGGCTCGAGGTGCCGCTGCGCTCGCACGGCGGCACGTCCGAACAAAAGGTACCGCTGATCGTCAATCGCGCGGTCATTGGGCAGCCCGTAGACCGCCGCTGGCGCAACTTCGATGCGTTCGACCTCGGCCTGAATCTCGCCACTCATACCCATTAGGCAACCGATGCCCGCAAACGCCGCCCCTGCCGAGCCACGCCAGCCGATCCGCGAGTCGCTGCGGATCGCCGGCGAGAAAGTGGCCCGCGACCGTATCATCGAGATTCGTCACCCGTATGACGGGACGCTGGCCGGCACCGTCCCGAAAGCGACCGTCGAGGACGTCAAAAAGGCCCTGCGGATAGCGCGCGGCTTCCGCTCCCGGCTGACGCGCCACGACCGGTATCAAATACTGATGAACGCGGGCGCCGTCATCGCCGCGAGGCGCGATGCACTCGCGCGCCTGATCACGCTGGAATCCGGACTTTGCCTGAAGGACACGCAGTACGAGGTCGGCCGAGCCTCGGATGTCCTGCTATTCGCCGCCAACCAGGCTTTGGTCGACGACGGCGAGGTGTTCTCCTGCGATCTCACGGCGCACGGCAAGAGCCGCAAGGTCTACACGATGAAGGAACCGCTGCTCGGCGCAATCGCGGCGATCACTCCGTTCAATCATCCGTTGAACCAGGTGATCCACAAAGTCGCTCCGGCGATCGCCACCAACAACCGCGTCGTGCTCAAACCCAGCGAGAAGACGCCGCTCTGCGCGTTCGCACTCGCGGATATTCTCTACGAGGCCGGGCTGCCGCCGCAAATGCTCTCGGTGCTGACCGGCGATCCGGCCGAGATCGCCGATGAGCTGCTGACGAGCGCGGACGTCGATCTGGTCACGTTCACCGGCGGCGTGGCGATCGGCAAGCAGATCGCGGCCAAAGCCGTCTACAAGCGCCAAGTACTCGAACTCGGCGGCAATGATCCGATCATTGTGCTGGATGACGCGGACATCGAGGAAGCCGCCGCGCTGGCGTCGAGCGGGTCGTACAAGAATTCGGGCCAGCGTTGCACCGCCGTCAAGCGCATCCTGGTGCAGGACAGCGTGGCCGACCGCTTTGTCGATCTCTTGGTCGAGAAGACGCGCGCCGTCAGATACGGCGATCCTTTCGATCCGGCGATCGACATGGGCACGGTGATCGACGAGGCGTCCGCGCGGCGCATCGAAGCGCTCGTCGGCGAGGCGGTCGCCGGCGGCGCCCGGCTGTTGATCGGCAATATCCGCCGCGGCGCCTTGTATTCGCCGACCGTGCTAGACGGCGTCAAGCCTGAGATGACGGTCGTGCGGCAGGAGACCTTCGGCCCGGTCTCGCCGGTGATCCGCTTCAAGACCGTCGACGAGGCGATCAGCATCGCCAATGGCACCGACTATGGCCTGTCCTCGTCGCTGTGCACGAACCGTCTCGACCTGATCACCCGCTTCGTTCGGGAGTTGCAGGTCGGCAGCGTCAACGTGCGCGAGGTTCCAGGCTACCGGCTGGAGATGACGCCGTTCGGCGGCATCAAGGACTCCGGGCTCGGCTACAAGGAAGGCGTCTTGGAAGCCATGAAAAGCTACTGCAACACGAAGACGTATTCACTGCCCTGGTGATGAGGACCGAATGACGGATCCGATACTGCTGACCCCCGGCCCTCTGACGACCTCCGCCGAGACAAAATCCGCGATGCAGAGCGACTGGGGATCCTGGGACCGCGCTTTCAACGAGGTGACCGCCTCGGTCTGCCGGGATCTGATCGCGATCGTCGACGGCCAGAGCGAACACGTCTGCGTGCCGCTGCAGGGCAGCGGAACATTCGCAGTCGAGGCGGCGCTCGGCACGCTGGTGCCGCGCGGCGGCAAGGTGCTGGTGCCGGACAACGGCAGTTACTGCAAGCGCATCGTGCGAATCCTGGGGTATATCGGCCGCCAATCCGTCATTCTGGCGCACGGCGAGCAGGAACCCGCCGACCCCGCGAGGATAGATGCTGCGCTGGCGGCCGATTCGGCGATCACCCACGTCGCGCAAGTGCACTGCGAAACCGGCACCGGGATCCTGAATCCGCTGCCGCAAATCGCGGCCGTCGTGGCCGATCGCGGGCGCAGCCTGATCATCGACGCGATGAGTTCCTACGGCGTAATCCCGATCGACGCGCGCACGATCCGTTTCGATGCGCTGATCGCGGCGTCCGGGAAATGTCTCGAGGGCGTGCCGGGCATGGGTTTCGTCATTGCGCGTCGGGCGTCTCTCGAGCGCTCGGCCGGCAACAGCGGCTCGCTCGCGATGGACCTGCTCGATCAGTGGCAGTACATGCAGAAGACCGGCCAGTGGCGCTTCACGCCGCCGACGCACGTCGTCGCCGCCCTTCGAGCCGCGATCGACCAATACCAGGCGCAGGGCGGGCTGCCGGCGCGCTTGGCGCGCTACCGTGAGAATTGCGCGGCGCTCGTCGCGGGCATGCGCGCGTTGGGATTCAAGACATTCCTGCCGGACGCTCTGCAGGCGCCGATCATCGTCACGTTCCACTCCCCGCCGGATCCGGCGTACGACTTCGCCGATTTCTATCGCCGGGTGCGCGACCGCGGCTTCATCCTTTATCCCGGCAAATTGACGGCCGTCGACACCTTCCGAGTCGGCTGCATCGGCGCGATCGCCGCCGACACCTTGCGGCAAGCGGTAGCGGCCGTCGCCGAGGCCTTGCGCGAGATGGGCGTGCGCCGGCTCGCCGGCGGATGAACGAAAGGAATTCCGCGGGCGGCGGCGGCGCTCAGCGGCGTTCGCCCTACCCGATCGGCGGCGGGATCAGCACGAAATTCCCGACATGTTTCTTTTCGAGGAACTCGCGCTGCGCGTCCGCGATTCGCTCGAGCGGAAAGGTCTTCGCGACCAGCGGCCGAATCTCGCCGCGCTCAATATATGAAATCAGGTTCGTAAAGACCGGCTCATCCCACGCGGTGCAGCCGATCAAGGTCAAATCCTTCAGATAAAAGCTGCGCATGTCGAAGCTGACCAGAGGGCCGCCGATCGCACCGGAAGATGCGTACCGCCCGCCGCGCCGCAGCACGCGCAGCATGCCGGCGAACGCGGGTCCCGCCACGTTGTCGACGACGAGATCGACGGTGCTCTCGCCGACCGCGGCGACGATATCCTCGTCGCGGCCGACGACCCGATCCGCGCCGATCGCACGCAGCTGCTCCATCTTCGACTTCGCAACGATCGCGGTCACGACGGCGCCGCGCCGTTTGGCGAGTTGCACGGCCGCCGAGCCGACACCGCCGGAGGCCCCGGCGACCACGACGTGCTCCCCGCGCAAAAGCTTGGCCCTGTGCAGCATGTTCTCCGCCGTGCCGTACGCGCAGGGGATCGAGCCCAATTCGACATTGCTCCAGCCGCAATGCACCGGAAATATCTCCGACGCCGGCACTTTCACGTACTGGGCGAATGCGCCGTCGAAGTCCGACGCCATCCAGATGTTCTCCATCGACTCAAATCCCCGCGGCCGCATGCACGGCCTGACGAGCACGCGCGTCCCGATGAGGCGCTCGTCGCCGCCCTCGCCGACCGCGGCCACCCGGCCGCAACAATCCGTGCCTTGGATGAGCGGAAACGGCGTCGCCGCGTTCCACCCGCCGTCGGCCCGCGCCCTGGCCTGCGTCGGCGCGGCGAGCGCGGCGTCCGCCGTGCTCGTGGTAACGGCCGATGAATACCAGCCGAGGCGCGTGTTGATTTCCGTATTGTTGACGCCGGCCGCGAGAACTTGCAGCAGGACCTCGCCCGCGGCGGGTTGCGGGATCGGCACATCCCGTATCTCCAGCTTGTCGTAGCCGCCGTTGCCGGTGGTCACGACCGCTTGCATCGTGTTGAGGCCACCCGCGGGATCGAATCGATCGCGCTTTGCGCCCCGGCCGTGTTCACCAGACATCGAACGCCTCGAGGGGCCCGCCTGATCGATCGGATAGCGGCCGGTGTCGACGAAATCGCGTGGATTGGGGCTCATCCGGTGCTTACCTGCCGATAACGATAGCGCGATCGGCATGCTGCGTGAAGAGCGCGCTCGGGAAAACGGGATTTGCCGAGAGTTTGCAACAAAAGACGCCGATCCGGGTCTTATGGTCAAGGCGCGATAACAGAACGGGGATGGTTCCGGTATGGATCAAGCGATAGCCTCCGCGATTTCATCGGCCGGCCCCGCGCCGACCGGCGTGGCGCCGGCGCGCCGGCTGGGGCCTAGCGCTGCTGTCCGCAATGGGGTTGGGCGCATGGCTATTGGTTCGAGCGCACGCCGGCGCCGTCGCCACCGCCAACGACGCCGTCGTGCCGCCGCTGGTCAGCATTATTGTGCCCTCGATCGGCGAGGTGCCGGCCGCGGTGTCCCTGACCGGTCAGATCGACGCCCGCAACGACGTACCGATCGGCAACGAGGGCGACTCGGCGCGCATCACCGAGGTGCTCGTCGAGCCCGGCGATCGCGTGCGCAAGGGCCAGGTACTCGCGCGATTGAGCTCCGTCGCGGCGCGATCGCTGGTCGACAATGCACAGGCTTCGCTCGCCGAGATGCGCGCCGATTCGTCCATGGCGCAGGCCGAATCGGCGCGCGCGCAGCAGGGCCTCGACTTGTTCTCGACCGAGGAGAACGAACGGCGGCGCACGGTCGCCCTCGCCGCCTTGGCCAAAGTAAAAGCCGCCGAGGCGCAACTGGCCGATGCGCGCAACCGCCTCGCGCATACGCTCATATTGGCGCCAGCCGACGGCATCGTGCTGACGCGCACCGCGGAGGTCGGCCAAATCGCGGTGACCGGCAGCACGGTGCTGTTTCATTTGGCCCGCGATGGGCAGATCGAGATGCGCGGCCAGGTCGCCGAAGTGGATGTGCCGCGGCTCGCGGTGGGCCAGAGGGCGAATGTGCGCCTCGCCGGCGTTTCACGGACCTTTACCGGCACGGTCTGGCAGATCGGCGCCGTCATCGATCCGGCGACCCGCCAAGGATCTGTCCGTATCGCCCTGCCCGTCGCGGACCGCAACCTGCGGCCGGGAGCCTTCGCGCACGCCGACGTGCTGGTCGGCAGCACGATGGGCGCCATACTTCCGCAAACGGCCGTGCAGAGCGATGAGCAGGGAACCTACGTCCTGGTCGTCGGCAAGGACAGCAAGGTCGATCGGCGCGCGGTGCGCATCGCAGGGGTGCGCTCCGAAGGTCTGCTGGTCAGCGGCGGGCTCGCCGGCACCGAGCGGGTCGTCGCCGTCGCCGGCGCATTTTTGCGCCCCGGCGAAGTCGTGGCGACCGCCTCGCCGGGCGCGACATGAGGCGCCTGTCGGCTTGGGCGATCACGCATCCGGTGTTCCCGCTGGTGCTGTTCGCCGTGCTGTTCGTGTTCGGCATCGTCGCCTTCATTCGCCTGCCGATCACGCTCAATCCGGATATCTCGGCGCCATTCGTGCAGATCACGATCAGCGAGCCGGGCGCCGCACCGAGCGAACTCGAGACTCAAATTCTGCAGAAAGTCGAGGGCGCCGTCGCCGGCATCGGCAACGTCAAGAACATCACGTCATGGGCCACCGAGGGCGTCGCCCAGACGGAGGTCGAGTTCCAGATCGGAACGCCGATCGACCGGGCGACGACCGACGTGCGCGACGCCGTGGCGCGCATACGCGCCGATTTGCCGCAGGGCATACAGGAGCCGCAGGTACGCCGCATCGACATCGACGGCGGCCCGATCGCCTATTACGCGATCAGCTCGGCCGCCATGAGCGAGGAACAGCTGTCCTGGTTCGTCGACGATACGATCACCAAGCGCCTGCTGGCGGTGTCCGGCGTCGCGCAAGTCACCCGTTCGGGCGGCGTCAATCGCGAGATGCGGGTCGACTTGGATCCGGCGCGCATGGCGGCATACGGCATCACCGCCGGCGAGGTCAACCAGCGGCTGCGCGAGATCAATGTCGACGCCGCCGGCGGCCGCTCTCAGGTCGGCGGCTCCGAGCAGTCGATCCGCGTGCTCGGCGGCGCTCATAGCGCGATGCAGCTCGGCGAGTTGCGACTGACGATGCCGGACGGACGAGTCGCGAAGCTCAGCGAGATCGCCAACGTGCGCGACGGCGCCGAGGAGGTGCGCAGCATTTCCCGGTTGAACGGCCGCCCGGCGACGACATTTGCCGTGTTCAAAGCCAAAGGCGTGTCCGATATCGACACCTTGCGCCGTGTCGAAGCCGAGCTCGCCAAGATCGGCCGGGAGGCGCCCGGCATCACGCTGAAGCAAGTCTTCACGACGGTAACCTTTACTCAGAAGTCCTACAACGCGTCGATCGAGGCGCTGATCGAAGGGGCTCTGCTGGCGGTCGTCATCGTATTCCTGTTTCTGCGCGACTGGCGCGCGACCGCCATTTCCGCGCTGGCCATCCCGCTGGCGGCGTTGCCGACCTTCGCATTCATGCAGTGGTTCGGATTCACGCTGAATCAGATGACCCTGCTCGCCCTGAGCTTGATCACCGGCGTGCTCGTCGACGACGCGATCGTCGAGGTCGAGAACATCACCCGGCATATGAGGATGGGCAAGAGCGCCTACCGCGCGGCGATGGACGCGGCCGATGAGATCGGCCTGGCCGTCGTCGCCTGTTCGATGACGATCATCGCCGTCTTCCTGCCGGTCAGTTTCCTGGGCGGCCTGGTAGGCCAGTTCTTCATCCAATTCGGTTTCACGGTGGCCGTCGCCGTGTTCATGTCCCTGCTGGTCGCGAGGCTGATCAGCCCCCTGCTGGCGGCTCATATGCTGAAACCGCACGCCGGGCTGCGCGGCGCCGACGGGCCGGTCATGGACTGGTACCTGCGCGCCTTGCGCTGGTCGGTCAAGCACCGGGGCAAGACCTTGCTGGCGGGCTTGCTGATCTTCGTGCTGTCGGTGGCCGGACTCGCGATGATTCCGAAGACCTTTACGCCGGACGCCGATTTTTCCTCCTCGACGCTGCACGTCGAACTTCCCCCCGGCGTGCTGCTGAAGCAGACCGCTGCGGTCGCCGCAGAGGCCTACCGAATTCTGCGCCGTCACGCCGAGGTCGCCAACGTGGTCGAGTCGATCGGCGAGGATCAGGACGGCGAGGTGCGCGCCGGGGATCTGTATATCCAGCTGGTGCCGCCCGCCGAGCGCAAGCTCAGCCAGAAGCAGTGGGAAGCGCAACTAACCAAGGAGCTACGGGTCATTCCGGATGCGCGCATGACGTTTCAGAGCCAGTCGGACGGCGGCGGCCGCGACTTGACGTTGTACGTGGTCGGCAGCAATCCGCAGCTCGTCGAGCGCACGGCGCGTACGGCCATCGAACAAATGCGCACGCTGAAGGAGCTGCGCGATCCGCGCATCAACGGCGATATGGCGAGTCCGGAGCTGATCGTGCACCCGCATTTGGACGAAGCCGCGCAGTTGGGCGTTACCGTGGCCGACATCAGCGATACGGTGCGCGTGGCCACGCTCGGCGATCTGCCGCAAAACAGCGCAAAATTCTCGCTGCCGGACCGGCAGATTCCGATTCGCGTCAGTTTGATCGAATCGGCGCGCGGCAATCTATCGACGATCGAGAACCTGCCGGTGCGCACCGCCAGCGGCGCCACGGTGCCGCTGAAGGAAGTCGCCGACATCGGCTTTGGCCAAGGCCCGTCGCGCGTGCGGCGCTACAATCAGAATCGCCGCATCTCGCTCGAAGCGGATCTTAACAACGCCCAGCTCGGCACTGCGCTCGACAAGATCCGCGCGCTGCCGATCTACAAGCATCTGCCGAGCGGCGTGCAAATCGTCGAGGTCGGCACCGCGCAATACATGCAGGAACTATTCACGAGTTTCGTGCTGGCCATGGTCGCGGGCATCCTGCTGGTCTTCGCGGTGCTGGTGCTGCTGTTCGCGCGCATCTTCCAGCCGATCACGATCCTCTCCGCGCTGCCGCTTTCGATCGGCGGCGCCCTGCTCGGACTGCTGGTGACGCATAGCCCGTTCTCGCTCGCGACGGTGCTCGGCATCTTGATGCTGATGGGCATCGTCGCGAAGAATTCGATCCTGCTCGTCGATTTCGCGATCGAGGAGATGCGCGCCGGCAAGGACCGCCTGACGGCGCTGCTCGAAGCCGGCCACAAGCGCGCGCGCCCGATCGTGATGACCTCGGTGGCGATGATCGCCGGCATGCTGCCCGTCGCGATCGGCATCGGCGGTTCCGCTTCGTTTCAAGGCCAAATGGCCATCGCCGTGATCGGCGGCCTCGTCGCCTCGACCGGACTGACGCTCGTCATGGTACCGGCCGCATTCACGTGGATCGACGATCTCGAGCGCTGGCTGCACAAAAGAGTCGTCCGCCGCCTGATCAACAGCGGCGCCGCGCCGGCAGCGACGCTCACCCGGCCCGTCACCGATGCGCCGCAGTCCTAAGCGCCGTCATCTGGCTGCGCGCCGCATTGGGCGGAGCGGCGATCGCGCTCGCCTCGAGCGGTTGCGCCGTCGGCCCGAATTTCAGGACGCCCGCGGCCCCCCGGACGAACGCGTATTTATCCGAAAAGCTGCCGGCGCCGGCGGCTGGCGGCGGCGCGGCGCAGCGTTTGGACTTCGGCCGCGACCTGCCGGGCGAATGGTGGACATTGTTCGGATCGGCCGAACTCAATCGGCTGATCAAGGAGGCAATGGCCAGTTACCCGACCATAGCCGCCCAGCAGGCGGCGCTGCGCGAGGCCCGCGAGAACCTCCGCGCCGGCCAGGGCGTATTTTTCCCGCAGCTGCAGGGAACGCTGAGCGGGCAGCGAGCGCAGGTCAGCGGAGCCTCGATCGCGCCGGGGTTTCCGGGATTCATCACGAACGTCTTTCAGGCGAACGTCGGCGTTTCGTACACGTTCGACCTCTTCGGCGGCCAGAGGCGCGAGCTCGAGGCGCTGCAGGCACAAGTCGTCGATCAGAACTTCCGGCTCGAAGGCAGCTATTTGACGCTGACGGCCAACGTGGCGTCGACCGCGGTTCAGCTGGCCTCGCTGCGGCAGCAAATCGCCGTCACGCGTGAAATCATCGTCCTCGAGGAGAAGCAGCTCGGCATCGCCGAGCGCCGCTACGCCTTGGGAACGCGCACGCGCTCCGACGTATTGCAACAACGATCGAATCTCGCCTCGGTACGCGCAACGCTGCCGCCGCTGCAACAGCAACTGGCGGTTGCCGAACACCTTTTGGCGACACTGACCGGTCATTTTCCGCACCAAGCCGCGCCGGTCATATTCGAACTGTCGGCTCTGAAGCTGCCGGACGAAGTGCCGGTCAGCCTGCCGTCCGCGCTCGTGGCGCAACGCCCCGACATCCGGGCGCAGGAGGCTCTGATGCACGCGGCCAGCGCCGCGATCGGCGTCGCCACGGCGAATATGCTGCCGCAACTGACCTTGAGCGGCTCGGCCGGCGGCGAATCGCTGGTTTGGTCCAGCTTGTTCAGCCCGGGCGCGGCAATCTGGAGCATCGGCAGCGGCCTGACGCAGCCGATATTCGCCGGCGGCTCGCTGCACGCCAAGCGGCGCGCATCGATCGCGGCTTTCGATGAGGCCGCGGCGCTCTACCGGCAGACGGTGCTGAACGCGTTTCAGAACGTGGCCGATACCTTGACGGCGCTCGACAATGATGGGCAGGCTCTCAAGGCCGATGATGATGCCCTCGCCGCCGCGCAGGCCAGTCTCGACCTGATCCAAAGGCAATATGCAGTCGGCGCCGTCGACTACGTCGCTCTGTTGGCGGCGCAGCAGATCTATCAACAGGCGCGCATCGCCCAGGTGCGCGCCGTCGCGAACCGCTACACCGACACGATTACCTTGTTCCAGGCTTTGGGCGGCGGCTGGTGGAATCGCAGCGATGCGGGCGCGTTGCCGGTTACATAGTCCGGCGCCCGGCGCGCGCGTTCAATGCGGCGGCTGGTAGCGCCCGAATCTCTTGAGCAGAGCGATCAACTGCGGGTGGGAGATCGCCTTCGCATAGTGCCCGCCGTCGCCCTGCATGTCGCGCGCGGCGACCATCGCATTGACGATCGACTCCTCGGCCGCCTGCGCGGTGGCCTCGAACAGGCCATCGAGATGATCGTTGCCGATGAAGCTGGCCTGCTGCAGCGGCCGGTCGTGCAGCGCCGCGGCATTCGCGGTCGAGAACGCGATGAACAGATCGCCGGACCCGTTGCCGGCATAACTACCCATCCGCGCGAGGCCCATGCCGGCGCGCTTGGCGATGCGCTTCAACTGGGTCGGCAGCAGCGGCGCGTCGGTGGCGACCACGATGATGATCGAGCCGGTGTCGCCGGCGCCGGGGTTCGGCTTGCTGTAGATGCGATCGTTGCGCAGGTACTGACCGACCGGCACGCCGGCGATGCGCAGGCTGTCGCGCAGACCGTAGTTCGCCTGCACCAGCACGCCGATCATAAAATCGCGGCCGTCGATGCGCACGCGCCGCGAGGCCGTGCCGATGCCGCACTTGAACTCGTGGCAAATCATGCCGGTGCCGCCGCCGACGTTGCCCTCGGCGACCGGACCGCCCCTGGCCTGGTGCAGCGCCTCGGCAGCGTGCTCGGGACGCACGTGGAAACCGTTGATGTCGTTGAGCCAGCCGTCCCAGGTCTCGGCCACCACGGGCAACGACCACCAATAGCCCGATGCGTCGGCGCCGCCCGCATGCACGCGCTCCGCGATCACCGCATCGCGCACGAGGCCGACGCTGTGGGTATTGGTCAGCATCACCGGCCCTTCGAGTTCGCCGGATTCTTCCAGCCAGGCGGTGCCGGTCATCTCGCCGTTGCCGTTGAGCGCGAACCAGGCGCCGAACGCTGGAATGTCGTAGCTGTCGTGCCCGCGAGGCAGGATCGCCGTGACGCCGGTGCGCACCTTGTGGCCGTTGGCGAGGTCCTGGATCAAGGTCACCTGGCCGACCGCGACGCCGGCCACATCGGTGATCGCGTTCAACGATCCCGCAGTGCCGTCGAACGGCACGCCGAGGTCGCGCGCGCGAGGTTCGGCCGCTTGCGCGAATCCATACAAGAGGCACAATGCCATGGCAAGCGGCGGACGCCACATAGGGACCCCTCAACAGTGGATACTAGATCACTCGACGATTATAAGAGGCATTTGCAATGACGACGCGACGCTCTATTCTGCAGACCGCCGTCGGCGGTTTCGCGCTGACCGGCAGCGGTTTGATTGCGCGCCTGGCGCAGGCCGGTTTGCCTTCCGGAACGATCGAGAGCGGCACGCTCGAAGTGTTGGCCGGTAAGAAGCCGCTGCTGAAGCGCTCGTACCGGCCGCCGAACTACGAAACACCGGTCGCGTACTTCGACGGGCCGATCACGCCCAATGATCGCTTCTTCGTTCGCTGGCATTTGATGGAGATCCCCGAGATCGACGCCGCCGCCTGGCGGCTGACCGTCGGCGGCGATGGCGCCGCAAAACAATTCGCGCTGACGCTCGAAGAGCTCAAGCGGGATTTCGAGCCGGTCGAGCTCGTGGCGGTCTGCCAATGCGCCGGCAACCGCCGGGGATTGTCCGATCCGCACGTCGCCGGGGTCGAATGGGGCTACGGCGCGATGGGCAACGCGAGATGGAAGGGCGCTCGGCTCAAAGATATCCTCGCTCGCGCCGGGCTCAAGAAGGAGACGATCGAAATCGCCTTCAACGGCGCCGACGGCCCGGCGCTGGCGGCTACGCCGGATTTCGTCAAGAGCGTTCCCGCCTGGAAGGCGCTCGACGAGAACACGCTGGTCGCCTACGAAATGAACGGCGCGCCCCTACCACACTGGAACGGATTTCCGGCGCGGGTCATCGTCCCCGGATGGACCGCGACCTACTGGATGAAAAAGGTGATCAGCATCAGCGCCCTGACCGAACCCCTGAAAAGCTTCTGGGTCAATACGGCCTACCGCATTCCTAAGGGTGAATTTCCACTGATCGACCGCTTCGTATCGCAAGAGTCCGAGACGTCGATGCCGATCACCGAGATCGTCGTGAACTCGCTGATCACCAATATCAGGGACCAACAGCGCCTTCCGGTGTCCTCGCCGGTCGCCGTCAAGGGCCTCGCGTGGGACTCCGGCCGCCGGATCAGCCGCGTCGAGGTCTCGATCGACGGCGGACGCAACTGGGGTGGCGCCGACTTGGGCGAGGATCTCGGCCGGTACTCGTTTCGGCCGTGGCAATTCACGTTCACGCCCCGGGCGAAGGGCCGCCTGACCGTGATGGCGCGCGCCACCAACGCCCAAGGCTCGACGCAAACCGACAAGCTGATCTTCAATGGCGCCGGCTACCACAACAACGTCATCCAAAATATCGGCATCGACATCGTCTAAGGAGCCAGCATGAAAAACGTCGGCATTTCACGCCTTGCTCTGCTGCTGGTCTGCTGCTCGTCTGCCGCGCGAGCCGACGAATCCACTCTACGAATCACAAACGCGCCGGCGGCGGCCATCGTGCGCGCGAACTGCTCGATCTGCCACAGCATCGACTATATTCCGATGAATTCACCGTTCCTGAACAAGACCGCCTGGGACGCCGAGGTGCACAAGATGATCCAGGCCCTGGGGGCGCCGGTCCCCGACAAAGACGTCGCCGCGATCGTCGATTATCTGACCAAGTATTACGGCGTCCAATAGCGCCGCCGACCAGGCCGAGCGTGAAGCCAACCCATCATCGGTCCGTGGCTTCGTTTCGATAGGTTTCCGGCAGGAAAAATAGCGTGACGAGGAATCCGAGCACGGACACGGCCACCGGATACCAAAGTCCCGCGTAGATATTGCCGGTCGCCGCGACGATCGCAAAGGCGGTGGCCGGCAGGAACCCGCCGAACCATCCGACACCGATGTGGTATGGCACCGACAGCGCCGTGTAGCGAATACGGGTCGGAAACAGCTCGACGAGAGCCGCCGCTTGCGGTCCGTAAAGCGCCGTTGCCGCGACCAGGAATAGGAGCAGGATCGCGAGCGTCAGCGGCACATTGATCAGACTCAGCGTCGCCGCAGTCGGATACCCCGCAGCCGCCAGCGCCGTATTCAACCGCGTCCGGAAGCCGGATACTTCCATCGACGCGTCGGCCTGACCGAGATGTTCCGCGCTGACACTTTCGATCTCCCGACGGCCGATGCGAATCACGACCGGCGCCCCCGGCGGGGCCTCGCGATTCGTGTAGGCGACACCGCGATTGGTCAACGCCGATTTGGCGATGTCGCAAGCCGTTACGAACTTCGCTTTGCCGATCAGATCGAATTGCAGCGAGCATTGTCCGGGCGGCGAGACGACGACCACGGGCGCGTGCGCCGCGGCGCGGGCGAGGGCCGGGTTGGCGGCTTCGGTCAGTAGATGGAATCCGGGAATGAAACTGAGCGCGGCCAGACCGAGTCCGAACAGCATCACGGGCTTGCGTCCAACGCGATCCGACAGCCAACCGAAAAACAGGTACAGCGGCGCCGACGCGAGCGTGACCACGAGCAGCAAGAGGTTGACCGTCGCCGGCGGCACCGCGATGATTCGCTCCAGGAAGAACTGACTGTAGAACTGCGCCGTGTACCAGACGACGCCCTGGCCGGCGAGAACCGCGAACAAGACGGTCAGCACCAGGCGTAGATTCTTCCATCGCAGAAAGGCTTCGGCGAGCGGCGCGCGGCTCAGCGTCCCCTCCGCCTGGATCCGCAGAAATTCCGGGGACTCCGCGAGTTTGAGGCGGATCCACAAGGAAATCGCCAACAATAGCAGGGACGCCGCGAACGGCACGCGCCAGCCCCAAGCCTCGAAGGCTGCCTCACCCATGCTCGTCCGTACCATCAGGATCACGATCAGCGCCAGTGCGAGCCCGATGCCCGCGGCGCTCTGTATCCAGCTCGTCGCAAAGCCTCTGCGGCGCGCAACCGTGTGCTCGGCGACGTAGATCGCGGCTCCGCCATATTCCCCGCCGATCGCGAAGCCCTGCAGCATGCGAAGCGCCACGAGTAAATACGGCGCGGCCGCGCCGATCGCCGATCGGTCCGGCAGCACCGCGACGATGAAGGTAGCCAGGCCCATCACGCTGATCGTGACCAGGAAAGTGCGCTTGCGTCCGGTCCTATCGCCGAACCAGCCGAACACGATCGCGCCGAACGGCCGCACGGCGAATCCGGCGGCAAACGTCAGCAGCGCGAACAAATAGCCTTGCGCCTCGCCGACTCCGGTGAAGAAATGCCGTCCGATGATTGCAGCCAACGAGCCGAAGATGAAGAAGTCGTACCATTCGAACACCGTGCCGGCCGAAGAGGCGGCCACGACCAGCATCAGCCGGCTGCGATGCGCGCCCGGCGAACCGAGTGGTTCCAGGTCCTTTGTCATGCTGTGCGGCGCCGATCGATTGCCCGACGCTACGGCGGGCTTTGGCCCGACGCGGACGCGGGCGGCGGAGCCGTGAGTGCGGGCGGCGCGGGCGGCGCGGGCGCGGGCGGCGCGGGTGCGGCCGGCGGGCGCAATCCGCACGATCACGAGCGCGTTCGGCTCCAAATTCAGTCCGAGCACGCCGTCCTGCAAATGCGCGAGGACCGGCGCCGGCAGCGCCGTGGCGGCATTCATCTTGGCGA
Source organism: uncultured Gammaproteobacteria bacterium (assembly GCA_963769895.1). Lineage (GTDB taxonomy): Bacteria > Pseudomonadota > Gammaproteobacteria > Steroidobacterales > Steroidobacteraceae > Bog-1198. The sequence continues at coordinate 152,276 of CAVYNJ010000005.1, read as the reverse complement.
TCTGTTCGGGCGTCGGGTAGCGGGGACTGCCGATCGTCTCGTACACCGGCAACACGTTGCCATGCTCGTCGTCGACGCGCTCTATCTCGACCGGCGCGTCGCGAGGCACGCCTTGCACGGCGAGCGTGACCAGTTTGAGTTCGCCGCGCTCGCCTGGGTCGACGATGTTCCAAACGGCGATCGCAAGCGAACCGTCATGCGTGCGGGTCACGATCACGTTCTTCGCGGCGTTTTCGAGTCGCGCGTCGCCGAGTTTGTGCAGCAAGGCAAACGCATAAAAACCCGGCTTGTTGATTCCGCCGTATGCGCGTATTCCGTACATGCCGTCGAACGGCTGAGCGCTCGGCCCTTGCTCCTCGAACACGTCGGAAAAAGTCCAGAACGACATCATCTCGATGAGCCCGTCGCATTGGCGCACGGTATCCGCGAGCGCCGGCCCGACGTAAGTCGTGTCGCGAGCGCCGTCGGTGCCGGCGACGTTCCATTCGGTCCACAGCAGCGGCAACTGCGGCAGCGCCGAGGCCGCGATGTCCTTGTGAACGTTGGCGGCCGCCCGGCAGACGCGATCGTCGAACGGCACCGGCCGGTCATTGTGGAAAAGATTTTGCACAGAATCGTCGGCGTAGCCGTGCGTCGAGATGAAATCGACCGGAATGTGCGTCTCGGCGACATGGTTGAGAAACTCAGGAATCCAAGAGGCCGCCGCGGTCGCCGGGTCCGCCGACGCGCAGGCGCAGGTCCACGGCCTTCAGCGCTCGCGCCGTTTGATCGTAGAGGTCAAAATACGTCTTCTGCTGGGGAACCCCGCCCCAGAAATCGATGTTCGGCTCGTTCCAAACCTCGAAATACCACTGGGCGACCTCGTCGATTCCGTAGCGATCGATCAGATGCTGCGCGAATGCGCGGATGAGCGCGTCCCATCTGAGGTATTCGCGCGGCGGCGAGACGTTCGGCTTGTACCAGAATACGTGCAGATCGTCGTGATTGAACGCGAGCTCCTTCGGCATGAAGCTGAGCTCGACGAACGGGCGGACGCCGTTGCGCAGCAAGCCGTCATAAATGGTGTCGACCAGCGTGAAATTGTAGACGGCGTTGCCGTGCTCATCCTCGGTGTAGACGCCGACGTCGTCGTCGAATATCCCATGAAAGCGCACATATCCGAAGTCCGTGACCGCCTTGACCGCGCGCAAATCGTCGAGATAGCCCTGTCGCATTGCAAGCGTCGCGTGCCCCGATCCGAACATGCGCTCCCAGAAGTGCGGAAACGGCTTCGCCGCGGCACTCGCGTCGATGCGCACAATCTGCGGCTGTTGCGCCCACAACGGAGAGACGGCCAGACAGGCAAGCAGGAATAGTGGGCGTCTCCGGCGCAACATGGGAGAAAAACGGGTTCGCTCCACTGTTAATTTTTGGCTCAAGCCGGCGGCACATCGAAAAAACTGGACGCGATGAGACCAAGCACCCGCTGCTCCCGTTGATTGTGCAATTCCCATCGCCAACGAACGATGCCGGTAATACCCGACGATGCGAGCCGCGATTCCAGGACCGTGACCGTCAGATGCAGCCGGTCACCCGGTCGCACGGGCTTCTCCCATCGCAGCTCGTCGACGCCGGGAGAGCCGATCGAGCCAGAGCCGGGTAATATTTGGTTGACGGCCAACTCCATGGCGATCGCGCAAGTCATCCAGCCGCTCGCGATCAGTCCTTTCCATCGGCTCGCTGCGGCGCTTTCGCGATCGACATGAAACGCTTGGGGATCGTAGCGCCGAGCGAACTCGACGATCTCCTCTTCGCCGACATCGCGCGGACCGGCGAGGAATTGCGCGCCGGCGACAAAATCCCGGAATTTCACGGGTACTTGTTTTCGATGGCCGCGCGCACCGGTTGTGTGTCGTAGACAAGCACGATCGACTGAATGTGCCCGGTGTTCGGGTCGAAATTGAACACATCGGCGCAGTCGAACGATACGCGTGAACCATCCTTCAGTCGCCAATCGTAAAGGTAGTAGGCGACGGCTCGCAGGTGGCCTTCCGCGCTGACGAGCACGTCGTGCACCGTCAGCTTCGTGCCATTCGACGCGCCGGCAACTTTCTTGATGAACTGGCGCACAGGCAATCGGCCCAAGAACGGCGATTCAATCCAACCGTCGGCGACGAACAGCGACGCCGCCTTGTCGGCATCACCGGCCTCGAGCGCTTCCAGATATTTGTGGACCGACTTCTGCACGAGTCTCCCCGACATGCCAATGGCTAGGGATAAGCTCAACCAACCGCGTTGTCAATAGCATCCAGCGCATTTGCGCCTTCGCCGGCTACGGCGGCGTACGCCCCATCGGCGAACCGCCGTGTTTCGGATAGAAGTACTGGTAGTACCAAGCATAATCTTTCTCTATCTGGGCCTGAATGCGAGGGGGAACGTGATGCATGTGGGGTTTCACGACTCTCTCGGACTGCGTGTGCAAATACTTCATGCTGTAATGGCTGTCGCTCTCCGATGCCGCGATCATCGCCACTTTCTCGGGGTCGACCGTCAACGGCGATACTTCCAGCCAGGAAAATATCTGCGACATCAACTCGGCAGGTCGCTCGACCAGATCCTCGAAGCGCAGCATATACAGTCGCTCCTGAACCGCCCGCGGCAGATCTGCCACCGCCTGCAATGAAGTCAGCGGGGCGCCGATCGTCCGATCCTTCGCGAAAAGTACTTCAGCACGGCCGAACCGATCGAAATCCGCCAGCTCGTCGATGAAATCCATCAGAATCGTCCGTTGATGCTGTGCCTCGATCGATCCGTAAATTTGTCCCAACTCGCGCAGGCACACGATCAGTTTCGCATCCGGTGCGATTTGCAGCAGCAATTCGACCGCGTGCAGCCATGCTCGATTCTTGTCCACCGCCAGTTTCTTGCGGCAGTCACCGTACCATCCGCGAAAGAAGCCCTGCATGGCTCCCGCCAGATGCGAATAGCTCCGTTCGAATGAATGGTCGAGTTGCGAGAGAAAGAATCGGTCCTTGCCGATCATACGCCTGATGCCTAAAACGGCATTGCATAGAGGCGAGCTCACGCCCTCGCAATGGATATCCGGGTGCTGGGCGAGCAGTTGGCAGACGAGCGTGGATCCCGCCCTCGGCAGTCCGGTCACCCCGACAAACGCTGGATTGATCAATGATTTTCTCCGACCGGTGCGGGACGATTGAAATATTAGCCGGCAAAGTGCGTCCCCACGAGGCTAGAATACATCGACTTGGGTTGATGCATCGATACCATGCACGAATTGAGTCACCGCTATATCGAACTTCGACACCGCGCGGTCTGATCACATGCCTCTCTCCGTATTTCTAAGCTATGCATCCGAGGACCGCAAGGAGGCGCGGTCTATCGGCGATGCACTGACGAAGTTCGGGCTCGAAGTGTGGCTCGACGAGAGCGAACTTGGCGGGGGTGACGCGTGGGACCAGAAGATCCGCAGGCAAATACGCGAATGCGACTACTTCATGCCCGTAATCTCGGCTCGAACCGAAGCCCGGCATGAGGGCTATTTCCGTCGGGAGTGGCGATTGGCGGTCGAACGATCGCTCGATATGGCCGACGATCATCCATTTCTGCTGCCGGTCGCCATCGACGACACGGATCAGGCTAACGCGCGCGTACCGGAGAAGTTTTTAGCCGTCCATTGGCTGCGGGTCCCCGAAGGGAGGCCGACTCCTGCCTTGGAGTCCCTATGCCGCCGCATCGTCTCGGGGGATGCGGCGCAAACACCGCCGCCCAAGTCTCCGTCCGCTCGGCCGAACGGAACCGCGCCTCGGGGAACGGCCTCCAAATACCCGGAATTCCCTGCCGAACAACCCGGCCAGCGCACGCGATTTTGGTTTCAGGTGTTGGGATGGCTAGCTCGATCCGCGTGGATATCCTTCCAGCGCGTGCCTCGCTGGTTGCGGATCCTCGTCTATTTGTGGATAGCCGGTACGCTGCTGTCACACGGTTGTTCGCCGCGCAAACAGGACACGGCAGAAATTTCGCCTGCCAAGGCTGCGAAGCTTAAGGCGATTTCGGACGGATACAACGGCAGCGCGAACAAGGAGGACATCGCAAAGTTGGGTCTGCAGATCGCCCGCGAGTTCTCCGACAGCCCTGGGAACGGCTCGACGCAAAGCCAGGTGCTTGCCATCCCGTTCACGGCGCCCGCGGGCGATCTCGCGGCAGCGAAAATCGCGGATGCCGCGTTTGCGCAAACTTACGGTAGAGTCGCCATATCGCATCGCGGACAGGTGAGCCTGAACCAAGAACCGCTGCCCACTATTGATTTGCGCGCGGCCTTGGAACGCGGACGTTCGAATCATTCGACTTATGTGCTGTTCGGCGCCGTCGAACAACGATCGTCGGCTCAAGTGCTGACGGTTACGGTACTACGCGTGGCGGATGCCGTGGCCGTTTGGTCGAAATCGTTTCCCATCTCGGGCGCGGATCCGATCAAGATAGCCTCGCAGGTGGATCTGAACGTACCTTTCGTCGACAGCCCCTAGAAATGTCGAGCCGCCCCTAGTCGTCGCGATCCGGGAGCGGCTTACGCGAAGCATGGCCCCTCGATGGCTTATCGGCCGGGTTCGCCGAGTTCGGCCGCATGTCGGCTTCAATATCCGACATGAGGCCGCGTATCAGATCGAGCGCCTCGTTGATCTTCTCGAGCGGGACGGTGATCCGGCCCGCTAGGCCGCCGCTTTCGAGTTCCTTGGCGTAGATCAACGCCTTCATGTTCAATAATCGCAACTCCGCTTCTATCCTCATCAGCTGATTTGCGACGACACCGAGCGGAAGCACGACCGCCAACTCAAAATTCGCGTGGGATGGCTCTGTCATCGGAATCACCTTAAGGCCATTGGCGTGGTTTCTTCGCGCTATGCGCGAGTCTTTAGCCTATCGAGCCCGAAAAATGCGCGCAAGGGCGCGGTACTGTCGTCGCGTGCAGACAGATGAGAACAATCAAATGCGCGTGGAAATTTTGTCGTTTGCGATATCCCCACCGCGTCACTACCGTACGTGCGGGGCGTTGGTATCTTTGCATCGAAAGGAATACCAGCATGAACGTTCGCAACCTCGGCTTCGCAATCATCGCCGCCGTCGCCGGATCACCGGCAATTTCCGGCCCCATGCCGCAGCCGGCGTCATTGACCGCCTGTGCCAACGCGTTCGCAACCAGCATAACGACTCCCGGCTCCGCGCCGCGGTACAAGCTCACGGTTCTAAACGAACGTGACTTCGATTCCGCCGCGTGGATCTACTCACCGAACTACACGTACGCCTTGAAGGCGCTCGACAAGAAGGGCGCGATCATCGCCCGGGCAACGTGCTACGCGACGAAAAAGGGCGTTGTCAAAACAATTGCCGTCGATCCGACCGCACCTGCCGCGCCGGGTCTCGCCAAGCGATTCTGAACCCATCGATGGTATAACGGTGCGGGCCGAACCGGGGCGGCGGCGGAGCGCAGCCGCGAATCGACCGCAATCGGCCTATCTCCGGAGCAACTGATTCATGTGGCATCGGATTACGCGGCGGCTTGCGCGCCTATTTGGTTCAATTCCTTACTTGCCGGCACTGCTCCGCCTGCCGGCAGACGCGCGCGCGGCCCGTATGTGGCTGGAAGGAACTTATCACCAACCCCGCAGCCGCGGGCTCATCGGCCGTACCCGGCATCGCAAGCTCGATTACCGTTTGTTCTTACCCACGCGGCGCACCGCGGCGATGCGCGTTCCTTTGCTCGTGATGTTGCACGGCTGTACGCAAGATGCCGAGGCATTCGCGGCCGGCACTCGCATGAATTCGATTGGCGAAGCGAGTTGCTTTGCGGTGTTCTACCCGCAGCAAAGCAGGAAATGGAATTATTGGCGATGTTGGAACTGGTTCGAGGCGCCATCCGTGGCCGGCGGAGGCGAGGCGGCCTTGATTGTTTGCGCCGTGACCGACCTGATGAAGAAATATCCCATTGATCGCAGTCGGGTCTTTGTCGCCGGCATGTCCGCGGGAGCGGCCATGGCGGGCCTGATGGCTGCCCGACACGGGCGGCTCTTTGCCGCCTGCGGCATCCATTCCGGTGTCATGTATGGCGCCGCGACCAGCGCGGCCCAGGCGCTCGGCGTGCTGAGCAAAGGCGCATCGATCTCGCCCGCTGAATCCGCCCGGCTTCTGAGCCTCGCGCTAGACGGCGATTTGGTGATCGTGCCCACCATCGTGATCCACGGCAGTGAGGATGAGGCCGTCAATCCGGTCAATGCCACACAGATAGTCGAACAGCTGTGCGCCGTTGCCGAGGTGTTATCGCCGGAGGAAATGTGCGTCGCCAGCGAGCCGGAGTGGGTTCAATGCGCCGGCGGTCACCGCTATTCTCGGCGTGATTACACGCAAGGAAACCGAATTCTTGCCCGCTGCATAATCGTCGAGGGTCTCGGTCACGCGTGGAGCGGCGGCGATGCTCAGTATGAATTTAATGCGGCCGGCGGTCCTGACGCCAGCCGGCTCATTGCCGAGTTCGTGCTGAACCATCGGCGCGAGGGCGCCGACTTCGGCAATCTCGACAGTGAATTGCGCCCGCGCGTCAGGTGAGCGCTGGCGAGATGCCGCGATGCATTAGTTGCCGATCGATCGTCGGTGTCTTACCGGCCCACGCCTTATAGGATCTGGAAAAATGCGGCATCCCGCGGAAGCCGCAGGCAACCGCCGTATCGAATACCGTCAAGTTGGTGTATTGCAGGAATGAACGAGCCCGTTGCAGGCGCAGGTCCAGGTAATAGCGGCGCGGCGACATTTGCAATTGCAGCCTGAAAGCGCGCTCGCAACGGCGTTGGGATATTTTAGCCGCCTGGCACAACTCGCGTATCGACAGCGGCTCTTCGAGGTTAGCCTCCATCAATTCGATGATTTTGACGAGCCACGGATCGCTGATGCCCTGGCGCTCGCGCGCGCGCATGCGCTGATGTTCCTTGGGCTCACGCATGCGGGTGTGTATGAATTGTTCGGCGACGGCGGCGGCGAGCCGGTGCCCGTGCCGCAATCGAACGACGTGCAGCATCATGTCCAGCGCCGCGGTGCCGCCCGCGCAAGTAAACCGGGATCGATCGACGACGAACAGTCCGGGCACGGCCGTGACTTTGGGAAATTGACTGCGAAAGCATTCCAGGCTCTCCCAGTGGGTCGTCGCCCGGCGGTCGTTCAACAGACCGCCATACGCGAGCACGAAGCTTCCGGTATCGATCGCGCCTAGCGGTACACCGGCGCGGTCCCGGCCGCGCAGCCATTTGACCAGGCGCGGATCGTAGAGCGACTCCGGGTCGAAGCCCGCGCAGATCAGGATCAGCGTGTAAGCGACCCGATCGCTGAGAGTGCAGTCCGCGAGTACCGACATCCCGTTGCTGGCGACGACCGGCTCGCCATCCAAGGAAATCGTCTCCCATCGATACAATTCGCGTTGCGCCAATCGATTGGCGACCCGTAGCGGCTCGACCGCGCAGACGAACGCCAGTAGCGAGAAACGCGGCGCGAGGACGAAGCCGACGGTTTCGGGTCCGTGCACCGGGCCGGCCGTCAAAATCGGCCGATCGTCTCGCCGTGGCGGCTGCGGATTATCCATGGCGCCCGTGCCTCGATGACAGTGATTTGCTGATAACGTCGAATAGTGTCAAGCAGTTGTCGAAATAACTCAACACCACACGCGGTCATTGGGGAGAATGTCCCGAAATCGAAAAAGCCGGGCAGGCATCCTGGGGCACGGAATCTCAATGGTGTTGCGATCCAGAGTTCGGTAGTACTGGCTCAGTAGGTTGAATAAAACCAATAGCTTACGGCAAGGCCCTCAGGGCGCGCTTGAAAGAACTTTGCGGTAATGTGTCTTAGAGCGAAGGGATAAAACATGAACTCCACTGCGAAATTATCGTATGCGATCGCCGCCATCTTGGGCAGCGCCACGGTCTGCGCCGCACAGGCGGTGCCGGCACCGGCATCAACGCCCGGCGCCGGCAATTCCGACGAAATTCAGGCCATTACCGTAACGGCCCAGCGGCGCTCGGAGAGCATGCAAAATGTGCCGATCACGATGCAGGCGTTTACCGCGGAGACGCTCAAGCAGCTCAGCGTCACGACGTTCGACGATTACGTGCGGTACTTGCCGAACGTCACCGCGCCGACCAACGGTCCGGGCGAAGGCAATATCTTCATGCGCGGCCTCAGCGTCGGTTCCGCCGGCAGCCAGGCCGGCGGTTCGCTTGGCCAATACCCGAACGTCGCAATCTACTTGGACGATCAGTCCGGTCAACTACCGGCACGCAACCTCGACATTTATGCGGCGGATCTCGAGCGCATCGAAATTCTCGAGGGTCCGCAGGGCACCCTGTTCGGAGCCGGGGCTCAGGCCGGCGTCGTGCGCTACATCACGAACAAACCAAAGCTCAACGTGACCGAGGGTAACGCCGAAGCCGGCTATGGCGTTACTGCGCACGGCGCGCCGAACACCGATCTAACGGCGGTGCTGAACTTGCCGCTGATCGCCGACAAGCTGGCGGTGCGCGCCGTGATCTACAACGACAGCCGCGGCGGCTACATCGACAACGTGCCGGGAACCTTTACGCGCAAAAACAGCGATCTCGGCATCTACTACGCGCGCTATGCCGGCGGCGTTCCGCCGAACGCCCCGGTCATCAACAACAATGCGATCGCCGGCAGGGACATCAATCCGGTCACCTATAAAGGCATGCGGACGGAGGCGCTGTTCCAATTCAACGACGATTGGAATTTCCTGATCTCCCAGATGTACCAGAACATGGACTCGCAGGGCGTGTTCTACCAGATGCCGAATTCCTCGGACGGGGTGCCGCTGCAGCCGCTCGAAGTCACGCTGTTCAACGATACCTACGACAAGGACAGATTCGAGAATACCGCGTGGACCCTCAACGGCACATTGGGGCCCATCAAAGCGGTCTACACCGGCGGCTATCTCGTCCGTCACGTCGATCAAATAGGCGACTACACCAACTACTCTCGGGGCGTCTATGCCGATTACTATCAGTGCTATGGCCCTGGAACGGGGGGCGATGCGACCCTGACGTCGACCTGCTTCTCGCCGAGCGCGGCTTGGCGGGAGACGGAACGCAACGAACACCTGAGCCAAGAGATTCGCTTCAGCTCGCCGGACGACTGGCGCGTGCGCGGCATCGCCGGCGCGTTCTATGAAGACAATGTGTTATTCGACGACACCGCATGGCAGTACAAGACGATTCCGGCTTGCACCGCGAACGGCGCGCCGGGCACGCCCGGCAACACCGGCTGCTTATCGAATATCGGCACGCCGCCCGGCGCAACGGTCTCGGACCCCGGCGTTCAGAACGACAACACGTCCTTCATCGAAGACACGCGGCGCGAGACCAAGCAGCTGGCCTTCTTCGCTTCGTTCGACGTCGATCTGATCCCGAAGGTGTTGACGGTGACGGCCGGCACGCGTTACTACCGCTTCAAGAATTCGCTGAAGGGCGACATCACCAGCAGCTTCTATTGCTTCGAGCAAGGAACGCCGGCCGGCGGCTGCCTCAACTCCGCCAACAACATCGACGCCAGAGGCCTCAGCGACACCGAGTCCGGATTCCGGAGCCGTGCCAATCTGACCTGGCACATTACGCCGGATGCGATGGTTTACTTCACGTGGTCGCAAGGATTCCGTCCCGGCGGCTTCAACCGCACCGGCGGCGCGCAGTTCATCTACGGCCCGGATGCCGTGAAACAATTCGTGTTGCCCAACTCCTATCAGTCCGACAATCTGACGAATAACGAGCTCGGCTGGAAGACGGAGCTCTTCGGCCGGCGCCTGCAGTGGAACGGAGCGCTCTACCAGGAAAACTGGGACAACGTGCAAGTCAATTTCTTCGACCCAGGCCAGACGGGCAACCTGGTGTTCGGCACGAACGGCCAGAATTTTCGTGTCCGGGGCATCGAGACCTCGATGATCGCCCGCGTGACGGAAGGACTCACGTTGCAAGGCGCAGCGTCCTGGAACCAGAGCGAGCAGACGAATTCACCGTCGGTGACCGACACCAATCCGGCGAGTGTCAACTTCGGCAAGCCGATTACACAAGCTTGCGACAGCAGCGGCCTCAATTGCACGCCGATCTCCAACCTGTTCGGTCCAGTCGGCGGCCCGAGCGCCAATTCGCCGCCGATTCAGTTCAGCCTGCGCGCCCGCTACGAATGGACGGTCAATGACTACAATGCCTTCGTTCAGTTCGGAGCGACGCACACGGGACATTCGTTCACGCAAGCCGGCGCGAATCCTTCCATTGCCGTCGGCGGCGCCGTCAATTCCGGCGTGCTGCGATTCGAGAACCCGGCGTATACGAGCTATGACGCCTCGTTCGGCGTGGCGAAAGATGCCTGGAACGCGCATGTCTACGTACAGAATCTGAGCGATTCGAACGTCAGCGTTTACACGAACACCGCACAATTCGTCGTGGCGCAGACGGTGCTTCGGCCTCGCGTCATCGGCATCAAGTTCGGCTACAAATTTTGACGACCGACGCAGCCGTGTTCGTTGGCGCGCATGCGTAAGTTGTGGATCGCGGCGCTCGGCCCTACGGCCCTGATGATCCTCGGCTTGGGCGTATCGACGATGAGCACGGCCAACATCGCGGCCGATAGCGCCGCGCCGCCGCGCCTGGCAATCGATCTGAACCAATTCGATGCCCGCAAGCAAAAGGTCGCGTTGCCGAACGGCGAGACGCTCGCCTACATCGACATGGGCAATCCGGCGGGTCCGCCGGTCGTCCTGATTCACGGCTACACCGACAGCGCGCGCGACTGGGTGCCGATGCTGCCCTACCTGTCGAAGCGGTTTCGGCTGATTCTGGTCGATTTACGCGGACATGGTCAATCCGGCAAGCCGGAGTGCTGCTACAGCCGCTTCGATTTCGCCTACGACGTCAAGCTGCTGCTGGACACCCTCGGCATCAAAAAGGCCGACCTCGTCGGCCACTCTCTCGGCAGCATCGTGACGCAAACTTTTGCGGAACTCTGGCCAGACAGAACCGGACGCGTCGTATTGATAGGCTCCACCGGAGGCCTGCCCCCCTGCGCCGCGAAAACGGCGGCAAAAATTGATTACGCCGCCGAGATCCGCAAGCTGCGGGAGCCGATCGACCCCGACTCGCCGTTCATGATCGACTGGTGGGCATCGCCGAAGCCGGTCGATCCAGATTTTCTGGCCCGCCAACGCCGCGACGCTGCGGCGATTCCGCTGCGGGTTTGGCTTGCGGTCCTGGATCAATCGCTCGCCGGCGACGCCATCTATCCGGATTTGCAAAACACCCTGCCGCGGCTGAAAGCGCCGGCGTTGCTGATTTGGGGCAGCGAAGATCCGATCATGCCGGAACCCGTCAGGAGAACGCTGCGCGCAGCGCTGCCGCGCGCACAGGTAAAAATTTTCGCCGGCCTTGGGCATAACCCTTTTTGGGAGGATCCTCGCGCCGTGGCGGCAAGCATCAACCGCTTCCTGAAGGCGCCTTGATCCGGCGGCGCGCTAGCCCTTGCCGCGAAAATTGGCGAGAAAGGCGTCGCGCAGGTCCAGTTCCTTCTCGATGCGGCGCCGCGGCTCGTCGCGCAATTGACCGGTTTGATAACGCTCGTTGATCAGATCCCGCTCCGCGGCCAGCAGGATCTGTTCGATCTCTTCGTAGAGCTCGGTGAGCGCCTGTTTGGCTGCGTCGTCCGTACCTTTCTGATCGACGTATCGTAGTCGATCGGCATATCGCACCCGCAGCGGCTCGACGAGTTCGGCCGACAAATTCCGCTGCTCGGCGAGCGCATCGAGCCGGCCGATTGCCGCTTCGATGGCCTGCCGGCGGGCGACCAATTCCTCGGCTCGCTCCACCTGCTTTTCGGCGCGGCCGGCATTGGCCAAGCCCAACTCGCGTATCACCGTAGGCAGCAGCAGACCTTGGCCGACGAGCGTCACCAGAATGACGGCAAAGGTCAGAATCAGGATCAAATCGCGATGCGGAAATGCCCGGCCGCTGTCCGTCACTAGCGGAAGCGCCAGCGCCGCCGCCAGCGATACGATCCCGCGGATGCCGGTAAAGGCGAGCGCAAACGGCCACTGCCAAGGCGGCGCCGGATCGCGGCGCGCGATACTTTGCGAAAGCCATCGCGGCACATAAATCGCCGGAAAGGTCCAGATGAATCGCGCGCCGATGACCACGGCGCATACGACGATCGCCGAGACGGCCAGCTCATATTTGGAATAGGCCGTGAACCCGGACATGATCGCGCGCGCCTGCAAGCCGGTCACGAGAAACACCATGCCCTCCGTCAAGTAGATGAAGAAATCCCAAAAAAAGATTCCCTGCAGTCGCGTGTCGGCGCTGATCAGGCGCAAGCCGTTCCAGCTGATGTAGAGGCCGGTCGTCACGGTGGCGAGTATGCCGGAGCCCCCCAAATGTTCGGGCGGCCAGTAGGCGATGAACGGCGTCAAGACGGAAAGCATGATCTCCAAGCGCGTATCGTTGACCCATCGGCGCAAACGCAGCATCAGCGCGCCGACGATGAGCCCCCACAGAATCTCTCCGGCGGTGATCGCCGCAAAAGCACCCAATGCGTGGCCGAACGAGAACGTGCCCGCGCTGACGGCAACCACCGCAAAGCGATAGAGCACCAGGGCGGTAGCATCGTTCGCGAGGCCCTCCCCCTCCAATACCACGAGTATGCGTCTCGGGATTTGCATTCTGCGGGCGATCGAGAGCGGCGCAACTGCGTCCGGCGGCGAGACGATGGCGCCCAGCACGAAGCCCTCTGGCCACGACAAGCCCAACAATGCATGGCTCACGGCGGCGGCCGTAACGGTGGTGAACGCGACGCAGCCGACCGCCAATAGCGAGATGGGGCGCAAGTTGAAGCAGAACTCGCGCCAGCTCATCGCGACGGCCGACGAATAAATCAGCGGTGGCAGTACGAACAGCAATACGAAGTCCGGCGCCAGCCTCACGGTGGGCAGACCGGGAACGAGCGCCAAAGCAACGCCCGCTAGGACCAGGAGTATGGCCGGCGGGACCTTGAGCCGCGCCGCGGCAAGCGACACGGCGACGATGACGGCCGGCAGAAATATCAGAATTTCAATGGTCGACATTTTTGGGACATCCCCCTTGGCATGCGTTGAGCCGTCGACTATGCCAGGAAAGGGGCCGCCATTGCCGCTGGATCGGAGGGCGCCGATCATGGGAGCATTGGATGCTCGCTTCCGCGATCGGCTGCGGGCAGCGGCCTTCTACGACGAGGCCTTTTACACGAGGTCTTTCGCCCGCCTAACGGCGGTTGCCGCGGGAACGGGCGGGGCGGACCACGAGTTCGCCCGTGATTTCTATGGCCGCGTGCTTCCCGGTCGCGCCGACGTCCTTGCGGGCTTCCACGCGTTGGTCCGCGAATCGATCGCGTTCAGCGACGCTCACGCGCTTGACGCTGGCCGCTTCGTAATAGGTCGAAAGATAGTTTGCGACCGCGCGCGCCGCGATTTCCGCGCCGAAAAAGCCAAGGCGTAGCGCGTGAACGACGCGTTCTTGATCGAGGCTCGCGACCGTGTACAGGCGGTATAGGCTGAAAATATCGAGATTCGGTAGGGATTCCGGATCGACGGCTTGATCCGAAATCGACAGCTGGACGACGTACCAGCGCAAAGCCGCATCGTCGTCCAATTCCAGCGGCGTCAACGGCCGCAATGTTTGCGTCGACTCGATGGCGCGCGCCGGCATATCGGTCGACTCGATGCGCCGCGGCGCAAAGCGCCGCGCCGTTTGCACGTCGCCCGGCGGCTGAGCGGCCGGCGCCGTGGATTTGGCTGACGCGGCCTCGGCGGCTCGAGGTGCCGACTGCGGCGGCGGCGCGCCGACTTGCGCCGGCCTAGCCGCGATCGCGCTCAAGTCGTCGGATCCTGCGGTTGCCGTCATGGCCCCGGGATAGAATTCGCGCACGTTCGCGAGCAGCGCGTCCGCATCGTCCTCTCGAGCAAAAAGGCCGAGACGCAAACGGTAGCGTACGCGACCGTCCTCGACACGGCGAATTTGATAGAGATGCGCCGAGTGACCTCCGGCGATATCGTCCTTCGGCGGGCAGATCGGCGCAGCCGATGAACTGACGTTTATCACGAACGGTCCGGCACCGCCGAGCCGCGTCGTATCCGGCAACGGTGCAAGCAAGTCGTCGATGCTCAAGTGCCAAATATCCCCGTTACGCGTCGAATTGGGCGGTTTACCCATCGCTGTGTCCCCCCTAGCGATTCGGCTGCCGAAGGAATATTGGCCATGTTGGACCGCGGAAACAGTGACGGAGGTCGCTGTGCGGGGACATATCCCGCCGAATATCGGTTTATGTAATACGCCTTATGTCACCCCAGCCGAGGGATCGTGCGGCGACCGCCTCTTTGGCGGTCCTATTGCCGGGTTTCGCTCCGAGCCTCCGCAACCAACTTCTGAAATAGGCTGAGTTCGGCGCCGCCCGGCATCAATGTTCGGCCGACCAATATGCCCGGCGTGCCGTCGAGTTCCAGGGCATGCGCTTCGGCGTCGTTGCGAGCGAGCATGTCGGTAATTTGTTGCGAATGCGCAGTCAAATCCTTCTTCAAGGTGTCGAGATCTATTCCGGCGTTCCGCAACGCCCTTTCCACATCCTCGTTACCCGACAAGCGCGGTCCCGCCAGCAGCGCATCGTGAGCCTCGAAGTATTTGCCCTGCCATTGCGCCGCCAGTGCGCATCGCGCGGCATACACGGAGACGCCGCCGAATATCGGCCATTCCTTGTAAACCAGCCTGACCTTACTGTCGGCCGCGAGGAGTTGTTTCAGCGTCGGAGCCAGCTGCCTGCAATACGGACAGTTGTAATCGAAGTATTCGACGACCGCCACGTCCGCATGATGCGCATCGGCCGTTTCAATGATGGGCTTTGCAAGGATCGCCCTTTCGCCGGCGATCGTGACCCGCCGCAAGCCCTGCGCCGAAGCGGTCGCCGAAAACCCGCCGACCGCCGCCGCTGCGGCGCATAACAGCAGCATGGCCGCGCCAGTGATCCGATATCGATGCATAGCGCCGAAGACCATAACACAGGTGCGCCCGCCGAGGCATCGCGGATGAACCGGTACGCCCGTGCGCGATGAACACGGCGCGCGCAAGTGGCGCGGCCTGAACTACAACATCGGTTACAATGTGCGTCTGTCGAAATAGGCGGAACCGAGACATTGGTCGGCAGCGCGGAGCTGACGGCGGCGCTGAGCGGCGTTCAAGGCCGCCGGTGATCATCACGAATGGACCGGGAGAATCGATGACGCGCGACGATCGAGACCCACCGAGAGCGGCCGTCCTGCGGCCGTCACAATTGAAGAGCCATGATCGCGGCGGCGGGGCCCGCACGACGCCGCTGGTAAGCGCGTCGATCGGCGCCACGGCGTTCATCAACGGCATCACGACGTTCGAGCCGGGCGCGGCCATCGCGCATCACAGCCACAATTGCGAAGAGAGCGTTCTGATCTTGGAAGGCGACGCGATTCTCGACATCGACGGCCGGGAGATAGCGCTCTTTAGGTACGACACCACGTGGATTCCGCCGCAGGTTTCGCATCGATTCCGCAACGCTTCGACGACGGCGACGCTGCGGATCTTTTGGACGTACGCACGCGCGGATGCGACACGCACGCTGACGGCCACGGGCGCGACCACGCTGGTCGCCCAGGAACATAGTTGATGGGCTCCATCGGCGCGACGGCGACGGCCATGCCCCCATGAAATTTCTCGTGCTGCCGGGGGACGGCATCGGACCCGAAATCGTCGGGTCGGCGATCACGGTCCTGGGCCGCGCCGCCGCCAAATTCGGTCTTGCGATCCATTTGGATCATGATGACGTCGGCTTTGCGAGTTTGGAGAAATACGGCACGACATTGCGCGAGGAGACACTGCAGAGGGCGCGAACCTACGATGGAATCGTGCTCGGCACCCAGTCGCATGCCGATTATCCGTCCCCGGACAAGGGCGGCCGCAACATTTCCGCGGCGTTTCGAGTCAAACTCGATCTTTACGCCAACGTGCGTCCGGCGCGCACGCGCGCCTTTCTGCCTTCGAATTTACAGCCCGGCAAGTCGATGGATCTCGTGATCATGCGCGAAGCGACCGAGGGGTTTTACCCGGACCGAAACATGGCTCAGGGCTGGGGCGAGTTCATGCCGAATCCCGACATGGCGTTGTCCGTGCGCAAGATCACCCGGCACGCCAGCGAGCGCATTGCGCGGCGCGCGTTCGAGATGGCAATGAAGCGCCGCAGACGTGTCACGGCAATTCACAAGGTCAACAGCTTTCACATGACAGACGGGCTGTTCCTCGAAAGCGTGCGCGCCGTGGCGAGAGAGTTTCCCCTGGTGCAGCTCGACGATCTGCTCGTCGACGCATCGACCGCGCACCTCGTGCGCAATCCTGAACGCTTCGACGTCCTGGTAGCCGAGAACTTCTACGGCGACATCCTGTCCGACCTGGCGAGCGAGCTGTCGGGCAGCCTTGGACTCGCCGGATCTGTGATGGCCGGGGACTCGCTCTGTTGTGCGCAAGCGCAACACGGATCGGCTCCGGACATTCAAGGACAGGATCGCGCCAACCCGACTTCGATGATTTTATCGGTCGCCATGCTGCTCAATTGGCTCGGCGAACGCCGCCCCACCGGCGCGTTCGCCGCCGCCGCGCAGGCGATCGAACGGGCCGTGGACGTGGCGCTCGAGGATCCGCGCGGCCGCACGCAGGACCTCGGTGGGCCTCTCGGCTGCAGGGCATTCGGCGAGCGCGTCGCCGCGCTGTTGGATTGAAGCGATACGCGAACTCCAAAATATTTAATGGTGAGAACCCCAGTATGAACACAAAAAAAGCATCATTGGCGAAAGTTCAGATTGTCAAGAACGGCCCCTACATGGTCTCCGGCAATTTGCCGCTGAAGAAGCAATCGATCGGTACGAATTCGGCGGGCGAATCGGTCGAATGGATAGAAGGCCGGTCATATCCCGGGAAATCATCGTATGCGCTCTGCCGTTGCGGCCGAAGCGCGGGCAAACCGTTTTGCGATGGGTCGCATGAAAAAGTGCAATTTGACGGCACGGAAACGGCGAGCCGCGCACCCTATCAAGAGCAGGCGGCAATTATGCAGGGCCCCGCCCTGTCTCTGACGGACGCTGAGCGCTTGTGCGCGTTCGCCCGCTTTTGCGATCCGCACGGACAGGTGTGGAGCCTGGTAAACGATACGGACGATCCCGCCGCGCGTAAGCACTTCCTCAAGCAGGTTGGCGACTGTCCATCGGGGCGACTGGTCGCATGGGACAACGCGAGTGGCAAGCCTGTGGAGCCGGTCTTCGAACCGTCGATCGGCCTCATCGAAGATCCCGCAAATCATTGCGCGGGACCCATATGGCTGCGGGGCGGCGTTCAAGTCGTCGGATCGGACGGCTTTCACTACGAAGTGCGCAACAGGGTTACTTTGTGCCGGTGCGGCGAATCAAAGAACAAGCCGTTTTGTGACGGCACCCACGCCGCGATCAAATTTACCGATGAACCGTGAACCCATGGCGCGACGCACGGAGGACGAGAAGTAGTTGACAGATCCGAAAGGATCGCTATCCTTTGCAGCGGGCCATCCGCTCCCAACGGCGGACGCTCATCTGTAAGGATGGGAGTAGTGAAATATGATCTGCAAACCTGTGCCGGGCGTCCGTCCGGCTGATGCCCGATTCTCATCGGGTCCAACCAAAAAACGTCCGGGCTGGAACCTCCAAGCGCTTGAAGGCGCTTTACTCGGACGCTCGCATCGCTCAAAGCCCGGGAGAGCCAAGCTCAAGGAGGCGATCGACCGCACGCGCGCCGTGTTGGGCGTACCCGCCGATTTCAAGATCGCGATCGTACCGGCATCGGACACCGGCGCGGTCGAAATGGCGCTCTGGTCGATGCTCGGCGCGCGCCCCGTCGATGTGTTCGCCTGGGAAAGCTTCGGCGAGGAATGGGTGACCGACGCGGTCGAACAATTAAATCTGCGCGATATTTGCGTTCACGTCGGCAGGCCCTACGGCGTTCTGCCGGATCTGTCTCGCGCTCGCGAAACGGCCGACATCGTCTTCACGCAGAACGGAACCACCTCGGGCGTGAGGATCCCGGATTTCGACTGGATCCCGGCGAATCGCGAAGGACTGTCATTCAACGATGCCACCAGCGGCGCGTTTGCGCAGCCTATCGAGTGGTCAAAGTGCGACGTAGTGACCTTCTCCTGGCAGAAAGTGCTGGGCGGCGAGGCCGCTCACGGGATGTTGATCCTGTCCCCTCGCGCGGTAGCTCGATTGGAAAACTATGTGCCCCCTCGGCCGCTGCCGAAGATTTTCCGCATGACCAAGAAAGGCAAACTCGATCAGGAGTTGTTCGAGGGCGCGACCATCAATACCCCCTCGTTGCTCGCGACGGAAGATTATATCGACGCACTGAAGTGGGCGGATCGCATCGGCGGCCTTGCGGCACTGCAGGCGCGCGCGAATGCCAACGCCAAGGTGCTGGCGGATTGGGTGGCGAGGACGGGCTGGGTGGATTTCCTCGTTGCGGATCCCGCCATTCGCAGCAACACCAGCGTTTGCCTCAAGGTAGTCGATGAACGCGTGGCTTCACTGCCGCCGGCAAACCAAGCGGAGTTTGCCAAGAATCTGGCGGCGATTCTCGAGAAGGAGCGCGTGGCCCTCGACGCGGCATCGTATCGTTCCGCGCCGCCGGGATTGCGCATCTGGTGTGGCGCCACGATCGAGCCGAGCGATCTGCATTCCCTGACCCCGTGGCTCGACTGGGCGTTTGAAATCTGCCTCGCGCAACTCGCTGTGGAAAGATGAGGAATTATCGTGCCAAAGGTTCTCATCGCCGATGAATTGAGCTCGAAGGCCATCGATATCTTTCGCAGCCGCGGGGTGGAGGTAGACGTGCGCGTTGGTCTCAAAAAGGCCGACCTGATGAGCATCATTGGGTGTTACGACGGCCTAGCGGTACGATCCGCGACGAAGGCGGACAAGGATGTCATCGCGGCCGCGACCAGATTGAAGGTGATCGGTCGCGCCGGGATCGGTGTCGACAACATCGATGTCCCCTCGGCCACCGCCCGCGGCATCGTCGTGATGAACACGCCATTCGGCAACTCGATCACGACCGCCGAACATGCGATTGCCCTGTTATTCGCCGCGGCCCGGCAAATTGCGGCTGCGAACGTGTCGACGCAATCCGGGAAGTGGGAGAAAAGCCGCTTCATGGGCGTCGAGCTGTATGCCAAAACCCTCGGACTGATCGGCTGCGGCAATATCGGCGCACTGGTCGCGGAACGAGCGCTGGCCCTCAAAATGAAGGTGATCGCCTACGATCCATTTCTCTCGCCGGAGCGCGCGGTCAAGCTCGGCGTCGAGAAGGTGGAGCTCGCCGATTTGTTGTCCCGCGCCGACGTGATTTCGCTGCACACGCCATTGACCGATAAGACCAAGAACATCCTCTCGGCGGAGGCGCTCGCCAACACCAAACCTGGCGTCATCATCGTCAATGCGGCCCGCGGCGGTCTCGTCGACGAGACGGCCTTGCGCGCGGCGCTCGACAATGGGCACGTCGCCGCCGCCGGCTTCGATGTTTTCGTCACGGAGCCGGCCAAAGAAAGCGTGCTGTTCGGCGCGCCGAATTTCGTCGCAACGCCTCACCTCGGCGCGAGTACCACCGAAGCCCAGGAAAACGTCGCGCTGCAGGTAGCGGAACAGATATCTGACTACCTTCTGTCCGGCGCGGTCACCAACGCGCTCAACATGGCCTCGATCAGCGCGGAGGAAGCCTCGCGGCTGAAGCCCTACGTTGGGCTAATCGACAAACTCGGTAGCTTCGCGGGTCAGATTGCCGACGACGGCCTCGAGGCCATCGAGATCGAGTACGAGGGAGATGTCGCACATCTGAACACGCAACCCCTGACCGCGATTGCACTGGCGTCCCTGATGCGGCCGTTAATGCCCGACGTGAACATGGTGTCCGCGCCGGCCGTGTTGAAGCAGAAGGGCACCTTACTGACGGAATCGAAGCGCGACAGTTCCCCGATCTATGGATCGCTGATCCGCATCAAAGTGCTCACCGGTGGACGTTGGCGCACGCTCGCCGGCGTGGTGAACGCCGGATTGCCAAAAATCGTCGAAGTAAAGGGCATGGCCCTCGAGGCGGACTTCCATCCGGTGATGTTGCTCATCAATAATCTAGACAAGCCTGGTTTTATCGGCGCTCTGGGCACCATTTTAGGGGCAGCGAACATCAATATCGCGACTTTCCACTTGGGACGACAGGGCGCGGAGCAAGACGCCATCGCGATCGTGGGTGTCGATCAAATCGTGCCCGAGGCCGTTCAACAGAAGTTGCGCGCGCTGCCTCACGTACGATACGTCAAGGTACTCATGTTCTAGCTGCGTTTGGGCGCGAGCCGCGGGTGCAGGCGGGCGTGCGATGCGATCGCCGCGATGCACTGCAATGAAGACCGATGCGTTCGCGTTATGGGTTCATAGCGAGAAATTCGTTCTTCGCCGCCGCCGCATCTAGTATTCTGTGATTTTGCTTCACGGCTGGCGGCGACATGCATGGATTAGGCTTCACGGCCGCGGGGTTACTGGTCGGCGTCGCGGTCGGCGCCACCGGCGTCGGCGGCGGCTCGCTGATGACGCCGATGCTGATCGTGCTGTTTGGAATTGCGCCGGCGGTGGCGGTCGGCACCGATCTTCTATACGCCGCGATCAGTAAAACGTTCGCGGTCGGATTGCACGGACGCTACGGATCGGTGGACTGGAGTATCGTCGGTTGGCAGGCGCTCGGCAGTCTGCCGGCGGCCTTGATCTGCCTGGCGTGGCTGCATCACTATGGTGGTGCGCTGGCGTCACGGCCCATCGAACGGGTCCTAGCCTGCGCCGTGATCGTCACTGCAGCATTCCTATTGTTTCAGGAACCGTTGCGTCAGCTGCTCAAGCAGCGTGCGGCGGCGGACGAGTCGCCGGCGCTGTTGCGCCGACGTTTGTCGACCGTCGTCGCCGGGGCGCTGATCGGCGCCGTCGTGACGGTGTCCTCGGTCGGCGCCGGAGTGATCGGATTGATGCTGCTGCTGCTGATCTACCCGCGCGTCGAGCCGATCCGCCTGGTGGGCAGCGACCTGGCGCACAGCGTGGTCATTACCGCCATTGCCGGCATCGGGCACGCGGCGCTCGGCACGGTCAACTACGGCCTGCTCGGCGCGCTGCTCATCGGCGGTTTGCCCGGCATCTGGCTGGGCGTGCATATCGGCTATCGCATGAGTGCCGTGCGGCTGCGCCATTCGCTTGCCGGCCTGTTGATCCTCGTCGGCTTCAGCGCCCTGATCAAAACGCTCGTCGGCTGATCTTGAAAACTGCCCGCGCGCGATCGAGCGCGAGCGCGCGCGGGCAGAGTACTTCAGGGCTTGCGATCAGTCGCCTCGTCTCGCGAACGCCTGCACGAAATTCCAACCGTTCGGCGTTCCGACACCCGTGGCCGGATCCCAACCCGGACCGCTCTGCAGAGTGGAATCCGTGCCGAACGTCAGCACGAACCAGCGCGTGGAAAACGGACTGTTGTACAGCGCGCTGACGAAGCTCGGCAGCCCTTGTAGCGGCAGGGCAAGATCCGACGACGTCAATTTCTGGGTTCCATTCGAATCCTCGAGCACGCCGGTCACGTTGGACCCCACGCTCGGCGTCGCGCCGATGTCGGTGACGGCTCCGGGCGGCAAGCTGTACAAATACGGCGCAGCTTGTCCGAGCGGATGTCCCGCCTTTTGTGCGGCGATTCCCCACAACGCGGAGAACATCGGCGTCGCCAGGCTCGTGCCGCCGATCACCCCGATGCTCTGATCGCCCTGAGCGTCGACGCTTTCGACGATCTCGACGCCGGTGTACGGGTCCGCCACCCAGGCGATGTCGGGGACCAATCGCCTTTGTCCGCCGAGACCGCGCTGGAACGACGGCAAGGAATAGACATTGCTGGTCCCGCCGCCGCCGCCGTAGAGGAAGCCTTCATTGTAGGGCGGGTCGATCGGCGGGCTCCCAAGCGAGGCCTTGTCGGCGAGCTCGGTGATGTTGTTGCCCCAGCTCGTCTGAAACTGAATGTTCTGGTGCTTATCTAGCGCGACGCTGACGCCTCCGATGCCGGTCGCATAAGGCGAGCTCGCGGGATAATTCACGTCCGCGTAGCCGAGATTGATGCGTTTCATTGCCCGAATCGCCGCTCGCGAAGTTGACGGCTTCGCCGCGCGAGTTCGCTACCATCAACACGCTGTCTCCGGCGGTGCGCGTCGGAATGTCGGTGAAGGATTCCCAACCGGACCAACTATTGGAGATCGCTGCCACGCCATGCTGCGCCGAGGCCGTCGCGATCGCGGCGAACAGATCGTCGAAGGAATTCGTCGGCGCGACGACCAGCAGGATCTTGGCGCCGGGCGCGATCGCGTGAACCCATTCGACGTCGAGCGTGGTCTCATCCGCCCAGCCGGCATTGGCGTCGCCTGAAAACGGTGATTCCGTCGATGTACCGATCACCGTCAGTTGCGCCGGCGGCAGGCCCATGGCCGCGGAGAATACGGCCAAATCATTTTGGACGGTCGTCGAGCCGTACGCATCGGTGATCGCGATCGTCTCGCCGCTGCCGTCGAGCCCGGCCTGGTACAGGGGATTCATGTTATAGGCGGTTTGCAGGTCGCTCGGCTGATAGCCGCAGGGCGGCAAGGAGCCGATCGCCTGGTTGCTGACGTCCGCACCGTAGCGCAGTCCTCGGTACGTCGCGCTCGCGCCGCCGCCGCTGAACGATTCCGAAGTCGCCGGATAGAAGCATTGCGGCGAAAAGAACAGTCCATTGCTGCTCGCATTGAGCGGAATGAGATGCGGACTCGCGCCTTCCGGATCGCTGGGGCGGGCGACGTTCGTATTGACGATGCCGCGCGCCGGTGCGCGAACGACGTTCGGTCTCGCGCCGAGGCTCGACAGGCCGCCGATCGAGGCGACGAGCGGCGCAATCTGTTGCGGAATCTTCGCGCTCGTCGCGCTGGCGTGGAAGGTTTCGCCGCTCAATGCGTAGCGATGCAATTCGACGCCGAACACGGACTCGACGCGGGCTGCCGTACCGGACGCTTTGACGAAGAAGTTATTCGGTCCCACGCCGGTCACATTCAAGCCCGCCGACTTGAGGTAATTGCTGACCGTCGCAGCGTCGGCGGCCGTCGGTGCGTGGCGCGCGGCGACTTGCGCATTGGTGAGCCAATTCGCCGTGCCTTGGCGCTGTTCGGCAAGCGTTCGCTGCAATCCGGCGCTGTCGTGCAACTTGAGCCAGACCGTAATGTCGATGGCGTTCGACTGGTCCAACGGACCCAGATCCGTTGCCCGCGCGAGAGGCGGGTGTCCCGTGACCCCGATTTGGCTCGCGTGCGCTCCGAACGCCGCAATCGACGACAAAAGAACGCCTGCAATACTGACTAGTTTTCGAATCGGCATATTTTGCACCCCTTAAATTTTAGGAACACGCTCCGGTGGTCCACATCGTTGCCCGTAGACAAGCGATTGTTGGTTCGAAGTTGCTCAATTGAATATCACTGCGAACGTCATTCTTCCGTTATTCTTCATACGGTGCATCCGCCCCCCAGCGGCAAACGCCACGTTGTTGCTGACGCTACATCCGTCGCGACCGCAGGTCAATGCATGTATGCGGACGCAACCGGCGCCGACCATGCCGGCGCGTGGATCGTTGCGCATTTACAAGACAACACCGCAGCTATTTGACAGAATATTTGGGATTGCAACAATTTCAACGCCTTGCAGTCGCCCGTCTGGGCGAGGATCCGCTACGCGGCCGGACGATCTTCGTCGACGAGCAAACGATAGCCGAGTCCGGGCTCGGTCTGCAGGTATCGGGGCTGTCGCGGGTCGTGTTCGAGCTTTTGGCGCAGCATCTTGATATAAGAGCGCAGACCGCGGCTGTCGCCGAGGCGATTGGGACCCCAGACTTCGCGCAACAGTTGAGCCTGAGTCACGATCATTCCTGCGTGACGATCCAGGCAGTCCATGACGCGAAACTCGATGGGCGTGAAATGTATCGGCCCCGCGGGACCCATGGCGGTGCGCGCCGCCAGGTCGACCGTCACCGATCCCAGCTGCAGCAGCGGCGTTCGGGCGCCGCCGCGCGCGCTGCGCCGCAAAGCGGCCCGCACCCGGGCCATCAATTCCGGGGTGCTGAACGGCTTGCTGACGTAATCGTCGGCACCGATGTCGAGTGCGGCAATCTTGTCCGGCTCCGCCGTACGCGCGGACAGCACCAGGATCGGCGTCGCCGAGTATCCGCGAATTTCGCGAATCACCGTCAGTCCGTCGCGATCCGGCAATCCCAAGTCGACGATGACGAGATCGGGACGGTGGGTTCGCGCCTCGATTATCCCCCGGGCGGCCGTTTCAGCGGCGACCACACGGTACTGCTGCGCCAGGAGCAGCGTCTCGAGTACACCACGAATGCCGGCGTCGTCCTCGACGATCAGGACAAGGTACATGGCCTTGGTCATGCCGCAGGCTCGATGGTCGGTAGCGTGAACGTAAATCTGGCGCCGCCGCCGGGGCGAGACATCGCCTTGATCCGCCCTCCATGAGCATCGACGATGGCTCGGCATATCGCCAATCCCAAGCCGGCGCCGCCGGCGTTGCCCTCGTCGCGGCCCCGCTTGAACTTGGCGAACAGTGCCTCCGGATCGCCGGCCGGAAGCCCTGGGCCGTCGTCTTCGATGGTTACGCGTACCGCATCGACCTCGAGTTCAGCCGAAATGCCGATGCCGGTCGAGCTCGGCGTGTGCTTTACGGCATTTTCAAGCAGATTGACCAGAACTTGCGTGATCATGAGCGCATCGACGTGAACCGGCGGCAATTCGGCGGGAACGCGCACTTCGAGCGAACGACCGGTGAAGCGTCCGGCGAGGCGCGCGATGGCGCTTCCGACGAGATCGTCGACCGTTTGCCAGTCGCGACGAAGACGCACTTCACCCGCCTCGAAGCGCATCAAGTCGAGCAGATTCGAGATCAGCTCGGACATCTCCCGAGCCTTGCCGTCGATCGATCGGGCGAGTTCCGCGCGGGCCGCGTCATCGAGACGCAGGTTCGGATCGTTCAGGGCGCTGCTCGCCCCGGCGATCACCGCGAGCGGCGTGCGCAGATCGTGCGAGATCGAAGCGAGCATCGTGCTGCGCATGCTTTCCGCCTCCATGGCGACATGCGCTCGCTCGGCTTCCTCGGCCAGCTTCGCCCGCTCGATCGCCAGGGCGATCTGGCCGGCAAAAGTCTCCAGCAGGTGACGCTGCTCCGGCAGCAACAATCGGCGCCGGTGCGCCGGCCGCACTGCAAGCACGCCGAGAGTGCCGCGAGTCCCGGCGAGCGGCAGGTACTGTGCCGCCGTTGCCGGCAGCGTGTCGGTTCCGAGACCCGCAGGCAGACCATGATCGAACACCCATTGCGCGACGGACAAATCCGCGCTCTCGAACCATCCCGCAACCTCCTCGCCTCGCGGATGCTGAAGGCGCCCGAGCGCATCCGGCATCAGGACGACGGCGTGGCTCGCGAAGGTCTCCGCGACATGCTTGACGGCGACGCGCGCGAGACTAGCGAAGCTTGGCGTCGCCGCCAATTCCCGGCTCATCGCGTACAGCAAAGAGGTGCGGCGCTCCCGAGCGGCGGCGACCCTAGTCTGTGCCCGCACGTTTGCGACGAGATTGGCAATGACCAGCGCCATCACCAGCATCACGGCGAAAGTCACCAGGTACTGCACGTCGCTGACGGCAAAGGTGAACCGCGGCGGCACGAAGCAAAAATCGAATGCGGCGACGTTCACTACCGCCGTGAGACTCGCCGGTCCGCGCCCAAGCCGGACCGACGAGACCGTCGCGCCGAGCAAGTAGACCATGACGAGATTGGTCAGCGCGAAATACGGGAACATCAATGCAGCGGCGCCTGTACAGAGCGCCGAAATCAGCAGCGCGGCCCAATAGCGGTCCCAACGCACGGTCGTCGGTCCGCTGGTCGGTAGTTCCCGCCGCCGCGATGCCCGCGCGTCGCGGCGCGCGATCACGGAAATATCGAAGCCCGCTCCACGGCGAACGAGTTCAGTCGCGGTGGAGCGCCGCAGCCAGGCGCGCCAGCCCCGCCGCTTCGCCTCGCCGACGACGATGCGCGTGACATTTCGCAGCCGCGCATACTCGATCAGCACTTCGGCGGCCGACGGCCCTCCGAGCGTGACCGTGACCGCGCCGAGGGATTCGGCCAGGCGAAGCACGTCGATGCGCCGGTTGCGCTCGGTCTCCGACAGTTTGAGTTCAGCCGGGGTCTCGACCGAGACGACCATCCACTCGGCATCGAGCGCATCGGCAAATCGCTTGCCGACTCTTACGAGCTGTTCAGCCTGGCCGTCAGGCGCGACGGCGATCAAGAACCGATCTCGAGCCAACCAGGGCCGCGAGGAGCGTGCCTCGCCCGCATATTCTTGCGCCGCGGCGTCCACACGGTCCGCCGTGCGCCGCAGCGCCAACTCGCGCAATGCCAAGAGATTCGGTTTGCGAAAGAATCGCTCGGTCGCCGTCGCGGCTTGCCCCTTCGCATACACCTTACCGGCCTTGAGGCGCGCCAGCAGGTCATCGGGCGGCAGGTCGATCAGCTCGACCTCATCCGCCTCGTCGAAGATTCGGTCCGGGATCGTCTCTTGCTGGCGAACACCGGTGATGCCGGCAACGACGTCATTCAGGCTTTCGAGATGTTGCACGTTGAGCGTGGTCCATACGCCGATGCCTTCGTTCAGCAGTTCCTCGACGTCTTGCCAACGTTTGGCGTGCCGCGGTCGCGGCTCGCCCTCGGCTATGTTCGAGTGTGCGAGCTCGTCGACCAGCACGATTCCCGGCGCGCGGCGCAATGCCGCGTCGAGATCGAACTCGCGGCGCGTGATGCCGCGATAGCGGACCTCGAGGAACGGCAGCTGTTCCAGTCCGTCGAGCAGGCGCTCAGTCTCGGCCCGACCGTGCGGCTCGACATAACCGGCGACGATGTCCGCGCCCCCGGCGCGCGCTGCGCGCGCGGACTCCAGCATTGAATACGTCTTGCCGACCCCGGCGGACGCGCCGAAGAACACGCGCAGGCGCCCGCGACGGGCACGCGCTTCCTTGCGCTGCACGTCCGCCAACAATTCGTCCGGATTAGGGCGTTCGTCCTGCGCCATGGCCGGCATCGAGGGCTAGATTGAGTTCGAGCACGTTGATCCGCGGTTCGCCGAACAGACCGAGCAGTCTATCCTGCTCATGCGAGGCGATCAGCGCCGTCACTCGCGCAAGGGGGATGCCGCGTGCGCGCGCGACCCGTTCAGCCTGGTAGGCGGCTCCGGCCGGGCTGATGTCGGGGTCCAGACCGCTCGCCGACGAGGTGACCAGCCCTACCGGTATGGGTCCAAGATTGCCCTTGTCGGCATCCCGCAAGGCCTTCGCGTTCGCCTTGATCTCGTCCAACAGCGCCGGATTCAGTGGGCCGAAATTCGAGCCCGACGAGGCGGCTGCATTGTACGGCTGCGGCGTCGTCGCGGACGGCCGCCCCCAGAAGTATTTCGGAGCGGAAAAACTCTGGCCGATCAGCGATGAGCCGATCAGCTTGCCGTTGCGGTATAGCAAACTGCCTTCGGCCCGGCGAGGGAAAACCATTCGCGCGACGCCGGTAACCGCCAGCGGATAGAGGATACCGAGCAGCACCGTCATCGATACCAGCAGGCTGAGCGCCGGCCGAATCAGTCGCGTGAACATCGTCGTTCTCCTTCAAGTCCATCCGGACATCGACAACAGCATGTCGATCAACTTGATGCATGGAAACGGCACGATGATGCCGCCCAATCCGTAGATCAGCAGATTTCGGCGCAGCAGCGGGCCCGCGCCGAGCGGACGATACTTGACGCCCTTGATCGCGAGCGGAATCAAGGCGACGATGATCAGGGCATTAAAGATCACCGCCGACAGAATCGCGGAATTCGGAGTCGCAAGGTGCATGATGTTGAGCGCGCCGAGTTCCGGGTAAGTCATTGCGAACGCGGCCGGAATGATAGCGAAGTACTTCGCGACGTCGTTGGCGATCGAGAACGTCGTTAGCGCGCCGCGCGTCATCAGCATCTGTTTGCCGGTCTCGACGATCTCGATCAGTTTGGTCGGATTGGAATCCAGATCCACCATGTTGCCGGCTTCCTTGGCAGCCTGCGTGCCGGTGTTCATCGCGACCGCGACGTCCGACTGAGCGAGTGCCGGCGCGTCGTTCGTTCCGTCGCCGGTCATCGCCACGAGCCGGCCTTCGGCTTGGTGAGCGCGGATCAACTTGAGCTTTGCCTCCGGCGTCGCTTCCGCGAGAAAATCGTCGACGCCCGCCTCGGCCGCGATCGCGGCCGCGGTCAACGCGTTGTCGCCGGTGATCATGATCGTCTTGATCCCCATGTGGCGCAGGTCCGCAAAGCGCTCCTTGATGCCGCCCTTGACGATGTCCTTGAGCTCAATGACGCCGACGACGCGCGCGTGGTCGGCGACCACGAGCGGCGTGCTGCCCTGCCGCGCGATGCGCCGCACTGTTTCCTCGACCGTGCTTGGGTAAGTCTGTCCCATGGAGCTCACGTATTTGGCGATTGCATCCGGCGCACCCTTGCGCACTTGCCGCGAGGCGAAATTGACGCCGCTCATGCGCGTATGCGCCGAGAACGGCACGAACGTCGCGCCTAACGCGCCGAGGTCGCGCTCGCGAAGATTGAAGCGCTGCTTTCGCGAGCACGACGATGCTGCGCCCTTCGGGCGTCTCGTCGGCCAGCGAGGCGAGCTGCGCCGCGTCCGCCAGTTGCTGCTCCGTATATCCAGGAGCGGGCAGGAATGCCGTCGCCTGGCGATTTCCGAGCGTTATCGTTCCGGTCTTGTCGAGCAGCAGCACGTCGACGTCCCCGGCCGCCTCGACGGCGCGTCCCGAGGTCGCGATCACGTTTGCCTGCATCATCCGGCTCATGCCGGCGACACCGATCGCCGACAGCAGGCCGCCGATCGTCGTCGGAATCAAACAGACGAGCAGCGACACCAGTGCGGTGATGGTCACGGGACTGCCCGCTTTGTTGACTTCGACGCTGTACAGCGAAAACGGCAGCAATGAGACGATGACCACGAGGAATACCAGCGTCAACGCGACCAGCAGAATCGTCAGCGCGATCTCGTTCGGCGTCTTCTGCCGCTTCGCCGATTCGACCATCGAAATCATCCGATCGAGAAACGTCTCGCCCGGATTGACCGAAACCTGCACGACGATCCAATCGGAGAGCACCTTGGTACCGCCCGTCACAGAGGTGAAGTCGCCGCCCGATTCGCGGATGACCGGCGCGGACTCGCCGGTAATCGCGCTTTCATCGACCGATGCGGCGCCCTCGATGACTTCGCCGTCGGCCGGAATCACATCCCCGGCTTCGATTAGGACGACGTCGCCCTTGCGCAAATCCTCCGCCTTGACGCTGGAGGTCTTTCGCGAACGGAGCGAGGAATCCGCAAGCTTCTTCGCGAGCACGGTTTGGCGCATGTTGCGCAGCGAATCCGCCTGGGCGCGGCTGCGGCCTTCGGCCAGGGCCTCGGCGAAATTGGCGAACAACACCGTGAACAGCAGCCAGACGGCAACCGCGAAGATGAACCCTTTTGGCGCCTCGCCGTGGCCGGCGAGCGCCTGCACGTACAGGATTGCGGTGACCACCGTACCGATGAACACCACGAACATGACGGGATTGCGCCATTGCGTGCGCGGGTCGAGTTTCTTGATCGACTCGATCATCGCGGGGCCGAGCAACTTGGCGTCGAACAGTGACAGCGATTCGCGTGACATGCGGTTCTCTCTACCTGGCCGCGACGAGGAGGAAATGCTCGACAAGAGGCCCCAGTGCAAGTGCCGGCACATACGTCAGTACGCCGATCAACAACACCGAGCCGATCAGCAATGCGACGAACAGGGGACCGTGCGTCGGCATCGTTCCGTCGGTGGCCGGCACGCGCTTCTTCGCCGCGACCGAACCCGCCACCGCGAGTGCGGCGACGATCGGCCAGTAGCGGCCAAGGAACATCACGAGGCCGGTCGACAGGTTGTAGAAGACCGTGTTCGCCGAAATGCCCGCGAACGCGCTGCCGTTGTTGTTGGCCGCCGATGAGTACGTATAGAGGATCTCGCTGAAACCGTGAGCGCCGGGATTTGCAACGCCGGCCTTGCCGGCCGCGGTCAAGACCGCAACGGCCGTGCCGGTGAGCACCAGGAACGGTGTCGTCAGGATGAATACCGAGGCGAGTTTCATTTCCAGCGCCTCGATCTTCTTGCCGATGTATTCAGGAGTGCGGCCGATCATCAGTCCGGCGATGAACACGCCGAGAATCGCGAACATTAATATCGTGTACAGGCCGGTGCCGACGCCGCCGGGCGCGAGTTCGCCGAGCTGAATCAAGAATAGAGGGACGAACCCGCCCAGAGGCATCATCGAGTCGTGCATCGAGTTCACCGCCCCGCAGGAGGTCGCAGTCGTCGCGGCCGCGAACAGAGCCGAAGCGGCGATGCCGAAGCGCGTCTCCTTGCCCTCCATGTTGCCGCCTGACTGCGTGGCGCTCGCAACCTGATCGATGCCGTAATGCGCAACCAGCGGATTTCCATGCTGCTCGGCGCCGAACGCCATGATCACGAGGGGCACGAACAGAATCATCATCGCTGCAAGGAGCACCCAACCCTGACGCGTGTCGCCGATGACCTTGCCGAAGGTATAGGTCAGTGCAAACGGAATCGCAAATATCGCGATCATTTCCAATAGATTCGACAGTGGCGTCGGATTTTCAAAGGGATGCGACGAATTGGCGTTGAAGAAGCCGCCGCCGTTGGTGCCAAGCTCCTTGATGGCTTCCTGCGATGCGACCGGACCCATCGGCAGCGTTTGCACGTGCGCCTCGATCGTCGTCGCGTTCTTGTAGGCATCGAAGTTCTGGATGACGCCTTGGCTCACGAGCACGAGCGCGAGAATGGCCGAGAGCGGAAGAAGTACGTATAGTGTCGAGCGCGTCATGTCGACCCAGAAGTTGCCGATCGTTTTGGCGGAGTGGCGCGCGAAGCCGCGAATCACGGCCATCGCGACGGCGATTCCGGTTGCCGCCGACAGAAAATTTTGCACCGCTAGGCCCATCATCTGCACGAGATATCCCATCGTCGACTCGCCGGAATAACCCTGCCAGTTGGTGTTCGTCGCGAAGCTGATGGCCGTATTGAATGATGAGTCCGGACTCACAGCGGCGAACTTCTGCGGATTCAGCGGCAGCGCGAACTGCAGTCGCTGCAAGGCGTAGACGGCGACGACCCCGAGCACGTTGAACAGCACTAGCGCGATCGCATAGCGGCTCCAGGACATCTCCTCGCCGGCATCGATGCCGCACAGACGGTAGAGCGGGCCCTCGACACGCGCGCCCCAGCGCATTGCGAAATTCGGCCGATTTTCCATGACATCCGCGATGTAACCGCCGAGCGGCTTGACCATCAGCACGACGGTTCCGAGAAAGACGATCAGCAGCAGAGCGAATAGAGCATTGGACTCCATTAGAAGCGCTCCGCCTTCAACAGGGCGTACAAAAGGTAGCCGAAGAGCAACGCGGCGAGCAGGCCGCAGAGCCAGTACATTGCGCTCACGAGGAATTGCTCAGGCGGCCGAGCGCCCAGACGAGACCGTGAGTCGCCAGATATAGCACCACAACGATCAGCAGGTAAACCGCGTCCATCGGGCAAGCCTCCGGGTGAGAAGTGAGCCCACCTTACCGGCGCGCAGGTGAAAATCGTGTGCAAAAAACTCGATCCGGAATCCGGTCCTTCCGGCCGCGCTACGATGTTGCGCCGCGGCGCTCGAAGCACCCTATGCCGATCGCGCAGCGACCATCAAGACGGAAAATGCTTGGCGAGGAAGGCCTCGCCGCGTTCGAGGATGAAATATCGGAACGCTTCCGCCGCCGGCGAAAGAGTCTTTGCGACGTTATGGACGACATGCCAGCGGCGCATGAGGGGCAGCCCTTCGGTCTCCGGTGCGGCAATCAGGCGATGATTGAGTTCGAGTCCCACGGTGTGCAGCGACAGCAGCGACACGCCCATGCCGGCCATGACCGCCTGTTTGATCGCCTCGTTGCTGGACATCTGCATCGCCACCTGCGGCGTCATTTGATGCGAATGCATGTACTCATCGAGGGCCGCGCGGGTGCCTGACCTTGGTTCGCGCACGATGAAACCCTCGTGCGCAAGGGCGCTCGCCGGCACCGTTTCCATGCGGGTAAAGGGATGATCGATCGAGGTCACGAGCACGTGCGGATGCATGGCGAAGGGTTCGGCGCGCGTTGGCCAGCCTTGCGGTGGCCTGCCCATGATGGCAAGTTCGATGTCGCCCTGCTGCATGAGCATGACGATCTGTTCGCGATTGTTGGCGACCTGCAGTCGAATCTCGATGCCGGGGTGTTCCCGTCGAAACTGCGCGAGCAGGCGCGGTAAGAAATACTCGGCGGTACTGACCATGCCCACATCGAGGGCGCCGGTTTGCAGGCCGCGAAATCGCGCCACCAAATCCTCGGCATCGCGCAAGGCGCCGAGCACGCGCCGGGTGTGAGCAAGCATGTATTCGCCAACCATCGTCAGCGAGACCTGTCGGCTCGTGCGATCGAATACCGGCAGCCCGATCTCTGTCTCGAGCTCCTTGATTTGCATCGACACGGCCGGCGCCGTGATCTTCAGTTCCTCGGCGGCACGGACGAAACTTAAGTGCCGCGCGACCGAGGCAAAGACACGAAGCTGGCGGAAAGTGACGTTTTTCATTAAGCAATGCTTAACGTTGGGATAACTATAACTGACTGTACTTAATTGATCAACACCCGCTAGAGTCCCCCGCACTGCAACGATTCAGGGACCCAAAGATGGCAACGGTAATCGAAAAACCAGGCGAAGGCCTCATCAAGGACGCCAAAAAGCGCTACAGCGCCGGGGTTCTCAAGTATCGCCAAATGGGATATTGGGACGCGGACTACGCCCCGAAGGACACGGACACGCTGTGCCTTTTCCGGATCACCCCCCAGGAGGGGGTCGACCCCATTGAAGCGGCCGCCGCGGTGGCCGGCGAGTCGAGCACGGCAACCTGGACCGTGGTTTGGACCGATCGGCTGACCGCTTGCGACAGCTACCGGGCCAAGGCCTACAAGGTTGAACCCGTTCCCAACAACCCGGGACAATATTTCGCCTGGGTGGCCTACGACATCATCCTCTTTGAAGAGGGCTCGATCGCCAATATGACGGCGAGTTTGATCGGCAATGTCTTCAGCTTCAAGCCGCTGAAGGCGGCGAGACTCGAAGACATCCGCATTCCGGTCGCTTACGTCAAGACCTTCAAGGGACCCCCGACCGGGCTCATCGTCGAACGCGAGCGCCTCGATAAATTCGGCCGTCCGCTCCTAGGGGCCACGACCAAGCCGAAATTGGGACTATCCGGTCGCAACTACGGTCGCGTGGTCTACGAGGGACTCAAAGGCGGCCTCGATTTCATGAAGGACGACGAGAACATCAACTCACAGCCCTTCATGCATTGGCGCGACCGTTTCCTCAACGTCATGGATGCCGTCAACAAGGCGAGCGCCGCCACCGGCGAGGTCAAGGGCTCGTACCTCAATGTCACTGCCGCCACCGTCGAGGATATGTACGAGCGGGCGGAATTCGCCAGGGATTTGGGCTCGGTCGTGATCATGGTCGACCTGGTAGTCGGTTGGTCGAGCATACAAAGCATTTCCAACTGGTGCCGCAAGAACGACATGATCCTGCACATGCACCGCGCCGGTCACGGTACCTACACGCGGCAAAAGAACCACGGCATCAGCTTCCGCGTCATCGCCAAGTGGCTGCGCCTTGCGGGCGTCGATCATCTGCACACGGGCACCGCGGTCGGCAAGCTCGAAGGCGACCCGATGACGGTGCAGGGTTACTACAACGTGTGCCGCGACAGTTACACCCGGCAAGATCTACCGCGCGGTCTGTTCTTCGATCAGGACTGGGCGGATCTGCGCAAGGTCATGCCCGTCGCCTCCGGCGGCATTCACGCGGGACAAATGCATCTTCTGCTCGACCTTTTCGGCGACGATGTCGTGATGCAGTTCGGCGGCGGCACGATCGGTCATCCCGCGGGCATCCAAGCGGGCGCCGTCGCCAACCGCGTAGCGCTGGAAGTGATGGTCAAAGCGCGCAACGAAGGGCGCGACATCAAGAACGAAGGACCCGACATCCTGCGTCGGGCGGCGAAGACCTGCAGTCCTTTGCAGCAGGCGCTCGATACATGGGGTGAGATCAGTTTCAACTACGCGTCCACCGACACATCGGATTATTCCGTCACGGCCGCCGTTTCCGCCTAGATCCCTTACGAGAACACAATCATGATGACCAATCCAGTCGGCCGCATCACACAGGGCCAATTCAGCTACCTGCCTGATCTGACGGACGCGGAGATCTCGATGCAAATTCAGTACGGACTGAACAAGGGATACGCGTGGAGCGTCGAGTACACGGATGATCCGCATCCGCGGAACACCTACTGGGAAATGTTCGGCATGCCGATGTTTGATCTGAAGGATGCGGCCGGCGTGCTGATGGAATTGAAGAACTGCCGCAAGGCTTTTCCACAACATTACATTCGTCTCATGGCCTTTGATTCCACGCGCGGAGTGGAAAGCATCGTCATGAGCTTCATCGTCAATCGGCCGGCCAACGAGCCCGGCTTCGGATTGGTCCGGCAGGAAGCGAACGGGCGCACGATCCGCTACACGGTGCGCAGCTATGCGACGGACCGCCCCGAATCCGAACGAGGCGGCCGATAGGCTGCGCAGGTGCAAGGTCGCCTGACATGACCGCGCCGCTGTACTCCATTCCAGGGGCTGCTCCGGCCCCTCCGACCCCTCCGGCCCCTCCGGCCGAACCGGCCGCGGCCCAGGCACGCACGGTGAGCGGCGTGCTGGAGGAAAGCCAGGCCGGTTCGGTGATCGACGAGCTCGAGCGCGATCTCATAGGGCTAGAGCCCGTAAAGGCACGAATCCGCGATATAGCGGCGCTGCTGGTGATCGACAAGCTGCGCATGAACTTGGGGCTGCAAGCACACGCTCCGACCCTCCATATGTGCTTCACCGGTAACCCGGGCACCGGCAAGACCACGGTGGCCCTGCGCATGGCGGAGATCCTGCATCGCCTGAATTACGTTCGAAAGGGCCACCTGGTGGCGGTCACGCGCGACGATCTTGTCGGCCAATACATCGGGCACACGGCGCCGAAGACAAGAGAGGTGCTGAAAAAGGCGATGGGCGGCGTACTGTTTATCGACGAGGCGTACTACCTCTACCGCCCCGAGAACGAGCGCGACTATGGACAAGAGGCGATCGAGATCCTGCTGCAGGTGATGGAGAATCAGCGCGACGATCTGGTCGTGATATTGGCCGGCTACAAGGATCGAATGGACACGTTCTTTCGATCCAACCCCGGCATGAGCTCACGCATCGCGCACCACCTGGACTTTCCGGACTATCCGGCAGGCGATTTGTTGCGCATCGGCGATAAACTGCTCGAGCAACAACATTATCACTTCGGTCCCGGCGCTCGCGAGGCGTTCTCGGAGTATCTGTCGCTGCGAATTCAGCAGCCGCACTTTGCGAACGCGCGCAGCGTGCGCAACGCGCTGGATCGGGCCAGGTTGCGCCAGGCGAGCCGCCTTTTTGCGGACAAAGATCGCGAGTTCACGCCTGAAGATCTTTCCACGATCGCCGAGCCAGACATCCGCGCCAGCCGAGTTTTCCAAATCTCGGCAGCGCAGCCTCAATACCGGTAGGAGTTCCGCTCATGCACCTTGGACGCACGACGCTCTCGAAGTTCCTTATCCAGCAGTTGAGCGGAAGTCAGGGCGCCAATGACTTGGCGGCGTTACTGATCGATGTGGCCGCCGCCGTCAAGGCGATTTCGGCGATGACCGCGAAAGGGGCGCTCGGCGGATTCCTGGGCGAGCTCGGCACCCAGAACGTACAGGGCGAGACACAGCAAAAACTCGACTTGCTGGCCAACGAAGTGATGATACGAAGCTGCGAATGGGGAGGCCTGCTCGCCGGCATGGCTTCCGAGGAACTGGAGGATCCCTATGCGATACCGAGCGAGTACAGCCGCGGGAATTACCTGCTGGTCTTCGACCCACTCGACGGTTCGTCAAACACCGATGTGAACGTCTCCGTCGGCACGATCTTTTCAGTGTTGCGCAACGCCGGGTCGGAACCTCCGACCACGGCCGATTATCTGCAGCCCGGTGCGCGGCAGGTGGCCGCGGGCTACGCAATCTACGGCCCCGCCACGATGTTGGTCATCACCGTGGGCAAGGGCACGCATGGTTTTACGCTGGATCGCGAGATCGGCAACTTCATCCTGACACATCCGAATTTGCAGATTCCGGCCGACACCAGCGAGTTTGCCATCAACTCGAGTAACGCCCGGTTTTGGGAGCCGCCGGTGCACCGCTACGTGACCGAGTGTACCGCCGGCAAGACCGGCGATCGCGGGCGGGATTTCAATATGCGCTGGATCGCTTCTTTGGTCGCCGAAGTGCACCGCATCCTGATGCGTGGCGGCGTCTTCATGTACCCGAAAGACACCAAGGATCGGAGCAAACCGGGCCGACTGCGCCTGCTGTACGAGGCGAACCCGATTAGCTGGCTCGTAGAACAGGCGGGAGGCGGCGCCTCGACCGGAAACCAGCGGCTGCTCGAAGTCGTTCCGGAGGCTTTGCACCAGCGAGTCCCGTTGATTTTAGGCTCCCGC
Organism: uncultured Gammaproteobacteria bacterium; assembly: GCA_963769895.1. Taxonomy (GTDB): domain Bacteria; phylum Pseudomonadota; class Gammaproteobacteria; order Steroidobacterales; family Steroidobacteraceae; genus Bog-1198. The sequence continues at coordinate 115,309 of CAVYNJ010000005.1, read as the reverse complement.
AACGAAGTCGAGCGCATTACTCGCTACCACGCCGAATACGCGAGCGGCGCGGATCGTCCGTACACCTCGCCGTTGTTCAACGAACGCTCGCTATTCCGCCCCGATTCGAGAATCTGAGCCTGCCGGCGCAGCAACACCAGCAGCAAATCGACGCGTCATGTCCGCCAAGCACCCAATAATCGCCGTGACCGGATCGTCCGGCGCCGGAACCACCACGGTGATGAAGAGCTTTGCGCACATCTTCAGGCGCGAAGGCATCAAGGCCCAGGTGATCGAGGGCGATTCTTTTCACCGCTTCGACCGCGGCGAAATGCGCGAACGCGTGCGGGCGGCGGATAGCGGCGAGGGCCCGCCAATCAGTCACTTCGGCCCCGAGGCAAATCTGCTGAGTGAACTCGCCGCCAACTTAGCCGAGTATGGCGCGACCGGCGGCGGCCAGGTGCGCCGCTATATCCACGACGCGGGCGAAGCGAAGGAGCTCGGTGGCGAACCCGGCACCTTCACTGCATGGCAGCCGATCGCCGCAAAGAGCGATCTGCTGTTTTACGAGGGTTTGCACGGCGGCTTCAAGGAGGGCGATGCGGATGTCGCACGCCACGTCGATTTGCTCGTCGGCGTCGTTCCCATCATCAATCTGGAATGGATTCAGAAATTGCATCGCGACCAGCATCAGCGCGGCTACAGCCAGGACGCCGTGGTAGAGACCATTTTGCGGCGCATGCCGGACTACGTGAACTATATCTGTCCCCAGTTCAGCCGCACCCATGTCAATTTTCAGCGGGTACCGACGGTGGATACCAGCAATCCATTCATCGCCAAGGATGTCCCGAGCGCCGATGAATCGCTCGTGGTGATCCGTTTCGCGAACCCCAAGGGCATCGATTTTCCCTACCTGCTCTCCGTGCTGCACAACTCGTGGATGAGCCGCCCAAACAACATCGTGGTGCCGGGCGGGCAGATGGGTCTGGCGATGCAATTTATCTTGACGCCGATGATTTTGCGGCTGATGGACCTGAAGCGCCGCGCACAGTAGGCAGCGAGTACCCATGATGAATGCAAGCATTGAGCAGATGCCCGCCGAAAGCGCCGAACTTGCGAACGCGTTGCGCTTCCTGGCGGCCGACGCCGTGGAAGCGGCAAAAAGCGGACACCCTGGCATGCCGATGGGCATGGCCGATATCGCACAGGTGCTTTGGCGAAGATTTCTTAAGCACAACCCGGCGGACCCGCACTGGCCCGATCGCGACCGCTTCGTCCTGTCGAATGGTCACGGCTCCATGCTGCTGTACGCGTTGCTGCACCTCACGGGCTATGCATTGCCCATGGAAGAGCTGAAGCGCTTTCGACAGCTACACAGCAAAACCCCCGGTCATCCGGAAATCGGCGTCACTCCGGGCGTGGAAACGACCACGGGCCCACTAGGTCAAGGCCTGGCCAACGCCGTCGGCATGGCACTGTCCGAGCAATTGCTGGCGGCTCAATTCAACCGGCCGGGGCATACCGTAGTGGATCATCGCACCTGGGTTTTCGTCGGCGACGGATGCCTGATGGAGGGTATCAGCCACGAAGCTTGTTCGCTCGCCGGCACGCTCAAACTCTCAAAGCTCATCGTCGTCTACGATGACAACGACATCAGCATCGACGGACGCGTCGAACACTGGTTCGGCGACGATACGCCCAAACGCTTTGAAGCCTATGGCTGGCGCGTTATTCGCGCGGTTGACGGCCACGATGCGGCGGCCATCGAGAGAGCATTGAAACAAGCGTGCGCGGCCGGCGGCCAGCCGACTATCGTTTGCTGCAAGACCGTTATTGGCAAAGGTAGCCCGAACAAGGCCGGCACACACGACGTGCATGGCGCGGCGCTTGGCGCGGCCGAGATCGCCGCGACCCGTGCAGCCTTGAGATGGACCGCCGAGCCCTTCGTGATTCCCGAGGAACTTCATGGCGCCTGGGATGCGCGCGCAATGGGGGCACGCCGGCAGGCCGATTGGCAATCCCGTTTCGCGGCGTACGCGCAGGCCCACCCGGATCTCGCCGCCGAATTCGAACGCCGCGTGATGCGTTGCCAATTGCCGGCCAACTGGTCGGCCTCGAGCGCCGACGCGCTTGCCAAAGTGGTCGCGAGCCACGCCGGCGTCGCGTCGCGCAAGGCCTCGCAGAATGCGATTGAGGCGCTGCAGCCGCTGTTGCCCGAGCTGCTCGGCGGATCGGCGGATTTGAGCGGATCGAATCTCACCCAAGGCAAGGACAGTGTTCCGATCCGGCGTGGCCATTGGGGCAACTACATCAACTACGGCGTGCGCGAGTTCGGCATGAGCGCCATGATGAATGGCATTGCCTTGCACGGCGGATTCATACCCTACGGCGGAACGTTTCTCACTTTTTCCGATTACAGCCGTAATGCCGTGCGCATGTCGGCGCTGATGCGCGAGCGCGTTATCTATGTGTTCACCCACGATAGTATTGGACTCGGTGAAGACGGCCCGACGCACCAACCCGTTGAGCATGTCTCCAGCTTGCGATTGATCCCCAACAACGCGGTGTGGCGACCCTGCGACGCCGTCGAAACCATGATCGCGTGGATCGCCGCCATCGAACGCCGCGACGGCCCCACTTGCCTGATCCTGTCGCGGCAGAATCTGCCGCACTTCGATCGCTCCGCACGGCAGCTCGCCGATATTCGCAAGGGCGGCTATGTGCTCGCCGACTGCGACGACCCCGCGGTGACGCTCCTCGCGACCGGTTCCGAGGTCGCGTTGGCGATGCAGGCGCGCGATTCCCTAAGCTCGCGGGGCAAAGGCGCCCGGGTCGTATCGATGCCGAGCTGCAGCGACTTTGATCGTCAGAGTTCCGATTACCGGGCCGCGGTATTGCCGCGCGACGTGCCGGTGCTGGCGATCGAGGCCGGCGTGACCTTATTTTGGCGCGCCTATACCGGCTTCGACGGCGACGTGGTGGGCATTGATCGCTTCGGCGAATCGGCGCCGGCTGCGCACGTCGCCGAGGAGCTTGGTTTGACGCTGCAGGCAGTGATCGCGCGCGCAGAGCGGCTGGCGGCGGGCGATATGACCGCGCATCTACCCCGTCCGAGCACCGGTCAGCGATAGAGAGTGTTCGACCGGTGATCGCCGGCGAGCCAGCGCTTCAGCACCTGGTGCGCATCGGCGCGGCGGTCATCGGCGATCTTCTCGGCGTCCTGGTGATCGCGCGTGAACTCCAAGATCAGTCCATTCGGGTCGGTCACGTAGACCGAGCGGCAGTACCCGTGCTCGAGCACGTACGTGTCCGGGGGCTTGATGCCGGCCTTCGCGATTCGCGCCTCGATCCGCGCCTGCGTTTCGGCATCAACGGCGAGCGCGATGTGATGAAACGGCGTCGGCGGCATTCCGGGGCCGAACTCCGCCTGGTCGCTCGGATCGGCAAACTGGAAAAACGCGAGCGCCCCGCCGTCGCCGATCGCGTAGAAAGTGTGCACGTAGGTGCGAACCTTGCCGAACAGGTCGTCGGATTCGGACCAGGTCGCGACCAGCGGCAGGCCGATCACGTCCTCGTAGAATTGGCGCGTCTTCTCCTGATCTCGCGTCACGTAGGCCGTGTGGTGCAGGCGCGTCGGCAATTTGCTTTTGCTTTCCATGTATCGTTTCTCCCGATCAGAATTTATAATCGAATTCGAGTCCGTAGCGACGCGGCAAAGCCTTCCAAAGAAAGCCGCCCGGCGAAAACTCGGTATTGTACTTGGTGTTGGTCAAATTCTTGGACCATGCAGTCAGGGACCAGTTGTCCTTCTCGACGCCGAGCCGCATGTCGACGAGGTTCACGGGATCGCGCGATGTGACGTTATACGGGTCCCACCAGGTGCGGCCGATCCGCTGAAAGTCGACGCGAGCGGTGCCGTTCAAACCCTGCCAGATCGCCTGATGATATTGCAGGCCTGCGTTGGTCGTCGTCCTAGAGACGAGCGGCGCCTGATTGCCGATTACCGTTGGGTCGGCCATATGGTCGATTCGGCTGTCCGTGTACCCGTAACTCGCGTAGATGTTCAAATGATCGGTCGCCTTCGCGTTGAACTCGACCTCGCCTCCCTTGTAAGTGGCATCGAGATTGCCGAGGTTCTGCGTCGAGTTCGCGGCCAGGAAAACAAAGAAATAGCCGTTCCTTGATTTCGTGTCGTACAGACTCACGCCGACGTCGACTCGGCGGTCGAGCCATTGGCTCTTGACGCCGATCTCCCAGGTATCGGCTATTTCCGCGTCGAATTCGTCGTTGACGCCGAGGACATTGTTCGCACGCGCAACCGCCCCTACCCCGGTTTGGTTGAAGCCACCGCTGCGAAATCCGCGGCTCCAGCCGCCGTAGAGCGTCACATTGTCCGTCGCCAGATACCGCAGCGTCCCCTTGGGCTGTAGCTCGCTCCAGGTGTGTGTGCGTACCTCGCCGGTGTACGCGCTGGGATCCGGCAGGAACTGGGTCGGAGTGTCGGTCGTGTTCTTGCGATGATCCTGATCGTAGCGCGCCGCGACATCGATTTGAAATTGCTTGGTCAAGTCATACGTTGCGTCGGCGAACGCCGCCCAGGCATCGTTGTTCTGCGTGTCCGAGAGGAACGAAAAAGTCGGGTTCGGGCCCGTCAGCCGCGGTTGCTCGTAGACCGGAAATACGCCGGCGCCGGTGTCCACCATGTTGCCTGTCGAGATGAACCGATCCGTGTGGATGAAGTAGAGTCCACCGATCCAAGAGAAACCAGCCACCGGCTTCGAAGTGAACCGCAGTTCCTCGCTGTACGACTTCACGTTCAGGTATTGACTTTGATTCAAGTCGGTGCCGAACAGTGCTTGGAAGATCGACGTCGCGCGCGGCCGGAAATCGTACGCATCGCCGGTAATGATTTCCTTGGCCTTGTCGAAGGCCGTGATCGACGAGAACACGCCGGCTTCGGTGCCGTAGTCCAATTTCAGCGAGCTGCTCCAAAGATCGCGGTTGTCCTCGCCGGGATTGTTGACCGTGATCGGTGTGCTCGTGTTGTTCGCGTCCGGCGGGGTCGTGAAAGTGCTGAACGGATTCGCCTCGTCCGAGCGCGGAACCACGAAATAGAAACCGCGGGTCTCGAGACGATCGATTGCGAAGCGCAGATCCGCGGTGAAAACGTCGCTCGGCGTCCAGAGGAATCGAGCCCGGCCCGTGTAATCGCGCGCCGGATCGGCCTTTTGGTTGAGGTAGGTGTTCTGGAGGAACCCGTCGGTATTGTAAACGTTGAACGCCGCAAGGTATTTGAGCGTTTTCGACGAATTCATCGGACCACTGAGCGTCATCAACCCCTTTTCGGAGGTGCCGTTGCCGACGCCGACAGCCGCACGGCCCTCAAAATGATCCGCGGGTTCGCGCGTGTGAATGATGATCGCCCCGCCGATCGCATCGCGACCGTATAACGCGCCTTGCGGCCCCTTGAGAACCTCGATCTGCCGGATGTCGAGGAGTTCCTGATTGAACGCCGCGGGATTCGTCTCGAGAACGCCGTCGACAACCACGGCCACGGACGGCTCGCTGTTGCGCGCCTGCGAGATGCCGCGCAGCACGACGAAGGACGTACCGGCATTTTGCGTTTCAACCAGGTTCATGTTGGGTACCATCGCGATAAAATCGCCGGGCTTCTCGATTCCGGCGGCCTGGATGTTCGACCGAGTGAAGACGTCCAGTGTGACCGGAACGGTTTGGAACGACTCGTCGCGCTTGCGGGCCGTGACCACGATTTCGCCCAGGTCCTGCGCGCTCGCCAGTACGGACACGGTCGCCATCGCGGCGCCGGCGGCCGCGGTTAATATCGTCATCAATCGGCATCTAGAGCTCAGCATATGGGTCTCCCCCGTTCAATAGTTTTATCGCTACGTCCTCGACGCTCTCTTCCCTTTCCGGCCGATACGGCTACGCGATCGCAGGCCATGATTCGCCGCGTCCCAGTGATGCGCGAATAGCGCTCCCATGCTCATCAAGGAGGGGCGCGGCGCGCACCGAGCGCGCCCGCTCGCCGCCGAACTGCACCGCGGGGCGTACCGCGCTAGCGCTGCCGTGAGGCTTCGCGACGGGCACGACCAATCCCAGGTGCCGGACCTGAGGATCGACTATGACGTCGCTGATGCGATTGATCGGGGCGTGCGGCACGTCGTGCTTACGCAACTGCTTCACCCAGTGCTCGAGGGGTCGAAGCAAGAAGCGCGCATCGAGTTCGTCGCGCAACAACTCATAGTTCGCGATTCGCGCCTCGCGCTTCGCGAATCGCGGATCGTCCCCGAGCTCCCGCGCATGCAGAGCCTCGATCAGCGCCTCCCAGAATTTCTCCGGAGACGAGAGATGTATTGCGATCAGCCGATGGTCGGCCGTTCTCAAAATGTAGGCTTGCGCAAGCCGCGGACGATCAGTCGACGTGGGCGTCTCGCCTAACGCAAAAAAAGCCGCGAATGGCTCAACAGCGAAGTGCGCCATTGCTTCGAGCATCGACACTTCGACGAGACCGCCGAGTCCTGTTCTCCCTCTCTGCACCAGCGCGCCGAGCACGCCGTAGGCGGCATAGATGCCGGTGATCGCATCAGCGAGCGCAGGGCCCAAGAATTGCGGGTGATCATAGTCGACGACCACGCTCAAGAAGCCGCTCAGCGCTTGCGCGACCGAATCGTAGCTCGGCCTGTCCACGTACGGGCCGCTCGAGCCGAACCCGCTGATCGAGCAGTACACGAGACGGGGATTGATATCGCGCAGGCGCGCGATTCCGGCGCCGAGCCGATCGGCGGTACCCGGTCGGAAGTTCTGAATGAAAACGTCGGCTTCTTTTACCAGGCGATCGAACAAGGTACGATCCTGATCGCTCTTCATGTCGAGCGCGACGCTGCGCTTGTTGCGGTTGTAGGCCTGGAAGTGCGGGGAATACATGCCGCTCTGATAGCTGCGGTACGGATCACCGTCCGGACTCTCGATCTTGATCACGTCGGCGCCGAGATCGGCGAGCATCATGCCTGCGCAGGGCCCCGTGATGAAGGTGCCCTGTTCGACGATGCGTATGCCGGTCAGTGCTCCGATCATTCCTGATATCTCCGCCGTCTCACGAGTTCTCGTCCGCAACGAATCCCGCCGGGGCCTCGCCGTCGTAACGGATAGCGTCCGCCCCCGCATGGGACAGCACGAAACCAATACCCCGCTGCTGCTCCTCGAGCAGATGCGCAATCAGTCCCGCGGTGCGCGCGATGATCGGCACGCCCTTCAGAGCGAGCGCCGGATAGCCGGCGTCGAGCAGCACCGCCGGAATCGCTCCGGAAATGTTTATCGCGAGGGTGCGCCCGACCAGTGCCGGCAGCGCGCGTTCGACCGCGAGTGCGATCTCGGCGTGACGTCCGCCCAAATCCACCTCGGCAGCGATCTCGAACAGGCGGCGCGCGCGAGGGTCGCCGCTCTTGTGCAGCGGATGACCGTAGCCGGGAATCGCGCGATTCGCCGCGCGATAGTCGCCGACGATCTTGCCGATCGCGGCTTCGAGCGTGGTGCCGGCGTCGGCCAACGATTTGATCTCGACGTAGAATCGGCCGGCCGCCTCGGAGGATCCGAGCACGACGGAACCGCAGCCGAGGATGCCTGCGGCGACCGCCCCTTGTAGCGCCTCCGGGGCCGCGGCGAGCGTCATGCGACTCGCCTGCACGCTCGGTACCAGGCCGTGCTCGGCTATCGCGACCAGTGTTGCATCGAGGATGCGACGCTGCGTCGGCGTGGGCAAGTTACCGGTTATCAACAGCCAAATGTGGTCGGTGAATCCGATCGTTCCGATCAATTCGCGCGCGAGATCGCGGCCCCGTACGACGATCGTGTCCGCATTGGAGGTGCAGATAGCGGTGTTGCGCTCCGCTTGTCGTCCAATTTTCACTCTCTAATCTCCCTTCGACGCGAATCAAGAAATTCGCATAGCGAAATATATGTCGTTATGCGAAACATGATGGACTCGATTCGGCATTCCCGTCAATAACCTCGGTTCACTCTTCCCAGTTTTCGGATATCGAAATAGACTAAAAGAAATGGCGCAATCGAAAACAAAGCCGCATCGGGAGGCGATGGGCGGCCTCGCGAAGGGGCTTGCGGTCATCCGCGCATTCACGCGCGATCACGCGGCGATGAGCCTCAGCGAAATCGCCCGCATCGCCGGCATGCCCGCGGCCACTGCACGCCGTTGCCTGTTGACGCTGGAGGAACTCGGCTACGTCACGCGCAACGGCCGCAGCTTTTTGTTGCGGCCGAAAGTCATGGAGTTGGGCGCCGCCTATCTCGAGTCGATCGACATCGAAAAGCTCACGAAAACGCACCTCGAGGAGCTCGCACGCATCACGTCCGACTCAGCGGCGCTTTGCGTACGCGACGGTGTCGACGTCGTCTACGTGGCACGCGCATCGGTCCGCACCTTATTGAGACTGGAGGCGCACGTCGGCAGCCGCTTTCCGGCGCACGCCACTTCCACGGGGCGGGTGCTCCTCGCCGGCGCGAGCGCGGAGCGACTGCAGTGGTACTTCGAAACGGCGAAGCTCGAGGCGCTGACCGATAAGACCGTCACGGACCGAGCGAGACTACGCGCGCTCGTCGAGGATTGTCGGCGCATAGGCTACTCGGTCGTTCAAGACGAGCTCGCCTATGGGATCGTCGCGCTCGCGGTGCCGGTCCTCGACGCGAGCGGGAGAGTCGTCGCAGCGCTCAATTCCTCCAGTCATTCGCGCCGAATCGCCAAAACGAAGCTCGTCCGCGACCGCCTCGCCATGCTCCAGCAGGCCAGCCGGCAGATTTCCGCCGATCTCGCGACTTCGCCGTGGCTGAGCTTGAGCGCGCAAATTTAGTGAAATCGCGGCGCCTCCTCGCGCCGCGGATCCGCTTGACCGGACGAGCGGCGGCCCCTATGCTGAAATCGAACGCTTCTTCGTATAGCGAAATTTTTAAACAGGCAACACGCCGTTCGAAATCAATTGACGCCATGACCAAACGGCCACCAGTGGACCAATACCTCGACGTCCACGGGGCGCGCCTTCGGTTTCGCGACGAAGGTTGCGGTCCGGCGGTGATCTTCATACATGGCTGGACATTGGACCTCGATCTGTGGGATCCGCAATGCTCCGCGCTGCGCGATACCTATCGCGTCGTGCGCTTCGACCGGCGGGGCTTCGGCCTCTCCTCCGGCGAACCAAGCATCGCCGCCGACATCGAGGACCTGTCGGCGCTGCGCGATGCGCTCGCGCTCGATCGGATCGCCGTCGTCGGCATGTCCCAGGGCGCGCGAGTCGCCGTCGGGTTCGCGACGGCAGCGCCCGAACTCGTCACGAAGCTCGTGTTGCAAGGCTCTCCGGACATGGAGTCCGTCGGGCCTGCAGCCGAAGGCGACGTTCCGATCGCGCAATACCGCGCGCTCGCCCGCGCCGCAGGCATCGACGCGTTCCGGCAGGCCTGGGCGGTGCACCCGCTGATGCGCACGACGAGCCGCGATGATCGCGCGAGCGAACTCGTGCGCACGATGCTCGCGCGCTATCGGGGTCTCGACTTGCTCGGCGATGCGGCAAACGGTGCGCCGAACGCCGCAGGCCCCGGATTACAGTCGATCGACGCGCCCACACTGTTGATCACTGGCGCACAAGAACTCGAGAGCCGTGTGCGCGCAGCGGACCTGCTCGCAGATCGACTGTCTCGCGGCGAGCGTGCCGTGGTGCCCGATGCGGCCCATTTCGCCAATCTCGACAACCCCGAATCGTACAACCGTATTCTGCGGTCCTTCCTTGACCGTCACCTACCCGCCCGATCCTGAACATGGAGTCTGAACCGATGCCGAAGATCCTCGTGCTTTATTACAGCAGTTACGGACATATTGAATCGATGGCGAACGCGCAGGCCGAAGGGGCCAGCCGCATCGCCGGCGCCGAAGTAGCGCTGAAACGCGTGCCCGAACTGGTGCCGCGTGAGCTCGCCCTCGCCTCCGGATTCCGACTCGATCAGTCCGCGGCGATCGCCTCGCCCGACGAACTCGAAAGCTACGATGCGATCATCTTCGGAACCCCCACCCGTTTCGGCAACATGGCTGCGCAGATGCGCAACTTCCTGGATCAGACCGGACCTCTGTGGATGCGCGGCGCGTTGGTCGGTAAAATCGGCAGCGTTTTCTGCAGCACCGCAAGCCAGCACGGCGGCCAGGAGACGACGATCACATCGTTCCATACGACCCTGCTGCATCACGGAATGATCATCGTCGGCCTGCCATACACGTTCAAGGATCTCTCGCAGATGCGCGAGATAGCCGGCGGAACGCCGTACGGCGCGAGTTGCGTGACCGGTGCCGGGCCGGAAATGCGCATGCCGACGGCGTTGGAACTGGAGATGTGCCGGTACCAGGGCGAACATGTCGCGCGAATCACCGCCCGTCTCGTCGCCGGCGCGGATGCCGCTTGAGCGGGGTGAGCGCGAGCTCTGGGACTTGCCCATGAAACTATTTCCTACCGCGATCGTTGGCAGCTATCCACAGCCGGAATGGCTCATCGACCGAGCCAAGCTTGCAGGCCGCTTTCCTCCCCGCGTGCGCGCGCGCGAGCTGTGGCGGATTCCGCCCAAATATCTGCTCGAGGCGCAGAATGATGCCACGATCCTGGCCATCAGGGCGCAGGAGGAAGCGGGGATCGACATCATTTCGGACGGCGAGATGCGGCGCGAAAGCTATTCAAACCGCTTCGCCACCGAACTCGAAGGCGTCGATATCGATAATCCCGGTACCGCCTTGGACCGCAGCGGCCATCCGAATCCCGTGCCCCGCGTGACCGGAAAGATCACGCGCCGTAACGCCGTGGAGGTCGACGATGTGCGCTTTCTGCGGGAGCACACCACACGCAAGATTAAAATCTCGGTGCCTGGCCCATTTACAATGTCACAACAGGCGCAAATAGAATACTACGGCGGCAGCCGCGAGCTGGCCGCCATGGACTACGCAGCGGCGGTCAATGAGGAGATTCGAGACCTATTTCGAGCCGGTGCCGATGTCGTGCAAATCGACGAGCCCTATATGCAGGCGCGGCCGGAGGAGGCGCGCGCATGGGGCCAGCGAGTATTGAACCGTGCGCTCGAGGGAGTCGGCGGCGTCACAGCGGTGCACATTTGTTTCGGATATGCGGCGATTATCCACACACGGCCGAGCGGCTATTCGTTTCTCCCGGAACTCGCGAACTGCTCCTGTAACCAGATCTCCGTCGAGACGGCGCAATCGAATCTCGATTGCGCCGTCCTCGGAGCCTTCAAGAACAAAGCGATCATGCTCGGGGTAATCGATTTGTCGGACATGACGGTGGAGACCCCAGACATCGTCGCCGCGCGCATCCGTCGCGCGCTTCCCTATGTGCGGGCGGAGAACATCATCGCATGCACGGATTGCGGCATGAAATATTTGCCGCGCGAAGTCGCCAACGGAAAGATGCGAGCCATGGTCGAGGGCGCCAGCATCGTTAGACACGAGATGCAGTAACGCATTTGCGGCCACGTCAGGTATATACGGTCACCTGGGCGACCGCAACGTCGTCGATCCGTCAACGGCAACCACTATAATCGCAAGGAGCGGCACCGCGATGGTGGCCGTCGCATCGGTCCGGTTCATCCGGGTTGGCCGGGCGATCGACAGCCCAGAGCAACGGGTCGACGACGCGCGAATGGATCTCGCACTGGCTGGACTCATGGTGGTGCTGGGGATCGCGCTGGTGCTGTACGTGTTTCATGCCATGCTGACCGGCCTTTGAGCGGCGTTCGCGGCGCTTAGCCAGTTCCCGCGCAAGCGCGCGCCGATATCTACGTCTACGGTTCATCGAACGGTCATCATTCCGGCGCAGAATTACCGCGCCGGCCGCGGAACCGCACGCGGCGCTAGGATTCGCTGATGCGCAAGATCGATCTCGTGTACTGCAACGCCGGCGGCGGACACCGTTCCGCGGCCCTTGCGCTGGATGAGGTGATCCGCCGCCAGCGGCGCCCGTGGGAGGTTGAACTCGTCAATTTGTTCGAGGTGCTCGATCCCAGCGATGCATTCTACCGTGCGACCGGAATGAAGCCCGAGCACTACTACAACGCGCGGCTAACCCGCGGCTGGACACTCGGCCTCGCTCAGGAATTGCGCATACTTCAGGGCCTGATCCGCCTGAGTCACCAATCACTCGTCGCTCGTCTCGCGGCGCATTGGTGCAGAACTCGGCCGGATATGGTCATCTCGCTCGTGCCGAACTTCAACCGCGCGATGCACACGGCGCTCGCGCAAGCGCGCCCCGAGGCGCCGTACGTGACGATCATGACGGATCTTGCCGATTTCCCACCGCATTTCTGGATCGAACCCGGACAGCCGCAGCACTTGATATGCGGAACACGTCGCGCGGTCGAACAGGCGAAGAGATGCCGGATACGACGACGCGCACATTCACGCGACCACCGGAATGATCATCCGGCCAGAATTCTACGACACTTCGCCATTCGATCGGCGAGCCGAAATGCGCGCGCTCGGCCTCGACCCGGATTTGCCGACCGGCGTCGTGATGTTCGGCGGCCATGGTTCAAGGGCAATGCGGCAGATCGCAAGGCGACTGAATGAGATGCAGCTGATACTGATCTGTGGGCACAACACGGCGCTCGGCGAAAGCCTGCGCGCGCTGCCGGCGGCGGCGCCGCGCGTCGTAGTCGGCTTCACACCGCGCATCCGCGACTACCTGCGGCTCGGCGACTACTTCATCGGCAAGCCGGGACCCGGCAGCATCAGCGAGGCCATCCATCTGGGCCTACCGGTCATCGTCGTTCGCAACGCGTGGACGATGCCGCAGGAACGCTACAACGCCGACTGGGTGGCGGAGAACGGCGTCGGCCTCGTGCTCGACTCGTTCAGGGATATCCGCGGCGGCGTCGCCGCGCTGAACGCTCAGCTCGGATATTTTCGTGCGCGCGTTGCGCAAATCAACAACCGCGCGATTTTCGAGATTCCCGGTGTCCTCGCCCAGATACTGCGCGCTGAGGCTGCGCAGAATGCCACGGAATTACGGGATTCCGCGACCTTGGCGCGGAAACTCTCGCTGCCCGCCGCGGCCGATGCGGAAAGGGTCAACTTTGGCTGATACGTTCGGGCGCGTGGATGACGTGCGCGGGCGGCGCCGAACAATCCACCAGATTACCCTCGAATTCGCGGCTGCACACATCCCAGCCGGAACGCTGCGCGCGCTCGCGGCAGGCGCGCGGATCGAGCGTCAACGCCCGCAAGGCTGCGCGCGCGAGGTCATCGTCCAACGCGCCGGTCACGCCGTTCTCGATGACGTCGATCGGGCCACTGACCGGATAGGCGGCGACCGGCACGCCGCAGGCCATCGACTCGAGATTTACAAGACCGAATGTGTCGGTGCGGCTCGGGAAGACCATGACGTCGGCGGCAGCAAGGCTTCTCGCCAAGTCCTCGCCGAATCGAAATCCGACGAAATGCGCGTCGCGGAATTGCGCTTGCATCCGAGCGCGCGCCGGCCCGTCGCCGATCAGGATCTTCGAGCCGCTCCAGGGCATCGCGAGAAACGCGCCGACATTCTTTTCGATTGCGATTCGGCCGACATAGGCCGCGATCGGCCGCGGCAGATCGAGAAACGCCTTATCGCGCGGCTTGAATAGCTGCGTGTCGACGCCTCGCCGCCACGCGGCGAGGTTCAGGAAACCCCGCGTTTCCAGATCCCGCCGCACCGATGCCGTGCTGACCATGCAGCGGGCCGCCGCGCCGTGAAACCAGCGCAGCGCGCGATAGGAAAGAGCTGTCGGAATCGGCCATCGCGCGCGCAAGTATTGCGGAAACTGGGTGTGATAGGAGGTCGTGAAGCGCAGGCCGTGGCGCTGGCAATAGCGGCGCGCCGCGAGCCCCAGCGGCCCTTCGGTCGCAATGTGCAGCGCCTGCGGACGGAAGCACCGGATTTTTTTCGCAGTGGCCGGATAAGGAAAAAGCGAGAGCCTGATCTCCGGATAAGTCGGGCAGCGTATGCTCGAGCAATCGCCGGGAGTGATCATCCGCACTTCGTGGCCGAAGCGCCCGAGCCAGGCCGCCGTGTGCGCAAGCGAGGCGACGACGCCGTTGGTTTGCGGGTACCAGGCGTCGCTGACGATCATGATGCGCATGAAGACAAGATCGCATATCAGAATGACGATTCGATGAATACGCGCGCCATTTTGTAATGAGTCTGAAACGGAAATGCTATATCTCGTCGGTGGTGCCCTCCCTATTGTGACAATTCGAGGAACCGCCAATGTCTACGTTCAGAGAAGCGCTCGCAACGCAACGATGGGACGATCACCGCTACTACCATCACAGCCGCATCAACCAGTCCCTGCATTTGTTCAGCGCGATCAGCTTCATCGTCTCCTATGCCGCCTTCTTCGAGGATCCCGCGGCCTCTGCGCTGATCGGTTGGCTGCTCGCAATGGTGAGCCGGCAGGCGGGACACTTCTTTTTCGAGCCGAAGGGCTACGATGAGGTCAATCACGCGACCCACGAACATAAGGAGAGCATCAAGGTCGGCTACAACTTGCGTCGCAAGTCGGTGCTGCTCGCGATCTGGGCAATCGCGCCGGTCGCGCTGTGGCTGGATCCGACGCTCTTCGGCCTATTCCCGGCGCATGCGAACAAGGCCGAGTTCATCCGTCAAGTCGGACAAATCTGGCTGGTCGTGGGGATCGGCGGACTGCTGTTCCGAACGGTCCAGCTATTCATCCTGAAAGACGTGCAGACGGGCCTAGTGTGGTGCACCAAGATCCTGACAGACCCGTTTCACGACGTGATGCTCTACTGCAAGGCGCCGCTTCATCTGCTGCGCGGCGAGCTGATCGATCCCATGATCGGCGAACATCGCGCCTGAATCATCTCCCGCAGCACACGACGCCTGATGGCCCTGTCGGTCATCGCCGGTCCGGACCACCAGCCGTCGGCCTTCATCGCCCCCGCGGCCGACAAAATCTCTGTCGGTCACCGCGACGAAGTCGGCGTCCGTGAAGTTCAAGCTGAAAATCAGCCGCCCGGAACCGACCCAGCTCAGGGCGAGGCCGGCGGCGCGCAGATAAAATTGCAACATCCAGTTGTACCGCGACGGCTGCGTATACAAAAACGTCCAGACCGTCGACAGATTCGCAACGCGCAACGGCAGGTTGGCTTCTTGCAGACGCGCGTTCAGCGCGGCCGCGCGCGCGTCCCAACGCGCATCGAGATCCCGGTAGAGCGCACGTACCGGCTCATCGTCGAGGCGGCTCAGGAACTCCGCCATGCACCCCATGACGTACGGATGGGCGTTGAAAGTACCGCGCGCAAAGCAGATGTCCGCTGGTCGGTCCGCGCGAAATCGCCGCATCCAGTCGTGGCGGCCGCACAGCACGCCGACCGGCAGGCCACCGGCAACCGTCTTGCCGTAAGTGACCAGGTCGGCGCGGACGCCGAAATATTCCTGCGCGCCGCCCGGCGCGAGACGAAAGCCGAGAAATATTTCGTCGAATATCAGCGCGATACCGCGCTCGGCGCACACCGCACGCAATTGCGCGAGCCACGCCGTGTACGCGGCTCGGTCGAACCGCGCGCGGCGGCCGCTGTCGATGAGCGTCGAATCGCCGGGCGCGCCTGCGTTCGGGTGCAGGCCCTGAAGCGGGTTGACGAGTACGCAGGCGATGTCGCGGCGGCTGCGCAGCACGCGCAGTGTCGCCGCGTCCATGTCCTTCAGCGTGTAGGTTTCGCGAGCGGGCAGCGGATTGCCGACGCCGGGCTGCACGTCGCCCCACCAGCCATGATAGGCGCCGCAAAAGCGCACCACATGATCCCGCCCCGAGTGATAGCGCGCGAGACGCACGGCCTGCATCACCGCTTCGGTGCCGGACATGTGAAAGGAAACTTCTTCCTGGCCGGAAATTTCCAGCAGGCGCCGCGCGTTGCCGGCGGTCACCGGGTGGTAGGCGCCGAGCACGGGACCCAGGCCGCGCACGCGAGCGCAGCCGCGCTCGATGCACTCCTTGTAAAAATCGTAGCCGAAAACATTCACGCCGTAGGATCCGGACAGATCGTAGAAGCGGTTGCCGTCGAGATCGGCGATTTCGACGCCGCTCGAGGAATCGACAAATGCGCCGATGGGCAAATGCGTGCGCACGCGTCGGCTAAATTGAAAGGGCACGCGGTAGCGAGAGGTGAATTCCAGATCGGAGATCGCCCCACGCACCGTTTCGGTCTTCTCGACGGAGCGGGCGTACCGCGCGGCATAGAGGGTCGCGAGGCGTGCGAACCCCTCCCGCCGCAATGCCGCGACTTCATCCGCGGCGCCATCGGCGCGGAAAAATTCCTGTTCGTCGTATTCGTAGTAAGGCACGAGCGCCGCGATCCGCCTCGCGAGGCGCGCGTGGCCGGCAAGCGACCGGTGTTTGGCGGCCGAGAGCCGCAGACGCGACCGCAGTTTGTAAGCGCCTGCGACCGCGCCGGCCGCAGCCGCGGCCGCGAGGCCGAATGCAAGCGGCGCAGCGGAAGTCAAAAATGGCGTCATCGGCGCAGAAATCCTCCGCCGGCACTTTATTGCAGGCGGATGACACTTCGATGACTGCTCTTGCGCACCTCAATTTCCTGCTGACGAACCGCATTCCGCGGGCTCTGTCGACGCACCTGATGGGCCGATTGAGCCGGATCGAACACCCTTGGTTCGTCACCGCGGGCCTTGCGCTGTGGAAGCTGTTTTTTGGTCTCGACCTCAGGGACGCGCGCGAGGTTCGGTTTCGCAGCTCTGCGCGATTGCTTCACGCGGCAACTCGAGGAAGGCGCCCGGCCGATCGACGCGAATCCCTTGCATCTCTCGAGCCCCTGCGATGCGATATTGGGTGCAGCCGGCCGAATCTCGGGTGTGACGGCGCTGCAAGCGAAAGGCTCTGCATATCCGCTCATGGAACTATTGGGCGATGAGCAATTGGTGCATTACTACCGCGACGGACAATACGCGACTCTTAGGCTGACCGCCGGCATGTACCACCGATTTCACGCGCCGCACGATTGCCTCGTCGAGCAAGTTACCTATGTGTCGGGGGATACATGGAACGTCAACCCAATCGCCCTGGAACGCATCGAGCGGCTGTTTTGCAAGAACGAGCGGGTCATTATTCGCTGCCGGCTCCGGCCGTCCGGTCACCTGATCACTCTCGTACCGGTCGCCGCGATCCTGGTGGCAAGCATCCGCCTGCATTTCTTGGACGCGCTGCTGCATTTGCGTTATGGCGGACCTCGCGTGATCCCTTGCAATTCATTGTTCGCCAAAGGAGACGAAATGGGCTGGTTCGAACACGGCTCGACAATCATCGTGTTCGCGCCACGCGGCGTTACGCTGCTCGAGGATCTTCGCTCTGGCGATCGGATTCGAATGGGCAATGCGCTGATGCGGATTGACGCGCGAAGCGATTCTCGCGCGGATTCGGCTATCGATTCGGCGCTCCCCTCACAATAGTCGCAAAAGATTCTTCGGCAAGTCACGAGTTCGTCATCTGCGGCGGCGATCTTGGCGCTCATCTCCAACGATGCCGGAGGATCTGGAAGCATGACACCACGAGGCGGCACGGCGACTATGAGGGTCCGCTCGGTCTTCATTTCGGACGTTCACCTTGGATTCAAAGGTTGCAGCGCCGAGTTGCTGCTAGACTTCCTCCACAGCATCGAGATGGAATACCTCTTTCTCGTCGGCGACATCATCGACGTTTGGAGCATGAAAAAGGCGATGTTTTGGCCACAATCGCACAACAACGTCTTGCGGACGATCTTGGGCAAGGCAAAGCACGGATCGAAGGTCATCTTTATTCCAGGCAACCACGACGAGGTATTCCGCGCGTTCGACGGCGCGGTTTTCGGCAATCTGGAAATCCACCGGGAATTCGTGCACACGGCCGCGGACGGCCGGCGGATACTGGTGCTTCACGGAGACGAATTCGACAGCGTCGTCAAATGCAGCCCGTGGCTCGCAAAACTCGGAAGCAACTTGTACGACATGCTGCTCGCGGCGAACCCCTACATCAACTGGGTACGCCGCAAATTCGACCTGCCGCACTGGTCCTTGTCGGCGTACCTGAAGCACAAGGCGAAGTCGGCGGTGCAATACATCGGCAGCTTCGAGGATGCCGTTGCGCAGGCCGCGCGCAGGCGCGGCGTCGACACGGTCGTTTGCGGCCACATCCATCACGCCGAAATGCGCGAAATCGGCGGCGTCAAATATTGCAACGATGGCGATTGGGTCGAAAGCTGCACGTCGCTGATCGAAGACATGAACGGCCAACTGCGATTGATCCAGTGGCCGGGGTTGCGGAAACACTCGGGCGCGCTGCCGGTCGTGCAGCCCGTCGGCGAGGCGGCTTGAGCGGCAAGGAATCGCCGATGGTCCAGTGGAGTTTCATTCGCGATTCACCGGTGGCCGGCATTTCGCGTGGCAAAATCCATCGCTTGGCATCGCTGATCCTATGCGGGTCTCCCGAGGTGCGCGCAATAGCGCCTTTAGAGGCAACGCCACATTCAGCTCTTTTCGGGCGATCGCCACCGGTACATAGCTAACGGTCGCGTTGCGCACTTGCGCCTTCACATCGCTCTCCGACGTGCCTAATGAGGCTGTTTGATTCATAGCGGCTGCTCGTCGCGCTTCCGAAATTCCCGCGCGCGGCAGATCCTGCGCCCGGAATACGGGAATATCGACTTTACGCGATTGCTTCGGCCAGGGAATCCCGTAGCAGGCGATCTTCGAGATCTCCTACCGCGAGTGGCTCCGACAACAGATACCCTTGGACTTCGTGGCAGCGGCGCGCGCGCAACCAGTCTAATTGGCCGGACGTCTCAACACCCTCGGCTGTTACCGTGATGCCTAGTCCCTCGGCGAGCGACAGGATCGCGGTCGCGACCGCCCCGTCACCGGCCGACCGGTCGACATTGCGAATGAACGCCTTGTCTATTTTTATGCGGTCGGGCGGGAATCGCGTGATATAGGCAAGCGAGGAATAGCCGGTCCCGAAGTCGTCCAATGCAATGCGGCAGCCGAGACCGCGCAGTGTCTCGAGCGCACCTCGAACCTTGGCAGAATCCCCAACCAGCAATGACTCGGTGATCTCGACCTCGATCAGCGAGACCGGTATGCCGGCTGCTGCTGCTTCGGTCAGCAGAATCCGTACCGGGTCCGCGTGCAGCAGTTCCTTCCCCGACACGTTGACGGCCACCGGCAAGTTGACGCCGCGGTCCCGCCAGTCGCGAATCTGCCGGCAAACGGCGCGGATGACCCAAGCGCCCAATTCAATGATCAATCCGCTGTCCTCGGCGATTTCGATGAACCGTGTCGGCGGTATTTCGCCGTGTTCCGGCTCGCGCCAGCGAAGCAATGCCTCGGCACCGACGATTCTGTTGTCGCGCAAGCGGAATTTCGGCTGATACCGAAGGTATAGCTGGCCCTCATGGATCGCGC
This sequence comes from uncultured Gammaproteobacteria bacterium, assembly GCA_963769895.1. Taxonomy (GTDB): domain Bacteria; phylum Pseudomonadota; class Gammaproteobacteria; order Steroidobacterales; family Steroidobacteraceae; genus Bog-1198. The sequence goes on along the minus strand of CAVYNJ010000005.1, from coordinate 95,816 downwards.
GGCGCAATCGCGCATCGAGATCGTGCCAGTCGCGCAGACGGCTGCTCATCGCCGCGGAATACGCGACCACCAACCCCGCGGCGGATTCCTTGGCCTGATGCATCGCGGTGTCCGCGTGCTTGATCACGGTCTCCACATCGGCGCCGTCGTCGGGATAGATTGCGACACCGACGCTCGGCGCCGAATAGAACTCGAGCTTGTCATAGACGATCGGCTCGCGTAGCGCCGCGAAACAAGCCGCGGCGATGTCGGCGGCGAGCGATCTCGCGTCGGCGTCCCGCGCCATGATCACGAACTCCTCGGTGCTGAAACGCGCGAGGAAGACATGATCGAGTCGCGCGCGGAATGAATCGACGACCTGCGCGAGTTTGGTAGCGAACAACTGCAATACGGCGTCGCCGACCGAATGCCCGAACGTATCGTTGATCCGCCTGAAGCCGGCGAGATCCAGGTAGATGACGGCCGCCTGCTGCCGCGCGCCGGCGGCCTCCGCGAACATACGGTCCGCCGTGTCCATGCAAAGTGGCCGATTCGGCAAGCCGGTCAAAGTGTCGAAATAGGCCAACCGTTCGATACGTTCGGCGGCCGCGGCGTTGCGCCGGATGTAGGCGAGGCGTCTCGGCAACAAGTCCCAGTTGACCGGCTTGGAGATAAAGTCCGTCGCACCCGCATCGAATGCGCGCGAAATCGCCGCGGCGTCCTCGTGCCCGGTCACCATGACGACCGGCACCGTCGCGAAACACGGCTCGGCGCGTAACCGCCGGCAAACCGCGTAACCGTCCATACCAGGCATATCGACGTCCAACAAGACGATCGCGACGGGCTGCGATAGCGCCGCGTGCAGCGCCGCGAGCCCGTTGTCGAACGCCAAGGGCATTAGGCCGGAAGCCGCGGCAGTCTCGGCGAGAAGCAGGCGCCCGAGATCCTCGTCGTCGGCGATGATTGCGATCGGCGCGGTCGGAGTGGAGTCGCTCATGCACTCACCCGCATTTGTAGGCGCGTCAATTCCTCGATCAATGCCGGGTGCGCCGCGCAAAGCCGCTGGTGCAAGTTGCGGGCGTGCTCGCCCGTTTCGGAGACGCAGTGCTTTTCCAGCAGTCGCACCATGCGCGCGAACGCGAGTGCGCCGACGTTGGCCGCGCTCGATGCCAGCTTGTGGCAGATTGCAGCTGCGGCGGCGAAATCGCCGGCGTCGATACGCGCCGCTAGCAGCGCGACGGCCTCTGTCGACCCGGCGCTAAACAGACCGACGAGCTGGGTATACAAATCGGCATGTTCGCCGCCGCGCAGGCGGCGCAGGCCCGCAACCGTCGCCGCGTCGACGACCGCCAAATCGCCTGAGCTCGTCGAATCCTCGGCCGATCGCTCGCCGGGAAGCCAACGGCGCAGCAGATCGGCGCACTGCGCGAGTGTATAGGGCTTGCTAAGCAAATCATCCATGCCGGATTCTAGGCAGGCGCCGCGATAATGGTTCGCATCATGCGCGGTCAAAGCGATGATCGGAATACGACGCTCCGCGCCTTCCCGCTGACGAATCAGTCGCGTGGTCGCATAGCCATCCATCGCCGGCATGTTCAGATCCATCATGATGAGGTCGAATCGCTCGGTCGCACTGCGCGCAACGGCCTCGCGGCCATTGTCCGCCCAGACGCAGGTGCAGCCCAGCGCCGACAAATATCCTTGCGCAACCGCCGCGTTGACGGGTTCATCCTCGACTAGCAGCACGTGCGCACCCACGGCGGGCAATCGGTTCGCAGACAAGACATCGGCGCGCGCAGGCGGCGGCCGAAGATCGCTCGCCACCGCCAGTGCCCGATACAAAGCGTCGCGTTGCACCGGCTTCGGTACGATCAGCCGAGGGTCGGTCGTCGCCCCTAGAATTGAGGATTCCACGTGATCAGGTGGCGCGATGATCACGAGTCGCGCGCAACCGCTTTGGGCGATGCGCAATACGGACTTGACCAAAGCGTCGTGGGTGCCGAAGTCCGCAATCACAAGATCCGCCGTGGCCGCATAGAAATCTGGATCATCGGAGTCATTCGCGGCTACAACGAGTCCGAGCGCCGTCACGTGGCGCGTGAGCGATTCAGCCAGCGCGGGCCGCCTCGTAAGAATGTGCACGCCGCGCTGCGGCAGCGGTGTGCACTCGGGCTCTTTGGATCCCGGCAGCACGCGCAGCGGCAACAGCACTTGAAATGTCGAGCCAACATTCGGACGACTCTCGACGGTAATCGTCCCGCCCATGCGTTCGGCGAGCTCGCGGCAAATGGCAAGCCCCAGACCGCTGCCACCGAACCGGCGTGTCGTCGATTCGTCGGCCTGCGTGAACGGCTCGAAGATCTTCTCGATCGCCGCGACGTCCATGCCGACTCCCGTATCGGCAACCGTGATGCGCGCGAGCATGCCGTTCGACGCGGCGTGGTCAAGGTCTGCTTTGACGACGACCTCGCCGCGCATCGTGAATTTGACCGCGTTGGCGACCAGGTTCATCAGAATTTGCCGGATCCGAAGCGGGTCGCCGACGAGCGTTGCGTTGATCGCTGGCGGCGGACACACGATCAGTTCGATACCCTTGGCCGCGGCCGCGCCGGTATACAGCGTCGTGCATTCCTCCAGCACTCGCACGAGGTCGACCGGCAAGGACTCGAACTCGGACTTGCCGGCTTGCAATTTGGAAAGGTCGAGCAGGTCGTTAACGATTTGCAGCAAGACCTGCGCCGAGGAGCGGATCGTCTCCGTCATGCGCGCTTGCGCAGCGGATAGCGCGGTGCGGGACAACAATTCGGTCATGCCGACGACACCGTTCATCGGAGTGCGCAGTTCGTGGCTCATGCGTGCGAGGAAATTGGTCTTAGCGAGAGAGGCGTCCGCTAGTTGGCGGTTGGACTCAACGAGTTCGTGAGTGCGTAGCGCGACCTCCGACTCCAGGCGTTTTTGCGCACTGACGATGCGCCGGGTGTCGGCGCGCTGCACGCGTAGTCGGTAATTGAGCAACAACAGGACGACCACCGCATAGAGAGCGTAAGCCCACGGGGACCGCCATGGCGCCGGTTCGCGATGTATCGTCAGCCGCAGCGGCGGATCGCTCCAAGCGGAGTCGGCGCTTGCCGCGCGCACTTCGATCAAATGGTCGCCCGCGTCGAGGTTGGTCAGCGTGACGCGCCGCTGCGTGTCAAGGTCGATCCAGCGGTCGGAAAGACCCGCGACCCGATACTCCAAGCGGTTGCGCTTTGGGGCGACGAAGTCGAGCACGCTGAAGTCGAGCGACAGGATGCTCGCGCGATAACCGACGCCGATGCGATCGAGCAGCCAATACGGCGTCTTGCTCGCGACCGGTACGCCGAGCACGTCGAGGCCGGTCAATGCGATACGCGGCGCCTGTTTGCCGTCGACCAGCGCCATTGGGTCGAATACGTTGAACCCGCCTGGTCCGCCGAAACAAAATCGACCATCGCGCAGCCGGTAATAGGCGTTGTAGTCGAATTCTTCCCCTTGCAGACCGTTTTCGCGGAAATACGATCGCACCGCGCGCGTTTCAGGATCGAAACGCATCAGCCCGGAATCACTGCTGAGCCAAATGCGTCCCTTGTTGTCGCTCAGTACTCCATAGAACGTGTCGCCCGACAGCTCTGGACCCCGCAGCGCGGTTCGGAATTGGATCGAATTCGGACTTGCGGCCGAGCCTACGACCTGCGCCAAGCCGCCGCCGTCGGTTGCAACCCAGACTCGGCCTCGAGCGTCGACGTCGATCGCAAATACGGTATTCGAGGGCAATGACGTGGATTGGGACGGGTCATGTCGGTACACGCTCACGACGGTTCCGTCCGACCGCGCGAGGTCCAGGCCGCCGCCATCGGTGCCGATCCACCGATTGCCTTGCGTGTCCTCGGCGATCGCGGTGACGCTTGCCGCGCTGATCGCGCCACGGGTAGCCGCACTGTACTGGAGTTGGCGCACTAGACCGGTCACAGGGTCGATGACATTCGCGCCGCCGCCATGCGTGCCCACCCAGATCTGCCCGTCGCGGGCTTCGTACATCGTCATGATACCCGCGTCGCTCAGACTGTGCGGATCGCCGCGCTTGACGCCGATCGACTCCAGGCGTCCATTCGGCGTGAACTTCTTGATGCCGCTCGTCATCGTGCCGATCCACAGCGTACCGCGGCGATCGGTGCGCAGCGACATCACCCTCATATCACCGAGCGCGTTGCGCCGGCCGACGATCGCGTCGATATTTTTCGCCGCACCGCTGTGAGTGTCGAATAGCTCAAGCCCACCGCCCATCGACGCGATCCAAACCTTGCCGCTCGGTCCATCGGCAAACGCGGTAACGAGCCTGCCGGAGAGCCACTCCGGCCGATGGCCGCCGAGTTCCCAGCTGTCCGGGTTCCAACGGCTGACGCCGCCCGCTCGCGTGCCGATCCATACCACGCCCGTGGCGTTCTGGTACAGCGTCAAGATATAGGAGTCGCGCAGGGATCCGGCATCACTTTGATCGTGGCGATAATGCGCAAATTGACCACTCCCTTGGTCCAGCAGATCCAAGCCGTTCGTCGTGCCGACCCACAAGTGGCCGGCGTGGTCCTCCAGAATTGCGCGAACGTCATCGCTGCTCAAGGACGTCGGTCGTTGCGCGTCGTGACGAAAGATCGCGGCGACGCGGCCTGCGCGATCCATTCGATCCATGCCACCGTCGAACGTGCCTACCCACAGCGAACCGCTGCGATCCTCGAGGACTTGGGAGATCTGATTGCCGCTGAGCGTATGGGGATTGCGGGGGTCGTGCCGAAAATGAAGGAAGGTCCCGCGTTCCGGCTGCCAGCGGTCTAGGCCCTCGTCGGTACCGACCCACAACGACCCGGAACGATCGAGAGCCAAGGAAAAAATGTCGTCGCTGGCGAGCGAATCTGGGTCACGCGGATCGTGCCGCAAATGTTCGATATGCCCGGACGCGGGATTCAACACGTCGATGCCCGCGTTTTCCGTACCGACCCAAATCCGTCCGCGCCCGTCCACGAGTACGGCGCGTGTCGCGTCGCTCGCGAGCGATGTGGGATTGGCCGGATCGTGACTGTAAACCGTGAAGCTATCCGTCGCCCTGTGCCACCGCGCGAGTCCTCCATCCTTGATCGCGATCCAAAGATCGCCGGCGGCATCCAGTGCGATTTGCCGAATGAAGTTCCCCGGTAGGCCGCTGGGAGCGCTGCGCGAATACGCATAGCGGTGAAGTTCGTGGCCGTCGAAACGAACGAGACCCTCTTCGGTGCCGAACCACATGAAGCCTTCGGTGTCCTGGACAGCCGTCATTACGCTGCCTTGCGGGAGTCCATCCGATGTCGTCAAGTGATCGAGAATCAGCGGCGGTGCATCGGCTGCGGCTGCGGAGACGAACGCGACCGCGAATAACAGCAGCGCGGCCGTCCGACGCCGTCGGCATTCATTCGTACGCATTGACCGAATCATTTGCCGACGATGCCCGAACTCCTCAGCCGATGGTTTGACGCAATTCCAATACCGGCGACGCGCGGCCGAGGATTGCGCGACGCACTTCACACTCCGGCTATTCGTTCGGTACCCAGGACTCTATCGACGCAGGCTTCGTCGTGACTGCCGGCCGCCCATTAGTGCCCCACCACGGAACGGATTTGCTCCAGGTGTAGCCCTTGGACCACGTGTACCCCTTCGTCCAGGTATAGCCCTTGGTCCAGGTATAGCCTTGGGTCCAGGTATACCCCTGAGTCCACGTATAGCCTTCGCTCCAGGCGTAACCTTGGCTACCGTCGTAGGACGCGGACCAATAATAACCATCGGCGTTTTGCGCCGTCCCCCATGACGATCCGGACAGGTTCATGATGTAGAAATTGCCGTTGGCGTCTTCGTTCGCGGGGCCGCCGAAGTGCTCGGTGCCGGCCAGATCGGCGTTGACGTCCAGCCCGCGATTCGCACATCCAATCGTTGAACTGTCGACCGCCGAGACCGCATTGATCATACCGGCCCCCTGCTGAAAGACGCTGTAGGCCAAATTGCCAGCCGTCGTCACCGCCGGCCGCGACGAGGCCAGCAGTCGGCACTTAACGTCATCCGGCGAGAGCGAATTATCGGACTGCAGCATCAGCGCGACGACGCCGGTGACGACCGCCGCGGCCTGCGATGTGCCGGACATCGTGAATAGTTGCGCCGTCGGGGACATGGAACCGGGGTCGATGTTGGCAAGATAGCTATCGCGCGGCATCGAGGCGACCATGTGACCGCCAGGCGCCACGAATTCCGGCTTCACGAATCCTTCATAGGTTGGTCCGGTGGATGAGAACGACGCGAGTCGATCATCGTTCGATTCATAGGGTGTGTAGTTGTCGGTCAAGGCCCCGACGGTGATGACGTAGGGCACGTTTCCGGGCACGCCGATGGTCATCGGCGCTGGTCCCTCGTTGCCCGCCGCCGCTACGACGACGATGCCGGCGCGCCACACGGCCATGACTGCTTGATCGAGTGGGTCGTCCCAGTAATCCGATTCCGGCGGCGCCCCGAACGATAGGTTTACGACGCGAATGTGATATTTTTGTTGGTTCGCAACGATCCAGTCCAATCCGGCGATCACGTCGCTGTAGCGGCCGGCGCCTTCCCCGTCGAATGCGCGCACGACGACGAGGTTCGCCTGCGGCGCGATGCCGAGGTAGCTGCCGGAGAGATTCACGGCCCCGCCGGCCGCGATCGACGTCACGTGCGTACCGTGTCCATACGCATCGCCGCTGACCGGCCCGGAACCGCCGTTGAGAACGTCCCTCGTCGCAAGCACTCGTGTTCCGTAATTTTGCGCCGGGTCCTGCCACAAGCCGGTATCAAGCACGGCGATCGTCACGCCGCGGCCGGTGATACCGGACTTCTGCAGTACGTCCGCGCCGACGAGCATCGGGTAGTTCGTCTGGTACAAGAGGATCGGCGTGTTCACGCTGGTTCCATCTTTGGGCGTGGTACCGCTGCTGGTCGTGGCCACCACCGCGGCGGTCGCCGTGGACACGACCGGCACGCCGCCCGCCGCGACGAGTACACCGGCATGTGGTTCCACTAAGAGCCGAACTCACCCCGCCAAGCAGCGAACGTGTCGCCAGCTCGCGATCGGCAAATAAGCGCACACCGGGGGCGGCGCGCAAACGCGCGGCCTGCTGCTGTGACAGACGCGCCACTACGGCATCGATGATCCCTAGGTCTAGCTCCACTTTCGCCCCTGTCCAGACCACCGCGCGCCGCGCCGCGCTTACGCTCGCCGCCTGTACGAGATAGGGCGATGAGACAGGGCGCGCCGCCGCCGTGGTCGTTAGCGATATCAGGGCGTAGACGAGTATTACGCGAGCGTGCATGCGGCACCCACCTTGCTGATTGATTTCACCATCTCCGAGTTGCCTCAGGCGCATTACATCGTGCGGTGATTCGATCAACGGTCGAGTGACACGCTGTTGACCGCCTGGCGTTTGTGACGCCCATCACATAATGGGTCTGTTAAATCGGCCGCTGACTGCGTCGCGCGGACCCGATTCGGGCGTCAACCCGTATGTGCCGTCCGCAGGCGGTCGATTTCGCGGCACCGCTGCCAGAATAAAAGTCGCCGCTTCCGTGTCCACAGCCCAGGGCGAGCAGTGTCTGACGCAGGTCGGAATCGTCCACACCGGTGGCGATCGGCGTCAGACCCAAGGCGGTCGCGGCGCAAATTCCCGCGCGGCACACCTTGAGCGCGACCTCATCGCTGCGCAGGGCGGTCACCCAGGCACGGTCGAGCTGCAATCCCCAAACCGGCGCGCGCGCCAAACGGGCGAACGATCCCATGCCGCGCCCTACCTCGTCGACCACGAGCCGCAGATCGAGCTGGTGCAATCGGTTGAGGACCCAACTGTCCAACGCCGCGAAGCTGCGCTCCGATATCCGCAATTCCAACCGCGCCGCCGGCACTACGCCGTCGGCGAGAAGGCGGCCGATATCGTCGACAAATTCTTCGTCCAAAAGATGATGTCTCAGCGCACCGAACGAAATGCGCACGTCTGCATCCATCTGCGGGGGGAGTGCGAGAAAATCCTCGCGCACGCGCTGCAGCATCGCGCGCGACAATTCGCGTGCGTTGCCAGTGGCATCCGCGACGCGCAGAAATTCGGCCGGTGGCACTTCGCCGCGCAGCGGATGCACCCAGCGCAGGTATCCGACTCGGGCGACCAGACGCCCCGTGGCGAGTTCGTGCCTACCCACGTAGCGCAGGCGGATTTCCCGGTTGGCGATCGCGTCACGCAATTCACGTGCGATGTCGAGCCGCGCGAGAGACCGCAGCCGCATCGTATCGGTGAAGAATTGAACGCGCGTCGATTCGGTGCGACGCGCTTCCGCGGCCGCGGCGCGCGCCTTGTCGAGCAGAGCTCGAGGCGTCGTCGCGTCCTGGCACAAGACGGCGACGCCGGCATACGCCGCAAGGTGGAACGCGGCGTCGCCGATAGCGATCGGATCGCGCAAACTCGCGCAGATGCGCGAGACGCAGGCTTCTATCTGGTCACGATCCGCGGTTTCCATGACCAAGGCCAGCAGATGCTCGCTCAATCGGCCGATATGCCACGCCGCGCTAGCCGCGGTCGCGACCGAGGAATCGTGCGGTAAGCGCTGGATAGCGGCACTCAAGACTTCTTCGGCAACTTTGGCGTCGACGATACGGGCGATGTCTCCGACACCGTCCAACTCGATGACGGCGATCGAAGCCGGGTGTTCGCGCAGGGCGGCCGATACCAAGATATCCCGGCAGCGCCGCAGGTATCCGCGACGGTCCAGGCGCGAGCGCCGATCCGCGACCGCCGATAGCCAAGCACCCTCGCCAGAGTCTTCGTTCATGGCTGGGCGTATGACGCAGATCGCGCGGTCGGGTCCCAAAGCCGATACGCGCAGTTCGAAGCGGCGGCCGCCGTCGGTAAACCGTCCGTCGAGCGTCGTACGCTGCGCGATCGCCTTGCGCGCATACTGTTTGAGGATCGCTGCAACCGGCTGTCGCCAATGGCGGTCGACCCGTTCGCCATCGGCATGCGCTGTCGGCACAAGTGCGCCCACACCGCGGCCGCCAAAGTGGCTTAAAACAATGCCGTCGCGGCGGACCAGGACGACGAGATCCGGGAGCCCGTCGATCAAGGGAAGTATGGCATCGATCTCCCGCATAGCTGCCAATGAAAGCATCAACAGGGAGGCGGAATCCTAGAGCCAAGTCCGGTATTGCCCACTCCGACGCCCCGAAATCTCTTGCGCGTAAGGAATAAGCCACCTTTTTTGCGAAGTGCTGGCGGTAGTGGATTATGTTTGACCGGTCGAAATCCGCGGCCTCGAGAGGATCCGATTGGTCCTGCGCGCCGGCCGACCGGCGGTGCAACGAGATTTACGAGGGAGCATGATGTTCTATTGACCCTGTGCATTCCGGTCCGCGCGCTTCAACGCGACCTACCGTTCCACCCTGAGCGGCTGGGCTTGGCTTGCCGGAGTAATTCCTCTCGATGAAATGGTCGGGCACCAATTGTTCCGAGTGCAACAAATTTGCCGATTGATGCACGTTCGACCGTCCCGCACCGTCCACAAACGGGTCACTACGACTCGATTACCGCCGACTCCGAAGCGGATCCATGGCGACGTCATCCAACTGTTCGCCGAGTAGTGAGTTCTTACGAACCCGCGCAGCGTCAGTGACACTGAAATACAATAATACGCCTGTCACCGATCCAGTTCCGGGTAGTGGCGGAACAGATCCTCGTTGTTGAACGCCTGCCGACGGCCCGAGGCGAGATAGCGTGCGATTCGCGGCCGATCAAAGACAAGGTCGTGCAGCGCGCGCAGCCGCGGATGACCGCGAAACGCCCTGCGGCTGGCCGAGGGAAAGGCATACCGAAGACCGGCGATCACCTGCGCCATGGACAGGTCCGCGTAACTGAGGCGCGCTCCGACCATCCATGGCCCGGGTGCAGGGTTGCGCTCTATGATGCGTTCAAAGTAGCCGAGAAACTTCGGCAGCCGCACCGCCAAGAAATCCTTCGTGCGCCGCTTCGCGGCCGACTTCTGTTCCTCGTAGGCATAACCGTCGCCGAGTGGATGATGCGTGTCAAAGATCTCCTGATAGAAATCGAAGATCGTGAGTTGCAACTGATGCGTCCACAGCGTGCCCGGCTCATCTTTCGGCGCGAGCCGCAGGCGGCCGCCTAGATACAGCAGAATATTCGGTGTCTGCGCGATGAGCAGGCGGCCGGCCTTGAGTATTGGAGGCGCAAAGGGCGGACGCTGGACGTCCTTGGATTCGAGCACTTTCAGAATTGCCGGCACGCCGCCGCCTCGCGCCTTCGGCAGAACGGCCACATCGCGGTACCTTGCGCCGGCTTCTTCCAGCGCAAGGCGTATGAATTCACCGCGTCCTTGAATTCCAGGCCAGTAATAAAGTTCGTAGATCATAAAGAATTGTGGTCCACAATCATCGGATCACATCGGCCGGATTACGCTCCGTCGGCTTTGCCACGGCGGCCGCCGCCGAAGTAGCGCAGCGCAATGCGCATAAGCTCGGCAAGTCGGTAGTTCAAGGCATGCCGCTGCCAGAAGAGTTCCCGCTTGTCGCAGACCGTAGAAAGGCTGAAGCGCGAGATTTCGCCCCTGAGCGCTGCTGATGCATCCGCATCGGGACCGGCCAGTCCCACCGCGCTCAGACGGCTTCGCAACGATCGGGCCTCGCGAATTCCCTTTGCCACCGCACGCGCCCGTCTGGCGGATAGACGTCCATATTTGAGCTTCAATTCATTGAGCCTTTCCGCCGCATCGTAGGTCGCATCGACCAGCTCCGTGCGCGTCATCCATTGGGTTTCATAATTCAGAATGCGTTCCCACGTCGGCTGTATCAGCAATTCACGATGTTCTGCCAACGTACGCGCGAACAAGCGATAGCCAAATCCGTCGGGGTCCTCGAAGGCACGGCTGCCCGGATCGACAAAAGGACCCATCGGCGAAATGAAACACGACAGCCGCTTGTCTCCGAGCCCAAAGAGGTGTTCGCAATAATCGATCGTTTGCATGACCGATGCTTTGGTTTGCAGCGGCAGGCCGATCATGAAAAAGACGTCCAATCGGGTACATCGCAAACTCAATGCAGCGCGGAGAAACGTCTCCATGTCCTCATTGGTATAAGTCGGCTCGCCATCCTGCGCGACACGAACCGCATGGTCATGGCTGTCCGGACTCAATTCCAAACTCCAGTGCGGTACACAGCGATCTATTTCATGGAGAATCTCAACGGGCGGCACCGTGAAGAATTCAAATACGATCTCATTAGGCAACTGCGCTTCGCGCAGCCGGCCCAACACCGCCTGCATATGCGCACGTCCTGCCTGCAACAGATCGCCTACCAACAAAATGGGTCCACGTATAAGGCGCGATATGGCCGCCATGTTGGCCACCAGGCTCTCCGGAGAACGAAATACGGGGCGCTTGCGTTTGGTCAGATGCGCGCACGTCGTCTTGGATCCGCCGCAGGTGATGCACTCATGGGCGCAGCCTTTAACGGTGAACACCGTAGTAATCGGATTCGTCCACCATCCATTGAATGGCAGTGCGCTTTCCAAGTCGCGGTGCCGCAACACCATTTCGACCATCAGATTCGGGCCGCAGATCCACATAGTCGAGGATAGGCGGGATGAACGTCAGTGGATTGATGCGGGTCTCCGCCGCGTGCTTCCACGTGAGGTTCGGAATTTGGTCCAGGGCATCGCCCCGCCGCAGCGCAAGCAGTAGCTGGTGCAGCGGCGGCTCGGTGCTGTCGCCGCGAAGCACGTAGTCCACCTGTGGGTATCGGATGAGCTCCTCATGATAATAAGTGGAGGAGAGACCGCCCATGATGACCGGGACATTGGGATGTACCTCCTTGACGATGCGCGCCACTTCCAACGCGCCGTGCGCGTGCGGCAACCAATGCAGATCGATGCCCACCGCCTTCGGCGACAGCCGTGCCAGGAATTGAGGAACATCGAAGCGGCGGTTATTCATCATCCGCAATGCTAGATTGACGATTCTTACGCTCATGCCCTGGCCGTGCAGGTAGCTCGCGATCGTCAGGAATCCCAGCGGGTACATTTCAAAGACCGTGGAGGACGGGATCATGTCGCTGACCGGTCCATATAGGATCGAGCGGCGACGAAAATCGTAGACGCTGGGTGCGTGCAACAGCAGAAGATCGACCGAGGCGGTGCGTCGTCCCACCGCGGCGGTGCGTCGTCCCATCGAGGCGGCTAAATTGCGCAACACTTAGTGCGCCGTTAGTGTGCCGTGAAACTCGCGGATCGCCCCGCCCACTGCGACCGCCTGGACGAGATCGTCACCGCAGGTACTCGCGTAAGTAAGGCCTAAACTTAGTAAGTCGTATGCGATAGTCGACGCTCCCATCCAACCGAGTCCGGTCATCCCTATTACGCAGCGTGCGGACCATATCACCTTGCAATTCATTTGTGATCGTCGATACCGGCCGGAACGCCTTTGGAGCGAATTGGACCAGAGGCCGAGGTGTGACGCATTGACCAAGGTCAAGCTCAATTCGCCGGAATCATGATAATTTGCCTTGGAACGAGCCACCCGCAATCGCTCGAAATTGAACGCATCGTCGTTTAGCCAGCCGCCTATCCTCTTCGGGAATCACCTCCATGAATTCAAGAATTTTCTCACACCGCGGCGCGCTTCTCACCACCCTGATCGGCCTTCTGGCGGGGGTCGCGGCGGGTGCGCCGGTACCGGCTTCCGTCACCGGTTGCGCCGAGTGCCACGGCGATCACGGCGTCAGTTCGCGCAAAGACGTGCCGAGCATAGCCGGCATGTCCGGCTACTACTTGGAGGGACAAATGCGCGCCTATCAAAAAGCACAGCGACCGTGTCCCCAGAGCACCGCCTCGAACGTTCCCACCGATATGTGCGAAGTGGCGAAGAAGCTGAATGCCGTACAGATCAAGGAGATTGGCGCTTATTATGCGGCGCAGGCCTGGGTTGCGGCTCCGCAGGCCGCCCCGGATGCGGCCGAGGCCGCTCGAGGCAAATCCATTCATGCGAGCGGCTGCGAGCTGTGCCACACCAAAGGCGGCAGTGTTGCGAACGACGATGCCGGCATCCTGGCCGGCCAATGGCTGCTCTACCTGCGGCTGACGCTCAACGACTACAGAGCCGGCAAACGTGTGATGCCGGCGAAAATGAAATCCAAGCTGGCAAGACTGTCGATCGATGATCTCGACGCCCTGGCGCAATTCTACGCGGGAGAAGGATCAGTATCGAAGTGATGCAAAGTGAATTGGCCTAAGCCTTCAGGATATTCACCATGGGCGATAACGACGCAGCGCAGACGGGTTCGACCGGTGACCGCCCGCGCAATTGGTTGTGGCGGCGCCCGCGCCGGAGGTGGTTGCTCGGGATACCGATAGGCGGTTTCCTGGCCTTCGCCGTCGGCATCGGCGCAATAGGCGGATTTGCCGAGGGTGTGCGCTACGCCAGCTCACTGAGGTTTTGCGCTCAGGCCTGCCATGAAATGCAAATTCCCTATCAGGAATACACGCAAAGCATCCACTTCAAGAACGTCCCGGGAATCCGCGCCGTCTGTGCCGACTGTCATGTGCCGCCGCAGTTCGTTCCCGGCATGATCCGTCACCTGAAGGCCGGCGTCGAAGTGGTTCAACACCTGCTCGGCGAAATCGACACGCCGGCGAAATATGAACGGCATCGCGCGGAATTGGCGCAAGCCGTTTGGAAGGAGCTCAAGGCGAATAATTCCGCGGAGTGTCGAAGTTGCCACAGTTTCGCCGCCATGGCGCTAGACAAGCAGGATCGTTCCGCGGCCAAGAAACACTCTCGCGAATTCCTCGCCAAGACCGGCGATACCTGCATTGATTGCCACAAGGGAGTGGCGCATACACTGCCCGGCGATGCCGCCGGGAGCACCACGACCGCTGCTGGCACGTAATACCCAGTCGCCGACACGCTTGCCGAAGTGGTTTCGGAAAATACGGACGTCGCTTCGGAAGTTACGAATGCGATTGCCCATTGACTGCGCTTATGTTTGTTACCGAACAGATCGTGGTGAAAGAGCCGGCTAGGGTCTTTGAATATTGACCGAGGGCGCAAGGGATGTCTGCAGCCAGGGGAATAGCGAGATTCGTTCAGCTGTCGGAGTCGATGGCCACCGTCAGCAACCCTACGCCGAGTCGCGTCGATTCGGTGCTGACGTATTTGAGGTCCAGCCATCTTGTCGGAGCGGCAGTTGCCGCTCGGCGAACGCTGCGGCGCGGCCAGCATTTGTATTGGCCACGAGACTCAATTAAACACGTCTACCTGATCGAGCACGGCGCGCTAAAGGAATACCTGGGCGAACTTGACGGCGGCGAGCACATCAGACGATTCTGTGCCGCCGGTCAATTGCTTGGACTCGAGGCTTTACTCGGCAACGCGGTGCGCTGCGGCGCCGTCGCCCTCGATACGTGCGTAGTTTGCGCCATTCCGGTAGCCGGCATCGTGGACGCATCCGGCACGAACGTCGCTCTATGGCGCCAGATCCTTCACGAACTCGACGACAGCTTCGCAGACATGGAAAGCCGATTCCTGGGCGCCGCGGTCCCCGCGCGGCAGCGACTGGCCGCGTTCTTGCTCTCCGTGGCGCGTGACTGCCGCGACATCTACCTGCCCATGTCGCATCGGGATATCGGCACTTACCTACAGCTGGCGCCGGAAACCGTTTCGCGACTGCTCACGCGACTTCAGCAGCACGGATTCCTATCAATCCAGGGACGCCAAATTCGGATTCACGATCGCACGGCGCTCAAGCGTGCGGCGGCCGGCACCCTTTCACCGTAGACTCTCGGTTTGCGGCGCGCCGGACCCACGGGCATCCGTCAGGCGCCGACAGGAGCTACTCTATGGATGATGATGGCCGATGGATCGACTCCTTGTTCGCGGCCATTGACCGCAAGGACGCGGCGACCTTTGCCGCCTTGTTCGGCGCCGATGCCCGCTTCCGATTCGGCAATCAGCCGGCGCTTCGCGGGCGCGCCGCCATAGAAGCGCTGGTCAGCGGTTTCTTCGGTGCGCTTTCGAGCCTGCGGCACCAGATCGAGGACCGTTGGCTCGAGCCGGAGACGGCGATAGTCACCGGGTCGGTGACTTACACGAGGCACGACGGCAGTACTTTGACGGTGCCTTTCGCCAACGTCATGAAAGTTCAAGCCGGCGGGATCGTTGATTACCAGATCTTCGTCGACAATTCCGCGCTTTTTCCCGGCTAGAATCATATCGTCGTAGCGGCGATCGCTAGCCCAGCAGTATGCCGATCGCCAGCAGCGCCAATACCGCATGAATCATGACGACATTCATTCCCATCAGAGGCACCAAGCGCTGCATCGCATCGGCGTGAACGTAGACCCGGCGCCCGAGGTACACACCGATCGGCAGCGGCAAAAGTGCGATCACGGTTAGCGGCGGCAGCATCGAGCGGAGGCAGCCGACGAAGATCACGCCAAACGCCGCCAGAATCAAACTGCCGAAAAGTATGGCGCTGCGGCGGCGACCGATCACGATCGGCAGGTGTCGCCGGCCGGCGCGCTGATCCGCCTCGACGTCGGGAAACTGATTGATCAGCAGCAGTTCGCTGACCAAGAACAGCGGTGGAAGAGAAGCAAATGCGGCCATGGTGGAATAGTGTCCTCCCAGGGCTAACACCGTCCCGATCACCATCAGCGGGCCGAATCCCAGTCCCGGCGCCAGCAAACACAGCAATGGCTGGTGGGTGATGCGCGGCGTGTACGCGATAATGAGCAGCAGGCCGGCTAGACCTAAGGGAAGCAGCGCCAAGCCCCGCAAATTAACGAAATAGACCCCAATCGCAGCGGTTACCGCCAGACTCAACAGTCCGGCCATACGCGTCGCCGCAGCCGCCTCCGGATGCGCCGGCAGGCTGCCACTGCCGCCGCTGAAAGGAGTGCGCACCGTGTGCAAATCCAGCCCCGAACGGAAATCATCGTGTTCGTTGAGCAAATTGACGCTGATATGGGCCAGCAGGGCGCCAACCAGCGCCAGCACAGCATCGGCGAGCGCCACATGATTGCCGGATGCACGTGTAACGCCGATACCGATGAGCACACACAGAGGAGTCAAGGTCAGAAAATTTGGTCGTGTGGCACGCAGCACGGAGCGCAGGATGGCGCGCCCTGGCGGCATACCCGGTATCCGCTGGATCGCCGCCTGATTGCTCAAGAGGACTTGACCATGATCGGAAGGCTTTGGCGCCGCCGCCACGCCCAAGCGAATACCCCACAGCCTAACAACACCGCGGTGGCGAGTACGCCCACGCGCGAGCTGTCCATGAACGGCAGATTCGGCGCGGCGAAACTTTGGCCACCTAGGACTTGGATCCACTGATACCCCGCCACCGACAAGGCCAGGCACACCGACAAACCCGTAATCAAAGAATTGACGCGCAGAGTGCGATCTTGATCGGCGATAGCCCAATCATAGAGACGCAGCATCGCCAAACTCTCCAACGTATCCATCGTCGCCATGCCGGCCGCGAACAACAGCGGCAAACACAACGCTCCCCACGGGGGGATGTTCCCTTCGTGCGCAGCCGCCACCGACATCGCGAGCAACGCCACTTCACTGGCGGTATCAAAGCTCAGCCCAAACAGCATCCCCAGCGGAAAACCCTTCCAACTTCGGTCGCGGCTGGGCGACTCGTCGCCGCGACCACCCGGGTGGCGGTGCGTATGACTGCGCTGCGCCTGAGGTCTTCGGGCCGTCAATAAGCGCACGTTGGCCAGACCGACCCAGGTCAGCGATGCGGCTGACAGAAGCCCTCCAAACCGCGCTCCCCAAGCGGGCAGCTCGGTAAGCACGGATCCGGCTCGTTGCGCCGTGAAGATCACCGCCGCCGTCAGCAGCACGACGATCGTCGAATGGCCGAGCGAGAAGAACAATCCGACGCCGACGGGACGCTGTCCCTGCGCCCGCAGGCGGCGCGTCACATTGTCAATCGCAGCGATATGGTCGGCATCGAACGCATGACGCACGCCCAGCAAGTAGGCCATCAGGCCGACTCCAAGGCCCGCAACCGTCAGGCCGCCGAGCCACTGATCGCCACCCGCCGCCAATGCGTTCAGAATCACGACCGTCACGATCACCGCGATGATCCTAGCGCGCAGCGATTGAGCACGCCACATCGGCTACTGTACCTTGATGCGCAGCAACTCCTCGCCGCGCGGATCCACGATGTGCACGGCACAGGCGAGGCAAGGATCGAAGCTGTGGATGGTGCGCAGTATTTCCAAAGGCTTCTCCGGATCCTCCAGCACCTGTCCTTTCAGGGCGGCCTCGTAGGGGCCTTCCTGCCCGGCGCCATCGCGGGGCCCGGCGTTCCAGGTGCTCGGGACCACGGCTTGGTAATTCGAAATGCGCTCATCGTCGATGACGATCCAGTGCGCGAGCGCACCGCGCGGCGCTTCGGTGAAGCCGACCCCTTGCGCATGCCGCGGCCAGCTCGACGGCTCCCACAAAGTCTCGTTAAAGGTGCGCACGTCGCCCGCTTTGATATTGCTCATCAGCGAATTGAACCAAGCGCTCATCTGGTCAGCAAAGATCTTGCACTCAAGGGTGCGGGCGGCGGTACGGCCCATGGTCGAGTACATTGCCTCCAGCGGTAAGTCCAGCTTCGTCAAAGCCTGATTGGCGAGCTCACGCGTCGGCTCATTCCCGCTGGCGTAGAGCATCAACACCCGCGCCAGCGGCCCGACTTCCATCGCATGCCCCTGCCAGCGCGGCGACTTGAGCCACGAATAGCTGGCCGAGGTATCCAGGTGCTCATAGGGCGGCTTGGGCCCGGAGTAATGCAACGCGGTCTCGCCTTTATATGGATGTAGCCCCTGGCCCTTGCCGCCGCGATAGTCGTACCAGGAATGGGACACGAATTCCTGGATCTCCTCCTCCTTATTGAGGTCAACCTCGTGAATGTGACCCAAATCCCGTCCCAGAATCGCGCCACGGGGCACCAGGAAGCTCTTCACGTCCGAGGTGCCGTCAGCGGGAAAATCGCCAAAGGTCAAAAAATTGCCGGTCCCCTCGCCATGACCCGGCTTGAACCAGTCCTTATAGAAAGAGGCGATGGCCAGGGTATCGGGCAGATAGACCTGATCGACGAACTCGCGCATCTGCGCAATTATTTCAGCTACTTTTTGCAGTCCAACGGCGTTGACCGCGGTGGTGCCCGTGCCGGCACCCGAATGCACGCTAATGGCGGCCGGGCTGCCGCCGACCAGGAAGTTCGGATGTGGATTCTTACCGCCGAAAATGGTGTGCAACTGCGCCACCTGGCGCTGCCACGCCAGTGCGTCGAGGTAATGCGCCACCGCCATCAGATTCGCCTCGGGCGGCAACAGATAACCCGGATGACCCCAGTAGGCGTTGGCGAATATGCCCAACTGTCCGGACTCCACCAGCCTCTTGACACGGGTCTGCACATCGGAAAAGTAGCCGGGCGATGAGCGTGCATAGCCGGAGATGGACTGCGCCAGAGCCGAAGTCGCCTTGGGATCCGCCTTCAGGGCTGAGACCACATCGACCCAGTCGAGCGCGTGCAAGTGGTAGAAGTGCATGACGTGATCGTGAACGAATTGGGCCCCGATCATCAGATTGCGGATCAGCTGCGCATTGACGGGAATCGGGTAATTGAGGGCATCTTCGACCGCTCGTACCGAGGCGATGCCGTGCACCAGCGTGCACACCCCACAGATGCGCTGCGCAAACGCCCAAGCATCGCGCGGGTCGCGTCCGCGCAGAATGATTTCGATGCCGCGCACCATGGTGCCGGAGCTCGAGGCTTGGGTAATGACGTTGCCGTCCAGCTGCGCTTCGATCCTGAGGTGCCCTTCGATCCGGGTCACCGGGTCCACCACAATGGTCTGCGTATTCACGGCTGCGCTCCCGCCGGCGTATCGATCTGCCTTGCGATCAGTTCCAGCAGGCTCTGCGGCGTTTTTTGCCAATTAAAATGCTGCTTGCCGTCATCGAAGGTGGCGCGGCAACCCGAGCACGTCGTCAGCAACACCTCGGCACCGGTTTCGTCTATCTCGCGCAGCTTGTTCTCCATGGTGCGATAGCGCAGTTCGGTGGCCCGCTCGATCAGCATCACCCCGCCGCCGCCGCCGCAACAGAAGCTAAACCCGCCATGATTCCTCATCTCCAGCAAGTCGACGCCCATGGCATGCAGGAGCTTGCGGGGGGCTTCCGCCACTCCGCCCTTGCGAACAATTTGACAGGGATCATGGAACGTCACGCTCCCTATCTCCGCCTTGCGCAGCCGCAAATTGCCGCTCTCCAGCTGTTCGGCTAGGAACTCAGTGATGTGGCGGACGCGAAACGGCAATTCACGGCCGTACAGATCGGCGGCCTCCCAGCGTAGCGCGGTGTAGGCGTGGCCGCACTCGGGCATCAAGACCGTCTTGGCGCCACAAGCGATGGCGGCCTGAATGACCCGCAGGCCGATGGCACGCTGCCATTCCTTCGAGCCTGCGAAGTAGGCGAGATTTTCCGCGAACAGCGCATCGCTGCGAAAGGTGTAGCGCAAACCGGAGTGGTCCATCACTTTCGCCATCGCCGCCACCTGCTCCGGATAGCGATCGACCTCCACGCCGGAAACCAAGAGCATCACGTCGGCCTGCGGGAGATCGATCGTTATGCGCACACCATGGCGGCGGCCGATCGCTATTATTTTGTCGCGGTACGGGTCCTCGGAGGACCAAGGCTGGCCCGTGCGCTGCTGCAACTCAGCCTGAACGTAGAGTTCCTTGGGCGCGAGGCCCGCCTCGAACATGGCGTGGCGCGCTTGTTCGATCAGCGCCGCCACGTCGATGCCCATGGGACAAATGAGGCTGCAGCGCCCGCACATATTGCAGCTGTCGTACAGCAGGTGTTGCCATTGTTCGAGTTCCTTGGCGGTCACCTCTTTCTTCAGCCCCAACAACTTGATGACAGGGGCGAAAGCGCTCGCTTCCCGCTTATAGGCTTGCTTGAAGGGCTCGACTTTCCAGATCGGCGTGTACTGGGGATCCTCGGTGGCGATGTAGTAATGACAGGCGTCCGCGCAGATGCCGCAATGGATACAGGATTCCAGTCGAAAAGCGCTCAATGCGCCAATTTCCTGCGCAAAACCGCGCATCGCGCCTTGTACACGCGCATCCGCGCTGCGCTCCTGAGCGGGCGCCAGATTGGCGCTCAGCGTGGAAACCTCGCTCATGTCGCAGCTCCTTTACGGGTCAGTACGGCGCCATTGAGGGCCCGCGAGGGGAAAATGAAGAAGGCGTGCATCAGCTTGCCGAACGGGAACCAGATCAGCAGCAGATCGAAGCTCAGAATATGTATGCCCAGTAGAGTCTGGTAAGGGCCACCCACATGCGCCGTGGCCATCAATCCGCTGACGATCACCAGCGTCGTGACGGTCCAGCTGGTGTAGTCGTCGAAATTGGATATCAGGCGCAGGACTTTGTTCGTCAGCCGCCGAAATAGGACGGCAAGCAGCAACGTAAAAGTGAGCACGGAGAACATCGTGATGACGCTGCTCGGCAGCGCCGGCCACCTCACACCGAACAGGCTGCCAAAAAAAGTGATGTGCGGTCCAAAGGCCAATATCACTACAAAAAGACCGATGTGATAGCTGTAACCGAGCGCCTCCCCGGCGCCGGTGCGACCGATGAACTCCGGATGCGGCCAGGAGCGCGAGCCGCTGGCAACGACTCCGCCCCACAAGGACTTGAGCATCGAGTTGCGCGGTTCGTTCCAATGGTGCCGCGTGCGCAGCAGTACCAAGGCCGTGACCCGCCAGAAAACACCGGCCACGAATACCGCCAGCGCCAACTTGAGAATCGGCCCGCGTGCCAGACTGAGGAGATCCATCGGCTTCACCCTCCCTTCGAATCATCGCGGGCGGGGGGCGACTCGAGCGTGCGTTGGCGCTTCCGGCCAATGGCCGCGGCGGCCGCGCCAACGATCACGCCGCCGGCCGCCGCGAGGCCCGCAACCTTGGTCACCTCGCGCGGCGCCGCTTCGCCGGCTTTACCCCACCGCGGTGTCGCCACCGCACTGTAGAAGCTGCCGTTGTCCCAGAAATTCGGCTCGGAGCACCCGAGGCACGGATGGCCCGACTCAATCGGAAAACTGATGCCACCATTCCATTTCACCGTCGCGCAGGCGTTATACGTGGTGGGTCCCTTACAGCCGAGTTCATATAAGCACCAACCATTGCGGGCACCCTCGTCGTCGAAGGTCTTGGCAAATTTGCCCTGATCGTAGAACGGGCGGCGATAGCACCGATCGTGGATCGTGTTGCCAAAGAAGGCCTTCGGCCGCCGATGTTCGTCCAAATCGGGCACTGCGCCCGTAGATACGAATTGCAGCAGGGTCGCAGTGATGACCTCCGGTATCGGCGGGCAACCGGAGACATTGATAATGGGACGATCAGCGATCAAATCCGAAACCGGCCGAGCCCCGGTCGGATTAGGATCCGCGAAGGGAATGCCGCCGAACGATGAGCAGGTGCCGACGCACACAATCGCCGCCGCACCCTTTGCCGTCTCGGTGAGTATATCGACCGCGGTGCGCCCGGCGGCGCAATTGTAAATGCCGCCCTCGCCCGTCGGCACTGAACCATCGACGACGACGATGTACTTGCCGAAATTCTCCTTCATCGCGCGTTCGCGTGCCGCCTCCGCTTGGCTGCCGGCGGCCGCCATTAAGGTGTCGTCGTAGTCCAGCGAAATCACATTGAAGATGAGATCCTCGATGGTCGGCGAGAACGAGCGCGTCAGCGATTCAAGGCAGCCGGTGCATTCCTGAAATGATAGATAAATCACGCAAGGCCGGCGTGTCGCGCGGAGCTGCTGCGCCATGGCACGCCCGCCGAGGGGCGGCAAGGCGAGCGCCGACACCACGGCTGTACAGTACTTGATGAACGCTCGGCGGCTGACGCCGTTGCGCTCCAGCATCTCCCCGATGGTCATTTCGCGTGAATTGTGGAGCATATCGGCGCGTCCTTAGTGTTCGGCGTGCATGGGCGCAGCGACCGCGCCGCTGCGCAGCCGTTCGGCGCCGCGCCGCAGTTCATCCGCATCCACCAGCAGAATGCTCGGTACGCGCGCCACCTCGATGAAGGAAGCAATGATCTCGCCGGCCCGATCGCGGTGATCGCTCCACCACACGCCATGGACGGAGGTCTCACGGATCGTCGACTCGCCAGATGCCTGCAGGGTGATCGTGACTTCTCCGGGACCGAGGACTGCGAGCAACTCGCTGCGATCGTCGGCACTCATCGGCAGGCTGCGCAGGTCAATGGCGCCCGGCTCTCCGCCCGCGGCCACGCGCTCCAACAACGTGGCGAGCTCGGCCACGATCGCCTTGACGCCGCCACCGATGGTCTCGGTGAATCCCGCGGCTGTCCCAGACTCGATGTGAATCGGTATGCTTGATAGACGGCTCACAATGCACTCCCCCAACGTCCCAGTACCTCACGCGCCTGTGTGCAGGCGGCCTCGAAGGACGCGGCAAGCTCCGGCGACAGCGCCTCGCCCCAGTCAATCGTCATCGGTTGGATACTCAACAGGGCACGCCGCTTCGGCAAACAGTCGCTGAGCCGCGCCATATCGAGCACATCGCTCAGGCTCACTTCATGAACGCTTCGGTGCCGGGCGCCCGACAGGAACCGATCCATCGATTCGTCCTCGAACAGGCGCACCGTTCCAGGGATCTCGCCCAATTCGGCCGCATCGGCCACGAGCATGGCGTCGGCCGTAGCGATGAGTTCCAGCAGGCTGAAGCTGAGCGTACCGCCGTCTATGAATTCCGGAGCCGGTGACCGCGGCTCGCCGCGCAAGTGCTCGACCACTCGCACACCCACCCCATCATCCCGTAGCAAGATGTTGCCAATGCCCAGCACCACGATTCGCCGCAGCGATTGCTGAGATCCGCCGCAATCGGCGTTTGAATGTTGATTCCGTGGATGGGCCAATTCCTCAATTGCCACCGTGATTCTCCGCTGCCTTCGAGCGACAGCAAAACACCCTTTTGCGCCAGACACATTGACCGGGGTCAAGGTCTTTCTGCCCTTGTTCCTAAATAATGACGCGTATTCGACCCGACGGCTGACCGCCGCGAAGGCGTGGATTCAAGGGCAAGAGAATATTGCGCTCATGCACGAATTATCCGTCTGCCAAGCCCTCTTGAAGCAGGTCGCCGAGCTTGCCGCTTCACACGGCGCCGGCGCCGCGACCCATATCGTCGTGGCCGTGGGTCCCTTGTCCGGCGTCGAGCCCGCGCTGCTCGAACGCGCCTTCCACTTCGCGCGGGTGGGAAGCTGCGCGGCGCGCGCGACAATCTCGTTCGATCCCGTTCCATTGCGCGTTCGCTGTCTGGACTGCAATGCCGAGTCGGCGTGCGAGATCAACCGGCTGCTCTGCGCACAATGCGGCGGTTACCGCACGCGCGTCATCAGCGGCGACGCGCTGCATCTCATGCGTGTGGAATTGTCGACTACGCCTCCGCACCATTCCACTTCTTACTGCCTTACAGCATGAGGAACCGTCATGTGCGACACCTGCGGCTGCAACATTACCCCTGGAAACATCCATCTGATTCGCGACGAGCATGGGCGCGACGGCCCCGCCGTCGACGTCTTGCAGAATCTGTTGGCTGCCAACGATGAGACGGCACGGCACAACCGCGCGCATTTCGACGAGCACGGCGTGCTCGCGATCAACCTGATGTCCTCCCCGGGCGCCGGCAAGACGGCGCTGCTCGAGGCCACCATCGACGCGCTGGGCGAGGGTTTGCGGATCGCCGTCATCGAGGGTGACCTGGAAACCGAGAACGACGCGGCTCGGATAAGGGCGCATGGCGTACCCGCCGTGCAGATCACCACGGGAAGCGCCTGCCATCTGGATGCGCACCTGATACACGATGCCCTGCACCATCTGCCACTTCGCGGGCTCGACCTGCTGTTTATCGAAAACGTCGGCAATCTCGTGTGCCCCGCCAGTTTTGCTCTTGGGGCACACCGCAACGTCACCCTGCTCTCGGTCACGGAGGGCGACGACAAGCCCGCCAAATATCCGGTAATGTTCCGCGCCGCGGACCTGGTCGTGTTGAGCAAGACCGATCTGCTGCCGATCCTGGACGATTTCGACCCGCTGCGCGCGCAAACGGCGCTGCGCGCACTCGGCCGCGCTACTCCGATGATTCGCGCCGCGGCGCGGCGCTCTCCAGACCTGCAGCCGTGGCTCGACTGGCTATGCGCGGAATTAACGCGCCACCGCGCAACGGCGGTTCGTAAGCACTCGGCGAGCGATTCCGCCGAGACCTACCCCGCGCACGCAGCGCCGCCGATCGCGGTCGAGGCCTGAGCCATGTGTCTGGCGGTT
Organism: uncultured Gammaproteobacteria bacterium; assembly: GCA_963769895.1. Taxonomy (GTDB): domain Bacteria; phylum Pseudomonadota; class Gammaproteobacteria; order Steroidobacterales; family Steroidobacteraceae; genus Bog-1198. The sequence continues at coordinate 71,352 of CAVYNJ010000005.1, read as the reverse complement.
CCGGTTCGCGTCTCGAGACTGCTCGATGAACAACGGGCGGAAGTGGAAGTGGGCGGCGTGCGCACCTATGTCTCGCTGGCGTTGATCGATGAGACCGTGGCGGGTGATTACGTCATCGTCCACGCGGGCTTTGCGATTGCCCGGCTCGACGTCGTCGAAGCCGAGAAAACTCTGGCGCTGTTCGATGACATTGCCGCGCGCCTTGGAATCTCCGCCGATGCGTTACGTCCGCAGCTTTCGTGAGGGGCGTTCGGCGCGCGCGCTGTCTCAGCTCATCGCCGGGGCGGTGAACCCCGAGCGCGAATATCACCTGATGGAATTCTGCGGCGGCCACACCCACGCCATTTTCCGCTATGGCGTTCAAGATCTGCTACCCGTCAATGTGAAGCTCGTGCACGGGCCGGGCTGCCCGGTGTGCGTGCTGGCCGTGCCGCGGCTGGATGGTGCGCTCGAGCTGGCGCGCCGGCCCGAGGTGACGCTACTGAGCTATGGCGACATGTTGCGGGTTCCCGCTTCCGGCCGGCGCTCCCTCCTCAAGGCGCGCGCCCAGGGCGCGGATGTGCGCATGATCTATTCCGCCGCTGAAGCTCTCGAGATCGCCGCCGCCCATCCAGATCGGCAGGTGGTGTTCTTTGCGATTGGCTTTGAGACCACGACGCCGGCGACGGCCCATGTGATCCTCGAGGCGCGCCGCCGCCGCCTGCAAAATCTGAGCGTCTACTGCAATCACGTGCTGACGCCCTCGGCTATTCAAAGCATTCTCGATGCCCCGGAGATACGCGATCTGGGGCGCGTGCGGGTCGACGGATTTATCGGACCCTCACACGTGAGCACGGTGATCGGCAGCCGGCCCTATGAGTACTTTGCCGAGGAATACCAGCGCCCAGTCGTGATCGCCGGTTTTGAGCCGCTCGATGTGCTGCAGGCCATTGGCATGCTGATACGGCAACTCAACGAGGGCCGCGCTTGCGTCGAGAACCAGTTTACTCGCGGTGTGACCCGCGAGGGCAACCGCAAAGCGCAGGCTCTCGTGGCGGAGGTTTTCGAGATGCGCGCCCGCTTTGAATGGCGCGGTCTCGGAGTGTTGCCCTACAGCGGCCTGCGCATCAAGAAAAACTATGCCGATTTGGACGCTGAACGCCGCTTCCCAATCGAGATCCGCGCAACGCATGAGAACAAAGCCTGCCAGTGTCCGTCGATCATTCGCGGCATCAAGAAGCCCACGGACTGCACGCTGTTCGGCACAGCATGCACGCCGCGCAATCCCATCGGCTCCTGCATGGTATCGGCCGAGGGCGCTTGCGCCGCGTACTTTAAATATCGGCGCGGCTCGCTAAACCGGGTGGCCTGATGCGCATCCTGCTGCTCATGCACAGCTTTAACAGCTTGTGTCAGCGCCTCTTCTTGGAGCTGCAGCGCGATGGTCATGATTTATCCGTGGAATTCGACATCGATGACGCCCATACGAGCGACGCCGTGGCATTGTTTCAGCCGGAAGTCGTACTGGCGCCATTCCTGAAGCGAGCCATTTCCGCCGCTGTTTGGCAGCGCGTGCCCTGCCTGATCGTGCACCCCGGTCCGCCGGGCGATCGCGGGCCCGCCGCGCTCGATTGGGCGATTCTCCGTGGCGTCGAAACCTGGGGCGTCACCGTGCTGCAGGCGTCCGCGGCCATGGACGCCGGACTCGTCTGGGCGAGCGAAGCGTTCGCGATGCGCATCGCGCGCAAAAGCAGCCTGTACCGCCGGGAAGTGACCGAGGGCGCCGTGAACGCCGTCCGATACGCCCTTGCACGCCTCGATGCCGGGGAACGTCCACCGCCGTCGAGCCCCGGTCCGCAGGGCTGGCAACCCGCATTGCCGCAGGCGCAGCGCGCGATCGACTGGCAGGGCGATAACACGGACACCGTAATGCGCAAGATCCACGCCGCGGATGGATATCCGGGCGTGGAGGATGTGGTGTCGGGGGAGCGCTTTCGGCTGTTCGACGCTCACCGCGAGGAGCGCCTTGCCGGCATTCCCGGCTCCGTGATCGCACGCCGACACGGCGCGATCTGCCGTGCCACGCGCGATGGTTCCGTATGGATAGGTCAACTACAACCCGTGCGCGATGGTCATCGTGACTTTAAACGCCCCGCGGTACTCGCTCTCGGCCGGCTGGCGCAGGATCTTCCGGAAACCGAAGCCAATCCGTTCGCGGAGCATCAGGACGACACGCTGCGCGAGATCCGCTACGAAGAGCGCGGCCACGTCGGTTACCTGCACTTCGACTTCTACAACGGCGCGATGACGAGCGCCCAATGCCAGCGCTTGCGAACAGCCTATGCGCGGGCGCGCCAACAGCCGACTCGGGTCATTGCGCTAATGGGCGGCGAGGATTTCTGGTCCAACGGCATGCATCTGCACTGCATCGAAGCCGCCGACAGTCCCGCGGATGCCTCCTGGGAGAATATCAACGCCATCGATGATCTGGCCCACGACATTTTGGCGACCGACACGCACATGACGGTGGCGGCATTAAGGGGGGACGCTGCGGCCGGCGGCGTGTTCCTGGCGCTGGCCGCGGATCGGGTCCTGGCCCGCAGCGCCGCCGTGCTCAATCCGCACTACCGCAATATGGGTAATCTCTACGGGTCCGAATACTGGACCTACTTGCTGCCACGCCGCGTCGATGCACGGCGCGCGCAGGCGCTGATGACCGGGAGGCTGCCGATTGGCGCGCCTGAGGCGCGCGCGATCGGCCTGATCGATGACTATGCGGGTCCCGACTCCGCGGCCTTTGACGCACTGATCGCAACGCACGTTGCAACCCTTGGCCACGATGATACGTTCGCCCGGGCTCTGGCGCAGAAGCGCGCCCATCGCGCGCGCGATGAGGCAGCGCGGCCGCTGGCCGCCTACCGCGCGGCCGAGTTGGAGCGCATGCGACTGAATTTCTATGGCTTCGATCCCAGCTACCATGTCGCCCGCCACCGATTTGTGCATAGAACGCCGCTCGCCTGGACGCCGCTGCACCTCGCGCGCCACCGCGCGCTCGATTGGCGGGTTCCGGCGCCGGACGCGCGCGCATGAACGCGACTGGCACGTCGTGGGCGGCGGATACCGTTGCACCGCCGAGCGTGTCCGAATGCTCACGGTTTTGGCGTATCGGGGGCAGGGTCCAGGGCGTCGGGTTTCGTCCGTTCGTCTACCGGCTGGCGCATCGCCTTAGCCTGCGTGGCTGGGTGCGCAACAGCGCCGGCAGCGTAGAGATCTACGCCGAAGGATCCGCGCCTGAAGTCGAGGCGTTCGGGCGGGCTCTGATCGATCAAGCCCCGCCGGCATCGCGCGCAAGCCTTCTGGAGGCGCGCGCCGCGCCGCGCGAGCACACCACGGCGTTTCGCATTCTGCCCAGCGTAAAAAGCGCACCCGCGCGCATTCACGTTCCGCCCGACTTGTTCGCCTGTGACGAATGTCTGGCCGAGTTGCGTGATCCCCTAGAGCGCCGCTATCGCTATCCGTTCATCAACTGCACGCAATGCGGGCCTCGCTACACGCTGATCCGCGCGCTGCCGTACGACCGTCCGAACACTACGATGGCCGACTTTGCGCTGTGCGCTGCATGCGCCGCGGAATACGCCCAGCCGCTGGACCGGCGCTTCCACGCGCAACCTCTGGCCTGCGCGCTCTGCGGCCCGCGGCTACGATGGCATGTCGCAGGCGGGGAGCTTGGCGAGATCCATGACAACGAAGCGGCGCTGCGCGCCGGAATTGGCGCGCTGCGCGCCGGTAATATCATTGCCGTGCGCGGCATCGGCGGCTACCATTTGCTGTGTGATGCGAGCCGTGAAGACGCCGTGGCGCTGTTGCGGGAGCGCAAACATCGCCCGGGCAAGCCATTCGCCCTCATGGTGCCCTGGCGCGGCACTGACGGCTTGAATCTCGCGCGCCGCCTGTCGCGGCTGTCGCCGTCACAAGCGCTCGCGCTCACCGATGTGGCACGACCCATCGTGCTCGTGACGCGGCGCGATTCGGCGCCGCTCGCCGCTTCCATTGCACCGGGTCTGAGAGAAGTGGGCCTGATGTTGCCCTATAGCCCGCTCCATCATTTATTGCTCGACGCGTTTGGCGGCGCGCTGGTCGCCACCTCGGGCAATCTCAGCGGCGAGCCCGTGTTGACGGAACCCCAAGAGGCCGTGGAGCGTCTGGGCGCTATCGCCGATGGTTTCTTGCACCACGACCGCCCGATTGCGCGCCCGGCGGATGATCCGGTGCTTCGCGTCATCACCGGTCAGGCTCGGCCGCTGCGTCTCGGTCGCGGCACCGCCCCGCTCGACGTGCCGTTACCCGGGCCCATCGCCGTACCCACGCTTGCCGTGGGCGCCTTCCTCAAAAACACGGTCGCGCTAGCCTGGGGTGATCGTGCCGTGATCTCTCCACACATCGGCGACCTGACGAGCCCGCGCGGCCGCGCGGTATTCGCCCAGGTCATCGAGGAGTTGCAGCAACTGTATGACGTGCGTGCACAGGCGATCGTGCATGATGCGCATCCGGATTTTCCGAACACGCGATGGGCCGGCGCGTCAGGTCTGCCAACTCGCGCGGTCTGGCACCATTACGCTCACGCTTCGGCGCTGGCCGGCGAATATCCTGGCGATGATCCGCTGCTGTGCTTTGCCTGGGACGGAGTTGGTCTTGGCCCGGATGGCACACTTTGGGGCGGCGAAGGACTGCTCGGCCGCCCGGGCGCTTGGCGCCGCGTGTCGAGTTTCCGCCCGTTCCGATTACCTGGCGGGGAGCGGGCCGCGCGAGCGCCTTGGCGCAGCGCACAGGCCTTGTGCTGGGAATCCGATGTCGAATGGCGCGCCGGGAACGACCTCGCCGATCCCCTAATTCGGCTCGCGTTCGAGCGGCAGCTCAACGCGCCGCGGACGACTGCGGTGGGGCGCCTGTTCGACGCCGCTGCGGCCCTAGTGGGCGTGTGCCGGCAGGCGAGCTACGAAGGCGAGGCGCCGATGCGCCTCGAAGCGCTATGCGAGGGACGTGGCGCACAACCCATGGTCCTGCCGCTGAAGCAGGATGAATCCGGAGTCTGGCGCAGCGACTGGGCGCCATTGCTCCCCATGCTGCTTGACGACGCGCGCCCCCAATCCGAGCGTTCAGCCACTTTTCATTGCACGTTGGCGCAAGCACTGTGCGATCAGGCGGTCCTCATCCGCCAACGATCCGGCATCCGGCGCGTGGGCCTCACGGGCGGCGTGTTCCAGAATAGCGTCTTGAGCGCGCAGGCCGACGCGCGTCTGCGCGCAGCGGACTTTGAGGTGCTGATTCCGCGGCAGCTGCCCGTCAACGACGGCGCCATCAGCTATGGCCAACTCGTCGAGGCCGCTGCCTCGACGATCGGTTGATATGGCCGGCCACCGTCTTCGGGATACGCACATTGCGCTCGCGCACGGCAATGGCGGACGGATGATGCGCGAATTGATCGATGACGTTTTTGCATCGGTACTGGCAAATCCTCAGCTAGACACCCTCGCCGATGCGGTCCCATTGCCGGTGCCCGCCGAGCGGGAGTTGATGATCACGACGGACGGCTTTACGGTGCAGCCGCTGGAGTTTCCGGGCGGGAATATCGGTTCCTTGGCCGTTCACGGCACGGTGAACGATCTCGCGGTCAGCGGCGCCGTACCGAGCTTCCTGACGCTCAACGCATTCCTCGAAGAGGGCCTCGAGGTCGCGCTCCTGCGACGAGTCATCAATTCTTTGGCCGCCGCCGCGCACGACTGCGGCGTTGCCGTCGTGGCCGGCGATACCAAAGTGGTGGGCCGCGGTGACTGTGACGGCATCTATCTGGCGACGACCGGAATCGGCTTTCGACCACGGACGAAACGCTACGCCCTGGATCGAATCCGCGCGGGCGATCGGGTTCTAATCAGTGGTTCGGTGGGAGATCATGGCACAGCGGTGCTTCTGGCGCGCGAACAATTCGGCCTGCGCGGCGATCTGAGGTCCGATGCCGCGAGCGTTCTCCCTCTGGCGCAGGCGCTGATGCCCATCGAGGGATTGCGCTTCATGCGCGATCCCACGCGCGGCGGGCTCGCCACCGTGGCACATGAGATCGTTCGCGCCACCGGCTTGGGGCTGCGGCTCGAGGAGACGCAGATCCCGGTCAAGGAGTCCGTGCAGTCGGTTTGCGAGTTGCTCGGTTTCGACCCGCTGTACCTGGCGTGCGAAGGTCGTATCGTGGCTGTCATCGCCCCTGAGATTGCGAGCGCCGCCTTGGCGCTGCTGCAATCGTTGGCGCCCGAGGCCAGGATCATTGGTGAGGTGATCGACGGGGAGCGCGCGGTGATTCTTGAAACCGATTTCGGTGGAAAACGCATACTCGATGAACTAGACGACGATCCGTTGCCGCGCATCTGCTGAACTCGCGAGTCCAGCGCCAAACCGTCGCCCGATCAACTGCCTGCCGCGCGGCGTCGTACTCAGACGCCCATTCACGGACTTGACATCAACCGCGACGATAATCCAACTTGATCAGGCGAAGCGCCTATCGCAAAGATGTCGTAAGCTAGGTGAGGCATTCGACCGTCGTGCAACCTGGATGCCGTAGTGCCCAAAATAGTGTCGTCTGAAGCCAAGCGCTATCGCCGCAATCTGCAAGGCGAGATCGACAGTAGCGCTCTGTACCGGGCGATGGCAGCGGTCGAGAAGAACGACTCGTTGGCGGAACTGTATCGACGACTTGCCGGCGTTGAGGAGGGGCATGCGGCATTCTGGCGTCAACGATTGACGCCAAATGAAGCGGAAGTGCTTCGACCCGGCTGGCGAACGCGCATCTTGGTAGCGCTAACGCATCGCTTTGGGCCGGACTTGGTGTTACCGGCGGCCGCAAGCTTGGAGCGGATCGACCGCGACCAATATGACAACCAGGCCGAATCGAGGGCCACCGGCATGCCGTCCCAGGAACGCTCGCACGCGCGCATCCTCGGCATACTCGCCGCGAACCGGCGTCCCAACTGGAATGGCGCGATCTATGCGCGAATCGAAGGTCGGCACGGAGCCGGCGGCGGCAATGCGCTGCGCGCTGCGGTACTCGGGGCGAATGACGGCCTTTGCTCGAACTTGAGCCTGATCATGGGCGTGGCCGGCGCCAGCTTTTCCCAACACACCGTACTCCTCACCGGTCTCGCTGGATTGCTGGCTGGTGCCTGCTCGATGGCCATGGGCGAATGGCTGTCAGTGCAGAGCGCACGCGAGCTCTACGCCAAGGAAATTGCCACCGAGGCCGACGAAATTGCGGAAGTCCCGGACGAAGAGGAAGAGGAGCTGGAGCTGATCTACCGTGCCAAGGGGCTGCCTGCCGCGCAGGCCGCCTCCACGGCCAAGCAAGTCATCGCCAACAAGGCAACCGCGCTCGACACGCTTACCCGCGAGGAGCTCGGCATTGATCCGAGCGAGCTCGGCGGCTCCGCGTGGGTGGCTGGATCGTCTTCCTTTTTCCTATTCGCGATGGGCGCGATTGTGCCCGTACTGCCTTTCTTCTTTGTCGGCGGCATCGCGAGCATCATTTTCAGCGCCGCGCTCGCCGCTGGTGCTTTATTTGGCATCGGCGCGATCACCACCGTGTTTACGGGCCGCAATGCAATCTTCGCCGGCATGCGGCAAGTGGCGATCGGTCTTGCAGCGGCCGCCGCAACCTTCGGCATCGGACGTCTGCTCGGAGTCGCAATCAGCGGTTAACCGCCGCGATCCGGTCATCAGCCTCACACAGCTCGAATCCAGCCCGCCTGCACCAATATTATGCATCGCATTATTCCAAGTGCACAATAATTGTGCAATTTAACAAAATATTAAACTATAATGTAATAAAAACAATAATATATGAATCGTATATCTTGGCTTCAAATACGAAGAAGAATTTTTGCATTGCATACAGTTTTCTGTTAGTCTGAGCGCGTAGAACATTCAATTGCCCTTTTGAATGGAGGAAGTTCCGATGAGCGAACGACACACGCCAGCCAAGACCCCGGTGGTTCCGCAAAGAATCCGTCGGGCTGATGCCAAGTCAGAGCCATCGAAGCGCTCCATCAACTTGCCTTCTGTAGTAGCCGAAACCCCCGTCCTTGAACCCAAGACAATTTCAGGAGCATTAGCCATGAGCAATCCAATGTTTGATATGAACTCACTGTTGAATTCTTATCGCCTATCCCTCGAGCCGGTCGCCAAGGCGCAAGCGGAAGCCCTCAAGATATTCGAGACGTTTGCGCGCTATCAGCTGTCGCTCGCCGGCGATTGCATCGATTGGTCGGTTTCTCAGGCCAAGGCCTTTACCGAGGTGAAAACGTCCGCGGACTTTGTCGCTCAGCAAAGTGAACTTAGCACGCGTGCCGGCGAACAGTTTCGCAAGCGCGGCCAGGAACTGAGTCAAATCGCCACCGAAACGCAGGGCACGGTCAAGCAATGGATGAGCGATGCCGGCGTGAAGTTCGCCGAGGCCGTGAACAAAGCCGCCTGAGGCCGATTGGCGGCGCGCTTGACGTTTGATCGGTGCCGGGCGGTCTCCTAACGCCCGGCACTTTGCGCTCAAGCCCAAGCGGCCGCGCCAGGCCATGCCGCTCAGAGCCCGCGGCCTTGCATCGAGTCATCGTTCCAGGATCGCATCACGGTTGAGCCGGTCGATCGTCGACGCCAATGGAAGAAGCCCCTCCAGTAGGGGCAGCGCGACGTTCCGCTGCTGGGCCAGGCGCACCGCATGACCCAAGGTCTCCTCGATCTCCAGGGGCCTGACGGCGTCGAGATCGTGAAGACTCGACATACGGTGCTGGGGAGCCCGTTGTTCGAGTTGATGGCCCATGGCCAGTATCAGCTCGATGGCCTCCTCCTCCGAACCGCGGCAGACCCGCGCGACCGGCAGTGCCGATTGGTCAGTCAAAGCGATTCCACACCGTGTCGCCAACACACCAACTTCCCGCACCAGGCGCACCACCAGCCGTACACCGTCCGGATCCGTCAGATACCTCCAACTCGCCGAGCGCGTTGTGATCGAAAGCAGCATGAGCCCCGCCCAAGAGGCGAATTTGGACCATTCAAGACTTTGAATGTCCACCACCGCGCGTGTTCGGACGCCAGAATGGTCGAGCGCATCGGCAATACGCCGAGCCCGCGAGCTTTCTCCCCCATCCAACTCGCCGACCGCCATCATTTCGTTGCGAGTAAAGAGAACGTCGCCGCTTGGCAGCAATTCGCCGCTCGTATTGGCGATCGCGCCGAGCACGCGATCGGCCCCGAAAGCCGCGGTGAGCAGCTCGTTCTTCATCAGTCCATTCTGGATCGACAGTACCGTACCCACCGGCATGGATCGGAACGCCTCCAGAGCGGCCGCGGTTCCGATCGCCTTAATCGCCACGATCAGAACATCCGCACCCGGGCAGTTCACGGCGTCGGTCAAGACCGGGATTGATTGCGAAAAGCTCGCCAGCCCGCGAATGCGTAACCCGTGTTCGCTCACCTGCGCCGCGCGGCTTCCACGCGCGAACATCACGACCGTCCGTCCGGCGCGCCCCAAATGCGCACCGATGATCGAGCCCAGCGCGCCGGCTCCGAGAATCGCAAATTCGAATTGGCTCATTACCATGCCTTGGACCTTGGAGCCTCTCCGTCAATGACATCTACCGATCAGTTCCTAGTGTGATGTCCCGCAGATAACTTTGCCAAGTCTTTCGAATTTAGCCAGGATCGAGTCTGCGGTAGCGGTCCACATAAATGGTTTTGGGTGTTGGTTGTAATGCTCAACGAATTCATTAATTTTGCGTTTCAAGTCTGGCACGGAGTCGAAGGAGCCGCGGCGGATTGCGCGCTGCGTGATCAACCCGAACCAGCGCTCTACCTGGTTGAGCCAGGAGGAGTACGTCGGAGTGTAGTGCAGATGAAAGCGCGGACGCTTGGCGAGCCAGGCTTTGACCCGGGCATGTTTATGAGTGCGGTAGTTGTCGACGACCAGATGGACATCCAGATGCTCAGGAATATTCGATTCAATGTGGCGCAGAAAACCCAGGAAGTCCTGATGCCGATGCCGAGCCTTGCACTGCGTAAAGACTTGGCCGTTGGCGATATCCAAAGCGGCGAACAAGGTCGTGGTGCCGTGGCGAACGTAGTCGTGCGTGACGCCATCGACATAGCCCAGACCCATCGGCAGCAGCGGCTGCGTGCGCTCAAGGGCCTGAACTTGGCTCTTCTCATCGACACACAAAACCAGGGCTTTGTCCGGGGGATTCAGGTACAGACCGACCACTTCGCGAAGCTTCTCGATGAAGAACGGATCGGCCGAGAGCTTGAAGGACTTGGATCGATGGGGTTGGACGCCGAACAACGCCAGATAACGTTGCACGGTGCTTTTGGAGATACCAGTTTCATCGCCCAATTCGCGCACACTCCAGTGCGTGGCTCCCTTCGGTCGGCGCGTCAGTACGGCGTTGAGCAGCAGCGCGATGTCCTCCTCGGTATGCGTGCGCGGCCTCCCCGATTTGAGTTGATCGTGCAGACCGGCAGACGCTGTTCACGAAACCGCCGGCGCCAATTGCTGACGGCCGGTGCAGTCACCTTGACGCGCCGCGCGGTCTCGCGAATCGAAACACCGCTTTCGGTCAGCAGTATCATATGTGCACGCCGTACCAGCCCGTGCGGCAGGCTGCGTGAGGCGACGATGGCTTCCAAGTCCCGCCGTTCTTCCGCCGTGAGTTCGATCGATGACTTCGGTCGGCCCATACCCATGATGCTTCCCCAAGAGTTGCCAAAGATAACCCTTGGACAGAAATCAAGTGTATTAGTTTCTTATGGGACACCACACTAGCATGCTGTTGAGGACCGGTCGCGCCTCGCAAGGAATTCGTTCGTCTCCCCATAACGTCCGAAAGCCCAATTCGGTGGTTGATCATTCCATGCCTCTGCGCCGGTGCATGTCATCGAAGCCGAAACGCCCGGGGGTCGCACAAAAGTGCCGACTGCCCTGGGTCATCGGCGCGATCCGCGGCGAATGTTTGGATTGGTTGATCCCGCTTTTGTGAACCAGAGGAAATTCTAATGCCAATCTTCGTCGCAGCAGTAGACCTGACCCGGTTCGGGACCGCTGTTCTCGAATCGACGGGGGTGCCTGGTTCCGATGCGCGCCTGGTGTCCGAAAGCCTTGTTGCCGCCGAGCTATGGGGCCATTCCTCGCATGGCGTGATGCGTTTGCCGTGGTACGTCGAACGTCTGCGCACCGCAGCGATGTCGGCGGTAACGGCTAGCGAAGTCGCCGTCGACCACGGCGCCATCGTCGTGCTCGACGGGCGACACGGCATCGGCCAGGTGCTGACGCACGAAGCGGTACAAATCGGCGTCGAGCGTGCCCGCGCTCATGGAATCAGCGCGATCGGCGTGCGGAATTCCAACCACTTTGGCACCGCCGCCTACTTTACCCGTCAATCCGCGAAGGCTGGGTGCGCGGCTTTCCTGGTCACCAACGCCAGCCCGGCGATGGCGCCGTGGGGTGGACGCGACAAGGTCATCGGCACCAACCCATGGTCAATCGCCGCGCCGGCCGGGAAATATGGCGTCGCGGTGATGGACATCGCCAACACGGCGGTTGCACGCGGCAAAATCTACCTTGCGGCCGCGCACGGCCTCGACATCCCCAACACTTGGGCGACCGACGAGAACGGTGTGCCTACAACGAGCGCCAAAGACGCCATCCGCGGCTTGATCCTGCCGATGGCGGGCCACAAGGGCTACGTCATCTCCTTCATGATGGATGTGCTGGCCGGTGTACTGACCGGCGGCCAGTTCGGCTCCAACATCGCCGGGCCTTATCAGCCGGATCGGGTCGGCGGCTGCGGGCATCTTCTGGTGACCATCGATATCGAATCGATGATGCCGCGCGCCGAATTCGAGAGCCGCCTCGAAGCGCTGATCGCCGAGATCAAGTCTGTGCCTAAGGCCGACGGCGTCGAGGAGATCTTCTTCCCTGGCGAGCTCGAGGACCGCAACGCCGCACGACACCGCGCACAAGGCATCGCCATTGCTGACCAGACTTGGCTCAGCCTCGGCAAGCTCGGCGCGGAAACCCGCACCAAATTACCTGCTACGATCGATCGACCAGGAGCACGCGCATGATTGCCCTCGTTGTTTCCCTCGATGTTTATCCTGATCGCATCGAGCAATTTCTCGCCGCGATCGAGGCAAACGCCAAGCGCAGTGTCACCGATGAAGTCGGCTGCCGCGGCTTCGAAGTGGCGCAGGACATCAGTAATCCGACCCACTTCATCCTCTACGAGCTTTACGAGGACGAGGCCGCGGTCGAGGCCCATCGCAAGACGCCGCACTTCGCTACGTGGCGCGCGGCCGCCGACCTCTGCGTCGTCAGGGCTAGCCAGCTCAATACCCTTTGCGCGCAGCTCTTCCATTACACCTGACCCAGCCTCGCCTTCGTAACCGGAACGAACCTTCACGATTCCGCGACGCGCAGCATGCCCCGGCGGTCGCGCGGCCGACGACGATGATCCGCTGGCGCCGCGCGCGTTGTAAACTGTTACGGCGACTCCGATCTCGACCGGGGCCGACTGCCTGGACCGGTGCGGGTGAAAATGGAAATTTTCGAGCATTGGTAACGCAAGGACCTAAACGATGACTGAATATGAAGCGCCGCTGCGCGATATGCGCTTTGTGCTCACGGAGCTCGGCGCGCTGGCGGCGAGCGCTCGGCTCCCATCCTATGCGGATCTGTCAGGCGAACTCGCCGAATCCGTCCTCGAGGAGGCCGCGAATTTGGCGGCGGGCGTGCTCTCGCCGCTGAACCGCGCCGGCGATCAAATTGGCGCGCGCTGGAGCGACGGCATGGTCACGACTGCGCCGGGGTGGAAGGAGGCGTACAGGGCCTTTGCCGCGGGTGGTTGGACCGGATTGAGCTGCGATGCGAAATACGGCGGCCAAGGCCTACCGCACGTGATCTCGGCCTTGACCGAAGAGATGTGGAACAGCGCGAACATGGCGTTCGCGCTCTGCCCCATGCTCGCACGCGGCGCCTTCGAGGCTATCGAATCACAAGGCTCCGAGGCGCTGAAACAGACATACCTGCCGCGGATGGCAAGCGGCGAGTGGAGCGGAACGATGAATTTGACCGAGCCGCAGGCGGGCTCGGACCTCGCCGCGGTTACCACGCGGGCTGAACCACAAGCTGACGCGACTTATCGGCTGTTCGGGCAGAAGATCTTCATTACCTACGGCGAGCACGATCTGACGTCCAATATCGTTCACCTCGTGTTGGCCCGCATACCCGACGCACCGCCTGGAGTACGCGGCCTATCGCTGTTCGTCGCGCCCAAATTCCTCGTCAATGCCGACGGTACGCTTGGCGCGCGAAATGGTATCCAATGTGTGTCGATCGAGCACAAGTTGGGAATCCACGGCAGTCCGACCGCGGTATTGGCCTACGACGGCGCGGTCGGCTGGCTGATCGGCGAGCCTAACCGCGGACTCGAGTACATGTTCATCATGATGAATGCCGCGCGCTTCGGAGTCGGCGTGGAAGGGATCGGCATCGCCGAGCGCGCATACCAGCAGGCGCGCAGTTTTGCGCGCGAGCGGATTCAAGGCACCGAACTCGGCGCCAAGGGCGCCGTGCGCGTGCCGATCCTAAAGCATCCCGATGTGCGGCGCATGCTCTTGACGATGAAAGCGCAAATCGAGGCGATGCGTGCGCTGACCCTGGCGGTTGCGGCGGCGCTGGATGCGGCGCGAGCGGAGCCCGATGCCGCGAAGCGCGCCGCGGCTCAATCCTTCGCTGACCTGATGATTCCGGTCGTCAAAGGCTGTAACACGGAAAATGCGATCGAGATTGCCTCGCTCGGCATCCAGATCCACGGCGGCATGGGTTATATCGAGGAGACCGGCGCGGCGCAATACCTGCGCGATGCGCGCATCACGACGATCTACGAGGGAACGACCGGAATTCAGGGCAACGACCTGATCGGCCGAAAGATCGCCCGCGATCGCGGACGCGCGTCAAGCGAGTTCATTGAACGCGTGCGCGGCGTCGAGGCCGAACTCATGGCCACGAACTCCGCTGCCCTCGAGCCGATCGGCGCAGCGCTCGGGATCGCGGCGAATGCGTTGACGGAGGCCACGCGGTTCATAGTCGAAAGTTATGGCGCGGATCCGCGCCGCGCAGCCGCCGGTGCGGTTGCCTATCTGAAGCTCTTCGGAATCGTCGCCGGCGGCTGGCAGATGGCGCGCGCGGCGCTGGTGGCCTCGCGCCAGTTGGCCTCAGGCGGCAACGATGCGGCGTTTTATCGAGGCAAGCTGGCTACGGCGCGATTTTACGCCGCACAGTTTCTGCCGATCGCGTCAAGTCTCGCCGCGGCCGTCACGCAGGGCGCCGATATTGTTCTGTCGATCGATGATGATGCGCTGTGATGTCCGCCATGTTCGAACACTCAACAGGGCAATTGTCCCCCGGTATTGCGGCGGCCGCGCAAGCATGCGGGTCGCAGGCCTAGTCGACGCATTGGCCAAGCGACATGGGCTCGACGCCCGCCTCACGCAGGCCCCCGCCGAATCCGCATACCCCGCCGGCCCCTACAGCATGAACGGGGCTTCAGATTCAATTTAGGCTCGATTTCAGAGTCGCAGTGTATAAACCGCGGTCATGCAAATCACAGGAATGCTATATGGCTCGCGGCTGCTGCAGTTTGCCGGCTTTCCGGCCTCGGAGGTGCTCGGACCGGACGCCAGCGAGGAGCAAATCAAGCAATTGATCGAGCGCTACGGGTCGATCTTCATCAAGCCGGTATTCAAGGGCGGCGTCGGCAAGAAGGGCAAGGCGGGGTTGATCGGCCGCGCCGCGGACTTGAAGACCGCGCTGCGGGAGAAGGAGCGCCTCTATTTCGTCGAGCACCGGCAGGATCATCACTACGCCAAGGCGAACGGCGTGACGTTCGAAGGCGCGGTGCCCGCCGAACACGAGGTGTACTTTTCGATTACCGACGCGACGCAGTTCCGAGCCCCGACGATGACGCTGACGCACCGTGGCGGCGTCGACATCGAGGAATTGGCGAAAGATCAGGTCGCGCAGGTGCCGTTCGATCCATTGACCGGCCTAAAAGCGTTCGTCGTCGCCAATGCCTTGTCCGAACTTCAGGCGCCGAAGGAACTGATCTCGCCGTTGGTGCAGAACCTGCCCAAACTCTGGGAGCTGTACCACAACTTCGGCATGACGACGCTGGAGCTGAATCCGATTCGGATGCGCGCCGACGGCAAGGGCCGGTTGGCGCCAATTGCCTGTGACTTCAAGTGTGGATTTGATCGTGACGATCCGCGCTGGCAGCGGCTGGACCTGCCCGCGCATCTGTTTTCAGTCGACTATTCCGATTTCGAGCAGGAGATCAATCAACTGCGCACTTATCAGGGTCAAAGTGACGTCTACGTCGTCAATTCCAGCGGCACCATTTTGGCCCCGACCTTTGGAGGCGGCGCCAACTCGCTGGTGACAGAAATGCTCGGCGACGATGCCATCATCTCATCCGATTTCGGCGGCAATCCACCGTACGCAAAAATGAAGGAAGTCGCGAAGATCTGCTTCAAACACTGGCTGCGACAGGCCAACGTGCTGTTCATTATCGGCGGCAAATCCAACAACACGGACATTTTCGAGACCTTTCGCGCGATGGCCGACGCCTTGCGCGAACATTTCAGCGCGAACGGCCCAAGCCCGTTGTTCGTGGTCATCGGTCGCGGCGGCCCAAACCTCGTTCGCGGCATGGCGACGATGCGCGACACTTTGGATGCGCTGGGCCTGCCGTATTCCTTCTTTGGATTCGACTCGGACATGAGCGAAGTCGTTGCCTACGCGCGCAAGGTCAATGACTGGATGCGCGACGGTGGGCGCGCGCAACTGGCGGCCGCGCTCGGCGTCGGCACGCCGGCCATCCCTTGAGTCTCGTCGTTCCAACAGACGGCCAACGCAGTCGGAGACCGTTATGTACAAGCGGGGAATAGGCGAATTCAAATATTACGTCGGCATCAGCTCGCTGGCGCAGATTGCCACTCAGCAGGACCGAGTCTGCGTGTTGAATATTCTAGGGGGCGAATCCAGCGAGGTGACTCCGGTCAGTCACGCATATTCCAACGGCAACGTTGCCTTCGGCACATCGCCCGGCCGTCGCGGCCAGGTGCTTAAAACCAAGCGCGGCGACATCCCGGTCTACAACAGCGTGCTGGAAGGCATGGCGGCCGGTCACCACTTCAATTGCGGCGTAATCTACCTGCCGCCGTCTGCCGCGCGCGACGGTGTCGCCGAATTAATCCGGGTCAACCCGGAGCTACGCAAAATCTTCATCGTCACTGAAAAGCTCAGCATTCGCGATTCCCGGGAAATTCGCGCCATGGGCCAGCAAAACGGCATCGACATCTTCGGCGGCAATAGCCTAGGTGTTGCCGATGCCTGGAATCAGGTGCGTATCGGCGGCGCTCTGGGTGGCGACAACCCGAACGAGGCGCTGACCAAAGGGTCGATTGCGATACTCTCGAATTCGGGAAATTTCACCAGCACCATTGCGACGTATCTGCGCCTAGCCGGCTGGGGCACGACGACCTTGATCTCGAGCGGCAAGGACGTCTACATCCATTATGCCGCGCCGGAGTTCGCATTTGCACTGGCGAACGACGCGCGCAGCAAGGCGGCCGTTCTCTATGTGGAGCCGGGCGGCTATTACGAGGCGATCGCGAATTTCAAAAAGCCCGTCATCGCATGCGTCGTCGGCAGGTGGAAATCCAAACTGACGCGCGCGGTCGGCCACGCCGGCGCAATGGCCGGCGGCCACGACGACGCGCAGACCAAGGAGCGCTGGTTCATGGAGAAATTCGGCGTCCCGCGGCTCTTCACGCCGCAGGACCCGGTCTGCTCGGCCCGCGGCGCAGTGGTCACCAATATCGCCCACATCCCGGCCGCACTGACGGCGGTCATGCGCGAGAACGGCATCAAGCCGGATTTTCCGACCGAAGGCTCGACGCAGCTCAAGGCCTGGTTCCGCTCCAACGTGGGCCTCAAGCCGCCGGCGCCGATCGATCTGCCGCTGACTACGGCGGTCGCGCCCTATGGCACCCAGATTGCAGCGCTGAGCCAACAGATCGGCGCCATCTTTCCGCGCCAAGCCATGAAGGATGCTTCCGGCTGTTCGCAAATGGACGCACAGTCGCAAGTCAGCAGCCTTTACGGCATATCGATGTTGAACGCGGCTCAACAGCCGTTCGAGGCAAATATCGGTTTGGCGCTGCTTCGCGAGGCAACGAATTCCAACAACCAGGCGTTGATCAATGTCGCGGTCGGATCGGGTCTTTCCTTGCACCTCGATCCCGCGCTGCTCGCCGCCCAGGCCGCCCGCGATGCCGGCGCTTCGCCAAACTGCATATTAGCAGCCGCCGCCAGTGTGATTGGGCCGCGGCGCGCAGCTGGCGCCCGCAACATCAGTAAAATGTTCGTGGATTTGTTCGCCTCCGCCGGATTGCGCGATGCCACCGACGAAGCGTTCGACCTGAATCGGATACCGTCGGAACCGACCTTGCGTGCCGTGGTCTTGGCCGACAACCGGGATGATCTGGCCGAGACCATGCTCGCCGCCCTCCGCAGCCGCGGCGCTAAGTCGGTGATCGTGCGCTATCTCGAAAGCCTTGACGGATACGCGACTCGCGATGCGGTGCTTGCGGCGGTAACGACGACGATGGCTTGGGGTCCGTTAATGCGCAAGCGGCTGTCACGCTTGAGCGTCGAAAATCTGCCATGGTGGATCATTTTGATCGCTGCACTGATCGGCGCATCGGTGCCGGCCGAACAGCACGGGCCGGGGAGTTTCTGCGGTTTGTCGACTGAGGAGATTCTATGCCGCCGATCCTTGACCGAAATCATATATGTGGCGCTGCTCGGTAAGGAACCAATCACCGCTAATTTGTTTGCATTGCAGACACTGATCGGCCTGTTGCTGACCAATGGACCGGGGGCAATTTCCGCTCAGGGGGCCAAAGGGGCCGTTTCCGCAGACGGACCGGAAGCTCCGGCGCGGGTGCAACTAAACAAGGCCATGCTGGGCTTCCTGTCGCATTGCGGATTTGCGCACGGCGGCAATGGCTACGAGGGCATCGCGTTCCTGATAGAGCAATTCCGGCACTGCGGCCTCAAGGATCCGGCTGATTGCGATCATGGTCTCGACCTCAAGGCGCTGGCCGAGGACTATGTCAAAGAGTATGCGCGATACAAAGCCGACCGCAAAACATCCGGCAGCCTGGATATCGAGAAGATTCCTGGCGTCAACCATCCGGTGTTTAAGGATCGACCGACGAACACGGACCCTCGCGAAGCCTATGTGCGCAAACTGTTCAAGGATCGCGGCGAATACAATATATTTCACGAGTACTACCACGCATTGGTGCAAGCGCTGTTCGATGCGGGCGTCTCCAAAACGGTTTATTGCGTCAATATTGACGCCGTCATCGCGGCCCTGTTGCTGAAGGTTCTGTGGCAACCCTATACGAACGGCAAGTTATCCGAGCAAGCCATCGAGACTGCCGCCTTCACCATTTTTCTTTACCCGCGAATGATCGGTTGCGCCGCCGAAACTGACGACCATCTGAATCGGGGGAGGAACATGGACACGCGAACTCCGGCGTCTCAATGCAAGTTCGTCGCTTGACTGCGGACTGGGTATCCATCTTCCGCATACCCGTTCGGCGCGCACAGCCTCGGGTTCATGAGCCGATCGGTCTAGGTCATCGAAGCTAAGGAGTAACGATCGTCGCGGGTTGGGCGGCTTCACAACTTCGTAGGCCAGACAATGGGAAACCAGTCCTCTCGAAGTCGCTGTCCCGGCATCATTCCATGACCGGTATAAGGCGGCGAGGTGCGTCCGGGACGCTCCGCATAGCGTACGTCATCGCCCACCCAGCGCAGCGACAGCACGCGTCGCCGCGCCGACGAGTGGTTGCCGCGCGCGCCGTGGACGGTTCGATAGTCGAAAATTATCGCATCGCCCGGCGCCATCTGCCATTCGAGCACTCGTAAGCTCGGGTCCCGGTCTGGATCCGGCGCATCGCGATAACGCTCGTCCTTGGCGTAAAAATCGCTGGAATCCAGCCACCGCACGGGGCGAACAGGCCGTTCCCACCGATGCGATCCGGCGATCAGCCGCAATGTCGCCGTGTTGACTGGATCGACAGGGATCCAGAAGCTGATCGTTTGGCGACCCGCGAGGAAGTAATACGGGAGGTCACTGTGCCACGGCGTAGGCTTTTGCGTACCCGGTTCCTTTACTAGCACGTGCTCATGAAAGAATTGAGCGGTCTCTGCGCGCATGAATTGCGCGGCGAGACGAGCCGCCGGGGACTCGAGCACCGTTCGCGTGAATTCCGGGATGCGCTGCCAATTGCAGTAATCGTCAAAAAATCCGCCGCCCTGGCCGGATTGAACCAAATTCGATGCGAGTGGACCCGGTTCGCGCAAATTACGTTCGATGCCGGCGGCGATCACTTCGACCCAGCCGGCGAATTCCCCCCGCAGACAGGCCGCGCCATCGCGGTGGAATGCTTCGATAGCTGTCGAGATCCCCGGGGCCGGCGACTCTGGCATGGATTCCCTGATGCGTGGCGACACGATTCACTATCCACCGGCGTTAGTCGTATGTAAAATAATATTCTCTCGATATTCATATAGATATTACTGATGAACTTCACGCTCAGGCGGTTGCGCTACGTGCTTACCGCGGCACGCACTGCGAATCTGTCGTTGGCGGCAGCGGAGTTGCATGTTTCGCAGCCGTCCCTGACGGCGGCGATCGACAGTCTCGAGGTCCAATTCCGGCAGAAGCTATTTGTGCGCCGCAGAGGCTCTGGCGCCGTGCTCACTCCCTTCGGGCGCACGGTGATCGATCAGGCGCGGCGGGTGCTTGACGAAGCACGCCGGCTGGAGAACCTTGCGCGCCCAAGTGGCGAAGTGTCGGGCGAACTCGTGCTGGGATGCTATGACGACCTCGCGCCCTACTGCGCCGCTGCTTTGATGCGCCGGCTTCAGCGGCGGCATCCGCATCTAAACATCGTCGTGCGTGAAGAGGGCTTCGCGTCACTACGCCGCCGGCTGGCGGACGGGACCATCAACCTCGCGCTCACCTACGACCTCGATTCTGATCCGAAGCTTGAGGTCGTGGTGCTGCGCGAAGTACGACCACACGCGCTGTTGGCGGCGGACCACCTGTTGGCGGGCCAGTCTGCCGTCTCGCTCGCAGAGTTGGCCGCTTTTCCTCTTGTACTCAGCGACCAGGCGGCAAGCTGGCAACATATGATCGATCTGTTCAGGCAGTACGGCCTCGCACCAACCGTGTTCGCGAGAGCACGAAGTTTTGAAATGCAACGTAGCCTCATCGCGAACGGCTTTGGCGTCGCGTTGGTCTATGCCGAGCCGTTCTGCCAAGTGAGCTACGACGGCCTAACGCTATGCCGTCGGCCAATTTCCGATGCGCTGCCTCGACAGCGAATTGTACTCGCGCGGGATTCCCGGTATCCGGCCACGGCCGCCGACGCCGCGCTGACCGAGATCGCATTGCACTTATTCAGCAGCAATCAGCCGTTGCCGCCGGACCCGTAAGCGATTCAGCCTCCCCAAGACCTGAATTCGCGCGGGTGGAAATTTGCACAGAGCGTAAATTTATCTAACAGCTGCGCATGGCTGCGCCGACGCGAGCAGGGCTCCGGAACGTAACTTCTCTGCCTGTGGCGCATACCGCTCGCCGGCGGATTATTGACCGAAGACCAGCGGAAAATCAGGGGCGTCAAATGGTGCGAAAGTCGAATGCGATCGCGTCTCCCGGCGCCATGTCCCAGCCACGGATAACGAGCTGATCTCTCTGGGCGTCGATGTCCGGCACCTCCTCGAAATGCTCGTCCGCATAGAGAGGGCTGCCGTCGAAGCGCTTCGGCCGGTAGCCAGCGGTGTTCCACCGATGCGACCCGGCGACACATTCGAGACTGACACCGCGCGAGACATGGTCTAGCGGCGTCCAAAAGCTAACGGTGCGATCACCCTCCACGCAGTAATAAGGCTGGTCTTGATGCCACGGTGTAATGGTGCTGTTACCAGGCCGCTTGACGAGTATATGGTCGTGGAAAAACCGTGAGATCGGCGATCCCATCAAGCGAGCTGCCACTTCGGCCGCAGGCGATTCAAAGATAAATGCGCGAAACGCAGGGACGCGCTGCCAATTGCAGAGGTCCTGGAAGAACGGTGCCGATCCATCTTTTGGCTGGTATGAGCGTTCCAGTGGGCTGGGATGGGCCATTACCTGCGCCACGCCTTGAGACAACGGATCGACCCAATCCCGGAACACCTCGCGCAGCACCACGACCCCCTCTTGCTGAAAGTCGGTGACCGTCGAATCGGCAATATTCATATCCGTTGCGCTCCACGTATCGATCGTGCCGCCCGATCTAATGCATGAGCCCCGCGACTGTGCTCCGCATTACTACAGTTCGGCGGTTGCGACGAACATCCGGAACTCACCGTCGGCCAATGCGGCATGATTGAACGAAGGTGACACCATGCGATTTCCTGTTCGTAGTGATCGGCGACCCCGTAATCTTCGGAAATTCGAATTGGCGATGTTCGCGAACGAGCGATAGCATAGCGCGATGGCGTGTCGGCATGGAGCCCTCTTAGCCTTCTGATTGACCCCGATCTCCACGCGGGTCGAGGCACGATCCGGCGAATTCTCGAGGATCACTTGATCGAGCCGGCGCCGTCCGGCTGCCGGCGTTTGTCCTGATTGACGTTCCTCCGGGTGCATTGCAGAGGCATCGCGGCCAATGGCCTCGTTACTGCCGAGGCGTGGAGTTGGACGGGACACCTCGAATTTGAATACGAACGCCGTCAGTTACGAGCGTTCGATCTAGGAGGAGTGACTATCGAAGCGCATTCCGATCGGACAGCGAATGCCGCAAAACTCAGCGGCACGCTGCATTTCTATCGGGGTCTCACCGCGTAATTGGTCGCGAATTCGAACAATTTGCGCGTGTTCGACCGTTGGGGCCGACTATTTTCCGGCAAAGTACGGTTAACCACTATGCTTAGTCACCCGGAGATCGGCGGCTTTGCTGCAACGACGGTGGAGGACATGGTAATGATCAAAGGTTCTACGTTGCTGATTTCGGCCCTGGAAAACGAGGGCGTCGACCGAATCTACGGCCTCCCGGGCGAGGAAAATCTCGATGTTGTCGAGGCGATCCGAAATTCATCGATAAAACTGGTCTTGACACGCCATGAACAAGCCGCCGCCTTCATGGCGGCCACTTACGGCCGGTTGACCGGTAAGCCCGGTGTTTGCATCGCAACCCTTGGCCCCGGTGCATTGAACCTCACGACCGGCGCAGGCTACGCCCTTCTGGGTGCGATGCCCATGATTATGATCACCGGCCAAAAGACGATTCTGTCGTCACGGCAAGCACGCTTTCAAATCGTGGATGTCGTCGCGGCGATGAAGCCACTGACAAAGCTGTCACGCCAGATCGTCTCGGCCGGCATGATACCTACCCTTGTACGTGAAGCTTTTCGCGTCGCACAGGAGGAGCGCCCAGGTCCCGTTCACCTGGAGCTTCCGGAGGACATTGCCGCCGAAAAGTGCGAAGATCTGCCGCTGATCGCGCCTCACGCTGTCGAGCTGCCGTTAGCAGGATCACAAGCGCTGGATCGCGCCGCCCGGTTGATTATGGCCGCCAAGCGTCCGCTCGCGATGCTGGGTGCGGCCGCTTCGCGACCGCGATCGACCTCCGACCTCGCACAGTTTGTGCTGCGCACCCGGATTCCCTATTTCACCACGCAGATGGGCAAAGGTACCGTGCCCGGAGGTACTGAACTGTACATGGGTACCGCCGCGCTCTCGGAGCGCGACTACGTGCACGAAGCCATCGATCGGGCCGATCTCATCATCGCCATAGGCCATGACACCGTTGAGAAACCTCCATTCATCATGGGATCCGGAGGACCACAAGTGGTACACGTCGGTTATCAGCCCGCGAGCGTGGAGCAGGTCTATTTCCCGCAGACGGAAGTGGTCGGGGACATAGGACCGTCGCTTCGCCTTCTAGCGGACCGAGTTGAGGGACGAATTCCAAACGCAGGTGCGCTGCTGCCTTTGCGCGAGGATATTCTCGCTCATATTGCGGACCGCTCGACCGAAGACCGGTTCACGCCGCAGCGTCTAGTTCACGACGTCAGAAAGGTGATGCCTCCCGATGGCATCGTCGCGCTCGACAACGGGATGTACAAGATTTGGTTTGCTCGAAACTACCGAACTCGCGTTGCCAACACGCTGCTGCTCGATAATGCACTCGCTACCATGGGAGCCGGGTTGCCATCGGCGATGGCGGCCGCGATGCTCTTTCCGGAGCGCCGAGTGATGGCAGTCTGCGGCGACGGCGGCTTCATGATGAACAGCCAGGAGATGGAGACTGCCGTCCGTTTGAAATTAAATCTGATTGTGTTGGTGATCGCTGACGGCGCCTACGGTATGATCCGGTGGAAACAAGCAGTGGATCGGTTTCCCGATTTCGGCATGACCTTCAACAATCCTGATTTCGCAAAGTACGCCGAAGCATACGGCGCTACAGGAACACGAGTCGACGCGATCGGCGATTTCATACCAACACTGGAAATGGCCTTCACCGCGGGTGGAGTGCACCTGGTTGCCGTACCGATTGATTATTCGGAGAATACACGCGTCCTCGTCGACGAACTTCGCGAGCGTTTCGCTGTGTCCGCAGAACGAGCGCCTGAATCGATGCCGAGCGACCAATCGACCTGATGCGTCAGCCTCTGGAGCGAGCACCAGTTTGGGTTGCGAGCCGATACTGCTACGCAGCCATTGAGTCATCGTGGTAACAGACCTCCTTACCCGCCGCGTCCGCGGATAAGTGCCGATCGCGATCCGCTGTTCCGATATCAGCGATGGCTCGCGAACCTGCGAATCCTCGACGTCGCGGAAATCAAGCCCGTCCCGTATGCCCCGAATTCACATTTCTAGCAGGTTACTTTCTCAGAACTCCGGTGCGATCGCCTTGCCGCGCGTAGGCAATCCGAGCCTCATCGACAAGATATGAATGGACGCTCTCAACATCTCGATTTGAAAGCACATCGTCAAAGTGACCCATGCCTAGGGACGAAAAGGCGCCTCCCAACACGATTTGCTTGAAAGTGGCAATTGGCATCGACGCAACTCGCCTTAGATCCGGCAGAAGACCTCGGCCGAACACATGGCAGCGGGCGCAATATCGATTGTAGAGGACTTCCCCTCGGGCTCTGATTGCGGGCGTGCCTTCGCGCGGCGGCGGCTTGTCAAACGAGGCCTCAGAAACACGCGGCAGCTTCGGTGTAGCTCCGCCGTTCAGCTTGAACGTCACAATCCGCCCGTCGTTCCCATATTTAAACGCCGCGCTATTCTGTGGAAAGGGCAAGTACAAAACGCCTCCCCCGTAGCCCGCCATGACGGAGACGTACTGTACGCCATCGACTCGGTAGGTCATCGGCGCCGCCATGATCGACGTACGTACGTCGATGCTCTTCAAGAGCTTTCCGGAATCCGCCTCGTACACGTTTAGGTATCCTGCGGCATCCCCCTGAAAAACCAAGTTGCCGCCGGTAGAGAGAATTCCACCGTCCCAATAACTTGCGGTCTGTCCCTGCCATACAATCTTCCCCGTCATGGGACGGATCGCTCGAATTAGGCCCCGCGTCTTTCGTAACTTCTCCCCGTACAACAGAGCCGACAGGGGTGGTAGCTTTCCAAACAAAGATTCCAGTTCCTTCGGACCGTAGTCCTCGGGAAAGAAAAATGCCGAATCGAAACTACCTTCCATCAATCCTGCGGGCCGCGACGCCGTATTGACGTAAATCATGCCGGCGTCAATTACCGGAATGTAAACAAGCCGCGTTTCCGGGCTGAATGACATCGGCTGCCAGTTATGCGCTCCGATCGCCCCCGGAAAGAGCAAAGCGGGCTTTCGTTCCCAGTCGATCGACGAGCCCTTCATAGGGCGATGCGTCGCCGGATCGAGACCCGTGGTCCAATTTATGTGTGCGAACGGCGTTCCCGACAGAAACTCTCCGGTTGCGGCATCCAGAACATAAAGGAATCCGTCCTTGCTTGCCTGCATGATTACCTCGCGATGTTTGCCCCGTACTGCGAGATCGGTAAGAACCAGTTTGTTGG
Source organism: uncultured Gammaproteobacteria bacterium (assembly GCA_963769895.1). Taxonomy (GTDB): domain Bacteria; phylum Pseudomonadota; class Gammaproteobacteria; order Steroidobacterales; family Steroidobacteraceae; genus Bog-1198. The sequence goes on along the minus strand of CAVYNJ010000005.1, from coordinate 46,102 downwards.
TCGCGTCGTAATCTGATCCTTCGCCGGGAACCTCCTGGTAATACCACGCCATCTTGCCCGTCTCGGCGTGCACCGCGACGATCGAAGCGACAAAGAGCTCGTCGCCGGTCCTCGCGATGCCCACTTGGGCGTGGTAGGGCGACGCGTTGGCAGTTCCAAAATAAACGAGCTGCAGTGTCGGGTCATATGCGATGCTGTCCCAGACGTTGCCGCCACCACCCATGCTCCAGTCGTACCGCGAAGGCCAAGTGTGGACCGCGGCTTGCAGATGCGGTCGATCCTGCGGCCCGAGGCGCGGGTCACGCGGCACGGTATAGAATCGCCATTTAATTGCGCCAGTAGTCAGCGAGTAGGCCGATACGGAGCCACGCGCACCTTTAAAGTCCGCACCACCATTGCCAATGACAATGAGGTCCCCGGCGATTGCGGGCGCGCCCGTCACAAAGTAATGAAATCCGTCGGATCGGCGTTCGGGCAGAGTGTCAACGCGCCAAATTCTCCTACCCGTTGCTGCATCGATGGCGTGCAGGTATCCATCAAGACTCGCAACAAAGACTCGCCCGTGCCAAAACGCGAGTCCCCGGTTGACGATGTCGCAACATGCGTATCGGCCCCACTGCCCGCTAACGTGCGGATCGTAGGTCCAAATCCCCTGTCCCGTTCTCGCGTTGATGGCATAGACTCGACCCCAGTTGCCGGACGCATACATGATCCCGTCAACGACCATCGGCGTCGCTTCTAGTCCCCTATTGGTGCCGAGCCTGTAATCCCAGGCAAAACCCAAGTGTTCGACGTTCCGCGCGTTAATGTCATGTAGCGGCGAGTAGTGGGTATTGACGACGCCTTCGCTCGACTCCGTTTCTTGGCTTGCGCCCATATGCCGGCGCAGTTCGATGCGTACCCGCCGGAGCGGCTTCTGCGTGAACCACCGACGCCGAATTCTCGCCTGCGAATGCGCAGCAGCGGCCTCCAAGCTCGAGCCACGCCAAAGCACTGGCTATAAGAATCGGAACCACGGCTCTCCGGGGAATATCAGAGCGGGTCACGCAAATCCCCAGCCGCTTTCTTCGATGGCCGTCCATTCTCCCAACCGACCGGCCCAGGATGCTCTTTGTCGCTCAACCGCTCATGTACGCACATATCCGCTCCCGCGCCTCGACGCACCCGTTACCTTCCACGCGCGGCCTCCACGACACTATCATCACAGCTCATGACGGTCACGGAGCGCTCCATGCCGAGGGACGCAAAGAAAATGCGAACCCGAAGCGGGTCAGCGGAATCCATCAGGGCCCGCAGGCAAACGGCCTGCAAAAACAAGCCGGATATGAACCTGCAGCCTTCTTGCGATCTCGGCATATGAGCGCAGTATCGAGGCTACAAGTATTCTACCGCGATTAGCCGCCGCTCCAGGAGCAATGGCGCACTATTGGCGCCCGCCGTTTGAGTTAATTCCAGTTTTCGAGCAACACGAGGTCAGTTTTCACCGCAAATCAACGTACATAACAACGATCCGCCGCACACAGGCGTCCGTGCAATTAATACGGGCCTTCGGCCAAGAATCCCGCCCTCCGTCATTCGGGTGGCGAAATTGCGCTAAATCAATTTTGATCTTTGCCGCCTCATTCACACTCCCGCCGGTGCAAAGGAGGTGGTGAATGAAAGTGCTTCTAGTTTACCCGCGTAGTCCCGATACATTCTGGAGCTTCAAACACGTACTGAGATTCGTGTCCAGGAAGGCGGCTTTCCCCCCACTTGGCTTGATCACCGTCGCGGCGATGCTACCGCCTGCCTGGAATCTCAAGCTGGTGGATCTAAACGTATCGGAACTTTCCGACAATGAACTCAGCGGAGTCGATTACGTGTTTCTCAGCGGCATGATCGTGCATCGGGAATCCGCTCACCAGGTTGCTGCGCGTTGCGCGGCACATGGCATTACGGTGGTTGCCGGTGGACCGCTGTTCACGACCGGACATCAAGACTTCCCCGAGATTCCGCATTTTGTGCTCGGCGAAGCCGAAGATGTGATGGACGAAGTGGCGGCACACATGGAGTCCGGTTCGCTAAAACCCGTCTACCAAGATGAGGGTTGGCCGGATATGCGGCATTCGCCGGTACCGCGCTGGGATCTCATATGCATGAGTGACTACGTCACGATGTCGGTGCAGTTCTCCCGCGGCTGCCCGTTCACTTGTGAGTTCTGCGATATCGTCATCATGAACGGACGAGTACCCCGCACCAAGGATCCGGCGCAAGTCGTGCGTGAACTCGACGCGTTGCGTCTAGCCGGCTGGAAGGATATGGTCTTCATAGTCGATGATAATTTCATTGGCAACCGCAAGCGCGCCCGGGAATTGCTCCACGTATTGATCGACTGGCGTCGACGTATCGGGTCGAGTATGGGCTTCCTGACCGAAGCGTCGGTCAACCTCGCAGACCATGATGATCTGTGCACATTGATGGTCGAAGCCGGCTTCAAGAAGGTGTTTCTTGGCATCGAGACGCCGTCCGCCAGTGGCCTCGACGAATGCGGCAAAACGCAGAACACGAAGCGCGATCTCGCGGATGCTGTGCGATCCTTGCAGCGCTGCGGACTCGAGGTGATGGGCGGATTCATCGTCGGGTTCGACACGGATACAGCGGATATTTTCGCGCGGCAATTCGAGTTCATCCAGCGTACCGGGGTCGTCACCGCGATGGTGGGCCTGCTCACCGCTCTTCCGAAAACCGCGCTGTACCAGCGACTCGCGCGCGAAGGACGCCTGTTGACCGAGTCCTGCGGCAACAACACCGGCGCGGCTGTTAATTTCGTGACGCGCCTGGATCGCGAGGCCGTCATCTCGGGCTACAAGGATCTGATGTGCAAACTCTATTCGCCGCGTCACTATTATCGGCGGATCCGCTCATTCTTGAGAGTCTTAAGGGTAAATGGACCTTCAAAGCGGCTATCCCCCTCGGACATGGGAGCATTCCTGAAGTCGGTCTGGGTCCTAGGGGTTTGTCACCGCGGTCGGAGCTCCTTCTGGGGCATGTTCTGGTGGACGCTGCTGTCACGCCCCAGGAAATTTCACTCGGCCATTGAGCTAAGTATTCTCGGCCACCATTTTCGCCGGATCGCGAACGCGCTGTGAGCGCTGTCAGAGATATGCTTGCGGATTCGCATCTGGGGATAGATTGGCGCAACCATAACATTTCCACGGCCAACTCCATGGCTTCCGAGTTCGATCCGCCATGAAATTCGCCATGCGCGGCAAACATTCGTCGCCCAAATCGTCGAACAGAATGGGATTAACCGGAGACCAGCTGCAGCTCCTCCGGTCGCAGCAGACGAAGGTTTTTGGCCCGCACATCGATCAGCCCGCGCCCGCGCAGTTCCGTCAGGCACCGGCTCACCGTCTCCAGCGTTAGGCCGAGGTAACTGGCGAGATCACTGCGACTGAGACCGAGGCGAAACCGTAACCCGTCGAGACCGCTATGCTGCATGCGGCTGGAAACATCCACTAGAAATCCGGCGACGCGGGCGAGGGCGTCCCTCTGGAGCACGGAGGCGACCACCCGCTGCGTCGCCGTCACGGTCACCGCCATCAGGCGAAGCAGCTCGCGGGCTACCTCGGGCATCTCTTCGGCAAGTTTATGAATGACGGCCACCGGCACTCGACAGTATCGGGTGCTCTCGACAGCGATCAACGTCGTCGCCTCCCGGGAAGTCGCCAGTGATCCGAGGCCAACGACCTCGCCCGGCAGCGCGAAGCGGACGACGGATTGCGTGCCGTTTGATCTCGTCAAGACCTCTGTGATACAGCCACTGCGTAGCGCAAAGAAGGCGGCGCTTCTCTGTCCCGTCCAAGACAGCACCTCACCCTTGACGATCGTGCCTTGGCGGAGCCGCAGCTTGCCCGCCAGCGCTGCGGGCTCGCCGCTCGACTTCCCGTGGCACAGTGAGTGGAGGCCGCAGTACGCGCACCTACTGATGGTTCGAGTGCACACGTGGTAACTCTCTCAGATGATTGTCAAGACCGTTTGCCATCCTAGCCGCGGATCGCCACGGATATACCGCGCGCGGCCCGTCCCGCCGCGCATCGCGATTCGGAAAATCCGTCCGCCAGTGCGCGCCCCGACTTTCTTCGCGAGTGACCGCAGCTGCGAGCATTTCGATCACGAGGCCATAGCGGTTGCGCAGCACTCTGCAGTCGGGACTGAGGGAATCGCGCTCAGCCACGGTTGCCGCCAGTGCATACCCAAGGGTATGCGCATCGCGCACGGGTCCCATCGCTTGCCACATGCGATCCCGTACGTGGTCCCAGCGCGCGCCGATGCTGGCGACTGTGGATGCGTCCCCGTCGCCGGCATCAACGACCGGGCGATACCGGGAGCGGTCCGCCGCGATCGACCTGCCGACCGCCTGTCCGTAACGACCGCCTCGAGCAGCGAATTGCTGGCGAGGCGGTTTGCGCCGTGCAAACCCGTATACGCCACCTCGCCGCAGGCCGACAAGCCCGCGACGCTCGTACGGCCCGCATCATCGACTAGCACCCCGCCCATATGGTAGTGAGCCGCCGCCGTCACCGGCAGCACGTCGACGGCAGGATCAATGCCGTAGCGCAGGGCCGTCGAACGCGCGCCCGGAAACGCATTGCCCTTCATAGAGCGAAATACTGCGGTTGCATCGAGGAACACCTCCTCGCCGATGTGCGCAAATTCCCACACCGAGCGTGCAACCACGTCTCGTGGAGCGAGGTCACCGTGCACGTGGCGGCCGGACATCACCTCTAGTCCCCGGGCGGTCACCAGCCGTGCGCCGGCGCCGCGCAGGGCCTCTGTCAAAAGCGGCAGTGGATCGGCATCGACCCTGAGCGCCGTCGGATGAAACTGCACGAACTCGAGCGCCGCGCTGCGGGCGCCGATTGCAAGCGCCATCGCAAGTCCGTCTCCCGACGCATGCTCGCCATTGGTCGTGTATTTGTATAGCCGGCCGAGGCCTCCGGTGGCGAGAACCGTATCGCGCGCGTGGATTGCGCGCGCGTAGCCGTTAGGGTCGATAACCATTGCACCTGCCGCCTCCCCCGATGCGGCGACCAGAAGCTCGGTGGCGCGCCAACCGATCAGGAACTCGACGTGGGGCGCAGCTCGCGTGCACTCCCACATTGACCTGACGATGGCTTCGCCGCTTCGGTCGCCCGCCGCGTGCACGACGCGCGGGTGCCGGTGCCCTGCCTCGAGATGCAACTGCCTGCCGGCGCCATCTCGGTCGAACTGCACGCCCGACGCTTCAAGAAATGCTAGCGCCCCGGCTGCGCCACTGACTACCCGATTGACCGCTTGCGGGTCCGCGGAATGACAGGCCGCGTCGAGCGTGTCGCCAACATGGCTCGCGACTGAGTCTCCAGGCCCGACCGGCGCCGCGATACCTCCCTGCGCGAGCGCGCTCGATGATGCGCGGGCGGGTTCGTCGGGACAAAGAAGAAGTACGCGCCGTGGCGTGGCTGCAAGCGCGGCGCATAAGCCGGCGACCCCGGCGCCGATGACGAGGACGTCGGTTTCAATGATGCCGCGCGATGCCATATCGCTCGCCATCACAGTTCAATCATGCGCCGTAGCGGTCGACGGGCGCGCTCTGCGATCTTAGGATCGATCTCAATAACGCAACCGCCACCGCGTAGCGAGTCCCTGACCTTCTCCAACGTTATCGTCTTCATGTGCCGGCACAGGTTGCATGGTCGCTCGAACCGGATGTCGGGACGCGCGAGCAGCACGTTGTCCGCCATCGAACACTCGGTCAGCAGCAATACGCGACCCCGCGGCATCGCGTCCAGATACTCGATCATCGCCGCAGTCGAGCCGACGAAGTCGGAGGCAGCCTGCACATCCGGCGGACACTCAGGATGCGACAGCACTCGCACGTCCATATGACGGTACTCAGCGATGTCGGCGGCCGAGAACCGTTCGTGAACTTCGCAAGATCCGGGCCAAGGAATGATCTCGCAGTCGACCCGCTCGGAAACGAAGCCGGCGAGAAACCGGTCCGGCAGCATGATCACCCGCGGACTGCCGAGAGACTTGACGACCGCGACCGCGTTCGCGGACGTGCAGCAGATATCGACCTCGGCCTTCACCGCGGCTGTCGTGTTGACGTACGCGACCAGCGGGACCTCGGGATAACGATCACGAAGCGCCCGTACGTCCGCTGCCGTAATCGACTCCGCCAGCGAGCAGCCGGCTTCGGGGGCAGGCAAAATGACCGTACGGGAGGGACTCAGCAGTTTGGCGGTTTCCGCCATGAAGCGAACTCCGCACACAACGATCGTCTCAGCAGGTATTTGCGCCGCAAAACGCGCCATCGCAAGCGAGTCCCCGGTGAAATCGGCGATACCAGCGGTAATGGCCGGAACCTGGTAGTTGTGCGCAACAATGACGGCTCGACGCTCGGCCTTCAACTCGCGGATTTCCGCGATCAGCGGCATGCAGAGCATCACCTCCGGCAAGGGCAATGCTCTGCCAAGCCGCCCCGCTAGCTCCGCTTTCCAATTGGCACCAGTCGCCGAGATCACTTTCGTCCTCGCTTTGTCAACACCGTTCGGTTAATTATCAACTAAAGCAATGAGAAACGCGTCACTGCGCCAGTACCGCGAGTGAGTCTCGTTGCGATTTGCTTTGGGAGAGGCATTTGGGATTGCGCTCATTCGACTCACCGATGCGCGGGGACACTGATAATTCGTCGGTGTCGAGTAAGGTGCGCATCGTCTTCAGCATGCCTGGGCTACCGCAGAGCATCATGCGGTCCAATGTAGGATGAGCGGCGGCAGCTCGATTTCCGTGAATGGCCTTCGGCTTCTGATATGGCTCGCGCGTAGCTGTCGAGTAGTAGACCGGCTTGGCTCGAACATCCGCACCGGGAATGTCGTTGGACGGCAATTCCTCTTCGATGATTGTCGCGTCGGCGAGATCGCTCGTCATGCTCACGCCATACACAAGCACAACCTTCTCGAAGCGCCCACAGCTCGTCGGATCCTTGATAAGGCTGAGAAACGGCGCGAGACCCGTCCCCGCACTGATACAGGTAGAGATTTCGCGCCAGCAGCAGGTCGCGAACCTGGATTGTTCCGCGGGCTTTGCGGCCAACGAGCACAGGATCACCGGCGCGTGCGTGCTGGAATCTCGACGTCGATGCACCCTGCTGAACCTTGATACTGAAGAACTCCAAACTCTCCTCATAGTGAGCGCTCTCGAACCGCAGAGGGACATCCCGCGTCATGTAGAACGTAAATGGGTTCTCGTTCCAGTGATGGACCTTGCTGACTCGCTCGACACTAAATGCGGTCATGATGCGACGCGCGGAGGAACGGCGACGACAGGCATATGCAAAGCCGTCTAAACCCAGCGCGAGCCTTCGCGCCCATGCAGGAAGCCATTTACATACGGGATGTCGTCGGTCAGGGACCGCAGCGCCTGCAATGCATCGGCGGCGCTGCGCTTTCCATCAAGTACGTCATGATAGAGTGTGGCCACAAGCACCATGTCGATGTCGTGGGGCGACAATCGAAAATGGGTTACGCCGGCGTCACGCAATGAGCCCAGCTCCGCGAGCGATACACCGTGACCGTGCGTTAGAGTCTGCGTGCCATTTATCGTCAAAATCGCGACGCCATCGATCGTCGTAGCGGTCAGTCCATCGGGATCGAGACCGCAGACCAACTGGCAGTGATCCTTCGTCAGATTATGCGAACGTGCGTGGTAGCAGCGCATTGCGACCGACAGCGGTTGGCGCCCGAAGACCTGCACCTCGATGGAGGCGCGCCCTGCTGTGGCCGCGACGACGCGAATCGAGGTGGCGGGCATTTCGATCGGAACGACGATGCGAATGGCCCCTCGACCGATCAGAAAATCGCGCGTGCCTTCGTTGAAGACGTTAACGTATGGACCGATGATATGCGGAACCCCAGACAGCAGCTGAACACAGGCGACGTCGTTGGCCTCGATCAATGCATCGCTCGCCGCGAGCGCGCGAATAGCGGCCACCTCCCGCTGCGAGGTGACAAGCGCCAGCGTCGATAGGACGACGTTCTTGCCGGCAGCCCGCAGTCGCTTGACGACGGCGTCGTGGAACGGCGCGAACGACGGCTCGCGCTTCGAACAGACGACCTCGCCGAGGTAGACGGTGTCGATCGGAGCCTCGTCCGCGATGCGGAAATAAAAGTCGCGCCGCTTGGCAGCCGGCCAGTGGAAGAGCAGCGGCCCCAGAGTCAGCTGCGCAGGCGCTTGACTGCTCACCGCCATCCCTTGCGATAGGCGCCGAAGGTCTCCCGGCCACCCTCCGCCTCGGCATCGAGCCGGCCGTGCTCCGTCGACGCGCTGACGCCTCCGGCGAGCGCATCGAGAGCCTGCCGGAATGTGCCGACGATCTGCGTGACGTAGGCGCGGCTGCGTTGCCTTCCTTCGATTTTCAACGCGGCGACACCGGCGGCTTTCAGCTCGGATAGGATGTCGATGGCATTTAACGCCACCGGCTCCTCGAACAGGTACGAGGCGCGGCCGTGCGTGACGTAGCGCCCCTTGCAGGGCGTCGGGTAGGCGGCAGGTTCGTTCTGCGCCACGGCGTTGAGCGTCACTAGACCGAGCTTCGACAGAATTCGACCGCCCTGCTCGAGGTAGGTAACGTGGCTCGCCGGGGCGCAGGCCCCTTCGCTGGTCGGCGATATCCCCGTGAGATAGGAAGACAGGAAGCAGCGCCCCTCGGACATAGGGCCGACGCTGCCGAAGGCGAACACTTCAGTCTCAATTCCGATCTCAGCGTTCAGTGCCTGCACATCCTCGACCGTCAGTACCCGCGGCAGAACCACCCGCCGGACGTCGAAGTTATCGCGGTAGAACGCGATCGAGGGCGCGTTGGCGGCTGACGCTTGCACGGACAAATGGCGCCGCAACTCCGGATGGCGGCGAGTGGCATAGTCGAGAACGCCGATGTCCGCTAGAATTACCGCGTCGGCTTTCACCTCGGCCGCTTTGTCGACCGCGCGATGCCATGGTCCCGCGTCCCCCGCCGGCGGAAACGTGTTCACGGCGACCAGTACCTTGCACTGCCGGTCGTGCGCGTAGGCGATCCCCTCGCACAATTCATCGGCGTCGAAGTTGAGTCCGGGATAATTGCGGGCGTTCGTGCGGTCTCGGAAACCGCAGTACACTGCATCGGCGCCGGCATCGACCGCGGCGTGCAAGGCAGCCGGCGACCCCGCCGGACACACGAGCTCGAGGTATCGAGCGCTCAAACCGCCCTCTCGTCGCGCCTCTTCTCGCGCGCCTCGTGCCGCGCAAGCCGCGCCGTGAGCGCGGCAATCTCGGACTTGCATCGCTCCAGGTCCGACGCGATGTCGCGGCCGGCGCCGACCCGCGGGTGCAATGTCCGGTGCATTGCTGCGGCACGCGCGCCGATGCGGTCAAGAATACGATCCAATAGGCGCGCGCCCGCACGCGCCGGCGATCCGAGCGGCCCGAACAACGCTGCGATTTCATTGGCGAGGTTTATTTCCTCGCGATCCAGCACGTTGCGCAAGCCAACGATCACCGCCGTGTTTCCGGATACGGTAAGATCGCGGCGGAAGAACAGCGTGTCGCTATCCATACGCCCCTCGAGCAAATCCACCAACGTCGCGACACTCGCCGCCACTTCGGCGGCCGCGCCATCCGCTTCCCGGTCAATGACGCTAACAGTAATCGGCTGACAGCCAACCGTCAGTGCGAACCGGTAAGGCAGGTCGGTCGGTACAATATGGACGATCGCTCGGTCGAGACGCGCCAGGTTCGCGGACAGCTTGGGATGCGCACGGCTAAGGCCACGAACAATCCCGTTCGTCAGCGCGGCGAGCACCGGCCGCGGCAGCAAGGTGGCCGCGCCGCGCAATAAGGACAGCGGTGTGGGGCGCGGCTTCAGCGCGCTCGACGCACTTCTAGAGCTGACGGTGGCGCTCACCCTATCTACCGATGTAGTGTCCAACGCGTTGTCCTGCGGAATGTTTAGACGGTGATCGCGTGCCTTCGCGAAGTATGGACGATGATGCCCACCTCAATATTGATTTAACGCAAATTGTCCGTCTGCGCGATCGCGCATGGTTCGCTGTTGCCTTGGGGACTGCGCCACTGATGGATGCCGCATTTCCGAACGCCGACGGCTTTGACGATGACCGAATGATTGACGCAAGGTGCGGTCGGTACGTTAGCGAGCGTCGATACGCCGCGTCTGCAGCCAGACATCATGCATCGACTGCGCAAGCGCAGGAATACAGTCTCAATTGCCGCCTATAATCCGCAATGAATCGATCGGCCGTCGATTCGGCCATCCGAATCTCATCGGCGACCATTTACTCGGCGTTCAGGTCTCGGCGCGAATCGTGCGGGAATATCTTCCCCCTCGCCCGGCCGGCTGGCCGGCCGGGCGAGAGGCGACCTGGGTTGGTCGACTTTCCTGCGCCTGCACCCCCGGGGGATCATTACCTGCGATTTCTTGCGATCTGCGAACGAGTCATCGGCACCATTCTGCGCGAGTGCCTGGAATGGCTGATTCGCATGTCCGAGCCGCATTTACGGCCCATTACTGAAATCCTGGATCGGTCACTACAATTCCGCAGGTCCGCACATGGCGCTGGTCCAGATGTTCCGGATCCCCCACCGGGTATTTTCGAATTTGGAAAATCCCGTTCCCGTCAGCGCTACGAGGAGTCGTGCGCGGTCCGCGCCACGTCGGTCCTTGGCGGAGTGCATCACAGGTACTCTTTCGCGCACTTCGGGGGTGACTCGATATTTGCGGACAACAAGGGGCGCAAGCCAGAGATATATTCGGGTTTAAGTGCTAGGCTTCTCCGCTTGCGGAGTACGCCCAATCGACTGCAGAGAGGTACCGCCATGCCCGAGTCGACACAGTTCACCGGCACGGGCAGTTCGGGTGTGGAGCGCTCCAAGTCCGGGACCAGAATAACACGTCGCGACGTGCTCGCAGGTGCCGCGGCTTGGGCGGTCCTGCCGCCGTTGACGCTCTCGGCGCGCGCGGCGGCGGCAGATTATTTCAAGGTCGGAACGCTTGAGAAGATCGCCGATCGCGATCCATCCGTGCAGGCGCCGTTCGTGGTCGATGCGCAGACCCACGTCTGGTGGCGTGAGGGGGGAGTGCGCACGCTGACGCCGAGTGGGGAGCACTTCCTCACGACGCTCGCCGGCTCGCGTGCCAAGGTAATCGGCAAGCCCGTGCCGATCGCCGACATGGGGCGCATGATGTGGCTCGAAGACATGTTTCTGCACAGCGAGACGGATATCGCTTTCCTCAACAGCTTCGGCATGCGAGGCGCCTTTGACGGGATCGATCTGTTCCCTCCTCGCGAGGCCGCTTTCATTCGAGGCATGGCTCCCGCCCGAATTCGCGTGCTTGGCGTGGTGGATCCGCCGGATGGTCGTTCCGCCGTCGACTCGCTTGCTTATCAATGCGAGCAGCTTAAAATCGACGGTTTGAAGCTCTATCCGCCCGGACCGATAGCGACCGGGTGGCGTATGGACGACGAAAAGACTACCTATCCGCTCTACGAGGTCCTGCGCAAGCACGGGGTCAAGAACGTCTGCGTGCACAAGGGCCTGCCGGGGCTGTTCCTCGAGGAATATTGCCACACCGAAGATCTGGCGCGCGCGGCTGCCGATTTTCCCGACCTCAATTTCATCGCCTTTCACTGCTCGTTTCCTTTCGAGGCCGAGACTATCCAGTACGCGCGCAAGGCCAAGGTCAAGAACATCTACGTCGAGATGGGTGCTCTCGCTCCGATCATGTTCCGCCAGCCAGCGCGCTACGCGCAGATGCTGGGCAGCTTGTTGCAGGGCCTTGGCACCGATCATGTGCTCTGGGGCACCGATACGCCGGTGGTCGGCCCGCCGCACTGGCAGATCCAGTCGTTCCTGGCCTACGATTTCCCCGGCAAATTGATCGAGTCGAAGGACTACCCGGCACTCACGCCGGCCGTCAAGCGGCAGATCCTCGGGGAGAACGCTGCGCGGCTGTTCAACATCGATATCACGGCTGCCTCGCGCGCGATCTCGAACGATTTGCTCTACAAACTGCGCATGGACGGCAATCCGCTGCCGCTCGAGGTCGATCCGAAGTCGTGGAGTGCCGGCTGAGCTGGTCTCAACGCTGCACGCGGCATGCTACTGTTGAGCCAAGAATGGGTCGCTTGTGGGGTGATCGTGGTAGGGACACCCGTCACCGGGTGCCCGCCCCGCACAGATCCCGGCGGGCGCGATTCACGCACCGGGCTCCCACCTCGGGTGTCTGAAGGCAAAGCGGATATTCGGCCAGGGATGAAGGATGCGGGGCGTGGGCAGGTAACCGCTCGCCAAGCGATGGATCCGCTCCCAGTCGATCCAGTCCTTTTGGCTCCGACGCCGGAGCGTGCGACGCTTCAGATCTGCCTTCAGGGCGCGCCACCTGGCCCGCGTGCGGTCGACGATATCGTCGGCATAACGCGCGAAGGTAACATTGCCGTGGGCATCACGGTGTCGCCGCCGCTCGGCCCAGAGGTCAAAGACGCAGTACAGGTGGATGTTGGCGAGCGATGGCGAGATCACTGCACCCTGTGGGGTACCGATCTCGCTCGCTGTCCGACCTAGGAAGAAAGTGCGTACTGGTGGCACTGGTGACCGAGTTGTGGCATCGGACAATGAATATCCAAGCTAAGGATCTTAGATCAAGACGATCCAATTGTCGGCTCCGGCGTCTGCGTCGCGCGGATCTTCCAGTGGATACTGTGAAATTGGCGCGCTATTTGATTGGCAAAGTCGTGGTTCATGACACTGAGTCCGGCAGGTTAAGCGGGCGTATAGTTGAGGCGGAAGCCTATCCAGTCGGTGATTTAGCCGGACATGCATTCCGTGGAAAGACGCAGCGCAATCGATCTCTCTTTCTGGAACGAGGGCACGCTTACGTGTATCTATGTTATGGGACCTCGTTCATGTTGAATGTGACGAGCGAGCTCCCCGGGGTGGGCGGCGGAGTTCTATTGCGCGCCATCGAGCCGCTCGAGGGAATGGACGAAATGATTGTCGGTTCATGCCGTACGGCACGCCTAGCCGATCTCGGCAGAGGTCCAGGGCGATTAACCAGGGCATTGCGGGTTGATCTCGGCCAAGACGGATTGGACTTGTGCGCTGCTAGCCCACTTTGGTTGGCTACAACCGCACAAAAGGTTGGCAAGATCCGCACAAGCGTTCGCATCGGCATCACCCGCGACGTAGATCGGCTCTGGCGGTTTTACGAACTCGGCAATGCACACGTGAGCGGCGCCAGGAAGCTGCGCCAAGTGCCGTGAACGGACAGCGCAGAAATTGGCTTGTCCGCCATCGGAAATCACATTCTTCGCCAGTCGATTGCAACCGTAGAAACTGTGCCGATGGGATTTCCCCTCTTGAAGGGATTGATGTCGCAAACGAGTCCTGTCACGTCGCTGCAATCTCGGGACCGGGAGGTTTCTTAAATTCATTTTGACGACCGCTCCTGGCCGCTCGAAGCATCCGTTTCCGCACGGAAACCGGCACACCAAATCTAAACGGAACCCGCCGCCTCAAGCGCCGGCGCGCTCCGCAAATCGCCATGCCTGAGCTGCGATCTGCGGTATGCGGCTCGCCAACTCGCCGGCGCGCGCACTCGAGGCATTGCCGTCCATGAGCCGTTTTTTGATGCCCTGCGCGATCCCCATGAGACGAAACAGGTTGAATGCAAAATACCAGTCCAGATCGTAAATGGCCTCTCGCGACGTTTTCTCGCAGTATCTGGCAACGACCCGCTCGAGCGACGGGATGCCGAGTCGATCCAGATCGAGGCCCAGCAGCCCCGCGCGCCCATCGACGGGAGTGACCCAATTCATCAGGAAATACGAGAAGTCCGAGAGCGGATCGCCGAGCGTCGACAGCTCCCAATCGAGAACCGCGAGTATTTTCTCGCCGGATCGAGCCATGATGAGATTGTCGATCCGATAGTCGCCATGCACGATCGCAACGCCGGTCTGCGGCGGCAAGCTCCCGGGCAGCCAAACGATCAGTCGCTCGGCCACCTCGATTCTGTCGGTCTCCGATGACCGATATTGCTTGATCCAGCGCGCGACTTGACGCTCGAAGAAATTGCCGGGGCGCCCGAATGTCGAAAGGCCCGTGGTCTGCGGATCGATCCGATGAAGCGCCGCGAGCGTATCGATCATGCCGTGATAAGCGATCGTACGCGCGCGCTTGGTCAAATGGGGAAGCGCGCCATCGGTGAAATTCGCGCCCTCGACCAAGGCCATCAAATAGAAGGCCGAACCGATCACCGCCTGGTCTTCGCAAAGCGCAAACACGCGAGGCACCGGGAAGCCGAGCGGGTGCAGCGCCGTCAGGACGCGATATTCGCGCTCCACGGCGTGGGCCGACGGCAATAGCGTCCCGAAGGGCTTGCGACGAAGAACGTAGGCGCCGCTCGCTGCATCGAGCCTATAAGTCGGATTCGACTGCCCACCCTCGAATTTCGTCAAGGCAATCGGTCCCCGAAAACCCACGACGCTTTGTTCGAGCCAGGCGGTGAGCGCGGCAGCGTCGAGGTCGGAAGTTCCCGCACCCGTGGCGGAATTCGTGGACGCAGGCATTGAGGTGCAGCTTAGCTCCAACGGCCGAGAGCGTCGAGACGCGAGTCGAATCAGGCGTAGGTCATCAGTGTCGCATCCGATTGCGCCTCGAGATGAGGCAGCGCATTGAAGCTGAGGAGCTGATGGCGCCGCGCAGACATCGTGAATTCCGTGACCGCGCTGTTTCGAATGCGCAGATTCAGCTCGACCGCAATTTGCGGAGGCGATTCGAGCGCCGCCGCCACGATCGCTGCGATGGGGCCGCCGGAACTCACGATGAGCACATTGCCGTCCGAGTGACGCCGCCGCGCTACTACGAGCGCCTCGACCGCCGCGGCCTGAAACATCCGCCAATCCGGCATGCCGGCCGGCTGGATGCGGCCTTCGGTCCATTCGAGCAGGGCCTCGCGTAAACGACGGAAATGCTCGCGCGCAAGCTCCGGTTCGTCGCGCTTCGCTATCGGCGCGGTCGCGAAGCAATCGCCCGTCAAGGAGGCGATCAATGCTTCGGGATTGTACTCGTCGAGACCGGGAATGCTCTTGACCGTGGAGTCGTCGCCGATTGCAGGACCGCCGTCCAGAATGCCCCGCACCGTCTCCGCGTGACGCCGCAGCGTCCCCGTATAGATTGCGTCGCAGCGCAGCTGGCGATTGGCGAAAAATGCGCCTAGCAGACGCGCCTGCGTATAACCGATCTGGGTCAGCCGGTCGTAGTCGCGGGTACCGAAAGCGGCCTGACCGTGGCGCACGAGATAGATGGCTCCCATGATCAACACAACTCCGCGAGCCCCTCGAGCATCGCATCGAGGCGATCATTGCCGTGTCTTGCATGCCCCAGATCACGTCGTACCGGTACGCGCATGATCCCGCGATTGCGTGATCCGCTTCGTGTCTCGACAGCGGAATCGCCCTCAGTCGCCGGATCGAGTGCCAGCCGCGCGATAGTAGTTCACTGCGCTCGTCGGACCGTGGCTCCCATGCTCATCTGCGATCGACCAAATCGCGTAGTGGCGCTCGCGCAAAGCGCCGCTTGCCAGCGACGCACGTCCAACGCCTCGAGCAGGGCCGACCAGGCGAACCAGCCCTCGGGATATCCGTGGACAAAGAGCACCAGCAGCCGTCCGGAAGATCCGGTACCCGCGAACCGCGGCCGTCTGCCGCTCGGCGGATTCGCATGCTGGCCGCTTCGATTCGAACTGCTCATGTCGCGATCACAAGCCTCAGACGAGCTTGACGATCTGCTTGCCGAAATTCTTGCCGCGCAGCAGCCCGATGAATGCTTCGGGCGCGCTCGTGAGATTCTCCGCGATGGTCTCGCGAAACTTGAGCCTTCCTGCAACGAGCAGAGCACCAAGATCGGCGAGACCCTGTGGCCAAAGCTCGAGATGGTCCGAGACGATAAAGCCTTGCATCTTGATGCGCGAGACGAGCAACACTGCGGGATTGCGTATCGCGCTGCGCGGGACGACGCCGGCTTCGTTGTTGTAGTCACTGATGAGCCCGCAGAGCGCAACACGCGCGAATGGATTCAATAAGCTCATGACCGCATTCAATACGTCGCCGCCAACATTTTCGAAATGCGCATCGACGCCGTTCGGTGCGGCGATGCGCAGGGCTTTCGCGAGTTCCTCGGCACCCTTCGCTCCGCGATAATCGACGCAAGCGTCGAACCCCAGTTCATCGGTCACGTAACGGCATTTCTCCGGACCGCCGGCGATTCCTACGGCGCGAAGTCCACCGAGCTTGGCCAGTTGACCGACGACGCTACCGACTGCGCCGCTCGCGGCGCTGACGACGAGGGTCTCGCCGGCTTGCGGAGCCAGGATTCTGTGGTATCCGTACCAGGCCGTCATGCCTGGCATACCGACGACGCCGAGATAGGCGGACATTGGTATTCTGCGCGTATCGATGTGCTCGAGCGCCTTGCCGTTCACAACGCCGAATTCCGACCAGCCGAGCATGCCGCGCACGTGGCTGCCGACGGTGAATGCCGGATGATGCGATGCAACCACCTCGCCGACTGTCGCGCCGATCATGGTCGCGCCGGTTTCCTGCGGCTGCGCATACGACTTCCCCTCGTTCATGCGACCACGCATGTAAGGATCGAGCGACAGGTAGTGGTTGCGCACCAGCACCTCATTCGGACCGAGACTGGGAATCGGTACGGTCTCGAGCCGAAAGTTCTCCGGCACGACCCATCCGGTTGGCCGAGATGCAAGCACGATGCGCCGATACGTATTGGACATTAGGCTGCCCTCCGAGCTCGACTCTACACGATCGTCATTGATCGAGACCACCGTAGCTAATAGACTCGGCTCTCGATTCTAAGGCCCTGGGCCCCAAAACTTCAGAGGCTGCGTCGAATGAGCGTCCGCGAAATGTTCGAACTCGGCGGAAAAGTGGTGCTGATCACCGGCGGATCACGCGGCCTCGGGCTACAGATCGCGACCGGACTCGGCGAGATGGGCGCGAAAATCGCGATCAGCGCGCGCAATCCCGCCGAGCTCGAAGAGGCCAAATCGCAGCTCGAGACACACGGCATCGATGTGCTTACGGTGGTCAATGATCTGGCCGACCCCGCGCAGACACCGGCGCTCGTCGACGCGGTGCTCGCGCGTTTCGGCGCCATCCATATCTTGGTCAACAACGCGGGTACGTCTTGGGGCGCGCCGGCCGAGCAGCTCCCGCTCGACGCCTGGAACAAAGTGATGGCGCTCAACGCGACGAGCGTGTTCGTGCTGAGTCAGGCCGTCGCGAATCAATGTTTCATCCCGAACCGCGCGGGCAACATCATCGTCGTGGCTTCGGTCGCGGCGCTGCGCATCGGGACGAAAATGAAAGCCGTGCCCTACTACGCCTCGAAAGCCGCGGCGCTGCACATGGTTCGCGCGCTCGCGAGCGAGTGGGGACCCTACGGCATTCGCGTCAATGCGATTTGCCCGGGATTCTTCCCCTCGAAGATGGCCAGCGGATTGCTCGACAAAATCGGAGCATCGGTCATTGCGCAAACCCCGCTCGGACGCATCGGCAATGACACCGACCTGCAGGGTGCGGCGGTCTATCTCGCCTCGGACGCTTCGCGCCATGTGACCGGTCAATACATCGCAGTGGACGGTGGCGCCTCGATCGGCTGAGCGGATCCGATGTCACTTGCCATCGGCCGGCTGGTCAGCCGGCCGCCGGCGGATATACTTGAAAGTACCCATCGACCTCGCGATGAGTCGTCCGGGCTCATCGCGCACCTCGCCCTCGCAAAATGCCATAGTCGAAGAGCGATGAAACGCGTGACCGGTCGCGGTGAGGCGACTGCCCGCGAACCCCGGCTGCACGAAGCTCGTCTTCATCTCGACCGTGACGCCGCCACCGGCGTTAGGGTCGAGCGACCGACCGGCAACAGCCATTGCGACGTCGAGCAGCGTCATGATGACGCCGCCGTGCACGACGTTCCAGCTATTGAGGTGGCGCGCATGCAGCTGCAGCGCGATCGTCGCGCGCCCCGCATCGGCCGCGAGAAACTCCACGCCCAGATCGTTCACGAACGGAATAGCCGCGCGGAACGCGGTTGGTGCAGTCACGGTCGCACGACCATTTCACCGCACCGGCGCCACCAGCAAAGCATGGGTGAAATCGAGAACCACTAAGCCCTGGAGCGGCGTGGCTGCATTTGACATGGCCTCATCATAAAACGCCGCGGCGAGCGGTGTCGAGGCGAACCCGGCTGTCGCGGCGAGGGCGGGAGTCGACGCCAGGCGGCTGACGCTGCGATACTGCCTGCGTAGGTTCATTTCCAACAACCCCGGTGAAGCATATGAATCTGTTACAGGCTAAAACGGCTTTCGTGACGGGCGCGGCGAGCGGTATCGGACGCGCGAGCGCGCTGCTGTTCGCCGCCGAAGGTGCCTCCGTCGTGGCATTGGATCGCGCACCCGAGGTCGAGGCGACGGTCGCGGCGATTCGCGGGACAGGCGGCCGCGCGATCGCGCTCGTCAAGGACTCCTCGGTCGAAGAACACGTCGCGAGCGCAATCGCGGCCGCGGTCGAGGAATTCGGCAGCCTCGATGTCTGCTTTGCAAATGCCGGCATCAGCGGCGGCCTCGTGCCGTTCTTCGAAGAGACCGCTGAACGCTGGGCACAGATTCTGCAGATCAATCTCATCGGTACGTTTCTCGCCGCCAAGCACGCAGCGCTCGCGATGACCAAGCAGCGGCGCGGCTCGATCATCTGTACGGCGTCGGTCGCCGGATTGCGTTCGGGCGCCGGTTGCATGCCCTACAGCGCCAGCAAGGCCGGCGTCATCAGCTTGGTTCAGACCGCAGCCAATGAACTCGCCGGCACCGGCGTGCGCGTCAACGCGATCTGCCCCGGACTCGTCGAAACCGGCATGACTCGGCCCATCTTCGAACAGGCACGCGCCCGCGGCAGCGAGCGCAGGATTGGTCAGCTCAATCCTTTGCGCCGCGCGGGCGCGCCCGGCGAGATTGCGCAGATGGCATTGTTTCTCGCGTCCGACGCCGCATCGTATGTCAATGGTCAGGCCTTTTCGGTCGACGGCGGCCTGTCATCGTCGCTTCCGGTCGTCTTGCATCGTGATTGAAGGTCGACGGCGCACGCGGCGCATTGCCGGAGGCGATAGACGCACGAGCATTTTGCGCCTAAGCTCTGTCGGGGGCGCTGGAATCTCATGACGATCAGGACCGGAAATCCAGCAACGCGAACGCAGGCCACTGCAGGTCGCGGCTACATTCTTGCCGCTTGGATCAAGGCGATCGGCCGGACACTCGACGCGGCAGGCTGCGACAGCAGCGAACTGCTTGCAGAAGCGGGCTTCGATCTCAAATCCCTCGATGGTCCGACGTTGCTTTGCCCGCTCGTCAATACCGCACGCCTCTGGGAAATCGCCGTCGCCGCCACGGGCGATCCGGCATTCGGCGTCAAAGTGGCTAGCTACATCGGGCACACGACCTTCCACGTTTTGAGCTACGGGCTCTGCGCGAGTTCGACATTGAAGGACGCTTTCGAAAGACTCCAACGCTATTGCCACGTCGCCAGCGACGCGGTCGAATACGAATTCCGGAAATGCGGCAGCGATTATCATTTCGTGATCGAACCCGCGGCCGGGGTTCCGTTCGAGTCGATCGACGCCGTGGTCGGCGCGCAGCTGCGTATGTGCCGCTCGCTGATCGGTCGACATTTCTCGCCGCGGCACATTGAACTGCGGCGTCCGCGGCCGGCGGTTATCGATGACTTCGAACGCCTGTTCAGGGCACCGTTGCTATTTGGCGCGGCGCAGAACCGGCTGGTGTTCGACGGCGCCGCCATCGAGTCGCCTCTCGACGGCGCCAATCCCGACCTGGCGCTGCGCGCGGATGCGATCGCGCTCCAATACCTGGCCCGCATCGAGCGGGACAACATTCAGGCGCGCGTTCGCGAGGTGCTGATGCAGCGATTGCAATGCGCCGAACCTTCGCAGGAGGAGGTTGCCGAACACCTTTGCATGAGCGCGCGCACGCTGCAGCGAAAGCTCGGCGAGAGCGGCACGACCTACAAGGAAATCCTCGACGAGACTCGTCACTCGCTGGCTTTGATTTACCTCAATGCGCCGCATCACAGCGTCAGCGAAATCACGTATTTGCTCGGGTTTTCCTCCGGCAGCAGTTTCACGCGCGCATTTCGGCGTTGGACCGGCCAATCGCCGTCGAACTGGCGCGCGGGCGCGGCAGTGCCGTGACTCAACGATCGAGGGCTGTCGTTGCGCGGGAACTTGGCTTGCCCGTATCGGTCGAGCAGATCCGCTCGCGTTGCAGCGGGCTCGGTCGCGGTCGTTTCGGTCGCGGCGGATCGGCCTCAATGCAATCCAAGGCTGCGCGATCGCGGGGGCCGCAATGATCGTCGCGGTCGATACGAGCGCGCCGAATCTCGAATTGGCTGAGCGCTTCGGGGCCATGCACACGTTCAACGGGATTCCGGACAGGACCAAATCGGAAAGCTCTTTACAAGCTTACGGGCGGTGGTGCCGATTATGCTCTTCGATTGCGTGGGACTCGGCCAGATTTCCGAGCAGGCCTTCGGCGCCGCAAGCATTTAGCGATCTTCAGGAGGGCCGGCCGGGCCGCGGCATCATTGTCTTTGGAGATATGACTTAGGTGAAATCGCTTGCTCTGCCGACTGCCGTACGAGAGAATATCGGCTTGAGTTCCGCCCGCCTCGCGATCGCTTCGCCGAAGTCATGCGGGACGAGGTCGCAGCGCTGATGCTGTTCGAACAGGGAGACTTTCCCCTCGACGATCAGATCGATCTGGTGCCCGCGATCCGCTGCCCGCGCGCCATTCGGACGGCGATAAACCGGTCCAGCGCCTAAAGGCGCGCGTGAAGCTGCTGCTACAGGAAAATCCCAGAAGATGCGTGACCTCATTGACGCTAATTTGCGCCTTGCTGAAGTGCGCTAGCGCCCGCGCGTGTCGGGTTTCGTCGACGATCTTTTTGAAGGTGGTGCCGCTGTCTCCGAGCTTGCGCTGCAGCGTGCGCGAACTCATGTTGAGGATTTCAGCGACGTCTTCCTGGGTGGGTTCGCCGCCCGGCAATTGCTGCGTCAGGAATTCGCGTACCCGCGCCTCGATATTGTGCCGCTCGATCCTCGCAAGATATTCAGTGGATATCGCATCGCTGAGCCGCGCGAGTTCCGGGTTGCCAGTCTCGAGCTTCCGCTCGATGCTCTCGCGGTCGAAGATCAGTCTGTTTTGCTCGGCGCCAAAATGCAGCGGCGCACGCCATAGTCGCTCGAATTCATCGACAACCTCGGGCCGCGGCCGCCGCAATTCGACCGACAACGGCGAAAATTTTCGCCCGATCAGCGAACGGCATAGCTGCAGATACATACCGACCAGGGCGTCTATCGATTCGACTGGAACCTCGGTCACGGGTTCGAGAACGAAATGATACTCGGGTCCGCGCCGGGAAAACTGATATTCGACGGCATCGCTGACGACATGTGAAAAGCGCTGCACGCGCTCGAATGCCTCCTTGAGCGTGGAACTTGCGGACAATCCATAACCCAAGGCATGAAACATCGTGTGCTTGTATTGCTTGGTTAATTTCAGGCCGAACGCGGGATCCCCGGTCGCTGCGAGCGCAAGACGCCACAGGTGCGCGGTTTTGGTCAGCGGGCAACGCGCATCCGGACCGTCCAATTCCTTGAGGTCAAATCCAGCCGCGGCCAGCAGCGCCGCGCCATCACAACCCGCTGCGTCGAGCGCACGGCCGATCGCCTTGACGCAACTTCCCAGTATCGATTTTTGACTCGCTGCGGTTGATGTCCGCATTTCCTTAGTCAACCTCGCGATCAAGCCTGGGCCTCAAGGCCGAGCCCGAGCGTTACCCCCGTCAACAGCCAAGCTTAGCGCCAAATCGCGTAAGCGTCGAACGCCGATCCGCCCTGCTCCGGGCCGGATGTGCGGCGCACAAATGTGGGGGGCGTTGTTGTCGCGCTTGCGCGACCGCCGACGCAATGGTGTTCCGTTAATGGCGTCTGCGGTTAACAGGTTGGCGCCTGCGGTACCGCGCGATCAGCGTCTTTCCGTAAGCTGTTTGGGGCATTGACTGTTCGCGGACATTTAAAAAGGGCGGCCAAATACAAGAGCCGCGTTGTGAAGACCCGGCACTCACTCGCCAGGGGGGATACGATGAGTTTTACTCTACGAGTCGTAGGATCGCGCCAATTGAACCCAAACCGTCGCCCGGGATGGCTTGTTGCTTTTCTGCCCGCCCTACCTGCCTTGATGGGCGGCGCGCTTGCAGCCGTCATCGGCGCCCAAACCTGTGTGGCGGCCGACGAATCGAGCGAGTCGGCGCTGCCGGAGATCATCATCACCGCGCAGAAACGGGAGCAGAACGTGCAGGACGTGCCGATCGCGGTGATCGCGCTCTCTGGGCAGCAGCTGCACGACGCGGGCGTGACCGATCTCAAGAACATGACCGCGCTCACCCCGGGCCTCACCGTGACTTCGACCACTTCGGAGAACTCGACCACGGCGCGCATCCGCGGCATCGGCACGGTCGGAGATAACGTGGGCCTGGAATCCTCCGTCGGTGTGGTGATCGATGGGGTCTATCGGCCGCGCAACGGCGTCGGTTTCGGCAACCTCGGCGAAATCGACCGGATCGAGGTGCTCGAAGGCCCGCAGGGGGAACTGTTCGGCAAGAACAACGATGCCGGAGTCATCAACATCGTGACCAAGCGCCCCTCGACCACCTTCGGGGCGACCGGCGAGATCACGGCCGGGAATTTCGGCGACAAGGAGGCCTCAGGGTCGATCACCGGGCCGGTGGGCGATTTCTCCGCCGTCCGCCTCTACGCCGGATACCAAAAGCGCGACGGCTTCCTCAACGTCGAGACGGGAAACGGGAACTTCGACAACTCGGTCAACAACCGCAACTTCTACACGCTGCGTGCACAGTACCTGGTGACTGCCAGCAGCGAGCTCAGTGTGCTGTTTATCGGCGACTTCTCGCGCCGTAATGAGCAGTGCTGTCAGGCCACGCCTGTATATCCCGGCCCTTTTGCCGGGATCATCACCGCGCTCGCGACCAATCCCCTGCTCGGCGGTACAGCCGGACAAGTGGCTTTCCCGGACACACCCACCAACCCCTTCAACCGACAGTCGTTTGCGAACTATCCGATCTCACAGCAGATCTGGGACCGCGGATTTTCCGCTCAACTCGACTGGAGATTTGGCGCCGCCCAGCTGACCTCGATCAGCGCATGGCGGGACAACAGCATCGACGCGGGCAACGATCCGGATTACTCCAACGCCGCGCTCGTGCAGGAGCCGGCCAACGGCAACGCGACGGACTTCAAGCAGATTAGCGAGGAGTTGCGCCTCGCGGGCAAGACCGACCGACTGAACTGGCTGATCGGCGGCTTCGCCGACAAGGAACTTCTGAACAACACCTCGACGATTCTCGCCGACAATCAATTCGACCTTTTTCTGGGTGGCACGGCGTCGGCGGCCGCGGGTGTCAATCCGCCAAATTTCCTGTTGTTGCCGGAGTTTACCGGCAACTTACCCGGACACACGTTCATCCCGGGCGTTTCCGGGCAGGCGGACTCCTACCAGCAGACCGAGAAGAGCTACGCCTTCTTCACCAATGAGACTCTTAGGCTGATCGAGCATCTGGATCTCACGGCAGGTCTGCGATACACGCATGAATCGAAGGACGAGACGGCCAACTACAACAGCCCCGACGGTGGTTCGGCCTGCGGAGCGCTGCTGCATGCACCCCCGCCGTCAGCTGCGCTTCCCTACAGCCAGTTGCTGTTGTTGGGATACGGTTGCGCAACGCCGTTCAATCCGTTCTTCGCTGGGGTCACGCACGGTCAGTCGCTCAGCGAGGACAATCTCAATGCCACGGTCAAACTGGCCTATCGCTTCACGGACGATGTGATGGGGTACGCCTCCTGGGGCAATGGCACGAAAGCAGGCGGCTTCAATCTGGCGCGAGTGACCAATCCGGCCTCTGCCAATCCTCTGGCGCCGATCCTCGATACCGAGTTCCCGCGGGAGACGGTCAACTCCTTCGAAATCGGCGTGAAGAGCGAACTCGCCCAGAAAACCTGTGCGCCTCAATGCCGCCGTGTTTGATCAGCAGTACCATGATTTCCAGCTGAACACCTTTACCGGCATCGTGTTCGTCGTCAGCTCGCTCCCGGACGTGAACTCCAAGGGCGCCGAAGTGAGCCTCGACTGGCTTACGCCCCTGTCCGGGCTGAGCATCTCCGGTGGCGTGGTCTATGCAGACACGAAGATAACGAACTTCGGGGATGCGCTGTACTTGTTTGCCACGAACCGCCTGAACGACCGGCCGTCATTTTCGCCGCTCTGGTCGGGGGTGATCTCGGCGGCGTATCAGTTGCCGCTCTCCTCGTCACTGGCGTTGCGGATCAGTGCCGATGAGAAGTACAACTCCTCTTACAACACGGGCTCCGATCTTGACCCGCTTAAGATTCAAGGAAGCTATGGAATTTTGAACGCGCGCATCGGCATCGGTGCCCCCGATGGTAAGTGGACCGTTGAGGTCTGGGGCCAGAACCTCGCCGCCAAGGGGTACTTCCAAGTCGGCTTCGACGCGCCGTTCCAGGGCCTCGCCGTCCCGGGCTTTAATAATCAGATCGATTCGTTCGTGGGCGACCCGCGCACCTACGGCGCCACTATGCGCGTGAAGTTCTAGGGGGACCCGCGCGCCGCGTCTGACAACTATGGGATCAGCAGCTCGTCAGGGATGCGTTTCGGCGTATGGGTAGCGTTAACTTCGAAACCAGCGGCGCAGTCGCCGTCCTGCGCCTGGATAATCCTCCGGTCAATAGTCTCGGCCACGACATGCGGCGCCTGATCCTCGACGCCTTGGCGCGCGCGGAGTCCGATCCGGCGGTCGTGGCCATCATACTGATCGGCTCCGGCAAGGGGTTTTCTGGCGGTGCCGACATCCGCGAGTTCGGAACTCCCAAATCGTACGCGGAACCGCATTTGTTGACACTCATTCGGGCGGTCGAAGATTGCGCCAAGCCCGTGATCGCCGCGATCGATGGGATCTGCATGGGCGGCGGTCTTGAACTCGCACTTGGCTGCCACTACCGCATCGCCGCGGCGAGCGCCCGACTCGCACTGCCCGAAGTCAAGTTGGGGTTGCTTCCCGGCGCCGGCGGTACCCAGCGCCTGCCGCGCGTCATCGGCGTCGAAGCGGCATTGAACATGATCGTCTCCGGCACGACGGTCGGCATCGACAAGCTGCGCGGCAGCCAATTGTTCGATGCCCTAGCGGACGGCGATCTGACGACCTTCGCTATCCACTTCGCGCGCGCCGTCGTCGACGAGCGCCGTGGAATCAAACGGGTGCGCGATCTCGCAATTCGGATGCCGAATGCGGAGGCGTATTTCCAATTTGCACGCAATACCGTCAAATCCATCGCGGGCACCTACCCTGCGCCTCTGGCTTGTGTCGAAGCCGTCGCGGCGGCCGTTCAAAAACCGTTCGACTCGGGCATGAAGCGCGAGCGCGAATTGTTCGTGGGACTCATGGCGACGCCGGAATCGGCGGCGCTGCGGCACATCTTTCAAGCCGAGCGCGCCGCTTCCCACATCAACGGCATGCCCGATTCGGTCGCCATACGCCCGATCAAACAGGTTGGCGTCGTCGGCGCGGGCACGATGGGTGGCGGTATTACGATGAGCTTCATCAATGCGGGATTGCCGGTCACGCTGTTGGAGACCACCCAGGAGGCGCTCGACCGGGGCCTCGTCAACATCCGCCGCAATTATCGAGGCGCGTTGCGCAAGGGGTCGCTTACCGAGGCGAGCCTCGAGCAGCGCTTGGCGCTGATCACGCCGACCTTGCGGTACGAGCCTCTGCGCGACGTGGACCTGGTGGTCGAGGCCGTGTTCGAGAGTCTCGAAGTCAAAAAGACGGTGTTCGAGCGGCTCGACGAAATCGTCAAGCGAGGCGCGATTCTCGCTTCCAATACGTCGGCTCTGAATCTCGATGTAATCGCCCGGTTCACGAGGCGGCCGAAGGACGTTATCGGCCTGCACTTCTTCAGTCCCGCGAACGTCATGCGGTTGCTCGAAGTCGTGCGCGGCGCAGAAACCGCGAACGACACGCTCGCCACGGCAATGGCATTGGCCAAAACAATCGGCAAGATCGCGGTCGTATCGGGCGTTTGCGACGGCTTCATCGGCAATCGAATGGTGGCGCGCTATGGCATGGCGGCGCACGACCTGCTCGTCGCGGGCGCGCTGCCGCAGCAGATCGATGCCGCGCTGCAGAATTTCGGGATGGCGATGGGCCCGTTCCGCATGGCGGATCTGGCCGGACTCGACATCGGATGGGCGGTTCGCAAGCGTCGCGCGGCCGAATCTCCCAGCGAGGTTTTCTCGAATGTTGCGGATATACTCTGCGAGGCGGGTCGATTCGGGCAAAAGACCGGCTCCGGGTTCTACCGCTACGAGGCCGGTGCACGCGACGCGATACCCGATCCGGCGGTGACTGCGATTATCGAACGATACCGCGAGAAGAAAGGCGTGGTGCCGCGCACAGTCTCGGATGCGGAAATCGTCGAGCGCTGCATCTACGCTCTGATCAACGAAGGAGCCAGAATAGTCGATGAGGGCATCGCACAGCGCAGTTCGGACGTCGACCTCGTCTACCTCAACGGTTACGGTTTCCCGGCGTACCGGGGCGGCCCCATGTTCTATGGAGATAGCGTCGGGTTGATCACGGTTGCGCGCGCCTTGAGTCGCATCGCGGCAGTCGACGGCGCGGACGCGACGTTCTGGACGCCGGCGCCGCTGCTCGCCCGACTCGCGCAAGCAGGAAAAACATTCAGTGAATTTAGAGGATTCTCCACGTGATCGAAGCCGTGATCGTCTCGACGGCGCGCACCGGGCTTGGCAAGAGCTGGAAAGGCGCCTTCAATATGACCTATGGCGCGACGCTTGGTGCACATGCCGTGCGGCATGCCGTGGCGCGTGCCGGCATCGACCCCGCCGAAGTCGAGGACGTGATCATGGGATCGACGTTCGGCGAAGGCACCACGGGCGGAAACATCGCGCGGGCGATCGCACTGCGCGCAGGGCTACCTGTGACGACCGCGGGATTGAGCATCAACCGCTTTTGCAGCTCGGGATTGCAGTCGATTGCGCTCGCGGCACAGCGAATCATGACCGAGGGCGCGCAGGTCTTGGTCGCCGGCGGTCTCGAGAGCATTTCCTGCGTCCAAAATGAGGCCAATAGCCACATGCGGGCCGATCCCTGGATTGTCGAACACAAGCCGACGCTCTACTGGTCGATGCTGCAAACCGCCGAGACCGTGGCCAAGCGCTACCGGATCACGAAGCAGGCGCAAGACGAATACGGCGTTCGCAGCCAGCTGCGCGCGGCCGCTGCGCAGGCTGCGGGGAAGTTCAAGGACGAGATCGCACCGATGACGACGACCATGGGCGTCGTCGACCAGGCGACGGGCGCGATCATCACGCGGGAAACGACGATCGACGCCGATGAAGGCATCCGGCCCGATACGACGCTCGAAGCCGTGGCCAAGATCCGACCGGCGCTGCCGGGCGGCGTCATCACGGCGGGCAACGCGAGCCAATTCTCCGACGGCAGCAGCGCGTGCGTCATCATGGAGCGCAAACTCGCCGAGCGGCGCGGCCTGCAACCCTTGGGGCTGTTTCGCGGATTTGCGGTTGCCGGTTGCGAACCCGACGAAATGGGCGTGGGCCCGGTTTACGCGGTCCCGCGGCTGCTCGACCGTACCGGTTACACAGTCGGCGATATCGATCTCTGGGAGCTCAATGAAGCATTCGCTTGCCAAGTGCTGTATTGCCGCGATCGACTCGGCATTCCGGACGAGCGATTGAACGTCAACGGCGGCGCGATTGCGGTCGGACATCCCTATGGCGTCAGCGGCGCACGCCTCACGGGTCATGCACTAATCGAAGGCAAGCGGCGCGGCGCGAAGCTCGTGCTCGTAACGATGTGCATTGGCGGCGGCCAGGGGGCGGCCGGCTTGTTCGAAGTGACCTGACCGGCGCCAGCAATGAATTTCTCGTACAGCGATAAGGTCCGCGAATTGCAGCAACGGGTTTCCGCGTTCATGGAGAGGTTCGTTTATCCCGCCGAGAGCCGCTTTCAAGACGAAGTGGCCAACAACCGCCGCGGCGGGAACCCCTGGCTCGCGACCGAGGTCGTCGAGGAGCTCAAGCGCGAGGCGCGCACCGCGAAATTGTGGAATCTGTTCCTGCCGGATTCCGAGCACGGCGCCGGTCTCACGAATCTCGAATATGCGCCGCTGTGCGAAATCATGGGACGCTCACCGCTGGGTCCGGAAGCCTTCAATTGCTCGGCACCCGACACGGGCAACATGGAAGTGCTGGCTCGCTACGGGTCGCCGGAGCAGCGCAAGCGGTGGCTCGAACCGCTGCTCGACGGCCGAATCCGCTCCGGCTTTGCGATGACCGAACCCGCGGTCGCCTCGAGCGACGCGACCAACATCGAGGCCGCGATCGTCAGAGACGGGGATCATTACGTGATCAACGGCCGCAAGTGGTGGACCAGCGGCGCCGGAGATCCGCGCTGCGAGATCCTGATCTTCATGGGCAAGACGAACCCCGGCGCCGCGCTCCACAGCCAGCAATCGATGATCCTCGTGCCGATTACGACGCCGGGGATTACCGTGAAGCGCCAGCTCTCGGTCTTCGGCTACGACGACGCGCCGCACGGCCACTCCGAAATCGAATTCACCCACGTACGCGTGCCCGCGGCGAATATATTGCTCGGGGAAGGACGCGGCTTCGAAATCGCGCAGGGTCGGCTCGGACCGGGTCGTATTCATCATTGCATGCGCCTCATCGGTCTCGCCGAGCGCGCGCTCGAGATGCTGTGCCGGCGTGCGGTCGAGCGCGTCGCATTCGGCCGTCGCCTCTCGGAGCAAGGCGTCACGCTCGAGCGGATCGCCGAATCGCGCATCGAGATCGATCAAGCGCGGTGGCTCGTGCTCAATGCAGCCTACATGATGGATACGGTCGGCAACCGCGCCGCAAAGAAGGAAATTGCGATGATCAAGGTCGCGGCGCCAAACATGGCCTGCCGTGTGCTCGATTGGGCCATTCAGGTGCACGGCGGCGGCGGCGTCTGCCAGGACTTCCTGCTCGCCCACGCTTATGCGGGCGCACGCTCCCTGAGACTCGCCGACGGTCCGGACGAAGTGCACCGCGCGCAGATCGGCAAGCTCGAGCTGTCCCGGTACCGATCAGCCTGAGAGCGCACCATGTCGGACAGGCATTTCAAATTCTGGCCTGACCATTCGCGGCAGCACCTGGACGCGCCGGCCACCAATGTGTTCTACAACCTCGAGGTGTCCGCACGGCGCTATCCGACCAAGCCCGCTCTCGTCTATTACGACACGCCGATCGGCTTTGCCGAGATTCACGACGAAGCGCAGCGGATCGCCGGCTATCTCGAGCAGCGCTGCAGTGTGCGCAAGGGTGATCGTGTGCTGCTCTACATGCAGAACAGCCCGCAGTTCGTGATCGCCTATTACGGCATCTTGCGCGCCAATGCGATCGTCGTGCCGCTCAATCCGATGTACCTCACGCAGGAATTTCTTCGCTGCGCCAAGGACGCGGAAACCGCGACTGCGATCGTCTCGCAGGAGCTGTACGCGCGCATCGAACCGCTGCTCGATTCGCGGGAACTCGAGCATGTGATCGTCGTCGCGTATTCGGATTATTTAAAACTGCCCACCAACCTCTCCGTGCCGGAGTTCATAGCGGCCCCGCGCGTCGAGGTTTCGCGGCCCGGTGTCGCGCTTTGGAGCGATGTGCTCGCGAGCGACCTGCCTCCGGGACACTTGAACGCGGGTCCCGACGATTTGTGCGTGATGCCCTACACCTCCGGCACCACCGGCGAGCCCAAAGCCTGCATGCATACGCACCGCACGACCATGCATACGCTCGTGGCCTCGATGCGCTGGTTCACGGTGCAGCCTGAATTGACGATGCTCGCGGTTGCGCCCTTCTTTCATGTGACCGGCATGCAAGGCAGCATGAACGGCCCCATCTACAACGGCAATACCGTGGTTCTGCTGCCGCGTTGGGACCGCGTCGCCGCCGCGGAATGCGTGCAGCGCTATCGGATCGCGAGCTGGACCGCGGTTCCGACGATGATCCAGGATTTCTTCATGAACCAGAACATCGAGCGCTACGATTTGTCCTCGATTCGCAGATTGAGCGGCGGCGGCGCCGCGATGCCTGCCGCCGTGGCGCAGCGGCTGCTGGACCGGGGCATCACTTATTGCGAGGGCTACGGACTCTCGGAAACCATGGCGGCCACCCACATCAACCCCCCCGATCGCGCGAAACAGCAATGTTTGGGCATTCCGATCTATGGCGTCGATTCGCGCGTCATCGATCCTGCGACCGGCGACGAGCTCGCCGCAGGCGAGGTCGGCGAGGTGGTTACTCACGGGCCGCAGGTATTCTTGGGCTATTGGAACAAGCCGCAAGACAGCGCGCAGGCGTTCATCGAGATCGACGGCAAACGCTTCTTGCGCACCGGCGATCTCGGCCGAGTCGATGAAGACGGCTACTTCTTCATTGTCGACCGCCTCAAGCGCATGATCAATGCGTCCGGATTCAAAGTTTGGCCGACCGAGGTGGAATCGCTGATGTATCAGCATCCCGCCGTGCTCGAGGCCTGCATCATCGGCGCGAGCGACACGCATCGCGGCGAGACCGTCAAGGCCTTGGTCGTATTGCGGCCGGAATGGAAGGGGCGCATCGAGGCCTCGGCGATCTCCGATTGGTGCCGTGAGAATCATGGCGGCGTTCAAAGTTCCGAGGATCGTCGAGTTCATCGAGGCGCTGCCCAAATCGGGCAGCGGCAAGATTCAGTGGCGCGAACTCCAGGATCGCGAACGGCGGGCCGAAGCCGAGCGCAGCGCCGCGGCCGAGCGCGGTGGCCCGGCATGAGGGCGCTGTACAGCCGCCGGCCCGGCGGACCCGAGACTTTGGAACTCGACGAGATTCCCGAGCCAGTGGCAGATTCAGGCCAAGTCCGGGTCGCGGTGCGCGCTTGCGGCGTCAATTTCCCGGATTTGCTGATCATTCAGGATCTCTATCAGGTCAAGCCACCGCGACCGTTCGCGCCCGGCGGCGAGATCTCCGGCATCGTCGATGCGATCGGCACGGGCGTCGAGGGCTTGCGCGTCGGCGATCGCGTGCTCATGAGTCCGGTACAAGGCGGTATGGCTGAGAAAGTCGTCGGTCCCGCGGGCAACTGCTGGAAGATTCCCGATGCGATGCCCTTTGACGAAGCGGCCGCGATGCTTCTGACTTATGGCACCTCGCAGCACGCGCTCAAGGACAGAGCGCGGCTCGAACCCGGCGAAACGCTGCTCGTGCTCGGCGCCGCGGGCGGCGTCGGCCTCGCCGCGGTGGAATTGGGCAAGGCCATGGGCGCCCGCGTCGTCGCCGCGGCATCGACTGAGGCGAAGCTCGCGCTCGCGCGCGAACACGGCGCCAACGAGACGGTGCAATACCCGGCGGTTGCGCTCGACAAAGCCGCTGCGCGCGCACTCACGGATAACTTCAAGTCCGTCTGCGGCGCGAACGGCGCCCAGGTGATCTTCGATCCAGTGGGCGGCGATTACACGGAAGCGGCGCTGCGCGCAATCGGGTGGCAGGGACGCTATCTCGTCGTCGGCTTTACCGCCGGCATCCCCAAGCTGCCGCTCAATCTGACCTTACTCAAGAGCTGCCAGATCATCGGTGTACTCTGGGGTGAGTTCACTGCGCGCCAGCCCCGGCAGCATGCCGCCAATGTCGCGGCGCTGATGACGCTCTATCTCGAGGGACGCATCAAGCCGGCGGTCACCGAGCGTTTCCCGCTGCAACGGGGAATGGACGCGATCGCGCGGCTCGGCGCACGCGATGCGCGCGGCAAGGTCGTCGTCATGTTCGAATGAGAAAACCCTCATGAATCTCAACTACACTGCCGAAGAAGAATCCTTTCGCGCCGAAGTCCGTGCTTTCTTCGAGGCCGAGCTTCCGGCCGACATCCGATCCAAAGTGCGCTTGGGACGGCGAATGCACAAAGAGGACTTCGTGCGCTGGCAGAAGATCCTCTACCGCCGCGGTTGGGGCGCCGGCATGTGGCCGCGTCGCTACGGCGGTGCCGATTGGAGCGTAGTCGAGCAGCACATCTTCGACGAAGAGGGTGCGGCGGCCGGCGCGCCGCCACAGATCCCGTTCGCGTTGCGGATGGTCGCCCCGGTGCTCATGAGCTTCGCAACCGCCGCACAACAGCTATACTTTCTGCCGCGCATCATTTCCGGCGAGGACTGGTGGTGCCAAGGCTATTCGGAGCCCGGTTCGGGGTCCGATCTCGCATCGCTGCGCACGAGCGCGGTGCGTGAAAACGCTCATTACCGCGTCAACGGCCAAAAGACTTGGAACACGCTCGGCCAGTATGCCGATTGGATCTTCTGCCTCGTGCGCACGAACAGCGACGCGCGTCCACAGCAAGGCATTTCGTTCCTGTTGATCGATATGAAATCGCCGGGCATTACGGTGCGCCCCATCATGACGATCGACGGCGAATGCGAAATCAACGATATTTTCTTCGACGACGTGCGGGTGCCGGTCGAAAACCTGGTCGGCGAGGAAAACAGGGGTTGGACTTACGCGAAATTCCTGCTCTCGCACGAGCGCACCAATAATGCCGGCATCGGCAATTGCAAGCGCGCATTGAAGCGGCTCAAGGAAATTGCAACGCGCCAACTCCACGACGGCCGCCCGCTAATCGAGGATTCCCGCTACCGCGATCGCATCGCGCAAGTCGAGCTCGAACTCATGGCGCTCGAGATCACGAACCTGCGTGTGCTATCGGCGGTCTCGACGGAATCCCGCGCTCCGGGACCCGAGGTTTCGCTGCTGAAAATCAAGGGATCGGAGATCATCCAGCAGCTCGCGGAGCTTCAAATGCATGCGCTCGGACACGATGCCCTGCCCTACTTGCGCGAGGCGCTCGAGGTGGACTGGATTCCGCCGCCGTTGCTCGCGGATCACTACGCCGCCTTCGCGCCCCCGCTCACGGGCCAATATTTCAACTACCGCAAAACCACGATCTATGCGGGCTCGACCGAGATCCAAAAGAACATCATCTCGAAACTGATCCTGGGTCTCTAAAAAGGGCTGCGATGGATTTTCGCCTAACGGAAGAACAACTGGCGCTGCAGGAGACGCTGCGGCGTTTCATCGCCAAGGACTACGATTTCGAGCGGCGCCGCTCGCTTGCTCGCTCGCCGCTCGGCTATTCCGCGGAAGCCTGGGCCCAATATGCCGAGCTCGGCCTGCTCGGCCTGCCCTATCCAGAGGAATTCGGCGGGCTAGGCGGCAGCACTGTGGACATCATGGCACTCATGGAACTCGTCGGCCAGGGACTGCTGTTGGAACCGTACATGAGTACGGTCGTGCTCTGCGGCGGGCTACTTCGCGATGCCGCTGCCCGCGCGATCAAGGTGGCGCTATTGCCGCGGATCGCCGCGGGAAAGCTGCAGCTTGCTCTCGCCGCCTATGAGGCGGCCGGACGCTATGATCTCGCGCACGTCGCCTCGACGGCCGTCCGTGACGCCAAAGGCTGGCGGCTTACGGGCCGCAAGTCCGTCGTGCTCGATGCCCCGTCGGCCGATTATTTCCTTGTCTCGGCGCGCAGCAGCGGCAATCGGACCGGCGCCGAGGGTATCTCCCTGTTCCTGGTGCGACGTGATGCGCCGGGATTGACGCTGCAGGCCTATCCCACTCAATCCGGCGGCAGAGCCGCGGATTTGCATTTGCAAGATGTGCCTATCGACGATGACGCCGTAATCGGCGCACCCGAGCGAGCGCTTCCCGTCATTGAGCGCGCCGTCGACCAGGGGATCGCCGCACTCTGTGCCGAAGCGGCGGGTATCGTGACTGCGCTCAATGAGGCGACTCTCAATTATTTGAAAACCCGCAAGCAGTTCGGCACCGTGATCGGCAGCTTCCAGGCGCTGCAACATCGAATGGCCGACATGTTCATCGCCGCCGAGCAGACCCGCTCGATGGCCATCATCGCGGCGATCCAAGCCGCCGGCGAAGAACCCGCGGCCCGCCGCCGCGCCGTATCGGGAGCGAAGGCCTATATAGGACAGGCCGCGCGCTTCGTCGGCCAACAGGCCGTCCAGCTGCACGGCGCGATGGGAGTCGTCGACGAGCTCAACGTCAGCCATTACTTCAAGCGCCTCACGATGATCGATATGACATTTGGCGACGCCGAGCATCATTTGGCGCGCTTCAGCCATGCGCTTCGAGTCGAGGCGCTGGGAGCCGCCTCATGAAGTTCAACCGCCGCCGCCTGATTCTTGGACTCTATGTGCTCGCGCTCATCGTCATCACCGAGCTCGTCACCGGCCATCTCGGGGTGCCGGCATGGCCCGCGTTCGTGGCCTGGGTCCTCTTCTTCGGCGATCACATGAACCCGAAGAGGGCGCCGCATATTCTGATCGGCGGCGCCGCCGGTATCGGACTCGTAATGCTTGCACCGATCGTCATCGGCTTGCTCGCGCACCTCATCGGCGCCGAATGGGGCCGATTGATTTACATTTTGGCCGGCGTTTACGCGATTTTCGCGTTCGGCGAATTGATGCCGCTGATTCTCAACAACTTTACGTTCATGTTCTTAACGGTCGCGGGCCTCGCATTGGCAGCGCCAAATCCTAATCCTCAGCTATGGCTGCTCATGGAGGCAGCGGGCGGCGGCTTGCTGATCGGCGCCACGATCGTCGTCATCAGGATCATCGGGGCAACCAGCGCGGCGGACGCGGCGCACTGAATGCAACACGAAACGGCCACCTCGTGCGGCGGCGGACGGGCATATCCAGACTGAACTGCCCGATCTTGCCACGTTTGCATGTCGGACACCCGCGCCTGCGTGATGCCCAG
This sequence comes from uncultured Gammaproteobacteria bacterium, assembly GCA_963769895.1. Classification (GTDB taxonomy): domain Bacteria; phylum Pseudomonadota; class Gammaproteobacteria; order Steroidobacterales; family Steroidobacteraceae; genus Bog-1198. Next base: position 10,971 of record CAVYNJ010000005.1, on the reverse strand, counting down.
CGCTTTGGCGGCTTGAGTCTGCGTCAGGCCGCTCTCCTCAAACCAGTGCTCCAAGCCCCTGAGCAACGTCGAGCGCATGACTAGCTCGCCGGCTTCCGCTATCGGGAACCAATCATTGAACACGCCACGGCCGGCCGGGGACCGATTCATCGTGCATTATTTTCTTGCCCCCATCCCTGCTGATTTCCTGGATTCGAACGCCGCCCCGGCTCATCGCCACGGAGCCATGCCGCACCGACTGTCTGTTCCGGGCGACGATGTGGGCGATATTTGTGGAAAGCCGCGCATTTATGCGGTCTATAACGATGACGCCGAAATGCAGCGCGCCTATACTTCAGCGGTTTGATGGGACGATCCCAATATGAGGAAACATGGAACCGACCGATACCGGAGAGCCTGACTATTTCCATAAAGTGGTGGACTGCCAGTGGGCTTGCCCCACGCATACGGATGTCCCGGAGTACATTCGGCTGATAGCTCAAGGCCGGTTCACCGACGCTTACCTCGCGAATCGCGCTTCAAACGTATTCCCAGGAATTCTCGGGCGAGTCTGCGATCGCCCGTGTGAGCCGGCATGCCGTCGCGGTCGGATCGAAAGCAAACCCGTGGCCATCTGTCGTCTGAAACGAGTCGCGTCCGACAATCGCGACGACATTAGCGCTCTGCTGCCGCGTGCGCCGCGGCAGAAGAACGGCAAGCACATCGCCTGCATCGGCGCAGGGCCCGCTTCGCTCACCGTGGCGAACGACCTTGTCCCGCTGGGCTATGAAGTGAGCATTTTTGAAAAGTTCGCGGTCGCCGGCGGATTGATGCGCACCAACATCCCCGCCTTTCGCCTGCCGGCCAACGTGCTGGACGAAGAGATCGGCTACATCGTCGACATGGGCGTCGACTTGCGGGTGAGCTCGCCGGTCGACAGCCTGCGGCAATTGCTCGATTCGGGTGAATTCGCGGCCGTGTTCGTCGGCACGGGCGCGCCGAAAGGCAAGGAGCTGGAATTGCCCGGCCGGCACGATACCAACCGCGTTCACATCGGCATTGCCTGGCTCGAATCCGTAGCGTTCAGACACATCGACAAGATTGGCGAGCGCGTGCTGATCATCGGGGTGGGCAATACGGCCATGGACTGCTGTCGCACCTCCTTGCGCCTCGGCGCGAAGGACGTCAAAGTCATGGCGCGCAAACCTCGCCAGTTCTTCAAAGCCTCCGATTGGGAACTCGAAGATGCCGAACACGAAAGCGTGCAGATCGTGGTCAATCACACGCCAAAGAGTTTCGTGATCGAGAACGGCGAACTCAAAGGGATGGTGTTCGAGCACCTCGAGTATGAACTCCACGATGGTGATATCACGGCAACTCGCGTGCTCGGCGATGTGTTCTTTCCGTGCGACGACGTAATCGTCGCCATCGGCCAGGAAAATGCGTTCCCATGGATCGAGCGCGACATCGGGATAGAGTTCAACGAATGGGACCTACCGAAAGTAGATGACGTCACCCATCAATCCACGCGCCCCGGGGTATTCTTTGGCGGCGATGCGGCATTTGGCCCGAAGAACATCATCTGGTCGGTGGAACATGGCCATCAAGCCGCGATCTCGATGCACAAGTACTGCCGCGGCGAGGACATGGCGCTTCGCATGCCGCGCGGCCTGACGTTGAGCAGCCGTAAGATGGGCATGCACGAGTGGTCGTACAAGAACGAATACAACGCCGCCGAGAGACGGCTGGTGCCGCATGTGGGGTTGATTGGGCGATTCAAGAAGATCGACGTCGAAGTCGAATTGGGTTTCACCGCGGAACAAGCCGCACTCGAAGCGCAGCGCTGCTTGAATTGCGATATCCAGACGGTATTTGCCGCGAAACTATGTATCGAATGCGATGCCTGCATCGATATTTGCCCCGTCGACTGCCTCACCATTGCGCCGAACGGCACGGAATCGGAATTGCGCTCGCGGCTCAAGGCGCCGGCCAACAATGCCGGCCAAGCGTTGTATATATCGGGCGCGCTGCCGAACACGGGACGGGTCATGGTCAAGGACGAAGATGTCTGCGTGCATTGCGGCCTTTGTGCCGAACGCTGCCCGACCGCCGCTTGGGATATGCAAAAATCTACCATCAATATTCCTCATGCAGGGGATGTGGCCGCCATATGCAAAAGTTAATCAGTGCACCGAACCGCGTGAACGATTTCGTCGTCAAGTTCGCGAACGTCAACGGTACGGGTTCTTCCAGCGCCAATTCGCTGATCATGAAGGCGATCTTTCGAATGGGCGTTCCGGTCACGGGGAAGAACTATTTTCCGTCGAACATTCAAGGGCTGCCGACTTGGTACGAGATTCGCGTTACGCGCGACGGCTATGCCGCTCGCGCAGGGCGTGTCGACATTATGGTGGCGATGAACGCGGAGACGTACTCGCAAGATGTCCGCGAAGTAGTTTCTGGCGGCTATCTGATTTACGACTCCACCTGGCCACGCAGCGCGCTGCTGCAGCGAGGCGACATCACGGTGATCGGCGTCACGTTGGCGAAACTCGTGAATGAGAGCTTCGAGGGCGTGCGTAACCGCATATTGCTGAAGAACGTCGCCTATGCCGGGGTCGTCGCCGCGTTAATCGACGTCGATATCGACGTCATCAACGATCTTCTGCGCGAAAGCTACCACAAGAAGCCGAAACTACTGGACTCGAATAGTAAGGCGCTGCGGTTGGGTTATGACTACGCAAAGCAACACTTGTCGTGTCCGCTGCCGCTGCGCGTCGAGCGCATGGACAAGACGCGCGGCCACATCATGATCGACGGCAACAGCGCCGCCGGCCTCGGCTGTGTGTATGCGGGCGCGACGGTTGGGGCATGGTATCCCATCACGCCATCCACTTCTTTGATGGATGCCTTCAAGGGGTATTGTGAGCGCTATCGAGTGGATCCCACCACGGGCGAGCGGAATTTTGCAGTGATCCAGGCCGAGGATGAATTGGCGGCGATCGGCATGGTGCTCGGCGCCAGCTGGAATGGCGCCAGAGCGTTTACGCCGACCAGCGGGCCGGGCATTTCGCTAATGAGCGAATTCATCGGGCTCGCGTACTACGCGGAAGTGCCTTGCGTGATTTTTGACGTGCAAAGAGTTGGGCCGTCGACCGGTATGCCGACCCGCACGCAGCAATCGGACATCATGCTGTGCGCATACGCCTCGCACGGGGATACCCGGCATGTTCTGCTGTTCCCGGCGAACCCGGAGGAATGCTTCTACATGGCGGTGCAGGCTTTCGATCTGGCCGAACGCCTGCAAACTCCTGTTTTCGTTCTTTCCGATCTCGATATCGGCATGAACGACTGGATGTGCCGCGATTTGAAATGGGACGATGCCTACCGGCCGGACCGAGGCAAAGTCTTGTCGGCCGAGGAATTGGCGGGCCTCGATAAATTCTACCGCTACGTGGACCGCGACGACGACGCGATTACCTACCGTACGCTGCCGGGCGTGAACCCGAAGGGCGCCTACTTTACCCGCGGCTCGGGCCACAACCAGTACGGAAGGTATACCGAGGATTCGGCCGAATACCAAGTGGTATTGGATCGCTTGAAGCGCAAATTCGTAACCGCCGCCAGGTACGTGCCCAAACCGGAAATGATCGGCGCGGGCGACAACAAGATCGGCATCTTGAGCATCGGCAGCTGCGACGGCGCTGTCCGCGAGGCGATCGATGTGCTCGCCCGCCAGAAAATCCACGTCGACTATCTACGGATTAAGGCGTTCCCTTTCGGTTCCGACGTGGAGGGCTTCTTGAGCGCCCATGAAACGATCTTCGTGGTCGAGCAGAATCGCGACGCGCAACTGCGATCTTTGCTGACGCTCGAAACCGCCGTCGAAAAATCCAAGCTCCAATCCGTTTTAAGCTACAGCGGGTTCCCCCTGTCCTGTGAACCGATCGTCGACACCATGCGCGCGGCGCTCGCCGAGGGACCTCGGCTGTCCGCCGTCACTTCCAAGAGGCCGCGCTGACGCATCAATCGCGAGAACACCATGTCATACATCAACAAACCCACGGTCTCGCATCCCTCATCGCCCACCAACGGCTTGGGCCTGACGCGCCGCCAGTACGAAGGCAGCATGTCCACCCTCTGCGCGGGCTGCGGCCACGATTCGGTTACGGCCGCGATCATCGAAGCCTGTTGGGGGCTCGATATGCGGCCCGAACGATTGGTCAAGCTCTCTGGCATCGGGTGCTCCTCCAAGACCACCGCTTATTTCGTCAGCGGTGCGCATGGCTTCAATTCCGTCCACGGACGCATGCCCTCCATCGCCAGCGGCGCGAACGCGGCCAATCGCGAGCTAACCTATATCGGCGTCTCCGGAGACGGGGATTCCTTGTCGATCGGTTTGGGCCAATTGGTTCATGTGATCCGGCGCAACGTGAACATGCTTTACCTGATCGAGAACAACGGCGTATACGGCCTGACCAAGGGTCAATTCTCGGCATCCGCGGATATCGGCACGCGGGCGAAAAAAGGCGACGTCAACCAGATTCCGCCCATTGATCCCGTCTTAATGGCGCTGTCGCTCGGCGCCACGTTTGTGGCTCGCAGTTTTTCCGGGGACAAGGCGCAGCTCGTGCCGCTGATTCAAGCGGGACTGCGTCACCGCGGATTCGCGCTCATCGATGTGCTTTCGCCCTGCGTCACTTTCAACGATCACGAGGGTTCCACGAAGAGCTACAATTTTACGCGCGAGCATTATCACGGCGCCATAGAGGCGGATTTCGTGCCTCCCGCGGAAAATATCGCGGTCGACTATCCGCACGGTGAATCGATTCGGGTGCAGCTGCACGACGGCAGCAGCGTGGTATTGCACAAACTTGGTTCGAACTACGACCCCACTGATCGCAGCGCGGCATATGGCTTCATCGAGAACAAGCTCAAGCAAAACCAGTACGTGACTGGATTGATACACATCGACGAAACCGGCGGCAACGAGTTTCACACGATCAACAAGACCAGCCCTGTGCCGCTCAATCGCATCCCATACGAAAAACTCGTCCCCGGCAGTGCGGCGTTGGAAAAGCTGCTTGCACGGTATCGCTGATGGCGATTTCTGGAAGTGCGCGGGCGCGGGCAGGCGTACTACCGTCTTACGTACGCAGACCCTGAGCTGACAATCTTCGGGATCGAGCCGATGGTGTACGTGGGAATCAATATTTTCCCGACGTTGATTCCGTCGGCGTCATTTACTACTTTCAAGACACCGCGCACGATGTGATCGCTGCGCTGCTCGATGCGTGCGAGCAGTCTTGTGCTGACCGATATTCCTGGTAGCCTGATTCGACGATGCGTGACTTGGCTTTTCTCGCGGTGCAGTTGATCGTCACCCTGGCCAAGCTTGCGCGTCCGGGCGGCTTCCATCCGCAGATGCGGCAACTCAAAAGAGAAGGGTCGGTGACATCCAGCGCGGTACAGCATGGGGATAGCTGGTGTCCGCGAGATTGCGTCAGGGAAGTTGGATGGCCGACCCTTCAAACGGGGACCCATTGCGCTAATTGGCAACCGCATGATCGCAGAGGCCCGCAAGCACGCGCGAAAACGGCTCGGCGGCGCGACGACGATCGATTTTCGTCATCTTGTGTGCGTACATCGCTCTTTCCGCGCGATATAGCATATCGGTCATGGAGAGCCGTTCATTGGGGTAGCGCTCCGCGACGCCGACGCTGACGGAAAGCTCCGCGCATACGCCGGACGCCTTGATTGTCTCGACAGCCGCTACGATCGTTTGCACGAGCGCACTGGCGTCTGATTGGTCGCGCACGACAGTCAACGCCGCGAATTCGTCGCCCCCTAATCTACCGATGACTTCGCCGGCGCCGTTGTCGGGAAACGATCGGCGGAGGACATCGGCAGTGGTCCGCAACAACTTGTCACCGGCCAAATGACCCGCACTATCGTTGACACGTTTTAGGTTGTCGACATCGACGTGAACGAGTCGGACTTTGCGAAATTCGTGCGCGGCGACATTTAGCAGCCTTGCACCGACCCGCATAAATCCTCGGCGGTTGTTCAACCGCGTCAACTCGTCAGTCATCGCCATGCGGCGCATCGTGTGGAATAAATCTGCAAGCGTCCGCAATTGAAGATCAAGCTTCTCCTCTTCGCTTGGTGTCTGGCAACGAAGCACTTCGGCGATCAGCGCCGCGACACGATCTTCGTCGCCAGCCATCGCGGCGGCGCGGAGTTCGGTGGCGAGCACGCCGCTTTTCATACGATCTATATTGCGCTTCCGTCGGGTATCGGACTGAACCTCTAAGATCATTTTTGCGTACTCCAGACCAATGATTCTCGCCTGGGAGAATCATATAGTCGGCGGGGGGTGCTGCGAGACAGTGAACCCCCCGACTGGGCACATCCCAACCGCCGCGAATCTTTACAGGAATTTCCCTATCGCCGGCAAATAGCGCGGAAGATCATGGTGCGATGATCCCCTTGCGAATCGCGTACCGCACGAGCCCCGCTGTATCGTGGATGTCGAGCTTTCGCATCAATTTGGTGCGGTGCGATTCGATCGTCTTTGGGCTAAGACCAACTAGCGCGGCAATATCTTTGGTCGATTTGCTTTCCGCGATCAGCTGCAACACTTGACGTTCGCGCACCGTGAGCGCATCGGTCGAATCGCCCGTACCGCCGTATCCCTCGGCGACGGCGCGCGAAACCCCGGGGCTGAGGTACACCTGGCCTGAACGAACTTGACGGATGGCCTGCACCAAATCGCTGGCGACTTGAGTCTTTAGAACGTAGCCCTTCACTCCGCAGCGCAATGCCTGCGTGACATATTGATATTCATCGTGGTGGGTCAGAATCACGACTTTAACATTCGGACAATCGCGACTCAGTTCGGCGGCCGCATCCAAGCCGTTGAATAGAGGCATGCTGACATCCAATACAGCTACGTCAGGGCTTTCTCGCCGGACGATGCGGACCGCATCGCGCCCGTTCGCTGCTTCGCCGACGACTGCAATACCCTCGCGTTCGAGCAAGGTTCTCAGGCTTTGGCGCACCAGGACATGATCGTCCGCAAGTACCACGCGAACGCTCATATTAGGTCCCCAACGGCACGAAGAGCCGGATCTGAGTGCCATACCCGGGATGCGAATCGATCCGCAAGCGGCCGTTCACCGCTCTCATGCGCTCCAGCATGCCTTTCAATCCTAGACCGCCGCGCATAGCGCTGACTTCGGGATCGAACCCCGCGCCGTCGTCGCTGATCAGGCAGCATAACTCGCCGGATTTTCGCGAAATCTCAATGTGAATACAACTCGCATTTGCGTGACGCGTCGCGTTCGTCAAAGCTTCTTGCACAACGCGATATATCGCCGTCTCGATGTTTGACGGCAGGCGTTGGCCGATGTCCGAACGCACGTGCACCGGCAACTGCGCGCGCTTTGATACGCCGTCGGCCAAGAATTCGAGCGCCGGCAGCCATCCCAAATCGTCGAGCACAGTGGGTCGTAGTTCGTGCGACAGTTGCCGTAACTCGGTTTCGGTTCGCGTCAGCGCCTCGCGAACGCGCCGCAGCAGTTGATGCGCACCGGTGGGAATTTCGCGTTCCAAATCGGCGAGCGCCAAATGCACGGAAACCATCAGTTGGCCGGCTTCGTCGTGCAACGCGTGCGCGATGTGCTTGACCTCGCGTTCGAGGGTCTCATTGAGGTGCCGCAACGCGACGATCGCCTCCCGGTAGCCGCGGTGCGTCATTTCGAATGGCGACAAGGAGTCCGCAAGAAACGCGGTCGCGGAGCGAAGTGTCGACTCGAGCTTATTGGTAGCGCCAGAACCGTCAACGATTGCCGTCAATGCTCTCGCATGCACGGCTACCACGTCCGGAATATTGCGCCCCTGAACGAGGGCGCTTCGACCGAGCTCATAGGCTTGGTGCAACAATGCCTCAGCGGGCTTGTCGATGTAGGCCGCTAGGGCGGCCGCATATTGTGCCTCGAACGGCACTTTGAGGCCTTCGCTTCGCGTTGCGTTCATGCGCATGTACCGTTAGCAGAGCCGTGCCACCAGCACCAAAGCGTCGTCGTTGCCCAAGCAATGGTTAGCCAGAATATTTCTGGCCAATACCTGTGGCGACGCGCGCGTTGCGATATGTCCCGAGAACGCGTCGCCACGAATCCCGTCGGTCGCGAAAATCAGTGTACCGTACCGCTTATACATCACGACGGCTGGTTGAAGCGGCGGTAGCGTGGCCCCGACCACGCCGGGCCTCAGCAGCAACTCATCGTGCTGTCCAGCGCCCGCATCGGATCGGCACAGAATGCCGCGCACATTGCCGACAGCCAGCCAGCTCAGGACGCTGCGATCCGCGTCGATCAATGCGAGGCTCATGACCACGCCGCGCGTCGAACGCAGCGCTTCGTGGCAAAGGCGAACGATCGTAACGAGCGCCTCGCGCGCATTCGCGATGATCGTTTGCTGCGCCAATCGCGCCGCGGCCGCTGCCTCATCGCCGTGTCCGATACCGTCCACTACGCCCACGAGGGTCTTACGGTCAATTCGGTGCACGATCTCCAGGTCCCCCGATTGGGTGTGCCCGGGCATCACGAAGCCGGCGACGCCGCATTGCACCAGCAGCTGCGGGTCGGCCCTTAGGACTTCCATTTCGTCACCGATATCCGAGTCCCGCGTCCCACGGTCGAGTCGATCTCGAATTCGTCCATCAGCCGCCTTACACCTGGAAGTCCCAGCCCCAGACCGCCGGACGTGGAATATCCATCGCGCAACGCTTGGCCGACATCGGCGATTCCGCAGCCGGAATCCGTCGCGATGATCTGCAAGCCGACCCGGTTTGCGGGTCGGACCAGCCGCAGCGATATGACGCCGCGTTCCGCGTAGGAGACGATGTTGCGCGACAACTCGGAGATGGCCGTCGCGATCAAGGTCGCCTGGCTCTCTGAAAAGCCCGCCTGAATTGCGAGCGAACGCCCGTGCTGGCGGGCCAAAACGACGTCTTTGTCGCAGGTAATCGCAAATTTCGAGTCCTCTGACACGAGGCGCTGACTTACGAGGCGCTCGTGAATTTTTGCTGCAGGTAGGCCAACCCCTCTTCCAGGTCTAGCGCTGTCGGTATGTCCTCGAGTGTCAGCCCCAACTGTACCATCGCAAATGCCACCTCGGGTTGAATGCCGACAATGACAGTATCGGCGCCACGTAGGCGGATCATGCGCGAAATCTCGAGCAAAGTGCGCGACGCGAACGAATCCATGACGTCCATCGACGTCACGTCCATGATAACGCCCAATGACCGAAACCGGACAACCTGATGCACTAGGGCCTTGCGCAGCTGCAAGAGGTCCTCATCGGATAGCGCGGCTTGAATCGTCGCGATCAGGAATTGGCCCTGTTTTAGGATAGGAACGTCCAACGCGCTGGGCCTCCTGGTAAGCTAAATCAGGCTAAATCGACGGCACCACCTTGTAGCCGAGCAAGCGTTCGGCTTGCTCAATACCGCCTTGCAGGTCCCCGACCGTGTTCATCTTGCCGAGGTCGAGGCCGATGGTCACAAGCGTCTGGGCAATTTCCGGCGACAATCCGGTGACGATGACGGTTGCGCCCAAGAGCCGCGACGCCTCGACCGTCTGCACCAAGTGATTCGCGACCGTGACATCCATGGCGGCGACGCCTGTGATGTCGATGACGACGACTTTCGCGCGGTTCGTGCGGATGCCGCGCAATAATTGCTCGGTCAGCTGCCGCGCGCGCTGCGGATCGATGACACCGATGATCGGCAGAATCAGCAAGCGTTCGCGCACCTGCAGGACCGGTGTGGACAATTCCCGGATAGCCTCCTGTTGCTGGCGAATGACTCGCTCGCGCTCCTGGACGAATCCGACCGCCACGGTGTTGGCGATCCTGTTGGCCGCGGGTTCATAGGCATCGAGAATGCGATTGAGCTTTTCGACGTCCGCTTGATACTTCGCGAACAAGGAGCGCGCCAGAACGTCGCGCAACAGCAACACGATGCCGACGACCTCATGCGTTTCGACGCCGCGCGGGATGATCCGCTCGGAGAGATTGCGTGCGTAGGCTTGAAGGGCCTCGAAAGTACCGGTTTCGAGTGCAGCGACGTAACTGTCGTATACCGATGTTGCCTCGTCGAAAATCTCCTCCTGCGTCATCGCCGTAAGGAGCGCCGCCTCGGCGATGCGGGCGACCCATTCTTCGCGGAGAATGGTGCGGCTTTGCCGCAGATGCGCCACGAGTTCACGCAGCAGTTCGGAGGTCGGTTCGTTGCGCGCCGGATCGGCTCCGTAGTCGGGTTGCGGCGCTTTGTCGTTGGATAAGTCCTTTTTTATAGTCATGCTCCCCCCGATTTCTCCCGCGACGCTGCGAGCCGTCCACCGTGATCGGTGGCAAGTGGGCGTCATAGATAGCATTTTTGCACCGCCGCAGTCATACAGTGAACCACCGATTCGCACCTAGGGTGAACACCTGACGACGATAGCGCGAACCACCGTCAATGGACTGCCGAACGCAATATCGGCCTAATCTAGCGCTTCCGGCGCAACGCGGCGCTTCCGGAGCGCCGGCGCTGCGTCGCGGGTTTCGCGGCGCCGAACGGATCGTCGCTCGCAATTCGCGGCAGCGCCTTGGCCGCCGCGAGGAATTTCGGCCAGGCGGACGACGCGGGTCCCGCCGGAGAGTTTCGCATAGAGTTGCCCGAGCGTGCCGGCGGCGCCCAGATCGACCATCGCCTGTGCAATCGCATCGAGTTTCACGCCGGGACTCATCATCCAGGACAAGAACGCCATTCCGCAGCCGGTGCTTACGGCGCTTTGATCGGTCGGATCGGTTTTGTCGACGAAATTCGGCATGCCGTCCTGAGCCCATGTCGGCGCCGTCGCGAAATCCGCGAGGGCGTCGTGGCCGACGACCGCGGCGCACCAGCGCGACAGCGCCTCGCCGGTGCTCACCCCGCAGAGATTGCCG
>CAVYNJ010000004.1:0-77616 GCA_963769895.1 uncultured Gammaproteobacteria bacterium | reverse complement strand
GATCGATTGCGCAAAAGAAACGTCGGCCAGCCAGCGACGACCGCCCTGCGCGGACAAGGTCAATTTAGGCAGGTTGCCGTGTGTCGTATCGACTTCGATCTGCCTATCCTCGAACTGCACGAACAGCGTCGGCGACAGCCTCGTGCCAAGCGCGGCGGCGACGATGTTGTAGTCGAAATTGTGAGTGCCGATGCGTCCCGCGCCCTCGTGTAGCTCAGCCGATGCGATCAGCGATCCGGCGCCGCCGCGCGGCGATGCTGCGCCGCTCAGCGATGCGTAGGCCCACTTGGCGCCGGCGAGCGATTGATAGTCGACGCCGAGGCTCATGGTGCCGAGGTCGTCGACGCCATGCAGCCAGTCCATCTCACCCCCGCCACCGTTCATGCCTGCGACACGCGTCGCATTGGCGCCGAGAATCAGGCGATCATCGGCCGCGACCGCGCGCTGGCCACAACCGATACCCAGGATGGCCGTCGCGATGACGGCGGTTGCACGCGCGGCGTTCATCGCAACGGCAGGCTGCCGCTGTTCTGGCGCAGCGATTCGGTCGGATTGGCGCGGCTCGTATCGCTGCCGGCGACCGGCATGATGGCGACGACGCTGAGTGGCTCTTCTTCGCCGGGCAGCGCGATTGACGAGCAGCTGACCTGATACAGTCGCGCACCGATCTCTACGTGCAATTTCCTTCGTCCGCCGAGTCGCGGCTGCCACCAGGCGGTGCGCTCGGCGCCGCTCTTCAGCAGAGACGCGGCTGCGACGCCCCGACCGAGGCCGGAGAATAATCCAAGCGCCGGCCGATTGAAGCCAAGGACCTTGCCGTTTGCGTCGACGATTAGCGCGGCGTATTCGGCCGCATCCAGCGCCGCCTGCATGCAGAATTGCTCGGTGATATCGTTGATGATCACGATCGCGAGCGGCCGGTCCGTTCGCGCGAGCAACTGCACGCGAACCTCCGCCGCGCGCAGTTCGCCACGCACGCGCACGGCTATAAACGGCGCCGCACCGCACCCGGAGGAGATCATTCCCCGGATGATCTCCGGATGCGAGAATTGCACCGACGCGAATAGATCGGCGCCGGGTGCGATCGGGGCGCCGTCCGTGAAGTATTCCGCCAGCGAGCGGCTGTGGCAAACCGTCCGCAAGGTGTCGGCCTCGACGAGCGCGGCCGGCAGCGGAAGCGACTCGATCAGATTCAGCCAGAGGTCCTCGGCACGTTCGACTTCGCCGCGCGCTGCGACGAGGTCGTGAGCCGACTTGCGTACCAGTCCGCCGAAGGTGTCGGCCGCGACCGCGCAGGCGAACAACGCGACCGCGTAGACTTCGAGCAGCGCGACCGCGTAGTCGGGCGGCGCGTAGAAACCCGGAAACAGCGCGGGACCAACGGCTTTGTCGGAGAACAGCGCCGCAAGCCATGCGCCGGCGCGATGATGCTCGGCCAAATACCAACGCAGTTCCGGTGCTTGTTCCAGCGCGAACACAGACACGACGACGATGCTGAGAGCCGCGCTGACGTAGGCTTGCGAGCGCGATTGCAGGCCGGCCCCGACCACAGGGAGCACGAAGACGAGCAGCAGCACCGGGTTCTCGAGACCGCCTGCCTTCCACCAGACTGCGCCGATCAGGACGACGCCGATTGCCTGTAGGAGCGGCAGCGTGGGCGGCAGCCGCTCGGTCCGATCGGCGCGGCCTCCATGGGCCGCAATCGCGAGGTAGATCGCCGCGACGCCGAATATGCCCCAGGAAGCCGCCGCGAAATCGACGTCGATGCCGTTGACGAACCACGGGATCGCGGTCGCGAGGACGAGCGCACTGACCGTCAGCAACCAGGTATCGTCGAGTACGAACGCATGCGCCGCGCGAGCGCGCCCGCCGCTCCGCACACGTTCGCGTTCCTGCGGGCTCACGATGGCGCTCAAGGCAGGCTCGCGGTAGCCGCGCGCTGCGGCGGCGCGCCCAGAGCCGCGCCCGCGGCAGTGACCACATTGCCGTCCAGGAACGGATGCGCGATTACCTGGGCGCGATCCGGCGGCTTGAAGTTCTCGACGCGAATTGCCATGGACTTGGCTTGTAGGATGCGGTTGTCGCGCAGCACCGGCGACTCACCCAATACATCGATGCCGTCGTAGCGCTGGTCAACGATCAAATTGCCGACGGCAATGTTCGGGTGGGCAGCGTCGCCCAGAATGAACGCCATGCCGTAGCCACCGCTGCTGATGCGGTTGTCCTTGATCAGCGTTCCGGACGAGCCGCGTACGAAGATCGCATACGCGCCGAGATGATCGAGGTCGTTGTTGGTGACCACCGTGGCACGGGCGTTCTCGGCGACGATGCCCATCGACGTGCCGCGGCTGACGTGGTTGGCGCTGACAGTGACGCCGGCGCCGATGACATGTATCGCCGACTCCTGTGCATCGGTGAACAAATTGCGCTCGATGACCATCGGCAGATTGCCGGCGACGATGCCGATGCGGTTGTTGTGGAACTGGTTGCCACGCACGGCAATTGCCGGGACTGTGGCCGGGTCGGGCACACCGCGCACCGCCCAGATGCCGGCTCCGCTGTCGCCGTCGAACCGGTTGCCCACGACGGTCATGCCGCTGCGCGCCGCCGCGAAGCGGACACCGAGACGATCGTTGATCAGCTGGTTGTTCTGCAGCTCTATGCCGGCGGTGTTCTCCGCTGCGTCGATACCGACATCGCACGACTCGATCGTCGCGGAGTCGAGCCGGAAGTCGCCGGCGCGCACCAGTATCGCGGCCGCCGGGCAATTGCGAATTGTGATCCCGACAATCGACGAGTGCGCCGCGTCGACGTCGAACACCGGTCCGCCGCCGAGCTGATGCGCGTCGATCTGCGTGTGCTGATTGCCTGCGGTGATGTCGATGCCGTGCGGATTCACGAGCGGCGGCAGCGCCGTCTTTAGCTCGATCGTGTCCGCGCGAATGTCGATGGTTGCCCGACCCGGGGCGCCGGCGGCCTTGTACAGTGCCTCGCGCAACGTGCCAGGGCCGCGGTCGGCGCCGCTGCTAACAACCGTATGCATCGGCCCGGCGCGCGGAGCGGGTTTGGCATGCGGTCCCCCGTGCCGCGAGCCCAGGGCCGCGAGGCCGGCGAGTAATCCCATTAGAGCCGACGGCAACAAAATGCTACGCGGTACGAACATGGCCGTTCTCCTTCGCATGCCCGAGCACGAAGACGGTGTGCCACGAACGTTCGACCGACATGCGGCCGAACAATAGATTGAATGGCATCGAGGCGGCCGTCGCAGCCGCCAGTGCGACGGTCGCCGACAATCCGGTGCGCCGCTTCAACGCCGGTAACAGCAGTGTCCTGAACGGCGCCGGATCGACTCCGGTCATCGTGTGGATCCGCAGCCCGACGTCCGTGAAGAGCCTCGAGTAGGTATCGCGATTGCGGGCGGTAAATACGCTCGAATCGCAGCGCGCGACGGCGCGGGCCGGGGACGCCTCGAGCACGACCATCGTGCCGCCGTCCGCGAGTTGCGCGGCTAGGCGCCGAACTCCCTCGCGCAGGGCGCCCGGATCCAGGATGTGCTGCAATACTGTTACTACGAGCACGAGATCGAAGCGCCGGCCGGTATCCAGCGCGCTCACGTCCTGGACCAGGAAGCGGCAGTGGTCCGCGAGGCCGCGGGCGGCGAGGCGATTCTGCGCCTGATGGATCATCGTCGGACTGATATCGACGGCGGTAACCTGCGTCCGACGCGCCGCGAGCAAGCGGCTCCAACGGCCGACGCCGCAGCCGACGTCGAGCACGCTGCTGCCGGCGCGCGGACGCAGCCAGCGTGCAAGCGCCATGCGTTGCTCGATGTGGATCATCCAATTGTAGAACGCCGGCATGCCGTAGGAGCAAACCGCGCCGAGCCCGGAGCCCCGACCGGCGAATTGGCGCGCACGGTGCTCCCAGTAAGCGGTCGGAACGTAGACACGCGGCGGCGCCAGGTAAGCGGGATTGCTAATGGCCATGACCACATCGTGCAGGTGTTGCGTTCATCGGTTCAGCACCAGGGCATCGGATGCGTCGCCCGAGCTCGGCTCGTAGTGATCACGATAGACGCGTCTGCCCCACAAACGCATCGTCAGCCAGTTGCAGTAGCCCACCGTCATCGGCACGACGTGGAACAGCGCATAAACGAAGTACAAGGGCACGATCGGCGCCGGGTAGCCGCGCTCGCCGCGGGGCACGACGATGATCAGTGCTACCAGCATGAAAACGCAATAATTGACCGCGGCGATCGCAAAATAGGCGGGATCGGTCCAATGGCCGGTGAACAGCGCCGGCAGCGCCAGTATCTGGCAGATTCCGTTGATCGCGCAGCCGAGCAGCATGACGACGCTCAGCATCTTCAATGCGTGCATGCAGAGCGACAGGAAGCCCATGTATATGAGGTAGTGATACGCGGCGAACAGACTGCGCGCGCTGACCCGACGGATCTCGCCGAAGCGCTCGACGTAGACCTTCAGAAAGCCGTAGTACCAGCCCACGCGTTGCGAGAACCAACGCCTCCATGTGCCCGGCCCCTCGGTGTCGATGACCAGTCGGCCGTCGTAATAAATGGCCTCACCCTGGCGCAGCAGAATCAGCGCATTCTCGAGGTCCTCGGCATAGATCGACTGGGAATGTTCCGCGAGCGCGCGCGCGAGCGCGTCGCGACGATATAGCGAGACGCCGGACGTGATGCCGTAATCGGCGAGACTGCGGCGGCCGAGTCCGAACGCCATCGCGTACTCCAGCGCCTGGAATCGGCCGACGAAGCCGTCGCGGACGACGCGCAGGCATGGGCATGCAGCCGCGGCACCCGAACGCTGGAAATCGCCGATGACGCGCTCGAGACTGAAATGCCCGGAGCGGCCCGCGTCGCCGATGCGGATATCCGGATCGATGACCAGTAACGTCTCGATCTGCGCCGGCAGGCGCTCCAGCAATTGGCGCAACGCGCCCGGCTTGTGACGGTTGACGCCGTCGTCGAAACAGCGCCAGCCCGCCTGCCGCAGGCGCATCACCGTACAATCCTTCGAACCGTCGCTAATCACCCATACGCGATCGCGGAAGGCCTCGAGTGCGTCCATGAAATCATCCAGCTGCTCCTCGAGATTGAACACTGAGACGACGATCGCGTACGGCCGGATGCCGACGTAAGCGCTGGTGCGCCGCGCGGACGTCTCGACATCGACCGACAGCCGCGCGATCGCTTCGGGCGATTCGGCGGAGGCGAGCCCATGACTGTTGCGCAGCGCGAACAGGCGCAGCGCGAAGTCGAGACCGTCGACGAATAGGATCGTGTTGGCGAGCAGGTAGTACAGCAGCGAGAATCCCGCTGCGCGCCAATCGGTCGCGGACAAGGCGATGCACGCGGTCAGCACGACGCAGGCGCCGAGCGGCGCAAACAGCATGCGTGAACGCCTAATGATCATGCGTACGCCGCCTCGCGACCGGTGCTCGGTGGCCGCTGCAAACGCGGCATACGCGCGTTGAGCTCGGCTTGCACGGCGCGCGGATCGGCGAGCGCGTGGCCGTAGCCGGCCAGGATCGGCAATGCGCTGCCGATCCAGAGCAGCGAGCGTACGCGCGACGGCATATGCGCGCCGCGATGCTCGAGCTCTCCCAAGCGCCGCTCGAACGCGTCCTCGATTCGCAGGATCGCCTCGCGCACCTCGGCGTCCACCGGCAGAATCTTTTGCGCCTGCTGCCACTCGACAGCAGTGCCGGCGACGCGACGGCGCACACTCACAGTATGCGATGCGAGCGACACATCCCGAGCCAGCGCCGACCCAGAAAACGGTATCACGTAGGGATACATGCCGACCTCGCAGCCGCGTGCGATCCAGCGGAACGCCTGACGCAGCGTCTCGGCAAGATCCGCCATCGAGCCGTATGGTGTGGCGAGGATCAGATCGAGAAACGGCGTAATGCCGAGCTCGAGCGCCGAGGCCAGCACCGGCTCGATGTGCGGATAAATCGCGGCCTTGTTGAATTCTGCCAGCGATTGGCGCGAGAAGCTCTCGATGCCGAATCCCAGCACGCGAAAGCCGGCGCGCCGCATCGCCGCGAGGCGCTCGTCGTTCATCGCGTCGATGCGATTCGTGCTGATGAACTGCAAGTGGCGCGGCAGTGTGCCGCGCTCCTTCGCGGCGACGATGGCATCGCACAGCGGCAGCACGCGGCGGTCGCGCGTGAACGCGAAGATGTCGTCCTGAAAGATGACGGTGCGAACCAGCGGATGCGTCGCGACGATCGAGTGAATCATCGCGACGCATTCTTCCGCGTCGAGACGCGCGATCGAGGCGACTTGGCCTTGCGCCTCGTGCAGGAAGTTCGTCGCCGAGCAGAACGTGCAGCCCATCGGACAGTAATTCAGGGTGATCAAACGCACCGAGCGGATCTCGGCGAGACGCGCCTCGCGAGCGGCCTTGACCGGAAGCGCGTCGATCCGGTAAGCGTTTTCTAGCCGCTCCCAGTACGTCTCGTAGGGCATTTGCGCATAGGGCGTACTGAAAATCGCGTCGCGTAGTTCCGCGCGTGCGAGGGCGCGCTGCGGTCGCTTCCTCACCGCTCCCGCGGCATCGCATTCCGCGGTACCGTCGATGCCGCCGAGCGGCGCACGCGCCCGCAAGCGTTCGGCGAGGGCGAGCAACGGTCGCTCGCCCTCGCCGAGGACGACCAGATCGAACGGACCTAGTTCGAACATCCGCTCGGGGCAGAAGGTCGCCTCCATGCCGCCGGCGACCAACAAGGCGGCCGGCCGGCAGCGCCGCGCCAGATGGGCGAGTTCCAGGTCGTAGCGTAGAGTCATTCCCGTCGTCGAAATGCCGACGACGTCCCAGGCGCCGGTGAGCAGTTCCCGCTCCAGCGCACGCTGCGGCGGACCGACACAGCAATTCGGATCGAAGACTCGCGTACGAATGCCGGCCGACTGTAGGACGCCGGCGAGGCGCCAGACGCCAAGCGGAGGCGCAAGGAACGTATACTCCCCACAATGAGGATCGAAGGGTCCGACGAGCAGGAAACCAGGCGCCGCGTGGCGCGCATCATGCACTTGATGCACTTGCACTCTCCGCCAGTTCCGAAGCGAACTCAAAAAGTCCTGACCGGAGAAATTCGCGGCTCGTTGGCGGGGCGATCGGCGTAACCCGCGGCTTCGCGCGGGCACGTTCGAATGGTCGATCCTTCAATCGAGACGCATTTATCGCATGACGGTTTCGCAACACGTCTCCTCCCGGCCCGGGTGCAACCTGTTACAGGGACATAGACGCGAGATGTGCCGCACGGGACTGCACGCGGCGCTCGGCGCGGCGAGCCCTCTTCGTAAGCTTGTGCGCATAGGTCGCGCGCTCCGCGCGCTTCAACAATTCGGTAATCGCCAGCGGCTGTTGCGCGTCGACGCTCGCGACACCGACGCTCAGCGACAGCGTCGGGCAGCGATCGACGCTTGGCTGCCTCTCGATGGCCTGCAGAATTCGCCGCGCCAGCGTGTCCGGGGCGACCGCACTGCGCGACGAGGTCAGCACAGCGAATTCGTCGCCGCCGAGCCGGCCGATCACGTCGTAGACGTCATAATTGGGAAACAGCTCGCGAAGCAGGTCGGCGGTGCGCCGCAGCTGCATGTCGCCGGCGCAATGGCCGCTCGTGTCGTTGACCAATTTCAGATTGTCGATATCGACGTGCACGATGCAAACGTTGAGCCGCTCGCGATTGGCGACCTCTAGCCACCTAGTGCCGAGGCGCAAGAAGCCGCGGCGGTTGTTCAGCCCGGTCAAGTCGTCGGTCATCGCCATCGAGCGCATCGTATGGAAGAGATCCTCCAAAGCCTGCAGCTGTACATGGCGCTTCGCTTCTGGGCGCCGCGCCTGACAGCGCAACAGCTCGGCCAATATTTGCTTGACGCGCCGCTCGTCGCCTTCCATCGCGGCAGCGCTCAATTCCATGGCCAAGGTTCTGTTTCGGGCGCGGGCGGCTTCACGCAGCCCTTGTTCTTCGCATTGTAGGATTGCCGCCATGAGTACGATCTCCCGATTTCGGATGAACTGCGAAGGATCTTAGCGATGGGCGGGAATTCGACTAGGCGGTGAACACCCGATCCCGGGGCTGCGCAGCGCCGCGAATTGCCATAGGAAATTCCTGATGCCGCAGCCGTGCGCCGTAATTATTGGATTTACCGATGGACGCGCCTATCGGAAGCAGTACCCCTCGGCATTAGCGGCATTCTCGCAATTGTTCAATTGGCGCGACGACTTGGCGGTTGTGCGACCTGAGACGATGATCCGTTGGCTCCCGGCACGGTAGACGCCGTCCTGGCGTCTCAAGTCCCGCCTCGGGCGAGCGCTGATCCGTTCGACGGCGCGCGGCGCGACAGTCGTACTTCGGCCTGCGTGGCGTGAGTGTGTTTCGAGGCGGGTGTCGGTCGCCGCCGACAGCCGCAGTGCGATCCTCCTTCCGGAACGGGGATTCCTCCCGACGCATTCAGGTGTTCTCCGCGGCGAACTTCCGGGGCTGCCCAATGTTGCGCCTTTCGCGGCACCGCTATCCTGATATCTCGGCACGGCGTCGAGCGAACGCGGAAATCGACACCGACCAGCTCGGGACGACGCGCGACGGCGAATTCGTCTTGCCAGGGACACGATTCAACCGCGTAGATCCCATGACCGTCGCCACGACACCCTGGAGTGCAAGCATGAATGCCGAGTCCGCGCTGTCGAAATTCTGGAACGGGCTGCGCCACGTCGTACTACATGTCGCGATTTCGTTCCTTGCGATCGCGGTCGCGTTTTCGCTGCCGAAGCTAGCCGGCTACTTTCTATTCAATTGGTGGCCGCGGATCCGCGACGATACACGGAAGTTGATCTACGTCGAAGTCGGCTTGGCGGCAGTCCTGGTGCTGATCGTAAACTTCATCAAGCTGACCTGGAATTACCGCAAACGCGCGCGCATGTCCGAAATTGCCTCGCTCGTCTATGCCCGCAACAACGATGATTGGCTGTCGCGCCGGGTCAAGGATACACGTGTCAAGAAGCTGCCATGGAAGCGCGATTTGACCATCCTGGCGGTCACTGGCCACAAGACGTTTGCCGCGCCCGACAGTGCGTTGCGATCAATCATCGCGGACTGTTACGAGCTTCGTGTCATGTTGATCCACCCTTTGGGCGCCGCGGCAAAGGCCTATGCGGCGGCCCACGCTGATTCCCGCGCAACTCTGGACGAGATCCAGCGGGAGATTGCGTCCAGCATCGCGGTGCTTCGCAACCTGCGAGGTCCGGGAAAAAACATAGCACTGAAGTTCTACGACGAGCCGCCATTGTGGAAATTGGTATTCATCGGCGAGCACGTCTGGGTGCGCTGCAGTCGCGAGGACCGCACTGCGGGCGAAGTTCCCGAGTACGTGTTCGCGCTGCACCGGGAGAGGCCCAACCGCGGATTTTTCTCCACGTTCTACGCTCACTTCCTCAACCAGTGGCGCGATCACCATTATCCGGAGTACTCCTTCGATGAGAACCAGCTCGTGTTTCGGGACGAATTTGGCGCGGAGCTGCGGCGCGAGCCCTGTCCGGTGAACCAAGCCACCACGGTCAACGAAAGCGACGACGATATGAAAAAGTCGCTCCACCCCGCGAGCACGGCCACGTCCTCGGATAACGGCCAAGAAAGCCCGCCGATCGACTTTGATCGGCGGGCGGCGTGTCATCAAGAGGATTAGTGGAATGGCTGCTGGAGCTGATTATTTTCCAATTGAGTGGCGCACCGGTCCCGGACGGAATACTCCAGGGCCTACGGCCACTCGCAGATCGCAGGGTCGCGCCGAAGGAGATCGCCGCCGCTGCACGGCGGCGTCGAACGACCGATCCAACCGTGTATGGAACTGCTCGATCTCCCATCACAAGGTTGCACGCCCACATATGGCGTTGGGACCTCTTACGGGCTCGTGTTACCCAAGCCATCCTCCCGTGAATCCGGCACGCCGCATTCCTCGGCATAGAACGGGGTCTTTCCGCATGAGCCGCCAGAGCAGTCCGCTGCGATGGTTCTCGATCATCGCAAGCTCGGGTCCCTTGTTGATGCCGTAGTAGCGAGTGTCCGCCCAACCGAGTTTGCCGACCCGTCGGCCTCGCATCAATGGGACGTCGTAGCCGAAGCTCGGATTGAATGCATCGACGAATCCGTATTCCCGAAAGATGGCCGAACCGTAGCGCTGGTGAATCTCGGCGATCGCCGGAAGGACCTCGTCAGGCGCGAACGGCAGTGAACCGAGCGGCGCGGTCGGCGTCAGCGTGCCGTCGTCGAAGTCGTGCGCGGGATTCAGACACACGCCGCGGCCGGCGTAGGTATGAAAGGGCCGCCACTCCCCGCGATATCGCAGCTTCGCGTCGGTCGGGCCGTCAGACGCGCTCAAGCCCCAAACATTGCCTCCGTACCCCTGCCAACCGAGCGGGTTGGCGATCGCATAGGCGCGCTGCGACAGCGCGGCGCGGCGGCTGTTGGTGAAGTAGTCGATACCGCGGGCGCGCATGTAGGCGTCGGAAGGTCCACGCAAATCGAACCAGACCTGGGTGTATTGATGGCCGAACATCGGGCCAAACGTCAAGTGTTCGATTCCCTCCAATCGTCCCCAGCTTCGCGGGTAGCCGGATGTCCATGCTGCCCATGCATCCGGCGCGATTCCATGCTCGCTCGAGCCGAGCGCCAGCAGGTAGACCATCATGCCCTCGTTGTAGCCGATCCAATCCATTTCCAGGAACCCCGTCTCGGGCATCCAACCCATGCAAATGCTCGGGCGGCGCACCTGCATCCACGGCCAATCGACACGCTCGCAGAGTTCGTCCGAGAGCGAGCGGATCGTGCTCTCGAGGCCGTTGGCACGGTCGAAGTACTGACCGCAGCAACGGACGCCCATCAACAGCAAGGTCGTATCGACGCTTGAGAGCTCCGAATGACGGTACCGCGTACCGCTCGTCAATTCGAGAAAATGGTAGAAGAACCCGCGATAGCCGCTCACACCGCCGATGCCCGGGCCTTGCGGGGCGTTGCGCAGAAATTGCAACGTGTTTGCCGCGCGCTGTGCTCCGGCCTCGCGCGACACCCAGCCTCGCTCGATACCGATCGGAATTGCGGAGAGCGCGAAGCCCATGGCGGAGACGCTCGCGGACTGCCGCTCAGGTATGTAATCCGGCGCCAGACCACGCTCCGCCTCAGTTGTTTGCCAGAAAAAATCGAATGTGAGCCGCTGCGTCGTCGTCAGCAGCGCCTCGAGACTCATCGGCGCACCCGGGGCCGCAATTGGATCCGGGTCCACCGGCGCGAACGAGTCACCTCGGTCGCGCCACCGGCAGGAGGCGAGCAATACGGAGGCGCCTGCGGCGCTCACAAACTGGCGTCGATCGATTCCCTTCAAAGTTGACCTACCGAGATTGATTGCTCACAACGGCATCGCGAGCGCGTCAGGCGGCTGCCGCGCTCAGCCGTGGCGCCAGACAATGGCGTGTGATGAATTCGCCGTGCATTGGCATTGTCTCGACGCAATTCGCGACGACACTCCTCACTCCCGCGACGAATTCGTGCAACTGCCGATCCGGCATCCGATCGACCAGCGGATGATACGCACGCGGCAAGACATGCTGACCGATCATCACCTGCACCCAGCTTGTCAATGCGAACATCTCCTCGGCATCGCGGTAAAAGCGTCCGCTGTCGCGAAACAGGTCGATGACCTCGCGCAAGCGCTCCGGGACCGCCATGGTTCGGCAATAATTCCAGAACGGCGAGTCGCTGCGTTCAGTTGCGCAATAATGCAGGATCAGAAAGTCGCGTATGCGCTCAAACTCGAACGACGTTTGGGCATTGTAGCGTTCGATGAGGGTGCGGCTGAAGCGCCGGCCAGGCATCAGATTGATCAAGCGGGCGATCCCGGACTGGATGAGGTAGATACTGGTCGATTCGAGCGGTTCGAGAAATCCCGCAGCGAGCCCGATCGCGACGCAGTTCTTGTTCCAGAATTGCCGGCGGACTCCGGCCGAGAACCGGATCATCCTCGGTTCGCCGAGGGCGCGCCCTTCGAGATTCGCGAGAAGCGTCGCGGCCGCGTCGTCGTCGCTCTGGAACGCGCCGGAATAGACATAACCATTGCCGCAGCGGTGTTGCAGCGGAATACGCCATTGCCAGCCGGCCGGTCGCGCGGTCGAGCGCGTGAAGGGCGGCGGCGAACTCATGTTCTCGGTCGCCACGGCGAGCGCACGGTCACAGGGCAGCCAGTGCGTCCAGTCCTGATAGCCCGTGTGCAGCGCCCCCTCGATCAGCAGGCCCCGAAAACCCGAACAATCGACGAAGAGCTCGCCGCCGATCGTCTCGCCCCCGGCAAGAACGACGGCCTCGATGCCACCGTCGTCGCCGCGCAATCGGACGTCCGCGACCCGACCCTCAGTGCGGCGCACGCCGCGAGCCTCGGCGTAGCCGCGCAGGTAGCGTGCATATAGGCCGGCGTCGAAATGGTAGGCGTAGGCGACGTTGGCGAGCGGCGAGTTCGCCGGCGCGTCGCTCGCCGATGTCATGAACTTGCCGAGCGGCGCCGCGGCGGTGTTAAGCGAATACTCGCCGATCTCGGCCGCCCGGCCTGCAAGATAAGCCTTCAACCAATACTGATGAAACGGCAGCATGCCGTAGTCATGACCGATGCTGCCGAAGCCGTGGATGTACCGGTCCCCGGGGCGAGCCCAATCGACGAACTGGATGCCGAGCTTGAACGTGCCCTGTACGGCCTTGATGAACTCCACTTCGTCGATTTCCAGCACCTGGTTGAAGAGCTTCAGGTGCGGCACGGTCGCCTCACCCACGCCGACCGTGCCGATGTCCTCCGATTCGATCAGGCGCACGGCGCAGTCGCCGCCCAGCACTTTTGCGAACGCGGCCGCCGCCATCCAGCCCGCGGTGCCGCCGCCGACGATGACGATCTGCCGAATCGAGGCTTCGGTCACAGCGCCGGTTCGGCCGCGTTTGGCGGCCGCAACTTCGATCGTCCGCGCATCAGAACTTGACGCCGGCGGTCAGCTTGAGCTGGCGCGGCTCGCCGTCAATGTTGCCGTTCGGGTTGTAGCTCACCGGATGCGGATTCAGCGTGCCGTTGACGACCCAGTTGGTGATGATGTCGGAGTAATTCCTGTTGTTGAAGACGTTCACGACATTCATCCGCAGATAGAGCGTCGAGCCGTACTTCATCTTGAAATTCTTGGTCACCTGAAGATCGAGGTCCCGGTAACCGAAGGTCGGTTCGGGTGTCGCGGAAACCGGCAAGCCGCCGGCGCCGTTCGGCTGTGCGGGGAGCCCAAAGGCGATGTCATTGTACGGTGTCGGCGTCGCGAGGGTCAGCTTCGCGCCGACCACGAATCCCCAGGGTACTTTCGCGGTGCCGGTGAGCACGAAGCGATGCCGTGGCGCCGCATTCGAGCGGATGAACGGATATTGCGCGATGTTCTCTTCGTCGAACGCGTAGTGCTCAGTGATGCTGCGGTTTTGGGTTGCGTCCGTGAAGGTGTACGCGAAGGTCGCGCCCCAGCCGGACTCCTCTGTGTAAGGCTTCTCGAGCGACACCAGCACTTGGTTGGTGCGCGTCACGATGCCGTTGCTCGCAATGATCAGCGAGCCGAAGCCGGGGACCCCGTTACCCCAGGGTTGGCCGCCGTTCAGCCAGAACGAGCCGTCCGGGCGGCGGTTGCCGAGCGTGAACGCAATGCCGTCGTGACTTACAATTCGCGCGAACGTCACGGTCGAGTTCCAGTCGCCGAGCTTGTTGCGTATTCCGACACTGAACTGATCCGAATACGGTGCTTTCAGATTATTGTTGATCATGTCGACTTCCGCGCCCCGATTGCTCGCGGCGACCAGCGCCTGAAGATTCGAGAGACCGTTGAGGTAGGCGGGATCCCAGGCGACGCAGGGCGTCCCCTGGCATGCTGGCACCAGCGGCGAGGGAAAATAGACAGTGAACTGCGGCAAGGACGACTTCGTCTGCTCGAGCTGCAGGTAATCGTAGAGGTCGCGGTCGTAGGCGCGGCCGTACCCGCCGAAGACGACGTGCTTCTGGTCATCCTTGAGGTCGTAGGAGAAGCCGAGCCGTGGCTGAATCTCGTCCGTTGGTGCCTTGCGATTGTGGCCGTTGCTGATGTAATCGTTGGCGTTCACGCCGCCCTTGGCGAGCGACTGCGCATAGGTTTGTCCGACCGGGGCATTTGGATCCTGGCTGTTCAGGGCGGCGACGACGTTGGCCGGCGTCACGTAGTCGAGATACGACATCACCTGCTCGTAGTCCCAGCGCACGCCGAAGTTCATGGTCAAGCGATGGTTGATCGCCCAGTCATCCTGCAAGTAGATCCCAAGCTGTCGGTCGATGGATTGCGCCGTCGGGTTGAGGCCCGGGACGGGCTTCGTGAAAAACGCCTTGTACGGCTGTGTGTCGGTGCCGGTCGAATTGACGTCATAGTAGAACTGGGGATTGATGTCTTCGGCATCTTGCGCCTTCAGGTTCAGATAATTGAATCGGATACCCATCTTGACCGTGTGATCGCCCCAGCCGCGCAGGTTGCTGAAGGTGAGATCGTCCTTGATGCCCGGACCCCGCTGTCCCTTGTTCTGCGTCGCGAGCGGCGATGCGGGCCCCGTATCGAGGATGACCTGATTGTTGTTGGCGGCGATCGCATATTGGGCGCCGTTGCCGATACCGCGCGACGAGGGCGCATTGGATGCGTCCTGGTAGTTGGCGAGCACTTCGTTGTACCAGCGATCAGCGCTGTGCTGCCAGCGCGCGTTGATGCGCAGGTCGTTGTTCTTCGTATCGATCGAGGCGGAGGGCGCCTGGCCCACGCCAATATTGCCGATCTGATCCTCCTGCCGATATTGAGATTCAGCGACGATGCGGTCGCGATCGGAGAGCTCCCAATCGACCTTGCCGAAGGTGAGATGCTCGGTGAACGGCAGATCCGCCGGCCCGAACTGGGCCTGCGCGCTTGGTGGCAGAAGCGAGATCGTATTCGTATCGGTGCCAATCAACCCCCCCGGCGTGACGGTGATCGGCGTGTTGAAACTTTTCGCCTCGTATGTCACGAAAAAGTGCATCCGGTCGTGGATGATCGGGCCGCCGAACGCTGCGCCGTACTCATCCTCGTGCGAGGGCGTCTTCAGGCCGGAATGGACCTCGGACGGAGTCTCGGCCCGCATGTTCTGATTCGTGTAGGTGTCGAAAACTTCGCCGTGGAATTGATTCGTACCGGACTTGGTCTCAGCCGTGATCGCGGCACTCGAGATCTGGCCGTACTCGGCCTTGTAGTTCGAGGTGATGACCTTGTACTCCGAGATCGCGAGCTGCGAAAACGGATTGCCTTGCGTGAAGAATTGGCCGCTGACGCCGCCTTCCTTGACGTAGCTCTTCTGACCGACGCCGTCGATGTAGACGTTGACCGAGCTCGCGTTCTGCGCACCGCCGGTGATCGACGTGTCGCCCGATGGATTGGTCGTGAACTGGATGCCCGGGACCGTGTCGGCAAACTCGAGGAAATTGCGCGAAACTTGCGGCAGGTTCTCGATCTGCGCCTGCGACACCGTCATGCCGACCTCGGAAGTCTTGACCTCGATCGGCCGCAGGGCGTTTACGACGATCTCGGCGAGCGTCGTGCCCGCCGGCGGTTGCGCAGTTTGCGCCGTGAGATCGAGCGTCACGGTCGATGCCACCGTCAGCGTGACGACGCGGCCGGTGCCGGCGCCCGCATCGACGCGATAGGTGCCGGGTGGCAGACCGACGAGGGTGTAGACGCCGTCCGCGCCCGCCTTCGCGCGCCTGACCTCGCCGGTCGCGACATTCTCGGCAGTCACTTCGGCGTCAGCGCCGGCAGTGCCTCGGAGGTTTGCGTACGCCGTCTGCGCCCAGCTCACTTGCGGAAGACTGACCGCAGATACGAGCGCCGCTCCGACGAGCTGCGCATAGGATTTCTTCTTGTTGCGATAACGCTTCTTCATGTGCTACCCCATACTGGTCCGTGCGACCGGGCCATGTTGCAATGATGAATGTCGTCCAGCCGCTTAAGTGTTCCTGGTTGTACTCGAGGTATGGTGGGCACAATCTGCCGGCGTGAACGACCGGCCGGCGCTCGGCGGCGATGCGGTGGACGCGCGTAACGGCGGTACCAGCGATGTTGTCGTTGCGGCCATGCTCCCCCAAGCCGTCATTGTTGCGCGCGATTATCAAAAAGCCGAGCGTTAGAAAATCCCCCGCAGACTAGGAGGCACCGGGGCGACTGTCAATGCGGTATCGACCGGACGCGCAGGCTCAGGTGAAACACTGATGCCGTGCTGTCGCGATAAGCGCGACGATTGGCGCGTGGGGTGCGATTTCGCCAGTCTAAGCGCGAGGCGCCGCGCACGTGCGGACTCGTGCTCAACCGTGCCCATGGCAGCCTGCCTCGACGCGGCAAAGCTCGCCGCGATACTCACGGCAGCGACGTTATTTCGATTCCACGACATGCAGGTCAATCGAATTTACGGTCTGTTCTCGTCCGAGGGACCCCGCTGCAAGCCCGGGCCGAAGCGATTGTTCGAGGCGATCCGGCGCGACGGCGCCCGCACGGACGCCGATAGCGGCTGCGGTGCAGATCAATCCCGAGACGCGGGCGAAGCGACCGCACACAGAGTGCGCGCCGAGCACGGCGCGCAGCGAGCGCTCTAGCGGCGTGACAAAGAACTCGCGCCGAGCAACGTTGATCTCCATTGCGACGTCGAGAAAATCGACATAATCGGGGCGCAGCTGGAAGCACGCCTTGTAAAAGCTCTCCTTGGCGCTGAACAGAAGTCTCCGCTCCAACCGATCCTCTCCTCGTTCGCTCCCGAGCGGCGGAGAACTCCGCTTGGGCCTGGTCCCGTTCAAGCGCGGTACCGCTGGCTATCGTCGATTGGTCGAACACAGGATCTCCCAGGTTCATGGGGAACCCATCCCGTACCTCTACCCCGCTCTGGGATCCCGGCCAGTCCATCGGCCCTCGCCGCATCGGCACCGATGATGCAGTCCCCGCCTTGCGTACAGTGAAGACACCAGCACTACGGACTTCTCGAGACTCAATCACGCGGCTTCGGTACCCGCTGCCTACGCTTCAAGTCGTGCGTCACCGCACGCACATGCAAGGCCGGCTTCCGGCCGGTGGCTAGCCTTTGCCGGGAGGGAGTCGAACCCTCTGGATTCAATCGAAAAATTTCCGCCCTCTACATTGAGCTTCCTCCTTTCCCAGGCTTACCCTGGCGCGACCGCAAAAGTCCCGCAGAGCTTGACCCGACACCGCAAGAAAGCGGCAAGGTCCCGCAAAACCTCCCGATAAACGGAAAGCCCTAGCATCCGGCAACGCGCAGAATGCCGATCTTCCGACAAGTCATCGTTCGCGAAGATGGGGGGCATTTATGGATGCGAGAACGGCGTTCGCCAAATTGAGCGGCCATCATCGAATCGAGGGTACATTGCGGCGTGCAACCGGCGCACACGCGCTTGATGTAATCGATCCGGCAACCGAGGAGCGCATCGGCGCGATCGTCGAGGCGACGCCGGCGGAGATCACAACTGCGATCGCCGCTGCAAATGCCGCGCAACGCGGCTGGGCGAAGGTCAACTATCATCGGCGCGCCGAATTGTTGCATGAGGTTTCGCGGCGCATGATTCACAACCGAGCAGTCGTCGCCGAGATGCTGACGCGCGAAATGGGCAAACCGTACAAGGAGTCCGCAGACGAGGTCGGCTGGTCGAGTACGGCGACTGATTACTACGCCGAGGTCGCGCGCCACGACAACGGACGAGTGCTGGGTCCTACCGTCGATGGACAGTTTCATTTTTCGACGAAAGATCCGCTCGGCGTCGCCGTCATCATCCTTCCGTTCAATTATCCCTTGTGTCTGCTTTGCTGGCAGGCCGCTGCTGCGCTCGCCTGCGGCAACGCAGTGATCATCAAGCCATCCGATCTGACGACGCTGACGACCCTCGAGTTCGTGTCCGCGTTCGACGGCCTGCCGCCAGGGCTCGTTCAGGTGCTCGCCGGCGGCGGCGCCGTCGGCAAGCAGCTCGTCGAGGATCCGAATACGCACATGGTCGCATTCACCGGCGGCATAGAGACCGGACGCGCGGTGGCCGAGAGCTGCGCTCGGCGTTACAAGCGGTCGCTGATCGAGACCTCCGGCAACGATCCATTCATTGTCATGCCGTCGGCGCCGCTCGAGGTCGCGGCTCGAGGAGCCGCATTCGGCGCCTATCTCAATTGCGGTCAGGTCTGCGCGGCCGCAGAACGCTTTTACGTACACGAACAGATCCACGATGCGTTTGTCGAACGACTCGTTCACCACGCGAAGGCCGTGAGGATCGGCAACGGCCTGGGGCGGGTCGATATGGGCCCGCTCGCCTCGCGGCGGGAGTACGAACGCTACGCGGGCGTGCTCGAGGGCGCCAAGCGCGACGGCGGCCGCGTGCGCGCCGGCGGCGGACGCCCCGCCGGGCTGCTGAAAGGTTGGTTCGCCGATGCGACGGTGCTTTGCGACGTGCCCGCCGAGGCGGCGATCATGAACGAAGAATCCTTCGGTCCGGTCGCGCCAGTGACTCGGGTTCGGGACTTCGACGAGGCGATCCGGCTGGCGAACCGCTCGCGTTACGGGCTTGGCGCGACGATCTATACTTGTAACCTGGACGAGTCGATGCGCGCGGTTAACGAGCTCGAGGCCGGCATGGTTTGGGTCAATGCACCGCTGCTGGATAACGACGCGGGCCCGTTCGGCGGCCGCAAGCAGTCCGGCATAGGCCGGCAACTCGGCGCCGAGGGACTGGATACGTTCCGGCACACCAAATTTGCGATGATCGACTCGGCCGCCAAGCCGCATGATTTTTGGTGGTTCCCCTATTCGGACGCCGAGGCGTTCGCTGGCGAAGGGCGTGCCTAACTACCGCGGAACCGCTTCCGCGAACGACGGTACCGCACCGGATGCCCTAGACGCGCGGCTGCGCGAGGTCGAGGCCGCCTCGCCGTCGGTCGATTTCGACGCGATGAGCTGGTTCTGGATGATCCTGCTCGGCGCGCTGCTGCCGCTCGGATTGATCGCCTACGGTTGGCTGACCAGCGGCCCGACCCGATGACCGATGTCGGCGCCGCGCCCGCCGACGAAAGCGCCTGGCCGCTGCCGCCGGCGGCACGCACTTGGGGCCCATTGCGCCTCGGAATCACGCTCGCAACCGCTGCCGCGGCGACCTGGTGCTATCTGATCGGCGAATCGGTCGGCGGCTATCTCGGTTTCGTTCCGGGCGCGATCACGCTGACCGCGGGATGCATGATCGGCATGCTGCTCGTGCTGCTCGCCGGCGGACCGCTATCAGTGCGCTTCGGGATCGACTCGATCGCCGCGACCAAACCGCAGTTCGGCAGCCGCGGCTGGGTCGTGCCGGCAGCCTTGCAAGCGGTCTCGATCATCGGTTGGAATTCCTTGTTGATCATATTCTTTGCAAAATCTGCGGTGCAACTCTTCGTTGCATTGGGGGTATCGCCTAGCGGCAAGGTGTTGCCTGTGGCCGTTCCGGGGCTGACTCTATTTGCCTGTCTCGTCATCTTTGTCGCGCTCAGGCGCGGCGCGCGAGGCGTGGCGACGGTTTCGAACATCCTCGTCGCGCACGTGTTTGTCGGTCTGTGGATGCTTTACCTACTCGTGTCGCGGCGCTGGCCGGATCTGATCGCCGCGGTTCCGGCGGCTGCGCATCCGGATCGGCTTTGGAACTACACGACCGGCATCGAGCTGGGAATCGCGACGACGCTGTCCTGGTGGCCGTACATCGGCGCGATGATTCGGATGGCGCCGAACGGTCGAGCCGTGGTGTTGCCCGTCATGCTCGGCATGGGCGCGCCGGTGCCGCTGCTCAGTATGATTGGACTTGCCGGGATATTGGTCCTCAAAAGCTCGGATCCGGCCGTGTGGCTGCGCACCGTCGGCGGCCCGCTGTACGCGGTGATCGCGCTTGGATTCGTGACCGCCGCGAACTTCGGCACGGCGATTGCGGGTGTCTATGCGTCGACGATCGGCTTGCGCAATTTCAAAGTCCTCGAAAACCGGTCGTGGACGGCGTTGCTGCTGATCACGCTGGCGCCGGTCGCGGGGATCGGACTGTTCATACCGGAGCTATTCTTTGCGAAGTTCGGCAGCTTTCTCGCGTTGATCGGCGTCGCGTTCGCGCCGCTGTGCGGGATTCAGATCGCCGATTACTTCATTTTGCGTCGCCGGCGCATCGACATTCGAGCAATCTACCGCGATGGCCCAAGGAGCCCGTATTTCTTCTGGGGTGGGATCAATCCGGCCGCGCTGTTCGCGCTGGCCGCGGGCTGTACAGCCTACGTCGGTCTCCTGAATCCGCTGACCTATGCCTCATTTGGGCCCTACCGATACTTGACCGCCTCGTTACCGTCGATGCTCGTCGCCGGCATCGTCCACATCGTCGCCAGCCGCTTTGTGATCGCCTCGGGGCGTGGCGGCTACGCTGCGCCGTAGTAAGCCCCCGAGCACAACGATATAATGCTCCCTGCGGCGGAAGTAGCCACCGTGCGAATCGCGGCCATGGTGCCTCAAGAAGGGAATGACATGCTGGAGACGAGCCCGCCGACCCCCACGGGAGTGCGCCGCTGGCAGGCCGTGCTGCCGCTCGAGCCGACACAAAGCAGCGCCGCGCTCGGCTGGCGCCATCTGGATGCCTATAGGTTCGACGGCTTGCGATGTTGGGAAATGTCTCTGCCGCCGGTCAACCGGCATTTCATCGCGGCGCACCTGCTTCGGCCATGTGAGATCCGCACGCAGTGGGGCGGCCGGACTCATCTCGGGCATTCGTCCCCGGGCAACGTGATGCTGATGGCTGCCGGGCAGGACAGCGTCTGGGCGTGCCCGACCGCGATCGACGAACTGCACATGTTCCTCGATCCCGCTATCGTCGACGAGGTCGCCCGCGAGATCGGCGTGCATCCGGTCGGGCTGATCGAGGGTGTCGGGATCGTGGATCTCGCGATAAGCGACATCGCCCGGCAGGTGCTCGGCGAGCTCGAGAACCCGGGTCTCGGGACCCGCTTGTTCGCCGACACGATTGCCCGTTCCCTTGCGCTGATCCTGGTTCGGCGGCATTCGACCGCGACCGGAGCGGCGACTGCGCGGATCGAGATGACCACGCGCCAACTCCGCCTGGTCACCGATTTCATCGAAGCGCACCTCGGCGAGGATCTCACCCTCGAGAGCCTCTCGGCGGCGCCTGACATGAGCCCCTTCCGCTTCGCCCGCGCGTTTCGCAAGGCGACCGGACATTCTCCGCGCCAATATGTGATTGCACGGCGCATCGAGCGGGCGAAGGAACTCTTGCGGTCGACGAACCTCGAGATCGTCGACATCGCAAATAGGGTCGGCTTCGCGACACAGAGTCATTTCACGACGATTTTCGGCCGCCGCTGCGGCACGACGCCTCGGCGCTATCGAGAGATCTGCCGCTCCTGATGCGCAATCGGCGGCGGTCGCCGCCGGCGCGTGAAAACAGCAAGCTTTCGACAGGCGCGGCACGAACACGAAAGATCCGGCGGCGGTTCGCGGAGCATACTTTTCCCATGGGGAATCTCGAGAGCGGCGACTCCGGCGCCCGTGTCCGGGCGCTGCCGCCGCGCGCCCGGGTCGTCATCGTCGGTGGCGGCGTCAGCGGCTGC
This sequence comes from uncultured Gammaproteobacteria bacterium, assembly GCA_963769895.1. Lineage (GTDB taxonomy): Bacteria > Pseudomonadota > Gammaproteobacteria > Steroidobacterales > Steroidobacteraceae > Bog-1198. The sequence goes on along the minus strand of CAVYNJ010000004.1, from coordinate 55,882 downwards.
TCGGTCGCCTACCATCTCGCGAAGCTCGGCTGGCGGGACGTCGTGCTGCTGGAGCGCAAGCAATTGACCTCGGGCACGACGTGGCACGCCGCGGGACTGCTGACGACGCTGCGCGACACCGAAACCCAAACAAAGCTCGCGAAGTATTCCCAGGATCTGTATCGCCGGCTCGAGGCAGAGACGGGGCAGGCGACCGGTCTGATCGACACGGGATCGATCCAGCTCGCGATGACTTCAGACAAGGCGGAGGAAATGCGCCGCGGCTGTCACATGGCCGCGAGCTTCGGTGTCGAGGCGCACGAAATCGGTCCGTCCGAGGTCAAGAAGCTGTGGCCGCTCGCTTACGTCGACGACCTGGTCGCCGCGTTCTACTTTCCGAACGACGCTCGGGTCAATCCGACGGACGTCACCCAGGCGCTCGCGCGCGGCGCCCGTCAGAACGGCGTCAACATCTTCGAGCATACGAAGGTCACGGCGATCCTGCAGCGCGACGGCCGGGTCACCGGCGTGCGCACCGAGTCGGGCGAGATCGAGGCCGAATACGTCGTCAATTGCGCCGGCATGTGGGCGCGAACGATCGGCCGGATGGCCGGCGTCAATGTTCCACTGCACGCCGCCGAGCACTACTACCTGGTCTCCGAACCGGTCGCCGGCGTGCACCCGAAATTGCCGATCCTGCGCGATCCCGGCAACTCGGCCTACATCCGCGAGGAAGCCGGCAAGATCATGGTGGGCCTGTTCGAGACCCGGGCGGTCCCGTGGGGCGAACATGGGATCCCGGAGGAGTTCTCATTCGGCGACATACCGCCGAACTGGGAGCGGATGTACCCGCACATCGAGAAGGCGATGCAACGGGTACCGCAGTTGCTGGACACCGGCATCAAGCTGCTCTTCTGCGGGCCCGAATCGTTCACGCCGGATCACAACTACCTGATGGGCGAGGCGCCGAACCTGAGGAATTTCTTCGTCGCCGCCGGCTTCAATTCGCTTGGGATCCTCTCGGGCGGGGGCGTCGGATACGTGATGGCCCAATGGATCGTCGACGGCCGTGCGCCGATGGATGTCTGGTCCGTGAACGTGCGGCGCATGCATCCGTGGCAAGACAATGATCTGTATCTGCGCGATCGCACCGTCGAGGCGCTCGGAATCGGCTATCAGGATCATTGGCCGTTCCGGCAATGGGAAACCACGCGCGGCATCAAGAAAAGCATCCTGCACGACCGGCTCGCAGCGGCCGGGGCCTGCTTCGGCGAGTCGGCGGGCTGGGAGCGGCCGAACTGGTATGCGCGTCCCGGGCAGACGCCCGAGTACCGATATGCCTGGGGACGGCAGAACTGGTTCGAGAATAATGCGGCCGAACACGTGGCTGTGCGCGAGCGGGTCGGCGTGTTCGAGCAAACCTCTTTCAGCAAGCTGCTCGTCCAGGGCCGGGATGCTCCCTCAATCCTCAATCGCATCTGCACCGCGAATGTCGACGTCGCGGTCGGACGCTGCGTCTACACCCAATTCTTGAATGAACGCGGCGGCATCGAGGCCGACCTCACGGTCACGCGCCTTGCCGACGACCGTTTTCTCGTACTGACTGCGGCATTCACGCACACGCACGTCGAATCGTGGATTCGCAATCACGCGCCGGAGGGTGCGTTCGTCGTGATCACCGATGTCTCGGGTGCGTATGCCATGCTGAACCTGCAGGGCCCGGAATCGCGGCGCCTGCTGCAGACATTATCCACGGACGATTTTTCGCCGCAAGGTTTCCCGTTCGGCACCGCCCGCGAAATCCGGATCGGCTACCAGACCGTGCTGGCGATCCGGCTCACTTACGTCGGGGAGCTCGGCTGGGAGCTGTATGTGCCGACCGCTTTCGCGCTGCCGGTCTACGACCGGCTGATCGAGGCCGGCAAGGCTTTCGGGCTGCAGCACTGCGGTTACCACACGTTGAATTCGCTGCGGATCGAAAAGGCGTACCGCGAATGGTCCCATGACATCGGTCCGGACGACACGCCGGTCGCCGCAGGGCTCGCCTTTACGTGCGACTTCGCGAAGCCCGGTGGATTCATCGGCCGCGACGCGGTTCTCGCCGAGCGCGAGGCCGGCGTGCCGAAGCGCCGCCTGTTGCAATTCCTGCTCGAGGACCCCGCGCCGATGATCTATCACAATGAGCCGATCTATGCCGATTCGCGCCGTATCGGATTCGTAACCTCCGGAATGTACGGACACACTCTTGGCGCCGCGGTTGCGATGGGTTATGTGCACGCAGCCGAGGGCGTCACGCCGCAGTTCGTTGCCGGCGCCCGCTTCGAAATCCAACTAGCGAATGTGCGCGTCGCCGCAAAGGCCTCGCTGACGCCCCTGTACGATCCGAAGAACACCCGTCCTCGATCATGATCCACGACTGGAAACTCCACATGAACAAGCAACACCTCGCCCCCGCCCTATCCTCGGCCCTCGCGCTCGCGCTCGGCGCAATGCTGTGCTTGCCGGAACCGGTGTTCGCGCAAGAGGCGCTCCAGGAAATCCTCGTCACGGCGCAGCGCCGCAAGGAGAACGTGCAGGACGTGCCGATCGCGGTCACCGCGCTCTCCAGCGCCGACCTACAGGGTCGCGGCATTCGCCAGGCCGCCGATATCGCCGCGGCGGTGCCGAACCTGCAGCTCAGCCTGCCATACGGCGAGGAAGCGCAGCCGACCTTCGCATTGCGCGGCGTCACCACGAACGACTGGAGCCAAAATCAGAGCAGCCCGATCGCAATGTACGTCGACGACGTGTACAAGAGCGTCGGTGCGATCCAAGCGCTACAGACTTACGACCTCGATCGCGTCGAGGTACTGCGGGGCCCACAGGGCACGCTGTACGGCAAGAACGCGACGGGTGGCGCCATCAACTTCTATTCCAAAAACCCGAGCTTGACCGGCTACGACGGCTACCTCACCGCCGGCGTCGGCAATTACTCGAACTACTACGCGGACGCCGCGGTAGGCGGACCGATCGTCGACGGCGTCCTCGGCTGGCGCGCTGCCGTGTACTACGACAAGCGGGACGGCTGGGTCCGCAGTGTCGTGCCGGGCGTCGAACCGCTGAATGGAATCGACGCGGCCGCCGGGCGCTTCACCCTGCTGTTCAGGCCGAACGATGACCTTTCGGTATTGCTAAAGGTCGCGGTCAGCAAGTCCGGCGGCACGCCATACGGCGCTAAAGCGCTGAACAACGATCCGACGGTCACCGGCTTCAGCGGCGACTACGGCTGGTTCAACAGCGGCGCCAAGTATGCGATACACAAACAAATCCGCGACGACGGCGGGTCTTTGAAGGTCGATTGGCGATTCGCCGATCATTATGCCTTGACCACGGTCACCGGATTCGACTATGGCCTGTGGTACGAGCGCAGCGACGACGGCGCGCTCGCAACGACCGACTCAGGCGTCGCGATCCATATCGACGATCCGAATTTGTATTCCTCCAGCATCAACGCGTTCTCGCAGGAAGTGCGGATCGAATCGCGCGATCTCGGCAAGCTCGCCGGGCTGCTCGGAGTCTACTACGGCCGCGACGACACGCACGGCTCGGAGCAGTTTCATTTCTTCGACTCCTACCCGGGCACCTTCGTACTGCCGAGCGGCCAGACGCTGTACGGATTCGACCAGTTCAATAGTTTCGATCAGATTCGTGTCAGCAAGGCAGGGTTCCTGAACCTGACCTACGCGCTGACGCCTGCGGTCAATCTGCGCGCCGGCGTCCGCTACACGAAGGATTCGATCACGATCGATAACTTCTACGCATTGGAAGGCGGTCTTACGTCGCAGCCGCTCGGCTTGGGTCCCGACACCGTGCCGACGATGTGGACCCAGACGATCCCGACGCTGCCAACTACGTACACGTTGTTCCAATCCTATGTCGCCCCGCAGGGCGCGACGAACCCGCCGATCGGCCAGGGTAACAGCAACGTCAGTTCGAAGGTCGGCGTCGACTGGAAAGTCACCGACAACGTACTGACCTATGCCAGCTTCAGTCAGGGCTACCGCGGCGCCGCGTTCAACGGCCAAGCGTTCAACAACCCGGTCGAACTCACATTCGCAAACCCCGAAAAACTGAATGCTTACGAGATTGGTGAGAAGAGTGAGTTGCTCAATCGCCGGCTGGAAATCAACGGGGCAATCTTCTATTACCAGTATCGCGACCAGCAGTTCCTCGACACGTTCGCGCTACCGAACAATCTCGGCACCGGCTTCCATACGGTCAATGCGCCGCGCTCGCGGATCGCCGGAGCCGAGCTCGACGTGCGCGCTCGGCCGACCGCGGCGTTGTCTCTGCAGGCGAATCTCGGGGTACTGAACACGAAGTATCAGGAGCTGTTCCTTCACGGCGCCGACCGATCCGGCAATCAACTGATCATGGCGCCGAAGCTGAGCGCCGGGGCGCTAATGGATTGGCGCGCGTACCAGATGAGCTCCGGTGACCTGCACCTCGAGCTCGACGGCAATTTCTACACGAAGCAGTACTACGATGCGCTCAACACCGAACGAATTGCGCAGCCGTCGTACGGGATCTTCAACGGCAGGATCACGTTCGTCGGACGATCGAACCCGCAAATGAGCGTCGCGCTCTGGGCGAAGAATCTTGCGAACAGGCACTACCTGACGTACGGTCTCGCGCAGCGCAATCCGTCCGATGGCGGCCTCGGCTTCGATTACGTATTGGTTGGGGAGCCGCGCACCTACGGTCTTGAGTTGACGATCCGGATGTAGCTGGCGGGCTCCGGGAGAGAGGCGGATGGATACTTTGCTGGTCGTCGCGCATCCGCGCCGCGAGTCCCTGACGCAGGCGGTCGCCGCCGCGTTTGCGGCAGCGATTGAGCGGCGCGGACATCGCATCGAATGGGCGGATCTCGTCGCCGAAAGATTCGATCCCGTGCTGCAGTCCGCCGACGAGCCGGATTGGGCGAATTCCAAGAAGATCTATTCGGAGACCGTGCGCCGCGAGATCGGGCGGATCGAGCGCAACGCGGCCACGGTCATCGTATTTCCGGTTTGGTGGTGGTCGATGCCGGCGATTTTAAAGGGCTGGATCGACCGAGTTTGGAACTTCGGCTTCGCCTACGGCCCGTGCTCCTACCCGCACCGGCGCGTTTGGCTGATCGGCGTCGCGGGTGTTGGTCGCGCCAACTACGAGACGGGCGCATTCGACGTTGCGATCAGAACCCAACTCGGGGCGGGCCTTCTCGAGTATTGCGGCGTATCGGAATCGCGCGTCGAACTGCTCTTCGGGGCGATCGAGAGCCCGGAGCAAGCCGCCGCGGCGATCGCGAAGACGCGGCTGCTCGGCGAGGAATTCTGAGCCGGCCGACGCGTACCGGTAGGCCCTTGAATGCACCGCAAACGGCCGGATGTCGCGCACAACGCGGCGTAGGTTTTTCACCCGGTATTAAAGGCCTTGACAATGACAGCCTAGGCAACTAGTATGGCGTCCATGGCAGCAAGAGCGGACAAAACCAGGTCGGCAACGAGTATCGCTCCGGAGGTATACGAAGCTCTGACCTACGAGCCCCGGAAGAGCGTGGGGAATCTCCTCGGACTTGTTCGTGACGCGTTGACGAACGCTCTCGACAAGGGTTTTGCGGCGGACCCCGAGCTCGCGCCGTGGGAGCTCAGCTGGCCACAGCTGAAGATCATCGCAATGCTCGTGTATGGCGAGGAAGTAAGGTCGGCCTCCGATCTTTGCAAGAGCATGTCATATGACGCCGGTGCTATGACCCGCATGATCGATCGGCTCGAAAGCAAGGGCCTCGTTCGACGCCAGCGTTGCACGAACGACCGGCGTCTCGTCTACCTCAAGTTGACGGATGCCGGACGAGATATATGGCCGAAGATGAAGGAGGTCGCGCGCAAGTGCCTCAATTCGCTGCTGCGCGGCTTTACGCAGGTGGAGGCGCGGCAGCTCGAGGGCTTTCTGCGCCGCATGCTGGAGAACGCCTAGCTTTTTTTTGGAATTATACTTGCCTAGACAGCCGCAGCCTAGACATTAGTCGTGCTGGCATTGTCTGCCCAAGCAGGTAAATGCGGCGCGCGTTCGGAGGAAGATCATGAAGAGCTTAGTCAGATATTGGATGGCGCAAGGCCGCGACGAGCTGCGCGTGGTCGGCTCGCTCGCGACCGCGGCTTACGTGACCGGCGGCGCGGTCGGATCCCTCACGATCGCGGTCTCTTGGTTTCTACAACGCCACCGAACGCGGATGCCGTCATGAGTGCTGCGCCGTCGATGTCCGTTGCACGCTTGCTTGCGCGGCGCGCGATCTCTGTCGGGCTCTCCGTCGGCCTCGCTGTGCTCGCGGGTTGCGCCACGACGGCGGGTCTCACGCCTCGGTCCCAAATGCGCGCGGCGCAGAGCCTTGCCGCTGCGAAATCGCTCGGCACAGCCGAGATCGGCGGGAGGTGGCCGGCGCAGAGGTGGTGGAAGTCCCTTGGCGATCCACAACTCGATGCGCTGATCGAAGAGGGTCTTGCCGACGCCCCGACTCTCAAAGTGGCCGAGGCCCGCACTCGGCTCGCCCTCGCTGCTGCGCAGGGCGCCGGCGCTTTGCGCCTGCCAGGGGCGAACGCGTCCGCCTCGAGCGTTCGCGAGCGCTTTCCCGATCACTGGATCGTTCCACCGCCGATCGGCGGCACGTGGAGTACCCAGAACACTCTCGCGTTGAGCCTCCAATACGACCTCGACCTCTGGGGCAAGTACCGCTCCGCGGAACAACAGGCGATAGACGCCTCGCGCGCGGCTGCGCTCGATGCCGATGCCGCCCGCGTGACGCTATCCACCGCCATCGCTGACACGTACGTCGCAATGGAACGCGCCTACCTCGATCGCGACGTGGAACGAACGCTGCTTGCCGAGCGCGAGCAGATCTATGCGTTGACGCTCGATCGCAACAGGGCCGGCCTGAGTTCGCAGCTCGACGTGAAACAGGCGCAGGCGGCGCTGCCGGCGGCGAAAGAGCGCATCACGCAACTCGACGAGACGATCGAACTGTCCCGCAATGCGCTCGCGGCGCTCATCGGGCGGGGTCCCGATCGTGGTCGCGCCCTGCAACGACCGCGCCTCGCGTCGCTGGCTCCGCCCGCGCTGCCGAGCCGACTGCCCGCCGATCTCATCGGCTACCGACCCGACATTCTGGCGCTACGGTGGCGCATCGAATCGGCAAAGTTTGGGATCGCGAGCGCGAGAGCGGCTTTCTTCCCCGACGTGAATCTCGCCGCGCTCGCGGGCTTCGAGGCTCTCGGCTCCGGCTCGTTCCTTACGGCCGCAAGCAGCACCTATCAGGTCGGACCTGCGGTCTCGCTGCCGATCTTCGACGGCGGCCGCTTGCGGGCGAACCTTGCGGGGCGCGACGCGCAATACGACATCGCGGTCGAACAATACAATCAAGCGATCGCCAACGTCGTGCGGCAGGTGGTCGACCAACTCGTCTCGCTGCGCAGCATCGCTGAGCAGCGCACAGAGCTGCGGGACGGCCTGGCGACGGCACAGGCTGCCTACGATCTCGCTCTGCAGCGCTACCGCGCCGGCATCGGCGACTACCTGGAGGTGCTGACGACGCACGGCGAGCTGCTAGCACAGCGAAAGCTCGAAGTCGCTCTGCGCGCTCGCAGCTGGAGCGTCTCGATCGATCTCGTGCGCGCACTCGGTGGCGGCTACGCCCCATCTGCCGCCGAGAAGGCGACCGAAACGGCGAGTTTGGACAAATAAACGGCTGCGACAACGGCCGCGTTCGAGGAGAACTGAAACATGAACGCTGAGAGCAATGATCATCGGGTCTCGAGGTGGAAAAATCCCCGTAGGCGCTGGCTCGCGATCGTCGCGGTGGCGTGCGGCGCGTGCGCCACTGGATTCGGCGCGTACTGGCAACACGATCTGCGCTATTCGGAATCCACGGATGATGCTTACGTGGACGGCCACGTGGTCGAGATTACGCCTCAGATCCCCGGAACCGTCGTGGCAATCGATGCCGACAACACCCAGTACGTCAAGGTCGGCGAACCGCTCGTGCGGCTCGATCCGGCCGATGCGGCGGTTGCCCTGCAGCACTCCGAAGCGGAGCTCGCGGAAACGGTGCGTCGTGTACGCAATATCGTCGCAACTTCCGCGGAGCTAGAGGCGAATGTCGAGCTGCGCCGCGCCGAACTCGCCAGGGCGAAGAACGACTACGATCGGCGGGCAAGCCTCGGCCGCTCGGGCGCCATCTCGCAGGAGAACCTTCAGCACGCGAGCGATGCGCTGAATGCCGCGCGAGCGGCTCTTGCCGCCGCCGTGCAGCAGCTGGCCGCGAATCGCGTTTGGGTCGACGGTACGACGATCGAGACCAACCCGGATGTGACGGTGTCGGCAGCGACGGTTCATGCCGCCTATCTCAACTACGAGCGCACGGTGCTGCCGGCACCGGTGTCGGGCTTCGTCGCCAAGCGCGACGTACAGCTCGGAGAGCGCGTGAGCCCGGGCATGCCGCTGATGTCCGTAGTGCCGCTCGGCGAGGTCTGGGTGGATGCCAACTTCAAGGAGTCCCAGCTAGCCCGAGTGCGAGCGGGGCAGCCTGTTGAGCTGACCTCGGACATCTACGGGCGCGCAGTCGAGTTTCATGGACGGGTGGTGGGGTTCGGCGCGGGAACCGGCTCGGCCTTTGCGCTCCTACCAGCGCAGAATGCAACCGGCAACTGGATCAAGATCGTGCAGCGCGTGCCGGTGCGGATCGCGCTCGATCCGCGAGACCTCGCCGCGCATCCATTGCAAATCGGGCTGTCGATAAAAGCGAGCATCGACGTGCGCAACGATGGCGGTCCACGGCTGCCCGAGGTGGCGGGCCGATCGGCGGACGCGTCGACCGGCGTATTCAGTTCCGCCGATCGCGAAGCGACCGACGAGGTGCGGCGGATCATCGTTGCAAACGACCCTGCCGCGGGAGATCCTGCGCTCGCGCGAGGCCGCGCATACGATGAACCCAAGGCCGGCGCGGCCACCGCCCCGCAGGCTGATCGGCTCCTCGCCGCAGGGCAGGTACCGGAAGCGCTCGGCCTCTTGCGCCGGTCCGGCCAACTCGGGATCGCTCGGCGCCTACCCTGAGCGAGAACGCCACCATGAGCGCCGAACAGAGTCGCGCAACTTCGAGCACCCCGGCATTGCCGCCGCTTCAGGGCGCCGCGGTCATCGCCGGTACCATCGCGCTTTCGCTTGCGACCTTCATGAACGTGCTCGATACGTCGATTGCGAACGTGTCGATCCCGGCCATTGCGGGCGACCTCGGGGTCTCGCCCGATCAGGGTACTTGGGTGATCACGTCGTTCGCCGTCGCCAACGCCATCTCGATGCCGCTAACCGGGTGGCTCACGCGCCGGCTCGGACAGGTGCGATTGTTTACCGCTTCGACTCTGCTCTTCGTCGTCGCCTCATTCCTGTGCGGCTTGGCTCCATCGCTGTCGCTGCTCGTGGTCTTCCGCGCGATCCAAGGCTTGGTTGCGGGTCCAATGATCCCGCTGTCGCAGGCGCTGCTCCTGTCGAGCTATCCGAAGTCCAAGGCCGGTGCCGCGCTCGGTGTCTGGTCGATGACGACTCTGGTCGCGCCGGTGGTCGGGCCGGTGCTCGGCGGGTGGATCACCGACAACATTTCCTGGCCGTGGATTTTTTACATCAACGTGCCCATCGGCATCGGCGCGGCACTCGCGACCTGGTCGATCTATCGCCATCGCGAGAGCCCCACCGCCCGGGCGCCCATCGACAAAGTCGGACTGGCGCTGCTAGTGATCTGGGTGGGGGCGTTGCAGATCATGCTCGACAAGGGCAAGAACCTCGACTGGTTCAATTCGTCGTTCATCGTCACGCTCGCCGTCATCACGATCTTCGGCTTCATCGCGTTCATCGTCTGGGAGCTCACCGACGACCACCCGGTCGTGGATCTGAGCCTATTCGGCAAGCGCAATTTCTGGGTGGCAACGATCGCAATGCTGACCGGCTATGGGCTCTTCTTCGGCAACGTGGTGCTGCTGCCGCTGTGGCTGCAGCAGTACATGGGATACACGGCAACGCTTGCAGGATTCGTGCTCGCGCCGGTCGGGGTACTCGCGATCGCGCTCACGCCGATCGTCGGACGCCGGATCGACCGCGTCGATCCCCGCTGGTTCGTTACCGTCTCCTTCCTTGTGTTCGCGCTGGTGATGTACATGCGCTCCAAGTTCAACACCGACGCGGACATGCAGACACTGCTGCTGCCCACGTTCATTCAAGGGGTCGCGATGGCGTTCTTCTTCATCCCGCTGCTGCAGCTCGCGTTCTCGGGCCTCGCTCCCGAGCGCATCCCGTCAGCCTCGGGACTCTTGAATTTCGCACGCATCGCGGCGGGCTCCTTCGCCACGTCGATCACGACCACGATCTGGGCCGACAGGGCGCGGCTCCACCACGAGCGGCTCGTCGAGCAGCTGACGAACTCGAATCCCGTCACCGCGCATGCACTCCTCCAGATGCACGCCGGCGGCCTGACCTCGCCGCAGAGCGTTGGGCTGCTCGACCGGCTCGTCGAAATCCAGGCGTACATGATGTCCGCCGACGATATATTCTACGTCTCCGCCTTTCTGTTCCTGGCCCTGATCTTGATCGTATGGCTCGCGCGCCCTGCAGGACACGTCGAGGGAGAAGTCACCGCCGGCGCCGCGCACTGAAATCGACGATCGGGTCGTCGCCTAGTAGATACCGGGTTGATGGCGACCCGAATTCATTACGAACCGCCTCGTATTATTGGACGCATCACTTAAGGTGTCCGGCGCAGCATTTGCGTTGATCGTGACTCGATCGCGGAGTCCGACGGCCTATTCACGCGGACCATTTTGCGCGATCTTGATGAGCGGCTTTCCCACGGTTCGTCTGTTCTCGAGATCATCGTGCGCCCGCTCCAAGTCATCGAGCGTGTATAGGCCCGCGATCTCGATCGACAGCGACCCGTCAATCAAGGCCGCGAAGATATCGGTTGCCCGGCGGCGGATCGTCTTGGCGTCGGAGAGATAATCGGCGAGGCGTGGCCGCGTCAAAAAGAGCGAACCGGCCTCCCCGAGCTCGATCGGGTCGAGATCTTTGACGCTGCCACCGACGCTGCCGAAACTAACGACGAGACCCTGGGTTCTCGTCGCGCGCAGGCTGTCGCGCAATGTGGGCTTGCCGATCGCATCGAAGACGACATCCACCCCGCGGCCCCCGGTAAGATTCCGCACGGTGTCCGCGAACCGGCCGTCGTCGTAGAGGAAGGCGGCGGTTGCACCGCGACTTCGGGCCACCTGCGCTTTGGCTTCGGTGCTCGTTGCCGCGTAAACGGTTGCCCTCAGACGAGCGCCGAGTTGCACGAGCAATTGACCGATACCACCCGAGGCCGAATGCACGAGACAGGTGACGCCGGGGCCGAACTTACCGAGGTCGTAGGCCAGATAGTGCGCCGTCAGGCCATGGAACATCGAGGCTGCGGCAAGCTCGAGCGGCAAGCCCTCGGGTACAGGTACGACACGCCATGCGGGAACGACCGCGTAGTCGGCATAGCTACCCCAAGACAGGCAATAGGCGACCCTGTCACCCGGCCGGAAATCCTCAACGCCGCTTCCGATCGCCTCGATCGTCCCCGCGCCCTCAATGCCGAGTGTTGTCGGCATTGTCTGGGGATAGGTACGCGAGCCGGCGTATTTGCCCTGCCGCGTATGAATATCCATGAAGTTGATGCCGGAATAGGCGAGCCGAACGAGCACCTCGCCGGTTCCAGGGGTAGGTACCGGCAGCTCTCGGCGGACGATGACCTCCGGACCCCCGTAGTGGTCTATCTGAATAGCTCTCACGATGGCTGAACTCCGATACCGGGCGGACTGCAATTCTGCCGCCGTCATCGACTGCGTCATAGTCTTGTAAAAAAAAAGACAACAGCGGCAATCATCGCTAGTCATGTGGCAGTGGGTCGTCCTGACGGATTACTCCAGGACCTTCGGCTCCTTCGCTGCGGGCGCCCGGTTATTCACGCACCCTGGCGATTCGCATCCTCCTCGCGACGGAGCGGCGGTAGAATGCCGAGCAACGATGCTGCATAGCGGATTGCACTACTTTCCCGTCAGCCTGCCGTTCCTGCTCGTGCTGAGCGGATTGCTCGCACTGCTGGTCGGCATGGCGGCTGTCCGGCTGCTTCGGCACGCCTCCGAAAGCATGGGCATCGGGCTGCGGACCCTCATCGGCATTCTCGGTCTGTCGCTGCTAGGCAGCTACATCAATATTCCCATCGCCTATCTGCCGGCGAAAAGCGTGATAAAGGCAGCCGAAATCGACTTTTTCGGGATCACGTATGTCGTGCCGGTCGTAAGGGAATGGAACGCTACCGTGATCGCGGTCAACGTCGGCGGAGCTCTGGTTCCGGTCGCGCTGTCGCTTTATTTGATCGTCAAACAGCGCATGCTCGCGCTGAGCGTGGTTGGAGTCGCCATCGTGGCGGTCGCCTGCCACTGGCTGGCGCGGCCCGTGCCGGGTCTGGGAATCGCGATACCGGTCGTCGCACCGGTCGTGATCACCGGCATCGTCGCGATGGCCCTCGCGCGGCGCCAAGCCGCGCCCCTCGCCTACATCAGCGGTAGTTTGGGCACCCTGATCGGCGCGGATATCTGGAATCTGGGCAAGCTCCAGGGGCTCGGAGCACCGATCGCATCGATCGGAGGGGCGGGTACGTTCGACGGTATCTTCCTCACCGGGCTTCTGGCCGTCCTCTACGCGGGTGTCGTTCGCTTCGCACGCGACTGAGCGGCGTGCCCCGGGGCGAGAGCGGCTCCTGTGGCGTGCGAATTAGCGATGAAGCATTTTAGTTCGAATATTGGGCCCAATCGGCATGGCGGCAATCGACCGGCGGCCTTAGATGTTCGACATTGGTGCGGCCGATACTCCTGCTTGCCATGTGAATTCGTGTAAATCGAAGCGCGCAGTCATCCGTGTACCCGCTGATTCTTGCGAACCATCCACAGGACCCGCTCAGAATCGATAGCTCAGGTTCATGCGATAGAACTGGGAGGCCACAATCTGATTGCCGCTTGAATTCACATAAACCGGAAAACCCACGTCGATGTAAACGGATAATTGATTGGCGTTCACCTGAATGCCCGGCGTGACGAGCAAGCGTTCATAGCCACTATCCCCGGGGTGACCGAGCGCGCCGCCGTCATGCCCACGGTAGCTAGCGTTCAGCTGCAACACGGGGGCGATCTGGACCGACGGCGATAAATTCCAGCCCTCGTAGTACGCGCCGGCCGCGGCATCCACCTCGGCGCCGGGGCGGTAGACCGCCTTGTGCTCGACCGGCTTGTCCCACTGCGCCTGCGTGAAGTAGCGAAACTGACCGTCCGCGCTCAGATTCCCGAGATGATAGGCGCCGAGCAGAAGATCGGTGCTGCCGGTCCCGATCTCGGTGTCGGGGTCGAAATTGGCGTAGGTCGAATCCCCGGTCGGCAGCTTGAGTCCAAACGTCAACCCGGTCGACATGTCGTCGGAAAATCCCGTATAGATTCCCTTGATGCGGATATCCCCGAGCGCACCGTGCGTGAAGTCGACGATGTTGCCGCTGTCATCCGTCGTCTGAAAATAGCGCTGCCAATACGGCACCTCCACCGACACGCCCCAGGAACGATTGAATTCGTACTGCGCGCCGACGTTCATGAAGCTCGTGCGAATGCGCTTGTCGGAATTGTTGTCCGCCGACGCCTGCGAAGTACCGCTCCAGTTCTTGTTCTGATCCATGTAGTCGTATTCGATGAAGGCCATGCCGCCCGCATCGTGCGGGAACATGGACGCCGTGCCGACATCGAACACCCCGCAACCGCACGCACACGCGTGGCTCGCGGTCGGGGCGAGTCCGAGCAGAGCGACCACGGCGACGCTCGGCAGCAGCGAGCGCCAATTAAAATCCCTAGATCCAAATTCACGCGCGGCGTGCCGCGCTTGCAAGCTTGATACGTTCATGATGATCCCCGAATAAATTGCCGACGGACGACTCGCGCGCCCCGTCAGCCGTAGCCGAAGCGGGGTCGTAAGACGCGTGCTCTACAAAGCTTAGGCGACGGACGGGGGACCGCGAGGAGCGGTATAGCGAGGCGGAGCTTCTACAGGGATGGTGCGCTCGATGAGCGGCACCACGATGATAACCGTTGCGTAGGCCGAGGCTAGCGCCGGAACCGAGTGCAGGGGTGCGGCGCCCCCGCTATGTGCATACGGACACAGGAGGTCCGCATTCGTGCCGGAATGATCATGATGGCCGAGATGGACCATTCCGGCCATGTGGCCATTGCAAATCACGAGCTGCGGGTGGCCATCGACCGAGCCCGGCATGAATCCCACTGGTATCAAGCCGCGCGCGATTACGCCGACCAGCGCGAGAACGACTAGCCGTCCGCGCACCGACCGCTTGAGAAAATTTGGCCCATTTCGGTCCATACAAGCAGCACTTTGCCCTATCAAGGCGTACTTTGACAATCGGTCCGGGTGCACACACGCATTAAAAACACCGTAGCTGGCGTGGGGTAAACACCGTAGCGGTCCCCGCCGCCCGGCTCGCGACTGACATAACACAAGGAAGCAACGACGGATCGGCGGAGACGGCGGTGTCTGATCTCCGCCGCCTCCCAAGCCACCGGTCCAAATAGTACGAGGTCACATGGCCGGTCCAATGGATTTCGACAAGCCGACGAAAAAGCCGCGTCGCGGCCCATACTGAGGCGCGCCGACGCCGATTCCTGTGCCGTTTCGAATCTGATATTCCTTGTCGAAGAGGTTGATCACGTCGAAGCGCGCGGTCAGAGTCCCCTCCCCCGGGATTCTGAACACGTGGGTGAGACCGGTGTTGACCTGCGCGTAATACGGCAGGTGCTCACCGTTCGGAATGCTCGTGCCGCCATAGGCGGTCGTGACGCCGGGCGGCAAATCCAGACTCGCGCGCAGCCCCGAGCCCCAGAGGAAATCCGCGCTGAAGCGGGTGTCGTGCCATAGGTAGGAAACACCACCGGAGGCGGTTTTCTGCTGTTCGTGATCGAGGTGAATATAGTTGCTGGCGATATAGGCGAGATCTTCCGGCGCGAAGTTGAACTGCGCCGACGTGATTTGTTTGCCCTTGGCGCTTTGCGCCGCGAGATTGAGGTAGGCCGTGAAACCGTTCGCCGTGAAGTTAGCGGTGAACTCGGCGCCGTACTGTTTGCCGTATCGATAATTGAATGGCGTCAGGATGATCGGCGCGCCGAACTGGCCCTCATCGATCAGGTTCACCGATTGCTTGTAATAGGTATCGAGACCCACCGTGAATTCTTGGTTGACCTTCTGCTCGACGCCGAGGTCGTAGTAGTTGGCCTTCTCCGGCAACGGGGCGTCCGCGAGGGAGACGGCCGGCGCCGACGTCGTGTTCTGGAACAGCGCGATGTCCTTCGCACCGACGAGCTCGAACGGCGGCGGCGACAGATACCGCGAATAACCCGCGTGCAGCGTCGTCTGCGGTGCGATTTGCCACACGGCGTTCAAGCGCGGACTCGCCTGACTCGCGCTGGTGTAGGCCGTGAAGTGATCGAACCGCAAGCCGTAGTTGAGCGTGAACGCGGGCGTCATCTTCCACTCATCCTGCAAGTAGGCACTTTCGATCTGCTCGGTCTTCGAGCCGTCGTCGACGATCGTCGTCGGTATATCGGTCAGCGGATTGCCGAGGCTGTCGGTCGCGAGGACCTCGGAGCTCGTCTGGCTGATCGAATGGTCGCTCTGCAGGAAGATCCCGGCCCGCAAAGTATGTAAGTCGTTGAGACGGTAGGCAGCATCGCTCTGCGCGGCGTAGGCGACATTTTGCTTGTAGGCGTCCTGCGCGATCCCGGTGAACAGCAGATCGCCGAGCGGATCGGGCACGAACCTCAAGCTCGAGTAACGGGCGATGACCGAGCTCTGCAAATCCAAGGCGCCGGCGGAATGTTGCCAGCTCAGCGCGCCGAACTGGGTTACCTCGCGCTGGTTCTCGTCGAGCGCCTGGCTTGGATAGCTCGTCTGGCCGTTGACCGTGAGCCCGAGCGACGGTTCCACCCCGTACAGGTTCGGAATCTGGAACTTGCCGACGGAACTGCCGAGCATCAGCGCCACACGGTTCTGGTCGTTCAAGATGTCTTCGAAATAGCCGAAGCCGTGATACTGCGTCGTGTGATCGTGAATCGGGTTCGAGCTGCCGTCGGGGGATTCGACGCCGAGATCGTTGCGCAAGAAATCTCCCGAGACGAAATAGCTGAATCCGCCGGAGCCGCCGCCGTAATTGAAGCTCGGTTCGATATCGCCGTGACTGCCGCCGTAGATGGCGAGCGCCCCGCCCGGGTGCTGTATGCCGCTCTTGGTGGTCAGATCGATGATGCCCGCCGTGCGCAGTCCGTACTCAGCCGGCAGCGCACCGGTAATCAGGCTCATCGAGGAGATCAGCCGCGGATCGAGCGACTGCCCAAAAACGCTGATGCCTTCGGGCAAGATGATGCCATTCAGGCGATATTGCAGACCGTTGTGTTCGCCGCGCACATGAAACTGCCCGAACGAATCCTGCGCAACGTCGGGTGCCTGCATGACCACCTGATTGAGGAGCGTATTGTCCCCTCCCGGCGTCGCCGCGATCGCGGCGGCGTTGATCGTGTAGGTCGAGGCGCCGGTCTGGGTCTGGATGCGCGCACGCCCCTCATCCAAGTGCTGCGCCGTGACGACGATCGGAGCGAGGGTCGGAGGGTCCGCCGCTTGCGCAGAGGCGGTTGAACCGATCAATATCGAAAGGCTGGTCGTAGCGATGCTGCTCACCACGGCCAGAATGGAAATTCTGGACATCAAGTTATCTCCTAAAAGCTGAATGAATTGAACCGCCGCGCATAGCGCGGTCGACTTAACGTTCGATTACTCGATTCAGCTGAAGGAAGGAGGTCCGCGGCTGCGGGGAGTCGGAACGGCCGCGGTGATCGCCGAATGACCGCGGTCAGCGCCCAGTTCCGGTTCGGCAAGATCGATGGTCGGAATTTCGAACGTGTGGCTGAATGCCGGCGTGATGGCTTGCGCGAATTCCGCACAGAGCGGACAAGCCGTTTCGACGCTGGCGGGCACATCGACCCGGACCTCGGAACGAATCGCGCCAAACAGATGCCCGAGTTCGTGCAAGACCGCGCCCTGCTGCGTCATGATCAGCAGCAACAGGAGGCCTAGTGCTTTATACGCTCGTTTCATTCGACCGATCGATTTCGCCCCGGAGCTGGCACGCGGACCTTATCAGAACTCCGTTCGCCATGTAAATTGGCGGGTGTTTCCGGCAATCATTCGATCGCGACAGCTCACTAGGTTCGGATGCAGTAAGGAGTCCCAGCGCGGCGACGGAATTGATTCGGATTTGAACCACGAACGGATTTAAAGCGATCGTGGCGCAGCCGACCTCTTGCGCCCGACGCTGCTTGTTCGCGCCCGCCTAAAGAGCCGTGATTACAGCACGAATCGCCCTTATGTCATAATGCGCGCGGACTCACCGGGAGGGCGCGGACATGGACAGACGCGAATTGATGGAACTCGTGTTGGCTACGGGCCTATTGAGCATCGGTACGGAGGTTCTCGCGAGGCAACCCGAGAATGCCGATGCGAAAGACATGACGAATATGCCGGGAATGGGCGGGGCGAAGGCGAGACCGGGTGAACCCGCGATGGGCACTCACTATGGTCAGTTGGTCGCGGACACTTCGCGATGTGTCGACACGGCAGAAGCCTGTCTCGCCCATTGCATTGGGCAGCTGACGATGGGCAATACCGAGATGAAGAATTGCGCGCTGACGGCGCAGGATGTCATATCAGCGTGTACGGCGCTTCGTGAACTCGCCGTTCGCAACGCGCCGCGTGTCGGCGAGTTGGCAGGGGTATGCGGAAGGATCTGTCGAGACTGCGAGGCCGAATGCAAGAAGCATGAGGAGCACCTAGTCTGTCGCACCTGTCGTGATAGCTGTGCCGCCTGTGCCAAGGAATGCGAGCGGATTGCCACGTAGACCCCTGACAGCCTCGCAGACGGTCAGCCATATAGATATTTGGCGTTGACAAATATAGGGCTCAGAGGCCCCGCGCGCGTAAATGCCTACGGGGTGCGAATTGGTAATCATGCATCTTTCGTTCGAGCGGTGCGGCCCGCTGCAATGGCAATCGACTGGCAGGCAACCGATGTTCGGCATTCGCGCGCCCGGAGGGACTCGAACCCCCGGCCCCCTGGTTCGAAGATAAGTGAAATTCGACATACTCGATTTCGAGATGAATTTATTCTTTGAGATTCAGTGTCTTAGAAAACAACCGCCGCCGGGAAATCGTTTCATTTGTCACGACTGAGCATTACGGAGCAGGACTGACGGCTGCTAAAGTCTCGCAAGCCTCAGACGGGCGACCCCAAAGCTATCTTCTTCCGCCGCAAGACTGCCTTCATTGAGAGAGAGGCGACAGCGGACTTCATCCCCGGAAACGGCGCGCAATAAGCCTTGCTTCAAGTTAGCATGATTTTCCAACTGATTTTGGACAACATGGATGAACGCCCCTCCAGCGAAGCGATTTCCGGCCAGCGTCCCGCCGCCCATGGCTGCAACCGCGTGGGCGCCATTTCGCAATCGGACATTCGCGGTGATTTGGGTCGCGACCGTGATCTCGAACATCGGCGGCTGGATGTACAGCGTCGCATCGGGTTGGCTCATGACGAGCCTCGACCCAGACCCGTTCATCGTTTCCTTGGTGCAGGTAGCCAACAGTCTGCCAATGTTTCTATTCGCGATTCCGGCGGGTGCGCTTGCGGACATCGTGGACCGTCGCCGCCTTTTGATCTTCGGCGAGTCGGCGATCATGGTTACTTCGACCGCCTTCGCCGCGCTCGTTTGGCTTCACCTCATCACACCAGCCAGCCTGTTGGTCTTCAGCTTCATCGTGACCGTGGGCTCAGCCATCACGGCCCCAGGGTGGCAGGCGGTAGTGCCGGAACTTGTGCCGAAACCGGATCTGCCGGCCGCTGTAGCGGCAAACAGCG
Source organism: uncultured Gammaproteobacteria bacterium (assembly GCA_963769895.1). GTDB lineage: Bacteria > Pseudomonadota > Gammaproteobacteria > Steroidobacterales > Steroidobacteraceae > Bog-1198. The sequence goes on along the minus strand of CAVYNJ010000004.1, from coordinate 36,819 downwards.
TGGGCATCAATGTCAGCCGCGCCGTCGGACCGGCAATCGGCGGTTTCCTTGTCGGGGCGATGGGAATTGCGGCGCCGTTCTGGGTCAATGGATTCAGTAACTTAGGCGTCATCGTGGCCCTCGTGCGGTGGCGCTTGCCGAAAAACAAAAGCGGCACGCCCCTGCCACCCGAGCGTTTCGGTAATGCCATGCGCGCGGGTCTTCGGCACGCGCGATACAACCCGAACCTCAGCGCGACCCTGATCCGGGCGACGGCATTCTTCATCTTCGGCAGCGCTTACTGGGCGCTATTGCCGCTGGTCACACGCAGCCAGATTGGCGGAGGCCCTGCGCTGTACGGGTCATTGCTCGGCATCATTGGCGCCTCGGCTGTGGGCGGCGCATTTCTGCTGCGATGGCTCAGAGAGAAGTTGGGCGCAGACCGGCTCGTCTCGATCGCTACGCTGGCAAGCGCGGTGGCGACGGGGTTGTTTGCCCTTGCCCATGATGCCACAACTGCTATTGCGGCCAGTCTCATCGCGGGTGCATCGTGGATCTGTGCCGTGGCAAGCCTCAATGTGTCCGCACAGCTTGCGTTGCCGGAATGGGTCCGTGGCCGAGGCCTCGCGGTATACGTGACGGTCATGTTCGGTGCACTGACGATTGGCAGCGCGATCTGGGGCGAGCTTGCGGCCATGGTCGGGTTAACCACAGCGCTTCTCATCGCAGCGGCGGGTGCGATCATCGCGATTCCGCTCACGCGGACGTGGAAGGTTCAGACTGGCGCGGTGGAGGATCTGTCGCCCTCGATGCACTGGCCGGCCCCAATCACAACCCGTGCGATCGAGCCTGACCTTGGACCCGTGCTCGTGACAGTCGAATACCACATCGATCCGAAAGAACGCGAGCCGTTTCTTCAGGCGCTCGGGCGCAGCGCGCGCGTGCGTCGTCGAGACGGCGCTTATGATTGGGGTGTATTCGAGGATCCTGCGAAGGAAGGCCGTTTCATCGAGACCTTTTTGATGGACTCATGGCTGGATCACCTCCGGCAGCACCAGCGCGTGACGAAGGCCGATCACCTCATCGAACAGGTCGTTCGGCGCTTTCAACTTGGCGATGGACCAAAGACCACTCATTTGGTCGGTGCACGGCCGCGGCGCCTCGATCAATTGTAACTCACTAAGTCCGAAATTGGCGGTTGCACCGATTTGGAAATGACCACGGACGGATCTGCAAAAAATCGAGGCGCGTATCCACCGGTGAGCTCGCGAATTTTTTGCGGGCCACGGGCGTGGGCGATACCAACGTAGATAACATCATGCCGTATTACAGAACCTGCACACTACTGCCGTACGCGGCCAGCGTCTCGTCGTTGGTGAGCAAACTCATCAATTCCATCTGCGCCTGGGCCACCAGCATTCGATCAAAAGGATCGTTGTGATGCATGCCTAGTTCGAGTACGCGCACGGCGTGTCCGCCCGTGATGGGCAACATCGAGAAGCCCGCGGGCTCTATCGCCATCAACACCGCGTCGGGCCTGATCTTTAATTTGCCCTGGGCAGACTTGATGCTGATCTCCCACAGGGATGCGGCGCTGACATAGACCTCTGCCCTGTCAATCAGGACCAGCCCCTCTTTCCCGATGCGCTTCGGTTCGCTCAACGCCCAGAGCAGCACGTGCGTATCCAACAGCAGGCGCATCGCTACTTGCCTTCGAACAGCGCCAACGTGGCCGCATCTAGCGGCGCGTTGAAATCGTCCGGGACCTTGATCTTCCCTTTAAGCTGGCCCAGCTTCTTGACTCGTACGGGAAGGGCTAGCGGCACAAGCCGAGCGAGGGGCTTGCCGGCTTTGGCAATGACGATTTCCTGGCCAGCAGCCGCCTGTTCCACCAAGCGCGAGAGGTGGGTCTTGGCTTCATGAATATTGATGGGCTTTGACACGCCCTCCTCCATTGAACTGCTGCATCTATGAACTAAGTCTAGTCCAGTCTAGTGAGCCTTACAAGCAGAGCTGCCTCCTGTGGGGTACGAATTCATAATTAAGCATGTTCAGTGCGAGAATTGAGCTCATTTGATTTTGCAATCGCCCGGCCAGCAGAAGATATTGGACATTACCCGAGGATTTCGACGTAACCAAAGCCGCAAAAAAAAGCAATTTCACTGCCCGCAGACCTGGCCGCCGAGGCGGAGGCCATCGCGCGCGAAGAAAATAAGTCACTTAGCGCCGTGGTGCAGGACGCGCTGCGGGCTTTGCGCCGATCGCGCCCGCGCGGCCGGCTTTCTGTCCGAGCGGGAACTCGAGCGCCTCCTTCGCCGTTGAAAGCGGTCTTCGATACCAACATCTTCATCTCCGCCCTCGCGATTCAGGGCGGCCAGGCGGAGCGGGCAATCGACATGGTAATCGATGGCCGGGTGGAGTTATTCATATCCAAGCCCATTATCCACGAGGTTCTAGGCGTTTTGGCCGAGAAGTTTTCGCGAGACGCCGACATCATGGTCACCGGCGATAAGGCGATGCTCAATCTAAAGCGATTCGCCGAGATCCGAATAATCACTCTGCGCCGGCTCCTTGATGAAGTCGCAGGTCGCTAACTCTGTGGATCGGCATCGCGTGAACTCGATCGGATCAAGACGAGGCTTCTGCAGGCGTTCAAATCGCCACAGCGCTGCGCCGATGCAGAACCGCAAGGCGAGTACGCACGTAGCGCGTCGTTCGTTAACTCGGGCCTGCCGGTCGCGAGCGCGACGCAGGCTTCGATGATCTGCGCACGAAAGCCCTATCGCCGTACTTGACCACAGCGAGTACCGACTATCCGCCCTCGACCGAAAGCTCGACCGGAACATTGTTCCGCGTAGCGTGCGAGTACGGACAGATCTTGTCGTGCGCCTCGCGGACGAGAGCCTCGAGTTCTGCCTGCGGTAGCGTCGCGTCTTTGACGTGCAGCTTCACCGCGATGCCGAATCCGCCCAGATCGCGCGGACCGATCGACACGTTGCAGGTGACGGTTGCTCCTTTGGCGTTCCTCTTCCTCTGCACTGCGACAAAATCGAGTGCGCCACCGAAGCAGGCGGCGTACCCGACCGCGAACAGATGTTCCGGCGTGGTCGTATTTGGTCGACCGGGACCGCCCATGGCCTTGGGCACCGATAGATCCACCGAAACGGAATGGTCCTCGGCTTCGCCGTGACCATTGCGCCCGCCGGTCACTGAACCGACCGCCGTGAATAATGGCTTGATGCTATCCATAGAGATTGCTCCTTTGCTGGTAGATTCCCATGACTCCCGAATCATTCGCTGTCCAACTTGATCATTCGTCTCGGCCCGCGGGTGAGGGCTTCCAAGCGGCGCGCGATTGATGCCCTTCGTTCACTCCCGAGTTGGTAAAACCTCTACGCGATCTCCCTATCCGTGAACGGGCCTCCAATTTGGACGCCGGTAAACAGTCGGCGCCGGTTCACACGCGCACTGAGCGCCCGCGGGAATTTAGCCAATTTCAACGCTATTCGTCGACAGGCTAAGAAGTAACCGCTGACAGCGAAGCTTGGCCGATTTCGTTCGCCGTCGTGGTCTCAGCGCAGACTTTCGCGCGATGGAGGACGCGTTGACGATGGGCTTGGCGCGAGAGGCCGTGAGATGCCTGTTCAATTTCCTCAAATAGGACAGCGCGAGCGGCCGCATTTCCGACTCCAGATTTCGGTATCCGCTAACAATGCTCGCACCGAGTCCCGTCAGCTCCGCGCCGCCGCCGCCACGCCCGCCGGTGCTGGTGCGGGCGATGGGCTGACCGAAGTTGACGTTCATATCCGCCAACAGGAGCCATGCTCGTCGATAGCTCATGCCGATCCCGCGTGCGGCTTGAGACAGCGAGCCGGTGCAAGCGATTGCCTCCAGCAATTCGACCTTCCCAACACCAACGGCGCAATTCCCGCTAAGATCCACGCGAAACCGCACCGATGGGGTCTTTCGCATACCGATAGTGCTCCATCAAATTCATCTGATCGGCCCATGAGCGTCCCGCCGCAGTGCGTCGCTCAATGGGCCCTATCCAAAGCAACAATTTCAGTCTCTGCGAGCCCGGCAAGCGCTCAAATTCCACGCGCGCCGATCGATCCTCTTCATCATGCCACAAGATCGCGTCCTCGATCGACCCGGACGGTCACCGCGCAGAACAGAGGGCGCACACGTGGTGCCGAGGCGAAAGTCGAGGTCCCAATGGGGCACCGCGCGCCCGCGCCGCGGCATGATTGCGCCTGCGATCGTTCGATCTGCCAAGCCGGGGCCGAGATCATGGAGGCGCAAATCGGTATGGGGTTCGATAATACCGGATCGTACGTATCCGGCCGCATCGTGGTTATTCGCGGGATGACGCGGGCGATGGCAGGCAGCGCAACTGAGAATCGCGAGCAACGCGCGCATCGGCCTCAAATCGGCGACCATCGCCCACCGACCTCACAAGTAACGGTGCTGTCCGATCTCACCATAGTTACGATCGCTGGTAGTAATACGATGAGACTGCCTAGACTGTCCGTTAGCGCTCGCAGCGAGGAACGGGCTTTGCGCCGAGCATCGCGCGACCCTGGGTGCCGAATGACCGCTGGCTCGGCTCTCGTTGTCAGTGGCCGCGTTTTCCGCAGCGCGCCGTAGCACGATACCGTAGAGACGACATTGCTCATGCTCAACGCCAAACACGAATTCGTGAAATTAAAGCGCCGCGGGTTCGCCCGGGCGGCCGCGTGCGCCATTGCTGGCATCATGTCTATTGCCCCGCGAGCCCAATCCGAAGGCCTCGACCAGATCGTAGTCACCGCGACGCGTATTCCCGAGACGGTCGACCAAATACCTGCGTCCATTGACGTTGTCTCGGGTAAGGAGTTGGCCGCACGTGATGCACGAGACATGGCCTCTGCGCTGAGTCTCGTGCCGGGCGTCGAGGCGCCTGCGGGGGGTGACGCCGGACCATCGAGTGCCGTGCCCTCATTCTGGGGACTGCACGAATTCGATGCATTCCTACTGGTCGTGGACGGTGTTCCCTGGGGCGGCGCCTTCAACCCCGGGATCACCACACTAGATTTCAATGATGTACAGCGCGTCGAAATCCTGAAGGGCGCGGCCCCGGTGCTTTACGGAGCCACTTCGTTCGTCGGCGTCGTCCAGGCGCTTCATTATCCGGCAGGGCAAGCCGCGGACGAAGCCGACCTCGCATTCGGGAGCTATGGCTCGATCACTGGGTCTGCCTCTGTGGTGCTGCCGCGTACCGCCGCGTATCGCCAATCGCTCGCCGTTGACGGACAGAATCTGGGTTTTGCAGATGCGCGGGAGGTCGTTTCCAACAAACACGTTCTCTATCGGGGCGCAGCCGACCTTGGCGCCGGCACCTTACGGATCGATGCGGAATTCACGTCGGTACGGGACCTGCCGCCCAGTCCGGTCGCTCGCTTCGGCTCCGGGCTGACGGCCGCGACACCCATCAACGCCAACTTCAATCCAGCGGATGCGCGGATCGATGAAGACAAAATTCACTTGGCGCTCGGCTATTCATTGCCCACGGCCTGGGGTGCGTGGGACTCGATAGCGTCATTTGCTTACTCCGACATCACGGACATTCGCGCCTTTCTGCATCCGGATCTGACTGGCACGGCGGATACGCAAAACCAGCGACGCTATATCGACGACGGCTATTTCGACAGCCATCTGACGCACGCTCTCGCCACTGACACGACCGTTATCGTCGGCGCAGACCTCCTCTACGGCCACGGGCGGCAGACCACGTTGAACGGCAATGACGCCTATACCGTGCCGCTCGACGGATCGGTCTTGCCGCCGGCGACATCGGTAATACCGGTCAATGAAATCGGAACCGTAAACGACCGGCGCTGGTTTTCAGGAATGTACATGCAGTTCGACTGGAAGCCGAACAGTCGTTGGGACGTGAACGGTGGCTTACGGCTCAACGATGCCTACGAACATAAGGATTCGAGCGACCTGGTACTGCCGCCGCCGCAGCTTTCATCAGCAAGCGTCAGCAAGACCATGATCCGGCCCACCGAGACCCTCGGCGTGAGCTATCGGCCGTGGATCGACGGCAAGGACGAGTTCGTCGTTTACATCGACTTCAGGAATGCCTTCAAACCGTCCGCGATCGACTTCGGTCCCGACTACACGCCGGATCTGTTGAGCCCGGAAACCGCGCAAAGCACTGAAGCGGGCATCAAGGGCGCGGCCGCGAATGGCCGCCTGAGCTACCAGGCCGAGCTTTTCTGGCTGAACTTCAACAACCTTGTGGTCGCAACCAGTTCCGGGGCGCTCGCGAATGCCGCCGGAGAACGGCTCAAGGGCATCGAAGTGGAGAGCCGTTATCAGCTCGCAGACGATCTCGCGCTCGCCGCGAGCGCCTCGTATCACGATGCCCGCTTCACTCAATATTTGTTCTTCGATGGCCTCACGAGCGTCAACGTCGGCGGCAATCAGCTGACGCTGTCCCCACACGTCCTCGCATCGGCCGGAATCCTCTACACGCCAAAAAACGGCTTGAATTCGACAGTGGTCGCAAGGTATGTCGGCCGGCGCTATCTTGATGAAGAAAACACCGCACCGGTTGGCGGCTATACGACGATCGACGCCACAGTCGGCTACGGCTGGGGCCGCACGCGCGCATGGCTCGAGGGAACCAACTTAACGAACCAGAGACCGCCCGTGACTTCGAGCGAGTTCGGCAGCGAGTCATTCTATCTACTTCCCGCGAGAATGTTGTGGCTGCGCATCGGCTATGCGTGGCGCTGAGGTCGGCCCGGCGGATCAGAGACCGAATGCGACGAACGCTTCGATGATTCGATGCACGAGCGCGTAGAATGGCAAAGCGGCAATGGGCATCAGCAACGCGACTATCATCAAACCTCGAATCAAGGATCTTCGGGGTGCGTCCGCTGGCGGCAACAGCAATCGTCGCACTCGGGATTCCACATCATCGGCCGCGACGGGCATGCTGAGGGCGGCCGGCGGCCGGCCGGCATCGCCCGCCAGCCGCGCGATTTTGATTAGCGCCGATGCAAGCGCAACGCGCTTGCGTGGATCCGAACCGGAGGCGCGCTCATCCGCCTCGCACTCGGCGGCGGCCCGCCAGCGAGCCGTCAACGCGGCGCCGCTCGGCAGCCACGCCAGAACATCGGGACTGATGATCATTAGAAGAAGCTTCAAATTGTCTCGCGTCGAAACATGCGCGGCTTCGTGTGCGATGACCTGGCGAAACTCCTTGCCGCTGCAGACCGTGAGTACGCTGCGGGCCGCCACGATGCGCGGCCGCCACCCGCCGATGACCGCAACGATCGGTTCCGGGAGGTCGACAATGTCGAATTGGCTGCCGGCCGATCGCAGCCGGCGATTGACGCCCTCAAATTGGCGAAGCAGCTCTCGAGCCACCGCGCACGCCCGCCACCCGCGTGCGACACCGGCGCCGATGGCGACGACGGCCAGCAGCACCAGCGCCAGGATGACCGGTCCGGGCCGTTCGAACTCGCGGGTTGGCTCGTAGATCAAGAAAGCAGGCAACACGAGGGACAGCGTCAGCAGCGCAGCGCCTGCGGGAGGCAGCAATCGCGCCGCAAGAAGACCGTCCGCGCTCGAGCCTATGCGTCTGCCGCACGCTCGCCAGGCGACGGCAATCAGGATCGATAGCACGAGGCAGTTAAGCCCGTAAGCGGCAGCCAATACGAGACAGAGCATCCCGGCGAAACTCACGTGTCCTCCATTTTGAGCCGCTTGCGCTCGGCTTGAACGAGCGTTTCCAGCTCATCGAGCAGTGCGGCATCTTGGCGCCCCACGATGCGGACCAACGTCGACAGCAGGACGTTATCGGCGCCCGATGCGGCCAGAAAATCCGCGACCTGAGTCGTCACCTTTTCGCCAAGCAAATCCACCTGCGAGCACCGCGGCTCGTAAACGAACGCCCGTCCGCGTCGGCGCCGCAGCAGCACTCCTTTGCGATAGAGGCGATCCAGCGTGGTCATCAACGTCGTATACGCAAGCTCGGGGAACGCGAGATGGGCGTCATGTACAGTCGCAGCGCCGTCTCGCGCCCAAAGCAATTCGAGTACCTTAGTCTCGAGCGGGCCCAACCCCAGGTGCCCTAGAAATTGTGCTTCGGTTCCAGCCGCTCGTCGATGTGTCATGGGTTTTGTCATTGTCAGTCGCCGACGGCGGTGAGAAGGAACGCAGGCATTCTAGCTCGTGTTGGGCTTGCGCTTGGCTGTTAATTCATTCTGGCGACTTCGAAACCGTCCGGTTAGCGCAAATCGACCTCAAGGCCGAGTCGTTGCAGATGTGCTCCGCATTTATGCGAGTGTGGCCGCAGTCGGGATTCTCATGAGCCACTCGTACGATGAGTTGTACGATGACGATCCTTGTGCGATGCCCTCCAGCGCTGCGACGTTAGACAAGCGCCCATTTCCGCGCGACCAAATCCCGATGCCAACGCATTTAAACGTGACATGGGAGACGAGCGGGTCGAGTTCTCCAGGCGCCTTTGATCCGATTTCCTTGGTTAGCACCTCGAGAATCCAACGATCCGGGTCAATAAACGCGAATCGTCTTCGGCTAAGCCTCGCGCGAAGCAGTGATTCTCGGCTTCCAGAAATTCGATCAACGCGTCTGCATGTTTCTCGAGCCAGCAACCCATGCTCGCGACAACCGGTGATAGAAGGGTTTGCGGCTTCCACGGCATGCGTTGTTCCTACGAGATGCCACGGTCAATTACCAAATCGAGTCTTCGAGCTCCGCACTTGCGGTGCCGGCTAGGTATGGCATAAGCCGCCATATACCATTGAATATAACGAGATGATGGCGTGTTCTAGGAAGACATCCTTCAATATTGCATGGTCGCGGCAATCCTAGCCTTCGCGCTTGTACCGCGCACTGCCGATGCCGCTGACGCGCTTAGTCCATGGCTTCTCGGGACAGCGCTAAATTCTCCCAACTGGTTCAGCGTCGACGGGAGTTACCGCGCACGCTATGAGTCGCTCGACGGCCCATTCCGTGCAAAAGCGACGGGCTCCGATCAGATTCTGGTCGAGCGTTTGCTGCTGAACGTGCGCGCCAATGTCGATCGATTTTATGCGGATGTCGAGTTGGAGGACTCCCGTCAACAGCTCGCCGATTCGGGAACGCCGCTCAGTGCCGACTCCGTCAATACCTTCGAGCCCTTGCAGACCTATCTGGGTGCACGCTTCAGCGACGCGCCTTCGACCGGCGACCACCTGGACCTTACCGCCGGGCGAATGACGATCGATATCGGCAGCCGCCGCCTCATTGCGCGCAACAGATTTCGCAACACGCTCAATGCCTTCACAGGCATTGATACGACCTCGGTGCATGCCCTGTGATTGCGCTGCCGTCCGTGAGCTCGCAAAGATCAAGGTGCGTCGGCGAATCGACTCGCCGGGTGACATCCGCGCCGAGGCATCCTCAGACAATTCATGCGTCAAAGTGAGTTACTGGGGGTGCCATAGATATTCGTCTATTCCTGCGTTCGCAATCTGGCGACCTGGGCCGCCGTCAGATTTGATTTCGTGGCCCCGAACCGCGCGGTCACGTAATTCGCAACGCTTGCTATCTCGGCGTCCGAGTACGTGCTACCGAAGGCCGGCATATTCGACGGCCCTGCATCCGCCTGCCGTTCCCCGCCGCGGATGACGACCTCAGCGACATTGATCGCGGTCGCGTCGTTGACGGAACGCGTGCCCGTAAGATTGGCCACGGCGATTGCGGGACTGATACCCGACCAGCCGTGGCAACCGACACAAGCACCTTCGTAGACCGCCCTGCCGCGCGGCTCTATGGCGACCCTCGCAAACGTAGCGGCCGCCGGAGTAGTTCGAGGCTCCGGCAGATCCCCGGCGGCAACGCCCGGCACCGTGCGCAGATAGCTCACGACAGCCGCGAGATCGCTTGCCTTGAGATGCTTGAGGCTGTCATCGACAGCCTCGCCCATGGGACCTGAGGCCGTACCCCTGCCTGCCGCATGTCCGCTCGATAGATAGTGCAATAGATCCTCATCGCTCCAGGCTCCGACACCGCTGCTGCGATCGGGTGTGATGTTGTAGGCACGCCAGCCAGCTTGGACCGACCCGGCGAATTTCTGCCGATTGTTCAAGGCAAAGGCGAAGTTGCGTGGTGTATGGCATTCGCCGCAGTGACCCATGGCCTCGGCGAGGTAGGCGCCCCGGTTCCAGGCGGCGTTGCGCTCGACATTGGGTTCATAGCGCTCGTCCGGATTAAATAGTGCCGACCAGACCTTCATGAGACTTCGCTGGTTGAACGGAAATACCAGCGTGTTCTGAGGTGCCCGCGCCTTCACCGGCTTGAGCGTGAACAGATACGCCTTGATCGCGAGCGCGTCGGCATCTGACATGTAGGTGTAGCTGGCGTACGGCATCGCCGGATAGAGTCTCCTGTTGCCGCGGCCTATGCCCTCGTGCAGTGCACTGAGGAAATCCGTGTCAGAATCGCTGCCGATCCCCGTCTCGATATCGGGCGTGATATTGGTCGAGTAGAGCGTCCCGAACGGCAAGACGAACGCGCGGCCACCGGCGAACGGGACCCCGCCGCTGGCCGTGTGGCAGGCCATGCAATCCGCCGCACGCGTCAAATATTCGCCGCGCTCGACGAGACTTGCCGACTTAAGTTCGTCGGGGACGCCGGTCGGATCGGCATCGCGATAGTTCGCGAGCGCGACGCGGGTCCCTTTCGCAAACGCGGTCGGACCCGGTCCGAGCGCCAAATAGCCCGCGAAAGCTACCGCAGCCAATACCAACACGCACAGCGTCCAAAGTATCGGATGGTCCACTCGACCGCTGTTCTTGGCTCTCGTCATGGCAAAGACCTCGGGGCAGTTCTAGACGGACTTCGCGAATGGCAGCACGTGAACACGCTTGCCGGTCGCGGCGAAAATCGCATTGGCCACGGCCGGTCCGATCGGCGCCACGCCCGGTTCGCCGACGCCCGTGGGTGCTTCGCCCGAGGGCACGATGTGCACCTCGATCTTCGGCATTTCGTTGATACGCAGAACGCGATAATTATTAAAGTTATCCTGTTCAACGCGGCCGTTCTTCAGGGTGATTGCCCCGTATAGGACCGCGCTCAAGCCGAAGCCGATGCCGCCTTCCATCTGCGCCACGATCACATCGGGATTGATCGCGATTCCGCAATCGACCGCGCAGACGACGCGATCCACGCTCACCTGCCCCGCGGCATCGACAGTGACTTCGGCGACCTGCGCTACGAAGGTCTTGAAGGCTTCGCCGACCGCAATGCCGCGGCCCTTGCCCGCAGGTAGTGGGGCATTGCTCCATCCCGCTTTCTCGGCCGCGACCTCCAAGACAGCCTTCATGCGCGGCTCGTGCGCAAGCAGATCGCGGCGGAACGTGAACGGATCCTTGCCGGCGGCGTGCGCGACCTCATCAATGAACGCCTCGACCGCGAACGTCGTGTGCGAGCTGCCGACCACGCGCCACCACAGCACCGGGACGCCGGTCTTGGTAGTTGCCAGCTCAACGTCGATATTGGGGATGTCATAGGCAATCGTCGCGGCACCCTCGACCGATGTCGGGTCGATGCCGTTCTTGACCATGACCTCGAGCGGTCCGCCGCTCATGATCGATTGGCCAACAATCACGTGCCGCCAACCGACCAGTTCCTTCTTTTCATTTAAGCCGGCCTCGAGCTTGTGATAGTACATCGGTCGAAACAGGCCTCCGTGCAAATCGTCCTCACGCGTCCACTGCAGCTTGATCGGCGTGCCTTCGGCGCCGTAGGCCTTCGCGATCGATACCGCCTCGACGATGTAGTCGGACCAGACATTGGCGCGCCGGCCGAAACTGCCGCCCGCGTAGAGCGTATGAATGCTGACTTGCTGCGGCTCCAGTCCGGCCGTCTTGGCGGCATTCGCTTGATCGAACGTTTGAAATTGATCGCCCGCCCAAATTTCGCAACTGGTTGGGGTGAGCTTGACGACGGCATCGAGCGGCTCCATCGGCGCATGCGCGAGATAAGGAAACTCGTAGGTCGCGGATAGCTTCTCGGCCGCCTGTCGGATCGCGGGGAGCGCATCGCCTACCTTGCGAGCAGAGGCCGCGGGTTGCTCAGCGAGATGCCGGTATTCACTCATAATTTCCGAGGAGCTGCGTATTTCCGCCTGAGTGTCGTCCCACTCCACGACCAGCGCGTCGCGGCCCTTCTTGGCCGCCCAAAAACCCTTGGCGACCACGGCAACGCCGTGCGGCACCTGGACGACCTTGACGACGCCCGGCACGGCGATCGCTGCCGCCGGATCGAAGGATTTGACCGTCGCACCAAAGAGCGGCGGCCGTTTGAGCAAGGCGATGAGCATCCCGGGCAAAGCCACATCCAACGTGAATTGAGCGGTGCCGTCGACCTTTGCAGGCACGTCGACGCGGCGCCGGTGCCGCCCGATCAGCTTGAAATCCTTGGGATCCTTGAGCGCCACCTTGTCGGGGACCGGCAGCGCCGCAGCTTTGGCCGCGAGCGAACCATAGCTCGCTTCGCGTTTGCTCGCGGCATGGTAGACGACGCATTTGTCGGTGGTCAGCTCCGCCTCGGGCACCTTCCATTCCTTGGCAGCCGCCGCAAGCAACATCGCGCGCCCCTTGGCGCCGGCTTCGCGCAGCTGCGACCAAGAATTGGCCATCGCGGAGCTGCCCCCGGTGCCTTGCATGCCGAACGCCAAATTGGCATAGAGTTTCACGTTCGCCGGTGCGCTTTCGACGCGTACGTGGGTCCAGTCGGCATCGAGCTCTTCGGCAAGCACGGTCGCGATGCCCGTATAGGAGCCTTGCCCCATTTCGAGATGCTTGGAGATCACCGTCACGCTGCCGTCCGCGCCAATGCGCAAAAACGCATTGGGGGCGAACACCGCGGGACCGGCGCCCGCGGCCACCGCGCGGCGGGCCGGCCCCATCCATTCGAACCCGATGGTCAACGCCATCGTGGTTACGGAACCAGCGGTTTTCAGAAACTCACGCCGGGTGGGGCGCATCGCGGCGAGTGATCGTGGTGTCATGGTCTAGGCCTTGATGGATTGCGCTGCCGCGTGAATCGCGGCACGGATGCGGGAATAGGTCGCGCAGCGACAGATATTGCCACCCATTGCGGCATCGATGTCGGCATCGGTCGGAGCCGCGTTCTGCTCGAGCAGCGCGGTCGCCGACATGATTTGCCCGCTTTGGCAATAGCCGCATTGAGGTACTTGAAGCTCGATCCAGGCGGCCTGAACGGCCTTGGCGGACCTGCTCTGCAGGCCTTCGATCGTCGTCACCCGTTTGCCGGCGACCATCGACAGAGGCGTGATGCAGGACCTGACCGCCTCACCGTCGACATGCACGGTGCAGGCCCCGCACAGCGCCATGCCGCAGCCGAACTTGGTTCCATGTAATCCGGCAAGCTCCCGGATTGCCCAGAGCAGCGGCATGGCCGGGTCTGCATCCAGAGTGGTCGCGCTGCCGTTGAGCAAGAATGTCGTCGACACGATTCACCTCAAACTAATTTGTACGATACGGCGTCGGTAATTAATACCATATTCTGGTGGGTCCACACTATTACTGTGCGGGCAGCGGCGGCTCCCCGCACAGATCCCAGCGGGCGCGATTCACGCACCGGGCTTCCACCTTGGGTGTCGGACGGCAAAGCACACTTCCCCCGTCATCCGCAATTAATCGATCGGTCATCCGGATCTCGTCGGTGACCATTGTGGCATGACTGATCATTGGGGACGGCGTTCCGGGTTCTGATATCGGTGATCGGCGACCTGCTTCGTTGCCTACGATTGGCGTTTCGCTCAACGAAGTCGATCGAGGCGCAAAATCTGTTCCTACGTCGCCAGCTCGCCACGTATGTCGACCGCGGAATCGAACCGCGACGCAGCAATCCTGTCATGCGTATACAGTTGGCGTTCCTGTCGCCGTTCTGAAATTGGCGAGACGCCTTGGTTGTTGAGCACCCGGAAACGATGATCCGCTGGCACCGGGCGGGCTGGTAATTGTTCTGGCGTCTGAAGTCTCGCCCCGGCCGACCGCCGATCCGGCAGCAATTACAGGCTCTGATCCGCCGCATGGGCAGCGAGAATCCCACATGGGGCGAAGAACGCAGTGCCAACGAGCTCCTTCTGAAGCTCGCAATTCAATTCTCGCCGCGGACGGTGCGGAATTATCTTCCCCCTCGTGACAGATCCTGCTCGGCGCGGCTTGCCGGCCCAATCTCGGCGCGCCGCTGGTTCGGTCGGTAGCTCGCCTACTCGTAATCGAAACCGCCGATCTGAACGGCGATTTCGGGTGAAATGCGGATCACCCTCGATGAAATCGTCCGTCGACTAGCACGCCGTAGGCTTCCTGTGCCGGTGCGATGCCGGCTCTGATTCCAGGAGCGACCGATGAAACCGAACGCAATGCCGCCAGTCGACCTCGCCTGTTCCCGATTGCCCTTTCATAGGTGGCGCCGTGCTGCCCGTGCGAGCGCGCCGCACCCCGTTGGGGTCCTTCTCCGTCTGATGCGAGTCTTCATCATGATCCTCTGTTTACTGCCCGTCGCCGTGGTGCACGCCGCAGGCGAGACAAAGGTTCACGCGGCGCACTCGCCACGAACGCCCAAGGGGCGCGATTCTTACAAGCCAGGACCGCGACTCGCGCCACCCGATAGTGCCCGGGAGATGGAAACGATTGCCGTCGTTGGTGCGCGCTTGACCACCGAAGGGATGCCCGAAGTACGCATGTCGAGCGTCGGAATCGGCTCGCTATACTGGGCCGCGCGCAATCCGGCGCAGGCGTGGCAAATATTAACCCCGCTCAATGTGCGCGGCCAATCCGCGGCCGCCGCCGACATCAGGGTGAGGTGCGAAATTGTCGCGGCGACGTTGCCTGGGGGACTCGCTTGCCCATGACGCGCGGCGCGCGTCCTTAGCTATGGCTTGCGTGGTTCTAAGTCAATGCGGATTCGGCCAATACGCACGTATGCAAGCGCATGCACAGTCGTGCAAGATAGAGGCGCGTCGCCCATCGTCGGCGCGCCATACGGCGCCCGCAATTTAATCGAACCGGCGATTGCCCCGCATCGCTCGCGATTTGAGGCAGCCCAACCCTTCAGTAAACCTTTTCGACCGGCGAGTTAAACGAATATCCGACTCCGCGTTCCGTAACGATATACGTAGGTTGGGCGGGGTCCGGTTCGATTTTGCGGCGCAGCCGGAGAATTTGCACGTCGATGGCGCGATCGTAGACTTCGTTATCGAACACGCGGCTCGCCTCGATCAGCTGATCTCTGGTCATGACGAGCTGCGGCGCCGCAAGCAGGGCTGCGAGCAGATTGAATTCGCCATTGGTGAGTTCAATTCGACCGCCATCTTGTCGCGCCAAGCGACGCGTCCGCAAATTGAGCTCGAATCCTGCGAAACGAAATGCGCGAATTTCGGCGCTGCGCGCCTGTGCCGGCGTGGCTGCGTTTGCCCGACGTAGAACGGTACGAATTCGTGCGAGTAGCTCGCGTGGACTGAATGGCTTCGTGAGATAGTCGTCGGCGCCTAGTTCGAGGCCCATCACGCGGTCGGCCTCGTCTCGGACACCAGTGAGCATGATGACGGGGATTGAGGATTGGCCGCGCAATGTGCGCACAATAGCCATGCCATCCTCGCCCGCTAAACGCAGGTCCAGAACCACCAGATCGATCGCCGAGTTGACCAGTGTCGACGACATTGCAGCACCGTCCGCCGCTGTACTGACGCGCAGGCCGTTCTCCGCGAAGTACTCCGCGAGCAGATCGCGAATCGCGGCATCGTCGTCGACGACGAGAATGTGCGGTTGAATCGACTCCGGCATGAGTGCCAGCCTCGTGGTCGCGCCTTGCCAATTTAGCATATTGTCGCCTCGCTGGGTGCGGTCCGCCAATTCACTTCACGGCCGGCGATACGGCAACCCCCCGACCCGAACTCCTCCACGCGAATTCTTCCGGGCGGACCCTTTGGGCGGGCGTGCCGACACCAAGACTCGTGGATGCGCCAATTTGTTTCTCCTGCGGTCGGCGCCGGTATCGCGCCACCCCAATGAAGTTGCCTGGTGACCATGGCGCGATTTCAATGCGTTCTCGTTACGGTCTCATTTCACGCGACGATCCGTCGATTACGACTGTAATGAGGATTTGTGGGTGCCGGACCGCGCTCGACGAATATCGTCTCTTGGCCGTGTATGTTTCAGCTGAAACGCCGCGCAGATGGCGAGAAACACGTGCCCAACCGAGGCCAAGCATACTACCGCCGTCCTCGTTTCCTACGATCAATTTGGAGAGTCTCATGAGAACGGTTCGATGGTTCGGCTTCATGGCAGCGGTGATGATGACCGCGTTTGTAATGCTAATTTTCGCGGTGCCCGCCTGAACGAGCAGCGCCGGCCCACGAGCATGCTGGCGTGACGGTTCTTGTAGATACGGTAGGCCAGGCTAGCGCCTATCGCTGTGACCGGTGCTCATTGGGTCGGCAATTGTAGGATCAACCTTAGTGGACATTGTGATATACGAGGAGGACTTCCTCATTCGCACATTGTTGCGGGAATGGTTGAGCCAAGCAGGCTATCGGGTGCGCTTCGGCAATCCGCACGACACGGACCAGGATCGCCCGGCGAACCTGGTGATCGTAAGCGTCTCTATGCCCAAAGATGCGGGTGTGCGGTGGTTACGGGACATTCGAGCATCCCATCCGCGTACTCCCATCATCGCCATCTCTGGGCAGTTTCGCGGCGGTCTGTGTGCCGCCGGCGCTACCGCGCAAGCGCTCGGGGTGCAGCAGGTCATCGCGAAACCGTTGCACCGAGCCAATCTTCTGGACGCCGTGCGGGGTAATATAGGCGCGACCCAGTAGTACGCTCGATTCCGCCCCATGCCCTCATCCACCGGCCACGTCCACCCCAACGCCGACTCGATCCGATTCGGACGTTTACGGCTCGCAGCCATATCAGTCGGTATCCTAGTGATCCTGACCATCGGCTGCTCCTCGGCCTATGACGCATGGCGCTCCTATCGGCATGAACTGGCGGTAAACCAGCGCGAGCTCGCTAACACGGCGAACTCCTTGGCCGAGCAGACCGCGTGGACATTGCAGGCCGTTGATTTGCTGCTGATCGACACTGCGCTTTGGTACCACACCAACGGCCGTGCCTTGCCGCCAGATCGTATCGATGCAGTCCTCAAGAATCGCGCCGCCGGCGTGCAACAGGTGCGACAAGTCTTGATTGTCGACGCACTGGGCAACCAACGTTTTGCCTCGCGCGGGCCGGTCAGTGTGGGACACAACGTTTCCGATCGTTCGTATTTCATCGCCCAGCGCGACAACGCCGCCGCGGGTCTATTCATCAGCGAGCCGATTGTCACCCGTTCAGAGGGCCGTGCCTCCGTGGAGCTCTCACGTCGGCTTCACGACGAAGACGGAAGATTTGCCGGCGTGGTCACCGCGACTGTGGATCTGGCCGAGCTCCAGCGATTCTCCGGCGCCGTCGACCTCGGCACCAGCAGCTCGACTCAACTGCTACGAGACGACGGTACATTGTTAGCACGCAATCCGCCCGTGCCGGGCGCGGCCGGGAGGAAGTTCCCCGCCCTCGTGAGCGCCTCAATGACGCCCGAAGCGCGATTCGTCAGCCCGATCGACGGACAACTGGACCTAATCGCGGCCGCGCGCGTGCGGAATGCCCCGCTGACCATTGCGGTTACTCGTTCCCAAGCGCAGGCGTTGCGGTCGTGGCGCAAGGAGACGCTCGCCGTGGGGGTACGCACGCTGCTGCTCACGTTGCTCGCGTCGGTAACGCTAGCCGCACTGTTGCGCCAGATTCGCCGAGTCGCCGCCAGCGAGCGGGCTCTACGCGCTAGCGAGGAGCGCTACGCACTCGCCATGGAAGGCGCCAATGACGGGCATTGGGATTGGGATATCGCAACGCAGCGGTTGTTCCTGTCGCCGAAAATGAAGATCCTCTACGGGTTAAGCGCCGATGCGGCGATCAGTTCGCGGGACGATTGGCTATCACATATCGTCGTGCATCCCGATGACCAGCCGCGCTTCGAAGCCGCGCTCAGAGACCACTTCGAAGGCGTGACTACCCGCTATGAGTGCGAATACCGCGTGCGTCAACCAAACGGCGACTGGCGTTGGATGCTGGCGCGCGGCCGATGTTTGCGTGATTCCGCCGGAACAGCAGTGAGGTTCGTCGGCTCATCGAGTGACATTACTGCGCAGAAGCTGGGCCAGTTAGACAAGGAGCAGCTTGAAGCGCAGCTGCGGCAATCTCAGAAAATGGAGGCGATCGGCACGCTGGCGGGCGGAATCGCGCACGATTTCAATAACATCCTCGGTGCGATATTGGGATACGGTGAACTGGCGCAACAGCAGTCCGCTGAAGGTAGCGCTTTGCGCCGCTATCTCGACTGCGTCATGCATGCGGCCGAGCGTGCGCGATTATTGGTCGAGCGCATTCTCGGTTTCAGCCGCAGCGGCCTCGGCGATCGAACCTTGGTGAACGTGCAATTCGTAGTCGAGGAGACGCTCGAGCTGCTCAACGCGTCTCTGCCTGCCGGCATACGCTTGGAGAGTCACTTAGAGGCTGGCAGCGCAGCGGTGATCGGAGATGCCACCTACCTGCACCAGGTTGCAATGAACCTCTGCACCAATGCCATTCAAGCGATGGAGCGCGGTGGCGTACTCGATGTGAACTTGGACCGTGTCGAAGTCGATGACCGACGAACGCTGTCGCGAGGTTCGCTGACGCCGGGGCACTACGTCAGGCTCGCCGTCAGCGACACCGGCGTCGGCATTCCAAAGAATGTGCTTGAGCGCATTTTCGACCCCTTCTTCACGACCAAAGGCGTCGGCCAGGGAACGGGTCTCGGTTTATCTTTGGTTCACGGCATCGTCAGCGATCTGGGTGGCGCCATCGACGTCGACAGCAAGATCGGCGAAGGTACGAGATTTGAGATTTGGCTGCCTGTCACGGGGGAGACCGCGATGCCGGTTGTCGAGTCGGTTCAAGCGTTGCCTCGCGGAAACGGCGAGACCGTGATGATCGTCGATGATGAGCGCGCGCTGGTCGCGCTCGCAGAGGAGATCACCGCCGAGCTCGGCTACGAGCCGGTCGGATTCGATTCAAGTCTCGCAGCATTAAAGGCCTTTGGCGACAGTCCCGAGCGCTTCGATGCGATAGTCACCGACGAGGTAATGCCGGAGCTGGTGGGGACCGAGTTAGCGCAAGCGGTCCGGAAGCTGCGGCCAGACATTCCGGTCATCTTGATGAGCGGCTACGGCGGCACCGGGCTCACCAGCCGAGCCGCCGACGTTGGCGTGAATGAGGTGCTGCGCAAACCACTGCATCGTCGCGACCTCGCGGAATCGCTCGCGCGGACCTTGGAATCCCGGAACCGAATGTAGCCGCCGTGGCCGTGGCCTACGGCGAGCGTTCGCGATGATCGCCGCGCATTTCACCTGTAACTCCAACGCAGTGTCCTGCAATTGGCAGTGCCGACCAAGCAAGGGGATGATCTTATGAACCAGGGATTCATCGAGCTCGCTCGCGGACGTGCCGGCACCGTGGCCCACCATGTTGGAACGTGCCGCGATGTCTGCGTTTACGTCCGCCTCCCCGGCCGATTTAGGACACTCCCGCAGCTTCGGGCGTAGTCGCTTTTGAACAAGCCGGCGCCGACCGCGCCATAATCGTCCGCGGGTCAGCACCCACTCTCGCTTTATCGGCACCCCATGCTCGCCATTGTCCGCATCGCGTTGAGACGACCCTACACGTTCATCGTCATGGCGCTCCTCATTTTCCTCAGCGGCGGGCTTGCCGCGCTGCGCATGTCGGTCGATATTTTCCCGAGCATCAACATCCCAATTATTGGTGTCGCCTGGCAATACCAGGGTCTGCCATCCGATCAGATGGTTGGACGGATCATCACTCCCTATCAACGGGCATTGACGACGACCGTCAACGATATCGAACACATCGAGGCCAACTCCTACACGACCTTTGGCATCGTCAAGATCTTCTTTCACCCGTACGGCCAACATCCTCTCGGGCGACGGCCTCACCGAACGCAGTCTCGCGGACCTTGGCTTTAACTTCGTACGTCCGCGACTGGTCACGGTGCAAGGAGCTGGCATTCCATGGCCTTTCGGCGGCAAGACGCCGCAGGTCATGTTCGATCTCGACACGGCCGCCCTGCAATCACGTGGTCTGACCGGCCTCGACGTCGCGCAGGCGCTCGCCGCGCAGAACCTGCTGACGCCCGTGGGGTCGGAGAAGATCGGCGACTACGAATACACCGTCAATCTCAACTGTGCGCCCTCGCGAATTTCAGACCTCGGTGATCTACCGATCAAAAGCGTGGGCGGCGCAATGGTCTATATGCACGACGTCGCCAACGTGCACAATGGCAATGCAGTGCAGACCAATATCGTCCACGTGGACGGTAACCGCTCGGTGCTGCTCAGCGTGTTCAAGAACGGTACGACCTCGACACTCGATATCGTCAGCGGCATCAAGAAGATGCTGCAAGTCATCAAGCCATCTCTGCCTGATGCGCTCACAATCAGAGCGATCGGCGACCAATCGATCTTCGTGCGCGCGTCGATCGCGGGCGTGATCCGCGAGGGTGTGATCGCGGCGGTGTTGACCGGGTTGATGATTCTGCTCTTCCTGGGCAGCGCACGTTCGACCATTATCGTCGCAACCTCGATTCCTCTGTCGATCCTCGGGGCGATCGGCGCGCTCGCGGCGATCGGCGAAACACTGAATATCATGACCCTCGGCGGTTTGGCACTCGCCGTCGGCATACTCGTCGATGAGGCGACGGTGACGATCGAGAGCATCAACTATCACCTTGAACAGGCCAAGGATGTCGAGACCGCCATCATCGACGGTGCCTCGCAAATCGTCGTTCCGGCTTTCGTATCATTGCTTTGCATATGTATCGTGTTCGTTCCAATGTTTTTCCTTACTGGCGTGGCGCGCTATCTGTTCGTGCCGATGGCGGAAAGCGTAATGTTCGCGATGGTATTCTCGTTCCTGCTTTCGCGCACGCTGGTGCCGACGCTGGCGAAGTATTTGCTGCGCAGGCAACCCGCGAACCCCAGCGAGACCGGCGGCAACGCGCCACCGCCGTCGAGAAACCCGTTGGTGCGCTTTCAACGGGGGTTCGAGGCGCACTTCGCACGGTTGCGCACCGGTTATCGCGAACTGCTGGCGCTCGCCATCGAGCATCGGCGGCGATTTGTCGCCGGCTTTCTCGTCTTCATCGCCGCATCGTTCCTGCTCGTGCCGTTTCTGGGTCGCAATTTCTTTCCTCAGGTCGACGGCGGTCAGATACTGCTACACGTCAGAGCACCGGTTGGGATGCGTATCGAGGAGACGGCCGCACACTTCGCTAAAATTGAACAGGTGATCCGAGAGGTGATTCCGCCGACCGAAGTGGCGACGGTGGTCGACAATATCGGCACGTACGTCTCGGCGATCAACACGATCTACAACAACACCGGCTCGATAGGCGAATCGGACGGAGACATACAGATCTCACTCACCCAGGGGCACGCACCGACCGCCGGATATGTCGATCGCCTGCGTCAACAGTTGCCGCGCCTCTTCCCTGGCATGACCTTTTCGTTTCTGCCGGCCGATATCGTCAGCCAGATCCTCAATTTTGGTGCCCCCGCGCCGATCGATTTGCAAATCCGCGGCAGCAACCTCGCCGCCGATTATGCCTACGCCAATCGGCTGCTGGCGCAGATCCGCAATGTCTCGGGCGTCGCGGATCCGCGAATTCAACAATCGGCTCGTCAGCCAACGCTCGATGTAAACCTCGACCGCACGCGCGCTCGATTTGCCGGCGTGACCGCCGCCAACGTGACCGACAGCATGGTGGTCAACCTCGCAGGTTCAGGCCAAGTCGCGCCCACCTATTGGCTCAATGAAAAAAACGGTGTCACCTATCCGATTGTGCTGCAGACGCCGCAATACCAAATCGACAGTCTGGCCGCCCTGCAGAATCTGCCGGTGAATGCGAGCGGCTTGCCGACCGCGGTGCTTGGCGGCATCGCTGACATACAGCGCACGCGCAGCGACGCGGTGGTTTCGCAATATGACATCTCGCCGATGGTCGACATCTATGCAAGCACCCAAGGGCGCGATCTCGGTGCGGTCTCGGCGGATATCCAAAGGATCATCGCTCAGAATGACAAACACAAGCCGAAGGGATCGATCGTCGCGCTGGTCGGCCAAACGGCGACCATGAACAGCGCCTACTCCGGATTGCTATTTGGCCTGCTCGGCGCGATCGTGCTGATCTATTTGCTGATCGTCATCAATTTCCAGTCGTGGAGTGATCCTTTCGTCATTATTACCG
Organism: uncultured Gammaproteobacteria bacterium; assembly: GCA_963769895.1. Classification (GTDB taxonomy): domain Bacteria; phylum Pseudomonadota; class Gammaproteobacteria; order Steroidobacterales; family Steroidobacteraceae; genus Bog-1198. Next base: position 14,412 of record CAVYNJ010000004.1, on the reverse strand, counting down.
CGTTGCCGGCGGCGCTCGCCGGGATTATCTGGATGTTGTTTGCGACGCATACCACACTGTCGGTTCCCGCGCTCACGGGCGCGATCATGTGCATGGGCGTTGCAACCGCCAACAGCGTGCTGGTGATCAGCTTCGCCCGCGAGAAACTCGGCGAGATCGGCGATGCGGAGCAAGCGGCGCTCGCGGCCGGCTTTGTGCGATTGCGCCCGGTGTTGATGACGGCGCTTGTGGTGCGCAATAATTCAACAGTCACCGTTGACGGCGACGCATAGCCAATGTGACATTATTGTCGCGTGATCGCGCTGCTTTATATTGTGCTGCTGGTGCTGACCGATCCAGCAGGGGCTGTACCGCTCGCCGTCCGGCGGTAAGGCGCCCTGACCGCGGAGATCCTGATGCCGCGTCGGCAGTTCGCCTTATACTTCGAACGCGGCGTGAAGCCGCGGCGAATCGATCCGGCAACGCGGATGTGTGGCGCGAATTACCAATTAGGCAAAATTAGTTCGAGCCTCATTGAAGTGACAATCGACCGGCGGGCAGAAGATGTTTGATGTTGGCACGGCCGATATTGGATGAACGTACTAGATATTGGACACGTCGGAGCCGCGAAGCGTGGCTGGCCTTGATTCCAAAGCGCGCCCGGAGGGACTCGAAGCGCCGGCCCCTCGGCTGGAAGCTCGATGCATATTTTTCGACAATTTATTATTGATTGAGCATCAGAGAGTTATGCAGCCATCGCCGCACGGATACCGTTGCATTTGTCACGACGGCGCATAACGAAGCAGCACTGAGTCACGCAAAAGTCCCGCAAGCATCGGCCTTATCCCAAGCACAAACACCCAAGTCCGGCACAGGCACGGATTTCGATGTCGTTATACTGCGAGGCGAGGAACTTTGCTGACGTCGACCTTGCGCGAGGCGTGCCACGCATCATCAGCCACCGCTGCCGTCGACGCGCCCCGTCCCTGACCACAGTCGATCGATTCGTGCTCGGATTGACGACGCTGTTCGTGCGTCCCCGACGCGTCGCGAAGCTCGCCGCGATTCTCAAGCCGGAGACGCTGTTGCGATTCCACAAGGCGCTGGTCGATCGGAAATATCGCCGCCTGTTCTCGTCCGCGGGAGCCCAGCGCAAGTCCCGACCGACGGGGCAGGCGGCGGAAATCATGGCAGCCATCCTCGAGATGAAGGTCCGTAACCCGAGATTCGGCCATCAGCGCGTTGCCGAACAGAACTCCCATGCATTCGCCGTTCAGATTGATAAGGATGTCGTCCCTAGGGTCTTCGCGACGCATTACGGCCCAGATCATCCGAACGGCTCGGATCCCTCCTGGCTCACCTTCTTCGCGCAAGCCAAGGACAGCCTCTGGAACGTCGACCTGTTTCGTTGCGAGTCGATCCTGCTGCGTGGCCAATGGGTCCTTATGGTCATGGATGTGTTCACCCGCCGCATCATCGGCTTTGGCATCGGAGGCGAGTACATTGACGGCCCGGCGGTGTGCCGCATGCTCAATCACGCTATTGTCGGCCATGCACCACCCGTTCGGGTCAGTACGGATCACGACCCAGTGTTCCGCTTTCAGCGGCGGCTCGCCAATCCACGGATCCTCGAGGTCGAGGAGATCAAGTCGGTGCCCCTATCTGGACCACACGTTCTTCTGGAATTCGATCGATCTACACCGAAAGCTCGACAAATTCCGAACCTATTACAACAGAGTTCGCGTGCACCGCTCCCTCGACGGTCACACGCCAACGAATCGTGCCGGGAGTTCTTCATCACCGAAGGCAAGCCTGGCTCACTATGTCTGGGAACGCCATTGCAACGGCTTTTCGAAACTCCCGTCGCCGCCTGATTGGTAATTCGCCTCCTACAGCGTCGTTTCGCTTGGACAACCGCAATTGACAGCGGCAAGGAATTTCCTTACAGTAAGGAACATCCTTACAGCAAGAGGCGGCCGATGATCACGAGCAAGCTGACGACCAAAGCGCAAACGACAATTCCACAGCCCATCAGGGCGGCACTGCATCTGCAAGAAGGCGACGAGCTGGTCTACGAAATTGAGGGACAGCGGGTCATTCTCACCAAGGCCAGGCAAGTGCGGGAAGGGGACGATCCATTTCGCACTTTTGGCGAGTGGGACTCGCCAGCCGACCGGAAAGCCTATGGCAAACTTTAAGCAAGGCGACGTCATCAAGATCCCCTTCCCGTACACGGACCGAGCGACCCGGCAATCGCGGCCTGCATTGGTGGTTTCCGCGGGAACCCTGGAAGAAGCCCATCATCTGATTTGGGTGGTCATGATTACCAGCGCGGATAACCGCGGCTGGCCGACCGATGTGGCCGTGAAGGATATCGCCGCGGCCGGGCTGCCCGTGCCTTCAGTGATTCGCTGCGCGAAGATCGCCACCATCGAGGCGTCCGACGCGAGGAGACTTGGGAAAATATCGTCTACGCTGCTTAGGCAGGCGTTGGGCCAGATCAGTCACGAGCTTGGCCTCGCAGGCCATTAACGCGCCCGCGCACTGGCGAACTCGCCACCGCCTGGTGCCATGCTCGACGACTAGCACCTCGCAGCCGCCGCCTGAGGCCCGAAAGGATGTCGTTTTAGCTTTTGGACAGAACGCGAAACCTCTAGCTTGGCCTTAACGTCATCGTGTGACGCTGGTTCGACGATGATTTCGTGCGCCGAAGGCTTGGAATCGAACATGAGATCGAGCGCCACCCAAACGGTTACCAACTTTTGATAGTCATAGCCGCGGTACGAGGGATTTGCGCCTCCAATGTTATTGTCGTTGCTCACAATTCCCCCCCCGGCGGCCACCTCATGCTGCGACCGCGCGCCGCACCCGCTTTTCAGCCAGGGCAGATTGGGTCTTGGTGAGAGCACTAGATCAAGAATCGGTCCGTAGCCGAGAATAGCTCGCGGTCCGGCCAAACAGGACACAACGCCTCGATGACCGTCATCAAGTCATCCAAGGCTTCAAATGGATCACGGCTTGTCACCGCCGGCACGTGAGTGACGCCGCCATCGGCGGCAAACGGTTGGCCGTTATCGGTAGGTACACTCACTTTAGAATTTCCTCGAGCAACGCTTCACGATTGAAAAGCTGGAAGTACTCGCGTACCTCGTCCATCTTCAGCGCTTGCCGATTCGCAGCGACCAGGGCCTTGATATCCTCCAGGTCCTGCGTGCGGCGCGGATTGTTGACGAAGGCCTGGATCTTCAACCCAATCAATCCCTCGGCGCTGACGACGCGCAGTTCGCCGAAAGCCGTTTGGATCGATGTGGCGTTACTGAGCAAACCGCGCGCCGCGGGGCGGCTGGCGTAGATGAAGTCCACGCGCTCGTCACCGCGCAGGTAGTTGCCAGCATCGGGGCTGCGATGAAGACACCGATAGCCGATCGCAACTAACTCGCGGTCGATGTCCTCGGCTTTTTCAGAATCGGTGAGCAGGTCGATGTCCTGCGTGGCGCGAATCACTTTGTGAGACGCCAAGGCGAGCCCGCCAATCAACGCAAACCGCGCATCCGCCTTGCTCAAGCTGGCGATGACTTCTTCGAGCTGTCTGCCGAGGCGGGAGGCTGCTGCCACTGACACTACCTGTTGTTGGCGCGCCCGGAGGGACTCGAACCCCCGGCCCCCTGGTTCGAAGGCTGGAACTCGATCAATCGTAACATATTGTTTCCTCACGATAATAGAGGACCATGTTGTCCAATATATTTGCCAGATACGGCTAGATAGGCGTCTGTATTCCCTAGAAACCGCCTTGTAATATTGGACGCAATTCGGGGGGCCAGGGCAGCGATTACTCCGGATCGATCCCATCGACAATCACCGCAATTCGTATCACGGATGAAGTGCACTACTTTGCGAAAACCGCGAGTCGATCCCTTAACAGTCGAGTGCCTGCATCAGACCATCGGCACATCGCGAGCTGCGAGCAAGCTCATGGGAAATTGACCGTATTACAGCATTACTGATATTGTGCGAATCATGAAAACTACCGTTACCATGTCCAGTCGCGGCATCATCACGTTACCGTCAAAATTGCGCTCCGCCTTGCAATTGAAGGCAGACGACCAATTGATCGCCGAGATCACACCGGAAGGCTTGTTGCTTCGACCTGCCGTAACCTTGCCGATCGAAATGTATACGAGTGCGCGAATTCGTGAATTCGACGATTCCGAGGCGGAGCTCGCGGACCTGTTGACGCGAAAATCCACCGGTGGGAAACGCGCAAAACGAAGGCCGCGCGCGGCGACCCGCTAGACACCGCCGACGTCCATCGTATGCGCATCTTTCTGGATGCCAATATTCTCTTCTCAGCTAGCAAATCAGAGGGCGCGGTAGCGCGGCTGATTAAACTTCTACTGGAAAGAGGTCATGAATGTTGGGTCGACGACTACGTCATCACCGAGGCTCGTCGAAACCTAAGCACGAAATCTCCGACTTCGGTGCAGACACTTGACGTGTTACCGCGATCGGTTCAAATCGCGCATCGGCGAGGCGCGGAAACATCCCATGAGTCCCTTGATTGGCTTTCGCCGACGGACCGTCCCGTGCTGTCCGCGGCCATCCAACTGCGATGCGACGCTCTTGTGACCGGTGACCGCACCCACTTCGGCACCGGCTATGGCAAGGTATTCGGCGGCGTAGTTATTCATTCACCGCGGTCGCTTGCCGAATCGATCTTGACCTGACACAGCGGGATATTGGGTGTGGGGTGCGAATTGCTAATGAAGCATATTTAGTTCGAGTATTGGACCCGACGGAAATGGCAATGGACCGTCTGGCAGATAGCTGCTGCGAGGTGCTACTAAACGATGACACTGTGTAGATGACCACCGTACCCGCACTCCCGTGCACCCGAGTGATGGACTCAGCGGTGCGGACTCCGCCGGCGCGTACAAAGAGCGCGGCGCGCTGGATTCTTGCGACGACGATTCTTGCCTCAAGCATGGCGTTCATCGACGGGACCGTGGTCAATGTGATGCTGCCAGCGCTTCAGCGATCACTGGGAGCAACGCTCGCCAAGAGCCAGTGGGTTATCGAGGCCTATGAGTTGACGCTCGCGGCGTTAATGCTCGTCGGCGGGTCGGCGGGAGATCTCTTCGGTCGGCGACAAGTGTTCGTAATCGGCGTGGTCATATTCACGGCTTCATCGGCCATATGCGGCCTGTCTAGCGGCGTCGAGATGCTCATCTTAGCTCGAGGACTTCAGGGAGTCGGTGGCGCCCTGTTGATACCAGGCAGCTTGGCCGTTTTGAGCGCCTCGTTCGATAAGGACCAACGAGGCCGAGCTATTGGAACTTGGTCAGGATTCACTGCCATTACCAGCGCGTTCGGGCCGGTGTTGGGTGGTTTTCTCATTGACCACGCCGGCTGGCGCTACGCGTTCTTCCTTAACGTCCCCAGTGCCTTGGTTGTAGTGGTATTGACCTTCCGCTTCATCCCTGACGGTCGGGACGAGTCTGCGGCCAGGACTATTGACTGGTGGGGCTCAGTACTGGCTGCACTATCTCTGGCTAGCATCGTCTATGCGCTCATAAGCTCGCAAACCCTTGGCTGGACCGATTCATGGGTGCTTGGTGCACTGGCGATCGGCCTTTTGACGTTGCCTGGTTTCCTGTGGGTCGAATTGCATCATCCGGCACCTATGTTGCCGCTGAATCTGTTTCGCTCGCGCGAATTCGCCGGCGCGAACCTGATGACGCTGTTGCTGTATGCAGCGCTCGGAGGGAGTTTGTTCTTTCTCCCGCTGAATCTCATCCAGGTGCAGGGATATTCCGCGGCCGCAGCGGGCGGGGCGTTGTTACCCTTCGTGTTGCTCATGTTCATCTTGTCACGCTGGGCGGGTGGCTTGACGGAGCGCCATGGCGCAAGGCTTCCCCTGGTGATTGGCCCGACGATCGCCGCATGCGGGTTTGCGTTATTCGCCGTTCCCCACATCGGTGGCAGCTACTGGGTCACGTTTTTCCCGGCGGCGGCGGTGCTGGGCTTTGGCATGACGGTAACCGTCGCGCCGCTAACTACGACGGTCATGGGGGCGGTGCCTCCCAGCGCCGTGGGTACTGCGTCGGGTGTTAATAACGCGGTTGCCGGCGTCGCTGGATTACTGGCCATCGCGAGCTTCGGAATCGTGATGTTCAGTACCTTCAATGCGGACCTGCCGCATAAACTTGCGGCGGCCAATGTTGCCCCAATGACCGCCGAGGCGGTCATCGCGCAGCGGGCTAAGCTCGCGGCGATCGAGCCGCCAGCGAGCTTGCCAACGGACACACATCTTGCCGTACGCCGCGCGATCGGCGAGGCCTTCGTGTCAGGATTTCGTCGCGTCATGTTGCTCGCTGCATCTCTCGCGCTAGCCAGCGCGATCAGTGCCTGGTTGATGATTGGAGGAGACCCGGCGCGCGCTCGAGCGCGAGAAGATTAACGGGCGCTGTTGATCGGTGATTGCAAGGTCTTGTGTGCCGCCGAACTGATGAGGCCTGGGCGTGCGTTGATTACCGAATGAGGAATATTTGAGCACCACGTTGGCGCGCCTCACCAAACAAAGGACTGCGGCTTGGTATGGAATTCGTATGCATTGACTCGCGACCGGATCCTTCCGTCAGAACATCCCGTGGGGATTGGCGCGAGGGATATTCGAGGCGACCCACGGGGCCGAGTTAGCCGGGTCACCCACGAGTTGCAGAGTGTCCCAATGCTCAACCGCTTTTCCATCGTTGTCGAACCGGTAGATATCGACACCGGCGATACCCGTGTCCGCCGGGTCGTCGGTCAGAAGATTCAAAAAATTCACATGTGCGAATACGTAGTCGCCGACGGCGACGATCCTGTGGACCACCACCCGCGCGCGCTGATGCGCGCGAGTGACCTGACCAAAGTACTGCCCCAAGGCCACCGATCCGTCTGCGATCAGGGGGTTGTGCTGGACGTAGTCGGGACGAAGGAACTTTGCCGTCGCTTCTTCCGACTTTTTCTTGTTGATCATTAGATCATAAAGAGCGAGCACGTTGTCCTTGTTGCGCACGGCGTGGCTATCGTTTGGATTTATGAGCACCAGCATCGAAGTCTCCTTCTTTGAGAAAAATACGAGGTAAGTGGTGGTATCAGCCGAGACCGACAATCTGGAGGCGAAGTGCATCCAGTTCGGCATCTGTTTTTTCCCGAGCGGCCTTGAGCATGAGCTCGGCGTCGACGCCAACGGCGGCGCGGCTTGGCGCGGGTATCTGCTCAGCCAGTTTGATCACGCGCAAGGCAGCCGACACGGCGTCGAGCCCACTACCTTGCATGTCATTGAGCTTGGCAGTGAATGTTTCGAACGCAGGTCCATATAAGGCGCGTTGCGCCGGCGTCATGTCGTGGGCGACACGCTCTAGGGCGGATGCCGTCTTTGCAGGGCCACCGGTTTTCATGTTGCCGGCGGCAGCCACGACAACATCGATGCCGAAGGACTTCAACTCTGCGCGATAAACCGCCGAAAACACTTCCATGGCCGCCTTCGATGCGCCGGATGGTCCGTTGAAGGGTAGCGGCACGCTGGCCGTCCAGGTGCTGACCTGAACGATGCGTCCACGTGCCTTGCGAAGCGCCGGCAGAAAGGCGTTGATGACCGACAGGGCGCCGAAAACATTGACATCAAACTCGCGCCGGATGGCATTGAGCGACAGAACCTCGACCGGTCCTGGCGTCAGGATGCCGGCGTTGTTGATTAGCAAATCGAGCCCGGCATCCCCGAGCGCATCGGAGACACTATCCGCCCAGGCCTGCACCGCCACTTCCTTGGTCAGGTCGCAAATTGCCAGGCGCACGCGGCCGTTTGAGGCAGACTTCAGATCTTGTACCTCCACGTCGGACAAGGCCGTGCCGAAAACGCCATAGCCTTTGGCCGCGAGTCCCAGTGCAATCTCTCGGCCCAGACCGGCGCCTGCGCCGGTAATTGCTGCGGATCGGTTCATTGTTGCAATTGAATTTGACATCGTGTTTCCCTTTCAAATCGATGTGACAACGAGCGTCACGCCTCCATTGTCCGGCGCAGGAAGCCCATGCGGCCGCCTCAGCGACTCGCTGCAAGTTTCTGAACCTCGGGGAGGTACCACCTGATGACGTCCCGAGCCTTGTTGGCAAGCGGTGACTTCCAGTCGCGGAAGAGTTCGGTGATCAGTGCGAGGGAAGTGTTCGGAATCGCCCCGGCGGCGGTCAGGCGCTCGACTGCGGTGCGGTGCGCGAGTTGCGACATGCCGCCAACGGCGTCGACGACGAACATCGCCTCATAACCATCGCGAATGGCATCCACCACCGGGAACGCGAGACAGATCTCGGTATAGAGCGCGGCAAAGATCAGTTTTTTCCGGCCGGTTTTCTCAACCGCGGCGCGAAACGACCGGTCTTCCCAGGCGTCCATTGAACTTCGGTCGATCACCTCAAGTTCGGGCAATTCATTCCGGATCGAGGCGCGTGTCGGGCGGTTCACACCCATCTCGACGCCGACCGAGCTCAGCACGACGGGAATATTGAAGGCCTTCGCCGCTCGGATCAGGAACCTGACGTTCAACTCGATTTCGTCCGCAGTCGTTTCGGACTTTACGCTCGTGAACATCTCCTCCTGGTAGTCGATCAGGACTAGGGCGACCTCTTCGGAGGTCCATATGCCATTGACTTTACTCATAGGTCGGTTCTCCGGTTTTGTCGAGCGGAACAGCGCCTTGCGCTATTTGGGCTTCGACGGATGTAGAATGCCGTTCCCGATCACGGCGTGCTAGTCTTGTCAAACGACATGCAGTGTCGCGAAAACTGGAACACTGGTTATGGACCTGGAAGAGTTGCAGACCTTTGTGGAGGTTGCCGACGCAGGGGGTGTGTCACCGGCTGCGCGTCGCCTCGGGGTATCCAAGTCCATCGTGAGCCGACGATTATTCCGGCTGGAAGCAGCACTCGGCGTGCAGTTACTTGCGCGGACCACCCGCGGCGCCGCCCTCACCGAGGCTGGGGTTACGTTTCGCGATCATGCCGCGCGGGTCTGCGCCGAGATCGACACTGCTCGGGAGTCCATTCTGCCTGCGGGTGATTTGCGCGGCCAACTGCGGGTTGCGAGCCCGCTATCTTTCGGAACGACACATCTGGCGCCGGTGCTGGCGCAGCTGGCGCGCAAAAATCCGCTGCTCCACGTGCTGGTCTCTTACAGCGATCGGTTCGTCGACATCGTCGGAGAAGGGTTTGATTGTGCAATACGTGTGGGGTACTTGGAGGACTCGAACCTTATCCGCCGCCGCATCGGCCCGATCAGTGGGCGGCTCGTCGCGAGTCCTGAATACATCAAAGAACATGGAACTCCCAAGAACCCGGACGAACTTCTCAATCATCAGGCACTGATGCAAGGAACAGAGGCTTGGCACCTCCTGGATGGAGGCAAAACGGTCGCCATCCATCCGCAAGGTCGATTCAAGGCGGATAACGGGGCGGCTCTTGCTGCGGCGGCTATCGCCGGGCTCGGCATAGCGGCGCTCCCGGATTTCCTGACAGAGACGGCCGTGGCCTCGGGAGCTTTGGTTCCGGTGATGAGCCGCTATCCACTCCCTGACGGCGGAATCTTTGTCGTCCGACCACCGGGGCGCCACCCGGCGCGGAAGGTCCGGGTTCTCACGGAATTGCTTATCGAACACTTCGGGTGATGTGCCACATCCGGGCTGCTCGTTACGATGGCGTGGACGCTCCTGCTGGTTTGAGTGATAGCTTCACACTTCCATTACAACGGGATCGCCCGAATCGGCCGAGTGAGGGGAAGCGCGGTCACCAGCCTTGACAAACACCACAGCCGTGCGCGTTGATGTTGACATGCCACGCCACTCGAATAAGGAAAAGTTGCTCACCGATGGGTTGCAATTGGTACACCAGCGCGGGTTTGGGGCCACTAGCGTGCGCGACATCACCCAGGCTGCCGGCGTGCCGCAGGGGTCGTTCACCAACCATTTCGCTTCGAAGGAAGCTTTTGGGCTCGAGATTCTCGAGCGCTACCGAGAGATGACGAACGCCGCTGTCAGGGCGACTCTGCGAAGCGATCGGCTACCGCCGCTTCGCCGGTTGCGAGCTTGGATCAGTGGTCAGCTTGCGTACCTCCGTAAGGAGGACATGCGTCGAGGGTGTCTGTACGGAAACCTCAGTGCGGAGGCGAGCGAGGCAAGCGACGCGATTCGCTTTCGTGTCGCCTCAGTGTTCGCGGAGAACCAAGCATCGGTAGCCTACTGCCTAGAAGCGGCGATTGATGCCGGCGAGCTGGCCGCCGATACCGATGTACAGGAGCTCGCCGGCTTCATCGTCAGCTCGCTCCAAGGCGCCATTCTCGTGGCGAAGTCACAGCGTAGTCCGATCCCGGTGCAACGCTTCGAACGCGTCCTGTTTCAGCAGCTGCTTCCTCCGGCCGCTCCGGCATCGAAGCGGCGTCGCAACCGCATTACTCGCTGAATCGACCTCTGGGTTCAAATCGGCTTCGACTTGACATCGCCAATACGTTCGTACATATTTAATGATCATTGAGACTGCTGGCGGTTACGTGGCGCTCGCATCGTTGCGGTAAGCGTCCATGGCTCGCGGAAGCGTCGGTAATTTTCGGCGCGCGCGACCAGGCACGGTGTCACTGAAACACAAGCGAGGGCCTTCCATGCCGATGATCGACGATTACGCCGCTGCCGGCCTCTTTTCCGCAGACGCTGAACGACGCCTCGCGCAGGAACTCACCGCCGCCCTGCTAAGAGCAGAAGGCGTGGTCAACCCGGGACCGACCCACACGAACTATACCGGGGCGTCCATCCATCGTCTCCAGCCCTCTGCCGTGAACACGGCGGCAGAGAGCAGTGCGCGTACAGCCCGAGTTCAAGCGCTGACGCCGCCGGGCGTGCTGAGTCGAGAGGCGCAAAAGCTGCGCGCTTCCGAAGTGACGCAGACCGTCGGACTCAACCGCCCTCTTTAAGGCTATCCATTCTTATTGCAATAGTAGGTATTGTTATGAACGACAACAAAACCTTCGTTCTCACGGCATTCGAAACGCTGTTCAACAAGCGTGATTACGAAACAGCCGCGAAATTCTGGTCACCCGATTACATTCAGCACAGCGCGCACATCCCACCCGGAAGAGACGGGCTCTTCAACCTCGTAAGAGCAGCTCCGCGGGACCTGCGGTACGATAATCATGTGGCTGTCGCCGACGCCGACTACGTTTTGCTGCATGGCCGTTTTACTAACAATTCAAGGCCACGCGCCTGGGTCGCCGGTGACGTCATCAGGGTCGCGGACGGCGTCATTGTCGAGCACTGGGACACTCTCCAAGACGAAGTCACGCGCGGAGAGTCGAAGAGCGGACTCCCGATGTTTGGAGACCATTTTTCGACGGCCGAGCCGGAGCTCACCGCGGAAAGGGCGAGCAGGATCATCGCACCGCTCTACGAAGCATTGAACCAGCCCCAAAAGAAAGACGTTAATGCCCTTCTCGCGCAGGCCTGCCACGCGGACTACAAGTCCTATTCGACCAACGATGAGTGGCTATCGCGCGATGCGCTCGCGGAAGTGTTCAACCAGATCGGCGCGAGCGTTCCCGACCTGGCCTGGAGCGTCACGGACCTCATGGTCTCGGGCGATCGCGTCATCGTGCGAGGCGAAGCGACCGGAACCCCGGTGGGTGAGCTCTTCGGCGCTCGTCCTACCGGCCGAAGCTTCAAAACGATGGCCCTCGATGTGTTCACCGTGAGAGGCGATAAGCTCGCGTTGGCGTATCACGTCGAGAACTGGGTGGGTGCGATTCAACAGATCCAGCGCTAGTCCCAAGACGTGTCCCCTTCGTAAACCGTTCGACCGCGGCATGCGAGGAGACTCCGCTCGCGCTCGGGCGATGACAGGTGGTTGTCATGGATAAGTTCACGGGTTCACAGCCGGACGCCCTGAAGTGGGAAGTGTTTGTGACCCCCGGCATACCCGTCGTTACTCCCGACCGCCCTTCGGACGTACGAGAGACGTATTTCCAAGCGATGGCGTCGACCCTCATCTACGGGAAAAGCGACGCTCTCCTCGTCGATGCCTTTATGACCGTCGAGCAGGCCAGTGCCCTGGCAGATTGGGTCGCCTCCAAGAACAAGAACCTGACGATCATCTACATTACACATGGCCATGGAGACCATTGGTTTGGAGTTGGCACTCTTCTTGAACGGTTTCCAAATGCCAGCGTCGTGGCGACGCCGAATACAGTGAAGGTGATGCGCCGCAATGCGTCCCCGGAGGCCCTCCGCACGGCTTGGGAGCCGGCATTCCCGCGTCAGATTTCCAACAAATTGGTGATCGCGAAAGAACTCGAAGGCAATGTAATGGATCTGGAAGGGCACGAACTGATCGTCGTGGAGCTCGGTCACACCGACACGGAGCATACGACGTGCCTGCATGTTCCTTCGATTGGGCTCGTGGTCGCAGGCGACGCTGCCTACAACGACGTCCATCTCTACCTTGCCGAGTCAAACATGCAGAAGCGACGGGACTGGATCGCGGCGCTCGATAAAATCGAGGCGCTCAACCCACGCGCGGTTGTCGCAACACACAAGCGACCGGAGAGCGACGACAATCCGCGAATAATCGAAGAGACGCGAAAGTACATTCGCGACTTCGATCGTCTGGCGGAAACGACGAGGACCGCACAAGACCTCTACGACAAGATGCTGGAGCTTTACCCAAACCGCATCAATCGAGGGTGGGCGCTGTGGAGCTCGGTGCGCGCGGTCAAGCCATAGAGTGGACCGGTATGCATGCAGATGAACTCCACACTTACGGAGCGAAACGAGCAGTTGACGCTGAACGCCTTCGACATGCTCTATCAATCTGCGTGACTGCGAAGTCGAGCCGGCACTCATTATCTTAGCATTGGAGAGACCGATGTCATCGATCAACACCGCGAGTAACACGACCGCTCCCACGCAGTTCCTGCAGACGAATGGCCATTCCTACGCGTATCGGAGATTCGGTAGTGGTCCTGGGCTACCGTTGCTCTTCCTGCAACATTTCACCGGGACGCTCGACAACTGGGATCCCTCGGTGACGGATCCGCTCGCCTGCGCACGGGAGGTTATCCTGTTCGACAACGCTGGCGTGGGGCGGTCCACCGGCGAGGTCCCGGACACAATTGCCGGAATGGCGGGACACGCGACGGCCTTTCTTGACGCACTTGGAATAGACACGAGCGACGTGGTTGGGTACTCCCTCGGTGGGATGATCGCGCTTCAGATGGTGCAAGACCGGCCATCGATCTTTCGGCGGATGGTTCTCGTCGGGACCGCCCCGCGAGGCGGCGATGACATCATGCACCTCGAGAAACCCAGCCTGGCGAAGCGTATCCAAGATCCAACGAACCGAGGGTACGATGTCTTGAAGAAGATTTTCTTCACGTCGTCGCCAGCGAGCCAGGCCGCGGGTGAGGCATTCATCCGGCGGCTCGCACAGCGCAATGAGGACCTCGATCCACCCTCGGGTCCGAAGGTGGCAACTGCGCAGATGGCGGCATTCCGTGAGTGGGAACAGTTCGAAGGCTCACGATTTGCGGAACTCAAGGGCATTCGTCAGCCGGCGCTCGTCGTGAACGGTGTCCACGACGAGATGATCCCCGTTTCCAACTCGTACCGATTGAGCGAGAACCTGGGGAACGCTGTCTTGCTCACCTACCCCGACGCGGGACATGGCTCTCTATTCCAGTATCCGGAATTCTTCACGAGGCAGGCAACGGCGTTTCTGTCCACCAATTCCGAGTCGGCCGCATTCTGACGTGCCTGGCTGGTACGCAAAAGCAGCCGCTGATGGAGTCGTTCTTGAGAAAGATCTATGAAGACGTGGTTCATTACGGGCACAAGCTCAGGGTTTGGTAGAGCGATTGCCAAAGCCACCTGGGCCACGGGCGATCGCGTAATCTCTACTCAGCGCAACGAGGAACGACGGAAGGCAGTTGCCTACGAGGTGCGAATTACCAATGAAGCATATTTAGTTCGAGTATTGGATCCGATTGAATTGGCAATCGATCGGCGGGCAGCAGATGTTCGACATTGGCGCGACCGATATTGGATTGCAGCACTATATTGAACGCTTCTGAGCGGCGAAACACGGCTAAGATTATGGTTCTAAAACGCCCCCGGAGAGATCGAACACCCGGCCACGTGGTTCGACGACGGTCTTGTGAGCATCTAATATATTGGAAATGCAGGATTTTCGCCCCCCAGTGCTGTGCAATATTTCCGGTAGCTACGCCCCGCTAGCCACCTGAATTCATGAGATACCGCCTTGTAATAATTGACGCATCACCGGGCTCGAACGCGGCGAAAGCGTCGATTAGGAAAGAACCCCTAAGGTACCGCGGAAATCGAGACGCGCGGTCGCCTGTGCGGT
>CAVYNJ010000003.1:0-399875 GCA_963769895.1 uncultured Gammaproteobacteria bacterium | reverse complement strand
GGTGTCCGTTCGGATCACCGATTTTTCCCCTGGTATCGGAAGTAGCGCAGTCTGCCGCCAACGGCGGCAGAAGATCCTGTTTTGATTCGGCGGCGTCGAGGCGTGCTGCGACGCCTGCGATATGCTCGCGACGACTGATCAAAGAACCGAGGACCCAGGATTTCTAGATTAGCGTCAGAACCCCCGAGCCCTCGGTGCGCAGTGCCTGGGAAGGCAGTTGTGCAGGCCCTTTATGCCTGCCTTGCCCGGGCGCTGTCCAGTGCTGTGGGAGGGGCGTTGGGGGCGCTGCGCGAGCCGACCTATCGGCTCTACAACTGCCAGCGCTGCGGGGTGCAGGTGCGCATCTGCAGCCGCTGCGATCACGGCAACATTTATTGCGCCGGGGAGTGTGCGCGCATCCGCCGGCGCGAGTCGCTGCGTCGGGCCGGGGCGCGCTATCAACGTAGCCGCCGGGGCGCGCATCGGCATGCCGCCCGGCAAAGGCGCTGGCGGATACGTCGGCGACAAGAAGTGACGCATCAGGGCTGTGCGAGGGGCGGTGTTTACGGCAGCGTATCGCATCAGCCGACCACGATGCCGGAACCGACCGATGCGCACCGCCGATCCGATCCTTACACACGCCGGAACGATCACTCAGGTCGGCCTATGCTCGTTGTGCCGCGCACCGCTGCCACCTTGGACGCGTCCGCGGCGCTGGTACTGGAGCGGATAGAGCCGACGCGTGTCGATCGGGCCGGCGCATGATCTCGCGGGAACTTGAGGCCGAGATCCTGCGGCTGTATCACGCCGAAGGCTGGCGCATCGGCACGGTGAGCCGGCAACTGCAGCTGCACCGCGACACGGTGCGGCGCGTGCTCGCCCAGGCCGGCCTCGCACCGCCGCTCCTGCACGGCCCTCGATGATCGAGCCGTACGTGCCGTTCATCCAGGACACCTTCGCGCGCTATCCGAACTTGCGCGCCAGCCGACTGTATCGCATGGTGCGCGAGCGCGGCTACAGCGGCAGCGCCGATCACTTCCGGCACCTCATGCGCCGCTACCGACCGCGGCCCGCCGCCGAAGCGTACCTGCGCTTGCGCACGTTGCCCGGCGAACAAGGCCAGGTGGACTGGGCGCACTTCGGCATGCTCCCCATCGGCCGCGCCCGCCGTCCACTGATGGCCTTCGTGATGGTGCTGTCGTACTCGCGGCATCTGTTCCTGCGCTTTTACCTGAACGCCGCGATGCCCAGCTTCCTGCACGGCCACGTCGCCGCCTTCAACCACTTCAATGCCGTCCCCAGAACCCTGCTCTACGATAATCTTCGCAGCGCTGTGCTCGAGCGCCGGGCTGATGCGATCCGCTTCCACCCCACGCTGCTGGAGCTGGCCGCCTGGTATCGGTTCCAACCCCGTCCGGTGGCGGTGGCTCGCGGCAACGAGAAGGGCCGGGTCGAGCGGGCGATCCGCTTCGTGCGCGAGCGCTTCTTTGCCGCCCGGCGCTTCGCGGATCTGGCGGACTTGAACGCCCAGGCGCTCGCCTGGTGCCAAGGCGAGGCGGCCGAACGGCCTTGTCCGGAAGACCGGGATCGCAGCGTGCGCGCCTGCTTCGAGGAGGAGCAGCCGCGGCTGCTCGCCTTGCCCACCGAGCCCTTCCCCTGCGAGGAACGCATCATCGTGCGGGCCGCCAAGACCCCCTACGTGCGCTTTGACTTGAACGATTACTCGATCCCGCACACCCACGTGCGCCGCACCCTCGAAGTGCTCGCCAGCGTCGAGACCGTGCGGATCGTCGAGGGCGCCACCGTACTGGCCGTGCATCCACGCAGCTTCGATCGGCGCCAACAGATCGAACAGGCCTGCCATATCCAGGCCCTCATCGATCACAAGCGCGCCGGCCGTGCGCACCGGGCGATCGACCGGTTGCACCACGCCGCCCCGAGCGCAGCGAAGTTCTTTGCGCTCGCCGCCGAGCGCGGCGTGCACCTGGCCGTGCTCACTCGCGGCCTCGTCGAACTGCTGCAAGCGCACGGCGCCGGCGCGCTCGAGAGCGCCCTGGCGGCGGCGTTGCGCGAGGATACCGCGCACTTGGGCGCGGTCCGTCACTTCATCGATCTGCATCGTGCCCGGCGCGGCCAACCCCCGCCGATCCCGGTGGCGCTGCCCAATGATCCGCGCGTGCGCGATATCACCGTGCGCCCGCATCCCCTGGCCGATTACGAACTGCTGACCCAGGAGAGCTGCGATGAACGCACCGATGACGACGATACCGAGTAATCCGCCGACCACGGCACCGCCTGTCGCTCGAGTCCGTGCGTCAGCGCCTGCGGCGTGCCAATCTCTACGGCCTGCTGGCCCAAGCCGAGCAGATCCTGCATGAGCCCTGGCTCGCACAGGTCCTCGAGATCGAGGAGAGCGAGCGACAGCGCCGCAGCCTGCGCCGTCGTCTGGACGGCGCCCGCTTAGGCATCTTCAAGCCCCTCGCTGACTTCGATTACGACTGGCCCGAGGAACTCGACCGCCAACTCCTCGATGAACTGATGACCTTGAGCTTCTTGAGCGAGGCCGCCAACGTCATCATCGTCGGCCCCAATGGCCTGGGCAAAACCATGTTGGCCAAAAACATACTGCATCAGGCCATCCTGCGTGGGCACACCGCGCGCTTCACGCTCGCCTCCGACATGCTGCACGATCTGGCCGCCCAAGACAGCTCCACTCAACTGACCCGGCGGCTGCGCCGCTACACGACCCCAGCCGTGCTGTGCGTGGACGAGGTCGGATACCTCTCCTACGACTCCCGTTACGCGGATCTGCTGTTCGAGGTCATCACTCGCCGCTATCAGCAGCGTGCCACGGTTCTCACCACCAACAAGCCCTTCGGCGAATGGAACCAGGTCTTCCCCAACGCCGCCTGCGTCGTCACCCTCGTCGATCGGCTGGTCCATCGCTCCGAAATCCTCAACATCGCCGGCCCCAGCTACCGACTCAAGGAAGCTCAGGAACGCGCCGCGCGCCGAAAGCCGCAACGCTCACCGAAAAAGCCAAAACAGTAACGCTCATGGAACCCAACGATCTACCCATCGTGGTCCTGCCGCTCGATCTCTCGGACGACTCCGCCGCAATCCTGATCGACTTCCTGCGTGACCTCACCGACGCGCTTGAGCGTCACTACGCAGGCCAGCTCCTGCGCCGTCAGCATCAGCGCTTCACGCAATCCCCGCCGCCGCATCCCTCAGATCCCGTCTCAGACGACGGTCCACCGTTCTGACTACCAACCTCCGCAACCCGATCGTCGCTCGTTCGACCATAATCCGCACATCGCAGCCAAATAAGCGCGGAACCTGGCAGCCGCTAACACAAGTCCACGTTAAAGCTCGATCGACGATTCTTTAACGCCGAATATGCATTGGCCAACCATTTAAGAGAACCCGTTGAATCAAGGACGTAATCACGAAGGTGCTCCACCAGGAATGTTGCTACTGGCTCACTGGCTTCGGCATTTTCCATTTTTTTTAGGAGCTCTTCCCACGTAACAACCGACACCATGTCGCGGTCAGTTTGATCAACATAGTTAGGATCGTGGATGGCGGTCTCCACATCACTCTTTCGCGCCTCCGGAACTAGGACTACTAGCAGAGGCTTCACATTGCCTTTATGTCTATCGGAGAGCGCTTCGGCCCGTTTACGAATGTAGTGGATATATTTCCCAGGCTGCTTCCGGGAAAATGCAGCGAGGAACTTATTTTCAATTCCGATTACCACTGTATCCGTTTCTACGAAGATATCGAGGCGACCGGGGGCACCTTCAGTATCGCGGGTTCCCACTTCTGTGCGACATTCACAATGGGTACACGGATCGGCAACCACATTCCCTGAAGTCTCCAGCAATTCGCTCAATAAGGCCCTTCTTATAGGCTCGAAATTGACCAACAAGTAGCCGAGTATCCCGGAGGCTAAATTCTCCCCATCTAAACCTTCTATTGCTCTAAAAAACTTCATCTCATTCCCCCATTGAATGCATGCCTCATGTTTGGCAATCAGGATGGCGGGGTGACGCTAAAGGGCAGAGCGACGATCTCGCCTCATGCGAGGAAATCGCGGTAAGTGGTCGAGTCATCAGGCGACCCCGTTAATAAGCTATTCTCCTCCGGATGAACTCTGGTAATCAGATATTCTTGGAGCGCTGAGGCCTCGAACGACTCTGCGACCGCTATGGTTGCGATAAACATCGGGCGTGTCTTCCATCCAGTGTGAACGATGCGACAAGCACTGCCTCGGCCGGCGCTCCACTGGAAATAGTTGCTTAGCCGTCTTCCGAGCGATGCGGATTTGCCGACGTACAGCAACTGCATTTTGTCACTAAATATTAGATAAACGCCTGGCCGGTCAGCCAATGGCCAAATGTCCGGCCAATTCGCGCGCGTCGGCATTCGATGGTTTCTTGTGGAAACAGTGAATAGACCTCGCTGTATTCCAGTGGCGGCAAGCGAGGATGGCGCCATTCGGCATGGAATTTAGTGGTCGACTATTCTAAAATGGAGTCCGGGATTCGCATTAAGCAGCGCCTCGGTTTGTTCGCTCGCTATGGGAGGTTCCTCACCCATGGTAAATCGCATTCGAAGCGAAATAGTTGCCTCGATCATCCGTCCGGCGCAGTTCGGGCGGCTCCAGGACTTCCACCATCGCGCCAAATCCCGATAACCACCAATCTAGCTGCGCGGTGTCGCGAATGGTGGCGATCACCAGTACGTGGGCGGCGTCGAGATCCATGATCGTTTGGTCTTCGCTTAAGGGAGTTTCGACGAGATGCGCAGCCGCGGCGCGGGTGAATTTGGCTTTGAGGGAGATCATCGGGCCGATGGGGTATTGGAATTCACCCTGCTCAATATATTTGTCGAGGTCGAAGCCGTCGGGTTTGGTGACTTTCTTGTCGGTCGGCGCGGCACTCATGACACGGTGTAGAGCGAGCTGACGAATATCTTGGTAATTCCACAGGGTGCAGACGAGATACAGCAGCGGGCCGCGGGCTACGAGGCCCAAGGGACTCGCCTCGTAGGTCTTGAGTTCGTCGGTATCCGCGGCACGCGAGCGGTACTCGGCGGTGAAGCGTTTGCCGGCAAGCAAGGCGTCGTAGACGACTCGCACGGCCTCGTTGTTGAATTTGGGTGGTAGCAGTGGCATCTCGCGGGGCACGACGCGGACGCTGTTTGTCCAATTCGCAAGGGTATTGTCCGGATTGGCATCTAGAACTGCCCTCGCCCGCGCAAATTGCGGTGCCAGGAGATCGCGGATCGTCGGCGGCAAGAGCGCCGGGATGAATTGCTCGATCAAGCGGAGAGTAAGGGCAGTGGGTCCGTCCATCGCCGGCAGGTCGAACGCCGGCGCCTCGGCGCTCCAGGACCAGCCGTAGGGGATGCCCTTCGTATCGCTTTGCAGGGGAAAGACGCTGGAGAGCGTGTTCAAATCGCGTTGGATGGTGCGCTTGTTGCTTGGATACCCTGCCCCCTCGAGCTTTTGCATCAACGTCGCGACATCAATCTTGCGCGGGGCGCGCGGGATCGAGCGCAAGAGCTCCCATTGGCGTAACAGGGTGTCTGACATCGGCGCGTTCCGGTTCATGCCCAAATGATACGAGTTGACCGCGACATGATATGTCGCGGTTAGGCTCTAGTCTTGCGTGGCAAGGGTCAATCACCTGGCTTGGAGGGCCTCCCGCTATGAAATCGATCGGAATCACGAGGCGAACGCTTCTGGGAAGTTCATTGGCACTGCCGCTCGTGAATGGAACCGTGATCGCGGCTGCCGGAGCGCAAGCGAACCGACAAGAGAGCGGATCCAACGCACTTTTCACGGGCCTACCGGGCCTCGATTACGCCGTGGGAGGAATCGGACCAGGAGAAATAATCGGCGTCGCCGGGCCCGCCTGCATGGGAAAGACGCTGCTGTTGCTCGATTTGGCCGGAAGGATCTGCACCCGATACGCTAGGGACGTACTCTTCTACAGCGCGCAGAAACCAAGCGTCTACATCGCCAAGAAAGCGGCACTCAAGGGCAGCATTGATATTCGAATTTGGGAGATCGGCGGTACCCGTCGCGCTGGGCCAGCCGTGTACTTTCTCGATTCGAGCACCGCGGATCCGGAGAGCGCAGTTGAGATCGCGGTCCGCTTGCAAGGCGACCGCGCTAAGCCTGAGGCCGTGTTGATCATGGATGGGTGGAGTAGTTATGCGCCGCCAGCGAGTCAAATTGAGATCATCGATGGAATGTCAGCTTACCCTGCGGAACGGTGGCCGCATACCTTATTGTCGAGGGAGCGAATAGCCAGATTAAGGAAGCTCGCGAGCATCAACCGACTGCCGGTAGCCCTCGGGGTTACTACCGCGTCGCTCATGGATGACGAGGCGCTAGCGACTTCCTGGGATCTAGAATCGCAGATCCGCCGCAACTCGGATCACTGGGTGAAACTTCACCGTCCTGAGCTCTATAAGGTCACGGCGGAGATCCGGCCGGAGGAGCGGAACGTCGTTGAATTAACGGGGACAAGTCCTAGTTGGTGGGATAGTCGGTGCTCAAAATTGCGGTTTGATCCGGGGCGGCTCGGGTTTGAGACCATCGTTTGATCGGCCTCGGTCCGGGCGACCCGGGCTCGGCTGTCTAACGGCGTTGGTTTACGCGGACCCAGAAATTGGGCCTACTATTCGCATGGCTTGGCTCACCAAATCACGATTTCTGTCGGGGCTCCAGTGCCATAAGCGGCTGTGGTTCGAAATCCACCAGCCGCTCGAGGAGCAGAGCGCGGCTAGCATGCCGATGCTGCAAGGCCGAGCATTTGATCAGGCAGTACGGGAGCTGCATCCCGGGACGGTAATTTCCCGGGATGCCGGCATGCCGGCGGCGATCGCGGAAACAAAGAAAGTCTTGGCGAAAGGGAATGCGGCGCCCCGCATTCTCTATCAGCCGGCGTTCCGTGCGGGCGACTTGGCCGTCATCGCGGACGTACTCCGGCGGTCCGGGCCGCAGTTCGAACTCGTCGAGGTGAAGGCTTCGACGGAGGTCAAGGATACGCATCTGCCGGATGCGGCTTTTCAGGCGCTGGTGTTGCAGCGGGCGAAGATCCCGGTGGGGCGGGTGTTCATTGGGCATGTGAACAATCAATTTGTATTGCGGCGGGCCGGCGACTATGAGGGATTATTGACGGAAGCGGACATCAGTGGGGAAGTGCAGACGCTGTTGCCGCAGGTCGCGGCGCAGGCCTTGGAGTTTCAAACAGTCATGGCGAGCGAGTCGATGCCGGAGGTAGCAGTCGGGCCGCAATGCATGAACCCTTATGAGTGTCCATTTCTCGCAAGGTGCACCGAAGGGATGGAAAAGCCGGAATATCCGATCGAGGCGCTGCCGCGGGGCGGCAAGCTCGTCGAGCGCTTGCTGGCGGAGGGGTTTCAGGATTTGCGCGAGGTGCCCGTCAATCTGTTGACGAACGACATGCATCGGCGGGTGTTTGATGCGACGACGTCCGGCCTGGCGTTTTTTGATAAGGCGGCGACGACGGAGTTACGGAAGCTAACCTCCCCGTTCGCATATCTAGACTTCGAAACGATTAACCTTGCGGTGCCGGCCGTGATTAGTACTCGACCTTATGAGCAGGTCCCCTTTCAATGGTCCGTGCATGTGGAGTATTCGCCGTCGGAGGTGCGGCATGCAGAGTTTTTGGCTATCGAAGCATTCGGGGATTTCGAAGCGCTGGCACGCGCGTTAATCGACGCGTTACCGCCGACGGGGACGATCTTTGCGTATAACGCTAGTTTCGAGGCGGGCGTGCTCGGTCGTTTGGCGGACCGACTACCGGCATACGCGGCAGCCCTACGGGGATTGGCGGCGAGGCTCTTTGATCTCCTACCGGTGACGCGTGCGGCATACTACCACCGGGATATGCGGGGGTCGTGGTCAATCAAGGATGTCGTGCCGACGATCGATCGGGATCTCGGCTATGAGCATTTGGACGAGGTGCAGGGAGGGGACGCGGCGCAGCTCGCGTTTTTGGAGTTGCGTAATCCAGCGATAGCACCGGAGCGGGCGGAAGCGATGAGGTCTGCGCTGCTCCGCTATTGTGCACACGACACATGGGTGATGGTCGTATTACGACGCTTTTTGTGTGGTAAGGCGCTGGGAGATACAACGATATCCGCTTAATACTCGATTGATAAAAGCTACTGTCAATACCCGCGGCAGGATCCATTTTCTTTGCTCGGCCGACCGTTCAAGGACGGGAAGGCGGTGATCCCTTCACGCAATTTCCGCGCATGCTGCTTCGCACTCGAGCTGCCAACTCGGCGTGTTCGGATGAAGTTAGAGATGCTATTAGCGCGCGAAGCTCTGTGCCAGGCAGATTGGGTGGACTAACCAGTTATGCCAAACGGCGGCGGCGAACGGGCACTAGCGGGACTCGATAGTAGCAGGTACCGCGCGTCCAGCAGGTCCGCGGGTGCACCAGAACCCTTGTCATCACGACCGGGTTTTTGGCTAACCAGAAGATTTTCCCCTCATGGTATTAGGACGAGTGGACCGAAGTCAGCACGTCACGAGATCTTAAGGGGTTGTCCCTATGACTCTATCGTGCGCTGGGGTATAGCATCCATCAAGGAGCGAAGTCGCACATTGTTGCGATGCAGACAGGGTGCCACCTGATCCGCAACGGTTACAGCGCCGGATTGATACATATGCCGTCTGGCATAGATTGCATAAATTAGGCCACAAGCCAAAGAGTGAATCATGAGCAGCATCCTTCGCATCTCCACCGTGCTCTCTTTGTTGGCGGCATCAGCTTGCGGTGGAGGTGGCTCTAGCTCAACACTTCAGCCACCCCCAGTGAACCAAGCAGTTGGCGGCATCTGGCGCAGCCAATTCACTGCGGCTAACGGTAGCTCCGTAAAAGGTTTCGGACTTGTTGCAGAAGACGGGCGCGGAGTCTTTTTCTCACAGAATTTGACTAATGGATGCGCAGACGTCGGAATCGGTTCTCTATCAGCAAATGGCAGTGTGATCTCCGGCAATGCTCTAGTTGCTATCGTCAATTTTTCGTTTTCACCGAGCATAAACACCAGTTGCGCATTCCCTGATGGCTCGACTTCCGCGACGGAAAACATAACGGGCGCTGTTGTTCAGCGCTCGACGCTGACCCTATCTGGCACGGTTACAACGGCCAACGGTACGGTTCTCCCCGCACAAGCCGCGGTCACGGCAACTTTCGACGCGCTGTATAACGCTGGGTCTAGTCTCATCACGATTGCCGGGAATTGGACAGGCCCAACGGGCATAGTGATGAATATAAATTCAGCCGGCGTCATTTTTGCTCAGGACCCGGTATCCGGGTGCGTAGTCAATGGCCAAGTTTCAATCATCAATACTTCTTACAACGCATACTCGGTGAGCGCCACTTACTCGAACTGTACAGGGTCGGCTTCCATTTTGAATGGCGTGCCCGCCACCGGACTCATGGCAATTGATACTACCGTTAGCCCAGCTACTCTCTACGCGGGTTATTCCGCAAAGATAGGTTTATCAACAATCATTGTCGCCGCCACGGCGACCAATTAAGGTCGCTTTTTTTCCGTTGCCGCGGAGCCGAGAGATCCTATCATCGGAGGACTTCGCTATTGGCCTGGCGCTGCTCGCCTGGGAGTTCTAGCGTCGCGTGGGCGCAGCAACAGCGCGTCGCGGCTTTACTTTGCACCTGTTTTGTATTGAGAGCCCACTCGCGTCGGGTATTTCATTTATGCGCGAACGCTCGATGGATTTCCCTGCCCGCTAGCCGTCGTTCACCACAGGCCGCTGCAGGTTAATCAGGCCCATTCGAGCCGGTGAGTCGGTAAAGAGACTTCGAACGGGTAGGATTGGTTGCACGGCTATGTACAACTTTCTGGAGTGTCCGGTGCTGAGCTGCCATTCGTTGGCACTATGCGGATGCTCGAATATTAGGTCGCAGTTTGTAGATTATGAACGAAAGTAGAAATACGTGAACTGATCCCTGGACTCTAGACGCTATTATCTGATTGAATCCATTGGTTTCACGTTCACGCATCGGATCTCGCCTTGTTCTCAGGTCCCGGAGAATTTTGATCTGAATCGCTATCGCGATTGACGCTAGTGATCTTAATAATAGTGCTCGGGTGATCTGGCGTGTGAATGGATGCTGGATTTTATAGATTTACAACCTAACAGGCGACTCACTATGAATCGATCGGCCCATTTGCTAGGTGGCACATTGATTGCAGTTCTCCTCAGCGCGTGCGCTACTACGGCGCCACAGCAGCAACAAGTTGCACCTCCGAGTTCTCTGGATCAGCAATTGAGCGCTCAGCGCAATGCCATGGCAATTGTGGTAAAGACCTTAAAGCGGAAGGTAGCGATTGGTCGGTTTACCAACGAGACGCGGTACGGAAGAACCTTCCAAGTCGATCCGAACCTGGACCCGCTTGGAAAGCAGGCGTCCGATATGCTCGCGACTCGACTGGTAGAGTCGCAAAAGTTTCTGGTATTCGAACGTCCAGATCTAGACAAAATTAAGGCCGAGCAAACGCTCCTCAAAAGCTCCAACCTCATCGGCGTTGATGCGCTGATCCTCGGATCTGTCACAGAATTCGGTCGCAGCACGACCGGCAAATCTGGCTTCTTCAGCGCAACCAAGATCCAGACAGCTCACGCGAAGGTCGAAATTCGATTGGTCGATGCGCGGACCGGATATGTATTCTTCACAGCCAGCGGAAGCGGTGATGCAAGCACTGAATCCGGAGAGATTGCAGGCTTTGGCAGCAAGGCGGCTTACGACGGCTCATTAAATGATCGCGCGATCGGTGCTGCCATTTCGGACGTGCAGAACGCGCTCATCTCCAAGCTCGTGGAACGCCCGTGGAGAACTGACATCCTAAAGGTCGATGGACGTAAAATCTATATTTCCGGTGGATCCCGGCAGGGGCTAAAAGTTGGCGATAAGCTCACGGTACTACAGTCTGGCGAGACGATAAAAAGCGCTCAGACGGGATTCGATATTACGCTTCCGCCAAAAGCGGTGGCCCAAATACAGGTGGTGAGTCTCTTCGGCGATAACGAAACGGACGAAGGGGCGGTCACAGAGCTAGTCGGAGGCTCAGTCCTCGACGATCACAAAGGGAGTCTTTATGTCAGCGAGTTCCAGGAGTAATCGAACGTGAAACCCTTTATCATCGCAGCGCTATTAATCACACTGTCAGGCTGCTCATTGCCGCAGACGACGGTGCGCACTGGTTCGCCTAATGCCAGTCTAGTCGTCACTGGCGCCCCAGTCGGCGCTGTGCTTTACGTCGACGGCATAGCAAGCGGATCGGCTACGCAGTTTGACGGCAATCCGAATACATTGGCCGTGCTCGAGGGCGTGCATCAAGTCGAGATACGGAAAGGCACAGAGATCCTTTATCACGACAAAATATTCGTAGGCAGTGGCGAGACACATGCGATTACATTGCTTCCGGTGGCAGGTCAATGACGTTGCGATTTTCGCTTGCAGTAGTGGCCTCCAGTATTCTGTTGACAGCATGCGCTACCACGCACGAGAAATATGCCTGGGGATCGTACGAGCACTCATTGTATGTCTACTACAAGAACCCGGCGAAGGCGGATGCTTTGTCAATGAGTTTAGAGGCTATCATCACCGGAGCAGATAAAACGAAGGCGATAGTTGCACCAGGTATCTACGCTGAATATGGCTATTTACTGCTTCAACAGGGAAAGGCTCAAGAGGCGGTCAGTGAGTTTAAATTGGAGGAACAGCATTGGCCTGAGTCGCGAATATTCATGGATCGAATGATTCAAGTCGCGTCTTCTCAAACCGCAACCTCAACCAAGGAGCACTAATCGTGCGAACTGTGTGGTATTGGGTTACGTTTTCATTTGCTTCGTTGTTACTCTTTGGTTGCGCAAGCGCACCACCAAAGCCGAGCTTCGCACAATTCCGGACCGAGAACCCGCGATCGATACTGGTTGTGCCTGCGGTTAACAAGAGCGTTGATGTCGACGCGCCGGACTATTTTTTGGCCACGATTTCCAAGGCACTAGCTGAACGTGGCTTCTACGTGTTTCCCGTCAACATGGTCAGATCTGTTCTCGCAGATGATGGACTCAACGATGCGAACTTGGTGCATTCAGGTGACCCGCGCCGGCTAGGCGAGCTTTTTGGAGCGGACGCCGTGATGTACATATCAATTGAACGCTGGGACGCGAGATATGTAATTCTGTCGACAACGGTTACTGTAGATCTAAAATACACCTTAAAGAGCGCGCGGACCGGTCAGGAACTTTGGACGAACCACGAAACTATGGTGTATCAGCCCCAGGCAAGCAGTGCTGGTGGTGTGGTGGGTCTAATAGCGGATGCGGTAGCTGCCGCGATCACGAAAGCCGCACCCAACTACATACCGCTTGCACAGCAAGCGAATGCACTGGCGATCGATACTAAGGGCACTGGATTGCCTGCCGGACCATATGATTCTATGTACCAAAAGGATGCGGCCGATTTTTGATTCTCGCCGCCTGTTATTTCCGCGCACGGAAATTCTCGTTTCTGTGCATCGCCGGAAATTATTCGCATAGTCTCCAACTCAAACGATCGGCATTTCGTCGGCACGACATAAACGCGCGAACCCATCGACAAGATGATCGCCGCGCTAGTATGCCTGCGGGGGGCGTCTAAGGCGGCAGTCAAATGTCCGTGCGCGTGATAATTTCATCATTTTGCACTTCCGAGATTAACAGGTGCCAACTGATCAAGGGTTCTAGTGCATCCGCGGATAATGGTCCCAACTGGGCAGCTGAAGCGCCTCGGGTCTTACTCGTCAGCATAGGGAAACGGCTTCAAATTGGGCACTTTCGATTCTCGGTGCGTAATTCACGCGATGTCGGTCCACGATTTCACGGCATGTCGGTCCAGCATTTCACGACCATGCCGGCCAGGGATTTCACGCCATGTCGGTCCAGGGTTTCATGGCATGTCGGTCCAGTTCGTGAGGTAGGACAACCACAAAGGCTACCGTGGTCTCTTTTCCGTTCGGAAGGAGATCGAGGTGGCCCAAGCGAGGTTGTCTGTGCGCAAGATTCGAGAGATTTTACGGCTTCGGGCCGAGGGGTTTAGCGAGCGGGAGATTGCCGGCAGCGTCGGGGTGGCGCGTTCGAGCATTCAGATTTGCCTATGGCGGGCCGAGCGAGCCGGGGTGGGTTGGCCGCAGCCGGGGGACCAAGATGACGCGGCCCTCGAGGCGCTGCTGTATCCGCGCCCGAAGCCGGGCGTTGAGGTGCATCCGAAGCCCGATTTTGAATGGATTGAGCGGGAACTGCGGCGCAAACACGTGACGCGCCGCCAGCTGTGGCGTGAGTACCTGGCCCAGTATCCGGAGGGGCTCAAGTACACCGCCTTTTGCGTGAAGTTCCAGCAATGGCGCCGGCGCCGCGGCGTGACGATGAGCCTGACCCATCTGCCCGGCGATCGACTGTTCGTCGATTACGCGGGCGATCCGGCCTTCTACACCGACCCGACGACCGGGATCGCGCAAAAGGCTTGGATCTTTGTCGCCGTCTGGCCCTACAGCGGCCTCTTTTACGCCGAGGCGACGCGCACGCAGAGCTCGGTCGATTGGCTCGGTGCCCATGTGCGGGCGCTGGAAGCGTTTGGGGTAGCGCCGCGGGCCGTCGTACCCGACAACTGCAAGACGGCGGTCAAAAAAGCGCTGCGCTACAACCCCGAGTTTAACCGCTCATACAGCGATTTTGCGCAAGCCTACTCGCTGGCTGTGCTTCCAGCGCGGGTGAAAAAACCCCGCGACAAGGCGAAGACTTCATACTGCCTCCTGTTGTGAAAGTGATGCGGTGATAACTTGCGGTGACGTGGGGCGCCTTCCTCCCTTGCCCTTGACGATCTGGATCCCCGGCACGGGTTCGTACAGACATCGAACATTGTTGTCGTAGCGGTGCCGGCGCAGCAGGCCCTCCCGGCCCCACTCGTGGATAGTGGTCAGAGAGACCTGGAATCGCTCGGCGAGCTCGTCGGCTGAAACCATGCCTTTTGCGCGAAGTCGATGGTAACGATTTTTGAGCCTGTAAGCACAGCGAACACTGATGACTTTCTTAGCGGTGAAGGGCTGTTGCTTCCAGTTACGATAGCCCAAGGCGTTGAGCTGATCGGCGGCTTGCTGATCAGTGCTCGTCTCCAGCATCTGATCGAGCGCGGCGATGACCTCGGGCTTTGTTTTGCGAATGACGGCCATCGGGATCGGGCGGTCGATCTTGAGCGAGGTTGTCTGGCCTCCGCGAAATCGCACGTGGATAGCGATGCGTTCGGCCTTGAGCAGAGTAATGTCCTCGATGAGCAGGGCCACCATGCGCTTGCGTTCGAGCGGCGGGGTTCGTGGGTCGTTCCAGATGCGCGGGAAATCGCCGGAGAGCGCGAGGATGCGAGCGCGCGCTTCCGCACTCAAGAGTCCTTGGTCGGCTTTGCGCTGGCGTTCATGGTCTTGCTGCAGGGAGTCGAGGTTGCGTAATTTTGCGTTCCAATCTGCCTCGAGCGAATCGGCGACGAGTCGGTTATCCGGATCAACCTTCAAATACCGTCGCCGCGAGAGCTCCGCTTCGTAGCGAACCCGTTCCAGTTGCGAGGTGCGAAGTTGATCGGCCTGTTGGATACGACCGGCGATCTCATCGTGAACGGCGAGGGCAACCTCGAGTGCGGCAGGGGCGACGGTCTCTAAGAGCAACGTGCTAACGGCGGCATCGATATCGCGGCCGCGAATCGACTGGCAGGCAGCGCCGGCGCGGCGTACAACCTCCTCCGTGCAGGCATAGTACGGCGTTGGCTTGTCGCCGAGCATCAGGTAATGGGTGCGCATGCGGGCACCACAACGGCCGCAGATCAGTCGACCCTGCAGCAACGCCGAACCCTCGCGCGGCATGCGCCCACGTCCGGCCGGACTCCATGCGGCCACGTTCTGACGCAGCGTTTGCTCGTTGCGCTCGAACTCATCCCACAAGATATAGCCAGGGTGAGCATCGCGGATAAGCACCGGCCAGTTCTCGCGTGCCACCTTGCGTTGAGTCGTCGACTTCAAGTCCGCCTTGCGCACTCCGCGAGTGCGGCCGTAGACGTAAGCGCCGGCATAGCGCGGGTTGTGCAGGATCTGGATCACCCGGCAGTGTTCGATCGCACCCCACATCAGATCGCCCTTGCCGATCCCGCGGCGGATGCGGCGCGGGAAGCGAATGCCTTCGCGCATGAATCGGCGCACCACGGCGGTCGCCGATCCCACCTCGCGAAACGTGTCAAAGAGCAACCTGAGCGCCTGCTGGATCTGCACATCCGGATCAAGCACGACGGCGCCGGCGGCATTATAGACAAGCCCAATCGGCAGCCCCATCTCAAGCTCGCCGCGCCGTGCCTTATTGCGTTGACCGCCGAGGAGGCGGGCTTTGATGACGTGCAGCTCCGCCTCGCTCATCGTACCTTTGAGACCCAACAGCAGTCGATCGTTGAAGTTCGCCGGATCATAAATGCCATCCTCATCGAGGATCAACGTGCTAGTGAGGGCGGCAAGTTCCAGCAAGCGATGCCAGTCGGCATTGTTGCGGGCGAGACGTGAGACCTC
The DNA here is from genome assembly GCA_963769895.1 of uncultured Gammaproteobacteria bacterium. GTDB lineage: Bacteria > Pseudomonadota > Gammaproteobacteria > Steroidobacterales > Steroidobacteraceae > Bog-1198. Next base: position 384,239 of record CAVYNJ010000003.1, on the reverse strand, counting down.
GAGTCCGAGCACGATCCCCGCGTGACCGAGCGCGACCTCGCTCACCAGGTGCTGAAATCCGTCGCGGTTCTCGGCGTTCGCCCCCGAGACCCCAAGATCGGTGTCGATGGTGTGAATCCGCTCGATCGGCCAGCCGAGCGAGCCTGCCCGATCGCGCAGCGCATACTGACGTTTGCTGCTCTCCGTGTTCTCATAAACCTGACGCAGCGAAGACTGTCGAACGTAGAGAAATGCATCGCGCCGCAAATGGTCCGCACTTACCTTCTGATGGGTGTCAATAAACATGCTGCACCTCCGAGTGCACTCGCAAAACCATGTTGGCCAGGAGACCCAAGAACGCCCGATCGCTTCGCGCGCCGGGCATCGCAGGCGTCGACGGTAACGGTTCGGTCGGGGCGCTCGAGACGCGCAGCAGCCGTGCCAGCCCCTCGACCATGCCGTGGTAGACAACGGCGCCGAGTCCGTCGGGCCGGGCGTGGCCGCTCAATACGTCGCCGCGTAACGTCTCGTAGAGCGAGACGGCCGTGGTTGGCAACGACTCGACGGTGCCTAGCGTTTTTTTTTGCGCGCCAAGGCGCGTTCGATGCTGCGGGGGTGGACCGAGATACCGAGTTCTGCTTCGATCCGCTCGGCGAGTATCCGAGCGATGGGCGTGTCCGCCGCGCTCATCTGCCGTTCGACGAAGCGCATCACCTCGCCGGTGAGCTTGTGTGCTCCTTTGGGGCCCCGAGGCTTCGGTAACAGGCCGCTCAGGCCCGCCTGGTCGAAATCCGTCTGCGCCTGATAGAACGTGGGACGGGATACGCCAAACAGTGTCGCGGCCGCGCTCTTGTCCGCGCCCTCGATCCGTACGTGGCGCAGCATCTCGTACTTGACCTGGACCAAATCGCGGGCATCGAAGAAGCCCTCGCTTTGAAACCACGGAGCGTGTACTCGCTCCGGGTGGTGGTTCAGTCCACCGGCCTGCTTGAGTTGCTGAGCCTTGCGGTTGCGCTGGGTCACGGAGGACTCTGAGGCGAAATAACTGTAATGTAATATATGCCGATATAACGGAGATGTAAACACTAAAATAGCAAGCATGTCCCATTATAATGCGGTTCTTATAAGAGATTACTACTAGACGGCACCTTCTATTGAAAAAAATGGCGGCATATATTATCTTACATGAGCGGCGTAATTTACTTGACGCGCTCATCGTCCAAACCCCCGTTCCAACTCGCTGAGTAGCGCGTTCAGGCGCAGCAAGTCATCCGGCCGAAACCAGGAACGGCCGCCGGAGGCTTGCGTGAATGCGTCCTGCTGCGACAGATCTGTCCATGAGGTCGGCATCGAGCGCAGTCGGCCCGCGGCGTCGAAATACACGACCCGATCCTCGCCCCAGTTCTGCCGCCGCGTGCGCAACACCCAACGGGCTCCGCGCTTCGGATGAAAGGGATGAGTGATCTCGAAAGTAACCTCTTCAGCGTTGGAACAAGCTGTGGTTGTTGACTTGAGATAAGGCTGCCGTTGAGCAGGGAGTGCTCATGGCCGAGCGCGCCGTGCTCGGAGGACTGCGCAATGCGAAGTTCTTCAGCCTCGCGGAACTCAATGCCGCGATCGCCAAGATCGTCACCGAGATCAACACCACGCCGTTCCAAAAGCGCGAGGGATGTCGACAAAGCATCTTCGACGCCAAGGAGCGAGCATTGGCGCAAGCCTTGCCTGCGCGCCGTTACGAATACACCGAGTGGAAGATCGGGGCCAAAGTCCACCAGGACCATCATATCGAAGTCGGCCGTGCCTACTACTCGGTGCATTACAGACTCATCGGCGAGCGCGTCGATGCCTGCTTGTCGGGCGGCACGATGAAAATCTTTCTCAAAGGCGCACTCGTCGCCACCCATCCACGGGCTACCCAACGCTATCAGCGGCGCACGATCGAGGCCCATCGGCCACCGGAACATCAAGCCTATCGGGCGCTCGGGATCGATGCGCTTCTGGAGCGGTCGCTTCGCGTCGGGGCCGCCACCCACGAGGTTTTGCAGCGTCAGCTTACGCACAAACGCCACCCCGGCGAGATCATCCGCGAAGCACTCGGCATTTTGCGTCTAGCCCAGGACTTCGATCCCGAGCGCCTCGAGAAAACTGCCGCCGAGGCGCTCGAGCTCGGCCTGTTTAGCTACGGCGCGATCCACGACCTCATCAAGCGTCCCAGCACCCCTGTCCAGTCAGCGGCCCCCTCACGGCTCGGTGTACATCCGAACGTGCGGGGTGCCGAGTATTACCAGTAAATCCACCACACCTCAGGAGACCTAAGCAATGATCGAACCTATTATCCAACTACTTCGCACTTTGAAACTGCACGGCATGGCCGATGCGCTCGCGCGTCAGCTCACGGATCCTGATATCGGAGCGTTGCGCTTCGAGGAGCGCTTAAGCCTGCTGCTCGAGCACGAAGTCGGCCGAGCGCGACAATTACCGTATCGCGAATCGCTTACGGGTGGCGACGTTACCGCAACCGGCGACACTCGAGGACTTCGATACTCGGCTGCCGAGAAATCTCGATCCGTCGCTCTTGAGCACCGTGCGCGATCTTGGCTGGATCAGCCGGCACCTGAATGTTTTGATCACCGGCCCCACCGGCATCGGCAAATCATTTATTGGTGCCGCACTCGCCCATGCGGCCTGTCGGGCGAACTTCCATGTACGCTGCTTCCGCATGCCGAGGCTAGTCGATGAGCTCGGCCGTGCCCACGCCTTCCAGCGTCGCTCCACCTTCCTGCGCTCACTCGCCAAGGCGGATCTTTTGCTCCTCGATGACTTCGCCATCGGCCCGCTCTCCGATCAAAGCAAGCGCGACCTGTTGGAAATCCTCGACGATCGTTACGAGAAATCTGCCACCATCATCACCAGCCAGCTTGAGGTCAAGCAATGGCATGCCTATCTCGATGATCCGACTTTGGCCGATGCGATCTTGGACTAATCACCAGCTGGTGATTAATCCAGTAATCAGCAGCACAGAGTAATCAGCAGGAGAGAGATTACGGACACGTTTTAGCGATAGATGGCGATCGCGTCCTCGCGATAATTCGACGGGCGCATCCTGACGGTGGTTCCCAGACACTCAGGAGTTGCAGCCATGATCCATGCCCAAGCTCGAGACTCTCAACGACTAGACGAACTTCGTCATTATCTTCAACGCGCCGGCTACGCGGATCATTCGGTCGAACATCTCTGCGCCGCCAGTCGGCAGTTTCTTGATTACCTTCAGGAACGCGGTATTGCGATCGAAGCGGTTCAGCCCGCGCAGGTTGTGATGTACATGCGGCGGCGCCTCCGCGAGTACTGCCGCTGCCATGGTCGGATGCCGCAGAACCGCAAGGGATGGCGAACGTGGTGCACGGACGGGTTGGTGCAGCTGTTGCGACTGATTCACGCACAGTGGCCGCCGCCGCAACCGGCACGAAGCTCCGCAGAGGCACACGCCCAGACCTTGGTCACAGACTACGAACGCTGGCTTAAAGATTGCCGGGGCTTGGCTAAATCGACCATTGATGCGGGGATCGAGGAGACCCGACGCTTTCTCGCTTGGCACATTCGACATTACCGTTCGGAGGCTATCCGTGATTTGTCATTGCCGCAGGTCCACGAGTATATGGGCGGGCGTGCCGCAGCAATGCGGCGAACGACAATAAAGGCAGTGTCCCAGAAGCTGAGCGCGTTCCTTCGCTTCCTGCATCAGTGCGGGCATGTCCCATTCGATCTGTCGGGCCGGATGATCCGGCCCACGCTGTACGAGTTCGAGTCGATCCCATCGATTCTGCGACCCGACGAGATCAAGCAGATCCTACAGGTTACGCGGCGCGATCGATCTGCGCGTGGTCGGCGGGACTATGCGATCCTCACGCTACTGGCCACCTATGGCCTACGTGCCGGCGAGATTGTGCATCTGCAGCTTCGGGATATCGACTGGCGTGCCGAGACGATCCTGATTCGACATTCCAAGATCCGCGGGACCACGTTGCTACCATTGTGCCGGCGGCTGGCGACGCGTTACTGAGCTACTTACGGTCCGGACGACCAAAGACCACGGCTCGCGAAGTATTCATTCGGATGTCGGCGCCGCTCCAGGGCTTTAGTCGGGGCAACTCGCCTGCACGCGCTCGTCCGCCGACGGATTGCCGCCGCAGGCGTCCGGCCCGTCGGTAAACGCGGGCCTCACGTCTTTCGTCACGCACACGCCGTCGGGCTGCTACGCGCGACCGTGCCCATGAAGACGATCAGCGACCTGTTAGGACATCGCTCGAGCCGTTCGACAGCCATTTACCTCAAGCTCGATAGTGAGGAGCTGCGAGCCGTCGCGCTTGCCGCTTCCGATCGCGGAGGGCGCCCGATGAACACCTGGCCCGACACTGATTACGCCAGCGATTGATGCGCTATACCCGCACGCTGCCACTTCGACACGCAAAGACTCGTCGTATCTACCGGAACGAGTTGATGGCGTTTCAGCGGTTCATCATGTGTAACGGCAATGGTGCCGTGACGGAGAGATTCCGTGACGAAGTGGGTGCAAGACCGGTTCCACAGAGCTCGTGCCTATTGTCGCCATCGATCATGCACGGTGGGTGCACCACTTCCTCGAGAACCTGGTGCAGCAGGGATATTTGAACGTCAACCCGATTGCGGCGATTCAGGTCCGATACGGCATCCCCCGACTCGCGTCGATCGTACGCGCACTTGCCAACGTCGATCCCTACCGGGCTCTCGAGATGCTGCGCCCGCTGCCGCGTTGGGGAAGCGTACTCGGACCACTCATGAGCGAGCACATTGCCTTGATGCGCACCATGGGATATCGCTATGGTAGCCAAGAGGTCCGTTTCGCGGCATTTGACCGCTTTCTGCAGACGCGCCCGGATCTGACGGACCAGCCGCTCAAGGCACAACTGGATGCCTGGACTCGCGCATCGCCGACGCTCCCCGTGCCTGGGATGGCGCTCAACTCGGCGCAGAGCTGAGTCGCGCAATGAGGCTTCGTGATCCAACAGCCGAGTCATTGCCGCGCGATCCACGCCTGCAACGGGCGATCCGTAGCACGTATCGGGCTCCCTACATTTATTCGCCAGCAGAGGTTGCTCGGATACTCCAAGTGGCCCGAGACTGGCCCGCGCCGCGTTGGCCTTTGTTGCCGGCGACGATGCACACGATGTTCATGCTCGCCTACTGCGCCGGACTTCGGCTCGGCGAGATCCTGCGCCTGAACGTAAGTGACGTTCTGGTAGCTGACGCGGCCATCGAGATTCGGAACACCAAGTTCTTCAAGTCACGTCGTCTGCCACTCGCCAAGAGTACTTCTCTGCGCTCCAGGACTACCTCAAGGAGCGTCGTCGCGCCGGCGGTCCAGACGATCCCGACAGTCCCGCTTCTCTGGCACCAGAAAGGCGCCGGGCGTTACTCCATGACCCGGGCGGAGAAGATCCTTTTCGCCGTGCTGCGTCAGGCGGGATTGAAGCCGGCTCACGGTCGCTGCGGGCCCGTATCCACGATTTTCGCCACGCCTTTGTCGTCAACCGCATGCTCGACTGGTATCGCGAAGGCATCGATCCCGCGCCGCGACTCCCTTACCTGGTGACCTACCTGGGACACAAGAGCCTGCACTCGACGCTCACCTACCTGACCGTCACCCAGGAGTTGCTCCAACTGGCATCCGAACGATACCGATCGAGTGATGCCGGCAAGATACTGCGTCGGCAAGGGAGGTGCGCTCATGAACGCACATCCAGCTCTGCCCCGGCTACTGCACGCCTTTTTCTACGATTGGGCGATCCAACAACGCAGTCTCTCGCCACATACGATTCGTTCCTACCGCGACACCTGGCGTCTTTTTCTGCGCTTCGCTGCCGAGCACCACGATCGACGGGTTGATAGCCTCGGCATCGAGGACCTCGACGACACATCGTTCTCGCCTTTCTCGATTATGGCGAACGCGAATGCCGCGGTTCGATTGGCACGCGTAATTGTCGCCTGGCGGCGATTCGCGCGTTCTTCGCTTTTTCGGCGGCGCGAGAACCCGCCACCATCGCGCTGTGCGCCGCTGTCCTGCATGTTCCCAAAAAACGCGCAGCACGTCCCGCGTTGTGCTACCTCGATGCCGGCGAGGTCGAGGCGATCCTTGCACAGCCCGATCAGAACACGGTGGAAGGCCAGCGCGACCACGCGTTATTTTCCTTCCTTTACAATACCGGAGCACGGATCCAAGAGGCCCTGGATTTATGTCCGAACGCCATCCGCCTTTCCGCACCGGCGACGGTGAGACTATTCGGCAAAGGGCGCAAAGAAAGGATCTGCCCTCTGTGGCCCGAGACCGTTCAGATATTTAGAGTCGCTGCTGAACCGACAACCGCGCCCGATGATCAGCGACTCTTTGTCAACCGATACGGTCAGCCGCTCGGGGCGTCGGGCGTGCGATTCAAGCTCGCTCGATACGTGGCGTCTGCGACAAAAACTACGCCGTCTCTGGCGAGCAAGGACATTTCGCCGCACACCTTTCGGCATTCCGCGGCTGTCGGACTCATCGCCGCCGGCGTTGACATCGCCGTCATCCGTAGCTGGCTTGGACATGCGAGCATTGATACGACCGCCCACTACGCCCAAGCCAACATCGCTACTAAGCGGATTGCGTTGGAACGACTTGCGCCACCAACAAAAAATGCTCGTGCTCCCAGTTGGCGCCATCGTCAGGACGTACTGGCATGGCTTGATGCGATGTAACATCGGCTCGCGTAATCTGCAGGAGAATCCTCCGAATGACCACCATATCCGGACGTTCATGACTCTCCTGCTGATTACGCGATGCTGCTGATTATTAGACCGCGTCGTGCACAACGCCTACCAGCTCGACCTCTCCGGTGAGTCGATCCGTAAGCTCAAATCATTGCGGGCGAAAAATGCCAAAAACGGGGGTACCCAACTCAAGGGCTCGGCGTCGATCGCCGCTCCTGCAGCTTTATAGGCGCTCGGAATTTTGGTCATTATCGAAAAACCACTCATTGACGAATGATCGTCGTTGATGGAAAGTTCACCACGTCCTGCTTCACGAGCAGTGGACCGACATGGCGCGAAACCATGGACCTGCTTGCCGTGAATCGATGGCCTTCCTTGCGCGAAATACGCATCTCGGTCTGTGGGTCTGCTATCCGCCAGGGAATTGCCAGGGACCCGAAATCCTTAGATGCTGTCGTGTTGCCTCACGTAATTTTGTTACCGGATGCCTCATGAGCGATGTTACCGGCAAGCCTCGACGGCGGCATGACTTGGCGTCCGGCTGACCTCGTTGATGAGCCTTTGGACCGCCTGCTGCCTCCAAGTTCTGACTCGCTTCTGAAGGGTATGAAGTTGTCTTTGGCTGTACCGACCCGGGTATCTAACCTGGAACTCGACGAGTAGCTCAAGGGCGGTCTGATCAGGATGCTCCTCAAGGAACTCGACCATTTCTGTCCAGTGGTCCGCGAAGATGTCGCGCTTTCGCCCGCTCCATTTGTCATTGAACACCCGGTAAGTTTTTGTACCGACCGATACGCCGCGCTCGCGAGCATCTTTGCGCCAGCGGTTTACGCGTCGAAGGAGCGCCGGGTATTGCCTTGGGGTAAACCGCCCTGGGAACTGGATGCAGAGTTCGTCGAAGATCTGCATCGCGCTGATGTTCGGCATTCCCTCGAGTCGGCGGGCAACGATCGGCCACACCATCCGCAAAGCATGGATTCGAGCACTGCCCGGCGCAGCGTAAACCGGCAGCGGCTTCCTTTGCATCCTTGCCGCTATTTTCGCGACTGCCATTTGCGTCTCCGAGGTCGCAAGCTTCTGCGTCTGAGGCCGGGGAACAGGGGCTGCGATTGTCTGCAGGGCACGGAGATACCGCGGCTTTGCATTGATTGAGAAGGTGGGTCGGACCTCTCCGTCTCGCCACGCGCTCGACAGACTTGCGACGAACGCCGCAAGGTTGGGCGGCTCGGTGGCCATCGTCGGAGGCGTGTCACCGTCCGCGAGCGCTGTCAGGTAGGCCTGCACAGCTCGCATCTCCTCTAAGAGCTTTAAGGGATCGAGCTGGGCCGATACCTCGCGTAGCTTGTCCTTCGCTGCCGACGAGATGCCATCGGTCTGCAGCATGACGATCACAAGGAGTCAGCGGCGGATGATATCGCTTCGTGACCTTGGCGCCGTCACGATGCTTGGAGGCGAGCTTGAACGATGGCTGGAAGAAGTTGACGAACAACCGAGATGCTCCATAAAGCCGAGTTATCGCGCGGGCGGCCGCCAAGCCTTCGAAGCGTCGGTATCCCAACAGCTTCCTGACGATCGCGCCGTTCTTCTGCTCGATCCATGCCTGATCATTTTTGCGGTAAGGACGTGAACGCGTGAGTTCGATGCCATGTCCGAGGCAGTATTCGATCAAGCGGTCATTGACAAACTCGGTGCCATTGTCGACGTCCAACGCTCGTAGCGCGAACGGCAGACCAGCGCGTATACGGTCGAGGGTTTCGACGACCAGGCTCCCTTCGCGGACCAGGATAGGCGCGGCCTCAGTCCAGCCGCTGGCAATATCGGTGAGCACGAGGCTATTTACGTAGCTGCCGCGATTAACTGGCCCGCAATGAGCAACTAAGTCCATCTCCACGCCGCCCGGAGCCGGATCATTCCAGTCGGCAAATGTGCGCATTTTGATCCGCCGGCGAGGTTCTGGAGTAACCCGCGGCGGTTTCCTCGCTCGCGTTGCATTTCTCGGCGTCCGTAGCAGTCGATCGATGGTTGCAGCGCTCATCGCCAAGATCTTGGTGCGGATATCCCCGTTAAGTTTTAGGTGACCGTTTCGCTCCATCGCCGCCAGCAATATGGGCATGAGCGCCTTCAGGCGCTTACCGCATACCCGATCGGAGGCTTCCCAGAGCACAATGAGCGCAGCCCTCGAGGCCTCATCGTAGAGCGACGGCCGCTTTCGCGTTTGTCGCTCCTTGGCGGCGCGAGTTCCGTTGAGGACGCGGATCGCGGACTTCTCGTGATAGCCAGATGCGGCGATGAACTCATCAAGTATCTTGCGTTTAGCACCACCAGTCGCAGCGCCGTACCTGCTCCGAATGGCATTGACCAGTTCCGCGCGCGCCGCATACGTCATCCTCGTTTTCATGTCGCCTCCCAAGTGTCGGAGGCATCATGGTCGCACGGTCTCTCGGTAACATTTGGGGTGAGGCAACGACCCTAATCCGGTAACATTATTTATGAGGCAATGCGACAGATGCACCAGAACCAATCAAAGATGCCCGCTCACACAGAGGAGCGAGCGGCACGAACTTCGACCCGACGGCGGATGCATAAATCGCGGGAGAAGGAGCTTCTGGCGCCCTTGGCGTCAGACTGCGGTAATTGACGCCGGCCACCGAGGCAATGGGGTCACTTGGCCGTGCGCCGCCAATACTCGCCCGGACGAATAATCGGAATTGCCTGAATTGTCTTCATATCGAGAAGATCGCGATCGACGCTGATCAGTAGCGCGCATGCACCGGAAACCGCGGTGCCCAGCACCGGCAAGTCGGTAGGATCTCGGCATAGGTCTGGCGGCAAATCGGCGGGTTCTACGAAAATGCTAACTCGACGAAGGAAGGCGCCGACTTGATCAGCATCGCGCCTGGGAAAATTGAATTTCTCAACGAGCTTTCGCCCTAGTTCCTTGAGGATGAAACCGGAAATTACCAGCTCATGGTGTAGCAGAACATCCTCAAGCAGTTCCGCGCACACGCCGGCACGGCTGATGTGTGCCGCGATGAGTACCGAAGAGTCAAGTGCGATCCTCACTTCGATTTGAGTGTTTCAAAAACATCTTCATCCGTATTAATCCCGCCGGCCTGGGCACGTGAAACCAGCTTGGTACGCAGCGTTCGAAATTCTGCGACCCGCAAATAACGCTTCAGAGCTTCGCGCGCAAGATCGCTCTTGGAAATTCCGAGAGCGGCGCTCTGGCGTTCAAGGGCCTTGTCTAAATCATCCGGGACTCGAAGTGTCAATGTGCTCATGTATTACAATGTACTACGCCCGGAGCGGGCGCACCAGCGTCGTCGACTAATCGCGGGTCTCATTTGCCTCTGTGCCTCCAACGTGACCAACTCAGATTGGGTGTGCCAGGATTGTGCCTTGGTGAGCCGGGTTTCGGGGTCGGCAAGCGCTGCAAGTGATTGATTAATAAACCCCTGTAGCTACCCGTCATCGGCTGAAAATCCGCGTGTCGGGGGTTCAATTCCCTCCCTGGCCACCATTTTCAACAAAATCATCAACTTGCGTGGCTCAGAGCCGGTCAAATTCCACCCCGACACTCGGACGAAATATCCGAGTGTCGGCTCATCGGAAGTAAGCGATCAGGCGAGCACGCAGTTGCCGTCGCCTAATGAGCCTTTTCGTTTACGGCGAACCCGTCCCACAGCGTGTCCTGCCAACCGCTGATGAATCCGTTGTCGTTGCAAACTGGGCAGTGCCAATGAATGCGCTCCAATTCATCGGCGCTCGGATACGCCATGATGATGCCGGTGCAAGGGCGCCGTCCCGGACGTCGGCGACAGTGCACGCTGGGTTCGTCATCAAGATTGACCGTCGCATCAACGACTATGCTGGCGAAGTACTCGGCGAGTCGTCTAGCTGGGGTAGGCATATCGGCGAACGCGCCCGACGGGTCGAGGTAGTGGCGCAGGTCGACGATCCAGGTATTACCCATGGACGGCGGATGAGACATGAGCACCAGCAATGCAGTTCACCAAGTTCATCGATGCCATCATAACGCACTTGTCGGACTCCGCCTCCGCGTTACGCTCGGAAATCGCGCCCAGCCACAGGGTCGTTTCACTCAAGACAAATGCCAGCAGCGGTTGCTCAGGGTGCTGACTGGCGTATTGGTCTCGAGCCCCGTCCGCGGCGGACGCTGCTGAGTGTTCCGAGAAGTGTACCGCGCCGATCCAGCGTTGCATTTGCCGCTGCTGCTCATCTTCGGTAATGACGGGCCACTGCAAACCTGACTCTTTCATGGACTGATAGCACACAAACAGGATGTTGAGCAGGAACTCGACGGCGGCGGCCTCAACGCCGAGCCTCGACTGAACCAGGCATGAAGCCAGCAAATGCGGTTGGTGCAGATAGATCTCGTCGGCTAACGCTTCCTTCTCCTTCACGCTCATTCCACGAACCTTGTGGATTGCAGCGGCTATGTTATCAACTGTGATCCGACTCATTTGTTCAATGTGCGGCGGATAAAGCGACTCTGCTTGCGGGACCCCGCCTCAAGACTTTGCATGAGGTGGGCGACAGTGCGCCTCTTTGCCGCGGGTTCGGCCGCGACCCGGATGAGGGCTGCATCGATGCGCAGAAATTCCGCAAGACGCGTGAGCGACGCACTCAGCATGTCAAGACCGGGAGGCACAGGCGGCGAGAGATCGAGAGGCGCCAGGTCGCCGCTTTGCGCACACAGCAGCCATCCAATGTAGAGCGCTCGAAGGTCGCCACGAGCGAGTTCGGACCGAACTGAAATAATCGACGCCAGCAAGCCCTCGCTCTCGATGCACGCCTCAGCGTTCTCGTCCTCGGAATGGAAGCTGAAAATCACGTTGCCGTTCTTTACCCGCACAGCGGTGCGCGCGCCAACCGCGTAGAGTCGCGCAGTCTTGGCGTTCAGGTGATTGTCCGGCAGCCGAAATTTCAGAATGCGTGTCCCCCAGTTGGCCATGTAAAGGAACGCGTCGAAGTACTTGTCCATCCATACGTCTGCGTTGCCCTTGAAGTTTCCCCAGGAATATCCGTTGACGAAGCTCGCTGGCGTAATTCGAGCCCGTGTCGAGTAGGATCGCAGTTCTGCCATTTCTTTCTGACTCAGTGGCCGGTCGATGGCCTGGAACTCAAAGTACTGGTACTCGCTCACTATGGGTCTCCCCCAAAGTGAGTTTCGGCACGCCAGTGGCGGTACGCCTCTATCCATTCCGCCCCATCCGGCAGCGGCGTCGGTAACGGCAGATCGCTTATTGAGAATGACTGTCGGGTTCGCCCGCGCCGACAAATCGCGACAATCTGCCCGCCGTCATCGAGATCAATGCGCTCGACAGTGATCGAGACGCCGAGCACCTCTGTCTCGAAGGGCACCACCAGGTACTCTTCGATCATTGTGAACCAGCCCGTAATCTGCTCGGAATCCCCGCAGGCATCGACGATCGCTTGCTCGACCATCTCTGCGATCCGCAACTTAGTGAGGCGCGAAGGCTCTCGCCGCTTGCGCTTCCGGGTAGTCAGATGAAGTCGTCTCGCTCCTTGAGAGCGAGCAGCCCATGTTTCCCGCAATATGGCCCCTCCGTCGCGAGTCCCCGCAGGCTCGATTAGGCCGCGTGCACCTCGCGCACGTGATTTATATCGCGGTGGCCGATGGGCCGGCACTGCGATGGCAGTACTGTTGTGACGGCGATCGTGTTTCCGGTGAGCGTAGCGAACTCCACCTCGTACGCGGAGTCACTGCGATGGATGTGGACAACCGTTCCCACATCCCCCGACAGCAGACCCTCACCGGGCAGATCGCTCGTCAGCACGATGCAGTCGTGTTCTTTAATCATGATTCCCCCGAAGGATACGCGGTGATGAGCCGTGGCGCCGTTTGATCCGCGTCCAACTGCCAAACGGTACAAATAGGTGGGCGCCGGCCATCCGGTGTCTCCAATTCACCATGAACCTCATAACGTGGGCCGAACCCTGTCTCCGTCATTTTCTTGACCTCCCAACGGCGGCCATGTTCACACAACGCATCGCGAAGCACCTCCCAGGCCTCCCGGCGGAATCCGAAGGCGCCGAAGAAGCGGGCCTTACTCGCGCCGTACCGGTGATCCAGATTGAGCAGATAATCGAGGATCTTTTCTCGTTCGACCAGCAGCAATTCTCGAGCGGGAAGAATCACGTTCGCTTGCTCTACTGGACCGCGACCAGCCAACGCTTTGCCTTCAAGGTGAGCACGCTCTCGGCATCGATACACCTCGCAACGACTTCAAGCAAGCTGTCGCCAACCGCTAGGGTTTCTCGAGTCATGGGACCAAGATTAATGCATCCTTCGGTCCGGGTTCGAACGAAACCCTGCTCTGGCCGTCGCTTACCGCTTGAGCCAGGAATGTGACCAACGCAGATTGGGTGTGCCAGGATTGTGCCTTGGTGTGCCGGGGAAGAGGGCTGGCAAGCGCTGCAAGTGATTGATTAATAAGCCCCACGAACCCCCTCGGAACGCCTGAAAATCCGCGTGTCGGGGGTTCAATTCCCTCCCTGGCCACCAATAAATATATATTAATCAGCAACTTACGGCGGTCGCCCGCGCTCGGAGCTGTGGAATATTCCGACAGAAGCAAGTTTCTGATGTCCGGAAATCAACGGGTTGCCATCGAAAAGTGAAACAGGGTCCGTAAATTCTGTCCGCTGCTCAGGGCTTACGCAACGCATGGGTGCCTCCACCTAGACGATCGGAATGATGTCCCTACGATCGTGTATTCGGTCCCGCTTGAAGTTGCTGAATTCCCGCCGCCCATGGGGTCCCGCTGCGACTTGTGGCTTACGCGCAGTCGACTTAGAGTCGATCGAAATAGCGCGGGGCATACGTGCTGCATGCAGGTGGGAGTTCAGGTTCGGAGTCGACTCAGCAGGGGGATGAAATGGCACCGTCGATCTTCTGGCGCATTCTTCGTTACGTCTTCGCCGCCTATTATTTATACGTCGGCGCTTACCTGGCATTGTCCCTCATGGGCGTCGCGCCACCGCTGCACCTAAAACTCAGCAACGCGTCGGCCAGCTTTCAGCATGCATTGGCGGAGACTGGATTCATCGATCCTGCGCTGGCGGCCACGTACGTGGTATCCGCGATCGCGCTCTGCTTCGATCGCACAGCGCCGCTCGGCGTAGTGCTCCTCGCGCCGATCATGGTGATCATCTTCCTGACCGACACGTTGCTCGACACGGCATGGGTGTGGGGCACGTTGCACAGCGCCATTCTCGCCGCGCTCGCCTGGCATTATCGGTCGGCGTACCGGCCAATGTGGAATTACGGCGTACCCTCGGCGCCCGGCCTTGGCGATGATCGGTAGGGCGGATCAACAACATGCTGGCGCGGCGACGACGAGTCCGGTAACGGCCAATTTCGGCCATTCAACCTCCCGAAATGCCTTCGGCGAAGCGGTCATTGGGCTGGTAGTCGACGAGCAAAGCGGCGGAACACCCATTCCAGTTAGGCGGACACAATCAGGTCGCAAATACTTCTGGGTTTCAGTAAGAATATTGATACGGATATCGTGAAACGAGACCGCACCGTATAGAGCGGGGAATCATCGATGAACATCATCGTTCGATCGGATCGGGGCTTTGACCGCCGTTTTTACCTGGGTGCCAGTCTTATCTTTCTTGCGCTGGTTTTCTGGACATTTGTCCGTACCTTTTATCTAAAGCTGTTCTTCGGTACACCGCCTTTGTCGGCGTTGGTGCACATTCACGGCGCAGTGATGACCGGGTGGGCCGTGCTGCTCGTCGTTCAAACCAGTCTTATCGCTACCCATCGTGTGCGGTGGCACCGGCGTGTCGGTACCTTTGGCGCCCTATGGGCCGCGCTCGTAGTGCTACTCGGATCAGTAACAACGCTGCACGCGGCAGCGCGCGAAGTGCGGGGACACACGGATTTTGCCGCGGCTCAGGTCATTATCACGAGTCTGGATTTGCTTCAGATGCTTTTCTTTGCCGGTTTCGTCGCTATGGCGATCCGGCAGCGCCATCGCCCCGACTATCATAAGCGGCTAATGATCTTGACCATCGCCTGCATGCTACCGGACGCGCTCGCGCGGCTCCCAATCAGTGTTATGGCCGGTAGTGAAGATCTCAAAAACCAGGTGATCATGCTAGGACTGGATGGGTTCATATTCGTCAGTGTCGGACTCGACACGCTTTGGCATCGTCGCCTGCATCCAGTGTTTGCGTGGGGGGCATTGTTGTTCGTCGGCGCATTTCACGTGGCACTCTACTTCACCAAAACGCCAGCATGGATTGCGTTTGGCGAGTCGCTGGTCTCTTGACGAGCAGCGGCAATCACTGGCCATTGCGGAATCAAAACAGAGAGGGGATGCTCCGGATAATATTGGCTAAGTCACGTATACGGAACTGGTGCCGACGGTAGTTAGGGAGGGCGCACATGATGCAAGGCGTGCAAGGAATCAGAGCGACACTCGTATGTTTGGCCGGTACGATGGCGGGAACTTTTGGCAGCGCGGCTATCGCCGGCGTAGCATTTGTCAATCGTACCATTCAGGTCAGCGGCAACGGAACCGACCTGCTGAACGGTGCAATCGTTCACTCAAAGATGCCGACGGCGACGGGGTTGATTCAGAGAAGCACTGAAATCGTCGAGCTGAGCGGGGATCTGGTAGGGAAGATTCTCTATCACGTCACTACGGTTATCGACAATCGAAAGAACACGTTGGTCAATACTGGTGACCAGGTATTTTCCGGGACCATCGCCGGTTCCGAGCCGGTGATGATCCATGATTCGAAATTCCGCTTTGCAGTGAACCTCGCCACGGGTGCAGATAGCGGCTCCGTATATCTATTCGACCACATAGCGGGTCCTCACGTCAGGTGTGAATTGAAAGTGACAGGCACCGGCAAGACTGCGGATGGAAACCCGACATTCCGCTACACCGGAAGGTGCAAATTTGGTTCTGCAAAGATAAGTTCAGTGCGTTAGATGGGATTGGGCAAGCGCTAGAGTTGGGGTGCCGCTTGATTCCCAATATTTCATTGCGGGATTTGCCTGCCCGACAGCCGACGTTCGTCACAGGCGGCTCAGGGTCAAAAGTGAGCGTTTCGCTGCACCGCATTTCCTATGTTGGTAGACCGCCGGCGTTCTATCAGTTAGCGCAACAACCACACCAACCAATGGCTGCCCGACCTAACTAACTACGCGAACGCGGCGGAACGACTTCGGATGCGATCCCAAATTCTGTGCTTCGAGAGATTGTGGTCCCTCCAAGCGGGTACCAGCCTGATTGTTCCGACACAAAAATGAAGGGGAGAGGCGTAATGCCCAGGGTCAAGGTGGCCAGTTTCGGAATGTCCATCGACGGCTTCAGTGCCGGTCCGCGGCAGAGCCTTGACGACCCGTTGGGAGTCGGCGGCACGTCGTTGATGGGGTGGGTCTTCCCGACTCGGACATTTAAGCTGATGCATGGCGATGGCGGCGGCGAGACAGGCATCGATGACGACTTCGCGGCGCGAGGCTTTGCAAAAGTCGGCGCGTGGATCCTGGGGCGCAACATGTTCGGCCCTATCCGCGGACGCTGGCCAGATGCCTCCTGGAAAGGCTGGTGGGGTGAAGAGCCGCCCTATCACGTGCCCGTCTTTGTGCTCACGCATCATGCTCGCGAAAGCATCGAGATGCAGGGCGGCACAACATTTCACTTCGTTACCGATGGCATCCATGCCGCCTTGGACGCGGCAAAGCAGGTCGCTGGCCATCGCGATGTGCGCATCGGCGGTGGTGCAGAGACGGTCCGCCAGTACCTGCAGGCAGGACTGGTGGACGAGGTACACCTAGCCGTATCGCCCACTTTGCTAGGGCAGGGCGAGTCGTTGCTGGCAGGCATTGACCTCCCGGCGCTCGGATTCAAATGCACCGAGCACGTTACCTCGCCTCACGCGATGCACGTCGTTCTGTCTAAATAGAATGCTTCGGGCGATCCGACCCTTCCGCCGCGCGCGGCATGTTCCACCGCGTCCTGGAACTGGCCCAGGGGATAGACCCATTTCACATCGACCGCGAGCGTGCCATCGGCGAGCTTGCCGGCGAGGCTATGGTAGAGCGCGGCGATCTCGGCGGGCGGCGTTTCCGCAAACCAACGCCGGAGCCTGACCAGCAGGAGCCAAAAGCCCGTGAGGCTTACGCCGCGGACGATGAACTCGCGGATATCGACCAGACACGCGTCTCCGCTCAGCGCGCCGTCATTGACCACCGTGCCGCCATCGGCCACACAGCGGGCTAAACGTTGCGTGGCGCCCTTCCGTGATTTGCCTGAACTGCATTGATTATCGGTGTCGCTGCGACGGACGGTGATGACTAGGGTGTCTCGTCGTGGATCGAATAGCCAGCCTCCCGCTGATGGCGAATTGCGAGGATCAGCACGACGTCTTGTCGCCGCTCACAGCTGTAGAGTACGACATAGCCGCGCTTGCCATACGATATCGAGAGTTCCCTCAAACCCTCCTCGCATGATCGACCGACCAAGGGATGTCGCTCGAGAATCTCTATCCCATCGCGAATTACATCGATCGCGGCAATAGCGGTTTTCGGTGCATCCTTGACGAGGAAATCAGCCAATCTCTCCAGGTCGGCGAATGCGCGTCGCGCATAGACTACTTGCGCCACGTTCGCACTTTCGGCCGCCTCACCCGGCCGCCGCGGACGCGAGCGGCCAAGTAACGATGTACATCCGCCGCAGCGTAACCCTCGCCGCTGGTTAGCGCTTCGGTGCGCGCAGCCACGGCATCGGCAACAAATGCTCGGCGCTCTTCGTCTAGCCGAGTCTGGCGCTCAATGGCCTCCAACATGAATGCATGGGGTGACTTATCCGCCGCTTTGGCGGCCGCTACGACGCGTCGTTTGAGATCTGCGGCAATCTTGAGTGTCGTCACTAGAGGGCTGCTCATGAATGGCTCCAACCGGTAAGTATTACCAAAGTAACACCGTCGGCATTGCCGTTCAAGGTAAGGTCGACATCGGCCGCCTCGCTCATGTTGCCATTCGCGATAACGTTCGTCAGTGATGTCAATTTCGGGCCCGATATTGTTGATTGAGCGTACTGTTCTTCGCACTCATGGCCGGACGGGAGCGTGGAATATCAACGCGTCGTATTGACGCGAATCGTAACCGTCCGCCGAAGGCCGCATTGACTGGCTGATCAGGCTGCGATGCGTAGCTCGGGCATCTTCGCGAGCAGGTTCCAGGGCAGGAGATCTTCGATTTGATTGATGGGATGATCGGCGATGCGCTCGAGGACGTAACGCAAGTAGCTTTCAGGGTTGAGATCGTTAAGTTTTGCGGTACCGAGTAGCGTGTAGATTGCCGCGGCACGTTCCCCACCGTCGTCGGACCCTGCAAATAGCCAGTTCTTGCGTCCCAAGGCGACGGCCCGTAACGCCCGCTCCGCGGCATTGTTATCGACCTCGAGTCGTCCGTCCTCGCAATAGCGCGTGAGCGCGACCCAGTTCGAGAGCGCATAGCGGATCGCCTTGGCGAGTTCGCTCTTCTTCGACAGCGCGGTCGCTGTCTTGTGCAGCCACTCGTGCAAGGACTTGAGCTCCGGTCCTGCACGTGCCTCGCGCACGGTGCGGCGCTCATCCGGCTGCCGACCGCGGACCTCCTCTTCGACTTTGTACAGTCGCCCGATCCGCTCAAGGGCCTCAAATGCGATCGGCGAAGAAAGCGCGACATGGATGTCGTAGAACTTGCGCCGCACGTGCGCCCAGCAGGCTGCTTCCTTGATCTTCTCGCCGTAGAGCTGATCGAAGCCGGCATAGGCATCGGCTTGCAGCACGCCAACGAAGCTTGCAAGGTGGGCTCGAGGTCGCTCGCCTTTGCGATCGGGGCTGTAGCGGAAGAACACCGCCGGGGGCTCGGCACTGCCCGCCGGCCGATCATCGCGCACGTACGTCCATAATCGCCCCTGCTTGGTAGTGCCGCGGCCGGGGCACAGTACCGGCACCGGGGTGTCATCGCCGTGCAGCTTGTAGGTGGCGAATACGTAGCGGCCGATCGCGCCCACCAAGGGCTCGAGCAATGCACTCGCCCCACCGACCCAGTCGGCAAGGGTCGAGCGATCAAGGTCGATCCCCTCGCGGGCGTAAATCTGGCTCTGGCGGTACAGGGGAAGATGATCGCAGTACTTGGCGACCAGGACGTGGGCGAGGAGCCCGGGGCCTGCGAGCCCGCGCTCAATCGGGCGGCTCGGCGCCGAAGGCTGCACGATCCTCTGGCAGCTTGCGCAAGAGAGCTTCGGGCGCACGTGCCGGATGACTTTGAAGTGACTCGGCACGTACTCGAGCATCTCGGAGACGTCCTCGCCCAAGGGCCGCAGCCTGCCTCCGCAATCCGGACACGCGCAGGGGTTCTCGTGCAGGATCTGCTCCCGAGGAAGCTCGGCAGGCAATGGCCGGCGACCGGGCTTCTCGGGCGGCTCCTTCGGTGCGGGTCGCACCTCAAGGGGCTTGGCGGCGAGGCTTGACTCGAGATCCTCGATCGAGAGCTGCATCTGCACGAGCTCTCGATCGAGCTGCTCGGAGGAGCGGCCGTACTTCATGCGCTTCAAGTACGCGATCTCGAAGCGCAGCTTCTCGAGCTCAAGTTTTTGGGAAATTAGCAGCGCTTCGGCAACTTCGAGCTTGCTGCTGCGCTCGAGAATGATGCCCTTGAGGGCTTCGACATCGTTCGGCAGGTCTGCCGCTTTTGGCATGCGTTATCATATCAACATCGACAGTCAAAAGCGAGGGAAAAAGCCTATAAATAAAGGCTTTTTACGCCGCGAGATGCGGCTCGTGCGTGCGCTCGACGCGTCTCCAGTCGATCCCTTCGAGCAACATCGAGAGCTGCGCGGCGCTCAAGCTCACCGTCCCATGCGTCGCCTGCGGCCACACGAAACGCCCGCGCTCCAGACGCTTGGCGAATAAACACAGCCCATCCCCGCTCCACCACAGAATCTTCACCCGATCACCCGCTTTGCCACGAAACACAAAAAGCTGTCCGGAGAAAGGATCCTCCGCGAGCTGCGTCTGCACGAGAGCCGCGAGTCCATCGAAGCCATTGCGCATATCCGTCGCGCCCGCCGCGAGCCACACCTTCACTCCCGCAGGCAGTGCAATCATCGCTGCACCAAAAGATCGATGACACGCGAAAGCGCTTCCGTATCCACACGCCCGTGCAGCACAATGCTGTGACCATTACGGAGCCGGATCTCGATGAGTCGCGAGGTCTGCTTAGGTTCCGAAGGGTGCGGGCTCGACGCTGTCGGCGCCGCTCGCTCGGTCGGCATTACGGTCGGCGTGCTTACCTTGACCGGCAGCAGCTTCGCCTGGTCCTTCGGGCCTTGCGAGTTCAGTAATCCGCGACGATGCTGGCGCCTCCAAGCGAATACCTGGTTGGCGTTGACGTGATGACGACGGGCCACCATCGCCACTGAGGCACCCTTCGCACGCGTCTCCTCAACAATCCGCAGCTTCTCTTCGATCGTGTGCTGCGTCCGAGGCCCAGTCCGCCGGCCCAACTTGTCAGTCGTGACGATCTCTTCCGAGAAAATGCCCACTTGGTCCTTACGTGGACACCTACGATGTGCCCACTTAGCCCATCATGGGTACTTCGCGCTCCGCCGGCCATGCGGCCCAAACCGGACGCTTACCGCGAATCAGCCACTTAAGACGTCGTATTTCCCCGAAATATTCCACAAAGCGGCCGTCGGAATTCCATATATATCAGCGGGTTGCCTTTATTTGGGCTACGGGCTGTAAATCCGCGTGTCGGGGGTTCAATTCCCTCCCTGTCAGATCTTCGCCAATCTCTCGACTGTGTCGGGATATCTCTCAACCATTCGGATCAATAAAGCTGCTTGCGCGTTAGGGCGAGCCCGCCCTTGTTCCCAGTTTTCAAGAGTACGTACATTGGTCCGCAGATAATTTGCAAATAACGCTCGAGATAGGTTCATACGCTCACGCAACGCTGATAGCTCTTTTGCCGACATTTTTGGTGCGGCCTTAGCTCGGACGAGATGGGTGCGCAGAGTGCGCTTGCCAGTTCGCTGATCGGCCAGCGCAACAAAGCCCTCTGTCAACTCGGCCATCAAATTGCGCTTATTCTTCATACCTACTTCCTCATCTTCAATTCGATCTTTAAGAGACTTTCCAGCGTTGTCCGATCCTTTTTCGATAAATCGCTCAGTTCATTCTTGTCGTATAGAGTGAATAGTCAGAACTCCAATCCACGGACCCAGTAGAAATATATAACTCGCAGGCCGCCGCGCTTGCCCTTGCCGCGCCACTTGTCCGTCCAACGAAGCTTTCGAAGACCACCTGTCCCTTGAATGACATCCCCGGCTGACGGATCATCCATCAAGGCGTTCTGCGTCGTTCGGAAACCCTCGTCATCGAGATATTCATTGCGTAGTCGCTCGAAAGCCGTTAATTCGACGAACAACGCATGCATGACGGCGGTATACGCAGATTGCGTATAATAGTAAAGTACCTGCGTATGCCTTGTTACGGAAGGATGAAATCCG
This sequence comes from uncultured Gammaproteobacteria bacterium, assembly GCA_963769895.1. Taxonomy (GTDB): domain Bacteria; phylum Pseudomonadota; class Gammaproteobacteria; order Steroidobacterales; family Steroidobacteraceae; genus Bog-1198. Next base: position 362,913 of record CAVYNJ010000003.1, on the reverse strand, counting down.
TCACTGTGGCATCGCCGGTAGCCCCATGTTCTGCGGTACGCACAGACTGAGGCCAAACTGATCTATTCGATGCGACGGGCTGATACTCGCAGACCTGGATCAGCATGGAACGTGATATTGATTCGATACGCGCACGCCTTGCAGAACTTGAGGCGGAACGCGGTGCGCTAAATGAACAGTTGCAACGACTGCAGGCGCGGCGAGCACAGGCTTTGATTTGCGACATCGTATCGTCAATAACCACCCATTCGACAGCTGCGGAGAAGATCACGCTGTTTCGTCGACTGTTTGCCGGCCGATCGGAAGTGTTTCCGGTACGATGGGAAAATCGCAATACCGGGAACTCAGGCTATGCCCTTGCCTGCGCGAATGAATGGGTGCGAGGAGTTTGCGGCAAACCACAGGTGAAATGCGGCGAGTGCCCAAACCAGGCTTTCATTGCTTTATCGGACAACGTGATCGCCAGTCATCTGCGCGGGGCAGATCCAGGCCGGCCTAATAGCGCAGATTTTGTGGCTGGCGTGTATCCAGTCCGAGTCGATGGAACGTGCTGGTTCCTGGCGGTGGATTTCGACGGGGACAACTGGTCGACCGATGCGCTCGCCTATATAGAGACATGCCGTATGAACTCGGTTCCCGCTGCGAACCAAGCTCGGGCAGCCGGCTAGCTATGGCACCTTATCCTACGTCGACCTCAGTTCCGACGCGCAGCTTATCGAGGTAACCCGCGTACACGAAGGTTCGGTCGCGCTGTTTGCCTGTGGTCTCGGTGAGCACGCCCAAATTCTCCAAGAGCTGAACGGCCTTGCCGGCGGTTGGCTTCGTCGTCTTGAGTAATTTGACGACAGTCGGAATCGTGACGACAGGGTGGGTCGGCAACTGGTCCATTAGTCGTACGGCCATAACCGAAGCGCCGGGCGCGACCAGTAAACGCTGTCGATCCTCGGTGACGAGCGCGAATACCTCGCGAGCAGCAATGACGGCCTCGTCCGCGGTCGTCTCGACGCCTTCCAGGAAAAAGCCCATCCAGGCTTCCCAGTCGCCGGTTGTTCGCACCTCACCAAGCAGTCGGTAATACTCTGCCCGGTGGCGCTTGAAGAAGAGACTTAGATACAGGAGCGGCGCGGACAGCAGCTTCCAATGCTCGAGCAGCAGCGTGATGAGCAGCCGACCGATACGGCCATTGCCGTCGAGGTAAGGATGGATAGTCTCAAACTGAACATGCGCCAACCCGATGCGAACCAGCGGCGGCAACCCACCTTCCGCATGAAGATACTTCTCAAGGTCCGCCAGGAGCGCCGGCACCTCCTCGGATGGGGCGGGAACGAATACGGCGTTGACCGGGGTTGTCCCGCCAATCCAGTTCTGGCTGCGGCGAATTTCACCTGGCTGCTTACTGGCGCCGCGGACTCCGCGCATCAGACGGCGATGAGCCTCGTTCAGTAAACGCATGGAGATCGGCAGCCCGCGAGAGCCCTTGATCTGCGCTCTTGCATATTTTATCGCGTCGAGGTAGTTGCAGACCTCATGCACGTCCTCGACGGCAATTTTGCTTGCTTTCTCCGCTTCGAACTCGAGAAGGTCTATGAGTGTGGCCTGAGTACCTTCAATCTGCGAGGAGATGACTGCCTCTTTGCGCACAAAGGCATAAATAAACCAGTCGAGCGAAGGCACCATCTCGCCAGCTACCTCGAGACGCGCAAGCGCATGCTCCGCGCGGGCGAGCTTCGCGACAAGTTCTCCGCCCACACTCAGTGGTGGGTCACGAGGCGGAAGCGGGTAGGGGATAAACGCGGCGATGGCCTCGCCCGCAACGGTCCTCCTTATTGTTCTGCCAGTGGCGCGCATGTCAGATCCTCTAGGAAGGCATTCTTTACCAAGATTCTGCGTTAGTAAAGGAGCGTTGTCTAGTGAGAAAGGCTAGTAAAGACCCTGTCGGGTCTGGGAACCCCCGCGGCTAGGGAAGTGGCGCGCCGATGCGGGACACCGATTGGCGTTTGGGAAATCGGGAAAGTCGTTGCCAAGGACCCGAACCCCGATGGGAAATAGAATGCTATAAATAGGGCTGAAAATTTCCCAAGTGTCCCGGATTCAGTGGTCGTCTTCCACTAAAGTGACCGTGGGTAACGGCGCGGGTAACTCGACTTTCGGTCATTCATAAAAGCCGTAATTCATAGGTTTTCGCGTATCGCTCAATTCCCTCCCGGCCACCAATAAACAATAGTCGCAGTGGCGGAATCTTAACCTCTGAGTTCTACGTCCAGAAGGTTTGAATTCCGCCGCCGAGGATGGGTGCCACCAATTGCCGCTAAACTTGCCGCATCGCGCACAGTAGGCGAATTCGCACCCTACAGCTGACTAAGCGATTCAAGATCAAGTGTAATATCGGCGAAGATGACGACATCCTCTCATTTCCCAGGACGCTTTCGGCCGTCCACTGTTGCCTCATTCGAAATAGTCCGTGAGCGGCTACTCACCCGCATTATCGGCAGGCGCGCGATCGGAGCGGCACAAATAACGCTCGTCATGGGACCTGCCGGTTTCGGCAAGACCACGCTGCTAGCCCAGTGCTACCGCCGGGTGCAGTCTGGAGCAGCGGTCGCGGTGTGGCTCGAATGCTCTGATCTCGATGGCGAACCTGGCCACTTCCTCGACAGTCTGTATGCGGCCGGTGCCGCGGCCGGAATGCGTACCGAGGATCCCGAGTTCACGACCGGCGACTTCGCTATGCGCATTGCGGCGCTCGGTCCGAATGTATACCTCTTCGTCGACGGATTTGAACGTCTAGTTGCCACTGGCGCGGAGCCGCTGGTCGAGCGCCTGATCGGCTTGCTTCCAGAAAGTATCCGCGTTGTGCTGGGTTCGAGACGCCGGCCGAATGCATGGCTGATGCAACTCGAACTTCAAGGCCTTGCCTCCACTCTGGATGCCGAAGCTCTGCGCCTCACGCGTGCGGAACTTGACGCACTGCTGCCGGAACGATTCAACGCCGATGAGATCGAGCGTGTGGAGCGGCTCACGGAGGGCTGGCCGGTGGCCGTGCAGATGACTCGGCTGCGCGCGACCGATGCGGTGTCGATCCCGGACACGCTCGAGCGCTTGAGACACGAGGGTTTGGGGTTATTTGACTATTTAGCAAATCGGATTGTGCAAGCGCTGACTCCCAAGCAGCGCACATTCCTTCGGGACACCTCTATTTTGCCCACGATCAATGTCGCCGCGGCGAACGCCGTGCTGGCCTCCGACGACGGGTACGCGATGATGTCCGCTGTGTTGCGACTGCAGCCGATCGTCACGATCACGGGCGACCGCGAGTTCACTATCAGACTGCACCCGCTCCTGCGGCAGTACATGCGGAACGAACTCGCCAGCCAGGGGCACCAATATGAGTGCGAGCTACAACGTAGAGCGGCTGAAGTTCTCGTGCGCTGTGGCCAGGTGGTCGAGGGAATCCAGCAAGCGTTGGCTGCTGAGGATCTGCCGCTCGCGGGACGCCTGTTCGAGGAGGCGGGTGGCGAGGCATTAGTATTCACGATCGGACCCCGCCGGATGCAATCGCTGCTGTCGGCGTTGCCCGAATCGGCGCGCGGTTACTCGCTCTCTCTCAGGTTGCTCGACCTGCTCATGACGGCCGTGGACGGTCGGGCACGGGTGGTGAGCGAGTTGCGAGCCGACTTCGAACGCGCGCTCGCCATGGCGTCGCAGGGTGCCACGATTTGGAGCGGATTCGCGAGCGGGCTCGCGGACGCGGCGGTCGCGCTGTTGGCGGATTTGCACGAGGGGCTGCACGCGAACGCCATGTCGCGCTGCTCGATCACCGAACGGACTGCACGGCTGCACTTTGCGAATGACGAATCGAAGCTCGGGCTGATCACGGCGCTACAGGTCCTGATCTACGCGCGACATTCAAGCCTCGCCGACGCTCGGCGGGCGTTGGGCGACTACGTCGCGTTGTGCGAGCGCAACCGCTATGCGCCTCAGCTGCCCTCGGTCAATCCACAGCGCGGTTTGCTTGCATTTCTTGGCGGTGATATGGATGCTGCTCTCGGCTACCTCGCGCGTGCGCCGGATAAGCGTATCGATCGCTTCAGCGAGCCCGAACCTCTGCTCGCGCAATTGAGCTCGGTGCTCGTTGCGACGATCCGCTACGAGCGAGACGAAGTCGAGATGGCGCAGCGCATCCTCGACGACGTAGTCATTGACCGCGATCGGACCTTTCCGGAGACCTGGGCATTATTCGTGCGCACCCGCGTGCTTTGCCTAGACGCGCTCGGTCGCAGCGCGGAAGCCGATCACGTCCTCGCCGAGGAGGGATTGCGGGCTCGGCAGTCCGGCACGGCACGCCTCTGCCTAGGCATCGAGGCCGCACGGCACGAGGTCAGTCTACGCCGCGGTGAGCCTGCCCCGGATGGACCCGATCAGCTGGTCTTCGCTTTGGAGCAGGAGTTGAATCGCCTCGACGCGTCCTGGCTGCTCACGGTCCCTTTGGGCCGGGCGGCCATCGCGGGGCTGATTGCGACCGGCGACGCTGCCCGGGCTTGGGAGCTAGCCCGGCGGCTGATCCGGCGTGCGGCCGCCTGCGGGCACGGCCCTTTTTGCGCTAACTGGCATTTGTTGGCTGCGCGCGCCGCCGAAGCGCTCGGCGATGCGCAGGGGGCATTGGCGGAGATTACGGCTGCCTTGGTGCTTACCGCACCCGGGAGGCTAGTGCGCCCTTACGCTGACATTTTGGGACTAGACCCGGCATTGCTGCTGCGCGCGCTCGGTCGGCACCCGGCACTCGTGACGGAACATTTGCGCGCGGTGCTGCGCGCCTGTGATGTCGGCGGCCGATCGAACACCTCAAGCTGGACAACGCTTTCGGAACGAGAACAGGACGTTCTGTGGGCTCTTTCGGTCCATACCTCGACCAAGGCGATCGCAAGGCAGTTGGGGGTCTCGCCCGAGACGGTCAAACATCACCTAAAGCGAATCTTCGCCAAGCTAGGGGTCCACAGTCGGGACGCGGCTCTCCGACGCGTCGCGCACCTCGAGCGTTAGCATCTATCCCCCAATCCGCACGGGCGCATCCCCCGTGCGGGGCCTTGTTGGCAGCCGCCGCCTACGGCTCAATCGGGGCAGCGCGCTCGCTGCTCTGGAAAGGGGATTAATTAAGATGACACGAACAATTCGGCGGATTCTGACCCTGGTGATTGTCGCTGCGGTGGCCGCTCCGGTATATGCGCAGGAGGCGCTCGACGAAATCGTGGTGACCGCTCAAAAGCGATCGGAGCGACTACAGGAGGTGCCCATTCAGGTACACGTCTTTACGTCGCAGGCGATCGAGGATGCCGGAATTAAGGATACCGGGGATTTCATCACGTACGTACCGAACATGACCTTCGACCGTGCTGATACTTACCGCAATAGCTTCGTCGTCGTCCGCGGCATCGCGCAAGTGACCAACGCTGATCCGCCGGTCGCAGTCATCGTGGACGGTGTGCCGCAGGTCGACCAGAAGCAGTTCAACATGCGCCTCTTCGATCTCGATCAGATCGAGGTGCTGAAGGGCCCGCAGGGCACTCTCTACGGACGAGACGCGATTGGCGGTGCGGTGATCATCAACACCCGCAGCCCGTCCGATCAACTTTCCGGCTACGCGGATGTGTCCGCCGGGAACGGACAGTCAGTCGATACGACCGTCGGCGTGTCGGGTCCCCTGGGCAGCGATCGAGTGTTGTTCCGGCTGTCCGGCGACTACGTGCATCAGGGCGGATTGATCAACAATACCTACCTGCATGACAAGTCGGATTTCGTGCACTATGACTACTCGACGCGTGGGCGTCTGACCGTTTTGCTCACGGATGCGTGGACCGTCGATGTTCGAGGGCAGTTCGGCCGCTTCAGTGCCGCCACCAACCAATACAGCTGGATCAGCCCGGCCAACGCAAACACCTTCGTTGATCCCACCAACAGCTTCTATCCGAATTCGAGCGGCTATTCCGAGAATGCCTCGATCAAGGTCGATGGTAACCTTGGATTTGCGACACTCACGTGGATAAATGGCTACAACCGCATCACCGAAGTCGATCGGGCCGATCTCGACTTCAGCAATCCCGTGCAGGATCCCGGCGGCTTTCTCAATCTGGGCTTTCAGCTCGGTCAGGGCCAGGACCTCGACGCCAAGATCTATTCCGAGGAGCTACGGCTGACATCAAAGTCCGGTAACCCTTTGCGCTGGGTGGCGGGAGTCTCATACCAATATTCGGATAAGTCGCTGCAGACCCGCGCGTTCGTCGATCTCGACGGCGATCCGAACCAGATCTATAACCCGGCGCTCGTGATCGTGAATAATAACGTGCGAAACCACTATCGTTCGACGGGCGTGTTTGCCCAGGCCGACTACGACCTGCTGCCGACGCTCACCCTTACCGGAGGGCTGCGCTACGACACGGACCGCCGAGAGCAACGCGACCTCGTCGGCAACAACTTCTACAATGCCACTTTTGTTGGGACACAACCGAAACTCACTCTGGCTTACAAGCCGACGCGCGATCGCACGTTCTATTTGACGGCGAGCAGCGGCTACCGTCCGGGCGGTTTCAACGCGAGCGCGGTCGCACCAACCTTTAGGAGCGAGTACGTACGTAATTTCGAGGCGGGCTTCAAAACGAGCTTCTTGGACAATCAACTGGTCGTCAATGGGGCGCTGTTTGACGAAAACGACCACAACTATCAGTACTACTATGTCGACGTTCAAACCGCCTCGCAGATCGATCAGAATATCGACCGAGTCGACATCAAGGGCGGGGAGATCGAGACGCAGTGGCGGCCGGTTTCGCGCTGGCTGATGTTCGCGAACTTCGGCTACAGCGACGCGAAAATTAAAGCGCTTTACGCGTATCCGCAGTACGTTGGCAACTACACGCCGAATCTTACGCCCTGGAATGCCGCGCTCGGCACCGAGTACCGAGCTCCACTCGTCGGCGAGCTCAAGTGGTACGGCAGAATCGATGCCACGCTCTACGGGCGCAAGTACTGGCAGCTCGACAACATGGATGTGCAGGATGCGAAGCAATATCTCAACGCCCGAGTTGGCATCGAGGCTCCACGCTGGGGCGCGTATCTGTGGGGCCGAAACATCACGAACACTCGGGCGTACTCACAATACGTCTCCCCAGCGCTGGGCATAGGCGTTGCGGGCATCGGCTTCCTGGTTGAACCGGCAAGCTACGGTGTCGAGTTGCGAGCGCGCTTCTGATCGAGCCCAAACCAATGATGACGCTGATCAAGACGCGCCGTCTCTTCGACGGGGAGCGAGTCCGCAATGAGCCTTCGGTCACGATCGTCATCGATGGCGATCGTGTGAGGGATTTATGGACGGACAGTGAACGGCAAGAACTCGCCGAAGATGCGCGCGAGATCGATGCGTCATCGCTGACGATTCTTCCCGGGCTCATCGACGCTCATTTCCACCCCGTCAGCGCCTCGTTCAACGTCGCGGAGATCGACCGGGCACACCCCTCCTTGCGGGCACTCGATGCGCGACAGCATCTCGAGGCCGCGCTGCAGCGTGGGTTCACGACGGTGCGGGATGCCGGAGGCGGTGATATCGGTTTGGTGCGCGCGGGCGAGCAGGGCCTCTTCCGCGGTCCGCGCCTGCTCATCGCAGGCAAGGCCATTTCGCAAACCGGGGGCCATGGCGATATGCGACCGGCCGATGCGGTCCCGGTCTGTGCCTGCGGCTACAGCGGCGCGCTGAGCGCGGTCGTGGATAGCCCTGAGGAGATGCGCCGGGCTGTTCGCGAGCAGCTACGCCAGGGCGCGACACACATTAAGTTGTTTGTCTCAGGCGGGGTTCTGTCGCCGACCGACCCTTTGTGGATGAATCAATTCACTGACGAGGAAATCCGTGCCGCGGTCGAGGAAGCTCGCACGCGGCGTACCTATGTGATGGCGCACGCGCATACTGCTGAGGCCGTTCGTCGGTGTATCCGCAATGGAGTCCGCTCCGTCGAGCACGGTACGCTCATGGATCGCGAAAGCGCCGATGCAGTAGCAGCAGCCGGTGCCTTCGTGGTGCCAACCCTTGCAGTGGTCGACGTGCTGCGACAGGGAACCACACGACTGCCTCAAGGTGCTCGAGAGAAGTTGGGCGAAATCGCCGACCGGAATGCGGAATCGCTGGCGATATGCACCGACGCTGGTGTCAAGCTCGGTTTTGGTACGGACCTGTTCGGTGAACACCGGAACCGTCAAAGTCATGAGTTCACGGCTCGCGGCCGGGTGCAGTCACCGGTTGAGGTCATCCGATCCGCGACTCGAATCAATGCGGAAATTCTAAACCTTGCGGGGCAGATCGGAACGATCGCGCCTGGCGCGTATGCCGATCTCATAGGTGTCAGCGGCGACCCCTTGCTGGACTTGCGCGTGCTGGCCGAGCCCGAGCAAAACCTCAAGCTCGTGATCAGAGGAGGAGAGATCATACTCAACCGGCTCGCGGAGCTTAGTTCATGAATACAGCCCAGTTCGTATTGGGCGTGGATGTCGGGGGAACGAACACCGACGCGGTCATCATGCGCGGCGATGAGGTGATCGCTGCGTCGAAGCGCGCCACGACGGAGGATGTCGGCACTGGCCTGATGGCAGCCGTGCGCGGCGTGCTCGAGGCCGCGCAGATGGCGGCTGAGAGCCTAGCGACCGTGATGATTGGCACGACGCAGTTCATCAACGCGTTCGTGCAACGGCGCGAGCTATCGCCCATCGGGGCTGTGCGTGTCGCGCTGCCGAAGACCGACGGCATTCCGCCGATGGTCGGCTGGCCTGAAGACCTGGTCGCAGTGGTTGGTCGCCATGCACATCTGGTCGGAGGCGGCTCATTCTATGACGGCCGGGAATATGCGCCGCTCGACATAGCGGCGTTGGAGAAAGCGGGTCGCGATCTTCGCACGAGCGGCATCCGGGCAATCGCGATCACGTCCGGGTTTGCCCCGGTACGGCCTGATATCGAGCAACGGGCTGCGGAAGTGCTCCTCAGCATACACCCGGAAGCCGACATCACCCTATCCAGCGATGTGGGCGGACTCGGACTCATCGATCGCGAAAACGCCGCTCTGATCAATTCATCATTGCGTGCGCTTTCGCGCAAGGTTGTCACCTCGCTCACCGAGGCGCTTGGGCGGCTTGGGATTCGGGCCCCGATCTACTTCAGTCAGAACGACGGTACCTTGATCTCGACCGCGTATGCGACGCGCTTTCCAATCGTGACCTGCTCAGCCGGACCGACCAACAGCATCCGTGGCGCGGCATTCCTAACGGGAATGAAGGATGCGATCGTCATGGACATTGGAGGTACGACCACCGATCTTGGATTTCTGGTACGCGGCTTTCCACGGGAGACCGCAACGGCGCACCTCATCGGCGGCGTCCGCACCAACTTTCGGATGCCCGATGTGCTGTCAATCGCCCTTGGTGGCGGAACTCGCGTGCGCGGGTCGCCCGAGGACGTTCGGCTCGGCCCGGATTCCGTAGGATTTGAGCTGACCCGCAGGGCGCTCGTATTCGGGGGCGAGGATCTCACGACTACCGATATCGCGGTGCGCGCCGGCCAAGCCAACATCGGCGATTCGGCTCGTGTTGCCTCCCTCGACCAAGCTCTGGTGGCGGCAACGCTCGATCGGATCCACTCTCGGATCGAGGATGCCATTGACCAGATGAAGACCAGCAGTCTTCCGGTGCCCGTCATCCTGGTGGGTGGCGGCCACATATTGCTTAGCCGCGCGCTACGCGGAACGTCGGAGGTTCACCGCCCGCGCTACGCAGAAGTCGCCAATGCGGTCGGCGCTGCGATCTCCATGGTCAGCGGCCGCGTCGATCGGATTTTTGACTTCTCGATTGGGCGCGAGCGTGCACTTGACGAAGCGAAGCAGGAGGCCCGCGCAGCCGCGCTCGCAGCGGGAGCTGAGCCCGATACGGTCGAGATCGTCGAATTGACCGAGCTGCCGATGACGCACATGAAATCCAGCGCGGTTCAGGTGAAGGTTCGTGCCGTTGGCAAGCTCCGCGCGGGAGCGCTTTAATGTATACAATCAAAAGCGATATCGAGGTGCGAGACATGGCTCGCGGGGCGGTGCTACTCGGCTCTGGCGGCGGCGGAGACCCTTACGTTGGCGAGTTGTACCTGCGCAATCAGCTCGCCGAGGGGCGAAGCCCCACTATTATTAAGGCGAAGGAACTCGCCGACGACGCTTTCGTAGTTTCAATCGCCGGTGTCGGCGCGCCGACCGTGATCATCGAGCACCTGATCAGCACGCACACTCTGCTGCGCCTGCTCGAGGCGAGCGAGCGATTCTATGGCCGCAAGATCGACGCCCTGATCAGCGCAGAGATCGGGGGCGTCAACTCGATGTTTCCGCTCGCTCTCGGCACGCTGGCGGACATTCCAGTCGTCGACGCGGACGGCATGGGTCGCGCGTTTCCACATTTGGAAATGACGACCTTCGGTGTCTATGGCTGTTCCGCCACCCCCAGCGTTCTGATGGACGATTCGGGTAACGTCGTACATGTCAATACGACCGGCAATCGCGTCGCGGAAGACGTTGTTCGAGCGGTGTGCGCCTCGCTGGGCTCGCAAATCTTCGGCAGTTTTTATCCAATGTCGGGTCGTCAGGTGAAACAGTTTGCTGTACACGATACCGTGACCCACACGCTAGAGATTGGCCGACGCATCCGCGCCGCGCGCGACTCCCAACTTGATCCGGTTAAGGGTGTGCTCGAGTTTCTCAATGCGCCGTCCGACGGTCGCTACGCGCGCGAATTATTCAACGGTCGCATCGTCGACGTTTTGCACGAAACGCGCGACGGTTGGCATTGGGGGCGCGTGCTCATCGGCAGTGGTACGCGCGATGAACCCGAATTCCGTGTCGAGATCCAAAACGAATATCTGGTCGCACGCCACCATGGACGTACCGTCACGATTGTCCCAGACCTGATTGCGATACTGGATGCCGAATCTGCCGAGCCCCTCACGGCGGAGATGCTTGCCTACGGGCAGCGTGTACGCGTGGTCGGCTACAGCGCGGCGCCGATCATGCGGCGTCCAGAGTCTTTAAAGGTATTTGGCCCACGCCTCTTCGGAATCGAAGAGGACTTCCGGCCTGTCGAAGAACTATCTGCAGGCGACTGAATGAGAGAGATTGTCGCATACGTTTTCGGAATCGGGATGGTCTTGAACGCCGCTCTATTCGTGCCGCAGGCACTGCGGCTCTGGCGCACGAAGTCCGCCGAGGGAATCTCGCTGCTGTCCTTTGCGGGATTCAACGCGCTGCAAGCCATTGGTGCGCTGCATGGTTACTTCGAAGGCGATCACGCACTGATGATCGGCATGCTTGCAAGCCTCATCACATGTGGGAGCGTCACAGTACTGGCCGGCTTGTACAAGCACGACGGCGGATCGCGTGCGGGGGATACCGTCAAGTAGCGGAATGTTCGCGCTGTGAGGACCGTCTGGTGAGCATCCTAGAGCCGCCGCGCAGACCGGCGCGGAGCAGATACTGAGCGAGGAATCCGCAGATGCAGTCGCAACAGGCTTACCACGTCAAATCGGAGGCGGAGCTCGACGCCATCTACAATCCGCCGGCCGAGCATGTCACGAAGTCCACGTTGCCATTTCTGCACGATTTTCATCTTGCATATCTCAAGCGGGCGTCGATCGTTTGCATCGGTACCGGCGCATCCGAAGGCTTCGACGTATCGCCTCGCGGGGGCGAGCCAGGCTTCATCAAAGCGGCGGACAGGAAGACTATCGTTATCCCGGATTTCCCAGGCAACAACAAGATCGAGACGCTGCGTAACCTCGTTCGTGATCCGAGAATTGCCCTTCTGTTCCTTTTCCCAGGTCTCGACATTTTCCTGCGGGTAGCAGGGCGAGCAGTCGTGACGCGTGACCCGGCTCTGATAGAAGGATCGGCGCATAACGGCAAGCGACCCATCACGGTACTGGCCGTCACGGTCGAATCGGTCTACTTCCACTGCGGACGGGCAATAAGCCGGTCACGCATTTGGAGTCCGGATACCCACATCGATCGCAAGTCCGTGCCCACTCCTGGCGCCATGATGAAAGTGCTCGCGGAGATTGGGGATATCGATGTGGATCAACTCAACGATTTCTATGATAAAGGGATGATCGAGAATCTCTATTGATCGAATCCCGCAAGAGCGGTGCGCTTCTGAAGGGTTCTGGTGCATCTAGGGAGTTTTGACGGATGGAGGCCGACCGGCGCGTCCGGCGCAAATTCTCGACTTCTGTGATATCAAAGAATTGGGTTGCTCCGGCAGGCCGGTGTATTGCTCCTCTGAGGCAGAAAAGCGCCAGATTTCCGCAGATGCACCAGAACCGAAGGGGTTGGCGAGCGCTGTAAGTGATTGATTTATACACCCCTGTAGTTCCCTTCGAACCGCCGAAAATCCGCGTGTCGGGGGTTCAATTCCCTCCCTGACTAATACCCAATTTGGGTGGTAAGATACCTAAAATGGGTATTAAGAAGCGGAAACCGAGTAGTCGTACGCCGGTAGGTTCCAGCCTCGCCGACGCATTGTTTACGAAGGTACAACAGCGGGTCTTGGCCGTATTGTTTGGCAATCATGCACGGAGCTTCTATGCAAATGAACTGATCGCCTTGGTAGGTTCCGGGTCGGGCGCGGTTCAGCGTGAACTCGCCCAGCTAGAGGCCGCAGAGCTTGTGACGGTCAGCCGAGTCGGTAATCAGAAACACTATCAGGCCAATTCGTCGGCGCTCATTTTCGAGGAGCTGCATGGATTGGTGATGAAGACATCCGGTCTGGTGGATGTGTTGCGGGCCGCGCTCGCGCCGTTAGCCGCTCAGATCGATCAGGCGTTCGTCTACGGTTCCGTCGCGAAGGGCACAGACACATCGAAAAGCGACATCGACCTCATGGTGATATGCGAGGGCGTCGCAGATGCCGAATTATTTGCTGCTCTCGAACCGGCGACGAACCAGCTGAAGCGAACTGTAAAACCGACAGCGTATTCACAGATGGAATTCGACAAACGCAATCGCCGTGGTAACGCCTTCGTCAGGCGTGTGCTGGCCCAGCCCAAACTTTGGGTGATCGGGGAGAACTCGAAAAACTCTCTGCTCAGAGATGTGGCGCCCCGCAAGAAGATCCCTGAGGGCCGCCTTGAGAAAGTGCAGCATTCCGTCACCGAAAGGCCTGAAGCACGCATGCCTGATACTCCAATGGAAAAGCATGCCGGCGCTATGGTACCGGCATTGATCGAGCTGCGGCGCGGCGACATCGCGCAACTGTGTGAACGCTATGGCGTCCGCGAGCTCGCGCTGTTTGGTTCCATTTTGCGTAGCGACTTTGATCCGACGTCGAGTGATGTCGATGCGGCTGTGAAGTTTGGACCGCCAGCCGGCGACTCCATGGCCCATCAATACTTTGATTTTAAGACTGCGCTAGAGCGTCTGCTATTGCGACCGGTGGACCTGGTGGAATTGGAGGCCATGCCGAATACGCGCCTCAAACGCATCATAGAGCTCACAAAAATACCTATCTATGCCGCTGCGGCCTGATGTCTTCCTGGAAACGGCGCTGCTCGCGCTGCGGCGGGTCGCGAAGTTCATGGGGAACCGCTCGCTCAGTGATTATCTTGCGAATGAGTTGTGCCAGTCGGCGGTTGAGCGTCAGTTGGAAATTGCCGGAGATGCGTTAGGTCAACTGCGAAAACTCGACGCAGTCTTGTTTCGCAAAATTACAGACGGCGACCTGGTCGTGGCGTTTCGCAACGTTCTGGCCCACGGCTATGCGACGCTCGACCATCGACGCGTCTATGAGATCGCCTCAAGTCGAGCCGGCGAGCTGCTAAAGACCCTGGAGACACTCCTGTCGCAGATACCCGAGGGGTGAACGATAATGAAGATTCCAAGGATATTGGAATCCGCATATATGAGTGCTGCGCAGTATGAAATCCAAAAATAAGGACAGCGGCAAACTGCGAATCGGGGACGATTGGAATGCGATTCGCATTATCGCGCTGTCACAGAGTAATCCGCTCAAAGCGATTGCCGAGTTCGTCGAGAACAGCATCGACGCGCACGCGAAGACAGTCACGATCACTCGTGGGCGGGAACACGGTGCGCACTATCTGGCCATCAAAGATGACGGCGACGGGGTTCCGCGCGATCCCGAGGGACTTCCTGACTTCAAGTACGTCGCTACCCACATTTGCGATTCGATCAAGAGACACCTCAAAGCCGACGGCAACGGCACAGGATTGCAAGGGGAGTTTGGTATTGGTCTCTTGAGTTTCTGGACGGTCGGGGACCGTTTGACGATGATCTCGACCGGCACCGATCAGCGCGCGTATCAAATGACAATGAGCAAGGGTGATTCGCGGTACGAGGTCAGTCCACGCCGGGTGTTGTTCGCAGAAAAGGGCACAGAGCTCAAGATCAGCCCGCTGCTCGAGGGAATTCGCAGCTTAAGCGGCGAGAAGATCCAATGGTACCTGGCCTCGGAATTGCGCGACAGAATTCGGGATGCACAAGTCCGGGTAACGGTAATCGACAATCTCGCTCGCAAGCAATATGAAGTCGAACCTCGGCAGTTCGAGGGTCGATTGCTGCACCAATTGCCGACGGTTCGCACCGTCTTCGGAGATGCGTACGCTGAACTGTACCTTGCCGAGCCCAATGAAGACGCGCGGGTAGCATTGACGCGCGCCGGTACGCGGGTGATTGAGAGTCTGTCGACGCTGCCCGGCTTGGAACATAGTCCCTGGTTGTCGCGTTACCTGCAAGGCCTGGTGGATGTACCGTTCCTGAACCTCACACCGGGGACTCGCAGCGGGATTATTCAGGACGAGCGCTATGCTGCCTTCGTTGCGGCACTGGAGCCCTTGGAATCTTACGTCAAGGGTCTAATCGACGAACAGCAGCGCGCCGAAGAAGAGCAGGCCAGTCGACAATCGTTGAAAGCCATCCAAAAGGCATTTCACGAGGCGATGCTTGCTCTACCGCGCGAAGAATATGACTGGTTTGACGTGCAAGGCCGAGCACGTCAGGAGGGCAGTGCCGCGAAAATCAGCCTTGGCGGTGTCCCCGATGGCACGGATCTGGAGGATCTATTGCCAGGACTGCCGCAGTCGGGACGCACAGATACGCCGCAGCGGCAGTTCTTTGATTACGCAGGCCCGTTGTTCAGCGTCGTGGTGTCGCCCGCCGCGAGTACGGTGTCGCTCAATGAGATTCGCAAGTTCCAGGCGCTGCCGCGCGATCGATCGCGACGACGTGTGATCGATGATCTGCAATTTGCCTGGAGTATGGCGGAAGGCGATGGTGCGTTACAGGAGACCACCAACCAGGAAGTGGAGTACCGAGCGCCAGCCGCACCAGGGCTCGCTCGCTTGAGCGTCACGGTGACCCAACGGGATGTTGCCCGCACCGCGGAGGCGCTGATTACCGTGACTGACAGTTTGGACGCCACCATGAGTCCGGCCGTTGTCAATGCGCGCGGCCTGCCGGGTTACACGTTTGAGCGGGCGGCTGGAGAACTGTGGCGCTGCCGTTTCGACGGCGAGCGCAATATCATCGTCGTCAACAGTGGGCACCGTGACTTTGTGTTTGCAACGCGCAATCGTGCGCTGCAGTTGCGTTACCTGGTGCGACTGTATGTCAAAGAGCTGGTGCTGAAGAATTTTGCGGGAGCGTCGGCGGATCAGCTGCTCGAGCGAATGATCGAGCTATCCTTGTATGCGGAAGAGAAGCTCAAATCGGGGTAGGCGAATGATCTAAGCACGGGGACGAGTGAGTATCCAAGGACTTCCACCAACAGCCACGCCTTTTACGGGTCAATTTGAGGGTAACAGTTTTCCGATTCTCAAAAATATCTTTAAATTCCACAAGATAGGGACGATCTTCAATTCCATCCCTGGCCACCAATAGCACATGCTCTATTCGGTGAGACTACCTTGGCTACGCCTTGGCAACACATATGACAAAATCCCCCGGGATCAGGCCGGTTCCTGCGGTACCGGAATTGCCGGTGCCGGATGGCGCGGGGGCAGGGTGAGGCAGGCGTCGCGGAGCAGCTTGGCGGCGGGACCGCGAAAAGGCGTTGTCCGCGGGGAACGCGGTAATGATGCCCGGGGCGAGGTCGTTGACGGTCACCTAGGCGACTTTGTGCGCAGGTGGAGACCGAGGTCATGCGGCCGGGCGTGAGCGGCTCGACCTATCGAAGAAGCGCGTCCATGTCTGCCTGCATGCGCTCCTTATATTCATCCGACCAGTGAGCGCTGGATTTCTGTTTATTGTTGTCTCGTGGTTGCGAAATGGAATCCGTCTTGATTTCTCTCTGCGACTTTCGCGCGCCAATCTTTAATTTGAGGGTCGCACGTGGCGGTGTGGAGTTAGAGGGCGAGTTCGAATTGTTCATGCAATTATTGGGCACCTACTGCGGTTAGTTACGTCGTCTGCGTCAGCGGTGAATTCAATCACAGGGGCAATGGTAGACATCGCTTATGACGATTTTATAACCTGCGTGGAGCAGCTCCGAGCGGTTGATTAGCCAAAAGTGGCCATTTGGCCTCGTTTCGAGGGGTATCCAAGGTAGGGGTAGGGCGTGATCGTCGCTCTGAAGCGATCGCAGGCGGTTGGATTTCGCCGAGGGGCGAGGGTAATGCGGTGCTGCACGTCATTGTATGAGATCGCCGCAACAAATCGTTCGAATAGGAAAGTCCTCATACAGTGTTGAACGCTCATCAGTACTGGATGGACGCGCGCCGACTGGATTGGTCATACTTTGCGTTGTTCGCGTGCGCATTGAACCGAATGCCGCGCCTGGCATATTTTCCCCGTTCATTATCAAAACAGGAGAGATCCCATGATTGGTTACGTCACTATCGGAACAAATAATTTGCCTCGTGCGAGTTCCTTTTATGACGCGCTGCTGGGTGAGTTGGGTGCGAAGCGGATGATGGAGAACGAGCAATTTGTGGCGTGGTCGGTGAAGCCTGATCAGCCAGGGCTCGGCGTGACTAAACCTTTTGACAAGAAAGCGGCCACGGTTGGCAATGGTGTCATGGTTGCTTTGATGGTGGATAGTAAAACGAAGGTCGACGCATTGCATCGCAAGGCCTTGCAACTCGGCGGCTCGGATGAAGGGGCCCCGGGTCCGCGAGGCGAAGGTTTTTATGCCGGCTATTTTCGTGATCTTGATGGGAATAAATTGAATTTCTTTTGCACCGGCTAATGTATCCGCTAAATCGGGCGCCTCGCGATCGAGGCGCCCGAACAGCCCGGCCAGACGAAGAAGGGCCGCCGACCCGAAGGCCGGCGGCGTGAGGGTCGTATCAAGTGACGATCTGTCCGCGGGTGCGGGCTTCGTCGGCGTAGGCGGAAATCAATTTATCGGCGGTGAAGTGCAGGTCACGCACGATGGGAAGTCCGAGATTGCCGCGGACCGTGGTGAGTTCCGCGAGGCTGACGTAGCCGAGTTCGGGCTCGCCCATGCCGAGATCGCAGAGGCCGAAGGCGAGACCGCTGAGTAGCCGGGTGGCGGTCCGGCGCCGGCGGTGAGCACAGGGCCATTGAACGGAGTACGCTTGGCGGAGTTCGCAGACCTAGGAAATCTCTTGTTGTTACGGGCGTTGTCTGCCTGCGATGCAGACCTTCAATATGGGAGACATGACATGACTCTTTGCCCCATCGCGATAGCCGTCGGTTGCAAGAAATGCCCCGCATTCAGTATCTGCCCGCTGAAGAGTGTCATCGGCGACTACAAGAAACAAGACGAACCGCAGACCCCACACGGAGCGGACAAGAAAAACGGCAATATATAAAAGGACGCAGGAGCGAGAGGCCAATTGGCGATTCCGTAAGACGTCAATGGTTTTAACAATCAGGCTGACGTCGGATGCCCACGCTCCTGCATGCAGCTGAACGTGCTGTATAGAAAATTGCACTGCCCCAAAAATGGGAGATTCCAATGAACGAAGAAGCGCTAAACCTCAGCATACGCAAGTTCCTAAAAACGGTCGGCATTAATTCCCAGCGGCAGATTGAGCAGGCGGTAGCCAAGGCCGCTTCGGCTGGCACCATTACAGGTGCAGAAACATTTCCAGCAAAAATGACGCTGGAAATTGCGGGGCTGAAGGTGAAAGTCGAATTTAGCGGCGAAATCACTCTGCAATAAGATTGATGCAGAAAACCCGATGTGCGTGAACTGGTCGCGGATCATAAAGGCATCGACCGGCTGCAGGCAGCAAGGGTTGTTCGAACTTTCCGATTCGCGCACCGAAACCTTAGGCCATTCGACCGGCATAGGCGGACAGTTTGCCGCCTCGATTTCATTAATGTTGCAACGCCACTAACGTGCACAAAATTCCGACTATTGCGTGCACCCCTAATTGACGGGAGGGGGAAGGTAAGCCCAACACTAACTAGCTCAGAAATGAATATGGGCTCTTTCGCCTACTTGTTTGCCGGCCACCCATAAATTTTGCTTTATGCCCCCGAGGAAACCTCGCCCATAAATCGATCGGGTGTCCCAGATACCATCGTAAAATTCGTCGCTACTCGCTTCTCTGTCGCGGCAGCGACTAGCAGATGGGTTTTCACTGGCCTAGGTCGGCCGCGCTGAGAGCGGCCGCCGAAGGTGCTGTGGGAACGGGCGTTCGCTTTAGCGTTGATGGGACCCGGCAAGCCCGGCATATCCATTTGCATGGGAACCTTATGCCCGGTAGCCGTCTCTGTCGATCGGGGTAATAGTTCACCGGGCGGCCACTCGCGCTGCCGCCGTGATTTGGGTGCTCCGTCACGGTTTCCTATCGCGCACTCACGGTTCTCGAATTCCGGTTGCGTCATTGCGCACCAGTCACCGATCTGGATCAAGACGAGATGTAGTTAGCAAATGGCTTGCTACACGGGTCTTTGGCCGATTTCGCCGACCTCAGAAAGCCGTATGTTCCTCGCCGCGTCCTTAGGCTAGATTTTTATCAACTCGAGGCATTGCTGGCCGCAAAACTAAGCCGAACCATAGTCGGTTTTGCAGAAATTCGTCCTTTCCTGTAGATAAAGGCCATGCAAATTGAATTGGGCAGGCGGGTCGCCATCGCGCTTTACCTACTGGCAATGGCTGCTGCCATCGTCGGTGTGGATTTCGCGTTCTTTAGAAACCGATTCTGGGAACGCCTGACAGTGAACATTGGCATTGTCATGGTGTTCGCAGCTTTCTACTGGAGATTCCTCAAGCGCCCATGAACAAGGCACGGCGCCCTTTTTGCTCCGGTTGTGCAGACGCCATTCGCACTCGCTTCAACATCAGCCCGACCGATATCTGCCGCTCGCGAACGACGGAATCGGGTCTACGCCGAAAGTTGCTGGGCCCCACCTAACCCGGAATCGTTAATTGGAGCAATTTGAGCGGCCGCTTAGCTCGCTAGTATGGAGTCGTTCGATTTCACTCAGGGCCAACTGCTGCCGGTTATTGGGCCGGGATGCTGGTTGGTCGACTCCTAACGGGCAACCGTCGTCGCTCTACGTCGAATGGCCGGCTTCCCGCTGATGGCGAATAGCGAGCACCAACACGACATCGTGCTGTTGCTCATAGCTCTTGCGGCGATCGATTTTTCGGTCATCGCAACCCAAGTCGAGGTCACGACGCCGGGCGCAGTCCCGTATGCTGCGGCAAGCCGTCCGCCGGATGATCCCAATGGCGCGCATCGGCCATATAGATGTGATCCACCGGTGTCACGCGATCTGGATCATCGAGGCTGCCGAGCGTGAAATCGATTTCGGCGGGGCGCCGCTCGCTGGCATAGGTGAGCGGTGTGCCGCAGACCGAACAGAACCGGCGCTCGACCCCGGGCGAAGAACGGTGGGTGCGAATCGCGTCGCCTTGAATCTCGACCGATGCCAGCGCGACCGTGAACCAACCGACCGGGGAGGTGCCGCTTGCGCGTCGGCAGGATTCGCAATGGCACCAGGTCGCGGCGTACAGCAGCGGTCCACAGCGATAGCGCACGGCGGTGCACAGGCAGCGCCCGGTCAGTGCCGAGGCGAGTTCGACGCTTGAATTTGCCGTTTTCGGTGACCGGCTCATCGATCGCCCCCTCTGTTCATTTCGTCTACGCCTTCCGGTCCCGCTATCATACCGCGCGATGGCGGCAAGCCACCGATGGCAGTGCTGGCCGTCGGCGCGGGTCTTCCATGGTACAAGATGCGCGTACTTAGGCAGAACACCAACGGGGGATGGTCATGCATCGTCGCACTGGGCTCTTGGCGATCCTGACGGCGCTGGTCGTCGCGGCCGGTTCCTACGATGCCTATATGGCATTTCATCAATCGGGGCTGCCGTTCTCGTTCCGCATCGTCGATGTCCGTACCGCAGTGATCGAACCGATTCTAGGCGCCCCGCTGCCGCCGGCGGTGCGCCCAGGCGATCGGATTGAACTTGCGGCTTCCCCGCCACTGACCCGCCTCGCAATTATTCGCGCCGCGCAATTCGAAAACAGTGTTCCCGCGGGTCGCAGCGTACGACTTCGTCATCCGCCGGGGCCTGGACCTCGTCACGGTTCCGGTTACGAGTATCGCGACGCCGGAGTCGGGTACCGCGGCCGGGTTGATCGGCGCAGATGAGTGGGCGCTGCTGTGGCTATTTGCGCTGCTCAGTGCGATTGCACTGCTCGCGCTATGGCGCGGCCGCGACCGGGCTGCCGCCGGCCTCGCGCTCTGGGCATTCGCCTCGCTGGCCGGCTTCGCGGTCATCTTCATGCCATTTGACGACCGTGTTGGTCTAGGCGTTTCGCTGGGCGTCTGGACTTTTTTTCTGCTCGAGCGAGTCGGCTTCTACATCATGGTCGAATCCATCGTCGGCAGTGCCTTCACCGCGCGGGCGCGGGGACTCTGGCGCGGGGGCTTCCTGCTATTGCTCGGCGCGGCCGCCGTCGTGGCGTTCGGCGGACCGCTCCTCTTCGTCGCGACCGGCTCGGCGCAATTGTTGCGCTCTCCGTACGGCTTCGCCATGACTGCGAGTTACCTGCCGCCGATCGCGCTGCTGTTTGCGGGATATCGTCGGGCTGACAGCGTGCTGCGGCTGCGCTTGCGATGGATGTTGTGGAGCAGCGTCGTATTCGTCACCGGAATTTTCGTCTCCAACACTCCGATTCTCGGTTATTGGGTTTCCGTGCTGGGCGCCGACGTTATGCCGGCGATTGCCTTGGGCGGATTCCTGTACGCGGTGCTGCGGCATCGTGTCGTGGACGTCTCGGTCGTCCTCAGTCGCACGCTGGTCTACGCGATGACCACCAGCTTCGTGCTCGGTCTGTTTGCGCTGCTCGAGAGCCTCATCGAACGCAGTGCGCTCGGGCGGGACGCCGGACTGCTGCTTGAACTCGCCGTGCCGCTCGGACTCGGCGCCGGCTTGAGCACGGTGCACCGGCGAATCGAAGCCACGGTAGAGCGGCTGATATTCTGGCGCCAATACCGCACCGAATCGGCGCTGCGCGCCTTCGCCGAGGAGTGCGCGTTCATCACCCAACCGGAAAAGCTCCTGGATTTGACCGTGATCCAGATCGCCCGGCATACCGCCGCGACGCGGGTCGCGTTGTACGAGCGGATCGCGGAAGGCTATATCCGCGTTCGTCTGCACGGCGAGTCGGCGCTGCCTGCGCAGATCGCCGCTGACGATTTGGCCTTCGTCAAGCTGCGCGCGCGCAATGCCGCCGTCGATCTCGATGAAAGCCAAAGCGATCTCGGGCAGGGTGGCTACGCCTTTCCGCTGATGGTGCGCGGGAGCCTGCTCGGCGCTCTCGTGGTCGGCGAGCGACCCGGCGAGCGTTTCGCCGCCGATGAGCGCGAGCGCTTGTTCAACGTGGCGCATGAAGTCGGCATGGCGCTGTTCGCACTGCGTGCGCAGGAAAACGAGGCGCGCGCGCAGGCGAGCGAGGCACGTGCTCGGGCCAGCGAGAGCGAGCTGCAGCAGGCGCGTTCCCGTGAAACGGTATTATTGAAGGCCCTCGGTCCGGCGGGCGCATCGCTTGGCCGATAGCCTCGGCGCGATACCGTCATGGGGGTGCGTTCCGGCGCGACCGCTCGCTCACAGATCGAGTGCCAAGTATTCCGCGCCGGCGATCGGATTGAACACATAGGGGCCGATGGGCTTGAAGCCGAGTGCGCGATACAGGGTGCGCGCGGCGCTCATGCTCGAAAGAGTGTCGAGACAGAGGCGGGTGTAGCCGATCGTGCGGGCATGATCGCAGATCCGCTCGACGAGCTGCCTACCTGCGTTTTGTCCGCGCAAGTCCGGCCGCACGTACAGCCGCTTCATCTCGCAGGCGCCGTCCTCGAGCGCGCGCAAGCCGACGCAGCCGACCGCGTCCATTCCGCGACGCGCGAGCAGCAGTCGACCGGTCGGCGGCGCGTAGCGCCCGGGGAGCGATGCGACCTCGGCATCGAAGTCCTGAAAGCACAGATCGACGCCTACGCCGGCGGCGTATTCGCGAAAGAGCGCCTGCACCGCCGCGAGATCGCGCGGGAAGTCGGCCGCATCGATCGTGGTCGGTGCCGCCGTGCGTTCTCTCGAGGCTCGAGTCACGGCTTACCGCCGAACAGCGCGTCGAGCTCGCCGTGCGGCATCGCGGACCCAAGCGCATCGAATCGGCCTTCCGCGGCGATCCGGCGCGCGGCGGTCAGGAAACCCGTCCAGGCCGCGCGCGCAAGCGCACCACCGACGCTGATGCGCCGCACGCCGAGCGCTGCGAGATCCGACACCGTGAACTCGCTCGCTCCGCCGATCAGCACGTTGACCGGCTTCGGGGCGACCGCTTCGACGACGGCCGCGATTTGCTCGCGCGTGCGGATCCCGGGTGCGTACAGGCAGTCGGCGCCGGCGTTTGCATAGGCACGCAGCCTTTTGATCGTCGCCTCGAGATCGGGCCGGCCGCGAATGAAACCTTCCGAGCGCCCGACAATGAGGACATCCGCGCCGGCGCGATCGATCGCCTGACGTGCCGCACGCAAACGCTCGACGGCGACATCCAGCGCATACAGCGGTTCGGCGGCATCGCCGCTCGCATCCTCGATCGACAGGCCGGCAATGCCGGTGTCGATCGCGAGCCGCACGCTCTCGGCGACGCCCGCCGCGCTCGTCGCGTAGCCGCTCTCGAAGTCGGCATTCACGGGGACGCGCGTTGCGGCGACGAGCGTCTGCAGATGCTCAATGACTCGTTCGCGCGGCATCGCGCCGTCCGCGCGTCCTTGCGACCAGGCGAAGCCGGAACTCGTCGATGCAAGCGCGGGGAACCCAATGGACTGCAGCGCGAGGGCGGAGCCTGCGTCCCAGGGGTTCGGGATCACGAAGCAGCCGCGTTCGTGCAAGCGCCGGAAGGCGCGCCGCTTGTCGTCGACGGTCGGAATTGGCGAGGTCGTCATTTGGTCTCCACTTTAGGGTGCGGTCCAGTTTCCCTATGCGTTCGCGGCGAGATGCCGCTTGATGGCTGCGGTCGCCTCGGCGGTTTTTGGTGGCAGTGAGAGCTTCATCCGTGCCAGGAAGCTTCGGCAATGGCGTGCGCGCGATCACGATAGCCAAAGCAGATGGTGCAATATTTGATGATGACATTCACGCTAACCCTTCTGCGGCATCAGAGGCGCCGGGCGATCATGATTTCCGAGGAGACGCCCCAGGAGGTGACGACCTCCGAGAGTTCGACGGACCAGATGCGCTTCTCGAGCCAGGGGCGCATCTGCAATGGGCGGCAACCTCCCACGAGGTTCCGGTTGATCGCGTATAGCCGCTTCCAGGATGCGCTGACGAGGCGAGATACCGCACCTACTCCGTCCGTGGAGGTGATGACGCACAACTTTCCCTCTTTCGCCAGCAGCCGGTGCGCTTCATGCAGGCATTTGGCGATGTCGGAGTCGGACAAAAGATCGAAGACGTAGGTCGCGATGTATCGGTCGAAAGAGGCATCGGCGTACGGTAAGGACCCCGTCGCATCGACCTGGGATACCGTGGCGCGGTCTGCCCAGCGTGCCAGGCGACGAGTCGCGATCGCGATCATCGTCGAGCTGACGTCGACCCCGGTATAACGAGCGTCTTCCCCGAGGCGGTGTTCGAGAAGTCGCGACGCAAGGCTGCCAGTCCCGCAACCAAGTTCGAATACCGCCGATGCATGTTCGAAGTCCGACGCGGCCGCCAGGCGCCTGAGCGCGTTGCGCTCATAGAACTGGGCGTCCTGCAAAATCCCGAAGCGATCATAAAAGCGCTTCGCCTCTTCGGGACCGAATTGGCGGTGCATAGGACTAAGTCTAAGCGAAAACCGGACGTGGCAACCGGCGCCAGCGAGTATCCAGCGCACGAGCCGCCAAAAAGGGTGTTATGCACCGGGCGAATCATCGCGCGCGGCGGTGCGGCGTGCAAACGCGGGTGCACCCGCCGATTCCCCGCTGACCGTCCAGAGACTCAGGCTACGCGTCGGCGGTACCGGTCAACACGCGTGAGGCGCACAATCGGGCCTGCAATTCGCACCTATGACGGGGTGGAGCGATGGCTCGGAGAGACTTCGTATTTGGCGTAGACCTCGACGGCGTCGTCGCGGATTTCATCGCCGGCATGAAACCGATCGCCGCCGAGTGGCTTGGGGTTTCGGAGCATGAACTGACGGACGAGGTGAGCTACGGTTTCAAGGAATGGAAGCTCGGCGGTCAAAAAGGCTACGACGACCTGCATCGCTTCGCGCTGCGCGAACGCCGGCTGTTCGAAGTGCTGCCCGTGGTGGAGGGCGCCTGTGTGGCTCTGCGCCGCTTGTCGCGGCGCGGGATTCGCATCCGCATCATCACGCACCGTTTGTTCATACCGTGGTTTCACCGTCAAGCCGTCATCCAAACGGTCGAATGGCTCGAAACGCACGGCATTCCGTATTGGGACCTGTGCTTCATGGCGGCAAAATCCTCGGTGGATGCCGACGTCTATGTCGAGGATGCACCCGACAACATCGAAACTCTTCGAGCCGCCCGAAAGAAGGTCATCGTCATGAGGAACTCGACCAACAAGCACCTCAAGGGTCCTGCAGCCGAGACCTGGGCCGACATCGAGCGCTGGGTGCTGCGCGAATGGCGAGGCAAGACCGGGAGGGGCGCTGATGCGGCGGTTGAAGCTGAGTAGTGCCTTTACCCTGCTCGAACCGGGACCCGTGGTCCTCGTGACGACGCATGACGGAAAGTCGAATAACGTCATGACGATCTCATGGACCATGGTGGTCGATTTCACGCCGGTCTTTGCGATCACCACGGGCCCGTGGAATCACTCGTTCGCGGCGCTGCAAAAGACACGGGAGTGCGTGATTGCGATTCCCGCCGTCGACCTGCTGGACGAGGTGGTCGGGATAGGCACTTGCTCCGGGATCGACACGGACAAGTTTTCCCGGTTCAAACTCACGGGCGTTAAGGATAGGCTCGTCAAGGCACCCTTGATTAAGGAGTGTCTGGCCAACATCGAGTGCAGGGTCGCCGACATCGTCAAGAGGCACGACATCGTCGTTCTCGAGGGCGTTGCCGCCTGGGTGGATCCCGTGCGCAAGGAGAAGCGGATGATCCACGCCGTCGGCGACGGCACGTTCATCGTCGATGGGCGAAAGTTCGACCGGCGCAAAATGATGGCGTCCAAGCTGCCAACCGGCCTGTAAAATCTCGCCGGCGCGGCACGGAGGAAACACGCTGGCCGAAGCAGGTCGCGGCGGCCGATCGAACGGCCTGCCAGCCCGGATCCAGGAGGTCTTGTATGAACTACCGCTCACTCGGCACCATGGGCATGTCCGACATGTACGGTCCGGCCGATCGCGGCGAGAGCATTGCGACCGTCCGCGCGGTTCTGGTGCATCTGGGGATTTTGGGCCGGAGATGACTTGTTGGCCGGCATAAGACCGCCTGGCTGCGAAGCGCAAATGCCCTATTTCAAACTGATTCCCTCACTGGCGAAGGTGACCGGGGGCTTGCCTTCGGCCAAACATGGGCTGTTGTCCGCAGATGCACCAGAACCCAATGATCGATCGTGCCGCACTGGGCGGTAGCGAGATTTCGATAGTGAAACCGATGGTCGATCGAATTAATGCATGGGGCAGGGTTTCGTTTTCGGCGGAATTTTTCGGGAGCTTGCGGTTTTCTAACGGCGGCAATAAAAAACGCTGTTGCCGCGTGGTAAGACGACTCATTTGTCGTCAGCCGTCTTGGTAAACACATGACACCTTGATACGCTTGTGCAAATCGGTGTTGCCGCAAGGGATCAGCTTGGCGCGATGGAGCCTGGGATGGCCGCCGGTTGCAGTGACAAATGACAACAGACCGTGGCTGGGAGAACGTAATGAACAAAAGGCGCGCCAAGAGCCGTCCCCATTGCAACGAACCTCAGGCCGGCTTACCGGCAACACCGACTATCGCTGCGGCGGTGTTCTGCGCGCTTTACGGATTCCCGCATCCGGCGGTGGCCGGCGCGAACGACCAGCCCCCCGATGCCCTGCAGGAAATCACGGTCACTGCGACCCGTCGCGTGCAGACACTCGAAGCAGTGCCCTACAGCATCTCCGTCATCAGCGCCGACCAAATCACTGCGTCTGGGGTGACCGACATCGCGTCGCTGGCGACCCAGGTACCGGGGTTGAGCATGTACGACTATGGCGCTCGATTTGCCGGGGTCACTGCGCCAATCATCCGCGGCATCAATGCGACGGGCAGCCCGGCTCGCGGATTTCGCTCGTTCGAACAGGATCCGGTGGGCACCTATATCGGCAATTCACCGATCGACGGCTATTTTCAGCTGGACGACTTGAAGCGCGTCGAAGTGTTGCGCGGCCCGCAGGGAACCCTGTATGGGGCCGGTGCACTGGGCGGGGCCGTTAGATTGATTCCCAATTCTCCGGAACTCAATAAATTCTCCGGATCGATCGAGGCCGGGGGTTCGAAAATCGCCCACTCGGGCGGTACGGGTTACTCGCTGAGCGGCATGGCCAACATCCCGATCGAGGACACCCTGGCCTTCCGGGCGGCGGGGAAATATACCTATACCCCGGGGTGGATCCGAGTCTTTGGACTGCTCCAACGCAACAGCGACAGCATTTACGACGCACCTGTACTCGCGAACCCCGCCGACCCGGTGAATAGTTCGCCAATCTATTCGAGTCGAAATGACTGGAACTATCAGCGGACTTTCAGCGGGCGGGCGAGCCTGCTTTGGAAGCCGAACGAAGCATTCAATGCGGAACTCGCGTTTCTCCATGCGCACGTGACCGGCGACGGCGGACCACAGGTGAACCCGGATTTCGCGGGCGGCGCGTCCCCGTTGGATCCCGCCACCCAATACCCGGCGGGGAGCCGCTACCAGGAGTTCGCGCTCGTCGATGAGCCATTCGATCGCACGACCGACTTGGCAAGCCTTGATGCGAGCTACGACGCCGGATTTGCAACGGTATCCTCGACAACGTCTTATCACACGACATCGGGGTCCTTGGTCCAGGATTCCACGTTCGACTACGCGGGTTTCGATGGCGGGTATTTCCTGCCGTACTACGCCGGCATTCCCACCAATCCGCGCTTCGTATACCCGTTCCAATTCACGGATTCGGCGCATACATTCACGCAAGAAGTGCGGCTGGTGTCCAAGTCCGATCCGGCGAACCGATTCGACTACGTGGCCGGGGTGTTCTACGAGAACCAGACCCGCCATGGTGCTTGGTATGTGACAAATCCAGGGTCGCCGGAGCGGTCGGTGGCCCAGGGATGCACCGGATACGTGTACGCCGGTTCAAGCTACCCGGATTGCCTGTTGTTGAGCGGCCCGAATGACCTCACATTCCAGCAGATCGACACTCAGCACTTCGAGGACCGATCGGTTTTCGGCGAGTTGACTTGGCATTTCCTGCCGCACGGCCAGATCACAGTGGGCGTTCGGCATTACAGCCAACAATTCACGGATTCGCAGTTGTATCAGGATTTCACGTTTCCGATCCTCATTCCGCCGATTCCATATCAAGCGCCGGCATCTAAAACCGTCTGGAAGGTCGATCCCTCCTATGAATATGCCGACCATCAGTTCGTCTATGCGCTGTGGTCCCAGGGTTTCCGGCGCGGCGGCGCGAATTCGGTCCCGGCGAACGGCATATTCCAAGAAAGCCCGTTGCTCAGGGATTATCAACCGGACCAGACGAATAACTACGAGGCGGGACTCAAGGGGCGATTCAAAAACGGCCTTTCCTATTCATTCGCGATCTTCGACATCAAATGGGACAAACCACAGATCTCATCGAGTCTGCCGTCGGGGAACCTAGCCGTGTATAACGCCAATACGGCCGAGTCGAAAGGCTTCGAATTCGAATCCAGCGGCCCGCTGTTCGTGACCCGGCTGAGTTACTCAGTTTCGTTCGCATACGCCGATGCTAAATTGACCAGCGATTTTGCGCTGCCCGCCAACGACGGCACCGGCACCATAGTCCCCGGGCTACTCTCCGGTAAAACCGGTGAACAGCTTCCGGGAAGCCCGAAGACCAGCGCGAGTGCCGCCCTGATCTACGACATCCCGCTTACGCCCGGATATGATCTCGCTTTGTCGGCCAATGGCGTCTATCGGAGTGCGGTCGCGCTACAAGTCGCGCCGACCCTCGGGAACACGACGATCCAACATTCCTCGAGCTACGAAATCATGAATCTCAACGTCGTCTTGAATCACGAACCCTGGCGCGGGACGGTGTACGTCACGAACCTTCTCGACAAGCAGGAAATTCTCGCGCCACCGTCTCAGCCGAATCAAGTCAATAATTTGACGAACGACTACTTGGTCAACCCGCCGCGTGAAATTGGGGTTCGCCTGGGTTATTCCTTCTGACGGTCGCGGCCCGTCACTCGGGCAGTGCAACCGCATGATGACGCAGAGTATCGATCAGCGGTTCCAGATGTCTTCGGTAGTGTCGCCAGCGCCCGGAAGAACTGCCGTAAATCGGGCGCCGCACTTGCGCGGCACTCGCGGTCAAGGACACCGATTGATTGTTCTGGATGTCGATTGCGTCGTCGCGCCAAGCTAGACCACAATATTGGGCGACGCTAGAGCCGACCCGCCGTGGTTCGCGCACGAGTTCCTCGTAGACGATCTCACACAGCTGTCCGCCGAGACAAGTTCTCCAATGCTTGGTTAGGCTCTCGTACGCCGCGTAATATCGACCCAGCTCCCCGAGGTCATAGCTGAACGGATATCCCGCCGCGAATAGCGTGCGATACATCGCAAAGCAACTGTCGAGTGGAAAGCGATTGACCAGCAGGATCTTGGCGCGCGGCATAGCGCGATGAATGGCGCCTACGTACAAGTAGTTTAGCGGAAGCTTTTCGACGATTCGAACGGCGTCGTCGCCTGCGCCCGCTATCCGCGCATAGCGCGTCGCGACCTGCAGCGGATCCGCGGCGGCAGCCCGGTCGAACACGTCACCGGTGCCTTGCGCAATCTCCAGTAGGGCGCGAGAAAAGTTATCCGTCTCGCCGTTTGAGCGAACATCCGGCAGTCCCGTCAGTATTCGTTCCACCAGCGTCGTGCCGGATCGAGGAAGTCCGACGATAAATATGTAACGCGAGGAATCCAAAGGATCCGGCGCACTCCTTGCCCGATCCGACGAGCGTTCGAAGGAGGCGCGCCCATATACCTCGGCGATGCGTTCGAGTTTGCGTTCATCGGTCGCGATGTCATACGCAAGCCGCTCTCGGCGTGTCTTTGCTGCCGCGGCAAACCAGTGAAAGGCTTCGTCGAAGCGCCCCAGATCGTCCAATTCCTTTGCAATCGCGTATCCGAGGAAGAGGCGCGCGCGATAGTCGGCATGCGGGCTTGAAAGCCGCGCATTGAGTTCCTCGATATGGTTGGCATCGGGCGTCTGAATTCGCAATTCTGACCTTAGCAGGTATGTAGGAAATTGGGCCGGATCGAGAGCGATCCCGCGATCGCAAGCGGCTTCCGCCTCGACCAGTCGCCCCAGACTTCGCTCGCTGCAAGCGAGGTTGTACCAAAAACGCGGATCTTGCGGCGCGATTTGCGTGGCCCGCCGATAGAGCGCGTTGGCGCGGTCGTGCCGACCCAGTGCAATTGAGACAAAGGCCAGACCATCGTAGGCGTCCGCGACACCCGTAGCGAGTTCTGCGGCTCGCGCAACGACGTGGTTCGCGTCCTCGACGCGCCCCAGCTTCAGTAAAATGGAGGCGAGCAATCCATGCTCGGTGAGGCAGATCCGTGCCCCGGCAACAGCCTTCTCTGCCGCAACCAATGCCTCTTCGGGACGTCCCTCCCGCAACAACCGGCGGGCTTCAATGGCGGTTGATGGAATGGCGGCAGTCACAGCGTCCCGCGAGATTAACGAAGTGGCTTTGCCTATCTAGGGTGTTAGGCAACATTTCACTCGGTCCAACGATACACAACTCCGGGGAACGGCGGCTTCCATTGGTCGAACGCACCCGTGATATAGACCGAGTGTGCGCCGCTCGGGCCGAACCCCATATTGGTAACATAGGGCGTCGGCACATCGATGATCCGCACCAATTTACGTTCCTCGTTAACGACGAGTACCCGACCGGAACCGTTTTGCGCGATGTAATAGTTTCCGTCGGGCCCCAATTTGACGCCATCCGGACCGTTGTATGCGTCCTCGTGGGGGGTGGGGGGCGCGAGGTCTTGCAGGCGCGCCCACACGTATCTTTGGCCCAAGGTATCGTTGGCCTGTATTGGAAACGACAAGATGCGGCCAGCCAACATCTCCGCGACAAGAAGATGGCGGCCATCTTTCGCAACTGTCAACCCATTGGAATAGTCAATGGTATCTGCAACCACGCGCAGATCCCGTCCGTCCGCTGTCAGGTGCAGCACAGCTCCGGTTATCGGCGCTTTGATATCGTAAACGCCAGAGGCGGAGAAGTAGACGCCGCCGTGCCCGTCCGACGTGAAGTCGTTCGGGCCGATGAACGGCTTGCCCGAACTGTCGTTTGTGATGGTCCGCACCTCCTTCCCATGCCGATCAAGCACTAAGAGGTAATTCCCGTCGTAACAAGCGACCAAAATCTGATCACCTTGAAAGTGTATCAGCGCGTTGGGGCCGCAATGTTCTTTGCGCCAGAAGACCGTCGACCGCATTCCGTCCCATGCCCTGATGTCATTGCCCGCGTACTCGACGTAGAGCAGCCGGTTCTGATCCCATAGGGGACCCTCCGGGTACCGAGCGTGCGCGTCGATGACATCGACTCCAGCGGAACTAATCGCTGGGCGAAATAGGAAGAGAACAAGGCACGGACCTAGAATCTTGGCGAATGCGCGCATGAAAGCCTCTGTTGAACCGTTGTCCCATCGAGCCGCCAAAGCGCTGGCACGGGGAGTTGCCAAACCCTCGCAATCCTCCTTGGTGTAGACCGTTTTATCAAGATGCCCGAGCGAACACATCCGGCGCAGCCATGAACGCCGTCTCGTATTGACCGGCGGAAACGCTTAGAGTCCGCAAAGACGAACCTGTTTTGGGGAACGCCAGGGTAGCTGATTACCCATCGAGGCGAGAATCGATGAATCGTATGTTGGTAGCGTTGGGCGCAGTAGTCGTCGTTGTTGGGTTACTCTGGCCGTGGCTCGGGAAGATGCATTTGTTTCATTTACCCGGCGACATCGTCATCGACCGCCCGGGATTCAAGTTCTTTTTGCCGCTCACGACGATGCTGATCCTGAGCGCGGTGATTTCGATCGTAGCGTGGTTGATGCGGCGGTAGTTGATGCCAGTGGTGGCGCAACGATTGACAATTCACGATAAGGAACTGAGCCGTTCCCGCCTACGAGAACCGTTTGCGGACGACACCGACCCGTGCGCCTCTCGCGCCGCCCACCGTGGCGGTTTCGACAGGGAAGCGGGGCGGACTCCGGGAATCCGCCCCGCATAGCGCACGCCGGTTGCGGCGTTTAATGGCTCGGGAACAGATCGTTCATCACGCGCACGTTGTTGTCGCAGGCATGGTTAAGGCACGGCAGTCCGAATCCCGCCTCCATGGTCTTCAGCAGCGAGAACGACGTGTAGAACTGGCTGCTCTGGTAGCCGGATGAACCATGGGACCCGCGCTCATTCGTATCGACGACCAGTGCGACCTGGTTGGTTGTCGGGGCGATGCTGTAGTCGTTCTCGTCCCAAACGATCACGATCGCGTTCGTGCCGCGGTTCCATGCCGAAGAGCTCTTGATCGCTCCGACGATGCGCTCGAGAGCCGCATCCCCCTGGTACATCAGGGCAGGGTTCAGGCCCGTGAGGGTGCCATTATCCGCGTTGTCGTAGTCACAGGATGGTCCGGCGCTTGCTCCGCCGCGGCCGTGCTGGTCATTACATTGATTCGGGACGATGTAGACCATGTTCGGCAGCTTGCCGCTCGCCAGATCCTCGAACAAGCCGGTGGAACCGTCGAAACCAACGACGTTTTTCAGACTATTACGCGGGTTGGCGCCGGACTGGACGCTCGCGAAATAGGCGAACGGATCATGCTTGACCGCATATAGGCCTTGCACGGTGCCGTTGACGACGAGCCCGCCGTCGTAAGTGCTGGTGGCCGGCGTCGTGCCGTTCGACTTCAAATTCAAATTGGAGAATACGCCGTCGGCCGAATTGACCTCGTCCGCGCCGGTCGGCGGCAGCGATTCCTCATAGGCTTTCCAGCTCATTCCGCGCGCTACGAGCTGATCGGCAATGGTCTTGGCGATGACGGGCGCGGCGGCGTATCCCGCTGTGCCGTCCACATCCACGACGGAATATCCCGGATTCTCGTTCGTGGTGTCGATCGCGGGTGTTGCAGCATCCAACCCCAGTATTGGCCAGTGGGCAGATGCCGGTTGGGTCGCCCTCGAGGTAGACGTAGCCGGGAGCGCAGGAAGGTACGTGCCACACGGGCGAGTTGTCGTTGCGAATGCCGAAGTTCGAGCCGCCGACGATCTCGAGGTAATTCGTCAGGCTCGGGTGTCCGACCGCATAGTAGTTGGTTGCCAGGTTCGCCGATTTTGCCAGTTGGTTGAAGAACGGCATGTTCGGGTTCCCAATGACCTGGGCATAGGCGTGATTCTCCATCATGATCAGAAAGACGTGATCGAGATGCGCAATGCCCTGAACGGGCTGCGTGCCTTCCGGACCGTCGCTGTGGTTCGAGTCGGCAAATACGGCGCCGGCAATCGTGGCGGCCGCCAGCCCCGCGATCGCGGCTCGGTGAATGGTTCTCATGAATGCTCTCCTGCATTGGGTTGACTTTGCGCAAGGGACCCGACATCGCACTGCGATGGCGGAACGCCGCAGAGTCTAGGGAGTGTCGGTGACTGAACTATGACACTGCACATGTAGGAACCGATCAGGTTGACCAGCCAAACCACTGTA
Organism: uncultured Gammaproteobacteria bacterium; assembly: GCA_963769895.1. Taxonomy (GTDB): domain Bacteria; phylum Pseudomonadota; class Gammaproteobacteria; order Steroidobacterales; family Steroidobacteraceae; genus Bog-1198. The sequence goes on along the minus strand of CAVYNJ010000003.1, from coordinate 329,510 downwards.
ATAAAAAGATCATCCAACGTCTGGTATCAATCACCACGGCGACGCGCGTTTTCGGATTGCAATGTTCTGGCGTCCGGGAGCAGCTCGAAGGATCGAGTGAGGGCCTTGAGTTTGCCGGCGGCGCCGAATACCAGGTGTGGCTAGACGGTCCCGAGGCAATACAATGGGTCGGCCTAGTCGCGGGGGTCGTGCTTTGCTAGGGCATTGACATCCCCGAGAGCGCTGTGGAATGCGGATAATGGAGGCGCTGATGCCCGACAAAAAGAATTCCGGTGGCGATGCGCCGAGATCGTTTATGCCGCTGACGCGGCGGCGGCTGTTGAAGGGCGCCGCCGCGCTGGCAGGGACAGCGGCGGCCGAGCTCCTGATGCCGGGCAACCTGCGACGGGCTCTCGCACAGGGCCCATCGAGGCGGGGCTCGCTGCGCGATATCAAACACGTCGTGCTGCTGATGCAGGAAAACCGCTCGTTCGATCACTACTTCGGCACCCTCGCCGGCGTACGTGGTTTCGGGGATTTGCGAGTCCCGCGGATGGCGAATGGTCGTCCGGTCTTCTATCAGCCGGATCCGCAAAATCCGCTTGGTTACCTGCTGCCGTTTCACCTCGACACGCGCACCAGCAGCGCGCAGAAGATCCCCTCGACGAGCCACGCATGGGCGGTGCAACACGAGGCCTGGAATCATGGCGACATGGATCGGTGGGTGACGGCGCACCGGCGGGCCGACGGCGGCAACGGCCCTTTTTGCATGGGCTATTACACGCGATCGGACATCCCGTTTCACTTTGCGCTGGCCGAGTTGTTCACGCTGTGCGATCAATATCATTGTTCGGTGATGGGGCCCACCTGGCCGAACCGCATGTACTGGATGACGGGCACGATCGATCCGCAGGGAATCGGCGGTGGACCGAACACACAGAACACCGCGCCGCCGGGCGGGTTCACGTGGACGACCTACCCGGAACGGCTGCAGCAGGCGGGAATCAGCTGGAAGATCTACCAGCAGGAAGACAATTACGCCTGCAACATGCTGGAGACCTTTAAGGCGTTCCAAATGGCCTCGAAGAACTCGCCGCTGTACCGCCGTGGAATGCTGCGCGGGCAAGAAGGTCAATTCGAATACGACGCGATCAACGACCGGCTGCCGACCGTCTCCTGGATCATTCCGACGAGCTTCCAATCCGAACATCCGGACTACATGCCGGCCGACGGCGCCGCTTTCATCGCGAGCAAACTGGATGCGATCGCGGCCAATCCGGACGTGTGGGCCAAGACCTTGTTCATTCTCAATTACGATGAGAACGACGGCCTGTTCGATCATGTCGCTCCACCGGTGCCGCAGACCGGTACGGCGCACGAATTCGTCGACTCGAATCCGATCGGCGGCGGGTTCCGCGTCCCGTGTCTCGTGATCTCGCCGTGGTCGACCGGAGGGTGGGTATGCAGCGACCGGTTCGACCACAGCTCGATACTGCAGTTTCTCGAGAGATTCACCGGCGTGGCCGAACCGAACATCAGCGCGTGGCGGCGGCGAACGTTCGGCGACATGTTCTCGGCGCTGCGGTTCACGGATGCGCGCGCCAGAGCGCCCAATCTGCCCGACACCAGCGGCTTGCTGCGCCTCGCCGAATACGAAAGCAGTGTTCTGCCCGCGCCGCGCCTACCCGGCGGCGATCAGCGGTTGCCCCAGCAGGAGGCGAGCCGGACTGCAAAATCCCCGGGCGCAGGTCGCGCGATTGACGCTTCTAGCCGCCACTCGCGGCATTCGCGGTAAGACCCGAAATCACGTTCAATAATTCTCGCGACACTCGTTCGTCGATTTCCGCCGCACGTTTTAGGTGGACGGGATAGCGGACGAGCGCCTCCACGCCGGTAGAGGAGAAATGCAGCTGAATCTGCGCATGCGAGTCGCCGCCGTAACTCGCCAGGGTGGTTCTTTGAATTTCCTTTGTCTGGCGTACGATTTCCTCGCGGTACTCCTTTACGATGTTGTTCACCGCCTCGAGAAGCTTGTCCTTCGCAGCCGCATAGTCGCAACCGGTAGGGAGGTTCAATGTCATTTCATGCCAGGCAAAGTCTACGCCGGGGATTTGCTTGAACAGGCCGCCCGAGGCCTGGAAGACGATCGAATTCGCGAATGCGACCACCCTTCCGGTCGGCCCAAGCGGACCTTCCCCGCTGAGTTCCATCAGATGCATGCGGACCAGTCCCAAGTCGATGACCTCGCCGGTGACATTGCCGATCTGCACCCGATCGCCGACGCGAATACCGTATTTTCCGATGAGAAAAAAGTAGCCGACGACCGATACGAGAACGCTTTGCATGGCTACCGCCACGCCGGCTGTGATCAGGCCCGCAAATGTCACGAACGAACTCAATTCGGTTACGAAAGTGAAGCTGATGATTACGACGACGAGCGACCACAAGGCGATTTTGCGCAGCAACAGCAGTTGATACCGGCGTCGGGGCTCATGTGCATAGCCGACGACCGCGCGGCGCCAGCCCTCGCCGACCGCAAATACGATCGCCAATAATGCCACTAGAATGCCGACGCGGATTCCAAGCGCCTTCCATGCGCCGCGATATTGCTTTTCGGTGGCATTTCGCCAACTGCTTAGATTGTGGCGATATTGCGCCAGCAGAACGCCTTCCTTGCTCAATGGGATGAGGATGTCCGAAGTTTGCTTGAACAACCATGCCAGCGTGTCGAACTGATCGCGCATCCCGCGCAAGGTTGCATCATTGGCGGTATCCGCCTGAGCAGCAAGCGTGTCGCCGCGTGCCGATAGAGCCTTCATTTTCTCGAGCGGCTGAGTGCGCATTTGCTTGAACGTAGTCTCGAGAGCGGCTGTGCGCCGGTCGATTGCATCGATCGTGCTGATTTTGGCGGAAAGCCGGAGCACGTTGGCGGCCAAATCCCAGATCCCGAACCGGCTCGGCGCGCCGGCATCGGCGGAATTCAGCGTCGGGACGACCGCGGCGGAACCTATGGTGGCGGCGGGCGTTGACACCGCGTTCGAAGGGGCCGAGCCCGTGCCCGCCGAGGGTATCGAGCCGGCGATGGCGTCGATGTGCGCCTTCAACGCGCTCGCTCCGGTGCCGTTCGCATCGCTTTCGTTGACGAACTGCGCCATCGTATCGAGAAGATTTCTTCTCGCGTTGACGAGGTCGAGTTCACCCTGCAGTTCCGCGATTTTCGGCTGCAGGTCGATTTTACCGCGCTTCGGCTGCGCGAGCAGCTGACGCCGAGCCGCATCCATTTCCGTTTGGATCGCCATGCGTTGCTGATCCAATTTATTTTGCAACCGGCTCAGCGCCTGCGCCGATGAGGCGGTATCGCCTTCGTTTTGGGTATTGCCGGCTTCGCTGCTCAGCAGTTCGGCATTGGCTCTTGCGATTTCGAACGCCAGAGCAACTACTTTGTCAGCCGTCCGTCGATTGGCATAGAGGATCAGCAGGTCGCTCGCCTGACTGGCGGTTTGCTGCTGGGTACCCAGGGTCCGATACCAATCGACGGTTTCGTCCAATATCTCCACGACCTGCGCACTGGTCAAGACTGCCCGCGAACTTGCCGCGGCGTTGCGCGGCTGCGGCGCACCGGCCGCTCCGGCACCGGTTGCGATAGCGCAAAGGGCAATGAGAATCGCGGGTCGTAAGAACGGCATGGCCGGATCGTACCGCATGTATTCGGATCTGTGCGCCCAGTTCCTTGCGGCGCGAGGTCCCGAATGCCCGCAGAACCCCTCAGGTATTAAGCAAGAAGGTCGAAGCGATCAAGGTTCATCACTTTGTTCCAGGCCGCCACGAAGTCGCGCACGAACGCCTTCTGCGAGTCGCCGCACGCATAGACTTCCGCAAGCGCTCGGAGCTGAGAATTCGACCCGAAGATTAGATCGACGACAGTGCCCGTCCACTTCAGCCCGCCCGTAGCCCGATCGCGCCCCTCCAGCACGCCGTCCGAATTGGCTGACTTCTGCCACTTCGTGCTCATGTCCAGGAGATTCACGAAGAAATCATTGGTCAATGTCTCGGGTCGTTTGGTGAAAACACCGTGCTTCGACTGGCCGACGTTCGCATTCAGGGCGCGCAGGCCGCCGATCAGAACCGTCATCTCAGGGGCGCTTAGCCTCATCAACTGCGCTCGGTCCACCAGAAACGCGGCCGCTGATCCCTCAAATCCCTTGCGCACGTAATTGCGGAACCCGTCCGCGGTCGGCTCCAGTACCGCGAATGATTCCACATCGGTCAGCTCTTGCGAGGCATCCATGCGCCCCGGCGAAAAGGGAACCTCCACGCCGTGGCCGGCGTTCTTGGCAGCGGCCTCGACGGCAGCGCAGCCGCCCAGCACGATCAGATCGGCAAGCGAAACCTTCTTGTCGCCCGACTGTGTGCTGTTGAAATCCTTCTGGATCGCTTCCAGCGTCGAGAGGACCGTGGCGAGTTCAGACGGCTGGTTGACTTCCCAGTGCTTCTGCGGCGCTAGGCGAATACGCGCGCCATTCGCTCCGCCGCGTTTGTCGCTGCCACGGAACGTTGCAGCAGACGCCCAGGCCGTCGTGACCAGTTGGGAGATGGATAGCCCGGATGCCAGGATCTTTGCCTTCAGGGCGGCGGCGTCCTGCGTGTCGATCAGTTCGTGATCCACTGCGGGAATGGGGTCCTGCCACAGCAGGCGCTCCTTGGGGACGAGCGGGCCGAGATAACGAGACAGCGGGCCCATATCGCGGTGCGTCAGCTTGAACCACGCCCTCGCGAAAGCGTTCGCAAACTGATCCGGATGTTCGTGAAAGCGCCTCGAGATCGTTTCGTAAGCAGGGTCGAAACGCAACGCGAGGTCGGTGGTCAGCATGGCCGGCGCATGGCGCTTCGACGGGTCGCTGGCATCCGGCACGGTACCCCCGCCCGCGCCATCCTTCGGTTTCCACTGGTGCGCACCGGCCGGGCTCTTCGTCAGTTCCCATTCGTAGCCGAACAGGTTCCGGAAGAAGTTGTTGCTCCACTTCGTCGGTGTGCTGGTCCACGTGACTTCCAGGCCGCTGCTGATCGTGTCGCCACCCTTGCCTGTGCCAAAGCGGCTCCTCCAGCCAAGGCCTTGCTCCTCGATGCCGGCAGCTTCCGGCTCTGGACCCACGAGTGCCGCATCGCCGGCGCCGTGGGTTTTGCCGAAGGTGTGGCCGCCGGCGATGAGCGCAACCGTCTCTTCGTCGTTCATCGCCATCCGCGCGAAAGTCTCGCGGATGTCCCGCGCCGCAGCAATCGGATCCGGATTGCCATTCGGGCCTTCCGGATTGACGTATATCAGGCCCATCTGCACGGCAGCGAGCGGATTTTCGAGAATTCGGTCGCCGGAGTAGCGTTTGTCACCCAGCCAAGTGTTCTCGGAGCCCCAGTAGATGTCTTCTTCCGGCTCCCAAATGTCCTCACGCCCGCCGGCGAAACCGAACGTCTCGAGTCCCATCGATTCCAGGGCGACGTTGCCGGCCAGGATCATCAGGTCGGCCCATGAAATTTTCCGGCCATACTTCTGCTTGATCGGCCAAAGCAGCCTACGCGCCTTGTCGAGGTTGACGTTGTCCGGCCAGCTGTTCAGGGGAGCAAAGCGCTGGTTGCCGCTCCCGGCGCCGCCGCGACCGTCACCGATGCGGTACGTTCCGGCGCTGTGCCACGCCATGCGAATGAACAAAGGCCCGTAGTGGCCGAAATCCGCCGGCCACCAGTCCTGCGAATCCGTCATCAAGGCATGGAGGTCTTTGACGACCGCCTGCAAGTCGAGGCTCTTGAACTCCTTTGCGTAGTTGTACTCCCCGCCCATGGGGTCGGATTTGGAGGAGTGCTGGTGCAGGAGGTTCAGCTTCAGCTGATCGGGCCACCAGGCTGCGTGCGATGGGGCTCCGGCCGCCGTGTGTTTGCGGGCATCGCCGGAGAACGGGCATTGGGATTCGGTTGACATGGCTTTCTCGTCCGCCTTCTTGCAATTAACTACCGGCCCAGTCTAGAGCTCCGGCCATCGATTGATCAATTGGATGTAATCAATGGAATCGATTGATGATATCTATCGTAGTGCTGGTTAGTGCGGCGCGGCGCGCCTGCGATGACATTGCCCCAATCGCGCGATCAGGCGAGTCTGGGCCTGAGACTTCGGACATCGCGCGATGACACGGCGCTCAGCAGCTGATCATTTTCGTCGGTGATGGGAAGCGCCCGAAAGTCGTAGCGCTCGAAAAGCATCGCGGCATCCCGCAATGTGGCGTCTTTGGGCAATGAAATCACATGCTCGGTCATGATATCGCCCAGCGTCTGACCCGGCTCCGCGGCCACCATGTCCTTGATGTCCACAACGCCTTTCAACGTGCCTGCCTCGTCGGTGACGTAGACGTACATCACGACGTCCTTGTCTTTCGCCAGTTCGCGGTATCGGTCGAGCACTTCGGCAGCAGGCGTCGACGGCGGCAGCTTGATGATATCGTGCGAGCCATAGAGAACGATCTGCTCGTCGTGCTTGTCGATGATGTGGGCCACCTTCGAAGACTTGTCTCGGTCGAGCAATTTCAGGATCGCGCCGGCCTGGTCGCGAGGAAGTATCGCGAGGATGTCGGCGGCCTGAGCGGGAGTCATTTCGTTGATCAAGAGCGCCGCACGCTCTTTCTTTATCGCGCGGATCAGTTCTCTCTGCACTCGCGGCTCGACCTCCTCGAGGGTCTCGGACGCCTGCTCGGCATCCAGAGCATTGAACAACGCGACGCGCTGACCGCCCTCGAGTTCCTCGAGGATATCGGCAAGATCTACCGGATGGATTTCGATCAAGGCTGCCTTGGGCACCTTGAGCTTGATGTTACCGGCGAAGCTGCCCAACTGCTCGGGGAGCGGCTGCACGTACAGCCAGGACACACGGGCTTCCTTGTTGCGATTCGTCAGTAGTTTCGCGAGTTTGCGCAACCCCAGCCGGCGTAGCGCCCGATAATGGCTGTAATCCACTTCGGCCGCGTAGAGCTTGTCGTTTTGAAAGGCCAACTTGACGTCGTAAACAATCTCGACCTCGTGGTCGTCGAGGTCCAGAATCTTCTTGTCGAGGATGTGATCCTTGAGCAGAATGAGGTTCTCCTGCGGCGCCCGCTCGAATTGCGACGTTACCTCGCCGATATCGAGCACGATTTCCTGATTGGAAATGAGCCGCACGCGATCCCAAGGAACCGTCAAGGGCGGATAGCCGAAGGATCGCGAAACGACGACGTGAGTGACTTCGGGGAGCTTGCCGGTCTCGACGATTGCAAGATCGCTCAAGCGCCCGATCCGCTTCTTCTTGACGAATACTCGCCGGCCCAGGATCTCGCTTAAAAAGAATTCCTGTTCGATGACGGTTGCCATGGCCTAGCCCTGCGTCACTATCAGAACGAACTTGTAGACCATCAATGCCACCAAAACCAGCAGGTATCCCCTGAGGATCATGAGCGACAGTCGGACAGCCCCGGACATCGCGATTCTAGGCTCGCGGTAGCGGGAGCTAATCGCGGAAAATTTGCCGAAGAGATTGCGCCATTTGCTCATATCGGCGGACCCACCTATTTGAACAGATCGGGGAACAACACGGAAAGGCCGTACAGGGTAGACAGAACGATGATCGACACGACAATGAACCCGCCGATGAGGTTCTGACGAAGCGAGTTGCGGCGTTCGCCCATGGTCGTGCGATCGTTCAACAGCAGGATCAGAAACACCAGGGCCGCCGGCAGGAGGGTCACTGCGATGACCTGAACGAACAGCGTGATCAAGACCAGCGGCGCCCGCGGAATCAGGACGACGAGCCCCGAAGTTATCAACATTAGAAAGTAAGTCGCGTAGAACCAGGGCGCCTGGCGGATCTTTGTATTGAGCGAGTGCGCCCAGCCGAAGATTTCCCCGAAGGCCCAGGAACTCGCGAGGGAGATGCAAATGGCGCCGAGTAAGCCGGCATCGAACAAACCGATGGAGAGCAGGGTACCGACGTAGCGGTCCGACTTCATCAGCTGCTGAGCCGCCTGGGCTGCGCTGTCGATGTTGATGCCCGGTAGCACGGTCCCGGTCACGATGACGATGAATACGGCTACGACGATGGTAATGATCGAACCCAGTAAGGTGTCGAAGCGGCCCCACGGGATGTCCTTCTCGAGCATTCCCTTGTCGACGACAGCGCTTTGCTGAAAAAACAGCATCCAGGGAGCGATCGTCGTACCGATGTTGGCCATCAGGAAGAAGAACAGCTGTCCGTTAAAGCCTCCCGCGAAATTTGGAATCAGACCTTGATGCAGTACGCGCCGAATGGAGGGATGTACGAGAAAGGCAGCGGGGATGTAAACCAGGTTCAACGCGCAGAACAGCAGGGCGAGCTTCTCGAACGTCCAATATCTGCCGTTCAGTACGATGACCGCCATCAACAAGATAACGGCGACGACGGTAATCCATGGAGCTACGCCGAAAATGGCAAGCGCCGCCGTCATGCCGACAAACTCGGTGACCAGTGTCAGCCAGTCGACGATCATCAGATCAAACAGCGAAAACCATCCCCAAAACGCCCCGAACCCGTCGAAAATTGCCTCGGCGTGACCCCTTTTTGTGACTGCGCCCAGGCGCACGGTCATCTCTTGAACATAGTAGGCGACCGGGATCAGGATCAACAGGAACCAGATCAGGTGGTAGCCGTACTTCGCCCCCGTCGCCGCGTACGTGGTGATGCCACCGGCGTCGTTGTCCGCGACCATGACCACGATGCCCGGCCCGGCGATGACCAGATAGAGGCCGACCGCCTTCCATGCCTTGCGCAGGGGATAGTAGAGCTTCGCAAAAAAATTCAAGTCATCGTCTCTTATTCATGTGGCGCCATCCTGCTCGTTTGATGAGCGGCTGTCGGTAAACAGGGTTCACCGCAGTCACCATCGTTGCGGCGATCGCTGCATATCGCAAGGCTGCGCCTGCGTTGAAATTAGATTCCCGAATCGGTTCCGGTGCAAGTGCGGTCCGTGACCCTGCGCCGCGCCGGTTGTCAACCCGCGGCCTCGCAAAGCGTTGGATCCATTGTAGGGTCAACATCATTCGAGGAATGCCGCCATGCTGAAGACTGCCGCCGTCGCATTAAGTGCCGCTCTGGGGGTTGCCGCCGTCGCACATGTGTCATCCGCTCAGGCGGATCCGTATGTTCGCATCGGAATTCGAGTGCCCGGATTGCTCGTAGTGGGGCCGCTCGCGCGGGAACCGGTTTACTACCGGCCGTACCCATATGGGTACGCGGTACCTTACTGGCGGCGGGACTTTTATCGAGGCGACTTCGACGGTCGTCACCGCTATTGGGACCGCCGCGATTATGACAGGCGGTCGGATCGCGGCAGGGGCGAGCGGGGCGAGCGGTAATCGCCAAGTCGCTCCAAGATCGGGCGGCTCGGCAACGAGCCGCCTGCGCAGCTCAAGCGCTTCGACTGGATCCGGAGTCTCCGGCATCGGTCAAAACCCGGCTCGTCATTGAGCAATCTCGGGTTCGACGAGTTTGGCCAAATTGCGCAGCGACTGCTGCCAGCCCAGGTAACAGGCTTCGACTGGAATGACATCCGGCAGGCCCTCCTGAACTATATCGACCTCCGTGCCGACCGACACCTTCTTCAGCGTCACCGTCACTCGAATCTCACCGGGCAAGTTAGGATCCTCGAACTTGTCTGTGTAGAGCAAACGTTCGTTGGGGACGAGCTCGACATACCGGCCGCCGAAAGAGTGGTTAAGGCCGGTGGTGAAATTCCGAAAGGACATCCGATAGGTGCCGCCGACTTTCGGATCCATGTGATGCACGGTGCAGGTAAAACCGTTCGGCGGGAGCCACTTGGCCATCGCGTCGGGCTCGACGAACGCGCGATAGACCTTCTCGGGCTTTGTCGCCAGAACTCGATGGAGTCGCACGGTGTTTGGCATGGCCGACTTTCCTCGTGTGGTTCGTTTCGTCATCTTCGACATCACAGCTCGACGCCGCAACGCACAGGGGCCGGTCCGAAATCCAGGCCGCCCGCCGCGCGCCGCGTCCGCTAGGCGCCGGGTATAGGCAGCACGGGCATGATCTCGACGGAATCGCCCGGGAATATGGCGAAGTGCGGATGCTTCTCGAACAGTTTGGCGGCGGCATCGTGCGAGTCGGCACGCACCACCGTAAATGCGCCCATGTGATTGCTTATATCCTCGATCCCGCGTTCGGTGACCTTCTTGGTTTTTCCCAGGGGTCCGCCCATGAAGATGAGGGCGGCGTGATGCTTCTCGACCCACGCTTTCCAGGCTGCGATGCCTTCCCGCTCCTTCGCGCGGCGATCGGCTTCGGGAAGGGCATCCCAGGCCGCTCGTCGCGTACTAGTTTTGCTGCCGAGGAATACCGCGAGATAGGTATTATTTGTACTCATGACGTTTCCTTTGTTTTGCGAATTGCGGGTTGGAACAGCATCTCGATGTAGCGGCGCAGGTGATCGATGCTCGCGGCCGCTACAGCCGCGCCGCCCTCGGCCTTCGCCAAAATGAAGGCGCCCTGCAGAACGGCTTGTGTATGCAGCGCCAAGCTCTTGGCGGTCCAGCGGGCGCGAATCCGATGGCGCTTCATCGCCTCGGCGATCTCCGTTTCAACTTGGGCGGCGTGCCGGCGGATGCTTGCCTGGCACGCTTCGCGGATGTTGGGGTTGGTGCCGTAGATTTCCTGCACCATCGTTCCGACGAGACAGGTGAACTCGGCGATTTCACCCTTGAGGATCGCCTTGCGGAAATCGAGGTAGCCGAGGACCCGGTCGAGAGGGTCGATATGCTTGTGGTAGGGCGCAGTCTCGAAAAATTTCCCTGTGATATCGGACCAGTGATTCGCCGCCGCCACCGCCAGCCCATCCTTACTCTTGAAGTGATGAAAGAACGCACCCTTGGTTACGCCTGCATGCGCGCAGAGCTCGTCGACCGAGGTCGACGCGTAGCCTTTCTCGCGGATCAGCGCGAGGGCTGCGTTCAGCAGCTTTTGCCGAGCTCCCGCCTTCGGCAACGGCGTCGTGATTCCGTGATCCATGAGTGGATAATACCAACCAGTTGGTATGTTAGCAAGGGCAAGCCTCGCGAGTGCAGTGGCCGAGCGCCGCGGGCACAGAAACCGCGGCGTATGGCGCGGCACATTGTCCGCGCCCCGCTCAATCGCCGAACGAATCGGCGACTATCCCTTTGTACCAGCCTTCGGCATAAGCGGCCTCGCGCGCGCGGAATGCGGCCGTGGCGGCAACCGGGCTCGCTCCGCCGGCGCCCGGCACCAGTTCGATGGCGCCGTCCTGGATGCGATAGATGGCGCTCGTCGAGGCCGCGAAGCGCGGCGCCATCATGAGGTAACAGGTATTGTGCAGCGACGGCTGCGGCGGGTCGCGGCCCGCTAGCTCAGCGGCGATCGCGAGCGCACACTGCTTCGCTTGGCTGTTGGCGCTCGACGCGGAGCGCGGCATCGGATCGGCGATGCAAGCGTCGCCGAGCACGTGCACCGCCCCGACCAGCGACGACTCGAAGGTGTGCGGGTCGACCGGGCACCAGCCATGGCCCGAACACAGTCCCAAGTCGAGCGCGAGCTCGCCCGGCGCCTGCGGCGGAATGACGTTGGCCACCGCCGCCTTGTGCGCGCCGGCCGCGGTGTAGAGCGTCATGGTCGCCGGATCGACCCGCAGCACCGTGCCTTGCCCGGTCATCGGAATCCATTCGATGATGCCCTTATAGAACTCGCGCCAGGCGGGCTCGAACAGTTCCTGGAAGGGCATGTGATTGTTGGCGTCGAAGATCAAGATCTTCGAGTGCGGCTTGTGGCGCTTGAAATGCCAGGCGAGCAGACTCGCACGCTCGAACGGCGCGTGCGGACAACGATACGGCATGGGCGGCACGCTGATCGCGACCACGCCGCCGTCGTGCATCGCGCGCAATTGTGCGCCGAGCAATTCGGTTTGCACCCCGGCCTTCCAGGCATGCGGCATCAGCGCCGCCGCGGCGCGATCGTAGCCCTCGGGCGTGCCCCATAAAAAGCGAATGCCGGGTGCGACCACCAACCGGTCGTACGCCAACGATGCGCCACCGTCGGTTCTCACCAGCCGGCGATCGAAATCCACACTCGCCACGCGCTCGCTCAGCGTGCGCACGCCGGCCCGGCGCAGACCGGCGCGCGATACGGCGAGCGACGCCATTTTGCGCAGGCCGGCCAGCGCCTCGTTGCTCATGGGGCACGTAAAATAGCGTTCGTCCGGATCGATCAGAGTCACGTCGATGGCGGGATCGAGCAGTCGCAGGTAGCGCGCGCACGTGGCCCCGGCAAACCCGCCTCCGGCGATGACGACGCGGCCGGCGGCCGGTCGTGAAAATACCGGCGCCGCGCGCGCCACCGACGGCACCGAGCAAGCCGAGCTGCAAAAACTGACGGCGGCGCATGCCCTAACGCTCGCCCGGACGCCGGTCATACACGGCGAGGTAGGCTGCTATTCGCTGCAGCTCTTCGTCGCCGTAGCCCTTGGCGATGCGGCTCATCAGGGCGGCGCGGTCCGGATCTTGTTTGTAAGCGGTGAGTTTGGCAAGCAGCCTGGCCGCGCTCCACCCGCGAATGTCGGGGACCGGGCTGCCGCGAACCCCGGCGTGGCAGGCGTAACAGTTGAACGCCAAGGCCTCATCGCGCGCACGGTCGGCGGTACCCGCGAAAGCCGCCGCGTTCATGCAGAACAGCGCAATCCATGACGCGCGCATCATTGCCATTCCAGTTCCAGGTACACGCGCTCGACGTTCTGCGGATTGACACCGTCGAACAACAGCCACCTGGACCGCTGCGCCGCGCCGACGGCGCGCATCTCATCCTGCAGCGACTCGCCCTGCGCAAGACCGCGGCGTACGCCGTCGACGAGCGCCTCTAGATAGCTTCGCTCCGGCGCCAGAGCCGCGGCCAAGTCATCGGTGAGCGCACCATGTCCCGGCACGACGAGTCGGACGTTCTTGATTGTCGCAAGCTCCTCAATGGCCGCAAGCCAGCCGAGGACGCTGCCATCGAGCACCGGCACGCGTCCGCGGAACAAAAGGTCGCCGGTCCAAAGGGTCCCGGTGAGTTCGTCGAGCACCGTAAGGTCGCAGTCGGTGTGCGCCCGCGGCCAAGCACGCAATCGCAGCCGGCGATCGCCGAGATCGAGTTCGAGCGGATGGCCGATCATCACCAATCGGCTCGGCCCGATGATCGAGTCGGCTGCCGCCGGCGCGCCCAAGTCCGCGGCGAAGTGCTGCAGAAAAAAGCTCCGGCTGCGGACGATAGCGTCGGCGAGCGCGGCGTGGCCGACGAACTCAGGGCGATCGCCCGCGAAAGCCGCGTTGCCGAGGACGTGATCGTAGTGCACGTGGGTGTTGACGACATAGCAGATCGGCAGCTGCGAACGCTCGCGGATCGCCGCGCGCAGCGCCCGGCCGGTGCCCACCGACCCGCCGGTGTCGATAACGGCAATGCACCGCTTGCCGACGATGAAGCCGATGTTGGCGATGTCCGCGTGGCCGGGCCCATCCGGCGCGAGCTGGCGCCCGAGATGGACGAATACACCGGGCGCGACCTGCCTCAGATCGAACGCGGGTTGCGCGCCGCGAGCGCACGCCGCCCCCGCGCTCGCGATCAACAGCGCTAAGCCGAATTCAATCGCCGCTACGGCGCTCCGTTCCATGTGGCGGTGTACCGCCCGCCATCGGAATCCACGGCCGCCACCGTTACCGGCGCCGCCAATCGCTTCTCGGCGACGATGCGCAAAGTCGGATTTTCGGCGATCGAGACACCGGTGTCGGCGTCGAGCAGAGGCCGCCCGCCGGCCTGCAAGCCGATGTGTGTGATGTAGAACTGCCGGATCGGGTTGCCGGTGCGCGGATCGATCTGGAAACCGGAGTTGTTCGGGTGGCGGATGCCGATCTGCAGCGACTTGTCGTCGGGCGAAGCCCTGAACCGGATTTCGCCCAGCGTGCCGCCGGCGGTGGCGCCGGGCGCCGCCGAGCAGCCGCCGCTCGCCTGCACCCAGACGCTGCGCATCTCCAGCCGGCCGTTCGTAGTTTCGGCGATCGCGCGGACGGATGTGAACCGATCGATCCGCAAGCGCATGTTGATCTCGGCGATCGGCGCGCCGGGCGCAAGGTTGAACGTCGCGGCGAGCGGCAGCGGATTATTGTCGATGATGACCCGGATCTGTTTGATGTTGCCGATCGCGTCCGGCCCGAAGCGCACGCTGACCGGGGTCATCGCCGGATCCGGCGTGTTGGTGGGAGCCTGCATGCTCATGAACTGTTCGTCGACGTAGCCGATCGGCCTATCTCCGTACAGCTGTGGTTGCAGATATTCCCAGGCGCCGACCCCCGGCGTCTGCGTATCGGCATTCGGAGGCAAGGGGGCCGCCGCCGCCGGCGAGCCGAACAGCGACATGAGCAGTCCGCCCGCGCACAACGCGACTGCGGCGTATCCAGCGTATCCGATTCTTCGTGTATTCATGGCCGCGCCTCGCAGCGGAATCGCCGTGCCTCGCCGGCCTTCGATATAGTGCGCGCGAGTGCCGATCTGACGCAAGGCCGCAGGGCGGATCGTGATGGACGGCAGGTCATGGGCGATGGATTTATCGTGCGGGCCGCGCCTAACGTCTACCACACGCCGCCGAGCGCCACGGTGATAGCTTCGCCGTTCACGCCGCCGGCGGCATCGCTGCACAGGAACGCGATCACCTGCGCCACCTCGCGCGGCTCCAGCACTCGGTTTGGGGGATAAATGGCGGCGCGCTCCTTCCACACTTGCTCGACAGTGACGCCTCGCCGTTCGGCCGCCGTTTTCGCCGAGCGCTCGGCCATCTCCGTTCTAACCCAGCCGGGCAGCACCGCGTTGGAAGTGACGCCAAACGGCCCGGCGTCCTGGGCGACTGCGCGCGCGAGCCCTATGAGCCCATGCTTGGAGGCCGTGTACGCGCTTCCGGAGCGTTCCGCTTTCTCCCCGGCGGTCGAACTGGTGAATACGACCCGGCCGAAGCCGCGTTTGCACATGCCGCCGACGGTGCGTCGCGCGAGTTCGAACGGACCATCGAGGTTGATGCGCATCGTCTCGCGCCAGACCTCCGGGTCTTGCTCCCAGATGAGCCGCTCGTGGGCCGAGCCGATCCCATGATTCACGATCAATAGGTCAATCGGCCCCAATCGCCGCTCGGTCTCGGCGACGGCCAGAGCGCAGCCTTCGGGTTTGCCGAGGTCGGCTGCGACAAAATCGAAGCCGACGGCCGCGAGTTCCGATGCGCTGCGCGCGACGATCATCACGCGTGCGCCCGCTGCCGACAGCAGCAGCGCCGCTTCGCGCCCGATCCCCCGGCCGCCACCCGTTACCAAAGCCACTCGCGCGTTCATCCTTGGGCTCCCATGCATCATTTACGCGGAATCGTCCCACGCCGAGCCGGTGTGCACAATCGGTCCGGCGACTATCGCATGCGCGCCGCCGACGGTCAGATCATCCCCCCGTTGATCGAAATCAGCTGCCCCGTGATGTAAGAGGCCTCTTCCGATACCAAAAAACCGACGAGTCCGGCCACCTCGTCGGGGCGCCCGGACCGCCCGATCGGGACTATGCGTGCGATCGCACCCGCATCGAACACTTTGTTAGCGGCCGCCGTGTCGATGATGCCGGGCGCCACGGCGTTCACCGTGATGCCGCGCGTTGCAAGCTCGAGCGCGAGCGACCGGGTCGCCGCGTCGACCGCACCCTTCGCGGCGGCGTAGTTGACCTGGCCGCGGTTGCCGATCATCGCCGAAACCGACGAAATCGAGACCACGCGCCCCCACCGGGTTCGAATCATCGGCAGCATCAGAGGTTGCGTCACGTTGTAGAAGCCGTCGATACCGACGTCGATGACCCGATGCCACCGGCCTCTATCCATGCCGGGGAAAACCGCATCGTCGTGTACGCCGGCATTATTTACCAGGATCTGAATCGGCCCATCGGCGAGGATGGTGTCGAGTTGGCGCCGCGTTTCAAGCTCGTCGGTCACGTCGAACGCGATCCCCTTCGCCGCTCCACCGGCGGCCTCGATCTCGTCGGCGAGCCGGATCGCGCGCTCGAGGCGCCGGTGCGCATGTACGTAGACCAAGTGGCCGGCCGCGGCCAGCCTCCGGCATATCGCGGCACCGATCTCGCCGCTGCCGCCGGTGACGAGTGCGCGCTTGCGGTCCGGATTCATTCGACCGGACCGAGTACGATGGTCGCCCGGCCGCTGATCAGCGTTCGAGAACCCGCGGACAGCGCGAACCGGTAAAGCACCGTCGATTCATCGCCGCCCAGTCGCTCGGCTGCAGCGACGAGGTCATCGTCGATATCGTCGAGGCGAGCCACGCGTATCGACACGCCGCGCACGCTGGCCAGATACCCGAAGCGTGTCCTCATCGGCTCGCCGGGCGCGACCAGCGCCCCGTGCAAAGCCATTGCCTGGGCGGCGAATTCGACGCCGCAGGCCGCGCCCAATCTGCCATGTGCCCGCAGCGGGTTGTCCGCCGCCCGGTGCGCTCGACTGAGGCAACGCACCCGGTCGGCATTCCAGAAGAGCACCTCGTCCAGGAGGCACATCGTCCCCGCGTGCGGCACGTGGCTGCATATCCACGAGCGGTCCTTCAGCATGGCGAGAGCTCCAGCCGCAGCGAAAATCCGTCCAGATATTCCAAATGGGTCACGCCGCTCCGCCGACGTGCGAGAAGGCCGAGCAGCGGCAAGGCGCGGGCCGCCGGCGCGCCCGCCCGAAGGTCCTCCAACGCCTGGTCCTGAAGGAACTCCGCCGGCAGATCGGACAGATTCGCCGCCACGCGCGCCAGCGACCGTCCGCTGCGATCCGGAGTGAGCACCAGGGCAATTCCGAACGCATCGAGTATTGGGCGCTTCTCGCGCAATGGCGACGGATAGTCGGCATCGTAGGCGATCAGCAGTACCGCGCGCCGCTGTACCGCAACTTGCGTCAGCGATTCGAGCAGTCCCGCCGCGAAGCTGGCGTCGTAGGCGCAGAGCATCGTCGAGGCCACCGTTGCGCCGGTGGCGATGCTCCAATAGCCGGCGGGCGCATTGTGCACGGCGTTGTGGAAGCGAGTCGGGGATATCGAGCGTTCCGTCGAGGCGAGTGCAAGGCAGATTTCGTGGCAGTTCTCCACATCGCCGTTGGAGGAGGAGAAGACCGTCGGCAGCGCGCGCGGCTCCATCCCCGCGTGACGGCTTGCTTCGAGCCCGATCGCGATCGCCAATCTGACGACGCGCCCGATCCGCCTGCGCTCCGCCGGCGGCAGGACGGAAAGGGGCGGCACCGCCGTAGCTGTGCGCGCATAGATTTCCTCGCCGATTAGAATTGCGCGCGCGGCCGGCCAATCGCAGAGACCAGGTCCGATCACTGCGATCCCGTCTACGTAGGCCGATGGCTGCCGTCATCGCAAGATCCCAATTACCCCAACCGACCCATGACTAAGCTGCAATTCGTGCCGCCGAATCCGAACGAATTACTCAGAACGCGCGACAGCGGCTTCGTTTGGTTCGCCGTCACGTAATTGACGCCGAGCGCCGGATCGGCCCGCGCGGTATTGATCCCGCCCGGAATGAAGCCGTCAGCGATCGCCGTCGCGCAAATGACCGCTTCCAGCGCGCCGGCGGCCCCGAGCGCGTGGCCGGTCGCGCCCTTCGTGGAGCTGCACGGAACCTCGCCGCCGAGAATCGCGCGTACCGCTAGACCTTCCGCGCGGTCGTTGCTCGGCGTCGCGGTACCGTGGACATTGACGTAGTCAATCTCACCGGGCTCCATCCCGGCCTCGGCCAGCGCGCCGGTCATCGCGAGACGCGCGCCGAGCCCGTCCGGATGCGGCGACGATAAATGGTACGCGTCGCTCGACTCGCCGACTCCGAGCACTGCCAGCGTGCGCGCGTCGGCGCCGGCTTCCGGCCGCTCGAGCAAGACGAACGCGGCGGCTTCGCCGATCGAAAGCCCGTCGCGATCGACCGCGAACGGCCGACACGGCCCCGGGGCGGTGAGCTGCAGCGAATGAAAACCGTACAAGGTGGTCAAGCACAGCGTGTCGACACCGCCAACGAGCGCCGCATCGATGATGCCCGCCTCGATCATTCGCTGTGCGGTGCCGAATACCTTGGCGCTCGAGGAGCATGCGGTCGACACCACGGCGGCCGGTCCGCCGATCATCAACAGCCGCCGCAAGAATGCGGCGACGGAGTATGTGTTGTGCGTGCCGCCGTAGGAAAAAGCCGCGGGCAAGGCGCCCGTCGCCGGATCGCGGTGCCGAAATGCCAGTTCCGTTTCCAGTATGCCGGAGGTGCTCGTGCCGATAAAAAGTCCAAAGCGGTGCCGTCCCGTGCGCGCAACCGCAGCTTTCACGGCCTCGTCGAATCCATCCTGGCGCAGTGCGAGGTGTGCGAGGCGATTATTGCGGCAATCGAATTCCCGCAGTGGGCCCGGAATCCGCTCCTCGTCGAGCCCCGCCACGGTGCCGATATAGGTGTCGAGATCGGCGGTCTCGAAGCGGCAAGGAGCGAGTCCGCCGCGCCGCTCCTGTAGAGCGCGCCTCATCGGGGCGAGACCGTGACCGAGACAGCTGGTCGCAGTGTAATGTTTGATGGCGAGTGGCTTCATGGCGGCGGTACTACGAGCAGACTGCAGTGTAGGCGATTCGTCCGGCGATCTCGATGCCGCCACTGTCGGCCCGCGATCGGCCCGAAATCGTATGAGCGCCGTTCATGCGAGCGCATCACGCAGCGTGATCGGACGCAGACCGGCGGCAGCGATGGCCTCGATCAAGCGCGGAAGCACCTCGACGATGATCGGACGGCTCATACCCGTGCGCGCCGCATGGCCGTCATGCAGCAGCACGATGTCGCCTGCGCCGAGTCGCCGAACAAGCCGCGCAAGAACGACGTCGGCGCGCAGCGCGACCGTATCGAAGCCGCGTCGCGTCCAAGTCGCCAACCGCAACCCCAGAGCGCTGAGGACCGGATCCAAAAATGGATTGCGCAGGCCCGCCGGCGCACGAAAGAACCGCGGCGCCTCGCCCGTCACGGCCGTGATGACCCTCTGCGCCTCGGCAATTTCTCGCCGGATCGCACTCGGTCCGAGCGCTGCGAAGCGATGCAGGTGCCGCTGACTATGGTTCTCGATCGCGTGACCGGCGCGTATGATCTCGCGCGCGAGCGCAGGATGGGCGGCGACGCGCTCGCCGATGCAGAAAAACGTCGCTCGCGTACCGTGCCGCGCGAGGATCTCGAGCACCTGCGGCGTGACATCCGGGTCGGGGCCGTCGTCGATCGTGACGGCAATCTCCCGCCTTGCCGCAGCAGTTACCGGCAAGTGCGTCCAGTTCGGTCCGAGCAATGAACTGCGCGGCCACAGTCCGCACGCGATCAACACCGCGTGATCCGCGACGACTGCACCGACGACCCACGGCCACAAAGACGGTCGCAGCGCCAGAACGCCGACCGCCGCCGCGTGGCCGGCGATCGACGCGCCGGCGAGCGGCGACGGGCGCCAGCCGTGGGTCCGGGTGACATTCGACATCTTCGCCATATTGAGAGCCTACGCTACGGCGCCGCAGCCGGCGCTGCGGGCGCTGATCGCGTCCGAGAAGCCTTCGCGCAAGATGAAAATTTTTCGCACGCGCTAGCTCCTCCCGGCGAACACCGGAAGATCCTTGGCGAGCAGCGCCGAGAAAAGGAGCGCCAGCAGGACTCCGGGCGCCACCGTGGCGCCGAGCGCCGCCAGAACGGGCACCGTGGAGGTCGACAGAACGCCGAAGCCGATGACCGCCGTGGCATTGGCGATCAGCAAGGAGGCGAGTTTTCGCGCCTCGACGTCCGCACGGCTATCGCCGGCAGGGCGGTCGAAGAACAGTGCGTAGTTCGAGCCGATTGCGACGATGAGCAGCAGTCCGATCAAGTGCAGGATCGTCATCGGATGATGGCAGAGCACGAACCCCGCCATGACCGCCAGCACCGCGAGCAGCAGTGGCGCCGTCACGCGAACGATCCGCTCCACGGAGCGCAATGCGGCGAGCAGCAGCACGAGAATCGCGCAAAGACCGCCGATCGACAGGCGAACGGCTGCCGCCAAGTAGGACGCATAAAGGGCGTCGGAGGCGCGCTTCAGGTCCAGCACCGTAACAATCGCGTCGGGAAGAGCTGCGGTCTCGAGCGCTTTCTCTACGCGGTCGCTGTCGATGGTGAACGCATGGGGTCCCGCGTCCGGCGCCCGCAGCGGCAGCACTGAAATCCAGCGCCCGCCCCGCCGGAACAGTAACGCTTCGAGGCCCGTGGCAAGCGAGGTGCCCGCCAGATCCGCGCGAAGGATCAGCGGCCCCCTGCGAGCAGCCTCGACGTCCTCGATGAAGCCGTCCAGACGCTCCGGCACTGACGGGTAACGGCGCGACCGCCTCGGTGAGGCGGCTTCGCAGTTCGTTGCTCGGCGGCAGACTGGCGCGCCTAAATGCCTGTGTTGCGAGGCTGGGCAAATAGCGGCTTGGCGTCTCGAAACCGCCGATCGCTCCGTCCGCGGTCAGCGACTCGAGGGTCGTTGAGGCGGCTTCGGCAGAGCGCAGAGCCGCATCGGCATCGGCTGAGGACAGCACGACCAATGTGCGCACATCCGGCGCACCCAGGTCGGCGCGCAGTCCGGCATCGACGGCCTGATCCGCGGCCGTCACCGGGCTCAACGCGGACAGGTCGCGGTTCCAAAGCCGATCGCTGGAGGCGAACACGATTAGTCCGGCGATGATCGGCAATGCCCAAAGCGCGATTCGCATGCGTCTCAGCGGCGCTAGGAGGCGTGCGAACGCTTCACCGATCGGCGCCGCGGTGGCAAGGGAGAGGTCACGGCGCAACAGCGCAGGCAGCACAAAGCGCGTGACGAGAGCCGCGGCGATGAGCCCGGCGATCGAATACACGCCGAGCTGCGCCAGTCCGGGGAATTGGGACGGCAGCAGCGAGGCGAATCCGCATACCGACGTCAATACACCCAGGCGTATCGTGCGCCAGAGGGGTGTGCTGTGCGCCGAGTGCCCGCTCGTTGAATCAGCTCTTTGCGGCGCCTGGATGAACAGGTACACGGAGTAGTCCACGGCTTCGCCGATCAGCGCGACGCCGAAGCCGAGCGTCACTCCGTGGACGACGCCGAAGACGAGCGCGACCGCCGCGACACCGATCAGCGCGCCGGTAGCGACCGGCAGCAGCGTCAGCAGCAGCGCCGGCAGCGAGCGGTAGACGGTGAGCAGCAGCATCGCGATGATCGCCGCACTCAGCACCGAGAGTCGCACCGCCTCGTGCTCGATCGTCGCCCGCGCGCGCACCGCGAACACGCCCGGACCGCTGATGACCAGCCGCGACGACTCGACCTTGGAGCTTGCTACGGTGTGCTGGGCGGCGGCGAATGTCCGGATGATCGTCTCGACCGCTCGTTCCTGGCCGTCCGTGTCGGAGCCCGAGGCGCGCGTCTGTGCGACCATCAGCGCGCGTTGCCGGTCTCTGGACACCCAAACGCCGTCTTCGGACGGTGGATGCGCGGTTTTGTTCAGCTCCGAGAGCACCGCGAGCGTCTCTCCCGTCGGATCGCGAACGAACAGATCCTTGCCGAACAAGCCGACGGACGAGGACAGCAGTTCGATGCTGTCCCGTATCGCCGACCGAAGCCCCGCGACACTAAATCGATGGGGATTGACCATCGCGCTCAAGAGGTAGCGGTGCGTGAATATGAACTCCTGGTCCCGTTGGCTCGCCGTGGCATCGCCGTTTGCGACGCTGCGAAATTTGCCGCTCGCGCGTAGCCCCGCGGCCAACGCCCGCGACAGGTTCGCGCGCGCCGCTCCGTCCGCGCCCTCGATCGCGAGCAGAATCAATCGCGACGCCGGCCCTTCGCGCAATTCATCGACGAGCAGCTGTTGGGACGGTGACGGTGCTTTCGGCAAGAACGCCGACAGGTCCCCCGTGTAGTGCGCCCGCGCGACGATCACCGCGGCGAGCGCGGACGACACCAGCCAGATCGCCACACCGGCGGCCGATCGACGCATCAGTCCGGCGCCGAAGGAGTGACCGGCGCCGAAGGGCTAACTGGCGCCGAAGGATCGACTGGCGGCAAAGGGCTGATCGTCATGACGGAGCGGTCGCCATCGGTACGCGTGATTTCAACCCTCTGAATCGACGTGCCGGACCCGCCGATCCGGATACGCTTGATGATGCCGCTCAGCTTGGCGTCGCGCGGCGCCAAATCGAGAGTCCACGCGCCGTCGGCCGACTCGAAGTGCAGGTCGAAGTCCTTTTCCAGCGCCGGAAGGTCTCCGGCGAGCGTCGCCCGGACGCTCTCGACGAACGGCAAGACTTGCGGATGATCCCGGAGCGCGAACCGGTATTGCCGGCCGCCGCGGGTGATTGTCACGGCACCGTTCTGCAGAACGAGGCTTTCCGGTTTAGGAAGAAGAGTGCGCTTCTCGAGGCGGTCGGGCGCGTCATAGAGCAGTTCGCCCGACGATTGCAGTGGCCGATCGAGCACCGCGAGGTACTGCCGCTCGACGAAGGCCGCCTTGCCGTGCTCGCGCCGCGCAAGCTGTTGCATCAGTCCCGACAGGCGCGCGTCCGCGGCGGTGAGGTCCGCCGGTATGCCTGGTTCGGCTGCGAGTGCCAGCGCGATCGTCGCCAACGCCGCGAGCCAGCGGCGCATCTTCTGATTCGCGGCCATGCTCACCGCCCGCTCCGGATCGGTCGAATATCTCGGCGGGAGTGCGGCTCTTGCCAGAAGTCGAAGAAATTGAACCAGTTGTACGGATCGGCAGCGCAGTGACGTTCCAGCACGGCGGCGTATCGTCGGACGGCTGCCCGGATCGCGGCCTCCCGATCTCCCGGGTTCGTCGCCGAGAAGTCAGCCAACTCATCGAATACGGCATGATAGCGATTACCGCCGCGGTACAAGCCGGCCATGAAGATGACCGGCCGGCGCAGTACCGCCGCGGCCCGCATGGCTCCGGTCGGGAAATAGGCAGGCGAGCCGAGGAACGGTACGCGTTCGAACGGTTCGGCTCCGAATGTTCGATCGGCGAGCACGCCGACGATGGCGCCCGAATCGAGACGCGCGCGGATCTGCAACATGCAATCCAGGGTTCCGAGCGAAATAATGTCGGGCCTCAGGCGCGGATTGACCGCGGACATGACGGCGCTGATCTTGCGGGCATTTTCCTCGTACATCGCCATCGAGACCTGCAGTTCGCGGCGCTGCCTACCCATTGCGCGCAGCACCTCGAAGCTCCCGAAGTGCGCTCCGAACAACAAGGCGCCATCGGCGCACTCGAGGCGGGCCTTGACGATTTCCTCGCCCTGAATGGTGACGTCGAATAGCCGATGCAGGTCGTTGATCAGATAGAGGCGGTCGTGAATGGTCGATGCAAACCAGAATATTTGGCGATACCGATCATAGCGCGGTCGGATCGCGGCCGAGAGCGCGACGCAGGTATTGCCGAGACGCTCTGCGTGCGGCCGGCGCAAACAAGAAGAAATAAGCCGCGATCCCGTGGAGCAACAGACGGCTGGCCGGCCGCCCGAGGCGCAGCGACAGGAACATCATCAATCGCAGCAACGCGATCGAACCGCGCTCGCCGTGCGTCACCCATTCGGCGCGTTCGGTCGTCATCCCGTCCCACCGGAGACTTCCGCGCGGAGGATCGCACCGTTCGCAACAATGCCATCGCAAGACCGTAGCTCGAACCGGAACCCGGCCTCTGCGGTCTCCTCGAAGCGTAGTGTCACGAGCTGACCCGGCCGAACGGGGCTCTTGAACTTGATCGACGCCACGGTGCATTCCGTCAACGGCACGCCCGTCTTGGCCGCGATGGCCCATAGGGTTTCGTCGAGCAGCAGGGCGCCGGGTACGATCGGCATCTCCGGGAAGTGACCGGCGAACACCGGGTGATCCGGCGGGATCGAGATGTCAATGACGGTCATCGTGCATCATGAGCGCCGAGCCGCCGCCGCAGCGCCCCTCAGATCCTCGCCGCAAGCGCCTTGAGCGCCGACTGCGGCAGCTTGCCAGTGGAATTGCGGGGCAATTCGTCGACCAGTAGCAGTGGTCTAGGAATGAACACCGGATCCAGGCGCTCGCGCAGCCGCTGCGTAATCGTTGCGGCGGTCAGACCCGGAGCCACTGCGAACGCACCCACGCGCTCCACGCCCATTGCCGACCCGTTCACCGGTTCGTCGGGCAAGAAAAAAGATCCGTCGACGACACCCGGTATCGCGAGGAGTTGATGATTCAGATAACCGAGCGAGCTGCGCTTGCCCGCTATGTTGACGAGATCGGCGGTTCGACCCTTCAGAAGGAAGCCGCCGGTTTGCGCCAGCTCCAGCACGTCCGCCAGCGCCGTCGGCGTTTCGACGTGACCTCCGTGAACCCATGTGCATCCGTCCTTGGCGGTCAGTTCGACGCCAGGCCAGAGCTGCCACCGATCGGTTTCGATTGTGCGCCGCGAGGCGATTTGTCCCGTCTCCGTCGATCCAAAGATCTCCAAGACCTTGCAGCCGAATCGCGCTTCGGCCTCGCCGGCCAGCGCCGGATCCAGCGGCGCCGTGGCCGATACGACGAGGTCTGCGGCGGGAAGAACGAGCCCGGCCGCGAGCAGTGCTCGCAGGTGAAGCGGCGTCGTCACCAAGAGGCGGGGGCGCGGCAGCTCCGCGAGTGCGCGGGCTATGTCCGCCGGATAAAATGGCTGCTCGGCGGCAAATGCGAAACCGCCCTGAAGCGCAAGCAATACGCTCGTCTCGAATCCGTACATGTGCTGCGGCGGAACCGTCGCGAGCACGACCGGCGGCTTCCAGCCGTCGAGGCCGAGACGCTGGGCTTCGATCCGCACGGAGTCGGCGAGCGGACCCCAAGTCTTCGCATGTGGGACCGGCGATCCGGTCGATCCCGAAGTGAAAACGTACGCCGCCCGCTGATCGACGGGGATCGTCGGCACTTGCCATGAATCGTGCGCTTGCGTCGACGTGCTCGGAAAGGGCACGACGGGTAGGCCGAAGCCCGGCGCGTCAATATCCGCCAAACAGACCGCATCGTCGGCGAGCGAGCGAATATGCCGCAGTACTTCGGCAGTCTGCGTCGGTTGCAACAGGCTGATTTTGCCCGTGACGAGGCATGCGCCCAGCCCGACCGCGAAGCGATATCGATCCGTGCAAGCGTTGAGGACATGCCGTGAGGGAGGAAGCGCCGCGCAGAGCAGCGCGATGTCCGCGCGGAACTGCCGCGCGGTGATCGGGCGCGCGCCGCGGTAGGCGATGATCGACTCGGCGAATGCATGCCTGAAAAGAGGAGCGGCTTGGCGGCTCATGACGGCCTGTAACGGGGGGCACACGGCGGCATCGGCCGCTTCACTTCGCTCGCTGATCGACCACGTACTGCGCGAGAGAGTTGAGCGAGCGGAAAATCATGTGATTCTCCTGGCTTTCCGCCTTGAGCTGAACGCCGTATTGCTTCGATACGACGAGCGCGATCTCGAGGATGTCAATGGAGTCGAGGCCCAGCCCCTCGCCGTACAGCGGCGCCTGCGGATCGATATCCGCCGGGCGCACATCGAGGTTTAGCGCTTGCGTGATCAGGGCGGCGAGCGCCAGACGAAACTCGGCGAAGTCCGCGTCCCTCGCCGCCGTTTGCATAGATAGCTCGCTCTTTGCCATGTGTCGTGTTCTAGGCTTCAATACGCACAGGATGACAGTTCCCGGGTATTATTAGGCGCGCTCCCCGCGAGCGCAACCCGAGACCGGCGCGCGGGCGCGACGCTGAGGTTCGCGGCCGCGACGTGTATTTATGTTAATGCTATAGTTCCACGTCTCATTTGTGGCGGTCTCGCGAGAGACAATTGCTATCCCCCCATCCGCCGCTGGCCAAGTACTACCGAACCGAACGAGATCGTAGTGTTTGGGTGCGCGGCATTTTCGATCGGACGGCCGTGGACTACGACCGCGTCGAGCGCCTTCTTGGCCTGGGCACCGGCCTATCGTACCGGCGCCGGGCGCTGCGGGACGCGGGGCTCGCACCGGCGATGACCGTCCTCGATATTGGAACGGGCACCGGTCTGATGGCGCGTGCCGCGGCGGCGATCGTCGGCGAGGCGACGCGGGTTACCGGCGTGGATCCTAGCTCGGGAATGGTCGACCACGCGACGGTGCCGGCCGGCGTGCGGCTGCTGCGCGGAAGTGCCGAAGCGATCCCGGCCCCGGATGCTTGCGCCGATTTTCTGTGCATGGGTTATGCGCTGCGCCACATCGGCGACCTATCGTCCGCGTTCACGGAGTTCCATCGCGTGCTGCGACCGGGCGGCCGCATCTGCATCCTCGAAATCAGTTTGCCGGACGGGGCAATTGCACGCGCGCTGCTGGGAATGTGGATTCGCAAGATGGTGCCCGTGGCGGCTGCGCTGATCTGCGATCACCACGACACGCCGGAACTCGTGCGCTATTACTGGGACACGATTCGGGCGTGCGTGCCGCCGCCGACCATCTTGCAGGCGATCGAGGATGCCGGCTTCGCGGACGTCGAGCGGCATGTTGCGCTCGGTATCTTCTCGGAATACCGCGCACGCAGTCCCGGCTAGGGCCGCCGCGACCGAAAATATCGGGTCAGGAGCACGGGCAGCCGCCAGAGAAACCCGAGCAGCAATCGCAGATGCATCCACGTGAGCAGCAAGTTGTCGCGCCCGTAGCGGAAGTGCGAGACACCCCCTTCCTCCGGCCTGAGATATCGAACGAGCGCGGCAATGTTGATCGGCTGCACTCCCGCCCAGCAGAGGCGCACCGCCGCCTCGACGTCGAAATCGAAGCGACGCATCCAGCGCTGCGCGCGCATGATGCGCTCCAGGGGCGTAATTGGGTAAACGCGGAAACCGAACAGCGAGTCGTGAATTCCGGCCCCGAGCGTCTCGAGGTTCGCCCACCAGTTCGAGATACGCCGGCCGCGGACGCGCAACAGCGGCGCGCTCGCGTCGAATACCGGCTCTCCGAGGATCATCGCTCGCGGCGCCGATTGCGATGCCGCCATGAATGCGGAAATTCGGTCGGCCGGGTGCTGACCATCCGAGTCCATCGTCAGCACGTGGGTGTAGCCCGCGTCGCGCGCGGCGCGCAATCCGCTGAGCACGGCCGCCCCTTTTCCCTGGTTTCGCGGCAAGACGAGGATCCGCAATCCGCAGTCCGCTTCGGCCATGCGTGCGAGCCGCTCGCCGGTGCCGTCGGTGCTGCCGTCCACGACGATCCAAACGGGCTGCCACGATGCCCGTGCGGCCGCGACGGTTTCGTATACCTTAGGCCCGGGGTTGTAGCTCGGTATCAGCACCAAATGAGTGGCGGACGGCAGCGGCACGGCTTTTAGAGTTCCGCCGCTCGAAGGGCATCGCGCCGTGCGTCGATCCACCGGTTCTGCGGCGCTGCGCTCAGCTCCGCCCGCAGGCAGCGGTCGAGCTCGATCGTGAATGCACGAACGTCCTTCGGCGGCGCGAGGCGCGGCCCCATTCGTATCCGATAGGTGATCGGCAGCGCCGGCCGCGTGAACAGCGACCAGCCTTTGCTCAAGAATGGCGAGTTCGTCTCGATGATCAGGGTTTGCACCGGCACTCCCGCCTGCTTGGCGATGATGCCGACGCCTGCCTCCAGCGCATTGATCGGCGCACGTGTCGAGCGCGTGCCTTCGGGAAACAACAAAACGATCCCACCGCGCCGCAACTCCGCGACCGATTCACGGATCATCCGCCGTGGGGGATCGTGGCGGATGTAACGGGCGAGGCGGGCTCCGACCCCTATGAATACATTGTTCATCAGCGAGGACTTCATCACGCAGGCGACGCGCGGTTCATGCGCGATGATCAACAGCGCGTCGATCAGCGTGGGGTGATTCGGGGCTAGAACCACCGGCGGACCATCCCGCAGTGCGCGAAGCTCGCCAAGATCGAATCGGTAAGCGCCCATCGTCCGCAACGACCACAAATAGAAGCGAAACCCCGCAAAAATACCGCGGCGTCCGATCCATGCGCCAATTCCCCTCGGCAGAATCAGCAGCAGCGGCACGGCGATCACGGTCCACAGCAGACAGATCGCGCCGAGTATCGTCAGTGAGGTGAATAGCGCCAGATTTTCGACGAGGTGATTTAGCCGCGCAGCCATGACGCCCTATGGATGCTCATCCGGGAAGTCGACCAGCGTCGAAGATTGTCCGATCATCCAGGCGATGCCGACGCCGGCCGCCCAATAGTGGTTGCTGCGCACCAGGGGGCTTTCGGAAAAGGCCGCTCCGCCGAGCACATCGTAGCGTACGAACGCACCGACCCAGTAGCGCGAAAAGCGTTTGGACATCGCGGCGAGCATCTGCGATCCCGAATAGCCGCCGCGCGCCTCATAGGCGGGTCGGTTGACTGCCGCGAATCGAGGCGCGACGCTATAGAAATAGTCGTCGTAACGGCGGTCGGCAAACAGCGGGCCGGCGGCGAGGCCGAGATTCCAGCCGGCCCGGCCTGCAAAATCGGTCAGGTCGAGATTGAGTTGCGGGGCGAAGAACCAACCGATGTATTGGGGCGATGATTCGACCGTCACCGCGCCGCGCAGAGGCATCCGTAGATCGAGACGGATTGGGCGGTCTGTCGACCGCCATAGATGAACGTTCAGTGAAGGGCCCAATTCAATCGTCGGTCTCAGATCGGGCATTCCGCGGCGCGCGGCGCTATCACGGCTGCGGACCGGCGTCGTCGCGTTGACGCTGATCGTAAGTTCGACGACTTTGCGATTCAACAACAGACCGCGGACGCCGTCGCGGTCGGCGCGGAGAAAACGCCCGCGGTATATGAAATACGGGATCGGCAGCGGATAAACGTGACTGGTGTCGCTGCCGCGATAATCGGGGAATCCAAGTGCGCCAATTCCGAGGCCGAACTCCCATAGGGGCTTTTGCGGCTCGAGGGCGTACGCCGGGCGGGATGCTCCAAGCCAGACGATCAGCAGTGCCGCGGCGGAAAGACCGCTCCAAGTTCGCGGCATGCGCGGCACGGCTCAGATCCCGCGCAGTCGATCGGAACAGCCGACCGCTTCGATTTCGATCAACAGATCCGATCGGCAAATATCCGCACGCAGATACAAGATGCCGGCGCTCGGCCCGAACGTCCGGCGTAGTTCCTCGGCGCACGCCGGCAGATCCGCAGCGCGGCGCACGTAAACCTTGTAGGCAAGGTCGCCGATGTCGAAGGCCCTTGTTCCTGCAACACGATTGGCTTCGGCGACGAGCGCGCGGATGTTTTCGACGGCTTCGCGAGTCTGCGCTAGGACGTTCCCGTCGTGTACGCTGCGGTATCCGACGATGCTGGCAGTCCCCGATATCAGCAGGACGGCGCGCGCAGCCCCAAGCGACAGCACTGCCCGCGAAAACGTCGGACTCGCGCGGCCGTACTGCGGCGGATACTCGTAGGCGGAAACCTGGCGCGGATTCTCGATCGGCGTCGCGGGCTCGGTGCTTGCAAGAAAGTAGATCGTCAAGGGGCTGCCGGCGGCCGACCCCAAAGCGCACGCCGCTGGTACGTTACCGGCCACTTGGCGCCGGGCCTGTAGAAACGCACGCCGGCGCGCCGCGTTGAATCGCCGGTATCGCTCGGTACCATCGGCTTCACGGTTGATGTCGGGCAAATAATTCCAAATTCGCCATAGGTGGGGGAATCCGCACTGATCGATACACCGGAACAACTCGCCGTATGCGCGCTCCGTGGCCTCTTCGAGAGCGGTGCGGCCATCTCGCGGCGCAGGGCCGTCCGCTTCCGCGATGGCGACGCAGCCGAATAGCAGCGAGGAGTTCGAACGATAGCAGACGAGCCCGGCCCGCCCGGATTCAAGCGGTTCCGCGGCGTGCCAGACTTCCAGCGCATTCGGGGCTTCGCCCAGCGGCGGGATCATGACGTGGACGCAACCGACGCCGGGTAGCGCATCGGCGCCGCCGATCTGTGAGAACTGCACGACCCCGATGACGCCGCGCAGATCCGGCTGTCGATATCGCTTTAGTTGGTCCGCCGTCAGGTACGCGACGTCGATGGATCTAGCCGGGTACATCAGCGCGCAGCGGCCTTTTCCGGCGGCGCGGGGGCGATGTTTCGTCGATGTCGGCGCAGCGAATCCAGCGTGCGGCGCACGTTGACAATAGACGAAAGGTAATACAGGGCTTTGAACGCGGCGACCGAAGGCCAAATCGGGGTCTGGT
Organism: uncultured Gammaproteobacteria bacterium; assembly: GCA_963769895.1. Lineage (GTDB taxonomy): Bacteria > Pseudomonadota > Gammaproteobacteria > Steroidobacterales > Steroidobacteraceae > Bog-1198. The sequence goes on along the minus strand of CAVYNJ010000003.1, from coordinate 299,244 downwards.
CGAATATGTCGCCCGCCAGAACCGACAGCAGCGCCTCCTTCATCCGCATCGGGTTGCCTGGATGCATGAAGAGCTCCCGCATGGTCGGCTTAGTCACGCGATAGATGAACCAAGAAAATGCCCTCGGTCCGCGGCGCATCACGCGGTCGAACGCCCGCAACGCCGCAGGCGCGCGCGCCGGCTCCCGCAGGCTCGCATCCACCGCCTCGACCGCCGCCACGGCGCCGTGCATCGCCAGCCATACGCCCGATGAAAAGACCGGATCGATAAATGCGAAGGCATCGCCGATCAGAGCATAGTTGGCTCCGTAGCTTCGCGCGCAGTGGTAGGAGTAATTGCCGGCGGCTTCGACTTCCGAGATCAGCGACGCGTTCTTCAACCGTTCGGCGAGCGGCGGGCAGAGTTGGACGGTTGTCAGCAGAAAGTCGCGCAGCGCTACCCGCCGGGTCTTGAGGTAATACGGCCAGACGACGGCGCCTACGCTCGTGGCGCCGTCCGCGAGCGGTATGAACCAGAACCAACCGTGATCGAACCAATAGATCGAAATGTCGCCTTCGCGTTTGCCGATATTGCGGTCGGCGCCCGCGAAATGCCCGTAGACCGCCGCGCTGCTGTGCTTTGGGTTGCGGCGTTTTAATCCAAAATGGTTGGCCAGAAAAGTGTCGCGCCCGGAAGCATCGATCAGGAAGCGTGCGTCCCACGACGACCGTGCACCGTTCTCTTGCTCGGCCTCGACGCGGGCGCCGCCATCCGGTCCGTTGAATTCGACTTTCAAAGCGCGGCAACCTTCGATGACCGTCGCGCCCCGTTCGGCCGCGCGGCGAATCAGAATCTCGTCGAACACCGAGCGCCGCACTTGGTAGGCGTACGGGAGACTCTTGTTCCAAGCGTCAGCGAATGCGAACGTCTCCCCGCGGCCGTGCCACGGCGAGACGAATTCCGCACCCCACTTCGGCATGCCTATCGCACGAATCTGCTCCGCCACTCCGAGTCTCTCGAACAGCGGAAGGTTCGCGGGCAGCAGCGATTCGCCGATGTGAAAGCGGGGATGGCGGGCCTTTTCCAGCACGACAACCCGGTAGCCGCGCTCTGCGAGGAGGTTGGCGGCCGTCGATCCGGCCGGTCCTCCGCCGACGACGAGAACATCCGCACTGGCGCGGTTCGCGCTGCCGGTAGGATGGTCGCCAACGCCGGATATCACTGGCTTACTCCCCGGTATTTTCAAGTCGGCGCCGCTCGGTCGCCGCGCGGCTACGCATAGGGCTGACACAGGCAAAAGTCTAGCGTAGTTCCGCAAAGCGAACCACAAAGCACGATGCCGTCGCTGCCTGTATTGCGGCGGTAGGTTGACTCTGCGTAGTAGAGCCTCAATTGCGCGGCGTTTGCCGCGCTTGCCATGCGCCGCAAACCTCCGCAAGCCGCTGCGCGCGTTCAGTGAACCCAAATCTCAGCGCGATGTCCGCCGCCGTCAACCCACTGGCATTCTTCAGGCACGGATTGGCGCGATGATCAAGCAGGGTGGCGATCACCAATTCATTTTCTCCCCCTTCCGGCCTTCTCGCGGCAGCCAACATCAGCGGCGTCGTGCCCTGAGTCATCACGCTGTCGATGCCGATGCCTAGCCCGAGGATCTTTGCGACCATCTTGCTTGATGATCCTTTGGCGGCCGAATGCAGCGGGGTTCCGCCGGCGAGGTTTCTGACGTCGCTCTTGGCGCCCGCGGATAGCAATAAATCGGCGCACGGCTCCGCGCCGTGCTCCAGAGCGACCATCAACGGCGTGTCGCCGGTGTACATGTTCACGGTATTCGGGTCAGCGCCCGCCCGCAGCAATGCCCGCAAAGCATCGATAGGGCATCTAGGCGCCGCCGAGACGACCGGAAACAATATGTCGACCCGATAGAATTGAGTCTTCGGATTCGCGCCGTTTTGCAGCAGCACGACGGCATTATCGTAACGCTGCAAGCGCACGGCGCGCCAAAGCAAGGGCTCGCCGCTGCGCGATTCGATGTTCGGATTGGCGCCGGCTCTCAGCAGTGCTTCCACCTCACGAGGCGATCGGAACGTCACCGCGGACTCCAGCGCCGCCGTGCTGCGATTTTGACATGCGGATATCAGCGCCAGCGCGATCATCAGCGAGGCCGGGTTTCGCGTAGCGGTCGTCCGCCGCGCAACGCAGCGGCTCACCGCGGCCATGCGTTGGACGAATCGTTGTTGCGCCGAGCCGCCGCGTCCTGAAGTCAAGGGGTGCATATCCGTCTCGTCGCCGATGATAGCTTGGTTTGCGCTGCATGGTGCGTGGAGGCGAAGCTTGCCTACTCCGCGCGGCGGTCGCCGGCACTCGAGCGCCGCCTCGTATCGGCTCATGGCCAGCGGCAAGGATCGAATTCGCGATCGAGACGGCGATGACCTTGAACCGGTTTTGCGTGTGCAACAGCCGTATTTGGCATCATTATCGCGGCTCGAGCGGCCGCGCCTGTCGCCGCCCGCCGACAGCTACGTACCGCCGATCGCGATCGAGATAATACGAGTTCATGGCGGCACGTCGATGCCGCGATTCTGTGAGGCAATAGATGAGGGCCAATCGATGAAGACTGCGTTTTTGACGGGCGCGATCGCCGGCGCCGCGGTGATAACCGCCGGCACGGCGGCCGCTGTTTACCATGGATATCAGACCGCTCATTCGGCCACCGTCCTCAGCGCGAGGCCGCTGACGCGAACCGTCAGGATTCCGCGGCAGGAGTGCCACGAGGAAGCCGTCACGCATACCAAGCCCGTCAAGGATCAGGATCGATTGCTTGGGACCGGGATCGGCGCGCTGGTTGGCGGTATCTTGGGCCATCAGGTAGGCGGCGGAACCGGCAAGACCTTGGCGACCATCGCCGGCGCGGGTGCCGGCGGCTATGCCGGTAATCAGATACAACGGAAAGTCCAGCAAAATGACACATACACCACCAACGAGCGGCGCTGCATCACCGCGTACGATTTAAAAGAGGAGCCGGCGGGATTCGATGTGGTCTATGTATACAAGGGTCATCAGCATCATTTGCACATGAACAAGGATCCGGGCGACTCCTTGCCCGTCCAGGACGGCAAGGTGGTGGTGGCCTCGTTGAAGAAGTCGCTCCCTGCAACGAGCGATTCTTCGGGCAATGACTAACGATTTGATCGGACCAAAGCGGCTGGCCTCGGCCGTATTTTTCGACCAGCCGATTCGTATTGATGCTCGTGGCCGACGGCAATCCGAGAACTGCGCATATCGCGTTATGAATAGCGCGGCGGCATCGACCGATGCCAACCAGCCGCTGTCTTCGCTGGCGCCGGTCGCAAATTCTCAGCCGCCGTATTATTATCAATTCACGTGCCTACCGCCCGGCACATACACCCTGGCCTTCACCTGCGCTGCCGCCATGGACAATCCCGATCAAGCCGATAGCACCGTGACGTTCAATCCGGTGAAGACCGGCATCTCCGTCGTTGCAGGCCAGACTACGACGGCCGACATTCCATGAATTTGCCGCGCTATTGAGCAAGCCTTCGAGTGCCAATGTTCCGCTGCTTCGTCTAGCACCGCACAGACCGCGCAACGAGGCGCCGGCGGCGACCCGTTGGCTGCCGATGTCATCCGGCGACTTCCGCCGATAGAGCCGTGGCGCGCTCCAAAGCATCACGCGGGCGCCGTCTGCTGATCTTCGCGGGCGCCGCGCTCATTGTCGCCGCCGCGGCTTGGGTCGCATACCTCGATCACGTCGTCACCCGGGAATTCCGCGGTCGCCTGTGGTCGGTGCCGGCGCGCGTCTACGCCGAGCCGCTCGAACTCTATACCGGCGCTCCGGTGGGGGCGGATGACCTTGAGGAAGAGCTGCGACGTCTCCACTATCGCAGCGGCGATCCCGCGATGGGGCCCGGCGTCTACCGCCGCCGCGGCGGTGACTTCGACCTCCATGCCCGCCGCGTTCGCTTCGTCGATGAGCTCAGGGCGCCGGAACGCGTGCTGATCAGCGCGGGAAGCGACTCGATCGTGGATCTCAAGTACGCCAACGGCACGCAACTACCGGTGTTCCGTCTCGATCCGCTGATGGTCGGCAGCGTGTTTCCCGTGCACGGCGAGGACCGCATCGTGCTATCGCCCGCCGACGTGCCGCCACTGCTGAGTGCGGCGATCAAGGTCGTGGAGGATCGGCGTTTCGACGAGCACCACGGCGTCGACCCGTACGCGATCCTGCGCGCACTTGTGGGCGGACCTGCGGGCGGGCCGCGTGATCCAGGGCGGCAGTACGCTGACCCAGCAACTCGTCAAGAACTATTTTCTTTCGGACGAACAGACCCTCGGACGCAAATTGACCGAGGCGGTGATGGCGCTGCTGCTCGAGGCGCACTTCAGCAAAGAGGAAATCCTGGTCGCCTACCTCAACGAGGTGTATCTCGGGCAGGACGGCGAGCGCGCGATACACGGTTTTGGACTTGGCAGCGAGTACTTCTTCGCCAAGCCGCTAGATGAGCTCGACGTCGGCGAACTTGCGCTGCTGATCGGTTTGGTCAAGGGACCGTCCTATTATGACCCGCGCGAACACCCCGATCGCGCACGCGCGAGGCGCAATCTCGTGCTGCAGCAACTCGCCGGCGCGCACCTGATCGACTCCTGCTGCCGCGAAGAGCGCCGCCGCGGCTCCGCTCGGACTGCGGTCGCCGGGCAGCCGCTACGTGCCCGCCTATCTCGATCTGGTTCGCCGGGACCTGAAGAGGGACTACGCCGAGGCCGATTTGGCCGCGGCGGGGCTTGCTGTGTATACCTCACTGGATCCGCGCGCTCAGGCAGCGGCGGAGCGCTCGTTGCGGCGGCACCTGAGTCGCCTCGATGCGGCACGTCGGATGCGCGGCGAGCAGCTCGAGGGCGCGGTGATCGTCGTTGAGCCGAACAGCGGCGACGTCGTCGCCGTCGTGGGCGGCCGTAAAATCGGCGCCGAGGGCTTCAACCGCGCGCTCGACGCGCGTCGGCAGATCGGTTCGCTGGTGAAGCCCGCCGTGTACTTGGCTGCACTCGAGACCGGCCGCTACAACGCGGCCACGATGCTCGAGGATTCCCCGCTACAGCTCAAGCTCGGCGACGGCAGCATCTGGGCCCCGCAGAACTTCACGCGCATGACTTACGGACAGGTGCCGATGGTGCGCGCGCTCGCCGAGTCGATGAACCTGGCGAGCGTGCGGCTTGGGCTCGACATCGGGCTGCCGCGGGTCGCCGACATGCTGCAGCGGCTGGGGCTCGATAGGCGCCCGGCGCTCAATCCGTCGCTGCTGCTCGGCGCCGTCGAGATGACGCCGCTCGAGGTCGTGCAGGTCTACGAAGCGTTCGCCAATGGCGGCTTCCGCACGCGACTGCGTGCGGTGCGAGCAGTGCTCGACGAGCATGGCCGGCCGCTCAAGAGCTTCAAAGTGCAGGTGGAGGCGGTGGCGCAACCCTCAGCGGTCTACCAGCTCGACCGAATGTTGATGCTCGTGACGACGCGCGGCACAGGCCGCGGCGCGACTATTCGCTTGCCGCCGGGAACGGTCGTCGCCGGCAAGACCGGCACGACCTCCGACACGCGCGACAGCTGGTTCGCCGGATTCACCGGCAGCTACCTAGCAGTCGTCTGGGTCGGTTACGATGACAATCGCGCCACCGGACTGACCGGAGCCGCCGGAGCGCTGCCGGTGTGGGGCGATACGATGGCGAGCCTCAAGAGCGCTTCATTTGAGCCCGTGCCGCCGGAACTCACGGAAGACCGCTGGATCGGGTTCGAAGACGGAATGGAGACCACTCCGGCCTGCAGCGCGGATGCCGTCCTCGTCGCGGTGCCGAGGGGTACGGCATTAACTGGGCAAGCCCGGCTGCGGCTCCTCGCCATTCGGCAAAGTGACTGACAAGATCAAGGCATGGCTCAAGGCAACCATACACTGAAAACGATCGCCGTCGCGTTCGGCACCGCGGTAATGGTCGGCGCGTGCACCGCGCCCGGCCTGTATCGATCCCCGGAGGGGCCGCCGCCACCCGGCCCGTCGCCGCCTGCTGGCTTGTCAGCGCCCGCTGGTCCGTCACCGCCGAGCGACTTGTCGCCGCCCGCGCGCGTCGTCCACCTGTCGCCGGCGACCCGCTCGCTCGTGACGCGCGCGCGCGCGCAAGTCTCGCGCGGCGACCTGCCGGCTGCGTCGTCCACACTCGATCGGGCGCTGCGCATCGAACCGAACAACCCATTGCTGTGGGTCGAGCTGGGACGGCTGCGCTTGATGGAGAGCGACGCGCACCAGGCGGAAGGCTGCGCCCGCAAGGCGCTCGCGCTTGCGAGCGGCGATCTCGCGGCGCAGCGACAATCGGGGCGCCTATTGGCCGACGCACTGCGCGCCCAGCGGCGCAATCAGGAAGCGCGCGAGCTCGAGAGCCAGCCGTTCATGAAATAACCCCGGAGTGCTCGCGGTGCCGGGCCCAGCCGGACGCCTTTGAACGGCGAGGCGGGGACTGCTCCTCGCTTCTTTCGTCATGCCGCTTGCCACGCAGGCGTTTACCTGCATACCAGCGCCAGAAACGCGAGAAGTTGCATTACCTCAATTCCGTGCCCATTCACGAGATCTCCGAGCGCTGGGTCCGCAAGTTTGAACAGCACCGCCTCGAAGCGCTGCACAACTTCAAAACCGGATTGGAGACAAGAAAACCATGAGCTGCGAGAAATTCGTGAAGTCATCGGCATCGACGCAAAACCCGGCAAAGTGTTCGAGGCGCTCACCACGATCGAAGGTCCGCGCGGCTGGTAGTCCAGCACGGCGCGGAAACGCGGCCTAGGGGGGCGCTCATCAATTGCGGTTTCTGCGATATGCTGGTCATTGCCGCCGAACCCGATGCGCTGCTGCGCTGGCGCTGCATCGGCGGCCCAGATGAACGGCTGAATACCGAGGTCATTTTTCGGCTCGAATGAAAGGAAGGCCAAACCCGTGCTGTTTACGCGCGCGAATTGGAAAAAACCGGTGGAATTCATGCACTATCGCGGCACGTAGTGGGCGATGTTCCTGCTCATCTCGCGGGACTCGGTCGAGAAATCGGCCGGTCGCCTCCTGCCGAACGACCCAAGGATCGCCGTCAACGGTTGACGCCGGCTGGAATAAACAGGGGATAGGTTGCAAGGTCAGATGGCATCGAATCGCAGGCGCCGTGCGCCGCGCAACTGCCGGGAGCGATCCGGGTGCCGCACCGCAGGCCGTCACGCCGCTGGAGGTTCTGAATGATGAGCACCGCTCGGTCCGCGAGAACCGCAGTCCTTTGCACGATCTGCCTATATGCGCTCCTTTGCCAGGCGGCGCCCAACGATAGTGCGGCACACCTGGAGAGGCGGGATCTGATCGGCGCATGGCGACTCGTCGGCATCGACTGTTCGGGCCCGGGCGGGCCGGTCGTAGACCCGTTCTATCAAGCCGATTCGATCGGCACGATCATCTACGATGCGTCCGGATGGATGAGCGTGCAGATCGCGGCGCCGCATCGTCGGATGGTAGAAGTTCCAGAGGCGCGATTGTCCGCCTCCGCGTCGGCGCGACAAGTCCGATCGAAGGTCGCGGCATTCGACTCCTATTACGCCTACTTCGGCAGTTGGAAATTCGACCCGGCCAGTTCGATCGTTACCCATCACGTCGAGTCGTCCCTCATTTCGTCCGAAACAGGATTGGATTACTCGCAGAAGGTGTCGCTAGTCGGCAGACGATTGATATTCACGACGCGCAGCGGCAAGCCGGGGGAGCAAATCATTCGCACGAAGATTTGGGAGCGAATTGCCGGATCCGATGGATGATCGTGCGCTCCATGGAAGGTGCACGGCATTGCCGCGTCACCGGTAGTGCGGATTGGCTCGTCAGCGACTAGAATCGCAAGGAAAAGAGCCGAATAGCCTTGCCCCGGAGAACAACTTGCGGCGATCACGACAATTGCGGGTTCAGGCGTCGCAGACCTTGGCGGTGTGCGTCGCGCTTTTCGTCGGAACCGGCAAAGGCGCACTCGCCGATGCGCCGGCTGATTCAGCCGCGGCTGTGCCGGGCGCATCCGTATCGGGTGACGCGTCAAAATCGCTCCCTCAGGAGAATTTTCTGTCGTCCATCGCGGAATCCGTACGGCTGGGCTTAGATCACGATGTCGTGCGCGGACACTTCGATCTCGGCGCGCCGCCGAACCGGCGCCGATACTATTGCTTGATCGATACCCGGACAGGTCGCATGGAACCAAACGGAGTACTCGGCCAGCCTGTGCGGGAGCCCGACGGGGCTACCGGCCTAAAGGTGGATTCCGTTTCGCTTTATGGATGTAAAAAAGCAGAAGCGCGAGGGATGCTGGTCACCGCCGCTTACCTGCTGAAAACGCCTACCGGCGCCGCGACCGCGACCACCGCCGCGACGACCACCGCCACCGCCGCCGCGCCGGCACCGGCACCGGCACCGCAAATGCAGAATCCACCGTTGATCTCGCCCCTTGCGATCGACGTCGCGGGGGTCGCGCTCGGCATGCCGCTCGATGCGGTCCGCGCCGCGCTCAAAGCCAAGAAGCTGCGCGAATACCGTGAGTCGACGGAGACGCTGAGCTATTGGGATACCGCTGCGGGAGCCATGCGTTCCGTGGCCGACGGGCGCTTCGTGAATACCATCGCGACCTGGACGGCACCGGCTGGCGGCGATGCGCTCGACGCGCCCGGCGAGGCTTTCGAAGTCATGATGAGTCCTGTGCCCAACAACGAGCGTGTGATGGCGATCATCCACACCGTAGGCTATGCGCCCGCGGACGCCGTTCGCGAAATCGCGCTCGACGACGCGCTGGCCAAGAAGTACGGGGGATTTGCGGGATCGAACGATCTGCCGGATGCACCGACTTGGCGATTTCAGAGCGGCGGCACCGTGCAGGTCGGTGATCCCTGCGGTCGTCGCGAATTATTTGGGCAGCTCGGCGCCTTGAGTCTCGCAAATGTGGACCGCGAGAATATCGCCTTAAAGAGGGTGCCCGACGAGTTCCGATTCGAGGTCGATCACTGTGGCGTGGCGATCGTGACCGAAGATCACCACACGGCGAACGGCGGCGCCTTGCTTGGCGATCGTCGGGTGACGCGATTCACCGTGACCGCCTACAGTCCGTTGATCGCCCTCGAGGGAGCCCAGTCGGCTGCGCAAACCACCGATGCAGCCGCGGGCGTGCACGATAAGAACGGCAGTTCGAGGAACAAAGATCAGCCTGCGCCGAATCTTTGACCGCTAGCGAGTTGCTGGTCGGTGAATTCCCGGCGCGTTCAAACTCTCCGCGCGGTGGGCTCCTCGGCCAGGCGAGCGTATGCGTGGATGGCCTTGTGGTCAAATTGAACGACATCGGTAGGCAATGACGTGATCGGCGAAGTCGAAGAACGCATACACAACGCGCTGAAATCCCATCCGCTAGAGCGCATAGATCTCGGTTATCGACTCGTCCATCCGTCGGGGGCGGGGATCAGCACGCTTCGCTTGTTGCCGGTCGCGCAGGACCGCGGGGGGCAACAGGTCATTGGGATTGCCGAGATCGTCGCCGAGTACCGGGGGGCGGATCTGCTGTCGTTTCATCAGGCGGGTGTGCAGCGGCTCAACGCCATGGCGGTGTACGGGGCTTACGATCTGCGGGACGCTCGGATGCGGCAGACGGCGCAGTTCTCGCTGTATTGCAAGGAATCCACCGCACATCTGGCGGCGCAAACCATACTCAACACGTTCGCAGGCCAACTGCCGATCGGTCGATCCGTCGCGCTTGCGGCCATATCCGCGGCGGCGCTCGAGCGACAGCGTGAGCATCATGCAATGCCCCTTGCTTGGAAGGCGCCCTTGAAGCCGGATGAATTGCGAGCCGCGGCTGCGGCGTTGCAGGAACGGGGTTTGGCGGCGGCGAGCAGCGACTCGTCCGTCTGGGCGGAACTGGCGCTGAGCGGCGATTGTCCGTCGCGGGCGATCGACCCGACTGCCGAGACGGCGTTGCTGCAGGTGAATGCCGGAATGTTGCATCCAATCGCAGGCGCCGGGTATCTGGCGTCGATCTCCCTGCCGTTCGTGGAAGCGCCCCCCGATTCCGCGCAGATGTGCCGAGCGCTGAATGCGTTTGAGCTCGAGCACGTCGATTTCGTGCCTCGCTTGGGAGCGTGGGGGCTACACGGACCGAATGATCTGCCGGGCTATCATTGCTTTATCCCCTGCCCAGAGCCATATGGCGGAATGCATATGGCGATGATGTGGTGGTGCGTCCGGCGAGCGGCTTGGATTCGCGACCGGTTCTGGGTCGCGCAGCGGGGCATCGCGCTCGACAAGGGAACGGACGGAGATGGGAAATGAGCCGGTGAAGTCGCGCGACCCGACGAATCATCCTCGATGGCGTTAACCTCGACCGTATATGTGTTCACCGTGCGTTTGGCCGACGCGGACCGGGGCGTTTACCAGACGCTCTCCCTGCGGGTTGCGCGACATCCGTCCGAGAGCGCGGAATTTCTGGTAACCAGGCTATTGGCGTATTGCCTGGAGTATACCGAGGGAATCGCCTTTTCGAAGGGGCTATCCGATCCGGATCAACCGGCGATCGCGGCCTACGACTTGACCGGAACGCTGCAGACTTGGATCGACGTCGGGATGCCGGAAGCGGCACGTTTGCATAAGGCTGGGAAGGCGGCGCGGCGGGTCGTGGTTTATGCGCATAAGGACGTGGAGCCGTGGCTGGAGCGTCTGTCCGGGGAACGGATACACCGGGCGGAGGCCGTGGAGATCAACGTCATGGATCGAGAACTCGTCGCGTCGTTGGCGTCGCGGTTGGAGCGGCGCATGGATTTGGATTTGTCCGTCTCGGAGCGCAATCTTTATCTGTCGATTGGCGATGCGACGCTATCCGGGTCGATCGAGGCGCGGCGGTTGGTCCGTTGATGCCGATCCGGCGGGCGAAAGGACGGGGCGGCGCGGAGCCTACCGGCGGCGGCACCTGCCGGCGGCGGACCCGCGGGGCAACGAGGCGGTGGACGAGCGGGTCGTAGAACGGAGCGCGGAATGGCGAAGATCAAAGAGTCGGTGATCGCGAGACTGCTGCCAACTCAGATCACGGTCGGATTGCTCGAGGTCGCGGACAAGGTAAAGCAAATCAAGACCCTCAGCCCAATTGACCGCATCGAGTTCATGCGCGCTCACGCCATGCCGGGTGTGATCGGGATGCAAGGCAGAATCTACATCACGGATCACCATCACCTTGGCCGGGCCGCGTTGGAGGCAGGGATTGAAATGGGCTTTTTTGAGATTGCGGCGGATCTGTCGTCCTATACCGCCAAGGACTTTTGGCCGGAGATGGACGCAAATCGGTGGGTTCATCCGCTGGATGAGAATGGGGTCAGGCATTATTACGCAGCGATCCCGGGACACCTGCGGGACATGGTCGACGATATCTACCGGTCGTTGGCGGGCTACGTGCGAAACGCCGGCGGGTTCGACAAGACGCCGACCGCCTTCGCCGAATTCGTCTGGGCGGACTTCTTCCGCCGTTCCGTTCCGTTCGAGTTGCTGCGCTCCGATTTCGCCGCGGCCGTCAAAATGGCCGTGCCGCTCGCGCGTGGGCACGAAGCAAAGGGAATGCCGGGGTTCAGGGAAAAGTGATCGCGGCCGGCGAATCTCCAGGAGGGCGGCGAGAGCTCCGTGACCGGCGCAGCCGGTTCGAACTTGTTGCGGCCTGATTTAGGGGTGCAATATTTCGCCGAGGATTCCGGTCTACCCTGCAGCGGCATACCCAATGGATGGCCACCCTATGCGAATTACATTGCATCCGTTGCTGACGGCAGGCGCTCTACTGGCATGCGTTGCAACGGCGTCCGCGCAAACACGACCGGCTGTCGTCGAATTGTTCACTTCGGAGGGCTGCAGTTCATGTCCACCCGCCGAGGCCTACGTCGGCGAACTCGCAAAACGCGCCGATGTCCTGCCGCTGACGCTTCACGTCGACTATTGGGACGGTCTCGGGTGGCATGATCGCTTCGGCCTCCCGAAAGCGGTTCAGCGGCAGCGCGCTTACGCAGTTGCGTTTCGGCTGTCGTCGGTCTATACGCCGCAAGTCGTCATCGACGGGCGGGAAGATTTCGTCGGCAGCGACCGGGCGTCCATCGGCAGGGCATTGACCTTCCACCGCCATGGTGTCGCTGTAGCACTCTCGGTTCGCGATGGTGAGATCCTCGTCGATGTCGGCGCGCAGGCTATACGCGCCGCGAGCGACGTCGTGCTCCTAGCCTATCGGCGGACCGCGGTCTCGCCGATCGATCGGGGGGAAAACGCGGGACATACGATCAACGAGTACAACATCGTGCGCGACTTCCGCAGTCTCGGACGATGGAATGGACTGCGGCGGCAGTATCACGCGCGTTTGGATTCGCTGCCGCGGGATGCCACTGACGCGGCGGTATTGATACAGCCGCTGCCCCAGGGACCAATCATCGGCGCGGCCAGCGTGGCGCTGCGGTGACCGCGGAGTCAGCCGCGTCCCGGCCGAGAAACGGCCTAGCGACGAGCAACGGCTAGCGACGAGAAACGGCTAGCGACGTGAAACGGCCGCCATCACCAACAACACCAGGCACCCGCATATTCCGCCGATGATCAACAGGGCCGATACGAATGCGGCGAGCCGGCCGGCGCCGGGCCGGTGATCCAGAAAAATTGCGCCGGCCACGCCGAGCGTCAACATCGACACGGCAATGAAAAGTCCTCGCCGGATTTGCTCGCGAGTCGGCGGCGGTGCGCGCGAGCGTTTGGGCACGAGGCCCATGCCGGACGAGGTGTCCAGCGGCGCACCGCAATGGACGCAAGCCGCCGCCTTGTCGCTGACCGCGCGCCCACATTCACTGCATGCAATGATGGCCATGCCGCCTCTTTGACCTGTCGCTGCCAAGTAGGGTTCATCTTAACTGTAGGGTTCATCTTAACTGATGTATCGAGGCCGGTACCCACCGAAAATTCCGGCGCCGATCGCGGTTCACGGTGGCCGAACGCCGCCCGATGTAGTAGAACGTGCAGAATTCAAACGGCGAAAGGGTCCTCGATGATTTCGATACGCCGAGGCGCGGCGGCGGCCAAGCCACCGTGCCCCCATAGATTGCGCCGTCCGCTAGTGGCGCTGACGGCGGCGGGCGTGATGGTTGCGGCGGCGGCTCGCGGCGCCGATCTTTGGGATATATACGCGCTGGCCGTCAAAAGCGACCCGACGTTCGCAACCGCTGAAGCCAACTACCGCGCCGCGCTGCAGGACAAACCCATCGCGCGCGCAGCCTATTTGCCGAACGTCAACGTGTCCGGGCAGCGCCAGATCAATAAATCCAGCGGCCAAGTACCGCTGGTGTTCGACCCGACGACGAATGCTTACATTGAAACCAACGGCCGTTTTCGTTCGTATACCACGAGCTATACGGCGCAGCTGACGCAACCGATATTCAACTGGTCGGCGTGGGAGTCCATCCGTCAGGCCGACGCGTCGGTCGCGCAGGCGCAGGCGCTATTCGTTGCCGCGCAGCAGGATTTGATCATGCGCACCGCGACCGCCTATTTCAGCGTGATGACGGCGCGCGATACCCTCGCGGCCGATAACGCCGCAACCGACGCGAACGGCAAGGAACTGAGTCAAGCCGAGGCCAAGTATCAAGCGGGCGCCGGCACCGTCACCGATGTGCAGAATGCCCAGGCCGCCTATGATCAATCGGTCGCGACCGAAATCGCGGCCCGTCAGGAGATCATCAACGCCGAAGAGAGCTTGCGCGCGATCACCGGCGAGCCGGTAGGCCTACTCCAGGAGCCGATCACCGATATGCCGCTGCGTGTGCCCGATCCCGACAACACCCAGCAGTGGGTCAGCACGGCGCTGAAACAAAACCCCAATCTGCTGGCGGCGCAGGCGGCGGCCGACGTCGCCTCGTCCAACGTCTCGATCAAGCGCAGCGGTCATTACCCGACGTTGGGTCTCGTGTTCAGTCACAATCACAACAACAATGACCAATATTCGACGATCCAGGGACTCGAGGTCGGGCAATTCCAGGCGATCAATGGTAATAGCGTCATGCTGCAGTTGAACGTGCCGATCTACTCCGGCGGCGCCGTGCGGGCGGAGGTGACCCAGGCGCGGCGTCAATACGAGGCCGCCGAAGATCAAGTCCAGTTGGCCAATCGCCAGACGGTGCAAAAGGCACGCACAGCTTATTTGGGCGTACTGACGGGCATTTCTCAAGTCAAGGCGCTGCAGCAGTCCGTGAAATCGAACGAGAGCTCGCTGCAGGTCATGGAGGCGGGCATGCAGGTCGGTACCCGCACGATCGTCGATGTCTCGCTGGCACGCCAAAACCTCGTGGCCGCGCAAACGAGCTTCGCGCAGAGCCGCGCCAGCTACTTGACGAGCCTACTGCAACTCAAGCAAGCAGCCGGTATCCTGGCCCCCGAGGACCTCAAACAAATTTCGGTGTTGCTGCAGGTACCGACGCCGATGCCGAGCAGCGATACGGAGGCGCCGCCGCGTGCGCCGTGACCTGAAGCGCCGGTCGGCAGCCTGCCGGGGGGACGCGTGGACAACGCCGATCTATTGAACGAATTGCGGATAGATCGCGGCCAGCGTGAGGACCGCGGCGGCGGACCGAACCGCTGGCCGTGGATCATTGCCGCGGTGGTGATCGTGGCGCTCGGCGCGGGCGGCTGGATCGCTCTGTCTCATCGGGCGGCCGCCGTACAGACGGCCGTGGCGGTATCGCCGACGGCGGATGGCGATGCCGGCGCAGTGTTGCAAGCGACCGGCTACGTCACCGCACAGCGCCTGGCCACGGTGTCGGCGCAAATCACCGGGACGCTCACGGCCGTGCTGATCGAGGAGGGCGATCGCGTCAAGCGCGACCAAGTTTTGGCGCGGCTCGATGACAGCGGCTACAGGGCGGCTTTGAACGTCGCAGTGGCGCAAGCCGCATCGGCGCACGCACTGGTCGCGCAATATCAGGCGCAACTGGCGCAGGATACGCGCGACGCCGCGCGCGAACAGACGCTCGCCGCGCAAGGGCTGGTATCCAAGCAGGCGGCCGAACAGTCGCGCACGCTCGTCGAGACTGCGAACGCACAACTGACCTCGCAGCAGAAGCAGGTGATCGCGGCGGACTCCGCCGTCAAGCAAGCGCGGGTCAATTTCGACTATACCGTCGTGCGCGCGCCGTTCTCCGGCATCGTCACGACCAAGGATGCGCAAATTGGCGAGATCGTCTCGCCGTTCTCGGCCGGCGGCGGGTACACGCGCACCGGCATTTGCACGATCGTCGATATGGATTCGCTGGAAGTCGATGTCGACGTCAACGAGACCTACATAGGCCGGGTCCGGCCGGAGATGCCCGCCGAAGCGGTGTTGAACGCGTATCCCGATTGGAGGATACCAGCGCACGTGATCGCGATCGTGCCCACCGCCGATCGCGGCAAGGCGACCATCAAGGTACGGGTCGGTCTCGAGCAAAAGGATCCCCGGATCGTCCCCGACATGGGCGTTCGGGTATCATTTCTCGAGGCCAAGCTCGAGCCGTCGACACCGGCGCTGCACGGCGCGCTGGTGCCTGCCTCGTCGATCGTCGAGCGCGCCGCGCACCGGGTGATCTTCGTACTCGAAGGCGACCGGGTGCGAGAGCGCATGGTGAATCCGGCGGCTCAAGCCTACGGTGATCTGCGCTTGGTGCCGGCGGGCGTTAAAATAGGCGATCGCGTGGTGATATCGCCCGCGCAGGACTTGCGCGACGGTTCGGCCGTCCAAACGAAAACCTCAACACCGTAAGCGCCAGGAGAACCGCATGGCCACGTTGATCGACATCCATGACCTTGCCAAGATTTACGCACGCGGCACGCAAAAGATCGAAGTTTTGCACAATATCAACTTAGCGGTCGCGGCCGGCGATTTTCTGGCGCTGATGGGACCGTCGGGCTCAGGCAAGACCACGCTGCTCAATCTGATCGGCGGACTGGACACCCCGACGGCCGGCAGCATCACCGTGGGCGGTCAGCGGATCGACCAGCTAGGCGGCGGCGCGCTGGCGAAATGGCGCGCCTCGACCGTCGGCTTCGTGTTCCAGTTCTACAATCTGATGCCGACGCTGACGGCGCAGCGCAACGTGGAATTGCCGCTGCTGCTGACCCGCTTGTCCTCCGCGCAGCGGCGCAAGAACGCGTCGATCGCGCTGCAACTGGTGGGGCTCGCCGATCGCGCCGCGCATAAGCCCGGCGAGCTATCCGGCGGGCAGCAACAGCGGGTCGCGATCGCTCGCGCCATTGTATCCGATCCCACCTTGCTGGTTTGCGACGAACCGACCGGCGATTTGGATCGGCAGTCCGCTGCGGAGGTGCTGGGTTTGCTGCAGCAGCTGAACCGCGAGCACGGCAAGACCATCGTGATGGTGACTCACGATCCGAAGGCGGCCGAATTTGCGCGTCATATTCTGCACCTCGACAAAGGCACTTTGGTCGAGCAAGCAGCGGCCTGAGGACGCGACGATGAAATACCTGCATCTGATATGGGCCGCCCTGTTTCGGCGCAAGACCCGCACCATACTGACGGTGCTGTCGGTCGTGACCGCCTTTTTGCTGTTCGGCATGCTCGATGCGGTGCGCATATCGTTCAATCAGGCCGGCAAGAGTGCGAACGGCGCCGAGCGGCTGCAAACCGGATCGCGGCTGTCGTTCATCGAGACCTTGCCGCAATCGCTGGAGATGGCGATTAGCCGGGTTCCGGGCGTCAAAGCGGTCGCGTATGCGAACTGGTTCGGCGGCGCATATCAAGATCCGCACAACCAGATCTTCAGCTTTGCGGTTAGCCCGAACTACATCGATATGTATCCGGAGGTCGCGGTCAGCGCCGCGGCTCGCGCGGCATTCGACGCGACTCGCTCCGGCGTGCTGGTCGGCGCGCAGCTGGCGCAGAAATATCATTGGAAGGTCGGCGACAAATTACCGCTGCAGTCGACGATATTCCCGGACCGCAACGGCAGCAAGGACTGGAGCTTCGAGATCACCGGAATCATGCAGCCGAAGGACAGCGGCGGGCGCATGTTCGGCCAGATGATCCTGATGCACTGGAAATATTTCGACGACACCACACCATACACCCGCGGGACCGTCGGCTGGTACGTCACCCGCGTAAGCGACGTCAACCAGGCCGACCGCATCGCCAAGGCGATCGATGCGATCTCGGCCAATTCCGATCACGAGACCTTGACTCAGACAGAGCAGGCGGCCACGGCGAACTGGATCAAGCAGCTTGCCGACATCGGCCTGATCGTCGGCTCGATCATGGGCGCGGTGTTCTTCACGCTGATGCTGCTGGCGGGAAACACGATGATGCAAGCCGTGCGCGAACGGACCTCGGAGCTCGCCGTGCTGAAGACGATCGGGTTTTCGAACCGCAGCGTGCTCGTCATGGTGCTGGCCGAATCCGTGCTGCTGCTGCTGATCGGCGGCCTCGCCGGATTGGGCCTCGCGACGGTACTGTTGCCGGTGGTCAGCGCCGGCAGCGGCGGCACGCTCAATTTACCGCCGGTCGATGCCGGCACCTGGCTGCTCGGCATTGCCCTGATGTTGGTGATCGGCGTGCTGGTGGGCGCCTTACCGGCGTTGCGGGCGATGCGCCTGAACATCGTCGACGCCTTGGCCGGGCGTTGAGAGGGCCGCGATATGAGCAAAGCGAAGGAATTCCTATTGAGCGCGGCGCTGGTGATCGCGCTCGCGCTGTCGCTTTTGATCTGGGTCAGGCTGCCCTGGTACGGGGTCGTCGCCGGCGCGGCGCTTTTTGCGCTGTGGATGATCGCGACCCGCCGCGGGCGTCAAGCGGCGTCGGTGACGGCGGTCGGAATCAGTACCTTGAGACAACGCCTGGGTTCATCGGCGGTGATCGTGATCGGTATCGCCGGCGTCGTCGGCGTCCTGGTCGCGCTGCTCGCAATGGGCGAGGGCTACCGGGAAGAATTGCGCAAGACCGGCAGTGTGGATACCGCGATCGTGATGCGCGGCGCTTCGGACTCGGAGGTGACGTCGGTGCTCGAAAGGGACAGCGTGGTCGTGATCCAGCAGGCCAAGGGGATCGCCCGCGACGCTCTTGGCAAGCCGATCGCCTCGCCGGAGCTGGTGGTCGCCGCCAACCTGCCGCTCGCGGGCGGCGGCCCGGACGATATCGGCAGCGTGCAGCTGCGCGGCATCGGCGAGGAGGCCTGGGCCGTGCGACCGAAGATCAAGCTGATCGCCGGCCGCAAGTTCCGCCCGGGCATGCACGAGTTGCTGGTCGGGCGCGGCGCGCAGCGCCAGTTCGCCGGGCTGGACGTCGGGCGGCAGGTCATGCTCGGTAGCCAACCGTGGACCGTGGTCGGCGTATTCGCCTCCGGCGATGCGCTGGACTCCGAGCTTTGGGCCGACGCCAATGTCGTTGCCGACGTGTATCGCCGGGGCGGCAGCCGCGCGTCGGTGACGGTGCGATTGAACAGCCCGCAGCAGTTCGACGCGTTCAAGGCGGGACTCGAGGCCGATCCGCGGCTCAAGGTCGATGTCAGCACCACGCTGGACTACTTCAGCAAGCAGTCGACGGGAATGACCAAGGTGATCAAAGTGATCGGCATCACCGTCGGCTTGATCATGGCGATCGGCGCGGTGTTCGGCGCCCTCAATTGCATGTTCGCGGCCGTGGCCGCGCGCGCCCGCGAAATCGCGACATTGCGCGCGATCGGTTTTCGCGGTCTGCCGGTGGTCGTCGGAGTCATGCTGGAGACGATGCTGCTGGCGTTGTGCGGTGGGCTGCTCGGCGGCGCGATCGCGTGGCTGTTGTTCAACGGCTACTCCGCATCGACGCTTGCCAGCGGCGCAGTCGGCAAGTTGAGCTTCCAGTTCAGCGTCACGCCGGCCCTGCTCTGGAGCGGACTCAAATGGGCGCTTGCGATCGGGTTCATCGGCGGCCTGTTTCCGGCGGTGCGCGCCGCGCGGCTGCCGGTTGCGACAGCGCTGCGGGAACTGTAGCGTATCGAATGAGATCCTGCCTGCGATTCGCGCTGATCATCGCTGTTGGCGCGCATGCGGGCCCGGCGTCGGCCGCGCGGCTGGTTCCGTTGAATACACGCGCCTATATCGATCATGCCTGGGGTACGCTGACCCGGTCGATGGAGGATTGCTCGGCGCTCGCCGACAGCAAGGTGGGTACGCGACCGGTGCTCTACCTGCCGGCGGACCTGCCGCGGCCGCCGCGTCTCGACGGGATCGCGAGACACTGTCACATCGACGTTCGCGTGCTGCCGCGGACGATCGGCTCGCTCGGCGCTTTTTCTCCGGAGCAGTTGCCCGTGCAGGGGCTGCTCTACCTGCCGAACCCGTACGTGGTGCCGGGCGGGTTCTTCAACGAGATGTACGGCTGGGACAGCTATTTCATCGTGCTCGGCCTGATCGCCGATCACCGCGACGCGCTGGCGCGCGGCATGGTCGACAACGCGTTGTTCGAGGCCGCGCACTACGGCGCGGTGCTCAATGCCAATCGCACCTATTATCTGACTCGTTCACAGCCGCCTTTCCTGTCGTCGATGATGCGCGCGGTGCTCGACGATCCGGCTAGCTTCGGCGACAAGGCAACGGCACGGACCTGGCTCGCGCAGGCCTATCCGCTCGCCGTGCGCGACCATGCGACCTGGATGCGCCGGGAGCATCGGGCCGGAGACACCGGCCTAGCCCGGTATTTTGGTTACGGCGGCGCGAGCCCGGTGCTGGAGATGCGGGACGCTAGTTATCTTCGCGGCGTGATCGACTGGTTGATCGCGCATCGGGCGCGAGGATCGCGGCTATTTGGTCAAGGCCTCCCGAAACCCGGATCGCGCGGAAGCGGCGCGCTTGGCGGCGATGAGCTGCGATGCACGGGCCTCGAGAATCTGCGCCGGCGCTTGGTCGAACGGCTATCGCCTGAGCGCGGACTTTTATCTGGGCGACCGCGCGATGCGCGAATCCGGTTTCGACACCACGTTTCGCATGGGTCCGTTCGGCGGCTCCACGCACCATTACGCGCCGGTGGATCTGAACAGCCTGCTCTATCGCTATGAGCGCGATCTGCATGATTTCGCCGCGCAATTGGGCCTCGGCGCGGATGCGCGGCACTGGGCAGAAGTCGCCACGGCGCGAAAAAGGGCGATCGACGAATATCTGTGGCGGCCCGAGCGGGGCCTATACATGGATTATGATTTCGTCGCCGGGAAGCCGTCGAACTACCCGTTCATCACCGCTTTTTACCCGCTGTGGGCCGGCGCGGCTTCGAAGCAGCAGGCGCGCGCGCTCGTAGCCCATCTGGGCCTGTTCGAGCGCATGGGCGGCCTGCAGATGAGCGGCAATTCCAGCGGTGCGCAATGGGACGCGCCGTTCGGGTGGGCGCCGACCAACTGGCTGGCGATCGACGGCCTTGACGCCTACGGCTTTGACGATGACGCGCGCCGCATCGCCGCCGAATTCACCGGCACGGTCGATCGCAGTTTCGAAGCGGACGGCACCATCCGCGAGAAATACAACATGGAGAGCGGCAACGCCGACGTGAAGATCAGCGCCGGTTACAAAGCCAACGTAATCGGTTTTGGCTGGACCAACGGAGTTTATTTGAAGCTGCAGGCCTTGCTGCACGGACCGCGCGTCACCCTGGCGGCGGGCTCGCTCGAAGGCCTGGTGGCGCAGCGCAATGGCCGGGTACTGCGAGAGTTTCTCGGCATTCCCTATGCCGCGCCGCCGGTCGGCGCCTTGCGCTGGCGGCCGCCGCAAGCCCCCGCGCAATGGCAGGGCTTGCGCGCGGCAATGCACTTCGGGCCGCGCTGCATGCAGCTGCCGTTGTTCGGCGACATGGTGTTCCGCTCCAACGGCATCAGCGAGGACTGCCTTTACTTGAACATTTGGACGCCGGCGCAACCGGACGCAACCGGCGGATCCGCGGGGCTGCCGGTGCTGGTGTATTTCTTCGGCGGCGGCTTCGTCGGCGGCGACGGTTCGGAGCCGCGCTACGACGGCGCGGCCCTCGCCGGCAAGGGCATCGTCACGGTGACGGTCAACTATCGGCTGGGGGTGTTCGGATTCTTGGCGCTGCCGGCGCTTGCCGCCGAGTCGCCGCAGCATGCCGCCGGCAACTATGGATTGCTCGACCAGGTTGCGGCGCTGCGCTGGGTGCGGGCCAACATCGCGCGCTTCGGCGGCGATCCGTCGCAGGTGACCATCGGCGGAGAGTCGGCCGGCTCGATGTCGGTCAATGCGCTGACCGCATCGTCGCTGTCGAAACGCTTGATGGCGCGAGCGATCGGCGAGAGCGGCGCTTTGATCGCGCCCAAAGCGCCGCAAGCGCTGGCGGACGCCGAGCGGCAGGGCACGCTGTTCATCCGGCGGGTCGGCGCGAACTCGCTGGCGGAGTTGCGCGCGATGCCGGCCGAAACGCTATTGCGGGCGACCGATCCCGCGCTCCGGCCGCAGTTGCGAATCGGCCCCGACATCGATGGGTATTTCCTGATCGAACCGCCGGAGGCGACGCTCGCGCGCGGAGCGCAGGCGCATCTGCCGCTGCTGCTTGGCTCGAACTCGCAGGAGGATCTTTATACGGCCATCCTCGGGCGCCAATCGCCGACAGCGGCGCATTACCGCGCGGCGCTGAACCAACGGTTCGGCGCGCAAGCCGCGCGCGCGATGGCGCTGTATAAGGGCGGCAGCGAGGATCAGATCATGCGTTCGGCCACCGCGCTGGCCGGCGACCTGTTCATGGGGCAATGCACATGGCGCTGGATGGATCTGCAGCGGCTCAGCGGCGCGCCGGTGTATTACTACAACTTCGTACAGCCGCGGCCGGCCAAGCGGGATCCCGCGCCGGGCGAGAGACCCGATGCCGGTGCCGTGCACAGCGGCGAGATCGAATACGCACTCGGCAATCTCGACGGCAACGCCGTCTATGCGTGGACCGCGGCCGACCGGCGCGTGTCCGAGTTGATGGAGGGCTATTTCGCGCAATTCATCAAGACCGGCAACCCGAACGGGCCGGGCTTGCCGGCCTGGCCGGCGGTGCGCGAAGTCGACGGCGGACTATTACGCCAGACCATAGGTGCGCCGACCAGTGCGCAGATCGATCGCAGTGCTGCCCGCCATGCATTTCTGGAACAATTCCTTCGACAGTCGCGCCGCGAGGTCACGGACGAGCGGCCGCGGTAGCGCTCGCCGGGCGTGCACGCGCGGCAAAGTAATAGGCCGGACTGACGACGGCAAGGCCGACGATCCAGGACAGATCGATGCCGCCGATCGCCCGGGCGATCGGGCCTGTATAAACGTCGGAGGCGACGAAGGGAACCTGCACCAATATACCGAGCGCGTAACAGACGATGGCCGCGACATTGTATTGGCCGTAGATGCCGCCGTCCGCGGCGAAGAACGAGGGCACGTCGTAATTGCCGAAGCGGATCAAGTAATAGTCCACCAGGTTGACCGCGGTCCATGGCACCATCAAGTAGAGTAGGACCTCGTTGAATCGGCTGTAGAGCGGCAGGAAGTTCGATTCGCCGAGCAGGCCGATCAGCACCGCGGCGCAGAATATCGCCGAACAGATCAGGATCCGAGCGCGCGAGGTGGCGTGCCAGCTCGGCACCATGGTATGACCGAGCGTGATCACCGCGAGGGCTCCGCCGTACATGCAGATGGCGCCCGCAACGGCGACGCCGGGGGCGAACAGCAGCACGATCACCAGGCTGGCCTGGCCGGTCAGATGGACGATCGCATTGATCACGTCGCCGCCGGTGACGAGCGGCCCGATCATCGCGCCGAGGACCATCGGCAGCACGGCCCCCAAGGTCGTCCCCCAATAACAGGACCAAAAGGCTTGGCGAGGGCCGGAGTCTGGCGGCAGGTAGCGCGAATAGTCGGAGACATAGGGCGCATAGGCAAGCTGCCACAGCGCGGCCATCGAGACCATCGCGCAGAAACCCGCCGCCGAGAACGCGCCCCGAGTCATCGACGAATAGGGCGTGTGGTCGACGAATAGGATCCAGACGAAGCACAGCAATACCGCGCTGCCGGAGACGTAGGTCATCATTCGCGTGCAAAAATGGATCAGATCGTGTCCGTAAATCGCCGCCGCGAGGCTGACCACGCCGATCATCAGTATGCCTTGGTGTTGGCTTATAGTTGGGCAGCATCGCGTGCAGCGATTGGCCGCCGGTCACCAAAGCCGTCGCGGCATAGCCGACGTACATGAAGATGACGATCGCGACGACGAACGCCGCGCCCCTCGCCCCGAACTGACCGCGGCTCTGCACCATCTGCGGCACGCCCAACCGCGGACCCTGCGCCGCGTGCAGCGCCATGAATACCGTACCGATCAGATTGCCGACGACGATTGCAAGGACGCCGGCGATGAAGGATTGGCCGAAGACCGTCGTCGCGAGCGCTCCGGTGACGACGGTCAGCACGTTCAAGTTCATGCCGAACCAAAGCGTAAACAGCTGATGCGCCTTGCCGTGCCGCTGATCGAGCGGGATTTGATAGATCGTGTGTTGCTCAATGAGCATCAATCGAGATTCGCGGCGTGTGATCTGGTCTCGAGCATTGACTAGCAGTATAGTCACGTAACCATAAATAGAACGTGTACTTCCACAGCCGATGAATGGCGTTGCGGATTTCGGCCTCACTGCTGCGCAGCGCCGCGAGGCCATATTCGGCCATCGTTACGAGCGTCCGGGCTCGAATGGCGAGCGCGGCGAGATCTGGTGCTACACGGACGCGATCGCTTATCCGCCGGGCGCCGTGGTCCGACTGCACGTTAGTTCGACCGCTGCGAGATATCAGCTGGCGGTCGTCCGCGACGGCCTGACGGCGGCGGCGGTGCTGAAGCGCGAAGTTGCCGGCGCGCGTTGGCAGGAAACGCCCGATCAATGCTCGGTGATCGGTTGCGGCTGGGAATCGTCGCTGGAGTTTATGATTGGACGGGACTGGCCGTCCGGCGCCTACCGCATTACCTTGACCGCCTCGGCGCGCGACGGCGCTCCGATTCTCGCGCACCATCTGTTCATCGTCCGACCGGCGGCCGGAGTCAAGCCGAATCGCGTTCTGCAGGTGGCGGCCTCGGGAACCTGGACCGCTTATAATACGTGGGGCGGCTCAAATAGTTACCAGGGGATCACCGGACCGCGGCGCGATCAATACGCGACGACGGTAAGCATCGAACGCCCTTGGTGCCGTGGATTCATCGTCCTGCCGGAGGATGCGCCGCGGGTGCCGTTGGAGATCCCTACGCCGGCCGGCGCCGCGCCGCGCTACCCACACCTCGAATGGGCCTTCGCCAACGGCTATTCCAACAAATACGCCTCATCCGGCTGGGCCAGTTATGACCGGCATTTCTTTCATTGGGCCGAGCGAACGGGCATCGCGGTCGATCTAGCAAGCCAACACGAATTGCAATTCAGTCCCGATATTCTCGACGGCTATGACTGCGTGGTCTTCGTAGGACACGACGAATATTGGACGTGGGAGATGCGGGATGCGATCGACGACTATGTCGAACGCGGCGGACGCGTGGCGCGCTTTGCCGGCAATTTCATGTGGCAGACGCGCCTCGAGAAGAGCGGAAAATCGCAAGTTTGCTACAAGTATCGAGCGCGCGCGGAGGATCCTGCCTATCGGTCCGCCGACCCGTCGCGGACCTCCGGCTCGTGGGAAGCCGCCGAGACCGGACGGCCCGGCGCGAAAACCTTCGGCCTGAACGCGACCAGCGGCCTGTATGCCGGCTGGGGCGGATGTGCGCCGCGTGGCGTGCGCGGCTTTCCGGTCTACCGGCCCGAGCATTGGGCGTTCGCGGGCACCGGCCTCTACTACGGCGATTTGCTCGGCGCCGAGGGCCATGTTTTCGGGTACGAAGTCGACGGAATCGATTACCTCATCCGCGGCGGCCTTCCGGAACCCAGCGAGACCAGCGGCGCACCGCCAGGCCTGCAAATCCTCGCGCTCGGGATGTCGTCGCTGAAGGAGGAGCGGATCGGCGTCGCATTCGACGATCTTTTCCTGTCCGACGAGGATGCGAAATTCGTCGCCGAAACGCTGGTCGGGGACTGCGGCGAGGCGGCCGTCGAGCGAATCAAGCGCGGCGCCGGGATGATCGTCAACTTCACGCGCGGCAAGGGCGAAGTGTTTCATGCCGGAAGCTGCGAATGGGTCGCGGGCCTCTTAAGGCGCGACGCCATCGTCGAGCGCGTCACCGCAAATGTGCTCGGCCGCTACCTCGGCCGCCGATAAACCGGCAATGAACGGCACGTCGCTGCGGCGCCGGGGCGCGCAGCTGCTGACGGAGACTGACGGCGAGCGGACGGTGGCGCATAATCCGCGCCTGGCAAAGCGGCAGGGTCGCCTTGCGCGTCGCCGGGACTCTCCAACACTGATAAGGATGTGTCATGAAATTTATAACGACTCTTTTGATGGGCGCCTTGCTCGCGGTCGGCGGCGGGACGGTGTTTGCGGCCGGGATGAAAGGTTATTCCGCGGCCGGCACTTGGGTGATGAGCGCCGAAAAATCGAAATTCAACGGTCCGGCGTTCAAGTCGCAGACGCGCACTTATACTGAAGCTGCCGACGGCACGATCACGTTGACCTTCACCGGTGTGGCGGCGGACGGTTCGGCGGTGTCGGGCGGTGCGACGTTCAAAACGGACGGCAAGGACTATCCGATCACCGGTTCGAGCGATTTCGACACGCTATCGGTCAAAAATCTCAACGGCAGTTCCGGCAAGTTCGTGCTAAAGAAGGACGGCAAGGTCGTCGGCCATGGAACCCGGACGATTTCGGCTCACGGCAAGGTGCTCACGCTGACGTCCACGATCAAAGGCGCGGACGGCAAAAGCCATTCGTCGAAGATGGTGTTCGAGAAGCAGCCATAATGGCGCGGCCGGCGGACGGTGCAACCGCCCGCCGGTCGGCGTTTGGCTTCACGTCGGTTTGCTTCGGCAGCTCAGGAACCTCGCCAGCAAGGCCTCGTACGTTGCGGGCGAGGCGGGGCCTGTGCGCAGCCATTCCAATGCCAAGGCATCGAGTTCTGCGGGATTCCGCTCTCTGCGCTGGCCCATGCTCTCGATGAGGCGCCGTACTTGATAATCCCGGCGCAAAGCATGATCGTCCGGGGGCGTCGGTAACTCGGCGAAAATCTCGCTGCGTATACACAGAGTCCTGAACGCGATGTCTTGGGCTGCAAAGTCGAGGCCGGCGGCGCTTTCGCTTTTGGTCCAGGCGTCGTTCAGCGCCTGGGCGCCGCCTTTCGGCCAATGAGCAACGCCGGCGATGTAGGTCTCGGCTGCCAGCTTGAGCGCCTCGCGCTCGGCGGCTGCGCCGTTTCGCGCGACCGCGCAGCCGTAGGCTTGAATGCGCCGGGCCGCTTCGAGCAAATTCACGTACGACTGCTCCATGTCGCGCGCCCGCTGGTGCAATGCGCCTGCCTGGCAGCGGCGAATCGCACGCTCGAGGCGATCGTGCAGCCCTCGCTGGTCCGCTCTCGGCAATTCACCGAGCGCTTCGAAGGCGGAGCGCCACTGCGCGATCTTTCCGACACCTTCCAGTAGCGCCGATCCCGCTGAGGCAGCGACGCCCTCGGCCTCCTCGCAGATCGCCACGGCCCGTCGCTTGTTCGACTCGAGGCCGCTGGTAAAATCGGCGTAAGCCTGCTGGCGCTTTTGGAATACCGCATCGCACTGCTTGCGAAACTGATCCCATAACGGCTGCTCTTGACCGGGCGGAGCCGCGCCGATTTCCTTCCACGACGATTGCAGGCCTTTTATCGCATCCGCGGCCGCGCGACTGTCTTCGCTTTCGCACAATTGACGTGCACGCTCGATCAGCGCCCTCTTCGCCGCCGCATTCAGCGCGTACCATGCGTTGAGGCGCGCTTGCAGCCGGCCGATCGACGCAGCGAATTCCTGCTGAACCGCGCGACCGGCCGCTCGGTCGACCGGAAAATGCTTGCGCCATTCCTGCGGCGCCTCGCGCAAAACGGTCATCACCGCCCGCCAGTCCGGCTGCTCGCCGCTTTGCTCGGCCTCGAAAGCCCGGAGCCGATCGAGCACGCTCTGAAGTTTGCCGAGATTCTCGCGCCGCAGATTTGCCTGCGCCTCGAAATAGCTGCGGCAGGGCTGGTAAGCGACCGTGGAGGCTTCGTGAAATCGCTTCCAGTCCGCCTCCGAATCGCTGACGATGCCCTTGCTGATCGTCTTCCAGGCCTCTTGTAGGCGCTTGATCCGTTGCGCAAGCGCCTGCGGCGCCTGCGATGACCCGATCAGCGCTTCCATTTGCTCGATCAACGCGACGCGCTTCGGCGCCACCGCATAATCCTTCCACTCCTTGAGCTCCTTGAGCTTCGCATCGAGCTGCTGCACCTGACTCGCAAGATGCACAGGTACGGCCGGCAGAGCGGGCAGCTTTGTCTCGATGGCCCGGCGCAGTCCGGCCGCCTGCCCGGTCTTGCCGTCGCGCAGCGCGCCATTGGCTTTGGCGATCAGGCCGCCGATCTGGCGCATCGCGACCGCCTCTGCCGCGAGTTGTTCGGCGCGCGCCCTCTCCTCGGCTGCGCGCAGCGCCAGCGCCTGAGCGGCCGCAAGCGCCTCAGCCTCCCGGTGCCGTTCCGCATCGCTTGCGGCGCGGGCGGCCTCTTCTTGCCGTGCGGTCCGCAAAGCCGCGTGATGCGACTGCGCTGCGGCACGTTCCGCCAGCTGCCGATGATGCGCGGCAATGATTTCCCGGCAGCGATCGGTGGCCTTACGTACGCGGTCTCGAATTTCCGGCGCCGCCTGCGCTTCGAGCGTCTTCCACTGCGCATCGAACAGGCGCAAGGCCGGCTCATAAAGCGGGTCATAGTACCGGTGACCGTGGCGCTCGAGCGACGCGCACAACGCATTGGCGTCCGTCTCGATCTGCGCAATCCGCCGCTCTTCGGCGTGCAGCACGTCGCATTTCTGTTTGACGATCTTGTAGACGCTTTTGTCCTTGCCGCGAACTTGCTTGAGCAGCTCTTTGAGTTCCGCGGGATCCTCGATGCGCTGCGCCGCCAGCTGCCGCACGCGGCTGGAGGCGCCGTCGATGGCGAGCCGCATGATCGCGTGCGGATCGTCGATCGAAGCGAGCGCCATCGGCAGAATGGCGGAACTGCTGCAAAGCTCGGCCACCGACAATAGGGTGGCGGCGGTGGCGGCCGCCGCGCAAAGCGCCGCAAACTCGACGGCTCCCGCATCGACCAATTGCGCGAGACGCTCCTGCGCGGCTCTCTCGAGGTTCGCGGATACGGGACCCGCCGTGCGCACGCCGAGGCCGGCGAGGGCGCGTATCAATTCGCCGTCTTGCAGCCTGCGGACAGCCGCTATGCGCAGCGCTTCCTCGCCGTCGCTCGAGGCGGCCGCGATGATCTGCTCCGGCGACGCTTCCTGCAGCGCCGCCACTTGGTTCTCCAGAGTAGCCGCCGAGGATGGCGCTGCACGAAGAAAATGGGACAACGGTTTCATTTAATACGGTGACCGCATTGCAAGAAATTGTTTGCCTACCAGGCGTATCGGCAAATTATATCGACGTCCCTGACCGAGGTGCGGATATCGCGACGGCGGCACTAGTCGGCGAGTTCCTTCAGGTACCAATCGACGAATCTCCTGGCATAAGGCTCCTGCAGCGAATAGGGGCCCGGCGCGAAAAAGCGCGAATTCACTCCGGCTTGATTCAATTCGATGATCTTCTTGTCCTCCAAGCTCGTCGTCTTCCACAGCCAAGTCAGCCGCCCGACGTCGTAGTCCTTGCCCTCGCGCGCCTCTTCGTGCACCAGCCAGATCACCTCCATCTCCGTATGCTGGACCGCGCGAGGAATGAACCGGTAAACGATGCCGTGGTCCGCATAGGCGAGAAAATCGCTCACGGGACCGATGTCGAAATAAGTGGAATTGCCGTCGTGGCCGGCAAAATCGCCCATCAAACGGGCGATCGGCCGGCCGTCGGGCGTCGCGCTCTCGACTCCGTCCGCGAGTACGCTGCGGAATACCGAAACGGACTCGCTTTCAGGCACAGCGGCGCAGCCATATTGGTCGATATCGGCGATGAATATGCCGAGCGCCTCGGCGCGTCTTCGCCCGGCTAGTTCGAGTTGCTCGCTTTGCTTGGCCGGCCGCGCATAGATATGCCGCTTCGAGAATTCCGAATGGGCCGGCTGACAGTGATAGCACTCCATGTAATTCTCGACGGCGAGCTTCCAATTGGCGTTGATCGTATAGGTCTCGCGATGCGCTACCTTCGCGTGGGCCCATCCGTGAACGCCGGCCGAATGCGCGAGCGCCTTCGCGGCCGGCTCGAAATCGAGCGGCCGCTCGGCGAACGTCGTAAAAATCAAGCCGTCGACCACTCGAATGGCCAGTGATCGCAGGCCGAATTGGCTTTGATCGAACGGCGGGGGCATCTCCCGGGCGATCAGCAGCCGACCGTTCAAATCATATGTCCATGCATGATAAGGACAGGTGAAGCGGCCGGAGGCGGCCTTGCCATTGCGCGAGGTGCAGATTCGCGATCCGCGGTGCCGACAAACGTTCAGCAGCGCGCGGATTTCACCGTCCTGGCCGCGAACGATGATCGCCGACTCGGCTCCGACCTCGACGAGCACGTAATTGCCAGGACGCGGCACGCTCGAGACGTGCGCGGCGCAGATCCAGTGACGAAGCAGAACGCGCTCCATGTCCAGTTCGAATATCCGCGGATCCGAATAGAACTCACTCTGAAGCGCGCAACCCGGTGAATGCCGGCGTATCAGTTCGTGCACATCGATCGTCGAGGCCGTTGTCTGCATGTATAGAGCATACCAGCCGCCTGCAATCGGCTGAACATCGCGGGGCGGCCGCGCGGGAGCCGCGCCGCGGCGCAAGAACGGTGAGTTGGATGGACAGCGCGACGGCGCGGGCGTTAAATTGCCGTTCTCATGGCGGCACGCGGGCGCGAGACATGCGGAGACGGTCGAAGTGCAAAGCGCTGATCGGGAGCCGGCGATGAACGGCGGCCCGCAATGAACGGTGGCCGGCCGTGATCGATGCCGCGACATTCCCGATCTTGAGGAAATGGCCCGCCCATCATCCCGATCGGCTGCAGCTGTATTCGCTGCCGACGCCAAATGGCATCAAGGTCTCGGTGATGCTCGAGGAGACGGGGCTGCCGTACGAACCTCACCGCGTGAGTTTTGATGCCGGCGATCAGCGTTCGCCGGAATTTCTGTCGCTGAATCCTTACGGCAAGATTCCGGCGATTCTCGATCCGCAAGGGCCCGGCGGCGCGCCGTTGACGTTGTCCGAATCAGGCGCGATCCTCGTATATCTCGCCGACAAGACCGGGCAGTTTCTACCCCGGGTCGGGGCCGAGCGTTATGAAACCCTCCAGTGGCTGATGTTTCAAATGAGCGCCGTCGGACCCATCTTCGGCCAGGTCGGCTTTTTCAACAAATTCGCGGGGCGAGACTGGGAGGATAAACGGCCGCGAGACCGTTACGTCGCGGAAGCCAAGCGCCTGTTGAACGTGCTGAATATGCGGCTGTCCGGTCGGCGTTGGGTTCTCGGGGAGGCCTACACGATCGCCGATATGGCCATATTCCCGTGGGTACGCAATCTCATTGATTACTACGAAGCAGGCGAACTCGTGGGGATGGGGGAATTTGCGCATGTCGCGCGAGCCACGCAGCAATTCCATGAACGACCGGCGGTCATCCGCGCCAGGACGATACCGAGCGCGTCCGACGTTTCCTGAAACGCGTTCGTTCGGATCGCCGGGGCCATAGAGCCCATCGCTCAGATGCCGGCGTACCATTCGTAGCCCTGGTCTTCCCAGTAGCCGCCGCCGCCGCCCCCGATCGCGGCGAATGAGCGCACCAACTCGATCCCGCTGAGATACTTCGCCTGCTTGTAGCCGAGCTGCCGGCCGACGCGCAGGCGCAGAGGCGCGCCGTTCGGCACCGGCAGCGGCTTGTCATTGAGTTCATACGCCAGCAGCGTTTGCGGATGTCGCGCCTCGGTCAAGTCAAGGCTCTCGTAGTACGGTGCGCCGGGATCCATTTCGTCGAAGCAATGGAAGACCACATAGCGCGCCTGCGGGTCGACACCGACGTTATCCAGCACGGCAGACAGCAGCGTGCCCCGCCATTTGCCGATCACGCTCCAGCCTTCCACGCAGTCGTGGCGGGTGATCTGCGTGCGCGCGTCGAGCCTGCGCAGGTCGTCGATCGACAGCGATGCCGGCCGCGCGACCAAGCCGTTAACCTGCAGCCGGTAATCGCGGAACTGACCCGCCAGCAGGGCTTGGTAGACAGCGTTGGCCGGCATGGTGGTGCCGTTGGCGCGAAAGACCGCCGAGATATCGGCCTCGCCGTACTCGCGCGCCATCGCGCCGGAAGGAGCCAGCAGGGTCTGTACGCGGCGGTTCAGGCCCTCGGCCTTGCCCAGCACTTTGGGACCCCAGCCGCTTTGCGAAATGCGATCGCAAGCGGCCGCCAGCACGCCGGCGGCGCCGATGACCGCCATGCGCAGGAACGATCGGCGGTCAGTCATGGCCGTGCTCCTCCATCGTGTTGACGTCATGGGGCGTGGGAGCGACCGCGGCTGATTCAGCCACCGCGGCCGGTTCGACGCCATCGATCCGATAATAGCCGGTGATCATGCCGCGCAGCTGGTTGAACGCCCCGCTGATCAGCACCTCGAAAACGTGGATCAGCACGAACGCGACGAAAGCCCACGCGAGGATGAAGTGAATCGACCGCGCCGATTGCCGGCCGCCAACCGCTCCCACGAGCGGGCCAAGCACCGAGTCCAGGCGCGGCGACATCGCCAGACCCATCAGAACGATGCCGACGCCGAACACCAGCACCGCGATCAAGTAGGCGAGCCTTTGCAGGATGTTGTAACGCAGCGCCTGGTCGCCGTGGGGATGTTTGAGGCGGACATGATCGACGATCGACCGGCCGATGCCGCGCCAATCGTCGAGCGTCGGCCATAGATCGCGCTGCAAGTGTCTGCGAACCAGCGAGTATCCGAGGTAGCAGACTCCGTTGAGCACGAACACCCAAGCGAAGAACAGGTGCCAGCGGCGTCCCATCGCAAGCCAGATCGAGCCCGGAACCGTCAGCCAGGACGGAAAGCCGCGAGCTTCCAACGCACCGTCGCTGTCGTTGGAGGCGCCGAGCACGCCGGTCGTCGTGAATTGATGCCGGCCGATGCGGGTAATGCCGATCAGTTTGCCGGCCTGATCCTCGCGGGCATCGAGCGAGAAAAACGACGCGCCGGGATCTGAGCGATTGCCCCAATAGAGGCTGGGATCCGCATTGAATATCTGTAGCCCGCTGAGGAACATCAGAGTCAGCGCGACGACGTTGATCCAGTGCATGATGCGGATCGGCGCCGTGTGCCGGTAGACCAATCGGCTGGCGCTCGCGACGGGCGCCACAGCGGTATCGGCCACGACGGTCTCGATCAAATCTTCAGCGACGCTTTCCGTGTCCACGGCGATGAACTCCTCGGCGGCAGGCCGCACGGACCCGCAATCAGCGTAGTTTAATCATGATCGTGGGTGCAGCTGAAGCACTTTCCGCGATCCGCCCGCTGCGGCGGCGATCGGGCGGCAATGCCGATCGGCTACGGCTACGCTGCACCCGCGGCTCGGGCGCGCCGCATTTTCAACGCGTTGAACCGCCCGGTCGCCGATAGGTGCTCGCGGGCGGATTGCGTGGTCCAAAGCTCGTTGCGCCTCGCAACAAAGCTGCTACGCGATAGTTGTTCCAAGGAGTCGGCCTTTGCGAACAAAAAGCCCTGACCGGCGACGCAGCCCATCGCAAGCAGCGCGCCGACTTGGGGTTCGAGTTCGATTCCCTCCGCCACCGTGTCGAGGCCCAAGGTCTCACCCAGCGTGATGACGGCGCGCGCGAGATCCGGTCCGTTGCTGGAGCTGGTCAGCCGGCTGACGAAAGAACGATCTATTTTAAGGATGTCGATCGGAAAGCGGTGCAGGTACGACAACGACGAATAACCCGTGCCGAAGTCATCGATCGCGATTCGCACGCCGAGTTCCTTTAGTTGACGAAGCCGCTCGAGATTCGCGTCGGTGTTGAACATCATCGTGCTCTCGGTCAGCTCAATGACGAGGTTACCCGGTTCGAGCCCCGACTCGCGCAGCGCGTTCGCGACGTCGTCGACCAAGTCCCCATGCTGCAAATGCCGGCCGGAGATATTTACGGCAACCCGCAGTCCGACGCCGCCGGCTACCGAACCGCGCCATGCGTGATGTTCGCGGCACGCCTGCATCAGCACCCAGCGGCCAAGTTTTGCGACGTGACCGCATTCCTCCGCGATATGGATGAACCGACCCGGCAACAGCACGCCGGCTTGCGGGTGGCGCCAGCGTATCAGCGCCTCGACACCGAGCAGGCTCCGCGTCCCGAGGTCCACGATCGGCTGATACTCGAGAAAGAATTCTTCGTTCGCGAACGCGCGCCCCAGGTCCGCCTCGAGGCGCAGCCGCTCGTGGAGCACTTCCTGCATTTCAGGCTGAAAAGTGACGTAGCGGTTCTTGCCCGCGGACTTGGCGTGATACATCGCGATATCGGCATGGCTCAACAGCGCCTCGGCGCCCACTTGCGCGGTCGAGAACGCGACGCCGATGCTGGCCGCGACGCGAACTTCCGTCGCATTGAGCGTGAACGGCAGGTTCAGTGAATCGATCAATGAGTCGGCGATGCGCTCGACTTCCGTGGCGGCCGTGATTCCTTCGAGCAAAACCGCGAATTCGTCGCCTCCAAGCCGCGCGACGGTGTCCGAGGAGCGAGTCGTCTTGACCAGCCTCTGCGCCACCGCCTGCAGCAGCCGATCGCCGGCGTCATGACCCAGGGAATCGTTGATGTTCTTGAAATTATCGAGATCGAGGAACATGACGGCCATCGAATCGTGGCCGCGCTGCGAGAGCGTCAGCGCGTGTTGAACGCGATCGCGAAACAGATTCCGGTTTGCCAGCAGTGTCAGAGGGTCGTGGAACGCCAGTTGCCTCAATTGCTCCTCCAGCGCCTTGCGGTCGCTGATATCTCGAAAGTTGAGCGCGAGTCCGTTGACCGCCGGATCATTCGTCAAATTGCTGCCGACGATCTCCAGTACGTAGAATGTAGGATCACGCTCGATCCGCAATTGCACCGGCCCGACGGTTTCGCCGGTCGTCGAGGCGACCTCGGCCAGGAACGACTTCAGCCGTTCGCCGTCGTCGCCGGCCCAGAAAGCGAGAAGATTCTTGCCGGTGGCCTCGTCCGGGTTCAAGCCCAGCAACCGCTCCGAAGCGGGAGAAGTGAAACGCAGCGCGCCGTCGGCGTCGACGATCATGATGACGTCGGCGGCATTCGCGATCAGCGAAGCATAGCGGTCCTCGACCCGGCGGGCCGCGCGCCGCTCCCGGGTCAGCGCCTCCTCGCGCAAGACGACCGCCTGGCGCACCATCAGCAGCAGGGTCAACGCAAATACGATCATCGTCATCACGGTCGTCGGACCCGAGATGTCGTCTCGCGCAAAATACGCCAGCACGAGAAATGCGGTCAGCATCGCCGCATAAGGCAAGGAGCGCGCCAGCGCATCCGACGTATTGGGTTCGGAAGGCGGCGACGCGGGAGCCGCTGTTTTGCGCAGCTGCGCGCGACCTGCGGCCGCGATCGGAACGTAGCAGCTCAGGTACAGGATGTCCTGCAGGCCGCCGGGCAGATAGATATCGCCTATTTTGGCGATCGACCAGAGGATGTCGGCGAGAAACATCATGCCAAATCCGACGACGAGCAGCGCCGGAATGCGCCGGCCGCTGGCATTGCTGGTGCCCGTCAGGAGCAGTACGCCCAACATCAGCAGGGCAACGCAATCGAGCGCGGCGTATGCCTGGCTCAGAGTCTGCTTTAGGAGGTCGACTTCCGTCGACGACGCGGCCGTGCGGATCACGAGGAACCAAAAGAATGCGCCGAAGCCGATCACGAATATCGCCGCGTCGAGCGAGAGCTGCGCCCACGGTACCCGCACGGCGGCGGCCCGGATCAGATACAGCGCCGCCGCGAACAGCGCGGGATAAAATGCGCAATAGAAAATATCGGCCGGTCCCGGGAAGGGATCCCGGCCGTGCAGCCACGCATACACGCCGGTCACGTTGCCGATCAAGTAGAGCGCCAGCGCGATCGACAGCCAAGCCCAGGCCGTGCGCAGCGCGCCTCGGGGGGCTTGGCGGGCAGCCGTCGCGGTTATGATCACCGTGACAAAAGTCGCGGGCGCGTCGGACAATAGACCGACGAAACGCGTGATCTGTGTTCCCCCGAATCCCGTCAGCATCCACAGGGAGCATGCGGCGGTATAGATGGCCAGCCCGACAAACAGATTGCCGATCCAGTCAGGCGCGGCCTCTGAGCGAATGCACTGCGCCGGTACAACTGCAGTGTCCAACTCGGGCATCTAGAGGAATTCCGTCGATTGACCGAAAATGCGGCACTTGCATTATGTGTCGTCCGTATGCCGGCCGACGAGAACTGCGTCACGTCAATTCGCCCCGCCGGCGACGCAGTTCTCATGTCGATTCACGGCTACATGGATATTTCGAGAGCGAGGGCATTTCTGCGGCGAATGCGGCGCCAGGGTCTCGCACCCGGCGTGATCCCCAGCGAGCGTCCGGGCGCGCGGCGGGGGCCGCCCAGGCCCCGCGCCGCGCGCCCGCCGATCAGAATTTGCGTGACGCCGTGATGCCGAACGTGCGCGGTTGATTCGTCAAATACCCTACGCGCGCGCTGCGCCCGCGCTCGTAGTCGATTGCGAGATGCGCGTTCGTGTCCCAGACGTTGTTCAAGAAGGCCGCCCATTCCCAGCGGTCGGTCTTGATGCCCGCGCGCAGATTGCCGAGCGTGTAGGCCGCCAACTGCGCATCGAACGGAATGACGGTGCTTCCCGGCACGCCGCCGTACGGAATCAGGCGGGCGGCATTCGGGTCGCCGCTGCCGCCGATCTGGCCGAAGCCGGGCTCCTCATTCTCGAATTGCGAGTACGAGGAGCCGACGTATTGCACCGTGAACACGCTGAAGAAATCCCGCTGACCGGCGATCGGCATCGTATAGCCGACGCTGGCGACCGCTTGAACTTGCGGTGCCGTCGGCAGGCGGTTGCCGTCGGCGAGGCCGCCGATGACGGTGCTGGTCGTGACGCCTCCCGTCGTCGTCGAGGAGACGACCGACGACTGCAAGGTCGCATTGACCCAGGTGGCCGACAAGCCGAAATCCCAGTTGGTGTTGGGCCGCGCGAACAATTCCGCTTCGACGCCGTGGGATTGCGCCTTCGGCACGTTATAAACGATGCGCGAGGAGCAGGTTCCGGCCGTCACGGTCGCCTGCAGGTCGCGGATGTCCGTGTAGAACGCCGAGACGTTGAACGTGACTTTACGGTCGAGAAAGCGGAACTTGCCGCCGATCTCATAGTTCTTCGTCGTCTCGTCCTTCCAATTGCCGGCGCCGCCGAACGTGATCTTGTCCGCCGGCGAGCACAGCGGCAGATTGATCGGGTCGTTGATGCCGCCGAGGCGGAAGCCCTTCGATACCTGTGCGTTGAACTGCGCGTCCTCGTTGACCTTGAAGCTCAAGATGCCGCGCGGCGACACGCCGTCCGATTTGACCGACCCCGGCACGCCGTTCGGAGCCGTCGGCACCGTCTCCGCCGAGAACACGCCGTTGAAGTTCAGCACGCGGTCCTCTTTGTACTTGTAGTAGCGCGCGCCGCCGGTCAGCCCCCAATGATCGGTGATGTGCCAGGTCGCCTCGCCGAAGCCGGCGTATTGTTGCAGCCGATAGGTAAGATCCGAGTAGAACGGCGTGTCGACGAGGCCCGGGGGGTTCGGACCCAGCGGGAACCCCGCGGCGGCATTGAGCGCATCGTAGCCCGGGGTCGGCAGGCTCTGGCCGTAGCGGCGGCCGACGTGCTGGAAGAACCCACCGATCAGCCAGTCGACCCTCGAGGTGCCGTTCGACGCCAAGCGCAGCTCCTGCGCGGTCACGCTCAGATGCGTGCGATCGATCAACGGCGAGCTGATGCGCACCTGCGGAATGCCGCCGAACACGTCGTAGGTCACGCTGCCGGTCAGCTGTGTCGCATCGCGCCGCACCGTGACGCGCCGCTGCGTGAAGGAGCTGACCGAGGTCAGCGTCGCCGGCCCAAAATCGTAGGCCAATTTGACGTCGGTCAACAGGAAATCGTCGTTGAAGCCCTCTTGTTGTTGCGTGTACTGCTGATCCTTGCCGATCGTGACCGCCGGCTGCGTCGTCTGATATTGGTTGCCGAGGATGTTGTACGCGTCCTCTCTCGGGAAGCCGTTGGTGGTCAAGCTCTGGAACACGAGGCGCGGCGTGATCGACAGGCGGTCGGTCGGTTTCAAGAGCATCGCCATTCTGATACCGGCGCGATCGCCGTCGTTGACGTTCTTCTTGACGGTGCCGTCCGGCTGGATCGCATCGATGAAGCCCGGCAGGTGATGTTCATAGGCGGCGACCCGCAGCGCCGCGGTGTCGCCGATCGGGAAGTTCGCCGCCGCACGGACGCTGCCCCCGATGCTGCCGCCGTCCGGCAACTCGGCCGAAGTGTCGAACTGCCCCTCTTGCACGCCGATCTTCGGTTGCGCCGTGATATAGCGCACCGTGCCCGACTCCGAGCCGGCGCCAAACAGAGTTCCCTGCGGCCCGCGCAGCACTTCGATGCGGTCCAGATCGAATAGCTCCAAGTCGGGTGTGAACAGGGCGACCGAGATCGGCGTGTCATCGAGATAGACGCCGACTTGTTCCTTCAGCCCGGGCTGATCGCGGATCACTTGCCCGGAACTGATGCCGCGGATCGCAATCTGGCTTTGACCGGGACCCAAGTCCGCGATCGTGAATCCGGCCACATTGCGGGCGAAATCGACGATGTTTTCGGCGCCGGAATTGCGGATTTGCTCCTGCGAGGTCGCCGACACCGAGAACGGCGTGTCCTGCAGCGACGTGTTGCGGTATTGGGCCGTCACGATGATTTCTTCGAGTGTCGCCGGATTGGCGGATTCGGCCGCCTGCGCCGCGCCGGCGCAAAGTATCGACAAGATCCCCGCGCCCGCCAAGGCGAACTGGTGACGATTGCTCATGAAGCCTCCCCGAATTTTAGTTTTCTGCGGGACTGTCCACACCGATAGCAGAACAGCACCGGGCTGGCGCTCAGTATCGGTAAAATGGCGAAAATATACAATTCCACGGCGCCGATGATGCCGTCGGCGCAGGCCGTTCAAGCGGCAACGCGGCCGATTCGCAGTCGCAACAACGCGTCCGCCAAGTAGATCGCAACGCCCGTCCAGACGAAACCAAAGCCGATGGCCCGGTCGGCGCCGAATGGCTCGTGGTAGAGCCACACGCCCAAGCCCAGCACGACCGTCGGCATCGAATACTGCAGGATGCCGAGCAGCGACAGCGGTATGCGGCGCGCGGCCGCGGCGAACAGCAGCAGCGGAACAGCGGTCACCGGTCCGGCCGCCGCCAGCAGCAGGCGCAGATCCCAGCCGCCGTGGACAAAGGCATCGCGTCCCTGCGCGCCTTCCGACGCCAAATAGATCAATGCCAAAGGGAACAGCGCCAATGTCTCCGCGGCCAAGCCCTCGAGCGACCCCAAGGGCGCGGTCTTGCGCAGCAGCCCGTACATCGCGAAGCTCAATGCCAGGGTCAGCGCGATCCACGGCAGCCGCCCGACCTCGATGGTCATCCACGCGACGCCGACCGCGGCGATTCCCACGGCCGCCCACTGCGCCGCGCGCAGGCGTTCGGACAACACCGTAGCGCCGACCGCGACGCTCATCAGCGGATTGATGTAATACCCCAGGCTGGCATCGACGACGTGGCCATCGTTGACCGCCCAAATGTACAAGCCCCAGTTATAAGCGAGCAACAATGCGCTGCCGGCGAAGCGGGCCGCGATGGCGGGGCGCTCGCGCAGCACGCGCAGCCACGCCCAGCGACGCAATACGGCCATGATCAACAGCATAACGAGCAACGACCACAGCATGCGGTGCGCGAGGATCTGCAGCGGCGGAACGCGCGTCAGAGTCCTGAAATATAGGGGGAACAGGCCCCACAGCAGATACGCGCCGAGGGCGTACGCGACGCCGACGTTCACGAACGCGCGCGCCGCGCGATGAAGAGATCGCGAATCATGATTCGAAGTCGACGACGAACAGGCCGGCAGGGAGAATTTGACAAAGCCTCGAGTAGGCGCCGGCTTTACCTGCGCCTTGGGGCATCGCCGGGTTGATCCGGACGGGATCCGCCGATAGGAAGGCGATGTTCTCGCCCGCACTGAACAGGTACTTCAAACCGGATAGACCTTCACGCTGCTCGCCACCGAATCCGCAACGTGTTCCTTCGTTATGACGCCGGCGATATCCGGCAGGACCGCATCGGGCCGGTCATGCACGACGACGGCCATCACGGTGGCTTTGTCGTCCCAAAGTTGCCGGATGACGTCGAATACGATCTCGTCCTCGCGAACGATCACGAAATGTTGGCTCGCGATGTCGCGCAATCTGACCGCCGACCTCGCTCCGGCCGAGACGTGACGCAGCGCCGTGTTGACGCGCAGGACGCCGACGATGCGGGCGCCGTCGACGACGATCACGTGGCGCATGCGCCCGCCGTGCTGCGGATCGGCCAGAAACTCGTCGAAATCCATGTCCGCCTGCGCCAAGATCACGTCCGTATCCATGACTTCCCTGGCGCGTTTGACCAAGAACATATTTGCCTGCAAGGCCTTCGGTATGACATGTCCGCGGCGGAACAGCTTGAACGTGTAGATGTTCTCGTACGACAGCAAGCGGCGCACGCCGACCGCGAGTGCGACGGCAACGATCATCGGCAAGACAATGTTGTAGTCGCGGGTCATCTCGAAGATCATCGTAACCGCGGTCATGACGGCGCCCGTGCCGCCGCCGACCATAGCCCCCATGCCCACCATTGCAAACGACGGTACGCTGACCGAAAACGGTAGGTGCGCCCAGCTCAGCAACCCGGCGAACGCCGCGCCGAGCGTCGCGCCAATGAACAGAGACGGCGAAAAGATGCCGCCCGACGAACCCGAGCCGAGACTGACCGAAGTCGCGAACAGCTTCGAGGCGAACAACAGCAGAAGCAATCCGGGCGCCGATAGGCCGCCTCGCAAGATCGCTTCGACCGTCGCGTAGCCGACCCCCTCGACGTAGTAGTGCCCAAAAACGCGAAACAGCAGGTACATCAGCACGCCGAGCATCAACATGCCGAGCATATGGCGGCGGTAGGCCCCGTGGATTCTGGCGAAGAGATCCTCGGCGAGCTGCAAGCCGCGGACGAAGACCGCCGCCGCGACGCCGGCGAAGGCCCCGAGCAGCGCATAAAGGCACAGCGTGATCGCCGACATCGCGCCGGTGTCGAGCGGCACCAGCGCCGGCACGCTGAAAGCGGGCGCCATGCCGAAAAAGAACCGGCCGATGAACGTGGCGGTGCCGGTCGCCAGCGCAACCGGGAGGAAAGTGCGCGCGCTGACTTCCGGCATCATCAGTTCGATCGCAAACATGACGCCGCCGATCGGGGTATTGAACGTCGCCGCAATTCCGGCGCCGGAGCCCGCCGCGACCAGAATGATCCGCTGGCCCGGCGACATGCGCAGAATCTGGCCGAGCGTCGAGCCGAGCGCCGAACCGATCTGAATGATCGGTCCCTCGCGCCCGACCGCCGCGCCGGTGCCGATGGCAACCGCGGATGCCAGCGACTTGATGACCGCTACGATCGGGCGAATGATGCCGCCGTTGTAGTAAATCGCATCCATGACTTCCGGTACGCCGTGGCCTTGCGCTTCGGGGGCGAATTTCTTGACGAGAAAGGTCACGACCAAGGCACCGAGGACCGGTACGAAAATCACCAACGCTCCCCACCGGCCCGGAGGCGTGAAGAGATTGGCGTCGTAATGCACGGCCCATTGGCCGAGAAAAGCGACATTGTGTATGAGTCCGATCAAGTCGCGGAAGGCGACTGCACCGAGCCCTGTGACGACGCCGACGCCCATCGCGAGCACCGACAACGGCAGGAGCCCGATCCCCGCGGCGTCCTCGGCGGTCGACTCGCCGGTCCGCGGATGCAGTTTTCGCCAACTGATCATTGTTCCGCCGCGATCCCCTAATGCCGCCCGCCCGTCGCGAACATCATACGCGCCCTGGTTCGCCCGCCGATGCCGCAA
This sequence comes from uncultured Gammaproteobacteria bacterium, assembly GCA_963769895.1. Lineage (GTDB taxonomy): Bacteria > Pseudomonadota > Gammaproteobacteria > Steroidobacterales > Steroidobacteraceae > Bog-1198. Next base: position 257,936 of record CAVYNJ010000003.1, on the reverse strand, counting down.
ATAACTTGGACCGCGTTGCCGGCTCATTTACCATTGGCCATCGCGCCGCATGACGGCGACGCCTTCCCACAGGAGTCCAGAATGACCAATTCGTCATCATCGCAGCGCTCAATCGTATTGGCGCTGGCGCTGTGTTGTTGTTCCGCGGCCTTCGCCGCCGATCAGCCCAGCACCGAAAAGCCGAAGGATGTATTCGGCGAGCTGAAGTTTCGCGACCTCGGTCCGGCGATCGCCGGCGGCCGCGTCACGGCAGTGGCCGGCATCGCGGGCAATCCCCGCGTGTACTACGTCGGCGCGGCCGGCGGCGGGGTGTTCAAGACCACGGATGGCGGCCTGCACTGGAAGGCGATCTTCGAACATGAGGCGACGAGTTCGATCGGCGCGCTCGCGCTCGCGCCGGCGAATCCGAATCTGGTTTGGGTCGGTACCGGCGAGGCCAATATCCGCAATGACGTCATTCCCGGCGACGGGGTCTATTTGTCGTCCGACGCCGGCCAAAGCTGGAAGCTGATGGGTCTGCAGGGCGTCGGACAGATCGCCCGCATCGTCGTCGATCCGCACGACTCGAACCATGTGCTAATAGCCGCACTCGGTCATGAATGGGGGCCGAATCCGGATCGCGGCGTGTACATGACCACCGACGGCGGCAAGAGTTGGCGCAAGACGCTGTTCGTCAACGATCAAACCGGCGCGATCGACCTCGCGATGCAGCCCGGCAATGGGCAGGTCTTGTTCGCCGCGATGTGGCAAGCAGGGCGCCGGCCGTGGATCCTCAACGACGGCGGCGCGGGCTCCGGCGTCTGGCGCTCGACCGACGGCGGCGCGACTTGGAAGCGCTTGAGCGAGGGGCTGCCGGATCCGCCGATCGGCCGCATCGGCCTCGCCATCGCACCGAGCGATCCGGAGCGTGTCTACGCTCTGTTGGAGGCTCCGATCGGCAAGGGTTCGCTGTTCGTCACGAGCGATCTCGGGGATCACTGGGAGAAAGTCACCGACAATCATGCGCTCAACGTGCGCGGGTTTTATTTCACGACGCTGACGGTCGCGCCGGATGATCCCGACCGGGTGTATTTTCTCGGGTTTCAGCTCGTGCAATCGGACGACGGCGGCAAGACGGTGCACGCGATCGATACGGACGTGCATGTGGATCATCACGCGATGTGGATCGATCCGAGCGATCCGAAGCGCATGATTCAAGGCAACGACGGCGGCGCCTACCTATCGTTCGACGCAGGCAGGACCTGGCGCTTTCTCGACGGCATGCCCATCGAGCAGAGCTACATGGTCGGCGCCGACAGCCGCACGCCGTACGAGCTGTGCACCGGCCTGCAAGACAACAGCGGCTGGTGCGGGCCGTCATCGTCGTTGGCCGATAAGGTCGTCTCCGGCAACGACTGGTACACCGTGGTCGGCGGCGACGGCGAGTACACGGTGCCCGCACCGTCGAACCCCGACGTGATCTACGCCGATGCCGAGGACGGCGCGATCTTTCGTTTCGATCGCAAGAGCAAGCAGAGCCTTTTCATCATGCCGTACCTGCATGGTCCGGCCTTCATCGACGATGTGCCGACCTCGCAGCAGAAGATCCGGTTCAACTGGACGCCGCCGATCGACGTCGATCCGAACGACGCCAATACGGTGTATCTCGGCGGCAATGTCCTGCTGAAGTCCGCCGACGGCGGACTGAAATGGCAAACGATCAGCCCGGACCTGACGCGCAACGACAAATCCAAGCAAGCGCTTTCCGGCGGTCCGATCAATTTGGATCTGTCGGGCGCCGAAACCTACGATACGATCCTGTCGATTCACGTCGCGCAGAGCAATCCCCAAGTGATATGGGTCGGCAGCGACGATGGTTTGGTGTCGCTGACCAAAGATGGCGGCAAGACGTGGAGCAAAGTGACGCCCGGAGGCGCGCCGGAATGGGCGCGCGTTTACCAGATCGACGTCTCGCGGCAGGATCCCGGCGTCGCATATGTCGCGTTCGACGCGCACGAAATGGACGACAACAAGCCATATGCTTACGCCACGGACGACTATGGCCACAGCTGGCATCGGATCAGCGAGGCGCTGCCGAACGATGCCTCCGTGCTCGTCGTGCGCGCCGATCCCGAACGGCCGCAAGTGCTGGCCGCCGGCACGATGCGCGGCCTGTGGATTTCGCGCGACGCGGGGCGCCATTGGGCGCAGCTGAAAGCCAATCTTCCGACCGTGCCGGTGTTCGACCTGAAATTCGTGCAGGGCGACTTGGTGCTCGCCAGTCACGGACGGGGCGTCTGGGTGATCGACCACTTTGCCACCGCGGCCGAACTCGACCAGGCCGCGCTGCCTGGGCAGATCAAGCTGTTCACGCCCGGCAATGGCATTGAGTTTCAGCGTTGGAATCGGGGCGAAGGCGCCGAACCGTCGTTCGTCGCGCCCAATTCGCCCGGCGGCGTGACCGTCGACTACAGTCTGCCGAAAAAGATCGAGGCGGACGAAGAGCAAAAGAAGTTGAAGCAGACTCCGGTCAAGATTGAGATCCACGATGCGCGGGGCCGGCTGATCGCGACCAGATACGGGGAATCCAAATACGGCGTCAATCGCTACATTTGGGACATGACCTACGACGGTCCTCAAGACACCGACTTCGAAAAACCCGCGGTCGAAGGCAAGGAACCCGAATGGGCAAAGGGCGTTCGGGGCCCTCGAGTCCTGCCGGGCACTTATTCGATCAGTGTCACCGCCGAAGGTCATACCGATACCGCAAATGCGCAGGTCCTCGCCGATCCGAATCAGCCGCCGTCGCTGCCGGCGCAGCAGCAGAGCCTACAAATGGCGCTGATCGCACGTGCGCAGGCGGATGCGACGGACCGCATGCTGAACCGAATCAGCGCGATGCAGGGCGAGTTGGCGCATTACCAAACCTCGGTGGCGCAGCAGGCGATGAGTATCGACGGAACGCAGCGGGCGCAGGCCAAATCGCATGAAGCGCTGGCCGCCAAGGCCAAGGCCTTGAGCGGCGAATTGTCGGCTTTGAAGGACTCGATATACGATCCGAAAGTGCAGCACAAGGTCATCGAGGACGACCTGCATCGGTTGTCCGACGTGTATGCAGCCGTGCAGTCGACGGCCGCGGTATTCGCCGAACTCGGAACCCAGGCCCCTACCGAGCCCCTGCGGGAAATACAACAGGAGGTGGCAGGCAAAGTGGCCGTCAAGCTGGCTGCCTACAATGCCTTGCTCGCCGGGGATGTCGCCGCCTACAACCGGGCGGCCTTTGCGGCCGGAGCACCGACGCTGGCGGCGGGCGCAGCGATCGAGGTTGGCGCGCCGCCGACGATCGACTGAGCGACTCTCGCGGCGGCGCCGGGAGGCCGGCGCCTCAGCGCCGCCGCGAGAACAGCAGCACGACCGCGCCGACGATCACCGTGGCCGACAGCCATTCCCAGCCGGTAACCCGCTCGCCGCCGAGTGATACGCCGAGGGCGAGCGCGACGATGGGGTTTACCAGCGTGTAGCTGGAGGCCAAACTGGTCGAGACCTTGTCGAGCAGGATCATGTAGGCGCTGAAAGCGACCAAGGATCCCAATACGACCAGATAAATCCACGCCAAATAGGGGCCGACTTGTGCCGGCAAATGCCACGGCTCGCCGCAGAGGACCGATATCGGCAGCAAGATGCAGCCACCGCACAACATTTCACTGGCGAAACCCATCGCACCGGGCGCAAGTTTGAAGCTGCGCTGGCTCAATATGCTGCCGAACGTCCACGCGAGACAGGCTGTCGTCATAGCGGCGAGCCCGCGCGGCGATCCTCGAAACGAATGGCCGCGCGTCAGCATCACGACGCCGATCAATCCGACCGTCACGGCGACGATCTCCATGCGCCGTGGCCGGACCTTGAATGCGAGGTTCACCAGGACGAGCAACAGCGGAACAATGGCGATAAACGCGACGACGAGCCCCGAGCCGATCGTCTGCTCCGCGTAGGCAACGAAACCCATGCCGCCGCCGAGCATCAACGCGCCTATCACGAAGGCGTTGCGCCATTCGCGCAGGGTCGGCGCCGGGACTCCCCGCAGGAGCTGCCACGCGAACAACGAGCCGCCCGCGCAGAGGAATCGCGTGCTCATCAGAACGAACGGCGGAAATCCGCGCAGCGCGAAGCGGATCGCCAGATAAGTCGAACCCCAAATGAGCCAAGTCGCGGCGAGGCAGGCGATAATCAACGGCGGGAACGGGCCCACGGACGTTTCGCGTGTAATGAGACGGTTCATCGGCGAGACTATAGGTGATCGCGACCGCGGACTCTACGCGGCGGGTATCAATCGATTCGGATCGGCACGGGGGATTGGCACGGGGGGTAACGAGATGATCAAACATCCTGATGATCAAGAGCGCGGCGAGGAAGTGCCGATGGATTTGACGCGAAGGCAGTTCGTCGCGGCGGCCGCGGCGACCGGACTGATCGCCGCGGCGGGCCCCGCTCCGGCCGCCCAGGGTGGCGTCGTCGAAAGCAATGTCGTGGTCGATACGCGCGATGGCCACTGTGACGCGGCGTTCTTTCACCAGGCCGGAGGCGCCCATCCCGGCGTGCTGATCTGGACCGATATCTTCGGGCTGCGGCCGGCGTTTCGCGCTTTCGGCCGGCGCCTCGCGGCGCAGGGCTATGCGGTGCTGGTGCCGAATCCGTTCTACCGGACGGCCAAGGCGCCGGTGATCGCCGATGCGTCGAAGTTCAATTTTCAAGATCCGGCGGATCGAGCGAGGATCGAGCAATGGTCGGGCCCGCTGCAGGCCCCAGGCGCGATCGAGCGCGACGCCGAATCCCTGATCGGCTTTCTGGACGCACAGCCGCCGGTCGACCGGACGAAGAAGATCGGCACTCAGGGCTATTGCATGGGTGGACCTTTGGTTATCAGGACCGCCGCTCATGTGCCCGATCGCGTCGCCGCCGGCGCCTCGTTTCACGGCGGCGGCTTGGTGACGGACAAGCCGGACAGCCCGCACTTGCTTGCGCCGAAGATCAAGGCGCAGATGTATTTTGCGATTGCGGCGAGCGATGATGCGCGCCAACCGGATGCGAAAGACAAATTGCGGGAGGCGTTCGCCGCGGCCAAGGTGCCGGCCGAGATCGAGGTGTATGCGAATACGATACACGGGTGGTGCGTGCCGGACATGCCGATGAAAGACGGCCGCCCGATCTACGACAAAGCCGAAGCCGAGCGCGCATGGGAAAAATTGGCGGCGCTCTACCGGCGCGCGCTGGCGTGAGCGCGAAACAGCAGCCGTTTCAAGGGGAAACGGCGCCGCGGTCTTCAGCCGATCGTAGCCATGCGAATGGGCCGCGCCGGCTTTAGATCGGCGGTTTGCGCCAGACACTCGCCAGCCAAGGCTGCAGTTCGCGAGGCAGTCCGGCCGGACGATAATAATGTTCAAGTTCGGCGAAGCCGGCCGCCGACAGGTAACCGCGCCAAGCGGCCAGGTCATGGTAGGCGCCATAGCGTTCGCCGCTCCAGCCCTCCTCGTTCCGCCCGTGTGGATTGGAGCTGAACAGTACGCCGCCCGGCTTCAGCGCGGCGCGCAGCTCGCGCAATACGCGCGGCAATTCGAGCGTCGGCACGTGGAACAGCGACGCATTGGCGAAGATGCCGTCGAAGCGGCCGCCCGGCAGATCGAGCGCGAGAAAATCCTGCTGCCAAACTTCGCAGCCGGTATCGGCGCGGGCCATCGCGGCAAACGGGGCCGCGCCGTCCAAGCCGATCGCTTGGTGACCGAGCGACTTGATGGTCTCGAGGTCGCGGCCCGGGCCGCAGCCTAGATCGAGTATCGCGAGGGGCGGGTCGGCTTCGATATGCCGCAGCAGCGCCGCAATGTTTTGGCTGACGTCGTGATCCTTGGTGCCGGCGCGAAATTGCTCTGCGCGCTGCGCGTAGTGCGCCAGCGTTCGCGCGGAAATCTCGCTCGCGCGCCACGCGTCCGTCGGTTTAAAATGGTTCACTTCCAGTTCCGCAGATATGTCACCGCGCGTCCGGCGACCCCGACCTCGATTCTAGTCGGCATCGCTCCCCGGGATGCGGGTATCGAGCCGGGCCGCCGCTGGTCCGGCGACAGGCGGTGTCGATAGGCATATCATCGCTGCGCAATTGCTGCCGCAGCTGCTCCGGGTTGTGGTGACGGGGCCCTGGTGCTCGAGGAGGAAACGCGATGACCGACGAACGCGCGGGCGAGAATGGGCTCGGCGCCTTGAGGCTCGCGCTGCGCGAGTTCGCGCAGGAACGCGACTGGGATCAGTTCCATACGCCGAAGAATCTCGCAACCGCGCTGATCGTCGAGGCGGCGGAGCTGCTGGAGCAGTTTCAATGGATGAAGTCCGGCGCGCGGCAGGATCTGTCGGCGAAGCAGCGCGAGCAAGTGGCGCTGGAGATGGCCGACGTGCTGCTGTACTTGATACGGCTCGCGGACAAGCTGGACGTCGATCTGCTGGATGCCGCGCGGCGTAAACTCGAATTGAATGCGCTGAAGTACCCGGCAGCGCTCTCGCACGGCTCTATCAAGAAATACACGGATCTCTAGAATTTCTTGTAATAGCCGATCGACAAGCCGCGCGGCAGGATCTGCACCGTCACCGGCGTTTGCCGGGTCGTACTCCAATAGCCGACCGCAGTGCCGAGCACCCATCCGGCAATCACGTCCGTTTGCCAGTGCGCTTGGCTCTTCATGCGCGCGATTCCGTCGTAGATCGGCAGCGCTTCGAGACTCCAAACCCAGGGATGTTGCTTGGCGTAGTTGACGATGAACGGCGTGACGAAACCCGCCTGCAGCGTGACTTCGCCGCTCGGGAAGCTTTGGCAGCAGCTGCCCTGAAACCACTTGTTCGGATCGTTCCCTTGGTAAGGGCGCGCTCTGCTGAACGAATACTTGAGCGCGAGCGCCCCGAGACCGGAGATGATCGTGGCGTCGGCGCTTTGCCAGAACGTGTGACCAATCTCGTTGTCGTTGCCGTACCACAGCGCGCCCGCCGCTTCGGCGGCGACGACGCCGAATTCCAGCGCCGTCTGATATTTGCGCGCCCAAATGCCGCTTTGATCGAGGGAAAATTCGTGATCTATGCCCAGCGGACCGCCGCCGGCCCAAGCGCCGGGCGAAGCCAGCGCGAGCAGCAGGCACACCGCCGCGGCTCGCTGCCATGTGAATGTCGGCGTGATCGTGGTCAAAGCCGCCTCCTCCGCGTCGATGGGCCGTCGAACCGCGCGACGCCGGTCATCGTCGCTATTGCCCCGTGACGCCGGGCAAGGCGTAACCGGCCGGCGCATATTGAACGGCCGCAGCGGCATCCAAAATGACCTGCTCCAAAACTCGCAGGTATTGCGCGTAACGCTTGCGGCCGAAGGACGTGAGCCGACAGACCGTCTGCGGCCGGTTGCGGTCCGCGCCCTTCGTAATCGCCACCAGCCTGGCGCTCGATAGCACCTGCAGGTGACGGTTCAAATTGCCGTCGGTCAGAGCGCACAGCCGCTTCACTTCGCTGAACGGCAAGCCTTTCGGATGCGCGAGCAGCGCGCTGAGCACGCCGAGGCGCGCACGCTCGTGAATCACGCGGTCGATCCCGTCGTAGGCAAAGCGATGCTCACTTGCCCGCTGCCCGCTAGCCTTGCGCATCGAATTCTCGGTAGCCGAATTGCAGAACGCCGGCGACGAGCAATTGGCCGACGCCGAACGGAATCCCCATCGCCCACGGCGACAGCGCCCAGGGGCCGTTGCCGACCGCGAGGCAAATCAACCCGGTGCTGAGGTACCAAACGCCGACGAGAAACATCTGCTTCGGCAGGAAGCGGCACGATGCAAAGACGCCCAGGCTGAAAATTACCTGCCAGAGTCCGGGCAACATCCACAGATCGCGCGGCGCGAAACGCAGAAACACCACCGTCAACAGCGAGCCGGCGACGATCGCCGGCAGAAACTGTTCGACCGCCGATTGAATCATTTCCGTCGCCAGGCCGACATGCACGCGCCGCGCGCGCCGCAGCGTTTCGACGCCGGTGAAGGCGACCGCCACCGAGGCGGTTGCAACCCAGGTCGCGAGGAATGTCCAGACTCCATACACGCGATCGTCGAACCACCGCGCTTCCAGGGCCGCGACGATCAGCGCGAGCACACCGGATGCGGCGATCGACGCCGGGCCGTAGCCGCGGAACTCCGCGCCACGCGCGATCTGTCCGCGGATCGCGGCGATCTCGGCCAGGGCTTCGTCGAATGTTCTCATGCTTGACACCAGCGTACTTTGCAATACAAAGTATATCGGACCCCGTACTCAAAGCAAGGGCTGTTCATGGCGAAGACTCTCCCTCCGATGCGCGTCAATTCCGGCCGTTTCGTCGTCCGGTCGGCTGCTGAAGTTGAGATACCATAGTGGCATGGCGCGCGCGGGGCGGCGCTTTCGCGGCGGCATTGGCGGGATGGATGCTGCTGAATCCGGCCTACGCGCGAGCGCTCGACTTGAGCCGCTATCATGGCCAGGTCGTATATATCGATTTCTGGGCGTCCTGGTGCGGGCCGTGCAGGCAGTCGTTTCCGTGGATGAAGTCGCTGCAGGACACCTACGCTCATCAAGGATTCGCTGTCGTCGCGGTCAATCTCGACCGGGACCATGGCGATGCGGAGCGCTTTCTGGGCGAATTCAACCCGGACTTCACGATCCTCTTCGATCCGGCCGGCGATCTCGCTGAAAAATTCGACATTCACGGCATGCCGGCGAGCGTGCTGATCGACCGGCGCGGAGTTCTGCGGTTCACACACGTCGGCTTTCGCCCCGCCGACAGCCAAGCATACGAAAATCAGATTGCCGAACTGCTGGCCGAAAAATAGACGTACCGCGAGCGCAGTCTCGCTTGCCCGAAAAATCATCCAACCGACGGAGTGTGCATGAAATTCAGGTGTTTGATGCTGTTACTGACGTTCGGTGCCGCGGTGCTCGCGTCGGGCTGCAGTACGCTCGGCGTCAAGCCGTGGCAGCGCGACGTGCTGGCGCGCGAAGACATGCAATTGAGCGCGGATCCGCTGGATAGGGCGATCGACGATCATCTGTATTTCAGCAAGGAGGCATCCTCCGGCGGACGCGGCTTCGCGGGCGGCGGTTGCGGATGCAACTAAAGAATAAGGCGAATAGGCGTCTCCCAACGGCGCGCCGACCGGTCGAAAGCCGCGCGGCGGCGCTTGATCGCGGCCAGTTGCGCTCTGCTCGGTGCCGCGGCGGCGCGCAGCCAGGATGCCGCCAGCCCGGCGGCCGATGCCGCCGCCGGCGATTGGAGCGTCGATTCGGCCCTCGCGTACTACCGTGAAAGCGGCGGGCGCATCAAGGCGATCGAGCCGATCGTCGATTTTTCCAAGGATTACGGGGACGGCACGACGTTCAGCGCCGACGCCGTGTTCGACAGTCTGTCGGGAAGCACGCCGAACGGCGCGCTGCCGAGCACGAAGCCGCAGACCTTCGCGTCTCCCTCCGGCAAGAGCTTGAGCACGGCGCCGACCACTTATACGACGTCCTCCGGCCAGCTCGTCTCGCAAAGTGCGCCGGTATACACGATAAGTCCCGGCCAATTGCCGATGGACCCCTCGTATCACGATCAGCGGCTGGCGCTCTCGGCAAATTGGGCGAGACAATTGACGCGCATAACGAACGCGACCTTCGGCGGCAAGTTCTCCTACGAGCACGATTTCCTATCGGTTTCCGGGGACGCCGGCATCTCCCGCGACTTCAACGAAAAGAACACGACCCTTTCGATCGACCTGAATGGCGAATTCGACTCCTTGCACCCGATCGGCGGGGCGCCGGTCGCGGCGAGCGACTATGCGCTGTTCGAGAAAGGCGGCGGCAAGAACAAAGACGGCGCCGGTTTGATGTTGGGCCTGACGCAAGTCATGACGCGTCAATGGCTGTCCGAATTCAATTTGTCCGTCGACCGCTTCAAAGGTTATCTGAACGATCCTTATAAAATCATCTCGGTCGTAGACGCCGCGGGCGATACGACGGGATATCTGTACGAGAAGCGGCCGTCGGAGCGAACGCGCAAGAGCGTCTTTTGGCAGAACCGCGCGGCGTGGGGCCGCGTGACGGCCGATTTGTCGCTGCGCTACATGTTCGACGATTGGCAGGTGCGTTCGGACACGGCGCAAGTGCACGTGCGCTGGTGGAATTTCGACCGCGACCGATATATAGAGCCTACGGTACGTTGGTACCGGCAAACGGCGGCGGATTTCTACACACCTTGGCTCGACAGCGGCGGCGGGAGAATCCTCAATTACGCGTCGGCCGACGCGCGCCTCGGGGCATTCCACGCATTCACGTACGGCGTGAAATACGGCGCCAAACTGACCGATTCGGATGATCAGAGCACGTCGGAGTTCAGCGTCAGGTTAGAATATTACCAGCAGACCCCGGATCGCCGCCTGGCCGGCCCTGGATCTCTGCAGGGGCTCGATCTGTATCCAGGCCTGAAGGCGATCCTGCTGCAAATCGGGTGGCGTTTCTAGCGGATGATTCGCTGCGTGAGGCTGTGCCGGCAATCACTCATGCGCCTGATCAGGCGCTCAATATCGAAGCGCGCGGCGCGGAACTTCTAGCCGTCCGCTTCAATGCGATGGCGAGTCCGTGCGAACTGCTCTTGCCGGCGGCGGATCGGGGCGCCGCGCTCGATCTAGGCAACATCGCCGCGCAGGAAGCGTGGCGCATAGAACGCAAATTCAGCCGCTATCGCGACGATAGCGTCGTCGCGCAGATTCTGCGCAGCCGCGGCAGCGAAATCGAATTGGACGACGAGACGGCGTCGTTGCTGGAATTCGCGCGCGAATGTTTCGAATTGAGCGACGGCCTGTTCGACATCACCTCCGGAGTTTTGCGCCGAGCTTGGAAATTCGACGGCTCGGATCGGGTTCCGGAACCGGCGGCCGTCGAATCCCTGTTGTCCTTGATCGGCTTCGGCAAACTGCAATGGCAATCGCCGCGCCTCCTGCTGCCGGCGGGAATGGAGCTGGATTTCGGCGGGATAGGCAAGGAATATGCGGTCGACCGCGCGTATCACCTGTTGGCCGCCCAGCGGACGCAGCCGTTCTTGGTCAATTTCGGCGGCGATCTGCGCACCAATCGGCCGCCCGCGCACGGCGCTTGGCAGGTCGGCATCGAGCGGCCGGATTGCGACGGACGCGCGGCGATGATCTTGGAACTGGAGCGCGGCGCACTCGCAACGAGCGGCGATGCGCGGCGTTTTCTGCTGAAGGACGGCGTGCGCTACGGACATGTCCTCGATCCGCGCACCGGTTGGCCGGTAGCCGGCGCGCCGCGTTCGGTGACCGTCGCGGCGAGCAGTTGTACGGAGGCCGGGCTGCTGTCGACGATGGCGCTGCTGCACGGCCCCGAGGCGCAAAGCTATCTCGAGGCCGAGGATGCACGCCATTGGATCTTGCGTTGAGCGCCGCAGCGAAGCTGCGCGAAGCCTGAACGGCCGCCGCCTCAGCGCCTGCCGCGGGTGCCGGCGCGTCCGGCGCGTCCGACGGCGCGCGGCGGCTTCGGCGCGCCCGGTGCGCAAAGCGAATCGTACAGGACTTGCATGATGTCTAGCGCGGGGCCCGGTTTGAGCGTGTAGTGGATCGTTTGCGAGGCGCGTCTTGTCGTCACCAGGTCGGTATCGCGCAGCACGCCGAGGTGCTGCGATAAAGCGGACTGACTGAGCGGCACCTGCTTGTTGATTTCACCGACGGTTTTGCTGCCGCCGAGCAGGCAACATAAGACGAGCAGCCGCTGCTCGTTGGCGAGCGCCTTCAATAGCGCCGCCGCCTCGCCGGCGTGTTCCTGTACCGCGGCCATCGCCGACCGTCCCGGATCCCGCGCCGCCGCTCCGGATTGATTCCCCGCCATGCGCCCAGTCCTCTTTGCTTGGTGCCCCGCAACCCGCCCGCATCGTTGGCAGCCGGTTCCTCGGCGCAGTGTATCGCGGTTGAATCAAGTAAGCCGCGATGGAACTTCGCGGCCGCGATTCCGGTCGAAAGCGCCGTGTTTTCGATGCCGAGCCTCGGCGCAAGGCACCATATTCCGCGATCTCGGCTGTGCTGGCAGAATGGCGGGCCGCCCACGGTGGTTGGCGGACCCGGCCAACGGCATCGACATGGAGAAATGGATGAATGACGTAAGCTTGAATCCCCGCGTCGCGCAGTCGCCGGCCGCAGCCGCGGCGGAGCGCGCCAAATCCGGTGCGCGAGGCGCCTTTCAGAGATTACACAGCTATCTATCGACCCAGATCATCGGCCAGGAAATCTTGATCGAGCGCCTGCTGATCGCCTTGCTCGCCGACGGTCACCTGTTGGTGGAAGGACCACCCGGACTCGCGAAGACGCGCGCGATCAAAGCGCTCGCGCATGCGGTGGAAGGCGACGTGCAGCGCGTGCAGTTCACGCCCGACATGCTGCCTTCGGATCTGACGGGTTCGGAAATCTACCGTCCCGACGAGAGTGCGTTCCGTTTTCAGCGCGGACCGCTATTCCACAACCTGATCCTCGCCGACGAAATCAACCGCGCGCCGGCCAAAGTGCAATCCGCATTGCTCGAAGCGATGGGCGAGCGGCAAATCAGCGTCGGACAGGCGACTTATCCGCTGCCGCGACTGTTTCTGGTCATGGCGACGCAGAACCCGATCGAGCAAGAGGGCACCTATCCGTTGCCCGAGGCGCAGATCGATCGCTTCATGCTGCATGTCGCAATCGATTATCCGGATCGGGCAACGACGCTGCGGATCATGAGTCTCGCGCGCAACGAAGCGATCACGCAGCGCGAATTGCCGCCGCCCGCGGAGCGTCTGCCGCAGGAGACGATATTCACCGCCCGCCGCGAAGTGCTGGCACTGACGCTCGCCGATCCGGTCGCCGAATACATCGCCGCTCTGGTCGACGCGACGAGGCGTCCGGAACCGTATAGCGCGGACCTACGCGAGTGGCTGCGCTGGGGGGTCAGCCCGCGGGCGGCGATCTCGATGGAGCGCGGGGCCCGGGCGATCGCGTGGCTCGACGGGCGCGACTACGTGAGCCCGGAGGACGTGCAGATGATCGCGCCCGACGCGTTACGCCACCGCCTGCTGCTGGACTACGGCGCGCAGGCGCGCGGCATAACCGCCGGAGCGTGCGTCGAGGAACTGCTGCGGCGGGTGCCGGCGCCATGAAACTACCCGACTTGAACGAATTGCTGGTGCTGCGCGGAGCAGCGCGCTCGCTCAGTCTGCGCGCGCAACGGCCCGCGCGCGCGCAGCTGCTCGGCAGCCATCGCGGCGCGCAACGCGGCAGGGGATTGGAGTTCGAGGAGGTGCGACCTTACGTGCCGGGCGACGATGCGCGCAGTATCGACTGGCGGGTCACCGCGCGGCGCGGGCGGCTGCACACCAAGCTGTTTCGCGAGGAGCGCGAGCGGCCGGTCTGGCTGTTGGTCGATTTGCAGCCCGGCATGTTCTTCGGCAGCCGCTCGCAGCTAAAGTCCGCCTTGGCCGTGCGCGCCGCGGCGTTGCTCGCTTGGACGGCAGCGCTGCGCGGCGACCGGGTCGGAGCGCTGGTCGCGAACGGCTCCGCGACGCGCTGCCTCGTGCCGCGCGCACGCGAGGCCGGCGTGCTGCCGATCTTGAACGCTTTGTTGACCCTGCAACCGCGGGCTCCGGCGGCGCCTGTCGCGCAGAATTTGAGCGCCGCTCTCGCGCAGCTCGCGCCCCTCGTCCATCCGGGCAGTCTGATCCTGGCCGTCAGCGATTTTGCGGGCCTGGACGAGACGGGCGGGGCTTTATGGCTGGCCGCCTCGGCGCACGCCGAGTGCCGCTTGTTCTGGGTCACCGACGCCTTGGAGCAAAGCGGCTTGCCCGACGGCGCCTACCGCGGCGGGCTGCCCGGCCGCTTGTGGGCGTTGGACGGATCCGCCACGCGGGAGCGGTGGCGCGCGGCTTGGCGGCAGCGCGCCGCGCGCGTCGCGTCTTTGAGCGAGCGTCTGCGTACGCAACTGGTTCAACTCGAGACCGGCGAGCCGGCCGAGCGCGCGCTCGAGCCTTTGTTGCGGGCGCCGCAGATTGCGGCATGAACGCGAATTGGCTTGCGCAATTAGCGCCTGAGCGGGCGCCGCCGGCCCCGGGTTGGTGGCCGCCGGCCCCGGGCTGGTGGGCCTTGAGCGCGGCCACTCTTCTGATCGTTGCTGCGTGCCTGCTCTGGTGGCGCAATCCGCGCCGGCGCCTGCGTCGCAAGGCGCTCGGCGAATTGCAGCGCATTTACGCGAGCGAGACCGACGTGGCGCTGACGGCTCGGGCCATCCAAAATCTGCTGCGTCGCTACGCACTCGCCGTATTCGGTCGCGATGGCGTCGCGCGCTTGCATGGCAATGCATGGCTGCGGTTTGTCGCGGTACGCGGCGGCGATAGGATGAACGGGGCGATCGGCCAGTCGCTTTTGCGCGCGAGTTTTGGCGGCACTTTGTCCGAGGACCGCTACCAGGACCGTGAAGCCTGGTTCGCGGCGGCGGAGAAATTCCTGCGACGAGCGCGGCCGAGCGGCAAGCGGACTCGGCCGCAATGATTCACCTGGCCTGGCCGTGGATGGCCGCGTTGCTGCCGTTGCCGTGGCTGCATTTCCTGGCGCGGCGCCCCGCTCGAGCCGGCGGCGCCGCGATTTTTTTGCCGTTCGCCGCGGCGATCGCGGGCCGCGCCGGCGATTTGACGATGGGCGGTCGTTGGCGCCGGGGGCTGTTTGCCCTGCTGTGGGCATTGTTGGTGCTCGCGGCGATGCGTCCGCAATGGCTGGGCGACCCGGTGCCGACGCCCACGACCGGCAGGCGCATCTTAATCGCGGTCGATGTGTCCGGATCGATGGCGACCGAGGATATGGCGAATAACGCGAGCCGCCTGCAGGTCGTACAACAAGTAGCGGGACAGTTCATCGACGGCCGGCGCGGCGACCAGGTCGGCTTGATTTTGTTCGGCACGCAGCCTTATCTGCAAGCGCCAATCACCGCGGACTTGCAGACCGTGCATCAATTTCTCGACGAGGCGGTCGTCGGTGTTGCGGGCACCGAAACTGCGATCGGCGATGCGATCGGGCTGGCGATCAAGCGGTTGCGGGCCGAGAATCCGGCGGGCCGCCCGGACGAGGCCTCGCACCACACCGTGTTGATTTTGCTGACCGACGGGCAGAGCAACGCCGGAGCGCTCGATCCGCTGCAAGCGGCGCGTTTTGCAAAGCAAGTCGGTTTACGGATCTATACGATCGGCGTCGGTGCCGCCGGGGGCAGCGGAATGTTCGGTTTGGGCGGCAACAACGATCTTGACGAGGCGACGCTGCAGGCGATCGCAAAGATCACCGGCGGACGATATTTCCGCGCGACCGATGCCGATGCGCTGCAGCAGGTCTATCGCCAAATCAACGCGCTCGAGCCGGCGGCCGGCCGCAAGCAGTGGCTGCGCCCCAGCGACGAATGGTTCCTCTATCCACTAGCGGCAGCGCTGCTGTTGAGCGTTCCGGCGGCCGCTTTGGGAGCTCGCGGATGGAACTGAGCCATCTCGGCGATTTCCATTTTCTGTACCCGGCTTGGCTTTATGCGATACCGCCGATGCTGCTGCTGGCCGCTTGGTTCTTGTGGCGGCAGCGCAGTGCGGGCAATTGGGCGCAAGTCGTCGAAGCCGACTTGTTGCCCGCGTTGCGATTGCAGAACGGCGACCGTAAGCACTCGCCGTGGATCCTGATTGGGCTCGCGTGGGCGGTGGCGGCGCTCGCACTCGCGGGGCCCACCTGGCAGCGCATCGAGAGCACCGCGTTTCGGGCGCCGCCGGCCTGGGTCGTCTTGCTCGATCTGTCGCCGTCGATGGGCGCGCAGGATCTGACCCCGGATCGTACGACGCGCGCGCACTACGCGATCGACGATCTGCTGCGCGGCGCGCGGGATGCGCGAGTGGGCTTGATCGTCTTTGCCGGCGAGGCGCATACCGTCGTACCGCTGACTACCGATGTCGCGACCATCAGAGCGCTGCTGCAGCCGCTGAGGCCCAGCATCATGCCGGAGAGCGGCAACGCGCTCGCGCCGGCGCTCGAGCAGGCAGGGTCGTTGTTGCGGCAAGCGGCGAGCCGCGGCGGCCGGATCATCGTTCTGACGGACGGCTTCGGCGATCCGACGCAGGCACTCGCGGCCGCTTCGCGTCTGAGGAGCGAAGGCGCGGCGGTCGATGTGGTCGGCGTCGGCACCGCGAGCGGCGCGCCGGAACCGGACGGCAGCGGCGGCTTCGCACACGATGCCGCGGGGCGCATCGTCCTCGCAAAAATGCCGACGGACCTATTACAGCGGCTCAGCGCGGCCGGCGGCGGGCGCTACTGGCCTATAGAGGCTATGCCGTCGTTGATCGAGGCGCTGCACGCGGAGCAAGACAATCCGTTGGATCAATACCGTATTGCGACGCGCCTGCACGTCGAAAGCTGGCGCAACGGGGGATATTGGCTAATGCCGCTGATATTGCTGTTCGCGACCCTGTTGGCACGCAGGGGTTGGATATGAAACGGCCCTTGCTGTTGCTCGTTCTGAGCTTCGCCGGCCTGAATGCCTACGGTTTCAGTTGGCAAGATTTATGGTCGCGACCGGATCAACGCGCGCAGGCTCTGCTCGATGCCGGACGGCCCGCGGAGGCGATACCGCTGTTCGCGGATGGGCAGCGCAAGGCCTACGCGGAGATCCGCGCACAGCGCTACGAGGAGGCTGCGAAACGCTTGCAGCACTTCGCCGATCCGGTCTCCGAGTACAACCGCGGCAATGCCCTCGCTCGCGCCGGCGAGTTGCCGGCCGCCGTGACGGCTTACGATTTGGCGTTGCGCAGCGCGCTGCCGGTATCCTCCCTATATCGGGATGCGCGCCACAATCGGGATTTGGTCGCGCGCCAATTAAAGTCGCAGAGTCCGCCGCAATCGCAGCAGAACCAGAACGGGCAAGGCAAGAACGGCGCGGGTCAGGGGTCCGGGCGGCAAGCCCAGGGCAATAAAAGCCCGGGCAATGAGAGCCAGGGCACTGAAAGCCAGGGGTCGTCGCCGAATCAAAACCCGCAGTCCAGCCGGGCGACCGATCAGGGTTCGCAGCAGTCCGGTCGGCAAGATCAAAATAAAAGCCGCGGCCAAGCGCAGGCGCCGTCGCCGTCGGCTGCAGCGCAGAGCGCGGACGCGCAGCCGCGACCGGCAGGTTCGCAGAATGAGGACTCCCGGCAGATTCCGAACGCGAAGGGTGATGCCGGTGCCGAACAAGCCAAGCGCGATGCAAGCGCTGCGCTCGGGCAGCCACCGCCGCGGCGCCGCGGCGTCCGGAATCCGAGAATGCGATGGCGCTCGATCAATGGTTGCGCTGGATACCCGATGATCCGGCCGGCCTGCTGCGCCGTAAATTCATGATCGAGCACATGCGCAAGCAACAGGACGCCGAACGATGAGACGAGTCTCGGCATGCGCTGCGGCCTTGCTGCTGCTTCTCGCCGGTGCGGTGCAGGCGGGCGTGCGCGCCTCGCTGGACAACGCGCAGATCGGGCTTGGGGAGACGGTCCAATTGACCTTGGCGCGCGACGGTCAAACCAATTCGCAACCGGATCTGGCGCCGCTGAAGCAGGATTTCGACGTGTTGTCGGTCAGCCGCAGCAGCAACGTGCAAATCGTCAACGGCACCATGTCTTCGCAGGTGCAGGCGCAAATCGAGCTTTCGCCCAAGCATGCCGGCCAATTGACCGTGCCGCCGATCGCCTGGGACGGCGAAACGACCGCGCCGCTGACGCTGACGGTGAGCGCGGCCGCGAGCGGCGGCAAATCCTCGCCCGGAGCGGCGGCGGGCGGTCAGGTCTTTTTGACGACGGCCGTCGATAATAAAACCCCCTACGTGCAGGCTGCCGTCGACGTCACGATCAGCGTGTTCGCCAGCGAGCAGATCGTGCAGGGGAGCTTGAATTTTCCGGGCGGCAGCGATGTGTTGATGCAGCAAGACGGCGGCGATCGGCATAGCACGGTGCAGCGCGACGGCCAGCAATACGACGTGATCGAGCGGCATTACCTGCTGTTTCCGCAGAAGAGCGGCGAGGTGCGGGTGCCCGGCGCGGTGCTCGACGGGCAAATCCCGGTCCGGCTGCGCGACGATTCCGTTAGCAGCGATCCATTTGCGGATTTCTTCGGCGCCGCGAACGGCATGATGACCGGCACGAAGCCGATTCGCGTGCACGGCGATGACATCGTCTTGAACGTGCGCCCGCGGCCGGCGGACGCCGGCACGGGCACGTGGTTGCCGGCGCAGAGCGTCAAGCTGACGAGCCAGTTTCATCCCGAATCGCTGCGCGTGCACGCCGGCGATCCGATCACGCTCGATCTGCACCTCCAAGCCGTGGGATTGACGGCCGCGCAACTGCCGGATTTGGCGTCGATGCTGTCGCTGCCCGCGGCGATCAAGGCTTATCCGGACCAAGCGAAATTGCAAAACGTCGTAGGCGGCGGCACGGTGACCGGCAACCGCGATCAGAGCATTGCGCTGATCGCCGATCATGCCGGCCGATTCACGGTGCCGGCCTTGCATCTGTCGTGGTGGGATATCAAGACCGATCAAAGGCGCGGGGCGGATCTGCCGGCGCAGTCGCTCGACGTGCTGCCTGCGGCCGCCGGGGCGATCGCGCCGCCAACGCCTGCTGCGGCTTTGCAGAGTTCGTCCGCAGCACCGTCGCCGCCGCCGCCCGGACTGCGCGGCTTGTTCGGCGGCGAGCAGCCCTGGATCATCGTCAGCGCCGCTCTCGGCGCGCTGTGGTTGGCAACGATGCTCGCCTGGTGGGTATCGAGGGCGCGCAAGTCGAGCGTCGCGCAACCGGCGGCCGCATCCACCAACGCCGGGGTCGCAGCAGCGCGATCAGGCGTTCTAGGGCCAGGCGGTAGCGCCGTCTCGCCCGCGCCGCAGCCCTCATCCGCTCGCGCCGACGCCAAGGCGGCGGCGCTTGCCGCGACTCAAGTGCCTGGTCAAGTCCGCGCGGCGGCTCCGCGCGCCGCGCGGGCCGACGCGGCGCGCGCGCGGCGGCAATTTCACGAGGCGTGCCGGCGCAACGAGGCGCCCGCCGCGCGCCGCTGGCTACTCGCGTGGGCCGCCGCCGCCTGGCCGGCGCCCGCGCCGACCGGCCTTGCGGCTCTCGCGAAGCGCTGCGCCGATCCGCAGCTCGACATGCATCTCGCCGCGCTCGATCGCGCCTGCTATGCCGGCGACGCCTGGGACGGCGCCGCGCTCGCCGACGCGCTCAAGGAGCTGCCGCCCGGCGCGGCGCAGGAAAAAACACGCGGCGCCGACATCGAGCCCCTGTATCCGTAGCGGTGGCCCCGGTATCCAACAGAGCCCGGGCTCAACTTGCGCTCTCCGCGCTGTAGCGGGCAAGCAGTCCGGTGCGCACCGCGTACCGGTAGACCCGGCCGTAGAGATACGCCGCGAGCAGCAGCTCGAGGAGCGCGAGCGCCGCGCCGGCGAACAGCAGACCAGCCGGCGCCGGCCGGCCGGTGAGCACGACCCGCATGCCCTCGAACACATACGACGGCGGCAAGCACTGCGCGACCCGCTGCATCCAATGCGGCAGCGTGGCGAGCGGATAGAACACCGCGGCGAACGGCGCGAGCACGGCCGGCAGCGGCCACAGCAGCCATTCGGAAGCAGGGCCGTAGCGCAGCACGATTGCGCTGCCGATGATTCCGAGCGTCACGCCGAAGACGAACAGCACCAGCAAAAACGCCACCAGCGCCGTGCCCATCGCCAGGAAATGCAGACCGAACACGGCGGTCGCCAAAAGGAGCATCACGGCCAAACCGACGCTGCTGGTCATGATGCTGGTCAATACGAGCCCAGTAACGTACTCGGAGATCGACAGCGGCGAGGCGAACAGATTCAAGAAATTGCGCGACCACACGTCTTCTAAGAAGGCCGTGCTGACGCCCTGCATGATCCGGGTGCAGAAGTCCCACAGCAGCACCGCGCCGAGCAGGGTCGGCACGAAGTTCAAGCCGCTGCCGCTGACCGAATTCAGATAGCGCGTGATGAAGCCCCACAGCACGATGTCGATCGCGACCCAGGTGATCATCGGGAACAGGCGCACCGGGCTGCCGCGCATTAGATACACCTGGCGCAGCACGATGCCGGCGATCGGCCTTGCCTTCACGGCCGCGCTCCGTTCGGCGCCGCCAAGGGCTCGCGGGCGACGCGGATGAACAACTCCTCGAGCGTCGCCGCGCCGTGCTCGCCGGGCAATTCCCGCGGATCGCCGTTGAGCAGGATCTTGCCGCGCGACAGGAACAACACGCGATCGCAGACCGCCTCGACTTCCTGCATGTTGTGCGAGGTCCAGAGGATGCCGCAGCGGCCGATCGGTCGCCAGATTCTTGATCGTCTGCCGGACGATCTGCGCAGCGGACGGGTCGAGCGAGGCGGTCGGCTCGTCCAGCAGCAGCAGCTGCGGCCGGTTCAACAGCGCCTTGGCGAGCGCCGCGCGCGTTTGTTCGCCGGAGGACAGCAATCCGCATTTCTTGTGGCGCAAATTCGAGAGGTCGAACTCATCGATCAATTCATCGACCCGGCGGCGCAACGCCGGCACGCCGTACAGCAGGCCGAAAAAGCGCAAGTTCTCGGTCACCGTCAGATTACCGGGAAGCGAGGCGTAGACGGCCGCGAAATTCGTGCGCGCGAGCGCCAACTGCCGCTGCTTCGCCAAATCGATTTGTCCGATCTTGATCTCGCCGGTCGTCGGTTGGAGCAAACCCAAGATCATGTTGATCGTCGTCGTCTTGCCGGCGCCGTTCGGTCCGAGCAAGCCGACGATCTCGCCGCGCGCGACCTCGAACGACACATCGTCGAGCGCCTCGACCGCGCCATAGCGCTTGCGCAAGTTGCGAACCCGCAGCGCAGTCGTGTCGTCGGCCATGCCGATGTCGGTCGGGTGCATCCGCGGTCGCTTCGTAGTGAAGGATCGCGCAGTGTAATCGAAATTCTTGCGGCGATCGCGCTGCGCCTTTCTGGACGATCCGGGCAGTTAAACGAGTTTTCCGGACCCCGCCCGCGTCGCAGACTGGCCGCCACGCAATTCGCGTGACGGACGATTCCACAAGACATCGAGGAGAACATCCATGAACAGCTTCACGGTCACCGCAGTCGGCAATCTCGCCAAGAACCCCGAGCTCGCGGTCAAAGGCGACGTGTCTTACACCCGCTTTTGTCTCGTGGGCAACGATTACGCCGGCAAAGACGACGACGGCAAGCCGCGCGAGGCGGCGACGAGCGTCTGGTTCGTCGCGTTCGAAAGTCTCGGCGAAGTCATCGCGAAGAACGCGCGCAAGGGCGACCAGCTGATCGTGCAGGCCCAAATCCGCGCGAACAATTGGACCGACCGCGACGGCGAGAAGCAATTCGACCACTCGTTCGTCATTCAAAGTTTCAAGTTCGGCGCCCCCGGACGAGCAAAGCGCGAAGAACTCGCGCGGCGCGAGGAGCGCGATCTCGGCGCGCTCGAAGCCGAGGCGTGAGCCGGTAGTCATCCGCCCCTATCGCGCTCTTGCGGCAAAGGAAACATCAAATGCACCGATCACGAATCAAGCGGTCGCGCGCGCCGCGCGTAGCGCGCACATTCGGCGCGGCCGCTGCAGCCGTTCTTTGCGGCCCGCAGCTCCTATTCGCGCAGGCTTCGCCGTTCATGACGGGCGCCACCGCGCTGCAGACAAATATTCTGGCGTGGTTGACGCCTGTCGCGATCATTCTCGTCATGGTTCTCGGCGGCATGGCGATGGCAAACCGAATGTCGTGGGGGTGGTGTATCGGCGCGATTTTTGGAATCGCGATCGCGTTCGGCGCGCCGCAGATCGTTACTTGGGTGCGCGGCATGTTCGGTGTTTGAGGGCGGTCGCGTGAGCGAACGCAACGCGGGCTTGACCGCCGGATCCGCTGTTCGTCGGCGTCACGCGGCCGCCGATGCGCT
Organism: uncultured Gammaproteobacteria bacterium; assembly: GCA_963769895.1. GTDB lineage: Bacteria > Pseudomonadota > Gammaproteobacteria > Steroidobacterales > Steroidobacteraceae > Bog-1198. Next base: position 235,945 of record CAVYNJ010000003.1, on the reverse strand, counting down.
GGGGCGTCACCTACTCGGCGCTGCTGTTCAACATGGTGTTCACGATGGAGGTATTTCTTGCTGACCAAGAACCTCCTGACGCTTCTGATCGGCGCGCCGATTCATGGCATTTGCGCTGCTGCTCTGCGCGCGGGATGCCGCGGTTCTTCGATCTTGCTGCTGCTCTGGGCGCGTACCCGGCTGCCGGCCGCTTTCGGCAATTTGCGCGTGTGGAAGGCGAGCAGTTATAGCCCGCTGACTCTGGATTTGCCCAATGCTCGCGGCGAGCGCCGGAGATCACGAGTATCGAGGTGCAGGGCATCGAGGACGCAGTGAGAGCCGCACATGCTGAAGACTGCGCGGCGCAGCGCGTGCGGCGCGCGAGCTTACGGCGGCCGAGCGCATGTCCCTATACCGCGCACGTCGCGCCGGGCATCGTGAAGACGGTGTTCGGCGACTACCTGCAGGTCTTTCGCTTGAGCGGCGCGAGCTTCGAGAGCAGCGACGATGAGGCAGCTGAACACACTGGCACGAGCGCCTGAATGTCCTGTGGCGCAATATCGCGAGTCCGCATGTCGCCCTTTGGACGCATGTGATTCGGCGTGCGCGGATCGCGTGCGACGCGGAACGAAGCGTCCGGAAGTGCCGCCGCGGACGTCGGCTTCGCCGACGACTCTCGCGTCAGCGATATCGGAGCCGCTTGCGGCGAGAACGCTGATGGTCAACGAGATGTATCTTGCGGTCCTGTATCGTCCGGTCACCGGCGACGCGACCGGTGTGCTGTCGCGAATGCTCGTCGCGCGCACGGCAGAGCGATGGTTCGCGGCTGGAGCTCGCTGATGCGCTTGATGCCTGCGAGAAGCTGGCGCAGACCGTCGCGGCCTCCCTGGCGCGCTACGAACCCGAGCTGCTTGGGCGTCTATACGGCATGGCGTTGCATCTGGTGCTCGTCGCTGCTTGAGTTCCTCGCACTGCTGGTGAACGGCGAATGGCAGCGCATGCCGCTGCCGCGCGGCCCGCTCAACGAAGCGCTTGGCAGCGACCGGCTGCTGTTCGGTAACGAGGCGATCGAATACCGCACGCCGACGCGACGCGGGTCGGCGCGATGCTCGGCATCAAGGAATATCCGACCCCGACGTGGTCGGCATGTATGACCGGCTGCTGTCGGCGCCATTTCCGTTCGTGCTGACGCAATCCTTCGCGTTTCTTGACGAAAGCGACGGCGCAGGGGCTGCTGCAGCGCCAGTTCAACCGGATGGCGAATGCCGGCGATTTCGCCGTGTCCCAGGCCGAGGAACTCAAGGAGGCGCTGGATGCGCTGACCAGCAATGAGTTCGTCATGGGTGATCATCACTTCTCGCTGCAGGTGCTCGCGGATGCGACACGGATGCCGTGGCGGCGCTGCGCGAAGCCGGCCGCCTGAAGGCGCTCGAACGATCACGTGGCGCTGGCGCGCAGCCTGCTCGCCGACACCGGCATGACTGGTCGCGCGCGAGGATCTTGGCGCTCGAGGCGGCCTTTTGGGCGCAGCTGCCCGGCAACTTTCCGCTGCGGCCGCGCAAGGCGCCGATCACCTCGCGCAATTTCGCGGCGATGGCGCCGTTTCACAACTACCCTGCGGCGCGCGACCGGCAATCATTGGGGCGATGCGCTGGCGCTGTCTCGATTACCAGCGCCCGCTCGCCGTATCACTTCTCGCTGCATGCCAGCGACCCCAACGATCCCGACGGCGGCAGCCGCAAGGATACCGGTCATACGTTCGATCTGCGGGCCCACCGGTTCCGGCAAGACGGTATTCATCGGCTTTCTGGTCGCGATGCTGTGCCCGCCAGGGCGCGACGCAGGTGATCTTCGACAAGGATCACGGGCTCGAGATCCTGGTGCGCGCGCTGGGCGGGGAATATCTGCCGCTTGAAGAACGGCGTGCCGACGGGATTTAATCCGCTGCAACTGCCGATCACGCCGGCGAACGTCGAATTCCTGAAGTCCTGGCTGCGTGAGCTGACGTCGCGCGGTCTCGACCGTGGCGGCGCACGTCGGTCCGTGCGCGAGCAGGCGGATCTGGATCAGGCGCTGCGCGGAACGCTTGCGCTGGAGCCCGCGGCGCGGCGCCTGTCGCGGCTGATCGAGTTTCTCGATCCGACCGACCCGGAGGGCATGCACGCGCGCCTCGCGCGCTGGTGCGAGGCATGCGGCGGCGACTATGCCTGGGTGTTCGATAACCCGGCGGATACCGTGGTGCGCGATTGGCGGGCACGCTCCGTCGATCGGCTTCGACGTCACGGAATTCCTCGATCATGACGCTGCACGCGCCGCCGGTCACGCTGTATCTGTTTCATCTGGTGCGCCAGCTGCTCGACGGCCGGCGGCTGGTCTGCTGGATGGACGAGTTCTGGCGGCTGTTGGCCGATCCGGCGTTCGAGAGTTTTGCGAAGGACGGCCCGAAGACCTGGCGCAAGCTCAACGGCGTGATGTGTCTCGCGACGCAAAGCGCGAGCGACGTGCTGCGACAGTCCGATCAGCCGCACCATCGTCGAGCAGACGCCGACCAAGATGTTCTTTCCCAACGCGGACGCCGACGCTCGGGAATACACGAGGGGCTCGGGCTCACCGAGCGCGAATTCAAGCTCATCAAGGAGCAGTTCGAACCGGGTTCGCGCATGTTTCTGGTCAAGCAGGGGCATCACAGCGTCGTTTGTCAGCTCGATCTGAAGGGTTTCGATGCCGAGCTGGCCGTGATTTCCGGCCGCCGATCGCAACTCGGCCGTCTGCGCCGAGATCATCGCCGAAGTCGGTGAGGCGCCTAGCGCATGGTTGCCCGTGTTCTTGCGACCAAATCGCATTGGATTGAAGGAGAGGTCAAAGTGAAAATCCGAGGTACATACCTGCTTTTATGTTTCAGCGCATCGCTCGTCGCCGCGCCCGGCGCGCAGGCCCAGTGGGCGGTCATCGACGTGCCAGCCATCGGTCGTCTAATGCAGCAAGTGCAGACGATGCAGCAGGCGCTCGCGACTGCCAAGAGCGCAATTGGCTGCAGGCTCAAACGGCGCTGCGATCGATGAAGCGGCAGGCGCGGCATGGAGCGGCTCCTCGGCGGCACGACGCGCAACTATCTGCCGCCAGACTGGACGGCGCTGCAGGCTTTGGCCGGCGGGGCGAGCGGCACTTACGCGGGACTGGCCGGCAATGTAAGTGCGCTGATCGGTGCGAACGCCGTATTGAAGGGCGACGCGCTAGCCATGCTCGCGCCGAGCGATCAGCAGCGGCTCGCGATCGCCCGCCGGCAGGTTGCGATCCGCCAAGCGCTGTCTCGCGACGCGCTTGAACGAATTCCAGCAGCCGCTTCGCGGCGATTCAAAGTTTGATCGATGCGATCCCGGCCGCCGACGGATCAAAAGGGAATTCTGGATCTGCAGGCACGCATCGGCGCCGAGCAAGGGATGCTTCAAAGACGAGCAGACCAAGCTGATCAGGTGCTTGTCGCAGGCGATGCAAGCGCAGGACGCGGCGCACGCGCCAGCAGCAGCGCGAAGCCATCGATCACCGCCCACGGCCCCTTCGAAGATCCGCTTCCAACCGGCTCCGTGACGGCACCCCGCTGAAGCATCATGGGTTTTTTCGCGACATTCTGGACATGGCTCAACGGTCAACTGGCGACGTATATCGGCGACAACACGGCGCGCCTGGCGGCTGCGCTGGAGCCGGCCGTCGTCACGCTGGCAACGCTCTACGTGATGGTCTGGGGCTACTTGCACCTGACCGGCCAGATCGAGGAGCCGGTCCTTGCGGGGCTCAAGCGCATCATCGTGCTCGCCGCTCGTATTGGGGGTGGGCCTGCGATCTTTGGCTCTACAACACGCTTGATCGTCGACACCTTCTATACACGCGCCCGCGCAGCTTGCGGCCGCGATCGTAGGCGCCAGCGGATCCGGTCGCGACGATCGATGCGATTTGGGCAGAGCGGCGGGGCGGTTGCGGGCACTCTCTGTGGGCAAGGGCGGATGTCATGCAACGGCGATTTCGGCTTTTATCTCGGCCGGTGCGCTGGTTTGGTGCCTGATCGGCATGTTGTGCGTTTATGCGATGTTCCTGATCGCGCTTGTCGAGTATCGCCTTGGCCGTGCTGCTCGCGCTCGGCCCGCTTGTTCATCGCTACCTTGCTGTTCGAGCAGCACCCGAAAGACTTTTCGCCGGCGTGGATGGCGCAACTGGCGAACTATGCGTTGATCACGATCCTGACGGTCATGATCGGCAGCGCTGCTGCTGCACATCGTGAAATCTTATCGCGACGCAAACGCTGGCGCGCGGCGCCGCGATACTCACCGTCGATGCGTCTGCACATGGTGCTGGTCGCGGTGATCGTGTTTCTGGTGTTGCGCCAAGTGATGCCGATCGCATCCAGCCTGGGCAGCGGAATGGCGCTCAGTTCCTTCGGGTTCGTCAGCCGCGGAGTCGCATGGGGCATCAGCGGAACTCGGTGGGCCGCCAATCGGGCGGAAAAATATGTCGTACGGAGCCGTATCCGCGGGGTTTGCCGCCGTAGCGGCGCGACGCTCCGAACGAGTCCGGGCGCGATGACAAAAATTTGCAGCAAGGAGTATCGATGAAGCTTCCATGCGGCTTGCTAATGGTCGTGCTATTGAACGCCTGTGCGCCGGACACATTGCGCTGCGACGCGCATTTGACGCGAATCAATGCAAGCTCCCGCGCCGCACCGGCCACCCCCGCAGCCCGCGCCGCGCCGGCGCGGAGCGCACGATGAGCACTTTGCCCACGCCGCAGGCGTATTTCGACGAGGCGGCGTCCTGGGACAGAGATCGCGAAGCGGCCGCCCGGCGCGCAACGCGGATTGCATGGCGCGCCGCCGCCGCGGCTTGTCTCTGTGCGACGACCAGCGGAACGGCTCTCGTGCTGCTGATGCCGCTCAAACGGGTGGAACCCTTCGTCGTACGCGTCGATAACAGCACCGGCATCGTCGATGTGGTGCCGGTATACGCAGGGCGCGCCAGCGAGCCGGAGGTGGTCACGCGCTATTTCTTGACTCACTACGTCACGGTTTGCGAACGCTTCGATTTCGCGACCGCCGAAAGCGATTATGAAGAATGCGGCGCGTTTCATTCCGCAGCGCGCAATCAAGCGTGGTATGCCCAATGGAACAAAACCAACCCGGCCTCGCCGCTGAACGTCTATAAGGACGGCAGTTGCCGTGCGTGCGCAAGTCGAGTCGGTCAGCTTCTTCGGGCGCGAAAATGGGCTCACGGATCTCGCGCAAGTTCGCTACGTCAAGTCGACCCGTCAAGCCGGAAGCTCAATAGCGACGACCGACGCATTTTATCGCCACGATTCAGTATGCCTACGCGGCGCCGGCCGCCGATCCACGGGTGCGCCGCTGGAATCCGCTCGGCTTCAAAGTGATCGAATTCAAGACCGAGCCGGAAGTGCTCGCCGAGGCGCCGGACGCGAGTGTCGCGGCCCAGAGGATCTCGCCCATGAGCGCCGCGGCGGCGCGATCGGCGTTTCTGCGCGATAGCGGAGCCGTGATCCTCGCCGCCTGCGCGCTGCTCTGGTCCTGCGATACCCATGCCGAAGCCGTCGCCCCGATAGGCTCGATCGACCGGCGCGTTCGCAGCGTCGACTACGATCCTGGCGAGGTCTATCGACTACGCGGCTACGTCGGGTATCAGATCGACCTCGAATTCGCACCCGGCGAGAGCTTTTCAGGGATCGGCGCCGGCGACATCGAGGCCTTGTCTTTTGCGGGCACGGCCAATCATTTGTTTCTGAAGCCGAAGGTCCCGAAGGTGGCCACGAACATCACGGTGCTGACGACGCGCCGCAGCTACCAATTCGCCTACACCGCCGCCGTTATGGGTGCGAGCACAGATCCGGACGACGTCATCTATGTATTGCGATTCGAATATCCGCACTCAGCGACGCAGTCAAACGCGGATTCCGCGGCGTCGGCTGCGGAGATGGGTCTCTGGGCAAGAACGGACGGATGAGCCGCGCAATCATCGAATATTGGTATCTGCGGCTACGCCCTCGTTCAAACCCGTCGCCGCTTCGGACGATGGCGATCGCACACGCGGCTGACGGTTCAGTGCTCATACCGAGCTTCCCGGCGGTGTTCGTCCGCAACGATGACGGCAGCCGAGTCCCTTCTCTAATTTCAGCATCGAAGATGGGGACGTCGTCATCCAGCGCGTCGCCGCGACGGTTCATTTTCGCGGCGCGGCCAGCTCCACGGGCTGTCATCGTCAACACCGCGTTCTACCGGCAGCGGCGCGCGGCTTGCAATCAGGCACGGTCGCATCCTGCAGTCGCAGCGTGCTCACTGCAGGGAGACGGGCCATGAGCCGATCGCCGCTGTTCCCCAAGCGCTCCATCAAGCCGATCCATCGTATGCCAGCGAGTCGGCAGCCCCTGAGGAGCCCGCTTCCGTTCCCGGTATAGCGTGGCATCGCGTCCCGTCATACAACGAGGCTGGGGCAGCCTTTTGGCCTTGGGGTTGATGATTGCCCTCGGCATCGGTGCGCTCGGCTGGTACTACACCGAGACCTTTTCGCGCCAAAACCGCGCCCGGCAGCTGGCGCAAACGCCGCGAGCAGCCGCGCACAAGGCGATATGCGTTTGCCGTCCTTGGGCCCGATCGACCCGCCTCGACCGACGACGGTGTCGCCGGTTGCGGAACCGCCTCTACCCGAATCGCCGGCGCCGCTCACCGAAACAGCACAACCTTATGGCCTCGGAGCGACGCGTATCGCGCCGGCGACGGTGCGAATGTGCCGACGCCGGCAAAAACCCCTGCGGCAGCGCAATTGGAACGGAAACTCGGCGGCTCCGTCTACGCGCAGCAGTCCACGGCGAACGGCGCGGCCATTCGCCGGAAATTGACGGCGCTGCGCCGCCGTCCTGGGTCGCAGCGCCGCGGACGACCGGCGTACCAAATGGCGAGTTGACGGCATTGATGCGGGCCACGGATATGACCGCGGTTCGCGCGCAGGTATTGCCGACGTTGCGTCTGTTGCTGCCGAAGGGGGCTTTCATCGATTGCACGCTGGAAACGGCTATCGACTCGAGCTTACCGGGCCTCACGACCTGCATCACGGCGACCGATACCTTCGGCGCCGACGGCAAAGTTGTGCTGTTGGAGCGCGGCACCAAACTCGATCGGCGAGATTCGCGGCCAGGTGCAGCAAGGCATGGCGCGCGTGTTCGTGCTTTGGACCGAGGCGCGTACGCCGCAGGGCGTCGTCGTACCGCTCGCATCGCCGGGGACCGATGAATTGGGCGCGCTCGGGGCTGCCTGGTGCGGTCAATCGGCATTTCTGGCAGCGCTTCGGCGCAGCAATGTTGGTTTCCGTCATCGATGGCGGCGTGCAGGCGGCCGTCGCAATCCTCCAACAACGGCGCCGGCACGGTCGTCGTCAATCCCAATGCCGCCCAGGGGGTTATGACCGAAGTGTTGAAGGAAACCATCAATATTCCACCGACCATCGTCAAGCGGCAGGGCGACCGTATCCAAGTCCTGGTCGCGCGCGACCTGGATTTTCGGGCCGTCTATGAGCTGCGCCATCGCCGCAAGTCCGCATTGACAGGCACGGCGAGCAGTCCGCGCTGACGCTGACCGTGCGGCCCTTGCTGCCGCTGCTTGCGCAATGCGGCGTCATGGAGTTGTGCATCAATCGCCCCGGCGAGGCATTCATCGAGACAGCAGCGGGCTGGCGCCGCGAGGACGCCGGCTTCGCGGACTTCGACTGGTGCAGCCGCCTCGCAAAGTTGCTCGCCAACGCCACGCATCAGCGCATCGATGCGACCTCACCGCTGCTGTCGGCCTCATTACCGAGCGGTGAGCGCGTACAAGTCGCGATTCCGCCGGCAACCAAACCCGGCCACATCGCGATCGCGATTCGACGGCCGAGCGACGCGGTCTGGTCGATCGCTGAACTTGCGCGCCGCGGCATATTTCGCGCATACGCAGCCCGCGCGCCGCAGCTGCGATGCGACCGAATGCGAGCTGCTCGGTCTTCTACGGTCGGGAAATTACGAGGCATTCATGCGATTGGCCGTCGTCAGCCGCAAGAACATCCTCGTCTCCGGCCCCACGGGTTCCGGCAAGACGACGTGGACGAAGGCGTTGATACAGGAAATCCCAGTCGAAGAGCGCCTGCTGACGATAGAGGACGCCGAGGAATTGACGCTCGACCGCCATCCGAACAACGTGCGGCTGTTCTATTCCAAGGACGATCAAGGGTTGGCGCGGGTCACGCCCAAGCAACTGCTGGAGGCGTGTTTACGGATGAAGCCGGACCGGATTCTACTGGCCGAATTACGCTCCGACGAAGCCTTTGATTACTTGCGCAACGTAAATTCCGGACATCCGGGGTCGATCACCAGCGTGCATGCGGCGAGCGCCGAAATGGCCTTTGAGCAATTGGTGCTGCTGGTCAAACAAAACCCGGCCGGCCGCGAGCTGGCGCGGCGCGACATCAAGAATCTGCTGTACCTGCTGATCGATGTCGTGATTCAATTCGGCGTCCTGCGTCACGAGCGCTTCATCCAGGAAATCTGGTACGAGCCCGATCGTAAGCGATGCACCCCGCTTCGGCGAGAACCGGCGCTGTGACGCTCGCGGCGTTGACGCACGGTTGGTCCGGTCTGGCGATGGGTTATGCAGCCGTGCAGCTGCCGCTGCTTGCCGGCCTCGCTCGCGGCCGCGCAAGCATGCGCCATTATTGGTTCTCGCCTGCCCTTGCCGTGCCCTTAACGGTGGCGACGGGAATCGGCTTGGCGTTCGCTAGACCGTGGATCCATGCGCTCGACCCCGGCTCTCTCGGCGTACTGCCGTTCGTTTTCGGTACAGCGGCGTCGGTCGCGATTGGTTACGGCACCGGGCGCATCGTTGCGGCCGGATCCGACGAAGACACGCTGCATCGGCGCGGCACGCTGTTGCGCTCTGCACCGGCCGAACCACGTCATCGCGCCGGCAAGCACGCGACGACCGTCCGGGGCGCGGCGGTCACGCTCGCCGGCATTCCTGTGCCCGCACAGGATGAGGCGAAGCACTTCAAATTGATCGGAACGACCGGCACCGGTAAGAGCACCGCGATTCGGGAGCTGCTGCGCGGCGCATTGGCGCGCGGCGATCGAGCCGTGATCGCCGACCCCGATGCCGGCTACATCGGAAGGTTCTATCGGCCGGAGCGCGGCGACGTGGTCTTGAATCCGTTCGAGCCGCGATCGGTGCGATGGGATTTGTTTGCGGAAATCGAGTCGCCACATGACGTGGAGCAACTCGCGCGCTCGCTAATCCCGGATCACGACGGCGCGGACCGCAGCTGGCGAGGGTATGCGCGCACTTTCCTCGCTGCCTTGATTCGTCAAGCGCACGAAACGGGAGTCCGCGATGTCGGCGAGCTGTACCGTCTCCTCGTCGCATCCGACGTCGCGGAGCTGCGGATCCTAACCCGCGGGACGCCGGCGCAACCGTTTCTCGACGAACACAATCTGCGCATGTTCGACTCGATTCGCTCCGTCGCGGCCTCGGCCGTCGACTCCTTGCAATACGTGGCTGAACAGGATGCGAAAGAGTTCTCGATTCGCCATTGGGTGCGCTCCGATACGCCCGGCGTATTGTTCTTGCCGTACAAGGCCGGACAAATCGCCGCACTGCGCTCGACGATCTCGGCGTGGATGCGGCTGGCGATCTTCGAGACGATGGACCGGCCGGAAGCCGAGATCGACAAACCCAATGGCGACCGCCGGCGGCTGTGGTTCGTCGTCGACGAGCTCGACGCCTTGGGGCAAATCGACGGTTTGAAGGACGCGCTGGCGCGTCTGCGCAAATTCGACGGCCGCTGCGTGCTCGGCTTTCAGTCCGTTGCGCAGGTTTCGAGCACATACGGTGCCGGGGATGCTCACACAATCGTCGAGAACTGCGGCAATACCCTGATATTGCGCTGCTCGGCGAGTGAAGGCGGCGGCACGGCACGCTTCGCGTCCCAGCTGGTCGGCGATCGTGAGGTAATGCGGACGACCGTATCGACGAGCAGCCGCTCAACGGAGATTTTCGGATCCCGCACACACAGCCAACAAATCATCCGTGAACCCGCGCTGTTGCCGTCGGAAATCGAGCAACTTCCGGATCTCACAGGCTATTTGAAGCACGCATCGAAAGCCGTATGGCAACGCGTGAGCCTTTCGCCGTCCGCATCACAGAGGCTGCCGGCTGCGGCGGACGCGGCGACGAAGCTGGTACGCGTTGCCGCCTTGGCGCAGACCGTAGAAAAGGGGGTTCGTCATGCCGACCACGGCTTCGACTACGACTGAGCGCCGGCCGCCGATGAACGAGGACGCGATGACTGTCGGCCTCGTGCTGGAATCCGTGCAGGCGCAACAGAAGATGGTCGACTCGCAACTGGATCGCTTGCATTCGCACACCCAGGGTCTCGACGGAATTGTGCGCGAGGAAATCCGCCGCACTCTGGTCGATGAATTGAAGACCGTCAGCCGGGAGACCACGAGTGCCGTCGAGGCCCTGCAACAGTTGAAGCGCGCGGCGAACTGGCGGGCGGCGCTGTTCGGCATCGGCATGACCGCTGCCTCGGTCGCGCTATCGAGTGCGATCGTCTGGTGGGCGTTGCCCTCGCAGCGGACGATCGAAAACTTGCGCGCCGAGCGCGCCGCGCTGGCGGCAAACATCGCGCGGCTCGAGGGGCAGGGAGCAAGGCTCGAGTGGCGCCGCTGCGGCGCTGCGCGGCGGCTTTGCGTACGGATCGACCGACAAGCGCCGGCGTACGGGCCCAACGCCGAATATGCGATCGTGAAAGGATACTGAACCCATGCACGGGCCTGTGCCGCCGATTTTCGACCCCCAGGCGCGTTGGAAGGCACTCGCGGCGACGCTAGCCTTTGTGCTGATTGCCTACGCGCTGCGCGTTTGGCTGCGGCCGCGTTGGGCCGAGACCTATAAACGCGGAGTTGTCGTAGTCGACGGCAAGCGTGCTCGGCGTTGCGCCTGGCGTCGGCAAAACATCATCGATGCAGGCATAACTTTGGCCGGTGCTCCGATCGCCGCGCGCGACGAAACAAAGCATTTCAAGTTGCTCGGCACGACCGGTACAGGCAAGTCGACCGCGATCCGCGAAATGCTCGCCGGCGCGATTCGCCGCGGCGATCGCGCCGTCATCGCGGATCCTGATGGCGGCTACCTAAGCCGCTTTTATGCGCGCTACCGCGGCGACGTGATCCTGAACCCGTTCGCCACCGATTCCGTCAAGTGGGATTGGAGCGCGGAGATTCAGCATTACTATGACGTCGAGCAGCTCGCGAGCGGCCTGATCCCTTCGTCGAACGATGCCTCAGGGCAGGAATGGCGCGGCTACGCGAGAACGTTCCTGACCGCTGTCGCACGGCGCTGTTGCGAGGCCGGCCGCGCGCGATTCCTGCGAATTGTGGCGACTGCTGACGGTTGCTCCGGCCGAGGAATTGCGCCCGGTCGTCGCCGGCACGCCCGCGCAACCGTTTCTCGATCCGGACAACGCCCGTATGTTCGGTTCGATACGATCGGTGACCAGCTCCGCTGTCGCCGCGCTCGAACATGTTCAGGCGCAGCGCGCCGACCGCGTTTTCCGTGCGCCGCTGGGTCCGCAGCCGGACCCCGGGTCTGCTGTTCATACCGTATAGCGCGGGCCAGATCGCAGCCCTGCGCTCGATGATCGCCGCGTGGCTGCGGCTCGCGATTTTCGAGACGATGAGCCAGCCGGAAGAGCGCGATCAGCGGCTGTGGTTCGTCGTTGATGAACTCGATGCTTTGGGCGCGATCGACGGCTTGAAAGATGCGCTTGCGCGCTTGCGCAAGTTCGGCGGCCGCTGCGTGCTCGGCTTCCAGTCGATAGCGCAAGTTTCGGCGACTTACGGCGCCGGTGACGCCCAGACGATCGTCGAGAATTGCGGAAATACCTTGATTTTACGGTGTTCGGGCAGCGAACACGGCGGCACGTCGCAATTTGCGTCGAAACTGATCGGCGAGCGGGAGATCCGCAGGCGACAGACGGCGCGAGGCAGCGATCGGGCGGGATTCTTCGGATCACGCGATGCGCGCAGTTCGACGAATGTCAGCGACCAGCACGTGACCGAATCCGCGGTGATGGCTTCCGAAATCGAACGACTGCCGGATCTGCAGGGCTACTTGAAGCGCGCCTCGTCGCCCGACTGGCTCAAAGTTGCGGTCGGGGCGCCTCGTGGTCGAAGGTTCTTTGGCCTCCCAGGTCGGGCGGAAACCGGCCATGGTTAGTTCGACGATGCGCGAGGACATCAATCTGCGCGCGCCGTTCTATCGTCTCGCCCGCAGCAACTGGCCGTGCTGGCGCTGCGGCGCGGCGGCGGCCGTGTTCGCATTAGCGCTGCCGGATGCTCACGAGACTCTGGAGACCGGTTTGGGCGCTGCAACCGGCGGTGACCCGGCGGCGGATCGCTGGCAGCGCGCCGGATTCGACGCGTGGATTTTCTATGTCGAGTACCTGCCGGAACCGGTGCGCCAACAATTGCAGGTGCTCGCACCCGGCTACCGGTATACGCACGGCCGAACAACCGATTGCCGCTATTGGATCAATCACTGCGAACATTGCGGCGCCGCGCAAGGCGACTACCACCTCCATTGCGAGATCGGCGGCGCGTTCGTGCCGATATCTGCGGAGACGGCGGCCGAGATCGAGCTGCTGACGATCCACGAACACTTCGCCGGAGGCGCAGGCGGCTATTGCTGCGATCCGCCGCTGTTCGCGTCGCTGCGGCGGCTTTGAGGGCGCCGGCGTGGCCGTCTATTTTCTCTACATGAAGACCTTCGGGCGCATCAACGGCAGCAGCGCGCCGGGCGCCGCCGCCTACCGCGCCGGCGAGCGAATCAAGGATGAGCGTACCGGCAAAACCTACGACCATTCGTCGAGGCAAGACGTCATGCACAAGGAAATCGTCTTGCCGTCGAAATTAGCCGATCTGGACATGAGCTGGGCGCAAGACCGCGCCTCGCTTTGGAATGCGGCCGAGGCCGCCGAGACGCGCAGGAATGCGCGCATCGCCCGGGAATTCCTCGTTGCCTTACCGGTGGAATTGCCGGCACAGCACAGACTAGCGCTGGTGCGCGAATTTTCACGAGACTTAGCCGAGCGATACGGATTTGCGGTCGACGTCGCGATACACGCGCCGCGCACCGATCCGCGCAATCATCACGCGCACCTGCTCGCGACGACGCGCGAGATCAACAGCAGCGGCTTCGGGGAAAAGACGACGCTGGAGCTCCACGATGCGCGTCGAAGCGAGCATGGTCTCGCGCCCTTTTATTGCGAGGTCATCGCGCTGCGCGAACGATGGGCGAACGTGACGAACGCCGCGCTGCACGCGGCGCGGATCGACGCGCGCGTCGATCACCGCAGTCTGCAAACCCAAGGTATCGATCGTGAGCCCCGTCCGCAGCTGCCCCGAGCGATTTATGAAATGGAGCGGCGCGGCGAGTACACGATCATCGGCGAGCGAATGCGCGAGGAGCATCATGCGCGAGTCGAGGCGCGGCTCGCCCATGGCGAGGCCAGAGAGCCGCAGGCCAATGGCGAACCGCAAAGCGCCGAGCGGCCGAAAACCATGGCCGAAATCAGGCGCCAGGCGCGCGAGGACTGGCTTAGAATGCGCGCCGAGCGAGGAGCCGCGCCTGCGATCGATCCGCGGGCGCTGCCGACTCCGGATGACGATTTCACGCGATAGCGGCCTCGCGGACGGCCCCGCGATCATCGACTTGCTGCCGTTCGCGGCCTGCTACGTCTATTCGCCTTCCGGCAGATGCGCGGCATCCGAACGCTCGCGCCGGCTGTGCGCATTGCTGAAGGCGGGCAATCCCCGGTATATCGAGTTTTGCGCGGCAAACGTGCGCTGCACGGCCGGCGATCGAGGCGCTTTTGGGGATTTCTTCGATGGCGCCGGCGTGCTCGTTCCAGTTCCCGGCAGCGCGCCGACGAAGCAGGGAGAGCCATCGGTTGCCATGGATCTGGCCGCAGCTCTCGTGCGCGAGGGATTAGGGGCGGGAATCTGGCCAGGGCTTGCGCGCAGAACGGCGGTGCGCAAATCTTCGACCGCTGCGGCCGGCGCGCGGCCGTCGGTGGCGCAGCATTACGAGTCCCTGGCGCTCGCGCCGATCGCCCACGCGGCTGATCAGTACCTGTTGATCGACGACATCGTGACGCGGGGCCGCACCTTGCTCGCCGCCGCGAGCCGGCTGCGGGAAGCCTGCCCAAGAGCCGGGATTCGCGCATTCGCGCTGTTGCGCACGATGGGCTACGTGCCGGATCTGCAGCGCTTGTTGGATCCTTGCGTCGGCGAAATCCGCTTCAAGTGCGGCGAGGCGCACCGCAACCCTTGAGAACCGGTTCACGGACACCCGTTGTCCTGGGCGCTTGGCGAGCATCTGCGGTGAGCAGTGTAAGCCGCTATGCCCCCAGTCGTTTCGTCGAGGCGAGCAGACCCTTAAGAATTGGATCAGCCACCGCGGCGGGGAAGTCCGTCGGTAATCGCGACTCGACTTTGGCGATGACCGCGGGGGTAGAGTCAATCAATTCGGCGATCAACTCATCGAGCTGATCAGCGATGCCGCAACGTTTGGCGAGGTATTGCCAATGCCGGTACACGATTGCATCCCAGTTGTAGTGCCTGCGCTTCTCACCGGCGACCGCCATCGCCATCTTCATCTTATGGCGCGACAACTGAGCCGACCTTCTTCCCGAGCACCGGGAACGCGGACTGCACATCGTACCGGGGTGTCAGGTAATAGCGGCCTTGCGCCGCGAGAAAAAAGCTGAAATTCTTGGCGTGCCCGTCAATGGCGCAGAGGCACCAAAACAGGATCTGCGATCGAAAGAAATCCAATCTGTCGTGCTCCGCTTTCGCCGATCCGAGTAACAGAGTCATGATTTGCTCGATGCCTGGTCCACCGTCGGCCTCATACTTTTGCTCACGATCGGTTCCAGTAGCCTGGCAAAGGTCCTCTTGAGGTAACCGCATGATCCAGCGACGATTTTCCGCGAGGCGCCGATCGAATCGTTCAACCACCAGCACGCGTTTCTCCTCGAACTGATCCATCCAGCAGTTAGCGGCGGCGATCCCGTAGGCGGTTAGTATTTGGGCGCAGAGCCATTCGTTTTCGATCGACCGGGTCAGATCGATCCCGCGGCCTCCCGTCGCCAATGGGCAGTTTGAGAATATGGGTCGTGGGCGTCGCGCCCAGGGGCCTCAACCACTTGCCGTCCATTCGTAGGAGAGCCGTTTTCTCTTGCGCGCCGGCCAGGGAGATTCGCAGTTCATCCTCGTCCACACCGCGCCCCAGTGCCGTGGCACTGGTGGTATTTCGCAGAAGTTCGGCAATGGCCGCATTGCCGACCTGTGCCGCCTCTATCTTGCGTACGTTCCTAGGCGCCTCGTTCTCGATCGTCAACTGAATGGCGCCCACACAGTCGCGACCGATTTCGGTCAGCAAATCATATGTCTTATCTGAGTTTGCGCGGCGGCGGAGCCTTGCCGAACGCTTGCTATGCGGCAGCAAGTTTTCGAAGTAGCGCTCAACGAGGCGGCCTTGATAGACAATACCGACGGCGCCAAGCGGCATCGACAAGGATAGCGGCCGGGCGCGGGGCGAAGCCAGCCATTGATCGGCATACCTTAATTGTTGCGGATGTTTTGCCCCATATGTCCACTCGCCCACGAGTTCCCCATTCATCCAAATGAATAGGGACTTAGGTGTTGAGAGACGCGCCACTCGCTACCACGCCGAGGGCTTGAGGGGGGCAGGGCGCCGTCGCGCAGCACCAGCTCGAGCCCGAGAGCCGAGAGCGCCTTATACAGCGTCGTCACAGTGGCTCTCGTATCGTGAGACTCGATGACGGACACTTGCGCCTGCAAGAGACCGACCTTGGCGGCGACCTCGCTCTGGGTAAGCCCCAGCTGCTTGCGGCGGCTTTTCAGCACTTGCCCCAGTTGTTGGGCGGTGCGGGCAACGTACTCCATCGCATTTATCTCCTTTTCCAGATATTGAGGGGTTATCTATTTTAATAGATAAAATCAACTTATCGGATTTTTAAGATATTCATTAGGCGGCGGACCGGCGCTGGTTCCTCACGCGACCCGAATTGGCCCACGGCCGTGGACCTGTCAACATCCGACCAATGAATGTTGCCCCGTCGCCCGCGAGCCGTCCGCTGCAAGGACGGACGGAGCACGAAATCAAAGCAGAGCTCGAAAGCGCGATCGCGGACGGCCGCGGCGAACAGGGGGCACACTGCATTCATGAGCTGTGGATGCGCGGCGAGATGCCGCTCAATGTCGAACGCCATCTCGCGCGCCTATGGGCGAAGGCTTCGGCGTCGATTCCCGCTTGGCTGCCGATGCGCTACGTCGATCGTCTGCCGGAAATCTACGAGATCGCACTGAAGTTTCAGGCGAGCGCGAAGGGACGTTCGAATATCTACCTGGTGTTGCTGGATTATCGGGACAGCCGCGACGATCCCTTTGGGCTGTACGTCGGCATGAGCAAGTACAGTCCGGCGCAGCGCTTCGATCAGCACAAGGCGGGTATCCGCGCCGCCGGCAGCGTGTTGCGGCGGGGGCTCGAGCCGCTGACCGGGCCGACACTGCACTTGCAATTCATCAAGCGCGCCGATGCGGCGCGGATCGAGGAGGAATTCGCCGAGGCGTTGACCGCGGCGGGCTTCTTCGTGCAGGGCGGGCATTGACGGACCACGGCCGCACGTTCGGCTTGACCGAACCGGCGATCCCATTAGACTTCCGGCGGAAACCGGTGAGGAACTCATGATATTGATCGGCATGTTCGATTCACCGTTCGTGCGGCGCGTCGCCGTCAGCCTGCATCATTTCAACATGCCGTTCGAACACCGTAATTGGTCGGTCGGCAAGGATTTCGAGCGGATCCGGGAGTTCAACCCGCTCGGCCGGGTCCCGACCTTGGTCTTGGACGGTGGTGAATCGCTGATCGAATCCTCGGCGATTCTCGATTACATCGACGAATGCGCGGGCGCAGAAAGAGCGCTGGTGCCGGCCCGCGGCGCGGCGCGGCGGGAGGTCTTGCGGCTGATGTCGACGGCGACCGGCGCCGCGGAGAAAGGCGTGCTGCAGATCTACGAATCGGTGTTCCGGCCGCCCGAGAAGCGCCATCAGCCGTGGCTCGATCGCTGCCGCACGCAAGTGCACGCGGCGCTCGAAGTGTTGGAGCGATTTGCTGGCGAACAGCGCGCATCAGCCGCCCGGGTCATGGCTGATCGGCGGGCGCCTGACGCAGGCTGATGTCACGGTCGCCTGCGTGTTCAAGTTCTTGTGCGATGCGCCAATGGTCGAGATGCAAGCGAATCGCTACCCCGCGCTCGGGGCGTTCGCCGCGCGCGCGGAGTCCTTGCCGGAATTTCTCGCGGTGCGGCCGCCGGCGTTCGTCGCACCGGTCTCCGCGCCCGGCGCGCTCAATCCTTCCCCTTAGTTGCCGCCGTGACTCGTGCGGCGGATGAACGCGGCGACGTTGCTGTGCAAGCTCTCGAGTGACGATTCCTTGGCGTAGACCATGTGGCCGGACTCGTAAAACGCAAACTCGATGTTTCCCTGTAGATTGGCCGGAATCTCCAGATGCCGCATCTCGTAGACGCCTTGATAGAACGGGGTCGCGAGATCGAAATAACCCGCGTTCAGCAGCACCTTGAGGTTCGGGTTGATCTTGATCGCATTCGCCAGATCCGGCATGACGTTGGCGCCTTGGCGCGCGCTGGCCGACGGCTGACCGTCGCCGGGCTGCTGATGCTGGAAGTTCCAGGTCTTGTAGGTCGGAATGCTGGCCTTGAATATCGCGTCGTCGCCCCAGTGCAGATCCTTGCGGGCGTAGTCGTTGAAGGCCGATATGTAGGCTGAGCTCAGCGCCGCGGCCTGCGGATCGTACTCGGCCCGCTGGCTCAGTGGATCGAGATCCGGACCTGAAAATCGCGTGTCGAGACGCCCTGTGGTCAGATCGTCGCTGCCTTGCAGATTCTGGCGAAACTCGCCGCCGTCGATCCGCAAATCCGCCTTCAGAATGTAGTCGACGGGTAAGCCGGTAAACTCATGCAGCTTGGAAGCGATCGCCGCGCGATCCGCCGCGCTCAATTCGGCGCCCGCCGCCAACGCCCTCGCGTAGTCGCCCATTGCGAATTGTTCGACCTCCGTCAGCAGCCCATTGAGGTCCTTGTGCTCGCCCGGCAGCTTGTGGTGATACCAAGCGGTCGCGGCGTAGGTCGGCAGGGCCAACTGGTACGGCAGGTCGATGCCGGGGTTGCGGGTCGGCCGGTCGGGGCTGAGATCGAAATTGAAGATCTGCGACAGCAGGATGACGCCGTTGAAATCGATTCCGCGCTCCGCTTCGAGTTGATTGATCAGCACGGCCGAGCGGGTCGTTCCGTAGCTTTCGCCGAACAGATATTTCGGCGAATTCCAGCGTCCGTATTTCGACAGAAACTGCGCGATGAACTCGCCGAACGCGTGCGCGTCCTGATCGACGCCAAAGAAGGCCTTCTCCTTATCCTTGCCGGCGATACGGCTGAATCCCGTGCCGGGCGCATCGATGAAGACGAGATCGGTGGCATCCAGCAAGCTGAACGCGTTATTGACGACGGCATACGGCGCGGCCGGCGTGTGCACGTCGCTCGGCGTCACGACTCGCCGCGGTCCGAACGCGCCCATGTGCAGCCACACCGTCGAGGATCCGGGTCCGCCGTTGTAGAGAAAAGTGACCGGCCGATCGCCGCCGCCCTTCTTGAAGTAGGCGACATAGAACATCGAGGCCTCGGCGTTCGGCGGCTTCGCTACGGCGCCGTCGCCGCTCTGTAAGGGAATTTCCTTTTCGGCCTTGGGATCGGTCGGAACGTCGTCCCAGCCTTTCGGATGCACGATCAGCGTGCCCGCGATCGCTTCGTAGGCGACCGCCCGACCGCCGATCGTCACGCTACCCGCGCTCGACGTCGCTTCGGGCTTGAATGGCTCGAACTTGTCGGCGGGGCCGGCGGCGACGCTCACGGAGGAGGCCAGTGTTGCGGCGAGCGCGAGCGCCAGCCGGGCTGCAAATTGTGATTGTCGCATCGTAAAATCATACCCCGCCGGGGTGCGAGTTGGAATCCGGCCGCGCATCGATTTATTCGGCCGGCGCTCGCCGTGGATCCCCCGAGGGGCGGGACGGGCGCTGCGCCTTCGATGCGTTAGAATGACCCGATGGTCACGGTGCATCACCTGAATAATTCGCGCTCCCAGCGCGTGTTGTGGCTGCTCGAGGAGCTGGGGGTTCCGTACGAGATCGTGCGTTATGAGCGCGATCCGAAGACGCTGTTGGCGCCGCCGGCGTTGCGGGCGGTGCATCCGCTCGGCAAATCCCCGGTCATCACCGACGGCGACCGCACGATCGCGGAGACCGGCGCCATCGTCGAGTATCTCGTCGACCGCTATGGCGGCGGCCGGCTGATTCCACCGCAAGGCACTGCGGAAAGGCTGCGCTACACCTATTGGCTGCATTACGCCGAAGGCTCCGCGATGCCGCCCCTGTTGCTGAAATTGATCTTCGACCGCGTCGCCGCGGGGCCGGCGCCCTGGCCGGTCAGCGCCATCGCGCGCGGCATTTCCGCGAAGGTCAACGCGGCGTTCATCGGTCCGCAGCTCAAGGTGCATCTGGATTTCATGGAAAGTGAGCTCGCAGCGCACCCGTGGTTCGCCGGCGACGAATTCACCGCGGCGGACATCCAAATGAGTTTTCCGCTGGAAGCGGCGGCACGGCGTGCCGGCCTGAATCAGAGCCGGCCGCAGCTGCACGCGTTTCTCGAACGCATCCATTCCCGCGGTGCCTACCAGCGCGCGCTCGCGCGCGGCGGTCCGTACGCGCTTGCCGATGCGGCGGCCGCATGAGCCGCGCCTTCGTCCGCGAATCGGACCAGGACCCCGACGAGCTGTTGCCGGATAGGGCGATCAGCCCGCATCCGAACTTGGTGACGCCGGACGGATTGCGGCAAATCGAGGAACAAGTGCGCGCGCTCGAGGCCGCGCGCCAGCAAGCACGCACCGCCGGGGATCAAGCAGCTGTCGCACGCGCGGCACGCGAGTTGCGTTATTGGACCTCGCGGCGGGGCAATGCGCGCGTGATCGAGATTCCGCCGGCACCGACAGCGGTGCGCTTCGGCGTTCGTTTCACATTGCGCTACTCGGACGCGACCGAGCAGACGTTTCGTATCGTCGGCGAGGATCAGGCCGATCCGGCCGCCGGACTGTTGAGCTGGGTTTCGCCGCTCGCGAAAGCCGCGATCGGCGCCGAGCCGGGCGATGCCCTGCAAGTCCTCGGCCGCGAGGCCGAAGTACTGGCCGTCGGGCCCTGAAGCCCGGGGCCCGCCGCTTGCGGTCTATAGAGCGCAGTAAAAACGATTTCCGTCGATTTTCAGCCAATAATAGTCGATCAAAAGAGGGGAGGTTTCAATGCAGCGACTTCGCAACTGCACACTGTTCTTGCTCGCCGGCCTGCTGCTGGGTCTCGCCGGCTGCCAACAATCCTCGAAGTCCCCGTCCTCGGCCCCCGCCGCAAACGATCCATGGCCGAAGACGCGCGATTTGTTCATCGAGGATTACTTGAAGGCGCAGCCGTATTTCGCCGCACAATCGGGTCGGCATGAATTCGACGGCCAGATGCCGGATCTCAGCGCGGCCGGAATCCAGCACGAAATCGACCGACTGCACGGTTGGCGAACGAAGCTCGCCGCGCTGGACGCGGCGGCCATGCAGCCCAGGGAGCTGTTCGAACGCGAATACGGCCTCAGCGTCGTCGACCGCGACTTGTTTTGGCTCGAGAAGGCGCGCGTGCCGTTTACGAATCCTTACTGGTATATCGGCCAAATCGACCCCGACATGTACGTGAGCCGCGAGTACGCGCCGCTCGATCAGAGGATGAAGGGCTACATCCAATATGCGCGGGCGATCCCGGCCATTGCCGGCGACATCGCTGCGAACCTCAAGCCGCCGCTGCCGAAGAGCTACATCGATATCGGCGTCGCCATCTTCGGTGGATTGGCCGATTTCTATCAGCACGACGTGACGCCGATCTTCAAAGACGTCCGAGACCAAGCGATGCAGAAGGAACTCGTCGAAGCCGACGCGGCGGCCGCCAAGGCGATGACCGAGCTGAAGGATCGCTTGCTGAAGGGCCGCAAGAGCGGCAACGAGAAATTCGCCTTGGGCAAGGATTTATTCGCGCAAATGCTGATGGACACCGAGCGCGTCGATTTGCCGATTGAGCAAATCGAGGCGGCGGGGCGCGCCGACTTGGAGCGCAACACCGCGGCCTTGAAGACCGAATGTGCGGTGTACTTGCCCAAAGGCTCGCTGAGGGAATGTGTCGCCAAGGAGGCGGCCGATAAACCGCCGGGAGGAACGGGCGGCACGCTCGATGCGGCGCGCGACCAGTTGAACGTCCTCAAGCAGTTTATCGTCACCCATCATGTCGTGACGATTCCGAACGATCAGAACGCGCGCGTCGCCGAAGCGCCGCCGTACAACCGCGCCAATTTCGCGTTCATTCAGATACCGGGTCCCTACGAGCACGATGTCGCCTCGATCTACAACATCGCGCCGCCGGATCCGAATTGGAGCACAGCGGAACAGGCGGCGTATGTCCCGGGCATCGCGACGCTGATGTTCACGTCGGTCCACGAGGTCTGGCCCGGGCATTTCCTGCAGTTCCTGTACTCGAACGGCAACAAATCGAAATTCGAGGGACTGTGGGTCGGCTACGGGTTTGCCGAGGGCTGGGCGCATTACAGCGAGGAGATGATGATCGAGGAGGGATTCGAGAAGGGCAATCCCGAAATGCACATCGGCCAGCTGACGGAGGCGCTGTTGCGCGATGTGCGCCTGCTGTCGGCGATCGGCCTGCAGACGCGCGGCATGACGCAGGCGGCATCGGAGAAGATGTTCCGCGACGACGCGTTTCAGGATCCCGGCAACGCCCGCCAACAGGCGGCGCGCGGCACCTATGATCCGGCCTACCTGAATTACACGCTCGGCAAGCTGATGATCCGCAAGCTGCGCAGCGATTGGGTCGCGCAAAAACTCGGCGGAAAACCGGCGACGGCCGATCAGGAACATGAGCTGTGGCACCAGTTCCATGATCAATTCCTGTCTTACGGCGGACCGCCGATCCCGCTCGTGCGCAAGGAAATGCTGGGCGGCGCGCAAGGCTCGCTGCTGTGAGATGAAAATCGCCGAATACGCGGCGCTCGACGCCGTGGCCTTGGCGGCGCTCGTGCGGCGCGGCGAGCTGTCCGCAGCCGAGGTCACGGAGGCCGCGATCGGCGCGATCGAGGCGCTCGATCCACAGCTGAACGCGCTGGTGCTGAAGGATTTCGGCCGTGCGCGCGCCGGCGCGCGCCGGGTGCGCGATGATCGGAGGCTCGCCGGGGTGCCGTTTCTGATCAAGGACATCGGCGTCTATGTCGACGGCTGGCCGACGACGATGTCCTCGCGATTCTTCGAGGGTGCACGGCCGCGCGCCGATAGCGAGATCGTCAAGCGCTGGCGCGCGGCCGGCGTCATATTTCTCGGCAAGACGAACACGCCGGAATTCGCCGATGAGTTCGTCACGGAGCCCGTGCTTCGTGGGGTTACCCGCAACCCCTGGGATCTGGGGCGCACCGTCGGCGGATCGAGCGGCGGCGCCGCAGCCGCGGTCGCGAGCGGCATGGTGCCGGTCGGCCGGCGGTTCCGATGTCGGCGGATCGATCCGCGTGCCGGCCGCGTGTTGCGGCTTGTACGGACTGAAGCCCTCGCGAGGGCTCAATCCGCAAGGCCCCTATTTTGCCGATGGCGGGGCGGGGCTCAATTGCGAGCACGTTTTGTCGCGCAGCGTCCGCGACAGCGCCGCGTTCTTGGACGCCACCGCCGGACCCGAGCAGGGCGCTCCCTACCGGGTCATGCGGCCGGTCCGGTCTTACCTCGAGGCCCTGAACGAACCGGTCGGCAAACTGCGGATTGCCTACACCGCAGAGAATCCCGGCGGCGCACCGGTCGATCCACAGATCGCCGAGAAGCTCGCCGCGGCCGCGGCGCTGCTGGAGCGACTTGGCCATGAAGTCATGCCGCGCGGACTGCCGCCGGCTGCGGTCAGCGCCATTACCGATGAGGGGTGGACGGATTTGTGGATGATGGATACCGCGATCGCGATTCGCGATCGCGCCGCGGAGCTCGGCCGGCCGCCGTTGCCCAATGAACTCGAACGCCTATCCTGGTACATCAAGGAGAGGATCGAGCGCCTAGGCGCCCTCGACTATATGGCCTGCCGGCGCTTCGCGCATCGGGTCAATCTGGCGATGGCGGAGGCCTTCATGGACATCGATCTGATCCTGACGCCGACGACGGCGACTTTGCCACCGATGGTGGGTTCGATCGGCGCCGACCGCGCGGACTTTAGCTACGAACGCTGGAGCGCGCTGTCTTATGCGTTTGGGCCGTTCTCGGGACTGTTCAACGTGACGGGGCAGCCGGCCGCGAGCCTGCCGTTGTTCCAATCGGCGGAAGGGTTGCCGATCGGCATGCAGCTCGTCGGCAAGCAGGACGAAGATCACGTCGTGCTGCGTGTCTCCGCGCAATTGGAGCAAGCGACGGGATGGCTGCAGCGCCATCCGCCGATCTGGGCCGGCATGTTGTCTTGAACTGATCGAGGCCGGCGGCGCGGGCTCAGGTCAGCGCCGACCGAGGCTGACCGCAACGGTCAAGAGACCGATGACGACAGCGGCGGCGGCGGCGATCAGCACCGCCCCCGCCGCGCAGTCCTTGGCCATGCGGATCGCCGGGTGATCGTCCGGGTGCAAATGATCGGCCAGGTGTTCGAGTGCCGTGTTGACGAGTTCAAGCGCCAGCACCGCGGCGGCGGCCAGCACGCACAGCGCCGTCCACTCACATCGGCGGCCGCAGTATGGCGAGCACGATCGACGCGGCGGCGGCGATCAGCACTTGCGTGCGAAAGCTCGCCTCGGTCCGCAAGGCGGACGCTAGGCCGCTCGCGGCGTACCGCAAGCGGCGCCAGAAGGCGGCATTCTTCATCGAGTGTCTCGCCGTTGATCCGATATCGCACTTTAACCGAACTATTGCCGATGATCGGGGGATG
Source organism: uncultured Gammaproteobacteria bacterium (assembly GCA_963769895.1). Taxonomy (GTDB): domain Bacteria; phylum Pseudomonadota; class Gammaproteobacteria; order Steroidobacterales; family Steroidobacteraceae; genus Bog-1198. The sequence goes on along the minus strand of CAVYNJ010000003.1, from coordinate 211,764 downwards.
CCGCCATGGGACGCGATTTGAGCCGCCTTTCGAGTCCCCGCCGGCGGCGACTGGCAGCTCGCCCGCTTCCATGCAGATCCGTCCGTCAAGGCCGTGGTCGTGAAAGCGGGATTCTCGCGCCCGACTTGCCACCCGAATTATTTCGACAATTTCTGCGACCGATGGGGGGTTCAAATTCATCACTTGGGCAGCCGGAACCTTGTGAAGCCTGCTGGGACTGCTGCTGACGTGCGCCCTGCCGGTGCGGATCTCCGGCGTGATACAAATGCAGATCGACATCGACGGGCATTGGCGGCAGATCCTAGTGCCGTCCTGCTGCCGTAGAAGCCGCTGCACCAGTACTTTCTTTCCGCGCGCGCCGAAGCGATAGTAGCACAGCGTATATGGGTAAACCCCAGGCGCCAGCGCCGGTCGAAGTACAATTAATTTATTGATATAAATGGAAATTATCGTGAAGACGGGGAGAAATGGAGCATGCCCCTGCGGTAGCGGAAAAAAATTTAAGAGGTGTTGCGGGCAACGGCAATTGAAAGCGTCTGACTTCCCTTGTGAGATCAAAGGCGCGGACCTGGAAACGCAGCTCCCACCGACTGACCTCAATCATCTCGTTCTCAACATGCGTGCCCAGCGGTATCTTGAGGTAGAGCGCGCGGCGCTAAAGCTTGTGATCCAGCACCCGAATTCTGGAGTTGTTTGGAAGTTTTTGGGCGTGTCTTTAGGGATGCAAGGTAAAGAGGCTCTACTCGCTTTGGAAAAGGCCGCGAGTCTTTTGCCGATTGACGCTGAATCTCACTTCAATTTGGGAATTGCGCTGCGCGTTGCGGGGCGCGTTAACGATTCTGTGAGATGTTTTGAACAGGCGCTCAAAGTCAAGCCTAATTTCTCCGTCGCGCAGCTGGCCTTGGGAGACGCATTAGGGAGTCTTGGCCAACTTAATGCCGCTGTCGCAAGCTATCGATTGGCGCTTGAAAATGAGCCACATCTCCTAGACGCGCACAATAAACTGGGAAATGCATTAATCGATCTTGGACGGCCGGATGACGCGGTGGTGAGTTATCTCAAAGCCCTAGAGATTGAACCGGACAACGCAGAAGTGCACAGCAACCTTGGCTTTGCGTTGCTTAAACTGCGGAATCTGCCTGAGGCGGTGCTGCATCTTCGACGAGCGATTGCGAAGCGTCCAAACTTGGCGGCTGCCCACACTAACTTAGGCAACGCGTACCGCGAGCTAGGCGAATTAGATGAAGCTCTGGCATGCCATCGACGCGCTCTAGCGATTCAACCTCGCCTTGCCGAGGCGGGCATTAATTTGGGCAATGTCTTGCGAGACCTCGGCCAACATGACGCCGCGATTGCCAGCTACCGCCATGTGATCGAGATCGAACCGCATTTAGCTGCGGGGCACTGCAATTTAGGTGCTGCAATGCGAGATCTTGGGAGGATTAGCGATGCGGAGAGATGCTTTCGGCACGCATTGCTGCTGAAACCAGATTACGCAGAGGCACACAGCAATCTTGGGGTTGTTCTTCGGCTGCAAAACCGCATCCTGGAAGCCGAGGCTAGTTGCCAGAAAGCCCGTGAAATCGATTCGAATCTAGCCGCGGCGATGGTGCTCTCGGCGGAATTGCACGCGGACAAAGGACAGTTCGATGCAGCCGAAGACCAGTTTAATCACGCATTAGAGATTGAACCAAACTCGGCCGAGGCTTGGGCCGGCATTGCCAGCTTACGCAAACTGACGGAAAACGATGTCACGTGGTTGACCCAGGCGCAACGAATGGTGAGCCAGCGCCTGCCCCCTCGACAAGAAGTCCTCTTGCGATATGCGATTGGAAAATACTTCGACGATGTACGTGATTACCCGAAGGCGTTCGCGAATTACCAACGCGCCAATGAACTGACGAAGCTCTGCACCGCAAAACACGACAAACAGTTGCTATCACAGGTTGTGAGTAGGACGATACAACGTTACAACAGTAAATGGACGAGCCACGCAGCGAGCACAGCAGCCGCATCGGCGCGGCCGGTATTTGTCGTCGGCATGCCGCGTTCCGGTACTTCGCTTTCGGAGCAGATTCTCGCCGCGCATCCTGAAGTCTTCGGCGCAGGTGAACTGCCGTTTTGGAGCCAGGCATCGCTGCACTATGAATCATCAACAGTCAACGGCAACACCATAGACAACTTCGTGGCCAAGCTTGGTCGGGAATATTTGCAGAATTTGCACGATTTATCCCCTGATGCGCTACGCGTGGTCGACAAAATGCCATCTAATTTTCTCGTTTTGGGTCTTATTCACTCGGCATTGCCGAACGCCCGCATCATTCACATGCGACGCAATCCAATTGATACGTGCCTTTCCATTTACTTTCAAAATTTTGATGTGGCACATTCGTACGCCTACGATTTGGATGATTTGGCGCACTACTACACCGAGTACCTGCGGCTCATGCGGTACTGGAGTTCATCGTTACCCAAGCACGCGATGATCGAAGTGCCGTATGAAGGGTTGGTTGACGATCCAGAAGCGTGGAGCCGCAAAATGATTGATTTCATCGGTTTACGGTGGGATAGCCGTTGTCTCGAATTTAACCGTGTGAACCGTGCGGTTGTCACGCGAAGCAGATGGCATGTGCGGCAACCGATCAGCAAGTCGTCCGTTGAACGATGGCGCAACTATCAGAATTTTATTGGTCCGCTGCTGCGGCTGCTCCCTCCGGCGTGACCGAGAATTTGCCCGTGATAACAAACGTTGAATTGCTCCTTAAGATCGTATGACCCCTTGCATCTTGTGACTAGCCTTGAGGCAATAATGAACTCGGGTGGGACTTGCGAAGCGATGGTGAGCGAAGCGGCGCAGTTTGAGAGCCGGGGCCAGGTACCGCAAGCCATTGCAGCTTACGAGCGTTTGCTTGCCAATTGGCCCGGGTTGACCAACTGCTGGTATAACTTAGGTCGGCTTCAGCACAGGATGGGAGACTATCAAGGGGCACTGGCTTCCTACTCGGAGGCGCTTGAGCGTGGGATCGAGCGGCCCGAGGAAGTGCATCTCAATCGCGGCGTCATCTTCAGCGACTGTCTACGCCAGTATGGTGAGGCTGAGCATGAACTCGACGCGGCACTCGCGCTTAACCCAGCGTACGTGCCTGCGCTCATGAATCTAGCGAATCTTCACGAGGATCTTGGTCGTCGGGATCTTGCGGCATCGGTCTACTCGCGGTTGCTGGACCTCGCGCCCGAGGAGCCGCAAGTGCTCGCACGTTTCGCGGGGCTGACGATTTTTTCTAACCTGGACGACTCTCTGATCGCTCGCCTGCGAGGAGTGCTCGCGAAACCCGGCACGAGCGCGGCGGACCGTGCGAGTGTAGAGTTCGCACTCGGCCGGGCACTCGACTCCTGCAAGGCCTACAGCGAGGCGTTCGAGACCTACAGGGCGGCAAATCGCCATAGCCGCGAAAGCGCTGGACCGTCGTTCCGCGATTACCAGCTGACGTCCGCGGAGCACTTCATCGATAAAGTCGAGGCGGCCTTTGCTGCGGCGCACTTCGCCAGCGCACCGCGCACTATTGCGCCGCAAGCCGCGCCGCCTAGCCCGATATTCATTTGCGGTATGTTCCGTTCCGGGTCGACGCTAGCAGAGCAACTCATTGGAGGTCATCCGCAGGTAGCGGCCGGCGGAGAATTAGATTACCTGCCGCGCCTAGTGCAAACCCATCTCACTCCTTTTCCTGAATCGACCGCATCAGTGCCGCCGCAACGCTGGCGAGCGCTCGCCTCAGAATATCTGGACCGGCTCCATCGCCTCTTTCCGCAGGCTTCATTCGTTACTGATAAGCGGCCCGGAAATTTCGTATATTTCAGGGCTTGATTAAGACGATGTTTCCGGACGCGAAAATCATTCATACGACGCGGGATCCGCTCGACAATTGTCTTTCCATATATTTTTCGCATTTGGACCAGAGCCTGACGTATGCACTCGATCTGATGGATATCGGTCATCACTATCTGCAATACTTGCGCTTGATGGCGCACTGGAAAGCGCTCTTTGGCGCTGATATTTTTGACCTGAGTTACGATATGTTGGTGACGGAGCCGGAACCGGCAATCACGCGGTTGCTGACGTTCTTGGGGCTCGACTGGCATCAACGCTGTCTGTCGGTTCCAGCCGCCGGAAGGGGCATAAGAACGTCTAGTGTTTGGCAGGTTCGGGAGCCACTGTATCAACACTCGTCTGGACGGTCACGTCACTATGAAAGGCAATTGCGGGCGCTGCGTGAATATTTCGAGCACATGTTGCCAAAAAGCAACAACGATGCGTTTCCAAAAGTTTGAGGCCTTGGCAACTCCGGTTTTGCGTGTTGTAATCGGCACACAATCTTGATTGGCTGTTGGTAACGTGTTGCTAACGATGCCCGAGCCAGTCGGAACGGAATGAACTAACCGTTTAACGTTAGGGAGCAAAAAATGGGGAACAACCGTAAATTGCAGCTTGCCGTGCGGGCCGCGCTCGCATTGGCGGCTGCATCCGCAGCGATTCCGGCGGCGAATGCGCAGGCCGTACCGGCGGCGACTTCTAATCAACCGGCACCAACCGATACGTTGCAAGAAGTCGTAGTCACCGGGTCGCGCATAAAGACGACCAACCTGGTGTCAATAAGCCCGGTTACCACTGTAACCGCGACGGATATTCAGGTGACGGGTCTGCAGCGCGTCGAAGATATCCTAAACAATCTACCGCAAGTATTCGCAGGCCAGGGAGCCAACATAGCGAATGGTTCAGATGGGACCGCGACGGTCGACTTGCACGACTTGGGCTCGCAACGCACTTTGGTGTTGGTCAATGGCCGGCGCTTGGGACCTGGCAATTCCACGGGCGGTAATGCGTCGGATATCAACCAGATTCCAGCACAGTTGATCGAGAGAGTCGAAGTACTCACCGGCGGTGCCTCCGCAACTTACGGCGCTGACGCCGTCTCGGGCGTCGTCAACTTCATCATGAACACGCATTTTGAAGGATTTAAGGTCGACGCTAATTATGGTTTTAATCAACACAGCAACCATGATGGCTTCGCTGCGGGCGTGGTGAATGCGGCCGGAGATGGACCGCTCCCAAGCAATGTGAACTCCGGTTACAACAAGGATTTGGCAGTGCTCCTCGGCTCGAATTTCGCGGATGGCAGGGGCAATGCGACGGGGTATATCACCTACACCAACCAGGCACCGGTGCTGCAGAGACCTTTCGACTATAGCGCGTGCACAATGGGGGGCAGGATTACGGCCGGGGTCACGACAGTGAAGTGCGGCGGATCGCACACCGACGCGGGCGGCACCTTTTACGGCTATGACGCTAATTCTAACACGCTGTTTTACGACACTGTGGATCCGAAGACCGGCGTGTTCCGGCCCGTCGTTCCCAGCGACGTTTATAACTACGGCGCTCTCAATTACTACACGCGACCGAATGAACGTTGGACGGCCGGTACATTCATCAATTACGACGTGAATGAGCACACTAACGTGTATTCCGAGCTGATGTTCATGAAGAACACGTCGGTGGCGCAAATTGCCCCAGGCGGCGACTTTGGTACTGCTAACCCGTTTGTCAATTGCGGACCGGTCGGAGTTGGACTGCCCGGTAACCCGCTGCTCACCGCTCAGGAATTCAGTGTCATTTGTACTCCGGCGAATATCGCAGCACAGGGGCCCAATGTGCCCGCGAATTCCGTTGCCATTACCTACCTGCTCCGCCGCAACGTCGAAGGTGGTGGACGCCAGGAGTTGTTCACCAACGAGTCCTACCGCAGTGTCATCGGCGTCAAGGGCGACTTCGCGGACGCTTGGAAATACGACGCATCCGCACAGTTCAGCAGCGTTACCACCGTATTCAATAACTTGAATTACTTTTCCACTACGCTAATGCAGAACGCGCTTGACGTAGTGACGGGTCCCAATGGCCAACCGACCTGCGTGTCTGTCATCGATGGTACAGATCCCGCGTGCGTGCCCTGGAACGTTTGGGTGCCGGGGGGCGTAACCCAAGCGGCGCTGAAGTACATGAACATTCCGAACGGCGGCACAGGAAGCGTCAAGGAATATGTCGCTCACGCCGATGTGAGCGGCGATCTCGGAAAGTATGGCGTTCAGATTCCGACGGCCAAGAGTGGCATGCAGCTCAACGTGGGTGCCGAATGGCGTGAAGATGCTTCGGATCTTGAGCCGGATTATGCCAGCCAGCTAGGGCTAGCTTCGGGCGGCGCCGGGCCCATTCCGCCGATTTCAGGCCAAGTGCGAGCCTCGGAGGCGTTCACTGAATTCAACCTGCCGATCATTGACGGCAAGCCGGGATTCAAACAATTAGCGGTTCAAGGCGGGTATCGATATTCGAGCTACAGTCTTGGGTTCAATACCAACACGTTTAAGCTCGGGCTCGAATGGGCGCCGGTTAGTGATATCCGTTTCCGTGGCGGCTTCAACCGTGCGGTGCGTGTACCGAATATCAGCGAGCTATATACACCCCAATCCGTCGGGCCGGGCGGAACGACCGATCCATGCTGGGGTGCGGCTCCCCTCTTGACGCAAGCTCAGTGCGCGTTGACCGGCGTCACCGCGGCACAATACGGACATGTGTCCGTTAATTCTGCGTCTCAAATCAACACTCAGTCTGCAGGTAACCCCAATCTTACGCCGGAGAAGGCCGATACGACTTCATTCGGCTTTGTGTTTGAGCCGACGTTTCTCCCGGGATTCTCGGGATCCATCGACTACTACGACATCAAGATATCCAACGCGATCATAAACTCGACCGGTACAGCGACAGCCATCATCACGGACTGCGCGCTAACCGGCTCCGCCGCGGCATGCAACCGCATCCATCGCGCGGGGGGAGGCACGTTATGGCTGAGTTCAGCCGGTTTCGTGAGCACGCCGTCGGCGAACGTCGGTGTCATATCTACGAAAGATGTCGATGTAAAGTCGCATTACTCCTTTAACATGAACGCCATGGGTAAACTGGCTTTCGACCTAGAAGGGAGTTACGTAATCAACAATATCACCACGCCGATCCCGGGAGCGCCGTCATATGACTGCGCCGGCTTGTGGGGACCGACCTGTGGCAATCCGCTGCCGAAGTGGCGTCATATATTTACAACGGATTGGGCTACCCCGTGGGCAGGTCTCGATCTCACAATGCGATGGCGGTACTTCGGAGCTACCAACGTCGAGACCGGTAGCGGAAGCCCGGATCTGTACTACCCCCCTACTAATTATCCGGGGTTCAATCGTATTTCGAACTACAGCTACATCGATCTGTCAGCGGCGATGGCGGTAGGTCATGGCGTCAGCGTCCGGCTCGGCGTGAACAACGTACTGGACAAGGACCCACCGACTGTTTTGTCGGGCAACTGTGCCGCGGGTCCCTGCAACGGCAACACGTTCTCGCAGACATATGATGTGTTAGGAAGGTACATATACCTGCACGCAACTGCGAAGTTCTAAGTCGCCTTCCGGCGTCGCTGTTCATATTAAACGGCGGGCTTTGGCCCGCCGTTTTTATTTGTGCGCCCGGCTGGGCACATTCCTTGGAAGGTGACAACATACACCGCTCGCGGCTACGGAGACGGCGGTGCAGAAGCTGCATACGAAGCGACGCGGTGCGGGGCCTGGTACAGCGACGTCGCCGCCCCGTCGCGACGCGGTCAGCGGGCGGCGTGCCTAATGCATGCGGCGAGCGTAATGTGTGCGCCGCGAGGGAGTCGTCAGAAGGTATGAGCCCAAGGCGCCGCGCCTAATCGTAACCAAATTACCCATCGCCAGTAATGGATCTGCGCTGTCGAGTTCCCATAACTGGCCATTGCTGAGCTCGACCAACATACGGCCGATCGCGGAAGTTCGGATTCCGATTACTGACGCCTCGATCGACTGTATTTGCTTCTGGGGTCGAGCCTTTTGTTTCTGGGCGGCATTCAAACCAAAGTCTTGTGCGGTGGGGGATGGCGACAGCGGCGGCGCGGAGGCCGATGATGATGGAGGGATCGCAATACGAAAGCGCTGCGCCGCAAGTGCATCGTAGCACGCAAGGCGAGCGCCGCTCGGCGCTGTCTTGGCGCAGCGCGCCAGCGCACTTTCCAAATTCGTAACATTCTCATTTCCCGCGGTCACGCCGATAGCGCCGGTACTCAATATTGCACCGATCACCGCCGCACGGCGCGTTTGAACATATCGACTCACGCGAACCCATCCGATGGGACTTGGTAATAGGTGGCGATAATCTCAGTGGCCGCGCGCACCATGTCCCGTTCGGCTTCGCTCAAAAATGGATTCCAGATATCGAAAATCAGAATGGCGCGTGGCATATCCGATCCGTTCCAAGCTTCATGCTCGATAGTATCGTCGAACACCCATGCCTTTCCCGCAACGACGTCCCGGATGGTCCCTCCGACGCGAAACCGGCAATCGGGGGGAACGATTAGCGGCAAATGGACCGTGAGACGCGTGTTCGTCACTCCGGTGTGCGGAGGTATCGTGGTCGCAGCATCGAGAATTGAGAAAAACGCAGTAGGTGCACGCCCGTCGACCTCGCAGCGCGGTGCATTGGTTAGGACCGTCGCGGTTCGTGGACAGCGTGCGATATGCGATGGCTGAGGCTTGCCTTGATTCCAAAGAAAGTACGCGCTCCAACGCCGAGAGTGGTTGAGTTCCTTCCACTGGTCAATCGGCAGACCGGCCGGATAGTCGATGTAGGGCTGGAGGCCGGCCCGATCAGCGATCAATACATTGGTGATCTCGCTGCGAATATCGTCGGCCGCCGCCTCGACGGCGTCAAGCCACGGAAATTCACTTCGCTCGAAAAACTCCACTGCCGGAATTTCCGGAAAGTACATAAAAGTCGGCCGAGGAAAATAAGCAGATCGCTGGCCCGTCAACATTTGCAGGCATTGATCGACTCGCCGCTGTGTTTTCCCGCCGTGACGCGCCCGAATTTCGCTGAGCCGCGCGTCGAGCGCGGAGCCCAGAGCCGCCTGGTCTGCCGAAACAGCTGCTTTCGCGTGATTAACGAGTTCCTGCACTGCGAACGGCGGCTGGGAACCGGCAGGGATATTTGACAGCGCCTGTTGGAAGATGCGAGCCGCGTTGCGTGAATCGCCAAGATCCTCCAAAAGGCTGCCTTTTTGCAGTAGCGACGCGAGATGGCGGGGATCGAGGGCCAGAGCTTTCTCGAGAGCTTCCCGTTCCTCCTGTCGTCGGCCGAGCGCACGCAGGCTATTCGCCAGATTCGACCATAAGGCTGCGTGTTTGGAGTCTGCCTGGGTCGCCCGCATGAACAACGCCATGGCCTGTTCGGGGACTCCCCGATTCATCATAACCACGCCGAGTTCGTTAAGTACCGCGGGGTGCCCTGGGGCCTGCTGTGCGACGCGAACGAGTAGCTGCTCCGCCTCGGCCATGCGGCCAGCCGCCATCGCAGATCGTGACGCGTGCACCGCGGCAAGGATGGCGCCATCATCGAGCATCACAGGATTGAGAGTGCTCACAATTAAACTCCTGGAGACATTGCTATTATAGTTGCCAATACTACCGCGTCGATCTGCGGCGGACTTGACAAAAGGTGTGATGGCATCTCGCGGAACCCGCCGGCATCGTCGCCTCCTTGCAAACACGGGAGAAATAGGTGGCTTCGGCGGCTGACGTGGATTTCAAATTGATACGCGCGTCGGCGCTCCTGGAAAGAGACCCTGCCGCGGCCGGCCAGGCGGCGCGCGAGATCCTCGCGAGTTGTCCCGGAAATTCCGCCGCGTGTTTGTTGTTGGCAGCCGCCACACTCAGTCTGGGTGATGCCGCCGGAGCTTGTCAGCTACTTGAGTCTATGGCGCAGGCGCCATCGGCATCCGCCATCGTTCAGTTGGAACTGGGACGCGCTCGCCGCGCGATGGGAAGGATCGAGCAGGCAATAATCGCACTTCGTCGATCCGTAGAACTCGAGCCCAACCTCGCAGAAGGTTGGCTGGCGCTTTCGAACGCTCTTGCGGCCATCGGCGATGAACATGGGGCCGACATTGCGTACGTTCGTTACACCGCTGTGATGCCCGATGCGCCATGGCTACTCGAACCTGCCGCAGCCCTTCGGGATAATCGGATGGCGGCGGCCGAAGATATGCTGCGGCGGCACCTAAAAGCTGTTCCGTCCGATGTGACTGCCATGCGAATGCTGGCCGGTGCCGTTGGACGGCGCGAGAGTTATGCCGAGGCCGAGGATTTACTTCAAGAGGCCCTCAGGCTAGCGCCGGGCTATACAGCTGCCCGTTACGATTACGCGAAGCTGCAGCTGGCCCAACAAAAACCCGCGCTGTTGCCGCCGCTCATTGGGCGCCTGCTCAAGCTCGAACCCGGCAACGCAGATTATCGCAATTTGCAAGCGTCCTTCTTGAGTTTTATTAGTCAACACGAACGGTCGATCGGCATCGTTGCTTCGCTTTTGGCGGAGTTTCCGAACAGGACCGATGCGTGGATCACTTACGGAAATGAACTCAAGGCGGCCGGGCGGCAACAGGAGAGCATCGCAGCTTATCGCCGGGCAATTGCCATCAAGCCCACCCAGGGGGTGGCATACTGGAGCCTGGCAAATCTGAAGACCTTCCGCTTCGAGGCGTCGGAAGTGGATGCGATGCGAACCAACCTTCGGCAGTCGGATCTTGAGCACGATGATCGGGTGACCATGGAGTTTGCCCTTGCCAAAGCGCTCGAGGACGACGCGCTGTATGCCGAGTCGTTCGAGCATTATTCGACGGGCAACGCGCTACGGTATTCCGTGCTGTCATACGATCCCGTTAAACGGCGTGAGCATCTACAGCGTTCGAAAGAGCTCATGACACGCGATTTCTTTGCCGCGCGTGCCGATTGGGGCTCAGCTCATACGGACCCGATCTTTATCGTCGGCTTGCCGCGTTCGGGCTCAACCTTGCTGGAGCAGATTCTGGCAAGTCATTCAGCTGTCGAAGGTACGCGCGAGCTGGCCGAAATTGCGGATATCGCTCGCGGTTTAGGCGGCCCAAGGGGCAATTTGGATCCCTTGCGATACTTGCAGTCGCTTGAGACCTTGGATGCCGACCGAGTCGCGGCGCTGGCGCAGCGATATCTGAACGATACACGAATCTATCGGTCAGGCGGCCGGCCGCGATTCGTGGACAAGATGCCGAACAACTTTTTTCACGTCGGGCTGATTCACCTGATGTTTCCTCGCGCTTCTATCATCGATGCGCGGCGCCATCCGCTAGCGTGCTGCTTTTCCTGCTTCAAGCAATATTTCGCTTTGGGACAGTTCTTTTCCTATGATCTCGCGCAGTTGGGAAGCTACTACAGAGATTACGTCGAATTGATGGCCCACTACGACGCGGTGCTGCCCGGTCGCATCCATCGGGTGCGCTATGAAGATATCGTTACGGACCTTGAAGGTGTAGTGCGCAAGCTGATCGAATACTGCGGTCTATCGTTTGAAGCGCAATGCCTGCGTTTCTATGAGAATCCTCGCGTCGTGCAAACGGCTAGTTCTGAGCAAGTGCGCCGCCCCATTTTTACTGAGGGTGTGGATCAATGGCGCCATTACGAGCCATGGCTTGGGCCCTTGAAGGAGGCGCTGGGCGACGCTATTGATAAATACTCAGCGACAGGCTGCTGACCAATGCCGACGCTGGGATTTTGACGATGAAGTTCCTCTCGGTTCGGCTTGCCAGTCCATACGTCGAAGAATTCAAAATAAGTGGTCCATTTGGCCGGTGAACAAGCAAAACTTGATTTGCGACAATGAGTTACGACTCCGTCAAAACAGGACCCGATACTGACACGGCGTCACGCAGACCAAGTACAAATATCATGCGTGGATCCTGCAATTAACGATTCGCGAAAGGTATAACCTGAATTGTTTCGAATTATTTTTAAGGCACTTCACCCAGACGCACGGTGATCACCCGATCCCCGATGCCGATCCCGAAGCGATCGCTGATGCCGCCCTTCAATTCGAGCACGGCGCGCGTCGGCCCCGGCGCGCTGATCAAATCCAGCGACAGCGGAGTCGTGTGCTTCGCGATGTGGGCGATGCGCGCATGGTCGTCGATGAACACCATGTCGAGCGGCATGTAGGTATTTTTCATCCACATCGTGACGGGCTCGCCGGCCGGGAACAGGAACAGCATGCCGGCGTGATCGTCCATGTCATGCACGAACATCAGCCCCTGTTCGTCGCGCCGCGGCGTATCGGCCGTCCAGATCTTGAAGTTGATCACGCGGCCGTCGGCGGTGCGGATCGCGAGCAGGCTTTGCGGGAACGCGGATAAGGGTTCCGGGGCGCCATCGTCGGCGCCGGCCCGGCACGGCATAAACGCCACGCCTACCACCAACAGACAAAGCCCGAGCCACTTCCGCCAATCGGTAATAGGACTATTCATTCGCATAATTCACCAGTCCGGCAAAATCGAATCGGCTGACCAGCAGGTCTGAGTTGCCCCGCAGCGCTCGCGCCGGCTGGGTGCAAAAGCCGCGCACCTCGATACGATAGCTGTGTGCCGCCGCCAGGCGCCGCTGCGACAGCGAATCGACCGTGCACCGGCCGTCGCCGAGCGTGCCGAATACGCGGCCCGAGCCTTGCTCGATGACGGTAAGATTGGCGCGTCCGTCGCGCAAGGCCTGGCCTTCCTTGACGCCGCTGAGCCCAAAAACGAACAGCAGATCGAGCCTGCCGGCCGTCGTGCGCCGGAAGCTCATGCGTACGCCAGGCGGGCGGGTTTTCGGCTCGCCCGCGCAAGCAGTGCCGCTATTGGGCCAATCGATGTCGGCGTCGATCGCGCCCGCGATCCGCGCCTTCAAATAGCCGTCTCCGCTTGGCAGACAGGAAGAGGCGATCGCGGCCGCACTGGGACCTCCCGAAGCGTTGCCGGCGGCGGTGGCGACGCCCGCACTGGCAAGGCCGGCCACGCCGAGGCTTGCGGCTATGACGGCGCCTGTCGCCAAAACCGGACGTTTGCAGCGGCGCCGCACTTCGAATCGGAGAGTCGGTATCATCTCGGGCGGTGAACCTCGATTATCCAAACCGATCAATGCCGATTGTGCCACGAGCGCTACGCTTCGTGCCGGCCCGGGTTCCCGGCGCGGCCGCCGCGCGCCGTCTGCTGATTCTCAGCCTATGCGCCGCCCTGCTGCCCGCCTGCTCGCTGCTCGCACCGCAGTTCGACAAGCCGGACTTGTCGGTCGTCGGCGTCGAGTTGCTGGGCGGCAATCTGCTGCAGCAGAATTTTCGCGTCACGCTGAAGATCCACAACCCGAACGATCGCACACTGCCCGTCGATGGCGTGACGGCGCATTTGGCGGTCGGCGGCGAGCCCTTGGCCGACGGGACGACCAATCGCAGCTTCGTCGTGCCGGCGAACGGGGATGCAGAGGTCGGCGTTTTGGTGATGGTCAACATGGCGAACGGCGTCTTGAAGCTTGCGAAATATCTCGGTGATCATCGGGGTCCGGTCCCGTATGAATTGACCGGTGTCGTGCGCCTCGACCTGGCCTGGTATCGGACACTGCCGTTTCACGAGTCGGGTACTTTCAGTATAAGTAATTGAATTAGCATAAGTTTTATCGGGATTCACGCAGGCCGGGCGAGCCCCGGTCTGATAAACTGCAGCGCATCATGGCGTTGACCCCCTATCAACAATTGGAACAAGAGTTCCGGCGTCTTCACGCGTTCCGCGGTGCGCTGTCGCTGTTGCGCTGGGACGCGGCGGTCATGATGCCGCGGGGCAGCGCGGATGTGCGCGGCGAGCAATTGGCCGCGCTGGAAACCGAACACCATGCGCTGCTGACGACACCGAAAGTCGCGCGCCTGCTCGAGCGCGCCGAGGCCGGCGCCTCGCAGCTCGAGGAATGGCCTTTGGCCAATCTGCGCGAGATGCGCCGCCAGCGGGATCATGCGATCGCGACGCCGCCATCGCTGATTGCGCGGCTCGCCAAGGCGAGCGCCCGCGCCGAAGTCTTTTGGGTCGAGGCGCGCAAGGCGGGCGATTTCAAGCTGTTCGCGCCGCACCTCGAAGAGGTCGTACATCTGGTGCGCGACAAGGCGGCGCTGCTGGGCCAGGCGCGCGGTCTGGCGCCATACGATGCCTTGGTCGATGTCTTCACGCCGGGCATCTCCACCGCCGACATCGATACGATCTTCCGGGCCCTGTCGCGCAAGCTTCCGGGGTTGATCAGCGAGGCGATCGAACTGCAAGCGAGTAAGCCGCTGCTGCCGCTCTCCGGCAAGTTCACGGTCGCAAGACAGCGCCAGCTCGCCGTCGATGTGCTGAAGACCTTGGGCTTTCCGTTCGACCGCGGCCGCTTGGACGAGAGCGAGCATCCCTTCACCGAAGGGGTTCCCGGTGATATCCGCATCACGACCCGGTTCGATGTCAACGACCCATTCTCGGGGCTTCTCGGCGCGGTACACGAGACCGGTCATGCGATGTACGACCTCGGCCTGCCGCAGGAATGGCGCGATCAACCGGTGGGGCGCGACCGCGGGCTCGCGCTCGAGGAAAGCCAGTCGCTGCTGTTCGAAATGAATCTCTGCCGCAGCCGCTCGTTCGTGAAGTACCTGCGGCCATTGCTGGAGAAGTATCTGCAGGTGTCGGGGCCCGAATGGGACGAGGACAATCTGCACCGGCACTTGATCCACGTCCGCCGCAGCCTGATCCGCATGGATGCGGATGAGCTGACCTATCCGGCGCACATCATGGTGCGCTATGAGCTGGAGAGGAAAATACTCGACGGCGTACTGCCGATCGCGGAGTTGCCCGAAGCGTGGAATGCGAGCCTCGATGAGCGCTTGGGGGCGCGGCCGGGCAACGACGTCGAAGGCTGCCTGCAGGATATTCACTGGGCCGTCGGCCATTTCGGGTATTTCCCCTCCTATGCGCTCGGCGCCGTGATCGCCGGCCAGTTGAATGAGGCCTTGCGCGAGGCGCGACCGGAACTCGACCAGGAGATTGCGGCCGGAGCCTTTGGCGGCGTCATGGATTGGCTGCGCGACAACGTGCACGGCGTCGGCGCGCGCCTGCCGGTCAAGGAGCTGGTCCAGCAGGCGACCGGCAAACCGCTGACCGCCGCGGCGTACCTGCGCTATCTCGAAACCAAATACCTCGAAGCGCCGTGAGCCCGCCGGAGCCGCCCAGGCCGCCCATGCCCGCCGTCGCCGCGCCGTCCCGGGCATCCGGCAGGTCGAACAATTTCAAGAAGCTGCAGGCACAGCTGCGCGGACTCGCCGGCAAGGCGGTCGCCGACTACGCGATGATCGGCGACGGCGACCGCGTCATGGTGTGCTTATCCGGCGGCAAGGATTCCTACACGATGCTCGATCTGCTGCTCTCGTTGCAGCGCAGCGCGCCGGTGCGCTTCGAGCTTCTCGCCGTCAATTTGGATCAAAAACAGCCGGGATTCCCGAACGACGTGCTGCCGCGCCACGCGGCCGGACTCGGCGTGCCGTTCGAGGCGATCGAGCAGGATACCTATGCTGTCGTCAAGCGGGTGATACCGGAAGGCAAGACGATGTGCGGCCTTTGCTCGCGTTTGCGGCGCGGCGCGCTGTATCGGTACGCCTCCGAACATGGGATTACGAAAATCGCGCTCGGCCACCACCGCGACGACATCGTCGAGACTTTGTTCTTGAACCTGTTCTTCGGCGGCCGGTTGAAGGCGATGCCGCCGAAGCTGCTGAGCGCCGACCGGCGCCACATCGTCATCCGACCGCTCGCCTACCTGCCGGAGCGGCTGATTGCCCGTTACGCCGCGGCGCGCGAGTTCCCGATCATTCCGTGCACGCTGTGCGGGTCGCAGCCGGATTTGCAGCGGCTCGCGGTCCGCAAGCTCCTGCGCGATTGGGAAAGGGAATTCCCCGGCCGCATCGAGACGATATTCTCGAGTATCCGCAACGTAGCAGGATCTCAGCTCGCCGATACGGCCCTGTTCGATTTCGCCGGCCTCGAGCGTCTGCGCGCGGCCGCCGCGAGCCCGCGGACACCGCCGGCCGCGGCGGACGAGCCGGTGGAGGGCCCGGCGCAGGACCCGGTGGACGATGCCGTCGCGCTCGAGCTCGGTTTCTGAGGCGTCCCAGCCGCCGCGCATGGCTTCCAGACGCCGTGGCCCCTATAATTTTCCGGTGCCACTCCCCCCTTCACGCCGCAGCCGACCGCGAACGCGCGCCCGCGATGCGCACGCGTGGGAACGCTTGTCCGATCAGCAATTGTTGAGCCTGCGCTTTTGCGATTTGGGGCTCAAGCTCAACGGCACCGAACTGCAGTGGGCGATCGAGAGGCTGTATCTTGAATTGGCTCAGCGCGAAATCCGTTTCCGGCCGCATTGCTGGCTTGCGCAGGAATGGTTTTCGCCGGACGGAGTCCCCGGCATTGCGATCCCATTCTATCTAGCGCACCCGCGGCTGATGCGTCTCGAACGGCGCTACATGCGCGAAGTGGAGGGGGGCAACCGCAATTGGCTGATGCGCATATTGCGCCACGAAGCCGGCCATGCGCTGGACAGCGCGTATCGATTGCGCCGCCGCCGCCGTTGGCGCGAGGTGTTCGGGCCGGCCTCGCTGCCGTATCCGGACACCTATCGCCCGCGACCCGGTAGCCGCCGCTTCGTGCAGCACTTGGGCGAGTGGTACGCGCAGGCGCATCCGACCGAGGATTTTGCCGAAACTTTCGCGGTCTGGCTGAAGCCGCGTTCCGCTTGGCGGCGGGAGTATCGCGGCTGGCCCGCGTTTGCGAAGCTGGAGTATATCGATGCCCTGGTCGACGAAATCGGCGCGGAGCCGCCGCTGGTGACCGAGCGCGGCCGGATCGAAGACATCGCGGAAGACACGCGTTCCTTGCGCGAGCACTACGAGCACAAGTACTCGCGCTATCGATTGCCGCGCCGCACGGGCGCCGATGAGCTGCTGATGAAAGTGTTCACGGCCGCGCCGCGCACGCGCCTCGCGCCGAAGGCCGCGAGCGTCGTGCGCGAGCTGCGCCATCCGCTGCGCCAGCAAATCGTCAGGTCCGGCGCATTCAGCGAATATCTGGTGCATCAGGTATTGCGCCTGGTCATCGCGCGCTGCGAGTCCCTCGATCTGTACGTGCGCGGACCGCGGCGGCAATTGCGGGCGAATTTGACTTGGTTGATCGCGCGTCTGGCGGAATCCTACGAGGAGCGGCAGCTGCCGCACGTGGCGCTTTGAAGAAGCTGCGCGTGCTCGTGCTCGTGCATTCGACGCTGGTGCCGCCGAACTCCCTTGGAAGGCGCGACCGAGAAGGAAATCGAGGAATGGCGGACCGAATACGACGTGATTTCGCACCTGAAGGCAACCGGCCACGAAGTGCGGCCGATCGGCATCAGCGACAGCTTGTCGGATCTCAGGTACGCGATTCTCGATTGGAAGCCGGACATCGCGTTCAATCTCCTCGAGGAATTCGACGGCATCGTGACCTACGATCAACACGTCGGCGCGTTTCTGGAATTGATGCACCAGCCGTACACCGGCTGCAATCCGCGCGGCATGTTGCTGTCGCGCGACAAGGTCTTGTCGAAACAATTGCTGTCCTACCACCGTATACCGACGCCGCAATTCATGGTGTTTGCGCGCGGCAAACGCCCGCGCGTGCCGCGCAAGCTGCGCTTTCCGATGTTCGTCAAATCCTCGACCGAGGACGCATCCTTGGGCATCGCGCACGCCTCGGTCGTCGAGGACCAGAAGCAGCTCGGCGAGCGCATCGCGTTCATTCACGAACAGACGCATTCCGACGCGCTCGTCGAGGAATACATCGAAGGCCGGGAGCTCTACGTCGGCGTGATCGGCAACGACCGGCTCAAAGTCCTGCCGATTTGGGAAATGACCTTCGGCTCGCTGCCGGAGAATTTGCCGGCCATCGCGACGCGCAAGGTCAAGTGGGATCGCCGCTATCAGCAGAAGTACGATATTTCCACGGCGGCCGCCGAAAATCTTCCGGAGGGCACGATCGCGCGGCTCGAGCAGCTTTCGAAGCGCATTTTCCGCGCGTTGCACATGACCGGCTATGCGCGCATGGATTTTCGCCTGCGCGCCGACGGCGCGCTCTACGCGCTCGAGGGCAATGCGAATCCGAATCTGTCCGAGGCCGAGGACTTCGCGCAATCCGCGTTGACCGCGGGCGTCGGCTACGATGAGCTGCTGCGGCGCATCCTGCAGCTCGGCGCGAGCTATCCGGCCGCGTGGCGCGCAGCGCACGCCTAGGGCGGCGGCGCAGCGCCGGCATAGCCTAGGTCGTGCCGAGCCGATCGGTGTCCGCGCAGCGGGTGTCCCTCGATGTCGGCGGCGACGCGCCACTGCGC
This sequence comes from uncultured Gammaproteobacteria bacterium, assembly GCA_963769895.1. GTDB lineage: Bacteria > Pseudomonadota > Gammaproteobacteria > Steroidobacterales > Steroidobacteraceae > Bog-1198. Next base: position 193,404 of record CAVYNJ010000003.1, on the reverse strand, counting down.
GACCAAAGGATCGGCGAGCACGTGCGCCAAATAAGCGCTGGACCGTTCGCCGAGCTCCGCTCCATAGGTTCGGAACCGGAAGGCGACCGGCGCGAACATCGCATCGGCAATGCCGAACGCGCCGAACAGCCAGCCGCCGCCGGTCCCGAAGCGCCGGCGGCAATCCGACCAAATTGCATCGATGCGCGCGATGTCGGCGAGCAGCGCTGCCGTCTGCGGTACGCGCCGGCCGAGAGCGCGGATATTCATCGGGCATTCACCGCGCAAGGCTTGAAAGCCGGAATGCATCTCCGCGGCGACGGCGCGGGCAAGGGCGCGCGCCTTGGCGTCCTGCGGCCAACCGCCGCCCCGGACCTCGGCGGCATATTCGCAAATCGCGAGCGAGTCCCAGACCGCGACGTCGCCGTCGATCAAAACCGGCACGCGCCGCGAAGGCGAGATCTGCGCGATTTGTGCGCGATAATCCGGCGCATCGAATTGAATCACGCGCTCTTGGAATTCGAAGCCGGCTTTGCGCAAGAATAGCCACGGCCGCAGCGACCAGCTGGAATAATTCTTGCTGCCGAGTACGAGTGTTGGTTTATCGTTCATAGTGCCCCATCTTGTCGAGAGCGTCCGGAGTCGAGTCAGCCGTGATGATACCGCGAGTCTTGAGTTTTGATCTCGACGATACGCTGTGGCCGGTGGCGCCGGTCATCGCCGCGGCGGAAAATGACTTATTGGCCTGGCTGCGCGAGCTTTATCCGCGCGCGGCGCAGAACCACAGCGTCGAGTCGATGCGCGCGCTGCGAGCGCGCGTCGCCGAGCGCTACCCGGAGCGGATTCACGATCTGACCTTCCTGCGCAAGACGGCCTTGGCGGAACAATTCACCGCGGCGGGTCACGACGCATCGCTTGCCGATCCCGCGTTCGAGGTGTTCTACACGGCGCGCAATCGCGTGCAGTTCTACCCGGATGTGCGTCCGGCGCTCGCGCGCTTGCAGCGCCGCTATTCGTTGTATGCGCTCAGCAACGGCAACGCCGATCTCGCGCTTTGCGGCATCGCGCATTATTTCTCCGGGCATCTGACGGCGCGCGCCGCGGGCGTCGCCAAGCCTAATAAACGCATCTTCACCGATCTCGCCGTGCGGGCCGGAGTCGCGCCGGCCGACGTGCTGCACGTCGGCGATGATCCGCTGATGGACGTCGACGGCGCCCGCCGGGCCGGCATGCAGACCGTGTGGCTCAATCGCGATGGGCGCGACTGGCCGGCGCATCTCGAAGCGCCTACGGCGACGATCAAAAGCCTCGCCGAGCTTTCTTGAATCGCCGCGGCGACTGCGGGTAACACGGCGACTGCGGGTAACAAGGAATTTTTCATTCGAATCGCGATGCCGCGGTGTTCGACCGCACATATTCCGCAAATTGCGAGCGAGCCCGGTTTGGCAGTCGTTCGTGCCGAGTGCTGCCAGAAAAACCCTGCAATTCCTTGATCTCGATCACTTCACTTCGTGCCGCGATAGCCGATAGGATGGTGTCGAATCACGAAGGATGCCAAACATGCAAGCGGTATCTGCGGGATCGGTGGTGGCGGTCGCATCGCTGCGGGAATTCTTCCGCGACGCGTTTCACGCCGCGAGCGAGCGCCAACGCGTCGGCATCGACGAGCAGGCGGAGGCCTACGTCGTCAACGTGCTGACGATGTTCTCGCGTGCGGAGGCCTTGTACGAGCGCACGGCGGACGGGTTGCGCATCAGACCGCTCGCGCGCATGTTGGCGGAGGCGATGGAAGCGCCGAGTACGGCCGCGCGTCAGCGGTGCCTGCAGCGCCTCGGCGACGTGTCTCTGTTCATCGCCGGATTTTTCGCGCGCAGTTTCGCGCGCAAATTAGTCGACATCGACTACCACATCGCGATGGGCGGCAACGCTTATAGCTCGCTCGCCGATACGATGCCGCGCTCCGCATCCGGCCGGGGCATCGCCGCCATTTTTGAGCAACTCTCCGCCAAGTTCCAGCCGCTTGTCGATGCCCTCAACGAGGTCAGTGAAATGTCCTATCGGCACACGGACGCTGACATCTTGAGGCTATACGAGATCTGGCTGAAGACCGGCAGCAAACGCGCGCACGGAATTCTAGCGCAGCTCGGCGTGCAGCCGGTCCGGCAGCGCGGCGCCCGCCGCGAGCATTAGCGGGCCTCTGGATGGTACTTCGTGCAATGCAGTCTCTGCTCGGACGCCTCTACGACGTAACGACGCATTACGATGTCTATGACTTCCTGGTGACCGATCGCGGCGCGCTCGCAAAGCTGACCGGGAGCGGCGAGCGCTGCGCCGTCGAGGAACAGCTGCTGCTCGCGCAAACCGCGGACGGCGCCGGAGTTGCACTCTATATCGACGACGAGCTGCTCGATCGTCTCGAACGCACGAATCCGCTCGGCACGCTGCATGACGGCAATTTGGCCGATTTCTGCACGGCACTCGAAGGAGTCAGCCATTTCCTCTACTCGACCTGGCGCCTTGGCGAGGATGCGCCGGTCTCGCTGCTCGAACTCGAAACGCAGGCGGAGGTCGATAAATATTGGACGACCGTCTTCTTGCTCGCCGATCAGCAGGGCGGCGCGTTTCCCGGCCAGGTGCACGCGCGCATGTTCGATCGCGTGCGGTTCGATGACGAGTTGGACGCCTCGGCCCAGCAGCGATATCAAACCGCGAATCGCTGCGCCGCGCAGTACTGCCGGCGCTTGGAGCGGCGCTTCGTCGGCCGCGGCGAGCCGCGCATCGAGGCGCTGCTGCGCGATCTGCGCAAATTCTATCGTTTGGGCTTTACGGCGAAGATGCGCCACGCCTTGGGCTGAACCCCATCACTGGTCGTCCTTGTTGTCCGCCGCCTGCTTGCGCAGACGCGATCCATTCGCTGAGCTTCTTGAGGTCTTTCTTGCGCGGCTTGGGTTTGCCGTCGAGCTTGCCGCTCTCGTAAGGATCGTAGCCCTTGACGGTGCCGAGGGGATTGGTCATGATGGTTTTGGCGGGAACCGGCGCGTCCTCGGCGATCGCCAGGTACGGATTCTCGAGCTTCTTGATCCGCGCGGTCGTACCCTCCGAGCCGAACTCGCCGCTGATGAGTGCCCACTCCCAAACCGCATTGCCGCGATCGTCGAATTTGACACGGCCGGTGCCCTTGGCCGGCGGCTCGGGCGTCGCCGCCGGCGCATCCGGCGGCGATTTCTTCCCGGCCGGCGGCGGTTTGGAGTTTTTGCTGCTCATGCCAGTCCTTTTAGACGGCGCGGGGAATATGTCAAGGGCCGGTTGATGGATTTCCCGATGGTGTCACATTTGCAGCCGCTGCTGCGCCCGCAGCAGCCCGAGCGCCGTTTTACCGTCGTTCCAGTCGCCGCGAATGACCCGATCCAAGGCTTGATCGAGACCGATCCATTGGTGTTCCAGGTCTTCGTCCGCGTCGGGCGCCGCTGCGCCGACGCGCAGGTCCTGCGCGAGGAACAGGTGAATCACCTCGGTGAAGATGCCGGGCGCCGGAAAGTACAGGCCGAGCGGATTCCAGCGCCGCGCGACGATACCGGTTTCTTCGGCCAACTCGCGCACCGCGCAGGATTCCGGCGGCTCGCCGGCATCGAGTTTTCCGGCGGGTATCTCCCACAGAAAGTCCTCGATTCCATGCCGGTATTGGCGTACGAGACAGACCCGGCCCATGTCATCGACCGGAACGACGGCCGCGGCGCCCGGATGGCGTACCAGGTCGAGGTCGTATTCCCGCCCGTTCGCATACCGCAGCCGCTCGGTCGAAACCTCGATCACGCGGCCGCGGTGCGCGAGGGTGCTGGCGACGGGTACTGGCTTGAACATCGCTTGTCTCTAACGGTGATCCGGAGGTTTGGCGATGATCCACGGCGAATCGACGCACGGCAAGCCGATCCGCGGCAAAAACCGGCAGCTGTGACCGATCTCCTGGCGCGGCCCCGGGCCGATGGCCGATGCTGCCTAGGCTCAACCATGCGCAGATCTGGATATACGTACAGCTCGTTAGTATAGTCGCCTTATGATCAAGTCCAAGGACAATACGTTCGAAGCGCTCAATTCGGCGCAGCGCCGCGCGGCGACGTTCGGCGCCGCATTGCCGGGCAAAGGGGTCAGCGCGGGCCCTTTGCTGATCATCGCCGGCGCGGGCACCGGCAAGACGAACACCTTGGCGCACCGGGTCGCGCATCTGGTCATGAACGGCTGCGACCCGGCGCGCATCTTGATGTTGACGTTCACTCGGCGCGCCGCCCAGGACATGATCCGCCGCACGCAGACGATCGTCGGCGAGTCGATGGCGGATCGCGGCAAACTGAGCGAGCGCGCGCTGGCGTCGCGCCTGATGTGGGCGGGGACGTTTCATTCCGTGGCGAACCGCATCCTGCGCCTGTATGCGAAGTACCTGGGGTTGAATGCCGGCTTCACGGTGCTGGACAGAGCCGACGCCGCCGACCTGATGGACGTCGTCCGGCACGATCTCGGACTGTCGCAGAAGGACAAGCGCTTTCCGCGCAAGGACACTTGCCTCGCGATCTATACCTACCGCGTCAACACGCGCTTGTCCCTCAAGCAGACGCTGGCCGAACAATTTCCGTGGGTCAGCGATTGGGAAGCGGATTTGACGCTCCTGTACCGCGAGTATGTCGCCCGCAAGCAGAAGAACAACGTTTTGGATTACGACGATCTGCTGTTGTATTGGCACATGATGATGCAAAAGGAGGCGCTCGCGCTGAATCTCGCGAAGAACTTCGATCACGTATTGGTCGACGAATATCAGGATACGAGCGCGTTGCAGGGCGAGATTCTGCAGCTGCTGAAGCCGGACGGCGCCGGAGTCACGGTCGTCGGCGACGACGCGCAAGCGATCTACTCATTCCGGGCGGCCGCGGTCGACAACATCCTGGGATTCGCGGACCGCTTCAAGCCGAAGGCCGAACTCGTCGTGTTGGCGCAGAATTACCGTTCGACACAGCCGATCCTGGATTGCGCCAACGCATTGATGGCCGACGGGGCGCGTCAGCACCGCAAGACCTTGATCGGCAATCGTCAGTCCTCGCAGAAGCCGTTCTACGTCAGCCTCGACGACGCCACCGCGCAAGCCGAATACATCGTCAACAAGATTCTGGCGACGCGCGAGATCGGCGGCGCGCTTGCGCCGCCACGCGATTTTATTCCGCAGTTCGCACCATAGCGATGTGCTCGAGGTGGAGCTTGCCAGACGAAACATTCCGTTCGTCAAGTACGGCGGACTCAAATTCCTCGAAGCCGCGCACGTCAAGGACCTGCTGTCGATCTTGCGTTGGGCCGACAATCCGCGCAACGCCGTCGCCGGATTTCGCGTATTGAAACTCGTGCCCGGCATCGGTCCGGTTCTCGCCAAGCAGATCCTCGACCACCTCGAAGCGCAGGCCTACAGCATCAAGAGTCTAGTCGAGTTCCCGGTCCCGCAGACCGTCAAGATGGACTACAAGAGATTTTGCGATCTGATGGAAAGGCTCGCCGACCCGCAAACGCCATGGCCGGGTCAAGTCGGCCTGACGCGCGAATGGTACAAGCCGCAGTTGGACAGAATCTACGAATCCGGTTGGACACGGATGGGCGATCTGGAACAGCTGGAGCACCTGTCCGTACACCAGACCACGCGCGAGCGCTTTTTGACCGAGCTGACGCTCGATCCGCCGGCCGCGACCGGCGATCAGTCGGGCCGCGCTTCGAAGGACGAAGACTATGTCATCCTGTCGACGATTCATTCCGCCAAAGGGCAAGAGTGGGATTTCGTCTATGTCCTGAACGTCGCGGACGGCAACTTTCCATCGGAATTCGCTGCCGGAAAACCCGATATGATCGAGGAAGAGCGGCGGCTCCTATACGTGGCGATGACCCGCGCGCGCAACGAGTTGCACTTGTGCGCGCCGCTGCGCTATGCCGTTACCCAACAAGCCAAACAGGGCGATGCCCACGTCTACGGCGCGAAGAGCCGCTTCATGACCGATAAGGTGTTGGATACGTTCGAGCGGACGACTTTCGGCAGCTTTCGGGCCGCCGAGGCGCTCGCTGCCGCGGAGGATGCAACCGTGGACGTGGCCGGTCAGCTCAAGGACATGTGGTGACCCTTGCGTGAGCCGGCCGCGAGGCCGCACGACTGGAGTCTTCCCTGCGCCGAGACCCTCTCAGCGCTCGGTCCCGATGATTAATCCGGCCAGCGGCCGGCCTAATCCGTCACCAGCGTCGCGGGCCGCTGCCGCCGCTGCCGCTCGCGGGTTTGGAACGTGGAGCACGCTCTTGGGCTTCGTTGACTCGGAGCGGCCTGCCCCCCATCTGGAAGCCATTCGTTTGCTGAATCGCGTTTTGTGCATCCCCGGCCGCCATGTCGACGAACGCAAATCCCCGGGGGCGCCCGGTCTCGCGGTCGTTGATCAATTTGACGGATTCCACTTTGCCGTGGCGTTCGAACAGGCTACGCACTTCGTCTTCTGTGGCGGTGAACGGCAGGTTGCCAACGTAGATCGTCGTCATTCAACTAGTCTCACTGACAGTGCGCGCTGGCTGCGGGTTGAGCCCGCCCGCGCGCGGTTTCAACACGCAGACCGACGCGCGACCTCACCCGCGACGAAGGCCCGACCCTTCGGCCGTGCACTAATCAAAATAAGCAGGACGCTCACAAAGAAACCCGCTAAATGACCTAGAGAACGAACCTCCCTTTCGATGCTACGCCAGGGCATTATCGTTGGCAAACGCGCGATTTTTCGACATTCGTCGGCCGGCCGCGGACCTCATTCGACTTCCAGATAGGCGTAGCCGTTCAGTTCATTTTCGTAAAAGCGCTTGACCGCCTGCGCCTCGGCCAGCGACATCCGGCCCTCGCGCACGGCGCGCTCGCAGTCGCGGGCAAGCCCCGGCTGCAACTCATCGGTGTCGTATTCCATGTATTCCAACACCTTGTTGGCCGTGTCGCCCTTGACGATCTCTTCGATCCACCAGCCTCCTTCGTCGTGCAGGCGAATGTGCACGACGTGGGTGTCGCCGAACAGATTGTGCAAGTCGCCGAGCGTCTCTTGATAGGCGCCGACCAGAAACGCGGCCAGGTAATAAGGTTCGCCGGCCCGCAGTTCGTGCAATTCCAACGTGCGCTTGGACTCGCGCGGGTGGACGAAGCGGTCGATCTTGCCGTCGGAGTCGCAGGTGATGTCGGCGAGCACGGCGTTCCTCGACGGGCGCTCGCCCAGCCGGTGGATCGGAATGATCGGAAACAATTGTCCGATCGCCCAGCTGTCCGGCAACGACTGGAATATCGAAAAGTTGCAGAAGTAGATGTCGCTCAGCATGGCTTCGAGGTTGTCGAGTTCCTCGGGGATCTTGTCGAGCTTGCGACAATGGTCGCGGATCTTGGTGCACGTAGCCCAGTAGAGCTTTTCCGCCAAACCGCGAAACTCCAGGCTCAAATAACCCAGATTGAACATCTGCAGCGCCTGTTCGCGCGCTTGCAGCGCATCGTGATAACACTCGACCAGGCGGCGATCGTTGACCGACCGCAGGCTCAAGAACAGATCGCGCACGGGCTGCGGCAATTCCTCGCTGCCGCGATAATCCTCCTCCGGCCGGCCGGTCACTTTGAATTGATCGAGCGCGGAGGAACCCAAGGTGTCGAAGACCAGCACGCTGTGGTACGCGGCGATCGCCCTGCCGGATTCGCTGACGATCATCGGATGCGGTACGTCGCGTGCGTCGCAAACGCTCTTGATGCGGTAGACGACGTCGCTCGCGTATTCATTGAGCGTGTAATTCATCGACGATTCGTAGTTGGTGCCGCTACCGTCGTAATCGACGCCCAGGCCCCCGCCGATGTCGATGTATTGCAAGCCGGCGCCCATCAATTTCAACTCCGCGTAAACATGCGCCAGTTCGTTGATCGCGTCCTTGACGCGGCGTATGTCCTGCAGCTGGCTGCCGGGATGGCAGTGCACGAGTTGCAGGCAGTCGAGCATCTGGCGCTCCTTCAGCAGCGCGTAGAGATCCATGATTTCGCTGATGAAAAGGCCAAACTTGGATTTCTCGCCTGCCGATTCTCGCCAGCGCCCTGCGCCCTCGCTCGCGAGCTTGACGCGTACGCCGATTTTCGGCCGAACCGCGAAGCTCTCCGCGTATTTCAATATCAAATGAATCTCTTCGAAGTTCTCGACGACCGGGATGATCGTGCGGCCGAGCTTCGTCGCGATGATCACCGCCTCGATATAGCTGGCGTCCTTGAAGCCGTTGCAGACGATGATCCGGTCCGGCGCGTCCTCGGTGATCGACATGACGGCAAGCAATTCGGGCTTCGATCCGACCTCGAGGCCGAAGCCGAACTCCTTGCCGTAGCGGTACACTTCCTCGACGACCAGGCGTTGTTGGTTGACCTTGATCGGAAACACCGCCGCATAGCGGTTGCGGTAGTCGTTCTCCGCGATCGCCGCGCCGAACGCTTCCGCGATGTGGCGCAGGCGGTGCGCCAGGATGTCCGAGAAGCGGATGACGACGGGCGTGTGCAAATCGCGCGCTTTGAGTCCCTGCACGACGTCGTACAGGTCGATTTCCTTCGCCGCATCCATGCTCGGACGGATCACGACGTGGCCCTGTTCATTGATTGCAAAATAACCCTTGCCCCAAGCCTCGACCTGGTACAGGGCGAGCGACTCCTCGATCTTCCACGCGTGGCCCAAGGGCAGCGTCTTTGCGGTCGTGTTCATTTGGCGCGCACGATAACAAATTGTGCGGACATGTAAACGACGGTTTGAGCCGCTCCTCCGGAAGTCTCGCCGATGCCGCGGTCCGGCGCCTGCGCTACGGCGCGCCGCCGGTGGCTACCGGGCGCCCGGGATCGGCGATCCATTCGCTCCAAGACCCCGGATACAGCGAGGCGCCTGGAAGATCCGCCGCCTCGAGCGCGAGCAGGTTGTGACAGGCGGTGACGCCCGAACCGCACATCGCAATGACCTTGGCGGGCGGCGCGCCGCCGAGGAACTCGAGCCAGCGGCGCCGCAGTTCGGCAGGCGGCAAAAACCGGCCTCCGCTATCGAGATTCAGCGGGTACGGATAATTTCGAGCGCCGGGCACATGGCCGGCCACCGGGTCCAAGGGTTCGGCGTTACCCGCGTAGCGCTCGGGCGCTCGGGCGTCCACCAATAGCCGCCCTGGATCCCTCAAGGCCTCGAGGACTTGCTTGCTGGTCAGCGCGGGTGCCTGATCGGGCCGCGGCGTAAAATTGCGGCGAGCGGCGGGACTCACGTCGACTTGAACACCGCCGCCCGCGGCGAGCCAGGCCGCGTAGCCGCCGTCGAGCACCGCGACCGCCTGGTGTCCGAGCCAGCGCAATATCCACCACAAGCGGGCCGCGAATGCGCCGCTTCCGGCATCGTAGGCGAGGACTTGGGTGCCATCAGCGATGCCGTTCGCGCCGGCCCAAGCGGCGAACGCCGCAGGCGCGGGCAGCGGGTGACGCCCACTGGCAGGCGTAATCCGCGCGGATAGAACCTGTTGCAGGTCCGCATAGCGGGCGCCTGGAATATGACCCATCAGATAGGCCTGCCTGCCGGCGGCGGGCGCCGCCAAATCGAAGCGGCAGTCGATCACCGCGATGCCGGGCGCGCCGATCAGCCTGACGGCCGTCGCCGGATCGATCAGGGTCGTATGCATCATCGATCGAGCATAGCGCGATGCGGCCGCGGGTTCATCCGCTACAATCGGCCGTCATGGCATTGACACTCTTCTGGGGCAGCGGCAGTCCATTTTCATGGCGGGTGCTGTTGGCGCTCGAGCACAAGCGCTTGCCGTATGAGTCACGTCAACTCCATTTCGACAAACAGGAGCACAAGTCGCCGCAGATGTTGAGGCTCAATCCGCGCGGACAAGTGCCGATCCTCAAGGATGACGACTATGTCGTCTTCGAATCCGTTGCGATCCTGTACTACCTGGACGTCAAGTATCCCGCGCGGCCGATTTTTGGTCTCGGACCGCAAGAGGCCGGCGTCATCATGCGCGTGATCTGCGAATTTCAGGCGTACTGCGAACCGGCCGTGCAAAGCATCGTTCGCGCGATATTCGCCGGCGAAGTGAGCGGCAATATCGACGCGCTCACGGACGCCATGCACATCGTCGCGCGCGAAGCGCGCACGATCGAGGGGCGTCTCAGCCGGGAACTATGGATTGTCGGCGCCAATTACTCGGCGGCCGATATGGTCATCTTTCCGTGGATTCAGTTGCTGCGGCGTGCGCTCGATCGCGCCGCTGCCGCCGAACTCGGTGCGCGCTTCCTGCCGATGGAAAGAAATTATCCGTCGCTTGTGCGCTGGATTCAGCGCATCGAGTCCCTGCCGAATTACGACCGCACTTACCCGCCGCATTGGCGCGAAACTTGAGTTATTCGCCTGCCGCCAGGTAGGCTGTGGCCCGCCGGGCGGTGGGGCCCCGGCGACGAATAACAGTGGCTTAGGCGGGATGCTACGACAAATGAGCGCAACATGATGGGCGGATACGCGGTGCACGTGAAGTTTGCGGGCAAGATCGTCATCGTCGGTTTCGGCAGCATAGCCCAGGGGGTCTTGCCGCTGATCGTGCGCCACATCGGCACCTCCTCGGATCGGATCACGATCGTCACCGCCGACAACGCGGGTAGGGCGGTGGCGGAGCGCTTCGGCGCCAAGTTCGTCAAGCTCGCGCTGACCCAAGGCAACTACCGCAAGACGCTCGAGCCGATGCTAGGATGAAGGCGATTTCCTGCTGAACCTGTCGGTGGACGTTTCCAGCGTAGCTTTGATCCAGCTCGCGCGCGAGCGCGGGGCGCTGTATCTCGACACCTGCATAGAGCCATGGGCGGGCGGCTACACCGACGCCGCGCTGCCGATCGAGAAGCGCAGCAATTATGCGATGCGCGAGCAGGCGCTCGCCTTGCGCGAAGGCGGGGGCGCGGCGCCGACGGCGGTACTGACGCACGGCGCGAACCCCGGCATGGTGTCGCACCTGGTCAAGCAAGCGTTGTTGAACGTCGCCGCGGACACGTTGGTAGACGCCGGCGCGCCGCGAAATAGAGCCGAATGGGCCAAGCTCGCGATGACGCTCGGCGTCAAAGTCATTCACGTGGCCGAACGCGATACGCAAGTCGCCAACCAACCGAAGAAGCCGAATGAATTCGTCAATACCTGGTCGGTCGACGGTTTCGTCAGTGAAGGCGCGCAGCCCGCCGAATTGGGGTGGGGCACGCATGAGAAGCATTTTCCGGCCGACGGCGGCCGCCATGCGACGGGTTCGGGCTGCGCGATCTATTTGAACCGGCCCGGCGCGAGCACGCGCGTTCGAACCTGGACTCCGCTGGCCGGATATTTCCATGGATTCCTGATCACGCATCGGAGGCGATTTCGCTGGCCGACTATTACACGGTCAGGGATGGAGCAAACGTTCTTTACCGGCCGACCGCGCATTACGCCTATCACCCTTGCGATTCGGCCGTGCTATCGGTGCACGAATTCGCGGGGCGCAATTGGCATCTGCAGGACAGCAAACGCATCATGTTGGACGAGATCACCGGCGGCATCGATGAGCTCGGCGTGCTGCTCGCTGGGCATGCCCGCAACGCCTACTGGTACGGCTCGCGATTGTCGATCGACGAAGCCCGCCGCCTGGCCCCCTACAACAGCGCGACCAGCCTGCAAGTCACCTCGGCGGCGCTCGCCGGCATGATCTGGGCGATGGAAAATCCCAGAAAGGGCATCGTCGAACCCGACGAGATCGACTATGCGCGAGTGCTCGAGATTTGCCGCCCCTACCTAGGCGAGGTGGTCGGGCGATACACCGATTGGACGCCGCTGTATCAGCGCGGCGAATTGTTCGCCGAGGACTTGGATGCGGACGATCCGTGGCAGTTCAAGAACGTCCGGGTCGTTTGACCGCCCGCGGCGCTACGGGTTTACGGGGCGGGTCCCGTAATGAATCTCGACGATCGTCAACCGGCGCACTCCGCCCGGCAAATCGATCGTCACCGCATCGCCCCTCGAGCGGCGCAGCAGTCCGCGGCCGAGCGGCGAGTCCATGCTGATGTAATCGCCGGCCATGTCGAACTCGTCCGGCCCGACGATCCGGTACCAGCTCCGCGCGGCATCATCGCTTTCGACCAAGACCCAGGCGCCGAAATAGACGCGCGCGGAATCGCGGCGCGCGCGATCGGCAAGCGGATCGACGATCGTCATGCCCTCGAGCCGCTTGCGCAAGAAGCGCACGCGGCGGTCGATTTCATGCAAGCGCTTCTTGCCGTAGGTGTATTCCGCGTTCTCCGATCGATCGCCTTGAGCGGCGGCGGCGGCGACCGCGAGCGTTACCCGCGGCCGCTCCTCGTGCCAGAGCTGGTGCAGTTCGTCGCGCAAGCGAACGGCGCCTTCCGGCGTGATGTATTTGGAACCCGGGGTTGCCGGCGCGCGATACCTTGACACAGTGCAGCAAACCTAGGCCAAGGAGCGGAGTCGTGAACGGATTCCCAGCATTTGATCTCTGTTTGAGCGTTCGTTCACAGCGGATAAGGCATGCATTGCATAACGTATCGCCATGAGCGTGAAATATTACACCCACTTCATTGCGCAGCAGGACGGCAAGATCGAATACAGCGAGTACCGCGGCGTCGTCGAGCTGCTCGGCTTGACGAGCCGGGAAGCGGCCGATCGGGAAATCGCCCGTGTGCTTGCGCGCAGCTTCGATCTCGAAGAATGCGACATTCGCGTGCTGCAATGGCATCAACTGCACTGAGGCGTCAACGGCACTGAGGCGTCCACGGCACGGAATCCCCTGGCGGGCTTTACTTCCCTTCATTAGAGCCCGCACCTCCAGCCCCGAGTTCATCCCTCGGGGCTTTTTTTTGCCCCGGCGGTCGGTGATAAACTGCGCGGCAGTGCGATCTTCAGAGGCGGCGGAGGGAAACCATGAGAATCAAGCTGGGATTGGGTCTGCTGGCGGCGCTTTGCGTGCTTCTCGTCGGGCTGTGGCTACAATTCGATGCAGGCGCAGGACGAGCAAATCAAATCGGCCTGGTCCGAGGTGCTCAATCAATATCAACGCCGCGCGGACCTGATTCCCAATCTGGTCGCGACCGTCAAAGGCTATGCGGCGCAGGAACAGCAGGTGCTGCTCGGCGTCACGCAGGCGAGGGCCAAAGTCGGTTCCATTCAGGCTACGCCGGAACTGGTCAACGACCCGGCCGCATTCGCGAAGTTCCAAGCCGCGCAAGGCCAGTTGACCAACGCCTTGTCGCGTTTGCTGGTCGTCACCGAAAATTACCCGCAATTGAAGTCGGATCAAAACTTTCGCGACCTGCAAGCGCAGCTCGAGGGAACGGAGAATCGGATCACGGTTGCGCGCAACCGCTATATCCAAGCGGTGCAGATCTACAACACGACGGTGCGCACGTTCCCGCAAAATTTGACCGCGAAGATGTTCGGCTACGCACCGAAACCCAACTTTACGGTCGAGAACGAGGCGGTGCTCGCCAAGCCCCCGACCGTCGAATTCAACGGGCCTCCGCAACCGGCGGCTTCCGGCGCGCCGCCGAACCAATGAGCTCGCGCTCGGAGTGAGTAAGCGAGTTATTGCCCGCCGACTCGCATGGTGCGGCGCGTTGCTTGCCGCCGCGGCGTTCGCGCAGACCTTGGTCGCAGTGCCGCCGCTCAGCGCGCGGGTGACGGATTTGACCGGAACCCTGTCCGGAGCCGCGGTCAACAAGATCGAGGCCGAACTCTCCGCTTTCGAGGCCAAGAAGGGCAGCCAGATCGCGGTGCTGATGGTGCCGACGACCGAGCCCGAGGAGATCGAGCAATTCGGCATTCGCGTCGCCGATCGCTGGAAGCTCGGCCGCAAGGGCGTCGATGACGGCGCGATCCTGATCGTCGCAAAGAACGACCGCCGCGTGCGCATCGAGGTCGGCTATGGCTTGGAGGGTGCGTTGCCCGACGCGATCGCGAATCGCATCATCACGGAGTCGATCACGCCGCATTTCAGGCAAGGCGACTATGACGGCGGCGTCGAAGCCGGCGTCGATCGCATGATCGCCGTCATCAACGGCGAACCGCTGCCGGCGCCCGACAAGAAATGGGAACACGGCAACGGCCGCGGCTTGGGCAATTTCCTGCCTTTGCTGCTGGCCGCGGTCTTCGTCGCGAGCGGCGTGCTGCGCGCGCTGTTCGGGCGCCTGTTCGGATCGCTGGCGACCGGCGGCCTCGTGGGCGTGCTGGCTTGGTCGATATCCAGCCTGCTGGCGATCGGTATCGGCGCCGGCGCTTTGGGTTTCGTGTTCGCGATGCTGCTGGGCGGCACCCGCGGCTGGTCCGCGGGCAGCGGCGGCTGGGGCGGAATCGGCGGTTTCGGCGGCGGCTTCGGCGGCGGCGGTGGTTTTGGCGGCGGTGGCTTTAGCGGCGGCGGCGGCGGTTTCGGCGGCGGCGGCGCGTCGGGAGGCTGGTGATGCGCGCTCGCACGCTTACTGCGGCACGCGTTGGCGACGCATTGGCGGACGCGTTTGCTGTTTCCGCGCGCGACGCTCGATGCGATCGAAGAGGCCATCCGCGAGGCCGAACGGACGCATGCCGGCCAGATTCGGTTCGCGATCGAAACGGCGTTGACGCCGATGCACATTTGGCACGGGGTTTCGGCTCACCAACGCGCGCTCGAGATGTTTTCGGCACTGCGCGTGTGGGACACGGAGCGCAACAACGGCGTGCTGGTCTACGTGCTGTTGGCCGACCGCAGCGTCGAGATCGTCGCCGATCGCGGCTTCAAGAGCCGCGTCAGCGCCGCGGAATGGGCGGCGGTCTGCCGTCTGATCGAAAGTCATTTCCGGCATTCCCGGTACAAGAGCGGCTGCGTCGCGGGTATCGAGGCGATCGGCGCGCTGATCGCCCGGCATTTCCCGGGCGAAAATCCGGCGAACCCGGCCTCAGGCGCCGGCCTCGCCGCGGAGGACGAACTGCCCGATCGGCCGACTTTGCTTTAGCGGCTCCGCTTTGTAGTGCGGGCGCAATTTTGTTGTAATAGAGGCGCTATGCTCCGCCGGTTCCCGACCCTTTCCTTCCAGCGGCGCTGGGTGGCCGCCGCCTTCGCTTGCGTCGCCATGGCCGCCTGTTCCTTGTTGCGTCCCGTGCCGGTTCCCGCCCCGTCTGCGGTCAAGCCGCCGCCGCCGGAGCCGGCACTGCCGGATCCGTCCGCCACCGACCGCTTCGAGCTCGCGGGGCGCGCCGATGAGGTCGTGGGTTATGTGCAGCGCACCACGATCGGCAAGGACGATACCTTGTCGGACATTGCGCGGCGATTCGACGTGGGCTACGAGGAGATCGCGCTCGCGAATCCCGGGATCGATCCGTGGTTGCCCGGTGTAGGCCGCGTGGTCGTGGTGCCGACCGAATTCGTGCTGCCGCAAGCGCCGCACGAAGGGGTCGTCATCAACCTCGCGGCGATGCGAATATTTTATTTTCCGCCGCACGATCGGCATCATCCGCAACTGGTTTATACGCATCCGATTGGCATAGGCAGAGTCGGTTGGAAGACTCCGGAGGGCACGACGCGGATCATCAGCCGGCAGCAGGATCCGTCCTGGGTCGTGCCGAAGTCGATTCGCGCCGAGCACGCCAAGGACGGCGACATCCTGCCTGCGACGATGCCGGCCGGTCCGGACAATCCCCTGGGGAAATACTTGTTCCGGCTGGCGTGGCCCGGGTATTTGATCCACGGCACCAACAAGCCGTACGGGGTCGGCATGCGCGTGAGCCACGGCTGCATGCACTTGTATCCCGAGGACATCAAGTCTTTCTTCGACCTGATTCCGGTCGGCACGAAGGTGACGGTCGTCAATCAGCCCTACGTGTTCGGCTGGCGCGACGGCACCCTCTACCTGCAGGCCTACGGCGCGCTGGAGGATGATTCGCGCGATTGGTCCGCGAATCAAAAACGGCTGCTGGATCATCTGCTCAAACCGCAATTGCGCCAGCGGATCAAAGTTCACGATACGGAAATCGATTGGCAGCGCGTCGCCGAACTCGCGCGAACGCCGCGCGGGATACCGGTACCGATCACCGGCGACAAACCCGGCGTCGACTCGGTCGTATCGGACGGGCGACTGGTCGCGAACTTGCTGCCGCGCGGCTCCAACTGGGACGGCAAGACGGAGCTGTCGATAGACCAAAAGACCTACAACGAGCTGCTCGGCGAAGGCGACAATCCCCGACCGGCGGTTCCGGCGCAGGCGACGCCGCCGCAAACCTCGTCGGTGCAAGCCCTAGCCCCGCACCCCGCGTCGCAATAAGACCGGTCTCCCGATGCGGATCTTGGCGGCTGGCCTTTGCCTATTCGGCGCACATGCGCTTGCCGTCGACAGCGGCGCCGATCTCTCCTTCGCGAATATCGATCAATTTCAGGTGACGCATGTCGATTTGAATTTGGACGTGGACTTCGATTCGCATCAATTGCGCGGCAGCGCGACGCTGACCGTGCACCGTCTCGACCCCGCCGCGACGCAGCTCGTGTTGGATAGTCGCGGCTTGGATGTCACCGACGTCGATGAGTTGACCAGTAATTTTCTCGGCGCGACCGAACAACTCGCGCCGATGTGGGTGAGCCGGCCGTTTCACGGCGGCGAAGCCGATCCGATTCTCGGCCGGCCGCTCGTGATCGATCTGCCGCCGTCGAAGGCCGCCGACGAAACGCTGAGGATCCAATACGAAACCTCGCCCCTAGCGGCGGGCCTGCACTGGCCGGCGGCGGCCCCCGGAAACCGGCAGCGTGCGCGCGATCGGTTCTTTTATACGCTGCCCGAGCCGATCGGTGCACGCAGCTGGATCCCGTTGCAGGACACGCCGCATGCTCTGGTGACGGTCCGCGCGCATATCCATACGCCGGATGAATTGATCGCATTGATGAGCGGGGCCGACGATGCGAAGCAGCGGCACGCGGCGGATCATTGGTTCGTCGTCTCCCGGCCTGTCCCGCCGTATTCGATCAGCCTCGCCGTCGGCGATTTGAAATTCAAGTCGCTTGGGTCCCCGCGTGGGCGTTTACGGCGAAAGCGGCATCCTCAGGGCGGCGGCTGCGAATTTGGACGGCGCACAGGCGGCCCTCGATGCCGTTCAAGGCTTGACCGGCTGGCGCACTACGTCGCGCGCCGACATCGTCATCATGCCGCCGAATTTTCCGATCGGCGATGCCGAGTTCCCCGAGCTGATCTTCGCATCGCCGACCGTGATCGGCGGCGGCGATGCAGCCGGCTCTTGGCTCGCGCGCGCCTTGTTCGTCGCCGCCGATGCCGACCCGGCGGCGATCACCGGCTGGAAGGACCGCTGGATCGGCCGGGCGTTCGCCGGCTACCTGCAGAGCCGCGTCGCCCGCACCCTCTACGGCGCGCAGCGTGCAACGATCGGCGACGCCTTGGCCGCGTTGTCCTTGCGCGATGCCATGACGCATGGCGCGGACGCCGCTGCGAGCGACATGGATCGCGGGTCGAGCGATATCGCCTACCAAAAGGGCAAATTGTTTTTCGATTTTCTCGACGATCGCTTCGGCCGGTCCCACTTCGACGCCTTTATGCACGCCTGCTTCGCGCATTTCGCCGGACGGAGCATCACCACGGCGGAGTTTCTCGATTACCTGCAGGCAAATCTGCTCGACCGATATCGCGGCGTCGCGACGCGAGCCGAGATCGATGCGTGGGTGTTCGGTCCCGGAATTCCGGCCGGCGCCGTGTTGCCGGGCACGGACGCGCTCGCACCGCTGGATCAGCAAAGGTCGGCTTGGCTCGCTGGCCGGATTCCGGCCAAGGCGCTCGAGGCGCGTCAGTGGTCGAGCGCCGAGTGGAATTATTTTCTCGTCGGCTTGCCGGACGGGCAAGGCGCCAGGCTCGCCGACCTCGATAAGGCCTACGGCCTGACGCGGTCGCGCGACGCGGAACTCGAGGCCCATTGGCTGCGATTGGCGATCCGCGAGGGCTACGAACCCGCGTTTACCCGCCTCGAGCAATATCTGCAGGCCGTCGGGCGCGTTCGGCTGATCGAACCGCTCTACGAGGGGCTCCTCGACAGCCCCGCGGGAACCGCGCTTGCGAAGCGCGTGTATTCGGTCGCGCGTCCCAGTTATGATCCGACGGCGGCGCAAGCGCTCGATGTGCTAGTGAAACACTGAGCGGAGAGTATCATCATGTTGAGCGAATGGTTGAGGGTCATGCTCGAGGAGATTGCCCGCAAGAATGCGGATGCCGAGCAGGCGCAGCTGGAGCTCGCGCGACGCCGTGAGGATCAAGACGACCATAGGGCGCGCGATGATCGAGCCGAGGGATGATCCCGCTCAAGGATGACAGCCCGTCCCGATCGAGGCCGTTTGTCACCAGTGGGTTGATCGCCGTTTGCGGCGCGGCGTTCCTGTGGCAGCGTTCGCTCGATGCGGTCTCGGGGCGCCGGGCCGTGGCGGCGCTCGGCGCGATTCCCGCGGTTCTGTTCGGATTCGCCGGGCTGCCGCCCGATCTGCACTGGGTGCCGCGCTACGCCTCGATCTTCACTTCGATGTTCCTGCACGCCGGTTGGGCGCACTTGCTCGGCAATATGCTGTTTCTATGGATTTTCGGCGACAACGTCGAGGACAGCATGGGGCACGCGCGCTTTTTGTCGTTCTACTTGTTCTGCGGCGTGGCGGCGGTGTTGGCGCAAGCATCATGGTATGCGCATTCCCCGTATCCGATCATCGGCGCGAGCGGCGCGATCTCGGGCATACTCGGCGCCTATTTGATGCTTTTTCCGCGGGCCAAGGTGCTGACACTCGTGTTGCTGCCGTTTTTCTTCACCACCATCCGCTTGCCGGCCATGTTGCTGTTGCTGTTGTGGTTTGCGGTCCAGTTGTTGAGCCATTTCGCCGACCGCGGCGGCGGCAACGGCGTCGCGTTTATCGCACACATTGCGGGATTTCTGGCCGGCATGGCGCTCGTCGGCCTGTTCAAGCGCCGCGACGTCGCGTTGTTCGCGCGGTGATCGGCGAGCGCACCCTCGGCGCGGCGCGGCGATGGACCGAATGCCGGGTTGTGGTAAAGTTTTGCGCGTCCGTCGAGGGGAACACCATTGGCGATGCCGATTAGCCTGGGTATTCAGGTCCAAGAAGAACGCGGCCCGGACCAATCGATCTTGCGCCAGCCGGCGGCCCGCGCCGCTTTCGTCGGCCGCACGCTGCGCGGCCCGGTCGATCGTCCGATATTGATCAAGAGCTTCGCCGATTTCCAGCACACCTTCGGCGGCTTGTGGCAGCCGAGCATGCTGGGCTACGCGGTCGAACAGTTCTTCGATAACGGCGGAGAGCAGGCGTTGATCGTACGCGTCGTCAACGGCGCTCGACCGGCGACACTGACGCTGCCGGCCGGCGCCGATCAACTGGTTTTGCGCGCCGCTCGCCCCGGGACCCGTGAGTATCTGCGGGTCTGCGTCGATTACGACAACATCCGAGAGGCCGAGGGGGATGACTTCAATTTGACGGTTCAGCGCGTGCGGGCCGCCGGGGCGCCGCACGTGGAGGATCAGGAGATTTTCACGAACCTGTCGGTGCGGCCAGGGTCGCCGCGCTACGTCCAAGCCGCGCTCGCCACCTCCGAGCTCATCGCAGTGCAGGCCCCCGTGCCCGCCCGACGGCCTGATCGCACGATCGACGCGGCCAGCGGGCTGGCTACCGGCTACGTATATTCGAACACGGACGGCGACGACGGCGGGCCGCTGACCGATTACGATCTGATCGGGTCGGCGGCCGAGCGCACCGGTTTGTTCGCGCTGGATGATGCCGATTATTTCAATTTCCTGTGCTTGCCGCCGATAGCGCGCGATCGCGATGTCGGCGCGTCCGCGCTGCTGGTCGCGGCTCGCTACTGCCGCGCGCGGCGCGCGCTGCTGATCGTGGATCCGCCGAACCGATGGCAGACCGCGGACGATGCCTTGCGCGGACTCGCGGGCTTCGAATTGAACAGCGAGGATGCGGTGATGTATTTCCCGCGAATACTCGCCCACGACAAGTTGCGCGGGCGTTTCGAGACTTTCGCGCCCTGCGGCGCGACCGCGGGTCTGATCGCACGGGGCGACGCCCAAGCGCCCATATGGGAGTCGGTCAAGGCGGAGGAGCCGGTGTTGCGGCCGGGATACCGGCCGGCGTGCTTGGTTACCGAGCGGCACAGCGCGAAACTCGCGGCGCTGGGCGTCAACACGCTGCAGTCGGTGCGCGCGGCGCAACGCTCGACGTTGCGGCCCCGCACGCTGGCAGGCTGCAATGCGGCGGCGTCGGAATGGCGTTATCTCGAAGCGCGGCGCTTGAGTCTGTTCATCGTCAACAGCATCGAGCGCGGCACGCGCTGGGTGGCGATGGTGCAGCCGCACAGGGCAGTCGCTCCGCAAGTCGAGTCGCAGGTACGGGCCTTTTTCGAGGCGCTTCATTCTGCCGGGACGTTCGCCGACCGCAGCGCCGAGGACGCATTCTTCGTCATCTGCGACCGGCGCATCAACGATCCGGCGGCCGCGAATCCCCGCCGGTTCCAGCTATTGATCGGATTCGCCGCTGCACGCATCGGTGAATTTCGCTGCTACCGCATTACGCATGCGGCCTCGGGGAGCGAAGTGCACGCCGTTACGCTGAACCGCTTGAACGATCTGCGCTACAGTCCGGCGGAGATCGAATGGGCGGACCGGCTCGCGAACCAGCTGCGTATCTGACCCGCGCAATGAGCGCCGGGCCGCGCAAACCCATCGACACGGTCGTGTTTTCGCACGGCAAGGAGAGCGGCCCCTGGGGTTCGAAAATCACGGCGATGGCCGCGGTCGCGCGCGATCTCGGCTGCGAGGCGCTGTCCGTAGACTACCAAGGCATCGAGGATCCGCGGGTTAGGGTCGAGAAGCTGATCGCCGTCGGACGGACGCTGACGGGTTCGACGGTGTTGGTCGGATCGAGCTTGGGCGGGCATGTCGCCGCGGCGGCGGCCAGGCCGCTGCGCGCGCGCGGCCTGTATTTGCTCGCACCGGCGTTCTACATGCCGGGCTTCGAGGAATTTACGCCGCGGGATCCGGGCTGTCCCGCCGAGATCGTCCACGGCTGGAGAGATGATATCGTCCCGGTCGAGAGCAGCATCCGTTGGGCGCGCGAACATCGCGCCGCGCTGCACGTGCTTGATTCCGATCACCGGCTGCAGGATTGCATCCCGGCGATTTGCCGAATGCTGTCTGATTTTCTACGGTCCTTGGCCTGAAGGCGCCGCCGGGCGCCGCTACGCTCAAGGTGCGGGTTCGGCCATCGGCGGTGGAGAAGATTGGGCCTGCGCGAGTTCATGCCAGCTTTCGCCGATTTGTCCGCCGCAGCGCCTGCCCATCGCGTCATATCCTGCGGCCATGGCCGCGACGTAGGCTTTGACGTAAGTCTTGCCGGGTTTTGATTCGAGGAACCGCAACAGCTTCTTGAGGTCGGCATCGCTCAGATCGCGATAGCCATACGCGATGTATCTGTTCAGCGGCTTCACCAGGGTCGCCGCCATGCCTTGTTCGGTTCCCGCGGCGTCGCGGGACTTGACGCGATCCTCCGCCGTCGCCAGATCCGCTCCCGAGCCGAGTGCGGTGCCGATCGCGATTGCCCTGCCGATTCCGAGGTAGATTTGCACGGCCGAAGTAGCCGCTTGCGTTGCCTGCCCCAAGCGCTCGATCAAGGCGTCTCGTTCGGGACTCGAAGGCGCGGTGAGCTTACCGCTCGTGATCTTGTCGATCGTCGCTTCGTCGAGCTTCGCAACGGCCACGTCCGCGGCAACCATGCGTTTGCCGGTGTCACTCTCCAGAAATGCCAGGGATTTGTTGACCGTTTGCTGATCGAGATTGGCTGCGAACGCCGCGAGCGCCGGCGCCTCGAACACGTCGATGCGAAAGTTCCGCTCCGCAGCCGCCGTCACGGCCGCGAGCTGCTTGTCGGAGAGCTTCGCTTGGCTGTCGGCCGCGAACATCTGGCGTATCCTCGCCGGCATGTTGCCCAGGGAGGCGCTGATCTGCTGGCGCAATTGCGCGGCCAAGTACACGCCGGCCGCGGTATTGATATCGACGGTGGCATCGGCCGCCAAGGCCTTGGCGCACAGCAGCAGTAACAGGGCAAACCGGGCAAACCGGGGAAACCGAGACATGCACGTTCTCCGAGTGACGATGGGAGCGCGCCGATTGTACACTCTGAGCCATGGCAGGCTGACCGATCCGAGGTGACCCATGGGCTTGATCAAGTTGTGGATCCTGGCGCTCGCGTCCCTGCTCGTCATCGGCTGCTCCGCAGCCGAGGATCAGGGACCAAAACCGCCGCAGAAAACCGTCCTCGATCCCTTGATCAAGCAGGAACAGCGCGCGCGCGACGTGCAGCGGACGGTCGACGAGGCCGCCGAACGCGAGCGCAAGGCGGTCGATGCGCAAGAGCAGGGCGACTCAGCTCCGTAAGCCATAGGATCCGCGCCAATGCCGCTAATCGCCGGTCTGCGCCAGGCCTGGCACTGGATCGTGCGCAAAGCCCTGGGCGCATGGGTCAAAGTCGTCGTCAAGCCCGACGACGCCGCGCCGCTGCTCGCGGCGCGGCCGAGACCGGTGTGCTACGTATTGGAGCGGGAGAGCCAGACCGATCTGGCGGTTTTGAACGACGTTTGCGGCAAGCTTCGGCTGCCGCGCCCGACGCGGCGGCTGCTGATCGCCGGCCGGCGCGCCGACCGCGCCTATTTTGAACTGGAGCGGCGTGCCGGGTTGTTCGGCGGGCGCATCGACCGGCGCCCGCCGCGCTATCTGCACCAACTGCTCGCCGCCGCCGCCGAGCGGCCGGATTTCGACGTCGATCTAGTGCCGGTCGCGATCTTCTGGGGCCGCGCGGCCCACAAGGAAGGCAGCTGGTGGCGCCTGCCGTTCTCGGAAAATTGGGTTTGGGTCGGCCGTTCCCGCCGCTTGCTGACCGTTCTCGTCAACGGCCGCAACACGCTGTTGCATTTCGGCGAACCGGTGCCATTGCGCGACGCGATGCGCGATTGCGCGCAGGCGGTGCCGAGCGCCCGGCGCATCGTGCGCGGTCTGCGCGCGGGCCTGCGCGCGCAGCGCACCTCGACGATCGGGCCGGATCTTTCGCACCGGCGGACCGTCGTAGCGCAGATTCTGAAGACGCAGGCCGTGCGCCGCGCGGTGCGCGTCGAGATGCGCGCGCACGGATCGTCTCGCCGCGCGGCGCTGCTCGCCGCCAGGAAATGCGCGGTTGAAATCGCGGCCAATTATTCGCAGCCCTTCGTCACTTTCATGTCCCTGAGCCTTGGCAGGCTATGGAACCGGCTGTACGACGGCGTCACGTTCCAGCACGCCGAAAAGTTGCAGGAAATCGGCGACGGCGTCGAGATCATCTACGTACCATGCCATCGAAGTCACATGGATTACCTGCTGCTGCCGTATGTGATTTATCACAAGGGCTTCGCGATCCCGCACGTCGCGGCCGGCGCCAACCTCAATATGCCGCTGATCGGCCGATTCTTGCGCAAAGGCGGCGCCTTCTTCGTGCGCCGCACGTTCAAGGGCGACGCCCTGTACGCGGTCGTGTTCAGAAAATATCTCGGCGTGCTGATGGCGCGCGGGCATCCGCTGGAATACTTCGTCGAAGGCGGCCGCAGCCGCACAGGGCGCTTGCTGTCTCCGAAGACGGGGATGCTGTCGATGACCGTGCAGAGCTATCTGAGGGATCCCAAGCGCCCGATCGCTTTCTTGCCGGTCTATTTCGACTACGAACGCATCGTCGAAGGCCGGACGTACGTCGCCGAGCTGTCGGGTCAGCCGAAGCAGAAGGAGACCGTGCTGGTATTGCTGAAGTCCCTGCCGGCGCTGCGCCGCCGCTTCGGCAAAGTGCAGGTGAATCTCGGCGAACCGATCGTGCTCGACGAAATTTTGGGTGTGCACAACCCGCGCTGGCGAGAGGAAGCCGTCGGCGCCGAGGACTCGCGCTCGAACTGGGTGGGCGAAGCGACCGATGAGCTGGCCCGGCGGATCGTCACCGGGATCAATGCGGCAGCGGCCGCGACGCCGATCAATTTGGTAGCGATGGCGATGCTCGCGACGCCCCGTCAGGCGCTGCCGGCGGACGACTTGGCCGCGCAGCTGGAGCTGTATCAGGCGCTGCTGCGCGGCGCGCCTTATGGCCCTCTCGTCACGGTGACCGCCGATAGCGGGGCGGCGATGATCGCGTACGCCGAGAGCAGAGGGCTGCTGGCGCGTCAAAGCCATCCGCTCGGCGACATCATGCTGATGACGGCGGCGAAGGCCGTGCTGGCGACCTACTACCGGAACAACATCTTGCATTTGTTCGCGATGCCTTCCCTGCTCGCCTGCTGCTTCATCGGCAACGCGAGCATGCGCACCGACGACATTCAACGTCTCGTGTGGAGGATCTACCCGTACATCAGCGCCGAGCTGTATTTGCGCTGGAGCGAAGTGGACGTCGCCGCGTACGTGGATTCCTTGCTCGAGGTGTTCGCGGCGCACCGCCTGCTCGTAGGCAACGCCGATCGCAGCGAGTGGCGGCGGCCGCCGCCGACCTCTCTCGAGGCGATGCGCCTGTCGTTGCTGGCCGCGGCGACGATCCAAACGGTCGAGCGCTACTACCTGGCCATTGCTCTACTCGTACAGGCCGGCAGCGGCACGATCGGCCAGCAAGCGCTCGAGGAGCGGTGCCATTTGATGGCGCAGCGCATGTCCCTGCTTTATGGCCTGAATTCGCCGGAATTCTTCGACAAGAGCCTGTTTCGCAATTTCATCGAGCTGCTGCGGCGCCGCGCCGTAATTCAATCCGCGGCCGACGGCAAGCTCGGGTTCGGCGAGGCATTGATGTCGGTCGCCGCCGATGCGCAGCTGGTGCTTTCCGAGCAGATCCGGCACAGCATTCTGCAGGTGACTTTGGCCTGAGAATTGCCGCCGGGTCAGTCCCAGGCGGATCCGCGCCGATGCCGCTTCGTGCTGGCGCGTCTTTTTTTCGATTCGATCCGGCGCTCCTTCGAGGCCCGCGTTGGCTTGGTTTTCTTGCGTACCTTCGGCTCGATCATCGCCGCGCGTATCAGCTCTTGCAGACGGCCGAGCGCTTCTCGCCGGTTCTTATCCTGGCTGCGAGTGGCGCGCGCCGTGATCAAAATGCTGCCATCGTCGACCAAGCGTTGGCCCGCCAAGCGCCGTAAACGCTGCTTTGCCGGCCCCGGCAGGCTTGCATTCAACGGCAGCAGGAAGCGCAGCTGCACGGCGCTCGATACTTTGTTGACGTTTTGGCCTCCGGGTCCGGAGGCGCGGATGAACTTCCATTCGAGCTCGTCATCCGGGATGACGATGCCGGTCATGCGTTCAGATCCGGAATGAGCTGGCTTTCGAGGCGGGCGATCTGATCCTTCAACAGCAGTTTGCGTTTCTTGAGGCGCTTCATTTGCACTTCGTCGATTTTGAAGTCCATCGTCAGGCGGGAAATGATGTCGTCCAAGTCGCGATGCTCGATGCGCAGCTGGCGCAGCCGCTCGATGTTCTTGAACAAGTCGGTATTGACGTTGTTTTCTTCGTCGCTCACGGAGGTGGCTGCCTTTGTCGCCCTAGATGCCGTGGTTGCGCCACGCCGGGATCACGCCATCAGGTAGCTTAGCTAACCGCCCCAAGGTATTCCAAGAAAGTTCTGGATCGTGGAAATCCGATCCAATCGAGCCGGCGAGGCCGAATTGCGCCGCGAGCTGCGCGCAGCGCTCGACGTGATGCGCTGCGTTGCCGCCGGTCACGACTTCGATCGCGCTGCCGCCGGCGGCCGCAAAATCGGCCAGGAGGCGGCGCCTGGCGCCTGCGGAGAGGGCGTAGCGCATCGGGTGCGCCAGCGAGGCCGTCCCGCCGGCGGCCGTGATCCAGCCGACCACCACCTCGAGCGCGGGCCAGTCGGCGGCGATATGGGCGGCGCGGCCGCGGCCGAGATAGCTCTTGAACGCCTCGTCGAAGCTCCGCACATGCCCCTCGGCCACCAAGGCGGCGGCCAAATGCGCGCGGGTCGGCAGGCCGCGGTGCGCCTCGACGGAGGCTTGCAGCCGCGCGCCCGGCAGGCCGATCGTGGTCAAATGGGCGCAGATTTTGCGCAAGCGCAGGCGGCGCCTGTCCCCTTGCTCGGCCAATGAGCGCAGCAACGGGGCCGATCCCGGATCGATCCATAATCCGAGCACATGAATGGCCTGCGAGCGCCAGGCGGCGGAAATCTCCACTCCGGGGACCAGGCGGACCCCGTAGGCGTCGGCCGAGCGCTGCGCCTCGGAGAGCCCCGCGATCGTGTCGTGATCAGTCAGCGCCAACACGCCGATGCCGGCGGCGGCGGCCCGAGCGACGAGCTGTTGCGGCTCCAGCGCACCATCGGAGCAGCGCGAGTGCGTATGCAAATCGATCTTTTGAGCGCCGTTCACGACGGGCGGCCCGCCAGCCCGACGGCCTCGAGGCGCTTTCCCGAGAGGACGACGAACCCTTGCGCCCGCTCGCTGCCGTCGCCGGAATAGTCGAACGTGTAGGTGCGCAGCAATCGTCGCAGGCCCTGCGCGTCGCGCGCCAGGCGAAAACCGGAGAACGCCACCGTGTCGTCCAATAATTGCACGACCGCGCGCGAGCAGGTTTCCCGCGCGATGCGATTGGCGGTCTCGCGCGCATCGAGCGCGTCATGCCAAAGCTTGTAGGCGGCGGCCAGCGCTCCGATCGTCAAAATGAGCCAAAAATCGGGGTTCATGGCGCAGAGCTTAACCGCAAGGTCCGGCGGGCGGCGAGCGGACGTACTGGAAATTCGGCAACTCGGCCCCAGTTAGTGATCAGGCTCCCCTGGCCCCGAGGAAAGTTCACGATGACGAATGACCTGCAATCGGTACTCGCCGTCCGCGTCGATCCGGCGGAAATGATCCAGTACGTCCATTCGCTGATGGCGACCCCGCGCGGCGATCCGTCGGCGGATGCATCCTCGCGGCTCGCCCAGCGTCAATGGGGAGGCGACACGCCGGTCGCGCGCGCCGCGCAATTGCGCTGGAGCGCGCTGAATCGCGCCTTCGGTGACGCGCGGGTCAGCACCTGGACCAGTTCGCGACGCCCGGATCAAATTCACGTGCCGGCCGCGTTGATAGCGGCCGCGGGGGTTGCGCGCTTGACGCTGGCCGAAGACGAGGTCGTATTCGACATATCGACGCTGCTGGACGTGACCTTGCAATTGTGCGAGCCGGCGGGTAGCGCTTGAGGCGTGCAACTTCGCTTTAGCTCGGCGGCACCGCGCGGGCGTCATTGAACGCAATAAAATCGCCGTTCAGCAAGCTCTGCCGGCAGTTGTAGCGCAGCCGATGCCCATCGAGGCGGGTGACGTGTCCGCCGGCCGCCTCGAGAATCGCCTGGCCGGCGGCCGTGTCCCACTCGGAGGTCGGTCCGAAGCGCGGGTAGAAGTCCGCGTTACCCTCGGCGATCAGACAGAACTTCAGCGAGCTGCCAACAGCGGTGGTCGCATAAGCGCCGAGCGTGCCGAGGTACGCCTCGCTGCGCGCGCTCTGATGGGAGCGGCTGCCGACGACGCGGAGCGGCGTCTGCGGTTCGGAGACGCGTATCGCAGTCTGCGTTGCGTCGCGACACCGTCGGAACGCCCCGACTCCCGCCGCGCCCCAATAGACGGTTGCGAGCGCCGGCGCCGCCACGATGCCGAGCACCGGCTCGTGGTCGACCACCAAGGCGATATTGACCGTAAACTCGCCGTTTCTCTTGACGAATTCGCGGGTGCCGTCGAGGGGATCGACGATCCACAATTCGGGCCACAGGCGGCGCGATTCCCACGGCGCGTGCGCCGATTCCTCGGAAAGGATGGGCACCTGCGGCGTCAGCGCCGCAAGGCCCGCGATAATGATCCGCTGGGACTCCAAATCGGCCATCGTCAACGGCGAATCGTCGGTTTTGCGTTCAACCGAGAACGGCGCGCCGTAGACACGCATGATCGCGGCGGCGGCGGCCGCGACGATCGGCATCAATCCCGTGGCCAGCAGCGGTAAGTCTCGCATCGATTGCTATCATACCGGCATGCAGCGGCCCGCAGCAGTCGACTGGTCGGCGATCGACACCGTGCTTCTCGACATGGACGGCACTCTGTTGGATCTCTGCTTCGACAACTGGTTTTGGCAGGAACTGATTCCCAGCCGCTATGGCGCGTTGCACGGACTCGAGGCGACCGAATCGCAGTCTCATCTCGCTCCGAGATTTAGGGCCGTCGCCGGTACGATCGACTGGTATTGCATCGATTATTGGTCGCGCGAATTGGGTCTCGATGTCGGCGCGATCAAGCGCGCGGCGAGCACGAAGGTGCGCTATCTGCCGGGAGCCGAGCAATTTCTGCTGCGGCTGCGTGCGCTCGGTAAGCGCTGCGTGCTGATCACGAACGCGCATCCGGAGACCTTGGCGATCAAGAATTCGCAACTGGCGCTAGTCACGCATTTCGATGCCTGCTACTCCGCGCATCGCTTCGGGACGCCCAAGGAAGATCCAGGATTTTGGCCGCTGCTGCAGCAGCATGAGCGTTTCGCCCCGCAGCGCACTCTCATCGTCGACGACAGCCTGCCGGTCCTTGAATCCGCGCGCGACTTCGGGATCGCCTGGCAGCGCGCGGTGCGTTGTCCGGATTCCGGGCGGCCGCCGAATGACACGCCGGGGTTCGCCGCGGTCGACCGCATCGCCGATCTTCTTTAGGCCGGCGGCGGCGCGAGCGGCCCGCGCTCCGTCCAACCACTCGGCGTCAACTGGACGGTGCGGGACCCGAGGCGCCCGGATTTGGGGGGCCGCCGCCGCCCCGCGGCCCGCGCCCGCGCCCGCGCCCCCGACTTCGCGAAGCGCCGCCGGCGGCCGCGTCGCCGCCGCCTGGCGGCTCGGCGCCGCGGTGCGCCGTAGCGCCGGCAGGCGCGTCACTCGCCGGCCCGAGATCGGATCTCAGCGCCGGCGGGGGTCCGCCGCGCCGATTCGGCCCGCCGAGTCTCGCGCCGCTGCTGCGACCGCCGCCGCTGGAGCGACCGCCGCCACTGGAGCGGCCGCCGCCACCGGCGCGAACACCGCCACCGGGACGACCGCCGCCCGGCCGGCCGCCGCCTCGCGTTGCGCCGAAGCGCGGCGCCCGTTCCCGCCATGCGGCCGGCGGCGGGGGCGTCACGACCGCCAAGTCATCCGGGTTGATCGCGGCTCGCGGAATTTGATGGCCGATGTAGCGCTCGATATCCGGCAGCGAAATCGCGTATTCCTCGCAGCCGAAGCTGATCGCGTCGCCTTCGGCGCCGGCGCGCGCCGTGCGGCCGATGCGGTGCACGTAGTCTTCGGCGTCATTCGGCAAGTCGAAATTAAACACGTGACTGACATCCGGGATGTGCAGACCGCGCGATGCGACGTCGGTCGCGATCAACACGGCGACGTCGCCTTTGTGAAAATCGCGCATCATCTTCAGGCGCTTGGTTTGCGGTACGTCGCCGGACAAGGCCTGCGCGACGAAGCCGTTAGCGGTGAGCGTGCGTTCGAGCACTTCGGCGATACGGCGAGTGTTGACGAAAACCATCGTCCGGCGCGCGTCGATCCGCCGCAGCAACCCCATCAAAAGCGGGATCTTTTCCTCCGTCGACGGGAAATACAACACTTGGCGCACACGATCGACGGTCATCTTGTCCGGCTCGATCCGGATCAAGACCGGATTGTTCATGTGCTCATAGGCGAGCTCCATGACCCGGTGGGACAGCGTCGCCGAAAACATCATGTTCAGGCGCAAGGTCGGATGCGGCAACCGGCGCAGGATGAAGCGGATGTCCTTGATGAAGCCCAGATCGAACATGCGGTCCGCCTCGTCCAAAACGGCCACTTGAATGTGCCGCAGATCGAAAACATGCTGCTTGAAGTAATCGATGATGCGGCCCGGCGTGCCGATCAGCACGTCCACACCCTCTTCGAGCACACGGCGCTGCTTTTCGTAATCGACGCCGCCGAATACGATCGCGAGCTTCAAGCCGGTGTACTTACCGATGCCTTCGGCGTCCGAATGGATCTGCACGGCGAGTTCGCGGGTAGGAGCGATGATGATGGCGCGCGGCGCGGATCGAGGCCGCTTTGGCGAGCCCGGCTCGACAGCCAATCGGTTGAACAAGGCGACCAGGAAGGCGGCCGTCTTGCCCGTACCGGTCTGCGCCTGGCCGGCGACATCGCGGCCGGCGAGCGCTTCGGGCAGGGTTTGGGCCTGAATGGGCGTACAGCGGGTATAGCCAAGCTCGGCGATGGCTTTCTTCACCGAATCGGGGATATTCAGGGATTCAAAGGTAAGCTGGGTGAGATGGGCGTCTGACATTTTCGCTTTGTGAATTGCAGGAACTTGCAAAATGGTAGGTTACCGGTTAACAATACGTCATAACCGGAGCAGGTCTATAGCCGCTCCCCTCAACCGTATTACCGGTAACCCTTCAAGGTAATCAACACCGCTAAAGCCGCTGTATTGTGCCCGAACGGCTGCGCATCGTCACTTCGCGCAAGATCCGGGCCCCTTTTTCCGACACAAACCCCGCTGAAAACCCGAAATGAATCTCCAAAAGGAGGACTGCCCGCAGTGAGTAACCCAAGTATCGTCCACACCAGCGATGCGACGTTCGACAACGACGTGCTGAAGTCCGATAGGCCAGTGCTGCTCGATTTTTGGGCGGAATGGTGCGGACCTTGCAAAATGATCGCGCCGATCCTCGATGAGATCGCCGTGCAATACAAAGACAAGATACGGATCGCAAAGCTGAATATCGACGAGAATCCGGCGACGCCTCCAAAATTCAACATTCGCGGTATCCCGACGCTGATCTTGTTCAAGAACGGCACGGTCGAAGCCCAGAAAGTCGGTGCCGTGACCAAGTCACAGCTCGCCGCCTTCTTGGACAGCAACCTGTGAGAGGCTACCTCGGTAATCAGTCCCGCGGCGGCCAAGGCGGGCAAGGCGGACAGGGCGGCGGTCAGGGCGGCGGGCGCTCGAACCGATCGAACCGGCAGCGCAACGACAACCGTAATGGCAACACCAACGGCGGCCGTCCACAGCAAGAGGACTACGGCGATTTGCCCGAGGGCGGCGATGATCTGGAAATCATTGCGCCGACCGATCTGGCGCGCAGCCGCAGCTCGATGAATTTGACGGAGCTGAAGAAGCGCCCCATCAGCGATTTGGTCAAGCTCGCCGAGACGATGGGTCTCGAGAACATGGGCCGCTCGCGCAAGCAGGACATCATCTTCGGCGTGCTGAAGGCGCATGCCCGCAAGGGCGAGGACATATACGGCGACGGCGTGCTCGAAATCCTGCAGGACGGCTTCGGATTCCTCCGCTCCTCGGATTCCAGCTATCTCGCCGGCCCGGACGATATCTACGTCAGCCCGAGCCAAATCCGGCGATTCAATCTGCGCACGGGCGATTCCATCTCCGGCCTGATCCGTCCGCCGAAGGACGGCGAACGCTATTTCGCGCTGCTCAAGGTCGGCGAGATCAATTTCGATTCTCCCGAGAGTTCGCGCGGCAAGGTGCTCTTCGAGAATCTGACGCCGCTGCACCCGACCGAGCGGCTGAAGCTGGAGCGCGGCAACGGTTCGACCGAGGATTTGACCGCTCGCGCGATCGATCTGGTCGCGCCGCTCGGCAAGGGCCAGCGCGGCTTGATCGTCTCGCCGCCGAAAGCCGGCAAGACGATGCTGCTGCAGAACATTGCGACGGCGATCACGGCGAACCATCCGGAATGCTATTTGATCGTGCTGCTGATCGATGAGCGGCCCGAGGAAGTGACCGAGATGGCGCGCACGGTCAAGGGCGAGGTCGTTTCCTCGACGTTCGATGAGCCGGCGAGCCGCCACGTTCAAGTCGCGGAGATGGTCATCGAGAAGGCCAAGCGCCTCGTCGAACACAAGAAGGATGTCGTGATTCTTCTGGATTCGATCACGCGCCTCGCGCGCGCCTACAACACCGTCGTGCCCAGTTCCGGCAAGGTGCTGACCGGCGGCGTCGACGCGAACGCGCTGCAGCGGCCGAAGCGCTTTTTCGGAGCCGCGCGCAATATCGAAGAGGGCGGCAGTTTGACGATCTTGGCGACGGCGCTGGTCGACACCGGCTCAAAGATGGACGATGTGATTTTCGAGGAATTCAAGGGCACCGGCAATTCGGAAATCCACCTGGACCGCCGCATCGCCGAGAAGCGCACGTTCCCGTCGATCAACATCAATCGCTCCGGCACCCGCAAGGAAGAGCTGATCACCGATCCAGCGGAGCTGTCGAAGATGTGGATTCTGCGCAAGCTGCTGCACCCGATGGATGAATTGGCCGCGATCGAGTTCCTGCTCGACAAGATGAAGGACACGAAGACGAACGCGGATTTCTTCGACGCGATGAAGCGCTGAAGCGGGCGCCGGCGGGGAGAGACGGATGCATTGGTGGGCCTGGATCGCGGTAGGCGCGGTACTGTTGGGCGCCGAATTGGCCCTTGTGGACGCCCAGTTTTATCTGGTGTTCATCGGCGCATCCGCGTTCGTCGTCGGCGCCTTGATGCTCGCCGGCTTTGCGTTGGCTGACTGGTTGCAGTGGCTGATATTCCTTACGCTGGCAGTATTCACCATGCTGACTTTCCGCCGGCGCATCTACGAGCGCATGCGCCGCCGCCTGCCGCCGGTCAGCGGCGGGCCGGCCGGCGAGAAGATCGTCCTGCCGGAGCGGCTCGAGCCGGGAGAATCCTGCCGAATCGAATATCGCGGCACCTCTTGGAGCGCGGTCAACGGTGGCGGCGCAGTAATCGCCGCCGGAGCGAAAGCGCGGATCGCGCGACTCGACGGACTGACGCTGGTCCTGCACGGCGAGGATTGAAGCGTCGGTCGATTGGAAAACCGCCTGAGCCAGGAGTATCCCGTGGACAGTTCGTTCAGCTACATGGTCATCGCCGTCGCAGTCATCGTCGTCATCGTGGTGGCGAAGACGGCGACCGTGGTCCCGCAGCAAAGCGCCTTCGTCGTCGAATATCTGGGAAAATACAGCCGCACGCTGCAGGCCGGCTTTCACATCTTGATCCCGTTCGTCGAGAAAGTGGCGTATCGGCACAGCTTGAAGGAGATTGCGATCGACATCGCCGAGCAGGTGTGCATCACGCGCGACAACGTCCAGGTCGGCGTCGACGGCGTGCTGTACATGCAGGTGCTCGATCCGCATCTCGCCTCGTACGGCATCACCAATTACGGCTTCGCGATCGCGCAGTTGGCGCAAACGACGCTGCGAAGTGAAATCGGCAAGATCGAACTGGATAGAACGTTCGAGGCGCGCGGCGTAATCAATGCGAACGTCGTCGCCGAATTGGACAAGGCTTCCGCGCCCTGGGGCGTCAAAGTGCTGCGCTATGAAATCAAGAACATCACGCCGCCGAAGGACGTGTTGTCGGCCATGGAGAAGCAGATGCGGGCGGAGCGCGAGAAGCGCGCCGTCGTTCTGACCTCGGAGGGCGAGCGCGACGCGAAGATCAATTCGGCCGAAGGCGACAAACAGCGGGTCATCAAGCAATCCGAAGCCAACAAGCAGCAGCAGATCAACGAGGCCGAGGGCCAGGCGCAGGCGATACTCGCGGTCGCGACCGCGACCGCCGAGGGTTTGCGTCAAGTCGGCATAGCCCTGTCCGACCGCGGCGGCATCGAGGCGATGCAGCTGCGTATCGGCGAGGAGTACGTCAAGCAATTCGGCAAGCTCGCCCAATCCGGCACGACTTTGGTCGTGCCGGCGAACTTGACGGACCTCGCTGCGATCGTGACGATGGCGACGAGCATCGCGCGCAAGCCGCCGGCGGCGCCGCCCGCATGAGTCACGACGCCGAGGGCCGACCGCCGTGGCCGTCGTCATCGGCGCCGCATTAACCGCTCGACAGCCGTTTTGCCGACGCGGGGCGCGATTTGCGCGACTGCAGCACCTCGAGGAATCGCACGGCGGCGGGGCTGAGACTGCGGCCGCGCGCGCTCTGCCAGTGCAGCGCGCGCCTGATCGTCAAGTCCTTCAGGCGAATCACGCCGAGAATGCCGGCCCGCAGTTCCAATTCGATGATCAATCGCGAGACGATCGACAGACCCATTCCGGCGGCGACCGCCTGCTTGATCGCTTCGGGGCTCGCAAGCGACATCAGCGGATCGAGCTTGATGCCGTGACGGCGCAAAGCGCGTTCGACAGCCGCGCGGGTGCCAGATCCCTCCTCGCGGAGCAAAAATGGCTCGCGACACAGCTCGCGCACGGTCACGCCGTGCCTTTTGAGCAAGGCGTGGCCCGCCGGCGCGATCGCGACCAATTCATCTTGAAAGAACACGGTGGAGTCCAACGCCGCGGATTCGAGCGGCCCCTCGGTCAGGCCGATGTCGATCGCGCCCTCCAGTAGCGAACGGCGTATGCGTTCCGTATTGGCGATCTCGAGGCGTATCTCGACGTCGGCATACCGGCGGTGAAAGTCCGCGGCCACGGCCGGCAGCAAATAGCCGCCGATCGTCAAACTGGCGCCGACGGCGAGCCGGCCTCGCTTGATTCCGCGGTACTCCTCGATCGCCCGCGACGCGTCGTCCTCGATCGTGCGCCAGCGGCCTGCATAATCCTCGAGGAGCCTGCCGGCTTCGGTCAGGCGGCAGCCTCGCGGCAGCCGATCGAGCAGCCGCACGCCGAGCGCTTGTTCGAACTCCGCGATTTGCTTGGACACTGCCGGTTGACTGATATGCGCCGCCGCTGCGCCGCGACTGATGCTGCCTGCGCGGGCCACGGTATGAAACAGGGCGAGATGATTCCGGTTCATCGGCATAACTTTAGTTTATATATAGAATACAAACAATGTCTTTGTGGAATGTTCGGCGGCCCTGCACCATTGCAGGCGATGAATGCCGCGAATGACATCGATTTAGCGACCGTCGATCGGAATCGCCCGCGTTACCCAATCCAGCTTGCCGGATTGGTCGTTGCGGCCGCGGCGCTGATGGTTTGGGCCTCTCCGCCGATCGCACTGGCCAGCGGCGCTGCTTTCGCGCTGCTGATCGGCGATCCGCTCGCGAACCGCAAACACGGGGTCGCCAAATGGCTACTGCAAGTCTGCGTCGTGCTGCTGGGGTTTTCGATGGACCTACCGGTCGTTCTGCGGCTTGGATTGCACGGCTCAGTGTTCGCCGCGACGACGATCGCCGCCACGCTGTCGCTCGGCTGGTGGATGGGCCGCAGGTTCGGTCTCGCCGGCCGCACCGCGACGTTGATTTCGGTCGGCACCGCGATTTGCGGCGGATCCGCGATTGCCGCCGTCAGTTCGGTCATCGGTGCGTCGGCGGCTGAGATCGGAGTGTCGATCGGCGCCGTATTCCTGCTGAACGCGGTGGCGCTCTACGCATTTCCGATCGTCGGTCATTGGCTGCACCTTAGCCAGAGCGATTTCGGTCTTTGGGCCGGGGTAGCGATCCACGATATCTCCTCCGTCGTCGGCGCGGGGATCAGTTATGGCGCCGGCGCCTTGCAAACCGCCACGGCGGTCAAATTGTCGCGCACCTTGTGGATCGTGCCGTTGACGCTGGCGTTCTCGCTGTCGCGGCGCCGCGGCGCGCAGCAAGCCGGAGATGCAAGCCGCCGCCGTTCCGGATTGCGAAACGCCGTGCCCTGGTTCATCGGCCTGTTCGTGCTGGCTTCGCTGTCGCGCGGCTTGGTGCCGGGTATCGCGGCGCATTCGTCGATGCTTTCCGAGATCGCGCGCCGCGGGATGATCTTGGTGCTATTTCTGATCGGCATGTCGCTTTCTCCGTCCGCCTTGCGCAGCGTGGGCTGGCGGACGATGGCCGTCGGTCTGGCGTTGTGGCTCTTCATCAGCGTCGCCTCGCTCGCCGGCATCCTGTTTCTGCCGTCCAACCTCGCGTAAAACCTCAGTACTCAGCGGAGCGCGCATTCGCCGAGACGGATTTGCCCTCACCACAACAGCGGCGCCAATCCGAGCGCCGCAAGAGCGAGCAGCCCCAGCAGACTTTGCCTGCCCGTGCGCCGCGACGACAGCGCATAGGCGTAGATGCCTTTGAGGACGTTATTGCTGGCCGCAGCAATCAGGATGCCCTGCGTCGCCACCGCCAAGGGCGTCAGCGCCGGAGCCGACTGGGTCAAGCCCATGATGAACGGATCGACGTCGGTGACGCCCATCAGCGCGGCTAGCGAGTACACGCCGGACTTACCCAGGTATTGGATGGCCAAATGGGTGGCGATGAGCATTGCGACGAACAGCAGCGCAAACAACATCGCGACGGTGAGCTCCAGCGGATTCCTAGGCTCCGTGGAGCGAGCCGCCGACGCCCCCGACTGTTCGCCGCGCCGCGACCAGAGCCAGCCCGCGACCGTCCCGATTGCTCCCAGCACCACGAACGACGGCGCAAGGCGAATCATCAATTCCCGATTGAACAGCGCCAGTAGGCCGGCGAGACGCAGGTACATCATTCCAGAGGCGATCAAAATGCCGCCGGTCATCAAATAGGGCCGGTCCTCGGTCACCGATCGTTTTGCGATCACCACGGTCGTCAGTGTCGAGGAGTAGGCGCCGCCGAGCAGAGCGGCGAGTATCAACCCGCCGCGGTCCCTCGACAGCCGCTGCAGCACGTAGCTGCCGTAGGAAATCGCGCTGACTGCGACGACGACCAGCCAAGTCCTGAATGGATTGATGTGGAAGGCGCCCAGGTCCACGTCCGGCAATATCGGCAGCACCACGGCCGACAACAGCAGGAACTTGGTGAGCGTGAGAATGTCGGTGGTCTCGATGCGCTTCGCCAAATCCTCGAGGTGCACTTTCAGTTCGAGCAGCAAAATGCTTGCAACCGTCAGCGTCGTCGCGATCCAGTACATCTGGCGGTAGACCAGCGCACCGAGCAAATAGGTCGCGACGCCGGACATCTCCGTGGTGACGCCGGAATGTTCCGACGCGCCGAGCTTGTGCCAATAGGCGATCATCAGAAATCCGCCGATGACCGCGAAGCCGACCGCTTGGAGTGCGACCGCCCCGCCCGAGAGCAAGGAGACCGCGTAGCCGATCAGCCCAATCAGCGGGAACGTGCGCACGCCGCCGAATGAAAAGTGATCATCGGGGGCTTTGCGTTCCTCCCGCTCCAGGCCGATCAGAAACGACAGGAACAGCACGAACAATATTTGCGCCCCTTCGGGCGGCAGCCAGTTCAGATATTTCATGCTTACTGAATCTACCCGAAGCCGCGTAAGATGGCGCGCATGATTTCGAATAATACGCGGCGCACCGCCATTTGATCCATGGCGCCGCGCGATAGCCGCTTCCAGGAATTGCGGCGCTTGGCGAGTTCCGCCATGCGCGCGCGCGGGCTGCTACCGGACTTCTCGGCGGCGGCGATGCAGCAGGCCAATGCCCAAGTGGCTGCGGTCCTGGAAAGCGGGCCGGCGATCCGCGACTTGAACGGTTTGTCGTGGTCTTCGATCGACAACGACGATTCGCGGGATCTCGACCAGATCGAATGCGCCGAAGCCTTGGATGGCGGCAAGGTCCGCGTGTTCGTCGGGATAGCGGACGTCGACAGCGCGGTCAAGCCTTCGAGTGCGATCGACGTGCACGCGCGCACGAACACGACTTCGGTATATACGGCGGCGCAAATTTTCCCGATGATCCCGGAGAGACTGTCGACCGACCTTACTTCGCTCGCTCCGGGTCAAAGCCGTCTCGCCGTCGTCATCGAAATGACGATCGCGGCGGACGGCGCCATGGTCGATTCGGCCATATACCGCGCTCTCGTCCGGAACAAGGCGCAGCTCGCGTATCGGAGCGTCGCCGCTTGGCTGGAAGGCGCGGGGACCGCCCCGGCGGGCCTTGCCGCGGTCGCCGGCCTCGACCGGCAATTGCGCCTGCAAGATCAAGTGGCGCAAACCTTGAAGCGCCGGCGTCACGAGCGAGGGGCGCTCGGCCTCGAGACGCTCGAGGCGCGCGCGGTTTTCGAGGAGGGCTTGCTGGTTGATCTGCGCCCTGACCCGAAGAACCGCGCTCAGGAGCTGATCGAGGATCTGATGATCGCGGCGAACGGCGTCAGCGCGCGCTTTCTGCAGAGCCGGAACCTGCCGTCATTGCGCCGGGTATTGCGCACGCCGAAACGCTGGGATCGCATCGTCGCGCTCGCGCGCCGGCTCGGCGAACATTTGCCCGCGCAAGCCGACGGCCGCGCTCTGAATGAGTTCCTGGCGCGGCGGCGCGCCGCCGATCCCGAACGCTTCGGCGATCTTTCGCTCAGCATCGTCAAGCTATTGGGTGCGGGCGAATACGTCATGGAGCGGCCGGGCGAGGACGCAGAGGCGCATTTCGGACTGGCGGCGCGCGACTATACGCATTCGACCGCGCCCAATCGGCGCTTTCCCGACGTGATCACGCAACGCCTGCTGAAGGCGGCGCTGGGCGGCCGGCAAGGGCCCTATGGGGAAGACGAATTGCGGTCGCTCGCCGCGCATTGCACGCAGCAAGAGGACAATGCGGCGAAGGTGGAACGGCAAGTGCGCAAGTCCGCGGCGGCGATGCTGCTGGAGACGCGGATCGGCGGACAATTCGACGCGATCGTGACCGGCGCCTCGGCGAAGGGCACCTGGGTCCGGATTGCCAAGCCTTCGGCCGAAGGCAGGGTCGTGCGCGGCTTCCAGGGGCTCGATGTCGGCGATCACGTGCGCGTTGAATTGATCCATACGGACATGACGCGCGGCTTCATCGACTTCGCGCGGACCCGATGATTCTTCGAAATTCTGAGGTGATCAACGATGACGACGACTTCGCAACCGCCACGCTCGAAAATCGCGTACCTGGACGATGCATTTCTCGCGAGCGACTCCGCCAGACCGCTGCGCATCCTGGCGGAATACCTCGATCCGCTCGAAGAATTCCGGCGCGCGCGCATACGCGATACGATCGTGTTCTTCGGATCGGCGCGATTGACCGCGGACGGCCCCATGGGGCGCTATTATCGCGAGGCGCGCGAGCTGGCGCGAATGATCACCGGGTGGGCGCAAGGCTTGTCGTCGCGCGCGCATCGCTACGTGATTTGTTCCGGCGGCGGCGGCGGCATCATGGAAGCCGCCAATCGCGGCGCGAGTGAGGCGGGCGGACGGAGCATCGGCTTGAATATCAGTCTGCCGCATGAACAGCGACCGAATCCGTACATCACGCCGGAATTGACGTTCGAGTTCCACTATTTCTTCATGCGCAAACTGTGGTTTACGCATATGGCCCGCGCGCTCGTCGTGTTTCCGGGCGGGTTCGGCACGCTCGATGAACTCGCGGAAACCCTGACGTTGGCGCAGACCAAAAAACTCGACCGCAAAATTCCGGTTCTGCTGTACGGCCGCGCCTACTGGCAAGAGATCATCAATTTCGATGCCCTGGCAAGGCACGGCATGATCGCTCGCGAGGATCTTGATTTGTTTCAATACGTCGACGATCCGCACATAGCTTTCGATTTTCTGCGCGCCGCTCTCGCATCGCTGCCGGAGGAGGACGCGCCGGCGTTCGCGCATTCTCGCAGCTTCAAATGCGAAGCTCCGTAAAGGGTGACGGCTCCCGGTTGAACCGCGAGATCCGCATCGACCGGCAGCGCGGTCCGGCGTCCTCGGCGGCCAATCGGCTCGGCATCCTATCGGTCACGGGGGCGGCGGTGGCGTGGAGCACGGCCGGGCTATTCACCAGGCTGATCCATGTCGATGCGTGGACGATGCTCGCGTGGCGCGGTTTGCTCGGCGCAGCAGGGCTCGCTGCGACCCTCGTCGTTACGGGACAGCAGGGCGCTTGGCGGCAGTTCGGCAAGATCGGCTGGCTCGGTTGGCTATTCGTCGTCCAGTCGGCCGCCGGCATGATTCTGTTCATCACGGCGCTCGCACGCACGAGCGTCGCCCATGTATCGGTGATCTATGCGACGGTGCCGTTCTTCGCGGCCGCCCTGGGCTGGCTCGTCATGCGGGAGAAGCCCGGGGCGCGGGCCGTCGCGGCAAGCGTCCTCGCGCTCGCCGGCGTGGCCGTGATGGTGGGATTCGGCAGCGATGGCGGCCTGCTGGGCGATCTGCTCGCGCTCGGCATGACGCTGACGATGGCCGTCGCCATGGTGGTCGCCAGACACTTCCGCGACATGCCGTTCCTGCCGGCGGCCTGCCTGGCGGCCTTGCTGAGCGGCTTGGTGTCTTGGCCGGCCGGCCAGCCGCTGTCGGTAAGCGGCCACGAGATTCTGCTATTGGCGCTATTCGGATTCGTGACGTTCGCGGTCGGCTTGCCTCTCTTTACGTTCGGCGCCCGCCATCTGCCCGCAATCGAAACCGCCTTGATCGGTTCGCTGGACGCGCCGCTGGCGCCGCTTTGGGTTTGGCTGGCTTTGCGGGAGACGCCCGGCGCCAGCACCTTGATCGGCGGCGCGATCGTCTTCGCGGCGGTCGCTTGGCACCTGCTTGCCGGGAACCAGTTCACCCCGAAAGCGGCCTGAATCAAAAGCGCAGCGACAAGCAACTCAAGCCGCCGTCCATTTTCCTGAATTCCGACATCGCCAGTTCGATCGGCGAATACCCCAGATCGCAAAGAGTCGCCCGCAAGCGCGGATAGCCCGCGGCAATCAAGACGCGGTCGTTGATGCGTACGCAGTTGGCGGCGTAGCTATCGGCGACCTCGACTTCGATTCGCTGATAATCACGCATGGCCTCGACCTCAGGCAGGCCCGGCGCGACCAGCAGGCGCGCATCGCCGAGATAGGCAAGTCCGGATTTCAAATGCAGCAACGACCGGTGGCCACGGATATCGACCGTGGAGACTCCGTAGCCGGCGCGCTGCAGAATGCTGCGCAATTGGTTCGCACCTTCGAGGTTCGTCCGCGCCGACACGCCGATGAAATAGTGCGCTCCGGCCTCGCAGACATCGCCGCCGTCGAGCGTGCCGGGATCGACGATACGATGCACTACGCGGCGCAAGCCGTGCAAATGAGGTTCGATCCGCGCCACTTCCCCGGCGCGCGACGGCGCGCCCGGCCGCGTCGCGACGGCCGCATCGGCTGTGACGACGGCGGTGTCTTCGACGAAGGTACTGTCCGCGTGATCCGGATCGGCCGGCAAGGTTGTCACGGCGAGCCCGCAGGCGCGCAGCGCGTCGCAGTACGCGGCATGCTGGGAAAGGGCCAGGTCCAGGTCAGGAGGCCCTGCTGTTGCGCTCGTCAGGCCCTGGGCGAAATTCGGACCCGGCCTTCGCGTCAGCGCGTGTGTCAATGCGGCGGACATTCCAGATCTACCTCGCCGTTCGCGATGCGATCGCGCCGGCAGGGCTTGGCCTCAGCGCTCGCCGCGTTCGCGCCGGAATTAGCCGAAGGCGGCCGTACGCGCCGCAGCAGCTGCGACAAGCGCGGCGGCACCGCGCCGCGCGCCCAGGCGTATGCCACGATGTGCTCGAGGATGTGCTGCACATAGCCGCGCGTCTCGCCGTAGGGGATCGATTCGATCCAGATGTCAGGATCCATCGCCTGCGCCGGCAGCCAGCGGGCGACCGCCGTCGAGCCGGCGTTGTAGGCAGCGAGACTTATTTCGAGTTGCCCGTCGTAGCGGTCCAGAAGTTCGCGCAGATGTGCGGCGCCCAGCGGCACCGCGACGCGCGGATCGAACAGGCTGTCCTCGCCGAGCGGCGTGAAGTGCCAACGCCGAGCAACGGCGGCGGCGGTCGAGGGCAGCAACTGCATCAGGCCGCGCGCATCGGCCCGCGAAACGGCATCTTTGCGAAACAGGCTTTCCTGGCGCATGACCGCGAGGATCCAATCCGCCGGCAGGCTCGTGAGCTCGTGGGCGCGCGCGACCGCGGCGTGAAACGGACGCGGGTAGCGCAGCCGCACGTCGTCCCATTCGCCGGCCTGGGCCAGAGCTGCGATGGACTCTGCGTACCAACCCCAGTCCGCCGCCAGATGAGCCGCTTGAACTTGCAGCGCGGGCGCGGCGCCGCGCATGGCCGTCGCCCATTCCAATTGGGCTTCGTCGGCGAGATCGCATGCGATCAGTTCGCGCGCGCGGATCAGACCTGGTATCGCCGCCAGCGACTTCTGAACGACGCGGTCGTCCGGCGAAGGCTTCGCGTTCAAATCGTAGCGCTCGTGCAGGCGGTCGGCGGCCAGATAACCGTAATAATCGCGCGAGCCGGCAATCTTCGCATACAGGGAATCGGCGAGATCGGCGCCGGCGGTGGCCTCGACCGCTCGCGCTCGCCAATATTGCCAGCGCGGCAGGTCGGCCAAATTCGGCGGCAGCTGCGCAATCCAGGCGAGTGCCTTGGCGTAATCGCCCGCCCAGAGCGCCGCGCGCACGCGCCACTCGTAGACTGTTCCGTCGATCGCCTCCATGGGCAGCCGATCGAACGCGGCAATGGCGCCGGGATCGCGGTCGAAGGCGGCGCCGAGCGCGGCACTGCGCATCAGTTGCGCCTGCAGGGCCGAGGGCATCAGCGGGCGTGCGAGCAATTTCGGCAATAGTGCCGCGCCCGCGATCGAATCGACGCGCGACAGGCGTTCATAGCCGGCGGCCAAGGCCTCCGGCAGGACCGGGAGCGCTGGATCCGCAGCCAATCGCTCGAGCACTTGTTTGGGGGATTCCAATAAATCGGCCCATTGCAGCAGCGGCGCGGCGCGATCCTCCGGAACGTCGGTCGCAAACTCGCGCGCGAGCCCCGCATTGCCCGCCAGCAGCGCGCTGCGCGTCCGATTCTCGGCGAGTTCGGCGGTC
Source organism: uncultured Gammaproteobacteria bacterium (assembly GCA_963769895.1). Classification (GTDB taxonomy): domain Bacteria; phylum Pseudomonadota; class Gammaproteobacteria; order Steroidobacterales; family Steroidobacteraceae; genus Bog-1198. The sequence goes on along the minus strand of CAVYNJ010000003.1, from coordinate 150,591 downwards.
AGCAATCCCGCGGCCCGCAGCCAGGTGAACACCGGGTCGCACGGCGACGGCTGCCGCTGCGGCAAAATCCATCGGGCGAGAGCGGCCTGCGCAAGTCCCTCCGTCTCGCCGAGCGCGAGCCGGCCGGCGAGCCGGTCGCAAATCAATTCCGGATCGGTGGCATCCGCGGCGCGCGGCAGGAACCAATCCCAGCGCCCGCGCGAGGCTAAGCTTGCGAGCCACGCGCGCAGCAACGGGCGCGCGACCGGTTCGCCGGCATGCGCGTGCAGAAAGTCGTCGATCGCCCGATCCAGATCGTCGCTCGGTTTGGAAGTCAAATCGCGCCGCAAACGCGTCGCGACGAGGTAATCGTATATGACGTAGGCTTTCAATGCCGGCGCGTCCGGCAAATCGGTTTGCAGCAGGCGCACGCGCTGCATCGCGGCGATGAACGCGCGGCGGGTCAGCGCAACATCCGCTTTCGTCGATGCGGCCGCCGCCGCCGCCGCGCCATGGCCGATCGCCACCGCAGTGAGCAGCGCCGCCAAACGCCGGCGCGCGCGCTTGCGCATCAGCGGCTCGGGCGCGCCGCAACCCGACGAATCGCGTCGATCACAAAGATTTTCATCGGTTTGACGTTTCTTTACAATCACGCGGGTTACCTTGCCAGCCGAGGTTCGATCGCAAGCTCGTCATGGCCGCCGAACTCCTGCGATCGCCGCCGAGCAATCGCATACAGTGTGGCGTATTGTCGGAAATAAATCTCGACGCGTTCAGAATGCATACCGCTCCGATCTTCAATCCGCTGGGTGAGCAATGACGGGGCCGACCGACGGACCGGCTGGTTTGCGGAATAAAATCTCGGCGCTTCTGCGCAAGCGCCGGGTTCTGCTGTTCGTCGGCGGAATGGTGATTTTGCTGGTCGTATTGCTGATCCGCCTGCGTCAGCAGGCGCATCCAACCGCGTTCGCCGCCGGCGGCCATGGCCGCGGCGGCCCGCAAGGACCGGTAACCGTCGCCGTCGCGACGGTGCGCAAAGGCGACCTTCCGGTGCGTATTCCGGCGCTCGGCGCGATCACGCCGCTCGCGACGGTGACCGTCAGGACGCAGATCAGCGGACAATTGCAGAAGATCGCCTTCAAGGAAGGTCAAATGGTTCGCGCCGGCGAATTCATCGCGCAGATCGATCCGCGGCCGTATCAGGCGGCTCTGAACCAAGCGAAGGCGACCCTCGATCGCGATGCGGCCCTGCTCGCCAATGCCCGGCTGGATTTGCACCGATACCAAGGCCTGATCGCGCAGGATGCAATCGCCGCGCAGCAGCTCGATACGCAAGGCGCATTGGTCAAACAATACGAAGGCACGGTCGAGGGCGACCAGGCGCAAGTCAAGACCGCGGCGCTGAATCTGCAATATACGCATATCGTCTCGCCGCTGTCCGGGCGGGTCGGCTTGCGGCAAGTCGATCAAGGCAATTATGTCACGCCGGGCGATGCGAACGGCATCGTCGTCATCACGCAGTTGCAGCCGATCTCGGCGATCTTCTCGATCCCGGAAGATAACGTGAACGCGATTCTGCGGCGCTTGCATCAGGGAGCCGCGCTCGACGTCGAGGCCTTCGACCGCAGCGACACGACGCAACTGGCGACCGGAAAGCTGCTGACGATCGACAATCAAATCGACGCGGCGACCGGCACGTTCAAACTGCGGGCCTTGTTCGACAACGCCGACGGATCGTTATTTCCAAATCAATTCGTCAACATTCGCTTGTTGGTGAGCGTCCTGCACGATCAGATGCTGATTCCGGCCGTCGCCGTGCATCGCGGGGCGCCGAACGGCGTCGTCAGCGCGTTCGTATACCGCCTCAATTCCGACGACACCGTTTCGGTGCGACCGGTTGCGCTGGGCGCGGGTGCCGATGATCTCGTCGCCGTGACGTCGGGCCTGGCGCCGGGCGACGAGATCGTCACCGAAGGCGGCGACCGGCTGCGCGACGGGGCCATCGTGCGGCCGCAGTCGGCGGCCGCCGAGGCGGCGGCTGCAGCCGTGCCCGCTCCGGCGCCGAGACGGCGCCGGCCCGATTGGCGGCACCGCGGCGGCGGCGCCCCGGCGGCCGCCGGCCGGCGAACGGCGGCGATTCCGCCAATCAATGAGCTTGCGCGCGGTCAGCCGGCTGCGGCCTGCATGAATCCGTCTCGCCTGTTCATATTGCGGCCGGTCGCGACGACGCTGCTGATGGCGGCGATTTTGCTGGCCGGCGTGCTCGCTTATTTCACGCTGCCCTTGTCGGCGCTTCCCGAAGTGGCCTACCCGACGATTCAGGTGCAGACCTTCTATCCCGGCGCGAGTCCCGAGGTCATCACCTCGGCGATCACCGCCCCACTCGAGAAGCAGTTCGGACAAATGCCGGGCTTGAGCCAAATGTCCTCGACGAGCTCGGCAGGCGCCTCCGTGGTGACGCTGCAGTTCGATCTGTCGCTGTCCCTCGACGTCGCCGAACAGGAAGTACAGGCCGCGATCAGCGCGTCGCAGAATCTCCTGCCGCAGGATCTGCCGGCGCCGCCGATCTATGCGAAGGTCAATCCCGCGGACGCGCCGGTGCTGACGCTCGGCATTACCTCCAAGGTCATGCCCTTGACCCAGGTGCAGGACCTCGCGGACACGCGCATCGCGCAGAAAATATCGCAAATCAAGGGGGTCGGTGTCGTCAGCATCAGCGGCGGGCAGCGTCCGGCCGTCAGAGTCGTCGTCAATCCGCGGACGCTCGCCGCTTATGGGCTGAACTTCGACGATTTGCGCACGACGATCAACGTTGCGAACCAGAATGGGCCCAAGGGCACGTTCGATGGGCCGACCCGCACGTTCACGATCAATACCAACGATCAGCTGAAGAGCGCGGATCAGTACGCGAATATCGTCATCGCATACAAGAGCGGAGCGCCGGTTCGGCTGCGCGACGTCGCGACGCTGCTCGAGGCTCCGGAGAACGACAAGCTCGGAGGTTGGATGAACACGACGCCCGCGCTGATCCTGAACGTGCAGCGGCAGCCGGGCGCAAACGTCGTCGACGTCGTCAAGCGGATCAACGAGATCCTCCCGGATTTGCGCGCATCGCTGCCCGCCGGAGTCGATATCGCCCTATTGACGGACCGTACGACGACGATCAAGGCGTCGGTCAAGGACGTCCAGTTCGAGCTTGCGCTCGCGGTCGTGCTCGTCGTCCTGGTGATCTACCTATTTCTGCGCAGCGTGCCGGCGACGGTGATCCCTAGTCTATCGGTGCCGCTGTCGCTGGTCGGCACTTTCGCGGTCATGTATCTGGCGAATTTCAGCCTGAATAATTTGTCGCTGATGGCATTGACGATCGCCACCGGCTTCGTCGTCGACGATGCGATCGTCATGATCGAGAATATTTCCCGCTACATCGAGGCTGGGGAAAGTTCCCTTGATGCGGCGTTGAAAGGGGCCGGCCAAATCGGCTTCACGATCATATCGTTGACGGTGTCGCTGATCGCCGTACTGATACCGCTGCTGTTCATGCAGGACGTCGTCGGCCGGCTATTCCGCGAATTCGCCGTGACGCTCGCCGTGACGATCCTCATTTCCGCGGTCGTCTCATTGACCCTCGTGCCGATGCTCTGCGCCAAGCTGCTGCGGCATCAACCGGAAGATCGGCGCTCGAGCGCCGAGCGCACCGGCCGCTGGTTCGCTGCGCTGCTCGACCGGTACGGCCGCAGTTTGACCTGGGTCCTTGCGCACCAGCGCGCGACCTTGGTCGTCTTCGTGACGACCCTCGCCGTCACGGCGCTGCTGTATGCGCTGATTCCGAAGGGCTTCTTTCCGGACCAGGACACCGGGCTGATCGAGGGCGTGTCGCAAGCGAGCGAATCGGTTTCGTATGCCGAGATGGCCCGGCGGCAGCAGGCCTTGGCGGCGGCGATCCTGACCGATCCGGACGTCCAGAGCCTGTCCTCGTTCATCGGCGTCGACGGCGGCAACGTCACCTTGAACAGCGGGCGAATGCTGATCAATCTGCGGGCGCGAGGAGCGCGCGGGACCGGCGTGATCGACGTCATTCGCCGTCTGCAGGCGGAAGTGGCGGCGGTCCCCGGCATCGCTTTGTACATGCGGCCTGCCGAGGATCTGACGCTCGACAACACCGTCAGCCGCGCCCAATATCATTTCACCTTGGAAAGCGCCGACGCCGAGGCGCTCGCGGCCTGGGCGCCGAAAATCGTCGCCTTGCTGCAACGCCAGCCGGCGCTCGCCGACGTGACCAGCAACCAGGAAGATGCCGGCCTCTCGGCTGAAGTCACGATCGATCGCGATACCGCGGCGCGCCTGGGGATCAGCGTCGGAACGGTCGACAATGCGCTGTACGATGCGTTCGGGCAGCGCATCGTGTCGACGATATTCACGCAATCGAATCAGTACCGTGTGATCATCGGAGCCGATCCCGCCACTTACGATTCCCTCGCCTCGCTCGCCTCGATCTACGTGCCTTCGGCGGCAGGCGGCCAGGTGCCGCTGTCGTCGATCGCGAAATTCGCCGTAGCCACGCGGCCGCTGCTGATCAATCATCTCGCGCAGTTCCCGGCGACGACGATTTCGTTCAATTTGGCGCCCGGCGCGTCGCTCGGCGCCGCGGTCGACGCGATCCTGCAGGCCGAGCGCGGCGTCGGCCTGCCGGCGAGCATTCACACGACATTCCAGGGCGCAGCGCTCGCGTTCCGCAACAACTTGTCGAACGAGTTGCTCCTGTTGCTGGCGGCGGTGCTGGTCATGTACATCGTGCTCGGTGTGCTCTACGAGAGTTTCATACATCCGATCACGATATTGTCGACGCTGCCCTCCGCCGGGATCGGCGCGCTGCTCGCGCTGATCATCGCCGGCGACGATCTGACGATCATCGCGTTGATCGGCATCATTCTCTTGATCGGCATCGTCAAGAAGAACGCCATCTTGATGATCGATTTCGCGATCGTCGCCGAGCGCCAGCAGGGACTGTCCGCCAAAGACGCCATTTACCAAGCTTGCCTGCTGCGATTCCGCCCGATCCTGATGACGACCGTCGCGGCGATGTTCGGCGCTCTGCCGCTGATGTTCGGCACAGGTACCGGCTCGGAACTCAGGCATCCCCTGGGAATCAGCATCGTCGGCGGCCTGCTGGTCAGCCAGATTCTGACCCTATTCACGACGCCGGTGATCTACCTGGCGTTCGATCGCGCCGCGAAGCGCTGGCGCGCGAACGCCGCGGCCCGGGCCACGGTTGGCGGGATCTCGGACGCCCCGCCGTGAATCTGTCGGCGCCGTTCATCGCCAGACCGGTGGCGACGATCCTGCTGACATCGGGCGTGGCGCTCGCGGGCATCGCCGCTTTCGTGCTGCTCCCCGTCGCGCCGCTGCCGAACATCGATATACCCGCGATCTTCGTCAGCGCGGCGCTACCCGGAGCGAGCCCGGAAGTCATGGCGAGCACCGTTGCGACGCCGCTCGAGCGCCACCTCGGTGCGATCGCCGACGTCGACGACATGACCTCGTCGAGCGGCGTCGGCACGACGAATATCCAGCTGACGTTCGGGTTGGACCGCGACATCGACGGCGCGGCGCGCGACGTCGAAGCCGCCATCGAGGCGGCTCGCCCCGACTTGCCGTCGGCGATGACGCGAAACCCGCAATATTTCAAGATCAACAGTTCCCTGTTTCCGATTCTCGCTCTGACGATGACCTCGGATGTGCTGACGCAGGGGCAAATCTACGATGCCGCGGACGCGGTGATCTCGCAGAAGCTCTCGCAGATCAAGGGCGTGGGCGCGGTCAACGTCAGCGGCAGCGCGCTGCCGGCGGTGCGCGTCGAAATCAATCCGCTGGCGCTGTCGAAGTACGGGATCGGGCTGCAGGACGTTCGCGCGGCCATATCGAACGCGAACGCCAACGCACCGAAGGGCGCGATCGAGTCCCGCGGGCTGCATTATCAGATCTATACGAACGACAACGCGCGGGACGCGGATCAATATCGAAATCTGATCATCGCGCACCGCAACGGCGCCGAGGTGCGCCTGCGCGACGTCGCAACGGTCGGCGACATGCAGGACGGGGCCACGGAGAACGAGCGTACTTACGGTCTCTACAACGGCAAGGCGGCCATTACGGTCCTGGTGTTTCAGCAGCCCGGCGCGAACGTCATCGACGTCGTCGATGCGGTAAAGGCGGAGCTGCCGCTATTGAAAAGCGAAATCGACCCGAAGATCGATCTCGCCGTCATTTTCGACCGTTCAGTCACGATACGCGGCTCGTTGCGCCAGATCGAACAGACTCTGCTGATCGCCGTGGCGATGGTCATTCTCGTCGTCTACGTATTCCTAAACAGCGGCCGGGCCGCGCTGATACCGGCCGTCGTCGTGCCGGTATCGCTGATCGGCACGTTCGGCGCGATGTATCTGCTGGGTTATAACCTGGACAATTTTTCGCTGATGGCGCTGACCATTGCGACGGGATTCGTGGTCGACGATGCAATTGTCGTCATGGAAAACACGATGCGGCACTTGGAGGCGGGCATGGCGCCAATGCCGGCGGCGCTGCTCGGCGCTCGCGAGGTCGGATTTACGGTTGTCTCGATGAGCCTGTCGCTGATCGCGGTGTTCATTCCGTTCGAATTCGCCGGAGGCCTGGTCGGTCGGCTGTTCAACGAGTTCACGAACACGCTGTCGGTCGCGATCTTGATTTCGCTCGTGCTATCGCTGACCACGACCCCGATGATGTGCGCGAAGCTGTTGGGGCGGGGCCGCAAACGCGATCCGTCGAGTTTCGGGCGGAAATTCGAGGCGGGTTTCGATGCGCTCAGGGGCGCTTATCGCCGAACGCTCGAAATCGCGCTCGATCATCCGCGCGCGACGCTGCTGGTATTGATGGCGACCGTCGGTTTGAACATTTACCTCTATGTCGTCATTCCGAAAGGCTTCTTCCCGTCGCAGGACACCGGTCAACTTCGCGGCACGATCCGCGGCGATCCGACCGCTTCATTCGAATTGATGAAAACGAAGCTGCAGCAGGCCGCCAAGGTCATACAGGACGACCCGGCCGTCGCGAGCATCGCAGGGGCGGTCGGCGCAGGCGGGTTCGGCCCGGCGCGCGGCCTCAATGCAACCGTCACGGTGACTCTGAAGCCCCTGTCCGAGCGCAAGGAATCCGTGGACGCCGTGATCGCGCGCCTGCGGCCGAAACTCGCCAAAATCGCCGGCGTCTCGACGTTTTTGCAGTCGGCGCAGGATATCCACGGCGGCGGCCGCTCGGCCAACGGCGAGTATCAATACACGCTGCTCGGCGACGATCTCGGCGAACTGGAGTCCTGGTCGCGCAAGCTGCGCGTCGCGCTGCAAACGGTGCCCGAGGTCGCCGACGTCGATTCGGACCTGCAGCCGGGTGGCATGGAGGCGGACCTGATCGTCGATCGCGACATGGCGGCGAGGCTGGGCCTCACGGAGAGCCAGATAGACAACACGCTGGGCAGCGCCTTCGCACAGGCGCCGGTCTCGACGATCTACAACCCGTTCAGCCCGCAGCAATATCACGTCGTCATGGAAGTGGCCCCGGAATTTCGGCAGAACCCCGACGTGCTCAAGAAGCTCTACGTCAGCACCTCCGGCGGCGCCGTCAGCGGCACGCAGGCCACTCAGGCAGTGGCCGGGACGACGAAATTCGGCGCCGCTGCCGCCGCGGCGGGCCCTGCCGGCGCGGCCGGCGCGGCGGTGGCGGCGGACGCCGCGCGCAATCTGGCCGCCAATGCGCTCGCGAACGCGGGACGCGGCAACACCTCGACCGGATCCGCCGTCAGCATCGCCGCGGAAACGGTCGTGCCGTTCGCGGCCTTCAGTCACTTTACGATCGGCACGACGCCGCTGGAGGTCAATCACACGGGTACTTCGGCATCGACGACGATCTCGTTCAATTTGCCGCAGAACGAGTCTCTCGGCACGGCGCTCGCGGCGATCGAGCAGGCGATGGCACGCATCCATATGCCCGTCTCGATTCGCGGCAGCGCCTACGGGACCGCGAAGCTGTTCCGGCAGAGTGTCAGCAACCAACCCCTGATGCTCGCGGCGGCATTGCTGGCGATCTATATCGTGCTCGGCGTGCTCTACGAGAGCTACGGCCAGCCGCTGACGATCATCTCGACGCTGCCCTCGGCCGGGATCGGCGCGCTGCTCGCGCTGCTCGCGACCGGAACCGAATTCAGCCTGATCGCGTTTCTCGGAATATTGCTGTTGATCGGCATCGTCAAGAAAAATGCGATCATGATGGTCGATTTTGCGCTCGATGCAGAGCGTACCCTGGGGCTGCCGTCGCGCGCGGCGATCGCGCACGCCTGCGACCTGCGCTTCCGGCCGATCATGATGACGACTTGCGCCGCAATCGCCGGCGCCCTGCCGCTCGCGTTTTCGCATGGCGACGGCACGGAGTTGCGTCACCCGCTGGGCATTTCGATCGTCGGCGGCCTGATCGTCAGTCAATTGCTGACCTTGTACACGACGCCGGTCGTTTATCTGTACGTGCGGCGGTTCGGCGCGCACGGGCGCGGCGAATCGCGGCCGGCCGCCGCGCATTACCGACCGATGGAGGGCAGGGCATGAGAGGAATCGCGTTGGCGCTTACCGTTGCCGGCGCCTTGCTAGGCGGCTGCGCCGTCGGGCCCGACTACCGCCGCCCCGACATCGATCTGGGCGCGAGCTACAAGGAGAGCGGCGGCTGGGTGCCGAGCCGTCCCGGCGATGTGATGGATCGCGGCCCCTGGTGGACGATCTTCGGCGATCCGGTGCTCGACGGACTGGAAACCCAAATCGAGATTTCGAACCAGAACGTCAAAGCGGCCGCGGCCGCCGTCGATGAGTCCCGGGCGTTGGTGCGGGAGGCCGAGGCCGGGTTCTGGCCGACGTTGACCGCGACCGCCGGCCGGCAGCGAAGCAACAATACGCTTACCGGCGGCTCGCGCACCGTCGACAGCGCCGGTCTCGGCGCCGGCTGGAATTTGGACATTTGGGGACAGATCCGCCGATCGACGATGAGCAGCAGCGCCTCGGCGCAGGCCAGCGTCGCCGCGCTCGCGGCCGCGCGGCTCGCCGCGCAAGCGGAGTTCGCTGCGGATTATTTTGCGCTGCGCGCCCAGGATCAGCTGCAATCGCTGTTGAACGACACCGTGGCCGCCCAACAGCAGTCGCTGAAGATCACCGAGAGCCGTTACCATTTCGGCGTCGCCGCCAAGGCCGACGTCGTCAGCGCGCAGGCGCAGTTGCTCGCGAGCCGGTCGCAGCAAGTCAATGCCGGCATTCAACGGGCGCTGCTCGAGCACGCGCTCGCCGTGCTGCTCGGCCGCCCGCCGTCGAAATTCTCGTTGAGCCCCGATGCGATGCGCTCCGACGTACCGACCGTGCCCGCAGGGGTGCCATCGGCGTTGCTCGAGCGGCGGCCGGACGTCGCCGAGGCGGAGCGCAAAGTGGCGGCCGCCAGCGCGCAAATTGGAGTGGCGCGCGCCGCATTCTTTCCGAGCCTCAGCTTATCGGGATCGGACGACTATTCGGCCGGAACGTTCAGCAAATTGTTCAGGGCCTCGAATCGCGTTTGGGCGTTCGGTCCGTCGCTGGCCGAGACGCTGTTCGCCGGCGGACTGCATCGCGCGCAAGCCGCTGCGGCCCGCGCATCCTTCGACATCAGCGTCGATGATTACCGGCAGAGCGTGTTGGCCGCGTTGCAGCAGGTCGAGGACCAACTCGCGACGTTGCGCATCCTTGCGAAGCAGGCCGCCATCGAGGACGCGGCGGTCAAGGCGTCGGCCGAGGCGGAGCGGCTGACGCTGGATCAGTACAAAGCGGGAACGGTGCCCTACAGCAGCGTCATCGCGGCGCAGACGGCGACCTTGACGAGTCGCGAAACCGCACTGAACGTGCTGCTGAGCCGCTTGACCGCCAGCGTGACGATGATCGAAGCGCTGGGCGGCGGTTGGAACGTCGCGGCGCTGAACTGACGGCGGCGCGCTGCGCCGCGCTCAGCGACCATAAAGCATCGTCACGGCGGCCCGGGCGATCGCGTGACCTTGCAAGGCCGCTGCGACCTCGCCGCCGGACGCACGCGCATCGAGTCCCAGCGAAGCGACGTCGAGCGCCCATACCGTGATTCGATAGCGATGCGCGGCGTCGCCGGCCGGCGGGCACGGTCCGCCATAGCCGAACTCGCCGAAATCGTTGCGAGTCTGTATCGCGCCGGACGGCAGCCGCGGGTGCGCGGCATCGCCGGCGCCTTCGGGAAGTCCGCGCAGCACCGCCGGTAGATCGAATACCGTCCAGTGCGTCCAGCCGTGCCCAGTCGGCGCGTCGGGGTCGAATATCGTGATCGCGAAGCTCTTCGTTCCAGCCGGCGGGCTGGACCATGCGATCGCCGGCGAGCGATTTGCTCCGGTGCAGCCGAAGCCGCTGAAAATTTGTGCTTGTGCGAAGCGCTCGTGATTCGCCGCGCCGGGAATGCGCACGGCGAAGCCGCCCGCGCCCAATGAGAACGCGCTCATCGTCAGCAAAGTCCAGCCGGCGGCCGTCATCGCGCTAGGCGCCGCCGCCGCCGCGTTCGCGCGAGATCGCGCGATAGCCGATGTCGCGGCGGTATTGCGCCGAATCCCAATGTACCGCATGAACCAGATCATAGGCTTGCGCTTGCGCCGCGCCGACGGTCTCCCCGAGACCGACGGCACACAGCACGCGTCCTCCGTTCGTGACGATTTGCGCGCCGCGCAGTTGCGTGCCTGCATGAAATATCTTGCCGGGCAGTCGCGCCGCGTCGGCCAAGCCGTCGATCGGATCGCCCTTGCGGTATGCGTCCGGATAGCCGCCGGCCGCCATGACGACGCCGAGGGCCGCGCGGGAATCCCAACGCGCATCGATCCGATCGAGCGTGCCCGCGAGCGCGGCCTCGCACAGCGCGGGTAGATCGCTTTGCAGTCGCATCAACACGGGTTGCGCTTCCGGGTCTCCGAAGCGGCAGTTGAATTCCAATACGTTCGGCGTGCCGTCGGGCGCGATCATCAGACCGGCATAGAGGAATCCCGTATAGGGATTGCCGTCGTCGCGCAGCCCGCGAAGAGTCGGCTCTATGACGGTGCGCATGATGCGTGCGTGCAGCGCCGATGTGATGATCGGCGCGGGAGAATACGCCCCCATGCCGCCCGTGTTGGGGCCCTGGTCGCCGTCGTCGCGGCGTTTGTGGTCTTGTGAACTCGCGAGCGGTAGTGCGTACTGGTCCCGCGCAATCACGATGAAGCTGACTTCCTCGCCGGTCAGGAACTCCTCGACGACCAGCGTCTCGCCTGCCGCACCGAGGGCGCCCGCGAGCATGCTCGTTGCCGCCGCCGCCGCCGCCTCATAGGTTTCGCAAATGACGACGCCTTTGCCGGCGGCCAGGCCGTCGGCTTTGACGACGACCGGCAGGCGCCAGCGGCGCAATTGTTCGACGTCGAAGTCGGCTTTCGCAAATATGGCGTGCCTCGCGGTCGGTATGCCATGACGGTTCATAAACGCCTTGGCGTAAGCCTTCGAACCTTCGAGACGCGCGGCCGCTTGCGTCGGCCCGAAGCACGCAAGACCTGCCGCCTCGAAGCGGTCGACGATCCCTGCGACCAGCGGCGCTTCCGGGCCGACGATCGTCAAAGCGATGCGCTCGTGCAAGGCGAACCGCGCAAGCTCCGCGACGTCCTCGGCGGCGATGTCGAGGTTGCGGGTTTTCTCCTCCAACGCAGTTCCGCCGTTGCCCGGAGCCACGAATACCCGATCGATGCGCGGCGACTGGGCGCATTTCCACGCCAAGGCGTGCTCACGGCCGCCGCCGCCGACGATCAGCAATTTCATCCGGGGAGCCTCACGCGGCCACGGCCCCTAATGCCGGAAGTGACGCATGCCGGTGAACAGCATGGCGATGCCGTGCTCGTCCGCCGCAGCGATCACATCGGCGTCGCGCAGGGATCCCCCCGGCTGGATCACCGAAGTGATGCCGAACGCGGCGACCGCGTCGAGGCCGTCGCGAAACGGCAGAAACGCGTCCGACGCCATCGCCGCGCCTGCGCAACTGAGGCCGGCGTCCGCGGCCTTCATAGCCGCGATCTTGCTGCTGACGACGCGGCTCATTTGGCCGGCGCCGATACCGACGGTGGATTTGTCCTTCACGCAGACGATCGCGTTGGATTTGACATATTTTGCGATGCGCCAGGCGCAGAGCAGATCCTCGAGTTCCGCGGGCGTCGGTGCGCGCCTCGTTACAGTGCGCAAGTCCTTCGCGTCGATGTGGCCGCGATCGCGCGTCTGCGCCAGCAAACCGCCGGTCACACTCTTGTATTCAAGCCGCTGTTCGACCGGCCTCGCCAAATCCCCGACCGCGAGCAGGCGTACGTTGTCCTTGGCGGCCAATATCTGCCGCGCCTCGTCGGAAAAGCTCGGCGCCAAAATGACCTCGACGAATTGTTGCTCGAGGATCGCGCGGGCAGTCCTCTGATCGACCACGCGATTGAACGCGATGACGCCGCCGAAAGCCGACGTCGGATCGGTGCGATAGGCGCCGGCATAGGCCGTCGCGATGTCGGCCGCCACCGCGACGCCCGCGGGGTTCGCGTGCTTGACGATCACGCAGGCCGGATCGCCGAACTGGCGGACGCACTCGAGGGCCGTGTCGGCGTCGGCGATGTTGTTATAAGACAGTGTCTTGCCTTGCAGCTGGGCCGCCGAGCTCACCGATGCGCCTATGGCCAGCGGATCGGAGTAGAAGGCGGCCTGTTGATGCGGATTCTCGCCGTAGCGAAGATCGAGGCGCTTGCGGAAGGAGAGGTTCAAATCGTCTGCGAAAGTCGGAACCCCGGTGCTCGCCGCGGCGGTGAAATAGGCCGACACCATGGCGTCGTATTGCGCCGTGTGCGCGAAGGCTTTGGCAGCAAGCCGCTGGCGCATCGGCGCGGTCGTCGCGCCGTGATTGGCCGCCAGTTCGTCGAGTAAGGCGCGGTAATCGGCCGGATCGACGACGACGGCGACCGACGCATGATTTTTAGCCGCGGCGCGCACCATTGCAGGGCCGCCGATGTCGATGTTCTCCACCGCCTCGTCATGGGAGCAATTCGGCGCGGCGACGGTGGCCGCAAATGGGTAGAGATTGACGGCGAGCAGATCGATCGGCTCGATGCCGTGCTCGCGCATGACGGCCTCGTCGATACCGCGGCGGCCCAATAAGCCGCCGTGGATCAATGGATGCAGGGTTTTGAGGCGGCCGCCCATGATTTCCGGGAAACCGGTGTGCTGCGCGACTTCCTTGACGGAAATACCGTGGTGCATCAAGAGTTTCGCGGTGCCGCCGGTCGACAGAATCTCGATGCCCCGTTCTCGCAGCGCGCGCGCGAACTCCACGATGCCCGTCTTGTCGGAAACGCTGAGCAGGGCGCGGCGTACGGGGCTTGCCAAGAGGCGATTACTCGCTGATGCCGAACTCTTTGAGTTTCTTGCGCAAAGTGCCGCGATTGATGCCGAGCATCGTCGCCGCGCGGCTCTGATTGCCGTGCACATGATGCATGACGACTTTGAACAACGGCTCCTCGACTTCGCGCATGACGAGATCGTATAGGTGGGCGGGTTTATGACCGTTCAGCGCCTCGAAGAAGCACTGCAGGGTTTCTTCGGCCTGCGAACGCAGCGGCAAGCTCTTGCCGCCGACCTTCAAATCGCGCCCGTTGACCGGTGGCGGGATATCCTTGCGTTTCCGCACTTTCTTTTTTGCAATCATGGCTTGTCGAGTTCCCGTCAAACTTTGTTGTTATTCAAAAAAGGCTCATGCGGCCGCCCGGCCATCATCGATGTCGAATAGCTGCAGCGCCACGGACAGTTGATCCCGTGGTGTCTCGATTTGCATCAGGCGTTTTCGCAATGTATTGGATCCTGGATGCTGCAGGCAATACCAACTCAAGTGTTTTCGCGCCACTCGAATGCCGGTCTCGTCGCCATAGAAAGCGTACAGGTCTTCGAGGTGGGCGCGCATGATAGCACGGACTTTTTGTTGTGGAAGATCCGCGCGCGAATGGCCGGTCGCGAGGAAAAAATTGACTTCGTCGAAGATCCATGGCTTACCTTGCGCTGCACGACCGAGCATCACTCCATCGCATCCCGTCATTTGCAATACGGCCCGTGCGCGCTGCGGGGAATCGATGTCGCCATTCGCGAACACCGGTATTTTGACGCTCGACTTGATAGCGCCAACGGTTTCGAATTCAGCAGCGCCTTGATACAGGTCGGCGCGCGTGCGCCCGTGAACCGCCAAGGCCTGGATACCCGCGCTTTCCGCGATCCGCGCAACCCGGACGCCGTTTTTGTGGTCGCGGTCCCAACCGGTGCGCGTCTTGAGAGTCACGGGCGCGGCGACGGCGCGTACGACGCGCTCCAAAATGCGTGCAACCAGGGTCTCGTCCTGCAGCAGCGCCGAACCCGCGAGCCGGTTGCATACTTTCTTTGCCGGGCACCCCATGTTGATGTCGATGATCTCGGCGCCTGCATCGACGTTGCGGCGCGCGGCGTCCGCCATCATCGAAGGATCGAAACCGGCGATTTGCACGACGCGCGGACTTGGCTCGCCTTCATGATCCCTGCGCCGGCGCGATTTTGCGGTGTGCCAAAGGCGCACGTCGGCACTGAGCATCTCCGATGCGGCGAGGCCGGCGCCCAAGCTGCGGCACAGCATGCGAAACGGCCGATCGGTGACTCCCGCCATCGGCGCGAGCAGCACGTTCGACGGCAGTAGATACCGCCCGATCTTCACGGCCGTCATTTGCCGTGCGCCATGTCGTTTTCGCAATAAATCCTCCGACCCTCGCCACGCAGGCAAACGTCGATTTCGAAGCCCTCTGCGTCCTTGCCGGGGTCGACGATATCGATGGTCGTGTCGGCGCGCATGCCCGGCGCCATCCAAGCGATCGCCGGCTTTCCGAGATATTCGGCCGGCGAGAAATCTCGCTCGCCGACGCGACGGCCGAAGCGGTCGGTCAGCGTCACCCGCAACAGCGGATAAGGCTGCGGCTGGGCGGCCGTGTTCAGAATGCTGGCCCGCACACGCAGCGCGCCGCGCGCGCCGGTATCGCCGGTCACGCCCCACTGGCGCAACTGATAGGCGGAAAGGTTCACCGGCACCGACAGAGCGGCGCCGAACTTCGCGTATATCCCGCGCAGCGCCGCGCCGAACGGCGTGTGTGCGGCTAGCCATTCCCGATTTTGATGCACCGCCTGGGCGCTCAGCGTCAGCAGCAGCAAGGCCGCCGCGCCGCGCCACAGGGGGGCGTAGCGGCTGCGAGGCGGCGCCAGCTTGGAGACCGCTTCGTCCAGCTCATTGGCGAGCAGTGCCGCGCGTGCCGCCGCGCCGAATTCATCGTCAGCTTCCGCCGCCTGCAGCGATGGCGCCGGCTCGGGCGCCGGCTCGGGCGCCGGCTCGGGCGCCGGCGGAATCGCTGCCAGCTCCAGCGGTTCCGGCGCCGGCGGCGTCAGCTCCCGCTTTTCGGGTTCGGGCGCGAACGGTGACCACGCTGGTTCCTTGCGCTTCTCCTCGACGAAGATTCGATCGAGTTCGCCCGGCGGCAGCGTGAACTCTAGCGCGCCCTCGTCCTCCGCCGGGACGTCGTCCGTCCACTCGAGCTGCGCGATCTGCACGTCGGATGCGCCGTCCGAATCCGTTTCGTCGCGATTCGTCTCCCGCGGATCCGCATCGTCGAACGGGGTACCGAGGATTTCATCGGCGCGCGTTTCCGATTCCAGCGAGGATTCCTCGACGCCAAAACCGTCGGGATGCTCGGCGAGCGCCGCCAGCGCATTGAATACTTCGCCGCAACGTCCGCAACGCACTTGACCGTCGGCGGCGCGCAGGACTTCGGCCGACAACCTGAATATGGTCGCGCATTTGGAACACTGCGTATACAAGCTAGGACACTCCGCGAGAACTCGAACCCGGCAGGCGGCGGCCGTGAATGCAGCACCAGTCCCCCCGCTGCACCGAGGCAACGATAGCAAATTCCGGTTGGTAAGCGCCTATGACCTCCTGCCGCTGGCCGATTAGAATACCTGACAACACCAAATCCCCGCCGTGCTTGCACGCCTTCGTCAAGACCGGCATCAAACCGATCAGGGTCCCGCAGAGAATGTTCGCCAGCACGCAGTCGGCCGGGCGCAGACCGGCGGAGTCGCCTTGAGTCGTCATCCGCGCGGAGACGCCGTTGCGATCCGCATTATCACGGCTGGCGCACAACGCTTGGGGGTCGATGTCGACACAGCAAGCCTGCGCCGCGCCGAGCCGCAGTGCCGCAATCGCCAGGATGCCGGATCCGCATCCGTAATCCAGAACCGACTTGTGCCGAAGATCGAGTCCGGCCAGCGTCTCGAGGCATAGTGCCGTCGTCTCGTGCGTGCCGGTGCCGAACGCAAGACCCGGATCGAGGCGCACGACGACGGCCCCCGGATCCTCAGGCGGCGGCGCGGTCGTCGGGCAAACCCACAATCGGGGTCCGAAGCGCATGGACTTCCAGTCGTTCTGCCAGACGCGCCGCCAGTCTCGATCGGCGACTCCGCGAAGTCGCGCCGCCTCGGCGAAGCCCGGTCCGAGCGACGAGGCCAGGGCGCTCAAGCTGCGGGCCGGGTGATGGTCGTCGTCGAACAGGGCTCGCACCAGCGTGTCGGGCCATAGCCGAAACTCGCCGGGCAGCGGTTCGAGCACCGCGTCGTCACCGCGGTCCTGAAACGTGATCGCGCACGCGCCGGCCTCATTGAGCGCGGCTTCAACCGCGTCGGCGGCGAGACCCGTCAGCGGAAATTCGATTTCATAGAACGGCATCGGCGTGCGGCGTCGCGGGAGCTCACTTGATTCCGAGGCGCCGCTCTAAATAGTGAATGTCCGTGCCGCCTTGCCGGAACGCGGAGTGGTTGAATATTTCCTGATGCAGGGGAATGTTGGTCTTGATGCCTTCGACGACCATCTCGGCCAGCGCGTTGCGCATGCGCGCGATCGCGGTATCGCGCGTGTCCCCGTAGGCGATCACCTTGCCGATCATCGAATCGTAAAACGGCGGTACGTTGTAGCCGGTGTAGACGTGACTGTCGACGCGGATACCGGGCCCGCCCGGCGCGTGCCAGAGTTTGATCGGCCCCGGCGACGGCGTGAAGTTCTTCGGGTCCTCGGCGTTTATGCGGCATTCGACCGCGTGGCCGCGGATTTGAATATCCGCCTGCGCGTAAGGTAACGGCTCGCCGGCCGCGATCAACAGCTGCGCCTTGACGATATCGATTCCGGTCACCAACTCCGTGACCGGATGCTCCACTTGCACGCGGGTGTTCATTTCGATGAAATAGAACTCGTTGTCCTGATACAGGAATTCGAGCGTGCCGGCGTTGCGGTAGCCGACCTCGCGACAGGCGCGCACGCAGCGCTCGCCCAACGTTCTGCGTTGCTTCGCCGTCAAACCGGGCGCGGGGGCCTCTTCGATCACCTTTTGATGGCGGCGCTGCATCGAACAATCGCGCTCGCCCAAATGCACGACATTGCCGTAGTTGTCGGCCAGAATTTGAAATTCGATGTGGCGCGGCCTCTCGAGATATTTCTCCATGTAGACCTGATCGTTGCCGAAAGCCGCCAGCGCCTCGGCCTTCGTCACGCCGATCGCGTTCAGCAACGATGCGTCCGTATGCACGACCCGCATGCCGCGCCCGCCGCCGCCGCCCGATGCCTTGATGATGACCGGATAGCCGATGTCCTTGGCAATGCGAAAGTTTTCGTCCGGATCCGCGCCGAGCGGCCCTTCCGAACCAGGCACACAGGGCATGCCGGAGGCCTTCATGACCTTGATCGCGGAGACTTTGTCGCCCATCAAGCGGATCGTTTCGGCTCTCGGGCCGACAAATATGAAGCCGCTCTTCTCCACCCGTTCGGCGAAGTCGGCGTTTTCGGCAAGGAAACCGTAGCCGGGATGAATCGCGACCGAGTCGGTCACTTCGGCGGCGCTGATGATCGCGGGCATGTTCAGGTACGAGGCCGTCGCCTGCGGCGGCCCGATGCAAACGGTCTCGTCGGCGAGAAGCACGTGCTTGGTATTGAAATCGGCTGTCGAGTGTACCGCGACGGTCTTGATATCCAGTTCCCGGCAAGCGCGCAATATCCGCAGCGCGATCTCGCCCCGATTGGCGATGACGACTTTTTCGATCATCGCCGTTATTCGATGATGAACAGTGGTTGACCGAACTCGACCGGATCGCCGTTTTGCGCGAGCATGGCCGTGACGCGGCCGGCCTTGTCGGACTCGATCTGATTCATCATCTTCATGGCCTCGATGATGCACAGTATTTGGCCTATCTTGACCTCGCTGCCGATCTCGATGAACGGCTTCGCGCCGGGCGACGCGGATGAATAATAGGTGCCTACCATCGGCGAAGTAACCGTGTGTTCATCGATCCGCGGTTTGTGTTCTCCGGCGGCGGTTGCGGGCGTCGCCGCGGCCGCCGGCGCCGCCGAGGCGGGGGCGGGCGATGCAACGGCAGTCGCCGGGCTCGCGACGGTCAACGCCGCCGGCACGCCGCCTCGCGGGTGACGGCTGATGCGCACCGTCTCCTCGCCCTCGGAAATCTCCAGCTCGGACAAACCGGATTCCTCGAGTAGCTCGATCAGTTTCTTGACCTTGCGAATATCCATCCGCGATCCCCCTTGCAGAAGCCGGCTTGTTCAGGCCGCGTCGAGTCGCGCGGCGGCGGCCTCGAGCGCGAGCTCATAGCCGATCGGTCCCAATCCGAAGATGCAGCCGGCAGCGATATCGGAAACGTAGGAATGGTGCCGGAAAGCTTCCCGGGCAAAAACGTTGCTCAGGTGCACTTCGATGAACGGCAGCGCGACGCCCAACAGGGCGTCGCGCAGCGCAATGCTGGTATGCGTGTACGCGCCGGGATTGAGAATCATGAATTTGACGCCGTCGCGAGGCGCCGCGTGTATCGCCTCGAGCAATTCGCCTTCGGCGTTGCTTTGCCGGCAGACGAGCCGATGGCCCAGCGTCTCGGCCTTCGCGCTGAGGCGCGATTCTATCTCCGCGAGCGTCGTTGTGCCGTATACCGCCGGCTCCCGTGACGCCAGCAGGTTCAAATTCGGTCCATTCAGCAGCAGTACTAGAGCCATGAGGGGCTTTTGGGTGCCTTGGAGCACATTAAAGATCCGCGATAATAACCAGAATTAGCCTCAAAGAGGCAAGCTTCTGCATCGAACGTCGTCGACCAGGTAAACCGCCTCCATCGCGGGGCGGCCCGCGAGGAAGATTTAGGTCGCGGCGCTGGCGCTCTTCAGCCTGCCCAGACCGTCGTCGATGGCGCGGCGAGCAGCGCTGAGCCCGACCTGGTCGTTGTTGATATTTTGGACGACCCCGAGGATCAGCTGGATTTGCGGCGCGTGCAGCTCGCCTAAGTACAAAGTGACGATGCGGCCGCGCCGGTCGGTAAATACCGTGAACGGGAACGCCGGTGAGGCGACGCCGAGAGCGCTGGCGACATCGAGGGCGTCCTGGTCGCCGTACAGCAATGGGTAACGGATATGGAAATCGCTGGCGAATTTTGCCACCTCGTCGCGGTGGTCGACGGCGATGCCGACGACGGCGAAATTTTGCAGGCCTCGCCGGCCGTGCAGGGTCTTGAGCAACGGGATCTCGCGGCGGCACGGTGCGCACCAGGTCGCCCAAAAATTGATGATCAATGATTTGCCGCTCCACGCGGCGATGGATGTGGGCTTGCCGTCGAGGTCGTTCAATGTGAATTGCGGCAATCGATCGGGAATACGGATCCCCTCGGCGGCATTCGTGTCCGCGAGCGCCGCCGCCCTATCGGCTGCGCTCTGCGGGCTCGTTCGCCCCGCCGGCACCGCCAGGCCGCCGGAGCGAACCGGCGGCGTCAGGCCCGCATGGAATCGTGCCCCCGTCCAAGCGGCTGCAGCGGCCAGCGCGATCGCCGCCGCGTAGCGCGCGGCTCGCTTCATTGGGCGGGCATCTCCAGCCGCCGGCCGCGGCGCAGCGTGAGGCCGGCAACGAGAAAAGCGAGAAAACCGCCGACGATCGCCAGCCATTCCCAGCGGTATGGCGCGGTGAAAGCAGGGGTCTGCTCGGCTTGCGCCCCTCGATCGTCCGGAAAGATCACTTTGCTGATCGGCGGGTAGCAAAGGCCCGCCTCCGCACAGCCCTGGTAGGTGACCTTGATCTGCAGCGGATGGGCGCCGAAGTCGCTGCGCCTGTAGGTGACCATCGCCTGCGCTTCTTGAAAATAAACGGCTTGAACACCGAAATACGGATCGCTCAAAGTCCTGCCCGGCGGCAGCACCGGCGGGTCGACCGCGAGATCCGGACTTTCCGCCTGGATGCTGATTTTATCGCGGTATAGGTAATAGCCGTCCGCGATCAGCCAATGAATTCGCAGACGATTTCCCTCGACATGCGCCGCAACCCGGAAAGCGACGTCCGGCGGCAAGAAATCCACGTCCTTGGCCGCCGAGCCTCGCAGCCACCAGGGCCGCGCCTGTGCACCGCCGGCCAGCGCGAACAGGCCGATCAACAACAGCGCGCCGCAGAGCCGTCTCGATTGGTGGTCGGTCATTTCGGCACTTTACCCCAGTGCCACCTGGCCGTCGCACGGCGGCCTAATATATTGCATTGCAGCAGCATCTTTCTCCGCGGGGGGGCTTGAATCCCGGGATTTCGCCGCTATCATTAGCAGCCACAAGAGGTGAGTGCTAACAGGCCTTTAACTCTTCGGAAACCCCCCATAGCTCAATGTTAGGAGTCTTGTCTTATGAAGATTCGTCCCCTTCATGACCGTGTGATCGTGAAAAGAGAAGAGGAAGAGCGCAAATCTCCAGGCGGCATCGTCATCCCCGATACTGCCACGGAGAAGCCCATTTTTGGAAAAGTGCTTGCCGTCGGCAAGGGCAAGATCTTGGAAAACGGCGAAATTCGCCCGCTGGACCTCAAGGTCGGCGACAAGATTCTCTTCGGTAAATACAGCGGCACCGAAGTGAAGATGGATGGCGATGAACTGGTCGTCATGCGCGAAGAAGACGTCATGGCCGTGGTCGAGGGCAAATAGCCCCGCTGAGCCGCGAATTTCCAAGCAATCATATTTTTTAGAGGAATTAGAAAATGGCAGCAAAAGACGTACGTTTTAGCGACGACGCAAGACAGCGCATGTTCAAGGGCGTCAATATCCTGGCGAATGCCGTCAAGGTCACGCTCGGACCGAAGGGCCGCAACGCCGTGCTGGACAAGAGCTTCGGCGCGCCGACGGTCACCAAGGACGGCGTGTCGGTCGCCAAGGAAATCGAACTGAAGGATAAGTTCGAGAACATGGGCGCACAGATGGTCAAGGAAGTCGCATCGAACACTTCCGACGAGGCCGGCGACGGCACCACGACGGCGACCGTACTGGCGCAGGCGATCATCCGCGAAGGCTTGAAAGCCGTAGCGGCGGGCATCAACCCGATGGATCTGAAGCGCGGCATCGACCAAGCGGTCATTGCGGCGACCGAAGAGCTCAAGAAGCTCTCCAAGCCCTGCAAGGACCCGAAAGCGATCGCGCAGGTCGGCACGATCTCCGCGAATTCCGACGAGAGCATCGGCAAGACGATTGCGGATGCGATGGCTAAGGTCGGCAAGGAAGGCGTAATCACCGTCGAAGAAGGATCTGGCTTGCAGAACGAGCTCGAAGTGGTCGAGGGCATGCAGTTCGACCGCGGCTACCTGTCGCCGTATTTCATCAATAATCAGCAGAGCCAGAGCGCCGAGCTCGAGAAGCCGCTGATTCTGCTCGTCGACAAGAAGATTTCGAACATTCGCGAACTTCTGCCGCTGCTCGAGGGTATCGCCAAGGGCGGCCGTCAGCTGTTGATCGTCGCCGAAGACGTCGAGGGCGAAGCGCTCGCGACCTTGGTCGTCAACACGATTCGCGGCATTGTCAAAGTCGCGGCCGTCAAGGCACCGGGCTTCGGCGATCGCCGTAAAGCCATGCTGCAGGACATTGCCGTCCTGACCGGCGGCACGGTGATCTCGGATGAAGTCGGCCTATCGCTG
Source organism: uncultured Gammaproteobacteria bacterium (assembly GCA_963769895.1). GTDB lineage: Bacteria > Pseudomonadota > Gammaproteobacteria > Steroidobacterales > Steroidobacteraceae > Bog-1198. Next base: position 128,486 of record CAVYNJ010000003.1, on the reverse strand, counting down.
GAGAAGGCCACGCTGAACGACCTGGGCGAAGCGAAGAAAGTGCTCGTCGAGAAGGAAAATACGACGATCATCGACGGCGCCGGCAAGCCCACGGACATCAAGGGCCGGGTCGAAAGCATCCGTCAGCAGATCGAGGAAGCGACATCCGACTACGACAAGGAAAAACTGCAGGAGCGCGTCGCCAAGCTCTCCGGCGGCGTTGCCGTGATCAAGGTCGGTGCGGCGACCGAGATCGAAATGAAGGAGAAGAAGGCGCGCGTCGAAGACGCACTGCACGCGACGCGTGCAGCCGTCGAAGAGGGCGTTGTTCCGGGTGGCGGCGTAGCGCTGATTCGGGCGCTGAAGGCGATCGAGAAGCTTACCGGCGCGAACGAGGATCAGAACCACGGCATCAAGATACTGGCGCGTTCGATCGAAGAGCCGTTGCGGCAGATCGTCAGCAACGCCGGCGAAGACGCGGCGGTCGTGCTGAACCGGGTCCGCGAGGGCAAGGGGACGTTCGGCTACAACGCGGCGACCAGCGAGTACGGCGACATGATCGAAATGGGCATTCTGGATCCGACCAAGGTCACGCGTCTTGCGTTGCAGAACGCCGCTTCTGTGGCGGGGCTGCTGCTGACGACCGAAGTCATGGTCGCGGAATCGCCGAAGGAAGACGAGCATGCGCACGGCGCGCCTGGCGGCATGGGCGGCATGGGCGGCATGGACATGTAAAACCTGCGCGAGCAGGAACCTGTCGATGGAGAGCGGGCTTCGGCCCGCTCTTTTTTTTGCGCGTCAGAAGGGCGGCGCGCCGGCGCGCGCCTGGCCGCGCACGGCTGGGGTCCGAGTCGTCGCAAGGTATAATGGGCGCGTGCCTATGGCGTATCCACCGCGATGACCCCGGCAGCCGCGGCGTGGGAGCGGATTCCCGGCATCCTGCGCGAATCCGTTGCGCGCTGGCGGGAGCGGGCGGCCGAAAGCCCCGAGCTGCTCTCGAGCCTGAAGCAACTTTCGCAGCGCCTCTCCGATGAGCTGCCTTTGGTCCTCGCCTGCAGCGAATTCATCGCCGCGGCCCTGCTGCACGATCCAGAGGCCTTGGCGTGGCTCGCGCAGCATGAAGGTCCCGACGCTGCGCTGGCGGCAAGCGCCGCGTACGAGCACGCTACGGCAGCGGACGGCGCCGCGGGAGGCGCAGCGGACGGCGCCGCGGGAGGCGCGCTGGCCTCCTTACGAACATGGCGGCGCCGCGCGATGCTGCGCATCGCCTGGCGAGCGATCGCCGGGCGCGCGAGCGTCGCGGAAACGCTGCGCGTGGTTTCGGACCTGGCGGACGCCTGTATCCGGGCGGCCGCCGCCGCCGCCGCGGCCGCGTTGACCCCCATCTTTGGCAAACCCTTGGGCCGTAGCGGCGATGTCGTACCGTTGATAGTGCTCGGCATGGGGAAGTTGGGCGGGCGCGAATTGAATTTCTCGTCCGACGTCGATTTGGTGCTGCTGTTCGCGGAGTCCGGGCAAACGTCGGGCCGCGCGTCGTCGCCAACGAGGAATACTTTCTGCGCCTCGGCAGGGAATTCATTCGCTTGCTCGACGTACGAACCGAGGATTCCTTCGTGTTTCGCGTCGACATGCGGCTGCGGCCATTCGGCGACAGCGGTCCGCTCGTCTTGAGCCTCGCGGCGCTCGAGGAATATTTGCAGGTCCATGGCCGCGACTGGGAGCGCTACGCGTGGATCAAGGCGCGCGCAATCGTCGGGGCAGACGCCTTTGGCGGCACGTATCGAGACTACGTACGACCGTTCGTGTACCGGCGCTACCTCGACTTCGGCGTGTTCGATTCTTTGCGCGAGATGAAGGCGTTGATCGCGCGCGAAGTGGGCCGCGAGGGCCGCGATCAGGACCTCAAGTTGGGCGCCGGAGGCATCCGCGAGATCGAATTCATCGCTCAATCGTTCCAATTGGTTCGCGGCGGCAGCGACAAGCGACTGCAGAATGCCTCGCTGATCGATGTGCTGCCGGTACTCGCCGGATCGAAGCTGCTGCCGGAGCAAGCCGTGGCGGAATTGACCGGCGCGTATTTCGTGCTGCGCGGGGCGGAAAATGCGCTGCAGATGATACGCGACGAGCAAACGCACAAGCTCCCGGAGTCGCAGCTCGATCAGGCGCGCCTGAGCCTGCATCTCGGAATGCCGGATTGGCCGGCTGCCCTCGAGGCCATCGACGGCGCGCGGCGCCGAGCGGCGCGTCAATTCGAATCCCTAATGTTCGGGGCGTCCGATGACGCGCGCGCCGCCCCCATTTTCACCTCGTTCGGGGCGCAGTCGACCAATATCGGCGAGGAACTCGCGAACCGCGGATTCCCGGCAGGGGAAATACCCGCGGTCGCCGCGTTGCTGGAGACCTACCGGCAATCGGCCTCCTACCGCAAACTCGATGAGGCCGGCCGACGGCGTCTGCACGCGATACTCGGCGGCCTGATCGCCGCCGCCGCGGCGATGCCTGAGTCTCATGCCCTCGTCGATCGGGTCCTGCGGATCTTGGAGTCGATCGGCGCGCGCTCCTCCTACTTGGCTTTGCTGAAGGAGCAGCCGCCGGCGCTCGCGCGGCTGATCGAGGTCTGCGCCATCAGCGGTTTCCTGGCGCGGCAAATCGCCGAATTTCCGTTGCTGCTCGATGAATTGATCGATCCGAAGCTGTTCGACGAGTTGCCGTCGCGCGAGGGATTTGCGCTGGAATTGGCCGCGCGCTCCGAGCGCTTGCCGGCCGACGATCCGGAACGCCAGGTCGAGGGATTGCGGCAATTCCAAAAGGCCGCCGTGTTCGCCGTCGCTCTGGCTGATCTGACCGGCCGCCTGCCGTTGATGAAAGTCAGCGACCGTCTGACGGACATCGCCGAGCTGATCGTTCAGTGCTGCATGGATCTGGCTTGGATACAGATGACCGCGGTTTACGGCGTTCCCCAATGCGGCAACGGCGAACAAGGCCTGCGAACGGCGCACGTGGCCGTCGCGGGCTACGGCAAGCTCGGCGGTTTGGAATTGGGCTATGGATCGGACCTCGATTTGGTGTTCTTGCACGATTCAGACGGCGAAATTCAACGCACCGCGGGCGCGAAGCCGATCGACAACGGCGTGTTCTTCCTGCGCCTGGCACAGCGCATCGTGCATCTGTTGACGATGCATTCGGCCTCGGGACGCTTGTACGAGGTGGACATGCGTCTGCGGCCGAACGGCAAGGGCGGATTTCTGATGACCGGCATCGAGGCGTTCGAACGCTACCAGCATCAAGACGCCTGGACGTGGGAGCATCAAGCGCTGCTACGCGCGCGCGGGGTCGCCGGCGACCGCGCTTTGTGCGCGCGGTTCGAGGCGGTTCGCCGCCGCGTGCTCGTGCAAGACGTGCGCCGCGACACGCTGCGCGAGGAGGTCAGGGAGATGCGAGCGCGCATGCGACGGGAATTATCGCGCGCGAGAGCAGGCGCGTTCGACATCAAGCAGGATGCCGGCGGCATCGCCGACATCGAATTCCTGGTGCAGTATTGGGTGCTGGCCGCGGCGAATCGGCATCCGGAACTCGTAACGTATACCGACAATATCCGGCAGCTCGAAGGCCTCGCGGCGGCCGGTGTGATCGAAGCGGCGACGGCGCAATGGCTGACCGACGCGTATCGGGACTATCGCGCCGTGCTGCACCGCTTGTCGCTCGATGGGCCCGATGAGCGCGTCGTCGAGGCCGCGCCGCACTCCGCGCAGCGTGCGCGCATTCGGCGCATTTGGAGCGCGACTTTCGGCGAGCCGCTCTAGAGGCGATTCAACCGACCAGAAAACCGTGCGGAGGCGCGGGGTGCGCGGCAAGCGCCGCGCCGCGGCGGTTCGTTGCACTTCGCTCGCGCCGCGGGCAAACTCTCTGCACAAGGCCGGGCGCGCAGCGGGCGCCGGCCAACGATCGAGCGGAGCGCCAACAGATGCCGGCAATGGTTCAGGACGATTCGCGCCACAATTTGGTTCCGGCCAATGCCGAACACCGGTATCGCGTCGGCGCCGCCGATTTGCCGTTGAGTTGCCCGATGCCCGGCATGTTCTTGTGGAACTCCCATCCGCGCGTGTACTTGCCGATCGAGCCGACGGGATGGGCGAAATGCGCCTATTGCGGCGCGGAGTTCACGTTGACGCGCGCCGACGCCTAGCGCCTCGCGGTCGTGCTCCGGTAATCGCTGTACGACTTCTCCTCAACCAGTGCGGAACCCAAGCGCATGTTGATCCGCCGCTTGATTGCGGCGCGCTCGTCGTTTTCGAAATAGACCGCGCGCGCCAGACGGATGAACTCCTCGTCGAAGGCCTGAGCGCGCTCCTTGTCGCGGATGTCGTCTTCGATTTGCCACAAGCGCTCATTGACCGCCAGCAGCGCGTTTTCCTCGTCGGCGATGTCCGTCACGGCATAGGGGCACTGGTCCCAAGTGCGCTGGAGCGCGTCGAGTTCGCGCCGCACATTGAGGAGTTTTCCGGCGTCGGTCATGCGTCGCGATTTGATCCGCAGTATGGTGATTTTGTCGAGCAGTTCGCCGGCGGATATGGGTACCGAAATCTCGCTCATAATGGCTCCGCGGCGCGATGTTCAATCGTTGATCTTAACAAAAATGATTGCGCGAGCCGGCCGATCGAGAGCGGGCTTGCGAAGGTGATAAACTCCGGGCGATTTTCGGAACCGCAGGGGATGAAGGCAGCAGCATGATCATGGACGGCGGCCGCCGCATAGCCACCGCCGGCGGCGCGATGCTCGCTGTCGCGGCCGGTATTGCGGGTCCTTTTGACGCCGCCGGGGAGCAAGTCTTCGAGCCGCAATTTTGGCGCGCGCAGGGGCAACTCGATGTTCCGGCCCTGGGGCGCGGTTCGGCCTGGTTCATCGGCGCGGGCAGCGACGCTTGGGCGCTGCGCCACTATCGACGCGGCGGCTTGATCGCGCGTCTGTGCGCCGATCGGTATGTTTGGGCCGGCGAATCACGCGTCCGCGCGTTCTCGGAATGGCGCTTGCTCGCCAAGCTCTCGGCCCGCGGCCTGCCGGTGCCGCAGCCGATCGCCGCGCGCTATCTTCGCCGCGGCATGACGTATCGCTGCGATTTGATTACGCGTCTCATCCCCGATGCCGATCCTCTCAGCTCGCGGCTGGCGGCCGGCCCGCTGCCTGAGTCGGCTTGGCGCGCGATCGGAGCGGCGATCGCGCGCCTGCATGGCGAGGGAGTGGACCATGCCGATTTGAATGCACACAACATTCTTCTGGATCCACGCGGCGCCGTCAGCGTGATCGACTTCGATCGCGGCCGAATTCGCCGCGGCGGCGGGTGGCGACGGGGGAATTTGCGCCGACTGCATCGATCACTAGCGAAGATCGCCGCCGCTCGTCCTGCCGCGAACTTCGCGGCTGCCGACTGGGCAATGCTGTTGCAAGGGTACGCCGGCGCCCGCCACTCGAGCGTCAAAGAGTCCCTTTGAAGCCCTTCGTGCGCCGCATATACACGCTGTCAATTCGGCTCGCGGTCCCGGTCGCGTTCGCCGCGCTATTGTTTCGCGGCCTGCGCGACCGCGCTTATTGGCATGGTTGGGGCGAGCGCCTGGGCTACGGGCCCCGCGTGCTCCGACCGCCCTGCCTGTGGCTGCATGCGGTCTCGCTGGGGGAGGTCGTGGCGGCCGCGCCGATCGTGCGTGCACTGCGTGCGCGGGACCCGCTCCGGCCGATCGTCGTGACGACGGCGACGCCGACGGGGCGATCGCGCGCGCGCGCCTTGTTCGGCGGCGACATCGACGTTCGGTATTTGCCGTACGATACGCCGGGAGCCGCCGCGCGATTCTTGCGCAACGTCGAACCGAAGCTCGCGATCATTATGGAGACCGAGCTGTGGCCGAACCTTTTTCGCGAGTGCGCGCGGCGGGGATTGCCGGTGCTGCTCGCGAACGCGCGCCTGTCGGCAAAAAGCGTTGCGCGCTACCGGCGCTTCGACGCGCTGTTCCGCGGCGTATTTGCCGGCAACGTCGTCGTCGCGGCGCAAACGCCCGTGGATGCCGAGCGGTTTCGACGAATAGGCGCCGACCCGGCCAAAACGCACGTGATCGGCAACGTCAAATTCGATCGGCAAATCGACCGCGACATCGGCGCGCGGTCGAGAGCGCTGCGGGCGCAAACCTTCGGCGGCCGGCCCGTTTGGATCGCCGGCAGCACGCACGCGGGCGAGGAGGAACAAGTGCTCGATGCCCACGCGGCGCTGCGCGCCCACTTGCCCGGCGCATTGTTGATCCTGGTGCCTCGGCACCCGAACCGTTTCGACGGCGTCGCCGCGCTGCTGACCCGCCGTCGTATTGCGTTCGCGCGCCGCAGCGCCGGCAAACCGATCCCGGCGGCGGCCGACGTGCTGCTGCTCGATTCGGTGGGCGAGCTCGGCGCGTTCTATGCCTGCGCGGACCTTGCTTTCGTCGGCGGCAGCTTGGTGCCGATCGGCGGCCATAATTTGCTGGAGCCGGCTGCTCTTGGCATACCGGTATTGACCGGGCCGTCGAACTTCAACGCCCAGGAGATCGCCGACTTGTTGCTGCGCGAGGGCGCCGCGCAGCGGATCGCCGACGCGCGCGAGCTCGGCGCCGCGGTGATCCGCTTGTTCGATGAGCCCGAGAACCGGCGGCGTATCGGCGCACTTGGCCTTCGAACCGTCGCGGCCCATCGCGGCAGCGTCGACCGGCTGCTCGAACTGCTGGGACCACTCGCCGATCGGCCCCAGGGATGAGCGCAGCGGTCGAGCCGGCTGCGCTTGGCTCAGTCTTGTGATATGGTGAGTCTATATCACTAGATCACAACCGGCGCCCCCAAGGCTTTTCGCGGCGCGGCGCGCGCCGCTCACCGCTCAGTACTGGGCGATCGTCGGATCGACGTCGCGGGCCCAGGCGGCGATGCCGCCGGTCAGGTTGTAGACCGATTTGAACCCCTGCGTCTCGAGGTAGCGGGCGACTCGCAGACTGCGACCGCCAGAGTGACAGAGCACAACGGTATCGACGGCGGCGTCGAGTTCTCCCAGGCGCGCGGCAATCTGGCCCATCGGGATGCGGGCATGCTCACACGGCGCCGCCGCGACTTCGATCTCCCAGTCCTCGCGCACGTCGATCAGCGCGATCGGCTTGCCGGACAGGCGCCGCGCGAGAAACTGCTCTACAGTCATCTCCTGGACCATCGCAACACTTCCTAGCGATCAAAATACGAAGCGCCCGGGGGTCGGCGCGCCGAGCAATGCATCCACGGTGGTTTCGAATAGGCTTTCGCGGATCCATTCGGATGCATCCACGCGGCGCACGAGGATCGCCTCCATCGCAGGCGCGGCGCCTACGATGGCGAAAAGGCGGCCGCCGGGCTTCAGCGCCTGTTCGAAGCGCGGATCGTAGAGCGGCATCGATCCGGTCACGGCGATCGCATCGTATTCTCCGAGCGGCGCCGCGTCGAACGCGTCGCGCGCTTCGAGTTCGAAGCATGCATCCGGCACCGCCCGCAGATTAATGAGCGCTTGCGCGATGAAACCGGCATGAATATCGATCGATTTGGCGGCCGCCGCGAGCAGACCCATGCACGCGCAGAGGTAGCCCGTGCCGGTGCCCACTTCGAGCACTCGATCTCGCGGGCCGATCGCCAGCGCTTGCAGGATCCGGCCCTGCAGGCTCGGTGCGAGCATCATTTGACAATTCCCGATCGGAATCGATGCATCGGCGAAGGCGACGGCGCGATATGCGGCCGGCACGAACGCTTCGCGCGGCACACGGCCGAGAACCTCGAGCACGCGCCCATCGAGCACTTCCCAAGCGCGGATTTGCTGTTCAACCATTTGCTGGCGAGCGGCCAAGGTATCCATGAATTCTCTGACGAGTGATTTAAGGCCGCTGATTATGGTCAATTTCCACGAGCGATGCCATGCCTGTGCGCTATTCTGTGGCAATAACGATGAGTCGCGACGTGTCTCCCCTGCGCTAGGCCAAAATTTCAACGTTGCCCGAACTCGTCGACAGCGGGGTTCGTGCGGATCGTGTCGTGGGGTGTCATATGGATTGCGACTTCGGCCATTTTGGCGATCTGCCTGGCCGTCGTCTACGCTTGGAAAAAGCGCCAGGAGCGCGCCGTCAGCGAGTTCGCACGGCAAGTGTGGCAGCTGACGCGCGAAGCCTCGGCGTCGGCGCGGATGCCTGTCGGCGTTCGGCCCGATGCCTTGGGAGGTTTGGGCTCCGCGGTCAATAAGCTGCTCGAGAATCTCGAGCAGCGCGGCGTCCGCATGCAGGAGCGAGAACGGCTGTTTCAGCGCCTCGTCGAAACCGTACACGATGCGGTACTCGTCACGCGCCAAAATATCTTGTTCGCGAATTCCCGTTTTCTGTCGCTGCTGTCGGCTACCGCGGAAGACGTCATCGGCAAACCGCTGACGGATTTCGTCGCGCCGGAGTATACCGATCTCGTCGAGCAGAATTTCCGCCGGCGGCTGGCCGGCGAGCCCGCCGCCGAACGCTACGAGGTGGAGCTGCTCGGCGCGCAGGGTCAAATCACGCGCGTCGAGTTGTCGAGCGTCGTCGTCGACAGTGCCGGCGAACCGGTGCTGCTGCTGACGGCGATGGAGATGCTGCCCTCGGCCGCAGAGCTGGACGCACCGGCGAGGTCGCGGGCCTTGCGGACTCTCGACGCGATGAGCGAGAGCGTGATCACGGTCGATACGGAAGGGCGCATCGAATACGTCAATGCGGCGGCCGTGCTGCTGCTCGGGCAAAGCGCCGATCAAGTCATCGGCAGGCAGTTCGAGGAAATCGCCGCGCTGCTCGACGAAGCGGACCGGCGTTCAATCGGCGATCCCGTGCGCAAGGCCTTGTCCAGCCGCAGCCGCGTCACGGTCGGCAAGCGCGCGCTGCTCGTGCCGGTCAACGGCTCGGCGGAGCGCTCGGTCGAGATCAGCGTCTCGCCGCTGCGCCTCAACGGTTCGGCGCTCGCCGGCGTCGTGATCGTGCTGCACGACATCAGCGAACTGCGCGGGCTCACGCGTCAAATGAGCTACCAAGCGAGTCACGATGCCTTGACCGGCCTCGTCAACCGCCGCGAGTTCGAGCGGCGGCTTTCCGAAGCGTTGGATTCCGCCTTGACCGGCGACGTGACACACGCGCTATGCTACATGGATCTCGATCGATTCAAAGTCGTCAACGACACCTGCGGCCACACCGCCGGCGACAATATGCTGCGGGAGATCGCCTCGCTGATCAAGGAGTCGGTACGCGACTCGGACACGGTCGGGCGCATCGGCGGCGATGAATTCGCGCTGCTGCTCGTCGGCTGCCCTTTGGAGAAGGCGCGGCAAATCGCCGACGACGTCGTGCGCTCCGTCAACGACTACCGTTTCGTCTGGAAAGACAGGATCTTCAATGTCGGCATCAGCGTCGGTCTGGTGGCAATCGGCCGCGACGGCGCCACGATCGAGGAGCTGATCAGCTCCGCGGATGCCGCGTGCTACATCGCGAAGAAGCAGGGCGGCGTGCACGTCCATGTCTATACGGCGCGGGAGGAGGCGAGCGCGCGGGAAGGCGGGGAAATACTATGGCTGCAGAAGCTGCAAAGCGCTCTGCGCGACAACAAATTCGAGCTCTACTTTCAGCCGATCGTGCACGCGCGCGCCGGGGGTCTGCGCGGGCCGGCCTTCGAAGTGTTCGTGCGCCTGCTCGGCGAGAGCGGCCGGCCGGGCACGTCGCCGTCGGATTTCATTCACGCCGCCGAGCGCCACCGCTTGATGCCGCACATCGACCGTTGGGTCGTACAGGCCGTTCTATCGGCGCTCGGCCGCGGCGGACTGAAGCTGCCGCAAGGGCGCAGCGTCGCGATCAACATTGCCGGGCAAACATTGGCCGACGCCGGGTTTCTCGAATTCGTCGTAGATTGTTTCGATCATGCCGGAGCATCCCCAAGCGACATTTGTTTCGAGATCATGGAGAGCGCCGTGGTCGCGAACATGGACCAAGCGCGCCGATTCATCGAAGTGTTGCATGGCATGGGCTGCGAGTTTGCATTGGATGATTTCGGCAGCGGCCTGAGCTCCTTCTCGAATCTGAAGACTTTGCCGATGGACTATTTGAAGATCGACGGCTCGTTCATTCGCAACCTCGGCGTCGACACCGTGAACCAGGCGATGGTTGCGGCGATGATCGAATTGTCGCGGTCCTTGAATTTTCGCGTCGTTGCGGAACACATCGAAGACCAAGGTTCATTGGATGCGGCGAAGCGCATGGGCATCGATTTCGTGCAGGGATTCTTGGTCGGACGGCCTCAGCCGCTATCGATCATTCCGGTGCCTCTGTAGCGGGCTTCCGGGCGCCGCGGGCTTGCGCGCCGCGGGCCTTCTTCGACGGCCGGCCGATATAACCGCCCGGCAGGCGCTTATAACAACTTTCTATGGTGTTCCTCCCGCGCTTAGGAGGAAAATCCCGCCATGGGGATCGGACAGTCTCGGTACAGCGAGGTGCAACATGCAGATATACGACGACAACACCCGCTCCATCGGCCATACGCCGCTGGTGCGCATCAATCGCCTGAACGCGGGCTCAGGCGCCACGGTGCTCGCAAAAATCGAAGGCCGCAATCCCGCGTATTCGGTCAAGTGCCGGATCGGGGCGGCCATGGTCTGGGATGCCGAGGAGCGCGGCGCCTTGAAGCCGGGAATGGCAATCATTGAGGCGACCAGCGGCAATACGGGCATCGCGCTCGCCTATGCCGCCGCCGCGCGCGGCTACGAATGCGTACTGACGATGCCGGAGACGATGAGCATGGAAAGGCGGAAGGTCCTGGTGGCCTTCGGCGCCAAGCTGGTGCTGACTCCCGGCGCGAAGGGCATGAAGGGCGCGATCGCGAAAGCCGAGGAGCTGGCCGCCGCCGATCCGCAAAAGTACGTGTTGATGCGGCAATTCGACAATCCCGCCAACCCCGGCATTCACGAAAAGACCACGGGTCCGGAGATTTGGGACGATACCAACGGCAAGATCGACGTATTCGTCGCGGGTGTCGGCACCGGCGGCACGTTGACCGGCGTTTCTCGCTACATCAAGAAGACGCGCGGGCGGGCGATATTGACGGTCGCGGTCGAGCCCACTCTTTCGCCGGTGATCACGCAGACCCTGGCCGGCCAGCCGCTGGCGCCGACGCCGCACAAGATCCAAGGCATCGGCGCGGGCTTCGTACCGAAGAATCTGGATCTATCGATGGTCGACCGCGTCGAGCAGGTCAGCAACGAGGAGTCCATCGCGACCGCTCGCCGCTTGGCGCGCGAGGAGGGCATGTTGTGCGGCATATCCTGCGGCGCCGCGATGGCGGCGGCTCTGCGTGTGGCGCGCGAGCCGGCGCAAGCCGGAAAGACGATCGTGGTCGTGTTGCCGGATGCCGGCGAGCGCTATTTGTCGGGCGCTCTGTTCGAGGGCCTCTTCGAAGAGGTCGAAAAAATGCAGGCGGTTGCCTGAGCGCGCGATGAGCACTCCGGCCGGTGCGGGAAAAGTCGGGGCGGCGGCTCGCGAGCGGCTCGCGGATGAACTGCTGCGCGGCTATCTTGCCGACCAGCGGGCGTTGTGCGTCTCGCAGCGCTACCTGCCGTCGCGCGTCGCGATCGTCGGCATCCTGGAACTGCTGCTCGATCTGATGTATCCCGGCTATTTCGGGCGCCGCGACTTGACCGCGCAAAATTTGGGCGCGCATATCGCCGATCTGATCGATCGCCTGGAACCGCAATTGGAGCGCGAGATCGAGCAATGCCTATGCTACGGCCGGGAGCGCAAGGACCTGGCCGCCGCCGACTTGGGGCCGCTGCGGGCCGGCGAATGCGCGCCGCGCGCGCGCCAATTGGCCGACGAGTTTCTCGGTATGCTGCCGCAAATCCGCGCTTTGCTGGTGCGTGACGTGCAGGCGGCGTTCGAGGGCGACCCCGCTGCGACCAATCTCGACGAGGTGATCCTCGCCTATCCCGGCGTTTTGGCCGTCAGCGTCTACCGCATTGCGCACGCCCTGCATTCGCTCGGCGTGCCGATGATGCCGAGAATCATGACCGAGTGGGCGCATTCCAAGACCGGCTGCGACATCCATCCCGGCGCCAAGATCGGCCCCGAATTCTTCATCGATCACGCGACCGGCGTCGTGATCGGCGAGACCAGCGAAATCGGCTCCCGCGTCAAACTCTATCAAGGCGTCACGCTCGGCGCGCTGTCATTGCCGCGCGACGCGACCGGTCAAATCATCCGGGGCCGCAAGCGCCATCCGACGGTCGAGGCCGGGTCCACGCTGTATGCGAACGCCACGGTCTTGGGCGGCGGCACGGTCATCGGTGCCGACAGCGTGATCGGGGGCTCCGTGTTTCTCGCCCACAGCGTGCCGCCGCGGTCGCGGGTATCGCTGAAGGAGCCGGAATTGCGCGTGGCCTCGCGCGACGGCGCCGCCGATCCGGACGCGATCTATTTCGATATCTGAATCATCGCCGCGCCGCGCTCTACGGGGCGCGGCGGAGGCCCGTCCTTTCGGCTCACATCATCTTGCCGAGCAACGGCACGAGCAACAGTGCGACGATATTGATGATTTTGATCAGCGGGTTGATCGCGGGTCCCGCCGTGTCCTTGTACGGATCGCCGACCGTGTCGCCCGTGATCGCCGCCTTGTGGGCGTCGGATCCTTTGCCGCCGAAATGACCCTCTTCGATGTATTTCTTGGCGTTGTCCCAGGCGCCGCCGCCCGTCGTCATCGAGATCGCCACGAACAGACCCGTGACGATCGTGCCGATCAACAAACCGCCGAGTGCTTGAATGCCGTATCCCGCGCCCATCAACCAGTTGACGACCAGCACGAGCGCTATCGGCACGACGATCGGCAGCAGCGACGGCACGATCATCTCTTTGATCGCCGCCTTGGTCAGCATATCGACGGCGCGTGAGTAATCCGGCTTCGCGGTGCCGTCCATGATGCCCTTGATATCGCGGAATTGGCGGCGCACCTCGCCGACGACGGCGCCGGCGGCGCGGCCTACGGCCTCCATCGCCATCGCGGCGAACAGATACGGCACGAGACCGCCGATGAACAAGCCGATGATGACGGCCGGACTCGACAGATCGAAGGTTGTCGCGTGGCCGAGAACTTCATCGAGCTTGTGCGTGTAGTCGGCGAACAGCACGAGCGCGGCCAGACCGGCCGAACCGATCGCATAACCCTTGGTCACGGCTTTCGTGGTATTGCCGACCGCGTCCAAGGGATCGGTGATGTCGCGGACTTTCTTGTCGAGACCGGCCATCTCGGCGATGCCGCCGGCGTTGTCGGTGATGGGACCGTAGGCGTCCAGCGCGACGATCATGCCGGTCATCGACAGCATCGCCGTCGCCGCGACCGCGATCCCATACACCCCGGCGAGCTGGTGGGCCGCCCAAATGCTCAGACAGACGGCGATGACCGGCAGGGCGCAGGCTTTCATCGATACGCCGAGGCCGGCGATGATATTCGTCGCGTGGCCGGTTTGAGACGCCGCCGCTATGTGCTGCACCGGCGAGTATTCCGTGGCGGTGTAGTACTCGGTGATCACGATCATCGCCGCGGTCAGAATCAAACCGACGAGGCTGCACAGCCATATCGCGAACGCCCGTTCGCCCATGATCCAGTGCGCGACGAAATAGAAGGCGACCGCCGAGATCGCCCCAGACACGATTACGCCCTTATAGAGCGCGTTCATGATCTTGCCGCCATCCTTCGTCGAGACGAAAAAAGTGCCGATGATCGACGAGATGATCGATATCGCGCCGAGCAACAGTGGAAACATGACGGCATTCGCGCCGAGATCGCGCATGACCAGGCCGCCCAGCAGCATCGTCGCGACGAGCGTAACTGCGTAGGTTTCGAACAAGTCGGCGGCCATGCCGGCGCAATCGCCGACGTTGTCGCCGACATTGTCGGCGATTACGGCCGGATTGCGCGGATCGTCTTCCGGAATGCCGGCCTCGACCTTGCCGACGAGATCGGCCCCCACATCGGCGCCCTTGGTGAAGATTCCGCCGCCGAGGCGCGCGAAAATCGAAATCAGCGAGCCGCCGAACGCGAGACCCACGAGCGAGCGCAGCGCATCTTCGGGGCTCGCGAGCAGATGCAGCATCGACAGGTAATAGCCGGCCACCCCGAGCAGTCCTAAGCCGACGACGAGCATGCCGGTGATCGCGCCGCCGCGGAAGGCGACCTGCAGCGCCGCGTTGATGCCGTTGTGCGCCGCCTGCGCGGTGCGCACGTTGGCGCGCACGGAAATGAACATGCCCATATAGCCTGCGGCGCCGGACAGCACCGCGCCGAGCGCGAAACCGCCCGCCGTGGCCCAGCCCAAGAAGAATCCCAGCACCAGAAACAAAACCGCGCCGACGAACGCAATCGTCGTGTACTGGCGGTTCAAGTACGCGCGCGCGCCGGCTTGGATGGCCGCGGCGATTTCCTGCATCTTCGCGTTGCCGGCCGGCTGCGCGAGGATCCATCGCACCGAGTACAGTCCGAAAAGGATTGCCGCAACGCCGGCTCCGAGAGCCAGCCAAAGCGCGTTAAATAGGGTCATGGCGCCGTCTCCATATCGTCGGGTTTCTTGTTAAAATTCGGGCGCGACTATAGCACGAAGGGCTTGCGCAGCCGACGGGGTACGGCGATGCCCTTCAGCCTTACGTAAATGGGAAGCCCGTCGCGGTAAGGCGGATAGTCCTCGCCGCCGATCAGCGGCACCAAGTAGCGGCGGCAAGCGGCTGTGATGCCGAATCCGTCGGCGGTGATGAAGTCGCGGGGAACTTTCTTCTCCTTGTTTGCAATCGCCGCAAGCGGCGCCTCGCCGATGCTCCACCGGTACGGCTTCGCCGATTTCCTGACGATGATCGGCAGCACGGCGTTCTTGCCGCGCACGGCAAATTCGACCGCCGCCTTGCCGACGGCGTACGCCTGCTCGACGTCGACCGCCGATGCGATGTGACGCGCCGAGCGCTGCAGGTAATCGGCAACGCCCCAATGGAATTTGTAGCCGAACGCATTTTTTGTCATTTCGGCGACGATCGGCCCAACCCCGCCGAGCTGCGCGTGACCGAAGGCATCCTTGGTGCCGGCTTCCGCTAGAAACTTGCCGTCGGCGTCGCGCACGCCCTCGGAGACGACGATCACGCAGTAGCCGTATCGCTCGACCGAAAACTTGACCTTGGCCAGGAATTTTTCCCGTTCGAAGGCGATTTCGGGAAACAAGATGATGTGCGGCGCATCGCCCGCCTTTGCGCCGGCGAGTCCGCCGGCCGCGGCGATCCAGCCCGCATGGCGCCCCATCACCTCGAGCACGAACACTTTCGTCGAGGTGCGCGCCATCGACGCGATGTCCAGCCCCGCTTCGCGCGTCGATACGGCGATGTATTTGGCCGCCGAACCGAATCCCGGGCAGCAATCCGTGATCGGCAAATCGTTGTCGACGGTCTTTGGCACGCCGATGCACGTCAGCGGATAGCCCATGCGCACGCCGATCTCGGACACCTTTTGCGCAGTGTCCATCGAATCATTGCCGCCGTTGTAAAAAAAATAGCCGATGTCGTGCGCCTTGAATACCTCGATCAGGCGGGCGTACTCGGCGCGGTTTTGCTCGAGGCCCGCCAGCTTGTAGCGCGCCGAGCCGAATGCGCCGCCAGGCGTGTGGCGCAGCGCGCGGATGTCCGCCGCGCTCTCCCGGCCTGTATCGATCATATCCTCGGTCAGCGCGCCGACTATGCCGTCACGTCCCGCGTAAAGCCTGCCGATCGCGCCGGCGTGCTTGCGCGCGGTCTCGATCACGCCGCAGGCCGAAGCGTTGATGACGGCGGAAACGCCCCCGGACTGAGCGTAAAATGCGTTCTTGGGGCCCGATCGCCCAGTCGATTGCCTGCTCATGAAATCCCTCAGCCTGACCTCGGGTGCCGAGGATAGCCGATCGGCGCCGCCGGCGCGCCAAAATACTGCTGGATTGGATGGACCGCGGCATCGGCGCGTTTGACGATCGCCGCCGGCGAAGGTACGGTAGCCGGCTTCGATCATCCAACCATAATTTGATAACGATCATATGCGAATAGTCTTATTGGGCGCGCCCGGGTCGGGGAAGGGCACGCAAGCGCAGCTTCTGATGAAAGCATTTGCGGTGCCGCAAATCTCGACCGGCGATTTGCTGCGCGAAGCGGTTGCCGCCGGCAGCGAACTGGGATTGCGTGCGAAGGCCGCGATGGATGCGGGAAAGCTGGTCGACGATGCGATCGTGCTGGGGATGATTCGTGAACGCTTGGCGCGGCCGGACGCCGCCCATGGATTCATCCTCGACGGCTTTCCGCGCAATATCGCGCAGGCCTCCGCGCTCGAGCAGCTGCTAGCCGAATTGCGTCAGCCGCTCGAAGCGGTGGTGCTGATGAATTTGGACATCGGCGTATTGTTCAAGCGCTTGACCGGCAGGCGCATCTGCGCCGACTGCGGCCGCGTATTCAACGTGTTCACTTCGCCGCCCGGCACGCTGCCGCATTGCGACAAGTGCGGCGACATGCCGCGCCTCGTGCAGCGGCCGGACGACCGCGAAGAGGTGATCGGCAAACGTCTCGAAGTCTACGAGGCGCAAACCAAACCGTTGATTCGCTACTACACGGACAACGGACTGCTGCGGCTCGTCGATGCCGATGCCGATACGCAGACGGTATTCGAGAACCTGCGGCGCGCCGTGCTTGGCGCCTAGGGGATATTCGCCAACAGCGCCTCGCCGATCTCATGACGCCGCCAGCCGGTCAAAGCGGCGGCGTCGCGCTTGCCGAAGGCCAATGATTTGAGTTCGCCGCGGGGCGCGAGGACCTCCGAGCTGACGCCGAGTTCGGCGGCGCGCGCATCGACCACTTTGCTCAGCCGGTCGATCAGTGCTTTCTGCTCGGCGGTTGGCCGAGATTCGCGGCTGGGGGACAGATCGGCCGGCGCGCCGCGAGATTGCTCGCGCAGCGCGTCGAGCAAGCTCGCCGCGAAACCGGCGTTGAAGCTCGCCGGAATGCCGCGGGTCGCCGCCAGGGCGGCCGAGGAGGCGGGGTTCGCGTGCGCGACCTCGAAAATCGCCGCGTCCGATAAAACCCAAGATCGTGGCAAATCATGGTCCCGCGCCAGGCGCTCCCGCCAAACGGCAAGGGCTTTCGCGCGCGCGCGCGGCGCGGGGTCGAGCTGCTCGATGCCGCGCAGGCGCTGCCAGGCGCGCTCCGGGTCCGGCTGATACAGCCGTGGGTCGGCAATGGCCGCGCAATCCTCCAAGACCCAGTGCGCTCGGCCCAGTTCGGTCAGTCGGGCGGTCAGGCGATCGGCGATTTCGACGAGGTGGACGACGTCGTCGGCCGCATAGGCCAGCTGTTCCGGACGCAGCGGCCGCCGCGACCAGTCGGTGCGGGTTTGATCCTTGGTCACGGTGACACCCAGCAGGGACTGGGCGAGTTCGGCGTAGCCGATTTGCGGCTTCATGCCCACGCAGGCGGCGGCTATTTGGGTATCGAAGATCGGCGTCATCACGCGCTTGCTGGCGAGACAGAACGCCTCGAGATCCTGTCGGGCGGCGTGTATGACCTTGCGAGTCGCGGTAGAGGTCAATACCGGAACCAGTGCGCCGAAGTCTCCACGCAAGGCGTCGATGCACCATACATCGCCGCCCGCCGCGATCTGCAGCAAACATAATTTCGGAAAGAAGGTTCTCTCCCGCAAAAATTCCGTATCGACGCCGATCGCGTCCAGCCGGCTGAGGCGCAGCGCCAACGCAGGCAATTCCTCGTCTCGATCAATCCAAATCGCATCGGGCATCGTTTGTCCCACGTGTACAATTGGCCGATCGACGATTATGACTGAATTGGCCGATGCCGCGACTCGCAATATCTTCGAGGAATCCTGCCGAACTGCGCCGGCTGCGCGCGCTTGACCTGCGGCCGGCCGCGGATATTTGACGATGCACGTGCACATTTTGGGCATCGGCGGCACCTTCATGGGAGGCGTCGCCGCGATCGCGAAAGGCGCTGGCCATCGCGTCAGCGGGTCGGACCGCGACCTCTATCCGCCGATGAGCACGCAGCTCGAGGCGCTGGACGTCGAACTGATCCAAGGTTACGAGGCAGCCCAACTCGACCCGCGGCCCGATGTGGTCATCGTCGGCAATGCGCTCAGCCGCGGCGTCCCGGTGGTCGAAGCCATGCTGGACCGTGGCATGCCCTACGTGTCCGGCCCGCAATGGCTCTCGGAACAAGTATTGCACGGCAGGCACGTGCTCGCGGTCGCCGGCACTCACGGCAAGACGACGACGGCAAGCATGCTCGCTTGGATCATGCAGCACTGCGGTCTCGCCCCCGGATTTTTGATCGGCGGCGTCGCCGCCAACTTCGAAGTGACGGCGCGCATTGGGGCGGCGCCGTTCTTCGTGATCGAAGCGGATGAATACGACACGGCGTTCTTCGATAAGCGCGCCAAATTCGTGCATTACCGGCCGCGCACGGTTGTATTGAATAATCTGGAATACGACCACGCCGATATCTATCCGGACGTCGAGGCGATCAAGCGCCAATTCAATCAATTGCTGCGAACCGTACCGGGCGCGGGACGCGTTATCGTCAATGGCGGCGACGCGAATCTCGCGTCGACGCTGGCGCAGGGCTGCTGGACGCCGAGCGAAAGTTTCGGCCTATCCTCGACCGATGCGGATTGGCGCGCCGAGATCGAGCCGGGTTCCGCCGGCCGCCGCATCGACGTGTACCGCGCGGGACGAGCGGCCGGTCGCATCGACTGGCCGTTGATCGGCGGGCACAACGCCTTGAACGCCTTGGCCGCGATCGCCGCGGCGAATCACGTCGGCGTCGCGCCTTCGGACGCCGCGCGGGCCCTATGCGAGTTCCGGGGCGTCAAGCGCCGAATGGAAATTCGCGGAGTCGTCGGCGCGGTCACCGTCTACGACGACTTCGCCCATCACCCGACGGCGATTGCGGCGACACTCGCGGCCCTGCGCGCCGAGGTCGGCGGCGCGCGCATCATTGCCGTGCTGGAGCTGCGTTCCAACACGATGAAAATGGGCGTACACAACGATCGTTTGTCAGGGTCGCTGGCTGCGGCGGACCGCAGCTGGTTCTACGTGCCCGCTCGGTTGGGATGGGATCTGCGGGGCGCAGTCGCGGCGCTCGCCGAGCGGGCGCGATTCAGCGAAACCGTCGAGGGTCTAGCCGCGGGCGTTGCCGAAGAGGCGCGCGCCGGCGATCACGTGATCGTGATGAGCAACGGCGGCTTCGGCGGATTGCACGACAAGCTGCTCACCGCTCTGCGGGCGCGGATGCCGCGGTGAACGTCATTCCGTTGTTTCCGTTGAATGTCGTGCTTTACCCGGCCGGTCCTTTGCCGCTGCGCATCTTCGAGACGCGTTATGTCGACATGGTGCGCAGCTGCCTGCGCCAGGCGCGTGGTTTCGGCGTCGTGCTGAGCCGCGGCGCAGCGCGGACAGGTCCTGCGGACACGGCCGACGTCGGCACGCTTGCGAGCATCGTCGACTTCGATCAGTTGCCGGACGGATTGCTCGGCCTGTCGTGCGTCGGTCAAGCACGGTTTCGGATCCTCGGCCGGCGACTTCAGGCCGACGGCCTGAATCTGGGCGAAGTCGAATGGGTGCCGCCCGATCCGTTGGTCGGAGTGCCGGAGCGGCATGCCGAGCTTGCCGAGCTATTGCGCACCGTGCTGCCGCAGCTCGGTTCAACGTACGCCGGAATCGAGATGCGGCTCGACGATGCAGCCTGGGTCGGCAACCGGCTTGCCGAGATCCTGCCATTGGAGCCGTCGGACAAGCAGTTCTGCCTGGAACTCACCGATCCGGTGCGGCGTCTCGACACCCTGGCGCCGCTGATTCGCATCGCGCATGGCAACGACCAATCAAGGGATTCCGGGCCCTCGTCAGCCTCGCACTGACCGGCGCCGACGGTCGGGGCTGGTCGCGCTCGCGTACGGCACCCACCAGGCGCGCAGGCTCCACAGCAGGACGGCGATCCCGATGCCCCATGGCAGCATCCAATAGCCGAGCAGACCGTCGAATTTGCCGACCCAAGCGCCGTAATCCGCCGAAGCGCCGCGTTCCGTGCCGAGCTGCAGCACGCGCAGCACGACGACCCAGCCGGCGTGCAAGCCGATCGCGACGGCGATATTGCCTGTTAGCACGCGCGTCAGGCTCAGAAGCAAGCCGACGATGAACCAAGAGGCGAACGCGTCGAGAACCGCAACAGGATGACTCAGCGGCACGAATGAGCGCAGCAGCAAATCGAAGCCGCTGCGCCAGGCGAGCTCGTCTGCCGGGATGCTGGCTTTTGCGAAAAAATGCAGGATCGCGAACAGTGATGCGGTCAATAGAGCGGCCGTCCACGGACCCGATTCGCGTTCGATGGCGGTGTGCATCGCACCGCGCATCACGGTCTCTTCGATCAAGGCGACGGCGATGCCGGACGATAGGCCGAGCAGCAGCAGCCTGCAGGCGGTGGCTGCGGAAAGCACGAGGCCGGGGTCGATGATGCGGTTGCGCGTGCCGAGCAGAAACGCGGCTCCGGCCGCGCCGGTTGCGCAGCCGATCGCGCCCCATAGCGCGGCTTGCGCGACGAAGCGGCGGCGCGGCAGGCCGTAGCCGAAGTCCCTCTTGTGCCGCAGACCGAGGCGCCGGCACAGCCATACCAGCTCCACCGCGAGCAGCAGCATCGCGATACGTTCCGCGACACGGTGAAAAGCCCAGTGGCCCATGCCGCCGACCAGTTCATACGCGGGGTAGGCGAGGCATGCGCCGATCAGCAACGCCAGCAGCACCATCGCGACGAACCAGGCGAACGCGCGCACGGGCTATCGGCGGCCGGCGGACGAACCGCCGCCGCCGGCGGCGGCCGCGAACGCGCGCTCCGCGGCGGCCACGGTGGCTTCGATGTCGGCTTCGGTATGAGCCGCCGACACAAAGCCCGCTTCGAATGCCGACGGCGCAAAATAAATTCCCTCGGCGAGCATGTGATGGAAAAACCGATTGAAGCGCGCAACGTCGCAAGCCATGACTTTGGCGAAGCTATCGACGGTCGGCTCCGGCGTGAAGAATATTCCGAACATGCCGCATACATGATTCGTGCTGAAGTCGATGCCGGCCCGAGCAGCCGCGCCGCGCAGCCCGCGCATCAGTCGGTCGGTAGTCGCCTGCAAGCGATGATGGAAGCCGGGAGCCGAAACCAACCGGAGCGTCGCGAGGCCGGCGGCCATCGACACCGGATTGCCGGACAAGGTGCCTGCTTGATAGACGGGCCCCTGCGGCGCGAGCTGCGACATGATGTCGCGGCGTCCGCCGAATGCACCGACCGGCATTCCGCCGCCGATGATCTTGCCGAGAGTCGTCAGGTCCGGCCGAATCTCGTACAGTTGCTGGGCGCCGCCGAGCGCGACTCGAAAACCGGTCATCACTTCGTCGAAAATCAGCAGCGAGCCCGCCGCGTCGCACTCCCGGCGCAGGCACTCGAGGAAATTCGGCGCCGGCGGCACGCAGCTCATGTTTCCGGCGACCGGTTCGACTATCACGCAGGCGATTTGGCCGCCGATTTGCCGGAATGCCTCACGAACCTGGTCCGCGTCGTTGTAGGCGAGCGTGATCGTGTGTTTGGCCAGGTCGCGCGGCACTCCCGGTGAACTCGGAACGCCGAACGTCAACGCGCCGGAACCAGCCTTGATCAACAAGGAATCCGAGTGACCGTGATAGCAGCCCTCGAACTTCACGATCGCTTCGCGCCCTGTGAATCCGCGGGCCAGGCGGATTGCGCTCATGGTCGCTTCGGTCCCGGAACTCACGAAGCGAACCAGTTCGATCGACGGCATCGTCTCGACGACGCGCCTCGCGAGCGCGGTCTCGAGCTCGGTGGGCGCCCCGAAGCTGAGCCCGTCGGCCGCGACCCGCTGCACTTCCGCGATGACCTGCGGGTGAGCATGGCCGAGTATCATCGGACCCCACGAACCGACGTAATCGATGTATTCGCGCCCATCGGCGGCATACGTACGGGCGCCGGCCGCCTTCTTGAAGAAGATCGGCTCGCCGCCGACGCCGCGAAATGCGCGCACCGGTGAATTCACGCCGCCCGGAATGTATTTGCAGGCCTCCGTGTACAGACTCACGCGGCAATCTCCTCGTGCTACTGGTAGCCCGGAAGTCTATCCGTTATTGCCTATGTCGCGCTCGCACTATCTGCAATGGCGCCGTCGACCGGCACGCTGAGCAAGACCTCGAGACCGCCGCCGGCGCGGATTCGCGCGCTGGCCGAACCGCCATATGCGCGCAAGACCTGCGAGGTGATCGCGAGCCCGACGCCTTCGCCGCCGCTGTCGCGGTCGCGCGACTCGGCAACCCGATAAAACGGTTCGAATATCCGCTGTAAATCGGCGGTTGGAACGCCCGGTCCGCGGTCGCGCACGGCAATCTGCACGGCGGCGCCGGTGCTTTGAACGGCAACCTCGACCGTCGCGCCGTCGTCGCTGTAGCGCACGGCATTGCGCAGCACGTTCTCGATCGCGCTGCGCAGCAGTTCGCGGTTCGCCTGCACGGTGGTTCCGGCGGCGCCTTCGAGCCGCACCGCGCATTTCTTGGCGGCGCCTTCGAAATTCGCGTCGCGCACGACTTCCTCGACGAGTTCGTCGACGCCGACGGCTTCGCGATTGAATTGCGGCTCGCCGCCGTGCAAGCGCGCGAGCTTCAAGATCTGACCGATGAGCGCGTCGAGACGCTCGATCTCGCGTTCCAAGCGGTCCAGCTGCCGCACCGGATCGGCGTGCGGTTGGCGCGCAAGACCCAATGCAACGCGCATCCGCGCGAGCGGCGAGCGCAATTCATGCGAAATGTCGCGCATCAGCTGGGTTCTGGCGCTGCGCGTCGCCCGCAGTTGGTCCGCCATCGCGTCGAAGTCGCGCGCCAGAACGGCCAGTTCGTCCCGCCGGCCCTCGAGCCCCGTGCTGACGCGGCCGTCGAGCTGCTCGGAGGCGAGCAAGCGGGCGCCCTCCTGCAAGCGGCGTATCGGCGCGCTCAGGTGCCGCGCGAGCGACCAGCTGGCGAGCGCGCTGACCACGAGAGCGATGCCGAGTACCGCGAGCGGGATGCCGGGAAGGCTCAAGGCGCCGAACAGGCTGGGCGGTCGAGGGGCGAGTAATACCGTGTAGATGCCGCCATCGGCCGCGACGATTTGCGGCGCCATGCGCGGCGGGCGCAAATTGTGCAGCAACAGACGGCCCACGCGAGGATGATCCTCGCCCATCAGCGCTTCGTGTTGCGCGAAAGCGAGCCGATGCGCCGCCGCCTCCGACAGCGGCCGGCCCAAAATATCCGCGCCGTCCGCTCCGACGATGAACACTTCGCGGTCCGGAATTCGATTCTTATTCGCCGCGAGCCATCGCTTCAGCGCGGCAAGGCCGCCTTGCGCCAACGCCTCGGAAGCGTCGATTGAAACCGACGGACGCCGTTGCACTTCCATCGACTCGTACTCGCGAGTCGCGATCGCATTGGTGACCGCGATGCTGCCGCCGGCAATCACCGCCATCGACAGCCAAAACAGCACGAAAATCCGAAAGAAGAGGCTATGCATGCGGCGCGGTCAACATGTAGCCGGAGCCGCGCACGTTCTTGATCTCGAGTCCGAGCGCGCTATCGAGCTCCAGCTTGCGGCGCAAATTGCTGATGTGGGTGTCGATGCTCCGGTCGTACGGCACGAGCTTGCGGCCCAAGGCCAGTTCGGTCATCACTTCGCGCGAGATGACTTGACCGACCGAGCGCATCAACAATTCGAGCACACGCATTTCCGCGCCGGTCAGCGGTACGGATTTGTCCGCGACCAGCGCTTGATGCATCGCCATATTCAGCGTGATCGGACCGACTTCGAGAACCTCGTGAGCGCCGGGGCGCCCGCCGGGGCTCCTCGCTCTGCGCAATATGGCGCGTATCCTCGCGACCAATTCGCGGGGATTGAAGGGCTTGCCGAGGTAGTCGTCGGCGCCGAGTTCCAAACCGACGATGCGGTCGATATCGTCGCCGCGCGCGGTCAACATCAGGATCGGAATCGGGTGCCCGGCCCCGAGTTCGCGCAGCACCTCGAAACCGCTGACGTTCGGCAACATCACGTCGAGAATCACGATCTCATAGTCCTTGGCGCGCAGCGCGGCGAGCGCCTCGCCGCCGTCGTGCACGCTCGCGACTTCGAAGTGCTCGGCGTGCAGGTACTCGGTCAACATCTGGCACAGTTCACGGTCATCGTCGACGAGCAGAACCCGCGCTTCGCGAGCGCCGCTCGCATCGGCCGTAGTCGGTTGGGAGGTGTTCATCGGCACCGTATCTCGCTTGATCCGGGCATACTTTGGCACAGCCGGGGCGCGCCGGTTCGTCCGCGCATCCCCTTGACAATACTTTGCAGTTGGGCTCGCCGCTGGAGCGCGGCGGACCGGCGGCGCCGTCAGCGCTGGGTGACGGCGATGCCGTCGCTCTTCAGCATCGCGACGACGCCGTTCCTGCCGACCAGGTGACCGGTTCCGACGATGACGAGATAATTCCGGTCGTCGTTCAGCAGAGCCTCGATCTTTGGCAGCCACTTGCGATTGCGCGCGATCAGCAGTGTTTGATAGAGCGCGGGGTCCCGGCCGAACTCCCGATCCAGTTCGCCGGCGAACCACGCCGTGTCGCCGCGCCGCCAGGCGCGCACCATGTCGTTCACTTCCTGCGGCAGCTGGCGGGCCTCGCCGAGGCTCGAGAGCAGGTATTGCGCCTGCGCGTCACCGGACATCGAGGTGAACAGCGAGATTTGATCCTGGACGGTTTCGAGGCCGGCTATCGGCTTGCCGTCCTGCTGCGCGCGTCCCGAGCATGTACAATTCCACGCCCGACTGCGGGTCGAAATTGAGCGCGGCCAATTGAAGCTGCGATATCGCTTCGGCAACGAACCAAGGAGCGAAACGATCGAACATGGTAAGTTCGACGCCGAGGCCGCCGGCGAGCGCCGAGGCGCGCGCGTAGCGCTGCGGACCCAACACTTGCGCGAGCGTGCTGCCTTCCGGCAATTGCGCGCTCGCGAGCATTTGCGCTTGCACTTGCGCGAGATCGGCGGCGCCGAGGTTGATTTCCATTACGAGCGAATTGGCATTCGCGTAAGCGTCCTGAATCGCCTTATCCAACGGGTAGTCGCTCGCGCGCAGAACGTGAATGGAGCCGAGCAGGTACACCGTGTTGTGTTTGCCGTGCATTTCCCACAGGCAATGCAGGGGCTGATCTGCTAGGGCAGGCGTGCCTATCGCTAGGCAGGCCAGCAATACGCCGAATATTCTCGAGCCGATCGTCGGTTGCCGCACGGCGGCGCCGCTAGCGCGCGGCCATTTTCTGCCCCGACGCCGCGGCGACCCAGTGCACTTGCGTGTCGATGCGCCCATCCCTGTGCAGCTCGAAGCTGCGGTACGCCGGCGGAAGCGCATCGAGCGCATAGCGGTCGCTCGCCGGCAGGAACTGGGCGCACGTCGACGGCGTGGCGTACAAGCGCACGCCGCCGCGCCGTCCGTCATAGGCCTGATGCACGTGCCCCCAAACAACGCCTTTGACATTGGGGTGCGCGTCGATGATGCGCCAAAAGTCATCGGCGTTCGCGAGTCCGATGGCGTCGAGCCAGCGGCTGCCCATCGGGATAGGATGATGGTGTAGACAGACCATCGCGTGGTCGGTGCACTGCGCGAGTTCGGCGTCGAGGCGCGCGAGTTCACCGGCCCTCAAGCGCCCGCCGACGTTTCCGGGATCATAGCTGTCCAGCATCACGAATTGCCATCCACCGATTTTCGGAGCACCGCAAATTTGAAAAGGCGCGGCGTTGAGCTCGCGCACCATCGCGACCGGTTCGTCGTGATTTCCCGGAATGCATAGCACGGGGCGACGAAGATTTCCGCAAATACTGCGCAAGCGCAAATACCCACCGGGGTCATCCTGCACCAGATCGCCGGTGATCAGCATGGCCGCGTATTCCGGGAATTTGTCGAGCGCCTTCTCGAGGACGGCCCGCAACGTCGAGTCCGTCTCGACTCCGCGAAGCTTGCCGTCGGCGCGGCCGTACAAATGAGGGTCCGTGATCTGAAGAATTTGCATGGGCAAATCCTAGCAAAGCCGGCCCGCATCGACGGTGAACTGGATCATAACGGCGAGCACGGGCACTGCACATAAGATGCCCGCCGAGGCCACTGCGGTAGGCCCATCCGCGGCGCGCGGGCGCAAATGGCGAACCAAGTCGCCATTTGCCGCATGGAGCACTGCGGCAGAGGATCGTTGCCGGTGGCCATGGCATCGGTGAGAATACGCGGTCTGGATCACATTAAAGAAGAGCGATATGCCTACCCGCCGGCAGCTAGCAAACGCGATCAGAGCGCTCGCGATGGATGCTGTCCAAAAGGCCAAAGCTGGACATCCTGGCGCGCCCATGGGGATGGCGGACATCGCCGAAGTGCTGTGGCGCGACGTGCTGAAGCACAATCCGTCGAATCCAAGCTGGTGGAACCGCGACCGATTCGTGCTGTCCAACGGCCACGCCTCGATGCTGCTGTATGCGGTGCTGCACTTGACCGGCTATCCGATGGCGATGGAGGAGTTGCGCAATTTCCGGCAGTTTGGGTCCAAAACGCCGGGTCATCCGGAGCGCGACGTCCGCATGGGGATCGAGACCACGACCGGACCTCTGGGGCAGGGCATTTCCAACGCGGTCGGCATGGCGCTCGCCGAGCGGGCGCTGGCGGCGACGTTCAACCGGCCGGATCACGAGATCGTCGATCATCATACGTACGCGTTCTGCGGCGACGGCTGCCTGATGGAAGGCATCTCGCACGAGATCGCCTCCTTCGCCGGTACGCAGAGGCTCGGCAAGTTGACCTTGATCTACGACGACAACGGCATCTCGATCGACGGCAAGGTCAAGGGCTGGTTTGCCGACGATACGCCGTTGCGTTTCGAAGCCTACGGCTGGCATGTGATCGCGCACGTCGACGGCCACGACAGCGGCGCGATCGCCGCCGCCCTGGCCGAGGCGCGCGCGGTTGCCGACCGGCCGTCGTTGATCTGCTGCAAGACGGTGATCGGCTGGGGCGCGCCGAACAAGCAGGGCACTGCTGCGATGCACGGCGAACCGGTCGGCGTCGACGAAATCGCCGCGACGCGGGTGAATATCGGTTGGAATTACCCGCCCTTCGAAATTCCGGCCGACATCGCCGCCGCCTGGGACATGCGCGAAAAGGGCGCACGCGCCGAAGCGCAATGGCGCGCGCAATGGACGGCGTACGAGGCGCAATTTCCCGGCGTTGGCTGCGGAGCTCGCGAGGCGCATCGGCGGTGGACTGCCGGATTCGTTTGCCGAGCTCGCCAAAGCCTTTATCGCGCGGGCACAGTCGGAAGGCGCTGCGCTCGCGACGCGCCAATCCTCGCAGGCCGCCCTGAACGCGTTCGGTCCCGCTCTTCCGGAGCTGATCGGCGGGTCGGCGGACCTGACGCCCTCAAACGGAACTTTTCGCAAGGATTCCGTCGTACTGACGCCGGCAGCGCCAGGCGGCAATTATGTGCATTTCGGTGTTCGCGAATTCGGCATGTCGGCAATCTTGAACGGCATCGAAGCGCACGGCGGCTTCATTCCCTACGGCGCCACGTTCTTGACGTTCTCCGACTACGCTCGCAATGCGCTGCGGATGGCCGCGCTGATGCGTCTTGGAGTGATTTTCGTCTATACGCACGACTCCATCGGCCTCGGCGAGGACGGTCCGACGCACCAGCCGATCGAGCACCTGGCGAGCCTGCGCGTCATTCCGCTGCTGGATTTGTGGCGTCCTTGCGATGCGGTCGAAACGGCGGCCGCCTGGCGTATCGCGATACGCAGTCGCGACCGGCCGACCTGCCTGGTATTCACACGGCAAGCGGTCGCGCATCAACAGCGCACCGGCGATCAGATTGCGGCAATCGACCGCGGGGGCTACGTGCTGATCGAGGGCGCGGGGCCTTTGGAAGCCATCGTGATCGCCACCGGTTCGGAGGTCGGGATCGCGGCCGACGCGGTACGCGCGCTCGCCGCCAAAGGCCGGCGCGTGCGGCTCGTGTCGATGCCGAGCACGAACGTGTTCGAGCGCCAGGACCCGGCCTACAAGCAAAGCGTTCTGCCGGATGCGGTGACGCGCCGTGTGGCCGTCGAGGCGGGCGTGCGCGAACCGTGGTGGCGGTATGTGGGGCCGAAGGGCCAAGTCGTGGGTATCGACCACTACGGCGAATCGGCGCCGGCGAAGGACCTGTTCCAGCATTTTGGGTTTACGGTGGATAACGTCATCAAGGCGATCGATGCCGCGCTGGCGAGTTGACGCGCCGGTCTTCGGAGCCGGTCAGTTCAGAGAACGAGGCAATAAAGGGGTTATAAAGGAAAATGGCAATCAAAGTCGCAATCAATGGATACGGGCGCATCGGCCGCAATATTCTGCGCGCGCTTTACGAGAGCAATCGCACCGGTGAAATTCAGATACTCGCGATCAACGATCTCGGCGACGCGAAAACCAACGCTCACTTGACCCGTTACGACACCGCGCACGGCCGCTTTCCCGGCGAAGTCCACGTCGACGGCGACGCGATGGTCGTCAACGGCGACAGGATTCGCGTCGTTGCGCAGCGCGATCCGACAAAGCTGCCTTGGGGCGAGCTCGGCGTCGAGTACGTGCTGGAATGTACCGGATTATTCACGAGCAAGGCCAAAGCCTCGGCGCATCTGACCGCTGGAGCCAAGCGAGTCATCATTTCCGCGCCCGGCGGCGAGGATGTCGACGCGACGATCGTCTACGGCGTCAACCATCAAGTGCTGCGCAAAAGTCATACGGTGATCTCCAACGCATCGTGTACGACCAATTGTCTGGCGCCCCTCGCCATGGTGCTGCACGAAAAGATCGGCATCGTCGCCGGCGTTATGACGACCATCCATTCGTATACCAACGATCAAGTGCTGACGGACGTGTATCACACCGATTTGCGCCGAGCACGGTCGGCGACCATGTCGATGATCCCGACAAAAACCGGAGCCGCGGCCGCAGTAGGACTGGTATTGCCTGAATTGAAGGGCAAACTCGACGGATTCGCAATACGCGTGCCGACGATCAACGTCTCGCTCGTGGACCTGAGCTTCACGGCGGCGCGCGCAACGAGCGTCGCGGAGATCGACGGCATCATCAAAGCGGCTGCGCAGGGAGCGATGAAAGGGATCCTTGCGTACAACGACCAGCCGCTGGTATCCGTCGATTTCAATCACGATCCGGCTTCTTCCACCTACGATGCGAGTTTGACCAAGGTGCTGCAGGGCACGCTCGTCAAGGTCTGCGCCTGGTATGATAACGAGTGGGGTTTCTCCAATCGCATGCTGGACGCCACGGTGGCGTGGTCGAAAGTCGCATAACTCCCCGGCGGAGCGCGCTCGTGAAGATCAATAAAATGACGGGCTACGATCTGCGCGGCAAACGGGTATTGATTCGCGAAGACCTCAACGTCCCGGTTCACGACGGAGTGGTGACAAGCGACGCGCGCATCAGGGCCGCGCTGCCGACCATACGGCTCGCGCTCGAGCAGGGCGCGCGCGTATTGGTCATGTCGCACTTGGGCAGACCGGAAGAGGGCAAATACAGCGAGGAAGCCTCGCTCGCGCCGATCGCCAAGCGCATCGGCGAGTTGCTGGGCCTTCCCGTCGCGCTCAAGCGCGACTGGCTGAGCGGCGTCGAAGCGGCTCCCGGCACGGTCGTACTGCTGGAGAATGTGCGCTTCAACAAGGGCGAGAAGAAAGACGCCGACGATCTGGCCAAGAAAATGGCGGCCTTGTGCGACATCTACGTCATGGATGCATTCGGTACCGCGCACCGCGCCGAGGCGAGCACGCACGGCGTGGCGAAATATGCCCCCATCGCCTGCGCCGGGCCGTTGCTGGTCAACGAGCTGACGGCTCTGGAAACGGCGCTCGACAAGCCGGCGCGGCCGCTGATAGCGATCGTCGCCGGATCCAAGGTATCGACGAAGCTCACCGTGCTCGAGGCACTGCTGGCAAAAGTGGACGGCTTGATCGTCGGCGGCGGCATTGCGAATACCTTTCTTGCGGCGCTCGGCTTCAATGTCGGCAAATCCTTGTGTGAGCCGGACATGTTGGACATCTGCAAACGGCTATTGGATCAATCGAAGAAACGCGGCATCGAGATTCCGATGCCGACGGACGTCGTCGTCGCCAAGTCCTTTTCGGCCAAAGCCGAGGCCGACGTCAAGCCGGTGGGAACCGTTTCCGCCGACGAGATGATCCTCGACGTCGGCCCTGACACGTCCGAGCGTCTCGCCGAGGTGCTGGCCTCCGCAGGAACGATCATCTGGAATGGCCCGATCGGCGTCTTTGAGTTTCCGCAATTCGGCGAGGGTACGCGCGCATTGGCGCATGCGATAGCGCGCAGCAAGGCGTTCTCGATCGCCGGGGGGGGCGATACTCTCGCTGCAATCGAAAAATACGGCATCGAGGAGAGCATCTCGTATATTTCGACCGGCGGCGGCGCCTTTCTGGAGTTCGTGGAGGGGAAAAAACTCCCCGCCGTGGAGATTTTAGAGCAGCGTGCCGGATGAGCGAGCAGCTGAGGCGCACCAAGATCGTCGCGACGCTGGGACCGGCCACCGACGATCCCTCGGTTCTCGCCGACATCGTTCGCGCCGGGGTCGACGTCGTTCGACTCAATTTCTCGCACGGACAAGCCGCCGATCACGCCCGCCGGGTCGAATTGATCCGCGACGCCGCTCGGCAAGCCGGCCGCTACATCGGCGTACTCGGCGACCTGCAAGGCCCCAAGATACGCATCGATCGCTTTGCCCAGGGATCCGTGCATTTGACCGAAGGCGCACAGTTCACCTTGGATGCCACTCTCGCCGCGGAGGCCGGCAATGAACGCGAAGTCGGCATCGCCTACAAGAAGCTCCCCCAGGACGTGTTCGTCGGCGACGTGCTGCTGCTCAATGACGGGCAAATCAGCCTGCAAGTGGAGAGCATCGACGGTCCGCGGATCAGAACTCGAGTTCTGGTCGGCGGCGAACTCGGCAACAACAAGGGAATCAATCGCCAGGGAGGAGGTTTGTCGGCGGGCGCGCTGACGGATAAAGATCGGCTGGACATACGCACCGCGGCGTCACTGAAGGTCGATTACTTGGCCATTTCCTTCGTGCGCGACGCGGGCGATCTGAATGAAGCCAGGGCGCTGCTGCGCGAAGCGGCGGGGCACGCTCTGCTGATCGCGAAGATCGAACGCGCCGAAGCGATCACCAATCTCGCTCAGGTCGTGCGCGCGAGCGACGCGGTGATGGTCGCCCGCGGCGACCTAGGGGTGGAAATGGGCTACGCGGAGCTCGCGGGATTGCAAAAGGAAATCATTCGCGAGGCGAGGCACCAGAATCGCGTGGTAATCACGGCGACGCAAATGATGGAGTCGATGATCGTCAATGTGATCCCTACCCGCGCCGAAGTGTCGGATGTGGCCAACGCGGTCATGGAGGGAAGCGATGCGGTCATGCTCTCCGCGGAGACCGCATCCGGGAAGCATCCGGCGAAGGTGGTGGAGGCCATGTCGCGGATCATATTGGGCGCCGAGAAATATCAGGGCGCGCATGTGCGAATCAGGCAGCGCGACAGCGGGCATTTCGGACGCACCGACGAGGCGATCGCGGCCGCCGTCATGTACACGGCGAATCATTTGAACGTCAAGGCAATCGTCGCGCTGACCGAATCGGGTTCCACGACGCTGTGGATGTCGCGAGTGCGTTCGGACATTCCGATCTACGCGTTCACGCGAAAGGCCGAGACGCGCGGCCGCGTCACGCTTTACCGCGGCGTCTATCCCGTGGCTTACGATTTCGTCCATGGGGATCCGCAGTCCCTCTACCGCTCGGTGTTCCGTCAATTGCTGGATCTGCGCTTGGTCGAAGAGGGCGACCTGGTGATTCTGACGAAGGGCGAGTTGAGCGGGGTGTCCGGCGGCACCAACTCGATGCAAATTGTCCAGGTGACCGTCCGGTAGCGCGATGCCCGCGGAATTTCGTTCTACGGAGCGCTATATCGCGACCGCGGAGTTGATGGCCGCGGTCAACGCCTCGATCGTGCTGTCGCGGCCGCTGCTGATCAAGGGCGAGCCCGGTACCGGCAAGACATTGCTCGCAGCCGAGATAGCCAAGTCCTTGGCGAAGCCGCTGTACGAGTGGCACGTCAAATCGACGACGAAGGCGCAGCAGGGATTGTACGAATACGACGCCGTCTCGCGCCTGCGCGATTCTCAACTCGGCGACCCGCGCGTCAAAGACATCCGCAACTACATTCTCAAGGGCAATCTGTGGGAGGCATTCGATTGCGACGCGCAGCCGGTACTGCTGATCGACGAGATAGACAAGGCCGACATAGAATTCCCGAACGACTTGCTGCGCGAACTGGATCGCATGGAATTCTACGTCTACGAGACGCGCGAGACCGTGCGCGCCAAGCATCGCCCCATAATCGTCATTACCAGCAACAACGAGAAGGAACTGCCGGACGCGTTCTTGCGGCGATGTTTTTTTCATTACATCCGGTTTCCGGACGAGCAGACGATGACGCAAATCATTCAAGTTCATTTCCCCGATTTGAAGCGCGAACTGCTCCGCGAGGCGCTAGCCGCGTTCTTCAAGATGCGCGAAATGCCGGGCCTGAAGAAAAAGCCGTCCACTTCGGAACTCCTCGATTGGATCAAGCTGTTGGTCGCCGAAGACATTCCTCCGGAGACGCTGCGCGCCGACGACGCGCGGACCCTGATACCGCCGCTGTACGGCGCGCTGTTGAAGAACGAGCAAGACGTGCATTTGTTCGAACAGCTGCTGTTCCTCGATCGCCGCAATGCTCGTTAGATTCTTCTTTTTGCTGCGCGGCTGCGGCGTGCCGGTGTCGATCACGGAGTTCCTGACCTTGCTCGAAGCGCTGCGCGCCGGACTGAGCGATGCGAGCGCCGAGCGGTTTTATTTCCTTGCGCGCACCTGCTTGGTCAAGGACGAGCGCCACTATGATCGCTTCGACCGTGCGTTCGCCGCCCATTTCAGCGGCGCCGCCGACTCCCTCGCTTCTCTCTTCCGTGAATTGCCCGCCGACTGGCTCGAGAAGCTCGCGCAGAAAAACCTGACGCCCGCGGAAATGGCGGAAATCAAGGCGCTAGGCGGCTGGCGGAACTTGATGGAGACTTTGGCGTTGCGTCTCGAGGAGCAGCAAGGCCGGCATCAGGGCGGCGACAAATGGATCGGCACGGCCGGCACCTCCCCGTTCGGCGCCTACGGCTACAATCCCGAGGGAGTGCGCGTCGGCCAGGAAAAATCGAGGCATCGCCGCGCCGTCAAGGTTTGGGACCGGCGGGAATTCGCGAATCTGGACGATGACGTCGAACTCGGCACGCGCAACATGAAACTGGCGCTGCGCCGCCTGCGGCGCTTCGCGCGCCGGGGTGCGCCGACCGAGCTGGCGCTCGCCGATACGATCGACGCGACCGCGCGCGCCGGGGGCTGGCTCGACCTCAAATTGGCTCCCGAGCGGCGCAACATCGTCAAGGTCCTGCTATTGCTCGATGTCGGCGGTTCGATGGACGATCATGTGCGTGCCTCGGCGGAACTTTTTTCGGCGGCGCGAAGCGAATTCAAGCACTTGGAGCAGTTCTATTTCCATAATTTTCCATATGAGAAATTGTGGCGGGACAATCGCCGCCGGTTCGACGAACACGTCGGCACGATCGCCGTGCTGCGCACCTACAGCCGCGATTACAAATTGATCATTGTCGGCGACGCGACGATGAGTCCGTACGAGATCGCTCAGGCCGGCGGCAGCGTCGAACATTGGAACGAGGAGTCCGGCGAAGTCTGGCTCAGGCGCCTGCGGGACGCGTATCGAAGTTGCGTCTGGATCAACCCGCAACCGTCGCGGATTTGGCCGCAGGTCCGCTCGATCGAGCTGACGCGCGAGCTCATGGAAGGGCGCATGTACCCGTTGACGTTGGCCGGCCTGGATCAGGCGATCGGCGCGCTTTCGCACTGAGGTGACCCGCACGCCGCCGCAACCGCGGCAAGGCGCTCCCGTGTCAGCTTTCCGGGAGCGCGTCGTGACGCGTCAACACCTGCGGATGATCGCGGCGAAAATGCGCTGCCAGTCGCTCCGCGATGTATACGGACCGGTGTTGCCCGCCCGTGCAGCCTATCGCGATCGTCAAATAGCCGCGATTCGATTCGGCGAAATCGCGGATGCGATTGGAGAGGAAACCGATCAGGTCGGCGAGCATTGCGCCGACGCTCGCGTGGCCGTCGAGATATTCGATGACGGCCGCGTCGCGGCCCGTCAGATTGCGCAGCGAATGTTCCCAGAACGGGTTTGGAAGGCTGCGCACGTCGAAGACGAAATCCGCGTCGCCAGGTATGCCGTGCTTGTAGCCGAACGACTCGAACATCAGCGAGACGCGGTTCGCGCTGCGGCGATCGACACGCTCGCGGATCAGTTGGCGAAGCGCGTGCACCCCCATATTCGAGGTGTCCAAGATCAGGTCGGCGGCCGTCGCGATCGGCTCGAGTATCTCGCGTTCGCACTCTATAGCGTCGCGCAAACTGATTCCGGCGGCGATCAGCGGATGCTTGCGGCGCGTCTCCGCGTAGCGCTTCAGCAAAACGGCGTCGCGCGCGTGCAAGAACAGCACATCGCAGCTGATACCGCTGCGCCGCAGTTCATCGACCAGATCGGGTACGGTGGAGATCTCCTGCGGCTTGTTGCGCGCATCCAGACCGACGGCGGCACGGGGATAGATCTCGTCGGATCCCCGGATAATATGCGATATCAGGGGCTTGAGCAGTGCCGCCGGAATGTTATCGACGCAGTAATAGTCGATGTCCTCGAGCATGTGCAAGGCCACGCTCTTGCCCGAGCCGGAGAGCCCGCTGACGATGATCAGGTGCATCGGCAGCGGCCGGCCGAGCTCAAGGCGAGCGCGCCTTGATCACGTCTTCGGGATGGTGATCGTTGGATTTTTCCTTGTGCTTCTTGACGCGGCGGTCGAGTTTGTCGGTCAAAGCGTCGATCGCAGCGTACATATCGCCGTCAATGGCCTCCGCGTAAATCTTGCTACCGCGCAGCATCAATGTCGCTTCGGCCTTATGGCGCAGCTTCTCGACGGTCAAGACGCAATGCACGTCGATCAGTTGCTCGAAGTGGCGCGAAATCTTGTCGAACTTCTTTAGAACGTAGCCGCGCAACGCGGGTGTGATATCCAAATGATGGCCACTGAGATCGAGTTGCATGTTGGTCCTCCGTACGATTGGTTGGCCGTTAGGACGTCCGTGACGCAGCCCGCTTCCGTTCGTTGGACGGGGCGATCTGCATACCTTCCCGGTACTTGGCAACGGTGCGCCGGGCAACCGGTATACCCTCGCTCGACAAAAGTTCCGCCAGCTTGCTGTCGCTCAAGGGGCAGTCCGAGCTCTCCTGCGCTATCAATCTTTTCAACTTAGCTCTGATCGCCGTCGACGACATTTCCGTGCCGTCGGATGCCGCGACATGGCTGGAAAAAAAGTAGCGGAACTCGAAAACGCCGCGCGGCGTATGCATGTATTTCGCGGTCGTGACCCTCGAGATCGTCGATTCGTGCATCTCGACTTCGTCGGCGACGTCCTTGAGGATCAGTGGTTGCATCGCCTCTTCGCCGCGCTCGAAAAAGCGCGCCTGCCGCTGCACAATGCAGCGCGCGACCTTTACCAAGGTGTCGCTGCGTATTTCGAGGCTGCGCATCAGCCACCGCGCCTCTTGCAACTGCGTGCGCAGCATCGCGTGGTCGGCGGACCGGGAAATCAAGTTTGCATAACTCTGATTGACGCGCACCCGCGGGACGGTCGCTTGATTGACCTCGACCGTCCAGCCGTGCTCGGTGCGCCGCACGAAGACGTCCGGAATCACGTATTCCGCCTGCCCCGAGCTGATGGCCGCGCCCGGCTTGGGGTGGCAGGAGCGCACCAGGGCGAGCGCCATCTCCAAATCCGGCTCGCTGCACCGCAGTTGGCGGCGCAGCAGCGCGAACTGCTGCGCGCCGACCAAATCCAGGTGGTCGAAGGCGATCCTGATCGCCAAATCGCGAGCCGGCGTCTGCAGGTCGAGCTGGCGCAGCTGCAAGGCGATGCACTCCGCCAGATTGCGGGCGCCTACGCCCGCCGGCTCGAGCAACTGGACCGCGCCGAGCACGCGCTCGATGTCGGCTGTTTCGGCCGAGATCTCGGGCAGCAGGCTCAAGCGGATATTTTCCAGACTCTCTTGCAGGTAGCCGTCGTCGGAGATCGCATCGATGATGACGCCCGCGATCGCCAGTTCGGTCGCCGACAGTTTTGCAAGTCCCAATTGCGCGATCAACTGTTCGCGCAGCGACTCGCCGTGCCGGTCGCTGAAATCGGCGTCGCGATCGAATTCGCCCGACCAAGGCAGTTCCGCGGGACCGGTCGTCTGCTCGCCCCAGGCCTCGTCGGCGATTTCGACGTCCGGAGCGTCTCGCTGGTCGCCGAGTTCGGATTTACCGTCGAGTTCCGCGTAGTCATCGCGCGCGGCCGCCTCGGCCGGGCCGGACGGCGCGTCGACCACCCCGTCGGCGCCGAGTTCGTCGTCGGCCTCGAGCATCACATTGGTTTCCAGCGTCTCGCGCACGTGCGCCTGTAAATCCAACGCGGGCAATTGCAGCAAACGAATCGCCTGCTGCAGCTGCGGCGTCATCGTCAACTGCTGGCCAATCCGGAGCTGCAGACTGGGCTTCAACATAGTCCTGTCGGGTCCGCCCCTAGAGTTTGAAATCCTGGCCCAAGTACACCTCACGGACCTGTGCATTGGCAAGAATCTGTTCCGCAGATCCTGAGGCTATGACGACCCCATGGCTGACTATGTACGCGCGGCTGCAGATGCCGAGCGTCTCGCGTACATTATGATCGGTAATCAAGACACCGATGCCCTTGGCCGACAAGTGCTTGATTATCCGCTGGATATCTATAACCGACAGAGGATCCACGCCGGCAAACGGCTCGTCCAGCAGCATGAACTGCGGTTCCGCCGCCAAGGCGCGCGCGATTTCGACGCGCCGCCGCTCGCCGCCCGACAGGCTAACCCCGAGGCTCTTCTGCACATGGCCGATATGCAGGTCGTTCAGCAACTCCTCCAAACGCGCCGCGCGCCACGATCGATCCTTGCCTGGCCGGGTCTCGAGTATCGCCATGATATTGTCGGCCACGGATAACTTACGAAACACCGAAGGCTCTTGCGGCAAGTAGCCCAATCCCAATTGCGCGCGCCGGTGCATCGGCAGTCGGCTGATGTCGTGGCCGTCCAGGCGTATCTGACCGCGCTCGCAGTTGGTGAGGCCGACGATCATGTAGAACGCCGTGGTCTTGCCGGCGCCGTTTGGGCCAAGTAAGCCCACCACTTCGCCGCTTTCGACATCCAGCGACAGGTCACGCACGACCTGCTTCGATTTGTAGCTCTTCGCGAGGTTGGAGGCCCGCAGCAAACTCATGGTTTGCGCTTCGCCGGCGGCGGCGGAGTGATCGTGATGTGCACGCGTTGCGATTTCTGATCCGCGGCGTTGGCGATGACCCGCCGCGCCGCGATGTTGTATTTCAGCGATTCGCCTCGAATCTCGTTTTGCCCGTCGCTGAGCCACGCATCCTTTTCCAATTCGATGACGCCATTGCCGACGTTGTAATCGATCATGTAGGCGCTGCCCTGTACCGGCCGTCCCGACTTGGCATCGTGCTGCACGAACTCGGCCGGATCGCCGGTCACGTTGGCCGTCGCAAGCAGCTTTTTAACGAACGTGATTTGCGCCTCGTCGGAAGTCAGTTCGCCTTCGTTCACGTCGATTTTCACGTTGCCTTTGAACACCCAGTGACTGTTGTCGAAATCCAAGCCGTTCGCCCGCGCCTGATCGGCAATCACGGACATCGTACCCTGGGAAATCTTGACCTTGCGAAACAGCAGATCGTTGTTGCCGTAGTCGATTTCGGAGGATTGCGCATCCAGCAGTATCGGCGGCGGCTCGGACGGCCCTGGCGGTTCCGGCGGCCGCGGCGTGGCGGCCGGCAGCTGGCCGACCGGCGCCAACAGCAGCGCCATCGCGAGACCCCTATGGATGAAAGCGGCCATTGACCCGCGACTCGAGGCGCACCGTGCGCGCCCGCAAATTGGCTAATAGACCGTGCGCGGTCAGGACTTGATCGGCGAATTCGATCACCACGTCGCTCGCGGTGCTGGCGATGCCGGCGGCGGTGTCGTAGGTCATGCGGTCGGTGCGGATCAGCGCCGCGCCCTTCAGCTGCACATTGCCGGTCACCTCGACGACCGTGCCCCCCGGTTCCACATGAGCGAGATCGCCGTTGAGGACCCAGGAGTCTCCGCCTGCGGTTTGATAGTCGACGCGAATGTCGTGCAGCTCGATCTCGGTGCCGTGATCGATTTGATCGATGCGCCGGGCGGCGATCTTGATGCTGGGGTCACCGTTCTGATTGTAGTCCGTCATCACCGCGTCATTCAGATAATACCCGGGCCGGCGGGCGCTTTCGGCGCCGCCTTGCGATTGCGACGAGCGCTTTGAGGTCGTCAGAATCCAGACGCTGGCCACCAGAGCAACGACCGCCAATACGGTAAATATCCGGAACAGCATCAGCGGTTCCGCGCGCGGGCGCGCAATAGCGCATCGCAGAGTTCGCGCACCGCGCCGCATCCCCCCGCGGCTGTCGCGGTCCAGTGCGCTGCGGATCGTACCAGCGGGTGCGCATCGGCGACCGCCGCGGCGAAGCCGACCGCCGACATCAGCGGTAAATCCGGAGTGTCGTCGACCATGCACGCCGAGGCCAACGGCGTGATGTCCAACTGACGAGACAGTTCGCCGAGTGCGCGCAATTTGTCCGCGCAGCCTTGAATGACGTGGGGCACGCCCAGTTCGCGCATTCGCGCCGCGACGGCCGCCGAGCGACGCCCGCTGACGGCTGCCACCGCAACGCCGCTGGACATCAACAACTTGATGCCATGACCGTCGCGCACATGGAAGGCCTTCAGGATCTCCCCTCGAGGTCCGAAGTACAGCCGTCCGTCGGTCATGACGCCGTCGATGTCGAGGATGACCAGGCGTATCTTGGCGAGCGGCGTCTGTTTGCGCGCGTTCAAACGACCCCCGCGCGCATCAGATCGTGTACGTTCAGCGCGCCGACGACGCGCTGCTGCGCATCGACGACCAACAAGGAGGTGATGCGGTGCGTTTCCATCATATGCACCGCCTCAGCCGCCAGCATGCTCACATCCGCGGTCTTCGCATTGCGCGTCATGACATCCTCCATGCGCGTCGCATGCAAATCCGCGGCGCGATCCAGCGCCCGCCGCAGATCTCCGTCCGTGAAAATGCCCAGTGCGCGATCCGATGCGTCGACGATCGCCGTCATGCCCAGCCCCTTGCGCGACATTTCCATCAGGCCGTCCGCAAGCGCCGTATGGGAGAGGACTTTCGGAACGTCGGCGCCGGTGCGCATCACGTCCTCCACGCGCAGCAACAGCCGCCGGCCCAAAAGCCCCGACGGGTGGGAGCGCGCAAAGTCCTGTTCGGTGAAGCCGCGCGCCTTCAACAGCGCGACGCTGAGGGCGTCGCCGACCGCGAGTGCCGCCGTCGTACTGGCGGTCGGCGCGAGGTTCAGCGGGCAGGCTTCCGCGGGTACGCCGATGTACAAATGGACGGTGGATAAGCGGGCGAGCGCCGATTGCGGATTGCCGGTCATCGACACCAGCGGCACGCCGAGGCGCTTAATCACGGGTACAATGGTCAATATTTCCTCGGTCTCGCCGGAGTTGGACAGGGCCAGTACGGTGTCGTCGCGGATGATCATGCCGACGTCCCCATGGCTCGCTTCCCCGGGATGCACGAAGAACGCGGGCGTCCCGGTGCTCGCCAGCGTGGCGGCGATTTTGCCGGCGATGTGCCCGGACTTTCCCATGCCGGTGACGACGACGCGCCCTCGGCAGTCGAGGCAAATCCGGCAGGCCTGCGCGAATTCCGGCCCGAGCCTGGGCAGCTGCGCGCGCAGCCCGTCGATCTCGATCGACAGAGCCTGTCGAGCGGCGTCGATCAGGTCTTCGTCCGAATAGGCGCGGTGCATCGGTGAATGATACCGCGGATGCCGCGTTTGGCGCGGATTGGGCCGCCGGCGGCTTTATTTGTAAACTTCGCAGGGTCGGAAGATCCTAAGGAGATGTCATGGAAGCACAGCAGGTGGCCCGGATGATCAGCGATGCCATGGCCGGCAGTACGGTCACGGTCCGCAGCGAGGACAACGTGCATTTCGATGCCGTCGTCGTATCGGAGGCGTTCGCCGGCAAAAAGGCGGTGCAACGCCATCAACTGGTATACGCGGCGTTGGGGCCGGCGGTCGGCAACGAGATTCACGCGTTGGCGCTGCAGGTATTCACGCCGCAGGAATTCGCCGCTAGGGGGCGCGGCTGAGAGGCGAGCGCAGCCCGGCCTGCCGCGGCCGTACGGGTAAGGGGGGATTTCTTGGATAAACTGCAGATTCAGGGCGGCATCGCGCTCAACGGCGAAATCCGCATTTCCGGGGCGAAAAACGCGACCTTGCCGATCCTGGCGGGCTGCTTGCTGGCCGACGGCCCGGTCATCGTCTCCAACGTGCCGCATTTGCAGGACGTGACGACGATGATCGAACTGCTGGGACGGATGGGCGTGTCCGTGACCGTCGACGAGAAAATGCGCATCGAAGTCGACGCGTCGACGATCAAGAATTATTTCGCCCCGTATCAGCTGGTGAAGACCATGCGCGCGTCGATTTTGGTGCTCGGTCCTCTGATCGCGAGGTTCGGGCAGGCCGACGTCTCCCTGCCAGGCGGCTGCGCGATCGGCGCGCGGCCGGTCAATATCCATGTCGCCGGCTTACAGGCCATGGGCGCCGATATTCATATCGAGAACGGCTACATCAAGGCGCGCGCCGGCCGGTTGCGGGGCGTACGCCTCGTGCTCGATACGGTCACCGTGACCGGCACGGAGAATCTGATGATGGCGGCGACGCTTGCCGACGGACGGACCGTGCTGGAAAACGCGGCGCGCGAGCCCGAGGTCGTCGATCTCGCGAATTTCTTGAACGCGATGGGGGCGAAAATCCAAGGCGCGGGCACCGACAATATCGTCATCGACGGCGTCGAGCGCCTCAACGGCACCCATTACGAGGTTCTGCCGGACCGCATCGAGACCGGTACTTATCTCGTGGCCGGCGCGATCACCGGCGGGCACGTGCGGGTCAAGAACACCCGGCCGGAGCACATGGACGCGGTCATCGCCAAGCTGCAGGAGGCGGGAGCCGATGTGTCGATGGGCGATGGTTGGATCGAGGTCGACATGCGCGGCCGCAGGCCGAAGGCGGTCGACATCCGCACCGCTCCGTATCCCGCATTTCCAACCGACATGCAGGCGCAATTCGCCGCGCTGAATACGGTCGCAACGGGCGTCGGCACGATCATCGAGACGATCTTCGAGAACCGCTTCATGCACATGCTGGAGATGCGGCGCATGGGCGCGGAAATCCGGCTCGAGGGTAATACCGCGATCATCAAGGGCGTCGAGCGGCTAACGGCCGCACCGGTCATGGCGACCGATTTGCGCGCCTCGGCAAGCCTGATCTTGGCGGCGCTGGTGGCCGAGGGGCGCACCGAAATCGAACGCATCTACCACATCGACCGAGGTTACGAGGCGATCGAGGAGAAGTTCCAGCAGCTCGGCGCGAAAATACG
Source organism: uncultured Gammaproteobacteria bacterium (assembly GCA_963769895.1). GTDB lineage: Bacteria > Pseudomonadota > Gammaproteobacteria > Steroidobacterales > Steroidobacteraceae > Bog-1198. The sequence continues at coordinate 86,589 of CAVYNJ010000003.1, read as the reverse complement.
CCGCACGCCTGGTTGACGGCGCGCCTGGTGAGGATCGCCTAATTCGGATCGAATTGGCGGGTCGGCCGTTCGGTCACGCGCACGCGGTATTTGAACTGCTGCAGGCCGTGCCTTCCTGCGAGTTCAATCATGGTGCCGGGTAACAGAGCGGCGATGCGGATGATGAAGTCTTGCGCGCTCTTGACCGGCTACGCCGTCGACGCCGGTGATCAGATCGCCGGGCCTGACTCCGGCCTCGTAGGCGGGGCTCCTGACCAGAATATTCACGACCGTCACGCCGCCGCCTGCCGGGATGCCGAGTTGGGCGGCTTGTGCATCGGTCAGATCCTGTGGCGCAAGTCCCAACCAGCCGCGAATCACGTGGCCATGGGCGAGTATCTGTTGCATGACGCCGCGTACCAGATTCACCGGGATCGCGAATCCGATTCCCTCGGATCCTCCTCCGTCGCGGTTCAGCACGGCCGTATTGATGCCGACCAGTTCGCTGCGCACGTTGATCAGCGCGCCACCCGAATTGCCGGGGTTGATGGCGGCATCGGTCTGTATGAAATTCTCGAAAGTCGCGAGGCCGAGCTGGCCGCGACCGGTGGCGCTGACGATGCCGTGGGTGACGGTGTGGCTCAAGCCGTACGGATCGCCGATCGCCAGGACGATGTCGCCGACGCGCAAGGTGTCCGAGCGGCCGAGCGGCATGACCGGCAAGTTCGCGAGGGACAGGTGCAGAATCGCCAGGTCCGTGTCCGGATCCTGGCCGACGACTTTTGCTTCGGCGACGCGGCCGTCCGCCAGCTGCACCATGATCGAGTCGGCGCCCGCGATCACGTGCTGGTTGGTCACGATCGTGCCGTTCGAGTCGACGATTACGCCCGAGCCGAGACTGCGCTCGATGCGGCGGCGGTAGGTCGGCCAGAAATTGCCGAACAATTGTTGCAACGGCGGCGGCTGCGTCTGCTCCGTGACGACGCGCGCGGTGTAAATGTTGACGACCGCCGGTAAGGCACGCGCGACGGCGTCGGCAAAACTGTCGATGACGACTGTAGGGCCGCCCGCCGCGGGCGCCGGACGCGGCACCGGTGTATTGGCCCCCGACGCGGGAGTCGCCGCCGAATCACCGCGCCTCGCAGTGGTGCGCGCAACGGGCGCTGTCGGCACGCCGAGCAGCGCCGGCCTCCACCAAATGATCAGGAATCCGACGGCCAGTCCGACGACGACCGCCTTGATCAAGAATTTCACCAAAATGCGCGCGTTATTCAATTAAAATCCCGCAAGAGATTTCCATCTTGGCCGGCCGGTGTTCTAGAGTTTCGATCGCACGATGGTCGGCGGGATGACTTTTGTTGCCCGCAGCCGGCCCGACCTGGCGTGTATAATGCGCTACGAACGTTGATTGTGAAACACTGGCCGCAGGCCGTAAAAGCCTAAAGAATCGTTAATCGTTCCTAGGGGTATGCGAATGGATGATCAGGTCGATCATAGTCGGCGCCGTCTATTGACTGCGGCAACCGTGGGCACCGGCGCAATCGGCGCCGTGTTCGCCGCCGCGCCTTTTCTGGCCTCGTGGAACCCGAGTTCGCGGGCCAAGGCGCTCGGCGCGCCGGTCGAAGTCGACGCATCCAAGCTCGAGCCGGGCCAGCTTCTGAAGGTCGCTTGGCGAGGACAGCCGGTCTTCGTCGTGCGCCGCTCCAAGCAACTGGTCGAACATTTGGGCGACCACAACCAGCTGCTCGCCGACCCGGACAGCGACGATTCGGAGCAACCGCCATACATCAAGTCGTCCGGACCGGCGCGCGCGCGCGACCCCGAGTACTGGGTCGGCTTGGCCGTATGCACGCACCTAGGCTGTTCGCCGCTAGGGGCCCTGCAGCCGGATGCGCAGACTCAATTGTCGGGAGTCGACTTGGGCGCGCAATGGCCGGGAGGCTTTTACTGCCCCTGCCACGGTTCCAAATACGATGCGTCGGGCCGAGTATTCAAGAACATGCCGGCGCCGAAGAATCTGACGATCCCGTCCTACTCGTTCTCGACGGCGGCGCACATCGTGATCGGCGTCGATGAAGCTCCGAAGCCTGCCTAATTGACGCATGAGAGGTTGACCGATGCCCGCAGTTCCAGAATCCGCCGATACCGGCAAGGGCCGGGGTTTCATTCATTGGATCGATCAGCGCTTCCCGCTGACGAAATTATGGAAGGAACAAGTCGCCGAATACTATGCCCCGAAGAATTTCAACTTCTGGTACTACTTCGGCTCCCTGGCATTGTTGCTTCTCGTCAATCAGATCGTCACGGGAATATTCTTGACGATGCACTACAAGCCTTCCGCCGCAGAAGCGTTCGGCTCCATCGAATACATCATGCGCGACGTCGATTGGGGCTGGCTCATCCGCTACATGCATACGACCGGCGCATCGGCGTTCTTTATCGTCGTCTATTTGCACATGTTCCGCGCGCTGATGTACGGTTCGGCGCGCAAGCCGCGCGAACTGTTGTGGATTTTCGGCTGCGTGATTTTCGTGCTGCTGATGGCCGAGGCGTTCATGGGCTACGTGCTGCCTTGGGGCAACATGAGCTTTTGGGGAGCGCAAGTGATTACGTCGCTGTTCGGCAGCCTGCCGGTGATCGGAGGCGCGCTGGTCGAGTGGATACGCGGCGATTATGTGATCGCGGACGCTACGCTGAACCGGTTCTTCGCGTTCCACGTGGCGGCTCTGCCGCTCGCGCTGATTTTTCTGGTCATCGCGCACCTGATGGCGCTGCACGAAGTCGGCTCGAACAATCCGGACGGCATCGAAATCAAGAAATTGAAGGGGCCGGACGGGCATCCGCTCGACGGCATTCCGTTCCACCCTTACTACACGGTCAAGGATCTCCTCGGTGTCGCCGGGTTCCTGGTGATCTTTTGCGGCATCATTTTCTTCGCGCCGACGGTCGGTGGTTTCTTTCTGGAAGCGCCGAATTTCACGCCTGCAAACCCGCTGCAGACCCCGCCGCACATCGCGCCGGTGTGGTACTTCACGCCCTACTACGCGATGCTGCGCGCGGTGCCGTCGTTCGCGGGCACGCAAGTCTGGGGCGTGCTGGTCATGGCGTTCGCCATTGTCGTGCTGTTCTTCGTGCCGTGGCTGGACCGCTCTCCGGTCAAATCCGTCCGCTACCGCGGCCCGATCTACAAGGTCGCATTGGCGATCTTCGTCGCTTCGTTCCTGACGCTCGGGGTCTGCGGCATGAAGCCTCCCTCGGGGATCTATCCGCTGTTGTCGAGGATCGGAACGGTCCTTTATTTCGCGTTCTTCCTGCTGATGCCGTGGTACACGAAGATCGATCGAGTCAAGCCAGTGCCGGAGAGGGTAACGGGACATGCTTAAGCGACTTAATATTGATCGTTGCGACACTCCTCCCGGCCGGCGCGTCGCTGGCCCAAGAGGAGGGCTTGCCGCTGGAGCACGCCGGAACGGACATCAAAGACATCCAATCGCTGCAGCGCGGCGCGCGCGATTTCATGAACTATTGTTCGGGTTGCCATTCGCTGGAGTATTTGCGCTACAACCGCATGGCAACCGATCTGCGCATACCGCCGGCGGTGCTCGCGGCGGATTTGATGTTCACCTCGAAGAAGCCGTATGACGAGATCATCTCGGCAATGCCGGCCACAGCCGAGACCTGGTTCGGCAAGCAGCCTCCCGATTTGACGCTGATGGCCCGCTACAAAGGCGTAGACTACATTTATTCGTATCTCAAAGGCTTTTATGCCGACAAGAGCCGCATGTGGGGAGTCAACAACCTATATCTCCCGCAGACGGCGATGCCGTTCGTGCTCGCGTCGCTGCAGGGATTGCAGAAACCCATTTACAAGAGCGAATCGGACGGAATGGGCCATACGAGCCTGACCTTGAGCGGCGTCGAACTGATGAGCGCGGGGTCGATGACGCCGGAGGCGTATGATCAATTCGTTCGAGACATCGCGAACTTTCTGGATTACGCCGCCGAACCGATCAAGGCAAAGCGTGAATCGCTCGGTATATTCGTGACGCTGTTCTTGCTGGTGTTCTTCGTGTTCGCTTATTTGTTGAAGAAGGAATACTGGAAGGACGTCCACTGACGCTGCGGCGGCGACGGATCGCGTTTGGGTTGTTTGGAGCGCTGGGGACCGTTCTTTCCGATTGCTCCCAGGAGACAGTGTTAGTGGTACGTCGCGCGGTGATGACATTGTTTTCGGCGCCGACCGACCCTTGGAGTCATCGGACGCGGCTGGTGCTCGCCGAAAAGGGCCTCAGCATCGACGTCGTCAACGTCGATGTCGGTAAACTGCCGGAGGATTTGCTCGACCTCAATCCCTACCACAGCCTGCCGACGCTCGTCGATCGCGATCTGGTGTTGTACGATTCGCGGGTAATCATCGAATACCTCGACGAACGGTTTCCCCATCCGCCGCTGATGCCGATAGATCCCGTGACGCGGGCGCAATTCCGCGTGGCCTTGTACCGCGTCGAGCGCGATTGGTATGCGATGGCCCACGACATCGAGGCCGACCCGCATGGCAAGACCGCGGCGCAGAGCCGCAAAGTGCTGGGCGAGGCGATTGCCGCCAGCGCCGAGGTGTTCAAGGCGAAGCCGTTCTTCCTCAGTGACGAATTCTCGTTGGTCGACGCGAGCATTGCGCCGATACTATGGAGGCTGAACCTTTTCGGCATCGAATTGCCCGCCCTGGCGCAGCCCATCGTCAAGTACATGAACTCGATCTTTGCGCGGCCGGCATTTCGCGCCTCCCTGACCGAGGCCGAACGGGTCATGCGGCATTGAAGCCGCGCCGTCCCTACCTGTTGCGGGCGCTGCACGAGTGGATCACCGACAGCGGCGAGACGCCGCACCTCGTCGTCGACGCCAGCGCCGAAGGCGTCACGGTGCCGCGCCAGTACGTCAAGGACGGCAAGATCGTCTTGAACGTCAGCTTCACGGCGACGCAGTTGCTGAAATTGGGCAACGAGTTCATCAGCTTCGAAGCGCGCTTCGGGGGACTGAGCCAAGCGGTGCAGGTGCCGGTGCGGGCGGTGCTCGGGATCTATGCCCGGGAGACGGGCCAGGGCATGATTTTCCCCGAGGGCGACGCCGATCCCGATCCGACCGACGGGCCGCCGGCGGCCGCGCACGACGGTAAGCCGGCGCGCGCGCCGGGCAAGAGGCCCAAATTGCAGGTCGTCAAGTAGCGCGTCAGGCGAATTACCGGATCACGGCGCCGCTCATGCGCCCTGAAACGCCGCCTTTAACCAGATGATTTCCGGCCGTGCGTCGGTGCGCCCCTCGATAGCCAGCACATCGAAGCGCACGGGGTGCGACCGCCAACGGTCGGATCGCGATAGGAACGCCTTCGCGGCGCGTGTGATCCGGCGCCGCTTGGCCGCAGTCACGGATGCGACCGCGCCGCCGAAATCGCGCGTCGCGCGCTGACGTACTTCGACGATCACCAGTTCCCCGGCGTCGAGGCAGATCAGATCGAGTTCGCCGAGGCGGCAACGGAAATTGCGCGCAATGACGGTGACGCGCCGAGCGGCGAGATACCGCTCCGCGAGCCGCTCCGCGGCGTAGCCGCGCTGCGTCGTGGTGCCGCGCTGTGCCGCGATACTTCGTTGCGCCGGGGTACCGTGCGGTGCCGCAGCGTCAGGCGGGGCCGGCGTTTTGGTTCGCGCGCGAAAATCCTGTGCTTCCTTGGCCTGGGACATTCCCGTCAGAGTGGCGCATCGCGACGCGGCGTTCACCGTTCATAACGGCGCGATTTGTGCCGAAATCCCGCTTCCGGCCTCGCCGGCCTCCGCTACAGCGGCCGCGGCATGCCGTTATCGATCACGGCCCAATCGAGGTCGCGCCGAATATGGTTGTCGCCGTCCAGCCGCAACCGCCCGGTCATCCCCGATATTTCCGCGCCGTCGCCGAAGTAATTCGACCGCAGCGCCGGCACCAACCGATAGGCATCGAAGCCGAATGCGTACAGCCGATCCCGCCGCGCCGTGCGCCCCGGCCAGGCGTTGCGCACCGCGCTGCGAATTCGGCTGGTCACAGGGTCGTCCGAGATCATCCATGGCATGTCGGGGAACCGCAGGCTGTCGATGTCCGCGTTGGCGGTCGGATCCGGCTCATAGCTCTCCGACGTCGAGTAGACAGGCACATCGCCGGCATACTGGAACTTCAATTGCGGCACGAGCAGACGCGCTGCACTCGGTGAACCGCCGAAGAACACGAACGCCGCATCGGTGCGGTGCGTCGACGGCTCGCCCTTGACGGTTTGGACTTGCAGAATGTCGGTAATGAGGTCCGAGAAATCCACGCGCGTCGGCTCATAGCGGCGGACATCGAGCACGGCCCCGCCGAGCCGCGTGAGCTCATCTGCAAACGCCGCGCCGACGCGATCGCCCCACTCGCCGTCCGGCAGGATCGCGACGCCCCGCGGCCGGCCGTCGGCGATGACGCGGCGAGCGGCGATTCGCGCCTCGTCGTCCGGGAACAGCGCGAATTCGTATAGATTGCGCGGCACCGGAGCGGATCCGCTCAGGAAATTCAGCGCAAGCACCGGAATTCTCCCCGCCGTCAGCGGGACGATCGCCGCGACGTCTTCCTTGGTCAAGGGTCCGACGACGAAATCCGCGCCGTCCGCGATGGCTTGTTTATAGGCCGCGGCGACCGGTTGCGCCGCGACGTCGTATATCGTGACCTGCGGCCGCGAAGCCGCATCCTGCTCGAAATACGCGGAAATGAACCCATCACGCACCGCGACGCCGATCGGTTCGCCGCGGCCGGACAACGGCAGCAGCAGCGCGATCCGGCGCGGATAGTCGGTTGTCGCAAGCAGCACGGTCTTGATGGTCGTCAGGACGATGTCGTTGGCCGGGTGCATCGGGTAGCTCGCACGCCATGCCGCGAGCGCGGCGGATGCCCGCAGCGGATTGCGCGCCAACTCCAAGGCCACCGGGCCCAGCGCGAGCCAACCGGCGACGACCGGAGTCGCGTTCGCCGGCGCTTGTTGCACGACGCCGTGCAGGGCCGCGTCGCGGATTCTTTCGTACAATTCCTGCCGGCTGGCGCGGATTTCGGCGGCGTCCGTCAGCCACCGTTCGCGCTCGACGAACGCACGCACGCCGCCCTGCGCATGACCGGTCAGAAACTCGGCTTCGCCTTGCAGCTGCCAGTACTTTTGCGCGTCGGCCGATAGCGGCGGCGGCCCGATTTGCGACAATTCGCTCTGCGCGCGGCCGCCGTCGTGGTCGGCCAGCGCGATTTCGGCGCCGACCAGCGCACGCAAGGTCGGCAGTTTGACACGCGCTTGCGCCGTGACCTGCGCGAGGGCCCGGTGAGCCTCCGGCAGGTTCTGCGCGGCCAACCATTGCTCGGCGCTTTGCAATAGGGCGTAGTCGCTGTCCGGCGACCCCGATTGCGCGATTTCGGCGTACGCGCGCGCCGCCTCGGCGTGGCGACCCTCGCGCACGAGGCGCTGCGGCGCGCTCAGCCGATCGGCGGGCGTCGGCGGCAGCGGGGCAATCAACGTGCAGCCGGCCGTGGCAATGCCGATCGCCAGCGCGACGCCGGGCAGCGACCATGGACGTCGGCGAACTGCTGCCATACCCTGCATACCCGTCGGCCTCCGGTAACAAGGCGCGGATTATAGTGGCAATTGACTCCAACGGCAGGCTCTATGTCGTCGCGACGCCGATCGGCAACCTCGGCGACATGAGTCCGCGGGCGCGCGAAGTGCTGGCGGCGTGCGAGTTGGTCGCGGCGGAAGACACGCGCCACAGCGGGGCGCTGCTGCGCCATTTCGGCATCGCGACGCCGCTCATATCGCTGCACGGCCACAATGAGGGCCACCGCGCCCCGGAACTCGTGCGGCGCATGCAAAGCGGCGGCGCCGTCGCGCTGGTCAGCGATGCCGGCACGCCGACGATCAGCGATCCGGGATATGAATTGGTCACGATGGCAGCGGCGGCCGGCATTGAAATCACCGCGATACCGGGGCCCTGCGCCGCACTCGCCGCGATGTCGATCGCGGCGCTGCCGACGGCGCGCTACGCCTTCGAGGGGTTTCTGCCGGCGCGCGCCGGTGCGCGCCGGCGCCGTCTCGAGATGCTGGCGGGCGACGAGCGTACCTTGGTGTTCTACGAATCTCCGCACCGTCTGCACGCGATGCTCGTCGATTGCACCGCGCTGCTCGGTCCGGCACGGCGCGCGACGGTCGCCCGTGAATTGACGAAGCTGCATGAAACGGTCTACCGCGCGCCGCTCGCAGAACTCGCGGCGCGCGCGGCGCAAGACGGCGACATGACGCGCGGCGAGATCGTCGTCGTGATCGCGGGCGCGGCGCCGGCTGCAGCGGTCGGCGCCGAGGAGGCGTTGGATGCGGTTCTCTCCGCGCTACTCGCGGAGCTGCCGCTCGCGCAGGCGGCGCGGCTTGCGGCGCGGATTACCGGCGCGCGCGGCAATGAGGCGTACAGGCGGGCCCTGCAACTGCAACGAGATTCCGCCTCGCAATAATCCGCGCACCTGCGTATCGTGCCCTGCCTAGAGTCGGCCAGACAGTCGCTGTGCGCGGAACGCGCATGGAGGAAAGTCCGGGCTCCATCGGGCAAGGTGCCAGGTAACACCTGGGGGGCGTGAGCCCACGGACAGTGCAACAGAAAGATACCGCCTAAGCGCCGCGCGAGCGGCGCCGGTAAGGGTGAAATGGTGCGGTAAGAGCGCACCGCGGCGGTGGTAACACCGTCGGCACGGCAAACCCCACCTGGAGCAAGACCAAATAGGGAAGCGAGCGGCGCCGATGGCCGCGACATGTGGCCCACATGGGCTTCCGGGTAGGTCGCTAGAGGTGCGCGGCGACGCGCATCCCAGAGGAATGACTGTCCACGACAGAACCCGGCTTAACGGCCGACTCCCTTTTTTCGCGATCGTGGCGCTTTTTGAGCGAACGTAGCGCTCGCCGCGATCAGCCGCGAGATGAGCGATCCACTCCTGTGGCGCTCTTCAGGAAAATCCCTTAACAGCTTGATTCAAAACATCCTGCGGGGTTCGGCCTGTGCGCGGACTTTAAAATGTGACCTAAGTCACTGTCGTGGCGGGTTTTTTTTAACTTAAGGCGTTGACAGTTCGATAGCTCGCTCCCTATAGTGGCGCCAGGTGGGAAAAAGTGGGAGAAAATGGGGCCGCAAGCCCCATCCAAACATGTTTCGCGGCGCCAACAAATTAACGCTCGATGCCAAGGGACGCATGGTCATGCCGACCAGGTACCGCGAGCGGCTGCAAGAGCTGTGCGGCGGCAAGTTGGTGATTACGGTCGACAAGGACCAGTGTCTATTGATTTACCCGCTGCCCGACTGGGAAGAAATCGAACGCAAATTGATGCGTTTGCCGACTTTGAATCCGCAGGCGCGCAGGCTGCAGCGCCTGATGGTCGGGCACGCGACCGATTTGGAACTCGACGGCCACGGACGGTTGTTGTTGCCGCCGAAATTACGGGAATTCGCATTGCTGACGCGCGACGCGATGCTGATTGGTCAAGGCTTGCGATTCGAATTGTGGGACGAGGCGCGCTGGAACGCGCGCAGGGACGAGTGGCTCGCGAACGAAGAGTCCGCGGTCGATTTGCCTGCCGAACTCGAAACTCTTTCGCTCTAGCCAGCCGGTGGCGACTTGGGAGCTGAGGTCCATTGACGGCGCAAGAAAACGCGGCAGGGGCGCACACGCCGGTCTTGCTGATCGAGGCGGTCGGGGCATTGAACATCAACGCGAATGGAGTCTATGTCGACGCGACGTTTGGCCGCGGCGGCCACGCGTCCGCGATATTGGAACGGCTCGCGGCGGGCGGCCGCCTGCTGTGCATGGACCGCGATACCGATGCGGTTGCCGAGGCTCGGGGGCGCTTCGCAGCGGATCCCCGCGTGCAGATCTGCCTGGCGCCGTTTTCCGCGCTCGCGGCGTGCTGCGACAGGATAGCGCCCGGCCTGCGCTTGGACGGCATCTTGTTCGATCTAGGTGTTTCCTCGCCGCAACTCGACGATGCGGAGCGCGGATTCAGTTTCATGCAGGATGGTCCTTTGGATATGCGCATGACGGCCGGCGCCGGCCAGAGCGCGGCCGACGTCATCAATACCACCCCGGAGAACGGGCTCGTGCGCATCTTTCGTGAATTCGGCGAGGAGCGCTTCGCCCAGCGCATCGCGCGCGCGATCGTCGCCGACCGCAAGTCGACGCCGTTCCTGCGCACGCTGCAGCTCGCCGAAATGATCGCCCGCGTCGCCCCGACTCGCGAGCGCCACAAGCACCCCGCCACCCGCGTGTTCCAGGCGCTGCGGATCCACGTCAACAACGAGCTCGGCGAGCTCGAATTAGGACTCGCCGCGGCGCTCGACCGCTTGGGCCCATGCGGTCGCCTCGCAGTGATCAGTTTCCATTCGCTCGAGGACCGCATCGTCAAGCGCTTCATGCGGCGGCACTCCCTCGCCGATCCGATGTACGCGGGACTGCCGAGCATTCCCGCGCACGCGCAGCCGCGCTTGAAGCTGGTCGGCAAGCCGATCGCGCCCGCCGAAGCCGAATGCGCGCGCAACCCGCGCGCCCGCAGCGCTCTATTGCGCGTCGCGGAGCGGCTCGCTACGGGACTTGCCGCATGATCCGGCTCAAGGTCCTGAAACTCGCTTTGCCGGTTTTGTGGCTCGCGGTCCTGATCAGCGCGGCCGCGGACATCTACGCCCGGCATCAGGCGCGCGTCAGTTTCGCCCGGTTGGAGCAGCTCAACGCGGAGCGGGACTCTCTCGAGATCGAATGGGGTCGCCTGCAGCTCGAGCAGAGCACGTGGTCGGCGAATGCATACGTCGAAAAAGTCGCGAATGCAAAGCTGCACATGGAGATTCCGCAGCCCGGCGACGTGCGGATCGTTCGCCCGTGAAAATGCGCGCGGGGGAACATGACGGCCACGCCAAAACCTACCGCTGGCGAGCGGCACTCGTATTGGCGCTGATCCTTCTGGGCGCCGCGCTGCTCGCCGCGCGCGCCGTCGAACTGCAATTGGTCGACCACAGCTTTCTCACCAAGCAAGGCGACGACCGCTCGATGCGCATCGTCAAGATCGCGGCGCACCGTGGCGCGATCACCGACCGCAACGGCGAGCCGCTTGCGATCAGTACGCCCGTCGACAGCATCTGGGTCAATCCGCAGGAGATCAACGACAACATCGATCAGCTACCGAGGCTGGCACAGGCGCTGCATCAGGACGAGCAATCGCTGGCACGGCGCATCACCAGCAATTTGGACCGTGAATTCTTGTATTTGGTCAGGCACATGCCGCCGAGCGATGCCGCGCGCATCAAGGCGCTCGACATTCCCGGCGTTTATCTGATGCGCGAGTACGAGCGCTTTTACCCGGCCGGCGAAGTCACGGGCCATGTCGTCGGCTTCACGACGGTCGACGACCGCGGTCAGGAGGGGCTGGAGCTGAGCTACGATCAATTGCTGAACGGCGAGGACGGCGCCAAGCGCGTACTTCAGGACATGTACGGCCGTTATGTCGAGAACGTCGACAGCATTCGCCCGCCGCGCCCGGGACGCGATCTGGTCACGAGCATCGATCTGCGGATTCAATACCTCGCGTACCGCGAACTGAAGACGGCGATGCAGCAGTACCACGCGCGGGCCGGCTCGGTGACCGTGATCGACTGCCGGACAGGTGAAGTGCTGGCGATGGTCGATCAGCCGTCCTACAACCCGAATGATCGCGATCAGCTCAAGCCGGAGCTGTATCGCAACCGCGCCGCAACCGACATCTTCGAGCCCGGATCGAGCATCAAGCCGTTCGTCATTGCCGCAGCGCTCGCCTCGGGCCAGTATTCCGCCGATAGCGTCGTCGACACGTCGCCGGGATTCATGAAGGTCGGCGACAAGGTGTTCGAGGACGAGCACAACCTGGGTGCCGTCGACCTGGCCACGATTCTCGCGAAATCCAGCAACGTCGGCTCCGCCAAGATCGCCCTCTCGCTGCGGCCGGAGCAGTTATGGGAGACACTGACGAACCTCGGCTTCGGCCAGGTGACCGGCAGCGATTTTCCGGGGGAATCCGCCGGCATACTCAGTAATTATTCCCACTGGCGGCCGATCGGCATCGCAACGATGTCGCATGGTTACGGCTTGTCGGTCACGCCGCTGCAGCTCGCGCACGCCTACGCGACGATCGGCGCGGGCGGCGTGAAGCGTCCCGTGACGTTCGAGCGCGTCTCCGGATCCGTCGCCGGCGAGCGTGTCATGAGTCCCGCGGTTGCGCGGTCGCTGGTGCAATTGATGGAGCAGGTCGTGGCGGCCGGCGGCACCGGAACTCGTGCGGCAGTCGTCGGCTACAAGGTCGCGGGCAAGACCGGCACGGCGTGGAAGTCCTATGCCGGAGGCTACTCGACCGATAAATACATGGCGGTATTCGCCGGCCTCGTTCCGGCAAGCTATCCGAGGCTTGCGACCGTCGTCGTCATCGACGAACCCAGCGGCTCTCTTTACTACGGCGGCGAGGTGGCAGCGCCGGTCTTCTCGAACGTGATGTCGGGCGCGCTGCGATTGCTCGATATCCCTCCCGACGATTTGCAAAATGTTCCTGCGGCGACGATCGTGCGCGTGAGCGACACTCCGTGAGCAACACTCCGTGAGCGGCACTGCGTGCGCCAGCCGGTCGGTCAGCTTGAAATGGCTGCTGGATGGCATTGCGACGGTCCCCGAGACGCCGGTACGCATCGAGGATCTGACATCGGACAGCCGCGAGGTTCACCCGGGGGCGCTGTTCTGCGCAGTGCGCGGGCAGCTGCAGCACGGCCTGCGATACGCCGCGCAGGCGGCTGAGCGCGGCGCGAGCGCCGTGCTGTGGGAGCCCGAGGACGGAGTCGAACCGCCGGCGCTGCCGGACTCGGTCTTCGCCGCGCCGGTCCCTGGCCTTGCGGCATTGATGGGCCGTATCGCCGACCGGTTCTTCGGCTGGCCGTCCTCGCAATTGCGCGTCTTCGGCATTACCGGCACCAACGGCAAAACCACAAGCGCCTATTTGCTCGCGCAATGCCTGGAGCGCCTGGGGTCGCGCGCGGCATACGTCGGCACGATCGGCTGGGGTCGCGTCGGCGCGCTCGCGCCGCAGCCGCTGACGACGCCCGACGCGGCGAACGTGCATCGGACCCTTGCGCGGCTGCGCGCGAACGGCGTGCGCGATGTGGCGATGGAAGTGTCCTCGCACGCGCTCGACCAGAGCCGCGTCGCGGGGGTGCGCTTCCACACCGCGGCGTTGACCAACCTGAGCCGCGATCACTTGGATTATCACGGAACCATGGCGGCCTACGGCGAGGCCAAGGCGCGTTTGTTCGGATTCCCCGAATTGCGGCAGATCGTCATCAACGTCGGCGATTCCTTTGGGCGGGAGCTTGCGCAAGGTTATACAGGCGGCGTGCCGATCACGGCCGTTTGGATCGGCGCCGGGGATTCCGGGTGGCTCGCGCAGCGGACTGTGTACGCCGTCGACGTGCGGCCGCAGGCGCGCGGTCTCTCGATGCAGTTGGACGGTACATTCGGGCGTGCGGCCCTGCGGTCCGGCCTGATCGGCCGTTTCAATGCCGAAAACATGCTGGTTGCGCTCGCCTGCCTGGTGTCGCACGGCGTGCCGATCGAGGATGCGGCCGCCGCGTTGGCTCAATGCGCCGCGCCTCCCGGCCGCATGGAGGTCATCGAGGCTCAGCGTTCCCAAAGGGCGATGGTGGTCATCGACTATGCCCATACGCCGGACGCGCTCGCGAAAGCCTTGGATGCATTGCGCGAGCACTGCGGCGGCGAGCTATGGTGCGTGTTCGGTTGCGGCGGCGACCGCGACCGCGGCAAGCGGGCGCTGATGGGGGCCGCGGCCGACGAATTCGCCGACCGCATCATCGTCACCGACGACAATCCGCGCACCGAGGATCCGGCAGCGATCACGCGCGAGATAGTCCGCGGAATCAAGAACCACGAAGTCAGAACCATCCACGACCGCGCGCAGGCGATCGCGACCGCGCTGCGGGATGCCGCGCCCTCGGACATCGTTCTGATAGCCGGCAAAGGCCACGAGGACTATCAGATTTACGGCGCCGAGCGGCGCGCATTCAGCGATCGCAGCGAAACCCTGCGCATCCTCGGAGCGGCGGCATGAAGCGGCGAATGCTCGACGCGGCCAGCGCGATCGGCGGCCGGCTGATCGGCGGGGACGGTCCGTTCGGCGAGGTGTCGACCGACAGCCGCAAGCTCGAGCCTGGATCGTTGTTCGTCGCGCTGCGGGGACCGACATTCGACGGCGCCGACTTTGCCGAGGCCGCCGCCGCCGCCGGCGCGGTCGGCGTCATCGCCGAGCGCGCGCTGTCCCTGACGATCCCGCAAATTGTCGTCGGCGACGCGCTGGCGGCGCTGCAAGCGCTGGCGCGAAGCTGGCGCGAGAGCTTCGATCTGCCGATCGTCGCGGTGGCCGGCAGCAACGGCAAGACGACGTGCAAGGAAATGACGGCGGCGATTCTTTCGCAGATGGGACCGTGCATGGCGACGCGGGGAAATCTCAACAATCACATCGGCGTACCGCTGACGCTGCTGCGCCTCTCGAAAGAGCATCGCAGCGCGGTGGTCGAGCTCGGCGCGAACCGCATCGGCGATGTCGCTGCGTTGATGCCGATCGTGCGCCCGCGCATTGGCGTGATCACGAACGCAGGCGCAGAACATCTCGAGGGTTTCGGCGACTTGGACGGTGTCGCGACGGGCGAGGGCGAGACCGTCGCCTGTCTCGTCGAGGACGCCACGGCGGTCATCAACGCCGACGACGCGTTCTCCAATTATTGGCGCGGTCTGGCCGGCGCGCGCCGCATCACCAGCTTTGGAATGCAGGCATCGGCGGATTTCGCCGCGAAGGAGCCGCTGCACGCCATTGAGCGAGGCGAGTTCGTGACCCGGTTCGGCTTGGTTTGCCCGCTCGGCGAGGCGTTGATCACGCTGCGCGTGGGCGGCGTTCACAACGTCATGAACGCCGTGGCCGCGGCTGCTGCTGCCGCTGCTGCTGGGGCGTCGCTCGCGGACATCGTCGTCGGCTTGGCGGGATTTCGCGCGGTCGCCGGACGCCTGCAGCTCAAGTCCGGCCCGCGCAACAGTTGGATCATCGACGACTCCTATAACGCCAACCCGAGTTCCGTGCACGCCGGCCTGGACGTACTAGGCGCTCAACCCGGCGCGAAATGGCTAGTGCTCGGCGACATGGGCGAGCTCGGCGCATACACCGACGCGAGCCATGCGGAGGTCGGCGCGTATGCGCGCGACAGCGGCGTCACGCGGCTGTTCGGGCTCGGTACGCTGACGACGCGCGCCGTCGAGGCTTTCGGCGGCGGCGCCGAATGGTTCTCGGATGTCGAAGCGCTGATTCGCCGTCTGCAGGCGGAGTTGGCGCCCGGCGTCACGGTGCTCATCAAGGGCTCCCGCGTCAATCATTTGGAGCGCGTCGTCCAGGCGCTGACCGGCAGCGGCACGGCTCCCGGCGGGGCGACCCCGCTGATGAGGGTGAGTTAGCGCCGCCATGCTGCTGTATCTCACGGAGCTACTTGCGCGGCGCCACTCGGCATTTCACGTATTTCAATACTTGACGCTGCGCGGCATTCTCGCGGCGCTGACGGCGCTCGCGATCGCGCTATGCATCGGTCCGCGCATGATCCATACGCTGAGCCGCTATCAGATCGGCCAGCGCGTGCGCAGCGACGGTCCGAAGACGCACTTGCCGAAGGCAGGCACGCCGACGATGGGCGGCGGATTGATCTTGGTCGCGGTCGCTCTCGGCACGCTGTTGTGGGTGGATTTGTCCAATCGCTTCGTATGGATCCTGTTGTTGACGACGTTGGCATTCGGCTTGATCGGCTTTTACGACGATTATCTGAAATTGGTCGTCGGCAACTCCAAGGGGCTCGCCGCGCGCTACAAATATCTGGCCCAGTCCTGCGCCGGTCTCGCGGCCGCCGTGGCGCTGCATTACCTTCACCAATCCCCTGCCGAAACTTCGCTGTACGTGCCGTTCTTCAAAACGGTCGCCATTCCGATGAGCGCGCTGACCTTCGTCGCGTTCGCCTATTTGGTGATCGTCGGCACCAGCAATGCTGTGAATTTGACCGACGGCCTGGACGGACTCGCGATCATGCCGGCGGTCATGGTGGCCGGCGCGCTCGGCGTTTTTGCATATGCGACCGGCAACGTCAAATTCGCGACCTACCTGCAGATCCCCTACATTCCGGGCGTCGGCGAAGTGTTGATATTCATCGCGACTCTGGTCGGCGCCGGGCTTGGATTCCTGTGGTTCAACGCCTATCCGGCGCAGGTGTTCATGGGCGATGTCGGCGCGCTTGCGATCGGCGCCTCGCTCGGCACGATCGCCGTGATCGTGCGCCAAGAGATCGTTCTGTTCGTGATGGGCGGCGTGTTCGTGCTCGAAACGGTGTCGGTGATGCTGCAGGTCGCCTCGTTCAAGCTGACCGGCAAGCGGCTATTTCGCATGGCGCCGATCCATCACCACTTCGAGTTGAAGGGATGGGCGGAGCCCAAGGTGATCGTGCGATTCTGGATCATCAGTTTCGTGCTCGTGCTGGCCGGTCTTGCCACGTTGAAGATCCGATGATGAGCACCGTGGTCGTCGGTCTCGGCAAGACTGGAGTCTCCTGCCTGCGCTACCTGGCAAAGCGAGGCGTGCAGGTCAGCGGCACCGATACGCGCGCCGTGCCGCCGGGACTGGCCGATCTCGGCGACCTTGCCCGCCGGCTCGACATCCGCGTCGGTGGCTTCGATTTGTCGCTGCTGAACGGCGCCTCGCAAGTGTTGATGTCGCCCGGCGTGTCGCTGGAAGAACCGATCGCGCGCGCGGCGCGCGAGCGCGGCATCGAAGTGCTGGGCGACATCGAATTGTTCGCGCGCGCGGTGCGCGCGCCCGTGATCGGCATTACCGGCACGAACGGCAAAAGTACGGTCACGAGCCTGGTCGCGCATATGGCGCGCCACCACGGCAGCCGGGTGCTCGCCGGCGGGAACCTCGGAGAACCGGCGCTAAACTTGCTGGATCAGCCGGTGCCGGACCTCTACGTGCTGGAGCTATCGAGCTTCCAGCTGGAAACGACGTCGTCGCTCGATCTCGCCGCCGCGGCCGTGCTGAACGTCAGCGCCGATCACCTCGATCGTTACCCGTCGGTTGCCGCCTACGCGCGGGCGAAACAACGGATATTCGCACGGGCCGCGCACTCGGTGCTGAACGCCGACGACGCGCTCGTCGTGGCGATGCGCAGCGCGAACTCGCGCAGCACGACGTTCTCGATCCGGCGCGAGGATGCGGACTTTTCGCTCGTGCAGCGCGGCGCGGCCGGTTTCCTGGCGCGGCGCGGCGAAATTCTGCTCGACGTCGGCCGATTGAAGATCGGCGGCCGGCACAACGCGGCGAACGCCCTGGCCGCTCTGGCGCTCGGCGAGGCTGCCGGCCTTTCGATTGCGGCGATGCTCGCGGCGCTCGAATCTTTCCCGGGACTGCCGCACCGTTCGGCCTGGGTCGCCGACGTCGCCGGCGTGCGCTTTATCGATGATTCCAAGGGTACGAACGTCGGCGCGACGATCGCCGCGGTTGCCGGCAGCGAACGGCCGCTCATCGTAATCGCCGGCGGCGAGGGCAAGGGACAGGATTTCACGCCTCTCGCCGGCGCGTTCCGCGGCAAGGTTCGCGAGACCGTGCTGATCGGCAAAGATGCCGATGCGATCGCCGATGCGCTCGCCGGAGTATGCGGTTTGCGGCGCGCATCGTCGATGGCGGAGGCCGTCGAGGCGGCTGCGGACATCGCCCGTCCCGGCGACACCGTATTGCTCTCGCCGGCGTGCGCGAGCTTCGATATGTTCCGCGACTACGCCGAGCGCGGCGAC
Organism: uncultured Gammaproteobacteria bacterium; assembly: GCA_963769895.1. GTDB lineage: Bacteria > Pseudomonadota > Gammaproteobacteria > Steroidobacterales > Steroidobacteraceae > Bog-1198. Next base: position 68,649 of record CAVYNJ010000003.1, on the reverse strand, counting down.
GAATTTGCCGCTGCGGTGCGCGGCCTCGCCGGGTGGCGACCATGAGCGCGACGGCAATCGTGCATGGGCTGCGGGCGCGCGACCGGATGCCGTTCGCATGGGACTCCGTGACGATCGGTTTGGTCGCGGCCTTGTTCCTCGTGGGCCTGATCATGGTGACGTCCGCGTCGATGTCCATCGCGGCGCGCGATTTCGGCGACCCGTTTTTCTTCCTCGAGCGCCAATTTACGTTCGGCATGATCGGCGCCTTGTTTGCGTGGTTGCTCACGCGCGTGCCGACGGCGCTTTGGGACAAGTACGGTTTGCCGCTGCTGCTGTGCGGCTTTGCCCTGCTGTTGCTCGTGCTGATCCCGGGCATCGGCGCGATGGTCAACGGTTCGAGGCGCTGGCTGCGGATAGGGCCGGTCAATTTCCAGGTCTCCGAGCTGGCGAGAGTGCTCGTGCTCAATTGGGTTTGCAGCTACTGCGTTCGTAAGCGCAATGAACTCGAGCAAACGCTGCCCGGACTTCTGAAGCCGACCGCACTTTTGGTCGTCGCCGGCCTATTGCTGCTCATGGAGCCGGATTTCGGCGCAACGACCGTGCTGTTCGCTACCGGCATCGCCGTACTGTTCGTCGCCGGCGCGCGCTTGCGGTACGTGTTGGTGCTGCTCGGCGGATCGGTGCTGGCGTTCTGCCTATTGGCGCTGACTTCGGCGTACCGGCTGAAGCGGCTCACCGGGTTCCTGCATCCCTGGGACGATCCGTTCAACAGCGGTTTCCAGCTGACGCAGTCGCTGATCGCATTCGGCCGCGGCTCCTGGACCGGCGTCGGTCTCGGCAGCAGCGTGCAGAAACTGTTTTATCTGCCGGAAGCGCACACCGATTTCGTATTCGCGGTGCTCGGCGAGGAGCTCGGCCTGCTCGGCGTGCTTGGCGTCATCGCGCTGTTCGTCGCCTTGGTCTGGCGCGCGCTGCGCATTTCGCGGATGGCGGCGCAGGCCGGCCTGCGCTTTCAATCCCATTTGGCGCTCGCGTTCGGCGTTTGGGTCGGCGTTCAGGCGATCGTCAACATGGGCGTGAACATGGGCGTCTTGCCGACGAAGGGCTTGACGCTGCCGCTGCTCAGTTATGGCCGCAGCAGCCTGCTCGTGACCTTGGCCTGGATCGGCGTATTGCTGCGGATCTATCACGAGGTCAAATGCGCCTCGCGTTCGGCCATCATGCGCAGCCCGGTGAGCGCACGATGATCGGCGGTCCGGTCCTCATCATGGCCGGCGGCACCGGCGGACACGTGTTCCCGGCTTTGGCGGTGGCCAGGGTGTTGCGCGAGCGCGGCGTTGCGGTCGTGTGGCTCGGAGCGCCGGGCAGCATGGAATCGCGCTTGGTGCCGGCGAACGGCTTTCCGATCGAATGGGTGCGGGTTGCCGGAATTCGCGGCAAGGGGCTGTCGGCCTGGCTGTTCGGGCCGCTGCGGCTTCTCAAGGCGGTCGTCGAAGCCGTCGGCGTGCTGCGCCGGGTGCGTCCGCGCGCCGTGCTCGGCGCCGGCGGGTTCGCGAGCGGTCCGGGCGGCATCGCCGCGTGGTTGATGCGCATTCCGCTGTTGATCCACGAGCAGAATGCGATCGCCGGCATGACGAATCGCTGGCTCGCACGCGTCGCCTCGCAGGTACTCGAGGCGTTTCCCGGTAGTTTCGGCCGCGGCGTACCGGCCCGCTGCATCGGCAACCCCGTGCGCGAGGACATCGCGTCGCTGCAGGCGCCGGCCCTGCGGTTCGCGGGCCGCACCGGCCGCTCGCGACTGCTCGTGCTCGGCGGCAGCCGCGGAGCGCAGCGCTTGAACGAATTGCTGCCCGATGCGCTGGCGCAGCTCTGTGGTGCGGAGCGCCCGCTCGTCAGACATCAGTCCGGCGATCGCGGCCTCGAGGATGCGCGCCGCGCGTATGCCGGGGCATGCGTCGATGCGGAGGTTTCGGCATTCATCGACGACATGGCAGAAGCTTACGGTTGGGCCGATTTGGCGATTTGCCGCGCCGGCGCGCTGACGATCGCCGAATTGCAGGCGGCTGGCCTCGGCGCGCTGCTGATTCCGTTCCCGGCGGCCGTCGACGATCATCAAACGAAAAACGCCGAAGCCATGGTGCGCATCGGCGCCGCGGTCATCGTCCAGCAGCGCGACTTGGACGCCCCGCGCCTCGCCGGCCTGATCCGCGAGCTGACGGCCGACCGCGCGCGGCTGCTCGCGATGGCCGAGGCGGCCCGCAAGGCCGCCGTCACGGACGCGGCGGCGCGCTTGGCCGATCTGTGCATCGCCGCCGGAGCGCCGGCATGACCGATCGCATGCGCCGCATTCATCGCATCCACTTCGTCGGCATCGGCGGCAGCGGCATGGGCGGGATCGCCGAGGTGCTGCTCAATTTGGGCTACGCCGTCCAGGGCTCGGACATCAAGGCGAACGCCATTACCGAGCGCCTGACGTATTTGGGCGCCACGGTGTTCATCGGTCACGCGGCCGAGCACCTCGGCGCGGCGGACGTCGTCGTCGTCTCGAGCGCCGTGCGCCGCGAAAATCCCGAGATCGGCGCCGCGCTCGCGAACCGCGTGCCGGTCGTGCCGCGGGCCGAAATGCTCGGCGAATTGATGCGCTTTCGCTACTCGGTGGCCGTTGCCGGCACGCACGGCAAGACGACGACGACCAGTTTGGTCGCAAGCATCCTCGCCGAGGGCGGGCTCGATCCGACCTTCGTGATCGGCGGTCGCCTGAAGGGCGCCGACAGCAACGCCCGGCTCGGCGCGGGCCGCTTCCTCGTGGCCGAGGCCGACGAGAGCGACGCGTCGTTCATGCACCTGCAGCCGATGATCGCGATCGTCACGAACATCGACAACGATCACCTGTCGACTCACGACGGCGACTTTCCGCGGCTGAAGCAGAGCTTCGTCGACTTTCTGCACAACCTGCCGTTCTACGGATTGGCGGTACTGTGCATCGACGATCGGGAGGTGCGCAGCATCCAGGGCGCCGTCGCTCGGCCGCTCTTGACCTACGGCTTTGAACCGGACGCCGACATTCGAGCCGTGAATGTACGCCGTGTAGGCGTGCAATCGCATTACGACGCGTTGCGCCGAGGCCAGGCGCCGCTAGCGATCACGGTCAATTTGCCCGGACGCCACAACGTCTTGAACTCGCTCGCGGCGCTCGCGGTCGCGAGCGAACTGGGCGTCGCCGATGAGGCGATTCAGCGCGCGTTGGCGCAATTTCAGGGTATCGACCGCAGGCTCCAGCAACTCGGCGAGATTCGTTGGCCGCAAGGCAGCGCGTTGCTGATCGACGACTACGGCCATCATCCGACGGAAATCGCCGCGACGCTCGACGCCGTGCGCCAGGGCTGGCCCGGGCGGCGCATCGTGCTGGCGTTTCAGCCGCATCGATATTCGCGGACGCGCGATTTGCTCGATGACTTCGCGCGCGAACTCGGCGAGACCGACGTCCTGCTGGTCACCGAGGTGTACCCGGCCGGCGAGGCGCCGATCGCGGGTGCGGATGGCCGGGCGATTTGCCGTGCGGTCCGCAGCCGCGGATTCGTCGAACCGATATTCGTCGAGCGCGTCGAGGATCTGGCCGATTCCTTGCGCGGGGTACTGCGCGACGGCGACCTTCTCGTGACCATGGGCGCCGGCAATATCGGCGCCGTCGCCCATGAGTTGAAGGTCCGCATCGCGGCGGGGGCGGCCGCATGATCGGCGCCGCGCATTCACCGCAACTGTCCGCCGAGTACAGCGCCCGGGTGCTGCACGACGTGCCGATGGCGAAGCACACCTCTTGGCACGCGGGCGGGCCGGCGGATTTGTTTTTCGTGCCGCGCGATGCGGCCGATCTAGCCGCGTTCCTGCGCCAATTGCCGCCGGAAGTGCCGCTGCTTTGGGTGGGTCTCGGCAGCAACCTGCTGGTGCGCGACGGCGGCTTTCGCGGCGCGGTCGTGGTCACTCACGGCGCCCTCGGGCTGATCGCCCGGGTCAGCGCGACCTGCGTCGACGCCGAGGCCGGGGTACCTTGCGCGCGCATCGCCAAGCAGTGCGTGCAATGGGGTCTCGGGCCCGCGGAGTTCTTTGCCGGAATTCCCGGCACGCTGGGCGGCGCGCTCGCGATGAACGCGGGCGCGTGGGGCGGCGAGACCTGGAAGCACGTCGTGCGAGTCGACGTACTCGACCGGCGCGGCATGCGCCGCACCCGCAGCCCGGCGGATTACCAGGTCGGCTATCGCAGCGTGCGCGGACCCGAGAACGAATGGTTCGTCGGCGCGCGTCTCGAGTTCGAGCGAAAAAAGGGCGCGGGCAACGATGCGATCCGCGAATTGCTCGAGCGCCGCCGGGAGACGCAGCCGATCGGCGAATGGAGTTGCGGATCGGTGTTCACGAATCCGCCGGACGATCACGCGGCGCGGCTGATCGAAAACGCGGGCCTGAAGGGGTATCACGTCGGCGATGCGGCGGTGTCCGAAAAGCACGCGAATTTCATCATCAATCGCGGCAACGCTCGCGCCGCCGACATCGAGGCCGTCATACGCCACGTGCAGCAGACGGTGATGGCGGTCCATGGGATCGCCCTGCAGACGGAAGTGCGTATCGTCGGAGAACCGGCATGAGTTTGCTGAAGACAGCCGCCGGATTGCGCCGCGCCGAGAATCCACGCGACTTCGGCAAAGTTGCCGTGCTGCTCGGCGGCGACTCGTCCGAACGGGAGATCTCGCTGCTCTCCGGCAACGCCGTGCTCGGCGCACTGCAGGGCCGCGGCGTCGATGCCCACCCGTTCGATCCTCGCGACCGTGCAATCCAAGATCTCGCGGGCGGACGTTTCGACCGCGCATGGATTGCGCTGCACGGCCCCGGCGGCGAGGACGGACTGATCCAGGGCGCGCTCGAGTGGCTCGGCGTGCCATATACCGGCAGCGGCGTTCTCGCCTCGGCATTGACGATGGACAAGCTCAAAACCAAGCGAGTCGTCGCCGGCGCCGGTTTCCTCGTGCCGGAATCCGCCGTGCTCGCGACCGAGGCCGATTTGGCCGGCGCGGCGCAACGATTGGGCCTGCCGTTGATGGTCAAGCCGGCCTCGCAAGGCTCGAGCGTCGGCATCAGTAAGGTCAAGAGCAGGGCGGACCTGGCGCGCGCGTTCGCGGAGGCGCGCAGCCTGGACCCGGTCGTCTTCGCGGAACGCTTCATCGACGGCGGCGAATACACCGTCGGGATGCTGCAAAACAGCGCTCTGCCGTCGATCCGCATCGAGCCGGCCACCGAGTTCTACGACTACCAAGCCAAGTACTTCCGCGACGATACGAAGTACCACTGTCCGAGCGGTTTGGAGGCGGCGGGGGAAGCGCAGCTGCGGGCCGCGGCGCTCGCGATTTCCCGGCTAACCGATTGCGACGGCTGGGGCCGGGTCGACTTCATGCGCGACGCGGCGAGCGGCGAGTTCTATTTCATCGAAATCAACACGACGCCGGGCATGACCGGTCACAGCCTGGTGCCGATGGCGGCGCGCCAAGCCGGCATCGATTTCCCGGAATTGGTTTGGCGCGTGCTCGAGACGAGTTTTTGGAGGGAGCGCAAATGATTCCCCAATTCGTGTATCGGCGAAATCGCTTCAGGAAGCGCGCGAAGGCGGTGCGACCCGCGTGGCAGCGGCTGCGCGCTGCGGTCGATTGGCGTGCCGTCGGCCGCAGGAGCGCTCTGCTCGCCGTCGTGGTCGCCTGTCTCGGCGCGCTTGCCTGGGCGCTCAATCGGCCCGTCGAGGTCGTCTCGATGGACGGTACGTTCCAGCGCGTCTCGCCGGTCGACATCGAAAAAGTGATCACGCCGTTTTTGGCATCCGGGTTCATGTCGGCGGATCTCGATGGTATACAGCACGCGGTCGAAACCCTGCCGTGGGTCGATCAAGTGCGCGTGCAGCGGCGTTGGCCGATCAGCCTGCACCTGACCGTGATCGAGCAGACGCCGGCCGCGCTGTGGAACGACGAGGGCCTGCTGAATACGCGCGGCGAATTGTTCGTCAAGGCCGCCGCGCACGTACCGCCCGAACTGCCGCGCTTGAGCGGGCCCACCGGCACCGAGGCTCAGGTGGCGGCGCTGTATTTGGCGACGGAGCCGCGGATGCTCGAGGCCGGCATGCGCATAGCGGCGCTGCGCCTCGATGAGCGCGGCGCCTGGGAAATGGACCTCTCCAATGGGATTACGGTGCGCCTCGGGCGCGACGATGTTCAAGAGCGGCTCGATAGGTTCATCGCCACCGCCTCGCAAATTGTCGCTCACCAGTTGAACGAGATTTCCTACGTGGACATGCGCTACTCGAACGGCTTTGCCATCGGGTGGCGCACCGCGGCGGCGCCCGCACCGGTATTGGCTAAACGCCGCGACGACACGAACGCCTGAGGGATCGGATTATCAATGGCTAAACGCTCTGATCGAAATTTGCTCGTCGGCCTCGACATCGGCACCAGCAAGGTCGTCGCGATCGTCGGTGAAATAAAGGCGGACGGCGCGCTGGAGATCATCGGCATCGGCAGTCACCCGTCGCGCGGCCTGAAAAAGGGCGTCGTCGTCAACATCGAATCGACCGTGCAATCGATTCAACGGGCGGTCGAGGAAGCGGAGCTGATGGCGGGTTGCGAAATCCACTCGGTCTACGCGGGGATTGCCGGCAGCCATGTGCGCAGCCTGAATTCCCACGGCATCGTCGCGATCAAGGACAAAGAAGTCGTGCAGGGCGACGTCGAGCGCGTGATCGACGCAGCCAAGGCGGTCGCGATTCCGGCCGATCAGAAGATCCTGCACGTGCTGCCGCAGGAATACATCATCGATTCGCAGGAGGGTATCCGCGATCCGATCGGCATGTCGGGCGTGCGCTTGGAGGCGAAGGTGCATATCGTCACGGGCGCCGACAGCGCCGCGCAAAACATCGTCAAATGCGTGCAGCGCTGCGGACTCACCGTCGAGGACGTCGTGCTGGAGCAGCTCGCCTCCAGCTATGCGGTGCTTACCGAAGATGAAAAGGATCTCGGCGTCTGTGTCGTCGACATCGGCGGCGGCACGACGGACATCGCCGTGTTCGGCGGCGGCGCGATCCGCCACACCGCGGTGATACCGATCGCCGGCGACCAAGTCACCAACGACATCGCCGTGTCGATGCGCACGCCGACGCAGTACGCCGAAGACATCAAGATCAAGTATGCCTGCGCGCTGTCGCAGCTCGCGAATCCGGACGAGACGATAGAGGTGCCGAGCGTCGGCGACCGTCCGCCGCGGCGACTGGCGCGGCAAACGCTCGCCGAGATCGTCGAGCCGCGCTACGAGGAGCTGTTCGCCCTGGTACGCGACGAACTGCGGCGCAGTGGCCTCGAGGAGACGGTGGCGACCGGCATCGTACTGACGGGCGGCACCGCAAAAATGGAAGGCGCGATCGAATTGGCGGAAGAAGTGTTTCACATGCCGGTGCGCCTCGGCGTACCGCAATACGTCAGCGGACTAGTCGACGTCGTCAGCAATCCGATTCACGCAACCGGTGTCGGGCTGCTGCTGTATGCGAAAAGTACGCTGGATCTAGAGCGCACGGAAGGGCCGCTGCTGGCGGGCGGCATGAAGAATATTTTGGAACGCATGAAGAATTGGTTTCAGGGTAATTTTTGATAACACGGCTAAGGAGAATTGGAATGTTCGAACTCATGGATTCATACAGTCAAAGTGCCGTCATCAAGGTGCTCGGCGTCGGCGGCGGCGGCGGCAACGCGGTCTCGCACATGGTGCAGGCGGGACTCGAGGGCGTGGATTTCATCTGCATCAACACCGACGCGCAGGCGCTGAAGCATTCGAAAGTGCGCACGGCGCTGCAGATCGGCTGCAACATCACGAAGGGCTTGGGCGCGGGCTCCGATCCGGAAGTCGGCCGCCAGGCCGCCATGGAGGATCGCGACCGCATCATCGAGCTGATCGAGGGCTGCGACATGCTGTTCATCACCGCCGGCATGGGCGGCGGAACGGGCACCGGCGCCGCGCCGGTCGTCGCTCAGGTCGCGAAGGAACTCGGCATCTTGACCGTTGCCGTCGTGACGAAGCCGTTCGAAATGGAAGGCAACAAGCGTTCGCGAATCGCCGAGAACGGCATGCTGGAGTTGTCCAAGTACGTCGATTCGCTGATCACGATACCGAACCAGAAGCTGCTGTCGGTTCTCGGCAGCGAAACGACGCTGCTGGATGCCTTCAAGGCCGCCAACACCGTCCTGCAGGGCGCTGTTCAGGGAATCGCGGAGCTGATCACGCGGCCCGGGCTGATCAACGTCGACTTCGCCGACGTGCGCACGGTCATGTCGGAGACCGGCATGGCAATGATGGGTTCCGGCAGCGCTTCGGGCGAGGATCGCGCTCGCGAAGCGGCCGAGGCCGCGATCTCGAGTCCGCTGCTCGAGGACATCAACCTGGCGGGGGCGCAGGGCATCCTCGTCAACGTCACGGCGGGCATGGACTTGTCGATCGGCGAATTCCAGGAGGTGGGTAATGTCATCAAGCAGTTCGCTTCGGACGATGCGACGGTCGTCGTCGGCACCGTGATCGATCCCGACATGAGCAACCAGATTCGCGTCACGGTCGTCGCCACCGGTCTTGGCCGTCCGGTCCAGAAGGCTCTGCGCGAGACGGTAACTGCGGCGATTGCGCCGCCGCCGCCGACGATGCGGGTCGTGCGCCGCGCCGCCAGTCAAGGCGCGACGGATTACGCGATGCTGGACAAACCAACCGTGCAACGGCAGCGCGCGGTCGGCGACGGCTTGCGCAGCCAAGCTGAATCGGAGGATTTACTGGATATACCCGCGTTTTTGCGCAGGCAGGCGGATTGACGCGTTCCGGTATCGAACATTCCAGAGTTAGGCGTCCTCGCGTTCCGGCGACGGGGCTAGGGCGCCCGCTTTTTGAGCGATTATAAGTTCGAGACCGGGCTATTTTACTTAAAGCCGGACACTTGCTGTGATACCTTTGCGTCTAAATTAGCCGTTTCGGTCCCATAAACTGATGTTGAATCAAAGAACACTGAAGAATTCGATCAGGGCCTCCGGGATAGGCCTGCACACGGGAAAAAAGGTTCTAATGACGTTGCGGCCGGCGCTGCCGGACACCGGCATCGTGTTCCGCCGCACCGATTTGGACCAGCCGATCGACATTCAGGCGCGCGCCGCTAACGTCGGCGACACGATGATGGGCACGACCTTGCACCGGGACGAGGTGAAAATCTCGACCGTCGAGCACCTGCTGTCCGCTCTCGCGGGCCTCGGCATCGACAACGCCTTGGTGGAGGTCAGCGCCGGCGAAGTGCCGATCATGGACGGCAGCGCGGGACCGTTTGTTTTTCTGATTCAATCGGCCGGCATCGAAGAGCAGAAAGCGCCGAAGCGCTTCATTCGCATCCTGCAAAGCGTGCGCGTCGAGGACGGCGATAAATGGGCGCGCTTCGATCCCTACGATGGGTTCAAGGTGAATTTCGAGATCGAGTTCAATCATCCGACCTTCAAAAAGCATTCCCAAGTCGCTTCGATGGATTTCTCGACGACCTCGTTCTTGCGCGAGGTGAGCCGTGCTCGTACGTTCGGCTTCATGCGCGATCTGGAGAGCCTGCGGGCCCGCAACCTGGCGCTCGGCGGCAATTTGGACAATGCGATCGTGCTCGACGATTACCGCATCCTCAATGAAGACGGCCTGCGCTACGAAGACGAGTTCGTGAAACACAAGATCCTCGACGCGATCGGCGATCTGTACCTATTGGGCCATAGCCTGATCGGCGAGTTCAGCGGCTTCAAATCCGGGCACGCGCTCAACAATAAATTGCTGCGCGGCTTGATCGATGTTCAAAGCGCGTGGGAAGAAGTGACCTTCGAGAGCTTGGCCGAGGCGCCGATCTCCTACGTGCCGGCCATCGCCCAGGCTTGACGCCGGGCCCCTACGCTGTGCCTAGTCGCGCGCCGGCGGCGCCGGCACGATTCGCAGGCGGACACTGGCGATGTCGACCCCCATGAGCCGCACCGACCTGGGACCTCAGATCTTTTGTTAAATAACGTACGCGCGAGGCCCAGGCCGCGCTGGTCACCCCGATCGACAGCCGTCCATGCTCGATGCCGGCGCTCGTCAGCTGCGCGGCTAACTGCGGTGGTACGGCCGCCCTGACCAATTCCAAGACCGTGCCGCGCTCGGTCAGCCGCTGACGCAGGGCGACCAGTTTATTGTTACGTAAGCGCAATAACTCACTGAGAGGCTTGGTATTTTGCATTGCAACACGCGACTACATGGAAAAATCTAATGCCAAAAACGTGCGGAAATCCTTGTTTTGAGTCACCTTTTTCTGCATAGTCTACCTCGACTGCAAAAGGCATACTCGCCGAAAGGCGAGGACGCAAAGCTACCGGTCTACTGCTCGGCTACAAGCGATTGGGCTAGGACAGCGGGGTTACCAGTGAACAGCGCGATCAGCGTTTGGAAATCTAAGTCCCTATGAACGTCATTTTTGTCGGCCGCCAGTCGGGCCGAGTCAAACAATTTGACCTGCACCACCCGCTGGTTGCCGCTATCGCCGTGTGCTTTGTGGCTATCCTCGGCGGCGGCGCCTTTGCGATCGGCATGAGCCTCGGTTCGCACAGCCGTGCCGGCAATCCGATCGAGCAGTTGAGCAAATGGTCCGCGGAAATCCTGCACCAGCAGACGCAAATCGAAGAAATGCGGCGCACGCTGCAAGAAAAGACCAATGCGCTGGCGATGCGTGTCGGCCAGATGGATGCCAGTGTGATTCGCCTCGACGCACTCGGTAACCGATTGACGCACATGGCAAAGTTGGACGACGGCGAGTTCGATTTCGACAAGCCGCCGCCGCAGGGCGGCGACAGCGGCGCCGACGGCCAACCGGCGCAAATTCCGAACCTGACCGCGATGGTCGATCAGCTGCAGACGCAGCTATCGAGCCGCGAACAGCAGCTCGATGTCCTGGAAAACCTGATTCTGACGCGCGAGCTCAACAAGCAAGTCTACCCGCAAGGCAGCCCGGTCCAGGACTCCTGGATTTCCTCCTATTTTGGGCGGCGCGCAGATCCGTTCACCGGTTTCACGGAATTTCACAAGGGCGTCGATTTCGCGGGCCGAGAAGGCACGCCGATCGACGCCGTCGCCGCCGGGCTCGTGACCTGGGCGGGCCCGCGCTTCGGTTACGGGAACATGGTGGAAATCAATCACGGCAACGGATTGTCGACGCGCTATTGCCACAACGAGAAGCTGTTGGTGAAAGTCGGCGACATGGTGCGCAAGGGCGAGGAAATCTCGTTGATGGGCTCGACCGGCCATTCCACGGGACCGCATCTGCACTTCGAAGTGCTGAAAAACGGCGCCGAAGTCGATCCGTTGCGCTACATAGGCGGGGTTCGCTAGGCCGCAGCCATCGCGCGGCGTCGAAACGATTTCCCGCCTTCCCGGTCTACCCGTACAATAACCAGCTTTGTAAGGATTCCCTCGCGTGTGGAAGCTTCTGACGCATGTATTCGGCAGCCGTAATCAGCGCCTGATCAAGCAGCTGAGCACATCCGTTGCGGCCATCAACGCGCTAGAGCCCGCGTTGCAGGCGTTGGCGGATGCGCAATTTCCCGAGAAGACGCTCGAGCTGAAGGCGAGATTCGCGGCCGGAGCCACCCTGGATGAATTGGCGAACGAGGCCTTCGCTCTGGTGCGGGAGGCGTCGCGCCGCAAGTTGGGGTTACGGCATTTCGACGTCCAGTTGATCGGCGGGTTGGTGCTGCATACCGGCAAGATCGCCGAAATGCGCACCGGCGAGGGCAAGACGCTGATGGCAACGCTGCCGGCATACCTCAATGCCCTGAGCGGCGAGGGCGTGCACATCGTCACCGTCAACGAATACTTGGCGCAGCGCGATTCGGATTGGATGGCCCCGGTGTTCCGCTTCCTCGGCATGGAAGTCGGCGTCATCAAGAACGCGCAAACCCCGGAAGAGAAGCGCGCCGCCTACGCGCGCGACATCACCTACGGCACGAACAACGAGTTCGGCTTCGATTACCTGCGGGACAATCTGGCGTTTCGTCTCGAAGATCGAGTGCAGCGAAAACTCGCCTTCTCGATCGTCGACGAAGTCGATTCGATCTTGATCGACGAGGCTCGGACGCCGTTGATCATTTCCGGTCCCGCCGAGGAGAGCACGGAACTCTATATCAAGATCAACGCGCTGATTCCGCAGCTCACGCGCGCTCCGAGCGAGGAGATCGTGGATCGCGGGGTTCTCGTCACCGCGATCGACGGCGCCGCGGTGCGCGGCGATCTGCGACTAGGGGACGTGATTCTGAGCGTCAACGGCGTGGACGTCGCGCATTCGGACGATCTTGCGGCCGCGATCGCGCGGGCGAAGCCGCCGCAGAAGACGAAATTGGAGCTCTGGCGCGATCGCCGCATGCACACCGTCACCGTCGACTGGTGGCTCGGCCGGCGCCGCGGAGTTCGCCGCGCGCCGCCTGACGCCGGAAGAGCGCTACGAATTCGCCGTCGACGGCGACTATTGGGTCGACGAGAAGACGAAGCAGGCGACGCTGACCGAAGCCGGGCATCAGCGGGTGGAGGAGCTGCTCCTGTCGAGCGGCCTGCTGCGCGACGGCGAGAGCCTGTACGATGCGACCAATATCCGCCTGATGCACCATTTGAATGCCGCGCTGCGGGCGCATTCGCTGTACAAGCGCGACGTCGAGTACATCGTGCGCGGCGGCGAGATCATCATCGTCGACGAATTTACGGGCCGCACGATGCAGGGGCGGCGCTGGTCCGACGGCCTGCATCAGGCGGTCGAAGCCAAAGAAGGCGTGCAAGTCCGCGAAGAAAACCAGACCGTGGCCTCGATCACTTTCCAGAACTACTTCCGCCTGTACGCCAAGCTGTCGGGCATGACCGGCACGGCGGATACCGAGGCGTTCGAATTCCAGCAGATCTACGGACTGGAGGTCTGCGTCGTGCCGACCCACAAGCCAATGATCCGCAAGGACCGTTCGGATCTCGTATTCCTGTCCGAAAACGACAAGTTTCAGGCGATCCGCGAGGACATTCAGGACTGCGTGAACCGGGGCCAGCCGGTGCTGGTCGGCACGACCTCCATCGAGACCTCGGAGCGGCTCGCGAAGCTGCTGATCGCGGCGAAGATCAAGCACGAGGTTTTGAACGCGAAGCAGCACGAGCGCGAAGCGCACATCGTCGCCGAGGCCGGCCGGCCCGGCGCGGTCACGATCGCGACGAACATGGCCGGACGCGGCACGGACATCGTGCTGGGCGGCAGCCCGCAAATGCAGATCGATGCGATCGAGAACATCAGCGACGCGCAATTGCGCCAGATTCGCGAGGAGTGGCAGAAGCGCCACGATCAGGTGGTCTCCTCAGGCGGACTGCACATCGTCGGCACCGAACGCCATGAGTCGCGGCGCATCGACAATCAATTGCGCGGCCGCTCGGGCCGCCAGGGCGATCCCGGGTCGAGCCGCTTCTATCTCGCGCTGGAAGATAATTTGATGCGCATCTTCGGCGATCCGGCGCGGATGAAAGCGTTGATGACGCGCGTCGGCATGAAGGCGGGCGAGGCGATCGAGAGCGGCATGCTGACGCGGCAGATCGAGCGCGCGCAAAGGCGCGTCGAGCAGCACAATTTCGACGCGCGCAAACAGCTGCTGGAGTACGACGACGTCGCCAACGATCAGCGCCGCGTGATCTATCAGCAGCGCACCGACCTGATGAGCGCCGAGGACGTTGCCGAGGCCGTCGTTGGAATCCGCGAGGAAGTCGTCGATAAATTGGTCGACGAATTCGTGCCCGGCGGAACCGCCGAAGACCAGTGGGACGCCGCCGGACTCGCGCAAGCGATCGAGCGCGACTTCGGCCCGCAATTGCCGATAGCGGACTGGCTGCAGGCCGAAGAGTCCGGCGACGGTTCCGGGCTCAAGAAGAAGATCCTGCAAGGGCTCCTGGAAGCCTATCAAGACAAGGTGAACAGCGTCGGCGCGGAAGTCATGCGCTACATCGAAAAAGAAGTGATGCTGCGCACCCTCGACCAGCATTGGCGCGAACATTTGGCGGCGATGGATTACATGCGTCAGGGCATCTACCTGCGCGGCTATGCCCAGAAGGATCCGAAGCAAGAATACAAGCGCGAGGCGTTCGCGCTGTTCTCGGCGATGCTGGACCGGATCAAGATGGACACGATCACGACGGTGTCGAAAATCCAAGTCCGCAGCCAGGAAGAGATCGAGCGCGAGGAGTTGGAGCGGCAACGGCGGCTCGCACGCGCCTTGCAGTTGCAGCACGCCGAGGCGGTGTCGCCGATGCAGAGCGGCCCAGGATCTGAACGTCCGCTCGATCCGGGCGACGGCCCCGCCGACGGCGCGCCGCGCAGTGTCGGGCCGGTCGCGACGCCGTTCGTGCGGCAAGTCCCGAAGGTCGGGCGCAACGACCCCTGCCCCTGCGGCTCGGGGCGCAAGTTCAAGCATTGCCACGGCGCCCTGCAGGCGAGCGGCTGACCTTCGATCGTGGCGCAGGGGCCTTCTGATGGCGCCGTGCACGTGGTCGCGGGCGTTTTGCGGGACAGCGACGGCCGCGTGCTGCTGGCGGAGCGCCCGGCGGGCAAACATCTCGCGGGCGCGTGGGAATTCCCGGGCGGCAAGCTCGACGCCGGCGAGTCGCGCCTTGAAGGGCTGATACGCGAACTCGACGAGGAAATCGGCATCACCCTGAGCGCCGCCCGCCCGTTGATTTGCGTACGGCACCAATACCCGGATCGCGAGATCCTGCTCGACGTCTGGCTCGTGACCCAGCATCGCGGCGAACCCGTGGGCCTGGATGGCCAGCGCCTGCGTTGGTGCGCCGTCGATACGCTCTCGGCCGACGCGCTACTGCCGGCAGACAGGCCGGTCGTGACGGCCCTGCGGCTGCCGGAACGGCTGCAGGCGCTCGAAACCCCGGCCTACCGCATCGGCGACGCCGGCGGCGACGAACCCGCCGATCGGCTTCGCGGCATGCTTTGCGACGACGCCGCCGAGGCGCGCGCGGCGCTCGATGTCGGCGCCGAGTTCCTGGCGCTGCGCGCTGTCTTGCCGTCCAATGCCCTGGCCGCGCTGTGCGCGGCAGCCAACGTACCGGTGTTCGCGCGGGGCGTCGCGCTTGCTAAGGCTTGGGAATTGGGCGCGACCGGCGTCAACGAGATCAGGCACTAGCTCGAAGCGCGCGCAGGCGCGCGCAAATGCGCGTCGAAGAACCGCAGGATCGTCGCGTAGGCGTGCCGGCCTTCGCGCTGACGCGTCAGGCCGTGCTTTGCGCCGGGGTAGACCATCACGTCGAAGGGCAGGCCGAGATCCTGCAGCTTGCGCATCAGTTCAGTGCTGTGCACGAACAATACGTTGTCGTCGGCCATACCGTGCATCAGCAATAGCGGGCCGCGCAGGCCGCTCATGTACGGCCACACGGCGCTTGCCGCGTAGCCCGCGGCATTGTCCTGCGGCCGGCCGAGGTAGCGCTCGGTGTAATGCGTATCGTATAGCGCCCAGTCGGTGACCGGCGCGCCGGCAACGCCGGCGCGAAACAGTTCCGGCGCGCGCATCAAGAGCATCAAACTCAAATAGCCGCCGTAGCTCCAACCCCAGACACCGATGTTGGCGGCATCGACGTAGGATTGCGATGCGAGCCAGCGCGCGCCCTGGACTTGGTCGGCGACTTCGACATCGCCCAGGCGCCCTTGGATGGGCGCCTGGAACGCCGTGCCTCGAAATCCGCTGCCGCGGTTGTCGAGTTGCCACACGAGGTATCCGGCGCGCGTCAATATTTGCGTGAATGTGCCGCCGGTCCACTGATCGAGTACGCGCTCGACGCCGGGGCCGCCGTAGACTTCGACGATCGCCGGATAGCGGCGCTGGACGTCGAAATCCTTTGGTTTGAACAGCCGGTACCATAGTGCCTGGCCGTCCGCGGCTCGAAGCGTACCGAACTGTGGTACGGCGTCGTCCGCCAGGTACGGATGGTATGGATGGGATCGATCGAGGCGGTTTTCTTGCAGATAGGCGACGAGGCTTCCGTCCGCCCGCCGCACGCACAGCTGCGGCGGCTGCGCGCGGCTGGTAAATGAATCGACGTATAGGTCGGCCGTTGCGGCCATGGCGATCGCGTGCACGCCGTCTTCGCCGGAGATCCGCGTGACTTGGGCCGGATCATCGCCGTCCAGCGAGGCCACGTACAGATTGCGCATCGTCGGATTCGGCGCGCCGGCCGTGAAATAGACCAAACGGCGCCGTTCGTCGACGGCCTTGATCGCGCGCGCGTGAAAGTCATCGACGTTCCAGTCGCCGGCGGTGACGGCGCGCAACAACCGGCCGCGCAGATCGTAAAGGTACAGGTGCATGAAGCCGTCGCGGGCCGATGCCCAGATAAATTGCGGCGCGTCGCGCAGGAACGTCAGTTCGTCGTGCAACTCGATCCAACTGCCGCTGGTTTCGGTCAGCACGATGCGGCTCGCGCCGGTCTCGATGTCGGCGAACAGCAGGTCGAGGCGGTGTTGATCGCGGCTCTCGCGCTGGATCGCGAGGGTCTTGCCGTCCGGAAGCCAGTTCACGCGCGCAAGATAGATATCCTCGTCGGCGCCGAGATCGATCCATTGCGTCGCCCCGCCCGCGGCGGGGGCGACGCCGAGCTTGATGCGCACATTGGCGCAGCCCGCCGTGGGATAGCGCTGAGTGACGGTCTGCGAAGCGCCGGCCGTGATTTCCAAGCGCTCCACGAGCGCCACGCCGCTCTCGTCGACGCGCGCATACGCGATGTACCGGCCATCGGGCGACCACCAATAGCCCGAGCTGCGATTCATCTCCTCTTGGGCGATGAACTCGGCCATGCCGTTCTTGATCGCTCCTCCGCCGTCGCTGGTCAGCGCGGTCTCGCGGTTGCGCTCGAGATCGTAGGTATAGAGGTTCTGCCCGCAGACGTAGGCGATATAGCCGCCGCCGGGGGAAAACGACGGGTCCGTCGCGAAACCCGGCGCATGTGCGATTCGGCGCACGGCGCCGGGGCTCGCCCGCGGGAGATGTTCGGATCTGATTTGCGCCAGATCCACGTAATACAGCTTGCCGCCGGCGGGGATCAGCAACTCCCCTCCGGACGGACTCACGCAATAATTCAATATCCCGGAAAGCGCGGCGACGCGTTGCCGTTCCCGGCGCGCGAGCTCCTCCGCGTCGAGATCTTGCGCATCGGCGCCGAGCCGGCGCGAATCCACCAGCAGCGTATGGCGGCGCTCCGCCAGGGCGTATTCCCAGAGATCCAAGCGGTCCTTGTCATCGGCCGCTCCGCGCAGGTAGAAGACGCGCGCACCGTCCGGCGACAACTGCCATCCGGCTAGCCGGGGTCCGGCCAGAGCCGGGGACGCAAACAGACGATCGATGTCGAGGGGCGCCGCCGGCGGCGCGCTCATCGCGGCTCTTGCGGCGGCGGCGTATCCTCATCGACGCCGTCGTTCGTGTCCGCAATGGCGCGCTGTTCGGTCAGCCAGGCGCCGAGATCGATCAGCCGGCAGCGCTCGCTGCAGAACGGACGGTACGCCGCCGCTTCCGACCATGGCACGTCGCGCCGGCAGGTCGGACACTTGACGATCGTGACCATAAACGCGGGCGCGCGGCGCCTCACGCGCAACAGGTCAACAGAAACGGCACGTCGAACTCGACGTGCACGGGCCGGCGCGAGGCGTCGGTCCAATTCAAAAAGCGCACCGTGCAGCGATGTTGATTGCCGCTGATCTCCGGGAACAGGTCGGTTTCGGCGGGCAGCGCGATGCGCACCAGCTGGCACGGCGTATCGCGATCGAACGGCAGCTGAAACACGCCGCGCAAGGCGGTTTCCGGCCGGCATTTGGCGTTTTGGCGCGTCAACCACAACAACTCGGCGATGCTGTCGCACAACGGCCGGATCATCGACAGCCAGGTATCGAACTCGGCGGCGCGCACTTCGGCAGGACGGTTCAACCAATACGAGTAATCCGGTAAATCGAAATCGCAGGTGCCGCCCGGGATCGCGCTGCGGTGCTTGATGGCGCTCAAGAACTCCGAGTCGCGCAGCGGCGCCATGAAATTGCCGCCGGCCAAGGCCAAGTCTTCGCGCAGCGCGCTCAAGTTGCTTATCAAGCGATTTCAGCCGTCCGGGATCGACCCCGGTCTTGCTCTGATAGTCGCGCAAGATGCCGATGTGGCGCTCCAGCTCTTTCAGTACATCGCTGCGCGCGTCGCCGCGCGCCGCGATCGCCAGGATTTCGAGCAGGCTCGCGACCGCGGCGCGCGCGCTCCAGGGGTTGGCGATCTCGCCGTGATACGTGGCCTGGGTGTACAGAAAGTCCAGCCGCAGGAACGTGCGCATGCGCTCGTTCAGAGGTTGCTCATAGATGACCGGCGCCGGCTCCGGCGTCTCTTCGATTTCGAGGTCAGATTGCGAGCTCATCGGCGTATTCTGAGCCACACCGAGGTCCACGGTAAACCTCGGCGCCACGTTAATTTACCGGCGATCTGCGGGTGCGGCGCGGCGCGGCACCGCGGCGAGCCGCAGATATCGCCGATGCAGCCGATCGACCGCAGCGCGCAATTGCTCTAGTCCGTCGTCGTTTGTCAATATATCGTCGGCTCTTTCGAGGCGTGCGGCGCGGCTCGCCTGCGCGCCCAAGATGGCGCGGGCTTGTTGCGGCGTACTGCCATCCCGGGCCATCAGGCGTTCGATCTGCCGCTCGACGGCGGCGTCGACGACGAGGATCCGATCGATGTCGCCGGACGGCCCGGCTTCGATGAGCAAGGGGATCGCGAGGACGACATACGGTCCCTGGGCCGCGTGCGCCAGGCGCCGCATTTCGGCGCTGATGCGCGGATGCAATATCGCTTCGAGATCGCCTCGCGCGCCCGCATCGGCGAACACCAGTTCGCGCAGCGCGCGCCGGTTCAAGCCGCCGTTCGCCGTCAGGATCCCGCTGCCGAATCGCTGGATGATTTCGGCGAGCGCCGCTTGACCCGGCGCGACGAGGGCGCGGGAGATCTCGTCCGCATCGATGACCGGGACACCAAGCTCCGCGAATCGGTGCGCGACGGCGCTCTTGCCGCTCGCAATCCCGCCGGTCAGGCCGATACGCAGAGCAGCCACCGGCTTATCGGCCGAAACCGGAGATCGCCAGGTAGGCGCTCATCCAGCGATCGCCGTATAGCATCGCGAGCCAACCGGCGGCGGCGAGATAGGGCCCGAACGGGATCGGCGCGCTGCGCTCGCGGACGCGCAGCACGATCATCAGGATCCCGAGCACGGCGCCGGCCGCAGCCGCCAGCAGGATCACGAGCGGCAACAGGCGCCAGCCGAGCCAAGCACCCAAGGCGGCAAACAGCTTGAAATCGCCGTAGCCCATGCCCTCCTTGCCGGTGACCAGGCGAAACAGCCTGGAACACGAGCCACAAGGAGCTATAGCCTGCGACCGCGCCGAGGATCGCATCGCGCGGCGCCGCCGGGACGGAGCTGCCTACCTGCGGGCCGACCGCGACCGCCGCCAGCAAGCCGAGCCACAGCAGCGGCAGCGTAATGCCGTCCGGCAACAACTGGTGATCGATGTCGATGCCGGTCAGCGCGATCAAGGCCCAAGTGACGATGAGCGCGCAAGCCGCGGCGGCGCCAAAGCCGAAATGCCAGGCGACGGCGCCTGACAACAGCGCGGTCGCCAATTCGACGGCTGGATAGCGCGTGGATATCGCCGCGCGGCACGCGGCGCAGCGTCCGCGCAGAATTAGCCAGCTGAGGACCGGCACGTTCTGCCAGGCCTTGATCGGCGCCCGGCAGGCCGGACAGGCCGAACGCGGCGTCAGCAAGTTGAACTGCTGCACCAGCGCCGCCGGCGTCGTTTGCGCATGCGCCGACTCCGCGGCACCGAGCAGATCCTGCGCATGGGCGCGCCATTCTCGTTCCAACATGATCGGCACGCGGTAAATGACGACGTTCAAAAAACTGCCGACGACGAGTCCGAGCAGCAATGCGCTCGCCGCGAATAGCGCCGGGGCGCCGGCGTAGACCGCCGCAATATTGGGTAGCAACAGCAGGGCGGCGCTCCTGGCGCGGCGGCGGGCCCCGCGGGCCTAGACGACCGAGCCGAGTTTGAAGATCGGCAGATACATCGCGATGACCATGCCGCCGACCAAGACGCCGAGAATCGCCATGATCATCGGCTCCAGCAAGCTCGACATGCCGTCGACGGCCGCATCGACTTCGGCCTCGTAGAATTCGGCGACCTTGGCCGACATCGCATCGAGCGAACCGGATTCTTCGCCGACCGCGATCATCTGCACGACCATATTCGGGAATAGGCCGGTGTTCTCCATCGCGCGCTGCAGCCGCTGGCCGGTCGCGACCTCGTCCTTCATGCGCATCGTCGCTTCCTCATAGACGATGTTGCCGGTCGCGCCGGCGACCGACTGCATCGCCTCGACGAGCGGCACGCCTGCGGCGAACATCGTCGACAGCGTGCGCGCGAACCGCGCGATCGCCGATTTGATCAGGATCGGACCGATGATCGGAAACTTGAGCATGATCCGGTCCAGATTGCGGCGCATGGTCCGCGATCGCTTCTTGAAGTAAAAGAACGCGTAGAAGCCGGCGCCGATCATGATCAGCATCCACCAGCCTTGGTGCTGCACGAAGCGCGACAAGTTGACGACCATCTGCGTGAAGGCCGGCAGGTCCGCGCCGAAGCCCTTGAACAGCGACTCGAATTGCGGAATCACGAAGATCAACAAGATCACGGACACGATCACCGCGACGATCAGGACCGCCGCCGGGTAGAACAGCGCCTTCTTGATCTTCTTCTTCAACGCCTCGGTCTTTTCCTTGTAGGTCGCGATTTTATCCAGCAAGGTCTCGAGCGCGCCGGCCTGCTCGCCGGCCTCGACCAAGTTGACGAACAAGTCGTCGAAATACAGGGGATGCTTCGCGAGCGACTCGTGCAGGGTGCTGCCGCCTTCGATGTTGGCCTTGATGTCGAGCACCAATTTCTGCATCGACAGTTTTTCGTGGCCGTTGCCGACGATCTCGAGGGATTGGACCATCGGGATGCCGGCCGCCATCATCGTCGCGAGCTGCCGGCTGAAGATCGCGATGTCCTCGGGCGTCGGCTTGCTGCCGCCGCCGCCGAATAAGCCGGTGCTATGCGTCTTGACCCGCGTCGCGGCGACGCCTTGGCGGCGCAAGTCCGCACGCAGCGCCGCCTCGTTGAGCGCCAGCGACTTGCCGCGCACCTTGTTGCCGCGCTTGTCCTTGCCCTCCCAGAGGAACTGGGTTTCCTTTTTGCTTGCGGCCGCCGATATCGCCATAAATCGATCCTCGCCGTCAGATCGCCTAATCGATCGTGACGCTGTTGATTTCTTCCAAGCTGGTTATACCGTCTTTGACCTTTTGCAATCCGGCCCGACGCAGATTCCAAATGCCGTCTTTGGCCGCCTGGTCGCCGATGGCCATCGCGCCGCCGCCTTCCATGATGATCCGTCCGATCGTTTCGGTCACCGGCATGACCTGGTACAGGCCGGTGCGGCCCTTGTAGCCGTCGACGCATTGCCCGCAGCCGACGGCCCTGTAAACCTGAATGCCATGCTCGATGTCCGTCTTTTCGAAGCCCTCCTTGCGCAGCGCCTCGGGCGGGACGTCGATCGACTGTTTGCAGTTGTTGCAGAGCTTGCGCGCCAGACGCTGCGCGATGATCAGGCTCACCGAGGTTGCGATCGCGTAAGGCTTGACGCCCATGTCGACCAGGCGCGTCAAGGTCTGCGGGGCGTCGTTCGTGTGCAGTGTCGAGAGCACCAAGTGGCCGGTCTGCGCCGCCTTGATCGCGATCTCGGCGGTCTCCAGATCGCGGATTTCGCCGACCATGATCACATCCGGATCCTGGCGCAGGAAGGCGCGCAACGCGGCCGCGAAGGTGAGGCCCACTTTGGGATTGACGTTGACCTGGTTTATTCCCGGCAGGTTGATTTCGGCCGGATCCTCGGCCGTCGAGATGTTGCAATCTTCCGTGTTCAAGATATTGAGGCCGGTGTAAAGCGATACGGTCTTGCCGCTACCCGTCGGGCCCGTGACCAAAATCATGCCTTGCGGCTTCGCGAGATAGCGCAAGTAGATTTCGCGCTGCGCCGGTTCGTACCCCAAGGCGTCGATGCCGAGCATCGCACTCGACGGATCGAGAATACGCGTGACGACCTTCTCGCCGAACAGGGTCGGGCAAGTGCTGACGCGAAAATCGATCGCCCTATTTTTCGAAAGGCGCATTTTGATGCGTCCGTCCTGCGGTACGCGACGCTCGGCGATGTCGAGGCGCGCCATGACCTTCAAGCGGGCGACCATCTTGATCGCGAGCTGCACCGGCGGCAGCGCGACCTCCTTGAGCACGCCGTCCAAGCGCGTGCGGATCCGGAAGATCTTTTCGTAGGGCTCGAAGTGAACGTCCGAAGCGCCCTTCTTGATCGCATCCAGCAAAATCTTGTTGACGAAGCGCACGATCGGCGCGTCTTCGACATCGTCGCGCGCGAGCGAATCCGCGTTGGGGTCGTCCTCGCCGCCGGTGACCTCGAGGTTCTCCAAATCGAAGTCGTCGTCCCCCAAACTCGGCATCGCCGCGTCGGCTTGCTCGATCGCCTTTTCGACGGCCTTTTGCAGCTTGTCGTCTTCGACGACGACGAACTCGATGCTCATCGAGGTCTGGAAGCGGATCTCGTCGAGCGCGTGCAGATTGGTCGGGTCCGCGACCGCCAGGAACAGCCGTTTGCCGCGGCGCATCAGCGGCATGACGCGGTGCTTTTGCAGCAGCTTGTCGCTGACCACCCGGTAGGTATCGGGGTCCGGCGTGATCGCATCCAGATCAAGGAGCGGGACGCCAAACTCGTTCGAAGCGGAGATCGCAATATCGCGCGCCGTGGCAAGCCTTGCATTGACCAAATGGGTCACCAGGCTCTGGTGGCCTTCCTTCGAACGGGTCAAGGCCTCCTGCATCGTCGATTCATCCAGCAGCCCGTCCTGGACGAGCCGCTGCGCGAGGCCGCCCAAGGCGACCCGCCCAATGCCTCCGACTGGTGCTAATGCGTTGTCATTCATGAACTTGGGAGTGGCCTGGCATGCAATATGAGCCCAAATAGTAGCTGCGAACAGGCGCTGATTGCCCGCTTCAAGGATTATGTTCGCACATCGCAGTCTAGGACCTACGTGAATTCGCTCGCAATATCAAACTTGCGAATCCTAAGGGTCCGAACCGCAAAAAAAAGCCCCTCCGGGGAGGGGCTTTCTCGCAGAGCCTCGAGTCCGAGGCCCGGCAACCATCATCAGGCATGGCAAACGGTCGGCAGGTACTGAGCCGGCACCGTGGTGGCATCCGCCGGCGGTGCCGCAGTCGGCAGACCGGTCGGAACGGCCGCCTTGCCGCAGACCCAAACGACGTCGTTGTTGGCGCTCAGACCCGGCGAAAGGTCGAGCAGCAGGTTAGCCAATTTTGCATTCGCCTGATTGCCGTAGGTGATCACGATCTGCCCGCCGGTCGCTGACGGCGACGCTCGACACGTATTTGCCGGTGGTGGCGCCGGCCGCCGCGATGCAGCCGCGCCGCCTGTCGTCGAGGAGCCGGTCGGGAATGTGCCATTGTTGGCATAGTATTCGGCGACGCCGGTTTTCCAACCGTCCGCCAGACTCAGACCTTCCGTGACCTGGGCGCGAATCGTGTAGTTCTGATAGGCGGGAATCGCTATCGCCGCCAAAATGCCGATGATCGCGACAACGATCATCAATTCGATCAGGGTGAAACCCTTTTGAACTTGCTTAATCATTAGATTGACTCCGTGAATGAACAAAGGAACTGCATTAAAAACAACGGCTGGGCCAGTGCCCTCAAAGTAAGCAAGGCCTGTGCCAAGCGCCGGTTTGGTCGTCTAACTAATTGAACTAGTTGGAGATTATAGGGTTTCGGCAGCAGTGTCGCGACATGCGGCGCCGTCGGTGTTTGGCGCCAATCACCAGCACTTCCTGTCGCAACCTGACAAATATTGTCAGGCCTCGTCGGTTTCGCCAGGCGGACTCGGTGAGAGCAAAGCAGCGCAGCGCTACAGGATTTCCGGCCTGCGCGATGCACCGGGGCCCGCGGAATTAAAGGCACTTGTTGTTCGGCTCGTCGATCTGCTTCGTGATACTCGAGTTCCGCGTTGATGTCCCAAATGGCGCCTTTGCCGCGGCCATCGTCGAGTATGGCGCCGACCGCACGGTCGGCGGCGAGCATCGAATGATCCTGATTGTTGTAGCGGTGCATGCCGTTGCGGCCGATCGGATAGAGGTTCCGGTAACTGCTCGAGGAACGCGCGGACCAGGTCGAACCGGCGGTATTCGCCGAAATACGCGGGATAGGCCTTCGGCACTCGGACGACGGTGCCGTCGAGTATGTCGCCGCGGTCGATCATGCCGATTTTCGCGAGCTCGCCGCCGGCGAACTTTAGGAACCGGCCGTCGTCCATGGCCCATAGATCGTCGCCCTCGCGGCAAAAATATTCGAGGCCCAGCCAAATCGTGTCGGGATCCGCGACCAGCGCCGGGCTCCAATTATTGAACACTTGCAGTCGGCCGATGCGCACATCCGGCTCCTGAATATAGATCCAATTGTCGGGCGGCATGCCGTTGGCGGGCACCGGACCCGCTCGTCCGCCGCCCGCCTGCATTTTGCGAACCAACAGGCCTGCGGTCATGAAATCCCGGTACGGCAATCCCTCCGCCACCCGGCAGACCTCGCGGTCGTCTGGTTCCAGCAAGGCGACCAAGTCGCGAACCGGCATCGTCGAAATGAAGTAGTGACAGGGTATGCGCTTGATCGAACCCGACCGCTGATCGAGCACCGTCGCGGCCGTGACCTCTGCACCGTCGCGCTCCAAGCCGACGACCCGATGGCGCAGCTGCACTTCGCCGCCTCGCGCCGTCACCCGGCGGGCCACTTCCTCCCACATCTGGCCCGGCCCGAATTTCGGATAGAGGAAGCGCTCGATCAAGCTGGTTTCCGTGCGCTTTTGAGTGGTATCGGTCGCGCTGCGCAGCGGCGCCGCCAAGGCGTGCGCAATCGCCTTCTTGATCGATAGCCCCTTGATGCGCTGCGCGCCCCACTCCGCGGAGATCTCGGCGCAAGGCACGCCCCAAACCTTCTCGGTGTAATCCTTGAAAAACGTCCGGTACAGCCGGTCGCCGAAGCGGTTGACGAGAAAATCCTCCAGGGAAATTTCCGGCGACCGGCGCAGCAGCTGCGCGCGGCCGTAGCTCAAGCCGATCCGCAGCGTCTCCACGATCCCCATGTTGATCAAGGTGTTCGCGTTGAGCTTCAGCGGATAATCGAAGAATCGGCGCCGATAGAAGATGCGCGACAGCCGCTGCCGCACCAGCATGACGGCATCGTTCGCGGCCGGCGCAAGTGCGGCCGGCGGCAGATCGCGAGACTGCCGTTGATAGCTGATGCGCAGGGCCCGATCCGCATCGGTATGCCCCTCCGCGACCGGCAATATCTCCTGCCACCAGCGCATGACCCAATCGGATTTGGAGAAGAACCGGTGGCCGCCGAGATCCATGCGATTGCCGCGATAGTTGATCGTCTTGGCGATTCCGCCGACCTGATCGTCAGGCTCGAAGACCAGGGGTTTGATGTCCGAGCGCCGCAATAATTCCAAGGCAGCCGTCAATCCGGCGGGACCGGCGCCGGCGATCACCGCGATTTTTCGATCCTTGTCGTTTGGTGGCATGCCGTGCGGCCGTCAAGCCGAACTGCCGGTAACGAACAACAGTTGCCGCCGCGAGATGAAATTGCCCAGGAACGTGAATCCCGCGGCGACGCACTTGGCGACCATGTAATGCAAGCCCAGATACCTGACGCCGATGAACATCACGAACGCATTCAGCACGATACCGGCGCCGCCGATCGCCGCGAAGGCCGCAAACTCGACAGCGCCGATTGCGCAAGCGGCGATGCTTGAAGACGACGCGCACCGACAGCCAATAGGCGACCACGACCCCGGCGGCGAATGACGCCGTCGCCGCGGCGAGGTACCACCATGCAAAATAACGCACCAAAACGAATAGGATCGCCATATCGACGAGCAGCGCACCGGCCGAGGCGGCCGCATAGCCGAAGGCTTCCGTGAACAAGTCTTTCATGGCTTACGCGCCAACTCGCGCACGCGCCGGCAATCGTACAAGTACCAGCCCTTCCAATTTCCGTTGCGCGCTGGGGAGCGGATCGAAACCGACGTTTCGCGGCCACCAGAAATCCGAGGGCGGGGTCACGGCAAATTCCGACCAGGATTGTCGCGGTCATGGGTCGTATGGCCGCCGGTTTGACGCCCTTTTTTCGATTTTGACGCTGTTGGTTTTTTGTCAGCAAGCGCCAGTCCGGCGCCATCCATGGGCGCAATACATCAGCGCGCCGCCGCACCTCCATGGCGGTTGTGCGCGAAAAGACGACGCCGGCAGACTGGTCGACCGACAAGTAGTTCGGGCGACCGAGCGTGAACCACGCGAACAGCGGCGAGTCCGACCCGTTTGCCACGAAGACGGTGGCTTCGTTCGGAATCATTTTTTGCCAGTCGGCGAATTCCGAGGATTTTTCCGTCCATTGATAGGATGCCGGTCGAATGATTGCATATGGCACCATGAATAAGGCCAACGCGGCAAGCGCCATGGCGGTAGCGCGGGCAGCCACGGCGTCCGACAGCGACGGATGGCGAAATAACAGACACAGACCAGTGACCGCTGGCATTTGCAGTCCAAGCATATTCCTTATGCGCTGCACCCACATCGGTTCGTTACTGAAATCGAAAGTTGGCGAAGCGTAGGTCCAACAATTGCTGATTACCCAGGCGATGATCAAGAGACCCAACCCGACCGCAGCCAGGCGTAATAATAACGCGACCCGATCGTTAAAGCGGTCACGCAGCGCCCACAGGAAAAAAGCGCCGGCGGCTGCCAGGGAGCCGTCTATTTGCGAGAAAGTCCATGCTGCGACCAGGAGCATCGCGCAGAGCGGTCCACAGCGCCGATCTCGCCATATCCTGATAACCGTAGCGGGCAAGAGCAGCACACTGACGAAACTGGTGATCCAGACCCAACGCCATGCCTGGCCCTGCAATAACAGCGCTAAAGGGCCGCTCAGACTCGCGATCCAGGCGACCGCTAGGCCAGACGCCCCGACCAGTATCGCGCCGAAGCAGAACTTGCGTATTCTTGGCTCATCGATCGCTAGCGCGGTGAACGAGGCGCATAGGAACGGCCGCGCATTCAGGTCCCAGTCGTGTAATCTCCACATCGGCAGAAACAAGAACTGCGAGCGTTCGCGCACTACTTCCAGCCAGGCGGGATCGATGAGTTGAAGAAAATGGGTCGGTAGGGTTACGAAGTGCGCTGCGATCGAGAGCGTCAATGCCGAGCCGATCCCAGCAGCGGCGCCGATAACGCTCTGGCGCACCGTCACGTAGCAGCTCAACAACAACAGCAGTCCCGGCAGCACCATCAACGGATGCACGAACATCGCGGCTATAGCGATCAGGAGTGCGGCCCATCGCCAACCGCAGAACCGGCAGGCGAGCGCGGTCACGACCAACGCCTCGCCGAGCGAACGCGCCGTCAGATAGTCTTCAGAAAAGGAAAAGACTTCGTAGGCGCCGTAGCGTCCGACCGTTATGATCAGCATAGCCACGGCCAGCCACGCGGTATCGCGATCGGTTAGCGTGCGTGCAAGGAACCAGGCGGCTGCCAGGAACCATGCCGTGAACAGCGCAAGCAATACGGCCGCCGCCGTGTTCAATCCCCAAGCCGATATGCACGCGGCATAAATCGGGGAGAAGATCGTAAATCTATCCTGCGAGGAATTCTGAAGATAGAGATCCGTCGACAGCGCCGGGTGTAGTCGTGCGACGGCCTGAAACGCATAGATGTGGGCGTCTCTGGTGAACCCTTGATAGTGATGTGTCAGCGTCCAGAGGACCACCAGCATCAGAGCGAGAGCGAGGGTTACCACCGCATGCTGCGCTCCTCCAATCGTTGTACCAACGGCAAGATCAGTTGCGCGTTGCAAAGAATACTTGGCGGTTCGAGTAGTCATTTGAGTAGTAAATCTAAGTTACCGTGCCATGATCCGAAAACGGCGGCGCAAAATATCCCATATGCCGTCTGCAAATCGGGCGATTGTGGTGAATAGCGCGATCGTTGTCGCCGCACCATCGCCGGCGCGCAACGTCGCAGGCAGACGAAACATTGCAATCATTAGTCAAGCGACCTTGTCACCTCGGGCTTGCGCATCACGGTAATCAAGTCGCCGTATGCCAGTTGATGTACCACATCGCCGTCCTGCCAGTGCCCGAATGATGCGTCGATGCTCAAGCCCTTTCGGCCCGCGATCCGCAGCATCGCAGCCCCAGTCAAATCGCTCCGCCATCCGCCATCCGCCGCCGCCGCCGCCGGCACCGTGGTGAATGACGGCGATCCCGCCGGGCCTTAGGACGCGCACGAATTCCTGCGCATAGGCTTCGACTTCCGCAGCGTTGATGTGGACAAAAACGTCAAAACTCCAGATCGCGTCGACTGTTTGTTCTGCTACGCACGCCAAATCGCGCCCCGATCCGACCGCGAAACGCGCGTGCGATCTGTCGGCAAAACGGTTCCGGCATTCAGCGACGCAGGTCGACGAGATATCGACACCTACGTATTCACGCACTAGCGCGAGCAACTGCATCGTCCAGCGCCCTGCCCCCGGACCGATCTCGAGAATGCTGGAATTCGCAGGAATATAGGGTTGCAACACCGCATGTATCAGCGACTGCCTCTATTGCTCGGATTCATTCCATTTGTCGCCGGCGGCACCCCAGTCCCACGCCTCCCAGATTTCCTTGTTCAGTGCGGCGCTGTTGAGGCCCGGGAGATGCTTGGCTCGTCTGAGGCGATCTATCGACGAACGCACAAAATGCGCAACGGCACTGGCCGCGTAATAGGTTAACAGCAGCAGGCACCACCAAGGACCGTTTTCCTTCAGTGTGAGACCGACAAGCCTCAATTTCCGTGTAAAGGAAACGCGTTTGCGGTTTGAGATAATGTCGCTCATCTACGGCACACAGTTGGAGATCCCCGTCGGCGCGACTGCCGCCTCAAGGACACACGAGTATGGCCAAGTTGTTCCACCGCGGCTGTATGCGCGCCTCGGCTACTAGTGCGGCTTCGCCAAAGCTCCGGCGAAGACACGCGCGCATTTCATCCCGCGTCATAAAGCGAATGCGATCGCCGGTGAGCCATCGATCGGAAGCGTAGCTCAACCAATGGATCAGCGACCAGTTTCGCTCCCAATCCTTAAATATGAACGTGCCGCCTGCTGCAAGCGCGCTGCGAATGCCGTCGAGGAGGCTCTGGCGCAAGTCAACTGGTACATGGTGCAGCACATCCGAAAGCACGGCCATGTCATATGATCCCGGTTCACGCGCGGCGATTTCCTGGACCGTGCAGCGAAGAAATCTGACGGCGTCGCGCGGTCCGCGATACAGGCGCCCCAAGCGCG
This sequence comes from uncultured Gammaproteobacteria bacterium, assembly GCA_963769895.1. Taxonomy (GTDB): domain Bacteria; phylum Pseudomonadota; class Gammaproteobacteria; order Steroidobacterales; family Steroidobacteraceae; genus Bog-1198. Next base: position 39,026 of record CAVYNJ010000003.1, on the reverse strand, counting down.
GCGTTATATCAATCGCCGTAATGTTTGCGGTGGGATACGCCTTCATGAGGCGCTCGGTAACGGCGCCTTCGCCGCAACCCACTTCGAGAATTCGATTTGCGCAGGATTTCCATTGAGTTACGAATGCGATAAACGCGTCCAGGTCAATATAGACAGCGCGATACGCCTCCCCCAGCCGATGCTCGTACGGGCCAAACATGCGGCGGACGATCGGACCGACGGCCATCGTCACAATGCCCCGAGTAATCTCGCGCGTACGCGAGGAAGGACACGTTCGGCAATCCGTGAGTCACGCCAATAGCGGCGCAGGCCCGACGGCCCGAGACGGAGCACTGCGAACAACGCCCGCGGCAGTTCACTGAAATCTCTCGCTGCGGCAGCGGCGAGCGCGCAATTGACGGCAATTGAAGCATGCGCGGCGCGCTCGACGCCGTTCCAATCGTCGCCCTGCCTGGGCAGGTGCCGTTCGAGGACAATACGCATCTGGTTGGCAAAATCCGCGAGGTTGCCGGCGCCGGTGATCGTCAGGGAACCGCTGTGAATGCGGAAACCGGTTGTAACGCGTTCGTGATAGCGAACCTGACCGCTTGCGGCGAGTCTTAGCCAAAGGTCCCAGTCAGCGGTATACCAAAGGCTTTCGTCCAGGCCGCCGCAGGCCAACCACGCATCCTTGCGGAAAACCGGAGCCGGCGCGGCGATAAAATTTTGCACAAGCAGCCTCTCGATCACCATGGTGGGTGGCAGCGTGGATTCTGCCGGCAACGGGCAGCGCCATATGCCAAGCGTGCGACCGCGGGCATCGATGATCGCGCTCGGTGCGAGATGAAGGGGAATATCGGGGTCCTGGTCGATCCAAGACCGAACGGCCGCTGAGCGGCCTGAGAACCACACGTCATCAACGTGCAGCCAGCAAATGTGCTCGGCTCTGGCCAAGCTGACGCCGACGTTTGTCTTGGCTGGCCAAGACACGAGATCCGGGCGATCAAAAATGCGCACGTCGAGACGATCCGCATATTGCCGCGCAATGTCGGCCGTAGCTGAAGTTGGGCTACTGTCCAGGATCAAGATCTCCATGCCGTTCGCCGCCTCGGCGGCCAGAGTGCGCAACGCGTTATCGATCCAGCGTTCGCCGCGGTGGGAGGGCATGATGACCGTCAGCCATGGTGACGAGCGCCTAGCAGCCGCGCTCATAGCCTCGCCGTATGTTTAAGATGCCACCGCACGGCCGCTTGGCGACCTGCGGTATGATCGGCTTTTGCTGGTTCCTGTCGAGTTGCCATGCTGCTTCCTGGCGGGCCGGAATCGTTGTCCGGGATTGCAAATCATAGCCGTAAGTCTTTCTGGGATGTTGTGGGAATCATGCGGAATTTGCCGATGCTCTCAAACTGGCGGAAGTTACAGCACCGATTTGAGTGCTTGTGCCGGATTCCATGGGCGAAATATGATCCTCTGTATCGACTGAACCCACGGCGCCGTCAGCTTTTAAGGTGCGGTCGTATTCGGTTAAAAACTAGGTGGTATGTGTCGACGAAGCTTTTGATCATGGCGGTCACGGTGAATGCCGTCATAGGACAGTTGTTGCTTAAATTCGCGATCGGCGCCCTTGGCATTACCAGCATCGCCGCGAATTTTCCCAGATTTATCGTCCTTGCCGCCAGATCGCCATGGATCTATCTGTCGGTGCTCGTTCAAGTGTTCGGCTACGTTCTGTGGATGGTCCTGATTTCACGCGTGAAGCTCGGAGTCGCTACGGCCAGCGTGGGAGCCGGATTTTACATTCTGATGGCGCTGAGTGCCTGGGGCGTTTACGGCGAGTCGCTAACGGTCTATCAGTGGTTGGGCATCGCCTTGATCACGGTCGGTTTGACCTTCGTGAGCCTTGGCCCTGTTTAGCCTCTCCCCGTCGCCGTGACGAAGCCCTTCGCGAACTCTCAACTTCAGACCGCTTGACAGGCAAGGTCGGTGTTTTGTTGACGGTATCGTGCCTCGCGTATTTCTACATGCTCGATCGTGTGATTTTCTCGAGCCATGGATTCACCGAGATCTTTCAGCTTCTGCTGACTGTCTATGATGTTCAAACTGCCTGGCTCGGGGTCGTGGTGTGCCTGGCGGCGCCGCTCTGGAAAAGGGCCGCACCGGTTTACAAACTGGTCGACTGGCTCGGTATTCATCCCGTTGACGTTTCTGTCGCAGGAGTGGCTCTGCTGGCTGCGGGGGCACTGTTCGTCTACCGCGACTACCCGCTGTCCATGGACGAATATGCGGCGGTCTTTCAATCCAAAGTGTTCGCGATGGGCCGGATCGCGGCGCATTTGCCGCCGCCGCTGATCCATTGGCTGATTCTGCCTGGGATTCAACGGCAAGTTCTTGGTCGCGTCCTCGCTAACAGGGCATGTCATCGAAACCTATTGGCCGGGCTTTGCCTTGCTGCTGGCGCCCTTTCAGGCGCTCGGCGCGCCATGGCTCTGCAACGCGATATTGGCGGGAATCGCGCTGTATTTGATCTATCAAATCACGACGGAGATTACCGGTGAACGCCGCGCCGGCGGATTCGCTTTGCTGTTTACGATCGCCTCGGGAGCGTTTTTTGCAAACGCGATTTCATATTATTCGATGCAGGCGCATTTGACGGCCAATCTGTTGTTTGCCTGGTTGTTGTTGAAGCCGACCAATCGCAGCGCGCTTGCGGCCGGCGTGGTCGGTTCGCTGGCGTTGGTGCTGCACAACCCGGTTCCGCATATGCTGTTTGCGCCCCGTGGCTCGTCGCGATGATTCGGCAGCGGGACGAGCGGCGATATCTGCCGCCGTTGCTGCTCGGCTATCTGCCGCTGTCGATCGTGATCGGATTCGGCTGGGTACTGCTGCGCATGAAGATCGGCGCCGGCGTCCCTCACGGCATGTTGACCGGCGGCGCCGTGGCGGCGATCTTCCGCTGGCCGGATGCCGCGATGCTGACGGTGCGGGCCGCGGCGCTCGCCAAGATGTGGGTCTGGGCGTCGCCCTGCCTGTTCGTTTTCGCATGGATTGGCTGTTCGCGGTTCGCCGGCGAACCGCGCCGTCCGTCTGCTGACGCAATCGGCGGTCTTGACGTTTGCCGGTTATTTGTTCGTCAACCTCGATCAGGGGCACGGCTGGGGTTACCGGTATTTTCACTCGGCGTGGGGCGTGATACCGATACTCGCCGGATGCGCGATGAGCGGACGCGGCGGTTCCGACGATCGGCTGGTCGCGTTTGCCGGCGCCGCCGCGATCTTGAGTCTGCTGCTCGTCGTGCCGCTACAACTGAACCAAATCGACGGCTTCATCGCCGAGCATCTGGCGCAATTGCCGCCGCCCAGGCGGCCGGGGAACAACGTCTATTTCATCCGGCCTCGCGGCGGCTTCTACGTTGCCGACATGATTCAAAGCGACCCGGGACTGCGCTCGCAGGACCTGCTGTTGGTGGACTATGGAGCGCAACAAGACGCAGGACTCGTCCGGGCCTATTGGCCGAACGCGGTCGAGATCGGCGATGGCCGTTGGGGCGAACAATGGTATCTGGGTCCGATCGCCCGGTCATTCGCATTCCCGGACGCGCCGCTCACTCGATCGCAATGAAGCCGAGCAGCAGCGCCCCGAAGACGATTTGGGTCCCGATCGCCAAGGCCGTCACCGAAGGGATCGTGATACGCATCATTTCACTCGGCACGAGCGGCCCGAACGACACTTCGCCCCATTGCCAGATCGCGTAGAGCGCTCCGATAAGTCCGGCGGACGCGGCGAGGGCGCCGAAGGCGATCGCGGCGTTGTGCGAGACGAGCCGCAACAGGACATCGGGGAATCCGTGGTCGATCCGTAATTTGAGCTTCCGCGCCAGCGCAAGCGCGAACAGTCCGAAGTAGGTAATTTGCACGCCGACGATCGCCGCAATCGAGAAATACAACAGGGCGTTGATGTCGAGCGTGAATAGGCCCGGCACGCGGATGGACTTGAAGGCTAGCAGCGTCGCGCCGATCAGACCGACCCCCGTCAGCGACACGCCAGGATACAGAAACAGCCATCGCGGGCTGCGCAGCAGCATGAATTGCAGGTGCCGCCAGCCGTCGCGCCAGGGCCGCAAATGCGGCGCCCGTCCCCTGCCGTCCGGGCTCAAGACGGTCGGCACTTCGGCGATGCGCAGCTTCGCGAGCGACGCCTTGACGACCATCTCGCTTGCGAACTCCATGCCGGAGGCGCGCAAGTCCAAATCGAGAATCGCTTGCCGGTCGAAGCCGCGCAGGCCGCAATGAAAATCGCCGACCGGCGAGGCGAACAATAGGCGTCCTATCAGCGACAGCGCGGGATTGCCGAGATAGCGGTTCAAGACCGGCATCGCACCGGGGCGTATGCCCCCTGAGAACCGGTTTCCCATGACGAGCTGCTGGCCCTCGCGCAGGCGCGCGACGAAGTCATCGAGATTCGTGAAGTCATAGGAATCGTCGGCGTCGGCCATGATGACGAAGCGGCCGCGGGCCGCGTGGATGCCGCCGGTCAGCGCGGCGCCGTAGCCCCGGCGCGCGATCGTCACGACGCGCGCGCCGGCGGCTTGCGCGAGCGCTTGAGAGCCGTCGGTGGAACCGTTGTCGGCGACGAGGACTTCGCCGCGGATCCCCGCCTTGTCCAGGAAGCCGCGCGCCTTGCGGACGCAGGTTTGCACCGTCAATGCCTCGTCGAGGCACGGAATCAGGATCGTCAATTCCACTTCGCCGATCACTCGATGCCGAGTTTCTTGATCCGATACCGCAGCGCCCTGAACGACATTCCCAAGATCTTCGCGGCCGCGGTCTTGTTATAGCGCGTCTGCTCCAAGGCCTTGAGGATCGCGTCGCGTTCGATGTCGTCTAGCTGATCGCCGAGCGCTCCGGCGCCGGCGGCGTGGCCGGCGGCGGGGGCGCCAGCGGAGGGCGCGCCACCGGCGGCAGGCGTCGGCCGCAACTGTATGTCCGCGGAATGGATCTCGCCGCTCGTCGACAGGGTGATCGCGCGCTCGAGGATATTCTCCAGCTCGCGCACGTTGCCGGGAAAAGAATAGGTCTGCAGCGCGGCCAATGCATCTTCCGCGAGCGCCGGCGGCGTGATCTTCAGGCGCCGGCTGAGCCTGCGCAGGATGGCTAGCGCAAGCTCCTCGATATCCTCGGGGCGCTCGCGCAGCGACGGCACGCGCAGTTCGATGACGTTGACTCGGTAGAACAAATCCTCTCGAAAACGGCCCTCGGCGACCGCTTGAACGAGGTTCTTGTGCGTCGCCGACAATACCCGTACGTCGATCGGCACTTCCCTCTGTTCGCCGACCGGCCGCACGGCTTTTTCCTGGATCACTCGCAGCAATTTAACTTGCATGTGCAGCGGCAAATCGGCGATCTCATCGAGGAACAGCGTACCGCCTTCCGCCGACTGCACCAGCCCGTTCTTGTCGGCAACGGCGCCGGTGAAACTGCCGCGCTTGTGGCCGAACAGCTCGCTCTCCATCAGCTCCGTCGGAATGGCTCCGCAATTGACCGGGACAAACGGCCCGTCGCGGCGGGGCCCCGATTCGTGGATCAACTTGGCGACCAGCTCCTTGCCGGTGCCGGATTCGCCGCAGATATGCACCGGCGCCTGGCTGCGAGCGACGCGGGCGATCATCTCGCGCAGAGCCTGCATCGATTGCGATGCCCCGAGCAGGCGGGGCGGGAAGGCCTGGGTATCGCCTTCGGATGATTCGGCGAGTTTCAAAGCGCTGCTGACCAATTTGCGTAAGTCCGCGAGGTCCAAGGGCTTGGAGACGAAATCGAACGCGCCTAATTTGAGCGCCCGCACGGCCGTTTCCATGTTGCCGTGGGCGGTGATGACGGCGACCGGAACGTTCGGCGTATGGCGCTGCATCCATTCGACCAATTCGAGACCGTCGCCGTCCGGCATCCGCATGTCGGTCAGACATAAATCGTACGGCTCCGCCTTCAGCAGGCGCTGGGCGGCCGCAATGCTGTCGACCGCGCGCGGGCCCAGATCCATGCGCTGCAACGTGATCGTCAGCAGTTCGCACAGATCCGGTTCATCGTCGACGATCAGCACTGCGGGCTTTGCCATGCAGCTACTCCTCCCAACGCTGCGGATCGGCAAATACGATCCGGAAAAGGCTGCCGCCCCCGCCGCGCGGCTCGTACAACAAGACCGCCCTATTCAACTGGCACAACTCGCGCGCGATGAACAGCCCGAGGCCCGTGCCGCCTTTGCGGGCCGTGAAAAACGGTTCGAAAATCCGGTCGACGGCCGCCGGGTCGATGCCGGCGCCGCGGTCGGCAACCTCGAGAAAGGGGCGGCTCGTCGGCAACAGCCGCCCGAGATTGATCTCGATGTCGGCGGTGCCGTATTTCAGCGCATTGTCGCACAGATTCCAGACGACTTGACGCAGGTGCCCGGGATCGAAACGCACTTCGAGATCCGGGGCCAGATCGCGAATCTGGATCTGCGAGCCGCGGATTTGCATCGTCTCGACGAACTCGCCGACGAAATCCTCGAGCCAGGCGTCGAGCTGCAGGCGCTCAGGCCGCGTGGCCTCGCGGCGCGAAAGCTGCAAGACGTTATTGATGATCGTGCTCACCCGCTCGGAATTGCTGCGGATGATGTCGCTCAAGCGCCGCTCGTCGGGGCCGATGCGCGGGCTTTCGGCGAGCAGTTGCCCCGCGTGACTCATTGCGCCGACCGGGTTCCTGATTTCGTGGGCTATGCTCGCCGACAGCCGGCCCAAGGCGGCGAGCTTGCTTTGCTGCACGCGCTCGGCCATCAGGCTGGTATCCTCCAGAAAAATCAACGTCGGCCCCGCCTCGCGGCCGCCCAGCGGCGCGAAATGCGGTTGAATCACGCGAGCGCCGTCGGCGGCGACGAAACTCGACGGCGGGACATCCTCTTCGATGTGTTGGCGCCACGTGCTCAACGAATACAGCAGGCGGGGCGAAACCTCGCCGAGCAGCGCGCCGGGTATCGCGCGCTGATCGCCGAGAATCTCGGCCGCGGATTCGTTGATCAGGCGGATCTTGTCGCCGGCGTCGACGACCAGCAGGCTCTCGCGCAAATGCTGGACGATGTACTGCGAAAGCTCGGCGAGGTTCGCAAGATCGACGTCCTTTTGCCGGACCAAATCCTCGCTCTCGCGCATGCGGCTCGCGAGGAAGCTCGAGGCGGTCGCAATCGTGAAGAGCAACGCGCCCAAGAGACCGGCGGTCGCGTAAGTGCCGCTGTCGGCGATGCCGATCAGCTGCAGCCAAATCGTGTGGCCAAGAATCGCGAGCGCGGCGAGCGCGGCGAGAAACAGGGCGCTGCGCGGCGGCAGGACGAAGCCGAGCGCGCCGATCGGAACGACGAACAGCAGCCCGAGACCGCTGCCGACGCCGCCGCAGGCATGCAGGATCAGCATCAGCACGCTGATGTCGACCGCCGCTTGCAGCATGGCCTGCACACGCAGCGGCGCGAGCCGCCGGCGCACGGCGAAGACGCTGAGCAGCCCAAACGCCAGATAGAAAAACGCCGCGCCGAAGAATACACCGGGGAAAGCGACGGACAGACCGCGCGCGCCGAGCAAGGAATAAACGCTCAGCAGCACGCCCGGCACGAGGATGCGGTAGAGATTCAAAAGCCCGAGCACGCGCCAATTGAGTGCTCGGCGGGTATTCACGTCGCGGTCGATTGGAGTTGTCAACAACCCAATTCCCTCTGGTGGCTTTGCGCTGCCGGTTAGCTTAATTCAGAATAGCGGTTCTTACCCGGCTTCGGTCATATCGCAGGGCCCCGATGAATCTGCACGAATTTCAGTCGAAGCAACTATTCGCGGAATACGCCATTCCGGTGCCCGAGGGCCGGGTCGCCGACTCGGCCCAAGGGGCGGTGGCGGCCGCCCGCGAACTCGGCGGCGCCGTCTGGGTCGTCAAAGCCCAAGTCCACGCCGGCGGGCGCGGCAAGGCGGGCGGCGTCAAGGTCGCCAAGGATCTGGAGGCCGTCGCGGCGGCCGCCAGGAGCCTGCTCGGCACGACGCTCGTGACCCATCAGACCGGGCCCGAGGGCCTGCCGGTGCATCAAGTCTACGTCGAAATGGGCTCGCAAATCGCCCGCGAGATGTACCTGAGTCTCGTGCTGAATCGCGACATCTCGCGCATTGCCCTCGTCGCATCGGCCGCCGGCGGCATGGAAATCGAGGAGGTCGCCGAAAAAACGCCGGAGAAGATCATTCGCGTCAACGTTCACCCTGCGGCCGGTCTGCAGGATTACCAGTGCCGGATATTGGCATTCGGTTTGGGTCTAGCCGGACCGCAGATCGCGCAATTCGGCCGCATTGCGCAAGCGCTGTACCGGCTGTATTTGGACCGGGACGCGAGCCTCGTCGAGGTCAATCCCTTGATCACGACCGGCAAAGGCGATTTGCTGTGTTTGGACGCCAAGATCAACATCGAGGACAACGCCCTGTTCCGCCAAAAATCGCTGGCGGCGATGCGCGACCCAACGCAAGAGGATGCAATGGAGCGCGAGGCGGCCGCGCATGAACTGAACTATGTCTCGCTCGCCGGCAATATCGCCTGCATGGTCAACGGCGCGGGTCTCGCGATGGCGACGATGGACTTGATTCAATTGCACGGCGGCGCGCCGGCCAATTTCTTGGATGTCGGCGGCGGCGCTACGAAGGAGCGCGTCAGCGCGGCGTTCAAGCTGGTGTTGTCGAATCCGAAGGTCTCGGCGATCCTCATCAATATCTTCGGCGGCATCGTCCGCTGCGACATGATCGCCGAGGGCATCATCGCCGCGGTCAAGGAGGTGGGGGTCCGTCTTCCGGTCATCGTGCGCTTGGAAGGCACGAACGCGCCGCGCGCGCGCGAATTGTTGGCCGGCAGCGGTTTGGCCATCGTTCCGGCCACCGATCTGACCGACGCGGCAAGCAAGGCCGTGCGCCTTGCGGGGGCCGCGGCATGAGCATATTGGTCGACAAGAGCACGAAGGTCATCTGCCAGGGCTTCACCGGCAAGCAGGGCACGTTCCATTCCGAGCAGTGCCTGGCTTACGGCACGAAGCTGGTCGGCGGCGTCACGCCGGGCCGCGGCGGCACCCGGCATTTGGGCCTGCCGGTTTTCGATACCGCAGAAAAGGCCGTCGCGGCGACCGGCGCGACGGTCAGCATGATCTACGTTCCGGCGCCGTTCGCGGCGGACGCGATCTTGGAGGCGGCCGATGCGGGCATCGAATTGATCGTTTGCATCACCGAAGGCATACCGGTCAACGACATGGTGCGGGTCAAGGCCGCGCTCGCAGGTTACGGCGCGCGGCTGATCGGACCGAATTGCCCGGGGATCATTACTCCCGAGGAGTGCAAGATCGGCATCATGCCCGGCTTCATTCACCGCAAGGGGCGGGTCGGTATCGTCTCCCGTTCCGGCACCCTGACCTACGAGGCGGTGTTTCAAACGACGAACAATGGATTGGGACAGAGCACTTGCGTCGGCATCGGCGGCGATCCGGTGCGCGGCATGAACTTCATCGACGTGCTGGAGCTATTCGAGGAAGACGCGCAAACGGCCGGCATCCTCATGGTCGGCGAGATCGGCGGCAGCGACGAGGAAGCGGCGGCGTCCTACATCGGGGCGCGGGTCACGAAGCCGGTCGTCGCTTATATCGCGGGCGTCGCGGCGCCCCCCGGCAAGCGCATGGGCCATGCGGGCGCGATCGTCGCCGGCGGCAAGGGCACGGCAGAGGCCAAGTTCGCCGCGCTGGAAGAAGCGGGCATCACGACGGTGCGCTCGCCGGCCGAGATGGGTTCGGCGATCGCGCTGCGCCTCAAACCGGCGCGCAGGACCGCGGCGAAGAAGCAGACCGCGGCGAAGAAGCAGAACGCGGCGAGGAAGCAGAGCGCGGCGAAGAAGACCGTAGCGCGGCGCGCCTCCTCGCGCGCGCGGCGTCCGAAATAGGGGATCCTCTTGCGCAAACCATGGCGGCTGCGCGTGGTCATGGCGCAGCTCAACCTGATCGTCGGCGATGTCGACGGCAATACGACGCGCATCGTGGCGGCGGCCGACGAGGCGCGCGAGCGCGAACATGCCGACCTGCTGATGTTGCCGGAACTCGCCGTGTCGGGCTATCCGCCGGAGGATTTGTTGTTTCATGCCGGCATGCGGTTGCAGGTCGCCAAATCGCTCGAGCGCCTGCGCCGCGAAGTGCGCGGCATCACGCTGATCGCGGGTTATCCCGAATACCTCGGCGCGGAGATCTTCAATTCGGCGATCGTGATCCGCGACGGCGTCCTGCTCGCCAATCACCGCAAGGCTTGCTTGCCGAACTACCGTGTCTTCGACGAGAAGCGCTACTTCACGCCGGGCACCGAGGCGACCGTGATCGATCTCGACGGGGTCAAGGCCGGTGTACTCGTCTGCGAGGACTTTTGGGACGCCATGCCCGCGCGGCGGGCCAAGCAGGCCGGGGCGCAGATGCTACTGATCATCAACGCCTCGCCGTACGAGGTGCACAAGCAGTTGCAACGCGAGGATTTGGTCGCTCGTCAGCGCATCAGCGAAATCGGCTTGCCGGTCGTGTTCGTCAATTTGATCGGCGGTCAGGACGAACTGGTGTTCGACGGCAACTCGTTCGTGATGGACGCCTCGGCGCGAGTTCTCATGCGCGCTCCGGCCTTTACGGAGGGGCTCTATACGGTCGATCTCGCGCTCGATCCGGCGGGCGTCGTCGTACCGTCGGGCGGCGAAGTCGTCGCATTGCAGGGCGAGGAGGAGAGCGTCTATGGCGCGCTCGTGCAAGGTACGCGCGACTACGTGGACAAGCACCGTTTCCCCGGCGTCGTCATGGGCTTGTCCGGCGGCGTCGATTCGGCATTGACTCTGTGCATCGCGGTCGATGCGCTCGGCGCCGAGCGCGTGCACACCGTGGCGATGCCGTCGCGCTATACCTCGGCAATGAGCCTCGAGGATGCGGCGCTGCAGGCCTCCTGGCTCAAGGTCAAGCATCGCGTGATCTCGATCGAGGGCATGTTCGAGGCCACTCTCGCGGCCTTGGCGAGCGTCTATGCCGGATTGCCGCCGGACACCGCCGAGGAGAACATTCAATCGCGCTGCCGCGGCGTGTTGCTGATGGGCATCTCGAACAAGACCGGCATGATGCTGCTGACGACCGGCAATAAGAGCGAGATGTCGGTCGGATACGCGACCCTGTACGGCGACATGGCCGGAGGCTTCGCGCCCATCAAGGATTGCAGCAAACTGCTGGTCTACCGGCTCGCGCGCTGGCGCAACGGGCGTTCGCGGGCGATCCCCGCCCGCGTGATCGAACGGCCGCCGTCGGCCGAGCTGCGCCACGACCAGAAGGACACCGACAGCCTGCCGCCCTACGAGGTGCTGGATCCGATACTGGAGGCCTTCATCGAGGACGATCTATCGGTCGATCAAATCGCGGCGCGCGGCTTCGACCGGGCGACGGTGGGGCGCATCCTGGATCTGGTCAAACGCAACGAGTACAAGCGGCGCCAGGCTCCGCCCGGCGTGCGCGTCAGCGGACGCGCGTTCGGCCGCGACTGGCGCTACCCGATCACGAGCGGCTATCAAGCGCGCTGAGGCGCCTCGCGCCGGCGGCGCGCCGCTACCAGATCTTCCACCAGTGCTTTTTCGGCGGCGGCGCGTTGGCGATGGCGCCGCTGTAATTCGCGTCGTAGACGCGCTGCGCGTTCGCCGCGAGATCCGGCATGTTGAGCTTGCGGTAGGCCTCGCTCAATACCAGCAGCGCCCTTTGCACGGCCGGCGCGCCGTCGTAGTATTCGATGGTGTATTTCGCGCGATCGATCGCGCCGACGTAGGCGCCGCGGCGCATGTAGTAGTCGGCGACGTGCATTTCGAAATTCGCCAATAGATTGCGCAGATAAATCATCCGTTGCCGCGCGTCCGCGGCGTACGGACTGTGCGGATATTTCTGCAGCAGCAGCGCGAAGGCCTGGAAGGATTTCAGCGCGTTCGTCGGCGGCCGCGCCGACAGGTCGACGTTGAACCAACGCTCCATGAAATTTCTTTGTCTGGCGAAGTAAATCATGCCCTTCATGAAATAGGCGTAATCGACGCGCGGGTTGATCGGGTTCTCGCGGATGAACGTGTCGGCGGCGTCGATCGCCGGATCCGTTTGGTTGTCCTTGTAATAGGCGTAGATCAGGTCCAGCTGCGCTTGGTGGGCCGGCTCGCTGAACGGGAAACGCGCCTGCAAATTTTCTAGCTGCTTGATCGCTTGCGCGAAATTGCCGTCATGCAGGCTCTTGTGCGCCCGCTGGTAGAGCACTTCGGGCGGCACCTTCGCCTCGTCTTCGCCGCGATGCGAGCGGCAACCGGTTCCGAGCACCGCTACCACCAGAGCGATCAACACGACTCGACTGGAACGTTTAAGATCGCGCGGTCTCACTAGCGATTCCTTACAATGGTCGAACCCGACGGAGCGCGGCAGTATACCCGATGCTCCCGGGCTAGCTTCGAGTACCCGATGAGCGCGGAGTTCCAACAAATCAGCATCGAGATTCCGCCGGAGCTGGCGGGCGAGCGCCTGGATTCGGCCTTGGCGCGCTTGCTGCCGGCGCATTCGCGCACGCGCATCAAGGGCTGGATCGAGGCGGGCGAGGTGCAGGTGGACCGCGTGCGCCGCAAGCCGAGCGATCCGGTCGATGCGGGGGCGCGCGTGACGCTGACCGTCGCCGCCGGGCAGGTCCTCAAGGTCGTCGAGGCCGAGGCCATACCGCTCGTTATAGTGCACGAAGACCGGGATACCCTGGTCATCGACAAACCGGCCGGACTCGTCGTGCATCCGGGGGCGGGTAATCCCCGGCATACCTTGCAGAACGCCTTGCTGGGTCACGATGCGGCGCTCGCGGCGCTGCCGCGCGCGGGCATCGTGCATCGCCTCGACAAGGACACCAGCGGCCTGCTGGTCGTCGCGCGCAACCCCGAGGCGCATACCTCGCTGACCCGCCAGCTCGCCGCGCACAGCGTCGCACGCGCCTATCAAGCGGTGTGCAGCGGTTTGATGACGGGCGGGGGCACGATCGATCGGCCCATCGGCCGCCACCGCCGCGACCGGTTGCGCATGGCGGTGCGCGAGGACGGCCGTCCAGCCGTCACCCACTATCGGGTGCTCGAACGCTTCCGCGCCCACACTCATGTCGCCGTCCGGCTCGAGACGGGACGCACCCACCAAATTCGGCTGCACCTGGCGCACGCGCACTATCCGATCGTCGGCGACCCGGTCTACGGCGGACGCTTCGCGCGGCCGCGCGGCGCGGGCGATTCCTTGCTCGCCGTGTTGCGAGCGTTCAAACGCCAAGCACTGCACGCGGCGAGCCTCGAGTTCGACCATCCGCGCACCGCCAAGCGAGTCGCGTTCCAGAGCCCGCCGCCGGCCGACTTTGTCGAACTGCTCACGGCGCTGCGCGAGGACCAGCGAGCGGCCGGGACGCGCGATGAACGCTGAGTCGCCGGCGCCGCTCGCCTGGGAGTTGCCTGATTGGCCGGCGCCTCCCTGCGTGCGCGCGCTCGCGACGACGCGCGGCGGGGGCGTCAGCGGCGGCCCGTATGCCTCGCTGAACTTGGGCGATCACGTGGGCGACGATTCGGCGGCGGTCGCCGAGAATCGTCGCCGCTTGCGCGCCGCTGCGCGCCTGCCGGCGGAACCGGCCTGGCTCGCCCAGGTGCACGGCGCGGATGTCTGGGACTTGGACCGCGGCGATCCGGCGCGCCCCGTCGATGCGGTCGTGACGCGCCGGCCGGGGCGCGTCTGCGCGATCCTGACCGCCGATTGCCTGCCGGTGCTGCTCGCGAGCGATCGCGGCGATGCCATTGGCGCCGCGCACGCCGGTTGGCGCGGCATGGCCGCGGGCGTGCTCGAGGCGGCGGTGCGCGCGCTCGATAGGCCCGCCGCCAGCCTGATCGCGTGGATCGGACCCGGCATCGGCGCCCGGCATTACGAAGTCGATGCCGATGTCCGCGACGCGCTGGCCGGCGCCGACGGCGGGTCCGCGGCGGCCTTTCAAGCGAATGCGCGCGGTCGGTTTCTAGCCGATTTGGCGTTGCTCGCGCGCCGCCGTCTCGAGCGCCTGGGATTGATGCGCGTCTACGGCGGCGGCGAGTGCACCTATGCGGACGCGAATCGTTATTTTTCTCACCGCCGCGACGGCAAGACGGGGCGGCAGGCCGCGCTGATCTGGCTCGTAAAGGGCGAGAACGGTTGAATTGGCCGCGCGCCGCCCCAGATCAGGGATCTCGGACCCACGGCAAAGGCTTATTTTATGCGTATGGACAAGCTGACGACGAAATTTCAGCAGGCGCTCGCCGATGCGCAGTCGCTCGCCGTTGGACGCGACAATCAATATATCGAGCCGGTGCATTTGATGGCGGCTCTGCTCGACCAACAGGGAGGCACCGCGCGGCCTTTGCTCGAGAAGGCCGCGGTCAACGTCGCCAAATTGCGCTCGGAACTCGCCGGGGCTCTCGATCGCCTGCCGACCGTCGAGGGCGCGGGCGGCGAGGTGCTGCTGTCGAACGACCTGAACAAGCTGCTGAACGTGACCGACAAGCTTGCGCAGCAGCGCGGCGATCAGTTCATCTCCAGCGAATTATTCGTCCTCGCGGCCTGCGACGACCGCGGCGAATTGGGCCGGATCGTCAAGGCCTGCGGCGCGGCGCGCGCGGCGCTGGAAAAGGCGATCGATGAGGTGCGCGGCGGCGCCAAGGTGGACGATGCGAATTCCGAAGAGAACCGCCAAGCGCTCGAGAAATACAGCATCGATCTGACCGAGCGCGCGAACCAGGGTAAGTTGGACCCCGTCATAGGGCGCGACGATGAGATTCGCCGCACGATCCAAGTACTGCAGCGGCGAACGAAGAACAACCCGGTGTTGATCGGCGAGCCCGGCGTCGGCAAGACCGCGATCGTCGAGGGGCTCGCGCAGCGCATCGTCAACGGCGAGGTGCCGGAAGGCCTGCGCAACAAGCGCATTCTCGCGCTCGACATGGGCGCGCTGATCGCCGGCGCGAAGTTCCGCGGCGAATTCGAGGAACGGCTCAAGGCGGTTCTGACCGACCTAGCCAAGCAGGAAGGCCAAGTGATCCTGTTCATCGACGAGCTGCACACGATGGTCGGCGCAGGCAAGGCCGAGGGCGCGATGGATGCCGGCAACATGCTGAAGCCCGCGCTCGCGCGCGGCGAACTGCATTGCGTCGGCGCGACGACGCTCGACGAATACCGCAAATACATCGAGAAGGACGCGGCGCTCGAGAGGCGCTTTCAGAAGGTGCTGGTCAACGAGCCGTCGGTCGAGGATACGATCGCGATTCTGCGCGGCCTCAAGGAACGCTACGAAGTGCATCACGGCGTCGAAATCACGGATCCGGCAATCGTCGCCGCGGCGACCTTGTCGCATCGCTATATCGCCGATCGGCAGCTGCCGGACAAGGCGATCGATCTGATCGACGAGGCCGGCGCGCTGATCCGCATGGAGATCGATTCGAAGCCCGAGGCTCTCGACAAGCTCGACCGGCGCATCATTCAGCTGAAGATCGAGCGCGAGGCCCTGAAAAAGGAGGACGACGAGGCCTCCCGCAAGCGCCTGAGCACGCTCGAGGATTCGCTGAAGGCGCTGGAAAAGGAATATTCCGACCTCGAAGAGATTTGGAAGGCCGAGAAGGCCTCGGTGCAGGGCGCGGCGCACATCAAGGAGGAGCTCGAGCGGGCGCGCACCGATCTGGATACGGCGCGGCGCGCACAAGACCTCGCGCGCATGTCCGAGCTGCAGTACGGGCGCATCCCCGACCTGGAGCAGCGCCTCGCGAAGGCTCTCGAGGTCGAGCAGAAGCCGACTCAGCTGCTGCGCAACGAAGTGACCGAAACGGAGATCGCCGACATCGTCTCGAAATGGACCGGCATTCCGGTCGCGCGCATGCTCGAAGGCGAACGCGAGAAGCTGCTGCGCATGGAGGCGATGCTCGGAACCCGCGTCGTCGGCCAGCAAGAAGCCGTCAAGGCGGTCTCCGACGCGATCCGCCGCAGCCGCGCGGGATTGTCCGACCCGAACCGGCCGAGCGGCTCGTTCATGTTCCTGGGGCCGACCGGCGTCGGCAAGACCGAATTATGCAAGGCGCTGGCCGAGTTCATGTTCGACACGGAAGAGGCGATGGTGCGCATCGACATGTCCGAATTCATGGAAAAGCATTCGGTGGCGCGATTGATCGGCGCGCCGCCGGGTTATGTGGGCTACGAGGAGGGCGGCTATTTGACGGAAGCCGTGCGCCGCCGGCCTTATTCGGTGATCCTGCTCGACGAAATCGAGAAGGCGCATCCGGATGTATTCAACGTCCTGCTCCAGGTCTTGGACGACGGGCGTTTGACCGACGGCCAGGGCCGCACCGTGGACTTCCGCAATACGGTCGTGATCATGACTTCGAACCTCGGCAGCCAGGTCATTCAGGAGCTCGCCGGCGAGGCGAATTATCCGAAGATGAAGGCGGCGGTCATGCAGGTCGTGACCCAGCATTTCAGGCCGGAATTCATCAATCGAGTCGACGAAATCGTCGTCTTTCATGCGCTGGATCGCGCGCAAATCCGCGCGATCGTCGATATTCAGCTCGGCCGCCTGCGCAAGCGGCTCGCCGAGCGGGATATTGAGCTGCGCCTCGACGAAGACGCCCGCGACAAGATCGGCGAGGCCGGCTTCGATACCGTGTATGGCGCGCGGCCATTGAAGCGCGCGATACAGGCTCAGATCGAGAATCCGCTCGCGCAGCAAATCCTGCGAGGAGATTTCGGCCCGGGCGACCGGATCGTCGGCAAGCTCAAACGTTCCGAGTTGGTGTTCGAGAAGGAACGTTTGCATTGAAGCTGCGGCCGTGAAGCGCGGTTCGCTATACTCGCCGACCGGACATGGAGGGTTTCCGGTCCAACCAAAGGATAGATATGCCGTTCTACGAGTATCAATGCAAGCAATGCGGCCACCACTTGGAGGCGATGCAGAAGCTATCGGATGCTCCGCTTAGAAAATGCCCGGAATGCGGCAAGCCGGCGCTGACGCGCCTGATGTCCGCGCCGGTCTTCCGGCTGAAGGGCGGCGGCTGGTACGAGACCGACTTCAAATCCGACAAGGATTCCCAGCGCAATTTGGCCGACCGGCCGGAGGCCGAGGCGGCAAAGGACGAGAAGCCGAAGGAAGAAAAGCCGAAGGAGGACAAGCCGAAGGAGGACAAGGCCGCGTCGGCGGAACCGGCGGCCAAGGAAGCCGCCGGCGGCGCTGCGAAGCCCGCCGACCAATCGGCGGCGCCGGCCGCTGCGCCGGCGGCAGCCAAGCGCGCCGACAAGAAAATGGGCAAGAAGATGGCCCGCAAGCCGGCCAAGAAGCCCGCCGCGCGGCGCTGATATGCGAACCCACTATTGCGGCCAAGTCGGCGAAGCCTTGATCGGCCAGGTCATCACGGTGGCCGGCTGGGCGCATCGCCGGCGCGATCACGGCGGCGTGATCTTCGTCGATCTGCGCGATCGCGAAGGCCTGCTGCAATTGGTCTTCGACCCGGATCCGGCCGAGGTGTTCGCGCAGGCCGAACGTGTACGCAACGAATTCGTCCTCGAGGTGACCGGCCTCGTGCGCGCGCGGCCGCCGGGGACCGCGAACGCGCATTTGAAGTCCGGCCAAGTCGAGGTCCTGGCTCACAGCCTCGTGATCTTGAACCGCTGCGAGCCGCTGCCCTTCCAGCTCGACGAAATCGTCAATGAGGAAGTGCGGCTGCGCTATCGCTATGTCGATTTGCGGCGCGAGGCGATGCGCGAACGGCTGATGCTGCGCCATCGCATCACTCGCGCGATGCGCGCATATCTCGATGAGGCCGGGTTCGTCGACATCGAAACGCCGATGCTGACGAAGGCGACTCCGGAGGGCGCCCGGGACTACCTCGTGCCGAGCCGCACGCATGCCGGCAAGTTCTTCGCATTGCCGCAGTCGCCGCAGATCTTCAAGCAGCTATTGATGATCGCCGGCTTCGATCGCTACTACCAGATCGTCCGCTGCTTCCGCGACGAGGATTTGCGCGCCGACCGCCAGCCGGAGTTCACTCAGTTGGATATCGAGACCTCGTTTCTCGATCAGCAGCAGATCCTGGATCTGATGGAGGGCCTCGTCGTCCATCTGTTCAAGGCGGTCCTGGGCGTCGATTTACCGCGGCCTCTGCCGCGCCTCAGCTACGCCGAGGCGATGCGCCGCTTCGGCTCCGACAAGCCGGATTTGCGCATCGCGCTCGAACTCGTCGATGTCGCCGATCTGGTCGCGGGCTGCGACTTCAAGGTGTTCGCCGGACCCGCGGCCGATCCGAACGGGCGCGTCGCCGCGCTCGCCGTGCCGCAAGGCGGCAAGCTGACGCGCAAAGAAATCGACGATTACACCGCGTACGTCGCGCGCTACGGCGCGAAAGGCCTCGCCTACGTCAAGGTCAACGAGGCTCGCCAAGGGGCGCGACGGATTGCAGTCGCCGATCCTGAAGTTCCTGAGCGATGCGGCCATCGGCGGGATCCTGCAGCGCACGGCCGCGCGCGACGGCGATCTGATTTTTTTCGGCGCCGACCGCGCCAAGATCGTCGCCGACGCACTCGGCGCGCTGCGTCTGAAGGTAGGCCAGGATCTGCATCTGGCGCAGGACGCGTGGCGCCCTCTGTGGGTCGTCGACTTCCCGATGTTCGAGTGGGACGCGGAGGGCAAGCGCTGGGCCGCGATGCATCATCCATTCACCAGCCCGGTCGATTTGGATTACGCGGCCCTGGCCGCGAGCCCCGGCGAGGCGCTCGCGAAGGCCTATGATCTGGTGCTGAACGGTTCGGAAATCGCCGGCGGATCGGTGCGTATCCATCTACAGGAACTGCAAGCCACCGTGTTCGACCTGCTCGGGATCGGCGCCGAGGAGGCGCGCGTCAAATTCGGTTTTCTGCTCGACGCCTTGAAGTTCGGAGCGCCGCCGCACGGCGGGATCGCCTTCGGCCTGGATCGATTGTGCATGTTGATGGCCGGCGCCGACAGCATTCGCGATGTGATCGCGTTTCCGAAAACGCAAACCGCGGCTTGCCCGCTGACCGATGCGCCGGCCGAAGTCAGCGAAGCCCAGCTGCGCGAGCTGCACATCCGCGTGCGCGCTCCGGTCAAGGTTGAGTAGGCGGCGGTGCTCGGGACGCAGGATCCGCCGCCGGCGAAATTCCGCCGGCCGGAATCGGTCTTGATCGTGATCTACACGGATATGGGCGAATTTCTGCTCATGGAGCGGCGCAAGCCGCCGGGGTTTTGGCAGTCCGTGACGGGCAGCCTCGAATGGGGCGAGTTGCCGGATCAGGCGGCGCGCCGCGAGGTCATCGAGGAGACGGGCATCACCGCGGGCGTGCTGAAGAATCTGCATTGGACGCAGATCTATGAAATTTTGCCGGCCTTCGGGCGGGTTTACGCTCCGGGGATAACGCACAACCGCGAGAATGCCTTCGCGCTCAAACTCGAAAGCCGGGTGCCCGTCGCCTTGAGTCCGGCCGAGCATGAGCAATTCCGCTGGCTACCGGCCGACGAGGCGCTCGCGACCGCTTCGTCGCACACGAACCGCGCCGTGATCCAGCATTTGCGCCGCTGACGCCACACTCCGAGCGGCCCGTCGTTGAGCGCGATCGTCGTTTATGTCCACGGCCTCTGGTTGACGGGGGTCGAGGCGCTGTACCTGCGCAGGGAACTCGCGCGTGAATTGCACGCCGAAGACCTCAACTTCCGCTATAGCTCGATGGCCGGCACGATCGGTCAAAGTGCCGCGGAACTCGGCAAATTCCTCGCCGCGGCGTGCGAGCGGCGCGGTCGGACGGTGGGCACGATGCATTTGGTCGGTCACAGCATGGGCGGGCTCGTGATCCTGAAACTGTTCGAGAACCCGCCGCCGCTGCCGCCGGGGCGCATCCTGCTATTGGGGCCGCCGATCCAGGGCAGTCGCGCCGCGCGCGGTTTGGCGCAGCTTCCGTTCGGCCGGAATTTGCTCGGGCGGGCTTACGACGACGCTGCCTTCGATGCCGCGCAGTGCGCCCCCGCACCGCCGAGGCGGTGGGGCGGCGCGCGCCAACTCGGCATCATTGCCGGCGAATCCGCATTCGGTCTCGCCCATCTAGTAACCCGATTCGACGGCCCGAACGACGGGGTCGTCGAAGTTGAGGAGACGCGGCTCGAGGGCGCCGCCGATCACCTGACCTTGGCGGCGCATCATTCGGGGCTGCTGTTTTCGCGCGAGGTCGTGCGCCAAGGGGCCGAATTCCTGCGCACCGGCAAATTCGCCCGCTGAGGACTCGCCGCGGCGCAGCGGCGCGCGTTCCGCGAGGCGCTCTCTATGCGCCGCGATCGAGCTGCTTGAGCCGGAATACGAGGTCCAGCGCCTCGCGCGGGCTCAGGGAATCCGGATCGACCGCGCGCAAGGCCTCGAGCAAGGGCGCAGGGATAGCAGGCGCCGCGGCGGTGAACGGCAGTTCCCGTTGCGCCGATGCTTGGCCGCGCAAGGCGTCGCGCTCACGCTCGAGCTCGGCGAGGTAGCGGCGGGCGTTCGCGGTCACCGATGCCGGGATGCCGGCGAGGGCGGCGACCTGAAGGCCATAGCTTTGGTTTGCAGGGCCGTCGCGCACGCTGTGCAGGAACACCAGTTGATCGCCGTGCTCGACCGCCTCGACGTGCACATTGACGACGTTCGGCGCTTCGCCCGCGAGGCTGGTCAATTCGAAGTAATGTGTCGCGAACAAGGTGAATGCGCGGATTTCCGTCGCTATGTATGCGGCGCACGCCCAGGCCAGCGACAGGCCGTCGAAAGTGCTCGTGCCGCGGCCGACTTCGTCCATCAGCACGAGGCTGCGTGCCGTCGCATGATGCAAAATATTCGCCGTTTCGGTCATCTCCAGCATGAACGTCGAGCGCCCGCCGGCCAAATCATCCGAGGCGCCGATCCGCGTGAAGATCCGGTCGAGAGGCCCAATGACGGCGCTTTTGGCCGGCACGAAAGATCCGATGTGCGCGAGGATCACGATCAGCGCGGTCTGGCGCATGTAGGTGCTCTTGCCGCCCATATTCGGCCCCGTGATGATCAGCATGCGCCGCGACTCGTCGAGACGCAGATCGTTGGGCACGAACGCCTCGCGGCCCGTGCTCTCGACGACCGGGTGGCGGCCGCCGTCGATCGACAGCGCGGGGGTAGCGACCAATTCCGGGCGCGCGCAATTCAGCGCGCCCGCGCGCTCGGCGAAGCACGCCAGTACGTCGAGTTGCGCGATCGCCGCCGCCGTGCGCTGCAAGTCTTGCAGCCGCAGCGTCAGCGCATCGAGTAGCGCGTCGTACAATTCACGCTCGCGCGACAGCGCGCGGTCGCGCGCGCCGAGCACCTTGTCTTCGAAGGCCTTGAGTTCGGGCGTGATGAACCGCTCCGCCGATTTGACCGTTTGACGGCGCACGTAATCGGCGGGAACCTGGTCCGCCTGACTGCGATTGACTTCGATGAAGAATCCCTGCACGCGATTGAAGCCGAGCTTCAGCGACTTGAGCCCGCTGCGTTCCCGTTCCTTGCGTTCCAACTCCATCAGAAAATCTTGCGTGTCGCCGCCGAGCAGCCGCAGTTCATCCAGCAAGGCATCGTAACCGGCCGCGATCACGCCGCCGTCGCGCAGCGCGTGCGGCGGCGACTCGGCGATCGCGCGGGCGAGCAGGCCGTGCTCGTCGGTATGCGCGCCGATATCGCCGGTCAGCATGCCAAGCAGCTCGGGCGGTGGCAGCGCCGCCGGCGCTTCCGTGAGCGCGGCCCGCAGTGCGGGCAGAACGGCGAGCGCGTTGCGCAATTGCGCCAGATCGCGCGGACGGGCCGAGCGCAGCGCGATGCGCGCAAGGATGCGCTCCAAATCGCCGATCGCGCGCAGCGGCGCGGCGAGCGCCGCGTGACTCAAGTCCGCGATCAGATAGGCGACCGCATCGTAGCGCGCCCGCAGCGCCGCGTGATCGCGCAGCGGCCGGTGCATCCAACGGCGCAATAACCGCCCGCCCATGGCGGTCGAGGTCCGGTCGAATACACCCGCCAGCGTCAGACGGGGGTTGCCGGCAAGGCTCTCGTCGAGTTCAAGGTTGCGCCGCGTGGCCGGATCCATCACGAGCGCCGCGTCGCGTTCCTCGGTCGCGAGGCCCCGCAAATGCGGCAGCGCCGATTTTTGGGTTTCGCGGACGTAGGCGAGCAAGGCTCCGGCGGCCGCGACGGCCGCGGGTTTGTCGGCGCAGCCGAAGCCCGCGAGATCGAGCGTTTGAAACTGCTCGCTCAGCGCGCGCTCGCCGGCCGCGGCATCGAAGTGCCACGGCGGCCGCGCGCGCCACGGCCGCGCGGCGCGATCGAGCAGCGCGACGAGCGCTGCCGGGGCGCTCTCGGAGGCCAGAAGTTCCGCGGGGCGCAGGCGCTCCAATTCCGACTCCAGGGCGGCATCGCCGGCGAGTTCCATGACGGTGAAACGCCCGGCCGACAGGTCGAGCCAGGCCAAGCCGTAGCGCCCGCCCGCGGCCGCGATGCTCGCCAACAGCTGATCGCGCCGCTCGTCGAGCAGCGCCTCGTCGGTGATCGTGCCGGGCGTGACGATGCGCACGACCTCGCGTTCCATGGGCCCCTTGCTCTTGCCAATTTCACCGCGCTGCTCGCAAATCGCGACCGACTCGCCGCGCCTGACGAGGCGCGCGAGATAGGTATCGAGAGTCGCGGCCGGCACGCCGGCCATCGGTATCGGCGCACCGGCGGAGGCGCCGCGCTGCGTCAGGGCGATGTCGAGAAGCTGCGCCGCGCGGCGCGCATCGTCGTAAAACATTTCGTAGAAATCGCCCATCCGATAGAACAGCAGCACATCGGCGTGTTGCGCCTTGATGCGCAGGTACTGCTGCATCATCGGGGTGTGGTCGGTGCTCTGCGGGCTTGCGGTGGTGTTCTTGTTATCTCGATCTTGCACAGCGGTGAACACTACTTGCCCGCGTAGCTCGGGCGGTCGATGCGACGCCTCGGTCGCGTTGGGCCATTTGCTCTATTGTAGAGCTTCGTGGATGGAGTAGATTGTTGCGGCGCATGAAATTTAACGATCGGGAACTTCGGCGCCTGGCCGCACGCCTAGGCCGCCAACTGCACGCCTCGGGGCAGACCGTGACGACGGCGGAGTCGTGCACCGGCGGCTGGATCGCCAAGGCCTTGACCGATATTGCCGGCAGTTCGCAATGGTTTGGCGAGGGCTTCGTGACCTACGCCGATAGGGCCAAGCGCGACCGGCTCGGCATGCCGCAACGTCTGTTGAATCGGCAGGGCGCGGTCAGCGAGGCCGTCGTGAGGGCCATGGCGCGCGCGGCGCTGCGGCTGTCGGGCGCGGACGTCGCGGTTGCGGTCAGCGGCATCGCGGGGCCCGGCGGCGCGGTGCCCGGAAAGCCGGTCGGCACCGTGTGGCTCTGTTGGGCGAGGCGCCGCGGGCGAGGGCAGCGCTTGACGACCGAGCGCAGGCGCTTCCTCGGCAACCGCGAGACCGTGCGCCGCAAGACCGTCCGCGCGGCCTTGCTGGGACTCCTCGGCCGATGAGCGCCGGATCGGCAACGACCGACGGCGCTGCGCGTGCACGCCTGTTCTTCGCGCTGCGGCCGACGGACCGGGAGCGCGAGGCCGCGGCCGCGGCCGCCGCAGGGCTGGCACTTGGACCGGGCGCACGTCCCGTGCCCGCCGAGAATTTTCACGTGACGATCGCGTTCGTCGGCGAGGTTGCGGCGGACCAGATGGAGGGGCTCCGCTCGATCGGGTGCGCGAGCCGCGCCGTGCGCTGCCCGTTGCGCTTCGACGCCTACGAGTACTGGCCGAAACCGGAAGTCGTCGTCGCGGCGGCGCGCGACATTCCGCCGTGCCTCGAGAGACTTTGGGTCGAGCTGCACGCGAGTCTCGCGGCGCAGGGACTCGTATTGACGCCCAAGCGCTTGCGTCCGCACGTCACGCTCGCGCGCCACGTCTCGCAGGCGCCGGCGCTGCCGGCGCTGCCGGCGTTCACTTGGACCGCGGACGCGTTTTGCCTGATGCGTTCGGTCGGCGGCGGGCGCGCAACTTATACAGTAGTCGACCACTGGCCACTACTGGATGAAACGCCGATACCGTAAAAATCTGCGTCATTCGATCGCATATGAGGCGAGCGTGCGGCGCTGGATATGAAATAATAGCGCTACACATTGTCGAGGACTCCCTATGGATGATAATCGTAAGAAGGCTCTCGCCGCCGCGCTGAGCCAGATCGAGAAGCAGTTCGGTAAAGGCTCCGTGATGCGCTTGGGCGACGCGGGGGCGATATACGAAGTCGACTCGATACCGACCGGCTCGCTGGGGCTCGACATCGCGCTCGGAGTCGGCGGCATCCCGCGCGGCAGGGTCATCGAAATCTTCGGGCCGGAGTCCTCCGGCAAGACCACGCTGACGCTCGCGATCATCGCCTCGGCGCAAAGCCACGGCGGTACGGCCGCGTTCGTCGACGCCGAGCACGCGCTCGATCCGGTCTACGCCGAGAAGCTCGGCGTCAAGGTCAATGATTTGCTGGTCTCGCAGCCCGATACCGGCGAGCAAGCGCTGGAGATCACGGATATGTTGGTTCGGTCGGGGGCGATAGACGTCGTCGTCGTGGATTCCGTCGCGGCATTGACTCCGAAGGCGGAAATCGAAGGCGAGATGGGCGACCAGCACATGGGCTTGCAGGCGCGATTGATGTCGCAGGCGCTGCGAAAATTGACCGGCAACATCAAGCGTTCGAATACCATCGTGATTTTCATCAATCAGATCCGCATGAAAATCGGCGTGATGTTCGGCAATCCGGAAACGACGACCGGCGGCAACGCGTTGAAATTCTATTCGACGGTGCGGATGGACATCCGGCGCATCGGCGCGATCAAGAACGGCGAGGAAGTCGTCGGCTCCATGACGCGCGTCAAGGTCGTCAAGAACAAGGTCGCGCCACCGTTCCGCGAAACGGAGTTCGAGATCATGTACGGCACAGGAATTTCCAAGGAGGGTGAGCTGATCGAAATCGGCGTTCTGCACAATCTCGTCGAGAAATCCGGCTCTTGGTACAGCTACAAGGGCGAGAGAATTGGGCAGGGCAAGGACAACGCGCGCACCTTCCTGCAGCAACATCCGGAGATCGCCAAGGACATCGAGCAGCAAATCCGCGCGAAGCTGATCCCGGAGAAGGCGACGATGAATCGCGGCGGCGGCGAGGTCAAAGAGGCGTAAGGCCCTGCGGCGTTCGCCTCCAGAGCCGCTCGATGAGCGCGCCGCGCGCGCCGCGGCGCTCGATGCCCTCTCCCGGCGCGATCACGCCGCCGCGGATTTGCGGCGCAAACTGCTCGCCAAGGGATACGCCGCCGCGATCGTCGATCCGCTGATCGAGCGGCTGACAGCGGAGAGATTGCTCGACGACCGCCGCTACGTGGAGAATTTCGTCGGCTATCACGCAGCTCGGGGCCAGGGGCCGCTGCGAGTTCGCGCGCAATTGCGCAAAATAGGCGCGAGCGCGGACCTCGTCGGGCAATGCCTGGCGGCATTCCCGGGCTGGATCGATGCGCTGCAGAGCGCGCGCCGAAAGAAATTCGGCGCGCAGTTGCCTGGCGCGTACGCCGATCGGGTGCGCCAGGCGCGATTCCTATGTTACCGCGGATTCACGAGCGCGCAGGTGCGAAGCGCATTAGGCTTGAGCGGTACGGTGGATTTAGGCGATTTGGGCATGGATGACAAGCCGGACGGCGAAGACGATCGGGAACCATGAAACGCGATTCGATAAAGCGGCTGATGACGAGTGCGGAAATCCGCGCGAGCTTCTTGGAGTTTTTCCGCAAGAACGGCCACGCGGTCGTGCCCTCGAGTTCGCTCGTGCCCGGAAATGATCCGACGCTGTTGTTCACCAATGCCGGCATGGTGCAGTTCAAGGACTTGTTCTTGGGCAAGGAGGTCCGAGAATACAGTCGCGCCGCGAGTTCACAGCGCTGCGTGCGGGCCGGCGGCAAGCACAACGATCTCGAGAACGTCGGCTACACGGCCAGGCATCACACGTTTTTCGAGATGCTCGGCAATTTCAGCTTCGGCGACTACTTCAAGCGCGAGGCGATATTTTTCGCGTGGAACTTCATCACGGTCACGCTCGGCATCCCGAAGGAGCGCCTCTGGGTGACCGTGTTCAAGGACGACGACGCCGCGGAGCGGGTATGGATCGAGGAAATCGGCATCGATCCGACCCGCTGCACCCGACTCGGCGAAAGATCCAATTTCTGGCAAATGGGCGAGACCGGACCCTGCGGCCCTTGCAGCGAGATTTTCTACGATCACGGCCCGGAAATTCCCGGGGGTCCACCGGGCTCGCCCGACGAAGAGGGCGACCGCTACGTCGAAATCTGGAATCTCGTGTTCATGCAATACGATCGATCGAGCGACGGTGTGCTCAAGCCTCTGCCGAAACCGTCGGTCGATACCGGCATGGGCCTCGAGCGCATTGCAGCCGTCATGCAGGGAGTGCACAGCAATTACGATACCGACCTATTCCAGCCGCTGATTCAGGCTGCGGCCGCGGTTACCGGCGCGACCGACCTCAATTCCTCCAGTCTGCGAGTCATCGCCGATCACATTCGGGCCAGCACGTTCTTGATCATCGACGGTGTCGTGCCGGCGAACGAAGGCCGCGGTTATGTATTGCGGCGCATCATCCGACGGGCGATCCGTCACGGCTACAAGCTGGGTCGGACCGCGCCCTTTTTCTTCCGTATCGTGCCGGCCCTGGTGCGCGAGATGGGATCCTATTACACGGAGCTCGTCAGCGGCGAGGCGCGGGCCGCGCAAGTGCTCGAACAGGAGGAGGAACGATTCGCCGAGACGCTCGCGACCGGCATGGCCTTGCTGGATGCCGAAACCGCGAAGTTGACGGGCAAGATCATTCCCGGAGAGACCGCATTCAAACTGTACGATACGTACGGATTTCCGCTGGATTTGACGGCCGACGTCGCCCGCGAGCGCGGCTTGCGCATCGACCAAGCAGGCTTCGATGCGGCGATGGAGGCACAGCGCGGCCGTGCGCGGGCCGCCAGTAAATTCGGCGCCGACCCCGCCGCGACCGTCGATATTGAGCTCAAAACGGATTTCGCGGGTTATGAGCGTTTGGCCCATTTCGGCCGCGTCACGGCGCTGATCAGGGGCGGCGCGTTGGTCGAGGCGCTGCATCGCGGTCAAGAAGGGCAGGTCGTGCTGGACGAAACGCCGTTCTATGCCGAGAGCGGCGGCCAGATCGGGGATACCGGCACGCTCTGCGGCGGTGGGGCGCGTTTTTGCGTCGAGGACACGCAAAAGATCGGCGCGGCGCATGCGCACATCGGACGGCTCGAAGCGGGCGAACTACGCGTCGGCGACCGGCTCGAGGCGCGGGTCGATGCGGCGAGGCGCCGGGCGATCATGCTCAATCACTCAGCGACCCATCTGCTGCACGCGGCCTTGCGCGAGGTGCTCGGCAAGCACGTGCAGCAAAAGGGATCGTTGGTGGCACCGGACCGCTTGCGCTTCGATTTCTCGCACACCCAAGCCGTGACGGCGGATGAACTTCGCCGCATTGAGCGACGCGTCAATGAGGCGATTCGCAGCAATGCGGCGGCCGAGACGCGCGTGATGGCATTCGACGATGCTGTTGGCGCCGGCGCGATTGCGCTTTTCGGCGAGAAATATGCGAGCGAGGTGCGTGTCCTATCAATCGGCGATTTTTCGATGGAGCTGTGTGGCGGCACTCATGTGTCGCGAGCCGGCGACATCGGCCTGTTCAAGATCACCGGTGAATCCGGCGTCGCGGCCGGCGTACGCCGCATCGAAGCGGTGACCGGCGCCGCCGCTTACGAGTGGATCGCGCAAACCGATCAGGTCATGCGCGATGTCGCCTCGATGCTGCGCGGCAACCGTGACGATGTCGAGGACAAGGTGCGCGATCTGATCGATCGCGCGCGCAAGCTGGAACGCGAGGTACAGCAGCTGAAATCCAAGCTCGCCAGCGGGCAGAGCGGAGACTTGTCGTCCGAGGCCAAGGATGTGCAGGGAATCAAGGTATTAGCGGCTAAAGTCGACGGCGCCGACGCGAAGAGTTTGCGCAGCTCGTTGGATCAGCTGAAGAACAAACTCGGCTCCTCGGTCGTCGTTCTTGCGAGCGTGCACGAAGGCAAGGTCATGCTCGTGGCCGGCGTGTCGGCCGATTTGATCGGCCGCCTGCAGGCCGGGGATATCGCCGGCGCAGTCGCGGCGCAGGTGGGCGGTCGCGGCGGCGGCCGCGCGGATTTTGCGCAGGCCGGCGGCACTCAGCCGGAGAACTTGAGCGCCGCTCTGGCCGCTGTCGAGTCGCTCGTACGCGACCGCTTGGCGCCTTAGTCTTTACCCTTAATCTAATTATTATATTCGCGATAAATTATAAACGCGCGTGCCGCGAATCGAGTATTCTCGAACCGGACGATCCGGGAGTCGGCGGCGGCGGCCGATCACCCGGAAGTAAAGCGAACGAATGACGAGCAGCGGTGCCTAAGGATATGGCGACGATTGAAGTCGGGGTTGCGCCACAGTCGCAAGGAGTTCGGGAATGCTGATATTGACCAGGCGCGTCGGGGAAACCCTGATGATAGGTAATGACGTCACCGTGACCGTATTGGGCGTCAAGGGCAATCAAGTGCGCATCGGGGTCAATGCACCCAAGGATGTCGCGGTGCACCGTGAAGAGATCTTCGAACGCATCAAGCGTGAAGACGAGACTCGAGTTGACGACAAGGCGCAGCGCCAAGACATCGATGAGCCGCGCGCGGCCACCGTTTCCTCCAGGTAGACGACGAAATTCGATCGCGGACGCGCTGCGTCCTATCCCAACGCTTGCGCTTTACCTCGCCTAGCTCCGGCGGGTATCATCGCGCGCTCTGAAAAGGGATCGATACCCTGCTGGAGAGGTGGCCGAGTGGTCGAAGGCGCGCCCCTGCTAAGGGCGTATGGGTCAAAAGCCCATCGAGGGTTCGAATCCCTCCCTCTCCGCCATATGAGCGGTAAATTCTCGACGCTTGCGGTCGGACCACCGTGGCGCACGAAGCGGGGATTCGAACCCGAGATATAAAAAAAGGGGGTTCGACAAAATCGCCTCCGGCGATTTTGGACGTTGCAGCGCAGCTGCGACGGTCCGGAGCGAAGCGGAGGACGAGCGGCGCAGCCGCGAGCAACCCCTCCCTCTCCGCCATATGAGCGGTAAATTCTCGACGCTTGCGGTCGGACCACCGTGGCGCACGAAGCGGGGATTCGAACCCGAGATATAAAAAAAGGGGGTTCGACAAAATCGCCTCCGGCGATTTTGGACGTTGCAGCGCAGCTGCGACGGTCCGGAGCGAAGCGGAGGACGAGCGGCGCAGCCGCGAGCAACCCCTCCCTCTCCGCCATATGAGCGGTAAATTCTCGACGCTTGCGGTCGGACCACCGTGGCGCACGAAGCGGGGATTCGAAAATGGATGCGCTCGCAATATCCTCTTGCCAGTCGCGAGGTCCCAGAGCGAGACGTTACGACCGAAAGAGATGGCCCTCCTTGAATTCTGATCGAAGCGCAATTCGAAAGACGGGCCGATGCGAAGTTTCACGTTGGTCAATCCGAGACCAGTGAGTAGCTGGTGCTGCGCCCACCGGCATGATCCCGGGCAAGGGCTCCGCGCTCCATCAGATCGAGGATGTCGCGGTAAGCCGTATCCTGGGAACACTTGGTGAGCTTGGCCCATTTGGAGGTAGTCAGCTTGCCCTCGAATCCGTCGAGCAGCTGGTTGAGCACCTTCACCTGCCTTTCATTTAGCGATGCCTGGGCGAAGCGCTCCCAGAAGCGCGCCTTCGCAAGCACCCTCGCCAGAGTCGCGCGCGATCCGGCGATGGCGTGGTTGAGGCATGAGAGGAACCATTCCTGCCACAGCGTCACATCAAGACCGCCTTTCTGCGTACGTTCGAGCTGGGTGTAATAGACGTCTCGTTCCCGGCGAATTTGCGCCGACATGCTGTAGAAGCGCTGCGGGCTTCGTTCCGATCGCGCCAGCGCCATGTCGCCGATCGCTCGCGCGACGCGGCCGTTGCCGTCGTCGAAAGGGTGGACGGTGACGAACCACAGGTGGGCGAAGCCCGCCGTAAGCAACGGATCCGCCTTGCCCGGTGCGGAAAACCATGCAAGGAATTTCGCCATCTCCGCCGGCACGCGCTCTGCGGGTGGTGCTTCGTAGTGCGCTTTGCGTCGCCCGATCGGTCCCGAGACGACCTGCATGGGTCCGCGGGCATCGTCACGCCAACTACCGACTACCATCTTCTGCAGACCGCTGCGTCCGGTGGGGAACAGAGCGGCGTGCCAAGCGAAGAGCCGCTCCGCTGTCAGCGGCTGCGCGTAGTTGGAGGTGGCATCGAGCATCATCTCGACCACGCCGTCGACGTTGCGATCAGCGGGCGACAGCCCGCCGAAATCCATCCCGAGGCGTCGGGCGAGCGAGGAGCGCACCTGTTCGTTGTCGAGCTTCTCGCCTTCGATCTCGCTCGTACGAACCACATCCTCGGTGAGTGTCCTCAGGTGGGCTTCACGGCGAAGATCGAAGCCGATGTCTTCCATTCTGCCGACGAGGCGCCCTTGCTCCCGCGAGACCTCGGCCAGTAAAGCGGCCAAGCGGGCAGAGTCGCAGGTCAATGCCGGCCAGCCGGCTTGCTCCCAGAGGTACATGTCAATCTCCGCGCAACGTGCGGACATTATGCGTCGAATGGCCCGGGGAGGTAAGATAAAATCCGCAAGAGATGCGGACTTAAGAGCTCACAATCTCCGCAGCGGCTGATCGGGCAGCAACGCCGATTGTTGGTACGAAATGGTGGTATCGAAATTCACGCATGCAATAAAACTCCGACAAATCAATATCTTGGGATAAGATGTGGATGTCTCTCACCCGCCATATGAGCCGTAAAATCCCGACGCTTGCGGTCCGACGACCGTGGCGCACGAAGCGGGGATTCGAACCCGAGATATAAAAAAGGGGGTTCGACGAGCCGACGCCGCAGGCGGCGGCGAAGGACGCCGGAGCGCGCTGCGCAACGGCGGTCCCGGGCGGCAATCGAGGGACGAGCGGCGCAGCCACGAGCGATCCCTCCCTCTGCGCCAATTTGCATTGACCGCAACGGTGGGTTTGCTCGCCGGTAGTCCCGCACTCCTCGGATAGCGGGGCGGATTCTATATGGTAAACTGCGCGCCCTCGTAACGGCCGGGGCCGAATCCCGCACTTTGGCCGACTCTGAGATCTGTCTTACCTCAATGCGCCCGTAGCTCAGCTGGATAGAGCGCCTGGCTACGAACCAGGAGGCCGGGGGTTCGAATCCCTCCGGGCGCGCCATCCTAATCCGCTTAAGAATACCGACCCCAGGTTTGGGCTGCTCGAGGCATTGAATTCGAACTTCGGCAGAAGGCAGAAGTTTCGAAAATTGGCCGCCAGGCCAAATGCAGGTCGGGCCAGGCGGGCCTGTCCATGGCGGGTTAACTATCGCTCTGCTACACTTTGCAATACAAAGTAATTACCAATATGCGACGCCCAAATGAATCAGGATTTCCACGCGGTGCGACCATCTAGGCAGGTTGTTTGCGGCATTCGCGGTTGATTTCGGGGTTCGGTGACGTCTTTAGTCCGAATAGTACTTACACATGATGAACGTCGGACTGACGGACCGGGCCGGTGGTGAGGACGTTTTGCAATGGCAGCATTTTGACGCACCGATTTGAACAGGGCGAGGCGCCGACCTTTGCGTGGCCGTCGTTGATTACGGGTGTTGGCTAATGGACACGTGGCGCGGGCACTTCCCGATTACTCACTTCGTGCACCAGGCGCTGATCAAAAAAAAAGGCGCTGGAGCCGAAACGTTGGAGTTCTCTAGCGCCGAGAACGTCTTATTCAACGTGTGTGAATTCTGGGCCGCGGTGGCCAAACATGAACTTATCCCCTACCTATCCACGAGACCGGTACCTCGGCTGCTGCTCGCTTTTGAAGCATTCTCGGAAGTCGGCGCCGTGCGAGTGGCCAGCGCGCTGCGGATGGCGCTGTCGGAGTGCCCAGAGGCGCCGCCGCCGACTTGGTTGCACCAGAAAGTAATCGATCTTGAAGCGCGCCTTTTGGACACCGAGGACGCAATCGATAATTTGATTGCCCGCTTTGCCACGGAGCACCTGACAATTGACTCATCCGAGAGGAAACAACCCATGGCAACTTCGATGCCTCGTTCGACGGGACCACGCAATTGACATGTGGGTACCAGCGCGCCAAATCAGTGAGGTCGTGTTTCCCGGCTGCCGAATTCGTATTGCAGCGACCGGCGACTACGCACTCGCGAGCCGCTTGCGAAATTCGGTCGTTTCAACCACGACCAAGGCCGTTCGGCCGCAAAATTGCCAATCAATTTGTCGACGGGCACTTCAAGGCGATTAAGTGCTGCCTCAACGTCCGCGGCAACTTGCGCGGCGGGTGCCGGAGCGTCGGCGGAAGTCAAAGCGCCAAGCCCTTCCTGCAATATTCTCGCGACGCCCGAAATTTCCTGTGGGGTGCGAATTCGCCGATCATAGCGTGAGGCAGCGTATATGCGCAGTCTTGTGCTGACCGGCATCCCTGGTAGCCTGCCCCGACGATGCGGGACTTGGCTCTTCTCGCAGTGCAATTGATCGTCACCCTGGGCAAGCCTACGCGTCCCGGCGGCGTGCGCTCCGTCATCGCGGAATCTCTGCTGCTAAAGCACCAACGGATCATCAGCGGCCGTTCCCGTCGACGCGCCCCGCCCATGACCACGTTCGATCGATTTGTGCTCGGACTGATGACGCTTTTCATGCGTCCCAGACGAGTCGCGACGGTCGCCGCGATTCTCATGCCGGCGACGCTATTTCGATTCCACAAGGCGCTGATCGATCGAAAGTATCGGCGCCTGTTCTCCTCCGCCGAATGCTCGGCGCAAGCCAGGCCCGAAGGGTCCGACGGAGGAAATCGTCGCGGCGATCCTCGAGATGAAGCTCCGTAACCCAAGATTCGGCAATCAA
The DNA here is from genome assembly GCA_963769895.1 of uncultured Gammaproteobacteria bacterium. Lineage (GTDB taxonomy): Bacteria > Pseudomonadota > Gammaproteobacteria > Steroidobacterales > Steroidobacteraceae > Bog-1198. Next base: position 5,879 of record CAVYNJ010000003.1, on the reverse strand, counting down.
CGCGTTGCTGAACAGATTTCACATGCATTCGCCGTGCAGATTGATAAGGACGTCGTGCGCAGAGTCCTCGCAAAACATTACGGCCCAGATAATCCAGGCGCCTCGTGTCCCCCTTGGCTCACCTTCCTCGCGCAGATCAAGGACAGCCTATGGAGCGTGGACCTGTTTCGTTGCGAGTCGATCCCCCTTCGCAGCGACTGGGTCCTTGTGGTCATCGATGTGTTCACCCGCCGCATCATCGGCTTCGGCATCGGCGGCGAATACATCGACGGCCCGTCGGTATGCCGCATGTTCAATCTGGCCTTCGCCGGCCATGCACCGCCCGTTCGGATCAGTACGGATCATGACCCGCTGTTCCGCTTTCACCGATGGCTCCCGAACTTACGAATCCTCGACGTCAAGGAGATCAAATCGGTACCGTATGCCCCGACCTCGCACCCCTTCGTCGAACGATTGATCGGGACGATCCGGCGCGAATTCCTGGATCAAACGTTCTTCTGGAATTCGATCGATCTTCACCGGAAGCTCCACGCTTTCAGAATCTATTACAACGCAGTTCGCATTCACCGCTCCCTCAACGGCACCACGCCCGCCAATCGCGCCGCAAACACCTCGGCATCGAAGGCGCGTCTGGCTCGCTATGCCTGGGGGCGGCATTGCAATGGGCTATTTGAAACTCCTGTCGTTCCCTGACTGGTAATTCGCACCCCACAGGCGCGGATTCATTGCCGGGACAGTAGCGGCGGGCCCGGCCGCGGGCGCAAGCACTATGTGGGCGCCCACGAACCCCTTCGCAGGCGGCCGCCGCGGCATCCGGGGCGCCGTGCAAGACCCGTCTTCCTATGCGCCCTGTTGGCGGCGACTACCTCCGTCGTCGGTCCCTTCGCGCCGGTCTTTGATCGGGTCCCATTCGCTAAGAACAGCGGACGGCACACGTCACTCGTGCCGCAGGGCCTCGATCGGATCCAGCCGAGCGGCGCGCCTGGCTGGAAAATAGCCGAATAGCACTCCGATGCCGGCCGAGAAGGCCAGCGACAACAAATTGATCGAGGGATCGAACAAGTACGGTACGCTCATCGCGCGCGCCATCACGTACGAGGCGCCGGTGGCGCCGACGATGCCGACGAGGCCCCCAAGACCGGCGAGAACCACTGCCTCGATGAGGAACTGTAGCAGCACGTCCCGCTCCAAGGCGCCGATCGCGAGGCGCAGCCCGATCTCGCGCGTGCGCTCGGTCACACTGACCAGCATGATGTTCATGATGCCGATGCCCCCCACGAGCAGGCTCACGGCGGCCACCGCGCCGAGCAAGGTAGTCATCACTTTCGTCGTTCCGGCCATGGTCTCCGCGATCTGCTGTGTGTCGAGTATGTTGAAATTATCATCCTCGCGATCGGTGAGCTTGCGGCGTTCGCGCAGCAGCTGTCGCAGGCCCGCTTTCAACCTCGCGCTGTCGGTACCGTCCTCCATCGATATGAGCAGCGTAGCCACGCGCAGATTGCCGACGACGCGACGCTGCAGCGTGCGCAGGGGAAGGACGACGACATCGTCCTGATCGCTGCCCATTGCGGCCTGGCCCTTGGAAGCAAGAATGCCGGTCACCTGGCAGGAGAACTGCTTAATCCGCAGTTGTTCGCCCAAGCCGCGGGTACCGCCGAATATCTCGCGGCGCACGGTCTCGCCGATGATGCAGACGGCCGAACCGGCGCGCTGCTCATCGTCATCGAACAAGCGCCCGGACGCGAGGCGCCAGTTGCCGGTCTTGAACCATGAGTTGGCGCTGCCGATCACCATGGTGGACCAGTTTCGGCCGTTGCCGACGACGGTGATCGCAGCGCGGGCCTCCGGGGCGACGGCTGCGATGCCGCCGATCTGCGCGATGATCGCATCGGCATCGGCTTCCGTGAACGCCGGTGCGCCGCCGGCGCCGTGCGCGCCCAGGCGCTGACCCGGGCGCACCATCAAGAGATTCGTGCCGAGGCTGGAAATCTGCGCTTGCACAGCCCGCGTCGCGCCATTGCCGAGAGTGACCATGGTAATCACCGCGCCGACGCCGATTACGATGCCGAGTATCGTCAGGAACGAGCGCAGCAGGTTGCGCCGGATCGATCGCAGGGCGAGGAACAGCGCGTTCAGGAGCATCAGCCGGCCCGCGGCGCCGCCGCAACGTCCGCGATCCGGTGCGGGTTGCGCGCGTCGCTGTCGATCCGCCCGTCGACGAAGTGCACGAGGCGCTCGGCGTAAGCCGCCATGTCGGGCTCATGCGTGACCATCAGCACGGTGATGCCGTGCTCTTGGTTCAATCCCACGAGCAGTTGCATGATCTCGCGGCTACGTTGAGTATCGAGATTGCCCGTGGGTTCGTCGGCGAGCACGACCGCGGGGTCGGTGACGATAGCGCGGGCTATGGCGACACGCTGCTGTTGGCCACCCGACAACTCGCCCGGCGTGTGATGTTCCCAGCCCCTGAGCCCGACCGCTTGCAACGCCGTCGCCGCCGCGGTTCGGCGGGTCGAGGCATTCGTCCCGCGGTACAGCAGCGGCAGTTCTACGTTTTCCCGCGCCGATGTGCGCGCGAGCAGATTGAATCCCTGGAACACGAAGCCGAGGTAGCGGCGGCGCAGGCGCGCGCGCTGATCGCGCGACAGCGCTTCGACGTGGGCTCCTCGAAACAAGTACTCGCCATTGCTGGGATTGTCGAGACAACCGAGGATGTTCATCGCGGTCGATTTGCCCGATCCGCTCGGTCCCATGATGGCGACGAACTCACCGGCATGAACGTCGAGATCGATGCCGTTCAACGCCATCAGCGCCGCTTGTCCCTGGCCGTAGCGTTTGGTCACGCCGCGCAGTCGGATGAGCGGCATCGGCGGCGAATGCGCGCTCACTGAGCCGCCGCCGTTTTTTGATCGACGATCACCGCCATGCCGGCGCGCAAGTCGCCGGCGACGATCTCCGTCAAGCGTCCGTCGCTGATGCCTGGCGTCACCCAGACGCGCACCGCAGCCCCATCGCGCAGCACCCACACCTGCCGCGCGGTCGCGGTCCGCGCGGCGACGGCGGCCGGAGTGCGCGCGCCGCGCGTCGGCATGCGCGGCGTCAAGCGCGAGACGAGGCTGCCCGTGGCGGCGGGTTTGGCGTCGGTCGCCGGCAGAGGCTCGTAGCGCAGCGCGGTATTGGGGACGAGCAGCACGTCGCGGCGCTGCGCCGCGGTGAGCGTCGCTGTCGCCGTCATCCCCGGGCGCAAGCTCAAGTCGGCATTGTCCACGTCGAGGTCGGTCAAGTAGGTGACGACGTTATCGGTGATCGTCGAGCCGTAGGCCACGCGGGTGACGCGCGCCGGGTACTTGCGGTTCGGATAGGCGCTCACCGTGAACGTGGCTTGCTGGCCCACGGCGACTGCACCGACGTCGGCTTCGTCGACGTTGACCAGCAGGCGCAGCTTCTTCAGGTCTTCGGCGATGGTGAATAGGGTCACCGCCTGCAGCGATGCCGCGACCGCGTTGCCCGGATCCACGGATCGCGTCAGCACGACGCCGTCGGCTGGCGCGCGGATGGACGCCTTCGACAAGTTGATTTCGTCGGTCGACAACGCCGCCTGCGCGTCGTTGATGGCCGCGCGCGCGGCGGCCTCGTCGGCGCGCGCCCGCTCGAGCGTCGCGCGGCCGCTGTCGAGCTCTGCGAGCGACGGCACCTTGCCGCCGGACAGCCGCGCGACCTCCTCTAGCCGCGACAGATTGGCCGCCGATTCCTTGACGGTTGCGACCGTCTGCGCGACTTTCGCTCTCGCCGACAGCACAGCCGCACGCGAACGGAGGATCTGGTCGCTCAGCTTCGCGGTGTCGAGTTCGACCAACACCTGGCCCTTGTTGACGTGGTCGTTGACGTCCACATTGACTCGGAGCACGGTGCCCGACAGTTCGCTGCCGATCGCGATCGAGCGGGTCGGCTGCAGCGTGCCATTGGCGGTCACGGTCAGCGTCAGGTCGCCGCGCGCCACGGGCTGCGTGATGTAGATCGGCGCCGAGCCGTTCGCCCGGTGGGCAGACCAGACCCAAACGGCGGTGCCCGCGAGCGCGAGGAGGCCGACTCCGTACCACGCCCAGCGGCGCCACGCCGGTTTCGGGGGCGCGGCCGGCGCTAGGTCGAGGCTGGGTTCAGGGATCTTCGCTTCGCTCATGGCGGTACCTGCTCGTCGGCGGGATTCCAGCCGCCGCCCGAGGCCTTGTACAAACGCACATTATCGGCGCTGAGGTCCGCCGCCGCGATGGCGACGCTCTCCTGCGTGCTCAGCTGAGTCCGTTGCGTATCGAGCACCGTCTGGAAATCCACGAGGCCGCTGGCGTAGCGCTGGCGCGCCATCAGGAACGCGTTGCCGGCCGCCTCGGCGGCCTGCTGCAAACGTCCGAACCGCTCCCGGTCGCCGCGCAGCGCGGCCAACGCGTCCTCAACGTCAGTGAGCGCGGCCAGCACGGCCGCGCGGTACTGCAGGCTTGCCTGGTCGAGCGCCGCTTGTTGCACGCGTACCTGAGCGACCAGGGCGCCGCCCTCGAACAGCGGCACGGTGATGCCCGCGAGCAGCGCGCTCACGAACGAGGAACCGCCGGTCAATGCGCGCACCGTCGGAGCGGTCTGGCCGAGCGAGCCGCCGAGGTGAAAATTCGGCGCGCGCAGCGCTTGCGCCTGCGCGACGCGGGCGACAGCCGCGCGCACCTGATGTTCGGCCGCGCGGACGTCTGCCCTTTGGCGCAGCGTCTCCGCCGGGATGCTCAGGCTCAATCCCTCGGGCGCGTGCGGCACCGGGCGCACCGCCGCGAGCGAAGTCACCAGCGCCGCCGGCGGTTGGCCGGTCAGCACCGCGAGAACGTGCGAGCTCTGATCGATGCCGGTCTGCAGCGCCGGCAATTGCGCGCGCGTCTGTTCGACGGCGGCGCGCGCTTGCTCCGCCTCCAGCGACGTGCCCAAGCCGGCTTGCCGGCGCCACTCGCTGATCTGCAGCGTCTCCGCCTGACTCTCGAGGTTCGTGCGCGCAATCGCCAAACGAGCTTGGGTTCCACGCAGCGCAATGTAGTCGAGCGCCACCTCCGCCGCGATCGACACCTGTACGTCGCCGAGGTTTGCAGCGCTCGCCCGCACCTCGGCTTCGCTCATCCGCAAAGCGCTGCGATTAGCGCCGAATATGTCGAGTTCCCAGGCCGCGTCCAAGCCGGCCCGGAAATCGTTGGCATAGCCTCCGCTACCGGAGCTGCGTTGCGCGGATATCGAGCCGCCGAGGCTCGGAAACAGCGTGGCGCGCGCGAGGTCCTGCTGCGCGCGCGCCTGGCGCAGCGCGGCTTGCGCGGTTTGCACGCTGGTATTTGCCCGCAGGGCCTCGGTGACAAGTTGCGTGAGCAAGGGGTCGTTGAATCGTTGCCACCAGTCGGCAAGCGAAGAAATGCCGAGCGCCGAGGTCGCGCCGGGACCCGACCAGTCGGCCGGAATGGCGACGGCCGATAAGGTCGCGTGCGATGGCGCGACCGTGGTGCAGCCGCACAAGGCAACTGTTATGGCGCCCAGGACCGCGGCAGTGTGCGACGGGTGCGCGCGAATCTTGCATTGGGGGCTGGCGGCGGCCGTGAATATCTCCTTGCTCCGGATGACGGAGTTTCCACCATGCGTGGCGCGGTGCGAATACGCAATTGCCCTCATGTAGGTGCCAAAAGCGCCGAGAGGTGCGATCGCTGCGGCGGCGAACACGCCAGCCTATCTACTCTTGGGTGCCCCCAATGCGCTGCGTTGGGGAGATTACCTGAGCGTTGACGCGCACGTGTCGCCGCCCGCGGCGGTGCCTTGGTGGTCGACGGACACCTGGGCTGGGCGCAGCGTCAATCTCGGCTTTT
>CAVYNJ010000002.1:0-147160 GCA_963769895.1 uncultured Gammaproteobacteria bacterium | reverse complement strand
TCGGGACGTAGGAGTCGCAGGTTCAAATCCTGTCACCCCGACCATTGATTCAAGGTCTATTCCGGTCTGGCGCTGACGCAGCTTCCATGCTCAGTGGCCGTCGTCAGCCGCCCATTCGCGCCAGATCGCCACGGCGGCGCCGAGAAGAACCGGACCGATGAAGAGGCCTACCAATCCGTAAGCTGCCAATCCGCCAAGTGCGCCCAGCATCACCAGGAGAAAGGGCACGCGAGCGGCATTGCTGATCAGCAAAGGTCGCAAGACGTTGTCCGTCGGATGCACCAACAGCAGCCCCCAGGCGAGCAAAATGACGCCTCGCCACACATGGTCCGTCAACAGCAGCCATACGCCGAGCGGCGCCCAAACAAGGGCGGTTCCAAATAGCGGAACTACGGAGAACACGCCCGTCAGGGTGCCAAGGAGCACAGGCGCCTCGAGTCCGACCACTAGATAGCCGATACCGGCAATCGCTCCCTGCATAAACGCAGTGACGAGAAAACCGTACAAGACCGCCCGCGTCATCACGCCTGCCGCCCTCAGGTAAGGATCGAGCCGTTCGCCGACAAAACGGCTCGCGATTCTTCTGCCTTGCAGAACGAGAGAATCGCCGTCACGATAGAAAAAAAACAGCGTGAATGCCGTCAGCGCGAGCCTGCCGAGATTGCTGCCGATGGTTCCGAGCACCCCCGGTAAATTGCTTGCCCAGCGCTGCATCAATCCGACGATCTGGGTCTCCAGTGTTGCTGGATTGACCGCGTACCGGTCGAGGCTCTCCTGCAAGCGCTGCCCTACCCACGGAATGTCCCTGACTGAAGCAGGCAGAGCGTGCGGGCCATGTGCGAGATAAGTGGCGACCAGTTTGTATGCCCGCAGGAGTTCTTCCCGGAGCAACACGAGAAGCCAGAGCAGCGGCAGGATTACGGCGCACGCCACGAGGATCGTCATGAGAAACGCCGCGGCACCGTTAAATCGTCCCAAAGGCACGCGCGCGCGGCGGTATACCGGCCAAGTCACGTACGCGAGGATCAACGCCCAACAGATCGGCGACAGAAACGGCCATAATACGTAAAGGCACTGGATCGCCAGGATCACGAACAATACGTCGAGAAGGACGCGGCGCGGCAGTAAGGCTGAAGGCGGCAAGTCCGGCGCGGACATTCGTTGCTCCCGGTGCTAAGGTATCGTCACTGCGATGTCGTGTGTTGCTGCATATTACTCCCTGCGCGGCCCTGCGATTTCGCTTGCCAGCGGCGCCGCATGAATACTCCCGATCCTATTACCGGTCTCAGTTCCGCCGCGGCGGCGGCCCGTCTCGAGGCCGACGGATACAACGAATTGCCGACGGCAGAGCGGCGCGGATTGCTCCGTATTCTGTTCGAGGTTCTCCGGCAGCCGATGTTTGCGCTGTTGGTAGCCGGCGGGATGGTTTATCTGCTGCTCGGCGATCGCGTCGAAGCAATTCTGTTGTTGATCTTCGCGTCGCTTTCGGTCGTCATCACGATAGTCCAGGAATCCCGTAGCGAGCGCGTGTTGGAAGCGCTGCGCAACCTGGCGAGTCCGCGGGCGCTCGTCATTCGTGACGGCAACAGAATACAAATCGCCGGGCGAGAGGTGGTCCGCGGGGATTTGATCGTAATTTGCGAAGGCGACCGCGTGGCGGCCGACGGAACCGTGGTCAATTCGCATGACTTGCTGATCGATGAGTCGCTGCTCACCGGTGAGTCTGTCCCGGTGCGCAAATCGGCGGCCGTCGACGGTGCGACATTGGAGGCCTCGCGGGCCGTCGCCGGCGGTGAAGACCTGCCGTATGTTTTCGCCGGCACCTTGGTCGTCCGCGGCATCGCGCAGGCGGTCGTGCATGCAACCGGCGCGCGCAGCGAAATGGGCAAGATCGGCAAGGATCTCCGCCAAATCGAGACCGAGCAACCGCTGCTACAGCGCCAATTGAGCTGGCTCATTCGCGACTTCGCCGTGGTCGGCGCCGTCGCGGGAGGGACCACGGTCCTATTGTTCGGTCTGCTGCGCGGTTCCTGGTTGCAGGCGATGCTGGCCGGCATCGCGCTAGGTATGTCGCTGTTGCCGGAGGAATTTCCTTTGGTCATGTCCGTGTTCATGGCCATGGGCGCATGGCGCATTTCGCGCGCGCGCGTCTTGACCCGCAGGGCGGCGGCCATCGAGACGCTAGGCGCGACGACTGTTCTCTGTACCGACAAGACGGGGACACTCACGTTGAATCACATGACCGTCGCCGCCATCACTAGCGTCGACCACCGCTGGGAAACCGGCGCAGGGCTGCCGCTGTCCGAGCCGATACAGGATTCACTCGCCTGCGCACGCCTGGCAAGCGCACCGGAAGCCAACGATCCAATGGACGTGGCGGTGCACACGATAGTCAAGACCCACATGACCGCCCGCATCTCGGCGATGGACAAACGCTCCATCATTCGCGCGTATGGATTGCGCCCCGATCTCTTGGCGGTCGCAAACGTCGTCGGCTCCGACGCCGAGGCTGAAGGTTGCGTCCGGGCTTACGCGAAGGGGGCATTGGAAGCGATTGGCGAGATCTGCCGCCTATCGCCCGACCGTGTGGCGTCGATTCGACATCAAGTGGACGAACTTGCCGGGCGCGGAATACGGGTACTTGGGGTTGCGCGCTCGTCTCTCGTGAGCATCGCCGGAGGCGTCTTGCTGCCGGACACCCTGCGTGGGTTTGACTTTGCATTTGTCGGATTGATCGGTTTCGCCGATCCCCTGCGTTCGAATGTGCCGGACGCAGTTGCCGAATGCCGATCGGCCGGGATTCGGGTGGTGATGATCACCGGCGATTATCCGGCTACCGCGCGCGCCATCGGACGCCAAGCCGGATTGGATTCGACGCTGGTTTTGTCAGGCGATGAAATCGAGAAATTGACCGACACGGGATTGGCCGCGCGCATCAACGACACGTCGATCTTCGCCCGCATTCGGCCGAACCAGAAACTTCGAATCGTGCAAAGCCTGAAAGCGAACGGAGAAATCGTCGCGATGACCGGCGACGGGGTCAACGACGCGCCGGCGATCAAAGCGGCAAACATCGGCATTGCCATGGGCGGGCGCGGCACGGACGTCGCGCGCGAAGCCTCCTCGATCGTCTTGCTCGACGATGACTTCGGCTCGATCGTCAAGACCATTCGCCTGGGAAGACGCATCTACGACAATCTTCGCAAAGCGATCGAATATATCGTCGCCGTACACATTCCGATTGCCGGGTTGGCGCTGCTGCCGCTTCTGCTTGGTCTGCCGCTGATGCTGACTCCCATTCACATTGCCTTCCTCGAGATGATCATCGATCCGGCGTGTTCGATGGTATTCGAGGCCGAAGGGGAAGAGGCGAACGTGATGCGCCGCCCGCCTCGCGACCCCAAGAGCCCGCTGTTGCTGCCGCGCCGCATCCTTTGGGCGCTAATTCAAGGCATGATCGCCTTGACGGTTCTCGCCGGTGTCTTGGTCACGGGCGCGCGCCTGGGGATGTCCGAACCGGACTTGCGTGCTTTGGTATTCACGTCGCTCGTGCTGGTCAACATGGGGTTGATCCTCGTCAACCGATCATTTGAATCTTCGCTGGTACATGCGATCCTGAGACCCAATCGCGCCTTGTGGATATTGTTAGGCGGCGTTTCCGTGTTATTGGGCATTGCCGTATTCTGGCCGCCGGCCCAGTCGCTTTTTCACTTCGGGCAGCTGCATGGCGGCGATTTGGCGATCTGCGCGGCGGTGGGCGTCGGCAGCTTGATCGGCTTGGAGGCGCTCAAGTCGAAGTGGTTTCGCGGCGCCGGCAGCAATAGTTTGATAACGGCCCCGCCCTCCGGCTAGGCAAGACGGGCGATGAAGGCCAACAATGCCAACAGTGGTCGGCGCGAAATCTAAGGTGTCGAAAGGAAAATGAGCACTCGACCGGAGTCAACGCAGCCGCGAACGCCATCGTCTCCTCGCGATGCGGGATCGATACGCGTCTGGGACCCGATCGTGCGTTTATTTCACTGGACCGTCGTCGCCGGCTGTTCGATCAACCTCATGTTCGAAAACGGCGGTATTTTCCACCGTGCGGTCGGCTATGTGGTCGCCACCGCCGCGGCGATCCGAATCGTTTGGGGCTTCTTGGGTCGGGGGCATGCACGCTTTTCGACGTTCATCCCGCGGCCCGCCACACTGGGCAAATACCTTCGTCTGCTGTACCGCAATCGGGAGCCGCGCTACGTCGGGCACAATCCCGCCGGCGCCATCACGATCCTTGCGCTACTGGCATTGTTGGTCGGAATCAGCATGACCGGCTTGATGCTGGGATTGGATCAATTCCACCGCAACCACACGCTGGAGGCGCTGCACGAGGGTTTCGCGATGGCTGTATTGCCTTTAGTAGGTGTCCACGTGTTAGCGGCTGTTTTTGAAAGCCTGCGCCATCACGAGAACTTGTTCAAAGCCATGTTTACCGGGCGCAAACGGCGGGCTGCCGGCAGCGATGTCGACGAGGCGATTGAATCCGATTGAAGCCGGCGATCGGGCGCAGATTCGACAGTGGATTCGACGGGTGGTCGGCGTGATCAGTGCGAATGAAATTGGCGAGTGCCGAGTGTTCCGCGACCGCAGCGATGCCGGCCGCGCGCTCGTCCCGCTGTTGCGTGAGTATGCCGGGCGTCCGGACACCATGGTCCTGGGATTGCCGCGGGGCGGCGTTCCGGTGGCCGCCGTGGCGGCTCAGGCGCTGCGGCTGCCGCTCGATGTGCTCGTCGTGCGCAAAATCGGGGCGCCGAATCAGCCGGAACTCGCGATCGGCGCGATCGGCGCGGGCGTGATTGTGCATAACCCGCGCGGCGCCGAACGCTTAGAAGCTCAGGCGGCGCTGTTCAAGGCCGCGGTCGCGCGCGAACGACTCGAGCTCGAACGCCGGGAGAACGCCTTCCGCGGCGACCGGCCGCCGCTCGACACAGCCGGCAAGACGGTCATCGTCATCGACGACGGCGCGGCAACCGGAGCGACGATGCGCGCCGCGATTGCGGTGCTGCGCCGGCTGCGTGCCGGGCGGATCGTCGTCGCGTTGCCGACCGCCTCGAGGGAGGCCCGCACTCGGTTGGAGGCGCTGGCGGACCGCGTAGTTTGCGTGCAATCGCCATCCGCATTCGATGCCGTCGGTGAATGGTACGAGGCCTTCGAGCAAACGACGGACCAGCAAGTGCAAAACCTCCTAAAGCAAGCAAGTCTCCCTAACGGGCCGAACAGCTGAGCGTCGGCGGGACGACGCCGATCGGGATCAAGATTCCGGAAGAATCCGCGGCGCAAGGTCGCTACGATGCACTGAGATCGGTCGGAGACGGACTATGATTAGGATGGATGATGAACTCATGAATTCCGCCAAGCGGATCGATTGGCCGAGACTATTGCTCGCCGCTTGCCGGCGGATCGAGCGCGCCGACGGCACGGTCTCACTTGCCGATCTGTCGCGCGGCCTCGGGGTCAGCGGTGCGGAACTACAACGGCAGTTTCGCCGGCGCCTAGGCGCGAGCCCCAAGGCCTATGGCCAGGCGCTCGCACTGCATCGCCTGGTTCGCGGCGCGCGCGGCAGCGCGACGGCGCTCGAGGCGACGCTCGGCGCCGGTTTCGAATCCGTTTCCGCGGCTTATGCGCTCGTCAAAGCGAGCTTCGGCGTAACGCCGGGAAGGCTGCGCAAGATCGAAGAAGTCCACTGGTGGCTCGGTTTGTCGGATCTCGGTTGGATGCTGATGGGCGCAACGCCCGCCGGAATCTGCTGGCTGGCCTTCGGCGATGATCCGAGCGCAATGCGGGCCGACCTGCGCGCCGCTTTTCCGGCCGCTGCGCTGCGCCCGGAGGAGCAACAGCTGCGCCGCTGGTTCGATCGGGTGCGGGATTTTATCTTATTGCCGCGGGATGCCTTGGATCTGCCGGTCGACATCCAGGGAACGGCGTTTCAAGCGCGCGTCTGGCAAGCGCTGCGCAAGGTGCCGATCGGCGCTACGGTCAGCTATACCGATATCGCGGCGCGGCTCGACGAGCCGCGCGCGGCGCGCGCCGTTGCAAGCGCCTGCGCCCGCAATCCGCTCGCGGTGCTGATTCCCTGCCACCGCGTCATCGGCGTCGACGGGCGGCTCGCAGGCTACCGCTGGGGGGTCGAGCGCAAGAAGGAGCTGCTGCGCCGCGAAGGTCTGGCGAAACCGTCCTAGATCCGAAAGTCCAGCGGCTGCGCAACCGCGGGCCGCCCGCTATTCGAGTGCCGCGCTCCTCCACCAATACACGCCCTGCGCGTCCCGCTCCCGCTTCGCGCGTCCGCGATGCCACAAATAATTCAGATGCGCGATGGCCTCCCCGGTCGCCATGCCGAGCACGGCGTCCCTGATCGGCTTCGCGAACAGCGCGCCGAAGATATCGACCGCGCGCCGCGGTTCGGCGAGCAGCGTCTCGACTTGCGCCAGTCCGCTGCGATGCATTTCGGTCAGCGCATCGATGCGCGCGTGCAAGCCGATGAACGGGCTATTGTGCGCCGGCAGCACCAGCACGTCGTCGGGAACGCGCGACTTGATTGCCGCCAAAGAGCTCAGCCAATCCCCCAACGGATCCGCGTCCGGTTCGGTCGGATAGACGGACACGTTGGAGGAGATCCGCGGCAGAACCTGATCGCCGGAGATCAGCAGCTGCCGCGCCGGGCAGTACAAACAGGCATGCTCCGGCGAGTGGCCGCTGCCGACGACGACCTGCCATTCGTGGGGGCCGATCCGCAAGCGCTCGCCGTCGGCGATGCGGCGATAGGAAGCGGGCAACGCGTGAATCATCTCGCCGAACGAACCGAATCGTTGCCGGTAGCGTTCGAGCGCCGGTCCATCCCAGCCCGCGCCGCGATAGAAATCGACGCCGTCGGCGGGTGCGCTGCGTCCGGTGTCCGCGGCCATCAAACGGCAGGTCAGGTATTCCAGCCGGGTCATCCACAATCGCGCCTTGTATCGTTCGACGAACCAGCCGGCCAAGCCGCAGTGATCCGGGTGCATATGGGTGACGAGGACGCGCGAGACCGGCGCTCCGCGCAAGGCATCGGCACTGGCGGTCTGCCAGGCTTCGATCGTCGGCGGCGAATTCAATCCGGTATCGACGATCGTCCAAGCGCCCTGCTCCTCGATGGCCCAGACATTGATCCACGGCAGCGACGCAAAGACCGGCATGCGCAACCATAAAACTCCCGGCGCGATCGCGATGGCCGAACCGTCGCCGTTTTGCGGCTCGTGCTCCAGCGGATAGCGCAGCGCGGCAGCCGTGGCGTGGCGGCGGCAGCGGCAGCATCAGCGCCAGGGACGGACGACGCGTGTGCCGCGCCTGCGTCGTTTGCGAACGGGGTCTTCATCGCGGCATTCTAGCCCGTGCGGCTCACGCGGCAAGCTTCAATTGACAATGATCGCCAAACCGCGAGCCGCCGCGGCTATGCTGTTAGCGAAGGCCGGCGCGCCGCCGCGGCAAGTGCGCCGCGGCCTGCCGCCGCCACGAGGTCCCGATGCTCGCGATCCTGTCATTGACGATCTGGTTGTATCTCGCGTTCGGACACGGCAAATTCTGGGCTTCGACGCCGCCGGCGCCGGCCGCGCGGCCACCGCAATGCCCGGACGTCGATATCATCGTGCCCGCGAGAAACGAGGCGGCGACGATCGTGCCCGTGATCTCATCGCTGCGCGCGCAAGACTACCGGGGATCGTTTCGAATCTTCGTCATCGATGACGAATCCACCGACGGCACGGCGGCTCTGGCCGGCAGCTCACCGAATCTGCAGGTGATCCGCGGCCAGCCCAAGCCCGATGGCTGGTCCGGGAAGCTGTGGGCGTTGAACCAGGGTGTCGCCGCGGGCAGCGCGCCGGTGCTGCTGTTCACCGATGCCGACATAGTGCATGACCCGCGGCATTTGTCGTCGCTCGTGGCGCGACTGGAGGAGCGGCGAGTGCTCATGGTCAGCGAGATGGTGCGCTTGCACTGCGTGAGCCTTGCGGAGCGCGCGCTCGTGCCGGCCTTCGTCTATTTCTTTCAGATGCTCTTTCCATTCGCGAAGGTCAACGATCCGCGTTCGCGCATCGCGGCTGCCGCCGGCGGTACGGTGCTGATCCGCCGCGACGCGCTCGAGCGTTGCGGCGGCCTCGATGCGATCAAGGGCGCGCTGATCGACGATGTGGCGCTGGCAAAACTCATCAAGGCATCGGGTCCGATCGAACTCGCCCATTCCACGCTCGCCGCATCGGTGCGCGCCTACCCGCATTTCGCCGACTTATGGCGCATGATTTCCCGGACCGCATTTACGCAGCTGCGCTATTCAGCGTTGCGGCTATCGATCGCGCTTGCGGGCTTGACGTTGATCTGGTGGGTACCGGCTTGGGAAATGTCGTTCGGCAATGGCTGGCATCGGGCGTGCGGGTTCGCCGCGTTCGCGCTCTCGGCGACGAGCTACTTGCCTACTTTGGCCCGCTATCGGCGCAGCAAGCTTTGGGCGATCGTTTTGCCGCTGATCGCGCTGTTCTACATGGCGGCGACGATTGGTTCCGCTCGCGATCATTGGTTCGGGCGCGGCGCCCGCTGGAAAGACAGGACGTACGAATCGCGTCGCGGCACCCAACGATGATTCGATGGCGAGCCGCCCCTTTAAGACGAGCGCGGCGGCCAGGCGCTGCGAGAGCGCCTCCAACCGGGCTGCCAGAGCCCCGTTCAGGTCCCGCAAAAGGTCCGCAGCACGCGCTCGTGCTCGTGCGGCGGCTGCGCGTAGGGGGCATCCAGCTCGACGCTGGCGTAGGGGCGAGACAGCGCCGCGAGTAGCGAGTGGAATTCGGTAAAATCCCCCTCCTCCACGGCGGCCCGCAATGCCCGTTCGACCCGGTGATTGCGCGGAATCACCGCCGGGCTGATCAGGCGCATCGCGATCGCGCGTTCCGCCGGCGCAACCGGCTCCCGTGCGAGGCGCGTTCTCCAGCGCCTCGACCAGAGCGCGTAATCGCCGGGATCGGCAAATAAAGCGCGCACGCCGGCATCGCCGTTCTCGTGCTCGGCGGCGTCCGCCAGCCGGCGAAAACTCAAGGTGAAGTCCGCTTGGCCCCGGCGCAGCGCCTCCAGCCAGTCGCCGACCAGGGCCTCATCGCCCTCTTCGGCCGTGACGATGCCGAGCTTGCGGCGCATGCCCGCCAGCCAATGTTGCCGATAGCTCGCGTGAAACTGCGCCAGCGACTCGTTGGCGAACTCCACCGCGCGCGCCGTTGACGGATCGATCAGCGGCAAAAGAGTCTCCGCGAAGCGCGCGAGATTCCAAGCCGCCGCGTGCGGCTGGTTCGCATACGCGTAGCGGCCGTGATCGTCGATCGAACTGAACACCGTCGCCGGGTCGTAGTGATCCATGAATGCGCAGGGCCCGAAGTCGATCGTCTCGCCGGAGACCGCCATATTGTCCGTGTTCATGACGCCGTGAATGAAACCGACCTGCATCCAGCGTGCGATCAGTTGCGCTTGCCGCTCCGCCACGGCGCCGAGCAGCGCAAGGTAAGGCCGCGGGGCGGCACGAAGATCCGCGTAGTGGCGGTCGATCGCGTAGTCGGCCAGCACCCGTACGGCCTCCTTGTCGCCGCGCGCGGCGAAATATTCGAATGTGCCGATCCGTATGTGGCTCTGGGCGATTCGCGTCAGAACGGCGCCCGGCAAGGTTTGCTCGCGCAGCACCTGATCTCCGGTCAAGACCGCCGCGAGTGCCCGCGTCGTCGGAATGCCGAGCGCGTGCATCGCCTCGCTGACCAGATACTCGCGCAGCACCGGTCCGAGCGCGGCGCGGCCGTCACCGCTGCGCGAGTACGGCGTACGTCCCGAGCCCTTCAATTGAATATCGCGGCGCGTGCCGTCGCGCCCACGCACCTCACCGAGCAGGATCGCGCGGCCATCGCCGAGCTGCGGCACGAAATGACCGAACTGATGGCCGGCGTAAGCCATCGCGATCGGGACAGCGCCGGGCGGCAAGGAATTTCCGGAGAACAGTGCCGCCAGCGCCGCCGGGTCGTATTGTGCGAGGTCCAGTCCGAGCTCGGCGGCGAGCGCACCGTTGAAAGCGATCAGGCGGGGTGCGGCGACGGGCGTAGGCGCCAGGCGCGAGAAAAAGCGCTCCGGCAGCCGGCTGTAGCTGTTGGCGAGCGGCATACCGGCCCGCGACGGTCCCAACACGGTCGGTGCTTCATTTTGCATGGTGCTTCATCTCGCCGCCGACCGATGCTACGGCCGCAGCGGCGCGCACCGCAAGCGCATCGCGCGCGAGCGCCCGCCATACGGAACTATACGTAGTCGACTCCGCTATAGGAAGTGTTGCGCGATGACCCAAATCTCGCTACCGTCTGGGCGACGAACTGGCGGAGCACAAGCGATGGACAGCACGACCCGCGGACACCGCCACGGCTCACGGGCGGCGAGACCCCTGCACGAAGTGATACTCGCCCTGATGCTGAAGGCGTGCCTGCTCGCGGCCATTTATATTCTGTTTTTCAGTCCGGCGCACCGCCCGCCCGCCAATCCGGCGGCCACTGCCAATGCGTTGCTAGGCACCGACGCCGGAGGATCCCATGAATAACCTCCCTCTGCTCGACTTGTCGCGCCTGCAGTTCGCGGCCACTGCGATGTACCACTTTCTGTTCGTCCCGCTGACCTTGGGCCTGTCGGTGCTGATCGCGATCATGGAAAGCGTCTATGTCATGACGGATCGGGCCATCTGGCGCGACATGACCCGGTTCTGGGGCGTGCTGTTCGGCATCAACTTCGCGATGGGCGTCGCCACCGGCATCACGATGGAGTTCCAGTTCGGCACGAATTGGGCCTACTACTCGCACTACGTCGGCGATATTTTCGGCGTGCCGCTCGCGATCGAAGGCCTGATGGCATTCTTCCTCGAAGGTACGTTCATTGGACTGTTCTTTTTCGGTTGGGACCGGCTGAGCCGACGTCAGCACTTGGTCGTCACGTGGCTCGTCGCACTAGGCAGCAACCTGTCCGCCTTGTGGATCTTGATCGCCAATGCGTGGATGCAGAACCCGACCGGCGCGCACTTCAATCCGAGCACGATGCGCATGGAGCTCGATTCGATCGGCGCCGTCATTTTCAATCCCGTCGCGCAAGCGAAATTCGTGCACACGGTCAGCGCCGGCTACGTCACGGGCGCGATCTTCGTGCTCGCGATCAGCGCGTGGTACTTGTTGCAGGGCCGGCACGCCGAATTCGCGAAGCGCTCGGCGACGGTCGCCATCAGTTTCGGTCTTGCCTCGGCTCTGTCCGTCGTCGTGCTCGGCGACGAGAGCGGCTACAACTTGACCGCACACCAGAAGATGAAGATCGCCGCGATCGAGAGCGAGTGGCATACCGAAGCCGCGCCGGCCCCGTTCACGCTGTTCGGGATACCCGACAGCGCGGAGCACGAAACGCATGCGCGCATCGAGGTCCCATGGATGCTCGGGTTGATTGCGACGCGATCGCTCGACACCCCCGTGCCGGGGATCGACGAATTGGTGCAAGACGCGAAGAGGCGCATCAGCGCCGGCATCCCGGCCTACACCGCGCTGCGCGCGCTGCGCAAAGATAAGAGCGACGCCGACGCGCGCCGTACATTGACCGAGCACGCCGGCGACCTGGGCTATGCGCTGCTGCTGCGCAAGTACGTCGACGATCCCGCGGCGGCGACACCCGCGCAAATCGAGCGGGCCGCCTGGGACACCGTGCCGTCGGTCGGCTGGATGTTCTGGTCGTTTCGAGTCATGGTCGGACTGGGTTTCTTCTTCATCGGTCTATTCGCCGTCGGATTCTATTTGGCGAGCAGGCGATGGCTCGCGGAGAGCCGCCGATATCTGAAGGTCGCGCTGTGGGCCTTGCCGCTGCCGTGGATCGCGGCGGAACTCGGCTGGTTCGTCGCCGAACACGGGCGCCAGCCATGGGCGATCGAGGGGGTGCTGCCGACCTTCCTCGCCGTCTCGCCGATCGCGACGAGCGAGGTCGCGCTAAGCCTCGCGGGGTTCGTGATTTTCTACACGGTACTCGCGGTCATCGATGTGTTCCTGCTGAAGAAATACGTCAAGCTCGGACCGGCGGGCGGCGCCCAGACGGGTCGATAGGAGCGAATATGTTTGAATTCGCAAGCTTGAAAGTAATCTGGTGGATCTTGCTCGGCGTGCTGCTGATCGCTTTCGCGATCATGGACGGATTCGACCTGGGCGTCGCGATGCTGCTGCCGTGGATCGCGCGCGGCGACACCGAGCGGCGCGTCGTCATCAATACCGTGGGTCCGGTCTGGGAGGGCAACCAGGTCTGGCTGATCCTCGGCGGCGGCGCGATCTTCGCGGCCTGGCCGGCGCTCTATGCGGCGAGTTTTTCGGGCTTTTATCTGGCGATGCTGCTCGTGCTCGCCGCGCTGATCCTGCGGCCGGTCGGATTCAAGTTCCGCAGCAAAATGCCGGGGGCCCGTTGGCGCGCGAATTGGGATTGGGCGCTGTTCGTCGGCGGCGCCGTGCCGGCGCTGGTTTTCGGCGTCGCGATGGGAAATCTGCTGCGCGGCGTGCCGTTCCGTATCGATGGCGATCTGCGCGCGCACTTCGATTTCGGCTTGTTCTATCTGTTGAATCCGTTCGCCGTATTCTGCGGACTCGTCAGCGTCGCGATGCTGTCGACGCAGGGCGCCGTCTATTTGTCGATGAAGACGGACGGCGATCTGGCGCGGCGTGCGAGATCGATTTCGCAATATGCGGCACTCGCATGGTTCGCGTTGTTCGCGCTCGCCGGTCTCTGGCTGTGGAAAAGCGGCTTCGGCGTGACGATCGTCAGCGGCGCCGAGCCCGGCGGGCAGCCCGATCCGCTGGCCAAGGTCGCGGTGCTGCGCGGGGGCGCCTGGCTGGCCAATTATGCGCGGTGGCCGGCGGCCATGCTCCTTCCGGCAATCGGTTTGGCGGCGCCCGTGCTGGTTGCCGCGCTCGCCGGGGTCAAACGGCGCCTGGGCGTCTTCGCCGTCAGCAGCGCAGGCGTCGCCGGGGTCATCGGTACTTTGGGGGTCAGCCTATTTCCGTTCCTGCTGCCGTCGTCCTCTGATCCGAGTAGCAGCCTGACGGTCTGGGACGCCTCGAGCAGCGAGCGGACACTCGGCATCATGCTGATCGCCACGATCATCTTTCTGCCGATCATCCTCGCCTATACCGGCTGGGTGTACCACGTATTGCGTGGCCCTGTGACGAGCGAATACATCGAATCGCACCGAGACACGAGCTATTGAGGAGTCGCCATGTGGTATTTCAGTTGGATCTTGGGTCTCGGCTTGGCCTGCGCGTTCGCGATACTGAACGCGATGTGGTTCGAGTTGGATGCGGATAAGAGCGCGCTGTCGAAGCCGGCCGATACGCAGAACTTGTCATGAAAGCCTATCCGCATACTTATCGCGTCAGCGCCGACGGCGAGACGGCCGGCACGGTCGCCGTTGCAGCCGCCGATTTACCGGAGATCGCTACCGCGCCGCCGCCGGAATTCGACGGCCCCGGCGGCCTTTGGTCACCCGAATCCTTGCTCGTCGCCTCTGTCGCGAATTGCTTTTTTCTGACGTTTCGCGCGATCGCCCGCGCTTCGCGCTTCGAATGGGCGCATTTGCACTGTCACGTCGACGGCGTGCTCGACCGCGTTGCCGGGGTCACTTATTTCTGCCGATTCACGACGCACGCCGCGTTGACGGTGGCGCCCGGCGCCAGTCACGAGAAGGCACGCGAACTGCTCGAGCGGGCCGAGAAGCATTGTCTGATCACGAATTCGCTGCGCGGCGAACGGCATCTGGAGATCGAACTGACCGAAACAAAGTCGCAGTAATGGCCGATGCCGGAATTCGCATTATCGGTGGCGGTGCATTCCGGCCGGCGCGGCGCGCGGCTGTGGCGCCACGGCTCCGGCGGCGCAATAGCTCCGGTACAGCACCTCGATGATGCCGAGCGCCGGGCCCGCGGCGAGCGCGTAGACCGCCGTCTGCGACCGGCGCCGACGGATCACGAGCCCGGCGCGGCGCAGCACGCCCAGGTGCTGCGACAAAGCCGATTGGCTCAACCGCACGCGTTCGTTGATCCGACCCGCCGTCAACGGCCCGTCCAGAAGCAGGCATAGCACCAGCAATCGCTGCTCGTTTGCGAGCGCTTTCAATAGCGCCGCGGCGGGACGAGGAGGGCAGGCCAGCGTCGCGCGGGTATTCTCATAAGTAGTTGCTAATTTAGCATTTATCGATATAATACGCCATTGGTCGAGACGATTGGTTCCAGAAGCTACTAGGAGAGTCCAGATGAGCATCGATCGACTGGTCATGCGCTTTGCAGGTAGCGTCGTACTGCTGAGCGTGCTGCTCGCACATTTCGTCAACCTGAACTGGCTGTGGCTCACGGCGTTCGTTGGCGCAAACTTGCTGCAGTCCTCGTTTACCGGATTCTGCCCGCTCGCGATGGTGTTGAAGCGGTTGGGCGTCGAGCCCGGCCGCGCCTTCTCCTGAGGCGGCGCGGCGAACATGCGAAACTCACGCGCCGTGCGCGCAGCGGGCGCCGCGCTCGCCGCCCCGCTGCTGCTGTTCGGTGCCGCCGCGTTGCGGCCGTAAGCCCGCGCCGCCGAACGGCCCGGCGGCGGCTCCGCTCGCGAGCATCGTCGTTTCCCTGGTGCGCACGCCGCTCGAACGCGAGGTCGACGGGACGATCGAGGCGGTCAATCAAGCGACGCTTTCGGCCGAGACCAGCGGCCGCGTCGCCGAGATCCTGTATGACGTCGGCGATGTCGTGCCGGCCGGCGCGGTCATCGTTCGCCTCAAGGGCACGGAGCAGCGCGCGGGCCTCGATGCCGCGCAGGCGGCGCTCGTCGAAGCCAAGGCCCGCAACGCCGAGGCGGCGGCGAACTTTCAGCGAATCGCCGATCTGTATCAGCGCCGGGTGGTCTCGAAGGCGCAGTTCGATCAAGCGACCGCGAATCGCGACTCGGCCGCGGCGCGCTTGGCGGCGGCGCAAGCCGGCGTCGCGGCGGCACGCGAGGGGGTCGGCTACACCGAGGTGCGCGCGCCTTACGGCGGCGTCGTCGGCAAGCGGCTCGTCGAGGTCGGCGAAACGGTCAGGCCAGGCACTGCGCTGCTGACCGGCCTGTCCTTGCGGGAACTGCGCGTCGAGACGCATGTTCCGCAAAGCATCGTCATGCAAGTGCGCCGGCTGCGCCAAGCCGCCGTCTACGTCGGCGACCGGCGCATCGAGGCGAGCCGCATTACGATTTTCCCTGAAGCCGCGACTCCTTCCAGCACTTTTAGCGCGCGGCTCGACCTGCCGCCCGGCGCGCTCGAGCTCGCGCCCGGCATGTACGTCAAAGTCGGACTGGTCATTGGCACCGCCGACCGGCTGATGATCCCGGCGTCGGCTCTGGTGCGGCGCAGTGAAGTCACGGGCGTTTACGTGATCGATCCCTCGGGTCAGGTGTCATTGCGCTATGTGCGCCCCGGCGGCCGCCTCGGCGATCGGCTGGAGATACTCTCAGGCCTGGCACCCGGCGAACGCGTCGCACTCGATCCGATTGCCGCCGGCGCCCGCAGCGCGCTCGCGGGTCCGCGCTGATGCATCGACCGCTCGGCATTAGTGGGCGCATTGCGAGATTCTTCCTCGAGAATCAGCTGACCCCGCTGTTGGCCTTGACGGCGCTGCTGCTCGGCGCGTTCGCGATTCTCGTGACGCCGCGCGAGGAAGAGCCGCAGATCGACGTCACTTTCGCGAATATTCTGATTCCGTTCCCGGGCGCGTCCTCCGAGCAAGTCGAAAGCCTCGTCGCGACGCCGATGGAGAAAGTGCTCGGCGAGATCTCCGGCGTCAAGCACATCTACTCCGTGTCCAGGCCGGGTCTTGCCGTACTGACGGTGCAGTACACGGTCGGCGTGCATCGCAACGATGCGATCGTGCGCACCTACAACGCGATCTACTCGAACCAGGACTGGCGCCCCGCGGGCTCCGGCATTCTGCAACCCTTGATCAAGCCCATGGGCATCGACGATGTGCCGATCGTGACGATCACCTTGTGGAGCCAAGACCCGGCGATCGGCGGCCATGAACTCGGCCAGGTCGCGCGCGCGATGATGAGCGAGATCAAGCGCGTGCCGAATACACGCAACGTCTACACGGTTGGCGACGCGCCGCCGATGATCCACGTCGAGCTCGATCCTACGCGCCTCGCCGCCGCCGGACTGACGGCGAGCGATCTGGCCGGAGCGCTGCAGGCCGCGAATCTGGTGCATCAAGCCGGTTCGGTCGTCGACGGCGGGCGGTCGATACCCGTACAGGCGGGCACGTTCCTGGCGAACCGCGACGAGGTCGGCGGCCTGATCGTCTCGGCGCGAGGCGGTAATCCGATCTATCTCGACGATGTCGCCACGGTCACCGACGCTCCGCAGCCCCCGGCGCAATACGCCTGGTTCGGCACCGGCCCGGCCGGCCGGCATTCCGCCCGGCGCCGGCGCGGTGAGCCAAGCGCCCGCCGTGACGATCGCAATCGCTAAAAAGCCCGGCAGCAATGCGATCGACGTCGCTACCGCGGTCATCAGCCGCGTCGATCAGCTGAAGGGGATCACGATACCGAAGGGCATAGAAGTCACGGTCACGCGCAATTACGGCGTGACCGCAAACGCCAAGGCGAAGAAACTGATCGAAAAGCTTCTGTTCGCGACCGCCTCGGTCGTCGTACTGGTGTTGCTGACGATGGGCAAGCGCGAAGCCGCGGTCGTCGGCTCTGCGGTGATCATCACACTCGCAGCAACGCTGTTCGCCTCCTGGGCGTGGGGCTTCACGATCAACCGCGTTTCGCTGTTCGCGTTGATCTTCGCGATCGGCATACTCGTCGACGATGCGATCGTGATCGTCGAGAACGTTCATCGGCACCGTTCGTTCGATCGGGCGCCGCTCGCCGAGGTCATCCCGCGCGCGGTCGACGAGGTCGGCGGCCCGACGATCCTGGCGACATTCACGGTCATTGCGGCGCTGTTGCCCATGGCGTTCGTTTCCGGACTGATGGGCCCGTACATGAGCCCGATCCCGATCAACGCCAGCATGGGCATGCTGATCTCGCTCGCGATCGCCCTCGCCTTCACGCCGTGGATGTGCCGCAGATTATTCGGCGGCCACGCGCCCGAACCCGCGGAGAGAGCCGCCTCGTCGCACGCGACCGACGAAGTGGCCGCCGAAGGCAGGCTGCACCGCATGTTCGCCCGCCTGATGAATCCTTTCTTGACCGGCGAGTTCGCGCGGCGCCGGCGCCATCGCCTGTACTGGGGCACGGCGGGCGCGATCGGTCTGGCGGTGCTGCTGGTCGGGCTGCAACTCGTCGTGCTCAAAATGCTGCCGTTCGACAACAAGTCCGAATTTCAAGTCATCGTCAATATGCCGGAAGGAACGCCGGTCGAGGGTACCGCACGCGTGTTGTCGGCCTTGGCCGGAATCGTACGCCGATTGCCGGAGGTCACGAATTACCAGGCATATGCCGGCACCGCCGCGCCGATCAACTTCAACGGCCTCGTGCGTCAATACTACCTGCGCGGCGACGGCAATCTCGGCGATCTGCAGGTCAATCTGGTCGACAAGGGCGATCGCAGCCGCCAGAGCCACGAGATCGCGATGACGGTGCGGCCTGCGCTGGCCACGATCGGCAAGCGACTCGGCGCGGCGTCGGTGCAGGTCGTCGAAGTGCCGCCGGGGCCGCCGGTGCAGGCGCCGATCGTCGCCGAGATCTACGGTCCGGTCTACGCGGCCCAACAGACCATCGGCGCCGCGCTGCGCAGGCTATTCGATTCCACGCCGGATATCGTCGATACCGACGATACGCTCGCGGCGCCGGCCCCGCGCTATGTGGTATCCGTAAACCGCGCAAAGGCGGCGCTGCTCGGCGTTTCTCAGGCCGCGGCGGTCGATGCGCTCGACGCGGCGCTTGCCGGCATCGACGCGACGTATGTGCATCAGGGCCGCGAGCGTGATCCGATCGCCGTGCGCTTGGAACTGCCGACCGACGAACGACGCGGGCTCGATCAGGCGCTCGCGATGCCGGTGCGGGCGGCGGGCGGCGACGCTGGTGCCCTTGTCCGAGGTCGCAACGGTAAGCGTGCGGCCCTGGGATGCGACGATCTACCACAAGGACCTGCTGCCGGTCGTGTTCGTGACCGGCGATATGGCCGGCAAGCTGGACAGCCCCTTGTACGGGATGTTCCGTTTGGTGTCGCGGATCGGCGAGTCGCCGCTGGCGGGCCGCCCCGTCACGCAAAGGTTCGTCAGCCCGCCGGACCGGCAGAGCGATTTCAGCATCAAGTGGGACGGCGAGTGGACGATCACCTACGAAACCTTCCGCGACATGGGCCTGGCGTACGCGGTCGGTTTGGTGTTCATCTATCTGCTGGTCGTCGCCCAATTCCGCTCCTACGCGGTGCCACTGATCATCATGGCGCCGATCCCGCTGACGATCATCGGCGTGATGCCGGGCCACGCGCTGCTCGGCGCGCAATTCACCGCGACCTCGATGATCGGCATGATCGCGCTCGCCGGGATCATTGTCCGCAATTCGATCCTGCTGGTCGATTTCATCAATAAGGAGATCGCCGCGGGGCAGCCGGCGGCTGCGGCCGTCGTGCGGGCCGCTTCGATCCGCGCCCGCCCGATCGTTTTGACCGGGCTCGCCGCGATGATCGGCGCCTTCTTCATCATCGACGATCCGATCTTCAACGGCCTCGCGATCTCCTTGATCTTCGGGATTTTGGTGTCTACCGCGCTGACCTTGCTGCTGATTCCGCTTCTTTACTATGGTTATGTCGTGCGCTCGCGCGCGGCGCCGGCAACGCACTGACGGGGAGGATTTGATGAACGCGCAGCGAACCATCCCGAACCGCCCGTCGAGACGCCGGGCCGCGCGCTTGCTGGCCGCGTGTTTGCTGGCCGCACCGCTCGGTCTTGCGGCGTTCGCGCAGGCGGAATCACTGACCGATGCCTGGCGGATGGCCTTTGCCGGCGACGCATCGCTCGCCGCGGCGCACAGCGAGCGCATCGCCGCCGAGGCCGACCGTTCGGCCGCGACGCGCCAGCGCTGGCCGGCGCTGGATATCGGCGGCGCGTACACGCAGCTCAAGACGGCACCGGCCTTCGACATCGCGACGCCAAACGGCCAGTTTCAATCGCCGAAGATCTGGCAGCACGACGCCTACGGCACGGCATCCGCGGATCTCTCGGTGCCGATCTGGACGTCGGGCCGGATCAGCGGGTCGATCGGCGCGGCGGCTGCCGGCGCGCGCGGTGCAGCCGCGGTTGAGACGATCAGCGCCGCGGATCTGAAGCTGGCCGTCGCCGAAGCCTATGTCGGGGTGTTTCGCGCCCGCAGCGCGCTGCGGGTTGCCGAGTCGAGTGCGGCGAGTCTCCAAGCGCACGCCGAGGACGTCCGACTGATGTACGACAAGCAGGCGGTAACGAAAGCGGATCTGCTCGCGGCGCAAGTGGCCCTCGCAAACGCCGAGCAGCAACGCCTGCGGGCGGCGAACGCGCTGTCCATCGCGAACGCGACGTACAACCGCTGGGTCGGTCAGCCGCTCGACAGGACCCCGGAACTCGCCGATCCGCAGCCCGAACGCGCGGCGCTTGACGGTGCGCCGCTGGAGCAACTGATCGCCTACGCCGCTTTGCATCGACCGGAACTCGCGGCGCTCGCCGCCCGCGAGGACAGCCTGCATCAGGCCGCTCGCCAGGAGCGTGCGCAGAGCCTGCCGCAAGTCGCGCTGCACGCCGGCTACAACCACTTCGACAATCAGATCCTGGACCGCGAGAATTTCGCGTCGGTCGGCGTCACGTTCCAGTGGCGGCTATTCGACAGCGGACAGGTGCACGAACGCACGGCCGCCCTCGACAATCACGCGCGCGCAGCCGGCCAAGCGCTGGCCGACCAGCGGTCGGTCATCGCTTTGCAAGTGCAGACCGGCGTCCTGAATCGCGAGGATGCGGCGGCACGCGTACGCGCGGCGGCGATCGCGGTCGAACAGGCGCAAGAGAACGTGCGTACGGCCAAGGAGCTGTACGACAGCGGGCTCGCGACGAATACGCAGGTCTTGGAAGCCGAGGCGCTGCGCGCGACCGCGCTGACCGACCGCGATGCGGCCGCCTACGATCTGATCGTCGCCGGGTACCGGCTCTCCCGCGCGATCGGCGATCTTTGAGCGCTCAGCTGACGGGCGGCGCGCCGCCTTCGCGTTTGCGCCGCGCGACATAGGCATCGAGCGCCTCGACGACGGCCGGGTCGCGAGCCGGCGCGACATAGCGCGCAAGCGTGCTCTGCCAAATGCCGCTCGTCCGTTCGGTCGCGGTTTTCGCGCCGTCCTCCGCCCAGGTCCCGTAATTGCGCCAATCGGAAACCAGCGGCGCGTAGAAAGCGCTTCGATACCGCTCCATCGTGTGCGCACAACCGAAGAAATGTCCGCCCGCGCCGACCTCGGCGACCGCCTCGAGCGCGAGATCCGACGGCGCCGCACCGACCGGCTGGAATACTTCGGCGAACATCTGCAGCATTTCGATGTCGAGAATGAACTTCTCGTACGAAGTCGTCAGCCCGCTCTCGAGCCAACCGGCGGCGTGCAGGATGAAATTACAGCCGCCGAAGAGCGCGCCCCACAAGCTCATCTGCGACTCGTAGGCGGATTGGGCGTCGGGAATGTTCGACGCCGTCGCATTCGACGAGCGCCAAGGCAACCCGAGATAGCGCGCCATTTGGCCGGCGCCGAACGCCGCTTTCACGTATTCCGGCGTACCGAACGCCGGCGATCCGGATTTCATGTCGACGTTCGAGGTGAAGCTGCCGTAGACGATCGGCGCACCCGGCCGCACGATTTGCGCGAGCACGAGGCCCGCGAGCGCCTCGGCGTGGGCAAGGGTCAACGCCCCGGCGATCGTGACCGGCGCCATCGCGCCGGCAAGCGTAAACGGCGTGATGATCAAGACCTGGCCCGCGGCGGCGAAGTCGATGATGCCGTCCGCCATCGGTATATCCAGCTGCAGCGGCGAATTCGTATTGATGACCGTATAGGTGTATGGGCGCGCGCGGAACTGTTCCGCGGAGATATTGTGCGCGAGGCGAATCAGCTCGAAATTATCCGCGACCTGGCCGTGACCGCGGGAAAACACGAACGGGATTTTATCCGCCAGCAGCAGCTGCGAGCGCGTCACCTCCAAATGCCGGATCTGCACGGGCACATCTTGCGGTTCGGTGGCCCCGCCCAGCACGTGAATCACTTCGAAACTCTGGCAAAGCTTGATCAAATTGCGGAAGTCCTCGAGCGTGCCGGCACGGCGGCCGCCGGCGGTGTCCATGATGTTCGGCGGCCCCGAGGTCGGCGCGAACGCCACGTGCCGGTCGGCGAGCGGCACGTGGTGCTCGGGATTCATCGAGTGCAGGGTGATTTCACGCGGCGCGGTCGCGAGCGATGCGGCGACGAGTCCGCGGTCGATGCGCACCATGAGCGTCGCCTCGTCGACCTCGGCGCCCGCTTGGCGGTACACCTTGCGCGCATCGGCGGACAAGACCTTCATACCCTGCGTTTCCAGAAGCACCAGCGCGGCATCGTGCATCGCCGCGACCTGATCCTCGGAGAACACTTTCAGCGGCTCGAACGGATTGCGCAGGTGCCGATAGGTCCGCGTGCGGTCGAAGACGGCGTGGCTGACATCCGCCGCACCGGGACGCCGCCTGCTGCGACGTCCGACCTCTGGCTCACGTTCGCTCATGCTTCGATGCACTCCCTACCGTCAAGCGCACGAGCCTGAACCAAGGCGGGGCCGCTCGCCAATGCCTTTTTCAGATGGCTACAATGCCAAATTCCGGACTCCGGCGAGACCCGTGATCCGTCGAACGCCGACTTTACCCAATAATAGCGGAACTCGCGCGCGCGTCATTGGTCTACCGCGGCAATTGGAGCAGCAATGACCGTCGCCGCGACGGCAAATGGACCCGTATGTCATCCAACGAAGAGATTCCTGACTCCCGTTGCCGCGTCGGCGCGCCATTACTCGTCAATCTGCTCGCACCGCCTTAAAGCCTGCGCCGTCGCCTGAACGCGGCTTTGAATTTCGCGATCGCGCGTAGTCCAAAGCCTCGGTTTCCAGTTACAGATCGCACCGGCCGGCGTTTGACCCACGGCCTCCGTGCGCCCACGGCAGAACAATACGTCGAGGATCGACCAACATGATTACGCTGACCAAGCTGACGCGCCATTACGGCGGTTTCGTCGCGGTAGACGCGGTGAGTTTCACGATACGCAGCGGCGAGGTCGTCGGACTACTGGGCCACAACGGCGCCGGCAAGACCACGATCATGAAAATGCTGACCGGCTTCCTGGAGCCGACCTCGGGATCGATACAGGTCGATGATTTGGAAATCGGCCGCGACACCCCCGCAATTCAACGGCGCATCGGCTACCTGCCCGAAAACTGCCCGGCCTGGCCGGAAATGTCGGTCAGCGAGTTTCTTTATTTTCAGGCGGCCTTGCACGACGTGCCGCCGATGCGGCGCGACCGGGCGGTGGCGAGCGCGCTGCGGCGCACCGAGTTGCGGGACAAGGCCACGCAATCGATCCAGACGCTGTCGCGCGGCTATCGACAGCGCGTCGGCGTCGCGCAGGCCATACTCCATGCCCCGGATATCGTCATACTCGACGAACCAACCAACGGCTTGGATCCGACGCAGATCCTGCATATGCGAGCCCTGATCGGGGACCTGGCGAAGTCGGCGACGGTCATCGTCTCGACGCACATTCTCCAGGAGGTGCAAGCGGTGTGCGAGCGCGTGCTGATCCTGCGCGGCGGGCGCAAGGTCGTCGACGCGAAATTGGACGACTTGCAGCGCGACGGCCGTTTGCTGCTGACCTTGGACGCGGATCCGCAAGCGGCGCGGCCCGTGCTGCTCAGCGTCGACGGCGTGCGTTCGGTCGATCTGCTGAATTCCGCGGACGGACATTTTTGCTATGCGCTCGACGCCGACGCGGATCTGGCGCCGGCGGTCAGCGCCGCGGCGCATCGCGGCGGCTTCGCGCAGTTCGAGCTGTTGCGCGAGCGGCGTACGCTCGAGAACGTGTTCGCCGAGGTCAATAGTGCGCCTGTAGCGGAGGTGCGCGATGCCGCGTAAGATTTTATTGATCGCCGGCAAGGAGTTGACCGGCTTCTTCTCATCGCTCGCGGCGCTGCTGTTCTTGAGCGCTTTTCTGGGCGCGACACTGTTCATATTCTTCTGGGTCTCGACCTTCTTCGCGCGAAATATCGCCGACGTCCGGCCGCTGTTCCATTGGATGCCGGTGCTGCTGATTTTCCTGGTGGCGGCGTTGACGATGCGATCCTGGGCCGAAGAGCGGCGTGCCGGCACCGTGGAACTCTTGCTGACCTCGCCGACCGGACTCACGGAGCAGGTCATCGGCAAGTTCATCGGCATCATGGGCTTGGTGGTGATCGCGCTTGCGCTGACGCTGCCGCTGCCGGTATCCGTGTCGTGGATGGGCTCGCTCGACTGGGGTCCGGTCATCGGCGGCTACATTGCCGCCGTCGTGCTCGCCGGCGCCTACGTGGCGATCGGCCTCTGGGTATCCTGCCGCACCGATAATCAAGTCGTCAGTCTGATCCTGACCGTCGTCATCGCCGGCGCGTTCTATTTGATCGGCTCGAGCGCCCTAACATCGCTCGTCGGCTATCGCGGCGCCGAATGGCTGCATTTGCTCGGCGCAGGTTCGCGCTTCGATTCGATCACCCGCGGTGTCCTCGATTTGCGGGACCTCTATTACTATCTGTCGATCGCGGCGGTGTTCTTGGCCTTGAACCGGCTTGCTCTGGAGAAGTTGCGCTGGGCGAACAACGCGGCGCAACTCAATCATCGTCGCTGGTATTGGGCGACCGGACTGCTGACGGCGAACTTGCTGGGCGCCAACCTGTGGATGGGTCAAATCACCTGGGCGCGCGTCGATTTGACGGCCGACCATCTGTATACGCTGTCGGGGGCCACCAAGAGCTATTTGGCCGAGCTGCAGGAGCCGTTGCTGATCCGCGGCTACTTCAGCGCGGCCACCCACCCGTTGCTCGCGCCGTTGGTGCCGCAACTGCACGACCTGCTGGAGGAATACGCCGTCGCCGGCGGCGACAAAGTGCATGTCGAATTCGTCGATCCGCAGCAAGACGCGAAAGTCGCAGCCGATGCCGGCAATCGATATGGGATCCGGCCCGTACCTTTCCAAGTGGCCAGCAAATACCGAGCCTCCGTCGTCAATTCCTATTTCGATATTCTCATCGCCTACGGGGATCAGTACAAAGTGCTGGATTTTCGCGATCTGATCGACGTCAAGGAGCGCTCGGAGACCAATCTGCGGGTCGAATTGAAGAATCCTGAATATGCGATCACCAGCGCAATTCGCAAGGTCCTCGTCAGCTATCAAGCGGGCGGCGGTCTGTTCGATACCTTGCGCCGGCCGGTGACCTTTACCGGTTATTTCTCGACCGACGATAAGTTGCCCGCGGAGTTGCAAAAGGCCCACGCGGCGCTGACCGCCGCGCTCGCCGAGATCGGCAAGGCATCCGGCGGCAAGTTCAAGGTCGAGACCCAGGATCCGGATCAGGATCCGGCGCTCGGCGCGCGCTTGACCCATGATTTCGGCTTCAGGCCGATGGTCACGAGTCTGCTCGACAACCAACCGTTTTGGTTCTATATGACCTTGAGCGATGGCGGGCGCACCGAACAAGTGCCGCTGCCGGCGGCGCTGAATCAGGAAAGCTTGAAAAGCGCCATCGAGGCAGGCGTAAAACGCTTCTCGCCGGGATTCCTGAAGACGGTAGCGATCGTCGCGCCGCCGGGCGGCGAAAGTTTCTCGATGTTGCGCGACACGCTCGGCACATCGGTGCGCCTGCAGGACACCGATCTGAAAGATGGCCGGGTGCCGAGCGACGCCGACATGCTGATGGTGCTGGATCCTCGCTCCCTCGATACGAAGCAATTGTTCGCGATTGACCAATTCCTGATGCAAGGCGGCAGCGTGATGATCGCGACTTCGCCGTACGATGTCAGCATTCGGCAGAGTATCGTCGGCACAGCGAACGACAGCGGGCTCGCAAGTTGGCTCAAAGGATACGGCTTGTCGCTCAGCAAGGGACTGGTTCTCGACCGCCGGAGCGGCGCGTTGCCGATTCCGGTCGAACGCGACGTCGGGGGATTTGTGCTGAACGAAGTCCAGCTGATGAACTATCCATACATCGTCGACGTGCGCGGCGGCGGACTCGACCCCGGCACGCCGGTGACTCGCAGTTTGGGGCAGCTTTACATGCCGTGGTCGGCCGCCGTGACGGTCGACGCCAACAAGAACAAGGCGCGCCAGGTCACGGACTTGCTGCGCTCGTCGAATTCCAGCTGGCTCGTGGATTCCGACAGTTTGATGCCGAATTACCAGCGCTATCCGCAGCTCGGCTTCGCGGCCGGCGCCGACGAGGCCGCGCACGACTTGGCGGTCGTCGTGCAAGGCCGGTTCGACTCGGCGTTCGACGGCAAGCCCTCGCCGCTCGCAACGGCCGCCGGCAAAGCAACCGCCACGGCAGCGGCGGCGAAGCCCGAGCCAGAAGTCACCGGCGTCATCGGCCATTCCCCGGACAGCGCCCGGCTGATTTTGGTGGGATCCAGCGCGATGTTCTCGGATGAGGTCGGCAATCTGCTGAGCCAATCGCTGGGAACGCGCTACCTGAAGGCACAGCAGTTCGCGCAGAACGTCGTCGACTGGTCTCTCGCGGATCAGGGTCTGCTCAGCATTCGCAGCCGCGACCGCTTCGCGCGCACCTTGGCGCCGATGAGCCGCCAAACGGAGGAATTCTGGGAGTACCTCAACTATGCCGCGGCCTTGGGCGGACTGGTCTTGGTTTGGGCCTACTCGAGACGGCGGCGGCGATATATCGCCGCCCAACATCAATTACTTTTGGCCGAGGTTTAAGCCATGCAACGTTGGATACCGATCCTGGCGGTTGTCTTGTGTCTGCAGTTGCTGGTCGCGGGCGCGCTGGCGCTGCGGCGCGATATCGTGGCGACAAGCCCGCCGAACTCGCCGCTCGTCACGGCGCAAATCGACGACGCCGACCGCATCACGATCGAAGCGCAAGCCGCGGCGGGACAACCGGCGGATGCGGCGCGGATCGAATTGCGCAAGGTGCATGGCGCCTGGGTCGTCCACAGTGATTATGACATGCCGATCGACGAGTCCCGCCTCGATCAACTGTTGACGCGAACTCAAGTCATTGAAGCGCGGCCTGCCGATCGGCACGACGAATGCGGCGCTGCGCCGCTTCAAGGTCGGCGATAGGGATTTCGTGCGGCGCGTCACTCTGAGCGAGAACGGCAAACCGTTGGCGACGCTCCTGCTCGGCACATCGGCGGGCCTGCGCAAGACCGACGCGCGTGCTGGCAGTGAACACGCGGTATACGCGGTCAACTTGCCGGTCTACGAACTGCCGACCGACGCCGCCAGCTGGTTCAATGGCGCCTTATTGCAAGTCCCTCCGGCAAAATTGGCGCAAATCGATATTCGCGATGCGCGCGATGCTCACCTGCAGCTGACACGCCAAATCGCGCCGAGTAAGGCGCCGGGCCCATGGCAGGCCTCCGGGATCGACGCCCGCAAACAAGTGGACGAAACGCAAGTCGCGGCGCTCGCGCGCGCAATCGGCGAGCTACGCGTCGACAAGGTTTTGGGCACCGCGGCGCAGCCGGATTGGCAATTGCAGGCTCCGCTCGTCGACCTGACGATCCGAGACACCGCAGGCCGGCAAGTCACTTGGACCGTTTCCAAATCCAAGAGCGGCGATTTCGACATCCTGAAAAGCTCGGCGCATCCCTGGTATTTCTCGTTGACCGCGGCGCAGGCGAAGGTGTTTCTGGACGCCGGCGCACCCGGCGCCTTGCTATCCGACGCTAAGCCGCTCGTCAAGTCCGAGAAGGGGCCGGGCGCGCTGCGCGCCCGCAACTCATCGCGGGCAAACCGCGTGCTGCACGCCAAGACTAAGGCGCAAGGCCAAAGCGCGGGCGGATGAGCGCGCCGCTCGATCGGCGGGCGCCGCGAATGGTTCGCAATTGAGCGCCCCGCAGCCGGTCATGGCGCGAATCCGTCCTCTCCTAGTAGAATAGCCGCCAACGTGGCCTGGCGACGGTACGTGGACAATAATAAAACTTCGGCGCGAGGCGCCGGAAAACCGCCGTACGCTGCATCGAATCGGGGAGAACACGATGTTGAATTCGATCAAGTACGGCTGTGTCGCGCTCGCTGCGGCACTGCTCGCCGCCTGCGGCGGCTCCAGCACCGAGACCTCGGTGCAAAGCACTTCGATGAGCCGCGGCACGCTGGCCGAGAATCCGCCGCTGCGCATTGCTTCGGCGGATGCGCCGACGCTGCAGGCGCTGCTCGGCGGCACCGCGTCGGGCGCACAACTGCTGCTGCTGACCGGCAATCCGGTTTGCGGCGTCGACTTTTATTACTTGAAATTCTGGACGGTCGGCGGCGCGAACGAGGCCACCGAGTCATCCGGCGCGTTGATGGTGCCGACCGGCTCCGCGGCTGCCTGCTCCGGTCCGCGGCCTATCGTGATGTACGCGCACGGTACGCAGACGAACAAGGCGGCCAATATCGCCGACATCACCGATCCGTCGAACACCGAAGGCGGGTTGATCGCGGCGATGTTCGCCGCGCAGGGCTACATCGTCGTCGCGCCGAACTATGCCGGCTACGATATTTCGACGCTCGGCTACCATCCGTTCCTGAACGCCGCGCAGCAGTCGAGCGAGATGATCGATATCCTCGCGGCGGCCAAAGCCGCGCTGCCGAACACCTTGGCGACGGCAACCACCGATAACGGCAAACTGTTCATCACCGGCTACTCCGAGGGCGGCTACGTCGCGATGGCGACGCAACGGGCGATGATCGCGGCCGGCACGACGGTCACGGCCGCGGCGCCGATGTCCGGCCCCTATGCGCTCGAAGCGCTCGGCGACGCGGTCATGTTCGGCAACGTCAACTTGGGATCGACCGTGTTCCTGCCGCTGATGTCGACCAGCTATCAGCATGCCTACGGCAACATCTACAGCGCGACGACCGACCTCTATGCGCCGACCTATGCCAGCGGCATCGACACGCTGCTGCCGTCGACGACGCCGATCGGCACGATCATCTCGAGCGGCCTGCTGCCGCAAACGGCGCTGTTCAGCAGCACGACGCCGATCGTCACGGTGCCGAACAACCCGCAACTGTCGGCGATCTTGACGGCCGCGCTCGCCGTGCCGAGCGATCCGAACAATCCGCTGACCCCGTTGTTCGCGGCCGGGTTCGGCGCGTCCAATTTGGTCAACAATTCCTATCGCGTCAGCTATGCGCTGGACGCGGCGACGAATCCTGACGGTGCGGTGCCGACGCCGGTCGCCGGCGTGCCGCTCGCGGCGATGCCGCCGACGCAAGGCTTGCGTTTGGCGCTCTACACGAACGATTTGCGCAAGGGCAATTGGGCGCCGAATTCGCCGACGCTGCTGTGCGGCGGCGACCAGGATCCAACCGTATTCTTCAGCGTCGATACCGGAACGATGGCCGCCTATTGGAGCGGCCTGCCGCCAGGACTCGTCACGGTGCTCGATGTCAGCGGCACGCCGGCGGGACCGTTCGCCCAGATACAGGGCGCGTTTCAGCAAAGCGAGCTGGCGCAACTCGCGTACTACGAGTCGGCAGCGGGCGGCGGCAATTCGCCGGCCGCCGCGGCTTTGCTGCTCGTGGAGGGCTACCACGGCGCGGTGGCGCCGTTCTGCAGCCTAGCCGCCCGCTCATTCTTCAGCCAATTCTAAGGGGACCGGCCATGAACAAAATCAAAAGCCTCGCCCTCGCCGCCGCGCTCTCCTCGTCCGTCGCATTGCTGGCCGGAGCGGCGCCGGCGCGCGCCGATGAGGTCTACAGCAACGATCTGCGCCTGGGCGCCTACTTCGTGTTCTATCACGTCAAGGCCGACGATCTCGCGGGGCCCTACGTCCCGCCCGGCGTCAATATCGATGTCAAGGACCTGCAGACGCTCTATGCGGCCTATGTGCGGCGCCTGTCGCCGCACTTCGACGTCGAGCTAGCGGCGGGCCTGCCGCCGGTTACGAAGACCTACGGCAAGGGGCCCGCGACGCTGGGTTCGGTACCGTACAACGGCGTCGAGATCTCGACCGCGCGCTGGTTCGCGCCGACCTTGCTGCTGGAGTACAAGTTCCTCGGCGAGAGCTCGCCGTTTCGCCCGTACATCGGCGTCGGCGTCAATTACACGAATTTCTACGACCGTAATTCGACCGCCGGCGGCAACGCCGCGACCGGCGGACCGACGAAGCTCTCGCTGTCGTCTTCCGTGGGGCCGGCGGCGACCGCGGGCCTGTCCTATCGGATTACCGGTCATTGGCACGTCTATGCGTCCTATTCGATCTCGCGAGTCAATTCGGATCTGAAGGCCGATACCGCCGGCGTGATCCGCACGACGCATGTTCAATTTGGGCCGCAGGCGCTGGTGATTTCAGCGGGGTATTCATTCTAGGCGAGGACGATGTGAGCGCGAGCCCAGAGCGGCCGAGCGAAGTTTGCGCCGTCCTCGTAACCCACCATCCGGACGACGGCTTTGCGCCGCGCTTGGCGCGCATTGCCCGGCAAGTCGGCGCCTCGATCATCGTCGACAACGGCTCGTCGGATGAGACTCTGGCGATGTTGCGCGGCGTCGCCGCGGCGCCGTCGATCACGCTGATCGCCAATCTCGACAATCTCGGCGTCGCGCGGGCGCTGAACATCGGCGTGCAGCGCGCCGCCGCGCTCGGGTTCCGCTCGGCCCTGCTGTTCGATCAGGATAGCGTTGCCGGCGAGGGCTTGGTCGCGAGTCTGCTCGAGATCCGCGATTCCTTCGCATCCACTGAGCGGATCGCGGTCGTCGGCTCCGGCTACGACGAGCCGTGGCAACGGGCGCCCGCCCCGGCTGCCGGTCTGTCGTGCGGCGATGCTTGGTATGAAGTCGAATCGGTCATCACCTCCGGCTCCTTGCTCGACATCGCCGCGTACTTCGAGGTCGGCCCGTTCCGCGACGCCTTTTTCATCGATTACGTCGACACGGAATTTTGTCTTCGCGCACGCGGCCAAGGCTACCGTGTCGTCAAGGCAAAGCAGGCGCTGATGTCGCACGCGATCGGCGCCCCGACGCTGCACCAAGCGTTGTGGATCAAGAAATGGACGACGAACCATTCGGCGGACCGCCGCTATTACATCGCCAGGAACGACACCGTTCTGCTGCGCGAATACGGCGACTATCGCGGCCCAGGGTGGGCCCTCAAGAGCCTGCAGCGCCGCTTGCGGACCTGCAAGCGCGTATTGCTCTACGAGAGGCAAAAAGCCGCCAAAATCACGGCCATCGTCAGCGGCTGGTGGGACGGCGTTCACGGCCGGCTGGGACCGCGCCGGCCGGGCGCCGGCGGCGTCCAAACCCCCGAAAACAGCGCCAATACGCGCATTTAGGCCGAATTGTGACCAATTGCCTAGCCTGGCGGGCCTCGCCCGTTCAACCTGGGCTGCCCGTTGCGAGGTCGCCGGGCCGAGCATTACGGCTCGCATGGGCCTTAATCCTCGGCAGCCGGCGGAGATGGGTTACGGACACTTTGCTAGAATCTCTAGTGATCGCTTTGCGGAGCCGGCATCTGCTCGTGCATGCGCCGCGCGCCTTTGCCGAGCGCATTCGGCCGCCGGCGCCGCCAGAGGCGGCCGCTGAGATCGACTCGCTGATCGTCCAGGTATTGTCGCGCGTGATCCGCGACAAACCCGAACCGCTGCTCTTGAACCGTGTCAGGCTGAAGCGCGATGCCGCCGTGCTGCCCTACCGGAGTATCGTTTGCCCGTTGCCGGGCGAAGAAGGAACGAGCGGCCTGATCGCGGCGCTGCGCAGTCACGACGACGCGCCGTATACGCCGGAGGATCTTGTGGCCCTGGCGGCTGCCGTGCCGCGCATACAGCGACGATTACAGAGCCGCCTCGACCCCAGCACCGGACTGCTCAGTTGGCCCGCGTTCGAGAGCGAGATGTCGCAGCGCCTTCCGCTCGCCGGCGATGCCTGCGTCGTCTATGCAAACCTGGATCAAGTGCACGCGATCAACGAAATCGAAGGTTTTGCCGCCGGCGACCGGCTGATCCGGCAAGTAGGGCGACTTTGGAGCACGCAGCTGGCCGGGATGCGCTGCGTCGCGACCCACGTGTCCGGCGACCGCTACGCGGCCGTATTATTCGACTATACCTTGAACCAAGCGCGCAATTGGGCCGAGGAGGTCCGAGAGGCGATCGAGCGACTGACGTTCGACGATCCGGCGACGCGCATCACGGCGAGCCTCGGCGTCGTCGGTTTGCCGCGCGATTCCTCCTTTCAACACGCGCTCGCCGCCGCCGAGACCGTCTGCCGCGTCGCCAAGGAGCGCGGCCGCAACCGCGTCGAGATCTACGATTCCGGCGACCACACGATGATCCGCCGCCATGCCGCCGTGCGCGAATCGCGCGTGATCGTCGATGCGCTGGATGCCGACCGCCTCGTCCTGCACGCGCAACCGATCGTCGCGCTCGCTCCGAGCGGACGGCCGTACCACTATGAGATTCTCGTGCGCCTTCAGGACGTCGACGGCGGCTTCACGTCGCTGGCGAACTATCTGGACGCGGCCGAGCGTTATCAGGTGCTCGAACGCCTCGATCGCTGGGTCGTCGAGCGGGTCGTGCAAACCCTCGCACCGTCTGCCGCAGCCCTGCGCAAACTCGGCGCGAGTTTTGCCGTCAACATCACCGGACAATCCTTGAGTCAGCCGGCGTTCGCGGACTTCGTGCGCTCGGCGATCAAAACCCATGGGCTCCCGGCAGGGCTATTGCACTTCGAATTGACCGAGACGGCGGCGGTTCGCAATCTCGCTGCAAGCCGCCGATTCATCGCGCGCATGAGCGAGATCGGCTCGCGCGTCGCACTCGACGACTTCGGTACAGGCGTGTCCTCGCTGATGCACCTGAAGGATTTGGAAGTATACCGGATCAAGATCGACGGCAAATTCGTCCGTGACGTCCTGCGCGACGTCCGCTCGCGCGCATTGATTCGCGCGCTGGTGCAAATTGGCGACGAGCTGGGCATCGAAACCGTGGCTGAATTCGTCGAGACCGCCGAGATCGCCGCGAGCGTGCGCGACTTGGGCGTGCATTACGCCCAGGGTTTTTTCTACGATCGAGCGCAGCCCTTGGTCGACACCTTGACGGAACTATTGGCTGCCGCCCCGCCGCCGCGACCGGCGCCGATTGACCGCCGTCGGACTTACAGCGGACTAACAGCCGGCAATTCGGTAAGATCCTCCCCTGTCGCCCGAACTTGGGAGAGATTCGATGCAACGCCTTTTCATTTCGGCCCTGGCGCTGACCTTGATGTTGAGCGCCCCAAGGGCCGATGCCGGCGGCGCAACGCTGCGCATCCTCACCTGGTCGGATTACGTGCCGCGCGATGTCGCCGCCGAATTCACCAAGGAGACCGGCATCAAGGTCGAGGTGACGCTGTCGAACAACGAGGAAATCATCTCCAAGCTGCGCGCGACCGGCGGCGCCGGATATGACCTGGCCCAGCCGTCGCAGGATCGAATCACGGGGCCCCAGCGCGAATTCGGGATCTACAAGCCGCTGGACCTCGCACGCGTCAAGCTCGACCAATTCCGGCCGTCCTTGCTCGCGATCACCCGCAAGAACACGACCCTCGCCGGGCAGGTGTACGGGCTGCCCTATCTTTGGGGCACCGACGGTCTCGTCGTCAACACCAAGCGCGCCAGCGCCACCGATTATCTGGACGTGTGCAATCCGAAGCTGAAAGGCATGACCGCGATCCGCCTGAAACGCCCGACATTGATGGCGTTCGCGTTCGCTCTAGGCAAGGATCCGTTCGCGCTGTACGGGAACCAGCCGGCCTATACCGCATTGATGAATCAGGTCGGCGCGCGCCTGATCGCTTGCAAGCCGGTCTTCAAGTTTTTCTACGACAACAAGGATCAACTGCTGAATGCGTTTCGCTCCGGCGAAGTCGTCCTTGCGATGATGTGGGATACCGGCGGCTGGACGCTGAACCGCGAAAATCCGGCGATTAAATTCGTCATACCGCGCTCGGGCGCGCTCGGCTGGATCGACACGTTCGCGCTGCCGGCGCACGGCCGCAACGACGCGGCCGCGTACGCCTGGATCAACTTCACGATGCGCCCCGACATCTCGGCAAAAATCATCAATGCCGTCGGCAGCTTCTCGGCCGCGCGGGGCACGGAAACTCTGGTCGACGCGCGCTTGAAGGCGCAATACACCGCGGCCTTTCCGGACGAAGCGGCGCTCGATCGGATCCATTGGTATCCGGCGATTCCACCGGGGCTCGAGCAAATCGAGGGCGGTGTGCTCGATCGGATCAAAGCCGCGGATTGAGACTCACGGCGCGTCGGGTTCGGCGGCGGAATCGCGGGCTCGCCGCCAGAGCCGCCGGAGGCGCGGCAGCAGGGGGCGCAGACCGCGCAGCGCGGGGTACAAGGCCAACAAGCGCAGCGCGCTGCGCGTCAGCAGACGCGGGCGCTTGAACAGCAGCAAGGCCGCGCCGGCCGTGGCCAATAGTCCAAACCAAGGCGAGCGGGCGACCGCGACGACGCGGTCTGCGAAATCGAAGCGCCGCGCGAGCGCGGCCGCGTCGTCTTGGATATCGAGGCGCAGACGAGAACTGCGCGCGAGCAAGCGTTCGCGCCTCGCGGCGAGAAATTGCCCCCGCGTCGTCATGGCGCGTCGCGATCCAGAGCCGCCGCGTCGTTTTTCAGCTCCCCGGCGGTCGCAGCCAGGAAGCGCGGCCGATTGGCCAAGCGCGCGCGCACGACGAACGCAGCGATCACCGCGATGATCGCGAACGCCGCGGTCACGAGGCCGGCCGCGAGCAAGCGGTGATCGTCCCAGAAAGCGATCACGATCAGAAATGCAAGCAGCAGCACGGCCAAGGATCCGAAGAATATCGCCGCGATCCCCCAAAGGAGCAGCGACGCGGCATATTCGATTTGCTCCTCGACCTCGACCGAGACCAGCTCGAGCCGCGTATGCGCGAGCTCGATCAGCGTCGCGAACAGGCGCTTCAACGATGCGATGAGTCCCGCCTCCGGCGGACTATCCGACATGGCCTAACGCCGCCCGAGCAAGACGCCGATCACGACGCCTACCGCCGCCGCAATGCCGACCGACTGCCAAGGATTGTCCTGCACGTATTGGGTCGCATCGTCGGCGGCCGCCTTGGCGCGCCTCTTGAGGTCGTGTTCCAGATCAGCCAGGCGCTTGCGCGCATTCTCGACCGATTCGCTGGTTTTGTGCCGCGCGCTGCGCGCGCGCTCGCTGACATCGCCCGCCGTCGCCGCCACCAGCGCTTCGGCGTCGGCGACCACCGCGCGCAGATCGTCGATCAAGGTGCGTGTGCTGACATCACTCATGACTGGATCCCCCTCTGAGGTTCGGATTGCATAGTCTATGTTAACCCCGTGGAGGACCCGCGGTATCGTGAAAACCACGTGTTATGCCGCGGTTGCGCCCGCGGCACGCGATCGCGGTATCATTTCAGCCGCGCAAGCCCCGGAGGACGAAAGTTGAAGTGGCCACCTCGGATCCTCGCCGCCGCCGGCGGCGCCGGCGCGCTTGCGCTGCTATTGCTGTGGGCGAAGCCGCCGGAATTGATCCGCATCGGCTCGAATTACGCGGCCAAGATCGTTTGTTCCAACGTTTTTCTCGCAGGACGGGAGCCCGCCGAGGTCTTGCGCGTCGACGTGCAAGCGCCCGGTCTTTTCTTGCTGCGCTTGATGCGCGTCTCGGTAGACCGTGACCGCGGGATCGTGCGCACCGGCCTGTTCGGCTTCATCGGCCGGGGGCTCGCCGTGTATCGTCCCGGCGCCGGCTGCGCCGTCGTTCCCGACGGCAAGTTGGACATCGCGGCCGCCGCAATCCCGGCCGTCGCGAGTTCCGCCGCGCCGCCGCGAGTCCCGCCGCCGCGAAGCCGGCTGGCGATCTACCCTGGCCGGACGGCGGCGCCGTGCAAACCGACGCCGCACTCGATCGTCTGATCGAGAATGAGCGGCTCGCCGGCCCCGGCATGCGCGCGATCGTCGTCGTCGCGCACGGCCGGCTCGTCGCGGAGCGTTATGGCTCGGGCTTCACGGCGTCGACGCCGCTGCTCGGTTGGTCGATGACCAAGAGCGTCGTCGCGGGACTGATCGGACTGCTCGTCGAGGACGGCCGGCTGTCGCTCGCCGGATCGGCCGGGTGGCCGCGAGCGGGAGTCGATGCGCGCGCGAACATACGCGTCGCCGACCTGATGTCGATGACCAGCGGCCTGCGCTTCGACGAAACCTACGGCGATGTGTCCGACGTCACGCGTATGCTGTATCTGGAGCCCGACATGGCCGCGTACGCGCGCGCGCAGCCGCTCGATCATCCGGTAGGCGCCTTCTGGAATTATTCGAGCGGCACGGCGGTGATTCTGTCGAGGATCTTCCAAGACGTCGCCGGCCCCGGCGCGCCCGAGGCAATCGATTATGTCCACAGGCGTCTATTCCAGCCGCTCGGCATCCGCGGCGCGACGCTGGAGACGGACGAACACGGCACCTTGGTCGGCACCTCGTATTTGTACGCGACGGCCCGCGATTGGGCGCGCTACGCCGAGCTCTTGCTGCAAGGGGGGCAATGGCATGGCCAGCAAATCTTGCCCAAGGGGTTCGTCGCCATGATGGTCTCGCCGGTCGCGCAGTCCGGCGGCCAATACGGCCACGGACTGGTATGGCTGTACGGCTCTGATGCTACGATAGCCGGCGTGAACCCCGACAAAGCTTTCGGTTTACCCGGCGATACGTTCTGGATGGAAGGCCACGACGGCCAAAGCATCGCGGTGATACCCTCGCGCGGCGTGCTGGTGCTGCGCATGGGATTGACGCCGGCAAGCGATCACTATCTGCCGCAGCCGCTCGTACGCGCGGTGCTCGATCGGGTGGGATCTTGACCGGCACGCCGGATTTGGCCGCCGACGCGGTCGTCAAGCGCTTCGGCGATCACATCGCCGTCGATGCCCTGTCCTTCACGGTCGAGCGCGGCAGCTTCTTCTCGATACTCGGCCCCTCGGGCTGCGGCAAGACGACCTTGCTGCGCATGATCGCCGGTTTCATCGCGCCGGACAGCGGCGGGATCGCGATCGGCGGCAAAGGCATGGCCGGCGTCGCGCCGAACCACCGGCCGGTCAACATGGTGTTCCAGCAACTCGCGCTTTTTCCGATGATGTCCGTCGGCGAGAACGTCGCATACGGCCTGGCGCGGCGCGGCGTCGGCCGCGCCGAACGCCGGCGCAAGACCGAGGAGATGTTGAGCAGGGTCGGGCTCGGGGGCTCGGCCGAGAAGCGTGTCGATGAACTTTCGGGCGGTCAACGCCAGCGCGTCGCGATCGCGCGCAGCCTCGTCCTGGAGCCGACGCTGCTGCTGCTCGACGAACCCTTGGGCGCGCTCGATCTGAAGCTGCGCGAACACATGAAGATCGAATTGAAGCAGCTGCAAGCCGCCTTCGGCACGACCTTCGTCTACATCACGCACGATCAATCGGAAGCCCTGGTGCTGTCCGATCACGTCGGCGTCATGAACCGCGGGCGCTTCGAACAGCTCGGCACGCCGCAGGACTTGTATTACCGACCGCAAACGCCGTTCGTCGCGGGATTTGTCGGTGACAACAATCGCATCGACGGCCGCGCGCTGCGCATCGACGGCGCTTCTGTCGAAGTCGCGACCACCGACGGCTGGGTATTGCGCGCGCAGCGCAATGCCGCGCTCAGCGCAGGCGATGCGGTCGAAGTTTTCGTTCGGCCGGAGGCCGTCGTGCTCGCCCGCGAAGCGGAGCACTTGCCGGCTGGACAGCCCGCGCACGCCGGCATCGTCGAGAGTCTGTTGTTCGACGGCGCAAACTCGGCGGTGCTGCTGCGTGAAGCGCGGTCGCGCCGCGAATTCCGCATCGCGCTGCCGCAGACCGGACAATTCGCGGACCTACGGCCGCAAGAGACCGTGGCGTTCAGCTTCGACCCGGAGCGAGCGACTTGTTTCGCGGCTAGATCTTTGCCGGGCGCCGCCAATGCGTGAGGACTCGGTGGGCGCGCCGTGGCGGCAGCGCGCGAGGCTTACCCTGCTGATCGCACCGGCCGCGCTATGGCTCGGCGCGCTGATCGTGCTGCCGCACGTCGAGCTCGCGATCTTGTCGTTCCGCGAACAGGTCTCGCCGCAGCACTACGTACCGAGTTTGGCGCAATACCGGACGTTCTTCACCGAACCTCTTTACTGGCATGTCTTCGTGCGCACCGCGTGGATGTCGATCGCGGCGACCGCGCTCACGCTGCTGATCGCGTTTCCGATCGCCTGGGTCATCGCCAAGCTCGCGGCGGGACGCCGCGGCGCATTGCTGTTTCTCGTCTGCTTGATCCCGTTCTGGATCAGCGAGACGGTACGCACCCTCGGTTGGATGATCCTGCTGCGCCAATCCGGCGTATTGCCCGCTCTGTTGGTCGATCTCGGCGTCACGGCGAAGCCGGTCGAGATGTTGTACCGCGATTCGACGATCATGGTCGGCTTGGTCTACACGTCGATGCTGTTCATGATCGTGCCGCTGGTCTCGAGCCTGCAGAGCCTCGACGACGCCATGATCGAGGCCGCCTACGACCTCGGCGCGAACGGCTGGACGACGTTGCGTACGATCGTCGTGCCGCACGCGGCGCCGGGCATTACCTCCGGCTGCATCATCGTGTTCATGCTGACGCTCGGCAATTACCTGACGCCGACGCTGCTCGGCGGCAAGAACTCGGAGTGGTTCACCGAACAGATTTACAGCCAGTTCATCACGCGCTTCAATTGGGAACAAGGCGCCGCCTTCGGCTTTCTGCTGCTGGGCCTGTCGACGCTCATGGTCATCATTGGGCTGAAGCTCAGCGGCCAGCGCTTCGGCGATGTGATGGGGCGCCGATGATTCCCTCGCTGCCGCGCCCGGCCTGGCTGCGCACCGCGACGGTGCTGTACGTCGCAGGCTTTCTCGTATTCCTGTTTCTGCCGCTCGCCGTCGTATCCGTCTTCGCGTTCAACGACGCGCCCTACCCCGCGCCGCCCTGGCAC
The DNA here is from genome assembly GCA_963769895.1 of uncultured Gammaproteobacteria bacterium. GTDB lineage: Bacteria > Pseudomonadota > Gammaproteobacteria > Steroidobacterales > Steroidobacteraceae > Bog-1198. The sequence continues at coordinate 108,888 of CAVYNJ010000002.1, read as the reverse complement.
GCGTTCACCCTTGACTGGTTCTTGGGCAATGCCGCCAAGGAGCGCGTCGGGCTCTTTCAGGACAGCGAACTATTGGGCAGCATTTGGACCAGCTTCCTCGTCGCGGTGTGGGTCACGCTGCTGTCGGTCCTGGTCGGCACCGCAAACGCGTTCTTGATAGAGCGCTGCCGGTTTCGCGGCAAACAGGCCTTGTCGGTGATGATGCTCGTGCCCTTGGTCATCCCCGGCGTGATCCTCGGGATCTCGATACTCGCGTTCGCGAGCAAGATTGCGCAATTCGCGGAGGATCAGTTCAACTGGGAGCTGGATTTCCTGCGGCCCGGACTGACCTTGGTCGTGCTCGGACAGTTTTCGTACATCGCGACGATCGCGACCTTGACGGTGCGCGCGCGCTTGAGCCGCAGCGACCGCGTGCTCGAGGAGGCCGCACTGAATCTCGGCGCGTCCAAGGCGACCGTATTTCGCACGATCTTGCTGCCGTATTTGCGCCCCGCGCTGATCGGCTCGGCCGCGGTGGCGTTCCTGCTGTCGTTCGCCGATTTCAACACGACGCTGATGCTGGTCGGCGCGGATGCGCCGCTGACGGTGCTGATGTACAGCCGCATGCACGAGGGCGCGACCCCGGTATTGAACGCCGTCAGCCTCTTCCTGATGGTCGCCTCGGCGCTCGCGGCGCTTGCGCTGATGCGCGGCGGCGGCTCAGCGCGGCGCCGCTGAAGGTTCGGCCTGGCGCAATTCCAGGCCTTCGGCGAAGTGGCGCTGGAAACCCTTCCATACCGTGATGTTCCCCCGGTCCGGACTATAAGCGTCGAAGCGGTCGTGATGCGCCGCGGGCCACTCGCCCTGCGAGGACTGCACCGTACGGACGTTCAAGTACGCGGCACGGCTCGCGTCACCCTTGACATAGAGGTCCAGAAACGCCGTGATGAAGTGTGCGTTGATCGCATTGACGCGCGCCGCGCTCCAGACCGGATCCTCGAACCAACTTTGATCCCAGAGGCGGCGGCTCATCGCCTCGGGCGTCGGAATCAATCCGATATCATGGCCGGCGCCGAGGAAGGTCAAGAGATAGCGGTGCGCCGCGACCGCCTCGTCGAACACCGCCAGCGCCCCGGTCCGATAGTCCACCGTATGATCGTGATCGCCTTGGATCAGCAGCAACGGCGCCGTGATCGCCGCTAACCCGTCGCGGCCCCAAACCCGCCACTGACCGCCGCCGGCGGGCGAGATCGCGACGACCGCGCGCACCCCGGGGACCGTGACCGCGGCTTGGCGGTCGCCGCCGCGCGCATAAGGCAGCATCAGTCCGCCCGGCACCGATTTGACGGCCGGGCTGTCGGGATCCAGAACCGCGCCCGCCGACGTCAGCACGCCGTAACCGCCCATCGAGTAGCCGACGAGCGCGACGCGCTCTGGGTCGATCAAGTGCTCCGCGGCCAAGGATTGCCGCAAGCTCGCGGCGACAAAGGCAATATCCAGCGGCCTGCGCAACAGCGGTCCGACGAAAGCCGCCGTATCGGTGATCGGCGGATCCTCGTGGCGGATCGCGGCGACGACGTAACCCTTCGAGGCCAGGTTCTCGGTGATCCACGTCATCGCCGCGGGGGCGCCGCTGTAGCCGTGCGAGACGATGACCAAGGGATAGCCGCCGCCGGCCGGCGGCGCGCCGCGGACCGCGATGCCCTGCACCGAAAACCGCGCCGGCGGCGCCGGCGGCTCGGACGGAAATGCCGCGGTATAGACCGCAGGCGCCGCGCGGCGGCCGGCGCGCGCCGGATACCAGAGGTCGACGGTCAGCGGCCGATCCCTCTTCGGCGCGCGCCCGGTCGCCTCATCGAAATGCAGCACCTCGACTTGCGCGCGCTGCACGAGGCGCAGCGTCTTGACGCCGACGGCATAGGCGCCGAGGTGGGCAAGCTCCGGCGCATCGACGCCGTAGCGGCTCGGCGGCGCCTCGGCCGGCGCCGCAGCCCGGCAACGAAGCGCAAGCGCACGGCCAACGAGAGCAGTCGGATCATGTCGCGAACAGCCGCGCTGCCGGGTGCGCTGAACACGGCGCGCTCAATGATAGCGCCGCGCCAAGCTCTCGAGCGGCATCGGCTTGATCTTCGGCGCCTGCCCGGCGCAGCCGAAGGCCTCGAAGCGCGCCTTGCAGATGCCGCGCGCCGCCTTCTTCGCTTCGGCGAGCGCTTTGCGCGGATCGAATTCGCCGCGTTGCTCGGCGAACACCTTGCGCATCGCGCCGGTCATCGCCAAGCGAATGTCGGTGTCGATGTTGATCTTGCGCACGCCGCTCTTGATGCCCCGCTGGATTTCCTCGACCGGCACGCCGTAGGTCTCCTTGATGTCGCCGCCGTACTTGCGGATGATCTCCAGCCATTCCTGCGGCACGCTCGAGGAGCCGTGCATGACCAGATGCGTCGACGGGATCGTCGAGTGAATCTCGGCGATGCGGCCGATGGCGAGGATGTCGCCGGTCGGCTTGCGCGTGAACTTATAGGCGCCGTGGCTCGTGCCGATCGCGATCGCGAGCGCATCGACGCCGGTGCGGGCGACGAAGTCCTTGGCTTGGGCGGGATCCGTCAGCAGCATGTCGTGGGTCAGCTTGCCCTCGGCGCCGACACCGTCCTCCTCGCCCGCCTCGCCGGTCTCGAGCGATCCCAGGCAGCCGAGTTCGCCTTCGACCGACACCCCGATCGCGTGCGCGAGTTCGCATACCGTCTTCGTGATGCCGATGTTGTAGTCGTAGCTGGCCGGCGTCTTCGCGTCCTCCAGCAGGGAGCCGTCCATCATGACGCTGGTGAAACCGGAGCGGATCGCCTGCAGACAGACCGCCGCCGAGGCGCCGTGGTCCTGGTGCAGCACCAGCGGAATATCGGGGTGCGTCTCCACGGCGGCGAGCACCATGTGCCGAAGATACGCCTCGCCGGCGTATTTGCGCGCCCCGGCCGAGGCCTGCAGGATCACCGGCGATTGCGTTTCTTGCGCCGCCTCCATGATCGCCTGGATCTGCTCCAGATTATTGACGTTGAATGCGGGCAGGCCGTAGTCATGCTCGGCGGCATGATCGAGCAGCTGGCGCAGCGAAACGAGTGCCATTGCAGGTCTCCTGAAATCGACGGTGATTGGTGCGGCTTCGAACCGCGATTATGCACCAAGATCCGCGCATATCGGCGCCGCGGCTCAGCCCGCGGCAAGCGCGTCATCCAGCACTTCGATCCAATGCCGGACCGGCGTCGCGGTGCCGCTCTGCAAATGCCGGATGCAGCCGATGTTCGCCGATGCGATGCAGCCCGCGCCCAATGATTCGAGCTCGCGCAGCTTGCGATCCCGCAGCGCCGTCGCCATGCCCGGCTGCAGCAGGGAATAGGTGCCGGCGGAGCCGCAACACAGGTGGCTGTCCGTACCGGCGGTCTTGATGTCGAAGCCCAGCGAACGTAGCTCGGCCTCGACGCCGCCGCGCAAGGCCTGACCGTGTTGCAGCGTGCACGGCGCGTGATAGGCGATGCGCCGGGCGGCGGAAATGCGCAGTCGATCGCCGAGCGCAGCGGCGATCTGCGGCAAGAGCTCGCTCAAGTCGCGCGTCGCCGCGCTGATCGCCGCGGCCCTGCCGGCGTACTCGGCATCGCCGGCCAACTCGTGGCCATATTCCTTGACCGCAAGGCTGCACGCCGAGGCGTTGATCACGATCGCGTCGATACGGCCGGCTTCGATCAGCGGCCACCAGGCATCGAGATTGCGGCGCATCTCGCGGCGCGCGCCGTCCTGGTCCTGCAGATGTTTGCGCAGCGCGCCGCAACAGCCCATGGCCGGCGTCGAATGCACTTCGATACCGGCCGCCTCGAGCACTCGCCGCGTAGCGGCGTCGATATTGGGTTGCAGGGCCGGTTGCACGCAGCCGGCGGGCAGCAACACCCGCAGTCCGAGGGCAAGGCGCGGCCCCGCAGCCGCGGTCCAATCTGCGGACCTCGGCGCCGGCCGCGCCGCCTCGCCCGCCGGCAGTTGCTCGCGCATCCGCCGCGGCAGCAGCGGCCGCATGGCTCTGCCGACCTTGACCGCAGGCCCGAACAGCGCCGAGGTCAGCGCCTCTCGGAGCAGCCAACGCACGGCCCGCTCGCCGAATGAGCGCTTCACGCGCTGCTCGACGATTTTGCGGCCGATATCAACGAGATGGCCGTACTCGACGCCGCTCGGGCAAGTCGTCTGGCAATTCAGGCAGGTCAGGCAACGGTCCAGATGCAATTGCGTGCTGCGCCCCGCCGGCGCGCCTTCGAGCACTTGCTTGATCATGTAGATCCGGCCGCGCGGACCGTCGAGCTCGTCGCCCAATAATTGGTAGGTTGGACAAGTGGCGTTGCAGAAGCCGCAGTGCACGCAGCTGCGCAGCAGAGCGGCCGCCGCCTCCCCGTCGACCGTGCCCTTGAATTCGGGACTCAGTTGGGTATGCATGGGACCGTCACAAGTCGGCGTACAAACGCCCGGGATTGAAGATTCCCTGCGGATCGAAGGAATCCTTGAGGCGACGATGAATGCGCATCAAGGGCTCGCCGACCGGCATGAAGGCCCCGGCGGATTTATCGGCGGCGCGGATCAGCGTCGCATGTCCGCCGCCGGCGGCGGCGGCGGCGCGCACCGCGGATGCGCTCGCCGTGCCGCGCAACCAGCGCAAGCTTCCGCCCCATTCGATCAATTGATCGCCGGGCAATCCCAGCGGCGGGCAGATCGACGGCAGCGACAGCCGCCACAGCGACTCGCCTGCGGCGAGCGCCGCCGCATCGATGGCGAAGTGTTCGTGGCGGTGATCGCGCAGCCCGCTCCACCAGCGCTCGGCCACCGTCGCCTCCATCCGTTCGCCGCCGAGTTCGGCGCAGACCGCGCCGATCACGCTCTCGGCGCTCCCGAGGCGCAAGCTCAAGCGGCCGCGAAACCAGGCGCTGGCGGTCACCGGCAGCGGCCGGGAGGCCCAGCGGGCAAACAGCTCGAGCGCCTCGTGACGCGCCGCATTCGAAGCAAAGCGTCGCCGCCGCCGGACGGACCTTGAGTACTTTCAACGAGACTTCGCAGATCACGCCGAGGACGCCCCACGATCCGCACAACAGGCGCGCGACATCGTAGCCGGCGACGTTCTTGATCACCTGTCCGCCGAAACGCAGCACCTCGCCGCGGCCGTTCAACAGCGTGGCGCCGAGCAGGTGGTCCCGGACCGAACCGGCGGTCGCGCGCGAGGGGCCCGACAGCCCCGCCGCCACCATGCCGCCGACCGTGCCGCCCGGCGCGAAACGCGGCGGCTCGAACGGCAAACATTGTCCGGCGCCGGCGAGCACCGCTTCGAGCTCCGCGAGCGCAGTGCCGGCGCGCGCCGTGACGACCAGTTCGGAGGGTTCGTAGCTCGTGATGCCGGCGAGCCCGCCGAGCCGCAGCGGCCGGCCGCGCGGCGTTTCGCCGTAGAACGCCTTGGTGCCGCCGCCGCGAATATCCAGCGCAGCGCGCTCGGCGCGCGCGGACTCGACCGCATCGATCAAACCGGCGAGCGCGGGATCGGCGGCGTACATCAAAATCGCGGCAACTCCGGGAAGGCCAGCTGCCCGCGGTGCACGTGCATCTTGCCGTACTCGGCGCAGCGCTGCAGGCTGGGTATGACTTTTCCCGGGTTCAGCAAACCGGACGGATCGAACGCGCGCTTGACCGCGAAGAACTGCTCGCGCTCGGCGGGCGAGAATTGCACGCACATCGAGTTCAATTTCTCGACGCCGACGCCGTGTTCGCCGGTCACCGTGCCGCCGAGGCGCACGCTGGTCTCCAGGATATCGGCGCCGAACAGCTCGGCGCGGCGCAGCTCATCCGGGTCGGCGGCATCGAACAAGATCAAGGGGTGCAGATTGCCGTCGCCGGCGTGAAACACGTTGACGCACTGCAGGCCGTAGAGCGTCTCCATCGATTGAATGGTCAGCAGCATTTTCGCCAAATGTTTTCGCGGTATCGTCGAATCCATGCACAGATAATCCGGACTGATGCCGCCGGATGCGGGAAAGGCGCTCTTGCGCCCGCTCCAGAAGCGCTGCCGCTGCGCCTCATCGGCGCTGACCTGGATGCGCCTCGCGCCGCTCGCCGTCAGCACCGCCGTCATCTGCCCGATCTCCGCGGCGACCTCCTCCGCCGTACCGTCGCTCTCGCACAACAATATCGCGGCCGCCTCGAGATCGTAGCCGGCGTGCACGAAGTTCTCCGCGGCCGCGGTCATGCGCCGATCCATCAATTCCAAGCCCGCCGGGATGATGCCGTGAGCAATGACGCCGGCGACCGCCGCGCCGGCCGACTCGATATCGGCGAAGCTCGCCATGATGCAGCGGGCGACGAGCGGCTTCGGGATCAACTTGACCGTCACTTCGGTGATGACGGCGAGCATGCCCTCGCTGCCGACGATCAACGGCAGCAGGTCGAGTCCGGCGGCATCGAGCGCTTCGCAGCCGAATTCCACCGCTTCGCCCGCGGCCGTGTAGCCGCGCACGCGCAGCACGTTGTGCAGCGTCAGGCCGTATTTCAAGCAATGCACGCCGCCCGCGTTCTCCGCGACGTTGCCGCCGATCGTGCAGGCGAGTTGGCTGCTCGGGTCCGGCGCGTAGTACAAGCCGTACGGCGCCGCGGCTTCGCTGATGCTCAAATTGCGCACGCCGGCCTGCACGATCGCCGTACAGGCCAAAGGATCGACCTTCACGATCCGCGTGAACTTCGCGAGCGATAGCGTCACGCCAAGACGGTGCGGCAGCGCGCCGCCGGAGAGGCCCGTGCCGGCGCCGCGCGCGACGACCGGTACGCCGAGCGCATGACAGGTCCGCAACACCGCAGCGACTTCGGCGTCGATGCGCGGCATCACGACGACGAGCGGCAGTGCGCGATAGGCCGTCACGCCGTCGCATTCGTACGGCGCGGTCTCCTCGCGCCGCGATAGGATCGCCTCGGCCGGCAGGACGGCCGAGAGCGCGGCGACGATCCTAGGCAGCAGAGCGGCGCGCGCGGCATCGTCCGGGGCAAGCGTAACGGCATTCATCGCTCGACATTAAGCGTATCGCCGGGCCGGTGCAATTGCGCGCTGCTATGATCCGCCGATGCCGCCTGTTCACGATGAACCCGTTCCCCGCCGCCGCGGCTCGATCGGCGCGCGCGCGCTGCTCGTCGAGCTCCTCGAGGCGGCCGTCGCCGCCGCGCTGCCGGCGAACTGTCTCGGCGCGCATCTGCCGCCTCCGCCGCGCGGCCGCTGCGTGGTCGTCGGCGCCGGCAAGGCCTCCGCGGCGATGGCACGGGCAATCGAGGATCGCTGGCCGGGGGACTTGTCGGGTCTCGTCGTCACGCGCTACGGCCACGGGGTTGCCTGCCGGCGCATCGAGGTGCTCGAAGCGGGTCATCCTTTGCCTGACCACGCCGGCCTCGCGGCGGCCGAAGGCATGCTCGCTCTGGTGCGAACGCTCGATGCGGACGATCTCGTGCTGTGCGTGATGACAGGCGGCGGATCCTCGCTGCTGCCGCTGCCCGCGGCCGGCATCACGCTGCAGCACAAGCTCGACATCAGCCGCGCGCTGCTCGCCAGCGGGGCAACGATCGGCGAGATCAATTGCGTGCGCCGGCATCTATCGGCGATCAAGGGCGGGCGGCTCGGCGCGGCCTGCTACCCGGCAGGCGTGCTGAACTTGCTGATCTCCGACGTGCCCGGCGATCGGCCCTGCGACATCGCCTCGGGCCCGGCGGTGCCCGATCCGTCGACGTGCGCGGATGCGCTCGCGATCCTCGCTCGCCATCGGATCGAGACGCCGGCGCCGGTCCGCGATCTACTCGCGAGCGGACGCGGTGAATCGGTCAAGCCCGGCGATCCGCGCCTCGAGGGCGCCTCGGTGCGCGTGCTCGCGTCGGCGCAAACGGCGCTCGAGGCGGCCGCGGCCCGCGCGCGCCGCATGGGTCTCACCGCGCATGTCTTGAGCGATGCGATCGAGGGCGAGGCGCGCGAGGTTGGGCGCGTGCTCGCCGCGGTCGCGCGCCAGGTCGCCGAGCGCGGCCAACCGTTCGCGCCCCCATGCCTGCTGTTGTCGGGAGGCGAGACCACGGTCAGGGTACGCGGTACCGGGCGCGGCGGGCGCAACGTCGAATTCCTGCTCGCGCTTGCGCTCGCGCTCGATGGACATCCGCGCATCCACGCGCTCGCCGCGGACACCGACGGTATCGACGGGACCGAGGCGATCGCGGGCGCTTGGATCGCCCCCGACACGCTGTCCCGCGCGCGATCTCTCGGCCTCTTTGCGCAGGAGTCGCTTGCGCGCAATGACGCGCACAGCTATTTCCAGGCGCTCGGCGACTCGATCGTCACCGGTCCGACGCGCACCAACGTCAACGACTTCCGCGCGATCCTGATCGACTAGCGGCCGCCGCCGGCCTCCACAGGCGCCCTCAGGCGTCGCGCCATTTGATCGAACAGCCGATGCCGGCGTGCTGCTCGTCTGGCCCGCGTCCAGTATTGGCGATCAGGCGCATCGCCTCGAATAGCTCGCGCCGCGTATCGGCAGGCGCGGCATTTTTACGCGATGCGTCGAGCCGGCCGCGATAACGCAGGCGCAAGTGCGCATCGTAGCCGAAGAAGTCCGGCGTGCAGACCGCGCCGTAGGCCCGCGCGACGTCCTGCGATTCGTCGTGCAGATAAGGAAACGGCAAGGACGGCGCGATCTCGACCATGCGCTCGAAGGAATCCTCCGGGTAGGAGAGCGCATCGTTCGAATTGATCGCGATCAGGCCGACGCCGAGCGCGGCGAGTTCGCGCGCATCGCGCACGAGGCGCGGCAAGACCGCCTTGACGTACGGACAATGATTGCAGATGAACGCGACGACGGTACCGCGCGCGCCGGCGAGCTCGCGCAAGCCGTGGCGCCGGCCGTCGGCGCCCGGCAAGACAAAATCCGGCGCGGCGCGCCCGATCTCGGCTAACGGGGCCGAGGTCGCCATCGCAGAGGCGGATAATTATGCGGTTTGCGGTTCATGCAGCACCATGGCCGGCAGATCGGCCAGCGACTCGATCAGCGCGTCGCACGGCAACTGGCGCGGATCCTGCCCTTCATTATAACCGTAGGGCACACAGACGACCGAAACGCCGGCGGCCCGCGCCGCCTGCACGTCGTTGATCGAGTCGCCTACCATTAGCGCGGCCCCCGGCGGCACGCCGAAGGTCGCACAGGCGTAGAGCAAAGGCTGCGGATCGGGTTTGCGCCGCTCGCAGGTGTCGCCGCCGACGGTCAAGTCCACCCATCGCCCCAAGCCGCGCAGCCGCAGCAGCGACTCGGCAAAGCGCTGCTGCTTGTTCGTGACGACGGCGATGCGCAAACCTGCGCCGTGCAAGCGCTGCAGGGCCGACGCCGCGCCGTCGAACGGCAGCGCCGCGCACTCGTTCCGATGCTCGAGCGCGCTATAGTGTTCGAGGAACCGTTCGACCATGACCTGGAAGCCGTCGTCGTCGAGCACCCGCCCTTGCAGCGCGGCGGCGCGGCGGATCAGCAGCGGGGCGCCGCGGCCGATCAGTTGCCGCACATCGCCGGAGGCCACCGGCTGCCAGGCGCGCTCGGCCAGCGTGCGGTTCAGCGCGAGCGCAATATCGTCGACGGTGTCGAGCAGCGTGCCGTCGAGATCGAATAGCACGGCCGCTAAGGGACTGCCCCGCCATTGAGCGGGCGTTCGTGGTCGCGGCGTCGGAGTCAGCATCGGACGATTATGCCCGAGCGCATTACAGCTTGTGCGTGGACAGCAGCAGGCTGGTCTCTGTGCGCGCGATGCTCTCCGCCGAGCGGATCCGGCTGATCACTTGATCGAAAGCCTCGAGACTGTCGGCGCGCAATTCGGCGATCAGATCCCAGCGCCCGTTGGTCGTATGCAGGGCTTCGACCGCCGGGTCGCCGCGCAAGGTGCGCAGCACCTTGTCGAGCTGATTGCCCTCGACTTCGATCGTCATCAGCGCCGTGATCCGGTGCAGGTCGGTTTGCGGCTTCAGACGCACGGTGTACCCGGCGATCGTGCCGCCGGCCTCCAGCTTGGCGATGCGATTTTGCACGGTGCCCCGGGCGACGCCGAGCTGTTTTCCGAGCGAGGCCACGGTCGCGCGCGCGTCGCTGCGCAGCAGCGCGATCAGGCGGCGGTCGAGGTCATCCATGGCTGCGCATCAGAGTGATCATAATGTCATTAATTATTGACTATTTGCTCACTTTATACAATGTTTCGATCAGTTTTATGGCTTCCTGTTGGCTCTGAAACGTCCGATCATAAGGATTGCCAGCAGGAGTGCTACCCATGGTCGAATACATCGGCGTCGGCGACATCACACGATTGATCGGCGCGATCGGCCCCGGAGAATTCATCGAGCGCCTGGCCGGCGAGATTCTCGCCGACTACCGGCGTTGGAGCGATTTCGAGAAATCGGCGCGCCTCGCGAGCCATTCGCCGGTCGGCGTGATCGAACTGATGCCGACCAGCGACGGCCGCCTGTTCACGTTCAAATACGTCAACGGTCATCCGAAAAACACCGCCGAGGGCCTGCTGACGGTCACGGCGTTCGGCGTGCTCGCCGACGTCGCCACCGGCTATCCCCTGCTGCTCTCCGAACTGACGGTGACGACGGCGCTGCGTACCGCCGCGATGTCGGCGCTCGCCGCACAGTGGCTCGCGCCTTCCGGCGCGCGCTCGATGGCTTTGATCGGCAACGGCGCGCAGAGCGAGTTTCAGGCGATCGCTTTCCACCGCATGCTCGGCATACGCGAGTTGCGGCTGTTCGACGTCGATCCGCTCGCGACCGCCAAGCTGGAACGCAATTTGCGCGCGATGCCGCAGCTCGGCGATCTGCGGCTGGTGCGCTGCGGATCCGCGGCCGAGGCCTGCCGCGGCGCCGATATCGTCACGACCGTGACCGCCGACAAGCGCAATGCGGTGATCCTGACGCCGCCGATGGTGCGCGCCGGCATGCACCTCAACGCGGTCGGCGGCGACTGCCCCGGCAAGACCGAGCTGCACGCCGACATCCTGCGGATGCCGAACGCGCGCGTGGTCGTCGAATATGAGCCGCAGTCGCGGATCGAAGGCGAAATCCAGCAGATGGATCCGTCGTTCCCGGTCACCGAGTTCTCCGACATCGTCCGCGGCCGCGCGCCGGCGCGCTTGGGCGCCGATGAGATCACGATCTTCGATTCGGTCGGATTCGCGTTGGAAGACTATTCGGCGCTGCGCTTCCTGCATGAATTGATCGCGGAGGGCCGCATCCCGCGGCGGCAGATCGATCTGGTGCCGGAACTCGGCGATCCGAAGGATCTGTTCGGCGGCACCTTGGGAGCCGGCGTCGCCCGGCCGCGTTTGGTCAAGACCGCCTGAGACGCGCGAATGTCCTCGCCAGTCTCTTTGATCGGCGCGCCGACCGACATCGGCGCCGGGATGCGAGGCGCCTCGATGGGCCCAGAGGCGCTGCGCGTCGCGCGCTTGCAGGCGATGCTCGAGGCCCAGGGCGCCGAGGTCGCCGACCGCGGCGACCTCGCCGGCCCGACCAACCCCGACCAGCCGCCGCGAGGCGGCTACCGGCACCTCGCCGAGGTCGCCCGCTGGAGCCTCGCGGTGCACGAGGCGGTGCGCGCCGAGCTGCAAGCCGGGCGCCTGCCGATTCTGCTCGGCGGCGATCATAGCCTCAGCATAGGATCGATCAGCGCGGTCGCGCGTCACTGCCGCGACAACGCCCGCCCGCTGCGGGTGCTATGGCTCGACGCGCACGCGGATTTCAATACCAGCAAGCTGACGCCGAGCGGCAATATTCACGGCATGCCGGTCGCAATTCTTTGCGGCTACGGGCCGCGGGAATTGACCGGCATCGGCGGCACGGTACCGGCGATCGATCCGCGCAGCATCCGCCAGATCGGCATTCGCAGCGTCGATCAAGGGGAAAAGCGCTTCGTGCACGAGGCCGGTCTCGAGGTGTTCGACATGCGCTACGTCGACGAGGTCGGCATGCGGCGCACGCTCGAAGTCGCGCTCGCCGACATGTCTCCCGGCACCCACGTGCACGTCAGCTTCGACGTCGATTTTCTCGATCCCGACATCGCGCCGGGCGTCGGCACGACGGTGCCCGGCGGACCGTCGTACCGCGAGGCGCAGCTGTGCATGGAGATGATCGCGGACACCGGCGCGATGGGCTCGCTCGACATCATGGAGCTGAACCCCGCTCTCGACCTCAAGAACCGCACCGCCGTGGTCGCCGTCGACTTGGTGGCCTCGCTGTTCGGCAAGAGCACCCTGATGCGGCGCTGATGCCGCGCGCGCCTTCAGCCCTGTGCGCGCTGTGATTGGCGAGCCGGACGCGGAAACGGTCCGGCCTTCGACAATTGACTTGGGACCGTCTTGCCGATTCGCTCTTGGATCCACAAGCTCGCTTCTATCAGGCGTTCGAGCGCGGCGCCGCTTTCGACGCCCATGCGGTCCAGCATGTAGACCAAATCCTCGGTCGGAATATTGCCGGTCGCCCCCGGGGCAAATGGGCATCCGCCGAGGCCGCCGATACTGGAGTCCAGCGTCTCGACTCCGGCGGTGAACGCCGCGTAAGCGTTGGCAATACCGGTGTTGCGCGTGTTGTGGAAATGCGCGCGCTGCGGCATGTCCGGCAGTATTTCCCTCAACCGCCGGAACAAGTCCGTCACCTGCGTAGGCACGGCGACGCCGATCGTGTCGGCCAGAGCGATTTCGATCGGCTCGCCGACGGCGCACTCCTCTGCAATCGACATCACGCGATCCGGGTCGACCTCGCCTTCGAACGGGCAGCCAAATGCGGTCGAAATCGTCAGATGCGCCTTGATGCCGGCAGCCCGCGCTTCGCGCGCGATTTCGCGCCAGACCGCGATCGATTCGGCCGTGTCGACGCCTTGATTGCGCCGGTTGAACTCGTCGCTCGCGCCCAGGGCCATGCCGACCTCGTGGCAGCCGGCGGCCCTTGCACGCTCGTAACCCTTGCGATTCAGCACGAGACCGATGAACGATACGCTTGGCGTTCTTGTCAGCCCCGCAAGCACGGCTTCGGCATCGGCCATTTGCGGCACGCGCTTGGGGTGCACGAAGCTCGCGACTTCGATCCGCCGCAAACCGGCCGCGATCAACCGCTCGATCAAGGCGATTTTCGTCGCGGTCGGGACGATCAGCGATTCGTTCTGCAACCCGTCCCGCGCGCCGACTTCGACCAGGCCAATCTTCATCGTTGCCTCCTCAGCCTTGCGAAGCCCGACGGCCTCTCGGCTCCCGAGCCGTAGTTTACGCCTTCCTCACGGCTGCCAAGTCCAGTCGCGAATCTCCGGCATGTCCTCGCCGTAGCACTCGATGTAGCGCCGATGCTCGACCAGCTTGTCGCGCAGCTGCTGCTTCAAATAGGCGCCCTTGCCGCCGGTCTGCGGCAAACGGTCGATCGTATCGATGACCAAATGAAAACGATCGAGATCGTTCAGCACGGTCATGTCGAAAGCCGTCGTGATCGTGCCCTCCTCCTTGTAGCCGCGCACGTGCAAGTTCGCGTGATTCGTCCGGCGGTAGGTCAAGCGGTGGATCAGCGACGGATAGCCGTGGAAGGCGAAGATGATCGGCTTGTCCTTCGTGAACAAGGAATCGAAATCCTTATCCGGCAGGCCGTGCGGATGTTCGCTCGGCGGCTGCAGCTTCATCAGATCGACGACGTTGACGACGCGCACCTTCAGATCGGGCAAATGCCGGCGCAGGATCGAAACGGCTGCGAGCGTCTCGAGCGTCGGTACGTCCCCCGCGCAGGCCATCACGACATCGGGCTCGCCGCCTTGATCGTTGCTCGCCCACTGCCAAATGCCGGCGCCCTCGCTGCAATGTTCGATTGCCGCGTCGATGCCAAGCCACTGCGGCGCCGGATGCTTGCCGGCGACCACGACGTTGACGTAATGCCGGCTGCGCAGGCAGTGATCCATGACCGACAACAGACAGTTCGCGTCCGGCGGCAGGTACACGCGAACGATTTCGGCCTTCTTGTTGGCGACGTGGTCGAGAAAGCCGGGATCTTGGTGCGTAAAGCCGTTGTGGTCCTGACGCCAGACGTGGGACGACAGCAGGTAATTCAGCGAGGCGATTTTGTGCCGCCACGGCAGACGCGCGGTGACTTTCAGCCATTTCGCGTGCTGGTTGAACATCGAATCGACGATGTGGATGAAAGCCTCGTAGCAATTGAAGAGTCCGTGCCGCCCGGTCAGCAAATAGCCTTCCAGCCATCCTTCGCATTGATGTTCGCTCAGCATCTCGATGACGCGGCCGTCGTGCGCCAGGAACTCGTCGTTCGGCGCATTCGCCGCCTGCCATTGGCGATTCGTGGCTTCGAACACCGCCTCCAGCCCGTTCGACAGCGTTTCGTCCGGCCCCATGATCCGGAAGTTGCGCTGCGCGGCGTTCATTTTGACGACATCGCGCAGAAAGCGGCCGAGCACGCGCGTATCGCCGATTCCGCGTATCCCCGGCGCGGCGACCTCGACCGCGTAGTCCGCGAAATTCGGCATCCGCAAATCCCGCAGCAAGCCGCCGCCGTTCGCGTGCGGATTCGCGCCCATGCGCCGCTGCCCTCGCGGCGCGAGCGCCGCCAACTCCTCGCGCAGGCGGCCGTTGGCGTCGAACAGTTCCTCGGGACGGTAGCTGCGCAGCCAGCTCTCCAGCTGGCGCAAATGCTCGGGATTCTTCGACGGATCGGACAGCGGCACTTGATGTGAACGGAACGTACCCTCGTTCGGCCGGCCGTCGATCGTCTTGGGTCCCGTCCAGCCCTTCGGGGACTGCAGCACGATCATCGGCCAGCAAGGGCGCTCCTGCTTGCCGCGCTCGCGCGCATCCTGCTGGATCGCGCGAATCTGCGCAACGACCTGGTCGAGCGCCGCCGCCATCGCCGCGTGCATCGGCATGTGCTCGTGGCCTTCGACGAAGATTGGCGCCCAGCCGTAGCCGTGCAGCAGCGCCGACAGCTCCTCGCGCGGAATGCGCGCGAGCAACGTCGGGTTGGCGATTTTATAGCCGTTCAAGTGCAGGATCGGCAGCACCGCGCCGTCGGTGACCGGGCTCAGGAATTTATTCGAATGCCACGAGGTGGCGAGCGGTCCGGTCTCGGCCTCGCCGTCGCCGATCACGCAGGCGACGATCAGCGACGGATTGTCGAAGACGGCGCCGAAGGCATGGCTCATCGAATAGCCCAGCTCGCCGCCCTCGTGGATCGAGCCCGGACATTCGGCCGACGCATGGCTCGGGATACCACCCGGAAAGGAGAACTGCGTGAACAGCCGCTTGAGTCCCGCGATGTCTTGCCCGACGTTCGGGTAGATCTCGCTGTATGTGCCTTCGAGGTAGGTGCCGCTGACGACCGCGGGGCCGCCGTGGCCCGGACCCGACATGTAAATCATGTTCAAGTCGTATTGCTTGATGATGCGGTTCAGATGCGTATAAATGAAATTCTGGCCGGGCGTCGTGCCCCAATGCCCGAGCAGCATGCGCTTGATATGGGCAATGGCCAGCGGTTCGCGCAGCAGCGGATTGTCGCAAAGGTAGATTTGTCCGACCGACAAATAATTGGCGGCCCGCCAATATGCATCGATCCTCTGCAGCAGTTGCCCATCCGCAGCGACGCTGTGCACGGTGTCAGTCATCACGGTGTTCTCCTCGGGGTCCTGCCGCGGCCATTACGCCGACGCTCAATTTTGCGATCATCAGTTCCTCGTCGGTGCGCAGCACGCGCACGCGCACCGCAGACGGGTCGGCCGATATCAACGGCGCGTTGGCGGCATTGCGATCGGCCTGCAGCCGCACGCCGAGGAATTCGAGCCCGCTGCAAATGCGCGCGCGGATCACCGCCGCGTTCTCGCCGATGCCTCCGGAGAATACCAACACATCGACCCCGCCGAGCGCCGCCGCGTAGGAGCCGATCCACTTTTTGGCCTGGTAGCAGAACAACGCCAGCGCCTCGGCGGCGCGCGGGTCGGCGGCTTCGCATGCCAGCAGGTCGCGGACGTCGGAGCTCGTCTCCGAGACGCCGAGCAGGCCCGATTCATGATTGATCATCGCCTGGAACGCCGCGGCGCCGAAACCGTGGGCGCGCGCAAAATGGCCGGCGAGGCCGGGGTCCAGATCGCCGCTGCGAGTGCTCATGACCAGGCCGGCGGCAGGCGTGAATCCCATGCTGGTATCGACGCTGCGGCCGTCCAGCACCGCCGCCAAGCTCGCGCCGTTGCCGAGATGGGCGAGAATGACGCGGCCCTTCGCGGCCGCCGGATCGCCGATGCGCGCGAGTTCCTGCATCAAGTAAGCGTACGACAAGCCGTGAAATCCGTAACGCTGCACGCCTTCGGCGAAGTAGCGGCGCGGAATCGGCAGCAGCGAGGCGACGCGCGGCATACTGCGATGGAACGCCGTGTCGAAACACGCCACTTGCGGCAGCCGCGGGTGGCGCCGCTGCAGCGTCTCGATCAGCTCGATCTCGCGCGGCAGATGTTCGGGGTCATAGGGGGCGATGCGCCGCAATTCCTGGAGCAGCGCCGGCGTCACGCGCTCGGGAGCGGTATGGCTCATGCCGTGCACCACTCGATGACCGACGGCTTCGACGGTCGCGAACAGCGGCTGCCGCTCGAGCCAGTCGAGCATCGCATCGACGGCCGAGCGATGATCGCCCGCCGCCAGATCGCGGCGCAGGATCGATTTGCCGGTATCCGGATCGGCGACCGACAAGTTCGTCCCGGCGAGCCCGATGCGCTCGATCTTGCCGCGCAAGCGCGGGACGAGTGTTGCCGCGGTGTCGTAGAGCGCGAAGCGTATGCTCGATGAGCCGCCGTTAATCGTCAGTACGGTGCGCATCGCGTGGGACCGGCAAAATCATGGCGACGAATAAGGTGATAATGACGCGGGATTCGCAAGTAGGACATACACTTAAGTAGGCCGCGCTTTCCCGCATTCGCGATTCGCGCGGCGGAGGCCGGTCTACAATGAAGCCGAAGGAGTTCTCCATGTCGCACTACCACGCCGTCGTATGGATCGATCATCAGCAGGCCAGCGTTTGGCAATTCGCGCGCGAATCGGCCCAACACACCGACGTTCACACCTCGGCGCCGCATGAACGCGTACACAGCCGCAAAAGCGCCCACGGCGGCCATCGGGCCGCGGCCGATCACGCGTTCTTCGAAGACGTCGTCAATAGCCTGACCGGCGCCCGCGAAATCCTCGTGATCGGACCCGCGCAAACCAAGCAGGAATTCGTCCGCTACTTGGGCGACAAGCATCCGCCGATCGCGAAACTCGTCGTCGCCGTCGAGAGCGCCGATCACCCGAGCGAAGGCGAGATCCTGGCGCATGCCCGCAGGCATTTCGCCGCGCTCGACCGCATGTTGCCGCAGTCCGGGCCGAACTCGCCCTAAGTCATTGGATTTTGCCGAGAAAGTCGCGCTTCGCCAGTTCTACCCCGCCATGGCGCAGCAAGCCGTAGGCGATCGTGATGTGAAAATTCAGGTTCGGCAGTACGAACAGGTTGACGTAATCCAGTCCCGTGAACGTCAGCGTATTGGTCGGAAATTTCAGGACGATCGTGCGGCTCTCCGCGCCTTGCAGTTGCTCGCGCTTGACGCCCTTGACGAAATCGATCGTTTTGGCGATCCGCGCCTGTAATTCGGCGAAATTCGTTTCGTTGTCCTCGTGTTTCGGGCTGTCGATCCCGGCCAGGCGCGCGGCTGCGCCCTTGGCCGTGTCGCAGGCGATCTGCACCTGGCGCGTCAGCGGAAACATGTCGGGATACAGACGAGCCTGCAGGAAGGCCGTGGGGTCGATTTTCCTGGCTTCGGCATGCGCCGCCGCCTTGTCGAGCAGCCCGGACAAATTCGTCAGGCCATGCACCAAAACCGGGATCGAGACATCGTACAAAGAAACAGTCATCCAAATTCTCCTTTTGCTCAGAAACAGGCTCGCGACGGCCCGGACAATGATACCGTGTTCACACCTATTCCGGAGCAGAGCGCGATGCACGACAAACCGTCCCCGTTCACGAACCGTTTCGCCGCCCTGTCGGTCGACGATCCGACGATGGATTTCCGCGCCCGCCTCGTGCATCAGCAAGCCGAGCACGCCGAGCGCAGGCGGTTGGGTCTCGCCGAGCAGTCGTCGCGCCTGAAGACGCCCGAGGAACGCATCCGCATATGGGAGCGGTTGCACGAAGTGACTTTGCCGCGCGACGTGACGCACCGTCTCGTCGAGATCATCGCCGCCGACACGGGCTTGACCGGCGCCGACGTGCGCGAAGAACAAGGCAGGCGCGCGGATTTGCGGCTCGCCAAGACCGGCACGCCCGTCAACGCCGCAGGATGAGCGGCAGCGCCGCGATCACAACGCCGATGCCGACGAGCCAATAGACGTTGGCGACGAAATAGGGATAGCCGATCAGCACGATCCCCGCGACCAGGGGCACCGGAGCGCCCTGCTTCTTGCCATAAATGAAATAACCTAGCCCGATCGAACTGAACAGCAGGCCCCACAGCAGCTGGGCGGCCATCGTCAGATGTCCGGGCCGGAATCCGCATCGATGATGCCGGCTTCGCGCAAATACGCGATCACGCGATCGGCCGCGGCCGCCGCCGTCAGTTCGGTGGTGTTCAGGCGTATTTCGGCGCTCTCCGGCGCTTCGTAGGGCGAATCGATGCCGGTGAAATTGCGCAGTTCGCCGCGCCGCGCCTTTTTGTACAGGCCCTTGGCGTCGCGGGCTTCGGCCTCCGCGAGCGGCGTATCGACGAACACCTCGATGAATTCGCCGGGTGCGACGAGGCCGCGCGCCATGCGCCGCTCGGCGGTGAACGGCGATATGAACGAGACCAGAACGATCAGCCCCGCATCCACCATCAAGCGCGCGACCTCGGCGACGCGGCGGATGTTCTCGACGCGATCGGCGTCGGTAAAGCCGAGATCCTTGTTCAGGCCGTGGCGCACGTTGTCGCCGTCCAGCAGATAGGTATGCCTGCCGTCGGCGTGCAGCCTCTTCTCCACCAGGTTCGCTATCGTCGATTTGCCGGCGCCCGACAAGCCCGTGAACCAAAGAATGCACGGCATCTGATGCGCAAGCTCGGCGCGCACGCGTTTATTGACGTCGAGCGCCTGCCAATGCACGTTGTCGGAACGCCGCAGCGCATGGTGCAGCAAGCCGGCGCCGACCGTGTTGTTCGTAATCCGATCGATCAGAATGAAGCCGCCGAGCGTGCGGCTGTCGCGGTACGGCTCGAAGGCGATCGCCGCCGACAGTTCGATGCCGCAGACGCCGATGTCGTTCAGTTCGAGCTTGCGTGAAGGCTGGTGCTCCAGCGTATTGACGTTGATCGAGTACTTGACCGGACTGACGGTCGCCGTCACGGTCGTCGTCGCCGATTTCAGCAAATAGGCGCGGCCCTGCAGCAGCGGCTCTTCGTGCATCCAAATGACCGTCGCTTCGAATTGATTGGCGACGGCCGGCGCGTGTTCGGCGGCCGCAAGCACATCGCCTCGGCTGACGTCGACCTCGTCGGTGAGAGTCAAGGTGACCGATTCGCCCGCGAGCCCGGCCTCGGCGTCGCCGCCGGCGCCGATGATGCGCGCCACGCGGCTAACGCGGCCGCCCGGCAGCACGCGCAGCCGATCGCCGGGGCGAACGGATCCGCTGCAAATCAAGCCGGCGAAGCCGCGGAATTCATGGTTGGGGCGGTTGACCCATTGCACCGGCATCCGGAAGGGCCGGCCGGCCGCATCGTCCGCCAGCGGCACGCTCTCCAAATGCTCGAGCAGTGCGGGCGCGCGATACCACGGCATGCGCGCGCTCCGCTCGACGACATTGTCGCCGACTACCGCCGAAACCGGTATGCAGGTCACCGCCTGCAGTCCAATGCGCGCCGCAAACCGGCGATAGTCGGCCTCGATCGAACGAAAGGCGTCCTCGGCGTAGTCGACCAGGTCCATTTTATTGACGGCCAGCACGATTTGCCGCGCGCCGAGCAACGATACCAAGTAGCTGTGCCGCCGCGTCTGCGTCAGCACGCCCTTGCGCGCATCGACCAAAATGACCGCCAGCTCCGCCGTCGAGGCTCCGGTCGCCATGTTGCGGGTGTACTGCTCGTGACCCGGCGTATCGGCAACGATGAATTTGCGCTTTTCGGTCGAGAAGAAGCGGTAGGCGACGTCGATCGTGATGCCCTGCTCGCGTTCCGCCGCGAGTCCGTCGACGAGCAGCGCGAAATCGATCTCGGCGCCGCGCGTGCCGACTTTCTTCGAGTCGGTTTCCAGCGCCGCGAGCTGGTCTTCGAAAATCATCTTCGACTCGTAAAGCAAGCGCCCGATCAACGAGGATTTGCCGTCATCGACCGAGCCGCAAGTGATGAAGCGCAGCAAATCCTTGCGCTGGTGGCGCGCAAGATAGGCGTCGACGTCGCCGCCGATCGAGGCGGAATCGACGGCCATCAGAAATAGCCCTCGTGCTTCTTCTTTTCCATCGACGCCGCGGCGTCATGATCGATCGCGCGGCCCTGGCGCTCGGAGGTCTTGGCGAGCAGCATCTCCTCGATGATCGCGGCGTAGGTGTCGGCGTCGCTCTCGATCGCCCCGGTCAGCGGATAGCAGCCGAGCGTGCGGAAGCGCACTTTCTTCAGCATCGGCTTCTCGCCGGGAGCGAGCGGCAGCCGTTCATCGTCGACCATGATCAACATGCCGTCGCGCTCCACGACCGGGCGCACGGCGGCGAAATATAGCGGCACGACGCGGATGTTCTGCGCATACAAATATTGCCATACGTCCAGCTCGGTCCAGTTGGACAGCGGAAACACCCGGAAACTCTCGCCCTGGTGCTTGCGGGCGTTGTACAAATTCCACAGTTCCGGCCGTTGCCGCTTCGGGTCCCATCGATGCCGCTCGGTGCGGAACGACAATATGCGCTCCTTGGCGCGCGACTTTTCCTCGTCGCGGCGCGCGCCGCCGAACGCGGCGTCGAAGCCGTGGCGGTCCAGGGCCTGCTTCAGCGCCTGGGTTTTCATGACGTCCGTGTGCACCGCGGAGCCGTGGGCAATCGGATTGATCCCCTGCGCGAGGCCTTCTTGGTTGACGTGCACGATCAGCTCGAGCCCGTGCTCTTTGGCGACCGCATCGCGCATCTCGATCATGTCGCGGAATTTCCAGGTCGTATCGACGTGCAGCAGCGGAAACGGCGGTTTCGCCGGCGCGAACGCCTTCACCGCCAAATGCAGCATCACGGCGCTGTCCTTGCCGATCGAATACAGCATGACGGGCTTCGCGCACTCCGCAACGACCTCGCGGAAGATGTGGATGCTCTCGGCCTCGAGGCGCTGCAAATGCGTCAAGGCGCTCATGCTCCGCGCCGGCTCATTCCGAGTATTGCGCGGGAGTCATCCGGCGGACCTCGGCGGCGGATACGCCGGGAGCGCGTTCGATCAGACGGAACGGCGCGCGGCGCGAGTCGCGGCCGAAAACCGCCAGGTCCGTGATCAACAGGTCGACGACGTTGGCGCCGGTCAGCGGCAATTCGCAGCGCGGCTTGAATTTCGGCGATCCGTCCTTGGAGACGTGTTCCATGACGACGACGACGCGCTTGACGCCGGCGACCAAATCCATCGCTCCGCCCATGCCCTTGACGACCTTGCGCGGCACCATCCAATTGGCCAAATCGCCGCTCTCGGACACTTCCATGGCGCCGAGCACGGACAAATCGATGTGCCCGCCGCGGATCATCGCGAAACTGTCGGCGGACGAAAAATACGAGGTCATCGGCAGCGCCGTGACGGTCTCCTTGCCGGCGTTGACCAGGTCCGGATCCTCCTCGCCCTCGTAGGGAAACGGACCCATGCCTAGCATGCCGTTCTCCGACTGCAGGACGACGGTCATATTTGGCGGAATATAATTCGCCACGAGCGTCGGAATGCCGATGCCGAGATTCACGTAGAAGCCGTCGGCGAGTTCCTGCGCGGCGCGGGCCGCCATTTGCTCACGTGTCCACGGCATCGGCGGCCTCCTTGCGCTTGCGGACGGTGCGCTTCTCGATCAGGCGCGAATAATTGCGGCCCTCGAAGATGCGCTTGACGTAGATTCCCGGCGTATGGATTTGATCCGGATCGAGGGCGCCGGGCTCGACCAGGTGTTCGACCTCGGCGATCGTGATGCGCCCGGCAGTCGCCATCGGCGGATTGAAATTGCGAGCCGTCTTGCGGTAAATCAAATTGCCTTCGGTGTCGCCCTTCCAGGCTTTGACGAGCGACAGGTCCGCGATCAGGCCCTTCTCCAGCACGTAGGTCTCGCCGTCGACGACGCGCTGCTCCTTGCCCTCGGCGACCATCGTGCCGGCGCCGGTGCGCGTGTAGAAGCCGTAAATGCCCGCGCCGCCCGCGCGGATGCGTTCGGCGAGCGTGCCCTGCGGATTGAACTCCAGCTCCAATTCTCCGGACAGGTATTGCCGCTCGAATTCCTTGTTCTCGCCGACGTACGAGGAGATCATCTTGCGGATCTGCCGGGTCTGCAGCAGCAGCCCGAGACCGAAGCCGTCGAGCCCGGCGTTGTTCGACACGACGGTCAGATTGCGCGCGCCCAATTCGCGCACGGCGGCGATCAGATTTTCCGGCACGCCGCAGGCGCCGAAGCCGCCCGACATGAGCGTCATGCCGTCCGCCAAAATGCCGCGCAATGCGCTGAGCGCATCGGCGTACACCTTGGAACTCGCTTTGACCTTCATCGGCCCCTTCCTCATCGGCGCATGGGCCGCCAGTATACTGAACGGGCGGCGATATTGGTCAGCGCGCGCGGGCAGCCGCGGCGTCCAGCGTGTTCGACAACAGCATCGCGATCGTCATTGGGCCGAGTCCACCCGGTACCGGCGTGATCCAAGCGGCCCGCGCGCAGGCGGCCTCGTAACCGACGTCGCCGACCAGCTTGCCGTCGGCGGTCCGATTGATGCCGACATCGAACACCGCCGCGCCCTCGCGGATCCATTCGCCGGCGACCATACCGGGTTTGCCGACCGCCGCGACGACGAGTTCAGCCCGCTCCACTTCGGCGCGCAAATCGCGGGTGCCGGTATGGCAGACGGTGACCGTGCAGCGCGCGAGCAGCAGTTCGAGCGCCATCGGCCGGCCGACGATATTCGAGGCGCCGACGACGGTCGCCCGCAGGCCTTGCAGTTTGATGCCATATTCATTTGCCAGCCGGATCACGCCGAAAGGCGTGCAGGGCCTCAGTCGCGGCCGCTTTTGCGCGAGCAAGCCGGTGTTCTGCGGATGGAAACCGTCGACGTCCTTGGCCGGATCGACGGCGTCCATGATCTCGTTCGTATCCAGCCCGGCCGGCAGCGGCAGCTGGATCAGGATCCCGTCGACACGATCGTCGCCATTCAGTTGATGCACGAGCCGCAGCATCTCCTCGCGGCCGACGGTCGCCGGCGGATCGAACGCGAACGAATGAATGCCGGTCTCCTCGCAGGCCTTGCGCTTGTTGCGTACGTAAACGCTCGATGCCGGGTCCGAGCCGACTTGCACGACCGCGAGCCCCGGCGGACGGCCGGCGCTCTGCCGGAACGCCGCCGCGCGGCCTTTGACTTCCTCTCGTACTCGCGCCGCGACGGCCTTGCCGTCGAGCAACTTCGCTGTTTGCGCCACGGCTAGTACCGGTAATGATCCGGCTTGAACGGACCTTGTTTGTCGACGCCGATGTAGCGCGCTTGGGTGTCGGTCAACTCCGTCAATTGGGCGCCGAGTTTCGAGAGCTGCAGGCGCGCGACCTTCTCGTCCAGATGTTTCGGCAACACGTAGACGCCAACCGGATATTTCGCGGTCCGGGCGTAGAGCTCTATCTGCGCCAGTACTTGATTGGCGAACGAGGAGCTCATCACGTAGGACGGATGACCAGTGCCGCAGCCGAGGTTTACCAAGCGTCCCTCGGCGAGCAGGATGATCCGTTTGCCGTCCGGAAAGATCACGTGGTCGACCTGCGGCTTGATGTTCTCCCAGGCATAGCGGCGCAGCGCCGCCACTTCGATCTCGTTGTCGAAATGGCCGATGTTGCAGACGATCGCCTGGTTCTTCATGCGCCGCATGTGATCGTGCGTGATCACGTGGAAATTCCCCGTAGCCGTTACGAAGATATCGGCCTTGTCGGCGGCGTAATCCATCGTCACCACGCGATAGCCTTCCATCGCCGCCTGCAGCGCGCAAATGGGATCGATTTCCGAGACCCACACCTGCGCCGACAGCGCGCGCAGCGCCTGTGCCGAGCCCTTGCCGACGTCGCCATAGCCGGCGACCACGGCGACCTTGCCTGCAATCATGACGTCGGTCGCGCGCTTGATGCCGTCGACCAGCGACTCGCGGCAGCCGTACAGATTGTCGAATTTGGACTTGGTGACCGAGTCGTTGACGTTGATCGCCGGGAACGCGAGCTCGCCGTCCTTGGCCATTTGGTATAGGCGCTTGACGCCGGTCGTCGTCTCCTCGGAGACGCCCTTGATCTTCGCGAGCCTCGTTGAATACCACTTCGGATCGACCTTCAGCTTGGCCTTGATGGCCGCGAACAGGTGTTCCTCTTCCTCGCTCGCCGGCTTCGCGAGCAGGGTCGCGTCGCGCTCCGCCTTGGCCCCCAGATGCAGCAGCAGAGTCGCGTCCCCGCCATCGTCCAGAATCATGTTCGCGTAGGCGCCGTCCGGCCAATCGAAGATCTTATGGGTGTAATCCCAATAGTCGGCGAGCGTCTCGCCCTTGATCGCGAACACCGGGGTCCCGCCGGCGGCGATCGCCGCCGCGGCGTGGTCCTGCGTCGAGTAGATGTTGCACGAGGCCCAGCGAACTTCGGCGCCGAGCGCGTTCAGCGTCTCGATCAGCACCGCCGTTTGAATCGTCATGTGCAAGGAGCCGGCGACGCGCGCGCCGCGCAGCGGCTGCAGCTGCGCGAATTCCTCGCGGATCGCCATCAGTCCGGGCATCTCGGTTTCGGCGATCTTGATCTCCTTGCGGCCCCAATCGGCCAGCGCCAGATCCTTGACGGCGAAATCCGCCCGCGGTTTGATTGCTGCATTCATGTATCGTCACTCCTTCGATTGCGCGCCCCCTTAAGCGGCGCGCGATGATTTCAATTCGGCGGCGAGGGTGTCCGCCTTGTCGGTGCGCTCCCACGTGAACTGCGGCTCCTTGCGGCCGAAATGTCCGTAGCTGGCGGTCAGCTGATAAATCGGCCGCGCCAGATCGAGCATTTCGCGCAGGCCGAACGGCGTCAGATCGAAGTGCGCCCGCACGATCTGGGTCAGGCGCGTGTCCGGCAATTTGCCGGTGCCGAAGGTCTCGACCATGATCGAGGTCGGCTCCGCCACGCCGATCGCATAGGAAAGTTGGACCTCGCAGCGCTCGGCGAGTCCGGCCGCGACGATGTTCTTGGCGACGTAGCGCGCGGCGTACGCCGCCGAACGATCGACTTTCGACGGATCCTTGCCGGAAAACGCGCCGCCGCCGTGGCGTGCAAAGCCGCCGTAGGTGTCGACGATGATCTTGCGGCCCGTCAAGCCGCAGTCGCCGACCGGGCCGCCGATCACGAAGCGCCCCGTCGGGTTGATGTGAAATTTCGTGCGCTTGCCGACCCACTCGCGCGGCAATACCGGCTTCAGGATCTCCTCCATGACCGCTTCGCGCAAATGCTTCGTGCCGACATCATCGCTGTGCTGGGTGGACAGCACGACCGCTTCGAGGCCGACCGGCTTGTCGTTCTCGTAGCGCAACGTGACTTGGCTCTTCGCATCGGGACGCAACCAAGGCAGCTTGCCGCTCTTGCGGACTTGCGCCTGCCTCTTGACCAGCCGGTGCGCGAGCGTGATCGGCGCCGGCATCAGCACGTCGGTCTCGTTGGTCGCATAGCCGAACATCAGGCCCTGATCGCCGGCGCCCTGCTTGCGCTCGTCCTTGCGGTCGACGCCTTGGGCGATGTCCGGCGATTGTTTGCCGATCACGTTGAGCACCCCGCAGCTTGCACCGTCGAAGCCCATGTCGGAGGTGTCGTAGCCTATTTCCAGCACCGTCTTGCGGACGATCGCCTCCACATCAACCCAGGCGCTCGTCGTCACTTCGCCAGCGACGATCACGACGCCGGTTTTGACCAGGGTCTCGCAGGCGACGCGACCCCGCGGGTCGGCCGTCAAGATGGCGTCGAGCACGGCATCGGAAATCTGGTCGGCGACCTTGTCCGGGTGGCCCTCGGACACCGATTCGGATGTGAAGGAGAATTGTTTGCTCATGAATGTGACCCTGGCGCCGGCTGGCCGAAGTTGTCGAAGAATCGCCGATCGAATTCCGCTCTCGTGAACCGGTGGTTTTGCGGCCCCCGGGACTCGATCTTGATCGCGCCCATCAACGAGGCGAGGCGCCCCGTCGTCTGCCAATCGTAGCGGTGCAGTAAACCGTGAATTAGACCAGCTCTGTAAGCATCCCCGCAACCCGTCGGGTCGACGACGGTCCGCGCCGCAGCGCATGGTATCTCGAGCGTTCGCCCCTTCGCGTAGATCACCGAGCCGGCCGACCCCTTGGTCACGATCAGCGCCTCGACCCTGTCCATCAAATCCCCGGCCGTCAAGCCGGTCTTCTGCTGCAGCAGCCGCCACTCATAGTCGTTGACCGCGAGCCAGCTGGCCTGGTCGATGAAGGTCTCGAGTTCCGGCTTGCCGAACATCGGCAGGCCTTGCCCGGGGTCGAATATGAACGGAATATTCGCCGCCGCGAAATCGGCTGCATGCTCGATCATCGCCTGGCGTCCGTCCGGAGCGACGATTCCGATGGCGATTTCGCCGGCGACGCCGGCGACGCCGGCGATCCGCTGCCGATGCGCTTGCTGCATCGCGCCCGGATGAAACGCGGTGATTTGATTATCGTCGAGGTCCGTCGTGATGTACGCCTGTGCCGTAAAGCAGTCCGGAAATTCCTTGATATAGTCGGTCGCGATGCCGAGCCCGCGCAGCCGTTCGCGGTACGGGGCAAAATCATGCCCAGCGGCCGCCATCGGCAGGCCGCGATCGCCGAGCAGCTGCAAGCCGTAGGCGATATTCACCGCGCATCCGCCGAACTCGCGGCGCATCTCCGGTACCAGGAACGAGACGTTCAGGATGTGGATGTTCTCCGGCAGAATATGCGCCTTGAAACGGTCCGGAAAGACCAAAATGGTGTCGTAAGCCACTGATCCGCAAATCAGCGCGACGTGATTCCCGCCCAATTTCCGCGACATTCACCGATCCTTAGAACGCAATGCGGCATTCTACAGGCAAAACCGGCGGCCGGGCCTTAACGATGCGTCATCCCGCTCAAAAGGAGCGATTTCCCGCGGCACCTGCAATAAACTACGGGCGGCGCCGGTCTGTTCGGCGTGCGATTGAATTTCGGACGATAGCCAAACCAACCCAGGAGCCAATTTCCATGAAAAATACTTGCGCATCGGTCACCGCGATCACGACACTGTTGGCCCTCGGCGCGGCTGCGTTCGCGGCGCCGACTTTCGCCGCCGATCAAATGTCAACGGAGAAGTGCTACGGCGTCGCCAAGGCCGGCAAGAACGATTGCGCCGCGAAAGCCCACGCCTGCGCGGGTCAATCCAAAGTCAGCGCCAACGGCAAGGATTTCGTCGAATTGCCGAAGGGCACGTGCGATCGTCTGGCCGGCGGCAGCTTGCAGCCGAAGTAATCGCCGACGATGAAACCGCGCGTCGATCTGCAGCGGCGCAGCGTGCCGATGCCGGCGGCCGCCGGCATCGGCTTGCGCGCACAGCACCACGCGGCGGTGCTCGACGAGAGGCCCTCCGTCGGTTGGTTCGAGGCGCACAGCGAAAATTATTTCGCCGCCGGCGGCGCCGCGATCGATTCCCTGGAGAGGATCCGCGCGCTCTATCCCCTGTCGCTGCACGGCGTCGGCCTATCCCTTGGTAGCACCGACCCGATCGACGCGCGGCACCTGGCCAATTTGCGCCGTATCGTCCAGAGATTCGAGCCCGCTTTGGTTTCCGAGCATTTATGCTTCGCCTCCGCGGGCGGCCGGCATGCGAATGATTTGCTGCCGATACCGTATACGGACGAAGCGCTGCGGCATGTTTGCGAACGGATCGATGCCGTCCAGGAAGCGCTCGGTCGGCCGATACTGATCGAGAACGTCTCGAGCTATCTGCAGTTCCAGTGTTCGACGATCAGCGAATGGGAATTCCTCGCCGCGGTGGCGGCAGTATCCGGCTGCGGGATCCTGCTGGACATCAACAATATCTATGTCGCGGCCTGCAATCACCGCTTCGATGCGAGGCGCTATTTGCAGACGATACCGCGCGATGCGGTGCAGGAGATGCATCTCGCGGGCCACAGCGAGATGGCGGTCGGCGGGCGCACGCTGCTGATCGATACGCATAGTGCGCCGGTCGCCGACGCCGTTTGGGATCTGTACCGCGAGGCGCTCGTCCGCTTCGACGGCGCGCCGACGCTGATCGAATGGGATCAGGAGATTCCGCCGCTCGCCGCGCTCGTCGCGGAGGCCGTCAAGGCCGATGCCATCAGGGCGCGCCCGCGTGCCGACGCTGCCTGAATTGCAGGCGGATTTCATCGATGCCGTGCTCGACGGGCATCACGAGCGCGCGCAACGCTGGATCCTCGACGACGGCATTACGGCCGAAGCGCGGCTCGCCGTCTATGCGAACAATTCGCTCGGCAATTTCCTCGGCAGCCTGCGCTCGAGCTTTCCGGTCATCCGGCGCCTGGTCGGCGACGCCTACTTCGATCAATGCGCCCAATCCTACCGCGAACATCATCCGTCGACATCCGGCGACTTGGCTGAGGCCGGCGGCGCGTTCGCGGCCTTTCTCGCCGAGCGGCATCGAGGCGGCCGGTACCGCTATCTGGGCGAAGTCGCGCGCCTGGAATGGCTGTATCAAGAAGCGCTTTCGGCCGCCGACCATGCGCCGTTGGATCTCGGGAGGCTCGCGGCGGTCGCACCCGTGGACTACGAACGCCTGCGATTCCATTTGCATCCGGCGGCCCGGCTGCTGCGCTCCGAATATCCTCTGCTCGAAATTTGGCAAGCGAATCGCGATCTCGACCGCGAGCCGGACATGATCGATCTCGGCAAGGGCGGCGAGCGTTTGCTGCTGACGCGCACGCAACGGCAGTTGGTCGTTCACCGGCTCGAGGCGGGCGAATATGCGTTCTTGCAGGCGGTCGAACGGCGCGAACCGCTGGCCGACGCGACCGCCGCCGCCGTGACCGCCGCCGCCGCGTTCGACGCCGGAGCCGCGCTGCATAAATTCGTGCGCAACGAAACGATCATCGATTTCAGCGTGGAGTGAGGATGATGAACGAGGACAAGCGATCCATGCCGACGCGCTCGGACGATGATTGGAAAAAGCAGCTGCCGGCCGATACGTTCAGGGTCATGCGCGAGCACGGCACCGAGCGCGCCGGCACGAGTCCGCTGAACAAGGAGCAGCGCGCCGGCCGTTACGCCTGCGCAGCCTGCGGTCTGCCTTTGTTCGAGTCGTCGACGAAGTTCGACAGCGGCACCGGCTGGCCGAGTTTTTTCGCGCCCCTGCCCCAGGCGGTCGGCACGACGACCGATCGCGGGCTCGGGATGGCGCGCACCGAGGTGCACTGCGCGCGCTGCGGCGGCCACTTGGGCCACGTGTTCCCCGACGGACCGCAGCCGACCGGCGAGCGTTATTGCATGAACGGCGTGGCGCTGAAGTTCGAGCCGACGTGACTTGAGGATCGCTCTGGTTCGCTGCGCGAATTGGGCAGCGGTGCGGCTTCAGAACTGCGCGTGCAGCCGGATGCCGACAACCTGGGCCGGGCCACGATCGGTGTTGTAGGCGGGATTTTGAATTCGCTGGTAGTCGAGCGTGAGATTGATGCGGCGGTTCAGTGTGAAGTCGTAATAGGCTTCGATGATCCGCTCGGCGGCCGGATGCGGCAGCCGGCCGTCGCCGATGAGAATGCCGAGTCCGCCGGTGCCGAGATAGCGCTCGCGCGCCGCCGAGATGGCGTTGTCCATCGCAGCGATGCCGACGGTGTCCGCGGGACGGGACCAGCGCGCGCCCTGCAGCGAGACGCCGACCGCAACGCTGCGGTCGATGTCGGTGAACTCGTAGGCCTCGACATTTCCGGCCGCTTTTCCCACGCGTCCAAAAAGGCCGAGATCCGCGGCGATTTGCTGGTCGAAGCCGAAGCTCGCGCCCAGGCGGCTGCGGTACCGCCGCACCGCGGCAATATCGACTGCCCCGCCGGTGACCGCCGCGAGCCGGACGGCGGAATTCAACAAACCCATGCGTCCGCGGCTGTCAAAAGCGGTGAGCGTCAGCCGGCCTGGTCTTCCCAGGATCTCATGACGATTCTCGAATTCAGCGACCAGCTGGAAATTATGGGCGCCAGGTTCAAGCTGTGCGCCGTTCGGAACATGCGACATGTCGAAAGCTCCTGCGCGCAGCGTCCACGGACCCTGATACCACTCGGCGGCGGCGCCGACCGTATAGCCCCAGGCATCGGCGGCGTAATCGAAGGTGCCCGCGTCGAGCGCCGTCCAATTCAGGAAATCGCTGCGCGCGTCGTGCGCATACCGGTTCGTGTCGAAGACGTCGGTGACGGCGAATTTGCCGACCGTGAAGACCACACGGTTGGCGCCACCGCCGCCACCGAGGTGCATGGAATCGCGCTCGATCGCTAATTCTTCCCCGCTCAATTCCAAAGTTTGCCGCATGAATATCCGCGGCAGGCGCAGGTAAGGCTCCTTCTTGCCGACCTTGTAGGCTTCGCCGCTCGGGAAACCGGCGGCGCCGAGGGTGTCGTCGAGTCCGAAGCCCTGGTCGATTTCCGGTGCGATCCAGCCTTCCGCGCCCGGCCACAACCGCGCACCGATGAACAACGTTGCGTCCGTCGTTTCCCTGGCGACGTGCGGCGACAAGCTATTCGGTCCGTCGTAGGGTGCGCGGAACGCGTCGGTCGCTTGTTCGACGTAGGTGAATTGACCGTGCATCGCAAAGCGTGGCGTGGATCCCGCTCGGGATGCGTCGGCGTCGGTTTCACCACCGACGGCGCCCGTCGAGAACTGCACGGCAATGCAGGCGATGCCGACCGTGAACACGCGGCACCGGCGCGGTCGGTTGCGGTCGCCGCGGAATTCCTTGGTCGAGGCGGCGACAGGCCATAGGGGCCGCCCGACAGTTGCGTGCCTGAGGCGAGTCATCGCTGTATTGGGCTCCCCTAACCGATGCCGCAACGAGCCCGCCACGGCGAGCGCCGACCCCGCGGCCAGGCCAATCGAATATAGTATAGCCTAGTATAGTATTTTTCCCGAAGCAAGCTGTGGCCGGAATTCGCGGCCATCGCGCTGGCATGCGTGCCCTACCCAATATGATGACCGGTTTATATTTCGATTTGCCGCGCGATCTCCAGGACGTTCTGCGCCGGCAAGTTGAAGCGATCCATGATCTTGGCTGAATTGCGGTAGAGATAGGCGAACAAGCGCAAGCGCCCTTTGCGCAAGACCCTGCTGCCCCTCTTGTGCACGACGAGGTCGCGCGTGCCGATGAATATGGCGCTCTCGAAATCGATCACCGCGGACAATTCCGGAATTTGCCGCAGCGCGCGCCGCAAATCCGGAATCTCGATGAATCCGAATCGTGCCACGACATGCCACAGGCCCATGCCCACGTCGTCAACGATCGAACAGGGCGCGCCTTGCAATCGCGGCACGGTCTCGAACTGGACGCTCAGCGCAATGACGTTTCGCGGCAGTGCGCCTGTAAAGTGCACGTGATCCATGATCAACCGCGGTACGCGCTGCGTGCTGCGGGTCAGGAAGATCACCGTACCATCGACGCGCGGGATGACGCCCTGGCGCAGTTTGGCGAGAAACGCCTCCTCTGCCGTCTGCGACTGCCCGAGCGCAGCGTGTATCGCCTCGATGCCGGTGCGCCAGGTGAGCATCAGGGCGAACACGATCGCTCCGAGGCTCAGCGGCAGCCAGCCGCCGTCGGCGATCTTCAAGAGATTGGCGGCGAAAAAGCCGCCGTCGACCGTGAGCAATGCGCCGCCGACCGCCGCGACCGCGAGAATCGGCCAGCCCCAGACTCGACGCATGGTTCTAAGCAGCAAACCCGTGGTCAACAGCATCGTCGTCGACACGGCGGTTCCGTATGCGCCCGCCAAGCGCGCCGAGCTGCCGAACGCGATCGTCGTGCCGACCGTCGCGATCATCATCAACCAATTGACTGCCGGCACATAGATCTGGCCGTATACCCGGTCCGATGTTTGCCGGATCGATACGGCCGGGAGCCAACCCAATTGCAGCGCCTGCCGCGTCATCGAGAAGGATCCCGTGATGATCGCTTGACTGGCGATGATCGTGGCGACCGTCGCGAGCACGATGAGAGGATAAATGGACCAAGCCGGCGCAATCTGAAAGAACGGGTTGCCGCTCGCGGACCCTTTGTCGATCAAATAGGCGGTTTGACCGGCATAGCTTACCAACAGCGACGGCAGCACCAACAGATACCATGACCGGCGGATCGGGGTTTTGCCGAAGTGGCCCATGTCCGCGTAAAGGGCCTCCCCGCCCGTGATGCATAGAAACACGCCACCGAGCACCAACCAACCGGAGGAGCCCGAACGTTCGAGAAAGCGCAGCGCGTGGCGTGGGTCGGCCGCGGCAATCACGCCGGGATGACGGACAATGGCTGCGAACCCCAGCGCCGCGATGCTCAGGAACCACAAGAACATGATCGGCCCGAACGCTCGGCCGATGCGTTCGGTGCCCGCGCGCTGAGCCGCGAACAACGTCAGCAGAATGGCCACCGCTGTCGGCATCACATACGGCTTCAAGCTCGCCGAGACCACGTTGACCCCCTCGACCGCGCTGAGCACGGAGATAGCCGGCGTGATGACGCCGTCGCCGTAGATCAGCGCCGCGCCGAGCAGACCGATCGCCGTCAGCACCCGGGAGCCGGGCGAGAAGCCGTTCGCGCCGTTTAGCGACATCAAGGCCAAGATACCGCCTTCGCCGCGATTGTCCGCCCTCATTACCAGCGCGCAATATTTGCCGGAAATCGTGATGATCAGCGTCCAGAACAGCAGCGAGAGAATGCCGAGCGCGCTTTCGGCCGTGAACTTACCCCCGACCGCCTCCACGACGGTCTGCAGCGTGTAAAGCGGGCTCGTGCCGAGATCCCCGAAAACGATACCGAGCGCGGCCAAGCTCGCACCGCGCATGGGCTGGGACGCAATGGCATGCGGGTTGGTCGGCAAGGGCACCTCGGTCTGTATCGCGACGAATGATGACAGATCGCGCGCGCGTTGATCATCCCCCGGACGGCGGCGCCGCGTTGAGTTGGATCCGGAATACCGCGCCCCGAGGCGATCTGTTGCTCACGCCGATCGTTCCGCCGTGGGCTTCGACGATTCGCCGCACGATAGCGAGTCCAAGCCCGGCCCCCTCGGCCCGCCTTCGGTCGCGCCGCCAGAAACGTTGAAAAACGAGATTGACGTCGCTATCCGCAATTCCCGGCCCCTCGTCGAGCACGCGAACGCCCGCATCGCCGACCTGAATATCGACGGTGGTCGCGGGTGCGGTGTGCGTCAGCGCATTTTCCGCGAGGTTGCGCACCGCCTGGAACAGCATCGCCGCGTTGCCCGCCACCCAGACCGGCGTTTGACTGCCCGTGAGCGCGATGTCCTTGCCCTGTTTGAGCGCGATAGGTGCGAGCAAGGCGACCACGTCGGCCGCGACCGAGCGCAAATCGACCGTCTCGCCTGATCGGATCAACGTCGCTTCCAATTCAGCGACTGCCAATAGCTGATGACGACCTGGCTCATGGCAGCTATGTCTTTGCGCAAGGGTCCGGCGGATTCTTGGGACAAAGTCGTGTCGACGCGGAGCCGCAGAACGCTCAGCGGCGTACGCAATTCGTGAGCCGCATCGGCGGTGAAGTTGCGCAAGGTCTGAAAGCCATTTTGCAGACGGTCGAGCGCCTGATTGACGGCCTGGACCAAAGGCAGGATTTCCGACGGAATGTCTTGAAGCGGCAGGCGCAATTCCAAATTGGCGGGGTCGATCGAGCCGGCGCGTTTCGATGCGAGCAGAATGGGCTTCAGCGCGCGTCGTACGATGATGATGTCGGTAACCAGGAGCACGGCCATGATCGGAATGATGAACCACGCGATGCGCCGCAGGAAATCCGCGACGATGTCATCGACGATGACGTCAGGATGCTCGAGGTCTTGGGCCACTTCGATCCATACGGTTCTGCCGCCGCGGCGCACGGGGATCTTTGCGCCGTAATAGATTGCCTTGCCGTTTCGGTGGTTGAAATAAACCGGGCCGGCCGGCCGATCGTCACTGCGCACGATGGGCGCGCCGTCGCGCAGTGAAGTCGATATGACCCGGCCCTGCGAATCGATCACCGAATAGGCGAAACCGTTGAAACCATGCAGATAGAACGTTTGCAAATCCGCGGGAAGATCGAGCGTCCAGCCGGTGTCGCGCGGTGCGAGATAGGTCGCGATCGTATCCGCGTGCGCGCGCAGAGTGCGGTTCTCAAACGTGGCTACCGTGGCATTCAGCAGGAAATTGATTGCGAGCGGCACGGCGACCGCCGCGGCCGCGAGCGCGAACACCTGCAAGCCGATGATGCGCCAAAGAATGGAGCGAAATCCATGTCTCATGGCTTGGATTCGTCCAGCAGGTAGCCGACACCGCGTACGGTGTGGATTTCGACGGTAGCACCGACGTCCGCCAGCTGTTTACGCAGCCGGTGTACGTATACCTCGACGGCGTTGGAGCGGACGTCGGTCGAATTGCCGAACAGGTGGTTCTCCGCAATGCCTTTCGGCACGACACGGCCGGCCCGCCGCAGCAGGATTTCGAGCAATTGCGTCTCGCGCGTGGACAAAAACTGGGGCGTATCGGCCACGAAAACCTGCCGTGCCCTCGTATCGAATGCAACGTTGCCGATCCGCAAGGTCCTGCCGAGATAATCCCCTGGGCGCCGCAGCAACGCCCGAATCCGCGCGACCAATTCTTCCAACGCAAAAGGCTTCGCCAGGTAATCGTCAGCCCCGGTCTCGATTCCTCGCACGCGATCCTCCAGTCCGCCGCGGGCGCTCAATATGAGTACCGGCGTGGAATCCTCGGCCGCGCGCAATGTCCGCAAGGCGCCGAGCCCGTCACCGTCGGGAAGTCCGAGATCGAGAATGACCGCGGCGTAGTCGTTCCATCCGAGCGCTTCCTTGGCCTCGGCCAGACTTGCGGCGCGATCCGCCACGAACCCCGCCCGACGCAACCCCTCGCTAAGCAGCGCCGCCAGATCGTCGTGATCCTCGATGATCAATAGTCGCGTCATTTCAATCGCCAACGCTGCCGTCGCGATTCCACCAGCCGCCGCCGAGTGCCTGAAATAGCGCGGCGGTATCCAGGTAGCGATTGGCCTCGGCCTGCACGAGTCCGGTGCGCGCTTGACCATCGATGATTTTCGCGCTCGCGAGCGCGAGGTTGTCGCCATATCCGGCCGCGGCCTGCCGCCGCGTAACGGTCAAGGCTGTCGCCGCGGCGTCCGCAGCGGCTTTCGCCGATTTCAATGCCGTCGCATCGATCACGAGCGCAGCGAGCGTGTCGGCGACGTTCTGAAATGCAGCCAGGACGGTGCTTTGATATTGTTCGGAAGCTTGAAGGTACGCAGCCTTCGCGGCGCGCTCCTTGTGCATGAGCGCACCGCCGTCGAAGATGGGCTGCGTCAGGCTGGCCCCCGCGATCGCAAATTCGGTATTTCCCGAGAAAATCTGGTTGGCGGACAACGCCGCAAAGCCCGCACCGGCCGACAGCGTGATGTTCGGCAGCCGATTGGCGATCGCAACGCCTATTTGCGCGCTCGCGGCGTGCAGGTTCGCCTCCGCCTGGCGTATGTCCGGCCGCTGCGCGACCAGGCGCGAAGGCAGGCTAACCGGCACTCGGCGCGGCAATTGCAGGCTGGCGAGTGTAAATTCTTCCGCCGGCGCCTGGTCGGGATAGCCGCCGGACAACGCGGCCAGCAGATCGCGCTGCTAGGTAAGCTGTTTGCGCAGCGGCGCCAGAGCGGCGGCCGCTTGCGCGAATTGGGACTCCTGCGCAGCCACGGCGAGCACACCGGCATAGCCGCGCGCATTTTGCTTGCGCAAAATGTCCAGCGCGTCGCCGTCGGCGGCGACGATCGAAAGCATCGCATCGATCTGCGCGCGCAGCGAGGCCTCCTGAATCGCGACTGCGACGATATTCGCGGTCAGCGTAATTTGGGTGGCTATCAGCGCGAAGCGCGCTTGTTCGGAGTTCGCGTTCAAGGATTCGACGGTTCTGCGATTGAGCCCAAACACGTCGGGTACGTAGGCAACGCTGACTTGTGGAGTATACAGACTAAAATTCAGGGCTCCGGAATTCGGCGTCGGCGACAAAGCCGCGGATGTCTTCTGACGGCTTGCCGACACACCCGCGCCGACGCTCGGGTAGTAGGCGCCGTTCTGAGCGAGCGCCGTTTCCCTGACGACGGTCAGCGCCGCCTGCGCGGCTTTGATGTCGGGGTTTGATTTCAGGGAACGCTCAATGAGATCGTTGAGCGGCTTCGAGCGAAACAAAGCCCACCACCTGCGCGGTATATCGCCTCCGCTGACGAAACGCTGCCGCTCTCCACCGCTGACGCCGGCAGTTCCGGCGGTTTCCGGCAAGGACGCAGCGGTGTAGCCCAAGGCTTGCGGCGCAGCCGGTGTCTTGAACTCCGGGCCTACCGCGCACGCTTGAAGCATCAGTGTAGCGGAGCAGAGGCCGGACCGTATCGTGTATCGCCTCATGTCGACTCCTGCGTCGCCGGCGCGTCGTCGTGACCGAGGAGAGCCAGTTTGAGAACGGGAACGACGAGCAAGAGCATGACGGAGCCCAGCAACATGCCGCCGACGACCACGGTGGCTAGCGGCCGCTGCACTTCGCTGCCGATTCCGGTCGAAATCGCGGCTGGAAGAAGGCCGATTCCCGCCGACAGGCTCATCATCAACAGCGGGCGCATCAATGTGGATGCGGCCTGAAACATCGCATCCGCGGAACTACCGCCGCGCAATTTCGCTTGATTGTAATACGTGACGAACAGGATCCCGATCATCACCGACACGCCGAACAAGGAGATGAACCCAATGGCGGCGGAGATGCTGAAATTGAGGCCGGAAATAGACAATGTCAATAGACCGCCCGCGATCGTGAAGGGTATTCCGGCAAGACTGATTAAGCACTCGCGAACCGAATTGAAAAGGCTGTAGAGCAAACCGAGTATCAGCACCAGGCTCACCGGCACGATGACCTCAAGACGCCGGTTGGCGGCCTGTAGTTCGCCATATTCGCCGGACCACGACATTCGATATCCCGCTGGCAGCGTCACGTGCTTCGCGATTCGCGACTGCGCGTCGGCGACGGTGCTGCCCAAATCGCGGCCGCGGACGCTGAATTTGACGGGAATGAACCGTTCCCCATTTTCATGGTAGATCCAGGACGCGCCGGTATCCAAGGTGATCGTCGCGATGCCGCGCAGCGGCACGTAGCCCGTCGAGCCGTTACCCATTTGGTAGGCGACTTTGATGTCGCCGATCTTTTGCACGGTGTCGCGCTCCTCGTGCGGATAGCGGACCACGACGCCGAATTGCCGGTCCCCTTCGAATACGGTCGTTGCGACCGTCCCGCCAAGCGCGGCTTGAATGACCGCGTTGACGTCCCCCGTGTTGAGTCCGTAACGCGCGGCTTTCGCGCGGTCTATCGTGACGTCTAGGTTCGGCTGCCCCAATACGGGGAATATGCCC
The DNA here is from genome assembly GCA_963769895.1 of uncultured Gammaproteobacteria bacterium. Taxonomy (GTDB): domain Bacteria; phylum Pseudomonadota; class Gammaproteobacteria; order Steroidobacterales; family Steroidobacteraceae; genus Bog-1198. The sequence continues at coordinate 71,000 of CAVYNJ010000002.1, read as the reverse complement.
AAATCCGCGATACCGCGCACCCTGCTTAATTGGTCTCGAACTCGTCCTGCGAGCGCCGTCAGCGTATCCAAATTCGGACCGATGATCTTGACCGAATTGGCGCCCTTGACGCCTGATATGCCCTCTTCGATGTTGTCCTGGATATATTGCGAGAAGTTGAACAGCACGCCGGGAAGTGCGCTCTGAAATGCCGCGAGGACTTGTTTTATTAGTTCCGCCTTGGTCACGCCGGCGGGCCATTGATCGTACGGCTTCAGCGGCACGAACAGTTCGACATTCGAGAACGGCGATGCATCGCTGCCATCATCCGGCCGGCCGTGCTGCGAAACCACCGTGAGCACCTCCGGGTAGCGCAGAAGGATCAGCCGCATCTTCCTCGTCGCCGCTTCGCCGTCCTCGAGCGAAATAGTCATCGGTAATTCGGCGCGAATCCATAAGTTACCCTCGTCCAGGTGAGGAAGGAACTCGCTGCCCAAGCGGGCGGCAAATACCGCCGCCACCGCGAGAAACACGACGCCGGCGCCGATCACGTATCCCCGGCGATTCAACGCGAACCGCAACGCCGGGCTGTAAATACGGTGCATCGCGCGCACCAGCAGAGTCTCGGTCTCCTCGATGCGTGCGGGCAGCAGCAGCGATGCCAACACGGGGGTAACGGTGAACGCAGCGATCAAGGCTCCGGCGAGCGCGTAGGCGTAGGTGCGCGCCATCGGTCCAAAGATTGCGCCCTCCACTCCCTCCATGGTGAAGAGGGGCACGAAAGCGGCAATGATGATCAGCACGGAGAAAAGCACCGCCTTGTCGATCTGTATCGCGCTGACGAGGATCAGCCGGAGCCGGTCCGTCCAGCCGCGAATGGAATGCGCATGATTGGGGGCGTGCGTCGGGTCGGAGCCGTGGAAATACCCGGCTAAAGCCCGGCGCAGTTCATTTTGTTCCGCCGGGGACCGTTGGAGATTCCTGAAAATATTTTCGACCAATATAACCGCCGAATCGACGATGATGCCGAAATCCACCGCACCGAGCGAGAGGAGGTTGGCACTCTCGCCGCGCAGCACGAGCAAAATGACCGCGAACAGGAGGGCGAACGGGATGTTCAAACCAACGATGATGGCGCTGCGCAGATCGCCCAGAAAGATCCATTGAATGATGAAGATCAGAAGGCATCCGAATATCAGATTGTGCAGTACCGTGTGAGTCGTGATCGAAATCAATGACCCGCGATCGTAATACGGAACGACTCTCACGCCGGCGGGAAGGCTGCCGTCGCGGTTCAGCTTGTCGATTTCCGCCCGCACTTCCGGAAGAACGCGGTCGGTTTGGTAGGTGCGCCCCATCACGACGATTCCACAGACGACATCGTCGCTGCGGTCGCGGCCGGCAATGCCCAGCCGCGGCACGTAGCTCACCGAGACTTTGGCGACGTCTTTTATTCGCAAGGGCGCGCCGTTCTGCTGGCCCAGCACGATGCCCTCGATGTCGGAGACCTTGTATCCACGGCTCAAATCATCGCCCCCGCCGTCGTCGATCAGGCCGATGCCGCGAATGTTGATCGATTGCTGGCCTAGGCGAATCTCGCGTCCGCCGACATTGACGTTGGCGTTGCCTAGGGCGGTGATGACCTGAGGCAAGCTGAGGTTGTAGGCTTCGAGTTTATGAGGGTCGACGTCGACCTCGAAATCCTTGGTCGGCCCGCCCCAGCTGTTGACCTGTACGACTCCGTGAACCGTCAACAGGCGGCGACGGACGATCCAGTCTTCGACGGTGCGCAAATTGACAAGACCAAAGTGCGGCGGCCCGATCAGCTGATAGCGAAGGATTTCCCCCGTGCCGCTGTTCTGCTGAATATTCGGAACGACTCCCCCTGGCAAGTTCACGTTCTGTTGCAGCGCAGCCGCCGTCTGCAGATAGGCGGCGTGGAAATCCACGCCGTAATTGAAAGCAACGCGCACGAAAGACAGGCCGTAGAACGAGGTGGATCGGATCGACTGCACCTCGGGCACCGTGTAGAGACCATTTTCGATCGGGATCGTGTAATAGCGCTCGATCTCTCCGGCGGACAAACCCGGCGCTTGGGCGGTGATCTCCAATATGACCGGCGTTGGATTGGGGTAGGCATCGATGTTGAGCTTCTCGAACGCGACGAACCCGGCGCCGACTGTCAACAAAAGCCCGAACACAACGATCGCGCGATGACTCAAGCAATATGCGATCAGCGAATTGAGCATGATTGGCCTTTGTCAAAAGGCGGCGATTGCGGGTCTAGTCGCCCGGCGGATCATGCAGCATGTTGTCGAGAAAGACCGCGCCGTCCGTCACGACCAACTGGCCATCGCGCAGTCCCCGCAGAATTTGGACGCGGCCGTCTTCGCGCAACCCCGTAGCGACGGTTCGTTGCTCGAAGCGGCGACGATCTATGGTCGTCCATACCGTCATCGTGCCGTCGCCCTCACGCACGACGGCGCTCGCCGGAATGCCGATCGAACGCATTGGGCTGCCGATCTGAATCAGGATATCCGCAAGCATTCCCGGACGAAGTTCGCCGGTTCCGTCGACGATCTTGGCGCGCAGCGTGACGCGATGGCTATTGGGATCGACGGCGGAATACACCTCGGAAACCGTACCGTGGAATAATCGACCAGGAATCGCCGCGACTCTTACCGCTACCGGTTGTCCCCGGTGAAAGAGCGGACTGTCGTCTTCGAACAAGTAGGCGGTCACCCATTTTACCTGTGAATGTGGGCCCGCAGGCAGTTCGGTCGGCTGCGATGCGAGCATCCGACGGATCTGTGCGTCGCCTTTACCGAGGCCGCGGAGCGTATCCTTCGCAGCCTCGAACGCGGCGGCGGCGGATTGCCGGTCGGCAACCGCCTGTTCCATTTCCCTTTGGGCGATGCCATTGGCAGTCCCGAGAGCGCTGACTCGCGCCGATTCCGTGCGCGAAAATTCGTAGGCTGCCTCGCTGCTCAACAACGTTGCCTGCGCTTGGACCAAGCCGGGATCGAAATTCAAGCTGATGGTTCCCGGCACGTGCCGTCGCACCGGGAAGGAGTATTCTTGCGCGGCTTCGGTAAGCACCGCCTCCGACTGACTCGCCGATAGAAGAACGCCGGCTTCCGAGTGCGCCGCGCCAGGCGCCGGCGGCGAACCGGCGCCCAATGATGCGTGGGTTCCGCAGCCCGGCAGCAGCAGCGCCGCGAGCGAGACCGCGGCGGTCGGCATACCGCACCCTCGCTTTGACCGCGCAAATAGCCGCATTCCGATGCTGTCGATCATGGCAAGAATCTGTCGACGCCGCGGATTGAGCGGCCGTTGCGCGGTATAGCAAACTATGCTTACAACGATCTGACAGAGGAATCCGGCGGCGACCTACGGACTCGTTTGTTCACGCTCGGCGCCGATCCAGGATCTCCAGGCTGATCAGACGCGCGATCATCACGGCCGGATATAGCTGCCCAAACAGGGCCTCCGAGGTCGCGAGCGCCCGCGCGACCGGGCTGATCGGCAGGATGTCGCCATATCCCAAGGTCGTCAGGGTCACGAAGCTGAAGTAGCGGAACATGCCGACGCGCCCGGTGCCGCTCGCATCGTAGGCAGCGATCCGGAAAGCGGCGTGGTTCAGCAAATCGACGGTGCCGTAGGCGTATGCCCACGCCAATCCGACGAGCAGATAGACGCAAATCGCTCCCTGAACGCGGTGAACCGTGACGCTGCCCGGCCGGAACACTTGAAAAGTCACGATCACGGCGAGCATCAGCACGAACGCCAGGCGCAGCAGATTGTCGAAAACCCGCAGCGATTGATCGCCGCTGTAATGCGCGACCCAGTCGAGCGCGATGCCGGAGCAGGCCAGCAGCACCACGATGATAACGACGATCGGGCGGCCGGATATCGCCGCGACCCCGGTCACGGTCAACACAGCGAGAAAAATCAGCAAGCTTTCAGAGCTGATGACCCCCGATCCGGCGAGCGGCGTCAATACGAACAACTGCAGTACGACCATCACCAGCAAAGCCGTCAAACCGTATTCCCGCTCCCAGAACTTCAGGCGCCGCAGAGATTGCGGGAATTCTCGCTTCATTCATGAATCGCCATTTTGCCGTCCTTCGGTGCAACCGGCGGTGATGCCCTCCCGAGCCGTCAGAAGTCCACGGTGACCGTGCCGTAGTAAAAGCGGCCGATCGGCGAGTACGTCGACACGTCGGCGTTGTTGTCGGTGAACGTGCGCGGCGCGAGCGGCGGCATGCGGTTCGTCGCGTTGTTGACGCCAACCGCGAAATTGACCTTCTTGAGCCCGGCGCCGTGATACGCATACGCCGCGCGCAGGTCCCAAGCGACATAGCGGTTGACCGGCAGCGGCGGGTTGCTGGTGCCGTTTGGCCCGGTGTCGGTGACGGACGACGCGTAGGTGTTGCCGATCGTGACGTCGAGGTCTCGATAGGTCCAGTCCAAGGTCGTGTAGAAGCGGTATTTCGGCAGGGTTCCGCCGAACACGCCCGCATTCGTCGCATTGCCGGCATATTCGATGAAAGGTTGACCCGGCAAGGATTGAGATTTGAACGAATCGAAGATGGCGCCGGAGGTCGCCAGTTCGAACGTGCCGGCCGCCGCGGTCGGGATCGAGTAGTCGGCACTGATGTTCCAGGATTTCTCCAGCAAGGCCCCCAAGTTGCGGAATTGATCGACCACGTAGAGGTTCGCGGCCTTGGTCGGATCGCCCTTGCCGGTCGCCGGATTCGTCAAATACGCGAGCAGCGAGCCCGGCGCCGAGAAGGGATTGGTGGCGCCGGCGAGTCCCGGGAAATTGCCGATCGCAAGATTGTTGAAATACGGCGAGGCGGCGCCCATCGTGTTGATCGTCGAGATGATGTTGTTGAAGCCGAGACCGCCCTGGAAGCCGTTCAGCGCGATGTTCGAGTAGTCGGCGGTAATCTTCAGGTGCTTGATGAAATTGGGCTTCAACACGAAGCCGATCGTCTTCGAGATCGACGTCGCCGGCTGCAAATTCGGATTATTGCCGTCTTCGCCGTTGATCGGCATGCCGCCGTAATTGCCGCCGAACACGCCCTGGATCACGCCTGCGCCGACTTGCCGCGTGTCGGTTGGGCCGTATTCGGAAAATAGGTTCGGCGCGATGAACGACTTCGAATAATTGCCGCGAAACGTCAGCTGCGCATCGACCGGCTGCCAGCGGAAGCCGAACTTCGGCACCGTGGAATTGCCGGCATCGCTGTAATGTTCGGTGCGCACCGCGCCGGTCAAATCGAACGCATGAAACGCCGGAATGTTCCACTGCGCGCTGGTCAGCGGCACGCGAGCCTCGACGAACGCGCCGCTGATCGTGCGGCTTTTGGTGAACGGATCGGCATAGGTGCCGCCGAGCCACAACTGGTCGTTACCGCTGGTCGAACCGGTGACCGGATCGGTCACGCGACCGTTCGCGTCGGCGTGACCGCCGAGGCTCTCGCGGCGCACGCTCGCGCCGACGGCGACGCCGACCTCGCCGGCCGGCAGTTTGTAGACTTGGCCGACGAGCTTCGCGTCCCAGGATTCCAGTTGACTGATCGCCCGGATCACCTCGGTGCCATAGAGATTCGCGAGCGACTGCGGATTGACGCCCGCCGCGCGCGCGAACGGATCGAGCGCGGGCTGCAGCACGAGGCCGCCGGCCGTCGAATAGCCGCCGTAGACCTTGCTGTAGAGACCTCCGGCCACGGGATTGCCGGCGGCATCGTAGCCGCCGGCGATCGCGAGCGCGAGGTTCGGCTTGAAGATCACGCCGGTCTGGTCCTGCTCCAAATCGCTTTCGCTGTAGACCAAGCCGGATTCCCAGTTCCAGTTGTCCGTGATTTCGCCGCGCAAGCCCAGCGGTGAAGTTCGTCGCCGTGACCGTGTCGAAGAAATCATGCCCATTCGGCAAGTAGTCGAACGTGACGCCGGTGAACGGCGTCGACAAGGGATTGAACGGCGCGCCGGCCGGCACGGTGAGCCCCGTCGCCGCGACGGGAAGCCACTGCGTCCAGCTCTTGCCGCGGGATACCATCAAATTGCCGAACGCCGAGAGTTTGTTGCCTTCGATCAGCGGCATGTCGAAGGTACTGACGAACGATGCCGTGTCCTGCTTGAGCAGCAAGGTCTGATACGGCGAGACGTCGAATCCGCCGCTGATGCCGGCCGGCGTCGTCGGCAGGTAGGTGCCGTTCGCCTCCAATCCGGCGAGCGACCCTGCGACCGCGTTCGTGCCGGTCGGATTCTTGGCGCTCGGCGAGTCGAGGGACGGGCTCAGCAGCGCGCTGCCGCCGCCGACCGCGCCGGGAATCGCCGAAGTCTTGCCGTACAGCGGACTCGTGAAGCCGCGCGCGTTCTGGAAACAGCGGATCGGTATGACTCAGATTCACCACCGCCGTGAAGCTCGCCTGGCCGAGTTTGAAGCCGCCCAGGGCAAAATAGGAATGTTCGCCGTAGCGGTCGCCGGTGCCGCGCCGTGCACCGGCACTGAAGCCCTCGTAATCGGATTTCAGGACGAAATTGACGACGCCGCCCACAGCATCCGAGCCGTACAGCGAGGATGCGCCGTCGGTCAGCACGTCGACGTGATCGATCGCCGCGGCGGGTATCTGATTGACGTCGACGAAGTTCTTGCCGTTGATGCCGCCGATGCCGCTGTTGGCGACGCGCCGGCCGTTGATCAGCACGAGCGTCGGCAAGTTGCGCAGCTGCACCTGCGAGCCGCCGGCCGTGTTTTGGTTGTTGTTGTTCGCGTTGCTGGTGCCCGCGTTGCTGCGGCCCTCGAAAGCAGGAATCGTCTTGCGCAGGATTTCCAGCGCATTCGAGCCGACCCCGCTGGTCTCGATCTGCGCGGTGCCGAGCGTGTCGACCGGCACGGAGACTTCATCCGGCGTGGTCGGTATCGCGGTGCCGGTGACGACGATTTCCGCCAGCGTTTGGTCCGGCGCAGCCGCGCCCGCGCCCGTATCGCCCGCGGCCTCGGCCAGCGTCGCGGCCGCGCATGCAGCGGCGAGCAGTACCGCGATTCGAATGGTGTATTTCTTGCCCATGGTCTCCCCCACGTGATTACAGTTTCGCAATGACAGTTTCTAAATTCTTCGGCTCGATACGCCTGTCAGCGCCGCACCGATCCGGATTCAATGCCGCGCAGGCTTGACGTCGAACCAAAGCACGGCGCCGCCGCTATGGCGCTCGCCCGGCGAGACCGCAACGTACAAGCGGTGCAGCGCCGGCACCAAGATGGCGGTCTTCGCGCCCTCGGCGCTCGTCACCCGCGCGAGCTCGGCGAAGCGGCCGGCGTCGATTTCTTGGTAGACGCCGATCCAGCCGTCGCCGCCGGGCGCATAGACGCGCCGGTTGGCCGCATCGAAAATCTCGCCGTCGACGTGGCCCGGCGCCTCGAAGCTTGCCAGCGTCGCGCCGCTGCCGGCGTCGAGCACCAACATCTTGCCGGGCTCGCGGGTCACGACGAACAGGCGGTGAGTCTTCTCGTCGATCTGCACGAGCGCGTTTTGCCGCGCCTCGCGAATCGGCCAACGTGCGGTGACCGCGAGCCGTCGCTTGTCGACGACATCCAGTTCGTTCTTGTCGGTGATGTTGATATAGAGGTTAACGCCGTGTTGCTCGACGGCCAGCGCCTCGACGTGATTCGCGTCGAATCGCAGCGACCCGATTTGCTTCCCGGATTGCGGAACGATCTCCTCGAGCCAGGATTCCTGCAGCTTGACGTCCTTGCCGCCGGTCACGACATACAGATGCCCGCTCGCCGCGTCGTAGCCGATCGAGTCGGCGCCCGGGTGCAGCTTGATCTCGCCGACGCGCGCCAGGGTGCGGTCGTTCAACAGCTTGACGGTCGCGCTGCCGTCGGTCACCAAGATTTGATGCCTGCCCGGAATCATCAGCAAGCTATGCGGGTTCTCGAAACCCTTCAGGGTGCGCAAATGTTTGCCGCTCTTCAAGTCGAACACTTCCACGGTGCCGTGGTCTTCGGCCGCCATGAACAGGCGGTTGCTCGCCGGATCGGCCATCAAATGATCGAAATCTCCCGTATAGCCCGGCAGTTCGGTCCGGCCCCGCAGAACGAGGACCTCGTCGCCGGCCGGCGCCGCGGCCGCCGCGCTTGCCGAGTCGGCGATATCGGCCGCGCTCGCGGCCGTCAACGACAGCAAGGCCGTCAGGCTGATCAATAGGCGAGTTGCCGTGTCGCGTGCCAATTGGAATCCCCCGTCGAATGCGCCGAACCAGCACGGGGAATCGCGCGCCCCTTCGTGCGCGATCGTTATAGCGCCGATAACTGAAATCAGCCTGAACGGAAGATGAACGGGAATTCAGGCTGGCGGCGCATCGCTCGCCGGCGCACCGCGGGAGCCGCGAACCGTCAGTCCGACGACGACCGGCATCGCGATCAGCACCAGCGGCAGCTGCACGATGATGCCGGCGATGATCGCGATCGCGAGCGGCTGCAGCATTTGGTCGCCCGAGCCGCTGATCGCGGCGCCGAGCGGTATCAAAGCGAGGATCATCGCGAGCGTACTCATGACGATCGGCCGCAGCCGATTCTGCGCGGCGCCGTGCAGCGCGTCGCGGGCCGGCATCGTCTTCGCCAGCTCCTGGTATTCGGAGGCGAAGAAGATCGCCATCTCGGTCGCGATGCCGACGATCATGACCATGCCCATCATCGCCGTGATGTTCAACTCCGTACCTGTGACCCAGAGTCCGATGAATACGGCGCTGCTGGAAATCACGGCGCTCGCGATGATGATCAGCGGCAGCCAGAAACGGCCATACAGAAACAGCAGCAGAATGAACTCCGCGACCGCGGCGGCCGCGAACACCTTGAGCATGCCGGCGGCCGCGAGCTGCTGCTGCTTGTAGGCGCCGCCGATCGTGTAATAGACGCCCGGCGGCAACACGCTGGGATCGTGCAACACCTTCTGCACCGCGGCGATCGTCGAACCGAGATCGTGACCGCCGCCGATCTCGGCGGTCACGGCGACGACCTCGGCGAGATTATCGCGCGTGATCTCCGGCTGACCGCCGACGAATCGAGTCGTCGCCACCATGCCGAGCGGGAAGAGTCGTCCGCTCGGCGAGCGCAGCGGCAGCTGGCCGAGCTGATCGCGGGTGATTTTGCCCAGCGGCGCATCGAGCCACAGACGCACGCCGACGTCTTGGACTTGCCCCAGGTAGCGCGTGACGGGCAGGCCGTTCAAGTAAGTGTACAGCTGGTCCCGTACGTCGGTCGGCGTCATGCCTTGCGTCGCCGCCGCGGACGCGTCGACTTGCACCTCCAGTGCGTCACCGGCGGGGATCACGCCGTTGTTGACCGACGCCGGCTGCACGCCCGGCACCTTGGTGATCGCGTCGGCGACTTTCACGGCGATGGCGCCGAGCACATCCGGGTTGCTCGCGGTCAGCTGGATCACGACCGGCTGACGCCGTCCGATCATGTCGCCGATCATGTCGTCGAGCAGCTCGTGGGTATCGAATTGGATGCCCGGCACTTGGTTGGTGATCTTGCTGTTGAGGTCGTCCATGACCGTCCAGATCGGCGGGCGTTTGGCCGCAGCGATCAGGCGCACGAAGAAGTCCCCCTGGTAGGACTCCTTCATGTCGCCGCCGAGGCCCGCGCCGCTGCGCCGCGAATAGGTGTACACGCTTTTGTCTTGCTTGAGGATCTGCTCGACCTGCGATAGCTCTCTGTCGGTCTCGGCGAGCGACGTGCCAGGCGCCGTCTGATAGTCCAGCACGAATCCGCCCTCGTCCATCCTCGGTAGAAAGCCGCTGCCGACGCGCCAATAGGCGACGATACCCACGACAATCAGGATGCCGACGCCGATGCCGAGCAGCGCAGGACGCGCGAACAGCGCTTTCAGCGCCTTGCTTTGGCCGCGCACCATCCAGCCGCGGCCGTTGCCGTGGCTGGGGTCGTCCCATTTTTGAAAGTCGATCAGCCCGCGGGCCAACAGCGGCACGATCAACGCCGTCAGAATCAGCGAGATGATCAGCGCCGAAGCCATCGTCAACGACAGGAATCGAAAGAAGGCGCCGGTCACGCCGGACAAAAAGGCGAGCGGCACGAAGATGATGATCGTCGCCATGCTCGAGCCGAACAGCGGCGATAGGAACTCGCGCGCCGCCGGCAGCACCGCGGCATTGGCGTTCTCCAATCCCGGTTTGCCGGCGCGCCGGGCGATATGTTCGATCATGACGATCGCATCATCGATCAGCAGGCCGATCGCCGCGGCGATACCGCCCAAGGTCATGATATTGAAGGTCATGCCGAGCAGGTAGAGCAAAAGCACGGTGATCAGCACGGACAACGGTACGATCGCCATCGCGACCAGCGCGACGCGCCAATTGCGCAGGAATCCCCAGACGACGAGCGCCGCCAGCACCAGGCCGATCAGGATCGCCTCCTCGACCGCGCCGATCGACGAGCGCACCAGCTCGGTCTGGTCGTACCATTTGTACAGTTGAATCGCCTTCGGCTGAGTCTGCATGAACGTGCCCAAACTCGCCTCGACCGCCTTCGCCAGGCTCAGCGAATCGGCGCTGTCCTGCTGATACACGTCGAACGTGACGGCCGGCTTGCCGTTGTCGTCGACCAGCAGCCACTGCGGCACGGAGCCGACGCTGATCGCCGCCAGATCGGCCAGACGCACGATGCCTCCTTTAGCCGTGCGCAAAGCGACGTCGCGGACCGATTGCACGGAGGCGAAGGCGTTGTTGTTCAACGCCAAGTACAGCAGATCGTTGTCCTCCAAACGTCCAACCGCGCTGATCGAGTTCGTCGCGGCGACTGCCTGTGCGACATCGCCGAGCGCGAGCCCAAAGGCCTGCAGTTTCAGCGGACTGATCCTCACCTGAATTTCGGGCGTCGTGCCGCCCATCACGCCGACTCTGCGTATGCCGGGAATACCGGTCAACAGCGGCGCGATCTGGTACTGCGCCAAGCGGCGCAGCTCCGCCGGCGATGCCGTGTTGGAAATCAGCGCGTAGGAGACGAACGGCATGATCACGTTCGGGCTCATCTGAATCGCATCGTAAGTCGTGCCGGCCGGCAAATCCGGCAGCGCTTGCGCGAAGGCCGTATCGACGCGCAGCAAGGCCTGATTCATGTCCGAGCCCCACGGGAAATCGACGAAGATCTCCGCCGAGCCGCGCGAAGTCGTCGAGACGACGTCGATCGCGCGCGGCACGGCGCGCGCCGCCTCCTCGAGCGGCTGCGTCACGTCGATCAACATCTGTTTGGCCGGCATGCTGCCGGCGCTCACTTCGATGCGTATGCGCGGAAAGCTCGTCACCGGAAACAGCCCGACCGGCAGGCCGATCGCGGCGAACAACCCCGCGAGCGCGAGCGCGAACGCGACGCACAGCAGCGCGCCGCGATGGGACTCGAGCACGCGCGTGAAGGTCATTTGGTGGCTTGCGCCGCGGCGTTCGTCCGGCGCACGCTCATGCCGTCCTGCAGCTGATACGCGCCGGCGAGGATCAGCGGCGCGCCCGTATCGAGCGCCCCGTCGACGACATCGGCGTCGCCGCCCGACAACAGCACGCGCACCGGCACGATCTTGGCTTTGCCCCCGCGGTCTTGCACGACGTAGGAGTCGCCGCTGTCGGTGACCAGTACCGCCGCGTGCGGCACGACGTAGCCGGACGTGCGTCCGGCCGTGATCGCCGCCTGCGCCGACTCGCCCGGCAGCAACGCGCCCGCCGGCAGCGCGATGTCGACCGGCACCAGGCCGCTCGCGGAATCGACGGCGCCGCCGCGCAGTGAGACTTTAGCCGCGACGGGTTTTGCGCCGCCGACCGGCGTGACGGCGGCCGCATCGCCGACCTTGATCGTCGCGGCTTGCGCCGGGACGACGCCGGCGGCGAGCACGAGACCCTTGGGCGCGGCGAGTTCGATCAGCGGCGAACCCTCGGCGACGATCGCGCGCGTATTGGTCGTGACGGCCGTGACGACCGCGTCCGCGGGCGCGCGCACGACCGTCGCTCCGCCGGCTCCTTGCGCGCGCCAGGCGGCGAGCGCAGCGCGCGCGTCCGAGTCGGCTTTTTCGGCGGCCGCGACTTGCGGCTCGGTCGCGAGCGATTCCGCGCGCAACTGCCGCGTACGCTGCAAGGCATCGGCGGCGACGCGCTCTGCCGACGCCGCGGCCGCATAGGCGGCGCCGGTCTGGGGCGTCGGCGCGAGCTCGACCAGCCGCTCGCCCTTCGCGACCGCTTGCCCGACGCGCACGTAGACTTCGCTGACGATCGCGGCCACGGGCGCCATCAGGCTGGTATGAGCCGCGGCGTTCGCTTGCACGGTCCCGTAGGCGATGATGATGCGCGGCAGGCTGCCCTTCTTGACGGTGGTCGTCTGCACCAACACGCTCTGCTGCGCGGTGGCGTCGGCGCCGGGGGCATCGTCGGCGCCCGACGGCAAAGCGGCGCACCATAAGCAGGCGCCGAGGGTCAGCGAGGATATGGGAAGCTTCTTCATGGCGGATTCGCTTGGTTTCCAGTCGTAGCGGCCGGCTCGAGCTGCCGGCCCGTCAGGGCTGCCAGCGCGATCGAGTCGGACCAGAGGTTCTGCAGGAGATCGAAGCGGCTGCTCTCGGTCGCGAGATAGGCGCCGACCAAGCCTAAGTAACTGGCGGCCGGGAAATTGCCGGCGGCGTACGCGGTTTTGGCGCTATCGACACTTTTGCGCATGGCCGGCAATTGCTTGTCCAGCCGGCCCAGCTCGCCGTTCAGTTCCTGCAGATCATTCCATAATTGCCAGACTTCGCCGGTCGCATTATCCAGCCGCGCCTGGTACTCGGCGCGCAGCTGCGCGCGCGTCGCGCGCTGGATCGCGATCGCGCCGCGGCCGCGGTCGAACAGCGGTAGGTCGAAACTTACGGTGCCGCCGAGCGTATGCACGTTCGAGGTGTCGCGGGCGCGCGTTGCGCCGACGACGATATTCGGGAACTGGGACAGCACCGCGGCGCGCACTTGCGCCTCCTCGCTGCGGTAGCCTTGCTGCAATCCACGCAAGTCGGGGCGTATTTGCGGCAGGCGCCCGGCCGCCGCCGCGACCGCGGCGCGGTCGGGAATCTCCGGCGCGCCGAGCGGCGCGAGCGCAACGACGACATCGGCGCGCAGGCCCAACAGCGCGCGCAGCGCCTGTTCGGATTGCAGCGCATTGCGTTCGGCGGCCCCCTGTTGGGTGCGCACCGTGGCCAGCACCGATTGATCGGCGCCGGTTTGCTCGAGCGTGACGTTGCCCTCGGCGAGCGCCCGCTGCGATCGCTCGGCGGCGAGCGCATAGAGGTCCGCCGCCGGCGCCAGGAACGCGCGACGATCATCGGCGATCGTCTGCGTCACGTACAGCAGGCGGGCCTCGGCGACCGTCTGCCATTCCTGCCACAACAGTTCCGACTGCGCCTGCCGGTAGGCGGCATCGGCCGCCGCATGCAGGCTCGAATGGGTCAGCAGCGCACGCAGGTCGATGCCCAATCCGAAACCATAGCCGTTGAATAGCGGATAGCGCGGATCGGTCGCGGCGACGCGGTCCGTCGGATGATCGGTGCTCGCGTTGAACTGCGGGTCTGGCAGGATGCCCGCGGCAAAGGCCTGCGCCGCTGCGACGCCGAGGCGCGCGCGTGCGGCCTTCAGATCGGGATTGTTCAGCACCGCGAGCGTCGCGACCTGGTCGATGTCGAGCGGCGGCGGGTTTGGCTCCGCGGGTCCGGCCGGCCGCGGCAGATTAGCCGCTAGATCGTCGTGCCGCGGCAGCGGCTGCGCCTTGTACAACGCGCAGCCGGCGAGCGGCAGCAGCGCGAGCGCGAGCGCGGCTGCTCGCCGTCGCCGACGCCCTTCCGCGGCTCCGCCTTTGTCGATGTCGATCGACGCCGTGCCAGCCCATGTCACCGATGTGTCTCCGCCGCCAGTTTCGCAAAGTCTAGGGTGCGGGCCTTAAATGGAACTGAAAGGCCGGACCGCCTGCGTGCCGACCCCGGATCATAGCCGTCGCGCCGATCCGCCGCGACTGGTACCGGCGCCGCTCATCGCAAGGCGGCAAGTCCGGCGTCGACCTCGCGCGCGTTGAGCGGCAAATAATGCGGCGGCGATGCGGCGATCGCGGTTTGGCCGTCGCGCGAAAGTACGAGGCGCAGATATTCTCGCACCAGCGGATCGATGCCGCGGCCGGGGATGCGCCGCAGATAAATGTACAAATACCGGTCGAGCGGATAGCGCCCTGCGATCAAGTCGGCTGCGCTGCCGCCGCTCGCGCTGCAGGCCGAGCAGCGCGCCAGCGGCACGATCTTCAGTCCGGGTGCGCGTTGATTCAAATCGGCGATCGCGATCGCCGCCGGATCATGCAGGGTTTGGGCGATGACCGCGCTGGATTCGCCGAATCCTGTGTAGCCTTTGGAGAACGGGCGGCCGGCGAAGACCTGGCGCGTCAGAAAGTTCGCGAGCGCGGTTCCCGGCAGCAGGCCAACCACATCGATCGGCCGGTCCGCCCAGACGCCGCCCAATCCGAGATCGCCCCAACGGCTCGCGCCATGCGTACCGGCGGGCGGCGCGAACACGGCAGCCAGCTGCTTCAGCGTCAATTTGGCGAGCGGGTTGCCGTCCTGCACGAACACGGCCAAGGGGCTCGACCGGGCCGAAGGATCGATCGCCGCATGGGCAACGCGGATCATCAGCGGATCCGCGCCTATCCGTTGCCGGTACGCGGCGAGCGGCGCATCTTCAAACGGCGCGCCCATCGGCGCGATTGCCGATGTTCCCCGCATCAACGCCGCCGGCGCCGTGCGTGTGCCCTCGAGCGTCAGGGAGAAGCGGCAGCCCGGGTGTGCGGCCGAGAACAGCGCATCGATCGCCGCCAGCGGCGTGCGCATGTCGTTATAGCCGACGATCGCGATCGCTCCGCTCGCCGTCACATAACCCGCATGCGGCGGTATGCGCACCGCCGCCGCTCGGTACGGAAGGAGCGTTTGCGTCAATCGCCGCGCGGCCGCCGGGGCCGGCGGCGCCGCCCACCCCGTCCGCGCCGTCTCGCGTTCCGCCGCGCTCAATTCGGTGAAATGCATGGCGTCGCGCGCCACCAGCGCCTGGCCCGGCTCGCTCAATGCATAGCCGGCGAACGCGTTCACTAGCGGCGTGAATTTCGCACTTGGATCGAATAGCAGATACAGCGTGCGGACCAGCGGATAGCGCCGGCTGGAAATGTTGGCCGGCGTGCCGGCGTAGGGCTGGCCGGCGCCGTCCGCCGCAATCGACAGGGTCTTGACGCCGGGCACGGCGAAGCCGAAACCGCTGTAGCCGATGCCGTTGGGGTCGGCCGCGACGCGCCGTACGATCGCCTGCAACGGCGCCTCGCGGGCGTCGGCGGCGACGCGCACATCGGCTCGGAATTCTCGGCCGTGCAGCAGCTGCAACCGCAGAAAATTGACGATTCCAGGCGGATTGCCGCTGCCGCGGTACGGCGTCATCCCGAACAGATCGATCGGCGCCAGCCGCCAGCGTCCGCCGAGCCCCAACTCTCCCCAGTGTGTCGGCGCATTCGGCGCCGCGGCGAACACTTCGGCGAGCTGCTGCATCGTCAGATGCGCAAGCGGGTTCGCCGCGTTGACATAAATTGCGATCGCATGGGTCGCGTGCAGCGTCGCGAAACTGCCGCCCGCGACCGGCACGAGCCGCGGCCGAACGCCGAAGTGCGCCTCGTAGGCGGCGACTTCGGATGGGAACAATTCACGGGCAAAGGTCGCGCAGTTGACCTGGCCGGCGAGTAAAGCCGTGAACCCGTCGGCCGATAGCGCCGAACCGCGCTCGATCCGCGCGCGATATGGGGCCGCGCTTTCATTGAACCGATGTGCCCAACGCGCGAGCAATCCCGTCATCGTTGCGGCACCGGAGCAAACCAGCGTCCCCGCCGCAATATTCGCTTGCGCCGGGCGGCCTACGAGGGCCGCCGAGACCGACAGCAACAGCGCGGCGACCAGCTGACCCGCGCTCGCCCCGGTCGGCAGCCTGGCCAATCGATTACGGACCGATCATCTGCAGGCTCGCGCGCACCTGCCGGGCGCGCAGCGGCAGATAGATCGCTTGGTCCAGCACCTGCTGTTGACCCTGCCGGCTCAGAATGAAGCGCAAGAATTCGGCGAGCGCCGGCGGCAGCGGTTTGCCGGTCGGTTTATTGACGTTGAAGTACACCAAACGGCTCAGCGGATACTCGGCGAGCGCGACATTCTCGTAGGTCGGCGCGACGTAGGGCGCATCGGCGGCGGCACGCAGCGGCAGCAGTTTCACCGGCGAGTCGACGAACGCGAGGCCCGCGTAGCCGATGCCATCCGGATCGTCGGCCACCTGCGCGGCGATCGGAAACACGGTATCCGCGAACGTGATGCCCTCGCGCCATTCGCCGCGATGGCCGGGCGTGCTGAGCACCCGCTGGCGTACGAATTCCTCGAAGCCGTTCCACGGTTTGACGCCGTATATGTGAATCGGCTTGTCGGCCCAGGCCCCGGACAAGCCGAGCTGACCCCATTTCGTGATCGGCGCCGCGCCGCGAAACCGCGTACGCGACATGATCCCGTCGAGCTGCGCAAAGCTCAGCCCATCGATCGGGTTCGCCCTATTGACGAATACGCCGACGGCGTCGAGAAATCCATATTGCCGATAGGTGCCGCCGCAAATGGGCACGCTCAGCGGCGGATAACCGAACTTCGCGCGGAACGCCGTGATATCGCTCGGCCGCAATTCCCGCGAGACGAAAGCGATGTCGATCTTTCCGGCGGCGAGCTCCTGTGCGCCCAAACTCCCCGCGTAGGGCGGCGCCAATTCGATCCGCACGCCGGGATTGAGCCGCTCGAAAGCCTCGATCCACCGGCGTGCAAGGTCCGGCAGCACGTCCGAGGCCGACGCGCGGAACGCGCCGTGCAGCGCGGCCGGCGGCGGCGCATAGAGCGGCAGCGCCGGATCGAGCGTGGGCTGCAACAGCTCCGGCCGCGGCAGGTCGCGGCCCTGCGTCTTGCCGCGCTCCTTCTCGGCGGCGGTTTGCGGCAACGGACGCGCCGGCGGCGGAGTCAACCACTCCAACAGCGCCGCGCCACCTGCCGCCGCGGCGTCGGCCACGGTCGTCACGGCGGCGAGGCCGGCGACCAAGCACAGGGCCGCTGCTCGCAGCGGCGCTCGTGCGGCGAGTCCGCCATGAGTTCGACCCGACCCGCGAAACCGGCGTATGTTTAGGAAGGTCATGGCGTCGAGAGTAGCGCGCGCACCTGAACCGAGCCTAAATTTTGGACGTCGGCGTTCAGGTTGCATTTAGGATCCGCGTGAAGACTGCGGGGGTCAACTTCAGGGGAGCTAGAGCGCTTGACAGACCGTGCCGGCGATACTCGAAAGGCGCCGAACCGTCGGCTCACCCACGTGAATGCGGGCGTCGCGCTCGCGCTCGGCATCTTGTTCTGCGCCGTCGTGCGCGCCGCGGACGCGCCGCCGGCTGCGGGCGCGCCAACGCTGATCATCAGCTTGTACGCGAAGCCGGCGGCCCGCGCCGCGTTGCGCAGCGCTCTGGCCTCGATGCAGGCACGAGCCCTGGATCGATGGCGCGCCGAAGGCTTGCTGTCGGGTTATCGACTGCTGTTCTCCCGCTATGCCGATCGCGATTCCTGGGACGCGATGGAAGTCCTGAATTTTCCGAACGACGCCGCGCTCGCGGCGTGGCGCAAGGTCGAGCGGACCGCGCCCGGCGGTCTGCAGCCTCGGGTGCTCGGCGAGATCGAGTCGCTGGAAACGGCCGTGACCGACACGGCGCGCAGCGGCGGCGCGAGCACGGCGAGCGATCCGGCGATTCTCGTGATTCCATACCAGGCCTTGGTGCCTGCCGGCGAATATTTGCGATACCTCGACGGCTACACGCTGCCGCAATTGCGCGGATGGATCGCGGCCGGCGTGCTCGACGGCTTCGACATCGTCATTTGCCGGTATCCCGCGGATCGCCGCTGGAACGCGTTGCTGTTGCTGCGCTATCGCGACGACGCCGCGCTCGCTCGCCGCGATGCGGTCGTCGCGAGCGTGCGGTCGCAGCTCGCGGCCGATCCCAAATGGAAGGCATTCAGCGACGACAAGAAGCAACTGCGGATCGAGCGCGCGGTCACCGTCGCGGAGCAGTTGGCAGGTTTCCCGGCGTCGCGGTGAGCGCTCCTTGCGGTGAGCCGCTGGCGTCGCGGTAGCGCGGCCTTCAGCTTCGCTTCAGGTACTCGATTTAAGCTGCTCCGGGAGTTGTCATTGGCTGAACGCGGGGGAATCATGAAGTACGTGTTTGCGGGTATTGGCGCGCTGCTTGCGGCTTCGGCCGTGTTCGCGCAGGGAATTCCCCTGAAATCCTACGGGCAAGAGCTCGTCGACGAAGCGCTGATACGCAATCCGGACGTCCTCGTGATGGCGATACACTCGCGCCTGCCGCACAGCGCCGATATCGGCATCACCGCCTCGAACATCGGGCGTTACGGGAAAAAGGCCGACGAAGACGACATGCGCGTCGTCAACACCGGCAAGCCGAACCTCGAGCTGGCGCACGGCGATACGCGCTTCGAAGTGGAATCGGCGCTCAAGGATGTCTCCGGCGATACGATCGGCGCGATCGGCATCGTCTTCCCGTTCCATGCCGGCGTCGATCGGCTCGCGCTGCAGAGGAGAGCCGAAGCGATCCGCGACGCGTTCGCGCGGCGCATCACGAACGCCGGCAACCTCTTGGATCAATATCCGTACGATCCGGCGGCGACGACCAAAACGCACGCGCAGAAAATCGTCGACGCGACCATGGCCAAGCACCCCGATCTGCTGATCATGGCCCTGCACGTGACTCCGCCGGGCGGGTCCGCGAACATCATTCTCGCCTCGAGCATCGGCCGGATCGGCAAGAAGGCCGACGAGGACGACATGAAAGTCGTCAGCACCGGCAAGCCCTTGCTCGAAGTCAACGCCGCGACGCATCGCCGCTTTGAAGCCGAAATCGCCCTGCAGGATGCCGCCGGCAAGCAGATCGGCGCGCTCAGCGCGGTATTCGCCTACAAGGCGGGCGATGATCAGGCGCAATTCCTGAAGCGCGCCAACGCCATCCGCGACGAATTGCGGCCGCAGATCCCGTCGGTCGAGTCCCTGACGGTTCTCGACCCGTAAGCGAACCGGCGCCGGAGTTCGACGTGATATCCAAACTCTACGCCAAGACACATGCCGGACGCAGCGCCCTGCGGTGTGCGCTCTTTGCCGCAACCGCTGCGTTCGCCTGCACCGCGGCGGCGGCCGCGGTATTCCCGCTGCACGTGCTGCGCCAAGTGCCGATCACGGCGAGCGGTACGCCGCAGGCGCTCGCGTTCGCCTCCGACGGCGCCCTGGCTTACCTCGCCGTCGGCCGTTCGCTCGCGGTCTACGACGCCGCGACGGCCGCCGCCGCCGGCGTGCTCGCGCTGCCGGGAACGGCGGTCGATCTGGCGATGGCCGCGCGAGGGGACACAGCCTACGTGGCGCTGCAGGATCCCGATGCCGTTGCGGTCGTCTCGCTGCGGCCGCTGCGCGTTGTGCGCACTCTGCGGCTGCCGGTCGCACCTTCGGCGCTGCTGGTCGACTTGGATGGCCGGTATTTGTACGTCGAGAGCGCCGCGGCCGGCCGTGTGCTGCAGATCGACGCCGCATCCGGCCGCAGCATCGGCGAGGCGCGCCTGGCGGGCCGCTTGCAGCAGATGGCGCAGAATGATTACGGGCAATTATTCGTCGCGGTTGCCGACCGCGATGCCGTCGACGTGCTGGACACGCAGCCCTTGCGGTTCGCCGGCACCGTGCCGATGGCGAACTGCCGCGCACCGAGCGGCGCCGCGATCGACCCGGTCGGCCGGCGCCTATTCGTTTCCTGCGCGAGCGGCGTCGCGGTCGTCGACACCGATATCGGCTTCACGTTTCAGCAGCTCCCGGCCCCGGCCGGCGGCCGCACGCGAGCTCTGTTCGTACGCTCGCCGAAGGGAGCGGACGGCTGGAAAGGCGCGGCGTTCTTCGCCGGCGAGAACGGCGTGCTCAGCGCGGTGCGCATGCTGGCCTTCATCAAATATGCCGACGGCGGACATCTGACCTTGGCGGCAGGCGCCGACGCTCTCGCATTCGACGCGGCGCGCGGCCAGTTGTGGCTGGCGCTGCCAAAATCCACGGCGGGCGCTGATACCGCATCCAGCAGCTTGCTGATACTTGGCGGTTCGGCGGCGGCATCGGCACCGGGAGACGGCGAGTGACCTATCGTGGCTCCCTTGGGCGATGCATCGGCGCCGCGACCGCGGCGGCGTATTTACTGTTTGCGGGCTTGGCTCAAGCCGCGCTGCTGCCATCGTCCGCGCTGCATGGCCGGCAGGTCGTACTTGGTGACCGGCGGCGATCCGGATGAGCCCAACGATGATGCGCTGGTTCGCCAGCATTTGGAGTCGCTCGGTCTGCGCGTCGTCACGGTCGACGCGGCGCACGCGGCGGACCTCGCCGGCGCGAGTCTGGTCGTGATCTCCTCGACCGCCGATGCCGAGGTGCTCGGCGATCGATACGCAGCCGCCTCGGTACCGGTGTTTACTTGGAACACCTACGACTACCCCAAGCTTGGTTTGACGGGGCCGCGCCTGCACCGGGATTACGACATCGTCGATCCGACGCAGCATTTCGCGGCGAGCTTCTCGGTATTGTACGGCTACGGCGCCAACACGACCTCGCTGCTGAGCCGCGCCGCGGGCCTCAAGCCGCAATTGTTCGGCACGCTCTACCTCGAACCTGCGACCGTCGGCTGGGGCGATCCCGGTCCCGGCGGCCGCGTGATCGTCGATTTCAACGGCACTGCGCACCAGGCCGGCGTGTTCACCTACGAACGCGGCGCGACGCTCGCCGACGGCCGCGTAGCCCCTGCGCGACGTGTCGCGTTCTACTTGTCCGATGCGAATTTTCACTTGCTGACCGCGGTTCACGGCCCGGCCGAGCGCGACCCACAGCTGCGCGATTGGTATTTGGGCCTGTCTCTGTTCGACGCGGCGATCCGCTGGGCCATGAGCCCGCCGCCGCCGATGCCCATCTACGATCCGGCGGCGCTGCAAGCGCGGATCGCCGGCATCGCCCGCAAGAAGAAAATTCTATTCGTCGAGCGCATCGACGCCGGCGAAGGCCGTCACGCGGATACCGCCATTACCGCGCATCTGCGCGAGCTCGGCTTCGACGTCGTGATCGCCGACCAGATGGATCCGCAGGGACTAGCCGACGGCATGGACCTCGTGATGATCTCCTCGACCTGTTCGAAGTATAAATTGGCGAACAAATACGTCGGCGTGGCCGTGCCGGTCATATCGCTGGAGGGCTTGCTCGCCGACACGCTGCACTTTGCCGGGCGCAATCGTTACGTCGACTACGGCGAGCACGGCGAGGAGAAGGAAAGCGAGGATCCGCCGACGGGTTATCTCGATATCGTCGGCGCTTGGAATCCGATGTCCGCCGGGCTTGCGCCCGGACCGGTCAAGTTCACCGTGCATGACAGCGTGCTGAAGTGGGCTCACCCGACACCGGACGCGATCGTCATCGCGACGCTGCCCGGCTCGCCGGATCAAAGCGCAATCTTCGGCTATCCCGCCGGCGCGACGATGGCCGACGGATTCGTCGCGCCGGCGAGGCGCGCCTTGCTGCCGCTCGACAATCCGAGCTACGACGATATGACGGCGCAGGGTAAGGCGCTGTTCGATGCCGTGACGCTTTGGGCATTGGGCGGCGATCAAAGCCCCGCCGATTGACGCTGCCACGCGGATTGACGCGGCCCCGCGGATTGACGCGGCCCCGATTAGGCATCGCGGCGCCTAAATTTAGTCCTTATTGCCGCTCCAACAGGAGGAATTCCGCGAGCCCGGCGTCTTAACCATTACCAACAAACTGCAGCCTGCCCAAGGACGGGCCCGGATCCCGCGGCTCGGCTGCGGAATGAGTCGCGCGGCGTGACGCGAGACGGCTTAATCCGGCGGCGCAATCATGATAGGGTCTCACTTGAGAAAACGATAGTACCCGGATGTGCCCGCTCACTGACAAGCTCCCAACTCCTGCGCTCGGCCATGAGCTGGCCACGCGCTACTCTGCGCCGCTGCTGAGCTATTTTCTGCGCCGGATCAAGGATCGCTCGCAAGCGGAGGACCTCGTTCAGGACGTGTTGTTGCGCGTTATTCGGTCGGGCGAGCGCGCCGTGATCGAACACCCCGAGAGCTACGTCTTCAAAGTGGCGGCCAATCTGCTGAAGGACGTTCGGCGCCACGCTGGGCGGCATCCCACTCTGGTTGGTCAGCCCGCCGGCGGCGAGACGTCCGAGGAAATCGCGGAATCCCTGGTGGACGAGCGCTCGCCCGAGCGCGTGATGATCGGCCAGATCGCGCTGCAAGAGGTGTTGCGGGCGCTTGATGAGCTCAGCGAATTGACGCGCAACGTGTTTATCCTGTTTCGCCTGGAGCATATGAAGCAGAAGGACATTGCGGCGCTCTACGGAATCGGCCAGAGCACGGTCGAGAAGCACGTGATGAGAGCCGTGCTGCATCTTGCCAAGAGGTGCGCCCAGGTATGATCCGCAAAATCGATCCGCAGCGCCTCGAGCAGGCCGCCGCCTGGCGTACCCGGCTCGGCGAATCCCCCGAAGAATACGCGGATGAGCACTCTTCATGGGTAAGGGAGGATTTGCGCAATCGCGAAGCGTGGCAAGCCGTGCAGGAGCCATGGGAAAGCCTGGGTCAGCACACGACCGCGCCGGCCATCATTCGTCTGCGCCGCGAAGCGCTTCATCACGCCTACGCCGCCGTGCGCAGCAATTCGAATTTTGCGGGTCGCTTTCGATGGCGGGCGATCGCGGCCGCGGCGGCGGTTGTCGTCTTCGCGCTCACGGTACTGCTTGCATGGCGGCAATATGTGCCGGACGTATACAGCACCGGCGCCGGCGAGAGGCGCACCGTCACGCTGATGGACGGGTCGCAAGTTACGCTGGATTCTCGCAGTGAGGTCACGGTCCGCTATACCGCCAATGCTCGCGTACTCGCCTTGCTCCGGGGTCAGGCACGCTTCGACGTAGCCCATGACGGCAAACGGCCATTCCGTGTCGCGGCCGGCCAGCACCAGGTGGTTGCGACCGGAACGGCCTTCGACGTCGATATGCTGGGCCCCGCCGTGATGGTGACGCTGATCAAAGGCCACGTCGTCGTACTGCCGCGCAACGCTCCGGCCCTCCCCCTCGAGCCGACCGCCTCGGCGTCCTCGATCGCATCGGTCGAGCCCGCCCTGAATGCCACGGTCGCGGTGAAGTCGGATCGCAATCGGGACTGGTCGCGAATAGCGCTCGATCCCGGCCAGCAGCTCGTGCTGTCGACGGGCGCCACGCCGCGGATCAGCCGCGTCGATGTCGATCAAGTGACGGCTTGGGAAAGAGGCGAGATCGTGTTGGATAACGAATCTCTGGCAAGCGTCGTGGCGCGAATCAACCGCTACGGGTCCCGCCAGATCATTGTCGGCGACGAGGGCGCCGGGGCGCTGCGCATCAGCGGCGTGTTCCATGAAGGCGACACGGACGGGTTCATCAGCACGCTGGCCAGCTACTTGCCCGTGCAAGCAAAAGAACGGCCGGACGGTTCGGTGCTGCTCTCCTCCACGACGGCGACCGGACTGTAACCCTGTGGTCTTTTCGCAACGTTAGGAGGATTTTCGGGTCAACGGCGTCTTTATCCTCTGAGCCCGGGAAAACAACTGGGCGAGGACAGGAAAGTCTAGAAATTAGCGAGGGGGGTCGTATGTCTGTCACTGATAACCAACGCCGCATAGGCACATCCCGAGTTTCAACCGCAGCCGCCGTGCTCGCCGTCATTGCATGCGCGCTGTCGGCGTTCGCCGCGTCGGCGCACGATCGGCTCTTCCATTTCGACATCCGGCAACAGCCGCTGTCGCAGGCATTACGAACTTACGCGCGGACTTGCGGGCAGGAGGTCATCTTCACCCCGGCCTTGATGGTCGGCACCGGCACGACTTCGCTGGTCGGCGACTACTCGGCCGAGGTCGCGCTGCCGCGCTTGCTCGCCGGCACGGATCTCGTGGCGGAGCGCTCGCCCTCGGGCGCGCTGATGATCCGGCGGCGATCGCTCGCGAGCGTATCCGGCGCCCATCCGGACGTCGCCTTGCTGCGCGTGGCGGATTCGACGGCGATCGCCTCGGACCCGCCGGCGACCGACCCGCCGCCGACGGATTCGCCGGCGCAGGCGACAGCGCCGGCTGCGGCGCCGGCAGCCGCGACTAACCAGGTCGCGGAGATCGTCGTGACCGGCAGCCGCATCGCGAGCGCGAGCTATACCTCGAACAGTCCCTTGGTCGCGGTCGGCGCCGCGCAGATCGCAGCGACTGGGCAGGTGTCGCTGGATTCCGCCATAGGACAGATGCCGCAATTCTCCGCTTCCCAAGGCCATAGCGAGGTCGGTGACGTGCAGGGCTCGACCGGCTTCGAAGGCGGTCAGTCCTACTCCGACCTGCGCGGGCTCGGCCCGCAGCGCACCCTCGTGCTGCTCGACGGGCAACGCCTCGTGCCGACCAATCCGAACGGCGCGATCGACCTCAACGTGATCCCGATGGCGATGATCGAGGGCGTGGATGTGATCACCGGAGGCGCCTCGGCGGTGTACGGCTCCGATGCCATGGCGGGCGTCGTCAATTTCCGCCTGCGCCAACATTTCCAAGGCATCCAGGTTTCCCTGCAGCGCGGCGGCAGCACTCACGGCGACGGCCAGGAGAACGCCGTCAGCGTCCTGATGGGCGGCAACTTCGCCGACAAGCGCGGCAACGCGGTCCTCGATCTGGAATACAACGAGCGCGGCGGAATCACGGGCGCCAACCGATCGTTCTTCTCGAACATCGCAACCATGGATCGCGGCGTGCCGCGCCCCCCCGAGGGCATCTTCAATGCCGGCGAACTGGGCGGCGACATCCCGATCACCGCCGTCAACGGAGTGCTCGCCGGATATCAAGGCACGACGCCCTTGACCGGCACCGGCAACTACGGCGGCTACATCGGTATCAACAATGACGGCAGCCTGTTCACCAGCCGCGATCCCGGGAACTGCGTACAGAACTATCGCGGGCCCGTCAATCAAACGCCCGGGCTGCACATCACCCCGAACTGCACCACGGTCGAATCGTATCTCGGTCCGTACTTCGCGATCCAAGTGCCGATGCGGCGGTACAATCTGTTCTCGCGCGTGAGCTACGATGTCAACGACAACCTGCAGGCCTACGGGCAGATCAATTTCATGCACTCGTTCGCTCAGGACCTGCAAGGCCCCTCGTACATCGGCCCCGGCAAGTACTTCTACATCCCGCAGAACAATCCGTTCGTCACCGGCAATGCCGCGCTGCAGACCATTCTGGCGGCGCGCGCCAATCCGAGCGCGGGACCTCTGAAGATGGAGGACTGGCTGACCGCGCTCGGCCCCCGGATCGAATCGTTCAATTACAACGATTACCAGTTTACCGGCGGATTGAAGGGTACGATCGGTTCGACCAGTCTCGACTGGAACGTGTTTGGATCCTACGGCCAGACGCTGTTCGACAACGCCCAGGCGAACAACATCAACATTCCGGCGATCGAGAACATACTGTACGGCACCGCCAATTATAACGGAGCCAACGGCAACAACTGCGTCGGCTACGCGTGGAATCCGCTCGGCGCGCAGCCGATGAGCGCGGGTTGCTTGGCCTACGCGACCGGCACGGCGCACAACAGCGACGTGATCACGCAGAAGCACTTCGAAGGCGATCTGACCGGCACTCTGGCGAGCTTGCCGATGGGTGATGTCAAGTTCGCTCTGGGTGCCGACTACCGCGGCGAGAGCTTCACGTACAGCGCCGACCCGAACTCTGAACCCGGCGTTCAACGTGCTGCCCTCGACTCTGCCCGCGGACATCATCTCGCCGTCTTACGACCTGGTCAGCTCGACGGGGGGCACGCAGAACGTGCGCGAGGCGTACGGCGAAGTGCAGGTGCCGCTGATCGAGGACAAGCCGTTCGCCAAGAGCGTCGCGGTCGACCTCGGCGCGCGCCATTCGCAGTACGACCTATTCGGCGGCGTCAATGCCTGGAAGGCTGATTTCCACTGGAAGACCGACGATGCCTTCACGTTCCGCGGCAGCTTCGAGCACGCGATCCGTGCTCCGAGCCTCCAGGAACTCTACAATCCGACCGTGCAGGCGCAGGACTCCATCTCGGTCGATCCTTGCGAGTACAACAGCAGCTATCGCACCGGGCCGAATGCGACGCAAGTGGCGGCGCTTTGCCAGGCGCAGGGGATACCGGCGGGCGCGCTGCCGACGTTCACGTATGGCGTGAGTTCGGCGCCGGGCATCATCCAGGGCAACCCGAACCTCAAGCCGGAAACCGCCAAAACCTACTCGCTGGGGTTCGTGCTGACGCCGAACTTCGAATCGCCGATGGCCCACCAATTCGGCGCCTCGGTGGATTACTACCACATCAAGATCGACGGCGCGATCGGCAACGTCGGGCTCGATGCGATACTGGCGCGCTGCTATAACGCCAACGGGGCCAATCCGACTTACTCGGAGAGCAATTTCTACTGCCAGCAGATCCAGCGTGACAGCAACGGCTTCATCTCGCTCGGCAAGGAGTTCTCGCTGAACATCGGTTCCTACACGACCGATGGCGTGGACTTGGAATGGCACTGGGGTTTCGGGCTGCACGACCTTGGATTGCCGGAGAGCGCCGGCCAGATCAAGATCCAGTCCTACATTTCATACCTGCATGCGTTGACGGTGTCGGGTGTGCCGGGCGTCGCGGATACGAACTTCGCCGGCGGGCTCGGCGACACCGGAACGGTCGCAGCCGCGGACGGCACGACCATTTCGGATTTGGCTCACCCGAAGTGGAAGGCGAACACGTCATTCGGTTACGCGGTAGGACCGGTTTGGGCGGCGCTGCACTGGCGGTATATGTCGTCGATGAACGACTTGGCGACCGCGGGTACCCCGTCTATTCCGTCGTACAACTACTTCGACCTGGACGCGCACTGGCAGGTGATCGACAAGATCGAAATTACCGCTGGGCTCACGAATCTGTTCGACAAGGGTCCGCCCCGGATCGCGAGCGCGCCGATGCGCACCGATGCGGCGACCTACGATGTCGTCGGAAGGACGTTTTACGTCGGCATCAAGGCGAGCATCAAGTAATCCTAACGACCATGCCCCGGCTCGCGGTCACCTGAGGCGCAGGTGACCGGGGGCCGGGGCGCCGCGCGCCCGCCTCAGCGTATGGCGACGATGAATAGACGCGGGAACGGCAGCAGCACCGACCCGTCCGGCATCGGCGGATAGGCGGCGGTCACGGCCGCCGTATAGCGCTCGAGATAAAGATTTTTTTCGGCGTCGTTCAGCGGATCGAGAAACGGCCGCAGCCCGCTGCCCTTGAACCACTCGACGATCCCCGCGGCGCCTTGGGCGAGCGGGTGATGGTAGGTCGTGCGCCAGACATCGACCGCGCGGCATTGCGCGCGCAGCAAGCGGTAGTACCAGTCCGCATCTTCGAGGCTCGTGCGCGCCGCCGCGGCAGAGGCCAGCCGGGCGGTGAACGGCGGCAGCGATGCAAGCTCGCGCATCAGCCGCGAAGCCGGCTCGTCGAGGTTGTCCGGCATCTGGATGGCGAGCGCCCCGCCGGGAGCGAGCTTGGCGGCGAGCGCCGGCAGCAACTCGGCATGGTTCGGCAGCCAGTGCAGCACGGCATTGGCGAGCAGCACATCGAACGGCCCCGGGTCGTGCCATGCGCTCAAGTCGCCCTGCTCGAACCGCAGCTTCGGCAGCCGCCGGCCGGCCGCGGCGATCATGTCCGCCGAACGGTCGATGCCGTAGATGGCGGCGCGCGGATATCGCGCCGCCAGCAGCTCGGTGGAATTGCCGGGCCCGCAGCCGATATCGACCGCCGAGCGCGCCTCGATCGGCGGCAGCGCCGCGAGCAGATCGCGCACCGGGCGCGTGCGCTCGTCCTCGAACAATCGATACTGCCGCGCCGACCAGCTCATCGCGCGGCGCCGATCGACAAGGATCGCGCGCTGACGACGATGCCGTCCGGATCGCTGTACAGATAACTGCCCGGCGCAAAAGCGACGCCGCCGAAGCTCACCGGCACGTCGATCGCGCCGGCTCCGGTTTTCGCGCTCTTGCGCGGGTTCGTGCCGATCGCCTTGACGCCCAGAGCGAGCGTGTCGATCGTCGCCGAGTCGCGGATCGCGCCATGGATGACGAGGCCCGCCCAACCGTTCGCGACCGCCGTGGCGGCCATCATGTCGCCGACCAGCGCGCAATGCAGCGAGCCCGCGCCGTCGACCACCAGCACGCCGCCCTCGACGGTCTCGGACAGCACCCGCTTGATCAGCGCGTTGTCGTTGAAGCAGCGCACGGTGCGGATCGCGCCGTAAAACGCGCCCCGGCCGTAGCTTCGGAACTGCAGGTCGCAAGAGGCCAGCTCCTCGTCCGCATCCAGCAAATCGGCCGTCGCAATACTCATGGACCACTCCCATTTCAGGTATCGTTTAGGTAGCCGCGGTATCGTACCGTGCGCGCATTCGGTACCAAAATCATCGAACCGGAGCCATTGGATGAACGCCGCCAGTCCCGAATCCCCGGCCGCCGCCCAGCAGCAAGCGCATTACGACCGGACCAGCGTACAGCTGCATTGGCTCAGCGCGGGCCTCGTGCTGCTGCTGTGGGTGCTCGGCAAGACGATCGACGATTTTGCCAAAGGCGCGCCGCGTATCGGCGCGCGCTCGACGCACATAGTGCTCGGCGCGGTGCTCGCGGTCCTACTGATCGCGCGCTTGGCGTGGCGCGGCCGCTGGGGCCGGCGCCTGCCGCCGGCGAACGCCGGGCTCGCCGGCCAGGCCGCGCGCGCCGGCCACGTGACGCTTTACCTGCTGCTCGCCGCCACGGTCGCGCTGGGGATTGCCAATGCCTGGATTCGCGGCGACAACCTGTTCGGGCTGGTCACGATCACATCGCTCGCGCCGGGCGACAAGGCGCTGCGTAAGCTCGTCGAGAATCTGCACGCGACGTTCGCCAACGTCATATTGATCGTGGCCGGGCTGCACGCCCTGATGGCGCTGATCCATCACTACGTGCTCAAGGACGGCGTCCTGCGGCGCATGCTGCCGCCCCGAGGCTCGTAATGCCCGGGGCGCAAGTCGAATCCGATCAGGTTTCGTTCGCCGCGACGGTGCGGCGGTTCAGCGGCTTCGCCGACCGCTATGATCGCGTTCGGCCCCGGCCGCCTGGCGCGCTTGCCCGGCTGTTGGCGCAGTTCGGCGCGGAGAGCCCGCCGGCGATGGTCGTCGATCTGGGCAGCGGCACCGGCCTTTCCACTCGCTATTGGGCGGATAAGGCGCTGGAGGCGATCGGCATCGAGCCGTCCGCCGACATGCGCGCCGAAGCCGAGCGCCGCACGGCGGCGGTCAACGTGCACTATCGGGAGGGTTACTCGCACCGCACGCCGCTCGCCGACCATTGCGCGCAAATCGTCACTTGCATGCAGGCCATGCATTGGATGGATCCGCAGGGCACGTTCGCCGAAGCGCGGCGCCTGCTGGTCCCGGGAGGGGTATTCGCGGCGATCGATTACGACTTTCCGCCGGTAACCCGCAGTTGGCAGACCGACCAGGCCTGGACCGCGTGCACCGATCGGATCGCGGAGTTCGAGCAGGAGCTGCCGCGCGAGCGGCAAGTGCCGCGCTGGGACAAGTCGCAGCATCTTTCGCGCATGCAGCAGAGCGGTCAATTCCGCTACACGCGCGAAGTACTATTGCATCATTGGGACGAAGGCAACGCCGAGCGCTATGTGGGGCTGATGCGCAGCCAAGGCAGCCTGCAGGACTTGCTGAAGGCCGGCCGTTCGGAGCGCGACCTCGGCGTACACGAGTTCGAGTCGCGTGCTCGCGCCCTGCTCGGCGCAGCGCCGCAGCGCTGGCAGTGGAGCGCGCGGGTGCGCATCGGCGTCGTCTAGAGGCGCCGCCCGGGCAATTCGCCGACCACCAGCACGACGAAGCTGTCCGGCAGCAACGCGGGCGGGCCGCCGCCGGAGGGCGGCGCCGCGAAGCGCCCGGTCGGCAGGAATAATCTGCCGGTCTTTGGATCGAATGCGATCGTGCGCGCGCCCGCTTGGGTGTCGAGCGTCTGCAGCGTCTCGTAGCGGTCGGGAGTGAGTTCGTGCAGGACGCTGAGCGTGCCCATGCGGCTCGGAGCGAACAGCCGTTGGGTCGCCGGATCGAACACGGCGCCGTCCGGGTCGGGGCCGATCGGCAGCGTCGCGACCAGACGGCCGTTGTCGGTGTCGACCACGGTCAGCTTGCCGTTGCCGCAGGCCGAGAACACCCGGTGATGCGCGGCGTCGACGGCGAGTCCGGTCGGCTCTTCGCAACCGGCGAGCGGCCAGCTCGTCAGGGGCTTGAGGCTATGGGTATCGAAGACGCGAATGACGGCCTTTTGCTCGTCGTTGACCAAGGCGCGGCCGCGCCCGTCGAAGCCGATCTCCTCGAGCTTGCCGCCGCCGAGCTCGACGGTCCCGACGATCGCATCGCTGCGCGGATCGACGACGGTGACATCGCCGCTCGCGCCGCCGTTGACGACGAATACGCGTCCGCTGTCGGCGTCGTATTGGATGGCGTCGGGCTTGACGCCGGTGTATTTGATTCGCGTGAGCACTCGCAGCGTATTGAGCTCGACGACCGTCACGGCGCGGTCCAAGCCGTCGCTGATATAAGCCTTGCCGAGCGCCGGCACCAAGGCGATGCCATGCACGCCGTTCATGCCCTGTATGGCACCGATCTTGCGGCCGTCGTCCGCGTCCAATACCTCGACTTGCGTGGCGTGAGCGACGTAGAGGCGCCGCGCGGCCGCATCCACGCTCAGGTAGTCGTAGCCGATTTCATTGCCGCCAACCGCGTAACGCGCGATGATGGCGTAGCGCGTTTGGGGGGCCTGCGGCGCGGCCGGGGCCGGCAAGGGCGCGCCCGCGGCGACGGCCGCGATCAAGCACAACGATGGAATCCTATAGCGCATTTGGCCTCGCCTCCCCTTGCAGAACGGCAATGATGTCGCCATAGGCTAGAGCACGAACCTGAAACGATCATGAAAGTCCTCATTGTAGAAGATCAGCGCCGGCTCGGCTTGATGCTCAAGCAAGGTCTCGCCGAAGCCGGCTACACGGTCGGCTATGTCGCGAGCTGCGCCGGCGCCCGCGACGCGCTTTGCGAGTCGAGCTACGATGCGATCGTGCTGGATTTGGGCTTGCCGGACGGCGACGGACTCGACCTGCTGCAGCAATGGCGCAAGAGCGGGTTCAACGAGCCGGTCATCATCTTGAGCGCGCGCGATGCCGTCCAGGATCGGATCAGGGGTCTCGACGTCGGCGCCGACGATTACCTGCCGAAACCGTTCAGCCTGCCGGAACTGCTCGCGCGGCTGCGCTCGCTGTTGCGCCGTCAGGCGAACGTCAAGGACACGATACTCGAGCATCGCGGCATCCGCATGGACCTCGTCGGCAGGGCTACGCACTACCACGGCGCGGCGGTCGATCTGACGAGCCGCGAGTTCGCGCTTCTGGAGATATTCATGCAGAATCCGGGGCGCATTTTGACCCGCACGCTGATCTGCGAGAAAGTCTGGTCCTCGCCTTACGACGTCGACGCGAATCTGCTGGACGTCTACATGAGCAAGCTGCGCTCGAGGTTCGACACCAAGGACGAAAAGCCGATGTTCAAGACCGTGCGCGGCGTCGGCTACAAGCTGCAATGAGATCGATCGGCGCAAGACTCGCGCTCTGGTATGCGGCGGCGGCGACTCTGACGCTCGCCTGCCTGTTCGTCGTCGGCTATTACCTGCTGCGACGGATATTTGATCCATGGCCTCGACCTTCTGAACCAATCCGAGTTCGAACAAATACGCGCCCACCTGGGTCCGGACTACCGGTCCTTGAGTCCGGCGGTCATCGATCAGCGCATCCGCGAGACGACCGATTACGCGTCGACGCTGTTCTATATCGACATCCATAGCCACGGCCACGGCACGATCTTCTATTCGAACAATCTCAAGGGCAAGTCGATCCCGGACGTCAAAGGCAAGCGCCACTACGACATCGATTGGAGCAGCATCGGACTGCTGCGCGTCGGCGAATTCATCTTGCCGCCCTACGATGTGATTCTAGCGACGCCCTCGACGCAGATCGACGGGGTCATGGAGGGCTACGCTTCGGTCTGCGCGGCGCTGCTCGCGCTGATGCTCGGCATGAGCATCGCGATCGGCTTCGGCCTGTCGCGCGTGGCGCTGCGCCCCGTTAGGCTGATCCGCGAGACGGCGAGCCGCATCGGTTCGGACAACTTGAGCGAACGCATTCCGATGCCGCCCGTCAAGGACGAAATCGCGGACTTGGCGCAGCTGCTGAACGCGATGTTCGATCGGCTGGAGGCCTCGTTCAAGAACGTGCGCCGCTTCGCCGCCGACGCCTCGCACGAGCTCAAGACCCCGCTGTCGCTGGCGCGGCTGCACGCCGAGAAGCTGCTGAGCGGCGGCGCGCTGAGTGCCGACAACGAGGAAGAGGTCCTGACGCTGCTGGAAGACTTGACGCGGCTCAACGGCACGATCGACGAACTGCTGTTCCTGTCGCGCGCCGAGGCCCGCAGCATCACGCTGCAGCTCGCGCCGCATGAACCTTCGGAAATCCTGACCTACTTCAATGCCGACGCGCAGGTGCTCGCCGAGCACCGCGGATTGCAATTTCTCCTGACGCACGAAGGCGCCGGAGCGGCGATTTGCGAGCCGCGCTGGCTGCGCCGCGTGCTGCTCAATCTGCTCACCAACGCCGTCAACGCATCGCCGCCCGGCGGGACTATCCGTCTGCATTCGCAGCTGACGGGCGCCCTGTGGCGCGTGTCGGTCGAGGATCAAGGCGTCGGCGTACCGGAAGCCGAGCGCGCGCACATCTTCGACCGCTTCGTGCGGCTGCCGTCTTCAGGCGAGAATGCCGGCGAAGGCAGCGGGCTTGGGCTCGCGATCTGCCGCGGCATCATCGATCTGCACGGCGGCCGCATCTTCGTCGAGTCCGGCAGCGAAGGCCGCGGCTTGCGGGTCGTGTTCGAGATTCCGGCGCAGCCGGCCGCGCCGCGCCCGCCGCTCAGCCCCAGCGCGCTACAGCCAGCAACGTCAGCGAGATCGTGATCGCGCCGCCGATGCGCGTCGCGATCTGCGCGAACGGCATCATCTGCATGCGGTTCGCGGCGGTCAGGATCGCGACATCGCCGGTTCCGCCCTGCCCTGCGCGGCAGGCGATCACGATCGCGGTGTCGATCGGATAGAGCTTGATCCTTTGGCCGACGAAATAGCCGGTCGCGATCAGGGTCGCGACCGTGGCGACGATCGTCAGCGAGGTTCGCCGGCGCGAAGGCCGCGACCAGCTTGTCCCACGGCGTCATCGCGACGCCGATCGCGAACAGCAGCGGATAGGTGACCGCGCGACGGAAGAACTGGTAGACGAAGTGCGCGCCATGCTGCAGTTCCGGCGGCACGACCCGGCCGAGCTGCGCCGCGACCGCGAACAGCAGCATCGCGACCGGCGCCGGGATCCGGAACAACTGGAATGAGATCACCCCGAGCAGGTACAGCGTCACGACGAACAGCGCCGCCGCGGCGATGTGGTCACGTCGGCGTGCGCCGGCGATCGTCGGTCGTGGGTCGCCAGCTTCCTCGCTCTCGCCTTCTTGCAGGCGGCCCTCGCCGGTCAAGTGCGGAAAGCGCTTGCCGGCGTAGTTCAAGGTGCCGGCGATCAAAATCGCGGTCAGGCTGCCGAACATGACCGCCGGCAAGACCTCCGCGAACAGCGGGCCCTGCGGCTGATGCCACAGCACGCCGTAGCCGACCGACAACGGGATCGCGCCCTCGCCGACGCCGCCGGCCATGACCGGAACGACGATCATCAGCAAGGTGTGGCGCGCGCCGAGCCCGAGCGCGGTACCGACGGCCGTGCCGACCAGCAGCGCCGCGACCGAGCCCGCCGCCATCGGCACGAACAGTTTCAAGAAACCCTTGATCAAGATGTGGCGGTCCATGCTGAGGATGCTGCCGACGATCACCGCGGCGATGAACAGGTACAGGAAATTGCTGGATTTGGTGAATTCCGTAACCGCCTGCGCGAGCACGGCCGGAATCCAATGGTGGAAGGTCAGAGAAAGACGGGATGAACGTCGCGGCGATCGCCGCGCCGCCGATGTTGCGGATCACCGGCAAGCGGTGGCCGATTTCCGCGCAGCCGAAGCCCATGATCGCGAGCACCGCGATCATCGCGTTGATTTCCGTCGGCACCTTGCCGACGGCGATGAAATAACCCAGCACTGCGAACAGCACCACCAGCACCGGCAGCGGCACGACGCCGACTCGCAGCTCCATGATCTTCCACCAGCCGTGCGGCCACCATTTCGTCTTGTTATTCGTCACGTCGCCCCCCGGATTTGCGTGCGCAAGTACCCGTATAGCACGGCTATCGTGCGGCGAGGATAGCGCGGCGTGCTGAATCGAACCTGAACTCGGCGGGTGAGGTAATTGAGGCGGGTGCGGCGTTTAAGGCGCGCTCGTTCCGGCATACGTGGTCGCCGAATACGCGACGATCAGCGCGACAACGGTTTGTTGAAGCAAGTCACGGTTTCTTGGTCGGTCGGAACGCGTTAACTCAACTCGTCGAAATTCAGGGTACGATCCAATCGCCGTCGGCGGCCACGCGAGTTCCCGCGCCGGTACTGTCGACGAAATGCACGACGTAGCCGCCCTTGGACGCGAACGCCTGCCCCGGCGCGAGCGAGAGCCTCGGGTAGTAACCGGTCAGAATGCGGTGCTCGAGCCCCTCTTCGATGCGCTCGACCAAATAGTCCCGTTGAAACGTATCGACCATGTGATTGATGGTGTCCGACAGGATGATGCAGGCAAGATAGGCATCGGCCTGCGGCTGCAGCGCGACGACCGGTATCCGCCGGATGCGAAACCAGCCGAGCGGGTAATCCAGTTGGACTCGGCTGCGGTCCGGCAGATTGAACGGATACGCCATGTGCGTGATGCCGCGCCACGCGGCCGGCAGCGGCGCTTGCTCGAGACCGCCCATGCGCCCGGACATGTACGCCAGCGAGACGCCTCGGGGCGGTGTGTCCGAGCGCCGCGATATCCGCGGGGCGCAGCCACAGGACCAGCACGTCCCCCGGCGCGAGGTCGCGCAGCGCCGAGGCGGGGCCATTCTTGCCGGCGCTCCCCGCAAGGCCGCGATCGACGATGCGGATTGACGCCGTACCGCGCGCCTCGGCCAGCGCCGTCGCCAGCGCCTTGGCCGCATCGCGGCCGACATCGTCGGCGCGGAAGACTTGCACGACCCGGCGAACCTTCTGCGCCACGGCGCGCGCCTGCAGTTGATGCGCGATCAAACCCGCTTCGAGCACAACGCCCTTCGAAAAATAAACGTCATCGGCGGCGCTTTCCGCAACGACCGGCAGATCGACATTGGGGAATAAGCAGGGCAGCGCCTCGGCCTCGCAGAAGCGATGCACCGGCGCCCAGGTCTTGCCGCCGACCCCGGAGATCACGGCGTATACCGGCTCCGCCGCGAGCTTGGCGCGCAGTTGCGCCTCCCAGGTCGCAGGCGCCCCCTCGAGCTGCCAGACGTGCAATTCCCAATGCCGATTGACTTTGAAGCGCATGCGGTGCGAGGAGCGCATGCGCGGACTTTCGGCCCGCGTGTAATGGTTCTTGTCGGCGAAGAACTTCTGCAATACGTCGAGCACGCCTTGGCGCGCGGCGGGATCCGCATCGGGCGTAAAAATCGTCGCGAAATTCAGCGTCGTATTCGTGACGCCGGGAACCTCCGCCGGCGCCAGCGTGCGCAAATAAGCGATCAGATCGCGCATTGCCGCATCGTCGAGCGTGAATCGAGGCATCAGCACATTGAGCGGCTTGCCGTCGACGCCGATGCCGTCGCGAATTGCCCCCGCGAGCGTCGCCTCGGTATAGGGATCGCGATCGGCGTGCATGCCTTCGACGAACGGCAGATCGAAGTCCTCATGCGGACCGGCGCGCGGATTAAACAGGTAGCGGGCCGCGATCGGCGGGACGAGCTGCCGGCCTTCCTTCGTGCCGAGTCCACTGCGGCGGTGACAATTGACGCAGGCCGCGGCCGCGCCCTGCAGGCGCATGCCGGATTCCCGCGCACCCAGGAGTTGGGCGCCCGAGGGCAGGACGCCTTGGCGGTAAATGGTCGCGCCGGCCGCGGCGGCGAGCACTCCGGCCGCGAACGAGGGGGCCGCGAGAACCGCCCAGGCGACCACGAGCGCAACGGCGCGTCGCCGGCGTGTCGATAAGGCGCGAATCATGACGCCGTGATCAACCCGGCTTCTCGAATCGCGTATCATCCAGCCGCGGATTGACGACGACCTTTTCGATCTGGATCTTCTCGGTACGTTGCACGCCCTGCACCGCCGTCTCCATCAGGAACGGGATCTGCAGGCCGTCGACTCGCCGGTAATCGCGCGGGAAAATCGCCACTTTGTGCATTCGGCCGTCGAGCCGGCGCGGCAGTTCCCTCGACCTTGACCTCGAGGAAGGATTGCGCATCGACCCACACATGCAGGACGTGACCGCTCTTCAACGTCAGATTGAGTGCGTACGCCGGCTTGCCCTCGACCTGTTCGATTCCCTCGACGTCGATCTTCGTGCCCTTGGCCGCGTAATCGATCAGCAGTCCGTCGAGATCCGCGGCGTCGCCCGCGACCTTCAATTCGTCGGCCGAGTAAGGCTCGACGTCGTTGCGGTTCAAAAAGGGCCGCAGCTTCCAGCCATGCGTGCCGTCGTAGACTTGCACCGCGGTCTTCCCCTTGACGACGATTTCGAGGCGCGACAGACGGCCCCGCTTCATCTCCAGCGAGAACGGCAACTGAACCTGCGCGTTCGGATCCTTGACCGGCGGCGGCGGCGGCATGCCCGGCGCCCGGAAACTGCGCTGATTGTTGCCGCCGGCGTCCAACATGCCGGACCAAGACAGAGTTCGCACCGCCCGCCAGGCGGCGAGGCCGCCGCGCGCAGCGACGTTCTTGTCGACGACCTCGGCGGCGGTGAGCTTGGACGCCGCGAGCTCTGTCGCCGCGAGCTCGGTCGCGGCGGCCTGCGCACCGATCGCCCACAGCGTCAACAGGGCAATCCTCAGAATACGTGCTCGTGACATCAAAGACTCCTTAGAATATGGGCCCCCGGCGGGGATCCGCTATTGGACGATCAGTCCATCGACGCGAATGGATCCAATGAGGACGCTGACCCGATGACCCTGCTTGACGTAATGACCCTTTGTTCGAGAACACCATCCAGTAGGTCTTGCCAATTTCCGGCGCCATCGACTGGCGCAGGGGGCCGACCTTTTCCATCGTCGGCACCTGCAGCACCACATGGACACGCTCATCGAACAATTGCGGACTCGAGGCGCGATCGTTGAAGGGCGCGGCCTTCGCGGCATCGATGATCCGATAATCGAAGCGCACCAACTGCCCCGACTCGACGAGTTTTACCGAAAGCTGATCGACCCCCCAGGTCGTGGCGTAATACTGGCGCGCGCTCGCGGGCATGCCGGGAATGTAGTGCGACGCCTTCTTCGCGGCGGTAGCGGGTTTCGCGGCGATAGCGGGCGTCGTGGCCGGCGCGGCGCCCGACCACAGCAGGACGGCAAACAGTCCGCAGGCAAAAAAGATGTTTCTCATACGACGAATATCCACTTGCGAGTATCGTTCGAGTTCACCATGCCCGCCCCGACGGGCGAGTTCAAGGTCGCATGTCTCAGCCGGTCCGGCGGCGCTAATTGCGCTGCGTGGCATCGATGTAGCCCTCGACGCTCGGCGAAGTCGTCCCGCGACGGACCTCCGGCGGAAGCGGCTTGCTGTATTTCTCGCGCTGCCGGGCGTTCAGGAGGGCGCGGATGCGATCGGCCGTCTGCTCGCCGATAGCTTGGGTCGCCTTCACGCGCAACGCCGCAGGCACCGATTCGTCGCTCCAGGCCCTCATAGTCAGCGCGCGTTGATCCTCGAGAATGCGGCGCACCTTGGTCTGCTGGCTCGCATCGAGTTCGAGTTCGGCCGTCAGCAACTGCATGCGGGATTCGATCCCGCCTCGCCGCGCCTGGCGGAGGCGGACGTTGCGGGCTCCGGCTTGCTCGACCGGCGCCGAGGCTGCGCGCCGCTGCGGCGCCCTCGCCTCGCGCCGGCACCGGTTGCGCCAGAAGCGCCAGCGCCACTAGGGGCGCACCGACGCAGAAGATCAGAATTTTCATGCGGCACTGGCGCCTGTGCAACGATCTTCAGACGCCCGATCAGTTCGCGTGCCCTATCAGCGCGCCAGTCTGCGGCGAGCCTGCACCGCTGTCGGTGAACGCGATCGTTCCGGTGCGATCCACGCCACGCGTCGCACAGGACGTTGGTGAACCTTACCTGCACAGTGCAGGACTGCCCCGGCGTCAGCGTCGCGCCCGTGCAGTTGTCGCCGGCCGCAACCTTATTGAAGAACCAGGTGATGAATGATGCCGCCGCTGACGGCAACACTGCTCACGTTGACCGACGCACCGCCGGCGCTCGCCGTATTCGTGAACGTCACGGTTTGCGTGCCGGAGTTGACTGCCGGTCGCGAGCGTGATCGGAGCGGGTTGGGCGAGATCGACACCGTCGCCGGCGCGATGCTGGTGCCGGTCAGCGCGACCGGGTTGCCCGTGATCGTTGCGCCGGTCGCGGCGACGGTCGCCGAACGCGGGTAGCTCGTTCCGGCCGTGGTCGAGCCCGGAGCGAACACGACGTTGATCGTGCAGGAGGCGCCGACATTCAGCGTGGTGCCGCAGCTTCCACCGGAGTTTCCTGTCGGACGGTTGAACGGCTGAGGCGTACCGCCGCCGAAGCCTGACTCCGAGATTCGTCAACTGGATGTTGCCGGTGTTCGTGACGGTCAGGGCCAGCGACGAGCTCGTCGATCCCGCCGGCTGATTGCCGAAGGCGAGCGAGCTGGGCGTGACGGATGCGGTCCGCGTCGCCGGATCGACCGTTCCCGAGAGCGGCACCGGCGAATTGGTGATCGTCACACCGGCGGTCGTCGTCGTGACCGTAACCGTCCCGCTGTCGGTGCCGAGCGCGGATGGGTTGAAGCTGATGACAATCGTGCAGCTATTGTTCGCCGTAAGCGTGGCTCCGCAGGTGCCGCCTGCGTTGCCGGTCGGGCGTAAGAACGCACGCGCTGGACG
Organism: uncultured Gammaproteobacteria bacterium; assembly: GCA_963769895.1. Taxonomy (GTDB): domain Bacteria; phylum Pseudomonadota; class Gammaproteobacteria; order Steroidobacterales; family Steroidobacteraceae; genus Bog-1198. Next base: position 31,648 of record CAVYNJ010000002.1, on the reverse strand, counting down.
CACTGGCAACCACTACCGAGATGCCGCTCAGCGCGGCGCCGTTGTTGGCCAGCGTCAGCGTCTGCGTCGTCGCCGACGAGCCTTGGACCACGTGGTCGAAGGACAGCGAACCCGGATAGACGATGGCACGGACGCCGGCCGTGGCTGCTTGCACCGCGCCGATGTCGTTGCGGCCGCTGCGCGAATTGCCGTAGATGTCGGCCGACGGCGCGCCGGAAGTCGTGCCGCCGCCGAGGGCGGCCGAACTGAGCGGGATCGAATAGGCGCCCTGCGCCGTGCCGGTGGCCGGGCCGGCGACCATCTGCTCACCCGCGGTCGGGGTCGAGACGTTCGGGCGGGCCAGCGTCAGCGGGCCATAGACCAGGTTCAGCCAATTGTGACCTTCGTCGACCGTCGCCGTCGGATGGATGCCGTTGAACACGAACACCGAGGCCAGGCTGGTGGTCTCCGATGCGCCCGCCGGCGCGTTGTAGCCATGGCAGGACGCGGCACCGCTGAGATCGGTGTTGCCGCCGACACTGGCGCTACACAGTTCGGGCGGTACGCGAGCGCCGTTGCAGATCTGTGCGTTGACCGGGTTGGCGACGCCTACCCGGTTCGTGCCGCTGGCAACCGTCTCCTGCGCGGTGGCGATGTCGCCGGTACCGGTCAGGATCGAGTTCGTGATCGCGAGCTTGTTGGCGGCGGCGCTCAACAGGCCGGACTGGACGTCGTCGGTACGAAGACCGATGTCCCAGTACGAGGCACCCGCGGGGCATTCGCCGGAATACCGTCTGCGAAGCTAGCGGTGTCGTATTGGTAGCAAGCCCCGGAGCAATCGCGATTAGATTCTGCTGCGAGGTCAGCCCGCTGTTCGTGCTGCTGCCCGCGGTGTCGACGATATCGACATGGAAGGTGCGGTTCTGCCAGAACATGTCGTTGACCAGCGCCGGACGCGAGAGCTTCATGCAGTCGGCGTTGTTCAGCGAGCTGCCATTGCCGTTGGCGTAGCCGAAACCGCTCGGGCAGGTCACCGTCGTGCCGTTGCCCAGGCCGGCGATCGCGTCGTTCAGATTCTGCGTATGCGCCATCGTCACCAGGCCGGAAGGCTGGGGACCGTGCGGCGCGTCGACTCCGAGGCAGCTCGGATCCTGCGGCAGCGCCGGGTCGGTCTGCGCGTTGCAGCCCGGCGGCGGACTGCTCGCATTGATCGCGCCCAGCGTCTTGAACAGCACGCCGGCCGAAGCCGTCGTGTCGTTCGAGGCGATGGTGTTGTTGATCGCGCTGACCTTCAGCGCATCCCGCAGCGACACGCCGCCGCCGTCATAGCCGGCCACGTTGTTGGTGATGATGTTGTTCGTCAGCGTGACGCCGTACCAGTTGTCGGGCGTCCTGGCGAAGGCGATGATCTCGCTGCCGTTGATCATCTCCAGGGCGATGCCGCCGCCGGTGCCGCTCTCGGCGCTGTTGCCGTAGATCAGGTTGGCGTCGATGACCAGGCCGGCGCCGGTGCCGTCGCCGAGGCCCGGCGGGCAATCGGTGTCGGTTGATCCGCCGCACTCGGTGCCGGCAAGTGTACGAGGCTCGTTGGCGCCCTGGATCACGATGCCGCCGCCGTTGGTCGGCAGGGTCGGGTTCGTGCTCTGATTGAACATGATGACGTTGTTGGCGATCCTGCCGCCGAAGGTGACACCGAGCGACTGGACGCCGCCGCCGTCGCCGGTGCTCAGGTTGCCCGCGATCCAGTTGTGGTCGATCTTGTAGCCGTCGCCGCCGGCGCTGACCGTGACGCCGCCCGCGCCTGCCGGTGTGCCGGTGAACAGGGCGTCGCCGATCGAGGCGTTGTTCCACAGCATGTTGTTGTGGATGCGCGCGTTGGTGTTGAAGCCGAAGGGAATGGTCCCGCCGTTCGGCGTGCCGTTCGGGATCGGCGGGCACAGCGTCGTCGTACCTGCACCGCAGATCGTGCCGTCGTTCAAGAACACCGGCGGCGTCTCGCCGTTACCGAGGTTGATGGCGCCGGCCAGTGTGCCGTGATTGGCGGAGATGCGGTTGTTGGCGATGTCGATGTTGTGCGCCCAACCGTGCACGAACACGCCGCCGCCGCCCTGCGAGCTGTTGAGGATCGACAGCCCGTCGATGCTGGACGGATTGCAGCGATAGTTGCTGGTGCCGTAGTCGTCGCCGTTGGTGACGCCCGGGTGCTGTGCGCAGTCGCTGGATCCGGCCGTCAGATACACCGCTCCGTCGGGGAATGCGCCGGCGGCCGTCGGATCGTTACCCCAGAAGTCCGTGGTGCCCGCCGGTTCGCGCACGCCGCGGCCGACCACGGTAATGCCGGCGCCCTCGTAGGCGCCCAACAGCGTCGGCTCCTGCAGCACCTGCGCCAGGTTGCCGTTGCCGGAAGCCTGCCAGCCGGTGATCGCCTCGAACGGAATACGGTCGCCCTTGAGGAACATCTCGTTCGGACAAGTGTACTGATGGGCCGGGTCGAATTTGCCTTGATCGTTGCCCATGTTGGGAACCCCATCGAGCGTCAGGCCGAAGACGCAGACCATCTGCCGGCGCCATTGGTCCATGTGTCCGGCCGGATGCGCATCGGCGTTGAGCGTCGCGGAAGCCGCGCCCACGCCCTGCAGGCGGACCGGCTTCCACATGATCAGGTTCTCGTGATACGTGCCGGGTTCGACCAGGATCAGGTCGCCGGGGGCGGCGCTGTCGAGCGCCACCTGAATCGGGCTCTGGTTGGTCGCGCCTAGCGCCAGGTTCAAGCGGCCGAAGTTCGCAGCGTAGTCCTTGACCGACTTGCCGGCCGGCGCGGTGACGCCGGTCTCGGTGACGACCCAGGGCGTGCTGCCGCCGACCGTGACGGTGATCGCGTCGATCGAACGCTTGCCGTTGTCGCCGCGCGTAATCACCAGCTGGCCGCACTGTGCGGTCGGCGCGCCGTTCTGCTGAACCTTGCAGTTGAAGGCGTTGGACAAGGTCGGCACGGTGGCCGAAATCGCCGTGGCGCTCCAGCTGTTGATCGTCAGATTGGCCGTCGTCGTGCCGTCCGGTGCGACCAAAACCGCCGAGCTATTGGCCCCTTGCGAGCCGAAGCCGTAGTGACGAGTGATGGTCTTTTGGTTGTACGGGGTGGCGGTCGCGTTCGGACCCGAGAAGTGCGGGTTCTGGACGACCTTGTCGCCGAGCGCGGTGATGGTCAGCGCCGCCGCACCGGCGGCTGTATTCAGGCCGCCGGCGAGTTGAACCGGCGCGACCGGCGAAGACACGTTCGCCGCGGCGCTCACCACAGTCGTGCCGTTGGCGGACGTGCCGGTCGACGGTGCAGTGACGGTCACGCTGGCGCCCGTGCCGCTCGCCGTGTAGCCGGCGCCCATCAGCGCCACGATATTGCTGCGTATGTACGCGGCGACGCTGCTGTTGCGAGTGCTGCCCGTCCCGGAGCTGCAGTTCGGGCCGCCGGTGCCGTTATTCGTGCAGCTCACGGTCCCATTAGGGAACGTGATCGTCGAGCGATTCGCGCAGGTGGAGGTCTGGCAGCGGTTGACGCCGGAGACCGTGAACGTTGCGCTCGCCCGCGCCGCCGTGGTGGCAGGCCGGACCCACGGACCTTGCGGCACCGATGCGTCGCTGTTGACGACTTTCAGGATCGCCGGCGTGCCGTCCGGATATTCCGTGTCCGGCAGGTTGTAGCCGTCCGCGAACGACTGGGTCGGGATGACCGGCGTATCCATATACGTGGTCTCGCCGGGCATGAACGGCTGCTCGTAGCAGAAGTTGCTGTAGGCCGGGTTGTACGACGGGTCGGTCATAGACACGCCGCTCACCGAGATCGGGCCCGGATCGTTCATGCAGGCGATCGACATCTGCGGCGCATAGCCCGTCGGGTTGGGCGGGTTCACCGACCAAGTCGAGAAATACAAGCCGTTGTAGATGCCCCATTGGTCGGAATAGACGCGGGCCACCTCGTTGCCGTTGAAGTCGCGCAGGCCGACCGGCAGGTTCGGCGGGCCGAACTTCTCGCCGAACTGCGGCGAGAACGGGTCGAACTCGGAGGCGAAGTCGTTGGTGATCGTGCCGGTGAAGTGGCCGGCGATGTGCGTATCGCTGAACAGGAAGAACTTCGTCAGCGTGGCGCTTTCGTCGCTCAGCGTGACTTCCTTGCGGTCGCAGAGGTTGCGCATCGCGCCGGCGAACGGAGCCGCCTGCTGGGCGCCCGGGAATTCGCTGTTGAAGTCCGGCACTTGACGCCGCGCGCCGACGCACGGCCAGTAGGCCTCGATGCTGCCGGTGTCGCCTTCGTGGCGCGGGAAGGTCAGCGAGCCGAGGTTGTTGGTCGCGTTCAGGCCACCCGGGCTGTTCGGATTGTAGTACGCGCTCACCGTGGCCTGGTCGGGAAGAATAAAGACGTTGCCGAAGCCGAGGAACTGCTGCGTGACCGGCGCGACATAGATGTCGCCCATCAGGATGTTCTTGTCCTCTTCCTTGACCAGCTCATAGCCGGGCGGGACGACGACTTCGACGACGTAGGTACCGGCCGGCAGCATCATGGTGCCGTCGTCGGGATTGACAATGCAGCCCGTGCAATTCGACTTCGCCGGCTTGCCGGTGGTCGAATCGATCCCGGCAATGCTTGGGAACTTGTAGTAGCCGTCATACGGCGCGGGCTCTGCCTGGTTCAACTGCGACCAGCCGTCGTAGCACTTGAATTGCGAGTTGTAGGCGAGCGCCTTCTTGTTGCCGGTTGTATCCGCCGCGTCGAGCCACATCTTGCTGTTCTTCAGGGTTGCGAAGAACGGGCTCGTGGCATCCTGCCCGGGGCAGTTCATGTTGGGTACGTAGTTGCCGTCTGTGGCCTTGACGAAGTTGCCGTTGGCGTCCTTGCGGAAGCCCTGCGCCCAATCGTCCCAGCTCGCGCTCTGCGTCGTGTCGACCAGCGTCAGCTTTTCGTTGCCATTGGCGTCGACGGACTTGCTGTAGAGGTTGATCGTGGCATGCGGGATGCCCGGCTCCCACGACAGCTGCAGCAGCAACGAGGGATCGTCGAACGGACGGGTCGACGCATAGACCACCTGACCGAAGATGCCGCCGTTCTCGGCCGGCGTCGTGGCAGTCGCCTTCTTGAACGGCTTGACGCCGAACTCGATGTAGGTGTTCTGGCCGAGCAGGCCCTGCCAGCCGATGGAGTTGCTGAAGGCCTGTGCCGGGAACAGCATGCCGGTCGAGGCGCCGCCGCCGAGCGTCACCCGGCGGGCAATCCGCGTTGTCGCAATATTTGGCGCCCGGCAGGCGCAGGTCCGTCGGCAGCGGGATGCGGACGTCGGTGTTGGCCATGTTCGCCGCGATAGAGGACGATATCCAATTTGCGGTGTGCGTCTGACCGGTCGACTGCGCCGAACCGTCGACCGTACCGCCCGCGTCATAGACGACATGGGTCCAGGTCGGCTTGAAGCGCGTCTGCGTGGTATCGACGACCAGCCAGTTCATGAACGGGAAAACTTCGTTGAAGCCCGCGTAGCCGTTCAGGTCGGTATTGTTGAAGAAGCCGATCGAGCCGTCGCGATAGCGGATGTTGGTGTTGACCAGCGCGAGACCGGGTTTGCTGTCGTCGGACACGCCGCTGCCGTCGGTGTCGATGTAGGTGCGCGTGTATAGGTTCGTGCGCCACTGCGTGACGGGGAACTCCTTCGGCGTCGTCCCGCCGCCGCCGTTGATCTCGACCGTGCCGACCAGGCCGTCGAGCATGATGTCGTTCCACTGGTCGAAGACCGAAATCTTGAAGGTGCCCGGCGGCATGCCGGTAAAGGTGACGTTACCGTCAGGTGTGCACTTCTGGAACGCGAAGTCCTCGGAGTCGGCCGGTCCGACGGACACGTAGCAGTTCGTCCACGCGTAGTGGTCGTAGGTTTCGCTGCTGTACGTACGCTGGTCCGGCGTACGGCTCATGTGGTTGTTCGCGATGTGCACGGTCAGCGTGTTGTCGCAGCCGAGAGGCGTGTGGTTCGGTCCCGTCGTGTTGAGCGGCTGCTGCAATAGCCGGCCTTGCGCGCGTTGATGATCGCCGGGTTCGCGAAGCCGATGGCGACGTGAAAGCCGCCGGGGCCGAACTCCTGGAAGTAGCCGGGCTCGTTCGGCTTGATGAACGCCTCGTGCGGCTTGCCGCCGTCGAGTGTGTTGGTCTGCAGCCATTCCTCGCCGGCCGCGATGCGATCGGCAGCCGGATAGGCCTGAATCTCGTAAAGGCCCGCGTACAGATTGTCGATCACCGCCTGGCCGGCGAGCGGCGAAGCGGTCTTGCCGTCGGCTTCGAACTTCGGGCAGGTCGGTATCATGCCCACCATTCCGTCCTTGCGAGCGGTGATCGGGCAAGCATCGAGGCCGGTCGCCGGGTCGACATACCCGGCCAGCGAGTTGGAGACCGGCTCATTGAACTCATCGTAGGTGATCTGGCCGGTGTTGTCGCCGAGCTGACCGGCTTGGTCGAACAGCTTGATCTCGAAGCCGCCGAGGCCGGGCTCGTTGGGCGCGACCACGTCGACGCCGCCGCCGGCATCGTTCTCGCCGTTCAGCGGGTTGTCGTCCTCGAAGACGAACACCGAGATCTTCGCCGTCGGCAGCGGGATCTGTTGCAGGTTGACGTTGGCGGCGGTCTGGCCCGGCGCGAGTTGCGCGCCGCCCATCTCGTGGCCGCAGTTGCCGGCGCTGCCGTCGGCCGGGTTGTACAGAACCCAGTTCGAATCGGTCGGATTGTAGGTGCCGCAATCCTGCACCGTGCCGCCGAAGCCGGAAATGGTCGGGTTGATGGCATCGCCCGGCAGGATCGAGATGAAATAGCGCTTCGCCGGATCGAGATGGACATCGGCCGGGTTGGCCGGAGTCCGCTGCGCCGCGTCGGTGCGGCAGACGCCGTTGCCGACGTCGCAGACGGCGGGGCTACCCTGAACCTGCTGTCCGACCTGGCAGGAAACGGTTCCAACGCAGCCGGTGGCGATGACCGGCATGTTGGCGCTATGGAAATTGTAGCCGAGACTCTCGACCGGCAGCGGCGGGCAGATCGAGGGACGAACGAGCGGGTCGGTCGAATTGATCTGGCATTTCGGGTCGACCCAGAAGGTGCGGTCTTCTTCGATGATCCAGCGGTAGTCGGTGACCGGAAGGCCGGTCGGAGCATCCTTGACGTTGACGGTCAGGCCCGACGCGGGCAGAAAGATGACGGTTGCGGTCGCTAAGTTGCTGAGCGAGTTCTGCACGTCCTTGACTTGATACGGGAAGCCGACGCACGTCGTACCCGCCGGCAGCGCGGGCGTCGTCGTCGGACAGGTGACCGCAGGCGCGGCGTTCGTCACGACGAACGAACCGTCGGGATTCAGCGTGACGCCGGCCGTCGCGCTCGGCACGGCGGTCAGCGCCAGTTTGCCCGGATTCGCCGTGACGCCGGCGAGCACGCCCGGCGGCGCGGCGACGTAGCGCGAGGCGACGTTGCTCGTGAACCGGATGGCGCCGGCAACGAGCCCGCCCGTCGCGCAGGACGAGGAGGCATCGCACTGCGTGATCGTCGCCGTGTGGGAGGCCGTCCCGTTGACCAAGTACGTGAACGTACCGCCGCAGCTCGTGCCGCGGGGTCGGAACGTAGGTGAACGTGCCGTTCGAGTTCAGCTCAAGGAGGCGGTCGTGGTTGCGAAGTCACCGGTAAGTGCCGTGCCCAGGACGACGCCATTGGCGCCGACGGCGCCGGCCAGCAGCCCCTTCGTCGGGTCCGTGATCGACAGCGTCGACCCGGCGACACAGGAATACGACTTGTCGGCGGCGCTCAGCGTGGGAGCCGACGCCGCGGCGCCGCCGCCCGCGACGTTGATCAAGACTTGCATTCCGCCGTCGCGCTGGTTGCCCGTCGATAGATTCAGCGCGCGGTCGAACACCGCATAGGTCGCCGCGTCATAGGTTCCGGCCGTGGTCTGCGCCGGCTGGATCGCCACGTCGTAGACCTTACCGGCGGAGAGAAATACTTCGGTCTGCACGCGCGCGTTGCCGGGCAGCTTGTTGCCGTCCTCGGCGAGCAGCGTCATCTTCGAGCCGACGACCGCCGGCACGTGCATGTGCAGGCCGGCGTTGACCAGGCGCAGCAATACGTTCGTTTGTGCGCCGGTGGCGGGCACGGCGAGCGCGGAGGCGGCGGCGTTCGTGCGATCGAACGAGACGCCGTTGATCAGATAGTAGAGAGGCGAGTAGTTGACCGCCGGCGGATAACAGGTGTGCGCGGTTGCGGGCAACGTCACGTCCGCGCAGCCACCCGGCTGGCCGTTCCAGAGGGTCGTTTCGTTGAACCCTGCGTTCTGAACGACCTGGGCGACCTCGCGGTTCTGCACCGGATCGATCTCGCTGAAGAGCAGCGGAACGGCGGCGTCGAACTTCGTCCCATACGCCACATGGGCCGGCGTCGTGCCGGATGTGTCATCGGGTTCGGTGACCACCAGCACGCCGTACAAGCCCATCGGCCCTTGGATCGAGGGCTCGGTGCCGGATTCGATCAGATAAGTTCCCGGGCGCAGGTTGGTCCAGGTCAGCGGCTTGCCGCCGGTGTCGGCGAAGTTGACTTCGGTCGCCATCGACCGTACGCGCGGCAGCTGCGCCGGAGGCGTGAAGACCGCATCGCCGGCGGCGGCGTTGGTGCCGCCGCGAGTCCCGGGCCAGGTCGTGCCTTGCGGCGCGTGCGTCGGGCTCAGCATCGTCCCCTTGTCGGTGCCGAGACCGCCGCCGAGCTGGCCGACGATTACCAGCGAGGTTGGAACCGTATTCGTGTTGGTGCCGCTCGTGAAGCTCAGGTTATTGACGAGCGTGATGGTGAGCGCGTTGCCGGCTGGAACGGTGATCAGAGGCGGCTGCCAAGTGCCGCTTTGGCTTGCACCGGTCATCGTCGTGCAGGGGCTCGCCACCGCACCGCTCGAGTCGGTCCCCGCGCTATAGGTAAGCGTGGCGCCGCTGACCGTGCCGCACATGAGCCCCCACATCGGCACCGATTGGCCGTCCGGCAGCGTCGTGCTGGTGGGTGATGCAGTGAGCGTAACGGCGGTGCTCTGCGCCAACGCCGCGCCGCTAGCGAGGAGCAAAGCACCTGCCGCGACGCCCGACTTGAGCAGGTTCGACTGAAACACGCTGGAACTCATTGCCATTCTCCTCAACTCAGTTCGCTTCGTTGATGCTGTAGACCCAGGGGTCGACCAGCATCATCGTCATCATTCCGCCCGGGAAGATGTTGTTGGTCGTGATCTCGCGCTCGTTATGCGAGTGCCACATGTAGGCAAAACCGGCTTCGCTTCCCGGATCGTTGGCGACGGTTCCGAACGGCGGGATCGCCGTCGGACCAACCGCGCGCACGTTCGCATCGGGACCTAAGTACGGGCTGCCGCTGTACCACGGGCCGTTGGTCAGGATGTTCGGGTCGGGCAGCGTCACCGGTCCGCCGCCGCCGACCTGGCCGAAGGGCTTGCTTTCGAGCGGCTTCTTGTGATCGGCGCACCACTCGTAGTAGTTCGGCGCAGCGCTCGGCGCGCCGCTGCCGGTGGTGTAGTAGCCGTTGGCGTCCGCGACGCAAGCGTCGGTGGTGATGCCGTCGGCGTGCGCGTAGATGTCCCAGTTCAGGTTCTTGCCCGTGAACTCGAATATCCCATCCATCGCCAGCCCAGGCGTGGTGGAGGTCGTGAAGAGCAGCGGACCGGCGAGCTTGTTGGTCGAGGTCAGCAGCAGGTTGCCGTCGCGCCCCAATACCCGCACATGGTTGGCGTGCTCGTGGAACGGGTGCTCCAAACGTCCCTGGCCGATGATCCGCAGCAGCACCAACTCGCCCGGATGCATATGCGGATTGGCGTTGTAGGGCTGAACCGGATATTGCTGGGCATAGTTCGGGTCCAGATCGTCCGGCATGGAGCGGCCGTTGAGCAGAAAGTAGGCCGGGTGATAAGGCTCGGTCTCGACGACCATGCAGCCGGTCGGCTGCGCGCACTGCAGGTCCTTCTGCGCCTCGGCCTGCGTGTGGATACGCGGGTCGATCTCGGACATCTGGAACAGGTACTCGCGGTCGTAGCAGGCCTGCGGGTTGTCGTAGGCGGCGGCGGCGAGGCGGAAGTCCGTGTCCGTGGCCGCTCGAGCGAGCTTGCCGTTGAGCGCGGTGCAAGTCTCAGGCTGATTCGCCCCCAGCGCCGTGTGATAGGCGCCGTAGCCGGTAGGCACGGCGCCGCTCAGATTGGGCAGCACGATCAGAGCCCCGTAGAGTCCCATCTCGACCTGCAGGTCGCCCTGCGTGCCGCTGTAGTACGCGTGCGTGCCCGGCGTGTCCGCGACGAAGGTGTAGGTCACCGATCCGCCGACCGGCGCTTCGGTCGTCAGCACGCCGGCGGAGCCGCCGGTAGCCGTCACCTTGAAGCCGGGGAACAGGATCGACGTGTTGCCGGCGGCGGCCGGCAGGTTGTTCGTCAGCGTGACCACGACCGTGGCGCCTTGGGTCACGATCAGCGTCGGTCCCGGGATCTGCGTCGTGCCGCAGCTTGCGCCGCTGATCGCGGCGGGTGCGAACGACGGCGTCGATCCGCTCGTGCAGCCGTAGCCCCAGGAGTAGATGCTCGCCCCGTCGGGTTGGCTGATGTGCTCGGCCGACGCCGTCAGGGTGAAGGTACCGACCGTGCCGGTGCCCGTGATGCCGGGTGCCGCCGCCTGGACCGCGCCGGCGAGCAGCGAGGCTAGGGCAAATGCCGCCCCGCGAAGGAAACGTCCGAGATGAAGGTTCTTTTGTTGCATGGCCGTCTCCTAATTGCAGACCTTGGTGGTCGGATCGACGGAGTTGCAGATGTTCACCTCGGTCATCATTCCTCCGAAGTTCTCCGCGTCGTTGGACAGATGGTCGAGCTGCGGCGTGTACAGGTAGAACTTCTCGCCCACCGGATACTTCGTCGTGTCGCTCGCGTCGAGAATCACGTCGATCGATTCGCCGCCGCCCAAGGTGATCGAATTGGTGTAGTAGTCCATGTTGTTGCCGTCCTCGTCGCGCAGCAGCCGGGCATTGACGCCGATCACGTGCATCGGGATGCCGAGCGAAGCGAGCGTGTGGTACTCGGTGACGTTGAGATCCGAGAAACGGAGCAACGCGCGGCCGCCAACCGGGATGTTGACGACTGCCGGCATCTGCTGGGCCGAGCGCTCGACGCCGTCCGAGTCCTGCGTGCGCATCGGTCCCGCGACGATCGTTCCCGAGGTCTTGCCGGCGCAAGCAGGCAGCAGGTCGCTGCCGCCGCAGACATACCCGCCCACCGTATCCGGATAGCCGCGGCCGTTGAGCAGGAAGTACTTGTCCTTGTTGTCGGCGAAGGACTCCGGATTGAAGGTCATGCCGACGAAGTGAAAGTTCGGGTCGAACCCGTGCATCTGGATCGGGTATTCGACGTCGTAGCGCGTGGAACCGTCGCCGTCGTTGTATACGTACTTCTTCGCGCTTCCGCTCGAGACGAAGCCCTCGCCCGCGTTCAACGAGTTGGCCGTGGCCGGGGTCTGACTGGAGCACAGGATGTCGCTGGACGCGCACTTCGTGACGAGGGCCGTCGCGGCATTCGCGCTCTGCAGGGCGGTAAAGAGCGCGCCGCTCACCGTGTTCTGCCGCGGGCGCACGTAGAGCTGCCCGACCATGCCCATCTGCAGATGCTCCGGCGGCGAGATATGGCAGTGCCATATGTAGGTGCCGGGCTCGGGCGCGAGGTAGTAATAGGTGAAGCTACCGCCGATGTTGATCGCGACCGAGGCATCCGGCACGCCGTCGTAGAACGCCGAAGCGTTCGGGTAGCCGTGGAAGTGCACGGTGTGCTGCTCGAACAAGTCGGGGCGCATCACCATGCCGACGTTGGTCAGCGTCAAGAACAGCTCGTCGCCTTCGTCGATGACGATCAGCGGCGCGGGAATGTTTCCGTTCAACACGCCGACGTCCATGATCAGGCGCGGGTCGACGTGGCCATCGAGCGGCTGGTTGAGTCCGCCGCCGACCACCCCGGCGTTGGGATCGCCCGTCTGAGTGAGCTCCGGCCCGAGTGTGGTGTCCGGCACCAGGCCGACCGCGCCGTTGAAGCCGTCGCCGACGTAAGGCGCCCCGATCTTGATGGCGGGCAGCACGTTGCCGCTCGAATCAAGGTTGCTCGTATTGAAGACCGACGCCGGCACCGTGCCTTCGCGGCCGTTCACCATCTGGTCGAGCCCCGACAGCGGCCCGAAAGCGAACAGGTAGGTCTGCGTGCCGTCGCCCATCGTCGCGTAGCCGTCGCCGCCCGAGAGCTGCTGACATTTGATGTGCGGATTGGGCTGATCGAACGGCCCGACTGCGCCGGTGTCGGTCGATAGTTGCCCGCTCGCGTTGACCAGCGGATGCAGCGCCGTATGCGTGGGGCACTGCACCCGAAACGACTGCGCCCCAGCGGGCAGCGCGATCACGACCAGCAGCGCCATCGCAATGCCGCTCCAGAAAATACGTGTGCCATGCATAAAGCCTCCGTCCGGAACTTTCGGCGCGCGCGCCGCTCTTAAACCCTGGATGTAGTGATTTTCTGGTGATCGGCGGTTGCCGAATGCGCGCGCAACGGCCGCGCGGGCGCATGCAACGAGCTGAACAAATCGGATAATCATTAGCATTCTGCTTTTATTCCCGGCCGGCGCGCCCGCGGCGCACCGAACGATTCTCCCTGTCGAACTCTGCAAATCCCTGTACGGATCATTCCGTCGCCGCTAGAGTGCGATGGACGCAGCGCCGTACCTAGTCGGGTGACACTGGTTAACCCATGGGCAATACACTGTAGTTTTCGTGGGGCACTATTGACGGCGAGGCCGGCTGTGCAGGACGCGCCGGGAGTCGGGAGAGCGGTTTATGCCCTTTGGAATCACGCCATCCGCGCGTCTGCGGCCCTCACCTTTCTATGAGGCGACGCTCGCCGACGGCGTCACCGCCTTCACGACCTACAATCACATGCTGATGCCGACCGGCTACGGGCATCCCGAAGAGGAATACTGGCGGCTGATCAACGGCGTCTCGCAGTGGGACGTCGCGGTCGAACGGCAGGTCGAGTTGACGGGACCGGACGCGGCGAAGCTCGCGCAGATCCTGAGCCCGCGAAGCTTGGCGAGCTGCGCGGTCGGCCAGGGAAAATATGTGCCGCTGTGCAATCACGCCGGCGTCTTGATCAACGATCCGATCGTGATGAAGCTCGACGAGCAGCGCTACTGGCTGTCGATCGCGGATTCCAATATCTGGTTCTGGGCGAGCGCGATCGCCGAGGAGCGGGGTCTTCGAGTCGAGGTCGGCGAGCCGGACGCCTCGCCGCTCGCCGTCCAAGGACCGAAGGCCGAGGCCGTCGTCGCGGCGATCGCCGGCGACTGGGTGCGAGACCTGAAATATTTCTGGTTCCGGGAAACGAGGATCGAACGGATCCCGGTGTTGATCGCTCGTTCCGGCTGGTCGAAGCAAGGCGGTTTCGAGATCTACCTGCTGGACCGACATCAGGGAACGAAGCTCTGGAACATCGTCAAGGAGGCGGGGCGGCCCTGGGACATCGGTCCGGGCAATCCGAACTTCTGCGAGCGCGTCGAGAGCGGCTTATTGTCCTATGGCGGGGATACCGACGGCCGCACGAATCCGTTCGAGGTGCGCCTCGGCAAGTACGTCGACCTCGACGTCGCGGACGATGTGATCGGTATTCGCGCGCTGCGACGGATCCATGCGCAAGGCCCGAAGCGCCGGCAGCTCGGCGTCCTGCTCGATGATTCGCAGCCGACCGAGCTCGGGTTCCGCTGGCACGCGATCCATCAAGGCGGCCGCAAGGTCGGCGAACTGACCAACTGCGTCTGGTCGTGGCGCTTGAAGCGCAACATCGGCTTCGCGCTGATCGCCTCGAGCTGCAAGCCGGGCGAGGCGGTCGAGGTGCAAAAGGACGGACGGCCCGTGGCCGGCGTCTTGACCGAGCTGCCGTTTATTTAATTGCGCCGCGATCATGCGGCGCGATCTGCCCAACGCCGCGGTCAGCGCTTCTGTGCGGCGTCCCACTGCTCGACGGCCGCCATCGTATTGGCGACGTGCTTGTCCGGATTCAGCGCCGTGTACTCGTAGATGATCTTGCCGTCGGGGGCGATCACATAGGAGGTGCGGTTCGCGTATTTCGGGTTCAGAAACAGCACGGCATCATAGGCCTTCATGATGTGCTGGTCGGCATCCGAGGCGACCGCGAACTTGTTGCGGCATTCGCTGACCGAGAACTTGTTCAAGGTGTCGATCGGATCGTGCGAGACGCCGATCACCGTCGCGCCCAAGGCTGCGAACTTCGCCGTCGCTTCGGCGAATTCATGCGCCTCGACCGTGCAGCCGGGCGTGAAGGCCGCCGGATAGAAATACAGCACGACCGGGCCCTTCTTCAGGGCATCGGTCAGCGAAAACTTGAACGGCTTGCCGGCAAGCGTCGCCTCGGTCGTGAAATCAGGCGCCGTGGCGCCGACTTTCAGAGCGGCGTACAGCGGCGAAGCCAAGGCACAACTGATCAGGGAGACGGCGACGAGACGCTTCATGGCGATCATTCCTCTGCGGTTCGAGGGGATAGCCACAAAGTCTGCGCCTGCGCGCCGGCTCGATCAAGCCGCTGCCGCCTGCCCACGAAGGTTGACAATGATTGCCTTATGGTTGACAATATGAATCCATAAAGTTGTCAATACCCAAAATCGGAATCTACAAAACAGGGGGATTGCTTGCCAACGAAGAGAATACGCGCAAGAGGTGAGGCGGTCCGAACTTTCATCTTGGAACACTTGGAAAAACATCCGAATGACCTAAGCAAGGTAACTGCAAGCCATTTTGGAATTACCAGGCAAGCCGTAAATAAGCACTTACAGCAATTGACATCGGCGCGCGCAATTGTTGAAAAGGGCAAAACGCGGAATCGCACCTATAAGTTAGCCCAATTATCGGAATGGGAGCGACGCTATGTGCTCGAGCCGGGACTTGCGGAAGATGAGGTATGGCGAAACGACATCTCCAAGAGGCTGGGAAACATGCCTGACAACGTGCTCAATATTTGGCACTACGGCTTTACCGAGATGTTTAACAATGCCGTGGATCATTCCTCGGGAACCGCGATATACATTCAATTAAAGAGGACTGCGGTAACTACAGAAATGGTATTGATGGACAACGGTGTCGGTATTTTTAAGAAAATTCAGACGGCCCTTCACCTACTGGATGAACGTCACGCGATTCTGGAATTGGCCAAGGGAAAGCTGACTACCGATCCTAAACATCATACGGGCGAGGGAATTTTCTTCTCCTCTCGCATGTTCGATCAGTTCGATATTCTTTCCGGAGGAGTGTTCTTCTCGCATAAATTTGGCGACACAAACGACTGGATAGTGGAGCGCGAGGGATTCGGATCTGGTACTGCGGTATGGATGAAGCTGAAAAATCATACCTCCAGAACTGCCGCAAAGGTATTCGGTCAATACACATCCGGGGATGATTATGGCTTCGCGAAAACCATTGTGCCGGTCAATCTTGCTCGATACGGAAATGAGAATCTCATTTCTCGTTCACAGGCTAAGAGATTATTGGCGCGCATAGACCTATTTAAGACCGTTGTTTTTGATTTCAGTGAAGTACCTACCATTGGGCAGGCGTTCGGCGACGAAATATTCCGCGTGTTTCACTTAAACCATCCGCAGATCGAATTGCTGACAATACACGCCAATTCAGAAGTAAAGAGAATGATCGACAGGGCGAAGGCCGGAGTGTCAGGTGCGAAATAACGAGCACGCCCGCGGTTTAGAACCCAGGCGTCATAACTCCGGGCCGACGTCAACCAGCGCCGCGATCAACACGGACGAATCGACGACGATAGTCAACGACGTTCGGCGTCTCTATTGTCGAGGATCTGCTCGGCGGAAACGCGAGTCTGGGTCGCGCGCTTTCTCTTGCGTACTTGCTTCAGCCAGGCGTCTGCCGAAGGGCGAGCCGCTAGACGCGTAAGTTCGTCGCGAACTTTTTCCGGGACGTCACGGATGCTGATCTGCATTGCCATGCTTTCATAATGAAAGGATTGCACGCGAACTGCAAGCGCGACGCCGGCGCACGGCGATCAACCCAATTCGCCGCGCAGCGCCTCGCAAACCCGCAGTACGTCGGCATCGCTCATCGCCGGGAACAGCGGCAGCGTCACGGTCTCGACCCCGACACGCGCCGCGTTCGGGTAGTCCTCCGGCCGGTAGCCGCGGCCGCGGTAATAGGCGAGGCTCGGGATGCTCGGATAGTGCACGCCGATGCCGATGCCGCGGCTCGCCATCGCCTTTTGGAACTTGGAGCGCGTCGTGCGCCGTGCGGCGAAATCGATCAGCACCGTCATCATGTGCCAGCTGTGGCCCTCATCGCCCCGCGCCGGCAAAGCCAGACGCTCGTAGCCCGCGAGCTGCTCGAAGTAATGCCCTGCGAGCTCGCGGCGGCGCCGATTGAAGCCATCCAGGCGGCGCAGCTGATCGATGCCGACTTGGGCCGCGACATCGGACAAATTGCTCTTCGCGCCCGGGAACAGCACGTCGATTTCGCCGTCGGCGTTGCGCCTTATCCCGTGGAAGCGGTGCTGCTCTATGAGGGCTGCCGCAGCAGGGTCCGCTGTCGCAATCGCCCCGCCTTCGATCGTCGTCATGTTCTTGTTCGGATGGAAGCTGAACACGGCAAGATCGCCGAAGCTGCCGATCGGCTGGCCGCGGTAGCGCGAGCCGATCGCATGCGCCGCATCCTCGACGACGCGCAAGCGGTGCTTGCGCGCGAGCGCGTGCAGCGCATCCATGTCGACCGGCAGGCCTGAGAAATGCACCGGCATGATCGCCTTGGTGCGCGGCGTCACGGCATGTTCGACCAAGGCGACGTCGATATTGCGCGTCGCGAGCTCGATATCGACGAACACCGGCTTCGCGCCCAAGCGCACGACGACGTTCGCGCTCGCCGCGAAACTCATCGCCGGCACAATGACCTCATCGCCGGCGCCGACGCCGGCTATGCTAAGCGCGATTTCCAGCCCCTCGGTCGCCGAAGTCAGCGCGCGCAGCTGCCGGCCGCCGCCGAGGTATGCGGCGAGCGCCGCCTCGAACTGCAGCACCTTCGGTCCGCTCGCGAGCTGGCCGGAGCGCAGCACCGCGGCCACCGCGGCGATGCTGTCCTCGTCGATATTCGGCCGCGTGAAGGGCAAAAAATCGCTCATGCCGAGCTCCTGCCGACGAGCACGACGCCGGCGCAAATCAGTGCGATGCCGAACACCTTCGCCGGCGACAGCGCCTCGCCGAGCCACAGCACCGAGGCCGCGGCGACGACGACGTAGCCGAGCGACAGCATCGGATAGGCGACGCTGACCGGCGCCTTGACGAGCGCCGCGAGCCAGACGCACAGGCTCGCCGCGTAGCAAAACATGCCCGCCCAGAATGCCGGGCTATGGAACAGCAGCACGATGCTCGCGGCGAACGTCGCGGCGTCGAATCGCGTGAAGCCGGCGAGCGAGCGCGTCGCCGTCTTCAGCGCGAGCTGTGCGGCGGCGTTCAAGCCGACGCCCGTGAGTATCAACAGCCAGGTGAGAAGGCTCATCGGCGCGCCACCAGCACGCGATGGCCATCGTGGCCCAGGTAGCGCATCGGTACGCCGCGCGCCTGCAAATCTTCATACATATCGGTCTCCATGACGGCATAAGCCATTGGCGCCGCCGCCCATTGCGCGACGAATTCGGGGATCGCCGCGATCTCGCTGCCCGGACTGTGCTTCAGCCCGTAGTCCAGCTCGCCGCGGTACGAAACCAGCCGCAGCGTGCGCCGCCAATAAAAGGGCAGCGTCTGATCGTAAGTCGCGATCGTATAAATCGGCAGTCCCCTGCCCGCCTCCGGCAACAGCGCGGCTAAGCTCCGGCCGGAGTATAGCGGGCCGGCGAGGCTCGCCGAGCGGACCAGCAAGAGCACCGCCAGCGACCAGCCGACGCCCAAGAATACCGCACCGCCGGTCGGCTCGCGGTCCCGGCGGACGAGCAGGTAGCCGGCCGACACCGCGAGCACCGCCGCGATGGTGAGCAGCGGCTTGGCGAGCGGCAGGAAATACTCCGCGCGGTCCGAGCCCGCGAGCCAATGCGGCAACTGCAGGCCCGCGAGCAGGCAGGCGAGCGCCGCGGCGAGGGTTACACACGCGGCAACGACGATGTCCCGGCGCAGCGCGGCGGCCGGCAGCGAGCCGATCGCGAGCGCGAGCGCCGGCAGAGCCGGCAGCACGTAGGGGATCAATTTCGAATCCGACAGCGAGAAAAACACCAGCACGAAGATGACCCAGATCCACAGGAACAGGCGTGGATCGAAGACACCCGCGGGCGCGCGCCGCCGCCAGCCGCCGGCGAGCACGCGCAAGCCGGAGAGCGTCCAGGGCAAGGTTCCCGCCAAGAACACCGCGCCGAAGAACCACCACGGCTCGACCCGATCGGAGACCGTCGTCAGATACCGCTCGAAATGTTCGCGAACGAAAAAGAACTCGAGAAAATCCGGCAGGCGGCGCGCCGCGAGCCAAAACCACGGCACGGTGATCACCAGGAACAAAGCCAGACCGGCGGTCAGGCGCAGACGGCGCCAAACCGCCCAATCGCGCGTCATCAGCGAATACAGCAGCAAGACTGCCGCCGGAATCGCCGCGGCGACGAGGCCCTTGGTCAGGACGCCGCCGGCCGCCGCCGCCCAGGCGAGCAGCATCGCCCGCCCGCCGGGGCGGCTCGCGCATTGCGCCCAGAGGAACGCGGCGAGGCTCAGCGTCATGAAGAACGTCAGGCTCATATCGAGCGACAGCAGCTGGCCCGTGACCGGAAACAGCGACAGGCTCGCGAGCACGGCCGCCGAGCGCCACGCGGCCTCCGCGCTCCATAGCCGGCGCGCGAGCAGCCAGACGAGGGCGAGCGTCGCGAAGGCGGTCAGCGCGGTGTACAGGCGCGCCGACAGCTCGCTGAACCCGAACAGCGCAAAGCTCGCCGCCGTCGCCCAAAATTGCAGCGGCGGCTTTTCGATATACGCCAGGCCGTCGAGATGCGGGATCAGCCAGTCGCCGGATTGCAGCATCTCGCGCGGAATCTCCGCGTAGCGCCCCTCGTCGGGATTGAATAGCGGCCGGCTCGCGAGCGCGCCGAACCAGACGAGGATCAGCAGCGCGGCGAGCGCCGCGAAGAGCCACTCGCGCCGGCCCATGCGCCGCTCGTCGCTCAAGCGAGCGGCACCTCGGCTTGCACCGCAAGCCGGCCGGAGCGCCCAGGAATCTCCGCCATATCGACGCGCATGACGGGCATCGGCTCCCGCAAGGCTTGCGCGTGGATCGCGGCCATGCGCACGACCGGCGCCCCCGCCTCGCGCCAGTGCCCAATCAAGCGCTCGAACTGGCCGAGCAAGCGCATCCCCTCGAGCTCGGCGTGCAAGGTGAACACTTGCAGGCGC
Source organism: uncultured Gammaproteobacteria bacterium (assembly GCA_963769895.1). GTDB lineage: Bacteria > Pseudomonadota > Gammaproteobacteria > Steroidobacterales > Steroidobacteraceae > Bog-1198. Next base: position 12,163 of record CAVYNJ010000002.1, on the reverse strand, counting down.
GGCGCGTCCGGCGCCTGCGAGCGCCGCCAGACGGCATCGGCGACGTTGCTCTCATCGATGCCCTCGGCACCCAAGAGCTCATCGAAGGTCGGCAGCGTCGTCGGCAGCTGCGGGCAGGCACCGGGCGCCGGCAGGAACGGCGTTCGGCCGCGCGTGTCGCTCGCGTACAGAAGGCCATGCTCCTGCTCGAGGGCAAGGGCCGCGTCGTTGATCTGCCAGCCGGCCGCGGCGTGGGATTGCGGCAAGAAGCCGAACACGCGCTCGAAGGCCTCGAGGCCGCGTTCGAATTCGCGGCGGGTCCAGCCGGCATCGGCGAGCGCGAGGCCGTCCTGCCAGCGCACGTGATCATAGGTGTGCAAACCGACTTCGAAGCCGGCATCGGCGACGCCGCGCATGACATCCCCCGCTTCGCGGCCGATGTCCGGACCCGGCAGCAGCACGCCATACAGCAGCGTCTTCAGTCCGTAATGCTTGAGGACCGAGGTGCGCGCGACCTTGCGCGCGAAGCCTTTGCGAAATACGCGCTTCAGCGCGCGCCCGGTGTGATCCGGACCGACCGAGAAATAAAACGTCGCATCGACGTCCAGCCGCCGCAGCAGCGCGAGCAGCCGCGGCACTCCCTCGCGCGTGCCGCGCAGCGTATCGACATCGACCTTCAGGCCGATGTGCGTGCCTTCACGCATCGCGCGACAGCAGCGCCGAGGCCGACGGCAGCGCGTGGGCGTAGGAGTCGAAGATCGCGGAGAGCGCCTTGCGCATGTCGGTGGTCGGCCTCCAGCCGAGCTCGGCGGTCGTGTTCTTGATCGAGGGCAGGCGCGCCGGTATGTCGGCATAGCCTTTGCCGTAATAATCCATGGCCGTCACGTCGATCAGTTTGGTGTTCTTCGCCGTCGGCGCGTACTCTGCGCGCGAGAGCGCGATCTCCAGCATCATGTTGGCGAGCTCGCGGATCGAGTACGAATTGCCGGGGTTGCCGATGTTGTAGATCTTGCCGTCGGCGATGCCGTTCGGGTTGTCGATGATCGTCGTCAGGCATTGCACGGCATCGTCGATGTAGGTGAACGCGCGCGTCTGGCTGCCGCCGTCGACGAGTTTGATCGGCTCGCCGCGCACGATGTGGCCGAGGAACTGGGTCAGCACGCGCGAGCTGCCCTCCTTCGGATCATCCATGCTGTCCAGCCCTGAGCCGATCCAGTTGAACGGCCGGAACAAGGTGAACTGCAGGCCCTGCTGGCCGTAGGCCCAGATGATCCGGTCGAGCAATTGCTTGACGCAGGAGTAGATCCAGCGCTGCTTGTGGATCGGCCCCAGCACGAGCTCCGTCGTTTCCGGATCGAACTCGTGATCGCGGCTCGCGCCGTAGACTTCGGAGGTCGAGGGGAAGACGACGCGCTTTTGGTATTTGACGCAGTGCCGGATGATCGGCAGGTTCGCCTCGAAATCCAATTCGAACACCCGCAGCGGCGCCTTGACGTAGGTCGCGGGTGTCGCGATCGCGACCAGCGGCAGGATCACGTCGCATTTCTTGACGTGGTACTCGACCCATTCGAGATTGATCGTGATGTCGCCTTCGACGAAGTGAAAGCGCGGATTCGACAGCAGCGTCGAGACGCGCTCGGACTGCAGATCCATGCCGTAGATCCGCCAATCGGTCTTCTGCAGGATGTATTTGCTCAGATGATGGCCGATGAAGCCATTGACGCCAAGGATCAGCACATTTTTCATTGAATCACCTCGAAACCATGCCGTTCAATGCAGAGCGACCGGCTGGCGCGCGAGCGCCGGCGGCGGCGAGCGCGGCGCGACCAGCTTGCCGTCGATCGCCAGTTGCAAGATCCGCAGGCGCCTGCCGTCGGCGCAGTCGGCGAACCACGCGCCGTCCTGCGCATACAAACACGGCGCCTGCGCCGGATGCCGCGCGGGCTCGGCATCGATGCGCGTCTCCCAAACCGCGAGCCTACACCCGCCGACCTCGGTAAAGGCGCCCGGAAAGGGCGGCGCGACCGCGCGCACGAGATCGTGCACGGCCCGGGCCCCGCCGCGCCAGTCGATGCGTCCGTCGTCGGGGCGGCGCCGGCCGAAATACGAACCTTGCGAAGATCCAGCGGCATCGAGGCCGCGGTGCCGGCGATCAACGAGGGCAGCGCGCGGCGCAACAGTACCTCGGCCGCCGCGGCGACGGCGAGCGAGACATCCAGCGCCGTGTCATTTTCGCCGATCGGCACGCGCTCTTGATCGACGAGTGCGCCGGCGTCGGGCTGATCGACCATGTAATGCAGGCTCGCGCCGGTCTCGCGCTCGCCGTGGATGATCGCCCAATGGACCGGCGCCCTGCCGCGGTATTTCGGCAACAGGGAGCCGTGCACGTTCAGCGCGCCCAAGCGCGGCACGGCGAGCCAGTCGCCTTTTAGCATGTGGCGGTAATAAAAGGAGAACAGAAAATCCGGCGCGCAGGCGCGCCCTGCGGCGACCCATTCCGGCGTGTTGGGATCCTCCGGCGTCTCGACGCGCAGGCCGTAGGCCTCGCCCAGATCCCGCACGCTCGCGAACCAAGGGTTCTCCTGCGCATCGTCGGCGTGGGTCAGCAGCAGAGGCACCTCGACGCCCTGCGCGTGCAGCACGGAGAGGCAGCGCACTCCGACCTCGCTATAGGCGAACACGACCGCGCGCGTCACGGCGGCGGATCTTCTTGGTCACGCGCATGATCGACTTCCAGCACCGCCTCGACGATGTAGCGCGGCCGCTCGCGCACTTGCGCATAGATCCGCCCGACGTACTCGCCCAAGAGCCCGATCCCGAACAGCGTGACGCCGATCAAGAAGAACACGATGCCGAACAGCGTGAACACGCCCTCGACCTCGGGACCTAGGATCAAGCGCCGCAGAAACAGATACAGGACCAGCAGCGCCGAGAAGAACGAGATCACCATGCCGGCCATCGAAAAGAGCTGCAGCGGCACGACCGAGAAGCCGGTGATCAGATCGAAGTTCAAGCGGATCAGGCTGTACAGCGAGTACTTCGAGGCGCCGGCGTGGCGCTCTTCGTGCGCGATCGGCACCTCGATCGGCCGCAGCGCGTACAAGGAGGCGAGCGCCGGGATGAAGGTGTTGACCTCGCGGGTCTGATTCAGCGCCTCGACGACCGAGCGGGCATAGCCGCGCATCATGCAGCCCTGATCGGTGATCCGCACCGGCGTGATCCGCTCGCGCAACAGATTGATCGCCTTCGAGAACCAGCGCCGCCACAAAGAGTCCCGGCGCTTTTGCCTCACGGTGCCGACGTAGTCGTAGCCCTCGTCGAGCTTGCCGACCAGCTTGCCGATCTCTTCCGGCGGATTCTGCAAGTCCGCATCCAGCGTGACGATGTACTCGCCGCGCGCATAGGCGAGCCCCGCCATCACCGCCGAATGCTGGCCGAAGTTCGCATGGAACAGCACGACGCGCGTTTCGCGCGGCCGGCTCGAGAACTGCTCGCGCAGCAGCGCGGCCGAGCGGTCGCGGCTGCCGTCGTTGACGAACACGCATTCATAGGAAATCGCCAGCGCATCGAGCGCCGGGTAGAGCCGCGCGAACAAGGTCGGCAGCACCGCCTCCTCGTTGTAGACGGGGATCACGACGGAGAGCTTCGGCGGGCTGCGGGTCATCGCGCTGCGCCTCAATGATCCGCCGCGACCGCGCCCTCGGCGGTCAGCAAGGCGAGCAATTCGGCGGTCTTCGCGCGCATCAGCGGCTCATCGCCGCGGGATTCGACGTTCAAGCGGATCAAGGGCTCGGTATTGGAGCTGCGCAAATTGAAGCGCCAGTCGGGATAATTGAACGACACGCCGTCCATCCGATCGAGAATTGTCGGCGCCCGGGGCGTAGCGCGCCTCGATCGCCGCGATCGCCGCCTTGGCATCCGGCACGCGGTAATTGAGCTCGCCGCTCGCGGGGAACGCGCGCATCCGCGCGCCGACGAGCTCCGAGAGCGGCCGGCCGGTCTCGGACAACAATTGGGCGACGATCAGCCACGGGATCATGCCGCTGTCGCAATAGGCGAAGCGGCGGAAATAATGGTGCGCGCTCATCTCGCCGCCGTAGACGCCGTCGACTTCGCGCATGACCTGCTTGATGAACGCGTGGCCGGATTTCGACTGCACCGGGGAGCCGCCCGCGGCACGCACGAGCTCGAGCGTGTTCCAGGTCAGGCGCGGATCGTGGACGACCTTGCCGCCGGGCTCGCCGCGCAGCAGCACCGAGGCTAAGAGCCCGACGATGTAATAGCCCTCGATGAAGCCGCCGTGCTCGTCGAACAGAAAACAGCGGTCGAAATCCCCGTCCCAGGCGATGCCGAAATCCGCGCCCTCGCGACGGATCGCCGCGACCGTAGGCTGACGATTCTCCTCGAGCATCGGGTTCGGAATGCCGTTCGGAAAGAGGCCGTCCGGCGCGTGGTGCACCTTGACGAAGCGAAACGGCAGATGCGGCTCTAAGCGATCGATGATCAGGCCGGCGCCGCCGTTGCCGGCATTGACGACGATCTTCAGCGGCTTGAGTTTCGCCAGATCGACGTAGGACAGCAGATGCGCGACGTAGGCGTCGTTGATGTCGACGCTGCGGCGCACGCCCCGGTGCGCCGGGATCGGAAACTCGCCGCGCTCGGCAAACTCGCGGATCTGCTGCAGGCCGTTATCGCCGCTGATCGGCTTCGATTGCTCGCGGACGAACTTCATGCCGTTGTAATCCGGCGGATTGTGGCTCGCGGTGACCATGATGCCGCCGTCGTAGCCGCCGTTGAAGGTCGCAAAATACACGCCCTCGGTGCCGCACAGGCCGATGTCGTCGACGTCGACGCCGCTGTCGGCGAGGCCCCGGCACAGCGCATCGGTCAAGGCGGCGCTGGATAGTCGAATGTCGCGCCCCACGACGACGCGCCGCGGCGAGAGGAACTGTGCGTAGCCGCGGCCGACGCGGTAGGCGACGTCCTCGTTCAAATCGGTCGGAATGCGGCCGCGCAGATCGTAGGCCTTGAAGCAGGCGATCGGCTTCACGTGTCGGTGCCTTCGCGGCCGTAGTTGTCCTCGAAGCGCACAATATCGTCCTCGCCCAGATAAGAGCCGGACTGGACTTCGATCAAGTGCAGCGGCAGCTTGCCGGGATTTTCGATCCGATGCGTCGTGCCGATCGGAATGAACGTGGATTCGTTCTCCGACAGCAAGAACGTCTCCTCGCCGCGCGTGATTCTTGCGGTGCCGGAGACGATGATCCAATGCTCGGCGCGGTGATGATGCATTTGCAAGGACAGCACCCCGCCGGGCTTGACGGTCAGGCGCTTGACCTGGAAGCGCTCGCCCGGCATCGATGCTGTCGTAGCTGCCCCAGGGGCGGAACACCTCGCGATGCCATGCTGATTCCGGTCGGCCGGATTTCTTCAGCAGGTTCACCAGTTCCTTGACGTCGTGGACGCGCTCCTTCGGCGCGACCAGGACCGCGTCCTTGGTCTCGACGACGATGTGATCGTCCATGCCGACGGCCGCGACCAGGCGGCTGGTCGAATGCACGTAGCAGTCATGCGTGTCGTAGACCAGCACGTCGCCCTGCAGCACGTTGCCGTCCTCGTCCGCCGGCAGCGCATCGAACAGCGACGACCAGGAGCCGACATCGCTCCAGCCCGCATCGAGCGGCACGACGAGGGCGTCCTTGGTCTTCTCCATCACCGCGTAATCGATCGACTCGCCGCGGCAGCGCTCGAACGCCTTCTTGTCGATGCGCACGAAGTCCAAGTCGCTTTTGGCCGCGCGGTAGGCCGCGGTCACCGCCTCCAGGATATCCGGCGCGAACGCGCGCAGCTCCTCGAGGAAGCGCGCCGCCGTGAAGACGAACATGCCGCTGTTCCAGTAGTAATCGCCGGAAGCGACGAATTGCGTCGCTAGATCGAGCGGCGGCTTTTCGATGAACTCGGCGACCGGATAGGCGCCGCCATCCTCGCCGCGGCCCTCGCCGCGGCGGATGTAGCCGTAGCCGGTCTCCGGCTGGAAGGCGACGATGCCGAAGGTCACGAGCTTGCCGTGCTCGCGCCTGCGCCACCGCGACCGCCGCGGCGCGCTGAAACGCATGCACATCGCGGATGACGTGATCGGCCGGCGCGACGATCAGCACCGCATCGGCGGCGAGCTCCAAGGCCTTCAAAGCCGCGAGCGCGACCGCGGGCGCGGTGTTGCGCCCCACGGGCTCGAGCAAGATCGCCGCCGCGTCGCATCTCCAGCAGGCGCAGCTGCTCGGCGACCGTGAAGCGATGCGCCTCGTTGCAGACGACGATCGGCGCCGCGGCGCCCTGCGATGCCGGCCAGACGCAAGGCCGTCTCCTGCAGCATCGTCTGCTTGCCGGTGAGCGCCAGCAGCTGCTTCGGATACATCTCGCGCGACAGCGGCCACAGCCGCGTGCCCGCACCGCCAGACAAAATCACCGGGATCAATGGGTGCACAGCGATACTCTCGTCAGATCCAACACGACTAGCGCCGGCCTCGGCCGATCGCATAATAACTGAACCCCATCCGCTCCATTTGCGCCGGGTCGTAGAGATTGCGGCCGTCGAAGATCGCCGGGCTCTTCAGCTCGCGCTTGATCAGATCGAAGTCCGGGCTGCGAAATTCCTGCCATTCGGTGACGATCGCGAGCGCATCCGCGCCCCGCAAGGCATCGCTGCTTGTTAGCGCACAGCGTCAGATCCGTCGCGCTCGCCGTAGATCCGCCGCACCTCGGCGTTCGCGACCGGGTCGTAGGCCCGCACCTTGGCGCCCGCCGCCCACAAGGCCTCGATCAGCACGCGGCTCGAAGCCTCGCGCATATCGTCGGTGTTCGGCTTGAACGCGAGACCCCACAGCGCGAAGGTCTTGCCGGCGAGCTCGCCGAAATGCCCTTGGATCTTCTCGAACAGGCGCCGCTTCTGGCGGGCGTTGACCGCCTCGACCGCGGCGAGCATGTCGGCCTCGTAGCCGACTTGCTTGGCCGAGCGCGCGAGCGCCTGCACATCCTTCGGGAAGCAGGAGCCGCCGTAGCCCGCGCCGGGGTAGATGAAGGCATAGCCGATCCTCGGGTCCGAGCCGATGCCGAGCCGCACCTGCTCGATGTCGGCGCCGAAATGCTCGGCCAAATTCGCCACTTCGTTCATGAAGCTGATCTTGGTCGCGAGCATCGCGTTGGCCGCGTATTTGGTCAGTTCCGCCGAGCGGATGTCCATGACGATCATCCGGTCGCGGTTGCGCGTGAAGGGGTCATAGAGGGAGCGCATCAGCTTCCGCCGCGCGCGCGCTATCGGTGCCGACGATCACGCGATCCGGCTTCGTGAAATCCGCGATCGCCGCACCCTCCTTCAAGAATTCGGGATTCGCGACGGTATCGAAGTCGATCGTTCGCGCCGCGCATCAAGAGCGCGGCGCGCACCGCGTCCCGCACCTTGTCGGCCGTGCCGACCGGCACCGTCGATTTCGTGACGACGACCTTGTAGTCGGACATCAGAGAGCCGATCGAGCGTGCTACCTCGAGGACGTAGCGCAAGTCCGCCGAACCGTCCTCATCCGGCGGCGTGCCGACCGCGATCAGCTGGAAGAGCCCGTGCGCGACGCCCTCGGCGGCATCGAGCGTGAACGCCAAGCGCCCCGCCTCCGCGTTGCGCTTGACGACGGCCTCGAGCCCCGGCTCATGGATGGGGATCTCCCCGCGGCGCAATCGATCGATCTTGCGGGGATCGACGTCGACGCAGAGGACCTGGTTGCCGGCATCGGCGAGACACGCCCCGGTGACGAGGCCGACGTAACCGGAACCGAAAATCGTGACTTTCATTCGTAATATTTTGATTTAACAGGGAAAAGCGGCCGCAAGAGTAGCCGTTTTGGGCGCTTTAGTAAAGCAGGGCAACGCGCCGGCAGCCGGCTTGCCTGCGCATTAAATGTCCCCGCTAATCAACGGGTTGACGATATGAATGCCCAGAATCCGTTGGCCGGTGTTTAGATCTTCCGTGTACACCTGCGTCGCCCCCTCTTGTTCGGCAGAGGCGAGAATCATCGCGTCCCAAAATGAGACTTGCGCCAGCGCTGCGAGATCGATTGCGCGAGTCACGGTAGCCGCCGTCGTCGCCTCGTGGATCCATGCGCCATAGGCATTGACGACGTCGCGAGCAGTTGCGCGCGCCACAGGCGTCGCCAGCTTCCTCGTGACGTTGACGTAGAACTCTTGCAGCACTTGCACCGACAAGCACCCGTTATCCGCATCCCATAACCGTCGCAGCGCTCGTACGGCGTTGTCGCGCTTCGCGCCGGCATCGAGGTCGTGTGCATAGATCAAAATATTGCTGTCAACGAAGACGCGATCGCTCATGCAGCGCCTCGCGGTTCAAGGGCTGGCCGCCCAGGGTCAGCGGCATGGATAGCAGTGCGATAGCACGCTTACGCGCCGCCTGATACCCGGCGTCCGCTTCGACGAGTTCACGCAATTCCTCCGCCAGCACGGCACTCACGGAGAGCCCGCGCCGCGCCGCGAGAGCGCGCGCCTTCTTGAGGAGCCGTGGATCGATTGCAACAGTAATATTTTGCTTGGCGGCCATGGCAGAAATGCCCCCGAGAGTTTCACGTAATTTACGTGAATCGGCCCAGCCGGTCAATAGAGATTAGAGCGCCGATATTAAAAGGTGGTATTCTTACCAGGTATTACTTTTGGAATTCCAGATGGAAACAACGTCCGTTACCAGCAAAGGGCAAGTTACGATTCCGAAACCCCTGCGCCAGCGCTTGGGGTTGCGCCGGGGCAGCAAAGTGGCGTTCGTCGTGGTCGGTGACCGCGTGGAACTGCGGGTGGTCAGCAATCCCGCCCAGCTTCCCGCGAGCGGCTTCGGGATGCTCAAGAGCAAAAGGCCCGCCGTGCCTGCCGAGTTCGATCCTGCCGGTTTGCTCGCCAAGGGTGGGGCAAACCCGGCGAAATGATCGGGCTCGATACCAACGTCCTGGCGCGCTATTACGTCCGCGATGACAGCGATGGCGAGGCTATGCAGCAACGGGAGGCCGCCCGCCGGCTGTTGGAATCCGGGCAGCCGCTGATGGTTTGCAAGACCGTGCTGCTGGAATTGGAATGGCTAATGCGTGGGTATTACGAGTTCTCGGCAGCGGAAATCGCGAAAGTCATCAATCACTTGCTGAGCCTACCGCAGGTCACGGTCGAGGATCGTGACGTCGTCGTACAGGCACTGTCCCACAGCGATGCCGGGCTGGATATGGCCGATGCTTTGCACCACGCCAGCTACCGAGCCTGCGAGAGCATTGCTTCGTTCGACGACAAACGGTTCGCGCGCCGCGTACGACGCCTCGGATTGGCGCCCAGGGTCGTCGTGCCCGAGTGATTGCCGCGCGCCGAGGCGCCGGCCGGCGTCCGTCCCGCGCTCACGCGAAATCCAGGCAGAGCGCAGCTTGAATCGCCTCGCGCATCGCCGCCGGCACCTCGGCCGCCCGCGCAAATTCACTCCAGCGGGCGACGGCGGCCGCCACCTCGTTCAGGATCGCATCGGCGCGGCCGCGCGCAAGGCCCGCACGATGCGCGACGGCGCGAAAATCCGCCGCGTCGATATCGTCCCGTTTGCCGTTGATCGTCATCTGGTGATGCGCCGTCCAGGCGCCTTGCGGGTTGTAGGCGTAGGTGACATCGAATGCGGGCGCGAGCGACCAGCGGCCGGTTTTATCCATCAGAAAGGCGATGTTCTTGACGTGATCGTCCTGGTTGCGCGCGAGCACGTTGAACACCATGCGCCGATATTGTTGCTCGGCGTCGGCGAGCGGCAACCTCAAGCGCCGCATCGCATCGAAGGCCTGTTCGTAGGAATGCGCGCCGGCGGCATTGAAGTCCAAGTGCGCGAGCGCGGCGAGCGATTGCACGTGCAATTTCTCGCCATTCGGCAAGCGATCGAAGCGCCGCGTCATGAAATGCCGCCGGCCGCCCTCCTCGAGCAGTCGGCACTCCGTCATCGCGATCCCGGCCGCCTCGGCCATGCGTGAGTACGCATATTCGACCACGGTGTAACCCTTGGGATCTTCCAGCTCCTTGTCGCGGTTGCCGGCCACACCGTCGAATTTCAACAGCCAGTAACCGAAGCCCGGCGGCGACTGCACTTGCCCCGAACGGACTTCGTTGGTCGACGGGTTCCACGCGATCACGGCTTTGGCGCGCGCGCCGCCCGCGGAAGTGCCGACGCGCAAGATCTCGGTCAGCGCCGTTTGCCTTCGGTCGCGCGGCTCGGTCAGCACCGCGGAGGCCAAGGCGACGAGCGCATCGACGGCGAGCTTCGCCGAGCGGCGCAAGCCCTCGCCGACGGCCGGCGCGAATTCCAGTGCGCCCATGCCGCGCGCTCCGACGTAGCAGAGTCGCTCGACCGCATTGAAGCTCGCCGCGGTGCGTCCCTGGCTCGCGAGCCAGGCATCGATCAGGGCGTTGCCGAAGCGGTCGGGCAAGGAATCGGCGAGCAGTCCCGGCAGGCCGTGGAAACTGATCCGCGGCAGCTGCGGAAACGTATAGATTCGCGTCGACAGCGGCATCGCGAGCGGCGCGACCTCGATGCCGCTCTGCGCAAATTCGGGGTCGTATTGGAACGCGGCGACCTCGGCACCGTCTGCCAGCGAGACCGCGGCGATCCGCCGCCCCCAGAGCCGCACCTCGGCTATCGTCGGCATCGGCGGCTACTCGCGCCAACTCCAGGCTTTGGCGGACGGCACGGCGCGCTTGCGGCCCACCCGCCTTCGCGCCTGGCCGCGCAATTGCAACTGCGCGATCGGGCTGGGCTCGAGCTCCGGGATCAGCGCATCGAGGCCGCCCGCCAGGTGCAGCACGCGCAGCAGGCGAATCAGGGTCGAAAGCTCGCAGCCGTGGCCGGCCTCGATGCGCTCGAGCGTGCGCTTGGAGACGCCCGCGCCGGCGGCGAGCGCCCCTTGCGTGAGGTTCGCTTCGATGCGCTGCCGCTCGAGCCGGGCGCCGAGCTCTTGCATGGTGCCGGCATCGGTCAGGTCGGCGGTGATTTTCATGATTCGCCTCAAATCGTCAGATGTGACGAATTATAGGAGAATCTGATAGCTGATGCAATTCGTCATATTTGACGAATTAATCCGATATATCGGCATCAACTCGCCAAATATGACGACTTCCAGCGTAATGATTGGGTACTTAGGTCCAGGGCTCGGCGAGCAGCCGGCGCTCCCAGGCGAGCGCGCTCGATACGATCGCCTTCAGGTCATCGTATTTCGGCCGCCAGCCGAGCTCGCTGCGGATCCGATCCGCCCGCGCAACGAGATACGGCGGATCGCCGGCGCGGCGCGCCTCCTCGCGGATGATCAATTTCTGCCCCGCCACCTGCTCGACCATACCCAAGACCTCGCGCACCGAGACGCCGTGGCCGTAGCCGCAGTTCAGCGTCACCGGCCCCCCGCCGCCGCGCAAGTAGGCCAAGGCGTTCAAATGCGCCGCGGCCAAATCGACGACGTGCAAATAATCGCGCACCCCGGTGCCGTCCGGCGTCGGATAGTCGGTGCCGTAGATCGAGACGCCGTCGCGCTTGCCGACGATCGCCTCGCAGGCGACCTTGGTCAAGAGCGTCGCGCCCGGCGTCGCCTGGCCGATCCGCACCGTCAGGGTCCGAGCCCGCGACGTTGAAATAGCGCAGCGCGACGTAGCGCAAGGGGCTGGACGCAGCGACATCGCGCAGCATCCACTCGGAGACCAGCTTCGAGGTCCCGTAGGCGTTGATCGGCACGGTCGGAGTCGCCTCATCCGCATAGCCTTCGGCCGGGATGCCGTAGACCGCCGCCGTCGATGAGAACACGAACTGCTGGACGCCTTGCTCAATGGAGGCTTGCAGCAAGGCGCGCGTCCCGCAGCTATTGTTGCCGTAGTACTTCAAGGGGTTCGCAACCGACTCCGGCACGACCGTGTGGGCGGCGAAATGCATCACCGTGTCGATGCCGTGCTCGGCGAGCAGCCGCGACACCAGCGCGTAATCGCCGACGTCGCCGACGATGAGCGGCGTGCCCGCGGGCACCGCCTGGCGGAAGCCCTTCGTCAAGTTATCCAGTACGACGATCGATTCGCCGGTTTCCTTAAGCTGCTGGACGACGTGGCTGCCGATATAGCCGGCGCCGCCGGTGACGAGAAT
>CAVYNJ010000001.1:0-198538 GCA_963769895.1 uncultured Gammaproteobacteria bacterium | reverse complement strand
CGAATACGCCGGCGTCGCGAGATCGTAGCGCGCCACGCCGGCGAATAGCCCGACGGCGACAGGTCCGGCGAATCGGTGACGATAATCGAGCGCCCGCACTCCGATCAGCGCATGCCCGTCGACTCGATCGAGTTCCAAACGCACGCCCAGATCATTGTGCTCGGACACCGCGCGGCGCGCACCGACGGCGACATGCGGCCCCACGGCCCATTTCGTCTTCGTGATCGGCAGTCCCGGCTCCAGATCGATGCGCACCGTGTTCGCATTGACGCCGGCATCGACGAAGAGCTCGGCGCCTTGTTTGGCCGGCGGACTGGTCGATGACTCATCGACCGAACCATCGTCGCGCGTGCGCTGATCGCCGCCGTAGCGCATGAATCCCGACAGCCGCGAGAACGAATGGCCGTCAATATCCCGTCCCGCGAACGCCTCGCCGCCGACGATGAACCCTTTCCACGGGCGCGAATAACGCACCATGTAGTCGAGATAATGATGATACGGAAAAGCGGGATTGGTCGGCGAATAGGTTCGCTGGTCGCCGCCGTAGTAATTCTGATTGACCAGCGTGCGCACGCGCTCCTCGAGATAGCCGCCGAACGGCGGCGTCCAGCCGACGCGCAGCATCAGGCTGCGCGCGCCGACGCCGTCGCCGAAATTGCGCTGGTCCGCGCCCCAATTGCCGAGCACGAGGCCGTCGTTGCTCATGCCGCCCAAAAAAATGTTATGGACGTACCAGATGTTCTGCCACTCGGACGCCTCGAACGTGGCATCGAAGTACCTCCCCAAACGCGGGAAATCGATGCCGGCCGATAGCGCCGCATTGCCGAGCAGATAGCTGCCGCCGTTGGAATTGTCCTCACCGGCGTACTGCGCATAAACCGCGAACGGCGTTTTTCCCGGGAAGATGAACCGGCTGATGTAAGACGCCTGTTGATTACCCTGAGTCTGGGAAAGACCGCTGGGCTTGAAGAAATCCCGCAGCAGAAACCGCGCCGACGACGGCAATCCATCGCCGCCGCCATACTCGAGCATTCGATTGACGCCGAGCGACCAGCCGGGAAAGGGCTCAATCGACAATTGCACGCCGAACAGGCGCGGATCGCCGCTGCCCTGCTTGCCCAGGTACAAAAGCGGGTTCCGGCTGAGGCGCGTCAGGAAGAACTCGTATTGAAAGCCGAAGCGAGTCAAGGGTTCATAGTTCGACAGCGTCACGGACGGCGTCGTCGGCGCTTCGGTGCTGATCAGCTGGCTGCTGTCGGTCATCGGCGAGAGCCAATGGTCGCGGTAGCCAATGTCGAGCTGCGCTCCGTGGAACCCGAGGCTCAGCATCGAGCCGGTCGGGACCGTGCGCCCTTGGTAGGCGATGACGCCGGCCGTGGCCGAGAAATAATCGCTCGGCTGCACGTATGCCTGGCCGGAGACTTCCCAATGACTTTGCACCGGCAGGCCGTGCTCGTTCGGCACGACGCTTTGCGAGGAGCCGTGCACGAGCGTGCCGGTGACGCTTGCCTCGGTGACGGCATAATCGCGGTAATAGCGCTCCAAGTAGCGGCGTACTCGGCTGCAGAGCGGTTCGTCGACCTGGCAGGCCTCCGGTAGCGCGTCCTCGACGAGCGCGACCGCGAACGGGCGCTTCAGGATCGGCTCATCGGCGAGGATCAGCACGCGCTCGATCTGGCGCTCCATCTCGGGCTCGAGATTGATCGGCAAATACGCCGTCACGCCTTCGGCGCGCGCCCTGTGCGGCAGCGCCGCGATCAGCGCGGCACCGGCGAAAGCGCAAAGAATCGCCCTACCGAACGTTCCGAGGTTCGCCGTCGGCCGGCTCACAGGTTCTTGAGCGCGAGCACGGCGATCGCGATGTTGTAGAGGATGGTCGTCACCGCGGTCCACAGCGGCAAGGCGGGGACGCGTTCGGCATCGATCGGCACGACGATCGTATCGCCGGGGCGCATTTCGACCGACTCGGTGCGCCGGAACCAGCCGCTGCGGTTGCCGGCGACGACATCGCCGTTCGCGCGCACGACGTAGATGTGCTTGCGATCGCCCTTCTGCGTGATGCCGCCGCACTTCTGTATGTAATCGTCGCGCGTCAGCCCGGACCGATAGATCTGCGAGGTCGGGCTCTGCACTTCGCCGAGCACCGTGATCTCCTGCGTCTTCTTCGGTACGAACAGCATATCGCCGTCGCGCAGCAGGACATCGCCGGGCATGCCCGGCGGGCCCGCTAGCACCTGATCGATATTGATGACCAGCCGGCCGACGGGTTTCGCATTGCGCAGCTCGCTGAGGAGTTCCTGGCCGATCACGAGGCCCTGGGCGGCGCCGGCCGCCGCATTGGCGCTGCCGCCGACCGTGCTGCCGGCGACCGTGCGCAGCGACAAGGCGGTCAAGTCGCTCTGGAAACGGCTCGCCAGCAAGTCCATTTCGGCCTTTTCCTTCTGCTTCAGCTCCTCGCGCGTGAAGACCGCGCCGTCCGGGAACGCGTTGTCGGTGAAGCCGCCGGCGCGGATCAGCACGGAATGCAAGGTTTCGCCTTGGTGGATCGGATATTTCCCGGGGAACCGCACCTCGCCCATGACGACGATGCTGCCGGGCTCGCGCCACTCGGGTACCGTCTTGATGATCAACAGGTCATAGGGTTGCAGCAAGAGATCGGCGCTGCGCTCGCCGCTGCGGATCGCATCGAGATCGACCTTGATCATCGTGGCTCTGGCGCGCCTTGCCGGCCACGACTTGGTAACGGGTCAGTTCGGCCTCGCCGCCGAAGGCCGCATCGTCGAGGCTGCCGCCGGCGCGGATCAAATCGCTGACGCGCATGCCGGGCTCGAGCGCGTAGCGTCCCGGCGCCTTGACCTGTCCGTCGATGCTGACGATTTGCGCAGGATGTATCGGGACTCGCCTGCAGTTCGATCGCCTTGATGATCGGCGCGATCAGGAGCCCCCGGCTCGCCGACAAATCGAACACTTCGATCTGATCGCGCGGCTTGAGCTCAGGGTCCGCGGCCGTGCCCGGCGCGGCGAGCGCCCGCGTCAAATCGGCCGATACCACTTCGACCCGGTCCGTCGGCGGTATGACGCGGCGGATCATGACGTAATGCGGATCGGCGTTCGGCTTCAGCTCATCGAAGCTCGTCAGTACCCCGGAGAGCCGCAATCCCTTGGTGTATTGGAACGAGCCCGGACGGTAGACGAAGCCTGATAATACGACCGAGTTGTCGAGCATCGGCAGAATGGCCGCGACGCGCACTTGGTCGCCGTCGGCGAGCGGCGTGCTCTGGCCTTCCGGGGTCGTCAAATTGATGTCGCGCATCTCGCGCAAGCGCGACGGCAGGATCCGCTGCAAATGACGCGGGTCTGGTCGGCATCCGGCAGCAGGCCGCCGGCGATGTCGATCAACTGCGCGATGGTTTGCTCGGATTTCAGTTCATAGATCGCCGGGCGGCGCACCGCGCCGTCGATCGCGACCGTCCTGCCGATCGGCGGGATGAAGATCACATCGCCCGGCAACAGCTGCCGATCGCCGCTGGTATCCCCATGCAGCAACAGATCGTAGAGATCGAGCACGGTCACCAGACGCCCATCGCGCTTGAGCTCAATATTGCGCAGCGAGCCGATCTTCTTGACGCCGCCGCTCGCGAACAGCGCGTTCGTCATCGTCGACAAGCCGCTGACCGTGTACGACCCCGGCTTGTTCGCTTCGCCGAGCACGAACACGCGGATCGAGCGCAAATCGCCCATCGTCACGCTGACGCGCGTGCCGATCAATTGTTGGGCGACGCGCCGCGAGATCAAGGAGCGCGCGGCATCGAAGGACATGCCGCTGACCATGATCGGCCCCAACTTCGGGAAATTGATGCGCCCGTCGCGCCCCACACCGAGTTGGTAGCTCGCCGGCTCATTGCCATAGAGCTGAATGTCCAGTGTATCGCCCGGCCCGACGACATAGTCCGGCGGGACCGGCACGTCCGAGACCGGCGCAAAGGTGCTCGGCACGCCCTCGAACAAATCGTAGCCGAACGGCTTCAGCGCGGCTTCCCCGAACGGCTCCAGGCGCAGCAAGGACAAGCGCACTTTGAACTCGCTGAGATCCGGGTCTCCGGACAGCCGCGCGCTCGCCTCGCTGGCCGTGAGGCCGGCGAGCGGTATCGCCGGCAGCCCGGGCACTTCGAGCGCACCGTAGCGATTCAGCTTGTAGGGATTGCCTTCGACGATCCTCTGGCGCAACTGTTCCATCGACTGCCGATGCTCGTCCGACTGCGGATTGTTCGTGAATCGTCCGCCGCCGTAATCGTTGGCATTCGTGCCGGCGCCGCCATTGCTCCAGGTGCCGCTGTCGACGCAGCCGGCGTCAACTTGGCTGTTCGTACTAACTCCGGGGACCCCGGCATTGTCGACCGAAGCTTTGCCATTGCCGGCGGCGCATGGAATATTGTCGATCGGCGTCAATTCGATCAACACCGTATCGTCCGCCCGCAACTCCGGATTCTGATCGGGCTGGCGCAAATAATGGCCGTCGCGCGTCTTGGCGTTCTCCTCCTTCTGCGCAGGAGTGAGCGTCAGTTCCTGAGGTAAACCGTTCGTCGGCGTATTGAGCTTAGATCCGGCTTTCTGGGCGCTGCCGGTTCCAGTTCCGGCGCCGGATCCGACCAGGCTCTGGATCAGCGCCTGCTGCTGATCGGGCGGAAGATTCTTATAGGCATCGATTTGTTCCTGCGTCGGCGTCTGTGCCGATGCGCCGGCTGCCGCGCAGAGCGCCGCGATCCCGAACGCGGCCAAGGTTCGGCGGATCGTTGCGATCGCGGATTGCGTCCCGCCGACTCCGCTCACCGGCATCGCCGCGGCCGATCCTCATGCGTGAGTCACGACGGCGGTCGGGCATTTGTGGGCAGCTGCGGCAACGATTGGCACCTGACGTTCTTCCCTCTTCGCGATCGCACCGCTGGATCAGAACCCAAATTGCGCCGGGTCGCTTTGCGCTCGGTCAATTTCCACCGTCAAAACAGGATGTTAACAGCCTTTGCTGCCGCCGGATTGTAAATTGCGCCCGGCGCGAGGGCAACCCTGCCGCCGCTCACCGCTGGTAATTCTTCGTAACCCACGCCGCATAATCCCGCCCCAAAAGCGCCTGCCACCACGGGGTATTCTGCAAGAACCAGTCGAGCGTCGCCTCGAGGCCGCGCGCGAGGTCGCGCGCCGGCG
Organism: uncultured Gammaproteobacteria bacterium; assembly: GCA_963769895.1. Lineage (GTDB taxonomy): Bacteria > Pseudomonadota > Gammaproteobacteria > Steroidobacterales > Steroidobacteraceae > Bog-1198. Next base: position 193,336 of record CAVYNJ010000001.1, on the reverse strand, counting down.
CGTAGCCGAGCTCCTTCGCTGCCTTCGAAAAATTGATCGCATAGCGCCGATCGTGGCCGGGCCGGTCCTTGACGTGCGTGATCAGATCGATCGCGCGCCCTCCCCGTGCGGCCGGCGAGGCAGGAAACTTCGCTCGCAATTCAGGATCCGTGGCGAGCCGCCGATCGACGAGAGCGCACAGCGTGTGGACGATCTCGAGGTTCGCGGTCTCGGCATTGCCGCCGATGTTGTAGACCGCGCCCGGCGTGCCGCGCGTCAGGGCGAGCGCGACGGCGGCGCAGTGATCGGCGACGTGCAGCCAATCGCGAATCTGCTGGCCGTCGCCGTAGACCGGCAGCGACTTGCCCATGAGGATATTGATGAGGATCAGCGGAATCAGTTTCTCCGGGAACTGGTAGGGCCCGTAGTTGTTCGAGCAGTTCGTGATCGTCGTCGAGAGCCCATAGGTCTCGTGGTAAGCGCGCACCAAGTGATCGGAGCCCGCCTTGCTGGCCGAGTAAGGCGAGTTCGGCGCATACGGCGTGTCTTCGTGAAACGGCGGATCGTTGGGCCCCAAGGTGCCGTAGACCTCGTCGGTCGAGACGTGATGAAAGCGGTGCGAAGCTGCGCTCTTGCGGTCGATCCACAGCGCCTTGGCCGATTTCAGCAACACATGCGTGCCGACGACGTTGGTGCGGATGAAGTCGTCCGGCCCCAAGATCGAGCGATCGACGTGCGACTCGGCGGCAAAATGCACGATCGTGTCGATCGCATATTTCTCTAGCGCCGCGCGCACGGCCGTCCTCGTCGCAGATGTCGCCGCGGACGAACGCGTAGCGCGGATTGCCCTCGAGCCCGGCGAGATTCTCGCTGTTGCCGGCATAGGTCAGCGCATCGAAGACGACGACGCGCCCCGTTCCTTCGCGCGCGAGCCAATGGCGGACGAAGTTCGCACCGATGAAGCCCGCGCCGCCGGTGACGAGCAGATTATGGGGCTTGAAGTTCATCGAACAGGGCCTTCAGTTGATGGCGCCAATGCGACCCGGGCGCGCCGATCAGCGCGCGCGTCGCCTGCCGTGTTCAAGACGCTGAATGCGGGGCGCAGAGCCTGCGTCGGATAATCGGCCGTTGCGATGGGGACGATCGGCACCGGGCGCGGGATCATGCCGCGGGCGAGCGCCTCGTCCTCGATCGCGACCGCGAAATCGTACCAGCTGGCGATGCCGAGATCCGTCCAGTGGAAAATGCCGGCAGGCGCCGCCGCATCGATCAAGCCCCAGATCGCCTGTGCGATGCTCGAAGCCTGCGGTCGGCGTGCCGATCTGATCGGCGACGACGTTCAAGCTCTCGCGCTCGCGCATCAGCCGCAGCATCGTTAAGACAAAATTCCGCCCTTTCGCGGCGTACACCCAGGCCGTGCGCAGGATCGAGCCCATCGCCGCCGGCGCTGTTGCACTTGTTCCTCGCCGGCGAGTTTGGTGCGGCCGTAGACGCTCAAGGGGTTCGGCGGATCGGACGGTAGATAGGCGCGGTTGGCGCGCCCGTCGAAGACGAAGTCGGTCGACAGCTGCAGCAAGCGGCAACCCTGCGATGCCGCGGCGCGCGCGAGCACGCCGACCGCCGTGTCGTTGATGGCGCGTGCTATTTCGGGTTCGGATTCGGCCTGGTCGACGGCCGTGTAGGCGGCCGCGTTGACGATCCAATCGGCACGGCTCTCATCCAGCGCCGCCGCGACCGCCGCCGGATCGCCGATATTGAGTTCCGCATGCGATTTGGCGATCAGTCGATGCGCCGCGGGCACGGCCGCTGCGACCGCGCGGCCGACCTGTCCGCCGGCGCCCGTCAGCAGGACTCTCACGGGAATTTCTCGATGTCGGCGAAGCTCTTGCCTTCGCGTCCTTGGCCGAGAGCTTCGGCCTGGTGCCCGCCGGCAGCGGCCAGGCGATGCCGACCGCCGGATCGTCCCAGGCGAGGCTGCGCTCATCGGCGGGACTGTAGAGGTCGGTGCATTTGTACAGAAAATCCGCCGACGGCGAGGTGATCAGGATCCCGTGCGCAAGACCTGGCGGCACCCACAGCATCCGGTGGTTGGCCTCCGACAACTCCGTGCCCCACGAGCGGCCGTAGCTCGGCGAGCTTTGCCGCAGATCGACGACGGCATCGAACACGGCTCCTGCCGTCACGCGCACGAGCTTGCCCTGCGTGTGCCGCACTTGAAAATGCAGGCCGCGCAGCGTCCACTGCGTCGAGCGGCTGTGGTTGTCCTGGACGAATGCGGCGTCGATGCCGGCGGCGCTGAACTTCGGCTGCTGCCAGGTCTCCATGAAAAACCCGCGCTCATCGCCGAACACTTGCGGTTCGATCAAGATCACGCCGGCGATCGGCGTCGCCGTGAACTTCATGGATGGGTATCGTCGCGCAAGATGCGCAGCAGATACTCGCCGTAGCCGCTTTTCAAGAGCGGCTCGGCGAGGCGCTCGAGCTGCGCCGCGTCGATGTAGCCCATGCGCCAGGCGATCTCCTCGACGCAGGCGACCTTCAAGCCTTGGCGCTCCTCGATGATGCGCACGAACACCCCGGCATCGAGCAGCGAATTGTGCGTGCCGGTGTCCAGCCAGGCCGTGCCGCGGCTCAAGCGCTCGACGGTCAGGCTCTGATCCTTGAGATACGCGCGGTTCAGATCGGTGATTTCCAGCTCCCCGCGCGCGGAAGGGCGTGATCGCGCGCGTCATCGCGGGCGCCCGCTCATCGTAAAAATAAATGCCGGTGACGGCATAGTTCGACGGCGGCTTTTTGGGTTTCTCCAATAGATCGACGACTTTGCCGCCTGCGCCGAATTCGACGACGCCGTAGCGCTCGGGATCCTGGACGTAATAGCCGAACACGGTCGCCCCGTGCGTGCGCTTGGCCGCGCTCTGCAGCAGCACGAACAGATTCGCGCCGTAGAAGATGTTGTCGCCCAGGATCAGCGCGGACGGCGCGCCGCCCAAGAAACGCTTCCGCGATGATCAAGGCCTCGGCGATGCCGTTCGGCTCGATCCTGCACGGCGTATTCGAAGCGCACGCCCCAGGCCTCCCCGGTGCCGAGCAGTTCGCGAAACGCCGTCTGATCGCGCGGCGTCGTGATGATCAGGAACTCCCGGATCCCGGCGCCCATCAAGGTGGCGAGCGGGTAATAGATCATCGGCTTGTCGTAGACCGGCAGGAGCTGCTTGCTCTGCGACAGAGTCACCGGGTGCAGCCGCGTGCCGGCGCCGCCCGCCAAGATGATGCCTTTACGTGGTTTTGACAAAAGTCCGCCCCGGCTATGGATCGTGCGCGATTATAGGGTAGCGAGGCGTGCCCTGTGCTGCAGAATGAGGACCGCGCGGCTGTGTAACGGCGCCCCGAGGGTTTGGCACAGACTTGCCGGCGGCACCCTCGAGAGTATCCTGAAACTGCTCTTGCCGGTCAATCCTAGGAGCTTACCCATGGAATATTTGGTGATCGTCGAGAAGGGTGATCAGGGTTACGGCGCCACTTGCAGGGGCTTCGCGAGGCCGGTGAGCCCATCCCGCCGCCGGCATCCGAGAGCGAAATCGTCAGGATTCGCGCGGCGTAACTCCTCGCTGCGATCGGTGCCGCATCTACCGATGCGGCCCATTGACCCTGAATCCACGATACCAATAAAAGGACGGCGCTCGCCGTGGACACGGACTCGGGTGGGCGGTATTATCAATTCATTATCTATTCATTAATGGTTACGCCGATCGGCGAGGGTGGTGTCATGAAGGCCGCGCTTGATACCAAGATCTTGAATCTGCTGTTGGCGCGCGACAACGGCTTGCGGGCACCCGACATTTTGGCTGCGCTCAAGCCGCGGGTCAGCCAGCCGACCCTCTGGCGGGCCCTTGAGGCCCTGCGCGCCCAAGGCGCGGTGACGGTCGAAGGACGGGCCCGGGCAACCCGCTACCATGCCAGACAACGCACCGATGTCGCCGCGCTGCGCTCGAAGCGCCTGCATGAGAATGTCGCCAAGCTCTTGTTGCGCGACCCGTCTTTAAGGACGCGAGCGCTCGACCGCTTGGGCAAACTGCGCGCGGCGAACCCCCATGGCCGGCGCTACCATGACCGGTGGCAGGAGTTGCTCGAGGGTCCGTTGGTAGACGTGCTTCGCGTCATGACGGAATCCTCCGAAGCGGCGGATGCGCTGCGCAAAGAATCGCCCTTGAGCGTGTTCGTCCCGCCAGGCGTTCGCCAACGCATCTTCGAGTCGACCCGCCGCTCCTGAGTCTCGTTCCATGCGCCGTCGAGAGTTGCAGCACATCATCCTCGAGATTGGGCACCTCTTTATACTCAGAGAGATCTTCAATCATTGGATCAGCCGCACTCTTGGCCTCCCTGCCGGAGCCGCCGGAAGGAATCCTCACGGCGAGCCGTGATGTGGACATTATTCCGCCTGATGATCCCGATGAACTGATGGCTGACCGGATCTCGTTCGTTCTAGGGGAGGCCGGTGAGTTTGACGAAATGCACGGTTATCACGCGCAAGGCGTCTCGTTCAATACGCCGACCTATGCGCCGCAGGGTTGGCAAGGCCGTACGATCGAAGTGCGCGTCGAGGATTTCGTGGCCGCTGCATGGAACCTCATGATCTGATCTTGAGCAAACTCGGTGCAGGCAGGGAGAAGGACTTGGAGTTTGCGCGGGCCGCCGCAGAGCTGAACTTGATAACCCCCGCGATACTCGACGCACGACTGAAGTTAATAACCACCACCGATGAGCGCGCACGCCTAATCGCACGGCGCATGTCCGGGCGTTCTCCCGGCGAGCTCTGATTGACGTGCTGCAATTGTTCCAGACGGATGATGTGCCGAGCGGCGCCGCCCAGGATTTCGGCGAAATAAAAGCGGTGCTGGTACGCAAGGGCAAAACGATCGAACCTTACGATATGCTGATCGCCGCGCACGCCCGGCATATCGGCGCCACGCTTGTGACCAACAAGGCGCGTGAATTTCGGCGCGTGCCTGGACTTTCCGTGCAGAACTGGTTGAAGCCTTGATGAGGAATGCGCTATCTGGCCTCATCCCCTCCGCCATCAGCGATCCCACGGATTCAGGATCTGTACACCGGTGGATTCGAAATCGGCGCGGTTGCGGGTAACGACGGTCATGCCATGAGTTAATGCTGTCGCAGCGATCAGCGCGTCTCGGATAGGCCGAGGATTGGGAATATGCAGAGCAGCGCCGCGGCGCGCGACCGCGATATCGACGGGTAATATACGATCGGAGAATGTGGGAAGCACATGGTCTTCGAGCCATTCACGAAGTATCGCCCCTTTGGACGGGTCGCGCCGCTCGGCGAGTAAGGTGCCGATTTCTAATTCCTGGATGACGATGACCGATAGGAAAAGGCTTGCGGGTGGAGCGGTTCGGGCCCAGGCCGTGACGTTGGGATCAGCTTTGCCGGCTCTTGCCTTCCGCAGTTCCGATATCACATTGGTGTCGAGCAGCAACATCAACTGAAATCGGCCGCTTTGGCATGATCACGCAGCGGCGGAATCTCGAGCTCCACATCTTCAACGCCCGGCGGCATCCCCAGTTGATCGATGAGGTTGCCCTGCCCTCCCGTCAACCGCCGGTACTCCTCGATGCTGAGCAACACATGGGCAGGCGTACCCCGATCGGTGATGAACACCGGTCCTTTCGTCGCCGCCTTCTTGGCGCGACCGGTGTCCTGATTGAACTCGCGGCTCGATAGAGTCGTGATGGACATAGCCAATGTCTCCAAACCTTTGTTGTATAAACATTACTACATCGACACATGGGATTCAATGGCGAAGCCCACGCCGACCTCAAACCGCCGTAAACACGCCCCAGGGGCTCTTCGTGACCGCGACGCTCAAGATCAGCGCGAACGTCGCGAGCGCGAGGGCGTAAGCGATCGCCCGCATCCGCCGCGTGCGCCCGCGGCGCAGCGCAATGATGCCGAGCACGATGTAGAGGACCAGCAGCACGACCTTGACGGTCAGCCAGGCGTTGACCAGCGGATATTGGTGCACGATCAGCGTCAAGGCGATCGCGGCGATCAGCAGGATCGTGTCGTTGAGGTACGAGAAGTACCGCAGCGCCGGATGATTCGCGATCGGCTGCTCGGCGAGGCGCGCGATGCCGCGCAGCGCGAACAAGGTGCCGGACAGCATCGCCGCGCCGGCATGCACGGCGAGGATCTCGGGGAAATACGCGGCGAGCGACATCAACGGCGATCCGGAAAGTGCCTGTCCGATCCGCCGCTCACCGGTGCTTCGCGACGTAGTCGATCAGCGCCGCGATCCCCTCCGCCCCCGGCCCCGAAGGCGCGTGGCCGCCGCGCAGCGAAATCCCTTTCGCGAGTTTCTTGCCGAGTTCGACGCCGAATTGGTCGAAGGAATTGATGCCCCAGACGATGCCCTGGACGAACACGCTGTGCTCGTACAGGGCGAGCAAACTGCCGAGTGTGCGCGCGGTCGTCTGCGGATAGAGCAGCAGCGAGCTCGGCCGGTTGCCCTCATAAACGCGGTGCGCGGCGAGCCGCGCGATCTCCTCCGGCGCGGCGCCCGCGGCGCGCATTTCCGTCTCGACTTCCACGCGCGTGTGGCCGTAGGCGAAGGCCTGTCCTTGCGCGAAGCAGTTCTGCAGCGCGAGATCCTGCCCCGCGGTGCCGCCCCAGGAGCCCGTCATCGGCGCGATGAAATCCAGCGCCGCGGAGGCCGTGCCCTGGTGCAGCATCTGAAAGAACGAGTGCTGCGCATTCGATCCGGGCTCGCCCCAGACGATTGGCGCGGTCGGGTAATCGACCCGCGTCCCGGCGAGCGTGACCGACTTGCCGTTGCTCTCCATTTCGAGCTGTTGCAGGTACGCCGGCAGCCGCGCGAGCCTTTGATCGTAGGGCAGCACGGCGAGCGTCGGCAGCCCGAGGAACGTGCGGTTCCAGGCGCCGACCAGGCCCATCAGCACCGGCAGGTTGCGCATCATGGGCGTCTCGATCAGGTGCCGGTCGATGTCGCTGGCGCCTGCAAGAAACTCCGTGTAGCGCTCGCTGCCGACGGTGAGCTCGGCGATCAGGCCGACGGCCGACCAGACCGAATAGCGGCCGCCGACCCAGTCCCACATCGTGAAGCGCCGGTCCTGCGCAATGCCGAAGGCATCCATCGCCGCCGCGTTGGTCGACACCGCGACGAAATGGGCCGTCGGCGCCTCATGGCCGAGGGCGCCTTCGATCCACGCGCGCGCGGCTTGCGCATTGGTCTGCGTCTCCTGCGTCGTGAAGGTCTTCGAACAGACGATGATGAGCGTCTCGCTCGGATCCAGCGTGCGCTTCAAATCCTCGAGCTGCGTGCCGTCGACGTTCGAGACGAAGTGCGGCGTGATGCCGCCGCTCCACTCGTGGCGCAGCGCCTCGGTGACCAGCAGCGGCCCCAAATCCGAGCCGCCGATGCCGATGTTGACGACCTGCTTGAATGCCCGCCCCGTCGCCGCCGCGCTCGGCGCCGCCGCGCACCGCTGACACGAAGCGCGCCAATTGTCCGCGCGAGGCGGCGACTTCGCTTTGAATTGCCGCGGAGCCGGCGAACGGCGAGCGCAGCGCCGTGTGCAGCACCGCGCGCCCCTCGGTGGTATTGATCGGATCGCCGCGGAACATCGCCGCGATTCGCGCCGGCAAATCCAGCGCGCGCGCCAGATCCAAAAGCAGCGCGAGCGTCTCCGGGGTGATCCGCTGGCGCGACAGATCCAACAGCCACCCCGCATGCTCGACGTGCAGCTTGTCGTAGCGATGCGGATCGGCGGCGGCGAGCTCGCGCAGATGCACGCCCTGCATCGCCCGCGCATGGCGCGCGAGCGCGCGCCACGCGGGCGTCGATGACTGCGCCGTCTTCGGTCTGCTTTTCGGCTTGGCTTGCTTGGGCGTAGGCATGATCAAGAGGCCTTTTGGCGGTAATATTCCAAATACCAGTCGACGAAGCGGCGCACGCCGGTCTCGACCGGCGTGCTCGGCCGGTAGCCGACCGCGGACTCCAGCGCCGCGACGTCGGCCCAAGTGTCCGGCACATCGCCCAACTGCAGCGGCAACAGATGCTTCTCGGCCTTGCGCCCGAGGCATTGCTCCAGGACCTCGATGTAGCGCAGCAGCGGCACCGACTGTTGATTGCCGATGTTGTAGATCCGGTATGGCGCCGAACTGGTGGACGGATTCGGGGCATCGGAGTTCCACGTCGGATCCGCGGCCGCCACATGGTCGAGGGCCGCGACGACGCCCTGCGTAATATCGTCGATGTAGGTGAAATCTCTTCGATGCTGGCCGCCGTTGAACACCTCGATCGGCCGGCCGGCGAGGATGTTCTGCGTGAACAGGAACAGCGCCATGTCCGGCCGCCCCCAGGGCCCGTAGACGGTGAAGAACCGCAAGCCGGTCGTCGGCAGGCGATACAGCGCCGAATAGCTGTGCGCCATCAGCTCGTTGGCCTTCTTGGTCGCCGCGTACAGCGTCAGCGGGTGATCGGCGCTTTGCGTCTCGGAAAACGGCATCCGCGTGTTCGCGCCGTAGACCGAGCTCGTCGAGGCGTAGACCAGGTGCTCAACGCCCGCGCGGCGGCAGCCTTCGAGGATGTGCAGGAAGCCGGTGACGTTGCTGTCGATGTAGACATGCGGATGTTCGATCGAATGGCGCACCCCGGCCTGCGCGGCGAGGTGCACGACGCGCTGAAATGGCTCGCGCGCGAACAGCGCCTCGAGCGCGCCGCGATCGCTCAATTCCAGCTTCTCGAAGCGGAACTTCGGGTAGCGCTGCAGCATCGCGAGGCGCGCCGCTTTGAGCTGCACATCGTAATAGGCATTCAAATTGTCGAGTCCCACCACCTCGTCGCCTCGCTCGAGCAGCTCCCGCGCAACGTGCATGCCGATGAATCCGGCGGCGCCGGTGACGAGCAGCTTCATGACTTGCGCCACACCGTCGCCCCGCCGGAGGCCTTGTCGATCAGCGCGAGGATCTGCTCATGAGCGGCGAGCTCCGCCGCGGTGGCCGCGACGACGGCGATCGGCCTCGGAGCCGCGGCCGCGCGCGCGGCGGCGGCCGCGGCACGCCCCGCGGCGCTGCGTACGGGGAGCGGCTCGGCGCCGAGGCCGAGCTTGGCCTGGCCGCCGGTCATCGCCAGATACACCTCGGCGAGGATCTGCGCGTCCAGCAGCGCGCCGTGATAATCGCGGTGCGAGTTGTCGATCGAATAGCGCTTGCACAGCGCATCCAGGTTGTTGCGCTGCCCGGGGTGCATCTGACGCGCGAGCGCGAGCGTATCCAGCACTCCGCACAGATCGCGGATCTGCGGCGCATCCTCCGCCGCGCGCCGCCATTCGGCGTTCAGGAACGCGACGTCGAACGGCGCGTTGTGGATGACGAGCTCGCTGCCCTCGATGAAGGCCCGCAGCTCCGCGGCGATTTCCGCGAACTTCGGCTCCGCGGCCAACTGCTCGCGCGACAGGCCGTGCACGGCTTGCGCGCCCTCGTCGATGTCGCGCTCCGGATTCAAATAGCGGTGGAACACGCGCCCCGTCACGCGCCGGTTGACGAGTTCGACGCAGCCGATCTCGATGATCCGGTGATCCTGTTCGACCTCGAGTCCGGTCGTCTCGGTATCCAGCACGATCTGCCGCATCGGCTCAAGGCTCCGCGAGCAGCCGGTCGATCGCCTCATTGGCCAGGCGGTCGACGCGTTCATTGCCGGCATCGCCGGAATGTCCCTTGACCCAGCGCCATTCGACGTCCTGGGCGGCCGCTGCAAGATCCAGCTGCTCCCACAGATCCTGGTTCTTGACCGGCGCTCGCGCGGCGGTGCGCCAGCCGCGGGCCTTCCACGCCGGCAGCCATTCGGTGACGCCTTGCATCACGTACTTCGAATCGGTAAATGAGGCGCACGCTGCAACGGCGCTTCAGCGCGCGCAGCGCCGCGATCGCCGCGGTCAGCTCCATGCGGTTGTTGGTCGTCAGGGTCTCCGCGCCGGCGAGCTCCTTGCGCGTCGATCCGTTGATGAGCAGTGCCGCCCAGCCGCCCGGGCCGGGATTGCCGCGGCAGGCGCCATCGGTATAGATCTCGACCTGGCTCAAGGCCCGACCCGGCTCATGGCCCGACCTTTCGCGTCGGTTCCGGCGCCCCGACCATCACGCGCTGCCGCAATCGCCGCCTCGGCCGCAGCAGCGTCAGGGTTTGCACGCGCTTGCGCGCCTTCAGCAGATAGGCGCCCGAGCGCAGCGGCGAGCGCGCTGCGGCGGCGAGATCCGAGACCGGCGGGGCGATGCCGGCGAGCGGCAAGAGGCCGAGATACCCCGACACGCTCTCGACATCCAGGCCCAACAGCGCGACCCAATCGCGCAGGCGCCGCTCGGACAGCAGGCGCAGAGCGCCCGGCGGAAACGGCGGGCGGCCGAGCGAGCGGCGCAGCCGCCGGCGCAAGCCCCAGCCGCTAAAGGGGTTGAAGCCGCAAATCAACAGGCAGCCTTCGGCGCACAGCACGCGCTCGGCCTCGCGCAGCACCGCGTAGGGGTCTTCGACCAGTTCCAACGTATGCGGCAGCAGGACCGCATCGATGCTGTCCGAGGCGAACGGCAGCGAGTCGAGATCCGCGCACAGGGTGACGCCGGGGCCGCGGCGAGGCGCGGCCAGCGTCGTATGTTGCGTGCGTGCCGCCGCCAATAGCGGCCGGTCCGAGCCCCAAGCGCCCAGCTGCAGCAGCTCGAAGCCGAACACATCCTCGAGCGCCTGCTGCAAGAGCGCCGCCTCGTCGCGCAATACACGCGCGCCGAGCGGGCTTTCCTGCCAGGCGGCGGCCTCGTTGCGGCCTAGATCCAATGATTACTCCTTGTTGAGAATACTAGCGAAATTCGACTGTTACAGGTTAAATACACCCGAAAATGTCAAACGACGCCACCCCGCTGGGCGTGCGCTCCGTGCGCGCGTTTGCCGATAACTATATCTGGCTGATCGAGCCGCCGCGCGCGCGCGGGCAGATCATCGTCGTGGATCCCGGCGATGCGGCCCCGGTGATCGCGGAATTGTCCGGCCGGGGCGAGAGCTTAGCCGCGATTCTGCTGACTCACCATCACCCCGACCATATCGGCGGCGTCGACGGCCTCCTGGACTGGTCCGGGGCGAACGTGCCGGTGATCGGACCCTATGATTCGAGAATCAAGCGCTTGACGCGCCGCGTCGCCGACGGCGAACGGGTCGAATTGGCGAATTTGGGACTTGAGTTCACGACGCTGGCCGTGCCCGGGCATACGTTAAGTCATATCGCCTTTTACGGTCACGGCGCGCTTTTCTGCGGCGATACGTTATTCAGCGCCGGCTGCGGCCGACTGTTCGAGGGAACGCCTGAGCAAATGAATGCCTCGTTGAACCGCTTGCGGGACTTGCCGGCGCAGACCCGCGTCTACTGCGGACATGAATACACCGCGGCGAACTTGCGCTTTGCGCTCACCGTCGATCCCGGCAACGAGGAGGCCCGCCGGTACGACGGCCGGGTCGCCGCGCTGCGCGCGGCCGATGCGCCGAGCCTCCCCTCGACGATCGCGATCGAGAATCGCGTCAATCCGTTCCTGCGCTGCGACAGCCCCGTGATACGCGCGGCGGCGGCGGCGCGCGCCGGCCGATCGCTCGCGGCGCCCGCCGAGGTCTTCGCCGTGCTGCGCGCCTGGAAGGACGGCTTCCGTTGAGGCTGCGCGGCGCCAAGCATTGGCTCGGCGCGATCGCCGTGCTCGCGCTCGCCGCTTGCGCGCAGCGGCCGGTGGCCCCGGCCCCGCCCGCGCGAGTCGCGATACCGCCAAGTCTGTCCAACGCCGGCGCCGGTCTGCAGCCGCCGAACGCCGTCGGCAGCTTTGCCGGGACCGAGCCGCACGTCGCGATGCCCGGCGAATGGCGGCATCTGGCCGCCGAAGACTACGATGATTTGTTCGACCGCATGCGCGCCGGCTTCGCGCTCGACGAAGTGCAGGAACCGGCCGTCGACGAACAGCTGCGCTGGTTCGAGCACAATCCGGATTACCTCGAGCGCACCTTCCAGCGCGCGCAACGCTACATGTACTACGTCGTCACCGAAGTCGAAGCGCGCGGCATGCCGCTGGAATTCGCGCTGCTCCCCGTCGTCGAAAGCGCCTATGAGCCGTTCGCGTTTTCCAGGAGCCGCGCCGCGGGCCTCTGGCAATTCATGCCGGCGACCGGCGCGCGCTTCGGCTTGAAGCAGGACTGGTGGTACGACGGCCGGCGCGACGTGATCGAATCGACGCGCGCGGCGCTGGATTATCTGCAGGCCCTGCACGATCAATTCGGCGATTGGCTGCTCGCGATCGCCGCCTACAACGTCGGCGAAGTCGCGATCCAGCGCCAGGTCGACAGCAATCGCGCGGCCGGCCTGCCGAGCGATTTCTGGCACTTGAAGCTGCCCGCCGAGACGCGCGCCTATGTGCCGAAGCTCTTGGCGCTGAAGCGCCTGATGGCTGAGCCCGAACGCTACGGCCTGGCCTTTGCGCCGATCCCGAACGAGCCGGACTTCGCGGTCATCGATATCGGCTCGCAAATCGACTTGAAGATCGCGGCCAAATTGGCCGGCACGACGTACGATGAAATCTCCGCGCTGAACCCGGGCTTCAATCGCTGGGCGACCGACCCGGACGGGCCGCAGCGCCTGCTGGTGCCGATCGAAGGCGCCGATCCGTTCGAGGCCGCCTTGAAGACGCTCGCGCCGGACGAGCGCGTCCAGTATGTCATGCATGAAGTCGCGCGCCGCGAGACGCTCGCGGCGATCGCGCGCCAATACGGCACGACGGCCACCGTGATCGCCAAGATCAACGATCTGAAGAGCAAGCGCCTGCGCCCCGGCGAAAGCCTGCGCATACCGGAGACGAGCGGCGATGTGCCCGCGCGGGTGCTGCTCGCGGCCTCGCGCGTCGATCGGCCGCAGCCCGAGCGCAGCCGCCACGGGCGGCGGATCGTCTATCGCGTGCGCGCCGGCGAGACCTTGAGCGCGATCGCGCGCCGGCACCGGATGTCGGTCGATACGCTCGCGCGCATGAATAACCTCGGGCCCGGCGATACGATCGTCGCCGGCCAGCGGCTGGTCCTGGTGCGGGTCAGCGAGCGGCGCTACGTCGGCGCGGGCGGGCCCGGGACCCGCCGGGTGCTCTATCGCGTGCGCAGGGGCGACAGCGTGTATAGCATCTCGCGGCAATTCCAAGTGACGATCACGCAGCTGAAGAATTGGAACGGGCTCAACGCGCGGCATCTGATCCGCGCCGGCCAGCGCCTCGTCATGTACGTCGATCCGAACCGCACCGAAGGATAAGGGCATCAGGATGGGTTTTCTATCGGGCAAGCGGGCCCTGATCGTCGGCCTCGCGACCGACCGCTCGATCGCCTGGGGCATCGCGCAGGCGATGCATCGCGAGGGCGCGGAATTGGCGTTCTCGTACATCGAACGCATGGCCGATCGCGTCGTGCCGCTCGCCAAGCAGCTGGGCTCCGAGATCACGTTTCCGATGGACGTCGCGCAGGACCAGGAAATCACGCGCGGCTTCGCCGGCCTCAAGGCGCATTGGGATCGCTTCGACATCCTGGTGCACGCCGTCGCCTTCGCCTCGCGCGACGCCCTGACGGGGCGCTTCGTCGAGGCGACGAGCCGCGAGGCCTTCCGGGTCGCGCACGATATTTCCAGCTACAGCTTGACCGCGCTCGCGCGCGAGTCCCTGCCGTTCATGCGGGCGGGCCGGGGCGCGATCGTCACCTTGAGCTATTTGGGCGCCGTGCGCTCGGTGCCGAGCTACAACGTCATGGGACTCGCCAAAGCGAGCCTCGAGTCGAACGTGCGCTTTCTCGCGGCCGACTTGGGCGCCGAGGGCATCCGCGTCAACGGCATCTCGGCCGGGCCGATCAAGACGCTGTCGGCGGCGGGCATCCCCGGCCTGCGCAAGATGCTGAACCTGGTCGCGGCGGCTTCGCCGCTGAAGCGCAACGTCACGATCGAGGACGTCGGCAACGCCGCCGCCTTCCTGTGCTCGGACCTCGCGGCCGGCATCACCGGCGAGATTCTCTACGTCGACGGCGGCTACGGCACGGTCGGCATGAGCTTCCCGGGCGAGGCCGACGGCGCCTGAGCGGCCGCGCCGCAGCCGCGCGCGCGCTGCGCGCCACTAACCGTCACCTTAGACAAACGGGTTTCTCAGCCGTACACCCGTCGGCGCGAAGTGCGCCGTATTTCGCGTGACCACCGTGAGACCGTGGATCAGCGCGGTCGCCGCGATTTGTTTATCCAATGGATTCTCCGGGTTCGGTACCCGTAATTTGCCCCACACCTGCGCAATCTCCGCGTCGAAGGGCAATATGGCCTGTGCGTATGTCCTCATCACGAGCCGCAGCCAACGTTCCAGGCGCTTCGCCTGAGCCACATCCCCACGATGCCGAATGCGCTCTACGCCCTGCCGCAGCTCGCCGATCGTGATGACCGACAAATACAGATCGATGGCCTCGCGGCTCGCATCATCAAAGAACGCCCGAACACCCGGATTCGCCTGATCGCCCTTACGGATTTCGCTGATGATGTCCGTATCGATGAGATACACGTCAGCTGCGCCGATAACTCTGCTCGCGCCGGAAATCGCCGTCCTGGCCGACATTCGGTATTGCCGCTAAGACATCGGCGAGACGCCGCCGCCGCGGCCCGCGCAGGGCCTCGTTGAGTATCTCCCGGTGCTCCTGTTCGGCGCTGCGATTGCGCTTGGCGGCCTGTTGCTTTAGCGCCTTGACGAGACCGTCGGAGAGATTGCGGACCATCAATTGCGCCATAGCTCCTCTCCACCGTTTACCAAAGAGCTGTCATTATATCGAGCAATCCGACCGAGTGCTAGCATTGCTAGCACCGCTCGGCGATTGCCTGTAACCAGGGTACGAGATACGCCATATCAAAGGTGCGGTCTTCGAACAGGCTCATCGCGAAGGCGTAGATTTGCTCGGACGTCGCCGTGATTCTGTAGCCGTTGATTCTCAGAAAAACATCCACGATCGCGAACGCCAGGCGTTTGTTGCCATCTACGAACGGATGAATCTGCACGAGGCTTTCCAGAAGTGCCGCGGACTCGTGAATGATGTCGTCGTAGTAGCCGGTTTGCGGCCGGTGCAGTGCTGATTCGAGCGCGCCGGCGTCGCGAATTCCGGGAGCGCCGCCGTAGCGCTCGATCAACTGCTTGTGAAAGAAGAGCGCGTCGGCCGTGCTGACGTATTCGGTCACTTAGCAAGCGACCGATACAACTCGTCGCGCTCCCTGAGGCTTTCCTGAAGCGCTTCGAGCACGTTGCGCCGCGGCGCCTGCCGCTGCTTGTGCGCCAGATACTCCCGCATCGCCTCTCCAATGACCGACTGCAACTGCCGGCCCTCTCGATCCGCGATGGCCTGCATGGCCTCCAGAACCTCCGGTTCGGCTTGGGAGGAATACTTACGAAGTGCAGGCATAGCTCACCCGACGCATAGTCCACTCTATCAAGATCGATATTGATGAATCATGATACGTCAGGATGCGCCAAAGTCAAGCGAGCCGATCGAGGCCGTCAACAGGGGCGCAGTGGCCAACCTATGAGCCGCCGTGCACCGCCGCGAAGCGCTAGTTCCAGATATGAGGCATCGTAGGATGAGAGTCGATGGCGGCGGGCCAGCTGCGGACTGTCCTAGGCGTCGAGCACGAATTTCATGATGTTGACTTTGGCGCGAATCGGATGGCGTTTCTTGAAGGCGAGAAATCGATCGATCGCCACGGCGGCATCTTTGGCTGCCCGGCCCTCGCTCGGCACGAGATCCGCGACGGCCTTGCCGCGATAGGTGATCGTGTAGCGCTTTCCCGCTTGAACCTGGCGCAATAATTCCGGAAGTTTCGTCTTCGCCTCGTAGGCGCCGATCTCGATTTTCATGGGCTAGGCTACTGCTCCGACATTCCGGATACAAGTGCGGCGCAGGCGCAGACCCGGCACCTGCAACTTTACCTGCCGCGCCGCAGTCCAATGGATTAGAGTAAAATCGCCGTAGGGGCCGCGCAAAACGCGGCCGATCGAGGGTCCGACGATGTCATACGCAAAGCGCTACACACCACGGCCGCGGCGGCCGCGCTGCTTGGGCTCGCCGCCTGCAACACCCTGCCGGTCACGAGCGATGTCAATCCGAACGCGAACGCCGCGAACTGCCACACCTACACTTGGGCGCATGAGCACTACGCCACCACCGGCGCCGGCGCCGCCTACGGGAATCCGCTGAACGGCGACCGCTTGCGCGTCGCGATCCAATCGAATCTCGGCGCGCGCGGCATCCGCTATGCGGAAGATCCGCACGCTGCCGACTGCGTCGTCGGCTACGCGATCGGTTCGCGGATCGTCGCCGACGAATACGCGGGCTGGAACTTAGGGTTGGGCTACGGTTGGGGCGGCTGGGGCCGGCACGGCTTCGGCGCCATCGGCTATGACTGGTCCCCGGTGCGCAACGAGGGCCGCATATCGGTCGATCTGTTCGACGCCAAGACCCGCACGGCGATCTGGCACGCCTCGGTCAACGCCGACGTCACGGATCTGACCGGTCCCGCCGCCGAAGCGAATATTAACGAGGCGGCCGCCGCGATCTTCACGAAGTTCCCGCTGCCGGCGCAGCCGGCCCAGCAGCCGCCCCCGGTCCCGCCGCCGCCTGCGCCCGCGGCGCCGCCTGCGCCCGCGGCTGCCTAGCGCTTAGGGGCGCGCGCGGCGCGGAGCACGAACCAGTAATAGAGCGCGCCGAGACCGGCGCAAATCGCAATGACCAGCAGCGTGAAGCGATGCAGCGTGCCGCTCAGCAGCGCAGGGTTGCGGCCGACGTAGATGCCGAGCCACGTCAAAACGGAGCACCACAACAGCGAGCCGGCCAAGGTCGCGAGCGCGTACCAGCGAAAATCCAGCCGCATGATGCCGGTCGGAATGCCGATCAAATGCCGGATCACGGGCAGCAGCCTCGAGAAGAACACGCCCGGCGCTTCGTAGCGCGCGGACCAGCGTTCGGCCAGCTCGATCTTGGCCGCCGAAAGACCGACGTAAGGCCCGAAGCGCAGGACCAGCGGCCGGCCGAGACCGCGCGCGAGCCAATACATCGCGACGGCGCCCACCCAGCAGCCGGCCGTGCCGGCGGCGATGATGCCCGCGGCCGAGAATCGGCCCTGCGTGTGCGCGAGGTAGGCGGCCGGCGGGATGATCATCTCGCTGGGCAAGGGCAAGATCGTGCTCTCCATGGCCATCAGGCCGAAGATCAGCCAATAGCCCCCGTCGCCGAGCGAGACCAGATACCAGTTCGTCAGCGTAGCGACGAAATCGCTCAATCAATCGATCGCTTGCGGATTGACGATGACCTTCGCGTCATCGCGCGCCGCGGCCGCGTACGTTTGGGCATCGTCGCTCGCGTACTGCTGCGCCAGCTCGCGCCGTAAATTCGCGATCGCATCCGGACTATTCCCGCTTGGATCCTCGCGCACCGCGGAGACGCCGACGACGACGGCATCGCCGTTGGCGAGCGCGACGCTGCGGTAGATCGGCTTGCCGGCCGGCTTGGGCGCCTCGAAGGCGACGCGGCGCACGTCGATCGGCACGGCATCGTCGCGGCGGCCGACGAAGTGCGGCAGCTGCGGCGTGACGACGAGCGCCTTGGCGATGCCCGCCCAGGTTTCGCCGCCGGTAAGCTGATCGGCGACTCGCTTCGCCGCGGCCAGCGCGAGCTCGCTGCCGCGCTCGGCCTTCCACGGAGCGATGATCGCCTCGCGCACGGCGCTGAGCGGCTTCTGTTGCGGCAGCTTGTGATCGGTCGCGCGTATCACGACGCCGGTGCCTTTTTCTACCTCGACGATCGAACTGACGTTGCCGTCGAGCACGTCGGCGCTGAACGCCGCTTCGATGACCTTCGGCGCCTTGCCGAGCGCGCCGCCGCCGTCGGTGCGGCTGAAGTTCGGGATCTCCTGCACCGTCAAGCCGGCCTTGCGCGCGACCGCCTCGAGGTCGGTCGGATTCTGCAGCGCGGCGTCGGCGAGCTTGTCCTGCAGGTCATTGAACTGCCGCTCGGCCTCGCTCTTGCGATACTCGGCTTCGATGTCGGTCTTGCTCTGATCGAAGGTCTTGACCGCGGCCGGCCGGATGCCCTCGAGCTTGATGATGTGATAGCCGAATTGCGTCTTGACCGGGCCGCGGACCTCGCCGACTTTCATGCCGAAGGCGGCATCGGCGAACGGCTTGACCCACACTTTGCGCTCGGACCAGCCGAGGTCCCCGCCCTGCGGCGCCGAGCCCGGATCCTGCGAATACTGTTTCGCCAATTTCGCGAAATCCTCGCCGCCCTGGATGCGCTTCAGCAAGCCTTCGGCCTTGGCCTTCGCGGCCGCGTCGTCCTTCGGATTCGTCACTTGAATCAGGATGTGGCTGACGCGGCGGGTTTCCGCCTGCACGTAGTTCTCGGGGTTCCTGGCTTTCTGGTCATCGAAGTAGGCGCGCAGCTGCGCATCGTTGACCGGCACGTTCGCGGCCAATTTCGCCAGGCTGATCTCGATGTAATGCAGATCCACGGTTTCCGGAGTCATGAACTGGCTCTTGTGCGCGTCGTAATAGGCCTGGATGTCGGCGTCGGTCGGCGTCGCCGCGGCCGCATAGCGCGCCGCCTGCAGGACCAACCAGCCGACCTCGCGCTGCTGGCGCAGCAGCGCATCGATGCGTTTGACATCCGCGTCGGTCGCGAAGGCCGTCGCCTGCATCGCCGAATCCAGCTGCTGCAGCTGCACCTGCCGGCGGATCATGCCTTCGACTTGCGGGATCGAGCGTCCAGAGGCCTTCAGCACGGCGACGGCGTGCTCCATGTCGAATTTTCCGTTGACTTGAAAGGCCGGTATCTGCGACTCGGCGGCGAGCACGTCCGAGTCGCTGACGCGGTAGCCCAAACCCTGCACGCGCGTGATCAGCGCCTCGTCCGCGACGAAGCTGTCGATGACTTTCTTCTTCAGCGCGGTGCGCTGGGCCTCGTCGGCATTGCCGTTCGAGGCGCGCTGCAGCTGCGCGAGCTCGCGCTGGTAGGCCTCGCGCACGTCGTTGATCGGAATCTCGCGGCCGTTGACTTTCGCGGCGTAGTCGGGGGCGCCGAGCGTCCAGTTGATGCCCCACAGCACGAACACCGCGGCGATCGCGCCGAGTACTACATAAGCCAACCATCCCGTGAGCTTGTCGTGAATCTTTTGCAGCATAGCTTTTGTTCTCCGAGGTCCTCGCAAGATGCCGGCCCGCGACGCGTCCCCACCGGCACGCGCGCGACGCTTCGATCTGGAAATGGCGGAGTGGACGGGACTCGAACCCGCGACCCCCGGCGTGACAGGCCGGTATTCTAACCAGCTGAACTACCACTCCGCATGTTGGTGGGTGCTGAGGGGATCGAACCCCCGACCTTCGCCGTGTAAAGGCGACGCTCTTCCAGCTGAGCTAAGCACCCACTGGAAGAGGCGCGAAAGTCTACGCGAGGACTTTACGCTTGGCTAGTCCAATGTGCGGTCAGTGTGCCAATGTGCGGTCAGTGTGCCAATGTGCGGTCAGTGCGCCCGGACCTGGCTTTTGACGCGCGCCGCCCGCCGCCGCGGCTTGTCGACGGCGATGCCTTCCGGCGGTTTTTCGGCCGGCGCCGCGAGCGGCGTCGGCATGTGCGTCAAGGCCAACTGCAGCACTTCGTCGATCCATTTGACCGAGCAGATCACGAGCTTTTCCTTGATGTTGTCGGCGATCTCGGCCAGATCCTT
The DNA here is from genome assembly GCA_963769895.1 of uncultured Gammaproteobacteria bacterium. Taxonomy (GTDB): domain Bacteria; phylum Pseudomonadota; class Gammaproteobacteria; order Steroidobacterales; family Steroidobacteraceae; genus Bog-1198. Next base: position 173,537 of record CAVYNJ010000001.1, on the reverse strand, counting down.
GACGTTGTCGTCCGGAATCAAGACCGTCGTGATCCCGCCGCGATGCGCCGCCAGGAGCTTCTCCTTGAGCCCACCGATGGGGAGCACTTCGCCGCGCAGCGTGATCTCGCCGGTCATCGCGACGTCCGAGCGCACGGGAATCTTGGTCAGCGCCGAGATCAGCGCCGTGCACATGCCGATGCCCGCGCTCGGGCCGTCCTTCGGCGTCGCGCCCTCAGGCACGTGGATGTGCACGTCCGACTTCTGATAGAAGTCGACATCCAAGCCGAGCAGGCTCGAGCGGCTGCGCACGACGGTCATCGCGGCCTGAATCGACTCCTGCATGACTTCGCCGAGCTGGCCGGTGTGGGTCAGCTTGCCCTTGCCGGCGACGACCGCGGCTTCGATGGTGAGCAGCTCGCCGCCGACCTCGGTCCACGCGAGACCGGTGACCTGGCCGATGCGGTTGCTCTCCTCGGCCTTGCCGTAGCGGAAGCGGCGCACGCCGAGCAGCCCGTCGAGATTCGCCGAATCGACCGAGATCGTTTTCTCGTCCGGATGCAGCAGCAATTGCTTGACGGCCTTGCGGCCGATCTTCGAGAGCTCGCGCTCGAGGTTGCGCACGCCGGCCTCGCGCGTGTAATAGCGGATCATGTCGAGGATCGCCGCGTCGGCGACGGTGAGCTCGCCCGGCTTCAAGCCGTTCTGCTTGATCTGTTTCGGCAGCAGATAGCGCCGCGCGATGTTGCTCTTCTCATCCTCGGTGTAGCCGGGTATGCGGATGACCTCCATGCGGTCGAGCAGCGGCGGCGGTATGTTCAGGCTGTTCGCGGTGCAGACGAACATGACTTCGGACAAATCGAAATCCACTTCGAGGTAGTGATCGTTGAACGTGCTGTTCTGCTCCGGATCCAGCACCTCGAGCAAGGCCGAAGACGGATCGCCGCGGAAATCGGTCGACATCTTGTCGACCTCGTCGAGCAGGAACAAAGGATTCCGCACGCCGCACTTGGCGAGATTCTGGATGATCTTGCCGGGCATCGAGCCGATGTAGGTGCGCCGGTGGCCGCGGATCTCGGCCTCGTCTCGTACGCCCCCTAGGGACATGCGCACGAACTTGCGGTTCGTCGCGCGCGCGACGCTCTGGCCGAGCGAGGTCTTGCCGACGCCGGGCGGTCCGACCAGACAGAGGATGGGGCCGCGCAAGTTCTTGACCCGCTGCTGCACCGCGAGGTACTCGACGATGCGTTCCTTGACCTTCTCGAGCCCGTAGTGGTCGGCTTCCAGGACTTTCTCGGCCGCGGCGATGTCCAGGTGGACCTTGCTGCGCTTCTTCCACGGCGATTTGACCAGCCAATCGATGTAGTTGCGCACGACGGTCGCTTCGGCCGACATCGGCGACATCAATTTCAGCTTGCTGAGCTCCGAATTGGCCTTGTCGCGCGCCTCCTTCGGCATGCCGGCGCTCTTGATGCGCCGCTCCAGCTCGCCGATCTCGTTCGGCGCCTCGTCGAGGTCGCCGAGTTCCTTCTGAATGGCCTTCATCTGCTCATTCAAGTAGTACTCGCGCTGGCTCTTCTCCATCTGCTGCTTGACGCGGCCGCGGATGCGCTTCTCGATCTGCAGCACATCCATCTCGCCCTCGATGACGGCGAGCATGTGCTCGAGGCGCTTGCGCACGTCCGCAATCTCCAGCACCTTTTGCTTCTCGGAGAGCTTCAGAGACATGTGCGCCGCGACCGTGTCGGCGAGGCGGCCCGCCTGCTCGATGCCGGCGAGCGAGGTCAGGATTTCCGGGGGCACCTTCTTGTTCAGCTTGACGTATTGCTCGAACTGCGTGATGACCGAGCGGGTCAGCACGTCCATCTCGCGCTCTTCGTAGCGCTCGATATCCGGCATCAGCGTGACTTTCGCCGAGAAGAACTCGCCTTCTTCCAGCGAATCGATCGTCGCCCGGTCGACGCCCTCGACCAGGACCTTGACCGTGCCGTCCGGCAGTTTCAGCAGCTGCAGGATCGTCGCGACGGTGCCGACCAGGTACAGATCCGACCCCTTGGGATCGTCGACGTCGGCCTGCTTCTGGGCGGCGAGCAGGATGCGCTTGTCGGACCTCATCGCCACATCCAGCGCGATGATCGATTTCTCGCGGCCGACGAACAGCGGGATCACCATGTGGGGATACACGACGACGTCGCGCAGCGGAAGAACCGGCATGCCTCCCGTGGGAAGCGGCACAGCCGGGGCGTCAGGGGTGGTCTCATCGCTCACTGGTGGGGTCGCCTTCATGTTCGGGGACAATGCGCGCTAGCGCGCCCTTCGGACAATGCGGCCGCGGGCGGCAAGTTTCAAGGCAAGCGCGCCCGGCGGCAGCGGCGCCAGGCGCTCAAAGGTGATCGGACCCGGTCGGACGCCGCGGCACGGCCACTTCCTCGACGACCGGGGCGACCAGGCGCGTCTCGTCGCTGCGGTGCACGATATAGGGCTTGGTGCTGCCTTCGATGACCATCTCATCGACGACGACCTTCTGCACGTTGCGCAAGGACGGCAGCTCGTACATCGTGTCGAGCAGCACGTTCTCGAGTATGGTGCGCAGGCCGCGGGCGCCGGTCTTGCGCTGCATGGCCTTGCGCGCGACCGAACGCAGCGCGTCGTCGCGGAAATCCAGCTCGACGCCTTCCATGTCGAACAGCTTGCGGTACTGTTTCGTCAGCGCGTTCTTCGGCTGCATCAGGATCGAGACCAGCGCCTCCTCGTCGAGCTCCTCGAGCGTCGCAACGACCGGCAGGCGGCCGACGAACTCCGGAATCAAGCCGTACTTGATCAAATCCTCCGGCTCGGTATCGTGAAACACGTCGTTGCCGTGAGGCCGCGCGTTCTGTTCGCGCACTTCGGCGACGAAGCCGATGCCGCTCTTGTGCGTGCGGTTCATGATGATCTTTTCCAGCCCCGCGAACGCGCCGCCGCAAATGAACAGGATGTTCGTCGTGTCGACCTGCAGGAATTCCTGCTGCGGATGCTTGCGTCCGCCCTGCGGAGGGACGGAGGCGATCGTGCCCTCGATCAGCTTGAGCAGCGCCTGCTGCACGCCCTCGCCGGAGACGTCGCGGGTGATCGACGGATTGTCCGATTTGCGCGAGATCTTGTCGATCTCGTCGATGTAGACGATGCCGGTCTGCGCCTTTTCGACGTCGTAATCGCATTTCTGCAGCAGCTTCTGGATGATGTTCTCGACGTCCTCGCCGACGTAGCCGGCCTCGGTCAGCGTCGTCGCATCGGCGATCGTGAACGGCACGTTCAGCAGCCGCGCGAGCGTCTCGGCGAGCAGCGTCTTGCCGGAGCCGGTCGGCCCGATCAACAGAATATTGCTCTTCGCGAGCTCCACTTCGTCGCGCGAACGCGCGCCGGATTCCCCGCCGCGGGTCTGCAGGCGCTTGTAGTGATTGTAGACCGCGACCGAAAGAACGCGCTTCGCGCGCTCCTGCCCTATGACGTACTCGTCCAGGACCTTCTTGATTTCCTGAGGCTTGGGCAGCTTGTCGCGGGTGCGTTCGGCCCGCTCCTCGAGCTCCTCGCGAATGATGTCGTTGCACAACTCGACGCATTCGTCGCAGACGAAAACGGAAGGTCCGGCAATGAGCTTGCGCACCTCGTGCTGGCTCTTCCCGCAGAAAGAGCAATACAGAAGCTTGCCGTCGTCATGCTTGCCGCGCGAATCTTCGCTCATGCTTTCCTCGTTTGACCCCGCTTCGCTGCCGCGGCTAATATAATGACTATATAGCACCCGGCCGATCCCGCGCAAAGCGGCAGTTGTGACTAGCGTGACCGAGTTCCGCGGCACGGCCCTGGCGCGCCCTCAAAACGCGATTTTTGCGCTCAAAGTTTGGCAGGCAATTCCTTGACAGGCATTTCTTTGGCGGGCGTTTCCTTGGCAGGCATCTCGCCGCGCTTGTCGAGCAGCGAATCGATCAAACCGTAGGCGCGCGCCATCTCGGCGGACATGAAGTTGTCCCGGTCGCTGTCCTGCTTGATCCGCTCGATCGATTGGCCGGTGTGCTTGGCCAAGATGCCGTTCAAACGCTCGCGAGTCTCCAGCACGTCGCGCGCGTGGATGTCGATGTCGGAAGCCTGGCCCTGAAACCCGGCCGACGGCTGGTGAATCATGATTTTCGAATTCGGCAGCGAATAACGCTTGCCCGCGGCGCCGCCGGCGAGCAGCACCGCGCCCATCGAGGCGGCAAGGCCGACGCAGATCGTGCTGACATCGGGCTTGATGAACTGCATCGTGTCGTAGATCGCGAGGCCGGCGCTGACCGAGCCCCCGGGCGAATTGATGTACAGCGCGACGTCCTTTTCCGGATTCTCGGATTCCAGGAACAGCAGCTGCGCGACGATCAGATTCGCCATGTAGTCTTCGACGGTGCCGACGGCGAAGACGACGCGCTCCTTCAGGAGCCGCGAATAGATGTCATAGGCGCGCTCGCCGCGCGCCGTCTGCTCGACCACCATCGGAACCAAATTCAGTGCGCGTGTCGTCATGTTTCGCCTTCGTATCTCGCCTCGCCGCCCGCACCCGTTCAGTGAGGCCGGCGGCGGGACATTTCAAGGGACCGCCGGGTCCCGCTCAGCCTTCGAATTTCATCAGTTCCTTGAACGTCGAGCCTACCTCATGTACTCGTGCATTTGCGAGGATCCAGTCGACCGCCTGGTCTTCCAGGGCGAGGTTTTCGATCTGCCTCATCGCCTCGGCGTTCTGCCGATAGGCGCGCTTGACCGCGGCGATATCGCCGAAGCTGCCGGCCATTTCGTCCAGGCGGGCTTCCAAGCGCTGCGGATCCAGTTGCAGGTTTTGCCGCTTGATCACCTCGCCCAAGATCAAGCCGAGCGCGGCGCGGCGGCGCGCCGGCTCGATGAACGGCTGCGGCGGCGGCGCTTTCGCGGCGTCCTTGATGCCGGCGCGGCGCATGGCCTCGACTTGCATGTCGCGCACCTGCGACTCGATCAGCGCGCCCGGCACGTCGATCGGATTGGCTTGATGGAGCGCCTCGAGCACCGCGCTCTTGTTGCGGTTGCGCAGCGTTTGCGCCAATTCGCGGCGCATGTTGGCGGTCACTTCCTCGCGCAGCTTCGCGACGCCGCCGTCGGTGACGCCGAAGGCCACGCAAAACTCATCGTCGAGCTCCGGCAACGCCGGCTCCTCGACGCTCTTGACCCGGATCTCGAACAGGGCGGTCTTGCCGGCCAGCTCGCTCGCGCGGTAATCGGCCGGGAAATTCACCGCGACCGGCTTGATCTCGCCGGCGCTCGCGCCGATCAAGCCCTGCTCGAAGTCAGGCAGCATCGTGCCTTCGCCGAGCACGATGGAGACGTTCTCGCCCTTGCCGCCGGCAAACGCGGCGCCGGCGAGCGTACCGTCGAAATCGACCGTGACGCGGTCGCCCGCGGCCGCGGCGCGGGTCACGGCCTGGTACTTCATCTGCTGCTTGCGCAAGCGTCCGATCATCGCATCGACGTCGGCCTCGCCGACATCGGCGGTGGTGCGCTCGACGATGAGCGCCTCGATCGGCTGCAGCTCGATGTCCGGGAATACCTCGAAGGTCGCGACATATTTGAGGTCTTGGCCCTCGGCGATGCTCTGCGGTTCGATGCGCGGACTGCCGGCCGGGGCGAGCTGCTTTTGCGTGACCGCTTCGGCGAAGCTCGATTGCAGCAGTTCGCCGATCACTTCGCGATGCACCTGCACACCGAACTGGCGGCGAATCACCGTCAGCGGCGCCTTGCCCGGCCGGAAGCCCTTCAAGCGTGCCGTGCGGCTCAAATTCTTCAGGCGCGCGGCGACTTCCTGGGTCACGCGCTCGGCCGGCACCGCGACCTGCATGCGGCGCTCCAATTTGCCGGTACTCTCGACGGAAACTTGCATGTCCAACCTCTTCGATGATAGGTGGTGCGAAAGGCGAGACTCGAACTCGCATGGGAGTTACCCCGCCAGCTCCTAAGGCTGGTGCGTCTACCAATTCCGCCACTCTCGCATCCGCGCAGCCCTCAAGTATAGCTCATCGGGGTATCGCCTAACGGCAGCGGCGATCGCTCTTGCGCACGAGCAGCCGCGCGACCTCGCGCATCGCCGGCAGCCCATTCTCCAGCATGAAATAAAGCGGGCTGTCGCCTTCGAACGGGGGGCCCTGGTGCGGGGCGTGCAGCCACGCCCAGGCGGGGTCCCCGGCCGGGGCCTTGCGGCTTGCCCCGCTCTCGCGGCTCAAGGACTGCTGGATATTGGCGATCAGCGCCACGCGTTCCTGCTGTGCCGCCGACAGCCGCGGGGCCTGGCCGAGGCGGTAGCGCTCGAGCACCTGCGGGGACGGGATCCGCAGCAATCGGCACTGCTGCAGCGGCGACAGCTCCCAGGCGTCCGCGATCGTGAAGAAGCGCGTCAGCGCCGCGCTGCTCGTCTGACGAAGCGCCGGCCGGCTGGCCGGCTGCAGCACTAGACGGGGACCGGTTTGAGGCTTCCTGGGCAAGGCGCTTACTCGGCTGGGCTGATAAGCATACTCCCGAACGGCGCCCCCGCTCGCTATGATGGGCCATGCCTCAAAGCTTCCGGGAACGCCTCGATCTAGCGCAAGCGCGCAGCGGCGGTTTGCTGTGCATCGGCCTCGATCCGGATCCTGCGCGTTTGCCGGCCGATCTGAAGGAGGGCGCCGCGCCGCTGTACGCGTTCAACCGGCGCATCGTCGATGCCAGTTTCGGCGTCGCGGCGGCCTATAAGCCGCAGATCGCTTTTTACAGCGCGCTGGGCGCCGAGGACGAATTGCTCGCCAGCATCCGCTACATCCGCGAACGGGCGCCGCATGCGCTGGTGATACTCGACGCCAAGCGCGGCGACGTCGGCCACACGGCCGAGGCTTACGCGCGCGAGGCTTTCGATCGCTACGGCGCCGATGCGGTCACGGTCAACCCCTACATGGGCGAGGACTCCGTGAGACCGTTTTTGGCGCGCCCCGACCGCGGCGCGATCATCCTGTGCCGCACCTCGAATCCCGGCGCGAAGGACTTCCAGGATCTCGAGAGCGGCGGCTTGCCGCTGTACCGGCGGGTCGCGGCGATCGCCGCGCAGCGCTGGAACGAGCGGCAAAATCTGATGCTGGTCGTCGGCGCGACGTTTCCGCGCGAGATGGCCGAGCTGCGCGGCGCGCATCCCGCGCTGCCGTTCCTCGTGCCCGGCATCGGCGCGCAGGGCGGCGATCTCGCGGCGACGCTCGCAGCCGGTCTCGACGGCGACGGCGCCGGACTGTTGATCAACTCCTCGCGCGCGATCATCTACGCGGGCGGCGGCGCCGCGGAGGCGATACGCGCGGCGGCGGCCGAACTCGCGGCGGCGATCAATCGCCAGCGCGCCCTGCTCGCCGCGCGCCGCGCGCGCGGCGAAGAACGCTCGGCATGATGCAAAACAGCGGGGCGAGCGCGCTCTGCGGCGGCCTGGAGGATGGCTCCAACGGGCTGCACGGCATCAGCGCCGCGCACTTCGCGGAGATCCTGCGCGGCGCGGATTTCGGCTTTTGGTGCATCGATTTGAGCACCGACACGACGCTGTGGTTCAGCGACTGGTGCGAGGCGCACGACATCGACCCCTGCGCGGGCGTTGGCGAGCTTCGTCGCTGGGACACGCAGATCCATACCGAGGACCGGGCGGTGATCAGCGACTACGAGCAGGCCGTCGCCGGCGGCTCCGACGCCTACGAGATCGAATACCGCGTGCGCACTCGTGCGGGCGACTGGCGTTGGGTCCACACGCGCGCCCGCGTCCTCGCGCGCAGCGGAAACGCCCGCGCGCTGCGGATCGGCGGCGTCACCATCGATATCCATGCACGCAAGACGATGGAGCTCGCGCTGCGCTCATCCGAAGCGCGGCTGGAAGCGGCCGTGTGGGGCACGGGCATCGGCGTCTGGGAGAATGTCGTCGAGGGACGATTTCAGTGGCTCAACGATTGGTGCGCGTCGCTCGATATCGATCCCTGCGACCGCGAGAACGGCAGCGACGAGTGGCGTTCGCGGATACATCCCGACGATCTGGGGCCGTTCGTGCGGCAAACGCAAGCCTGCCGCGACGGATGGGCCGACCACTACGTCGTCGAATACCGGCTGAGGACCATGGGCGGCAGATGGCGTTGGCTGCACGAGCGCGGCAAGGTCGTCGAGCGTAATCCCGTAGGGCCGAGGTTCCGGTTCGTCGGCGTCTGCTTCGACATCGACGCGCGCAAGCAAATGGAGGCCGCGCTGCAGGCGGCCGAGCTGCGCTACGAGGTATCGATCCACGCCGCGCAGTTGCCGGTCTGGGAGTACGACGTGCGCGCCGACCAAGTGCGCGGCAATATCCACTGGCACCGCGTCACCGACCCGAAAATCACCGAGGATCAGGCGCGCGCGCGCAGCGAAACCTGGCTCAACCACGTTCACCCGGACGATGCGCCGATCCTGCCGAGGGCGCTGACGGGGTGCTCGCGCGGGGCCAAATCCGCGTTCGAATTTGAATTCCGCATCTGCACGCCCGCGGACCAATACCGCTGGATGCTCGGCCGCGGCCGCGTGACCGAATGGGACGCGGACGGCAAGCCCCTGAAGCTGATCGGCATATCGCTGGATATCGATGCGCGCAAGCGCATGGAGCTCGCGCTGCGCACGCAGGCTCTGATCCTCGAGACGATGCACGAGGGGGTTGCGCTGCTCGGCAAGGATGGGCGCATCGAATTCACGAACCCCGCCTTCAAGCGCCTGTTCGGCCGGCCGTCGGTCGATCCGGTTGGGGCCGACCTCGCCGGCACTCCGGCGATCGACTTGTTGAATGCGCGCTGGCGCGCGAAGGCCTCGCGATATTCGATCGACCGGCTGATACAGCGGTTCGGCGCGCGCATCGCCGGGCGGCAGGTCGAATTGCGGCGCGGCGACGGCACGCCGTTCGGCGCCGAGATCTTGACGGCCGCCATCGACATGCACGGCGAGAAGAAGACCTTGTGCGTGGTCCAAGACGTATCGGAGCGCAAGCGCCTCGAACGGCAAGTGACCGACGCGGCCTACCAGGAGCGGCGGCGCCTCGGCAGCGATTTGCACGACGGCCTCGGCCAGGAACTGACCGGCATCGCGCTGCTGCTGCGCAGCCTGGCGCAGTCTCCCGATACGGCCGCCGGCGCCGCGCGATCGCGGCTCGAGGAAATCATCGTCCTCGTCAATCACGCGATCGACGGCGCGCGCACGATGGCCGCTGGCCTATCGCCCGTGCGGCTGGCCCACGGCGGTCTGGTGTCCGCGCTGCGCTCATTGAGCGAGTGGTCGGGGGCGATCTACGGCATACGCGTCACGCTGCAGCTCATCCAGCGCTGCGATTTTCAGCTCGATGAGGCCAGTGCGACTCATTTGTACCTGATCGCCCAAGAGGCGATCGTCAATGCCGCCAAGCACGGCCGCTCGCGCCAGGTCATCGTGAAATTACGCGTCAACCGCGAGCTGATCAGCTTATCGGCCGTCGATGACGGAATCGGTCTCGGCGCCGGGCCCGAACGGTCGAACGGCGCGGGCCTGGGCCTCAAGATCATGGAATACAGAGCCGGCGCGGTCGGCGGTTCGCTGCAAGTCAAGCGCCTCCGCCGCGGCGGGACCCAGGTGCGCTGCGTCTGTCCGCACGCGCCGCGCTGACGGCAACGGCTCCATTAACCGATCGGAGCGCGAAGCGCGCCCGCAGTCGATGCCACCAACGCGAGGGCGAGTGGCCGGCCGGGTGGCCGCGGTCGAGCCGCGCGGCGAACAAGAACATCGCTGCGATCACGGCCGCGCCAATCACCAACTGTGCGAAGAACGAGAAGTCCCCGGTCTGGATCGCCGTCGCGGCGATGATCGCGAGCGGTATGTGCAGCGAGAACACCGCCAGCGAATGGCGGCCGAGCAGCGCCGGCGGCGCGAGCAACCAGCGCGGCAGCCGCGGATTCGAGCTCCACAGCAACACGGCCCACGCCACCGAATTCAGCACGCGCAAGGGACCGAGACGCCACTTGTCGGTCCAGAACGCAAAATCCGGCACCATCACGGGTTGCAATCCGAATCGATGCCGGAACAACAAACCGGCCAGCACGACGATCAGCGCCGGCAAGATCAACCAGCGGCGGGAGCGCCGCAGGGAGGCGGGCCGGCGCATCAGCGTTTCGCCGGTCGCGAGTCCGGCGACCCACAGGAATTGCCAGCCCAGCAGGTTGAACGAGCCCAAACGCATCGGCAACAAGCGCGCCGAATCGTCGGTGAAGTGCGCGAGCGGATGGAATTGCGCGAGCATCCACAGCGCCGCCGACAGCGACAACGTCAGTGTCCAGCCGCTCTTTCTCGCGAGCGCGAACGCCAACGGGGTCACGCCGAGAAAGACGACGTAAAGCGGCAAGATGTCGAACAGCGGCGGTTGATGCAGCAGCAGCGGCATCAACAACAGGCTAGCCGGAGGGTTCTGTAGAAAATCGTGAAAATGATTCGCCAAGGGCACGAGCCGGCTCGCCAGCGGCCAGGCGATCAGGCTGACGGTCACGACCAGCGCCAGGTGCACCAGATAGATTTTGCGGGCGCGGGCCCAAACGCGCCTGGCCATCGTCCGCGCGCCGTGCTTGCGCCGCACCTTTGCGTAGACGAAGCCCGCGAGGCAGGCGCCGAGAAAAATGAACCCTTCGGCGGCGCTCAGATAGCCGAACGGCTCCTGCAGCCAATGCGACCACGGCGTCGGCACGTGCACGGCGGCCATGATGATCAGAAACAGCCCGCGCAACGCGTCCAAGCGCATGTCGCGCGAGGTCGGCAGGTCCAGGCTCGCCGGCGGCGTGATCGGTGCTGATCGAGGCGATGTCGCGGCGGCCATGGAGGCAAGCTAGTCCCGCGGCGGCGGCAACTCAAGCGCCTTTGCATTAATTGACCGCGCGCGATGCCGACCGTTCGCGGCGCCGACCGCGCGCGGCTCCGGCCGGTCGCGATTGACAGGCCATGCGCCTGCCACTAGGTTCCGCAGATGTCGAGCGCCCGCGCATCTCGCAATTTGGCTGATCACCGCCGCGGCGATTCTCGCCATCGTCACGCGGCCGTGGCGGCTCCCGGAAGCCCTCTGGGCGGTGCTCGGCGCGTTGGCGTTGCGGTCGTTCTCGCTGATGACCGGCGCCGAGACTTGGGAAGCCATCCGCAGCGGCGCCGACGTCTATTGGTTCCTCTGCGGCATGATGCTGCTCGCCGAGCTTGCGCGCCGGCACACGCTGTTCGACTGGCTCGCCGCCTATGCGGTGATGCACGCGCGCGGCATGGCGTCGCGTCTGTTCCTGCTGATCTATGGGGTCGGCGCGCTGGTGACGATCTTCCTGTCGAACGATGCCACGGCGGTCGTGCTGACGCCGGCCGTTTATGCGGCCGCGCGGGCCGCCCGCGCGCGGCCGATGCCGTATTTGTACGCCTGCGCGTTCATCGCGAACGCGGCAAGTTTCGTCCTGCCGATCTCCAATCCGGCCAATCTCGTCGTCTTTGGCGGCGACATGCCGGCGCTCGGCGAGTGGCTGATGCGTTTCGGCCCGGCCTCCGTCTTGTGCATCCTCGCGACCTACTTCGTGCTGCGCGCCACGCAGCGCGGGGAACTCGCCGAGCCGGTCTCGCGCATCGCGCAGCTGCCCGCCCTGCCGGCCGGCGGGCGCATCGCGGCGCTCGGCATCGCAGCGACGGCCGCGGTCTTGATGTTCGCCTCGGCTAGGGGCTGGCGGCTCGGCCTGCCGACGCTGCTGTCGGCGCTGGCCACGTGGTCGGCGCTGTTCGCGCTGCGGCCGGAATCTCCGCGGCGCATCCTCCGCACGGATCACCTGGAGCATCCTGCCGCTCGTCGCCGGCTTGTTCGTCATGGCGCAGGCGGTCGAAAAAACCGGTGTGCTTGGGCTGCTGGCGCAGCGTATCGGCGCCTGCGCCCCGGCCGCTCCATGCGTCACGGCATTCACGGCGGGCGCGGCGGCGGCGATCGCGACCAATGCCGTCAACAACCTGCCCTTGGGACTCGTCGCCGGCTCGATGATCCACGGCGCGCATTTGGCGCCGCGGATTGCGAGCGCGCTGCTGATCGGCGTCGACGTCGGACCCAATTTATCGGTGACCGGTTCGCTGGCGACGATCCTGTGGCTGGTCGCGCTGCGGCGCGAGGGGCTGGACGTCAGCGCTTGGCGCTTTCTATTGTTGGGCAGCATCGTGATGCCGCCCGCCTTGATCGCCGCGCTCGCGGCGGTCGCTCAGGCTTGAGGCGCGATCCGCCGGCGCAGCACGGCGAAGCGCAGATCCTCGCGCTGCGGCAAGCCGAAGCGCGCATCGCCGTAGGGAAACGGCCTGCTCTCGCCGGTCGCCCGATACCCGCGGCGCTCGTACCAGGCCATCAATTCCGTGCGCGCCTCGATGACGGTCATTTCGACGTCCCCACAGCCGAGCTCCTCGCGCGCATGGTGTTCCGCCGCCTCGAGCAAGCGCCGGCCGTGACCACCGCCCTGCAAATCGGGCCGCACGGTCAACAGGCCGAGGTAACACAGGCCGCCGGACTTCTTTTCCAGATGCACGCAACCCCAGAGCTCGGAACCCTGACGCAGCGTCAGCAAGGCATTGTTTGGCGATGTGATCAGCGCGAGTATCGAGTCGCGATCGGTGCGCTGGCCGCCGAGCAGGTCCGCCTCCGTGGTCCAGCCGGCGCGGCTGCTGTCGCCCCGGTAGGCGCTGTTGACGAGCGCGACGACGGCGTTGGCATCGGCCGCGCGCGCGACGCTGATCACGGCTTGCGCGGCCGCGTGCCCGGCGAGCGGCCTCCCCGTCGCCACCGCGAGGATGCGCGCTTCGGCCAGGTAGTCGGCGCCGGCGCCTACATGCGCGAGCCGTTCGGTCACCGTCGTCTCGACGTGCGGATCCTCCGCCCCCGCCCGCCGCGCCGCGGCGAGCGCGAGCTCCCGCGAGACCCGGCGCGCGTGCGCAATCGCGGGCTCGGCTTCCGAGTAGTCGCGGCTGCCGGCCGGATCGTGCACGCGGAAAACCTTGAACTCCGGCTGATTGACGAGAATCTCGACGCTTTGCGAGACGACGCCGGCGACCGCGCCGACGGCGTTGCAGACGGCGGCATGCTCGGGGATCGTCAGCGGTGCGCCGAGCCGGCGCGCGATCTCCGGATAATACGCGCCTACCGGAGCGCCGATCGCAACGATCGGGCGGGCAAGCCCGAGCGTCGCCTGCACGAGACCGGAGAAGCGCCGGCCGGCGACCGCCTCCTCGACGAGATGATCGCCGAGCAGTCCCCAGCGGTCCCCGTGGGACTCGAGCCCCGGATCATGCGCGAGCGCCGCGGCGAGCAGCACGCGGCCGCTTGCGCGCACGACATGTTCATAGGTGCGCTCGCAAATCGCTTGCGGGCTCGCCGCCTCGCGCAGCGCGCGGCCGTTGCGCTCCTCGGTCGCGAGAATTTTCGCGCCGCATTCCCCCGCCTCGCGGCTCCAGCCCTGCTGCCGGCCGAGCACGTGCATGGCATCGCTCGGCGTGAACGCGGCAATCGTCGCGAGCCCCGCATCGGCCAGGCGGCGCAAGGCCTGCAGGCCCGCCCCGTTCTTCACGACGGCCGAGACGCGCCGCGGCGCGGGCGTGACCGCCTCCCAAATCTCGCGCTCGTGGCGCGTCAAATGCGCCGGCGTCTCGCGATCGGGATTGCGAAACACGAACTGCGACGGATATTCCGGCAGGCGCTCGAGCGCCGCAATGCTGCGCAGCTCCTCGAGCACCGCCGGATGATTCGCCGCGAGCAGACTGAGCGGCATCGCCTTGCGCGGCCCGACGCAAAAACGCATGTCGCGGTCGAATCCGACTTCGCTGTCGCCGCCGAGCCCGCAGGTGCGCACGTCGACCGCCTCGACCATCGTGCGCCAGCCGCCGATCAGCGCCCCTTCGGCGTTGACGACCGGCCGGCCGGCCGAGACGACGGCGACGTCGGTCGTCGTGCCGCCCATGTCCGAGACGATGCAGTCCAGGGTGCCGGTCAGGAAGCGCGCGCCGACGACGCTCGCCGCGGGTCCCGACAGGATCGTCTCGACCGGACATTCCAGCGCGACCTCCGCTCGCATCAGCGAACCGTCGCCCTTGACGATCATCAGCGGCGCGTCGATCGCCTCATCGCCGAGCACGCGCGACAAGGCCTCGATCAAATGCCGGATCTGCGGCGTCAACCTCGCGTTCAGCGCCGCGGTCAGCGCCCGGCGCGGCGCATCGAGCTTGGAGCTCAGTTCATGCGCGCAGGTCACCGGCTTCGGCGAGGAGGCGCGGATGAGCCGGCGCGCGCGCAGCTCGTGCTCGGGATTGCGCACCGAGAAGCGCGCGGCGACCGCGAACGCCTCGACGCGGTCCCTGTGGCTCAGCGCGGCCTGCACTATCGCCTCCTCGGCGAGCGGCTCCGACTCCTCGCCGCCGGCGTCGTGGCCACCGCCGATCTGGACGATGACGCCGCTCTGATCGCGCTTGAGTCCCGAGCGTTCGACCATCGCCGCATCGAAGCCGATCAGAAGCGTGCAGATCGGACTGAAGCGATTCTCGACGACGGCATTGGTCGCGAGCGTCGTCGACACGGACACCAGACTGACGTCCGAGCGGCGCGCCCCGGACGGTAGCGCGGCGAGCACAGCCCGAATCGCCCCGCCGATCCCGATCGCAAGATCGTAGTGCGTCGTCAAGGCCTTGGCGCTGGCGACGACCCGGCGGCCGCCGGCGAGCAGCACGGCATCGGTGAACGTGCCGCCGGTGTCCAGGCCGAGCCACAGATCCTGGACCGAATCTGTTCGATCAATCATCGGTGCGCATCGGTCGGCCGGCGGACTGCGCTGTCCGTCGGCGAGCTCATGTTCGATCACTCATCGGTGCGCATTCGCGGCCGGCGGACTGCGCCTGTCCGCCAGCCGGGCTTGTGGCGGATCGCTAGAATTTCTGGCCGAACTTGATCTCGAACGTCCGCGGCTGCGTCGGGATCACGTAGTTTTGCGTGCACGTCGTCGGCGTGCACTGCGCGAAGCGCGTCAACTGAGCCCGCTCGTCGAATGCATTCGAGAGCAGCAGCTCGATCTGCATGCCGTTGCGCGCGATGCCGGCCGACAGATTGACGAGGCTGTACGACGGCATCTCGCCCAGGTGCTGCGTGAACACCGGAAACAGCAGCGGCGACGATGAGTCCTGATAAACGTAGGCCGCCTGAACGTTGGCATCCCAATCCGCCACCGGGAAGCCGTAGCGGGCGACGATATTCGCCTTGAGCTTCGGCACGACCGGGAGCCTCGTGCCGGATGGCGCGAGCGGACCCGTCGTCACGGTGCCGTCGGCATAGGAATTGCTTTGCGTCGGGCAGCTCGTAGCCAGCGTTTCCGTGCCCGGGACGTAGCTGCCGCAGAAATTCTGCGTCAGCTTCGCATCCAGATACGTCGCGCTGCCGCTGAGCAGCCAGCCGCCGCCGGCGGCCCATTCGAGGTTGGTCTCGATGCCCTTGATCTGCGCCGAGGCCGCGTTCTGCACGACCGTCACGCTGTTCGGTCCCAGGAAGGAAAACTGGAAGTTGTTCCAGTCCTCGAGGAACAGCGCGCCGTTCCACCGCAGGCTGCGGTTCAGCCACTGCGTCTTCCAGCCGAATTCGTAGTTCTTCAAGTAGTCCGCCTGGTAGGGCGGGTAAATCGAATGGATCGCCGGGTCGAACACCCGATTGACGCCGCCCGGCCGGAACCCGGTCGAGTACGTCAGGTAGACCATGCGATCCGCATCGAATTTGTAGTTCAGCGTGGCCCGCTCCGTGTGGCCGGTGGCGGAGACGTCGGCATTGAGATCCGTGCACGGCGCGAAGTGGAACGGCTGATAACTCGTGCTCGGCGTGCCGCCCGGCGGACCGCAGATGTTCATGCCGGGGTAGTAGCCGGTCAGTGTGCCGTAGTTCGACGAGTAGCCGTAAAAGCCCTGCAGCGAATTGTTGTACTTGAAGTAGCGGAAGCCGCCGATCAAGGACCACGCCGAGTTGATGTCCCAGGTTACCTGGCCGAACGCCGCTTGGTCGCGGTCGACGCGCTCTTCGTCGGTGAGCCAAATCGTGTTGTTGCTCAATCCCGGCATCGTCAGCGATTGCGCGAGACCCTGCGTATTGTACGTGTACGGGTCGCCGCCGGCGCCCGGCATCACGTAATCCTCCCAGATTTCGTGCACCTGGCGCTGCGCGAACAGGCCGACGGTCGCTTTGACCGGCTTGTTCTGCGGCGTGCTGACGCGCAGTTCGTGGCTCCACTTCGTATAGTGGCCCGTCGTGATGACGAACTCCTGCGGTTCGATCGGAGCGCCGAGCGTCCCGGGCGTCGCGCCGTTGCCTTGCCAGAAGGCCCCCGACCCGTAGTACTTGTCGTAGAAATACGAGTAGTCGCTGTAATCGGCGATCGAGTGCGTGTTGCGCACGAGCCAGCCGCCGGCATAAACGATATCGAAGTCGCTGACGTTTCCTTCGATGGTCAGCGCGCTCTGCGTGAACGAGTCCTGGGTGTTTTCAGGACCGAAATGCACGAGCTTCAGGTCGCCGACCGCCGGGTCGTAGCCGAAGAACCCGTTGGCCCCCATGGACTGGCCCATGAACGTCGGCGTGACGGTCCAGTTGTCGCCGAGATCGAGCTTCAACGCCGCCCGACCGCCCTTCGTGCCGACCGTGTTGTAGTCCTTGCTGACGGAGCCGGCGTTGCTGAGCGTCGTTCCGGAAGTCGGAAAAGTCCGCACGCCGTTGACGATGCCGGCCGACGCGTTGGTGCCGGCGACGTTACTGATGAAGCCCGCGTCGTGCTCGTCCCAGCCGACCAGTCGCACCGCGGCGATCGAGGTCAGCGGCAGATTGACGAAGCCCTCGGCCGTCCAACCCTGGCCGCCGTGGTCCACCGAGTTGCCGGAGATATCGTAAGCGGCCGCGAATTTTCGCGGATCCGGCTTGTTCGTGATGATGCGGATCGTGCCGGCTTCGGAACTGGCGCCGTACAGCGTGCCCTGGGGTCCTTCGAGCACCTCGACGCGCGCAATGTCATAGACATGGATGTCGATCGTGCCGTCGATCGTCGTGACCGGTTGCTCGTCGAAATACGTGCCTACGCTCGGCTGCGAAGCGGAGTGATTGCCGTCCTGGCCGCTGACGACGCCGCGCATGTACACGTGCGTCGTGCCGACGCCGTTGCCGCCCTGGCCCAGCCCCCTGACCGTCGTCACGCCCGGCAGGTATTGAACGTAATTATCGAGGTTCGCTATGTTCAGCTGCTCGAGCTTTTGATTGCCGAGCGCTTCCATGCTGATCGGCACGTTCTGCAGGTTCTCGCTCACCTTTTCCGCCGTGACGACGACCTCCTGCAGTACGCCGGTGTCGGCGGCCCCAGCCGGCGGCGTGGTCTGCGCGCGAGCGAGCGGCGCTGCCGCCCGCGAGAATCGCGGAAACCGCCGCTGCGAGCGGCAGATAGTTGCGAGTCGCGCTAGGCGGCGAACGTCGTCCCGCCTGCGCGGGCGCAGCCCATTGAGAGTGCAGTCGCTTTCCGTTCATGTCGATCCCCTCGTTATTGACTACTTCGATCCAAAGCAAGGCGAAACCTCCGCTAAACGGGCCGGCGCGAAATCCGGTACCGCCGGATAGTCGCGCAGCACGGGGCCCAGCGCCTCTTTCAGCGGCCCGAGCCACGGTTCGTAATGGCGCCAATGTTCGACGCCGTCGCGAAAGATCGGCCGGCGCACCTGTTCCGAACTCGCGGTGCGCACGGGCCGGTCATTTTCGTAGAACTTCAGGCAGCCGTCCTCGAACGGCAAGCCGCAAAAGCTAAGCAGCCGGCGCACTTGCGCCTCGGTGTCCTCGATCATCGACTCATAGAATACCCGCAGCACGCGCTCCGGCAGAACCTGATCGATGTGCGCCATCAACTCGACGTACTCGCGGTAGAACCGGCCGATGTCCTCGAGCCGGTAGGAGAAATTCTGGCCGCGCGCAAAATGCTGTTTGAAGCCGGAGAAGCAGCAGCCCAGCGGATGGCGCCGCGCGTCGATGATCTTGGCGTTCGGCAGGATCAGGTGGATGAGTCCGACGTACAAGAAATTGTTCGGCATCTTGTCGATGAAAAACGGCGCGCCGGTCTTGCGCTGCACGCGCGTCGACTGCAGGTAGCGCTCGCCGAGCGCCCGCAATTCGTCGGGCGCCACGTTGGCGACGGCTTGCGCGAAGCTCGTCTCGCTCTCGCGGCCGCGCCGGCTCATCAGCTCGCGCGCGATCTGCGGCATGTCGGGCAGCTCCATCGTGCCCTCGACCAGCGAGTGGCTGGAGAGAATCTGCTCGAGCAGCGTCGATCCGGCGCGGGGCAGGCCGACGATGAAGATCGGGTCGGCGGCCTGCGCGCCCGCGCCGCTGCGCGCGGCGAAGAATTCGCGAGTGAACACCCGTTTGGAGCGCTGTACGTAAAGCGTATTGTCGTCGGCGCTGTACGGCTGCTGCCGGCGGCGGATCGCATTGCCGGCGGCGTAATGGGCGAACGAATCGCCGTAGTCCGCTTCATCTTCGAGCGCCTTGCCGAGCGCGAACTCGAAGTGCAGCCGATCCAAGTCGGACAGATCGCCGCGCGCGAGCGCGGCGCGCATCGCTTCGAGGTCGGCGGCCGTGAAGCGGAACGTCTTCAGGTTCGCCAAACTCCAGTACGCCTCGCCCAAAGTCGGCTCTTGCGCGATCGCGCGGCGGTACGCGGCGACGCTGTCCTCTAGGCGTCCGGCGGTCTTCAGGGAATGGCCGTAACTCATCCAAACCTTGGGCTGCTGGGGAAAAGCGGCGAGCACCGCCTCGTACACCGTGATCGACTTCGAATAATCGCCGAGATTCGCGAGGATCGCGGCCTTGAGGTTGAGGTATCCCGGATTGCGCGGCTCCTTCGCGAGCAAGCGCTCGATCTGCGGCAGCGCCTCCGCCGCCTTGGCTTGGCGGTTCAGCACGATGGCATAATTGTGGCGGGCCGCGTCGAAACTCGGCGCGAGCTCGAGGCAGTATTCCAGCAGCGTCTGCGCATCGGCGTAGCGGCGCAGCCGCCCCGCCACTTCGGCGAGCATGCGCAGCGCGGCCACGTCCGTCGGATACGTCTTCAAGTGGGCGCGCAGGCGCGCTTCTGCCGCCGGCAGTTCGTTTTCGACCAGCGCCGCGGCGGCGGCCATCAGGCGCGGATCCTTGTTCGCCGCCTTCGTGTAGCGCGCGCGGGCGAGATCCGCGCCCGCGGCGTCGCCCTCGGCGTCCAGTGCATCGGCAAGCAGGCGCCAGCCTTCGGCGTTGTCCGGCTTCAGCTGCACTGCGCGGCGCAAGGATGAGACCGCTTCCTGGCCGCGGCCCGCCTCTGCGCGCGCGATGCCGAGCTCGAAATGAGTTGCCGCCGAGACGGGCTGCTCGCGCGCCAAAGGTTCGAGCACCTCGAGGGCCGCCTGAGTTCGCCCGGCGAGCCTGTGCGCCGCACCGAGGATCAAACGCGCGTGCGGATGACCGGGCACCGCGGCGAGAATCTCGTCGGCCTGCGAGGCCGCGAGCGAGGGGTCGCGTTCGAGCAGCCGCGCCGCATGCGCGAGCGCAACATCGACGGTCCCAATCGGCTCGTTGGCGCTAGTCATGAACGGCAGCTGGCATCCCCGGAAAATCGCATGGTTTCTGGCCGACGGCCAATCTGACCAGCCGGTGCGGCGCTTGTCAAATCACGCTCGTTGTATTTATACAACAGCCGGCTCAGGTTTTGCCCGAGCGGCGCCTGTCGCCTGAGCGCCGCCTGCCGCCCACGTGCGGCGCGCCATCTAAGCGCTGCGCAGCGCGTCGGTGGCCCGGCGGGCGGCGGCGACCAAGGCATCGACATCGGCCGACTGCGTCGCGTAGGAGGCGACCAGCCGGATCGCGATGCCTTCCGGCGCCGCGCACAAGGGCCAGCGATAGAAGCCGAAGCCCTCGAGCTCGAGCGCTTCGACGATCGGCGCCGGCAGCGCGATGAATATCTCGTTCGCATCGACCGGCTGCAGCAGCTGCGCGCCGGGTACCGTGGCGAGACCTCGCGCGAGGGCCGCGGCCATCGCGTTGGCCTGCCGCGCATTCGCGAGCCACAGCCCGCCGTTCAAATAGGCGAGCAGCTGGGCGCTCAAGTAACGCTGCTTCGACCAGAGATGCCCCGCCCTCTTTCGGCGCCGGTCGAGATCCCGCGCGAGCTCGAGATCGAAGCACACGACCGCCTCGGCGCACAAGGCGCCGTTCTTGGTCGCGCCGAGCGAGAGCATGTCGACGCCGCTCTTCCAAGTCGCCTCGGCCGCCGTGCAGCACAGGTGCGCCACGGCGTTCGCAAATCGCGCGCCGTCCATGTGCACGCGCATACCGTGCGCTTTCGCGACCGCGGCGAGCTCGACGATCTGTTCGAGGCCGTAGACCGTGCCCCATTCGGTCGCTTGCGTCAGGCACAGCGCGGCCGGCTTGACGTGGTGCACGCCCATCTCGTTCGCGAAGGCGATCGCGGCCGCGAGCCGCGCGGCATCGATCTTGCCGTCCGCGGACGGCAGGCCGATCAGCTTCGCGCCGCCGGTGAAGAATTCCGGCGCGCCGCATTCGTCGGTGACGATATGCGCGCTTTCATGGCAATAGATCGCGCCGTAAGGCGGGGCTATCTGCGCAAGCGCCAAGGCATTCGCCGCGGTGCCGGTTGCGACCGGGAAAATCGCCACCTCTCGTTCGAACAGCTCGCCGGCCATCGTCACGAGGCGCGCGGTGTACGGATCGGCGCCGTAGGAGGCAACGACCCCCTCGTTCGATTCGACGACGGCCGCGAGCACTTCGCGCGAAGCCGGAGCCACGTTGTCGCTGGTGAAATTTCGGCTCATGGTCATACCTCCTCCCAATTCCTTGGTCCGTCAATCCGGCAACACCTGGCCGCGCGTCTCGATATAGAAGGGCGCGAACAACGCTCCCACGAGCGGGATGAAGCCGACGTAGAAGATCGCGCGCACGGCGCCGCCGTGGACCGCGGCCGCGCCGACGACGAACGGCCCTATCGAGGCGGCGACGCGCCCGATGTTGTAGCTGAATCCGGAGCCGGTCGCGCGCAACCGCGTCGGGAACAGTTCCGGCAGGTAATAGGTGAACGCGCCGAACACGCCGAATACCGTCACGCCGATCAGGAAAAACGCATCCAAGCGCAGCTCCGGCGCAAGGTCGAGGCCGAACACGCCGAGTATCACGGCGCCGGAGGCGGCGAAATAGATCGCGAACATCGGCCGTCTGCCGATGCGTCTGGCGAGCGGAACGGTCAGCAGGGTGCCGATCAGCCCGCCGAGGTTGAAGGTCGAGGCTCCCCAGAACTTCCAGTGCTCGGCCATGTGCAGCGTCGCCAACTCGCTCATGCCGCGAACCGCCGCCGCCTGGCGCGCCATGCCGCTCGCGACGATCGGAATGAACGCGTTGCAGCACCACCAACCGAACAGCGCGATGATCGATACGAACGTGCCCCACAGAGTCCGCCGCCGCATCGCCGGCGTGAACAATTGCGGCAGCGAGGCCGCCGCGGCCGCCTCCTTGACCCTGCTCCAGCGCTCCGGCTCATGAACGAAATAGCGCACGGCGATCGCGGCCGCCGCCGGCAGCAGGCCGAACGCGAAGACATACCGCCAGGAATGCGCCGGATCGTCCGCGAACCAGACGCCGGCGACTTGATAATTGACGAAGGTCGCGAGGAAGATGCCGAGCGGCGCGGCCGTGTACAACAGCGCGCCGGCTTCGATGCGCCGCTTCTCCGGCATGACTTCGGCGACCATCGATGCGCCGGCCGCCCACTCGCCGCCGATGCCGAGACTCGCGATGACGCGGAAGATCAGCAGCATCCATAGATTCGTCGCCGCCGCGCAGGCCGCGGTGCCGGCCGCGTACATCAGCATCGTCAGCATCAGCATTCGCAGCCGGCCGAAGCGGTCGCAAAGGAAGCCGAACAACAAGCCGCCTGCGGCCCAGCCGAGCAGCAACAAGGATGTGAATACGCCGGTCCAATAGAGCGCGGCCGAGCGCGCGGCCGCCGAGCCGATCGGCAAGTGCAGCAAGGTCGGAATGCAGTTCGGCGCGACGAAGTTGAACAGCAGCGCGTCCATCGCATCGAAGCCCCATCCGAGCCACGCAGCGAGCAATACCGTCCACTGATAGCGCGTTATCCCCCACATCGCCGCGAGCGTACCGGAGAGCGGCGCAAGCGTCGAGCGGCGCAGCCGCGCGAGCCGCGCGAGCCGCACGAGCGCGAGCGCCCGCCAACGTTTATAATTCCAGTGCGATGCAACTCGTCTCCTATGTGCTTGAAAACGCAGCGAGCTACGGCGTGCGGATCGATCGGCGCATCTATGCGCTGCCGCCGCGCCTGGGTCCTGCGTTTCCGGACCTGCGCAGCGTGCTCGAAGGCGGCCGCTCGAGGGCGGCGCGCTCGAACGGGCGCGCCGCGTGACCAAGGGCGCCGAGCCCGACTGCGGTATCGACGACGTGCGCTTTTTGCCGGTGGTGCCGCAGCCGCGGAAGATCCTGTGTATCGGATTGAACTACGAGGAACATCGCCTCGAGACCGCGCGCCCGAAAATGGCATACCCGACGGTCTTCACGCGATTTGCCGACACGCAAGTCGGCCACGACGAGGCGCTGATCAAGCCGGAGCAGTCGGATCGCATGGATTATGAAGGCGAGCTCGCGGTCGTGATCGGCAAGGCCGGCCGCCGCATCGAGGCGGCTGCGGCGTTCGACCATGTCGCCGGCTACGCCTGCTACAACGATTCTTCGATTCGCGATTTCCAGGGCCACTCCTCGCAGTTCACGCCCGGCAAGAACTTCCCGGGAACCGGCGCCTTCGGGCCCTTCCTCGTGACGGCCGACGAAGTCGGGGCGATCGGCGCCGCAGCGGATCACGACGCGGCTGAACGGAAAAACGGTCCAGGACGCGAAGCTCGGCGACATGATCTTCTCGATCGATCGGCTGATCGCCTACGTGTCGAGTTGGACGCCGCTCGCGCCGGGCGATGTGATCGTGACCGGGACGCCTGGCGGCGTCGGGATGAGGCGCGTGCCGCCGCTGTACATGAGCGCCGGCGATGAGGTCGTCGTCGAGATCGACGCGGTCGGCCTGCTGCGCAATCGCATCGCGGCCGAGCGGCCGGTGCCGGCCTAGCGGCGCGCTGGGCCCTCTAACCGCTCCCATGCCCGCCTCGCTGTCCGACATTCTGGTGCTGGACCTGTCGCGGGTGCTCGCGGGCCCGTGGGCCGGACAGGTCCTCGGCGATCTCGGCGCCGAGGTCATCAAGATCGAGCGGCCGTCGAGCGGCGACGACACGCGCTCCTGGGGCCCGCCGTTCTTGCGCGACCGCGGCTCGGGCGCGGCAGGGGATGCCGCGTATTTCCTCTGCGCAAATCGCAACAAGAAATCCGTGACCGTCGACTTCACGGCGCCCGAGGGCCAAGCGATCGTGCGCCGGCTCGCCGCGCGCGCCGACGTCGTCATCGAAAACTTCAAGGTCGGCGGGCTCGCCGCCTACGGCTTGGATTATGCGTCGCTGCGCCAAATCAATCCGCGCTTGATCTATTGCTCGATCACCGGTTTCGGACAGACCGGCCCCTACGCGTCGCGCCCGGGCTACGATTTTCTGATTCAGGCGATGGGCGGCTTGATGAGCGTCACGGGACGCAAGGACGGCGAGCCCGGCGCCGGCCCGCAAAAGGCGGGCGTCGCGCTGACCGACATTCTGACGGGACTCTATGCCGTCATCGGCATCTTGGCCGCGCTCGCGCATCGCGAGCGCAGCGGCGAGGGCCAATCCATCGATGTTGCCTTGCTCGACGTGCAAGTCGCCTGCCTCGCCAATCAAGCGATGAATTATCTGGTCAGCGGCGAAGCGCCGGGCCGCCTCGGCAACGCCCACCCGAATATCGTCCCCTACCAGGATTTTGCGACCAGCGACGGCTATTTGGTCGTCGCGGTCGGCAACGACACGCAATTCGCGCGCCTGTGCGAGGAGCTCGGTCTGCCGGATGTGGCGCTAGATCAGCGTTTTGCGAACAATCAGGGGCGCGTCGAACACCGCGCGGCGCTGACCCTGCGGCTTAGTGATGTGACCAAGACGCGCGCGACGGCCGAATGGGTGCGGCGCCTCGAGCGCGCCGGCGTGCCGTGCGGACCGATCAACGCCTTGGACGCCGTATTCGCCGATCCGCAGGTCCGCGCCCGGCAGATGCAATTGGATTTGCCGCATCCGGTCGCGGGCTCCGTGCCGCAGGTGGCGAATCCGCTGCGCTTGTCGCGAACGCCGGTCAGCTATCGAACGGCGCCGCCCCTGCTGGGCGCCGAGACACGAGAGGTATTGTCCTCGCTGCTCGGCATCAGCGCCGAGGATATCGATGCGCTCGCGGCCAGGCGTATCATCTAGCGCGGTGCCTTCGTAGGAGCGGATCATGAGAACATTCCGATGGCTCACCGGCTGCGGCGTGTTGCTGGTCGTCGCGGCGGCCGTCTACGTCTGGTCCGGCGCCTACCCGATCGGCGCCGACGTGCCGCACGGCGCGGCCGCCGCCTCGCTGTTGCGAACGCTGCGCGAGCGCGCGGTCGCGGCGCACGCGCAGGACGTCGCCGTGCCGCCGCTCGAGGATGCCGCACTGATCCTCGAGGGCGCCGGTCAATACGCCGCGATGTGCAGCGGCTGCCATTTGGCGCCGGGCTACGACAGCGACGAAACCTGGCAGGGCCTGTATCCCCAGCCGCCCCGCCTCGCGGCCGGCACGCAGCTCTCGCCTGCGGAAATTTTCTGGGTGCTGAAGCACGGCATCAAGATGAGCGGCATGCCGGCCTGGGGCAAGACCCATGACGATCACGAATTATGGGCGATCACGGCCTTCGTCCGAAAATTGCCGACGCTGAGCGCGCAGGCCTACAAGGACATCGTCGCCAAGGCGCCGCGCGATATGGACATGACGGCGATGCCGATGCCGGGCGGCATGGAGATGCCGGCGGGAACGTCGCCGCCTGCGGACGAACCGGCGCCGGCCAGCGCGCCGCCGCCCAGCCAATAGTGAACGTCGCCGCTCGCGATCACCGCTGCGTGGCGAACTTCGAGACCCGGGTGTTGTCCACATCCGAACGAAGCGGCGCTGACGCGGTCGTGCGACCGGCGTCGCGGTTTAGCGGCATTCGCCGCGAATGATGCAAAGGAGAGACTGATGAAGCAGCTAGCAATGTGGATTGGCGCGGCGGCGCTCGCCTTCGGTGCCGCCGGTGCGGCCTCGGTCGCCGTTGCGGGCGAGATGCCGATGGAGCACGCGATGGGACATGAGGATGCCGCCGCGCATTCCGAAGCGATGGGCGATCATTGGATGCCCGCGCGCGTCACCAAGGTCGATCATAAGAGCGGACTGGTGCATGTGGTCTCGGAGGGCATGCATTTGGTCGTGCATTTTCCTCCGCCGGCCGTTGAGGACCTGAAGACCGGCGAGAAGATCAATCTGCACCTGGGCTATTCGAAGGAATAGGCGGCGCGACCGGCGAACCATGGGGCGTGCGCCGATAGGCGTCCGCCCAGGCCGCCTTGCACCCCGAGAGCGCCGCCGGATCGGCCAAGCGCTTCTGCACGACGATATGCTCTAGCGCCGTCAGCCAATGGTCGTAATAGCGGGATCCGTCATCCGGCTCGCCGCGCGCCGCCGCGGCCCGCAGTTCCGCCGCGAGCGCAGCCGCCCATTCGCCCCACGTGAAATGGCCTTGCGCCGATAGCCGCACCGCCAGCGCGAAGGCCTGTGCCTGCCACGGCTCGGCAAAAACCGGCTCGGCATCAGGCCGGCTCAAGGTGTGCGTCCCACAGGTCCACGTAGACGGCGTCCCGCGCCGCCGCCGCCGGTCCCCATAACTCCTGCGCGCCGAAGCGCACCGAATATAAATGCTGCGGCCGCTCGCCCTGGCCGTGGGCGTTCGTGTCCGCGAAGACGAACACGCCGTGGTCGCGTTCGATCCGCCCTGTCCTGCCGCGAACGTAGCGCGGTTCGCGCGTATGGCCCGGCGGATGCAGATTGCGCGCGCGCACGCGCTCACCGACCCGATAATTCGGCATGACCGGCAGCGCGCGGCTCGCCGGCACGCCGGCCGCGATCAGCGCCGCCGCCTGCGCGGCGTTCATCGCAGGGATCGCGACGGCCGAGCCGGGCGCCGGTTTTGCAGCCGCGAGTTCCGCGCGCGTGATCAAGCGGTGCTGGACGAGCATGTCGATGAACGCCGCGAGCTGCCGTTCGTAGTAGCTCATGCGCAGATAATCGGCGGCCGGAACCCGCTCCACCGCATGCCGGCTGGCGTCGATCGCCCAGAGGCGCCACGCCCCCATCGCACGCCGCAAGGCGAACACTCGGCCTTCCCAGACCTGATGGAAGACCGGTTCGGCGGATTCCGGCGCGATAGGGCCGAAGCCGTGCATGCCGCCCATGTCGTGGATCCCGTTCATGCGTCCGGCGCCTCGCGCGCATCCGCGACGCGCGCGACGCCGATCATCGAGTCGCGCGTCACCAGCGCCGCCAACGAAGACTCGCCGAGATGAAGGCTGCCGGCCGGCCGTTCCGGCAGCACGAGATAGCGCATTTCGGCCGTGCTGTCCCAGACGCGCACTTCGACGCCGTCGGCAAGATCGAGCCCGAACTCGCGTAGCACAGTCCGCGGATCGATGACCGCCCGCGATCGATAGGGAGCCGACTTGTACCACACCGGCGGCAGACCCAGCACCGGCCACGGATAGCAGGAGCACAGCGTGCAAACGACCAGATTGTGCACTTCGGCGGTGTTCTCGACGACGCGCATGTGCTCGCCCTGCATGCCGCCGAAGCCTAGCTCGGCGATCGCCGCATCGGCGTCGGCCAGCAGCCGCGCCTTGTACAGTGGGTCGACCCAGGCGCGCGCGACCACGCGGGCGCCGTTGCGCGGTCCGATGCGGTGCTCATAGGTATCGATCAACACCTCGAGAGCAGCCGGGTCGACGAGCCCTTTGGCGATCAGCACGGATTCCAGCGCCTTGACGCGCAAGGCCGGATCGGACGGCACGGCCTGGTGGTCGTGATCCTCGGCGTGCTCTTGTGGCGATGCTGTGGGACGGTCGCTCATCGTCATCACGCGCTCCTGCTCCGTTTGCCGCGCTCGCACCTTGCGCTCGGCCCAGAGTATCCTACACGCATGAACGACCGGCTCAATGACCGCCCGGGAGCGAGCTGAATTGGCGGCTCCGCGACCGCCGGCGTTCGATACGCTGAGCCTGCACGCGGGTCAACACCCGGACCCCGTACACGGCGCCCGTGCGGTTCCGATTTATCAGACGACCTCCTACGTGTTCGAAGATACGGACCAGGCGGCCGCGCTATTCAATCTCGAGCGGCCGGGTTACCTCTACAGCCGCATCGCCAATCCGACGGTGGCGGTGCTCGAGGAGCGGCTGGCCGCTCTGGAAGGCGGCGTCGGCGCGGTCTGCACGGCGAGCGGCATGGCGGCGATGCACCTGGCGATCGCCACCTTGCTGGGACAGGGCGATCACATCGTCGCCTCCTCGTCTTTGTATGGCGGGACGATGAATCTGCTCGCGCATACCCTGCCGAGATTCGGCATCACGACGAGCTTCGTGCAGCCGCGCGACCTCGACGGGTTCCGCTCGGCGCTCAGGCCGCGGACGCGGCTGCTGGTCGGTGAGACGATCGGCAACCCAGGTCTCGAAGTGTTGGATATCCCGGCGCTCGCCGCTATCGCTCACGCGGCGGGCGTTCCCCTACTCATCGACAGCACGTTCGCGACGCCCTACCTTTGCCGGCCCTTGGATCTCGGCGCGGACCTCGTGATGCATTCGCTGACCAAGTGGATCGGCGGCCATGGCGTGGCGATCGGCGGCGCGGTCGTCGACGGCGGGCGCTTCGACTGGGAGAAGTCCGGCAAATATCCGACGCTGACGCAGCCGGTCGCCGGCTACCAGGGCATCGTGTTCACGGAACAGTTCGGGCCGGCCGCGTTCGTCATGCGCGCGCGTACCGAAGGGCTGCGGCAATTCGGCGCCTGCATGTCGCCGATGAACGCCTTTCAATTATTGCAGGGCATTGAAACGTTGAGCCTGCGCATCCAGCGCCACATCGACAATACGATCGCGGTGGTCGCCTTCCTCGCCGGCGACGATGCCGTCGCCTGGGTCTTGCACCCGAGTTTGCCCGGCCATCCCGACCATCGCTTGGCCGAGCGGCTATTGCCGCGCGGCGCCGGCTCGATGGTCAGCTTCGGCGTCAAGGGCGGCCGCGCCGCCGGCGCCAAATTCATCGCCTCGCTGCGCCTCGCAAGCCATCTGGCGAACGTCGGCGATGCGAAGACGCTCGTGATCCATCCCGCTAGTACGACTCACCAACAGATGACCGCCGAACAACTCGCCGCGGCCGGCATCGGCGAGGACATGATTCGCCTGTCCGTCGGCATCGAGGCCATCGACGACATCATCGGCGATCTAGGGCAAGCGCTGCGCGCCGCGCGCAAATCATGAGCGCACGGCCGTGCGGCTGACCGTCGACGGCAGGGCGGTATATGCCGCCACGGGCGGGCGGGCGCACGGCGCCGCCCGGCCGCTGGCGGTGCTCTTGCATGGCGCCGGTCTCGATCACACGGCGTGGGCGCTGCAAAGCCGTTGGCTCGCATTTCACGGCTGGAACGTGCTGGCGCTCGATCTTCCGGGGCACGGCGGTTCCGATGGACCGGCGCACTCGACGATCGATGCGCTGTCGGCGTGGCTGTTGAATCTACTCGCTGGGTTGGCCGCGACCGAAGTCGCTCTGATCGGCCATTCGATGGGCGCGTTGATTGCGCTGCAAACCGCTGCGATCGCGCCGGACCGTTGCCAACACTTGGTATTGATCGGCGCGGCCGCGGCGATGCCGGTGCACCCGGATCTGTTGTCCGCCGCCAAAGGCAATGAGCATCTCGCGATCGACATGGTCAACCTCTGGGGCCATGGGATATAGCGCGGGGCTCGGTGGAAGTCACGCCCCCGGTGTGTGGATGGCCGGACTCGGCGAGCGCATATTGGAGCGCGCGGGTCCCGGAGTGCTGTATGCGGATCTGACCGCCTGCGACGGCTATCGGGACGGTTTGGCCGCCGCCGCGCGCATGCAGGCGCCGACACTGCTGTTGTGCGGCGAGCGGGACCAAATGACGCCGCTGAAGAACGGCCGCGCGCTCGCATCGGCGATCGGACGATCGACGCTCGTCGTCGCGAAAGACGCCGGCCACATGCTGCTCGCCGAGCGGCCGGACGAGCTGCTGGCGGCGCTCGCGCGGCACTTGCACATCCGCGCGCGGTAATTCGCCGGTCGCCTCGCTGCGATTTCAGGCCGGCCCCATTCAGGAAACCTTCAGGTTTCTATGCTTGTATGGCGCTCGGCCAGCGTCGATCTCCGATCGATCGGCGGTCTAGCTCTAAAGGGTTATTACGGACCTGGCGCGCCGGAGCGAGAATGTCGGCATAAGAGATGAATGCAACGTTGCGCGCGCGCGACGGCAAAAAAAACACGGTGTCGGGTGGGGGATCAATTGATGGATGAAAAAACTCGCGGCGTCCGTTCGATGAGATTTGGCGGGACGCGCAAGTCAAGCGGCGGACCGAAGTCT
Organism: uncultured Gammaproteobacteria bacterium; assembly: GCA_963769895.1. GTDB lineage: Bacteria > Pseudomonadota > Gammaproteobacteria > Steroidobacterales > Steroidobacteraceae > Bog-1198. Next base: position 143,841 of record CAVYNJ010000001.1, on the reverse strand, counting down.
AGCCGGTACAACCACACTTCAACTTGGAATTGAACATGAAACCATCACGCGGCAGAATTCTGCACCAAGGCCTTCCGGCGCTGTGCCTGTTGATGCAAGCGGGATTTCTCCACGCGCAGGCAACCGCTGCGGCGGGCGGCAATGCGCCTGCTCAGGCGAGCGACGATACGCTGCAGGAAATCGTGGTTTCCGCGGTCATCGGCACCTACCACGTGTCCGAGTCGACGATGGCCAGCAAGTTGCCGATGGACCCGAAGGATCTCGCTTCCTCGCTGACGATTCTGAATAATTCCGCGATCCGGGACCGCAAGGCCGTCACGCTGACCGATTTGGTCAACTACGTCACCGGGGCTACGCAGTCGCAGAACACGATCAACGGTTTCTCATTCCGCGGCTTCCCCAATACGGGCAGCTACACGCAGAACATCGAGTTCGACGGCTTGCAGGGCGCCACTCTGAAAAAGGCGTCCCTGAGTGCGGCCGACGTCGACAGCATCGAATTTCTCAAGGGCCCGAACGGCGTCCTGTACGGCCAGATGAACCCGGGCGGCCTGCTGAACATCATCACCAAGAGTCCCTTGGAGACCACGCGGTTCAACGTGCGCACCTCACTCGGAATCTACGCGGGAGCCTATAGCTCGGGCGCACCGCTGACTCCGGATATCGCGCTGGATGCGACAGGGCCGGTGTTCGGCAGCCAGAAACTTTTTTACCGCATGGTCGTGGACGGTGCAAAAGAACCGAGCTCGCGGATCGGCGACAACGCGCACAACCTGTCGATCTATCCGTCGCTCACCTACAAATGGAGCGACACGACCTTCCTGACGGTCAAGGGCGAGGACAGCCAGGATCGCCGTCGGCAAGACGACGGCGTGCTGCCGATCTTCACCGGTTCCACCATCCTGGTTCCGATCAAGGGCGTCAATACGCCGACGGCCGCCTACGGCCCGAGCGCGACTTGGTATACCGCGCCGTTGAATACGATCTATAACAACACTTCGGACGCGGCCAAGGATTATGGATCGGCGTTTTCGACGTTCTTCCATACCGAATTCGATCAATGGACGCTGCGCTTTCAGTCGCGGTCGGTTTGGCACGCCGACCAGGTCAACGAATGGACGATCAACAACGCCAACGTCTATTCGCCGAAATCCGCCTACGCGGTTCCGACCTCGGTCTTGCGCCGGCAATACAACGATGTGCGCAACGGTCATCGCTACAATTACGGCGATCTCAATTTGTACCGGCGCTTCGGTCCGGATAAGTTCAGCAACACCGTCCTGTTCGGCGTCGGCGGCGGCAGCGAGGGTTTCTTCAACACGCGCTATGCCTTCGGACCGAATTCGACCCTCGCCCAGGCCATCACGCTCGTCAACCCGATCCTCGACCAATACGGGTACCCCGCGACGGGAACCGGGGCGACCAACAACCAAGTGCGGCAGACGGCGTTGGGCGAATACATTTCCGATCAGATCAAGATCGGCGACCTATTCAATATCTCGCTCGGCCTGCGGCGTGATATGCAGAAGACGCACGGCCTCAATACGCTGAGCCCCGCGGCGACGGCGTTCTCGAACAAAATCAACCCCTACACCAAGCAGGCCGGTATCGTCTGGCACGTCGTTCCGGACGTTTCGGTGTACGCGAGCTATAGCCAGTCGATCAAGCCGCAAACCGTGATCGCCTACGACCAGTACGGCAACTCGGACTTCCCGCCGGAAGGCGGCGAGCAATACGAAGGCGGCGTGAAGTTCGAGTCCGCGGACAAGAATCTCAATGTCACTCTCGCGACCTACGAGATCAATCGCACGAACGTGGTCGTGCCGAGCGGTACGAATTTCACCGTGGCGACCGGCAACGCGATCGCCGGCCAGGCGATCTCCCGCCTCGACGGCAAGCAGACGAGCAAGGGCGTGGAGGCCGAGCTGCAATGGCAACCGTTCCCGAACTGGCAGATTCAGACCGGCTACGCCTATTCGAAAGCCTACATCGCGCAGTCCGTCACCAATCCGTACTCCGTCGGCAAGGATCTGGTCAACGCGCCGCGCAATTCGGGCAACTTTTGGACCCGCTATAACATTCCCCGCGGCGCCCTCGCGGGACTGGGTTTCGGCTTGGGCACCGTCTACGTCGGCACGCAGTGGTCCGGCGATCCGACGACCTTGCTGTACTATCGCCTGCCGGGATGGACGCGTGTCGACAGCGCGATCTACTATAAGTTCGGTCACCGCTATGACGTCGCGTTGAATATCCATAACCTGTTCGACCGACGGTACATATCTTCCGCGCAGAGCGCGACCACGCTCAACATCGGCGAGCAGCGTTTGCTGACCCTTTCGTTCGGAGCGAGGTTCTGACGATTACGCTCCGATGAAAACGCACCGGCTGATTTTCGCCGCGGCGCTGGCGACTTGCGCCCTGCTCGGACCGTCACAGGCGGCCGCCCCGGCAGAGGTTCAAGATTCGACTGGCGCCGATGCCGGGCATCGGCCACCTTCTCCCGGAGCTCGCGCTAGGGCTCGGCTATTTCCGACAAGAAGGGATCGACGTCGAGCTCCGCAACGTCATGAACTACCGCGACGATGACTTTTATTCGACCGAACTGCTCAACGACGGCACGATCGACGCGGAAATCTGCTGGTATCAGCGCGTCGTCTTCGGCATCGGCAACGATCAGCCGGCGCGCGCCGTATTTCTGATCGAGAACAGTCCGCATCTGACGATCTCCGTCGCCAATCGCGTGCGGGACCAGATTCACAGTGCCGCGGATTTCAAGGGGAGGACGATCGCCGATTCTGCCGGGTTCTCGACGAAACGCTACCTGACCGACTTGATCATCGCCCGAGCCGGACTTCCTCCGCACAGCTACACACCCGCGCCGGAGGAGCTGTCCGCCAAGCCGGCGCTGCTGATCGCGGCGCTAAAGGCCGGCACGGTCGATGTCGTTTCCAGCATGGAGCCGCTGACATCGCAGCTGCTGGCCACAAATCTCGTCACTCCGCTCTATGACTTGACGACCGCCGCCGGCACCAGAGCCGCACTCGGCGACGTCTGGCCCGCCCGCAGCCTGTATCTTGCGCCGCGCTATATCGATGGCGCACCCCGACCGTGTGCAGCGCCTGGTCGACGTTTTCGTCCGCACGATGCGCTTCATCAACTCGCACACCGCCGCGCAGATCATCGCCAAAATGCCGGCCGGCTATTTTGCGCCCGACATCAACAACGACCTCTGGGCGGACTACAAGAAGGCCAAGACCGAAGAGATCGCCAAAGTACAGCCGGGACTTACGAGCGGCGACTATTCGATCCCGCCGTCGGCCGCCAAGCTCGCCGTCGGCGTGCTCCTCAAGACCCCCTTTGACGACAGTCCGGAGGGCAAATATCGCCGCAAAGCCGCCACGAGCGGCAAGATCCGGCCTGAGATGACTTACGACAACCGCTTCGTCGAGCGGGCGATGAAGCAATATCCCTGAACACCGGCCCCATCGTCCTGAGTCAGTGCGGGCTTTGGATCTTCGGCGCCGATCGCGCCTCGAACAGCCAGACCTCCGCCGGCCGGTTCGCATGTGGGGGCGCTGCGACCGCCAACAGGCTGAGCCGCGGCAGAAATTGCGAGGTGCCCGAATGCGGAACGGTGGTGATCGTCGCCGCGAGCCGGTAATGATCATCGTCCATCTGACTGTAAGCCTGGACGAATCCCTCGAGACTCGTTGAGTAGATCTGCCGGTGCGCGGAATCGTAGAACATGTTCTCCGTTCCGTCCTTGCTCGAAAGGGAGGCGATCGGCTTGCCGGTGCCCGCGTCGAATACGTTGAAGGTCGGCGGCCGCGGATCGCCTTCGAAGGTGCGGGTGGCGACGAACAGACGGTGCCCCGCCTCGTCGAGCGCCATGGACGCCGGTCGGCCGGGTACCGCGATTCGCCGGATGATGCGCCGGGTTCGGGTGTCGATCACCTCAATTAGATCCTGCGCCGGAATCGCCACATATAACACCGGATCTTGCGCGGCCATCACCAGCGCGGCGGCGCGATAGCCGGTGTCGATTCGGCCGGTCAACTCCCCGGTGTTCGGGTCGATCACCGCCAGCCAGCCGGCGCCGCGCTTGGAGTCCGTGCCGCCGGATTCAACATACAGTTCCTTGCGGCGTGGATCGTACGCGATCATGTCTGCGCCGACGGACACTTGCGCCGTGGCGGTCAGCCGATCGGTGTCGGCCCGCAAGATTCTGATCCGACCGTCCCGGCCGTTGGTGACGATCAAATTATCGCTTTCCGGCACGTAGAGCTCGCCCTGCGGCCGGTCGAACAATCCGCCGATGCGGCCGATGGGCGCGCGCCCTTGCAGGTCGACGACGTACACCATTTGTTGATCCTGAGCCGAAAGGAACAGCCGCGCATTGACCGCATCGACCGCCAGGTGGTCCCAAGTCCCGGTCATTTGCGGGACCGCGATCTTGCCGATGAGCTGCAGCGGCGGGTCCGAACCGGCTGCGGGCAATCGCCGCAATTGCTGCATGGGCGATTTGCGGCGTCAACGGCAGGAATACGCCTTCGCGTAAAACCTGTTCTTGGCCGTCGCGGCTGAGGACGTAGCGCAGGAATTCAACCACGGCGGGGTTGGGCGCGATCTTCGGGCCGTCGTTGATGTAGAACTTGACGTCGCGCGCGAGCGGGTAGCTACGGTCCGCGACATTGGCCTTGGTCGGTTCGACGAAAGGACCCAGCGGGCTCGCCGCGACCGCAAGCAGCTTGGCCTGCTGCATTGCGGTATCCCGCGCCGCTGAGCGCGATGCCGTTTGGGTCGGAGGCGATCGCATCGACCACGCGCTGGTAACCATCGACGTGTCCGCCGCCCGGGAGCGGGAGGTCATCGAGCTGCCGCAGGTCGCAATTCCACAGCACGCTGCCACCCATGACGGTTTGCGAAAAGAAAAAGGCCGGCGCTTCGAATGCCGGTCCGCTGTACGGATGGATCGGCCGAGTCCCCCACTGTCCGTGCAATCCCAACTGGCTCCAGCTGCGAATGTTCGCCGGCTCGCCGCGCCGTCGTTCCGCCCCGAAGACCGCATCCAATTGTTCGAACGATATTCGCGCGAGCGGATTGTTCTTGCTGACGAACACCCCGAGAGCCATGATCTTGTCCGGATCTCCGTAACTGCCGGTCAATACGGTGATCGGAAAGGCTTTCTGTCCGGTCATTTTCTCATACGCGGCCAGTTCCGGCGGCGTGATCTCGCGTGCCAATACTCCAAGATCGGCCTTGCCGGAATACAGGCCGGCCATTGCGGCGGCACTGCTCGCGAGATCATCCTCGAATTTGGCGTTTGGCTGGAACTTTTGAAATCCTTGTTCCCAATCGCGCATCATCGCCTTGAGGAAGCCGTGACCCCAGCTGCGGATCGTGCCATGGACCTGATAGCTTGGTCGGTACGGCGGCAATGAAGTCGACATACCGTACGCGTACGGCGGCGGCGGATTCTCCTGCGCGCGGGAAGGAAGTCGCGGCCATCATCAGCGCCAGCGCCGCCGCCAGCGCCGACGAAATCAAGCAGGCAATACGCATGCTTTCTCCTTCGCCGCGGCAATTGCCAACGCGCGAGCCCGCCGGGCGGCAAGTTCGCGCCGCTGCCTCGCACGAGCGCCCGCACCTTCTTCAATCGGCCGGCCGACCCGCCGCCACGGCGTCGAGCCGGCGCAATTGCCCGGCGGCGGCGGCCGCGGTCAGCGGCAGGTATTTGCCGTCGCGCTGGACCAGTTCCTGGCCGTTGCGGCTGAGCACGAAACGAATGAACTCGCAGATCTTCGGGTCAAGCGGCTTGCCGGGCTTGGCGCTGACCCAGAAGCCCTGATCCCCCCATAGCGGGTAGGAACGATCCTGCTCGGTCTCGATCGTCAACGGGACGTAAGGCCCCTGGATCGTCCGCGCGACCGGCAAGACCTTCACTCCGGCCGGCAGATCCTCGTGGTATCGGACGTAGCCAATCCCGTTAGGGTCGCTCTTGACATGATCGACGACTTGGTCGGCCTCGAGATAGGTCGTGCCGTCAGGCCGCACGAAATTGCCGAACGCGAGTAGATTGCCGTTCCACTTGTCGCTCGACTTGAGCAATTTGTCGGAGAATTCCGTCGCCGTCTGGTACCGCAGACTATAGCCGAAGGTGTCAATCGTCTGATTTGCCCATTTGCCGCCAAGGCCCAAGCGGCCCCAGGTGCGAATGTCGCCGTCGGCGCCGCGCGCGAATTCCGGGTGCCATTTGGCGCGCACCCATCCGCCCGCGCGCTGCGAGCCGAAAATTCCGTCGAGCTGTTGCATCGTGATCTGAGTCACCGGGTTAGCGCTGTTGACGATGATCGCGAACGTGTTCTGCCAACCGATGACATCGTATGAACCCGTGAGCACCGAGAAGCCGGTCGGCACGTAGCCTTTCAAGCGCAGATGCGAGAGGTCGTCGTAAAAGGACGGATCGTGATCGATACCGATGTCGGCGGCGTTCATGTAGAGGCAGGCGATCGCATCCGCCGCGGTCTGCAGGTCATAGCGGATCTTGATTCCCGGCTGGTATTTCTCGAACGCGGCCTTCCACCAGCCGCCTAGCGGCGAATCGCCGATGTAATTGTTGCCGCAGATGCGCAGTTCGCCCTTGGGTCTCGATTTCGGCGCGTATGACGGCAGACCGCTGAGATCAAATTTCCGCGTATAAGCCGGCGCGCGTGCGCGCGGCGCCATTCTGGCGTGCCGTTCCGCCGCCGAGCCCGCCGGGAACTTGCGGGATTGCGCATTGGGCTCATAGTCCCTCAGCCAGGGCGCCTTGGCCTCCTCCGCCTTGGCCTGCGCCTCGGCCAACGCGGGCGTCGACGCCGCAACGAACAACGGCAAGGCCATCGCGACGAGCGCGGAACGAATATTTTTCATGACTGCTCCTGATGCCAAATTGGTCAATCGATTTTCTGAAGTTGTTCGCGGATGTAGGCCTCCGGCAGGGGGCTATAGACTCCGGCTTTGTCGATGATCTCTTGCCCCTCGCGGCTCAAGACGAAGCGGATGAACTCGCGCACCTTCGGATCGAGCGGTCGGCCCGGAGCACGATTGACGTAGATATACGCGTCTCGGTGCAGGGGATAACTGCGATTCCTGACGTTCTCCGGCGTCAACGCCACCGCGGCGCCGCTCATCCGACGGCGCGATCGCGAGCACTTTGACGTTTGGGTAGCTCCTGCACCGATCGCCGTTGGGCCTCATGCAAGTTCCGTTCACGTGCATCAGGCCGGTCCAGCCGATCGCGTTCTCGTCCGCACTGATCGCCTCGAGCATTCTTTGGCTGTAAACGGCCCGGCCGTCGGCGTCCGCGGTGGCTTCCTTTTCCTCGACGTATTCCCGGAAATTCGGATTCCACTTGTCCGACCAATGCATCACCAGGCGCTCGAAATTCACGGCGAATCCCGGCGCGACATAGCCGTAGGTCTGAATGGCTTTGTGAGCCCATTTGCCCCGCAGACCGAGCTGGCCCCAACTGCGGATGTCGCTGCGCGATGCGCGCGCGTATTTCGCGGTAAACAGCAAATTATGTTCCGGCCCGCCGACTTCCCAACCGCCGGTGCGTTCCGACCCGAAAATGTCGTCGAGTTGCTGCATCGACAAATGCGTGATCGGATTGTTCTTGTTGACGACGATGGCCCATGCGAACAACGTGCCGCGTTGGTCATAGCCGCCCGTAGCGACCGAGATCTCGGTCGGTACATAGCGAAACGTGTTGTAGAAAGGCATCTGGTCGGTAATTTTCGCGTCGTCGCCCATCGGCGCAATGTCGGAGGCGCCGGCATACATCATGCCGAGCGCGCCCTCGCTGCTCGTCATGAAATTGGTGGAGACGACGGCATCCGGTTGGAACTTCTCGAAGGCTTTCACCAGCAGCGCAATATTCCCCTTGAGCTCGCTGCCGGCGATCCGCAATCCCCCCGCGACGTGATATTCGGGGTGGTACGGCGGTATCTGACTTAGATCGGGCGCCTGCGACCGGGCAACCGACGCGATAATCAGGCTCGTGAGCGTGAACGTTATTCCAATGATCCGCATAAGTGCATCTGGTCGATTGCGCATTTGAATTCCGCCTCCTAAATATGTTCCGGCTCTTCGATTCGCAAATCTCTCGCCGTCGAGCCGGCATCCAGCTCGACGCGCAACCGCTCGCGGTCGAGTTCGTTTTCCCAGCCCGCGACGACGATCGCGCCGACGCCGTTGCCGATCATGTTCGTCAGCGCCCGCGCCTCGCTCATGAAGCGGTCGATTCCAAGGATCAATGCCAGTCCCGCGATCGGCACCGCCGGCACGACCGCGAGCGTCGCGGCAAGGGTCACGAATCCGGCGCCGGTGACGCCGGCGGCGCCCTTCGACGTCAACATGGCCACGGCCAGGAACTCGAGCTGTTGAACCAGCGTCAGATGAACGTGCAAGGCCTGGGCGATGAACATCGCCGCGATCGCCAGATAGATGTTCGTACCGTCCAAATTGAACGAGTACCCCGCGGGAATCACCAGGCCGACGATTTGGCGCGAGCAGCCGAGCCGCTCCATTTTTTCCATCAGTGGCGCGAGCGCCGACTCCGACGAGGACGTGCCCAACACCAGCAGCAGTTCTTCTTTGATATAGCGGACGAAGCGCAGGACCTTGAACCCGGCGAACCGGCAGATGGCGCCGAGCACGACGAGAATGAACAGCGCGCAAGTCAGATAGAAAGTGCCCATCAGGCGCATCATCGGGGCGAGGCTGTCGACGCCGTATTTGCCGACGGTGAAGGCCATGGCTGCGCAGGCGCCGATCGGCGCGAGCCATAGGACCATTCCGATCAAGCGGAACATCAGGCGCAGCGCCGCCTCGAACAAGTCGATCAGTGGACGCGCGCCTTGACCGAGACCGACCAAGGCGAAGCCGACGAGGATCGCGAGCAGCAAGACTTGCAGGACGTTGCCGTTGACGGTGAACGCATCGACGAAACCGCGGGGCACGATGCTGAACAGGAAACTGGCGACGCCCTGCTCGTGCGCTTGGTGTACATAGGTCGCGACCGCGCTCGCATCGAGCGTCGCCGGATCGACGTTGAAGTCCGCTCCCGGCCTGATCAAGTTGACGGTCGCGAGGCCGATGGCCAAGGCGAGTGTCGATACGGCTTCGAAGTAGACGATCGCTTTGAGTCCGACGCGGCCAATCTTGGCTACGTCCGCGGCACCGCAAACGCCGAGCGCCACCGTCAAGAATATCAACGGCGCAATCAACATTCGGATCAAATCGATGAATCCGTCGCCGAGCGGCTTCAGCGCGACGCCGACCGGGGGCGCGAAAACACCGATCAACACGCCGCAGACGATCCCGGCGAGCACGTACCAATAGAACTTACGGGTCTGGCCTAGTCCCGATTGGGTTTGCGCCTGCCCTTTCACCTTCATCGTTGCCCCTATGTTCCCGTGCGACGCCATTGTCGGGACGGCGAGCCGGGGCGTCGATAACACCTTCGAGCTAGTCGCACAGGTTTCAGGAAGAATTCAGGCTCATGTGCTCAAATCCGCGGTCGCGACGGGAAGTGCGCCGTAAGAGCGCAAAGGTGCCTACCGAGGGGGACAGGTGTAGGCTCGTGGCGAGAGTCGACATGGGGGCTGGGCTGGTCATGGTGTTCGAAGACTCCACCGTCAATGGCGCGGAGCCTGCGCTGCCGGCAGCGAAGATCATCGTCGCCGACGATCATCCCTTGGTCTGCGCGGCGCTGACGCAAATGCTGCGTGCCGCGATGGCGACCGGCACCGTACTGACGGCTTCGACGCTCGCCGCGTTGGAATCCGCGCTTCAACAGAACCCCGATGTCGACCTGGCGATGCTCGACCTGCACATGCCGGGTGCTCGGGGATTCTCATCGCTGCTGGTGATCCGCGGCCAGCGACCCGAGCTGCCGGTAGTGGTCATATCCGGCGACGACCACCCGCGCACAATCGCGCGTGCGCGACAGTTTGGCGCCGCCGGATTCCTGTCGAAGTCCGCTCCCGTGCCCGTGGTGCTCGCGGCAATTGCGGCTGTGTTGCGCGGCGAGACTTGGTTTCCGCAGCATGCGGCCGGCGCCAATCCGGACGATGTCCTTTTTGCGTCGCGCCTTGCGCAGCTGACGCCCCAGCAGATGCGCGTGCTGATCTGCATCGCCGACGGCTTGCTGAACAAGCAAATCGCGCACGAGCTGAATCTGGCCGAAAATACCGTGAAAGTCCATGTCGCCGCGGTACTGCACAAGCTGCGTTGCCAGACGCGCACGCACGCCGCGGTGCTGGTCAGGGCGCTGGAGTCGGGCGACGAAGCGCTGTCCTTGCTGCCACAGGCCGTCGGCACCGAGTAGCCGTCGGCACCGAGTTGCCGGCGCGGCTCCGCGCCGATCACGGCTCCGCCCGGTCAGTCTGCCCGTGCGGCGCGCATCAAGCTGTGCGTCATCGCCGCGCGCAATTGCGGCGGACGCACGGGCTTCGCCAAGAACAGCCAATGCCGGGCGACGATCGACTCGCGCACGGCCGGATCCCGTTCGGCCGATATGACGATCACGGGAACGGCCGCTCCCCAGCGCCTGATCAGCTCCGGCACGAGGTCGGGTCCGATACCGCCGTTCAGCCGGTAATCCAACAGCAAAAGATCGGGCGCCGGCGATTGCTGCGCGAGACCCAAGGCATCCTCGCCATGGCCGATCAGGGTCACCTCGCAACCCCAATTCGACAAAAGGGCACGGGCGCCGGCGAGAACGCGCGGGTCATCGTCCAGGCACCAAACGCGGCGGCCGCGCAGCAAGGAACCGTCTGCATCGGGGGCTGCGATCGGCTGTAGATCGTGGCTTGCGGCTGCGGCGCGCGGTACGCGCACGGAGAACACGCTGCCCTTGCCGACCCATGACCGCAGTTCAATAAGATGATTCAGCCTCCGGCCTATCCGCTCGACGATTGCCAATCCAAGCCCGGCGCGACGCTCCGTCGAATCCCGGCGAGTATCCAGCCGCTCGAACTCGTAGAATATGCGCTCGCGGTGTTCCTGCGCGATGCCGGGACCGGTATCCCACACCTCGATCTTAAGATCGCCGCCGACACGGCGGCAACCGAGCAACACTCGCCCGTGCTCGATGTATTGCAGCGCGTTGGACAAAAGATTTTGCAAGAGTCGTCTCAGCAAGGCCTCGTCCGACCGGACCCAAGAGCGGCTCTTGACGACCCGAAAATCGATATTGCGCGAACGCGCCAGGATTCCGAATTCGCGCGCCAAGGTTTCCAGCAGGGGCGCTACCGGAAACGCGCGTTCGTTCACTTCGAACCCTCCCGACTCCAGTCGCGAGATGTCCAGCAGACTGCAGAGCATCGAATCCTCCGCGGCCAAGGCGTTGTCGATGCCGTCCAGCAACTCGATTTCCGCAGCGTCGTGCATTCGCGCCCTCGCCGCCCCTGCGAAAAGCCGGGCGGCGTTCAGCGGTTGCATCAGATCATGAACGGCTGCCGCGACGAAACTGGTCTTCGAGCGGTTGGCCTGTTCCGCCTCGGCCTTTGCGGCCTGCAGATCGCGTGTGCGCTCTTCGACGTAGCGCTCCAAGGACTCCGTCATATTGCGCAGCGTTTGCTCCGTTCGCTTATAGGTCGTGATGTCGCTGAACGATGTGACGTAACCCACTCCGGGCACCAAATTGCCGCGTATCTCGAGCACGGTGCCGTCCGGCAGCACTCGCTCGCTGCTGTATGGCGCGTTCCTTCGCAACTGCTCCAGCCTGCGCGCGATCTCGAGCTCCGGTGGTCCCGCGCCGAGCAGGCCGCGTGCCGCGTTGTGCTCCATCAGCGCGCGCACGGGTGTGCCGTGACGCAGCAAATCCGGCGGATAAGCGAAGATCTCCTGGTAGCGCCGGTTCCACGCGATGATATTGAGGTTCGCATCGACGGCGCTGATCCCCTGCGGCAGATGCTCCAAGGTGGCGTGCAGCAAGTTGCGGTGCAATTCGATTTCCCGAATAGACGCCGCGAGCTCCTGGATCGTGGCATTGATGTCTCGTTGCAGGGCCGCGAACGTGCCCTGATATTCGCCGGTCATCGAAACCGTAAGATCGCCGCGCGCGATGGCGGCGAGCACGGCCGCCAGCTCCGCAAATTCGCGATCGGCGGTCTGCATCAGCCGGTTCAGCAAGCCAACCATGTCGGCGTAGGCGTGATGAAACGCCGTCTCGTCGCCGCGCTCCGAGAAATCGCCCCTCGCGGCAGCCTCCGCCATTCGTTTCTGCGTCCCCAAGAATCCCTGCAGCGTCTGACGCATGCCCTGCATGGCCCGCATCAAATCGCCTATCTCATCGGTGCGCGTGGTCCTCACCTCGGTTTCTAGCTGCCCCCGGCTGATCGCGGTCGCCGCGAGAGTCGCCTGCTCGATCGGCGCGGCGAAACTGCGCGCGACAACCGCCGAAAACAGCGTCACCAGCGCCGCCGTCAATCCGAGCAGCAGCAGCGCGTATCGATTGGCCTGATTAACCGCCGCCAAGTTCTCCGCAACGTCCTGTTGCGCGACGGCGATCCAACCCAATCCGGTATGCCGAACCTGGGCCACCCTCTTTACGCCGTCGACGGTATACCGATATACCCCGTCACCGCGAATGGCCGCGAGAAACGCCGGGTGGTGGCGGAAATTCTTGATTTCCCTCTTCAACGGCTCTGTCGCATCGGCAATCAGCGAACCATCGGGCGCCATCAAGAAAGCGAAACCCGTGCGCCCGAGACGGGCCGACGTGATCGCATCGGTCACCTGATCCAGCGTCGACGCCTCGATCAGCATGCCGAGAAGAATACCGTCCCTGCTCATGATCGGCACCGCCAGCAAGAAAGCCGGCCGGTGCGAAGTCCTGCCGATTTGCACCTCGTCGGCATACGCGCTTCCCGCCAAAATCCGCTTGAAATACTCTCGATCGCGATAGTTCGTCGGTGGCGCATCATCGCTGCGCGCGACATTCCGGCCGGACAAATCGACGGTGTGGATCAAATAGGCCCACGGCAACTGCGGCATCAAGGCGATGATCGCCCGGCGCTGCGCGCCGGGGTCCATCGAGCGCATTGCGGCTTGGGTCGCGGCAACCTGCATCACCGCGAGGTTCAGGCGCGCCCAATCGTCGACTTGCTGGACCACCCTGTTTGAAAACAGATGCAATTGCTGGAGTGCGTCGGCCTCTCCGCTTTCGATCATGCGGTGACGCTCGAGCTGCCAGAACGCGGTCAGAGGCAGCAGAGCGACCAGCAACAGCGCGATCAACATCCGGGTGAAGATGTCGATACGGAACGGCGTTCGCAGCCACGGAATTCTATTCAACGACCGCGCCTCCTGCGCCATGATTCGCCGTTCCTCAAGATCGGCCCTCGAGCATAGTACAGGTTGAGTTCAGGTTCTTCTTTCACAGTGGGCGAAATGGCTGTTTGGATTCGGCGCGCGGTTCGCGGCGCAACAGAGGTACTATGCATTGCCGCATCTCGACGAAGAATGTTCTTCTGTCACTCTCTTTGGCGCCGCTGTTGGCGCCGCTGTTGGCGCCGGTCGTGCGAGCACAGGACGCGGCGCCGGTCGATCCGTCGCTGCCGCCCTATCGGCCCACCGCCCAGGTGTCGGGCACGGCGGATGCGTTGACCGGGATGGATACCGTCGAGGGCATGATGCGGGCTTGGGTCGACGCGTTCAAGAAATTTCATCCGGGCGTCAATATTGCCTTGCGCATGAAGGATCCACTGGCGCCGGAAGATCGAATCGCTTTGGGACCCGACACCGACGAGGTGTTTCACGCGGATTACGGCCCGTACGAGGATAAATACGGCTACGAACCGTTCCGGATCGCGATCTGCCTCGGCGCCTACAATTTGAAGAGCCACGTGTCCGCGATCGGCGTGTTCGTCAACAAGGCGAATCCGATCGACGAGATTTCGCTGGCGAAACTCGACGCGATCTATTCCGATGCGCGTCGCCGCGGCTATCCGGCCGACATTACGACTTGGGGGCAGCTTGGCCTTGGCGGCGAGTGGGCCGACAAGCCGATTCATTTCTTCGGTTTTTACTGGCGCGACGACGTTACTTGGAACTTTCGCGATATCGTCGACTACGATGCTCCCTTCAAGAGCGGGTATCGCGTACCCGGTGTCGGTCTACAGCGACGGACGCCGCTGGTCGCCGCCGATCTGATGAACGCGCTCGCGACGGATCGCTACGGCATCGGATTCGCGAATTTCTCATACGCGACCGATCAGGTAAAGGCGCTGGCGCTCAGCGATGCGCGCGGCTTGCTTGGGCAACCGACGGCCGGCGACGTCGCGAATATGCGCTATCCGCTGGATCGCGCCCTCTATATATACGTGAACCGTCGACCCGGTAAGCCGCTGGCCCCGCTGTTGAAGGAGTTTCTGACTTTCGTGCTCAGTCGGGACGGTCAGAGCCTCGTCGCCGCCGATCATTACCTGCCTCTGCCGGCGTTGGCCGCCGCCAAAGAGCGCAAGAAGCTCGAATGAGCGCGCGGCATCGCAATTCGCAGCCGCCTTCCCATGGGTACCTCTCCCGTGCGCCTCTAGTCGTCATCTACGTCAACAGGAAATCCAAACGATGAAATTCCGGCGTCTTGCGATCCTTACCAGCATAGTCTTCGCGACCGCGGCCGCCTGCGCGGTCGGCGCATCCTCCGGCGCGGCCGCAGAGCCGCTGATGCTCCTGGGCCGCACCGAGTTACCGGGGTATACCGGAGACTTCGATCACCTGGCCGTCGACCTCAAGGACGGTCGATTGTTCCTCGCGGCCGAGGATCACGGAACACTGGAGGTATTCGACCTGAAAAGCGGCGCGCACTTGCAGACGCTGACCAGCTTCGACACGCCGCACGGGATCTTTTTGGTTCCGGGCACCGATCGCATGATCGTAACCGACAGCGGCAAAGGCTACAGCCGCGTCTTGAACACCAAGACGTATCGAGTGATCGGCACGATCAAGCTCGCGCCGGGCGCTGACTCCTCGGCTTACGACGCCTCGACCGGCCGTTTCTACATCGTCACCGGCGGCGGGGACGTCGGCATGAAGGTCAGTTATCTCAACGAGATCGATCCGAAGACCGGGCACGTCTACCGGACGCTGCGATTCGATTCGGATCATACCGAGGCCGTGAAAGCCGAGCAGCATGGCAATCGGCTGTTCGTCAATGTCGCCGACAAGAATTACGTCGCGGTCGTCGACAAGACGACTTTCAAGGTGATCGCCCGGTGGCCGATCACGGGCGCTGCGACCAATCTGTCGATGGCGGTCGATGAGCGCGATCACCGCCTTTTCATCGTCACGCGCAATCCGACCAAGATGTTCGTACTCGACACCGACACAGGCAATATCGTGGCGACGCTCGACGTCCCCGCCGTTGTCGACGGTGTGTTTTACGACGGCGCGAACCGCCGAATCTACGTGCCCGGCGCGGTTGGTGAAGTCGGTGTCTATCAAGAGATTGATCCGAACCATTACCGCGAGCTCGCCCGCGTGCCGAGCGCCGTAGGGGCGAAATCAGGCCTGCTCGTACCGGCGCTGAATCGCCTTTACGTCGCGGCATCTCCCGGCAAGCGAACCGGCGGCGCGGTGCTGTGGTACGCGGTTGAACCGCGCTAGCGCCGCGGGGCGGCTCGATTCATTTCAGCTTCTCGAGTTGATCGCGGGCAACCGCGGCGGTCAGCGGCAGATACTTACCGTCGCGTTCTACCGCCTCCTGCCCGTCGCGACTGACGACGAAACGCAGAAACTCCCGCACCTTCGGGTCGATCGAGCCGTCCTTGCGTCGATTGGCGAACATAAAGATCTGGCTGAACAACGGATAACTGCGGTCGCGCTCCGTCTCCATCGTGTAAGGGACGTAGGGCGCGCCCGCGTGGCTCGCGATCGCAAGAACTTTCAGCTGCGGCGGAAGATTAAAGGTCGGTGCGGCGATCCAAGCGATGCCATAACGATCCTTGGCTAGATCGCTCCTGAGACTGCGGCCCAGTTTGCCGTCTTTGGCGACGAAATTGGCGTAGATGCGCAGCCGCTCGTTCCACTTATCGCTTCCCTTCAGTATCAGGTCGGACATCTCCGTCGCCTGGTGATAACGCAGATTCAGGCCGTAAACATCGATGGGCCGCGCCGCCCACTCGCCCTTCAAGCCGAGTTGCCCCCAAGTACGGATATTCTGCTCGGGGCCGCGGGCGAATTCCGGGTGCCAACTGGTCCCGTCCCAGCCGCCGA
Source organism: uncultured Gammaproteobacteria bacterium (assembly GCA_963769895.1). GTDB lineage: Bacteria > Pseudomonadota > Gammaproteobacteria > Steroidobacterales > Steroidobacteraceae > Bog-1198. The sequence goes on along the minus strand of CAVYNJ010000001.1, from coordinate 127,578 downwards.
GCCGCTCGGCGCCGAAAATCCCGTCGAGTTGTTCGATCGTGAGTCTGTGTCAAGGGATTGTCTTTGCTGACGACGATGCCATAGCCGGGCTGCCAGCCCGTGACGTCGTACGATCCGGTCGCCGCGGAAATCTCGAGAGGATCGCGATCCTTATAGCGCTCATATAATAGTTGCTCGGCAAATGTGATTTTGCGCCCGACTCCGATATCGGCCACGCCGAATACGAGCGACGGTACCGCCGCCACAGTCGTCCGCATTTGGAAAATCGAAATGGACCTTCGGTTGGTATTTGCGGAATCCCTCTTCCCAGTAGCGTCCAACATTGCCGTCTTGAATGTAATTGCTGCCCCAGATGCGCAGCGAGCCGCTAACCTGCGTCTGCGGATGGTAAGAAGGCAAACCACTGAGATCCCAACGCTTGGTATAAAAGACTTTCTTGGCCTTGACGACGACGAATTTGGCGCGGGCGTGCTGCAAATCGAGCCCCTGGGCGGGCTTGTCCGCCTGGGCGTTGGCCGGCGACTGAACGATCGTCATCGATAGCGACAGACAGGCGCCGGCGACGGCGCTCCTGCTTGGTTTCGTCCATTTATTCATCGCGACGTACCTCTCGTGTTTACTCGATCTTCGTCAATTCCTGCGCGGCGAGCGGTGCGAGTACCGGCAGATAGCCGCGGCCCTGGGACAAGACGGCCTGCTGTCCCTCGCGGCTGAGCACGTAGCGCAGGAATTCCGCCAGTTTCGCGTCGACCGGCGTTCCCGGCTTGCGGTTCAGAAACATCGACACGGTCCGTGTCAGCGGGTAGCTGTGGTTCATCACATTGCGTTCGGTCGGCTCGGCGTAAGGACCGTCTGCATCCGCGGCAAGTGCAAGCGGTTTGACGCGCGGATTGTGATAGAGCAGTCCCGCGTAGCCGATGCTGTTCGGATCGCTTGCCATCGCATCGACCATGCGCTGGCCACCGTCCGTCGCCGCGCCCCGAGAGCCCTTGATATCCGCAAACTCTCGCAGTGAAGGCTGCCAAAGCAGACTGCCGAGCAGCACTTTGTCCTCGAAGAACCGCGCAAAGCCGCGCGAAATCGGCAGTCCGTAGCGATGAATCGGCCGGTCGCGCCACGGCCCCGCGAGGCCCAGATCGCCCCAGGTCCTGACCGGTTGCCCGCCGCGTCGCCGTTCGACGCCGAATATGGCGTCTAGCTGCGCCAAAGTGAGTTGACTGATCGGGTTATCGTTGTTTACGAAGACGACGAGCGCATAGTCGCGATTGCGCACCTCGAGGCTGCCGGTCACGACTCCGAGGCCGGTCGGCGGGTACCCGAACACCTCCGTGAACGCCTCGATCTCGGGCGGCCAGATCTCGCGGCCCATCAGCGCGAGGTCGCCCCGTCCGGTGTACAGCGCTCCAATCGCGGTCGCCGTGCCGACCAGGTGGTTTTCGAAACGGACGTCCGGCTGAACACGGTTGAAGCCGTGCTCCCAAGCATTGACCAGGGCTCCGATGAAATCTCGCGACCGGTCATACGCACCGTGCCCCCAGATCCGGATCGTGCCCTGGACCTTCGCGTGCGCGCGATAAGGCGGCGGCAGATCGAGGGCCCGGGCGGAGCCGACACCGCCGACAGCAATCAGCACAGTCAGGATGGCGGCGATGCGGATCGTCATTGGAGTCGCTGCAATTGTCGTCGAATGCTATCGGCGCTCAATGGCAGATACGTCCCGTCGCTGGCGATCGTACGCTGCCCCTCGCCGCTGAGTATGTAATGCAGAAACTCCCGGATCTCGGGATCGATCGACGCGCCCGGCGGGCGATCCAGCACGATGTCGATCGCGCGTGACAGAGGATAGGTTCGAGCCTCGGCGGTCTGCGCGTCGAGCGCGTAGCAAGTGGCGCTTCGCGTGACCGCCAGGCGGAGCGCCTTGACGCCCTCGTTGCCGGGTAACGGCGGCGCGTAGGCGATCCCGGCCGGATCCTTAGCGAGGATCTCGAGCAGAGCCCGCCATCCACCGGCGACCGCGTGGTATTGCGGATTCCATTTTCGGCTACCGGCCATTACGGCGCCGCGAAGGTATGCCGCAGCGATCCGATCGAGTGGCGGGCCATAGACGTGGATCGGCCGATCCATCCAATCGCCGCCCAAGCCCAATTCGCCCCAGTGACGCAGATTTTTGCCTCCTCGCCGGTGGTCGGCCGCGAATATATCGTCGGCCTGCGTCAGCGTCAGGCACGACAGCGGATTGCTGTTGTGGACGAAGAACGCGAGATTCACGCCCGGCCGGTCCGCTCCTTCGTCCGCAGTTAGGCCCGCGTTGGCGATCTCGATCTGGAACGGCGCATAGTGATGCTCCCACTCGAACGCCATGGTCTCGAGCGGCACACGAATCTCGCGCGGCATGAACGCCAGATCCGCAACGCCCATGTTGACGGACTCGAACGTAGACTCTGGCCCGTGTAGCGTCACAACGAATCGCATCGCCGATCGATGAGCGCGGAACCCCGCCGCGAGCCGGTCGACCAGCTTGCCGTCCGCGGGACTAGCCCACACGCGAATTGTTCCAGCCACCGGCCGCACCTCGTGATAGCGAGGCAAATCGTCGCCGCGCGCAACGCCGATCAAACCGGCGCAAACGATCCAACTAGAGCGCGGAAATAATGCCGAGCAACATGTTTATTCTCACCGGACCGCATTTTGCTCACTGCGCCGCCGCATGGCGATAACCCCTTCGAGCTATGGGAACGCCATCCGCGGGGCGCTCGGGTTAGCGGAGCGATCGGAATTGGGTGTAAAATCAGCTGTGGGTACCGCAACCCATACGCAGTGACGGATTGGTCATGTTAGGCTCCGATCTGGGTTCCGTGGACGAGAACCGTATATTGGCCGCTTTGGCTCCCGAGCTGCGGCAGCGGATTTTTCCGCAGTTGAAGCTGGTCGAAATGCCGCTCGGCAAAGTGCTCTACGAATCGGGCGATGCGCTGCGCTACGTGTATTTTCCGACCGACAGCATTGTCTCGCTGCTCTACATGCTGCAGGATGGTTCGTCGGCGGAGATCTCGATTGTCGGCAATGACGGGGTCATCGGCATCGCCCTTTTCATGGGCGGCGAAACGACGCCCAGCCGCGCGCTGGTCCAGAGCGCAGGCCATGCCTACCGCCTGGCCGGACAAATACTCAAGGATGAATTCCACAACGACGGCGACCTGCAGTTGCTGTTGCTGCGCTATACACAATCCTTGATCACGCAGATGGCGCAGACCGCGGTCTGCAACCGGCACCATTCCGTGGACCAGCAGCTTTGCCGCTGGCTGCTTCTGTCGCTCGATCGCTTGGCGTCGAATCAGCTGACGATGACGCAGGAGCTCATTGCCAACATGCTCGGCGTCCGGCGCGAGGGGGTAACCCAGGCCGCGGGCAAACTGCAATCGCTCGGCGTAATTCACTACAATCGCGGCCAGATCACCGTAATCGACCGCCCCAAACTCGAGTCGCTCTGCTGCGAGTGCTATGCGGTCGTGAAAAAAGAGTCCGATCGGCTGCTGCCCCCGCGATCGGCATGACTGATCGGCGCGAGCCGCATGCCGGCGCGGCAAATAGTGTCGCTTTGCCGCAGGGCGCCCGGCAAGCATCGCGCTACATTGCGCTGTGGCATGATTGGCCGATGTGGTTGCGCTCGGAAACAATCGTTGCGCTGATCGGGGAATGCGCATGAAGTACCGCAAGCTCGGGCGCAGCAATTTGAACGTGTCGGAAATCGCGTTCGGCTCATGGCTGACCTTTACCGACAAGACGCGCAGGCAGGCCGCGATCGCCTGCGTGCACCGCGCGCTCGACCTCGGCATCAATTTGATCGACACGGCAAACGTCTATGGTCGAGGCGCCGCTGAAGAGGTGTTGGGCGAAGCCTTGTCGAGCGTCAAGCGCGACAGCTACGTTCTCGCGACGAAACTGTATTTTCCAATGAGCGACTCTGATCGCGGGCTATCGCGAGCGCAGATCCAAAAGCAGCTCGACGCATCGTTGAAACGGCTGCGCACCGATTATGTCGATCTCTATCAATGCCATCGATATGACGACGAGACAGCCCTCGAGGAAACGATGGAAGCCTTGACCGAAGCGGTGAAATCCGGAAAGGCGCGTTACCTCGGTTTCTCGGAATGGCCGCTCGATAAGATCAAATTGGCATTCGAGATGCCCCGCGTCGCTCAATTCGTTTCCAGCCAACCTCAATACTCACTGCTGCACCGCGCTCCGGAACGAGGGCTGCTGCAGCTGTCGGAGCGCCACGGGGTATCGCAGATCGTCTGGTCGCCCCTGGCGCAGGGCGTACTCACCGGAAAGTATCTTCCCGGAGCGGATGTGCCGGCAGGAAGCCGCGCCGCCGATCGGCAAATGGGCGCTTTTCTCGACGTCCGCTGGATGCAAGCGCCGGTTCTCGAAGCGGTGCAAGCGGTGCGCAGGCTCGCCGAGGAGGCCAATCTCACGCTGGCTCAATTTTCGCTGGCTTGGGTCTTGCGGCAACCGAACGTCGCGTCCGCCATCGTCGGCGCTACGCGGCCCGAACAGGTGGAGGAAAACGTCAAAGCGTCCGGCGTCTCGGTCGCCCCGGCATTGTTCGAACGCGCCGAGAAGCTTCTCGCGTTATAGAGGTATCCTTCGCGCATGACCAACAGCGCCGTCCCGAGGATCGTCTCCCGAGAGATTCTGCTGCACGCCCTCTACGAAGCCGCCGAACTCGAGCACAACCTGATGTGCACTTATCTGTACGCGGCTTTCGCGCTGCGATCCGGCGTCGCCGAGGGATTGAATCCGGACGAGGCGGACGCGGTGGCGCGCTGGCGGCGGGAAATATTGTCGATCGCAATCGACGAGATGAGCCATCTGACGGCAGTCTGGAACATCACCTCCGCGATCGGCGGCGCACCGCGATTCGGCCGCACCAACTTCCCGATCGACCCGGGGTATTTGCCCGCGCAGGTCGTGGTCAAGCTCGCCCCGTTCAGCGAGGAGGTCTTGCAGCATTTCATTTACTTGGAGCGTCCGGAAGGTTCGCCGGAGCCGGACGGTGCGGGGTTCGCGCCCGAGCGACTCTTCGATCGGAGCACCGGTTCGACGCTGACGCCGATGGGCATCAACTATTCGACGGTCGGCGAGTTCTACGCGGCCATCGGCGAGGAACTGCGATCCCTGGTAGCAACCGTCGGCGAGCCGGCTGCATTTTGCGGCGATCCGGCGCTGCAATTGTCGCCGAGCGAGATCGATCTGCCGGGCGCCAAGCGCGTCATCTGCATCAAGACCGCGCTCGCCGCGTTCGAGGCGATCGTCGCTCAGGGCGAAGGCGCGCCGATGCACACGGCCGGGTCGCACTTCGGGCGATTCTGCGAGATTCGCGCCGAGTATCGGCGACTGAAAGCCAAGAACGCGGCGTTCTCGCCGAGCCACCTGTCGGCCACCAACCCCGTGTTGCGCCGGCCGCCGCGCCCCGAGGGCCGCGTTTGGATCGAAACGCCGGCCGCGGTGGCGACCGTCGATCTCGCCAATGCCGGCTACGCGCTGCTGCTGCGTCTGTTGGCCTACGCCTACGCCGTGCCGGCGCCGCATCCCGACAAGGCGCTCGCGGTCGATCTCGCCATTTCGCTGATGCATGCGGTCACGCCGTTGGCCGAGCAGGCGGCGCGTTTGCCGGCGGGGGCGGCGAATCCGCAATGCAATGCCGGAATGTCGTTCACGACGCTGCGCGATGCGGCCGCGTTCGCATTCGGTCCGGCCGCTCGTCGATTCTTTGTTGAGCGCTTTGCGCAGCTCGCGCACGCCGCCGATGCGCTCGCCGGCGACGGCGCCGGAGCGCATACGCGGATGAGTGCGCGCCTGCTCGATCAACTGGCGCGCAGCGCCGCCGAGCGCTTCGATCTGTCGGCGCGCGAGATCGCCACGCCGCCGCAGCGCCAGGAGCCCGCGGCGGCCGCGGCGACGATGACCGCCGCCGATGCGGCACCTGCCTCGACCTTGGCCGACGGCGTCGAGACCGTCGAGGGGCGGCGGTTGATCCTGTCGTTCGAAGCCAAGCGCTGCATTCACGCCCGCTACTGCGTCACAGGCGCGCCGACGGTGTTCCTGGCGAACGTGCAAGGGCCGTGGATACATCCAGATACCTTGGAAGTCGAGCGGCTCGCGGCGATCGCGCAGGAATGCCCCTCCGGTGCGATACGCTATCGGCGCAAGGACGGGGGCGCCGACGAATCGGCTCCGCCGGTCAACCTCGCGGGTATCCGCGAATCCGGCCCGTATGCGCTGCGCGCGCCGCTGCGGCTCGACGGCCTCGACGTCGGCTTTAGAGCCACGCTTTGCCGGTGCGGCGCTTCGAAGAACAAGCCGTTCTGCGACGGCTCGCACCACGAGATAGGCTTTGCCGCGACCGGCGAACCGGCAAGCACGCAGACCGACATGCTGGCCGTTCGCGACGGCCCGCTGGCGGTCGACCCGCTGCCGGATGGACCATTGCAAGTCCGCGGCAATCTGGAAATCCTCAGCGGCACGGGGCGGGTGGTTGCCCGCGTCACCGCGGCCCGTCTATGTCGCTGCGGCGGCAGCGGATCGAAACCGTTTTGCGATGGGACGCACGCGCGAATCGGCTTTCGATCCTAGGCCTGCATGGCCGAAGAGCCCTACCAGGCCAGGACTTGCCAAGCGATGCACAGCTGAGCCAGAAACCCGGTCACGAAGGCTAGAGTCCTGACCCACGGGATCGCGAACGTATAGGCCAGCAGGTGCGCCACGCGGGCCCAGAAATACACCACGCAGCTGACGTCGATCGCGTGGCTGCGCAAGTGCAGCGCATTGGCCACGAGCACGAGAGTCGCGAAGATCGCGAGGTTCTCGATCGGCGTTGTAATGTGCCGCCTTCATGCGAGTAGCCCAAGCGGCCAGGGGCTTGGGATTCTGCGGATAGCCGACGGCCTCGACGACGCCGCGCACCGTGATCTCGTTGAGAATGTACGGAACCCAGATCACTGCGGTCAGCAACGCCACGTAGGTCAAATATTGTAGTTGGATGTTCATGCTTCCCCCGGGGTATCGTTATTGGGATTGCGCCGCTCGCACTTTAGCCGAGCGGGCGCGGCGGGCATAGCCTCAGCGCAACCTAGGCCTGCGGCGGTTCGACCGGAACGACCGAAGAATGAACCAAACGACCATAGCGCCAAACCTCGACGGGAATGGATTGGCCGATCTGCTCGGCGCCAAGCAAGCGATGCAGGTCATCGACCCCACCGACGGTCTTGCCGCCGAATCGCAGCAGCAGGTCGCCGTCCTCGAGCCCGGCGCGAGCGGCCGGCGTTTCTTTGCCCGCACTGATGATCCGCACGGCGGTCCTCTCGGCGAAATCGACGTGCCGGCGCAGGCGCTGCGGGACCGTTGTCGTCTGCGCGGTGATGCCAAGATGCCCTCGGCGTACTCGGCCGTGTCGCAGCAGTTGCATCGCAACCCAATGCACGGTGTCGATGCCGGTCGCGAAGCAGATTCCCTGCGCCGACGCGATGATGGCGGTATTCATGCCGATCACGCGTCCCGCGCTGTCGTACAAGGGACCACCGGAATTGCCGGGATTCAATGCGGCGTCGGTTTGAATCACGTTGTCGATCAAGCGTCCGTTGCCGCTGCGCAGCGTGCGCCCCAGCGCGCTGACCACGCCGGCGGTGACGGTACATTCGAAGCCGAAGGGATTGCCGATGGCGATCACGAGCTGCCCTACTCGCAGCCGGCGTGAGCTTCCGATTGTGACCGCCGCGAGTTCCGCTCGCGCCCGGATCAGCGCCGTATCGGTATGCGGGTCGTCGCCGACCAATTCCGCCTCGGCGCCCGCCCCTTGGGTGGTCTCGACGCGGATGCGGCTCGCGCGGTGGACCACGTGGCTGTTGGTCAGAATCAGGCCGTCGGGCGTCAGTGCAAACCCAGACCCCGAGCCGGCCGCCCGCTGCTTGAATGAGGTATGAATGGCCACGACCGAAGGGCCCGCCTGGTCCGCGACGGTCGAAATCAGTCGCGAGTAGGCATCGAGTGCCTCGTCCTGCAAATCTTCGCTAAGGTCCACGGGCCCGATATGTGGGCTCCAAGCCGCTTAGCAAGGGGCCAGGATTCCGGGCTGCATCCGCGGCAGCAGCCTCTTCATTTCGTTCTTGACGACGGCATAACACTCGCAGGCACAGGTCTGCAAGCCAATCCGGTCGAGCACGTCGATGTGGCCGCGCCGATAACGGATGAAACCGACTTGCTGCAATCGCCCGGCGGCTTCGGTGATGCTTTCGCGGCGCACGCCGAGCAGGCGGGCGACCAAATCCTGCGTCATCGTCATTTCCTGCGTAGGGAGTCGATCGACGGTCCACAGGAGCCAGCGGCTGAGCTGCTGTTCGATCGAGTGGTGCCGATTGCAGGCGGCCGTCTGGCAGGTCTGCGCGATCAGCGCCAGCGCGTAGCTCAACAATTGGCGCTGCACGGCGCCGGCGCGCATGAATTCCGCGCCGAGTTCGCGGCGCTCGAGCCGATAAGCATGCCCCGCCGTTCGCACCACAGCCGAGCTCGTCGTGGTATTGCCGCCCATGAACAGCGGGAAACCGACGATGCCTTCGGGGCCGACGCCCGCGATTTCGGATGAGTCACCCGACTGCGTCACGTAGAGCAGCGAGACGATGGCGGTGACGGGGAAATAGGCGTACTCCAACTGCCGGCCGGGCTCGTAGAGCGCCTCGCCGAGGTACAGTGGAACCAGTTCGAGCCTCGCGGATAGGCGTTCGAGCTCCTCAGCCGGCAGGGCGGCCAGCAGATGATTTTGAGTGGGGTGGTGCACGACGGGCATGGTCGCCGCTTGGGCTTCGTGCCCTAGCGTCCTGCGGTGACTTCCACGCCGATCCCTCGGTAGCCCTGGAAACGGCACGCGGTGTTGAACATGGGTTCGCCGCTGACGCGATACTGTTGGCGCGAGCCATCCGGATTGGTGCGGCTCAAGGTGAAATCGATAAAGGGCTGCCGCGCAACGATCTTGGCTTGCAGCGCCTGGCGCTGTGTCTCGTCCCACCCGGCCTGTCGAGGGAGATGGCACGCACCACCGGCCAAGGTGTCCACTCGAATGCCGAGCATGTCCAGGACCGGCCCGGACACTTTCGTGAAACCGCCGCTCTCGTCCTGCTCCCAATACCAATCGGAGGCGAGTTCGGTGAGACTGCGGTAGCGTGCTTCGCTCTCGCGCAACTCGGCCGTGCGTTCCTTGACGGTCTCTTCCAACGCGGCATTGAATTGCTCGAGCTGCCGATACAACAGGCGCACTTCGATCATGTTGTGAATGCGGGTCTTCACTTCCACGAGATCGAAGGGCTTGCTGATGAAATCCTTGGCGCCGGCCTGTAGAGCACGAAGCTTTTGGCCTGGTTGCGCCGTGAGCACGATGACCGGCAAGTAGCCGTCCGCTTCGTTTGTCTTGAGGCCTTCCATGACCTGAAATCCGTCCATACCCGGCATCTGCAGGTCGAGCAGGATCAGGTCATAGCGGTTCTTGCGGTGCAAAGCGCAGACTTCGAGCGGGTGCATCGTCGCGGTGACGTTGCGGTACCCCGCTTCGTCGAGCATGCGCGACAGCAACAGCACATTGGCGCTTTGATCGTCGACGATCAGATATGCGCGCGGCGAGAATGTCCTCGGCATCGATCATCGAGCGCCTCGCAGCACGGCGGCCGCGCCTGTCCGTCGTTTTGCCAGCGCCAACGCGCTATCCAGCGTGTCCATGAACTCGCCGACCTTGATCGGCTTGGTCAGATATCGGAAAAAGCCCGCCGCCAGGCCTTTCTTGATGTCGGCCGGCATGGCGTTGGCGCTGAGGGCGATCACGGGGATTCTGGCGGTTGCCAGATCCTCCGCCAGGATAGCCGAGGGCGATGAGCCCGCTGATGCCGGGCAGATTGATGTCCATCAGGATGACATCGGGCCGCGCGGCGCGCGCCGTTTCGATGCCGCGGATGCCGTCCTTCGCGACCAACAGTCGGATATCCGATCGCCGCTCCAGGAGCTTCTCGACCAGCAGCATGTTCGCCGGGTTGTCCTCGACGCACAGCAGCGTGTAAATCGGCGCGTCCGTGGAGCGTGCGCGCCGGCAACGCCGGCTTGCGTTCGGCGACGACGGCGATGAGCTTCGGCGCACTCGCCGTGTGCAATTCGATCCAGAACACGCTGCCTTGGTCCACCGTGCTTTCCGCGCCGATCGCACCATCCATCAATTCGACCAGCCGTTTGCTGACGACCAGGCCGATGCCGGTCCCCTCCTCGCTGCCCGACTCTTGTCCGAGGCGATTGAAGGGCTGAAACAGTTGCGCGAGCTTTTCCGGCGACAATCCGCTGCCGGTATCGCGCACGCCGATGCGCGTGTGCTGCGTCGCGCTCATCGTGCAGGTCACTTCGACCGTGCCGCCGGCGCGATTGTATTTGATCGCGTTGGAAAGCAAATTGACGAGAATCTGTTTGAGCCGGGTTCGATCCGCCTTTACGAACGGCGTACCCTCGAAGCGTGGAAAGGTCAGCGCGATGCCGCTCTTCGCCGCCAGCGGTTCGATCATGCCGCGGCAGTCGCTGAGAACCTCGGCGATCGAAATGGGTTCGCGCGACAATGACAGCTTGCCGGACTCGATCAGCGCCAGATCGAGGATCTCGTTGATGAGCTCCAGCAGATACCAACCGGCCTGAAGGATCTGGTCGATGCTCTGTCGTTGGGCCGGCGTGGGCGGCGGCGTACTCGATTCCATGAGTTGAGAGAAACCGAGAATCGCATTCAACGGCGAACGCAATTCATGGCTCATGTTGGAGAGAAAATCCGACTTCGCGAGATTGGCCTTTTCCGCCGCCTGCTTGGCGCCCTGCAGGGCGAGGTTCGTCTCCTGCAGCGCCTGATCGAGAATTTTACGCTCGGTGATGTCCCTGGCCGCCGCAAACACCCCTTGCAGGGTGCGGTCGCGATCATAGAATGTCGTGGCATTGTAGGACACCACGGTTTCCTTGCCGTCGCGGGCGCGCGCGGTCAGCTCGTAGTCGGTCAGCTTGGTTTCGCTCAGCACCCGCTTGATGCCCGCCTCGGCGCGCGCGGCATCGGTGAAGTAATTCTTGAACGGCGCGCCGATCAACTCGTCGCGCGTGCAGCCGGTGAGCGCCTCCATCTGTTTGTTGACGTCCGAGATGATCCCGGACGGATCCGTCGCGATCAGGGCATCGACATTCGATTCGATCAGGGATCGGGTATAGAACTGCTGATCGCGCAAACGCTGGTCGAGCCGTTTCTGCTCGCTCTCGAAGCGATTGCGCAGCGTGTTGTCGGTGCCGATGAGCAGGTAACCGATGATCACGTCGTGCGAATCGCGCAAGGCCGTGACCGACACCATGGCCGGCAGGCGGCTGCCGTCCTTGCGGATATAGGTGATCTCGTAGATGTCCTCGATGCCGCGCGAGGCCTTGAACACCAGCGCATCGAATCCCGGCTCGATCGGAGTGCCCAACTCCATGCTCAGCAGTTTGGCTCTCGCGATCACTTCCAGTGGATCGGATATGTCCGCCGGCGTGATTCTGTTGGTGACCTCGGCAGCCGTGTAGCCGAGCATGCGTTCCGCGCCGACGTTGAATATCTGAATGACGCCTTTGGCGTCGGTCGCGATACTGGAGAAATTCGCGCTGTTGAATATCGCCCGCTGCAGCGTCGGAACGATGTCGGGTCTCTGCTGGGGTTGCTACGTCCAACAGGCCGGGCGCGCCAGCGAGTTGATTATTACCTATGTCGATCTTTCCGGACTTGGCCATGAACAGCTCATTTGACGATATGCGCCGGTCAAGCGGCACGCCGGGCATGCGGCCGGCCTGCTAGACATCATCACCCGCTTGTCCGAGCGCGTCCGTTCGCTACCGAACAGTGCCGCTCGGCGACTCAGTGTATCGTTGCGCGACGAGAGGGACCGCCGGACGCAACCCAGGCGCAAGCGCGGCGCACCTACCGATGATCTGACTATCCGTACCTTCGCGTCGCATTCCTTCCTGAGGTGTCCTTATGAATCTAAATCTGGGCATCACGCCGATTGCCTCGCTGATCGCCGGCGTACTGATCCTGATCGCGCCCCGGCTTTTGAACTATATCGTGGCTTTTTACTTGATCGCCATCGGGCTGGTCGGGCTATTCGGCACCGGCACGCTGCACCTGCGGTAACTTGCGGGGCGTACGCGCCGACTACGAGTCTCCCAACAATTCCGCCATCGGATGCAGTTGTTCGACGTGTTGAGAGACGACCTTGACGATGACGATGATGGGAACGCTGAGCAGCATGCCCCAGACGCCCCACAGCCAGCCCCAAAACATCAGCGAAATGAACACGGCGGCCGAATTGATGTTGGCGATGCGCCCGGTCATCCAAGTAGTGACCAAGGTTCCGATGGCGATGGCGATCCCGAGCGATACGCCGGCGACCAGTAAGGCCATCGGCAGCGAATCGAATTGAATGTAGGCCGCCATTGCCGTCGAGACCGCAATGACGGCCGGCCCGAAATACGGCACGATGTGCAGCATGCCGGCGGCCGTGGCCCATGCGCCGGCGTTCTCGAGACCGAGCCAGCGCAACAGGAGCCACGTCAGCAGCCCAACCAATACGTTAGTCGTCAACAGCATCAGCAGGTATTTTTGAATCGAATGGTTGATGTCATTGAGGATTTGTATGGTGATTTTCTTCCGTGACAGCGACGGTCCGGTCAGCCGCACGATATTCCGTTTGAATCGATCTCCGCCGAGCAGCAAGAAGAACACGAGAAAAGCCACCATCGCCGCCTGGCCCAGCGCTCCGAGGGTGCCCATCGAACTCTTCCAAAGAAAGGCGCCCAGCGTGAATGTGGGCTGATCGACGATGACGTGAGTCACGGCGCGGCGCGGCGCGATCGCGCCGCTCTCCGCCTGCTTTGCCGCCTTCTCCACCTGCGTCGCGGCCATTTGCACCTTGCGCATGTTGCCGGTCTCGCCGATTCGCATGCCGGCCAGCCCCGCCGACACTTTCGTCGCCGCCTCGGGCAACTGTTCAATGATGGCCTGCATTTGTCCGCGCAGAGAATAAACGCCGAAGGCGACTGCGCTGATCACGGCCGTCATCACCATGACCGTGCCGACGATGCGCGGGATCCGAATCGACTCGAGCCACCCAACGAGCGGATACAGCGTGTAGGAAATGACGATCCCGAGCAGTAGCGGTATCGCAAAGGCGCGCGCCCACGACAAGGCATAGACGGATGCAAGCGCCGCCAGTATCCCCACCGCCAGACCCCGCGCATCGACGGCGGTTCTGGAGGCTGGGAGAGTGACGAGCGATACGTCGGCGGCCGGGCTGCCTTGCTCAGCCCGGAGTGCTGGGTCTGCAGCTACAACCATGGACGGTCGCTACGCTTGGATGAGGAGCTAGCGCTTGTCTCCGGACGCATGGCCGCGGCCATCGCGCTGATCCTTGCCGCTGAAATGGGCCTTGTCGATGCGCCTCGACGGGTCGGCTCTCTCGCCGCGCTTGGGCATGTGCCCCTTATAGCCGCGTTCCGGGCGGTACGACTCGTTCACGTGGCCACGGAAATCTCTGGCGCCGTGAAACCACGGACCTGCGCCGATGAAGACGGCGCCGTTAAACCACTCCGGACCGTAGTAACCATAAGGAGCGCAGCGATACGGCGCAGCGTCATAGTAGCCATAGGGACATTCGGGGGCGACCCCGATATTGATGCTGACCTGTGCCTCCGCTTTGGAGGCGCCCGTTAAGGCGTAGGCGCCGGCGACAGCGGCCAGCGCTACAAATGCTAATCCACGCATATTTCTACCTTCGTCGTTACCAGAAGAGGGATCCAGCGTGGCATCTCCGGGGGAAGCAGTCTGTCTGCTAGCGAACGTTGCGGCTAATTTGCCGCCATTGCGGGGAGCAGCCGGTCATATTCTTTTTTGACCACCGCGTAACACTCGCAGGTGCGCCCTTCCAGCCCCGCCCGATCCAGCACCAATATGCGCCCGCGCGTGTAACGAATCAGTCCGGCCCGCTGTAATTCGAGCGCGGCCTCCGTCACCCCTTCGCGGCGCACGCCGAGCATATTCGCGATCAGCTCTTGCGTCATCACGAGCTCATCGCCCTGCAATCGATCCAAGCTCAACAGCAACCAGCGGCAAAGTTGCTGATTCAAGGTGTGATGACGGTTGCAAACGGCGGTCTGCGCCATCTGCGTGATCAGCGCCTGCGTATACCGCAGCAGCAAATGCAGCACCGGGCCGTTCTGATTGAACTCGTCCTTCATTATTTGCGCCTTCAACCGCAATCCGGTGCCGGCGCTTTGCACGACGGCGCGGCTCGGCGTCGAACCTCCTCCCATGAACAGTGAAATGCCCACGATTCCTTCATTGCCGACGACGGCAATCTCGGCCGAGGCGCCATCCTCCATCACGTACAGCAGCGAGACGATGGATGTGGTCGGAAAGTAAACGTGAGTCATCGTATTGCCGGATTCGTACAGCACCTGCCCCAGATTCATGTCGACGGATTCGAGATCAGGCAGCCACCGCCGCCATTCGGCGTCCGGCAATGCCTCGAGCAATTGATTGCCTCTACGATCGGGTGAACGGGTGTTCGCGGGACTCAGCGATCTCGTTGGACTCACGGAAGCGCTCCTGGCGGTGATCGCAAACGGCCGCGCGTGAGTGAGTTGCGGCTCGTCGAACGGCTCTAGATTACGCTAGTAAGAACGCGAAACGCAACGAGCGCCCGGCCGCCCCGCTGAAGGCCGGCGCCGCGCTTATCGCCGCAATTACCCGGAGATCTCCCGAACTCGATGACCGGCGCCGTCCTCGGCGCCGTTACTTTTTAGATCCTGCGAACCACCCATACGATGAGTACGACCAGAAGTATTGTTCCGAGAATTCCGCCGCCGATATACATAATAATCTCCGTTAGCAGGATTGAGCGGTCATTGAAACATGGTCGGCCGCGGCTGTCGGGACGCTACCGCACGCAGCGTCCCGGGCGCGGATTCCCTGCAAGATAGAATATAAAATAATTAGGTAGATTTGCTGCGAAGGCTACACCGCAGTGTTCCTTGCGCGCCGCGCCTGCCACGGCGTGCGCAAGGTTGCTGCCCATTTGCGTTACATCAAATCGTCAATCGTCCATTCTGACCGTGAGATCGTTATGCACGGACTTCACGTGTTCCGTGTTGCGCGCCAGGGATTCCGCTTGGTCGATCGCCTCTTGGCTGCGCGCGGTGCCGGTCAGCCATACGACGCCGTTGCGGTCGGTGTCGACATGAATGCGCCCTAGGCTGGTCAAATGATCCGCGGCGAGCTTGGTCTTGATCTTCGTGGTGATTGCCGAATCCTTCACGAATACCACCGTGCTCGCTCCCACTGCATGGGCGTCTTCCCCTGCGATGGCCGCCGATGCGAGCAGCGCGCCGAATGCGACGCAGGTGATTGCTAGTTTAGTCTTCATAATAAGTCCTTGAGTTAGATGCCGCCGCGAGTCTCTCACAAGGCGCTAATCCAGGGCGGTACGCTAGCGAACATAGGCGCCTAATGTTCTCGGAAGCTAGGCGTTCGGACCAGTGTTGCCTGGGGTCAGATCACCATGCCCCCGAAGAATTTCGCGGCTGCAGCGAAGCAAAACGGCGCCACGAGAGCCGCGTGATAGGCTTCCGCGACCGCAAATGCGCCCCCGTCGGTCGCGCCGCCCGCGACCGCATTGGCGGCGACCAGGACTTTTGCCGCTTGGAAGTCGACTTTCAAATTTCCCCATGGGTCAGTGCCCGAGGAAGCGGACTCGAGATCGAGTACGGCGATCGAGGCGGGTGTAGGTGCGAGCGACGCCCAGTAGCCTTGCATCAAGCGCGTGTTCAAAAAGAAAACCACCGGATCCAAAGCTCCGCCGCAGAGCAGGACCGGTGCGGCCGGGACCCAGTCGCGCAGGTCGTTTCGCTTCAACGCCTGCCGCCACGGGAGCGCCGGGGAGATCGGCGCAACGCCGGTCGTGATCGTCGGCCAGCCGCCATCGGGGTTGGCCTGCGCGTCCTGCCAATAAACGAGTCGAAAGCTGTTCCGGATCAAATTGCCCGGGCCGAAGCCGAGCGCGAAGACGGCAGCCAGGTTCGACGGCGTTGTCGCCGGCGTGATGCCTGCCAGCGTAGGGTCCGGTGGGATCGAGCTGAACAGCGCGTACTCAGGAAGAAGTCCCTGCGCGTACAAATCGCTGCGCGGCGTTGTGGTCGGCAGCAAGTTGTCGATTCCACCGGCATACGGAGCCTCGAAGACGTCCGATGGCGCCGCATAGATATTGCCGTACGCTTTTTGGTATCCCGTCAGCAACAGGGTGGATGAGACGGTCGCGCCGCCATTGACTTCGCCGCCGAAAACCGCATCGACGAAGGCTGACAACGCATAGGGGCCGGACATCGGCGCGGATGCGGAAACCGTCATGCCGGCCGCCTGCATCGCGCGGTGCGTCGCCATCGCCACATACCCCCCCTCGGAATATCCCGTGACGAACAACTGGCCGCTGTCCCGGGTCAGGGTCAATGAGGCAAACGGCAATGCCGTGCGCGCGGCGCGCAGCGCGTCGATCATGTCCTTGGATTCTTGATCGGCGATCAGGAACGGATGATAGGAGAGTGTCGAACTGTCATAGCCCGCGTAGTTCGGCGCGACGACGATGTACCCTTGCGAGCCGAATAGCGCCGCCAGGAACAGTGTCTCCGCATTCTGGAGATTCGTCATGTCGAATGCGCGGTCGGTCGTCGTGCCGTGCGCGTACAAGAGGATCGGCCGGCTGCCGGTGCATTGGGCGCCGAGACCGGTGGGCACCATCAAGGCGCCGGACGCCGTTGTCGCTTCGCCGTCACCGCCGACCGTGGCGTATTCAATGTGGTAAATCAGAATGTCGCAGACCGGCGTGCCGCTGAGCGCGAGCAACGGCAAATTCGCCGCGGTATTGAGCTGAATCAATAAATTCGGCGCGCTCACCGTCGAGAGCAATTGGGGCGGGCTCTGCAACAATGTGCCGCGCGGCGGGTTAGCGGCAGAATCGGATCCCGCCGCCCCGCCCCCGCCCCCGCAGGCAGCGAGCATCAAGGCCGCCGGCAATAGCGCCGCGATGGGATGAACCATTTTTAAGTGCCGGCTTCTTTAGAAGCCGTGCAGCCGTTCCGACAGCGAGCGATAGCGACGCAATGCCACGCGCATTGATTCCGTCGAAGCGTTCTCCGTTTGATTCAATTCGGTCTCGAGCTTTCTGCGCTCTACCGCGAAGCTCTCCGACACCCTTTGCATCGTCTCGGCGAGGAGTTCGTCGCCGCGCAGCACCGCGCGCCGCGGGTCGTCGATGAAGCCTTTTTGAACTGCCTGCCACCGCGAGCGAGAGGCCGTCGCATTGGGCTGCGGCGCAGCGGCCGCCGGCAGATCACCGGCCAAGTGGCCGGGCAACGGCTGGCGGTCGTCCGATTCGCGCTCCTTCACGACGCCGGCCGCGAGCAGTTGATCGAAGAGCGCGCGGTAATGAATGACGGCGTTGCGCAGCTCTTCGGTGCTCGCATCGTCGCGAACCGAGACGGCGTGCGCAGCCTGGTAATGCAGCACGATGCCGGGCTGAGCAGCGGCGATGTCGCCCGCGCGTTGCTCAAAATCACCCATCGGGTAGCCGCGCCGCAGCATCAACTGACACACCAAGGCATCGGCCTGCGCCACGACTGCCTGCGGATTGTCGACGAATCGGTCCTCCAATGCCTGCCACATGTCGCTAAATCGGGCCGCCTCCGCGGCCGCCACCGTGACGAGTGCTACCGAACTGCCGGAGTCTTGCAAAGCTCTGGTATCGGGAACGTGTGCGAAGGCGGACTTGCGATTGAAGAAAATCATATGACGCCTGCAATGGCGACGGAGTTGACCCCAACGTGAGTCCATTGATTGCCTGGAGTATCCATAGTAGCGAAGCGTGCGATGCTGAGGCGCCATCAGCGTCGACGAAGCAAGAGACCCACGAGCAGACCGGCGGCCGCCGCGAATCCGACGGCCTGCCATGGCCGCTCGCGAACATAGCCGTCGCCGGCACTGATCGCATCCCGGGTGCGCCGCTGGAGGATCACGGAGCCGTCGGTGATCGCGCGCGTCGCGGCGGCGACCGCCTGCGAGACCTTGGCGCGCACACGCGCAATTTCCGGATCGGCCACATGCGCCATACGGTCGAGCAGCACGGCTGCGTCCGCGATCAGAGAGTGGACGTCCTCGCCGTCGACGACCGGCGGAGAGTGGGGGGTTTCGTTCAGGAGTTGTTTCATCGCGGTGCTCGCAGTTGGTTGAGTACCTGATCACTCTGCGCCGATCACCCGAATTTCTCGGTGCGCCAGCGCACTCAGCGAGCCGCCTCACTTTCGATGGCAATACGACTGCTCGATCAGCCGCCAGGGGCGGCGTCGTGCGGCGACGGGTGGGCCGTGCGGGCCGGAGCCGGCGTGCTCGTCGGTGTCTTTGCCGTCAGATCGGCGAACAGCCAATGGCTGATCAGCGCGAACACCGTGAATGCCACGAGCAATCGCAATTTCACATGGACTCTTAGAGCTGATGCCGGCTCGCGCGGAGCAGTAATCGCCCGCTCTTCCCGTGCTAGCGAGTTCCTTTTCGGCAAGAGGGCGATCAGACGCGCCGCGATGACCTCCGGTGCCGGCCGCGGGGCGGCGCCCGCGGGAATCATCGCCATCCTCGATGTTAGAAGCCGAATCGCCGATTCTTTAGGCAACAGCACCAGTTGTCGGGCGACGTCCCAGGCGTCGACATTTTGCCTGGCGAGCGCCGATAACACGCTGAGTTGCATGCCGTTGTCCTCATCGCCGACCGAGGCATAGAGGAAGTCGTCGAATTCGGGATTCGGAAAAAAATCACGGTCCATAATGCCGTCGAGATTACTCCGATCGAGATCGCGCGTCGGTGCGCTTGCCCGCTTATTGACACGACAGCGGGGTCTCGCTCGGTCTGCCACCGCACAGACGATTCCGGCCCGGCGTGGATAATGAGCCGACTATCGCCACATTGTAGGTCGTTTCGTGCCGAGTTTCCGCAACAAGCCAAGCCGCCGTGAGCGCGGGGATCGCGGCCTGCCGTTCGCCGTCACCGCGGTGCTGTGCATCGCGCTGCTTGCGGGCTGCGCCGGCCTGCCGCCGGGCGCTAATTATCCCCGCATCACGTCCGTAGCGCTCGCGCACCCGGAGCAAACCCGCCTCGGCGCTCAATACGCCGACGCCACTCGCGAGCATGGCGGTACCTCCGGGTTTCACGTCGTCAGCGTCGGGGTCGATGCTTTCCTGCTCCGTGTACAGATGATCGACGCGGCGCAGCGCAGCCTCGACTTGCAATATTTCATATTCAGGGGAGATGAGACCGGACGGCTCATTACCGCGGCACTACTGCGCGCCGCCGATCGCGGCGTGCACGTTCGCGTGTTGATCGACGACGGCGACACCGTTGCCGGCGACGGACAGATCCTGGCCCTGGATGGCCATCCCGAGATCGAAATTCGCATTTTCAATCCGTTCGTATATCGCGGCCATTCGGGGCTCATACGGGGCGCGGAATTCCTGTTCAATTGGCGGCGCATCGACTATCGCATGCACAACAAGCTGCTGGTCGTCGACAACACCGTGGCGCTGATCGGCGGCCGCAATATCGGCAATCAGTATTTCCAAATGGATCCCGACTCGCAATTTGCCGACGACGACGTGTTCTCGGTCGGTCCTATCGTTCAAAAGTTGTCGGCGACCTTCGATGAGTTTTGGAACAATCGGCTCTCCATTCCCGCGGCGGCCCTGGGCGGCGGAGCGAACTCCGCGACGGGGCTAGCCAAGCATCGCCGGCGCGCCCGCGGCAGCAAGCCGATGCAGGCGCTGGACTCTCCAGGAATCGATTACGCAGCGATGATTGCGACGAACGAGCCGTACGCCGGGATCATTTCCGGGCGGCTGCCCCTGGTCTGGGCGAATGCGCAGGTGGTCTACGACAGCCCCGACAAGAAGGACGTGGTCGACGGTGCGCGCCGCGGGCGCCTGATGGCGCGGCCGGTGATGGAGGCGGCGACGCAGGTGCAAACCGAACTGCTGATGATCACGCCATATTTCATTCCGACCAAGGATGAATTGCATGTCCTCGATACGCTATTGCAACGCGACGTGCGCGTGGCCGTGCTCACGAACTCGCTCGAGTCCTCCAACGGCCTGCTGGCGCAAGCAGGCTACGCCCCCTATCGAATGCCCCTGCTCGAAGGGGGCGCGGATCTATTTGAAATTCGCGCCCTGCTCGGCAATCGTCGCGGCAGCGGGCAATCCAATCGGATCTCGAGTTTCGGCAACTACGGCCTACACGCCAAATTATTCGTCTTCGATCGCAAGACGCTCTTCATCGGTTCGATGAACTACGACCAGCGCTCCAAGCGCTTGAATACCGAGATAGGGCTGATCATCGACAGCCCGGAGCTGGCACAACAAATTGCCGCGCGCTTCGATCGGATGACCGAGCTGGCGAACGCCTATGCCTTGTCGCTGCGCGACTGCGGTCTGCGGCGGCAAGCCTGCCTGGTCTGGGATACCGACGAGTCCGGCGAACCGGTTGAATTCACCGATGAGCCCGCTCGAAGTCATTGGCAGAGGCTGAAATTCCACCTGCTCACGTTCGTGCCGACCGGCGACGAGCTTTGAACGTGACGGTGCCGCAGCCGGTTCGCAGACTCGCTCGCCGGGCGGCCCTGCTCCTATGGGGATTGGCTATGGCCTTCGTCGGTGCGCCGGCTGGCGCCGCAGGCCAGTTGTCGGTCGGTCAAGTTGAGATCGAACACCTTTTGACCTACGTCGGGAACTCGCACTGCGAGTTCTATCGCAACGGCACTTGGTACCCCGCGGCAAAAGCGAACGCGCATCTTCGCGAGAAGCTCGGGTTGCTGAACGCCGGCAATCAAATACAGAGCGGGGAGACATTCATCGAAAAAGTCGCCACAAAAAGCGCTTTCACGAATTTGCACTACCAGGTGCGGTGCCGCGGTGCGGCCGTTAACCTCGATGGCTGGCTTCGTCAAGAGCTGCAGCGCTACAGAATCTGCGCCGCCACCCTGCCGTGCGTGTCGTCTGATCGCGAAGGGTTTCTGAAGATCAGTCGTCGTGCCGCACTTTGATGTGGCTGCGAACCGACGTTACGCCTTCGGTTTCGCGCGCCAACGAAATGGCCTTGTCGGCGGCTTCCTGCGTTCCTGCGGTACCGCGCAGCCAGACGACCCCGTTCTCGTCCGTGTCGACGTGAACCCGGCCGAGACTCTTGATGTGCTCGGCAGCGAGCTTCGATTTGACCTTGGTTGTGATCACCGAGTCCTTCACGAAGGCCTTCGGGTGCGAGCGGTCGGCATCTGCATCACCGGCCGCGAGCACGATCACCGGCGCGGACATCGCGGCGATGATGAATAGGGATTTCAGAGTACGCAATTTCATGGTTTGTTTCCTGACCGATGGATGAAGGCTCAAGCCTGCCGTATCGCCTCGCCAAAGTCCGTCTGCTAGCGCACCGACGCCGAACTCTCGCCGGGTCAGCATGCGCCTGACAGCTCAGCGCGCATCAACTAAGGAGCCCTCATGGACCTAATGCCCAAATCAGCCGTCGAAAAGCCGCTACGCGAGGCCGTGCGCCGCTCGATCAGATCGGCGATCGAGGTTTTGCTCTTATCGGCACTGTTCTGCGCTTGCGGTCCCGTCATGTCTCAAATAAGCATAGGCATTGGGCTGCCCAGCGCCAGCATAGGCATCAATGTGGGCGGCTACCCCGACCTCGTCGAAGTGCCTGGTTACCCGGTCTATTACGCTCCCGGCCTCGATTCGAACATGTTCTTCTACGACGGTCTGTATTGGGTATACGGACAGGACCGCTGGTATTCGAGCTCCTGGTACGACGGCCCCTGGGACGTCGTGTCCCCGGAGGACGTGCCGCTGTTCATCCTGCGCGTCCCGGTACAATATTATCGGCGCCCTCCGGCGTATTTCGGCGGCTGGGCGCCGGATGCCGCGCCGCGCTGGGGCGAGCATTGGGGTCGTGACTGGCAGCGGAGTCGCTCAGGGTGGGACCGCTGGGATCGCGCTTCCGCGCCGCCTGCGGCGCCGCTGCCGCGCTACCAGCGCGAGTACTCAGGCAGCCGGTATCCGAATATCGAGCAGCAACACGCCCTGAATCAGCAGAACTATCGTTATCAACCGCGCGAACCCCAGGCCCGCCGGCAGATTGAACAGCCGCAAGCGCGTCCCGCGCAGGAGCTGCGGCAACCGTCGAGTCAGCAGGCTCAACCCGGACAGCGGTACGCGCCGGAACAGGCTGCGCATCGACCGCAATCGTATAGGCAGGTACCAGCCGGCGAAAATCAGCCCGGAACTTCGCGAGCACAGCCGCAAACCGAGACGCCGCGGCAATCGCAATCGCCGCAGGAGAAGCATGGGATCGCAAGCCCCGGCCGCGCGACAACCGAGTAACCCATCTAATCAACCGCAGCGTGCGGCTCCGAAAGAGAAGCCGAAACAGGAGCAAAAGCAAACGAACCCCCGCGCGAGAATGATCATTGAGAATGTAGCGGAGTCGCGGCGACGAGCCGGCTGAAGTTTTTTACCGCGCGTACTGCGCGATTGCAGACCCGCCGTTCAGCTACGCAGCGAAGAACGCGTGGCCAGTCCGGCGGCGCTTGGCGTTATACATGGCGGCGTCCGCGTTGCGCAGCAATTCTTCGGCCGTTACACCATTGTCGGGCGACATTGCGATGCCGATGCTCGGCTTTATGACGATCCGCAAATCGCCGATTTTGAGGGGCGCCGACAACGTCGCGAACAGCGTGCCGGCAACGCCGCCTATCCGGCTTCGATCCCGCAGCCCCGACAGCAGGTATGCGAATTCATCGCCGCCCAAACGGCCGACGCTGTCGTCGGCGCGCACGGCATGTGCCAATCGCGACGCCATGATTCGCAGCACCTCGTCGCCCGTGCAGTGACCGTGCGTGTCGTTCACGGACTTGAAGCCGTCGAGATCGATGTAGAAAACGGCCAGTGGTGGCCGAGGCTCGGTTGATCGAGACAATGCTTGAATCAAACGATTCTGAAATAACTGGCGGTTTGGCAACGTGGTCAAGGCATCGTGCATGGCCAGATGATGCGCCTGCATTTCGCTGACTCGCACGCGCGCAAGTTCCGCCTGTGACCGCGCCAACCCGCAACGGGCATCGCGAAGTTCGCGTTCGACCTGATACAAGCGGCCGATGTCGGGTGTCAGTCTTGCGTGCACTTGATCAAGCTCGGTCGCACAGTCAAGAATGCCCTCCCGCACGAGGCGCAGAATCGCATGATTCGTATCCGCGGCGCCCGTGACGGGACACGCCGCAGCGGTCGATTGCAGCCGCGCCTGTAGCCCGTGGAATATCTCGGCATAGACGACGGCCGCGCCGGCGGCTAGATCATCCGCGCCTGCCGCCGCGTCGCTCTCGGCATGAGTGAATCTCGCGATCGGGTCGGTTGGGACGGTAAGGCGATCATGGCTCGATACGAGCCGCAGCGCGCGTTGCGGCTTGACCGCTGAGCGAATCATCGCCATCCCTCAGCAGCCGTTCGGCTCAGTGCAATGCTCGTTGACATGTTCACGGCGTAACTCCGATCTGGTGTGACGCAGACAATAAGTCAATTGCCGAACTTTGACGGTGCGCTACCGAACGCTAAGTGGTTCGATCAACAGCGGCTGTGATCGGCGCGAGAAACGTCGTGCTCTTGTCCATCTTAGCGGCCCCGTGGGGCCAACAACCAGGCTAGGGCGGACTTGTAATCCGCGCAAGCGAAGTGCCTGATGTCGGCCGAGATAAAGAGCCGGGCAAGGGCCTCGGCGGCGCCGGCAATTGGACTATCGGTCACTATCGCCGCTCGATCGAGCTTTCGTTCATGATAGCGCAGGAAGCGAACGTGTGCCGTAAAACTCGCGAAGCAATCCAGCCGGAGAACGATTCGCTGCGCACCGGTACCCCGTGCAGGCCGGTGTGGCTTGCAAGGTAGCCGCCGACAAGAGCGCCAAGACCGGCTACAAATCGGTCAGTCCGATATGGACTTACGTGGCGAGTAGACCTGAAGCGAGTCCTCGCGTGGTTCGCTGGCGTTCCGAGCACTCGGACAGTGCCGCAATTCCCCATGCGATTCCGCGAGCCTCCACCCTACCCGCCGCAGTTAGCGGGCCGCAAATATTAGAGCCGCGGACCTCGCCTTCCACGAGAACCATTCAAGAGGAACACGATCACGACAACGGCAACGATCAACCCGATGGGGCCGACACCCCATCCAGCCCCCATCCCCCAATACAGCCCGCCGCCACCACCGAACAATAACAACAGAATTATCAAAACGATCACGATGTCCATGTTTCACCCACCCTATTGTTTGCTCGAAACTTCCAGTGATTTCGCATCGGCCTTGGCAGCATCGTAGTCGGCGGCCGCCATATCTTTGCACTTCGACTGCGCATCTCCGCTCACGGCGTTGCATTTTGCAAGAGCGACTTCCTGATTTCCCTCGGCACGCGCCAAGGCGACATCGTAGGCCCCCTTCGCCTCGACATTGTTGAGGTCTTTGCTCTGGTCATCGACTTTGTCTATTGCGCTCACCTTGTTTTTCGACGCATCCCTTTGAACATTTGCCACATTTTCGTTCGCTTTTTCTTGCGTGGCTTCGATATTACTGTTGATACGGCATGGCCTCGTGAATGGTCGCAACCCGGCGCGCATACCGCGATTAGACGGTTGATCGGTCTTTTTCTAATTGCCAAGATCTAGAACTACGAAATGCGGCGGTGGAAAGCGAAGCGTCGACGCGATGGGCATTCGCGATGTTGCTCTCCACGAGTTGACGAATCATCGATGATTTACGCCCGATGAACCACCCATACGAGGAGCGCGACGATGAGCAATGTTCCGAGAATGCCGCCGCCGAAGTACATAGCCATCTCCCTTATCAGGACTAAGTCGTCATTTCAGCACGCGCGGCGGTGGTTGTCTGGACGCTACCGCACGCAACCGAAAATAGCGGCTAATCACTGATTACGCGACCTCGGGAATCATAGATGTATTTGAAGCGATGCACATAGACCAACGGCACCGCCAATTGTTGCTGGCGCCGATTGGCGGCAGCCACGATTCCGGTAAGGCGATATGGGAGAACCCGGGTTTGAATGGTGGGCCGTGTAGCCACCACATCTCCGGCACAGCCAGTTGATTTATTAAGGGAATAATAATTTGCAGACTCGTCGATGCCCCCGATGGAGGCCCCACCGAACAGTGGCTGTCTCCGGCGGTCAGTGGACATCAAATGACCTTCGATCGTCTCACGCCAAACTCAGTCCCGCGCGTGCCGCCAAGCGCACCAGTAGATACATGCTGAATCTGTCGATCTTTCCTCTCTTCAAATCCAATACGCGCGATTGCGTAACAACAGTGCGCGCAAAGACCGTCGTCAACGCGCCGAGATGTTGTGCAATGCGCTCGGGCCACCCATTTAAGCAATCAATCGGTGTTTTGATTGCCTAGTCCTTCGCGTTGGCGGAATAAGGGGCAGTCGCCATTCGGGGCGCCCCACCGACGGTCGCGTCGACGATATACGCTTGGCATCCCCGCCGCCCATCACCCCGTCGCGGCGACCTTGTCCTGCGTCTTGGTGTGGAAGTCGCTCGCCGCGTGTCGCTCACGCAGCTGGCCCGCCGGGTCGCCATAGATGCGGTTCACCATCCGCCCGCGCTGCACCGCTGGTCGCCTGGCGATCGCATCGGTCCAGCGCTGGACGTACTTATAGTCGGCCACCTGCAGGAACTCACCAGCCTCGTAGATCAGGCCCTTGGCAAGCGCGCCATACCAGGGCCAAACCGCTATGTCGGCGATAGTGTACTGGGTTCCGCCCAGGTACTCGTTCTCGGCCAGGCGTCGGTCCAGCACGTCCATCTGCCGCTTCACCTCCATGGCGAAGCGGTCGATGGCATATTCGATCTTGGTCGGCGCATACGCATAGAAGTGGCCGAAGCCGCCGCCCAGGTACGGCGCCGACCCCATTTGCCACATCAGCCACGACAAGCACTCCGCCCGCGCCGCGGGCTCCGTCGGTAGGAAGGCGCTGAACTTCTCAGCCAAATAGATCAATATCGCGCCGGATTCGAAGACGCGGACGGGGGTCTGTCCGCTGCGGTCCATCAGGGCCGGAATCTTGGAGTTCGGATTTACGCCTACGAAACCCGAACTGAACTGATCGCCTTCGCGAATGTTTATCAGCCAGGCGTCATACTCCGCCCCCGCGTGACCGAGCGCCAGTAGCTCCTCCAGCATCACCGTCACCTTCACACCATTGGGCGTGGCCAATGAATAGAGCTGCAGCGGGTGGCGCCCCACAGGCAGATCCTTATCGTGCGTCGGCCCGGCCACGGGACGGTTAATGTTGGCGAACTGGCCCCCGTTCTCCTTGGCCCAGGTCCATATCTTGGGCGGTGTGTAGACGGTATCGTCAGTCATTGCTTTGCCTCCGGGTGTCGGTATTCACTTAAAAGAGCGGTTTTTTGAGCTTTAATGACGCGACAAACTCATGCGGTTGTGGCCGAACGCCCGCGGCGGCTATATGGAATGCTGACAAAACGACACCGCCGCGGCGTACGTAGCCTGTTCATTTGACCGTGGCGAAGGGTCGTGCTGCCGCCCAGAGCGCATCGGCACCCAAACGAATCTTGTAGTCTGGATTTGAGTAGACGAAACGAATGGTCCCCGAGGTGTCGATGATGAATACCGAGGGGACTGGCAGTTCGTGTTGTTTGGTACCGGTCGTCGCCTCGAGATCTACACCATATTCCCGCATTTTGGCGAGCGTTGCGTCGTCCACGTGATAGGCAACGTGAAAGGCTTTCGCCGCTTCCAGCTGACTGTCAGATAGCAAGGTGTAGTGGATATCGGTCGCCTTGAGACTGGAGTACAACAATTCGGGTCGATCGGTACTCAAAAACACGATTTCAAACCCGCTCTTGCGCAGTTTCGGCTCGACGAGATGCAGGTCGCTCAATTGCGCATTACAGTACGGGCACCAACCGCCCCGGTAGAACAGCACGACCGTGGGCTTCTTGTAACTGTCGGGCAGAAAGGTCCGCAACGCGCCCTTCGTCGTGCGGGCCGCGAAAATCGGCGCCTGCACGCCCACCGATAGCGGCCGCACCTGCTGAGGACTGTCGGGGATGCCGGCGAGAGCCGGCACCGCCACCAGCATACCGAGTAGTCCAATCCACCGCGGATAGAATTTCATCATGCCTCCAAGACTGAGTGCAGAATTACATCGAGATGAGACGAGTCGTCAGCGACGGATTTAGTTGGGCACTTTACCGCGACGTCCGTCAGACCTGCGCCGTACCGCCATCCACGAACAATTCGATGCCGGTGACAAAACTCGAGTCCTCCGAGGCCAGAAATACCGCGGCTTTGGCAATTTCATCCGCGCTACCCATGCGCCCCATCGGAATGCCGGCGACGATTTGGGCGATGGCCTGCTTCGGAAGCGGCCCCAAGATCGGTGTATCGATCGTGCCGGGACTAATGACGTTCGCGCGGATCTTGCGATCCTTGAGTTCCAGGGTCCAGGTGCGGACAAAGGAACGGATGGCCGCCTTGCTGGCACAGTAGACACCGAACGCGGGAATGCCTTTGACGGAGGCGATTGAGCCCGTGAGGATAATGGATCCGCCGTCATTGAAGAGCGGCAGCGCCTTTTGCACGGTGAACAGCGTGCCTTTGACGTTGACGTCGAACGTCTTATCGAAATGAGCCTCGGTCATAGCATCCGTGGCCACGAATTCGCCGACCCCCGCATTGGCGAAGACAATGTCGACGCGGCCCTTCTGCGCTTTGACGATTTCATACAGCCGATCGAGGTCCGGCAATTTGGCGATATCGCCCTGCACGCCCGTGACCTGGTCGCCGATCTCCTTCACCGCCGCGTCGAGCTCGTGCTGGCGACGACCCATGATGAACACATAGGCGCCTTCGGCCACGAATCGCTTCGCCGTCGCCAGTCCCATACCGGAGGTGCCGCCGGTAATCACCGCCACCTTGTTATCGAGCTTCTTCATCGCCTCTCCTCAATATGTTCCGTGTATGCTGCGGGGCGCCCAGCGCCTCCGGCCGGTCTCTAAACGTCTCAGTACCTGGCAAGCAGTGTCCTCCTCTCCTCTAAATTAGATAAGTCGGTCAATTTGGCATAATATTCATGCGCAAAATGCATGAATATGCCGACCCGAGACCTACCAATGGATAGATTCCTTCTCATGCACAGCTTTGCCCGGGTGGTCGAGACTGGAAGCTTCTCCGCCGTCGCCCGAGAACTGGGGACGGGACAACCGAATGTCAGCCGGCACATCGCAGCGCTCGAGAGGCATCTGGGGACGAGGCTGCTTCACCGCTCGACGCGCAAGCTCACCTTGACACCGGAGGGAGAGCGCTATTACACCGAGACGAGACGTGTCATCGATGCGATCACGGAGGCAGAATCGAACGCTCGCGGCGAGGACGCCCCGCAGGGGCTATTGCGCGTGGCGTGCCCAACAGTGCTCGGCCGTTCCCACATCCTGCCCCAAGTGAAAGCAATCCTCGCGCAATTCCCAGAAATGGAGATCGATTTACAGATTGGCGATCGCTACATCGATCTCGTCGAGGAGGGGATTGATCTGGCGATCCGCATCGGGAACTCTCAAAGACAGTGCGCTGAAGGCGCGGCGCATTGGCGCCGTCGAGCGACTCTGCGTCGCGAGCAGCGAGTATCTGGCTGAGCATTCGGCACCGACAAACCCGAACGATCTGCGCAACCACAGTTGTATTCTCTACACTCTCTCCTCCGCCGGCAGCACCTGGTCATTCCGAGACATCGACGTGGTGGTTCGTGGACGCTTTCGCGTGAATTCTCCGGATGGCATTCGCAGTGCGGTGCTCGATGGGATTGGTATCGCCTACGCACCGGGCTGGCTGTTTGAAGACGCGCTCGCCGATAGACGGGTACGTTCATTGCTGATTGATCATCACGGACCACTCGTGCCCATCCACTTTGTGTATGCGGCAAATCGGCTGCTGCCGCGGCGAGCGCGTGTCTTCATGGACTTCATCGCAGAGGCATTCGCTCGCGATCCGGCGCTCAATGCGGAGATCGGCGGAAATATAGAAAGCGCTGACTGGAATCTCCAGCCGCAATAGCTGATGTCGTGCGCAAAGTTGATGAGACGCGGGACGCCGAATATCTGGCCGCGTGCTATCTCCTACTTGCCAGCCGACCAATACAATTGTCAGCGTAGAGGCAGTAGTTGCCTGCGAATTCGTGCAGATATGGACCCAGGGCCTTCCGCTTGGTAGGCCGAATCGGTATTCTATGGTAGAACTATTTCTACCGAGGTAGACGCATGACTCTAAACATCAAGGACCCTGAGGCCCACGAGCTTGCCCGAAAACTCGCACAGCAGACCGGCGAAACGATGACTCGCGCTGTTACTCAAGCGTTGCGCGAACGTCTCGCTCGGGTAGGTCGCGCGCGTAAGCCGGAGATTTTGGCGGATGACTTGCTTGCTATCGGACGCCGGTGCGCGGCAACCCTAAAGGGGAAACCTGTGGACCACGGGAAATTGCTTTATGACAAACGCGGGCTGCCAAAGTGATCGTCGACACTTCGGCGATAATCGCGATCCTTTTCAATGAGGATGACGCCGAGATCTACGCCAAGGCGATCACCCGGGCCGAATCGTGCCGCATATCGGCGGCAACGTTCGTCGAGGCTGCGATCGTTGTCGAGACCCAGACCAAGAGCAACGGCGGCCGCCAACTCGACGCATTCATTCGCCGGGCAGGCATCGCGGTTGAGTCCGTGACCGAAGAACAAGCGCACATTGCGAGACAAGCTTTCATCGATTTCGGCAGTGGCCGGCACCCTGCTGGTCTCAACTATGGGGACTGCTTTTCCTACGCTCTTTCGAAGGCGACGCGGGAACCCCTTCTGTTCAAGGGAAAGGACTTCACCAAGACCGACTTGACCGCTGCTCACTAGGGCCTGAGGCGAAGATGGACTTAAACCACAGGGGAGGGGTTCTGGTGCAAATGCGGTCAAACGAAACGATCGGAATCACGTCTCAGTGATCGACAAACTTAGGCGAACGCGCGGTCCCATAACACCTTCAACGACCGTTTGCGTCGCAGTCGGCCTTCTCGCAAAAGACCACATTTTAGCCTCGTCCCTCAGTTCGACAGAACCCAAATAAGCCCGCACGAGTGACTCGATGTCAAAGAATCTCGAAGGAAGTCTCTGGACGATAAAACGATTATTTCTCTCGATGGACCCCGTGGCGAATTGGTGGGCCGTGGGCGATTTGGGCTGTTCCTCCGATCCCGGTGCGCATAAAACTTAAGTAATTTCAATTGCTTACGTAGGCCATGATGGCCGGCATCCTGACTCGCGACAGCGCGCTCCTGATCCCGACGTGGCTTGGCCCTTCTTCTCAAGCGCTTGTTTTGAGAATAGTTGCCCTCCTTATTAATTGATATTATTATGGACTTTAGGATAATTATGTCGATTAATAAAACAACCCATTCTCCGCTTGCCCTGCGCGAGGGCTTTCATGTCGTGCTGCTCAGAGCTCTGGCAGAGCGACTGCAAGGACGCGATTGGGTTCTGAAAGGTGGAACCAATCTACGCCTTTACTTCGGCAGTATCCGATTCAGCGAAGACATCGATCTGGATGTGGGCAAGGACGTCGCGGGCGCCATGCAACGCGCCATTCCGGCGACGCTGGCTGACGGAGATGTGCAACGGCGTCTGCAAGCCCTCGGCATACTCCAGGCCTCGCTGATCGGCGGACGATCGAGTAAGTCGACCGATACGACACTGCGCTACAAAATTGAGCTGGTCGGACGCGGCGGCATCCGACCGCCGACCAAAATCGACGTGTCTTACCGGGATAGATGCGAGGGAGACGAGCACGCGGTCAGCCCGGCGAATGATTCCGCCGTCCGCGAGTATCTTCGCCCAGATGACCCGCCGCTGCTATTGCCGAGCTACACACGGCCTGCAGCCATCCGTCAGAAGATCAATGCCCTTGCCTCGCGCACGCACGTGCAGGCCCGTGATGTATTCGATCTGTTTGTTCTTGGAGATGGAACGCTCAGAGGTATCGACACTGGTTTCCTAAGACGCTGGCTAGACGATGCCACGCTACGCAACGCGCGCGGCCGAGCGCTCGAAATATCCCACGCCGAGTATTCAGACACGGTTCTGGCCTACCTGGATCCAGCGCAACGCGAGCAGTTGCAGGACGAGGACACCTGGATCGCGCGTCAATTGTTTGTCGGCGATCTCATCGACCAGATCCTCGCCGTACCACCGGAAACAATCACATGAACGCCGTAGATACCGCTGTCTTCGGCGAACTGACGCATCATCAACCCGTATTCACTACGGCCGACGTCATCAAAACCACTGGAGGTTCGCCCGTCTGGGCGACCCAATCACTTTCGGCTTTGGCAAAGGAAGGGCTGATTGCCAAAGTTCGACGTGGACTTTGGGCATTGCCCGGCCATGCTGACTTCTCACCCTATGCCATCATTCCACAATTGCTGCGCGCCACAAAAGGAGAAAAGACCGACGTTCGCGGTTATGTATCGCTACTCTCCGCCCTTAATCTTCATGGCATGATCGACCAAGCGCCGCACGTGATTCAGATCGTGGCGGAACGTATACGTCCCACCGTACGAACCCCTTTTGGGACATATCAGTTCCACCGACTCGACCCTGCACTCATCGGCGGCTACGGTCCGTATCGAAACACCGGCAACTTCGACATCGCTACCCCTGCTAAAGCTCTATTCGACGCGCTGTATTTATCGACCCGGCGCGGCCGGCGGCTGCGACATTTCCCTGAGCTGAGTTGGCCAGCGAACTTCTCTCGTCGCGAATTACGCGAGTGGATCGCAAAGATCGACGATCGCAAGCTACGGGTGGCAGTCACCGAACGGTGGGATGTCTTGCGGCACAAGTCGCAGCCATGAGCAGCAAAGAAATCTATGTGAGCACCGACGTTGAGGCCGACGGGCCGATCCCCGGCCCGAACTCGATGTTGAGTTTTGGCTCGGCGGCGTATACAGGCAGAAAGGAATTGATAGGCACATTCAGCGCGAACCTTGAAACGCTGCCGGGCGCAACGGCCGATCCCAAGACGGCAGAATGGTGGGCCCAACAGCCCGAAGCCTGGGCCGCGTGCCGGCAAGAACTGGAGATGCCTGAAACGGCCATGCGCCGTTACGTCCTCTGGCTCAAAGCCCTTCCTGGAAAGCCAGTATTCGTCGGCTACCCGGCCGGATTCGATTTCCTATTCGTTTACTGGTACCTGATTCACTTCGCCGGCGAAAGCCCCTTCCGCTTCTCCGCCCTTGATATCAAAACCTACGCAATGGCCCTGCTGAAAAAGGACTATCGCAAAAGCACTAAAGGCGGCATGCCCAAACATTGGTTCGACTCGCATGCCCATACCCACGTCGCCCTCGACGACGCCATCGAACAGGGTGCGCTGTTCTGCAATATGCTTGCTGAGAATCTCGGCAAGTCCTAGTGCGAACTGGCGTGAACATTGACCAGGGATTTTGCGGGCGCGCCCATCGGGCATTTCGGCCCGCGGTCACCCAACGGTTAGATGGTTGCCAGCGGATGCGCTGCGTTGCGAAGGGCTCGGGGTGACTCTCCGAAGGTGCGAAGAAAACTGCGCCGCATTCGCTCGCGATCGCCGAATCCCGTCTCACGAGCAATTTCCTCGATAGGCAGCCGACCTTGCTCCAGCATAAACCTGGCGGCCTCGAGGCGGAGGTTTTCAATTGCCTTTGCCGGCGAAAGGCCGGTCTCAGTGCGGAACACTCGACTAAATTGTCGAGGGCTTAGTCGGGCGGCTTCGGCCAACTGCTCAACCGTTAGCGGTTCGCGAAGGTTCTGCTTTGCGAAGGCCAGCGCAATTTGGACGCGATCGGATTTGGCGTCGAGCTGCAGCATTGCTGAATGCTGCGATTGGCCGCCAGCGCGACGATGATGGACGACAAGCACCCTCGCGGTACGTTGCGCCGCCTGCTTGCCTAAGTCGCGCTCAATGAGACCCAGCGCAAGATCAATCCCAGCCGTCATTCCAGCGGACGTCCACACGGGCCCGTCCGCAATAAAGATCCGATCCATTTCGACGGTTATCTTAGGGAACCGCCTGCCTAGTTCTTCGGCGTACGACCAATGCGTGGTCGCGCGCCGGCCATCCAGGATTCCCGCTTCCGCGAGCGTGAACGCGGCTATGCAGATCGAGCTGATCCGCCTTGTCGCCGATACCGCGTCGCGCAGAAGCGCAACCGTACGTGGTGACGACGGCACCAAATCCGGCCCCGAACCCACCATCAGTGTGTCAAAACGATCCTCGCCAAGCGCTTCAGTATTTATCGTCCAGCCGAGTGAGTTGGTGAGTGGCTCTCCTCTCTCCGATAGAATCCGAAGATCATAGAAGCGCTCACCGGCAACTATATTGGCTGCTTCAAATGCCGCGATCGGCGCGAAACTCATTACACTGAAGCCAGGCTGCAAGAAGATCCCGAGTCGTAGAATAGTGTGCCTCCTAATCTGCGGACGAGGTTGGCTTCGGCTAATCGTTTGAAAAAACTCAGCCGCCCCGACGTTAACCTAAACGAGGGCCCTTACGCGGGAGCCGAACACCATATTGCCTCCATTCGGAAGGTTTCGCCACCAAGCGGCTCGAACGGTTCAGACGTTAACCCGCGGTCAGCAATACCGGCCGGTGCCTAAATATGGATCGTGGGCATTCGACTGGGCCTCCCATCTTATCCAGCTATCAGCGACGCCACTGCTTTGGGGTGCGACAGCATCGCGACATGGCTGGAGGCAACCTCAACAACCGTCGCGTTGAGGCGCTTGGCCATCCTCCGTTGCAGGGCGGGCGGGATTGCGCGATCGTTTGTTGCGACGAGGTAGCGACAGATCTTGGTGCGCCATGCCGGCGCGGACACCGATCCACCCAACGCAGCACCTGCTGTTGGCGACTGCGCGGAATATGGACCAGCTTTTCGGTGTCGGTCAAATCCTGCGCAAAGGAGTCGCGCACTCCCGATAGGGTGAGCTTTAGATACCCCTGCGCGTCCGGACAGAACTTCGGCACCCAGCGGCGCAGGCTCGACGCTCGCACCCAGAGATCCGGCCGACTCACCCGCGTCTGGGGCGAAGGCCGCGATGTACACGAGCGTCTCGACCTTCGGGTCGTTTCCGGCCTCGGAGATGACAGCGCCGCCATAGGAGTGGCCCGCCATCACGATTGGACCCGATGCAAGCGCGATAGCCCGCTTAACCGTCGCCACGTCGTCGCCCAGTGACGTCAGGGGAAGCTGCACGGCGATGACTGTGTGACCTCTGGCGGCAAGAAGCGGTATCACCTTCGCCCAGCTCGACCCGTCCGCCCAAGCGCCGTGCACTAAAATTACATCTGATGACTTCGCCATATCGTCTTCACCTCAGTGTGTCCGATTGCCTCGCCCGTGCTTGGCCGCGAAGGATACTGGCTTTTAACACCTGGACATATGTCGGAATTGCCACCTATTCGGCCATAGGAGATGCGACGGATAGCTCGATAGGGCTCCACCGGCGCCGAAGGATTCAGTCGTAGAACCAAAGCACTCTCGTGCAGCAATACATCGGTGGCCGAAAAGGTGGCATCAACGACATGGCAGGATGAACCAGCCTCCACGTAGGGTGTGCCCCGCTTGGTATTGTTCGAGCAGCCTTGGGGGGTCACTGCCCGAGTCGGCAGGATACCGCGATCTCGCGCGTACGCACGCGCGTGCAGTGAAAAGCGGCGCTTGAGCGCGAATCAGGGCGTGAAGCGCGCTATTGAAGAAGAGATGATCACAACTCAGGAGGATTCCGTGTCCGCCGACGTTCTGGCCACGCACGTGACCGATAGAATCGCAGTCATTACGCTGGGCAGCCCCAGGAGAATCTATTTCGACGCGGAGATGGGCGACGCGCTCACTGCGGCGCTGGATGGTTACGCCGGGGATTCCAATATTCGCGCCGTGGTTCTGACGGGCGGTGCGCCCGGGTATTTCGCTCGCCACTTTTCTATCACGGCCCTCCTGCAGCTCGCCGAGCCCCTCGCGCGCTTCCGGCCGCCAGTGGCCCGACAACGCCACCTACAACGGCGGAGTTCTTCGACAAGGCCATGGCGCTCTGCGAGAGCATGCCAAAACCGGTCATCGCCGCCATTTCCGGAACATGTTTGGCTGGCGCGTTCGAGTTCGCGCTTTCCTGCGATCTTCGCATCGCCGAGGACGGCGACTACTTGATCGGGTTGCCGGAGACCAACCTGGGCCTTGTCCCCGGAGCCGGCGGCACGCAGCGGCTGCCGCGCACCATTGGGATGGCGGCGGCTCTCATGCACATTCTCATGGGCGATGCTGTCAACCCGCGGGAAGCGGCAAGGCTTGGCCTTGTTCACGAGAGCGTAAGCGGTAAGGCTCTGGATCGGGCGATGGAGATCGCCCGTCGACTGGCGTCCCGCCCGCCGGAATCGGTTGCGGCCATTAAGCGGCTTGTCCGCAACGCGACCGAGACGCCGTTGGCGCAGGGACTGGCGCTCGAACGAAATCTCTTCCTGAAACTGTGCATCAGCGACGCGGGACTTGCCCGGATGCGCTCCTACGAGGCGGCGAACATCACATCGCCGGCCCGCTCTATCGAGGTCGACGAGAGGAAGGTGAAGCGTGGCTAACGATGCTAGGCCGCTGCGGGTTGTTGAAGAATCGCCCGCATATTGGCGGATCGTGTTCGACTATCCGCCTTTCAACATCGTGGATGCCACGTTGTACCAAGCCTTGCAGGACTTGCTGGTGCGCATGGACGCCGAGCTCAAGCCTACGTGTCGTGGTCTTCGAAAGTGCGAATCCCGAGTTCTATCCTCGCCCACTTCGACCTAACCGGCAAGATCGGGCAATATCATGAGTGCGGTCGGGCCTTCCGGCTTGCCGATCCTAACGGACACATTTGTGCGCCTCACCCGATCTCCGGTGGCCAGCATCGCGAAGATTCGAGGCTGCGTCCGCGGGGTCAGCAGCGAATTCGTGCTTGCCTGTGATATGCGTTTTGCGTCGCGCGAGAACACGTATAAGGGTCACCCGGAAGTCGGAGTCGGGCTGCATCCCGGCGGCGGAGGCACCGAGCGCCTCGCGCCTGGCGCCTGGTCGGTCGCGGCCGCGCGCTCGAAATCGTTCTTGGCGCCAACGACTTCGACGGCGATGAAGCGGCACAATATGGGTACGTCAACCGCGCGCTTCCCGATGCTCCCAGCTGGACGCCTTTGTCGATGCACTTGCGCGAAGGATCGCCACCTTCGATGCGCGCGCGATCGCGGCAGCAAAGCGTCTTATCAACCAGGTATCGCTACCGTCGTCGACAATCTTCTCAGCGCCCTCAACTCGTTTCAAACCGCGCTAACCTGGCCCGAGGCGCTGCAAAGAGTCGAAGCTTTGCTTAGGCTCGGTCTCCAACAGGACAGAAATTTTGAACGCCAATGGCCCGCAATGCTCGACTCGCTCGTTAAGAAATAACTTCGACGAGGTTGCTGTGATTCGTGGGGGAGTTACAGAACGCGAAACTGCGATCTTCTTATTTCTCAGGCCGTTATCGTGCCGCCCGTGTAGGTTCGATTCGCGCCCTCCCCACGCTCTGTTCCTACAGTTATTGATTTATAAGGGATTTTAGTTCGGTTTCGGTAATTGGTGGGCCGTGTTCGATTTGGACTGATCCGCCAGTCTTTGTTCGAATAAAACTCAAATAGTTTCCGTTGCTTGCGCGCGCTCAGCTTCAGCTTGTTCTTTGAGGAGCCGCGTCACCGCAGCCTGAACAAAACAGCTAGCCAATTCATCGAGGAGTTCCTGACCCTCGGGGCTTTCCATTCGTTCCCTTAAAGCCTTCTGGGATTCCGGCGAAATTCTCAACTCCGTTGGGCGCCGCCGCTTCCCCTTGATGATGTTGCCGCTGGAGGGTCGCACAACTGGTCATTCCTATAATTTAATGCCGTGGTTGCAAAATGCGCGTGACTGTATAACCATACAGTATCTTAACTTATTCGGCAATCTACCCAAGACGCACGCACCAGCGGGATTAATGATGGCTAGGGACTCACAAATCGAATGGACTCATCACACGTTTAACCCGTGGTGGGGTTGCGTGAAGCTGTCGCCGGCGTGCGCTCATTGCTATGCCGAGTCTTGGGCTCGGCGATTCGGTGACGAGCTTTGGGGCGGAGATGCACCTAGACGCTTCTTTGGCGAACAACATTGGCGTGAGCCGTTGCGGTGGAATGAGGACGCAGCCCGATTGGGTACACGAACTCGCGTGTTTTGCGCATCCATGGCCGATGTATTTGAGCCCCGTACAGATTTGGATCCATGGCGCGAACGGCTATGGGATTTGATAGAAAGGACGCCGCAACTAGACTGGTTGTTGCTAACCAAGCGACCGGGACATATCAAGCACGTTTACCCCTGGCTATCCGTCCCGCAGGAAAACGTCTGGCTCGGCACCACAGCGGAAAATCAGCGCTGGGCGGATCGACGCATTGAACGGCTACTTAGCGTAGAAGCAACCGTTCGTTTTCTATCCTGCGAACCATTGCTATCTGCAATCGATCTCACCCGTTGGTTGAAAGGAGAGCAGATCAGTTGGGTCATCGCCGGCGGCGAGAGCGGGAAACAAGCACGCCCCACACATCCAAATTGGATCCGAACGCTACGTGACCAGTGCGAGACACACCGTGTGCCGTTTCACTTCAAACAATGGGGTCACTGGAGTCCCGAAGCGCAAGGTGAGCCTAGCAATAAGATCATCGAACTTAGTGATGAAACGGGAATGTCCGAGCGCCTCTCGTGGCGCCCAAAGAAATTGAGCGGCCGGGTACTTGATGGGCAGACATGGAACGGATATCCGCATGCGTAGGCGCTGCGGTTTCGATAAGGAGATATATGACGGATGCAGAACTGTACTTCGGGCGCGAGCAAACCAAAGCCAAGCATTTCATTTTAAAAAGGTATCTACAGGCGCTCGCATTTAAGGTTCTTCACTTTTCCGATCTGACCTACGTCGACGGCTTTTCCGGCCCGTGGGAGACACGCCAGGACGACTTCGCGGACTCCTCCTTCATGATTGCCATCGACGTTCTCAAGGATGCGCAGCGCAGACTCACCGCTATGGGAAAGCGGCGTCGAATAAAGTGCTTTCTCTGCGAACGAGATCCTGAAGCGTATGAAAAACTAGTCACCGCTGTCGCCTCACATCACCAACCCGAGCAGAATTTCGAAATAGAAACACACGGGGGCGCCTTCACAGATGCGATTCCTCGAATTTCCTCATTTATTGGAAACTCCTTTGCTTTGATTTTTATTGATCCTACAGGCTGGACTGGCTACAACTTCGATCTCATTCAGCCGATATTGACTCCACGAAAGACCGAGGTGCTCATCAACTACATGTACGACTTCATAAATCGTGCAGTCTCAATGCCTGATGCCGCCACGGTCAGGTCGTTTGACGGAATACTCGGAGGTCCTGGCTGGGAAGACAGACTCGATCCCGACCTTGTCGCGATCGATCGAGGAATGGCCGTCGAAAAGCTCTTCCGCCAAACACTTGCCAACATAGGCCAATTCAAATTTGTTGTATCCACCAAGATTTATCGGCCGACGATCGACCGGCCACATTTTTTTCTGACATATGGAACAAAATATGAGGCGGGATTGGATACGTTCCGTGAGACCGAATACAAGGCGCTGCAGCAACAAGCAGTCGACAGATCAGCGGCGAAGGTGCGAAAACGAGAAAAGGAATCGGGTTCAGTTGATATGTTTGGAGGCTTGGACTCGGCCGTCGATGGTGAACGGATCGATGAGTTTGTTAGCGCGCAAATGGCTTCGGCGAGGAATCTTATTTTGACGATGTTGATGGACCGGCCCAGAAAGTTCGCGGATGTCTGGGTTTCCGTGTTGACGCAGTTCGTCCTCAGGATAACCAACGTCAAGGACATTTGCGTGGCGCTAGCAAAAGAGAACGCAATCGAAAACACCTGGGGCGGTGGCAAGCGAAAACCTAAAGACGAAGACTTTATAGCGCTCTGTTCACCGGAAAAGGGTCCGCAGCAGGTAACCGATTGAAGATTTGCCTTGATGGAAGAATTGGCTGGGATTGGCAATCCGCACCACCCATGGGCCGCCGGAACCACGCAATGGGCGCTTTCAGGGAGGAAGCCGCAATGTTCTATCATCGCCGTCCGAGTTTCATCCAGCGCCCGCAGCCGACGCGCGTTTTAGTCGCGCGAACCGGGATCGACTCAGTCAGTTATTCTCACTCGGCAGCATCATTGACTTGCCGGCCGCGGGCGACGGACTCACCGAGTCGGAATGGCAACTGACACTTAAGGTGCATCAGCAACTCGGGACGATGGCCGGCGTTCACGGCGTTGCTTCCGTTGACCGATCGAATTTAAGCGACCCATCCAGCCGCGTTTATGCGCAAAGCGACCCTTGTGTCTATAAGAGCCCTCCGAGCGAGAACAATGGATATATCTCCCGACGTGAGATCGATACTGAGGAGACGGACAGCGAACCGTTTGCTCGCAAGTCCCGGGGTCTATTGCGACTCGATCTTTCGGACCTCGGTGATAAACGTCGCGAGGAACGCCTCGATTGTACTTACGAGATAATCAGCACGGCCGTTGATGATGCCTCGCAAGCTTTGGATGGGAATATCGCGATTGAATGCCAGATCCTCGCCGCCGCCCACCAACATTAGCCCTTTTGCGGTCAGATTGATCGTCGCCGGCGAAACGTGGCCATGATGGGCAATTTGATCGCGACGAGCAACGCCGGACAGGTTCTGCTTCAGGTAGAACAGCCCGTCCTGTTGCGCCTCATAGGTCTCGAGCAGCGCCCGCGAAAGTGCCGGCGCCTTTGGATGCCTAAGCGCCTTGGGCCAGCTATTGTACGAATGCGATTTGTCATGAAAATATGCCGACAAGGCTCGTCGCAGATAGTCGAGCGCGCTTCGCGTCGCCAGCACGAATGCCTGATACTCGAAATCCCATTTCGACGTATTGCCAAGCGCAACTACCGCATTGCCGAGTCTCGATTTGTAGTCCACGCTTTCGATCGCCTGCAGCAAGGTGTCTTCGATTTCCATCATGCGGCCTCTATGGTAGAACACGCGCCGAACGGCGCTATGGACATCGCCGAGAATGCCGTTGACATGACGGTGGTACCAGTGCTCCGTGGTCGGCGATGCCCGCCACTTCGCAATGTAGCCAGGAACCGGATCGGTGACGAACTTGTGAAACAACAAGAAACCTTTTCGGGTTTCGATCGGGAGTTCATAACCGGCGACGGCCTGCGTGTCGATGATGATCTGCGCCATCTCGGGTCCGAGAATCGCCTTGAGCCCAGCTTCCATCTCAGGATTCATGTCGAGTCGCTCCTAGGGATCACCGTCGATGAGATCGTTGTCCACAACCAAGTCACGGATAGAATCGGCCGTCATACGCTTTAACTCATCAAGGGGCCGAGGCAGCGGTATATCGGGATGCGCTCGAGGCCTCACGTGATTCGCAATCAGGAATACGTGATGCTTCCACCAACAACTCGCGCGACCGTGAAGTCCACTCAGTGCCAATAGTTCGTCAGGGCCCTTGGCCTCCAACATCATCGCCCAAGGCACAGTAACGCACTCATGGCCCAGACCCCGCTGAAGAGCTTTTAAGCAGTCCTTCACCGCAGTTTGACTGGCGCCGTGACGTCGTCGAATAACGTCACACTCGAACGCAAGCCTCACGTAGAGATCGGTGTAGAAGTATCTGACACCGATGCCCGGCGCCGTGGTATCGAATTGCATGAGGAGAAATCCGCCTTCCACGCCCTCGCCTTCCGGCGAGGATTCGAATCCTAGCTTATCCAGATGTTCGAAAGAGGGCCGCAGGATACGCTTGTGGATCTCCCATTGCCCCGTCGCCGCTTGGGCGTCGACGGTTTTCACCTGGGTCTTCTTGATGGTGTCCTGATCGTCGAAGATCAGATCGAACCCGTCGTGGTCCACATCGTCGTAGTACGTATTGAGATAGTAGCCGCCACGCGCCGCCGCGAGCTGAATATCGAAGGACAAACGATGCATCAGGATCGCTTCGCGGGCGTGGAGATTGGCGGGATCGCACATCCATGCACGCAATTCTTGAGTCATGTCTGTCCCTCCGTGGATAGTTCGCGCCATTCTACTCCAGCGCTTCGCTATGCGCGCTGTCAAACGGGTCCGTGAATTCGGTCGATTTGCAGCAAGCGCGCAAGATCAGCTGCGCCGGAGATCGCATGAGTGAACGAGCACACGGAGGCTACAATAGGTGACCATGCAATACATCAGGCTGACGAGTCGGAGGCATTGTGACTAACGAAGAACAACCGGGCGTCACGCTTCAGATAAAGTGGACCGACTATGCGTCCAAGAATCTCAACGCTCGCATCGCGGAGTTGAAAAAGCGCGATCAGTACGTGGATATGGATGCGCGCCTTGAGACGATACAGTTCTTAAGAGGGGTTGGAGCGCGCGCAAGCCAGCTGCTACCCTCTTTGTACATGCAGCTCGGTGCCAGTACGACGGCTGCCGCCCCGAGCAATCTGTACGCAACCCGGGTGCAAGCCTCGTGCTTGGACGCCTCGTCGTTGCAGTCCATCACGCTCGGCTGCCGGGCGGTGTTCGATGAAGGCCGTAGCAAAATGACGGGTAAACGGTTCGCGAATATCACGGATGCCACGCTAACTTCTGTTGCCGAGTTTTGGGCGGCCAGCAGCACGCGACCCATCGAGGACGCTACAAAGGCACTCAACCTTTTGAGAGAGCTGTTCCAGCGCTGCGCGCAGCCGAAGAAACTTCTGCTCGATAAGCCATCGCTCCTGGAGCGACGAATCGGTTTGCTTAAGTACCACGCTGACCGCGCGGCCGCTCACATCACCCTAGAGACCTTTCTTTTCCATTTACT
Source organism: uncultured Gammaproteobacteria bacterium (assembly GCA_963769895.1). Lineage (GTDB taxonomy): Bacteria > Pseudomonadota > Gammaproteobacteria > Steroidobacterales > Steroidobacteraceae > Bog-1198. The sequence continues at coordinate 85,382 of CAVYNJ010000001.1, read as the reverse complement.
GGACCTTATTCACGTAGTTGCGGCCATTACCGTGGTTGGTGCCATCATCGTTGGTTTCGACGCAAGCTACTACGGCGATCGATACTTCGACTCGGTGGACGAAGGAGGGTGGAACGCGGCAAAGGCAACATTTCCGCTGTTGCCGGGCAAGCGGCTGTTCGACGGATTCCACATCCATGGACAAGCTTCCGGCTATTGGAGGATTCCCGGACTCGACGGGCTAAATATGCTGCTCAATCAGCTACCCTCGGCCATTGGCTACTGGGACAGTCGCGAGGAGATACCTTAAGGGTGGGCGCGAGGTGTCACTCCGGCTGCGGTCGCTTTAATGAACTGCCGAACGATCGCCGAGACCCGAATCAATTGAGCGAGGTCCTGCGGAATCGTGGGATAAAACGAGATCAGCGGCTCGTCGGGATGATGCATGAACTTAGGTAAGAATACCCCGAGCTTCTCCTGCTCCTCGCGCAACGCGTCGATTCTGGAAAACTCCTGGCGGGAAGCGAGAAGACCGATCTCGTGCTCGATCGTCTGGAAACGTTGATGATTCTCCGGATCGAGCGCCGTAGGCGGGACATAGAGGGGAATCTGATGCGCAGCCGGGTCGCGGCGCGACCGCAAGTCTGTAAACCAGTCTGAGAAGGGATCGAGTCGCGGCATCAGTGATCCGAAGCAAGGGTCTTTACGAAACTGCTTGACGAAGAGACCCACCCCATTTGGGGCTAGGTTCTGAATGTGGGCCGAGCCCCTCTCGTGTCGAAGCACCCAGGCGTAGTTGTCGATGACGCCGACGATATTGATGTAAATCGTATTCAAGTCTCGGCTGACTGCCCTGCCCTCTTCCTCCGTCATGGGCCTGGAGCGGTCTACCGGCACGGCATCTCGGACGCTACGAAATGTCGACCACAATATCTCAAACCGGCGTCCGACGCCGTATAGGGCAAAGTGACGCGCCTGCGCGTCTGATAGACCGTGCGCGAATCCAACACTCCCAGTGAATTCGTCGCGCAGGGCATCGTGCACATAGAGAATGTGAGTTTCTTGCGCACGTTGGCTCGCATACCGCTCGGAGTTCGGATTCGCGACCCCGAATCGCCGTGCGTACTCGCCGTAGTGCTGTTCGTAGTCTAGATAGTCCATCGCTTCTCTTACCTGGGATGCCTCGATCGTCAGGAATTCGCATCTACCGCAGCCAACGGCTCAGAAACGGGCCTAAATCCCCAACGGGTTTTGCACTCGTCGACTGTAGAGTATTGCATCCGCCGCGCCTCACGAGTTCTGCGTTGGTGCTGTGGCTAAGTGGCAGAATTTAGGGGGTAATCCGGGGGTTGGTTCCGCGATTCAAGACGCCGGGCGGTTTTGCTCAGCGGCCAACCCGGCGACCGCCACTTTGATGCTCTGTTCCGTATCGTGGATTACCCGGCCTTGCAGCGTAGAGCGCTGCTCTGACCGCGACAGTTTCCGGAGCTCCTGGACGGACGAATTTGTGCGCCTCTGCACGGAGCGTGTGCCATTTTGCAACAAGCCCTGAAGCCTCGCATGGAACTCCACCAGGTCCGTCGCGAGAAGCTCGAGCTCCTGAATATTGGTCTTTGCAAATAACGCACCCACGTCGTCGGGCTCTGACACTTCGGCGTGCGCGAAGATCTGGTTCCTGACCTCGCGGTAATTCGCCTCGTAAATTCGTCGCCATTCTTTGACCTCGCGGCGAAAACCACGAAAGTCTTCACGCGTCGGGGCGTAGGTGTCGCTCACGTACGCCTGCACGTCGAGGCTCTGGATGGTGCTTTTTCGGGCGGCGAGCGAGTCCCGAGAAAAAATCTCCCGATCGGTCTCCGCAATTTTAAGGAGCGCATTGATGTTGTGCTTCGATTCTTGAGAAAAGATCCGTCCGAGTACCATGAAGAGCGAGATCTGCAGACCCCGAAGCGTGGTCAACCAAAAGAGTGGACAGGTGTTATACAGCTGACGGACTGACCTGTCCTCCGCCGCCACCGCGTGCATGGTCAGGTAGGCATACAGATGCTGGACCGCCTCATCGGCTTCCTTGCGGAATACCTCGAGCTCGGTCTCGAAACGCTCTTCGGGTCTCGGGGTCGACACTACGGCCTCCTTCAGGCCTCCATCATAAATCACCCATTCGGGCTCTGCGGCCTACGGCGGCACTGAAGCTGCCGTATAATTGCGGCTCCGCGCGAAGACAAGGAGGTCCTAAAAAAATGCCGCCGATTCCACCCGAGTTCTTGCGCGTGCGCAAAACCGCTCTACTGGCGCTCGGCCCGATTCGACCTGCCGATGACAATTCCTGTGCACCGAAGAATTTCATGTTTACGGCGCAACGGACGAAAGCCGGTGCCAGTTTACCGGACTATTATCTCGTGTACTTTCTGTTGGTCGACCTTCTTGAGTTTAAGCACTATGGGGAATCGGAAAAGGTTGCATGGTCTGTTCCGATTGACTACCAAGGCAAGGCCTTCGTCATAGAACATCGAAAGCTGGGGCTTGGTGTCTTCACGGACGAGCCCGAGAAACACGAGGCGGCCGCCGCTGAAATCGTTCGACGCATTCAGCGGGCGGTCAAAGTCGCGCGACCTTTCTTCGATTGGTTGGCCGAACAGGCGGTGACCGCCTCGGAGGTCAACGTACTCAACAACAGCGACGGCTTATTCAAGCGATTTGAATTCCTATTGGACCTCTACAAGGCGAAAATCGGTGATGCCGAGGCCCGCAAGGATGAGAGGCACGTCACTAAAGGCAAAACTGAGTCCGGCATGACGTGGACCTCCACGAAGATGCCCTATTTCCAACTGACGCGCGAAGCCGACTGGCTGGCGCTCGCCGTTATAGAGGCATTCTTCAGTTGGACCGAGCACGCTTTCTTGCATCTCGCCATCCTGATGGATCACGCGGCGTCCGCACAGGATGTGGCGTCGCTAGCGGAAAAGGAATGGCCCGACAAGTACAAGACCGTCATCGGTTGCACGAATGACGACAGCCGGGAACATTATGAGAAGCTACTCGCCTTGCGACGCGAGCTGCGCAACTACATCGCGCATGGCGCCTTCGGCAAACAGGGCGAAGCGTTCACCTTCCATTCCCACGCCGGCGCCGTTCCGGTGATGCTGCCTCATCGACGCGGAACACGAAAATTCCGATTCGGGCACGGCGTGAGCCTGAATTCGCGAGCCGCCATCCAGACCATCGAGGAATTCATAGCCTTTCTTTGGTCTGGCAAGCGTGCCCCCGCTCGGATCTACCTTGAGAGTGACCTGCCGCTTATTCTGACCATGGTCGCTCGGGGCGATTACCGCCTATCGATGCAGTCTGAAGAGTCAATGCGCCAATTCGTCGATTACCTGAACGGAGAGTTTGACCGGGCGGCCAACATGGATTGGTAAGGCGTCTTCGTTGCAATATCGACGGATATGTTTGGTTCTGGTCTCGGGCTCTTTGGGAGAGGTGACCCAGATCCATTCATTGCGCGCGCGTCGGGATTCGCGTCCAAACGACGAAGCGACTGGAATTCGAAGGGATCGTTTAGCGTCTCAATCTTCGCGAACCACATTTTGTTCGCCAGCAGACTCTCTAAATCATAAGAGTTGGTGTCGGCTCTTTAGCGATACACGCGATAGTTGGGAGCCTTCGTGTCTGAACGTCCGTGTTCATGTCGGAATATCCTGGGTTACGAAATGAAAGGCGCGATGAAGGTCTGCACGCGTTCAATCAATGGAATGCATTCTGCAATGACTGCGGCGCCTTTAATTGAGCTCCACGCCGCGGAAATGATGCTTCGATTCGGGATTGGCTTGGCCAGCTGCGACTGAACCGTCTCAATGTCAGCGACCAAATTCATTTTGTCTGACTCGGGCGCAGTTGACTTTGTGATCGTCTCCCGAAGATCTGCAAGTGCCGATCCGAGGTCTCCGAATTTTGCGTTAATTTGGTTGCCGTCACCCACCGTGACAATACTCTGTCCAGTCGCTTCGATTTTGATGCCGTGAAACTTCGGCATGGTGAATTCCCCAGGACCTTCGATCTTGTCGATACCTGCGGCTGTGATCTTGTAAAAGCTCGTGGTTGAGGGGATCACGGTCCCACCCGGCGCTGTGAACGATTTCTCCACAGCGTCTTCCTCTACCCAACCCTGGCTTAAGAGGTATGTAAGATTGCTCATGACTTGCTGCTGCGTCAGAGCCGCCTCCGCCTTCAGTTCGCTTTTCACGTCACGAATTTTGACCGCAGAGCCCTTTTTGCCGCGGACACTGGTTGCATTCCGATTTCGATCGTAAAAATAATGCAGCAGGGTGTGCCGAATTTCGGTATTCGACTTCTCAGGTAGCTTCGGCTTCGCTTTAGCCATTGCGCATTCCTCGATTCTTGGATCGCGTTCCGCGGTCGGTCGTAAAGACTTACATCGCGCAGTGCGTTCTCGTTGGCTTCTCAGTCGCACAGACACAAACAGACATTTGTTCGCGTTGTATCCGGAGACATGGTCCAGAAATAAGCGCAAGCGTACGGATTGTTCGCATCCCGCGTGGCGCGGTGAGAAGTATGCTCGAACTATGACTATTTCTTGCGCTGGATATGGCGCTCTACAGAACCCGCCAACTCTTGAGTTTGCTTGTTCGTCAGCTTGCTCGGCGTTCTCAATCCGATGCCAGCAAGATGTTTAACCCGAGCGCTAGTAAGCGGCGATGCCGGCGGCGGCGACAATTTTTTGGCCATGACGATTACTCCTTTTCCGTGTCGTAGATTGACCCTCTAACAAAAAATATTGCGCTGGATTGATCGCAATAGCCGTGATTGACGTCCCAGAGTATTGATCCGCGAGAAGCAATGAGCGCCAATTAATGGGGGGGGGGAATGTCGATGATGGGAGAGGTACGGGTGCAATCTTCGTTATTGCCATTTAGAAGTGCGCTCGTAGGTTCGATTCGCCCCCTCGCCATGTGCTGTACCTTTATTATTGATTTATAAGGGATTTTTTTGTTTTGAATGGTGGGCCGTGTAGGGATCGAACCTACGACCAATTGATTAAGAGTCAACTGCTCTACCAGCTGAGCTAACGGCCCAATGAACCTGACGCCTCCGGCGACTGCACTCCCCCGCTCAAATCCTGGAGGTGGGGTGGACGACGGGACTCGAACCCGCGACGGCCGGAATCACAATCCGGGGCTCTACCAACTGAGCTACGTCCACCATCGTCGACCCCCATGTCGAGGTGGCGCGCCCGGCAGGAATCGAACCTGCAACCGCCGGCTTAGAAGGCCGGTGCTCTATCCGCTTGAGCTACGGGCGCACTGGTCGGGGCAGAGGGATTCGAACCCCCGACCCTCTGCTCCCAAAGCAGATGCGCTACCAGACTGCGCCATGCCCCGCCGACAAAACCTAACCCCGGCACGCCCGCCTGCCGGCAGCAGCCGGCTCGGGGACGCGAATGATACGGTGGGTGTGCAAGCACGTCAATTTCAGGACCGCGAGGCTGCCGTGGCCGCGCCATGAGCGCCGGCGCTCAGGCCCGCCGCCATTGCGTCGCGCCGCCGGGCTTATCCTCGATCAGAACGCCGGCGGCGGCGAGCAATTCGCGAATCCGGTCCGATTCGGCGAAATTCTTCGCCGCACGCGCCGCGCGCCGCGCCGCGATCAGCGTCTCGATTTGCTCGTCGGCCAGCGACCGGGCGCCCACGCCGCGTTTCGCATAGACCCCCGGATCCTGTTGCAAAAGCCCAAGGGCCCGCCCGAGCTCGCGCAAAGTCGCCGCGCCGTCGGCCGACGCGGACGCCTGCCGCGCCGCCTTGGCGATGTTGAGGTCGCGAGCAACCCCCTGCAGCACCGCGAGAGCCTCCGGCGTGTTGAAATCGTCCTGCATCGCCTCATGAAATTTAGCGAGGGCGGCCTGATCGACGCGCCCGTTCGCACCCGCGTCCTGCAGGGCCCGGTAAAGTCCCAGCAGAGTCTCGTCCGCCTGCGCGAGCTGCTCGGCGGAATAATTGATCGGTCCGCGGTAATGGCTGCTGATCAGGAAATAGCGCAGCACTTCCGGATCCCGCAGGGTCGCCAGCACGTCGCGCACCGTGAAGAAATTCCCGAGCGACTTCGACATTTTCTCGTTGTCGATACGCACGAAACCATTGTGCATCCAGATGTTGACGAACGGCGGTCCGCAGGCCGCACAGGATTGGGCGATCTCGTTCTCATGGTGCGGGAATTTCAGGTCCATGCCGCCGCCGTGCAGATCGAAATGCGCGCCCAGCAGGCTCGTCGACATCGCCGAACACTCGATGTGCCAGCCCGGCCTGCCGGCGCCCCACGGCGAATCCCAGAACGGTTCTCCCGGCTTGGCGGCCTTCCATAGGACGAAGTCCAGCGGGTCGCGCTTGGAATCGTCCACCTCGACGCGCGCGCCGGCGCGCAGATCGTCGAGCTTCTTGCCCGACAGGCGGCCGTAGTCGGCGAAGCGGCGAACCGCATACAGAACATCGCCGTCGGCGGCGGCGTAGGCGTAGCCCTTGTCGATCAGCGTCTCGATCATCGCGATGATCGCGCCGATGTATTCGGTCGCGCGGGGCTCCGCATCGGGCCGATCGAGGCGCAGAGCCGCGCAATCCTCGTGCATCGCGACCGTGAAGCGCCGCGCGAGCGCCGATGCGTCCTCGCCGTTCGCCGCCGCCCGCTCGATGATCTTGTCGTCGATATCGGTGATGTTGCGCACGTAGGTCAGCCGGTAGCCGAGTATGCGCAAATACCGCTGCACCAGATCGAACACCGTCAGCATGCGCGCATGGCCGAGATGAATGTAGTCGTAGACGGTGATGCCGCAGACGTACATGCGGACCTCGCCCGGACGCAGCGGAATGAATTCCTCCTTGACGCCGGTCAGCGAATTATGGATTTTGAGCATGGGATGCGAGTCGGCTGCGCGCGATGTCCGGCGGGATCAGCTGCAACAACGGCGCGAGCTCCGGGCCGTGCGTCCGGCCGGTCAGCGCAAGGCGCAGCGGCATGAACAATTCGGCGCCCTTGCGCCCGGTGCGCTCCTGCAGAATCTGCGTCAGCCGCTTGAAATCGGTGCCGGCCTCGTCCAGCGCCGCCGTCGCGGCCGCGAAGAACGCCGGGCCCGCCGCCGCGATGATGCGCTGGTCGGCCTCGGTCAGCGGCGGCAGAGCGCCGCCGACGATATTGAGCCACGGGGCGGCGTCCGCGGGCAGCACGACGTTGTGCCGGATCATCTCCGCGAACGCGGCGTTGGCGCCCGCGCCGAGCCACGCGCTGATTTCGGCCGCGGACATCCTCGCCAAGGTCTCCTTTTGCCAGTGAATCAGCTGCGATTCATCGAATCGCGCGGCAGCGCGACCCAAATGATCCGGACGGAAATGCGCCGGCATGTCGGCAACGCGCAGCCATCCTTCCGCATCGCCGGTATGGCCGAGGCGGAACATGTGATTCAGCACCGCCGCGCTCAAAAAGCCCCGCTGACGGAATTCCTGGACGCTGGTGCTGCCGTGACGCTTCGACAGCGGTGCGCCGTCGGCGCCAACCAGCAAGCCGACGTGGCCATAGCCCGGCCGGCGCAATCCCAAGGCGTCGAGAACCATCAATTGCCGCGGTGTGTTCGTCAGATGATCATCGCCCCGCAGCACTTGGGTCACGCCCATCGTCGCATCGTCGACGGCGTTGCAGAAGAAGAACGATGCGGTGCCGTCCTCGCGGCGCACGATGAAATCGCCGATGTCGGCGCCGTCGAATCGCTGCGCACCGTGCACCGAATCGATGAATTGGATGACGGCATCCTCCGGCACCGCGAAGCGCAAGGTCGGCCGCCGGCCGCCCGCCTCGCGCAGCGCGCGTTCTGCCGTGCTCAAGCGTCGGCAGGTGCCGGCATAGCGCGGCGGCTTGCCGGCCACGCGCTGCAGCTTTCGCGACAGCTCCAATTCCTCGGCCGTGCAATAACACGGATAGACCTGGCCTTGCCCGGCGAGCCGCGCGAACAGGGCGCCGTAGAGCGCGCCGCGCTCCGACTGCGCATAAGGCGCGGATGGTCCGCCGACATCCGGACCCTCGTCCCATTCGAAGCCCAGCCAGCGCATCTCGGCCATCAATTCGTCGCGAAAGCGCAGTTGACTTCGCTCGACATCCGTATCCTCGATGCGCAAAATAAACCGGCCACCGGTCTTGCGGGCCCACAAATAGCTGAAGAACGCGGTGCGCACGTTACCCAAATGCAGGGAACCCGTGGGACTCGGCGCGAACCTGGTGACCGCTGGTGTTGTCATAGATCAAGATTGTACCTATTCGAGTAGAATCCCGAACCATGAAGCAATTACTCCTTGGCATTTTCCTCGCATCGATCGCCGCGACGGGCGCCAGCCGGGCCGCCGCGCCGACGGACGCTTCATCGGCCGCTCGCGTGGCGGTACCCGACCCGGATCCGGCCAATCCGGCGCGGCCGAGGGTCGAGGTGTTCACATCGCTCGGCAATTTCACGATTGAATTGAACCCCGAGCGGTCGCCGCTGACGGTCGCGAATTTCTTGAAATACGTCGATATGGGGCATTACACGAATACGCTGTTTCACCGTACGATCTCGAATTTCGTGATCCAAGGCGGCGGCTACGACACGAATTATCATTTGAAATCGGCGCCGTTCAGCACCGTCAACGAATCCGGCAACGGCTTGACGAATCAGCGCGGCACCGTCGGACTCGCGCGCGGCACGGAGCCGCACAGCGGCGATTGCCAGTTCTACGTCAATATCGCGGACAACAGCGAACTCGACCCGAGCGCCGCGCGCTGGGGATACGCGGTCTTCGGCAAAGTCGTACAGGGCATGGACGTCGTCGACACGATCAGCAACCGGCCGACCGGCGCGAAGGGTCCGTTCAAGCAGGACTCGCCGATCACGCCGGTCGTGATCTTGCGCATCGAGCGCGTAAAAGGCCCTTGAGGCCGGCCGCGCGCGCGTTTACGGCCCGCAGCGCAGGAGTCTTTAGGCGCGTGACGACTTTGTTCGTTTCGGATTTGCACATCGACGCCGCGCAGCCGGCCATCGCGCGGCAATTTCTCGAATTTTTGGGGTCCGAAGCCGCCGGCGCCGAAGCCCTGTACATACTCGGCGACCTGTTCGAGTCCTGGGTAGGCGATGATGCCGCCGATCCGGCGCAATTGGCCGTCATCAACGGCTTGCGGGCACTGACCGAGGGCGGCGTCCCGTGTTTCGCGATGCACGGCAATCGCGATTTTTTGCTCGGCGAGCGGTTCGCGGCCGCGAGCGGCGTGGAATTACTGTCCGATCCGTTGATTCTGACGCTGTACGGCACGGCCGTTCTGCTGATGCACGGCGACGCGCTGTGCACGGACGACCGTCCCTACCAGCGTCTGCGCGCGACGGTCCGTCACCCGGATTGGCAGCGGCAATTCCTTGCGCTTTCGATCGGCGAGCGGCGCATGCTCGCCGATGCCGCGCGCGCCGGCAGCCGCGCGCACACCGCCGCGATCGATTACGAGATCGCCGACGCCAGCCCCGAAAGCGTCGCCAAAGTGCTGCGCGCCTCGGGCGTCGACCTGCTGCTGCACGGGCACACGCACCGTCCCGCCGTGCACGGCCTCGCGATCGACGGCCGTGCCCGCACCCGCATCGTGCTCGGCGACTGGTACAGCCAAGGCAGCGTACTGCGATGGGATCCGCGGGGATATCAGTTGTGCTCGCTGCCTAGGCCGGAACCCCGGAGTGAAAGCGGAACTGCGGATCGGCCTGCGTGATCAACTCCGCCTCGGCGCGCGCGAACGCCTCGATGCGCTCCTCGGCGTTCAGGCCGTTGCGCAGGGCGGCGCGCCGCGCAAGATCGAGGTATAGCCTGTAGTGCCGGGCCTCGGCCTTGTACAGGCCCGCGAATAACTCGTTCAGCGGCGGCGCGATTGCCCCGCTCAAGGCCTCGAACCGTTCGCAGGAACGCGCTTCGATGAACGCGCCGCAGATCATCAAATCCATTTCGCGCGCGGGCTCGGAGCGCGCCACGAGGCGGCGAAGCCGCTCGGCGTAACGGCCCGGAGCGAGCCGCTGCGGCACGATACCGAGGCTTGCGATCAGCGTCGCGACTTGCTCGTAATGGCGCAGCTCCTCGCGCGCGAGCCGCGACAGCTTGGCCGCGAGCGGCAGATCCTCGGCGTATGCGAACATCATCGCGAGCGCGGTCGAGGCCGCCTTTTTCTCGCAATTGGCGTGGTCGATCAACAGCACGTCGCGCTCGCGGCAGGCCCGTTCGACCCATGCCGCCGGGGTCGCGGCGCGCAGCAGCGGCGCCGTGCTCACACCGGCGCCCGCAGAGCGCCTATCTCATCGAGCAGAGCGCGCGCCGATTGAAAGCGGTCCGCTGGAGCCTTCGCGAGCAGTCGCGCCATGATGCGCTCGTATTCCTTGAGCTGCGGCCCAATCGGCGGAAGTTCGGCGCGCCTGTGCTTGTAGATCACTTCCATCGCCGTCGCTCCCTTGTAGGGCTTCTGTCCGGTCAGCATCTCGTAGAAGATCACGCCGAGGCTGTACAGATCGCTGCGTGCATCGATCGGCTCCGCGTGTCCCTGCTCCGGGCTCATGTAGTAAGGCGTACCGAAGATTTCCCGGGCGCCGGTCAATTCCACGTCCAAGGCGTCCATCTTGGCCAGTCCGAAATCGATAAGGCACAACGTACCGTCCTCGCGCAGCATGATATTCGCGGGCTTCAAGTCCCGGTGCAGCACTCCCACCGAATGAATCGCATCGAGGGCGCTGGCGATCTGCCGCAGGTACTCCACGGCCGTGGCGGCGGGCAGAGCCGTCTTCATTCGCTGGCGCAAGTCGCCGGCCGGAAAATGCTCCATCGCGATATAGGCATGATCGTCGGCGATGCCTAAGTCGAAGATGCGCACGATATTCGTGTGCGCGAGGCCGGCGACGATTTCGTATTCCTGCAGGAAGCGGTCGAAACTCACGACCCGCTCGGACACATCGGGTACCTGGTCGAACACCTTGAGCACGACGATTCTGCCCGCCCGTTCGCTCTCCGCGAGATAGATCATGCACATGCCGCCGCTGCCGACCGTTTTGATGCAGCGGTGACCGCGGATGGTCGTGGTCCCGAACCGGTAGCGCTGCTCGTAGTCCGGCCGCAGGCGCGCGCTCGCCATCGCCTGTCGTTGATCGCGTGCCGCGTCGGTCAGCGCCTGCAGCAAGGACGAGCGGTCGATCTTGCGGCCGTTGAGCCGATACAGGCCGCGCCGCGGCGCCGGCGCCGGCGACTGAGCGTCCTCGAGCGCGACCAGAACGATCGGCGCGAACTGGGATCTAGCCAGCAATTCGGCCGCGTACCCCTCCAACCGCGCAGTCGGCGGGGCCGCGACGATCACGACCGCGTCGTACCCGGCCGCGGTGAACTCCGGCGCCAACGGCGGTTGCTCGCCGACGCGCTGTTCGACGATCGCGGCATCCGGCCACTCGATCTCGACGTGCTTTCTGACGAGCAAAAAATGGTCGGCGTGTGACGCCAGCAACAGCAGGCGCAAGCTCATCCCGATGCCCGCGGCCCGCGCACGCGCTACAGTACGTTGACGCTCTTGAGCGCGCGGCCGCCCGCGTCGCGCCTTTGCTGCTTCGCCTCGTCGGAGCGCTCGTGGCGCAGGCGGGCGAGATATTCGGCCGTCACGTCGCCGGTGACGTATTCGCCCGAAAAGCAAGACGTGTCGAAATCAATGATCTTCGCGTTGTCGTGTCGCACCGCGCGCTCGAGCGCCTCGAGATCTTGATAAATCAGCCAATCCGCACCGATGATCGCGCGCACCTCCTCGTCGGTTCGGCCCGCGGCCACCAGCTCCGAGGTGTCCGGCATGTCGATGCCATAGACGTTCGGATATCGCACCGGCGGAGCGGCCGAGGCGAAATAAACCTTTTTCGCGCCCGCTTCGCGCGCCATGTCGATGATCTGCGCCGACGTCGTGCCGCGCACGATCGAGTCGTCGACCAGCAGTACGTTCTTGCCGCGAAATTCGAGATCGATCGCGTTCAATTTGCTGCGCACCGATTTGGAGCGCTGTTCCTGGCCCGGCATGATGAACGTGCGGCCGATGTAGCGGTTCTTGATGAAGCCCTCGCGATACTTGACGCCGAGCAGCTGCGCGACCTGCACCGCGCTCGTGCGGCTGGTATCGGGTATCGGAATGACGACGTCGATGTCGTGATTTGGACGCTCGCGCTTGATTTTCTCGGCCAAATGCTCGCCCATGCGCAGGCGCGCCTTGTAAACCGAAATATTGTCGATGATCGAGTCCGGGCGCGCGAAATACACGTACTCGAATATGCACGGCGTGTGCCGGATCGCGGCGACGCACTGCTGAGCGTAGAAACGGCCCTGTTCGTCGATGAACACCGCCTCGCCCGGAGCCACGTCGCGCACCAATTTGAAATTCAGCATGTCGAGAGCGACGCTTTCGGAGGCGAGCATCCATTCGGGGCCTTTCTTCGTGTCGCGCTTGCCGATCACCAGCGGCCGGATGCCGTTCGGATCGCGAAACCCGAGGATGCCGTGGCCGATGACCATCGCGACGACCGCATAGCCGCCGCGGCAGCGGCGGTAAACGGCATTGGCAGCGGCGAAGATATCGGCGGGCGTCACGCGCGGCGTGCCGACGCGCTGCATCTCCGAGGCCAGCACGTTCAGCAACACCTCGGAATCCGACGTGGTATTCAAGTGGCGCCGATCTTCGTGCACCATGACTTCGGTCAGTTCTCTCGCATTGGTCAAATTGCCGTTGTGCGCGAGACAAATGCCGTAGGGCGAATTGACGTAGAACGGCTGTGCGTCGTGCGCGCTGTCGCAGCCGGCGGTGGGATAGCGGACATGCCCAATACCGATATTGCCCTTCAATTTGAGCATGTGCGTCTGTTGGAAGACGTCGCGCACCAGCCCGGAGTCCTTGCGCACGTAGAGCGCGCCTGCCTCGGCGGTCATGATGCCGGCGGCGTCCTGGCCGCGATGCTGAAGCACGGTCAATGCGTCATAGAGCCGCTGATTGACCGCGCTGACTCCGACGATTCCGACAATTCCACACATTCAGGACCTCCGGTCTAGTTGGCATCGACTCCGGTCAATTGCGGGTGCTTGGCCCCCGGTTCGCCGCTCTCGCCGACAACTGCTTTGATCAAGCCGCCGAGCTTTTCGCCGTACGGAATCAGCCGCGAGCGGGCCCACCAAGTTTCGTCGTTCAAATGCAGCAGTTCACCGCCGATCACGATCAGTCCGACGAGCACGAGGCCGCGCAGCGCACCGAACATCAATCCGATCATGCGGTCGACCAGACCAAGCCCGGCACTGCGCATCACCCAGCCGACCAAGATCGCAACTAGCGCACCGAGTACCACGACCGCAATCAGCACAATCAGTCGCGCGACCCAAGGCCGGACCGCGGGCGCTGCCAAATAGCCGCCGAGATACGGCTCGATCCGCGGCCCAAATGCCCAGGCGGCGTACACACCGGCGATCCAAAACACGAGTGACACCGCTTCGCGCACAAAGCCGCGTATCAATCCCATCACGGTCGAAATCAAGACGACGAGTAAAATCACGATATCGGCCACGGTCAAGCGACTAACCTCGGCGTCATAAATTCAATCTTCCCAAACACCCGTTCGGCGCGTGACAGTTTACCGCAGCCTGCTCGCCGTCGGGCGTGAAACACTCATCGGTCGCGGCATTCATTTCGGCTGGCTCGGCGGCACCAGGCTCGCCGGATGTCCTTGGGCCTTGAGCTTCGCGATCGAGCGCTGCGCCGCTTCGCGATCGATGTAAGGGCCGATCCGAACCCGGTGCCGCAACGACCGGCCGGAACCGCTGGACATTACGTACACGGCATAGCCCAGCGACTTCAGCGAGCGGGTGACCTTGTCGGCGTTGCTTTTGCTCGCAAAGCTGCCCACCTGCACGGCCCAAGCGCCACGCCGGGGCTCTGCTTCCGGCAATTGCCGCGCGGCGCGGCTTGTAGCCGATATGGGGGATGGCGGCGAAGTTTCAAGATTCCGCCGCGGCGGCGGCACGGCGGCAAGGCTCGCGGCCTGGTCTGCGGCCTCAGCCGCAGGCGGCGGAGGCGGCGACGGCGACGGCGACGGCGACGGCGTTGCCCGGATCGGTGGCGGCTCGGGCGGCGGCCTCTCGCTCGTCGAGTTTTGCCCGACATCGACGGTCACGGTACGCATCGGCTCAACCGACAGTGCGGCCGGCGACGGCGCCGTCGGCGTGGCCGGTCGCCGGCCGGACAACATTTCAGGCACGACCAGCACGACGACGGCGACCACAATCGTCGCGCCGACCAACCGCTCTTTGACGCGACGATCCATGATCTGCCATTCGCCTCTTAGCAAATTCCGCGTGGCGCCGCAGTATATTCGCACGCGTCGTCCTTGGGCAGAACGTCTCGCGCTTCGAGCCAATCGATGGCCGGCCCGACGGTATGGAAAGAACCGAATATGACGACGCGATCGCCGCGGCGGCACGCCGCGAGCGCGGCGTCGCAGGCATCCGCAATCGCATCGGCGGCGTGCGCCGGCGCCTGAACATCGGCCGCGACGCCTTCGCTGAGCGCCGCACCGCTGCGGCCGCGTTCGCCCTCGGTCGACACGAACCACCATTCGTCTATCGCGCCGGCGAGTTCGGCGACGATCGCGCTTGCGTCCTTGTCAGCGAGTATTCCGCAAATTCCGACCGTACGGCCGCTGACAGGCAGCGCGCGCAAATTGCGCGCCAGCACCCGCGCGGCATCCTGATTGTGGGCGACGTCCAAGATCCATGCAGGCCCATTTGCGTCGCCTGCCCGAACCGTCCGGCTAGCATCGATCAGCTGAAAGCGCGCGGCCAGCCGTACGGACCGCAAGCCGGCCGCGACCGCGAGCGGTCGTATCGGCAGTCGCGGCGCCAATTCCTCGAGCGCGGCGATCGCGGTAGCCGCATTGTCGTACTGCGCATCCCCGTGCAGCGCGGACGGCGGCAAATCCGCCAAGTCCCACCGCGCACTGCGATATGCCCAGCGCTCGCCGTCGCGCCGGTAATCAAATTCGACGCCGAGGCGCTTCAGTTTGGCGCCGATGGCGCGCGCGGCGTCGGCCAAGGCCGGCGGCGGGCTACGGCTGCCGAGCACGGCGGCGCGGCCGGCGCGAAAAATGCCCGCCTTCTCGCGCGCTATCGACTCGAGGGTCGAGCCCAGGAATTGCTGATGATCGAAACCGATGCTGACGACGACGGCCACGTCCGGATCGACGACGTTGACCGCATCGAGGCGCCCGCCCATGCCGACTTCGAGAATCCAGGCGTCGAGCTCTTGCGCCTCGAAAATCAGCAATGCCGCCAAGGTGTTGTATTCGAAGAAGGTCAAGGAGATCTCGCCACGGGCGCGCTCGATCCTCTCGAACGCGCGCAGCAATGGCTGCTCGCCGACGCAGTGTCCGGCAAGCCGGATGCGCTCGCGGTAGTCGCGAAGGTGCGGCGATGTAAAAACGCCCGCTCTAAGGCCGGCAGCCGCCAGGATGGCGGCGGCGGTCGCAACCACCGACCCCTTGCCGTTCGTGCCGGCTACGCTGATCACGGGGACCGCCGGCCGGCGCCATTGTAGGCGTCTGAGCACCTCGGCTAGCCGCTCGAGGCCTAGATCGATCGCAATGGGATGTACCCGCGTTTGGTAGGCGAGCCATTCCTCGAGACTCGACGGGACGACCTTGGCCAAGCGCTTAAGCGGCGGCGGGCTCTTTGCCCATCAACAGCCGCAGCATGCCGCCGATCTGGTCGCGCATCTCGCGGCGATCGACGATCATGTCCAAGGCTCCGTGCTCCAGCAGGAATTCGCTGCGCTGAAAGCCCTCCGGCAAGGTCTCGCGCACGGTTTGCTGGATCACGCGCGGGCCTGCGAATCCGATCAAGGCTTTCGGCTCGCCGATGTTGATATCGCCCAACATCGCAAGACTCGCCGATACGCCGCCCGTGGTCGGATCGGTCATCACGGAGATGAACGGCAGTCTGGCCTCCGACAATCGCTTGAGCGCCGCGCTGGTCTTGGCCATTTGTAGCAGCGAATACAGCGCCTCTTGCATACGCGCGCCGCCGCTCGCCGCGAAACACACGAGCGGCTTGCGGTGCTCGAGGCAATGCTCGACCGCGCGCGCGAACTTCTCGCCGACGACCGACCCCATCGATCCGCCGAGGAAGCGAAACTCGAACGCGCAAGCGACGATGTCGAGATTGAGCAGCTTGCCTTCCATGACGATCAGCGCGTCGTGCTCGCCGGTCTGCTTCCTCGCCTGGAGAAGCCGGTCCCTGTAACGTTTGGTGTCCTTGAACTTCAGCGGATCCTCGGGATCGATCTTCCCGGCGATTTCGACCGTCGATCCCATGTCCAGGAATTTACTCAAGCGTTCCCGGCCGTTGATGCGCATGTGGTGGCTGCACTTCGGGCAGACGTGCAAATTGCGTTCGATTTCGGCGCGATATAACACGGTGTCGCAAGCCGGGCATTTCGTCCACAAACCTTCGGGCACCGAACGTGTGCGGCGCTCGGTCTTGATACGCGAAGGTACGATGCGCTCGAACCAGGACATGCCGTATCTTAACCTAGATCAGATCTGCTCCCGCATTAAACCCCCATTGGCCCGGCCTCGGGATCGCGTAGCCGGAGGGATACTCGACGTGCCACAAATAGAGCCCGGCCGCCGCCGCCGTCATGCCTCCCAAACGGCGGTCGCCGCCGGCGAGCACCTCGGCCATCGCGGCGGCCGGATCGGCGGCGCTTTGCACCGCGAGCAGCGTGCCGACGATGTTGCGCACCATGTGGTGCAGATAGGCGTTGGCCGTCAGCGTCAGCCAAACGTAATCGCCGTCGCGCTCGACGCGTGCGGCGTCGATGCGCCGCACCGGCGTTTTGGATTGGCATTCGACTGAGCGAAACGCAGTGAAATCGTGTTCCCCAAGCAGCACCTCAGCCGCCCGCTGCATCGCCTCGATGTTCAGTGTGCGATGGACCCAAGTGCTGCGGGTTCGCTGCAAGGCCGAGCGCGCGCTGCGGTTCAGCAGGCAGTATCGATAGGTGCGGCGAATCGCCGAATGCCGGGCGTGAAATCCGGGGGGGCCTCCGCGGCCCATTGCAAGGCGATCGCCGGCGGCAGTTTCGTGTTGGCGCCGAGCACCCAGGCACGCGCAGTCCGCTCGGCGAGCGTATCGAAATGGATGACCTGGCCGATCGCGTGCACGCCGCTATCGGTGCGGCCGGCGCAGACCGCCATGATCTCGTGACCCGCAACGAATGCCAGCGCCCGCTGCACGGCATCCTGGATCGACGCTGCATGAGCCTGTGACTGCCAGCCAGCGAACCCGGTGCCGTCGTATTCGACGATGGCAACGACGCGGCGCCCTGCGGCCGGCACGTCAACCGGGCAATGATTGAATCAGGCGCTGCGCTTCCTGTTTCTGGCTCGCCGAACCTTCCTGCACGACTTCGTCGAGAATGCTGCGCGCGCCTTCCGGATCGCCCATGTCCATGTAGGCGCGGGCCAGATCCAACTTGGTGCCCACTTCGCTCATCGTCACGGGCTCGAATTCCGCGGAAGCATCGCCATTTGCCTGCGCGCCGTTGACCGGCATCTTCGCGGTCGCCTGCTCGGCGATCGTCTTGGTCACCGAGGTATCCACGCCGTGCAGCGAATCGCCGACGTCCAAGTCGACTCGACGGCTGCGCTGGCTCGCCTCGAATACTTCGCTGGAAAACAGATCCTCGGCGGCGCGCGGTTGATCCACCGTATCGCCGCTGTTGAGGTGACTCGCCAGTTGATCCAGATCCAAATCGATGCTGTCGGCGCTGATGCTGCGTAGCTTGGCAGTCGAATTCGGATCCTGGCGCGCCTGCGCTGCATCCGCAGTGAGGGAAAATTCCGAGGTTTTGATCTGTGTCGTCGCACCGACATTCAGATCGCGCGGCATCTGCACCGTTGGCGCGGCATCCGCCGGGATCACGGCCGTCTTGATGTCGTCGCGGCTGGTGTCCAGTTCGGAAATGAACGAGGCCTCGAGTTCTCGCTCGAGTTCGGTCAAATCGCGATCGCGCGCGCTTTCCTCCGCTTCGGCCAGCAATTGCCGCGAACGCTCGTCGACGCCGGCCACCATGGTCGGCGCGTCGGACGGATGATCGGTCTCGTCCAGGTGCGAACCGCTGATCGCCGGCGAACCGGTTTGGTCCAGCGAATCGAGATCGAGGCCCAAGTCGTCGATCGACACTTCGGCGGTTTGATCTGCGCCGCTCTGAGGCAGCTTTGCGGAAAGCATCTGGCGCATCGAATCGCCGGTGAGTATCGGCGATTCCGCCGTCGGCACATCGGCTGGTTCCATGCGCGCGGATTCAACGGTCGGCTCGTCACGCGCCGGCATCTCGCGCGTCGGCGATTCGCGCGTCGGCGACTCGTCCGCGCCCCGCTCCGGCGCATCGAAAACGAAGTCCAGGCCGGAATCGTCCTTCAAATGCGGAGATTCGCTGGTCACGGCCGTATCGCCGCTCTTCACCTGCGCGTGATCGAGGCTGCTGTGTTCGCCCTCGGGATCGCCGAACAACTCGACGTCGACGTGATTTTCCCCGCCCTCGAGATTCAGATCGACGAGCGCGCCGGCGCCGCGGCCGCTGCCTGCACTCTGCGCGAACAGCGGTTCGCCCGGGCATATCTGCCGACCCATGATCACGATCTTGTCCCATTCGCCGGCCGGCGCGCGGTCGCGCGCTGCCTCCAAGGACTTGGCAGTTTGCAGGAATAGGTCCTTATTGCCCCATACGAAATAAATCTCCAGCAGTTTGAGCCGCAAGTCGCGCCGGTCAGGTTCCTTTTCCAGCGCAATGCGCACGAGATCGGCCGCTTGATCGTAAAGACCGTACGCCATGTGAAAATCGGCTTCGGCCAGCGGGTCGCCTTGATCGAGGTTGACCGCGCTTTCGCTCGACATCGTATCGTCGGCCGACGGCACTTCGCCGGTCTCGCCGATCGGAATGAATTCGGGAGCCTTGTGCGGGCCGCTTTCCTCGACGACGAACGATTCGTCCGGCGATTTGCGGGCTCCGAGAATGCGCGCGCCCGCTTCCTGCGCCTCGGACGAGGGTCGCAAACTGACGAAGTCGTCGATTTGACTCGTTTGGCGGCGCCGCAGCGCGGCGAACCCAAGGCCGCCCAACAGTACGACGATTACCGCGGCCGGGAGCCACCAGTTGGCGGTCAGCCAATCGAGCCAGGAGCCGGACGTGCCGGCCGCCGGTGCGACCGGGGTCGGCTTGATCTGCACGGCCGGCCGCGGCGGCATCGGCGTCGGTGTCGGCTGCGCAGCCGGTGTCGCTGCCGGTGTCGCGGCTTGCGGCGCCGGTGGGGTTGCAGCCACGGCAGGCGGCTTCGCGCCGGCCGGTGGAGGCGTCGTCGCAGCTGCAGGCGGCGGCACAACCGCGGGCGTTGCCGCCGCGACCGCCGGCGCCGCTTTGACGCCGAACTTATGCTGCAGATCGCTCAATTCCTGATTGCGAACGTCGATCAGCCGGCGCGCGTCGGCCAGCTGCGTTTCCAAATCCTTGACACGATCCTTGAGCGCGCCGGCTTCCGAATTCGCCGCGCCGGGGCCACCGGCTCCGGAGGCCGCGACGCCGCTGTCGCCTGCGCCCGGCGTGACCAGCCGCAAATGCCCGCGCGAGGCCGCAGCGCCGCCGCCTTGCATCCACGCGCTCATCTGGTTTTTGATCTCGCTGATCGCTTCGCTCTCGTTCAAGGCCGCCATTTGATCGGCGCCCGGTATGCGCAAAATCGCTCCGCGGCGCAAAATATTGATGTTGCCGTCGAAGGCCTGCGGATTGGCGCGGAACACGGCGAGCATCGTCTGATCGATCGAGCCCTTGCCCCCGGCGCGCAGGTCGTGCGCGATCTTCGTCAGCGTGTCGCCGCGCGCCACGCGATAGGTGCCCCCAGCGATGGGGCCGGCAGCGGCGGCCGCCGCGGGCTCGGCTTGCGCCGTCGCTGCAGCCGCAGGCGCCGGTTCGGCAGCACTCGTCCCCGCAGGCGAGGTCTCGGCGGGCGTCGTCTCGGAGGGCGTTGCCGCGGCGGGCGCTGGCATCGGCGCCGCGGCAGCGGCGGTCGCGGTACTCGGCATCGCCACGGGCGCCGCCGTACTCGCGGTCTCATTGGCCGCGTAAAGCGGCGGATCGAGCAGCACGGTGTATTCGCGCATCACGTGGCCGCGCGACCAATCGACTTCGACGAGAAAAGTCACGAACGGTTCCGGAATGGCCACGCTGGAGGTCACCAGCAATATCGAGTGTCCGTCCTTCGCTTTGCCGACCTGAAAATTGAACGACGACAAGAACGACGGCCGCTGAATTCCATAGCGCGTGAATGCGTCGGCGCTCGCGAGCGATACGCGCAAACCAGCCAATTCTTCGGGCGCGGCGGCGACCAGGTCGATCTGAGCCCGTAGCGGCTCGTTCAGCGCCGACTGCAAATGAATCTCGCCAAGGCCAAGAGCCCAAGACAGCGAGGGGCAAAGAACGCATGCCACCAGGATCAGACGAGGCATCTTCGCGAACATTTCTACTCCAAGAATACCGGCAAGCAAACGCTGAAAGTTCATCGAGTTATAGGAGCTTGTGAACTGATTCTCGCCTGGCTTATAAGTAACTCGTGAACTATAGCTCACTAGGCTCTATTTACCAAAATCTGGGCGACCGAAACTGCGTTATGCGCCGCACATTTCCGAATATTATCGCCAACGATCCAAAAATTCAGAGATCGGTCACGGGTCGAATCCCGGCGCAAGCGCCCAACGTAGACGCGGTTCGGAGCCAAGGCCGACATCGCCGGCGTCGGGAATTGCTCGGCCGACGCGGGATCGATCAAGCTGACGCCGTTGCTGCGCTGCAATGCAACTGGCCGCCTCGGCCGAGCCTCACCGCGCGTGCGAAGCTCGCGTGTACGACGAGGCTATGGCCGAAAAAGACCGGCACGCGCACCGCCGTCGCATTGATCGCCAGCTCCGGCATCGCAAGTACGCGCCGAGTCTCGTGCTGCAGCCGGCGTTCCTCGAGCGAAGCGCCGTCGGCGTCCAGGGCGTCGATCAGCGGTATCGCATTGAAGGCGATTTGCCTGCCGAAGCTCGTCGCACGCACCCGGCGCCCCGCGAGCAAATCCACGGTCTCGGCGGCGAGCCCCTCCATGGACGCCCGGCCGCTGCCGGACACCGCGTGATACGTGGCAACATCGGCGCGCTCGAGCCCGGCGAGCGCGTGCAGAGGACCGAGCACGGTTGCTAGCGCTACGCTCGCGCTGCCGGGCAGAGAAATCAGGCCGCGGCGGCCGATCGCGGCGAGCACCCCGGGGTTGACGTCGGCGATGACCAGCGGGATATCCGGCCGGGCGCGAAACGCGGCACCGCCATCGATGACCCAGGCGTGCGCCGCCGCCGCCTCGGCGTAACGCGCGGCGAGCGATGCGCGCGCGCAGAAGAACGCCAGGTCAACTTGTGCGAAATCGAACGCGGCGACGTCGCCGACCGGCAGCGTGTCCTCCTCGTCGCTCGCCGGGCGCCCCAAGTCCTTTGCATCGTCGAGCGCATGCAACGCCGCGCTCGCGAACTTGCGGGTCCGCAGCTCGGCGAGCAAGGCTTGGCCGATCAGGCTGGAGGCGCCGACCACGGCGATACGCGGCGGCGCGCCGGCTTCGGTCATGGCCTGGCCGTGATGATCGGCGTGGTCGACTTGACGTCGCCGCATTGCGCCCTGTGGCGCAAATAGTGGTCCATCAAGACGATCGCCAGCATCGCTTCGGCGATCGGCGTCGCCCGAAAGCCGACGCAGGGATCATGCCGGCCGGTCGTCGCGATCTCGGTCGCGTTGCCGTGCACGTCGATCGTCGCGCCGCTAACGGTGATGCTCGAGGTCGGCTTCAATGCCATGCTGACGACGATCTCCTGGCCCGACGAGATGCCGCCGAGCACGCCGCCCGCGTGATTGCTCCTGAAGCCGCTCGGGGTCAATTCGTCGCGATGTTCGGAGCCGCGCTGTTCGACGGCTTTGAATCCGGCGCCGATCTCGACGCCCTTGACCGCGTTGATGCCCATCATCGCGCTCGCCAAATCCGCATCCAAGCGCGCGAACACCGGTTCTCCCCAGCCCGGCGGCACGCCGATTGCCTTGACGGTCACCCGCGCGCCGATCGAGTCTCCTTGTTCGCGCAAATTCCAGATGAACGCCTCCAGCTCGGCGACGCGGCGCGGATCGGGGCAGAAAAACGCATTGTCGTAGGCGCTTTCGGGATCGATCGGATCGATGACGATCGGCCCCATCTGCGCCAAGTAGCCATGGATGCGAACACCGACCCGCTCGCGCAGGAACTTCCGCGCGATCGCTCCGGCGGCGACCCGCATGACCGTCTCGCGCGCCGAGGAGCGTCCGCCGCCCCGATAATCCCGAAAGCCGTATTTTTGCTGATACGTGTAGTCGGCGTGCCCGGGACGAAAACGGTCCTTGATCTTCTCGTAGTCGCGCGAGCGCTGATCCTCGTTCTGGACGAGCAGTCCGATCGGCGTGCCGGTCGTGCGGCCCTCAAATACGCCGGACAAAATGCGCACGGTGTCCGGCTCGCGCCTTTGGCTCGTGAATTGCGAAGTGCCGGGACGCCGCCGGTCGACATCGGCTTGAATGTCGCCTTCGGTAATCGCCAAGCCCGGCGGACAGCCGTCGACGATGCAGCCGAGCGCCGGGCCGTGGCTCTCGCCAAAACTCGTCACCGTGAACATCCGACCGATCGTATTGCCAGCCACTGCCGCTAGTTCTCCAAATCCCGAGCCCGCAACAAGAATACGCCCCCGCCGCCGATCGCGATTTGCGGCCATATGAACGGCAAGCGCGGGAACGAGCGCATCAGCGCGCGCTCCGTATTGCCGACTTCGACGACCAAAATACCGCCCTCGTTGAGGTAACCGCGCGCCGCGCCGAGTATCGTCCGCACCGAATCGAGCCCGTCCGTCCCAGCCGCCAAGCCTAGCACCGGCTCGTGGCGGTATTCCCGCGGCAGCCTGCCCATTTCCCGGCGGCCGACGTAGGGCGGATTGCTGACGATGATATCGTATCGGCGGCCGTGCACCGCGCTGAAATGATCGGAGCGCAGCGCCTCGACGCGGCCGGCGAACCCGAGCTTGCGAACGTTGCGTCGGCAAACAGCCAGTGCCGCGGGGGATATATCCACCGCATCGACTCGAGCTCGCGGAAAGGCGCGCGCGCAAGCGAGCGCTATCGCGCCACTGCCGGTACCCAGATCCAAAATACGGCGTACGCGCGGCGCCTCGATCCACGGCGCGAAGCGCCGCATTGCCAGATCCGCGATCGGCGAACGCGGCACCAGCACGCGCTCATCCACGTAGAGTTCGAGGCCGGCGAAAAAAGCTCTATGTGTCAAGTACGCCAGCGGCAACCGCTCCTGCGTGCGTCTGCGCAGCAGCCGATCGATGCGCCCGCGCGTCCGCGAGTTCAGCGGTCGACCATACGCCGCGATGCCCTCGGCGTGGGCAAGCCCGGCGGCGAAGAACACCAATTCGCCCGCCTCGTCGCGCGCGTTGTCGGTGCCGTGACCGAAGTGGACGCGCGCACGCCGCAGCGCGGCCGCGCAGCGCTCGATGGCCGCGCCGACCGTTTCCTCTTCCCTATGCGACGATCCCCTATGCAATAATCGGCCCACGATGAATCAACCCAAATGGCTACTGTACTTGGTCATCGGCATCGCCGGCGCCGCGGGTTTAAGCGCAACTCTCCTTTGGCATGATATCGAGCGCCGGCCGTTGCCGAGGCTCGCCACCGGCGTGTTGCTCGCGCCGCGGCGCACGCTGCCGGATTTTAGCCTGATCGACGCGCATGGCCGGCCCTTTACGCGCGCAAACCTGCTCGGCCATTGGTCGATGCTGTTCTTCGGCTACACGAATTGCCCCGATTTGTGTCCGACGACGCTGGCGACGCTCGCGGCGATGGACAAGCGCATGCAAACCGCCGGCGACACGCCGCGCCCGCGGGTGCTGTTCATATCGGTCGACTCGCGGCGCGACACCCCGGCTCAACTGGCGCGCTACGTGCCGCAATTCGACCCGGCATTCTTGGGCGTGACCGCCGCCGATCAGGGCACGATCGAGTCCTTCGCGAGCCGCTTGGGCGTCGCCGTCGCCGTCCACGCGCAGGAGAACGGCGCGTACGGCGTGGATCATTCCGGCGCGATTTTCGTCGCCGATCCGCGCGCGCGGTTGGCGGCGGTGTTGACCGGGCCCTTCACGGCCTCGACGCTGCAAAGCGACTTCCGGCGCATCGCTGCCAGCGGCTCATGAGCGCCGCCCGCGCTCCTCGGCGGTCCGCGATCCGGACCTCCGCCACCCGCTTGTTCGTCCTGTTGCAATACCTGCTGCCGCAGCACGCGCTGTCGAGGTTGGTGATGGTCGCGACGCGGGCGCGCACTCCGTGGTTCAAGAATCTGCTGACGCGCGGCTTTTTGCGGCTGTATCGGATCGACCTGGCGGAGGCCGTGCAGCCGGATCCGTTGGAGTACCCGTGCTTCAATGCCTTCTTCACGCGGGCGCTGAAACCCGGAGCACGGCCGATCGACCCGGATCCAGATGTGATCGCGAGCCCGGCCGACGGTTCGGTCAGCGAGTGCGGGCTGATCGATGGGAACCGCTTGTTGCAGGCGAAGGGGCGCCACTACTCACTCGGCGATCTGCTCGCGGGTCAACCGTTCGCGGCCGGCTTCGCCGGCGGCTCGTTCGCGACGATTTACCTGGCGCCGTGCAACTATCACCGTGTTCACATGCCGATCGCCGGGCGATTACTCGAGACCGTGTATGTGCCCGGCCGGCTGTTCAGCGTCAACGCCGCGACCGCAAGCTGCGTGCCGCGGCTGTTTGCCCGCAACGAGCGCGTATTGACCTTGTTCGAGGGTGCGGCCGGCCGCTTTGCGCTGATCATGGTCGGGGCGCTGAACGTCGGCAGCATCGCAACCGTATGGGCCGGGGACATCACGCCGGCGCGGCGCCGAACCGTCACTCGCTTGCCGCCTGGCGAGGTTGCGCTCGCGAAGGGCAGCGAGCTCGGCCGATTCAATATGGGTTCGACCGTGATCCTGCTGTTTGCGGCGAATCGCGCGCGTTGGAATTCGAGCCTCGCGCCTGATACGCCGGTGCGCTTGGGCCAAGCGATCGGCAGGCTCGCGTGAGCCTCGACTGGCGGCCTGCGGCACCGGCTGCGACTTTGCGGCTGCGCGCGGCGCTGCTCGCAGACGCCCGCGCGTTTTTTGCCGAGCGCGGCGTCATGGAGGTCGACACGCCGATCCTCGGCGCCGCCGGCACGAGCGATCCGCAAATCGAGTCGCTGAGGACTCGAGTCCGCGGCTTCGTACAGCCGTTCTACCTGAGCACGTCCCCGGAACACGCGATGAAGCGTCTGCTCGCCGCCGGCATCGGCGATATCTACCAGATCTGCAAGGTGTTTCGCGACGGCGAGCGCGGCCGCTGGCACAACCCGGAGTTCCTGATGATCGAGTGGTATCGGATAGGCCTCGACGATACCGCACTGATGAACGAGGTCGAGGAATTCGTCGCCCGCCTGCTTGCGCCGAGGAGGCGCCTGCCGCCGGCCGAACGATTGAGCTACGCGACCGCTCTGAGGCGCCATGCCGGCGTCGACGCGAATGCGGCCGGCGATCGCGAACTAGCCGATGCGGCCGCCGCACTGGGAATTGCCTGCGACTCGGCGCTCGATCGGGACGCGAGGCTGGACCTTCTGATGGGGCTCGGGGTCGGCCCGAAACTCGGCCGCGAACGCCCCGCGTTCGTCTGCGACTATCCCGCGTCGCAGGCCTCGCTCGCGCGCCTGAAGTCCGGCGAGCCGCGCGTGGCGGCGCGCTTCGAGCTGTATCTGGATGGTATCGAGCTCGCCAACGGCTTCCACGAGTTGTGCTCGGCCGATGAGCAGCGTAGCCGCTTCGCGCAGGACCTGGAAATGCGCCGCACGCGCCGCGCGGCCCAGCCGCAAGTCGACGAACGCCTGTTGGCGGCGCTCGCCTCCGGACTGCCGGATTGCGCCGGCGTAGCGCTCGGCTTCGACCGCTTGGCGGCCATCGCCGCCGGTGCGCCGGCATTGGACGAAGCCGTTTCGTTCCCGATCGATCGAGCCTGAGCCGACGCCATATAGTGCTTGCCGCGCGGGCTAGTGCCTGCCGCGTGGGCTAGTGCCTGCCGCGTGGGCTAGTGCCTGCCGCGCGGGCTAGTGCCTGCCGCGCGGGCTAGTTCTTGCCGCGCGAGAGGTACTCGCCCGTACGGGTGTCGATGCGCAGGATCTCGCCTTCGTTGATGAACAACGGCACGCGAACGACCGCACCGGTCTCGAGCTTGGCCGGTTTCGATCCGCCGGTCGCGGTATCGCCGCGCACGCCGGGATCGGTTTCGATCACTTTCAACTCCATGTGCGCCGGCGGCGTAACCTGCAACGGCACGCCGTTCCAGAGCGTGATGATGCAGACGGTGCCGTCCTTGAGCCATTGCGCACCCTCGCCGACCGCGGCCTTGGAGGCGGTAATCTGTTCGAACGTGTCCGGCACCATGAAGTGAAAGAAATCGCCGTCGCTATACAGGTATTGCATCTCCGTATCGACGACGTCGGCCGCCTCGACCGTATCGCCCGATTTCCAGGTTCTCTCGATCGTTCGGCCGGTCTTGAGATTGCGCACCCGTACGCGATTGAACGCCTGACCTTTGCCGGGTTTGACCATCTCGTTCTCGACGATCACGAAAGGGTCGCCGTCGATCAATATTTTCAGACCGGATTTGAATTCGTTCGTACTGTAGTTCGCCATCGCGGGCCTCGGTCTTGGCGCCCGCAATCACGGGCTTATCAAAGGGCGCGTATGATAGCCGCAACGAGCGGCCGAGGCCACCACGCGCGAGTTGCGGGCCAAGACGCCGGTCCCAGTATCACGCGATCGCGGATGCTACACTTTAACGATGTACGAGACAGGATCTTAGAGCCGTGAGCGACCAAGAGGCCGTCCCCATGATCGTCATGTCGCGGTCTCAGGACCACGTCGAGGCGATCAACAGCACGCTGCGCAACGCAGGCCACCCCGTGCATTGCACATGGCTGCCGGACGCCGGCGATCTCGCCGATGCGCTGATCCAATTGAACCCCGAGATGCTGGTCATCTTCATCGACGAGCTCAACGTCGATCTAGCGTCGGTCATGAAGGTCAAGTTGCAAAGCGCACCGGAAATGCCGGTACTGATCGTGCGCGAGGAGATCAGCGAGGAAGCGATGGCCGAGGCAATGACCCTCGGCGCGCACGACGTGGTGACGCTCGCCAATCGCAAACGACTGCAGGCGGTAGCGACGCGCGAGTTACGCACGCATCGGCTGGAGCGCGCCTTGAATACGACGCTCTCGTCGGCGCGCGAGACCCGCGAACAGCTGCAAAAATTTCTCGAAGGCTCGGCCGACGCGATCACGCACATCCAGGAAGGCATCATCGTCGACGCCAATAAGGCTTGGTTGGAGCTGTTCGGGTATCCCGGAGACGAGTCGTTGAGCGGCACGCCGCTGATGGATCTGTTCGAGCTGGAGACGCACGCGGCGCTGAAAGGGGCGATCGTCGCATGTTTGCAGGGCAAATGGACCGACCATGCGCTCAAAGTTCTTGCGCTGTTGACCGACGGTTCGAGCCTGCCGCTGGAATTGACTCTGACGAAGGCCGACCTCGAGAACGAACCCGGAATCCGCATTTGCATTCCGGCGAGGCAAAAACAGGATCGCAATCTCGAAAAGCAATTGGCGGATGCCGTCAAGAACGATTCGACGACCGGCTTCCTGCAGCAGCGTTATTTGATCACGGCGGTGCGGGAGCGCTGCGCGCAGCCGATCAAAGGCGGAATGCGCGAGTTCGCCTACGTCAAGCCGGACCGCTTCAGCGAGATCCAAAGTGCGATCGGCGTGCTGGCCAGCGAGGATTTCATCGCGGAACTGGCCAATCTGCTGCGCAACCAACTGACGCCGAGCGATCTTTGCGGGCGCTTCGGCGGCAACGGATTCCTGGTTCTGCTCGAGCGAGGCACCGAACGCGACGTCGAAACCTGGGCCGAGAACGTCGTCGCGCGTGTCAACCAGCATACGTTCTCGCTCGAGGAGAAGAGTTTGTCGGCAACCGTCACGATCGGATTAGGCTTGTTGCCAGCCCAAAACCCGGACGTAGCCGCCGCGGTGGCGGATGCGGTCAACGCGAACCGCCATGGACGCTCGCTCGGCGGCAACCAGATGTACACCATTACGAAGGCCGACAACGATACCCGGGTCCGCGCCTACGACAAGATTTGGGTCAAGCACATCAAATCGGCGCTGATGGAGAACCGCTTCCGCCTGGTTCAACAGCCGATCGCGAGTCTGCTCGGCGAGGACAAGGGCATGTTCGACGTGCTCGTGCGCATGCTCGACGAGCAGGGCAACGAGGTGCTGCCGGCCGAATTCATCGCCGCCGCCGAACGCAACGAACTGATGAAGAACATCGACCGCTGGGTCATCGGCGCCTCCATTTCATTCAGCGCGCACCGCAAAGCCGAGTGCATCTTCCTGCGCATATCGAAGGACACCTTGCTCGACACGACACTGGTGGCCTGGATGGAGACCCAGCTTCGGTCGGTCAAGGTCGAGCCGAAACGCCTGTGCATTCAGGTGACCGAGGAGCTGGCTACGCAGTACCTGCGGCAAACCAAGGATCTCGCGCTCTCGCTCGGAAAACTCGGCTTCCGGTTCGCGATCGAGCATTTCGGGACGAGCCGCGACCCGTTGAGACTGCTCGCCGAGATCCCGATGCACTTCATCAAGATCGACGGCTCGTTGATGCAGGGTCTGTCGACCAACCAACTCCAGCAGCAGCGCGTCAAGGGTCTGGTCGAGGCCGCCAAGCGCAAGCACATCGAAACCGTCGCCGAACGCGTCGAGGACGCCAACACGATGGCCGTGCTGTGGCAGCTCGGCATCGAGTTCATCCAAGGCTATTTCGTCAACGCTCCGGAGGACGTGACGATGTCGGGCGAGCGTTAACCAGGCGACACCTCGAGCCGGTCCACCTGTTTGTAGGCGCGGGAGAACCGCTGCCGACGCTGGCCCTTCTTCTCGCGGAACGCCAGCATATCCTCGAACGAGAGCTTCATCGGCGCGTTGTTGCCGCTGTGCACGGTCAGTTGCTCGCCCGGCGCGATGACCGCCATCGCAACCAGAAACTCCTTGCGTTCCGCCGATTTCTTGCCCGGAATGCCGAACAGGTTCTGGCCCTTGCCGGAGCTCATCTCCTCGATTTGCGCGCACGGCAGAGCAAGCACCTCGCCGTCGTTGCCGACGAAAACCGCGAGCGCATCGGGGGAGGCGATCGGTACGGCCGGCAATACCCGGGCATTGACCGGCACCTTCAGCACCGACTTGCCCTTCTTGTTGCGCGCGTACAGCTCCGCCAATTTCACCTTGAAGCCGTATCCGGCGTCGCTCGCGAGCAGCCACAGATCGGCCGGCTCGCCGATCAACACCGCGGCGAAAGTCGCGCCGTCCGGCGGGCTGACCGTGCCGGATAACGGCTCGCCGTAGCCGCGCGCGGCCGGCAGTTGATGCGCGTCGAGACTGTAGGCGCGGCCGGTCGAATCGATGAACACCGCTTGCTGCAGATTACGGCCCATGGCCACCGCCTGAAACTCGTCGCCGCTCTTGTAGGCGAGCGAGCGAGCGTCGATCTCGTGCCCCTTGGCGGCGCGCACCCATCCGAGCCGCGACAGCACGATCGTCGTCGGTTCGCTGGTCAGCAAATCGCTCTCGGAAATCGCCTGCGCCGCCGCCCTCTCGACCAAGCGGCTGCGCCGCTCGTCGCCGTATTCCTCGGCATCGCTGCGCAATTCTTCGCGCACGAGCTTGGCGAGCCGAGCTTTGCTCTTCAAGGTCTTGCCGATGTCGTCGCGCTCCTCGGCGAGCTCCTTCTGTTCGGCCTTGATCTTCATTTCCTCGAGGCGCGCCAAGTGGCGCAATTTGGTCTCGAGTATCGCCTCGGCCTGCGCATCCGACAGCGCGAAGCGGCGTATCAGCACCGGCTTCGGCTGATCCTCCGTTCTGACGATGCGGATGACTTCGTCGAGGTTCAGATAGGCGATCAACAAGCCGTCGAGGATGTGCAGCCGCGCATCGACCTTGGCGAGGCGGTGCGACAGCCGCTTCGTCACCGTCGCCTTGCGGAACTCCAGCCACTCCAGCAGCAGCTCCTTGAGCCCCATCACGCGCGGGCGGCCGTCCAGCGCGATCACATTGAGATTGACCCGGTAGTTGCGCTCCAGATCGGTGGTCGCGAACAAGTGGGCCATCAGCGCAACGGCGTCGACGCGGTTGCTCTTCGGCACGATGATCAATCGAATCGGATTCTCGTGATCCGACTCGTCGCGCAGATCCTCGACCATCGGCAGCTTCTTCTGCCGCATTTGATTCGCGATTTGCTCGAGCACTTTGGCGCCGGAAACCTGGAACGGCAGCGCCTCGATGACGATTTCGCCGTCATCGATCTGATAAGTCGCGCGCGCCCTGAAGCTGCCGGAACCGGTCTCGTACATTTGCAGCAGTTCGGACCGTGATGAGACGATCTCGGCGCCGGTCGGCAAGTCCGGACCCTTGACGCAGGCCATCAGCTTGCGCGTCGAGAGCTCGGGATCTTCGAGCAGCAGGATGCACGCCGCGACGATCTCGCGCAGATTGTGCGGCGGAATGTCGGTCGCCATGCCGACGGCGATGCCCGCGCCGCCGTTGAGCAGCAGATTCGGCACTCGCGCCGGCAACATCGTCGGCTCTTCGAGCGAGCCGTCGAAATTCGGCGCCCAGTCCACCGTGCCGGCAGCCAATTCCTGGAGCAGCAGCGCCGCATAGCGCGTCAATCGCGATTCGGTATAGCGCATCGCGGCGAAGGATTTCGGATCGTCGGTCGATCCCCAGTTTCCCTGCCCGTCGATCAGCGGATAGCGGTACGCGAAATCCTGGGCCATGTGCACCATGGCTTCGTAGCAGGCGGAGTCGCCGTGCGGGTGGAACTTGCCGATCACGTCGCCAACGGTGCGCGCCGACTTCTTGTGTTTGGCGCCGGCGGCGAGCCCCAATTCGCTCATCGCATAGACGATGCGCCGCTGCACGGGTTTGAGGCCGTCGCCTATGTGCGGCAAGGCCCTGTCGAGGATCACATACATCGAATAATCGAGGTAGGCGCGTTCGGCGAACGACTTCAGCGGTTCGCGTTCGATCCCCTCGAAATTCAGCTCCTGCTCCTTCATATGCGCGCCAGATTGCCCTTGCTCTCGAGCCAAACGCGGCGGTCGCCGGCGCGTTTCTTGGCGAGCAGCATGTCGAGCATCTGATCGGGGCTGTCGCGAGCGTCGATCGTCATCTGCACGAGGCGGCGGGTCGCCGGCGCCATGGTCGTCTCGCGCAATTGCGACGGGCTCATTTCCCCGAGTCCCTTGAAACGCGTGACCACGGGCTTGACGCGCGCATTCTCGGCGGCGATGCGGGCCAGCGCCTTGTCGCGTTCCGCCTCGTCCAGCGCATAGACGACTTGTTTGCCGGCGTCGATCCGGAACAGCGGCGGCATGCACACGTACACATATCCGGCGAGCACGAGAGGGCGGTAATGGCGCAGGAACAGCGCGCACAGCAAAGTCGCGATGTGCTGGCCGTCGCTATCGGCGTCGGCAAGTATGCAAATCTTGTGGTACCGCAACCCCGACAGATCGCTCGCCGCCGGGTCCACGCCGATTGCGACGCTGATGTCGTGCACCTCTTGGGACTGCAGCACCTCGCGCGCATCGGCCTCCCAGGTATTCAAGATCTTGCCGCGCAGCGGCATGATCGCCTGCGTCGTACGATCGCGCGCCTGCTTGGCGGAACCGCCGGCCGAGTCGCCTTCGACCAGGAATAGCTCGCCGCGCGCGGGGTCCTGGCTGACGCAGTCGGCCAGCTTACCGGGCAACGCGGGCCCGGAGACGATGCGCTTGCGCGCAATCTTTTGGCTGTCCTTGAGCCGCTGCTGGGCATTGTCGATCGCGAGCGCGGCGATCTGTTCGCCCTGATCGGGGTGCTGATTGAGCCATAGCGCGAATGCATCTTTGATCACGCCTTGAACGATGCCGGCGGATTCCCGGGACGACAGCTTTTCCTTCGTTTGGCCCGCGAATTGCGGTTCGCGCATCTTCATCGACATCACGTAGCTGACTCGGTCCCAAACATCCTCCGGCGCAAGCTTGACGCCGCGCGGCACGAGATTGCGGAATTCGCAGAAATCGCGCACCGCGTCGGCCGCGCCCGCTCGCAAACCGTTGACGTGCGTTCCGCCCTCGATCGTCGGAATCAGATTGACGTAGCTCTCATTGACGATTTGCTCCGAGTCCAACACCCAGGCGAGCGACCAGTCGATCGAACCGCCGTCGATGTCCCGTTTGCCGTAGAACGTCTCGGCCGGCAGCCACTTGCCCTGACCGAGCTGCTCGGCGAGGTATTGGTGCAAACCGCCGGTGTAGAACCACTCATCGGCTTCGCCGTTGATCTCATTGAACAATTTGACGCGCAAGTTCGGGCACAGCACGGCCTTGGCGCGCAGCACCTGCTTGAGCTTCGGCACCGCGAATTTATCCGTATCGAAATACTTGGGATCGGGCCAGAAGCGTATCGTCGTGCCGGAGCGCGATTTCGGCACGTCGCCGACGACCTCGAGCTTCGAGGCCGGGCGGCCGTTGGCGAAGCCGATGTTGTACTCCTTGCCGCCGCGCCGAACCCAGCATTCGAGGCGCCGGGACAGCGCGTTGACGACGGAAACGCCGACTCCGTGCAGGCCGCCCGCGTGCTGATAAGTCTTGTCGTTGAATTTTCCGCCGGCGTGCAGGCGCGTCAGTATCAGCTCGACGCCGCTGATCTTCTCTTTCGGATGAACGTCGACCGGCATTCCGCGTCCATCGTCCTCGACTTCGAGAGAGCCGTCCTTGAATACGGTCACCCGAATATTCTCGCAATGTCCGGCGAGCGCCTCGTCGACGCTGTTGTCCACGACCTCGTGCGCGAGATGGTTGGGCCGCGTGGTGTCGGTGTACATGCCCGGCCGCCGGCGCACGGGGTCCAGTCCGCTCAATACCTCGATATCCGAAGCCGTGTAAGACGATGCCATCGATTACCTCTGCAGCAACGGCGGCGGAGTCTAGCACGCGTGCGCCGCGCCGGATCAGTTGGCACGACAGGGGCGATTGCGCTATCGTCGCCGCCACGATGGGTATCGCAAACGCACACAACTTGATCGCCCCGGCGCCGCAGCTGCCCCGTCCGTACGGCATTCGCGTGCGCCTGCGCGCGGGCGATCCGTTCGCGCAATTGCTGGGCAGCGATTGGCAGAATACGCATTGGTTCTTCACCGCGGCCGAGCGCGACAGCGTGCTCGAGGGCATGGCGCGCAAGCACGAGTATTCGCGGATCGGAGACGATCCGGCCTTGGTATTCGAGAAGGTCGAGAATCTCGCCGAGAGCCGCGATCTCTAAGGAGTTCGCCCCTCGGCCTTCAGAACGTTCGGCCGAGAAACAGAAAATAGGCGCTGTTGCCGGACTGATCGTAGCCGCCGCCGAGGTAAAGCGGCCCCAAGAACGTATCCAAGCCGAGGAACAGCGAGACATCCTTGCGCGCCGAATTGTAGTTGATCTCGCCGCGCCGCTGCCAGACGTTGCCCGCCTCGAAGGAGGCGCCGAGATACGCCGGGAACTCCAATAGCCCTTCGCCGCCGTGGCCGATATTGCGGAAATAAACCGCCCGTCCGATCCCGTAGTTCGGACCGGTCAAGGACTGGGCCGCGAGACCCGAAAGATTGAGAAAACCGCCGAGCGAGAACGAATCCTGCAGGGCCGTCGGCTTGATGCGCCCGTCGAGCGTCGCGCCCGTCGACGCCCACAGCAACAAGGTGTCGCGCTCGTGCGAGAGCGCCATCAGCCAGTTGGCCGTTATTTGGTCGGTGGCGATATCGGATCCCAGATCGGTGCGATCGCCGTTCCACTGCAGCGAATAGGTGTGCCCTGCTCGCGGGAAATCGACGTTATCCAGCTGGTCGTAGCTGAATTTGACGACGAAGCCGCCTTTGTTGTACTGCGGGATCGACGAGCTTGGGATCGCCAAGCCGCGCCCGCGAGAAGCCGTTGATCCGGTGTAAGCCGACCCGGATTTCGCCCCAGTTGCCGAGCTCGCGGCCGATGTCGAGATCCGCTTCCGCTTCGCGCTGGCGAAAATCGGCGATCTCGACGTTTTTCGAGTAGACGCGCAGGTCGCGCACCTCGATGCGGGCGCTCGGCGCAACGAACCACTGGCGCCTCGCGCTCAGCGGTTGATAAAACTCGCTGACGATTCTCGGGTCGCTGCCGATTTGCACGTCGGTGAGCCATTCGGCGCCGAGGCCGTTGATCTCCGTGACGAGAAAGCGCGCCGCCGCGTTATAGGTGCTGTTGCCCTGGAAGTCGTCCTGCAGATTCAAGCCGAAGCGAACGTAATTGGGGCCCCAGGATTTGCGGCGGGCGCTGATTTCGATCCCGGTCTGTTGCCCGGCGCCCGCGGACTCTCGTGATCAATTGATAGTCGATCGATTCGAACAGTCCGAGTCCGTACAATTCCGTGACGCGCGCGGCCACCTTGTGCGGTATCCAGCGGCCGACCGACCAGTCCGCGCATCGTCGCGAGTATCGTGCGCTCGTACGGCTTCGATTCGGCGTCGACGCGGACGAATTCGATCAGGGGCTGCGCTGCCGCATGCGCGGCGCGCCGCTCGGAGTACAGCCGGTAGGCCGCATCGCTATCCGCCAGCGCGGCGAGCCGCGACCGCAACGCGAGCGCCGCCTGCTCGCCGAGATCGACGGTGCGCTCGACGACCGAGAAATCCGTCGACGACATCCCGCCGAGAGCCGGTTCGATCAGCACGTCGCGGGACGTCAGCGTCGCTTTCTGGCGGTCGGCGTCGCGGCGCATCAATATCGCCAGCATTTGATTCGAAATCGACAAGGCCGAGTCCAATTGCCGGCGCGGCTGCAGCGGGTAGGTCACGTCGACGACGATCAGAACGTCCGCGCCCATGGCGCGCGCCACGTCGATCGGCAGATTTTCCGTCAGCCCGCCGTCGACCAGCAGTTCGCCGTGATCATCGACCGGCGCGAAGACCCCGGGCGCGGCCATGCTGGCGTGCATCGCCTCGGCAAGATCGCCTTTGTCGAGAATCACCGGTTGACCGCTCACCAAATCGGTGGCGACGGCTCGAAACGGCGTCGGCAAATCGTCGAAGCTCGGCATCGGCGGCATAAGGCAAGGTCGAGCGCCGCAGCGTCTCTTGCAGTTTTTGACCCTGGATCAAGCCCTTCGGCAGCAGGAACTCGCCGTGCTTCAAGCCGATCGGCAGACGAACCAGGAAGTTGCGGTCGTCCTGTTTGCGCCTGAAGGCCAGCTCCCGGCGCGCCGGGCGGTCGCGAAACGCTTCCTGCCAATCGACGGTGCGCACCATCGAGGCGAGTTGCTCGGCCGTCATCCCGCTTGCATACAGGCCGCCGACGACGGCGCCCATGCTGGTGCCCGCGATGCAATCGATCGGCACCTTCAGCTCCTCGAGCACTTTCAGCACCCCGACGTGCGCCAAGCCGCGCGCGCCGCCGCCGGACAAAACCAGGCAAATGCGCGGATGCGCCGCCGCGGCGGCGGCAGGCACGCTGCCCGCGAGCAGCGCGTACGCCGCGATCAACCGTAGAGCGTGCTTCCCCATGGGTGGGGACGGATTTTAAAGCACTATGTCGACGGTGTCGGCGGTAAACGTGTTCGTCGAGCGGTCGTAATGCCCTCGGGCCTGCAGGTTGACGGCCGGTGTCGCCGCCGTGACCGCCGTCGCCAAGTCGGTCGCGAAGCCCGCGAAGCTGCCGAAGCCGCTGATGCCGGCCGCGGCGCTGCCGACGGCGAACCAGGGCGTGAAGGTAGTCGACGCCGGGGCCACCGTGGCGACCACCTGCGGCGATGCCGGCAATGTATGCAGGTCTATGCTCTCGGCACCGATCACGATGACGGCGTTCGTCAGGCTCGGGTTGGAAAGATCGATCGCGAAGCCGGTACTGCTCAAGCCGGTGAACGGAGAAACGGTACCCGGGCTGCTCCACGTCGCCTGCAGGCTGGCCGACACCGCACTCTCCTGGTTCACGTCGATCGCATTGAAGTCCGGCGGCGCCGATCCGAACGCATTGACGAACCCATCGCTCCACAGCGGCGTGCCGGCGGCCGCGCCGCTCTGATTGCTCGGGCCGGTATTGACCCGGTAATCGGCCGCGGTCGTATCTTGCGCCGAGCTCGTGCCGCTGCCGGCGAAATTGAACACGCTGGCCGGCCAAATATCGAGCGCTTGCAGCGTCAACGAGGCGATACCCGGCGCCGCCGTCAGCAGCGGGCCGAAGGCCTGCGTCGACAGCAGCCGGACTTGGCCGGCGGTCGCGCTCGTCGCATCGAGCGTGACGACGCCCGTGCTCGATGCGCTGTAGGTGCCGATCGCATCGATGCGCTGGCCGACGCCGATCGAGTGGTAGTCGAGGCTGCCGAGCGTCGATATGCCCTCGGCGGTCACGGTCGTCCCGGGCCCGATGAGCACCTGGCTATCGCTGTTCTCGAACGCGAAATATCCCTGCGCGAGGCTGACCGTCGATCCGTAGGCGGTCGCCCCGCGCACGGTCAAGGTATTGCCGCTGCGGGCGATGACGATCCCGGAGAGATTCTCGGTGTAGAAGGATTCGAGGCTGCTGCCGGCAACGACGTAGACGGAATTGAATTTGCCGGCGATGCCGGTCGGCGTCGACGTCTGCTCGAAGGTCGTATAACTGGCCGTCAGCGTACTGCCGGCCGAAGTCTGCGACAGTACTTGCAGCCCCGGGGCTCCGACATAGGCCGTGCCGTTGATGGTGTAGATCGTATTTTGATCGTTGAAGATCGTCAGAGACCCGATGTTGTTGACTTCGTCGTAAAACGGCCGCTCGTACACCGTGAACGTCCCCAAATTGACGCTCGAATTGATCAAGGGGCCGCGAATGCGAATCAGCTTCGAATCCGTCGCCTCGGAGGAGGCGGTCAAGAATGGATTGACGGTCAGCGTGGCCGGCGAGGTCGCGAAATTGATCGAACTCGATGCCGGCAGATCGAAATCAAGCGCGAGCCGCACCGCGTTGCTGGTCGCATAGCTCGCCGTGAGGATCAGCGGATTGGCCGGATCGAATTTGACCGTCTCGGTCACCGTCGTAACGGCCGCGCCGCTGGAGTTGACGACAGTGACCTTCTGCGGCACGCCATTGACCAGCACCGAGATCGCCGCGTTCGTATAATCCACCGTGATCGTCGCCGACACGTAGGTATCGTCCGGTATCGTCGCGCTGCCCCACAGTTCCGAAATATTGCCGAGCTTGACGAGATCGACCGGCTCGACGGTCGCCAAGGCCGTGTAGACATTGCCGGTCTTGTCGGTCAGCGTGACCGAGTCGATATTGACGACGTAGCTCGCGAAATTGCCGGGTTCCGCGGTCAGGGTGACCCAGGCGACGCCGTAGCCGCTGTTCTGGTTGTTGTTGTGGCAGCCGGCCAAAACGGCGCCGGCGACCAGGCACGCGCAGCGCAGCCCGCGGCCGCCGGCGCTCAATCGGCCGAGGGATCGAAACAAAGGTCGAAACAATGGTCGAAGCAATGGGTGCACGAGGGATTCCAATGAGGTGATCGTTTTAGGGGATGGCTAGCCGCTTAGAATAATGGCTTTCGAAACCGCCCGCAGCGCAAAGTTCCTAGCCGGCCGGTCGCGAACCTTCAAGCCGGCGTTCGGGAACCCCGCCTCGCCGGTCCCTGCGCCGCCCCTTGGGCCAGCCCGCTCGGGATCTGCTGCGTGATGCAGTGGATGTTGCCGCCGCCCAGCAAGATTTCCCGCGTGGCGACGCCGACGACGCGGCGGTTCGGGAACAAGCGCTGCAGCTGGCGCCTCGCCGCCGGATCCCGGCGTTTGTCGAACAGCGGCATCACGACGACCTTGTTGGCGATGTAGAAATTGATGTAAGAGGCCGGCAGGCGATCGCCGGGCCGCCGCGGGCGGCTGCCGGCGCGCACGTCGATATCGGCGGCCTCGGCGGCCGTCATGTACAAGGGCCCGGGTTGATGGATCTTGTGAATCGTCAGCGGCCGGCCCATCGCGTCGCGCGCGCGGCGCAAGCGCTCATAGGCGTCCACCGAAATCTCGCGCTGCGGATCGTCGCGATCGGCGGTCCAAGTCAGCGCGACGTGACCGGGACTCGTGAAGCAGGCGAGCTCGTCGATGTGGCCGCCGGTTTCGTCGAGGTAGACGCCGCGGCCCAGCCAAATGACCGTCGTGACGCCGAGATAGCGGCGCAAATGCGCCTCGATGTCGAGGCGCGTCAAGCCGGGATTGCGATTGGGGTTCAGCAGGCATTCCTCGGTCGTCATGCAGGTGCCCTGACCGTCGACGTGGATCGCGCCGCCCTCGAGGACCAACGGCGCGCGATAGCGGCTCAGTCGCTCGATCTGCAAAATCTTTTGCGCCACTTCATCGTCCCGATCCCACGGGAAATATAGGCCGCCTTGCAGGCCGCCCCAGGCGTTGAATCGCCAGTCGACGCCGCGCCGCCCGCCCTTCGCATCGATGAGGACCGAGGGTCCCGTGTCGCGCACCCAGGCATCGTTGCCGGTGATCTCGACGACGCGCACGCCCGGGGGCAGGCGCGCGCGCGCGTTCTCGAATTGATTCGCGGAAGCGCCGACCGTGACGTTCTCGCCGCCGGAGATCGCGGCGGCGACGGCGGCAAAAGCCGCCTGCGCGGGCTTCGCTCCCGAGCGCCAGTTGTCGGTCCTTTCCGGCCACAGCATCCAGCAGCCGGCATGCGGCTGATATTCCGCGGGCATCCAAAAGCCGTCGCTCGCGGGTGTCGAAGTTAGGGTACGCAATACGGACCTCCCGTGAGTACATGCTAGCATTGCCTCCCAGCTTGCAAGGAGCCATGCCGATGTCAGAGGCGAAGCCGGTCAATTTGCAGCCGCCCGCAGGCGGCGAGAAAATTACGATCGCCAACGGCAAATTGAAGGTGCCGGACCGTCCGATCATTCCGTTACATCGAGGGCGACGGAACGGGGCGCGACATTTGGCGCGCGAGCGTGCGCGTGTTCGATGCCGCAGTTGCCAAAGCCTACGGCGGCAAGCGCAAGATCCACTGGCTCGAAGTCTTCGCCGGCGAAAAGGCCAACAAGCTCTATCACACCTGGCTGCCCGACGAGACCGTCGAGGCCTGCCGCGAATATCTGATCTCGATCAAGGGGCCGTTGACGACTCCGGTCGGCGGCGGCATCCGCTCCTTGAACGTGGCGCTGCGCCAGTTGCTGGATTTATACGTCTGTCTGCGGCCAGTGCGCTGGTTCAAGGGCGTGCCCTCGCCGGTTCTTGCGCCGCAAAAGGTCGATGTGGTGATCTTTCGCGAGAACACCGAGGACATCTATACCGGCATCGAATTCGAAGCCGGGTCGGCCGATTGCCAGAGATTCTTGCAGCTGCTGAAGGAACATTTCCCGAAGCAATTCGCGAAGATCCGCTTTCCCGGCAGCTCGGGAATAGGCATCAAGCCGGCGTCGAAGGAAGGCACGGATCGGCTCATCCGCGCGGCGATCGAATACGCGCTCGCCAACGAGCGCAAATCGGTGACGATCGTGCACAAGGGCAACATCATGAAGTTCACGGAAGGCGCGTTCCGGAACTGGTGCTACCAGTTGGCCGAGCGCGAATTCGCCGCACAGGTCTTCACCTGGGAACAATGGCAGCGCCTCAAGGACAAGGACGGCGAGAAGGCCGCCAATGCCGCGATGGACTCCGCCAAGCAAGCCGGCAAGCTGATCATCAAGGACGCGATCGCCGACATCACGCTACAGCAAGTTCTGACGCGCCCCGACGAATTCGACGTGATCGCGACGATGAACTTGAACGGCGACTACCTTTCGGACGCGCTCGCCGCGCAGGTCGGCGGGATCGGCATCGCCCCCGGCGGCAACATCAACTACCTGTCCGGAAATGCGGTCTTCGAGGCGACGCACGGCACCGCCCCAAAGTACGCCGATCTGGACAAAGTAAACCCCGGCTCGATGATCCTCTCCGGCGAAATGATGCTGCGCTACATGGGTTGGGTCGAAGCGGCCGATGCGATCATTGACGCCATGGACAAGTCGATCGCGCAAAAGACCGTGACGTACGATTTCGCGCGCCTGATGGCGGGGGCCACCGAAGTCAAGTGCAGCGAGTTCGGCGACATTCTGATCAAGAACCTCTAGGCGCAGCGCGCGCAGAGGCGGCGACCGGGCAGCGCGGGCTTCAGGAAAAGGCTTGATCCAACGCCTGCCCCAAGTCCATCAGCAAGTCGTCGGCATCTTCCAGTCCGATCGACAAGCGCACGGTGCCTTGGTTGATCAGCGACAGCGCGCGCTGCTCGGCCGTGAACTCGTGGCTGCCGAGCAAGCGCGGCGGCATGACGAGTGATTCGGTCGACCCGAGACTGGCTGCGATGGAGAAGTATTGCAGCGCATCGGCGAAGCGGTCGCCTTCGGCGAACTCCCCGTCCAATTCGAACGATACGACGGCGCCGAAATCCTGCAATTGGCTGCGCGCCAGCGCGTGCTGCGGATGACTCTCGAGGCCCGGGTAGAAGACGCGGCGGATCCGCCTGTCGGAGGCCAGGAATCGGCTGACTTGCATGGCGGTCGCGCACTGCCGCTCGTAGCGCAAGAAATAAGTGCGCATGCCCCGCTGAATCAGGAATGCCGCGTGCGGATCGAGCGTCGGCCCCATCGTCGCGACATCCTTGCGCATCGTCGCGATCATGGCGTGCGAGGCGATGATCGCGCCTCCCATCACGTCGCCGTGCCCGGATGCGTACTTCGTCAGGCTGTGCAGGTAGACATCGATGTCGTACTGGCCGTGGTTGTGGAAACCGGCGAGCGTGTTGTCCAACACGGTCAGAGCGCCGTGGCGGCGCGCAGCGGCCGTCAGATGCGCGATATCGGCGATCTTCGTCACCGGATTCGTCGGGCTCTCGAAGATGATCAGCCGCGTCGCCGTGTCTTCGAGAACACGCTCGATGCCCGGCCGGTCTTCGATCGACAGCAGCGTATGCGCGACGCCGAACTTGCCGAGCAGGCGTTGCACGATGTAGCGCGTCGGCCCGTACGATTCGATGAATGCCAGGACGTGATCGCCCTGCTTGCATAGCGACAACAGGGCCGCGGCGATCGACGCGACGCCCGAGCCGGTGAGCAGGCAAGAGTCGCGGCCTTGCAATTCCGCCAGCAGCAGCTCCAACTGCCTCAAGGTCGGATTGCCGGAACGGCTGTAGAAGAACCCGTCGCGCGCGCCGCGCAGGAAGCGCTCGGTCTCTCCCGTCTCATCGAACGAGAACTTGACGGATTGATAAATCGGCGCGACCAGAGGACGGTTATCCGCCGGCAGATTCACCGCGGGAGGATGATTGACGCGCGTATTCTTGTTCATGGCGATGACGATAATGAAGCCGTGGCGCCTTCGAAAGCAAATGGACGGCGGGCGTCAGGCAGCCGCCTGCTCCCCGCGCTTGGCGCGCACCATCCACAAGCTGACGCCGACGACGATCAGCGTCACGGCCGTGATCGTCAAGGTGGCCAAAGCGTTGACTTCCGGATTCACGCCGAGACGCACCTTGGAGTAGACGACCATCGGCAGCGTGCTGCTGCTCGGGCCCGAAGTGAAGCTGGATATCACCAAATCGTCCCACGACAACGTGAACGCCAGCAGCCAGCCGGACAGTACGGCCGGAAAGACGATCGGCAGCGTAATCAAGAAAAACACCTTCAGCGGCCGCGCGCCAAGATCCATCGCCGCCTCCTCGAGCGCGGTGTCGAACGTCGAGAGGCGCGATTGCACGACGACGGTCACGTAGGCCATGGAGAACGTCATGTGGCTCATGATCATCGTCCCGACGCCGCGTCCCGCCGGCCAGCCGGTCGATTGCTCGAGCGCGACGAACAGCAGCAGCAGCGATAAGCCCGTGATCACTTCGGGCATGACCAATGGCGCGGTCGTCATCGCACTCAGCGTGAAGCGCCCGCGGAATTCGGCAAACCGCGCCAGGCCATATCCGGCCAAGGTACCGAGAATCACCGCCCCCGAGGCGTTGATCACGGCAACCTTGAACGAGATCCACGCGGCGTCGAGAATTTCACTGTCGTGCAGCAGCGCGTAATACCACTTCAGGGTCGGCGACCCCGCCGCGTCCCAAACCGTCACGAGCTTCGATGAATTGAACGAGAATACGACCATCGACATGATCGGGATATACAGAAATGCGTACCCGAACGCGATGCACGTGATGATGAACACGGAGCGCCGCTGGTTCATCGCGATCCTGCCGTTTCGCGCGCCTGAATGCTCAAATACCACATCATGAACGGCACCAGCAGCAGCAGCATCAGAATGGCGACCGCGCTCGCGATCGGCCAAGCGCGGTTCGAGAAGAACTCGTCCCAGAGTATGCGTCCGATCATCAATGAATTGGGGCCGCCGAGCAGCGTTGGGATCACGAACTCGCCGACAGCGGGTATGAACACGAGCATCGAGCCGGCAAGCACGCCGTTGCGCGAAAGCGGCAGCGTGATCTTGTAAAACGCCTGCCAAGGCCGGCAACCGAGATCCTCCGCGGCTTCGATCAGCTGCCAGTCCATTTTCTCCAGATTCGCATACAGCGGCAAAACCGCGAACGGCAGGTAGGAATAAACGATGCCGACGTACATCGCGAACGGCGTGTACAGCATGACGAGCGGCTGATGGATCAAGCCGATCGCCATCAGAATATTATTGATCACTCCGTTCGCCTTCAGCAACCCGATCCATGCATAGACCCGAAGCAGCTGCGAGGTCCAGAACGGCAGCACGATCAACAGCAGCAAATAATTCCTCGTCTTCGGCTTCGCACGCGCGATGCCGTAGGCGATCGGATAACCGATCGACAGGCACACGAGCGTCGACACGAAGGCGACCTTGACCGAATTGAGGAATGCGCTGAGGTAGAGCCTGTCGGTGAACAGGAACGCGTAGTTGTTGAAATTGAGACGGATTGCGAGCGCGTTCTTGGCGTACCAATCGATCAACGGCTTGTACGGCGGAATTGCGAGGACGACGTCCGAGAACGATATCTTCAGGACGATCGCGAACGGCGCGACGAAAAACAACATCAGCCAGAGGTAAGGCAGCGCGACGACGAGGCCCCTGCCCGTGATGCCGACCGATGCGATTATCCGCGGCCGGCGCATCGGCTCAGCGAGTCACGACGACGGGGCTCGAGGCGTCCCACGACAGGCACACTTCTTGGTCCCAGGTAATCGCCTCGGCGTGGCGCGAGGTGTTCGGCCGGGTCACGCGCACGACCTTGCCGGTGCGCAGCTTCACCAGATAGATCGACAGGTCGCCGAGGTAGGCGATGTCCTGGACCGTGCCGCGCGCGACGTTGTCGCGCCCGTCCGGCGCCTCCGTCGTCATGAAAATCTTCTCCGGGCGCACGGCCACCCAAAGACTCGCCTCGGGGGCCGCGCTGATGCCGTGGCTGACGTAGATCGTCCCGCCCAGCTCCTTGGATTCGATTCTGACGTATTGCGGTTCGTCCTCGATCAGCGTGCCCTCGAAGATGTTCACGGAGCCGATGAAGTCGGCGACGAACTTGGAGCTGGGGAATTCGTAGATTTCCGCGGGAGTTCCGGCTTGCACGATCTCGCCGTGCTCCATGACCCCGATGCGGCTCGCCAGGGTCATCGCTTCGCCCTGGTCGTGCGTGACGACGAAAAAAGTCACGCCTAGCTTGTCTTGCAGACCGATCAGCTCGAATTGCGTGTGTTCGCGCAGCTTCTTGTCGAGCGCACCCAGCGGTTCGTCGAGCAGCAGCAGCTTTGGGCGCTTGACCAGCGAGCGCGCGAGGGCGACGCGCTGCCTCTGGCCGCCCGACAATTGTTCCGGCTTGCGCTTCGCGAACGCGCCGAGTTTCACCAGATCGAGCATCGTCGCAACGCGTTCGCGCAGCTCGGGCTTGGGCACGCGGTCCTGCTTGAGACCGAACGCGACGTTCTGCTCCACGGTCATGTGCGGAAACAGCGCGTAGGACTGGAACATCATGTTGACCGGCCGCTCGTAGGGCGGCACGCCGCTCATGTCCTCGCCGTCGATGAAGATGCGGCCGGCCGACGGAGTCTCGAAGCCGCCGAGCATGCGCAGCAGCGTCGTCTTGCCGCAGCCCGAAGCGCCGAGCAGGCAAAAAATCTCGCCTTTGTACACCTTCAGATTGATGTCGTCGACGGCCTTGAAATTGCCGAACGATTTCGAAAGGCCCACCAATTCGACGTAGGGTTTCGCGCTTGCATCATTCCAGGGTGCCGCCTTGGCGGCTGGGCCGGCGGTTGTGGTCATCGGTCATTGACCCGTCTTGAATTTTTCCCATGCCCTCGTGATCGCCCTTG
Source organism: uncultured Gammaproteobacteria bacterium (assembly GCA_963769895.1). Taxonomy (GTDB): domain Bacteria; phylum Pseudomonadota; class Gammaproteobacteria; order Steroidobacterales; family Steroidobacteraceae; genus Bog-1198. The sequence continues at coordinate 40,726 of CAVYNJ010000001.1, read as the reverse complement.
TATGCTCCGGCGTATCGGCGAGCTGCACGGTCAGAATTTGGAGCTCGTCCTGTGTCGGGTAGATCGCGGGGTTTGCGAGGACATCCGGCAGCACTAGCGATTTGGCCGCGGCGTTGGCGTTTGCGTAACGCTTGTAATTGGAAATGTCGGCGATGACCCGTGGATCCATGAGGTAGTTGATGAACGCATAGGCGCTGTCCGGGTGCGGCGCATCCTTTGGGATACCCAACATGTCGAACCACAGCAGAGACCCTTCCTTCGGCACCGCGTAGCCGATATCTATGCCGTTCTTCGCCTCGCGCGCGCGGTCGCGGGCCTGCATCATGTCGCCGTTGTAGCCGACGGCAACGCACAGATCGCCGTTCGCGAGCGCTTCGATGTATCCCGAGGAATTGATATTGCGGACGTACGGCCGGATTTTCATCAGCACGGCCTGCGCGGCGTCGAGGTCCTCCGGCTTTTGGGAGTTCGGGTCGCGGCCGAGGTAGCTCAGCACCGCCCGCAGCATCTCCGCCGGCGAGTCCAGCACGCTGATTCCGCATTTGGCGATTTTGGAGGCGACCGCCGGATCGAACACCAGCCGCCAACTGTCCAGCGGCGCGCCGGGCAGAAGCGCGTCGATCATCTTCGCGTTATAGCCGATGCCGTTCGTGCCCCACATGTAGATCACGCCGTGCGCATTGCCGGGATCGAAGGCTTGCACTTTCGCCATCAGCTGCGGATCCATGTTTTTCAGATTCGGCAGCTTCGACTTGTCCAGCGTCATGTACACGCCGGCCGTGATCTGCCGCTGGAAGTAAGACGAGGTCGGCACCACCACGTCGTATCCGCTCGAGCCGGCGAGCAGCTTCGTCTCCAGCGTTTCGTTGGTATCGAAATACGCGACGTGCACGCTGATGCCGGTCCGCTTCTCGAAATCGGCGAGGGTATTGGGCGCGAGATAGTCCGACCAGATGTACAGGTCCAGCACCTTGCCGCCACCCGAGGCGGCGCCGGCGCCGGAGGTATGGTCGCCGCAGGCCGAGCACAAGCACGCCAAAGCCAGCGCCGACAGCAGCGCCGACAGCGCCGATCGATTCACGCTCCACATCGAAACCTGCCCCCTTATGATCGCGCCCCGGCCCGGGCGCCGACGAAGCCTGGAACTTCACCCCGGAGTAGTTATATATCAGCCGGTTCCCGAACGACAGAGCAACCCGCGTGCGCCGTCAGACATTCAGCAGCAGGTGCTCGCGTTCCCAGGAGCTGATGACTTGCGCGAAGGTCTCGTACTCGGCATCCTTGACGGCCGTGTAGGCGAGCACGAAGCGATCGCCGAACAAATCCACGAGCTGCTTGGACTCGCGCAGCAAGCGCAGGCTTTCGGCCAGGGTCCGCGGCAGCGCGATCGCCAAGTCGTAAGCGCTGCCGGCGATCGGTTCCGAGGGCTTCAGCTCTTCGATCATGCCGAGATACCCGCAGGCGAGCGAGGCGGCGATCGCCAAATAGGGATTGGCGTCTGCGCCGCCGACGCGGTTCTCGACGCGCCGCGCATCGGTTCCGGACATCGGCACGCGCAGCCCGGCGGTGCGATTATCGTAGCCCCAATGGACATTGATCGGCGCCGAGGAGTAACGGGAGATCCGCCGATAGCTGTTGACGTTTGGCGCAAACAGCGACATCGCCGCCGGCAAGTATTTCTGCAAGCCGGCGATATGCGAGAAGAAGAGCGGCGACGGCGTGCCGTCTGCGTTGCTGAAGGCGTTCTTGCGCGTCTTGGCGTCGACGATGCTCTGATGCAGATGCATTGCGCTGCCCGGCTCCTTGGCCATCGGCTTCGCCATGAAGGTCGCGTACATCTTGTGGCGCATCGCCGCCTCGCGCGCCGTGCGCTTGAACAGGAAGGCTTGGTCGGCGAGGCTCATCGGGTAGCCATGCAGCAGATTGATCTCCATCTGCGCGGCGCCGGACTCGTGGATCAGCGTATCGATCTCGATATCCTGCGCTTCGCAGAAGGCGTACATGTCGTCGAACAGCGGGTCGAACTCGTTGACAGCCGCGATGCTGTACGCCTGGCGGCCGATCTCCGGACGGCCAGAGCGGCCCACCGGCGGTTTCAGCGGATAATCCGAGTCGATGTTGGGCTCGACGAGGAAGAACTCGAGTTCCGGCGCGACGACCGGCTCCCAACCGCGCGCTTCGTATAGCTGCAGCACACGGCGCAGAACGTATCGCGGCGACATCGTGACCGGCCGGCCGTCGCCGTAGAAGCAATCGTGGATGACTTGCGCGGTCGGTTCGGCGGCCCAAGGCACGACCCGCACGGTGTTCGGATCGGCCTTCAAGACGATATCGATGTCGGAAGGGTTCATCGCGCTCTGGTCGTCGGGGTAATCCCCGGTGACCGTTTGCAGGAAGATCGCTTCCGGCAAGCGCATGCCTTCCTCTTCGGCGAATTTTTGCGCCGGCATCAGCTTGCCGCGCGCGACTCCCGCCATGTCCGGAATGATCGCCTCGACTTCCGAGATGCCGTGTTCCTTCAAGAACTGCTGGATCGTACTGCTCATGAGCTCACCTTGCGGTCTGCGTGCCGCCTGCTGGCCTCGCCGAATGCGGCAAACAGCGCGCGGGAAAATGGATTCATCGCAAATTGCCACTCGGGATGCCACTGCAGGCCGACCGCGAAGCTCGCCGCGTTCGCGACGCGAAACGCTTCGATGAGTCCATCGGGAGCTCGGGCCTCGACGAGCAGACCGGGTCCCAGCGCTCTGAATGCCCTGGCTGTGCAGGGAATTGACCTGCAGCCGATCGCCGCCGGCGATACCTTGCAGCTGTCCGCCGGGCTCGAGCAGCACCTCGTGAGCCGGCCCGTACTGTTGCTCGAGCGGCAAGGATTCGTCTTCGCGGTGGTCGCGATAACCGGGCGCCTCGTGCAGCTTTTGCCACAGCGTGCCGCCGTAAGCGACGTTCATTTCCTGAAATCCGCGGCAAATCGCCAGTACCGGCGTGCCGGCGGCGACGGCCGCCGGAATCAGCGGAAGCGTCGTAGCGTCCCGATCTGGGTCATGCAGCGTTCCCGGCGCACTGGCCGGTCCTCCATAGCGGTGCGGTTCAACATTCGATGCACTCCCCGTGAACAACAATGCGTCGCAAACCTCGAGCAGCTCGGCCGGATCGAGTTCGGGTCCGAGGGCGGGCACGAGCACCGGCACCGCGTTCGCTCCGGCGGCCACGGCGGTGATGTACTTCTCGCCGACCACATGGAAATAATGCTTCCCAAGGAGCCGGCGGTCGGCAGGGATTCCGATGAGCGGCTTGCGAGACATGTTTAATATATTAAACGCCCGGAGAGATATCCAAGCTTTCCGTAAGGGCTCATTACACCACATGCACGGCGCGGCGTCCTGGTATCGCGGTCAGAATAGGCTAAGATTTAGGCATATCCAGCACTTAGCCGCTTTTGGTGCCACGCAACAATATTGCACTTTGTGCAAATTACCCGTTAGGCTCACAAGCGGTAAATCCTGTCAATAGGCACAAGATTTTAAACACTGAAGCAGCCGAGGCTTGTCAAGTGCGCTTATCCGATCCGCCGGCCCCATCACTTTACGCAGCCGACGTGGCGCCGGGCGCGCCGCCGGCTCGCGCACCTTTGCGGGGCGAGTTGCGCGCGGACGTCGGCATCGTCGGCGGCGGCATCGCCGGTTGCTCGACGGCGCTGCACTTGGCAAAGCGCGGCTATCGCGTCGCCCTGCTCGAAGCGCGGCAGATCGGCTACGGCGCGTCGGGACGCAGCGGCGGCCAAACGATCTTCGGTCTCGCCGCGAGCCAGCAGGCGCTCGGCGCACTGGTGGGTGATGGCGATGCGCGCCGCCTATTCGACCTGTCCGTCGAGGCGCTGGATTTGACGCGGTCCTTGATGCAAGAGCACCGGATCGACTGCGACTATCGCGCCAACCACGTGCATGTCGCGGTCAAGCCGAGGCAGGTCCGGGAGATCGAAGACTGGGCGCGCGAACTTGAAGATCGCTACGGCTACCGCTCGGCGCGGCGCCTCGATCGCGAGGAATTGCGGACCCATGTCGCCAGCGACCGCTATTTGGCCGGACTGCTCGACACGCGCAGCGGTCACTTGCAGCCGCTGAAGTACACCCTCGGCCTGGCGCGCGCCGCCGAAGGCGCCGGCGCCAATATTTTCGAGAATTCTCCGGCGCTGCGCTACACGGACGGCGCCGAGGTCAGTGTGCACGGCGCGGAAGGAATCCTGCGCTGCCGGCACCTGGTGCTGTGCGGCAACGCCTATTTGGGCGCGCTGGCGCCGCGCTTGGCGCGGCGCGTCCTCGGCGTCGGCACCTACATCATCGCGACCGAACGGCTGCAGCCGGCCCGCGCCGCGGCCTTGCTGCCGAGCGATGCGGCGTTCGCGGACCTCAATTGGATCCTGGATTACTTCCGGCTGTCGGCCGACCGGCGGCTGCTGTTCGGCGGGCGCGTCAGTTATAGCTCCGTTCAGCCGCCGCGTCTCGCCGAGTCGATGCGCCGGCGCATGCTGCGGGTATTTCCCGCCTTGAGCGACATCAAGGTCGAATATGCCTGGGGCGGGTATCTGGACATCACGATGAACAGAGCGCCGGATTGGGGCCGGCTCGCGCCGAACGTCTACTATCTGCAAGGCTTCTCCGGCCACGGCCTGGCGCTGACCACGCTCGCCGGCAAGCTCGTCGCCGAGGCGCTTGCCGGCACTGCCGAGCGTTTCGACGTCTTCGCGCGGATCCCGCATCGCAATTTCCCGGGCGGACCGCTGTTGCGGCGCCCGTCGCTGATGTTGGCGATGCTGTTCTACCGGCTGCGCGATTTGCTGTGACGAGCCGGCCTATTGCGCGCTCACGGATGGCGCAGCAGATAACAACGGTGTACCCGCGGATTGCGCGCGAAATCCCGCGGCAGCGTCTGCCTGCTGATGTCGGTCACTTGCAGATCGCCGAGCGCGGCGCCGTCCAGCTTGAACTGCGAGAAATTCGTCGAGAAGACCAGCCGCCCGCCCGGCCGCAGCAGCCGGATCCCGCGGCGGATCATGCCGACGTGGTCGCGCTGCACGTCGAGAACGCCCTGCGTGCGCTTGGAATTCGAGAAGGTCGGCGGATCGATGAAAATCAAATCGAAACAAGGCGCCGCCGCCGCCCGGCCGTCGAGCCACTCGAGGCAATCGGCGCGGACCAGTTCGTGCTGCGGCTGCGCGTAGCCATTCAGCGCGAGGTTGTCATGCGCCCAATCCAAATACGTGTTGGAAAGATCGACGCTCGTGGTGGCCCGCGCTCCCCCGGCGGCCGCGTAAACCGTCGCGCTGCCGGTATAGCAAAACAAATTCAAGAAGTCGGCGTTCACGGCCCACTCGCGCAGCATCCCGCGCGTCAGCCGGTGGTCGAGAAACAATCCCGTATCCAGGTAGTCGCGGAAATTCACCCAAAACTTCAAGCCCCCTTCGTGCACCGCGTATCGTTCGCCGGTCGCCTCGCGCCTCTCGTATTGTCCGCTGCCCTTTTGCGGCTTGCGCAGGCGCGTATGCAGCTGCGCGAGCGGAACCGACAGCGCCTCGGGCAGCACGGCAAGCACCTCGCGCCGCCGCTCGCGCGCGTGCTCCGGATTGACGCTCTTCGGCGCCGCGTATTCCTGGACGTACACGTGACGCGGCTCGATCCCGTACAAGTCGATCGCGAACGCATATTCCGGCATGTCGGCGTCATAAACGCGGTAACACTCGATCCCCTCGCCGCGCGCCCACGGCTCCAGAGCGCGCAAATTCTTGCGCAGGCGATTCGCGAACATCTGCGCGCCGGCGCGTCCCGCCCAATCGGCGCGCACCGCCTCGGCAGGACGCTGCGCGCTCGCCGGATCGAGATCGAAGCGCAGCAAGCGGCACTCGATCGGCCCGTTGAACATGCGGTGGCTGCGTTTCGCATATATGCCCTAAGTGGCGCGCGAGCGCCGGATTGCCGGTCAGTATCGCCGCCTGCCAGCCGCCGAATGTCGTGCGCATCGCAGCCCCGAGTTCGCCGTACAGCTCCGGCAACCGCGACTCGGCGCCGATGCGTTCGCCGTACGGCGGATTGCAGACGAGCAGACCAAGAGGCGCCTGCGGGCGGACCGCCTCGATCAGCGGGCGCTTCTCGACGTGCAGCCAATCGGCGATGCCGGCGCGCGAGGCGTTGGCGAGCGTCATGCGCACCGCGTCCGCGTCGATGTCGGAGCCGAACGCGACGCGCCGCGGCGCACGGGCCGCGCGGCGCTGCCGGGCTTCGGCGCACAAACGCTCCCACAGCGCGGCGTCATGGCCGCGCCAGCCATTGAACCCGAAGTAGTCCCGTTCGAGTCCCGGCGCCGCGTCGGCGGCCAGCAAGGCGCCTTCGATCAAGAAAGTGCCGGATCCGCACATCGGATCGACGAGCACGCCGCCGCGCGATGCGATGTCCGGCCAACCGGCGCGCAGCAGCACGGCCGCCGCCACGTTCTCCTTCAGCGGCGCGCGCCCGCCTTCGACGCGATAGCCGCGCCGGTGCAGGCTTTCGCCGGAGAAATCCACCGAGAGCAGCGCCTCTGGTCCCTCGACGTGCAAATGCAGCAGCACGTCGGGCCGCTCCGGCTTGACGTCGGGGCGCGTGCCGGTCGAGTCGCGCAAGTTGTCGCAGACGGCGTCCTTCAGCAGTTGCGCGCCATACAGCGTGTGGCGGATCGATTCGTTGCCGCCGCTGCAGTCGCAGGCGAGCGTCGCGCCGCTGCCGAAGTGCTCCCGCCAATCGATGCGCTTCAGCGCTTCGTAGAGAGCTTGCGAGCTGCGCGCATCGACCGACCCCAGGGACAACAAGATCCGCGTCGCGGTGCGCGACCAAAGACAGGCGCGGTAGCCGACCGTGAGCGTGCCCTGAAATTTGACGTCGGTGCTGCGCTCGGACAGCGCGGTCGCGCCGTATTGCACCAGCTCCAACCCCAGCACCGGGACGGCGCCGACCGGCGCCGTCGCTATCCAATAGCGGACATTCTCGCTCACGCGCTGCTGGTCGCGGTCCGCATCGCCAACCAATCGAGATTCGGCGTCGCGGCGAAATATCGCGCGAGGATCCGGTAAACGTCCGCGTCGAAGCCGATCGGCGGCGGCGCCGCCGCGAAATCCGCCAGTTCCTCGTCGCTGCGCGCCGTCCCGAGATACGCCCAGTCCTCGCAGACATGCAGCTCGACGGAACCGCAGCCGTCGCGCTCGCGCACGGCGACGCGGCCGGGTAGCGGCCAAGTCTTGAGCTTCATCGCCGCGAGCGCGATCCGCACGCGCATGGCGTGCACGACCGGGTTTTCCTTGCCTGCACAGACGCCGCGGCACTTGCCGACTTGGTATGCGAAGCACGACCCCTCGCCATCCTCGACGCCCAACGCCTTCAGGCACAGCTGCCGGGCGCGAGCAATGTCGACGAGCGCTTTTTGCGCATCCTTGGATGAGCGAAACAAACCGTAGCATTGCGCGAGCGCAGACGCGCCGAGCGCCGCGGCCGGCGCGATCTCGATGCGATCGGCGGAGCCCGGGGGGAGGCGCAGCGTGACGGCGTCGCCCGGTCCTCGCAAACGCCGGTTGTGCAGCGGCTTTTGCGTCTTGATCCATTCGGCTTCGCGCAGCTGGGCGCCGAGCTCGCCGGCCGTTTCCAGCCAATCGACGCGGCGCACCTGCCTGGCCAGGCGCTGTTCCTTCGCGTCGGTCTGCGAGCCGGCAAAATGCGTGAGTACGCGTGTGCGCAGCGAGATGCTCTTGCCGACGTACAGCAGCGCGTCGTCCTCCCCGAAGAACCGGTAAACGCCCGGCCCTTCCGGCAATTCATCGGCCAGATCCTGCGGCAATTGAGCCGGCAGCGGTGGCGCGCGCAGCAAGGCGTGCACGGCGCCGCGCAAGCGGGCCTCCGGCAGCTCGCCGCGAAATTTACGCCACAAGTCCCACAGGACTCTCGCGTCGCCGAGCGCGCGATGGCGCGCCGCGCAGGTCAAATGGTGCCGTTCCATGACCGCGTCGAGGTTGTGCCGCGGCTGGTCGGGGAACAAGCGCCGGGATAGTTTGACGGTGCACAACACCCTGGCGGAAAAGCGCCGATCGGCGCGCCGGAATGCGTTCCTGAGAAATGCGTAGTCGAAACGCGCGTTGTGCGCGACGAACACCGCGCCGTCGAGCTTCTGCCTGACCAGAGTGGCGATCTCGCCGAAGCGTGGCGCATCGGCCACCATCTCGTTGCTGATGCCGGTGAACGCCTCGATATACGGCGGAATACGGCATTCCGGATTGACCAGCGTGCTCCATTCCTCGAGCAGTTCGCCGTTCGCGACGCGTACGATGCCGATTTCGGTGATGCGATGGTGAGCGGCGTTACCGCCGGTCGTCTCCAGATCGACAAACGCCAAGTCCTCGGGCAGCGGCAGGTCGTCAGCCGCGTCCATCGAGCGACAGGATCGGAAAATAGAGATCCGGGCGCCGGTCCCTGAACACGCCCCACGCCTGCCGGTAACGCCGCACTTCATCCAGGTCGAATCCGGCGGTCAGCACGGTCTCACTGCTGCGGTCCGCCTCGGCGATTTTTTCGCCCGTCGGTCCGGCGATGAACGACGAGCCGTAGAACTGCATCGTGTATTTCTCGCCCTGTTCGATGCCGATGCGATTCGAAGCAACCAGCGGCATCACGTTGGCCGCAGCGTGGCCCTGCATCGTGCGCTGCCAATGGCCGCTCGAATCGAGCGTGGGAGCCTGCGGTTCGGAGCCGATCGCCGTCGGATAGAGCAGGATTTCGGCGCCGAGCAGCGCCATCGCGCGGGCGGCCTCGGGGAACCATTGGTCCCAACAAATCGCGACCCCGAGTTTCGCGTATTTCGTTTCGAATACCCGGAATCCTGTGTCGCCCGGCGAGAAATAGTATTTCTCGTGGTAGCCGGGGCCCTCCGGAATATGCGATTTGCGGTAACTGCCGCGCACCGCGCCGTCGGCATCGACGATGACCACGGAATTGAAGAACGCATTTTCAGCGCGTTCAAAGACGCTGACCGGCAAGACGACGCCGAGCTCGCGCGCCAACCCGCGGAAATGCTCCACGGCCGGATGACCCTCGAGAGGCCGTGCTAATTCGAAATGGCGCGGGTCATGGTCCTTGCAGAAATAGGGCGTCTCGAACAGCTCCTGGATCAGCACGATCTGCGCGCCGCTGCGCGCGGCCTCGCGTATCAGCCGCTCCGCCCGCGCGATGTTCGCGTCGCGATCCCAGCTGCAAGCCATCTGGGTCGCCGCTACCGTGACGATGCTCATAGGGTCGATATGCTACCCGAAGCCCGGATCAAAACGTCGGCGGCGCGCTGGCGGAGACGATTTCGCATTCCTCGCGGCCGAGATTGCGGAAGCGATGCGGCAGTGAACTCCTGAAATAGAACGCGTCGCCGGCGCCGAGCACGCGAGCTTCGCCGCCCACGGTCAGCTCGATGCGTCCGCGGACGACGATGCCTCCCTCTTCGCCCGCATGAGTCAACATCTCCTCGCCGGTGTCTGCGCCGGGCGAATAGCGCTCGTGCAGGATCGACATGCTGCGCTTGGCGAGACGACCGCCGACCAAGCGCAGTTCCACGTCGCCGGTGCCGATGTCCGCCAGCTCGTCCTTGGGAAAGAACACTTGCGGCTGCGCCGCGAGATCGAGGGTGAAGAAATCGGCGAGCGCCATCGGAATACCGTCCAGCACTTTTTTCAGCGAGCTGACCGACGGACTGACGCGGTTCTGTTCTATCAACGAAATGAGCCCGTTCGTGACGCCGGCGCGCTTGGCCAACTCGCGCTGGGACAGCCGGTACATCTGCCGGACGGCTTTCAAGTGGGCACCGACGTCTAGGCTCATAGTGTCAATTATATTAAACAGCGGGACGCCTATTTCGCCGGGAATTGAGGAAAGTGTCAATTTTTCTTATCATCGGGGTGCCGGCCGCCCATTCCGAAGGATCAGACCATGAATGCGAAACTGTCCCCCGCCCCCGCGCGCAGCGATCTCGAAGCATTTTGGATGCCGTTCACCGCCAACCGCCAGTTCAAGGCGAACCCCCGCCTATTGGCGCGTGCCGAGGGCATGCACTACTGGACGGCCGACGGCCGCCAAATTCTCGACGCCGTCGCGGGCCTGTGGTGCGTCAATGCGGGTCACGGCCGGCGCGAGATCACCGAGGCGGTCGCTCAACAACTCGGCACGATGGAATTTGCGCCGACTTTTCAAATGGGTCATCCGGCCGCCTTCGAATTGGCGAATCGCCTGGCGGGACTGGCTCCGCCCAATCTCGAGCGCATCTTCTTCACGAATTCGGGTTCCGAGTCGGTCGATACCGCGCTGAAAATCGCGATTGCCTACCAGCGCGCGCGCGGCCAAGGCTCGCGCACCCGGCTGATCGGCCGTGAAAAGGGCTACCACGGCGTCGGCTTCGGCGGGATGTCGGTCGGCGGCATGGTCAACAACCGCAAGTACTTCGGCTCCTCGATGCTACCCGGCGTCGATCATTTGTCGCATACGCTCAATTTGGAACACAACGCGTTCTCGCGCGGACTGCCGCAGTGGGGAGCGCACTTGGCCGACGAATTGGAACGGCTCGTCGCGCTGCACGACGCTTCGACGATCGCGGCGGTCATCGTCGAACCGATCGCGGGGTCTGCGGGCGTGATCCTGCCGCCGGTCGGTTACTTGCGGCGCCTGCGGGAAATCTGCGATAAGCACGATATCTTGCTGATATTCGACGAAGTCATCACCGGCTTCGGCCGCGTCGGCATGCCGTTCGGCGCGCAGGCCTTCGAGGTGACCCCGGATCTGATGACCACGGCCAAGGGCCTGACGAACGGCGCGGTGCCGATGGGCGCCGTGTTCGCCCACCGCAAGATCTACGATGCGTTCATGCAGGGGCCGGAGAATTCGATCGAACTATTTCACGGATATACGTACTCCGCCCATCCGGTCGCTTGCGCCGCCGCGCTCGCGACGCTCGACATCTACATGCGCGAGGGCTTGCTGACGCGCGCCGCGGCCGTCAGTTCGCAATGGGAGAATGCGGTGCATTCCTTGAAGGGCTTGCCGCATGTCGTCGACATCCGCAATTACGGCTTGATCGGCGCCGTCGAGCTCGAACCGCGCGCCGGTAAAGCCGGTGCACGCGGATTCGAGGTGTTCATCAAGTGTTTCGAACGCGGCGTCATGGTGCGCCAGACCGGCGATACGATCGCGATGTCGCCGCCGCTGATCGTCGCCGAGTCGCAGATGACGAAGATCGTCGAGGTCTTGGCGGAAGTGATACGCGGCACCGCTTGAGCGGCGCGACCCATCGTCCGCGCTCAGGGCCCAGGCTCTAAGATCGCCTTAGGCTCGAAGATCGCGTACCACTTCTTGCATGGCGCCAAGACTTCCCAGCTGCCGGCAAAACCGGCCGGCACGACGAACGCATCGCCGACGCCGAATTCGTGTCGCTCGCCGGTTGCCGATTCGATGCACACGCGGCCCTCGAGCAGGACGCAAAACTCGTGCTCGCTATAGCGCACGCGCCATTTGCCGGCCGTGCTCGACCAAATGCCGCAAAAAAATTGCCCGCTGGCATCGGTATATTGATTCGACGCACGCGCTCGAGGGATGCCCGCGAGAATCATCTGCGGTGCGGGGTTCGCCGCGTCGCCGGGTTGCAGCCGGTCCAGAATCACGATGTTCGCGTTTTCGCTCATGGCGGCTCAAGCCTTCAGTGAGAATGGAGTGAAGTTGGTGCCGATGTCGTAGTAATCCTCATTTTCGGCCCTCTTCAAGAACCCGACGATACGATAGGTCAACGGCGCAACGACGATCTCCCAACCGCTCTTCAGCAAATATTGCGTCAGCATCAGCGCCTGCAAATGAGCCCAAGGCATGCGGCCGACGAACGCGATCGTATAGAACAACATGGAATCGATCAGTTCGCCGGCGAGCGTCGAGCCGATCAGCCTCGTCCACAGCCAGCGGCCGCTGGTCCATATTTTCATTTTGGCGAGCACGTAGCTGTTGATGAAGGTACCGCACAGGAATGCGGTGATCGAGGCGACGACGATGCGCGGTGTATTGCCGAAGATCGCCTCGATCGCGGCTTGGTTGGCCCGTCCCTGCTCCGAAACCGGCAGGTGCACGACCACCGCGGCCATGAACGAGGCAAATGCCAGCGCGCCGAAGCCCGCCCACACCACGCGCCGATCGCGGCCGTAGCCATAGACCTCGGTCAAGATGTCCCCAAACACGTATGAAATGGGAAAGAACAGCACACCGGCCAGAAAGGTAACGCTGCCGATCAGCGGTACGTGGATCGATGTCTCTTTCGCGGGCCCGATCAGGTTCGAGCACAGCAGGACGCAAACATAGGCTGCCATGACGAAGTCGTAGTACCGATATTGCCGGGTTGGTGGGGTCACGAGCTGCGTTTTCCTTCGGGTCGAGCGGCATGACGGGAGCGTTCCGATGATATGTTACATGGCGCCGGAGCCTTGGGGTTCCTAATCCGCCCGCACGAATCGTGCCGATCTTGACCATTTTGGCGAAGGCGGTCACAGCGTCGCCGGGATCAGTGCGGTATGAAGGCAGTCTCGCCGCGAAGCACCGGATCTATGGAACTGAGTAAGCCCCTGGAAATGTCGGAAACACCGCTCGTCGATTTCGATGCCGTGTGCCGAAAAATACGCGCAGCGATCGAACCCACGCGCGCTCAGGCCATATCGCTGCACGATCGGAACGGCGACTTGCTGTGGCTCAGCGAAAGCTCGATGGGCCCGGACGAGCACAACGTCGTGCGCGACGCCCTCGAGGCCTTTGCGCAACCCGGTAGCCTGGCGGTGGCGACCTACGATTTGGGCGACGCCCGCTCGGCGGTCGTGTTCCGGGTTGCGAATGCCGAACGCCTCACGGTCGGCGCCGCCATGCTGATCATCGACGCGCGGGTCATCAAGGAAGGCTCCAAGGACGTCGGACTGCTGATGACGCCGAAGCTGCTGCGCGCACTCGGCTATCTGTCCGTGATGCTGCGGCCGGCGCCGGCCCAAAAGACGCCGCCGTCGCATGCATCGGCGGCGGCACATAAGGCCGCGCCGGCATTTAAGGCCGCGCCGGCAAACAAGGCGGTTCCACCGGCATCGCCGGCACGGCCGGCGCACGCCGCCGCGCCGCCGGTCGCCCCGAACCCGCAACGGACGGCGGAATTGGTCACTCCGCAACTCGATCGATTGAACGCCGCGCTGCTGCAGAGCCCGATTGTGTTGTACGTGCAGCGCCTCGTGCCGCTGACCAAAACCAACAAACTGCGACGCTACGAAGTACTGCTGCGGTCCAAATCCGATGATGCGCCGAACTCGGCGCCTCAAGCCATGCTGAAGGCCGCGGTCGAAAACGGCTTGGGTTCGATGATAGACCGCCGCGTCACGACGACCCTGATCCGCTGGCTGATTCGCCACCGCGGTGCGTGGCAGCCGGACTCCAAGACGTTCTCGATCAACTTGACGAAGACCGCGCTGCACGACGAACATTTCCTGCGATTTGTCCGCTTGTGCCTGGAAAAGGCCGCCCTACCGAAAGGTACGCTCAGTTTCGAGATTGACGTTCCTTCGGCCGTCAAGCTCGGTGCCAAGATTGTGGATGTAGCTCAAGGCTTCGATCGATTGGGATGTCCGCTGATCCTCGATGATTTTGCGCTGCGCACCGAGTGCTTCGCGTTATTGCGGATGCCCGGCGTCAGATTCATCAAGCTTGCGCCTGAGATCACGAGCCGGATGCGTACCGACAAATTATCGCAAGCGGCGATAACCGGTTTGGTGCAGATGTCGCGCGTGCTCGGCATGCACACGGTCGCGAAGCGAAGCGAATCGGCGGCCGAACATGAATGGCTGACTGCGCTCGGAGTCGATTTCGTGCAGTCGAATGCGCTGTCGCCCGCCGGTCCTATCGAATCCCTGAGTGAATAAAGGCGGCGACCGCGCGGGACTCTTGTTGCGATAGCACTTGCAAATCAATGCAAACAAAGCAGACTATGGGTGTCTGCAGCGAGACACCGGAGCCGAGCTGAGTGCTTTGTTAGTCCCATGAGGTTCGGTTCCGGCTCCCCATGATCATTCATGCCACGATCATCGTCTGCACGCTCCTAGGCTTATTGTTCGTAATTGCCGCTGTTCGCCAAATGCGCAGACGCCGGATTGTCGGCGCAGTGCTGCGCGGCACCTCGGCGCTCGCGCTGTTCCTGATCGCAGCGTGCGCGCTCCTGCTCGCCCTTGGCCTGCGCGGCTATAGCGCGTTGAGCGGCGAACAAGCCGCGGCACAGATCCAATTCAACCGCGCGGGCGACCGTCGGTTCGACGTCGTGCTCACCTACCCTTCCGGTCAAAGCGAGAAATTCACGCTGCGGGGCGACGACTGGCAGGTCGACGGACGGGTGCTCAAGTGGAATCGTTTCGCGAACATTCTGGGCTTCGATGCGCTCTACCGGCTCGAGCGGATCGGCGGCCGCTACGACAGCATCGCTGACGAACGCAGTGCACCGCGAACCGTCTATGCGCTGCACGCTGCGGCGGCGATCGATGTTTGGGAACTGGCGCGCCGCTACCGCGATCGCCTGCCCTGGGTCGACGCGCTCTACGGCAGCGCGACGTTTCTGCCGATGGCCGACGGAGCAGTGTATGAAATTTCGGTATCGCAGAGCGGCCTGCTGGCCCGGCCGCTCAATCAGGCCGCAAGCAAGGCGATCGGCGGCTGGCATTGAGTGGGGAGTGAATCTCGGGACCGCCGCCGCCGTACCGCTGTCGGTCGGTTAGGCGGTGCGCAGGACCGCGCCGGGTCTCGCCGAATAGTCAGTCGTTGTGTATCGCAGATTATTTGGGTGCCTAAGCCTTACCTAGCCTCGATTTCCATAGCGACCCGGTGACTTAACGCGCTGGATGGCAGCAGCCTCCATTGGGTGAGAATCAGGATGCCTCTCTCGTCCGCTATCATGCCACTCACCCGCTGCGTGCGGCCTGCTCTCTCCACCGTTGCTCGTTCAAGCCCATCACGATGAGCCAGAGGGTCAGTGCGCCTTCGCCGAGGATTCCGGGGGCCAAAATGCAAGGGTATAGGTGATGTGCAAGCGGAGGTGACAAGTAGGTCAGCCAACCCAGACCGGCAAACGTCATCAGCACACCCGGGAGTCGAGGCAGGAAAGACGACCGGAAAATCAGGTAACCGATCAGAAGGCAATGGATGCCAAAGGGCACAAGCGAGATTTCGTCGCCTCTGTTGAACGCGGTCGAAGAGTGCGCGGTGTCCAAGAGGTTCAGAACACCAAAATAGTTCAGCGAGGTCACGACCATTATTGCGACAAGGGCGAGCCGGAAAATTGCCGCGAGCATCGAGAGATTCCCGCTAACTGGCTTGAACAAACTGTAGAAGAGGAGCGCTACGCCGGTGTCGCACGCGAGCATGATGATCATCCTTGCCGGCGTGGCTGCAGTGGTCGGTCTGGGCATTTCAAGAGTCGCGATCCAAAAAGACTCTCGATGCTGCGAGCTTCAGCCGCCATGGATGAGCCCACCGGGTTGGAAGTGGAATGGTAGCCGAAGGGTAGCCGGCTTGCCGCCGCCGAACGCGTTAATCGGACTGTACACACCACGGCTACCCGAAGAGCAGCCGCAGCCGCTTTTTGCCGAGCCACGGCACGGACACGTCGGCTTTTGCACGTCCAGCTGCGAGCAGCAAGGGGTTGTGGGCGCGCTTCCGGAAGCGCATCGTGATCTCGCGCTCGTCGATCATCACGTGGGCGACCGCCGAGGAGAGGGCGTCCATATGGAAGAAATCGACGCTTAAATCTACTTGCCAACGAACTTATAGCTGAAACGCAACCCGATGGTTCGAGGCCGATTCACCGTTATCGCTTTGTAGTACTGCGAGTAGTTCGCGAACAGTTGAGCCCGCGAGTCGGTGAGATTCTCTCCATAGACTTGCACGACCCACGCGTCTTTGCCGACACCGAGCGCTCCGTCATAAATTGTGAAAGAAGGCAGATCATAAGCAACGGAGTGGCCCTGCAGGTCAAGCGAAAGTTGATCGGTCGTCGCGAGGGAGTGTGACTGATGCGTCGCATTGATCTGAGCGAATGCGTTATAGCCGTTGAACGGGAACTCGTAATGCGCGCGGATGTTGCCCTGAAAAGGGGGCGCACCGGCGAGTGGGCTACCGAGCGCCCCGCCCGGATTGGAAACCCTCTGTCCGGTTGAGGTCTGCAGCGCGGCAAAGTCAATCGGTTTTCCGTCGGTCCAAAAGAATGCCGCCTCCTTGACCAATTCGCTGTGATTCCAGGCAGCGCCCGCATCGATGGTGAGTCCGGTCGTGACGCGTGCTACGACCGAGGATTCAATGCCGCGCGCTCGGTAGTTACCACCGTTGAGAAGAATTCCGTAGCTGATGACGCCGTTGGCTCCTACGGTAATCTGTGCGTGGTTCCAATCTTCCTGATAGATCGCGCCGTTCCATTGGACGCGCCGGCCCATCCACATCGTCTTCCAGCCGAGCTCGTTGTTGGTGAGCCTGTCGGGCGCGAAGACCACGGGCGCTACCCAACCCCCGTGCTGGAGGGCTTGCGCTTGAAAGGACGCCGGCCCCGCTGCCAGCGGCGAATTCGCGATTGGCGCGAACGGCGCGCGATTAAAGCCGCCCGTGCGGTAGCCCTGCGACCAAGTGTAGTAAAGCAGCGCATTCTCGGTAACTTCCCAGCTAAGGTTCGCACGGCTCGTGAAGCCGGAAGAGTCCCGGTCCAGGGCTTCTGCATTGACGTTGGTGAAATCGGAGTGATTCACACAAGGATTGGGCGCCATCGGGCTATTGAGGAGCTGGCAACCGAAACTTCCGACAGTCGAGCCGACCTCCCAGGTATTGGTCCCGAAGTAGCGCGTGCCGGCCGTCAGGGTCAGCTTCTTCGGAATCAGATCGAAGTCGACGGAGGTGAATGCGGCCTGCTGTCTGTAACCGCGGGTAATATCATTGAAGAATCCGTCGCCCAGCGGCCGGACGCTCGGATTTATTGATGTCGACGGTCCCGGGACAAACGTAGCGCCGGATGGCATGCACCCGCAGATCACTTTGCCGTTCAGTACGTAGTAGCCGGTGGGTGGTCCGATCGGATTGAAATACGGAAGCGCCGTCAGATAGAACCAGTCGACCTGGTCTTGTATCTGGTAGTTTTCATAGAATACACCGCCGATGCCGCGGATCCGCCAATCAGCGGGCGTACTGAGCCGCAACTCTTGGCTCAGATGGGTGTTGCGCTCTACGTCGCGCCAAGTCGAACTGGGCGTGAAGCATTGCGCGGTCGCGGGAGACTGGCCGGGATTAACACACTGATAGTAGTTCACGTAGACGCTGCGCGCGTAGTTCGTGTAGTCCTGAACTTGCTCGATGTTGCGCACGAGGTAGGCGCCGGCATAGACGAGCTTCAAGGCACCGACGCGGCCGTTGATCGTGAGTGCCGTATTCTCGAACTTATCCTTGTCGTATGAGGGGTTGTAGATCTCCACGCTCAAGTCCGGCAGCCGCTCACCAAGCGAATTCGCCGCCATCTCGGCAAAAACCCCGTCCGCTTCCAAACTCTGGTAGGACTGTGCAATTAATGCGTTCCAGTCCTCGTTGAATTGGTACAGCGCCTCGACGCGCAGCCCCTTGTAGGTGAGCGGATTAATATGGTTGGCCGTAAGATTGAAGTTGTTGATCGTGACACTGTTGGCGGGAACCATACCACCGAAGTAATATTGAATGCCGGGGTCCGTATCGGCACGGGCGAAGGTCGCGGGGATGTTATTGATGTACCCGCCGCGTTTCTCGTTGTAGATCACGCCGCGTACGGCGAGCTTATCGGCGATGAGCGGAATATTGGCGGTGGCATCGAATTTGCTGCTGGGATCACCGTGCACGGTCGTGGCGTACCCGGCATTCGTCGTGGCTTCAGTCACATTGAGCTTCGGCTTGTTCGTAATGTAACGCACTACGCCCGACTCGGCGCCGGCGCCGAACAATGTTCCCTGCGGACCCTCTAATACCTCAATGCGCTCGAGATCCGCGGCGTAAATGTCCAGATTGCGGCCCGGCAGTTGTGCGGATTGCTCGTCGAGGTACACCGCAACGTTCGGGAGAATACCGCTGAAACCCGACCCCTGTATGCCCGTTGAGGCCGTCCCGAGGCCGCGCACATAGATATCGCTCTGACCCGGCCCTACTCCGTGCGCTGTCACAGCGGGCAGGTATTTGACGAAGTCGTCGAAGGACGTGGCGTTGAGCTTGGCGAGCATCTCGCCGGTCAACACCTGGATCGTAATCGGCACGTTCTGCAGGTTCTCCTCGCGGCGGTTGGCGGAGACAATCACCTCCTGCAATTCCCCTCCGGCGGGGGTCGTCGGCGCAGTCTCGTTCGGCGACCCAATCACCGCGGCGAGAATGCGGATGCTGCGCGGCGTGAGGTACTCGAACTTGAGTCCAGTGCCCTGAAGAATTCGAGCGAGCGCTTCATTGGCGCCGAGTCCAGCGGTAACCGCGTGCGATCTCTGGTCATGCACGACACTGGAGAGATAGACGAGCTGCAGGCCGGTCTGGCGAGCATATGCTGCAAGTGCCCGCGCGAGAGATTCAGCGGGAATGTCGGCGACGAGCGTCGTGGGTTCAACGGTCTGGGCTAGTAATGCCGGAGAATCAACGAGCGCAATGGATGTGCAAATCGAGAGCCCGCGGAGTATCCCAGACACGACTGTGGCGATATCGGCGTGGCTGCTACGCGATGGACCTCCCATGTGCTTCCTATTCACATGCCGTTGCGCGCGCCAACTCTAACCCATAATGCAGGCCGGCGCTTAATTGTAGGGCGCGGCTACGCCTAGTCCCGCGACACGCGAATCTGAGTCGCTGTCACTTCGACCCGCACACCCTTGAGGCTGCGCAGGAACGCAATGAATGCTTCTGGGTCGTCGGTCGCGAAGACCCCGCTGATTTGTAGGGTTCGCAGTGCCGGCGTGACGATCTCAATGGGCCTCGACGTGTAGCGATTGTATTCGGCCGCGACGCGCTCCAGCGGTTCGTGGTCAAACACAATTTGTCGATGCAGCCAGGCCGTGGCGCTTTGCGCGTCGACCGCGACCGGCGCGGCCGGCCACTCTCCCTCGGTCACTCGTATCTGCTGGTCGGCGCCCAGCTGGACAAATCGTGATTGCGGGACCGAGTTCGTGCCGAATTTTGTCAACATGGGAGAGGGTCCGACGGCAACACGCCCCTCGACGACCGTGACCACGGTGAAGTCATGTTCGAGGCGCACATCGAAATTGGTGCCGAGGTCGACGACCTCAGCCGATCCGGCGATCACCCGAAATGCGCGACCGGACTCATGAGCCACTTCAAAGTCTGCCTGGCCGGCCGTGATCATGACGAATCGCGCAGTCTTATCGTAACGGATGGTGACCGCACTGTCGCTATTCAGGTGCAGAACCGAATTATCTGCCAAGCGACGAGTCAACTGCTCGCCGTGTCGCGTCGCAAAGTGCAGCGCCGTCATGTTCGCAAGAACCGATGGATGCGCCGTGGGTCTAGCGTTCCACATCACCAAGCCGACACTCAACACCAAGCACGCCGCCATCGCCGCGCCGGCGGTGAGCCACCCGTGTGCGCGTCCGCCCCGGAACGCGGCCTTGATGCGGCGCCAGAGGGATTGGACCGGAGCGGGCACGCCATCGTCGGCGCGAGCACGCGCGAGAATCGCCTCGAGGGAATATTCAGGATCGGTGCGCGCCTCCTTGAGATCGCGCGCGATTGCGGAGACGCCGAGAAACTCCTCGATGTGGACCGGCGAGGTCTTGAGCCAGGCGGCAAGGGCTGCGGAGTCTTGCGAATCGAGCGGCCCCTCCTCGCTCGCGACCAACCATTCGCCGGCCTTTTCGGCGATCGCGGTACGTACTTTCTCTTCGCTGGAATCCATAGCTTTAACCTAGCGCCGCCATTCGGCGTCGGCAGTGACTTAGGCCCTGCGCCACGTACTTCTTCGCCATCTGCGGGGACACTCCGAGATGCATCGCGATCTCCCGGAAGGTGAGCCCCTGCGTGAAGCGCAGCTCGACGGCAGCGCGGCATTTCGGACGTAGCTGCTTCAGCACCACTCCGAGCCGCGCGATCCGCCGCCTCGCATCGAGCTCCGCCTCGAACTCAGGAAGCGTAGTGAGCCGCTCGTGCGCCGGAGCCTCCTCGATGTCGATGCCGCTCGCCTGCCGGCGATCGAGCACCGCATGCTCCCTCACCAGATTGTTCGCCACCGTGAAGAGGTAGTGAACCGGATTGCGAATCACCTCCTGATCGCGGATCCGCAGCATCCGGACGTACACCTCTTGGGCCAGATCCGCCGCATCGGCCTTGGCACGGATGCGACGCAGGAAGAACGTCTGCAGCGCCCCTCTGTGTTCCGCGAACAGCCGCTCGACCAGCGATGGCTTAGGCTCAGCCGCTGCCATGGTGGCCCATGATGTTCCCTCCCATGCTGTATATGAGTCCTCCAGGCCCTAATTGGCAACCAAATTATTTTCAGCGCATTACGCGCCGACCCACGGGATATAGGGGTGTCCAAATCGCGCCCCGAGGACTCGTTGTCAATGAACTGACCCCATTAACGCGGAATCATCAAGGAGATTCGCATGGACACCAAAAGACTTTTGTTGAGTGCCTGGCCCGTCCTGGGCGTCGCCGTAATGGCGTGCTCACTGTTCGCTGGCGGTGCGGTGGCTAAGGCCCGGGAGGTCGCTGTTACGTATCAGGTGAGCACAAAAGGGCTAGATCTCAATCAGCCCGCCGGAGCGCACGAATTGTACGCCCGCCTTCAGCATGCTGCGGAGGTCGTTTGCACGCATGGCATGCGGGTCGACCTCGAGCCCGTAGCAAACAAAGACGCTTGCCTCGAGAAGGCGCTCGGAGATGCGGTCCGATCAGCCAATGTGTTGCTGCTCACGGGGGCCTATCTCGAACGACACACCCTTCAGCAAGCCGCAGCTTCCGGGATCAACGTGCCCGCGCTATTGGCTGGCCGCGAAGCGGCGGCAGCTCGGCAGCGGTGATCGATATCCGGACAAACGCACGGTAGGTATCTCACACGAGCGGCGCCGGTGGTCGGCGCGGCGCACAACAATCAAAGGGGAAAATCATGAAGCGCACATTGACCAGCGCCGCGGTAGCCGCGGCATTAACGCTGACTGGATTATCGGCGCATGCGGGATGCGTTGAGCCCAGAGGCCCGGCTCAGCAGGGCGCGTTTCATCCGCTGAATCCGCTGCTGTTTCCGAGGCCGCCGGCGGGAGCCTACATCGGCAGAACCAGCGTGGCGCAGCGGATCGTTGGTACTTGGCACGTGACCTACACCTCCGAAGGGACACCCTTTGGCGAGGCCTTCATTCAGTGGCATAGCGACGGTACCGAGTGGGAGAATATCGATTTCCCCGTTCTGGGGGGAAATCTGTGCCTGGGATCGTGGAAAACCGTCGATCAAACGCACGTCTTTCGGCATCACGTAGCCTGGGTCTTCACGAACGGACTCCCGAGCGGATACTTTAGCGAGATCGAGACCGATGAGGTGGCGCTCGATGGCAATTCGTATCGCGGCGCGAATGAGACCAAAATCTACGATGTGGACGGCAACCTGGTCGCCGACGTGACCGGCACTGCGGCCGCGACGCGCATCGCCCCTTGAGTCTTATTCGTCCTTGGTCGGCCGCGCGCCCGCGAGATTCCAATGTGCCGCCTGGAGCTAGAGCGAAAGCATCGAGGCGCTCAATAGTCGTTGGCGCGGGCCCTACCACGCGCAGCATTCCTCCGTAGACTGGTAACTCATGCCCGGAAAGAATCTGCTGCGGGTCGCAATGCAGCACGGACTGCGCGCCGAGGTGACGCTGCGCGTGCCTCAAGTCCCGGAAACGATGCGCAATAGTAGTGGCGGAGAGGGTGGGATTCGAACCCACGTGCCGGAATTACCCGACCATCCGATTTCGAGTCGGCGCCGTTATGACCACTTCGGTACCTCTCCGGTTAACTTAAGGTTTTATTACTGTGACCCGGTGAGCACACGGGCTACAAATCCGATTGTCAAGAGTCCATAGGAATCAATATCGGTTTATTCTAGCGCATCGGCATCGGATGTGCCCGCTAGGGAACCTGCTCTGCCACACGGGATCGGAACAGACTTATACCGTGCAAATATCCCATACACAGAAATGCTTGTTGCCGTGGACTAAGGCGGCGTTTGCGGTCTCAGCCGTAGCGCTGCTCGCAACCTACGCTCCCGTGCCCGGTTTGATCGCTCAGATCAAAGCCCTCGGCGAACTGCGGGTCGTCACGCGCAATGGGCCCCTGGCGTTCTACCGCGGCGTCAACGACGCGCCGGAGGGCCCTGAATATGAGCTCGCGCGCCGCTTTGCGAGCGACCTCGGCGTGCGGCTAAAAATCACGCCGATGCGAAGTTATGCCGATATTTACGCTGCCGTTACTTCCGGCCAAGCGCATCTGGCGGCGGCAGGTTTGAGAATCCCGGCGGCGCCGATTCCGGGCATCGCCTTTGGTCCCGCGTATCAGCACGTGCGCGAGCACCTGATCTACACGCGCGGCACGCGGCGCCCAACCTCGTTGGCCGATATCGGCAGCGGCGACTTGGAGGTAACCGCCGGCAGCGTGCACGCCAAGACCTTGTACTCGGCGCGAGCATCGATGCCGGATCTCGTGTGGGTGGAAAACCCCAGCACCGACACTCAGGCGCTACTCGACGAAGTTGCGAACGGCAACATCGACTACACGATCGCGGATTCCACGGAATTCGCTCTCGCACACGATGTCCATCCGGACCTGCGCATCGCATTCGATTTGGCCGGGGCCAAGTCGCTCGCGTGGGCGGTCAGCTCGCGCAACCATAATTTCTTGACCGACGTGATCGGATATTTCAGTCAATTGCATCGCGACGGCGAGCTCACCGCGATCATGCAGCGGTACTATGGTCGCGACGACGAATTTGATTTTGTCGGACCGCGCGGCTTCATGCGTCACATGCAGAGCCGATTGCCGCTGTACCGCCAGTGGTTCGAAGAGGCCGCGTCGGCCAGCAGCGAGGACTGGCGTCTGCTCGCGGCGATCGGCTACCAAGAATCGAAGTGGGATCCGCGTGCGATCTCGCCAACAGGCGCGAAGGGCCTGATGCAATTGACGGCGCAAACGGCGAGCGAGGCCAAGGTCAACAATCCGGGCGATGCGCGACAGAGCATTTTTGGCGGCGCCCGCTACTTCAAAGAAGTTTACAAAAAGATCCCGAAACACGTGCCGGAACCCGATCGGACCTGGTTCGCGCTTGCCGCCTACAACATCGGTTACGGTCACCTCGAGGATGCCCGAGTGCTCGCGCAAAAGGCGGGGAGCGACCCGGACTCGTGGCAAGACGTTCGCGAATTCCTGCCGCTGTTGGAGCAGGAGCGCTGGTACGCGCAAACGCAAAACGGCTACGCCCGCGGCTGGGAACCGGTCCGCTACGTCGACAACGTGCGCGGCTACCGGGACCTGCTCGAATGGGTTTGGGGCGGCGGCGCGGCTCTCAATTAGGCTTCAGCGCCGCGGCCCGCCGCTCCGCGAAGAAGCTCCTCAGCAGTTCACCGCATTGTTCGTCGCAAACGCCGCCGAAGACATCGATGCGATGAGCCGTGCGGGGTTCACGCGGCAAATCGAATACGCTTCCGCAAGCGCCCGCCTTCAGATCCCACGCGCCAAACACGAGGCGGGCGATCCGTGCATTGATCAGCGCGCCGGCGCACATCGCGCACGGCTCCAGCGTCACGTACATCGTCGCCGATTCTAGGCGGTAATTGCGCAGTTGCTGCGCCGCGGCTCGCAGCGCGAGGATTTCCGCGTGGGCCGTGGGATCGCAAGTCGCGATCGGCTGATTGTAGCCCTCGCCGATCACGTTTTCGTCCAGCACGACCACGGCGCCGACCGGCACCTCAGCGCCTTGCTGCGCTCGCCGCGCCAAAATCAGCGCGTGCTGCATAAACTCTCGATCGCGGTGTTTACCGGCGCTCATCCCAACCCCGCAGCAACCGCCGCGTGGCGATGCCGCCGCGCCCGCACGATCCAAACGCCGGCCGGCATCAGAACGCCGCTCGGAGTCAGGTATTCCGCCAGCACGGGACGCACCGCCGATGCCGCCTCCTCCAGGTACTCGGGATGTTCGCGCAGCAAAGAGCCGAGCGGGCCCACGCGGCAGGCAAGTTTCAGCGCCCGCTCGAGATCCAGGCCGCCGATTGCCGTGTCGAAGGGCTCGATCATTGCCTCGGCGAAACCGGCGTCGATCAGAATGGCCTGCACGCGCTTGGCGTCGGCGAACGCGAATGGGCCCGGCGCCGTCGGGTCCGCGGGCGCCGCGGCGGGCAGCAAATCGCGGATCGCATCCAGCGGCGCCTGCATCCACCGGTTATCTGCGAGCGGCCGCCAGCAAACGAAGGCCAGGCGGCCGCCGGGCTTCAATGACCCGGCAATATTCGCGAAGGCCGACACCGGATCACTGAAGAACATCACGCCGAACCGCGAAAACGCGGCATCGAATACCCCGGTGCCGAGCGCATCGTTCTGAGCGTCGAGTTGCCGCAGCTCGATGTTCGCAAAGGCTGCAGCATCCACCCGGCGGCGGGCGACCATTAGCATCGGTTGCGAAATATCGATGCCGACGACATTGCCCGCGGGGCCGACCGCCGCCGCAAGTTGCAACACCGTCTGACCGCAGCCGCAACCGATATCGACGATTCGCTCCCCGGGCAACGGCGCGAGCACGCGCAATGCTTCGCGGCCCAATGGCTCGACCTGAAGGTCCAGCAGATCCTGGAATTTCGCCCAAGTCTGACCGGCTGCGGCGTTCCAATAATCGATTTGCGCGCGGTTGGACGTGGCTGTGCGGTCGGTCACCTAAGCTCTCCCTGGGGCATTGATCCGGAACGATTGTTAGATTATACGTTCCCTGTCGAATGGCCACGGAATTGAACATTTGATCGACATCAGCGGCGAGGAACCCCGGCATGATCGACCTCTATTATTGGACGACGCCGAACGGACACAAGATCACGATCTTCCTCGAGGAGGTTCAGGTGCCTTACCGGATCTTGCCGGTCGACATCGCAGCCGGCGAGCAGTTCGAACCTGGCTTCTTGGCGCTCGCGCCGAATAACCGAATTCCGGCCATCGTCGACACGCAACCCGCAGGCGGCGGCGAGGCGATCAGTCTGTTCGAATCCGGCGCGATCCTGCTCTATCTCGCCGAGAAAATCGGGCGCTTCATAGCCGGGGATCTGCGCGGTCGTGCGGAAACCCTGCAGTGGCTGTTCTGGCAAATGGCGGGCCTAGGACCGATGGCCGGACAGAATCATCACTTCCTGCAATACGCGCCGGAACGCTTTCCCTACGCGATCGCCCGCTATGTCAATGAAACGAATCGTCTGTACGGCGTGTTGAACAAGCGGCTCGCGGATCGCGAATTCGTCGCGGGACCGTACTCGATCGCCGACATGGCTTGCTATCCGTGGATCGTCCCGCATGAGCGCCAGCAGCAGAATCTAGACGAGTTCCCGCACTTGAAGCGCTGGTTCCTCACAATCAAGCAGCGCCCGGCCGTCATGCGCGCCTATGAACTCGCCGGCACGATCAACCAAACCGCGGTCGTTTCCGAGAAATCGCGCGCGCTTCTGTTCGGTCAGACGGCAAAAACGGTCGTCACGCCGGCAACGCGGGGTTAGGCATTGTTTCGTCGCGCCTGCGGCGTCATTGGCTCACGAAAGCTCTTTGCGATCGGCCACAGCGCCACGGAGGCTCGGCGGGACGACACGCACGACGGCGATGTAGGTGCCGAAAGTTTCGCGAATTCCGAGTGCCGGCGCACATTACAGCGAGCCCCGCACGGCGTATTGTTCCAGCCACTGCCGACCAAATGGTCAGGCGTGGCGTGAACTGTCGTGTGAAGGCGACAACGCCCAATGCTGTCAGCGCCGATGTAAAACTGGGCCATCTCTGATGCTCAGCTGCGACTTGGGGGCATATGAGCATGGAGCCGAGTGAATTGATGAGCGATGTGTGGACGCAGTGGCAGGGACACGTCATAAACGGCGTGTTCCCTTTGGGCCGTTGCCTCGGTTGGTCGGATCACAGCGGCGTCTACCTAACCAAGTCTGCGGAGTTAGGGACTTCGGAAGTCGCGGTCAAGCTCGTTCCCGCCGATCGCGCCCTCGCGGAGTCTCTGCTGCCGCGCTGGAACAGGGCGGGCCGCATCGTTCATCCGCACCTGCTTAGATTGTTGAAGTCGGGCGGGTGCCAGCTGGACGGGCTGCCCTGTCTGTATGTAGTCATGGAATACGCCGACCAGACGCTTGCGCAGGTGTTGCGATGCCGCGCGCTGACGGATGACGAAGTTCGAGAAATGTTGCGTCCGGCCTTGGACGCACTCGCGTTCTTGCACGGCCGAAATCTGGTGCATGGCCAGTTGAAGCCGGAAAACATATTAGTGGTTGGAGATCAGCTGAAGCTGGCAAGCGACACGATCCGTCGCGTCAACGAGGGCACGATGAGCGCCCATGCGTCCACCCCGTATGATCCTCCGGAAGCGCGGCACGGAAGCAGTTCCACTGCTACGGATATCTGGGCGCTCGGCGTCTGCCTGTTCGAAGCGCTGACTCGCCATCCGCCTTCGGGCTGGGGTGAACACAATGAAGCCGTCGCGCTGCCGGCCGATTTCTCGCCGGCATTCCGAGACCTCGTGGCCCGATGTCTGAGCCCCAGCCCGCAGAACCGTCCCAGCGTGACGGAGCTCGTGGCTTGGGCCCGCGGGCAAGCGGTGGGGTCTGCGCCCGAGGCGACCATTCAGCCCGTGGCGATCGTACCGCTGCAGCCAACGACACCCGAGCCCACGCCAACGCGGATTACGCCGCCTCCGGCGGCTCCCAAAGCAGGGGGGCTCGCACCGACCATGGCGCAGTTCCCGAGCCCGCGAACCTTGCTCGCCGCGGTGCTCGGAGCGGTCGTCCTTCTCGCGCTGGGTTGGACCGCTGTGCGCATGATTGGATCGCATCGCACTCCGGCTCCGTTGCAAACCCCGGGTACGGCCGCACCAGTAGCGGCGGATGTCCGGAAAACCGTCTCGACGGTGCTGCCCCGGACACGGAGCCGGAACGACTTGGCCACGTCACCGGCGGCACCGCGTGAAGTGATCCCTGAAGTTCCTCGGAGCGCCCGTCGAACCATCCGCGGACATATCAAAGTGTGGGTGCGCGTCATCCTCGACCAGGACGGTTCGGTGTTCGCTGCTACTCTGGATCGATTCGGTCCGAGCAGGTATTTTCAGCACCTCGCCGTCGACGCGGCCAAGAAATGGACGTTTCCACCGATCGATACCCAGTCCCGGCGCCTGATGCAGATTCGCTTCGACTTTAGTCGCGACGGGACGACGGGCCGCGCCGTGACACTCCACTGAGAATTCATCCGGTCGACTTCGAGCCCTTCGATGCCTTTGGCTTGCCGGAGCCGTTGAGAGCGATCGCTTGACGAACGAGCGCCCTGAAGGCGGACTCGTCAACTTCCTCTCCTTCATGGATGTCGATTGCGCGGCGTACGTTGCCGTCGAGACTCGAGTTGAAGAGGCGGGCCGGATCCTTCAGGGACGCGCCCTTGGCGAATGTAAGTTTCACGACCTTCTTGTAGGATTCGCCGGTGCAGATGATGCCGTCGTGCGACCAAACCGGTGTGCCCATCCACTTCCATTCCTCGATGACGTCCGGGTCTGTCGCCTTGATGA
Source organism: uncultured Gammaproteobacteria bacterium (assembly GCA_963769895.1). GTDB lineage: Bacteria > Pseudomonadota > Gammaproteobacteria > Steroidobacterales > Steroidobacteraceae > Bog-1198. The sequence goes on along the minus strand of CAVYNJ010000001.1, from coordinate 12,865 downwards.
GTTTGCGCATTCTGCCCAGGGTTTCCCCGCGCCAGTCCCCGAGTTCGGCGATTCTTTTCGAGATCAAGCGCCGATGCCGACTTACCTTGGATCGCGCCATCTTTTTTCATGTTCTCATCCTAGCAGTTCCGGAAATTAATCGTTATCAACCTTGTTGCGGCGGTCGATGAGCGCATCCACTGTGCCTTGGGCATTACGCCAAAACCGTGGCCTGATACTGTGGCCATAGCGTCCCGGTCATACTTAAGGCCAAGTACGCGGCACCGCCAATCGCCAGCCACACTCCCAGAAACCGCGGCACCATTCGCGACTTGTACACTAGCGCGGCCAAAGGGAAGAGCCATGCTCCCCACAAAACCTCCGCTGCCGTGTTCTGAGCGTCCCGCAACTTCAGGAAAAGCATTGCCATGGCGTTGCGCTGCGGCGCGTCGAAAGCGGACAAAAAATCCGCGCGCCTGACGACCATCAGGGTGGCAAAATCGTCCACAACGCCAACGAAGTAAATGACAGCCGCCATCACGCCTCCAAGGATGACGACGAGAGTGGCGAGGGTGCGGTCAACTGCGACGAACAACCGGTAAAAGGCAAGTGTGAGAAAGATCAAGATAACTGCGCCGGCCAGTTCGCTAGCGATGCCCATACGGAAAAGAAACTCGTGGGCGGCGATATTGTCGACCGTCGCGGCGGCATTGCCTCGCACGAAGAGTTTGCCGGGTATCTAGTTCAAGCTCTTGCCCCGTCAACCGAGAATCGCGCGGCCGACCAGGAAGATTCCGCAGGTCAGCACACCGGCGCCGACCACGCGCACCACATTGACGGATCTGCAGAGACGCTCGGCGCTGATCGCGATGCTGACCAGCGCCATCGCCATTAGATTCATGACGCCGGTCACTACGAGCACGGCGGTCAACGCGGCGCAGCAGTAGACGCAGTTCAGGCCCAGCCGAGCTCCAGCGCGCAAAGCATCGCGTGGCATCACCCGCTGCGAGCCACAACAGCCTTCTTCACGGCGGCAGCGCACCAAGCCCCGGGTCTTCCAGGACGTAAACTGCAGCGCACCGGCGATCATCGCGACCAGTCCGCCTAGTAAGGGCGTCGCTTCCGAGAGCATCTCGCTGCGCATGGCCATTGCATTGAAGCCGACTCCGACCGGAAAGAGAACCAATCCAACCGCGGCCCACACGCCGAAATAACCGGCCACGAAGCCGACGGTCGGCATCGCCATGCGGCGACGCGACGCGCGCCGGAAGCGATGCAGCTCCGGCGCGAAAACGGGCAGCATCATCGCCACCATCATCACGGTCCACATGGCGAGGAACGTGCCGCCGGCTTCCAGCCACGTTCGACCCGGAAATGCGCATCCATGCCATGCTCATGGTCCATCCGCCGGGCATTTCCATGCCGGGCATCGCGGACATGGACTTGCACCAAATTACCGAAGTGGCGGCGCTGGCGATGTACGCCAGCGCCGCCACCCCGTACAGGCGCAGATCGTCCTTCTGCGGCACCGTCAAGCAACGCCCTTCGCGCGGTCGGCGCCGTACTCGTCGTGGCGCTTCCACCAGATACCCTGCTCGTTGCGGCCCAGCGGCGAGCGATCCAGCCACTGGTACATGTTCCAGATTTGATCGAGCCCGCGCGCGTAAGTCGAATAGGTGTGATAGATCGCGCCATCCTGCTGGATGAACGCGCTCATGCCGGGACGGTCGCGGACGTAGGTTGTAGCATCCGTGCCGACGCCCTTGGCGATGGCGGCAACGATGGGATGCGGCTTTTGCACCTGGTCCATCGCGTGAGTGCCGCGCGCGTAGTTGTACTCGATGGTGCCCGCGCGCTGCTCTTCTTCGGTGAACGACACGTTGAAGTCAGAGTTGAATTTGCCATCGGCAGACGACACCCATGGGAAGCTCCAGCCCATGCGCTTGCGATAAGCGAGCAATTTGGCGAGTGGCGCACGTGAGACGGCGGTGAGCGCGACGTCATGGTTTGCGAGATGCATGGCGATGCCGTCGAAGCCGTCGGCAATGGCCGAGCACGAGGGACAACCCTGCGTCCATGTCGGGCCAAACATGAAGTGATACACGAGTAATTGCGAGCGACCGCGGAACAGGTCCGTCAGCGACACCTTGCCTGGCTCGGCGTCGAAGGCGTAATCCTGTTCGACGCGCACCCAAGGCAACGTCTGGCGGCGGCGCGCGAGATCATCGCTGCGGCGGGTGAGTTCCTTCTCGGCTTGCAGCAGCTCGAGGCGGGCCTTGAGCCACTGTTCGCGGGTTCCAACTGGATGTGTCACGAGATTTCTCCTTCAGTGTGATGCGATGTGGTTTTGTGATTTCATGTCAGGCATTCTCGGGCATCGCGCAGATATGGCGGGAGTGACAAAGTTGTCGGGATTCGGTGGTTGAATGGATTCGTTGATAACCGCGGCGGCGCGTGCGCTGGCGGCGGGCGACCCGCTCGGCGCGTTGAACAGAGTCGCGCTGCGCGAGGACCCGCCGGCGCTAGCGCTGCGCGGCATCGCGATGGCCCAGCTCGGCGACTTCTCGCGAGCGAAGGAACTATTGCGCGCGGCGGCCCGCGGATTTGGCGCGCGCGAAGCGGTGGCACGGGCGCGCTGCATCGTCGCCGAGGGCGAATTGGCGTTGGTCTCGCGCGATCTGGGCTGGCCAGAGAAGACGCTGGCCGCGGCGCGCATGACGCTGGAAAAGCACGGCGATCGACTGAACGCGGCGCATGCGCGCCATCTCGAGATCCGCCGCCTGTTGCTGGTCGGCCGGCTCGATGAAGCCGGGAAACTGCTCCATGCGCTCGACCCCGCAGCACTTCCCGCCGGCGCTGCGCGCCATGCACGAATTGATCGGTGCAGGCATCGCCATGCGCCGCATCCGCACAGCGCCGGCGCGCGCGGCCCTGGAGCGGGCCGCTGCGGCCGCACGAATCGCCGGTATCCCGGCGTTGACGGCCGAGATCGAGAGCGCGGCGCTCATTCTCAATACGCCGGTGGCGCGACTGATCACGCCGGGCGCCGCGTGGCTAGTGCGGCTCGATGAAGTCGAAGACCTGTTTGCCTCCAGTACCTTGGTGGTGGACGCCTGCCGCTACGCCGTGCGTGCCGAGAACAAGGTGATTTCCCTCGCCGGACGCGCGGTGCCGTTCATCCTGGCGCGTGCCCTGGCCGAAGCCTGGCCCAACGATGTGTCGCGCGATGCGTTGGTGCAGCGGGCCTTTCGCCTGAAGATTGCCGATGAATCCCTGCGCGCGCGCCTGCGCGTGGAGATTGGCCGCCTGCGCAAGTTGCTGCAACCCATGGCCGAGATCAACGCCACCGAACGCGGCTTCGCGCTCACGCCGTATCCGGCGCGCAAGGTGGCAGTGCTGGCGCGACCTGTCGAAGAAAAGCACGCGACCATGCTCGCCTTCCTGGCCGACGGCGAGTCCTGGGCCACCTCCGCGCTGGGACTGGCGCTCGGCACCAGTCAACGCAGCGTGCAGCGCGCGCTCGACGAGCTCGCCGCCGCCGGCAAAGTGCAGTCCTATGGCGCCGGCCGAGCCAGGCGCTGGATGACGCCGCCGCTGCCAGGAATCGCGACCACGTTGTTACTCCCCGCGCCGCTGCCCAGTGATTAGAATGCGCCCATGAAAAAGTCAGCAGCCAGAGTCGTACGTGAATACGGCCCCTTCCCCGACGGCAAGAATGTCGGCGGCGTCACTTATGACGGCCAGAACGTCTGGGCGGCGATCGGTGACAAGCTCACCTCCTTCGACCCCAGCAACGGCGCGGTGCAGCGCGCGCTGAACGTCCCGGCGCATGCGGGTACGGCCTTCGACGGCAAACATCTCTACCAGATCGCCGAAAGCCGCATCCAGAAGTTGGACCCGCGGACTGGCAAGGTGCTGGCCTCGATCCCAGCGCCCGGCAACGGCGGCGATTCGGGTATGGCTTGGGCGGAAGGGTCTCTGTGGGTAGGCGAGTACCGCGCTCGCAAGATCCACCAGATCGATCCCGAGACCGGCCGTGTCCTGCGTTCCATCGACTCCAATCGCTTCGTCACCGGGGTCACCTGGCTCGGCAAGGAGCTCTGGCATGCCACCTGGGAAGGTGATGTGAGCGAGCTGCGGCACGTGGACGCGAACACCGGCGAGGTGCTCGAAACCCTGGAACTACCGGAGGGGATCAATGTGTCGGGCCTGGAATCGAATGGCGGCGACACGTTCTTCTGCGGCGGCGGCGGCACAGGCAAGGTGCGCGCCATCCGCAAGGACCCCTGACGCATGGGCGGCGATCGATCCGGATAGATCACGACTGGCGAACCGCGCTGCACATGGCGCGCGCTCGCGAACAGGCTGGCAGGAAAGCGCTCACGCCTTCTTGCGTGGATTCGGTCGGCCCTTGAGCTGTGGGACGCGAATCTCGGTGCTCACCGCGCATTGGGGCGCGACTCTGCTGCCACCCCTTTTTATTTACCCGTCGTAGCGCATTCAATTAGCCGTGGCTTCTCGTGCAAATAGCCGCTGCTATGGTGTCGAGCCTGGGACCGTGCCTGTCCAGCTGCATTCCGTCCAGTCGATATCCCGCGCCGAAAAGCTCTATTTAAGTGCCCCGACCTCCCTCAAGAGGTCCGCGAACGCGACCGCCTGCACCTTTTTCGCCAATGGGAAGGTTACCTCCCCCGCGTGCACGACATACAGCTGGCTGAGTTTCAGGTCCGTCATGGCCGATCTCATCGATGGCGTGAGCGCGGGCGCCGTCGTCCGTTTTACCTCGACGCCAATCCGCCGCGCGCCACGCACCACCAGCAGGTCCAGCTCCGCACCGGCATGGGTGCGCCAGAAAAAGCACTCGTGCGGCGCGGCATCGAGCGCCTGGATAACCTGGTCGATCACGAAACCCTCCCAAGAGGCACCCACTTTGGAATGCATTTCCAGCTGGCGCCCGGTGCGGATGTCGAGCAGGGCATGTAGCAGGCCAGTATCGCGAACATAGATCTTCGGCGCCTTGACCTGACGCTTGCCGAGGTTCTCGTGCCACGGTTGCAGCTCGCGCATCACGTACGCATCCGCCATCTTGTCCAGGTAACTCCGAACCGTAGTGTCCGAGAGACCCATGGAGCGCCCGATCTCCGAGGCATTCCACACCTGCCCGTGACCGTGCGCAAGCATGGACCAGAAGCGGCGCATGGCCTGGGCACCGGCGGAGATGCCGAATTGCGGCAGCTCACGCTCGAGAAACGAACGCAGGAACTGCTCCAACCACTCGAAACATTCAGCTTCGGAGCGAACCAGGAACGCGCGTGGGAATCCGCCCCGGAGCCACAGCCGGTTCCACTGCTTATCGGGTACCTCCGCAAGGCCCAACCCCGGCAGGAGATGGTAGGCAATGCGGCCGGCCAGCGATTCGGAACTCTGGCGCAGTAACTGCGGCGAGGCGCTTCCCAGCACGAGGAACCGCGCTCGCGCCGGGCGCCGGTCCGCAAGGACCCTCAGGCTTGGGAACAGTTCCGGGCGGTTTTGGACCTCATCGAGTATCACCAACCCGCGGAGCCCGCCCAATGCCAGCATGGGATCGGCCAGGCGGGCGACTGCCGCCGGATCCTCAAGGTCGAAACGCGTGACCTCGACCTTGAAGTTGCGCGCGATGGCGGCGGCGAGCGTCGTCTTGCCGACCTGCCGCGCACCCAACAGGCCGACGACCGGAAATCGGCCGAGGAGTCGCGTGACGGTCCGGAAATGGAATGGGCGCTCGATCACCCTTTGATGCTACCTTGAATTCTCGGTTTATAAAACCGATATTTCAAGGCTCCAAATCACCCCTCACTCCCACTCAATTGTCTCCGGCACCTGTAAGCATCTGAAAGCCCGAGACTACTTTCCGGGCCTTACTAAATTTACCGTCAAATCCACCGCAAAACAATCTTGCTTGAGGGCGATAGATGCCGATTGATCGCGACAGGCTCACTTGCGTGGTATGTCGAAGCGGGGTGATTGGCGGCCAATTTCCTGTGGCACCGCCGCCGCACTACCGGATACGGGCGCTGATCACCGGCCTACGATCACGTCAATTCCTGACAAGATAAGGTCCAATTGACGCCTCGGGATTTTCCCAACTCGCTCAACAAGCTGCCGCTTGTCCAACGCCACTATCAACGATACGTTCGCAACAGAGTCCTTCGGCAATCTGGTCGCCGCTGCGGACAACCGCACATTTCCTGGAGCTCGCTCCCATTTGAGATTGCTGGTCAACGGTACGCAGACGACCGTGCCCATCCGACTTGTATTCAGTGCGTCGCATTGCACGACCACCACGGGACGCCGAAAGCCTGGTGCCGAACCGACTGGCTCGCCGAGATCAGCCCACCAAGTTTCACCCTGTCCGATTACCACTCGGTCTTCTTCAAGACCTGCCGCCCGGCGGCAACGCTAAACGCGTCCGGCTCGGTCGCAACATCCCTCACGACATCGTTCATCAGTTCAGTGACACGGTCCGGAGCGTGGTGGCCGATAAATTCTCCGAGCGCACGGCTGTAGATCTCGCTTCTCGAACTCTTTAGGCGCTTGGCGAGCGCTTCGGCCTCGGCAAAGACGCCATCAGGGATAGAAACAGCCACCTTCATACCATCAGTATTACTAATGGGGACGGCTGCTGTCAATCCTGTGAAACTCCCGTAAACGCGGTGATTTGCCGGAGTTGGCCAATAGGCGTCCCTCCAAACCGTGATGCGACCCGATGAGCGAGATTTGTCATCTGCACTAGGGAGAAGATTAGGCTTCGTCTCAGCCACTGTCTGCGGTTCGTGTGGCCAGTCCGTGTACCAAACGGTTCGGCGAACGCAGATACAGCTTTTGAAACGTGACGCGTGGCGCCGCGATCCGCCCAGATGGATACAGGGTGATCGGCCCATGCGCGTGCGCCCAAATGCTGAGTGCAGTTTCCGCGACGTCGTCCGATCGGAGCAGCTGGCGCTCCATCAACTCGGAGACAACCCCCAACAAAATGTTAAGGGTCGGCGTCCGCATTGTTGGGTCGAATTATTGGGCTGACAATACTCAATCAATGGGGTGTGCGTACCTGGAATGGTTTGCCGGTGCTTGCCTTTCCGGTGCCCGCAAATATCGAAGCGGCGACCAGGTCCTACTCGTGGCGCATGAATAAGAACTTTGGAGTCGATGACGATTATCTCGCCGATATTCGTAAAGCCGTTCGCCCGATGCGGGTCTTCGTGGGAGACTCAGACGAACTACGCGATGCCCAGAAGCTGAAGAGTGAGTTTCAATCGCAGCGTTCTAATGTTCCGGTGTCAATCATTCCTGGTATGGGCCACTCGGATATGGCGACCCGGTCGGATGCGATTTCCGCCCTCGTGGCGGCGTTCAATTAGAGCGCAATCGCAATTTGCTGGGCGGTGGGTATATGCCGGTTTCGCCCAGAAACTAAGGGTTCTCTACCGCAGCTGTCTGTGGCACGCTGGGGAAGCGCCCTGTTCACTCCCACTCAATTGTCTCCGGCAGTTATAGGCATCTGAAATTACCGGAATTACTGGAATTACCGGAATTCGTCCCAGCCTATGCCGAACTTACCGTCAAATCTACCGCCAGAAAATTCCGCTTGGGAACGCATCAATCTCAGAACTCCATTTCGCAACACCGGAGCCCGTGCGCCCACCATCAGTCAGCAGGGCCCGCGCGCTTGGCGGCGTGCAATCTGTACCCCGAGAGCTGGCCACCCCACCACAGGCCGAGTCGACGCAGGAAGATCGCGTTGGTCTCGCCGTGGCGCGCCGGGTGGTCGGGTCGGATTCCATTCCAGCCGCTGTGTGTCACGGTGACACGCGTGCCGGCCCCGTCGGCCTCGAATAACACTTCGACTTCGGTGTGCTCGCCCGGCGCGAAGTTCGAGAGCCGCCACTCGAAGCGCAGCCGTGATGGCGGCTGCCAGTTGAGAACGCGCCCGATCTCGTGCACCGGGCCGTCTCCACAGGGACTCTCGAAGACGCGGCCGCCCTCGCGCGGCTCGATCGCGATCAGTGCACGCTCGCCGCCGAAGTGGCGATACCGCAAGCCGCGCCGCCACCACAGATCGATCTCGCTGGTGAACACCTCGAACGCGATCTCGGGCGGCGCAGCAACGCTTACAGTCACGCGAGCTTGATCGCTGGCACTCATCGTTCAATGCGGGCGATAGCGCGGGCACCGAGCGGTGGCATGGCCACCAGCGACGCCAGAAAGAACAAGTGGTAAGTCACTGGAAATCGCGACCACAGCCCAATGTGCAAGGGGAGGAACGCAGCCAGCGGCAATCTGAGCCACGACCCCGCTGGCGATGGCCGCTACCAGCCCGACATCAGGGCGCCCGACCATCATTGAGGAGCTGAACGCCATCCCGGCCTCAGCCTCGCGGTAGCCATCCAGATCCACGCGGAGGACCAGGTTGCCCACCGTGGCAACCACCGGCCAGGCGATCACTCCCGCGACCGCAGCGGCGATTGCGCGCAGCCGGCCCGTCATCGGCGGTGCTTGGAGGCGCGACCGTCACGCGCCCGCCGCTCGACATGGTCTTTAAAAGCAGCAAGCTGATCGGCCCAAAGACTGCGGATATCATCCACCCATTGGCCGAGCGTATCGAAGCCTTCAGGTCGCAGGCGGTACAGCCGCACGCGGGCGTCGTTCTCGGGCTCATCGTCGGCGATGAGCCCAGTGGCCTTGAGCACGCGCAAGTGACGACTGAGCGCCGGCGGACTCATCGTGAGCGCATCCGCCAATTCGCCGGCGCGGTGTGGGCGCCGGCCTAGCAGTTCGACGACGGCGCGTCGTGTTGGCTCGGCAAGTGCCGCGAGCGCGGCATCGACGCCGGTCTCCTTCATGCCGAGCTGCGCAAACGCTGCGAGAACCACCACAGGTGACCATCGAGATCGAGCGCCCCGTAGCTCCGGTCGGCCCAGTGATCATCGCCATAGTCGTGTACTTCGGGCTCGGCGACGATCGTTGCGCCAGCGGCGCGCGCCCGCGCGCAATGGGCGTCGACGTCGTCAACGTAAAGCATGAGGTCCTGCGTGTTGCCGGGCGAGCTCAGGGGACTCATGCGGCGGCGCGGGAACCTCGGAGGCATGCCCTCGCGTTCCTCCTGACCGACCATGATCAGCCCCTCGCCATACTCGAGCTCACTGTGCACGATGACGCCGCCTTCGCCTTCCACGCGCAGCCGCACCGCGAAACCGAAGGCGCGACAAAGCCAATCGATCGCGGCTGCCGCGTCTCGGTAGTAAAGGCCCGGCGTGATCCGCGGCCAGCCGGGAGGAGTAGTTTTCAATTGTATATTCCTTGCAGCAATGCAGACCGATGGATAACAATGCTATTAATAGTTCACTGTTTTGTCAAATATATGCTCGCCTCGCCTGAGCAGCCGAGTTTATGTCACTTTTGCCGCAGAATTCCCCGCTGCGCTGGAGATCACCTTGTGGGACCCTGACTGCCATGACGCCACATCAGCTCATATCAGCGCGGAACGAGAACACCTCCACAAATCCCGATGCCCGGCGATGCGCAATGCCTGCGACGCCTTTTTTTCCAGCGTCATTCGCTATCTGGCAGATGAGCTGACGGTATTTCTCGGTTCAGGAATCGCGACAGATTTTTTACCGTCAGAATTACCTTCAAAAAGTTTCGCTTGGGAGCGAGAGGTAAAAATTATGCCGTAGCACCAACCTCGGCTCTTCGAGGACTTGCGCGTGCGGGCGATAGATCGTGATAGGTGCCGAAAGGCCCTTTTCACTCCCACTCAATTGTCTCCAGCACTTGTAAGCGTTTGAATAGAACTGACTTCGTCTCGGGGCGCGCCAATTTTACCGTCAAATTCGCCGGCAGAAATTTCTGCTTGATGACGATAGCGGGCGATAGATGCCGAAAGCAACATTTAGGCCGAAGCGAATTCATCTGAAATAGTGCCGTCGCTCCGAGCACCACACATTACATTTATATCCCGTCTGTCATCGTCAAGCCAGATCGGCGACGCACTGCGCCAGCGACATTACCTCGACCTTAGGACCCAGCGTATAGCGCGTCGAACCTGGATACACCACCAGCAAGCGGTGTAGTTCCAGGTCCTTGAGCGCCGAAGCCATCGAGGGAGTCATCGTCGGTGCATCAGCCCGCTTGATCTCAATTCCGATACGCCGCCCTTTCAGAAACAACAGCAGATCGAGCTCCGCCCCGGCCTGCGTTCGCCAGTAGTAGGCGTTGGCTTTGGGCAAATGAGCAAGTAACTGCTCGATGACGAACCCTTCCCATGATCCACCGACCACAGGATGCCCTTCGAGTTGCCGTCGTTCGCCGATTCCGAGCAAGGTATGTAGGAGGCCTGAGTCCCGAATGTAAACCTTCGGAGATTTGACCAAACGCTTACCGACATTGGCATACCAAGGTTCGAGCACGCGCACGACAAGCGCGCCGGATAGCGCGTCAAGATGTCGCTTAACGGTGGTATGAGCCTCGCCCAGGGATCGCCCAATCTCCGAGCTATTCCAGATACCGCCTGAGTAATGCGCGGTCATGGTCCAGAATCTGCGCATGGTTCCCGAGGGCACTTGCACTCCGAGCTGCGCCAAGTCGCGTTCGAGGAAAGTGCGAATGAAATCCTCGCGCCAGGCGGTGCTCGCAGCTTCCGTGCGGGCCAGAAACGACCGCGGGAAACCGCCGCGCAACCATATGCGGTTGAGATCCGCGCCCTTAAGCTCCTCAAGAGTGAAGCCGCCCATCTCGATGATTGCCACCCGGCCTGCCAGCGTTTCGAAACCCTGCCGCAGCAATTCCGGCGAGGCGCTCCCGAGGATGAGAAATCGCGCCCGAACCGGCTTGCGATCCAACAACACCCTGAGAATCGGAAAAAGATCGGGACGACGCTGCACCTCATCGATCACGATCAGCCCGCGCAATGATTCAAGCGCCGTCATGGGCTCGGACAGCCTTGCTAGGTCGACGTGATTTTCCAGATCGAAGTAAGTGCTCTTCAACCTTTCTGCCAGCCGCCGCGCAAGCGTGGTTTTGCCGCACTGACGAGGACCAAGCAACGCCACCGCAGGACCCATCCGCAGGGCTGAGCGAAGCCTAGCTACGAGATGCGCACGTTGCAGCATATCTTGAATATTGAGCGATAGCCGCTCAATATCCAAGGGGTAAATTATGGCTAACCTGGTTGGCTTGATTGTCTGGCGGGCAGGCCGGGTGGGACGCCACGCAGCCACCGGCTGCCTCAAACCGCTCACTCAGGACATTCACCGACCTGCTTTGTACGAGCCTATCCATCTTGCAACCGGCGCTTGAATGTCGGCAACGGCTGCCTTAGACGCGGTCTATCCGGCCAGAATAGCATCCGCGCTTTGCATTGTGAGCGTGAACGTACGCAACGTGAGCAGATACGAAAAATCGTGATATGACGGCTTCGATCTCCTTTCCATCGACTACATCGGCATCCAGCATCATGCCCTCGGCATCATAGGCGCGGAGGGACAGCAGGCGCGTGCGCATGACCTCTGGGACTTCGTCCACTCTGTCGTAGGCAATTTCTGCACCTTCGCTCACGAATATTGCATGGGTGGCCCGATAAGGTGTGTTGGCTGGCTGGCAGACGTGATTGAGCAGCAGGAGCTTTTCACCGACCGAAGCGTCTCGCATTTCGATGCGGTCTGGAAAACCGGGCCTCTTGTCGGCTATGTACCTTTTAACCCCATGGAGCGCCAGCTCTTGGTCGCTGAGACCATACAGATGTCGAAAGGGTTCGGCAGAAAGGCCAGTAATGCGAAAACTCATGATCAACTCCAGACAGTGAGGATCGAGCGCACTGCTTCGATCGCGCGCTCGACGTCGCTCGCGCACGTCCGCCAGTTCACAACGCTTACCCGCATGGCTCGTCGCCCGCGCCGCCACCGGCCGCGCGTCGAGACCTGCAATCCAGGCCTCCGCGGCACCGTGTGCGTAATCAAGAGCTTTGGTCACAGCGGTCCGCTCGGATGATGGTGACGGGTCCTATTATGCAGCCGGGCTTCCCAGGTCGATATCCGCTTCTTGCGATCGAACTCCTAGCCCGGCGACTTGGATTGGCCTCAAGAGTCGAAGCGCCTGTGCACAGGGGCCTGCCAGTGCTGGGCAAGGAGTGCTACGGAACACATTGTGCGTCGGACGCACACCTTCAGGCCATCGCCGGAACCTCTGTCATCTGGATCGGAATTGCCCCGCAATAATCGGAGTGCGACCAAGCGCGATCCGTGGCACATTCCGGACACAGTTGTGACCATTGGAGATTGTCGTGCCGAAGCTCCCCATCGCGCCCACTGCTATGCCATGCGAACTCGCCATGCGGCGCGCTGTATCCGCGCGTGATGCCAGCTTCGACGGCGCATTCGTGTATGGAGTGGTGACAACCGGCGTCTACTGTCGGCCGTCTTGCGCTTCGCGGCCGGCCAAACCCAGCAACATGCGATTCTTCCCAAGTCCGGATGCGGCGGAGGGTACAGGATTGCGCGCTTGCAAACGGTGTAGGCCCCGCGCTACCCATGATCGGACCATCGAGCGGATACAGGCAGTCGCACGATATATAGAGGCGCACGCGGACGTACCACTCTCTCTCAAGACCCTGTCCGCGCAAGCCCATTTCTCGCCGACGCACCTACAAAGAGTATTCAAGAGTGTTATTGGCGTTTCGCCGAAGGCGTTCCACGATGCCAGTCGGTTCCGTCTACTGAAAGGCGCGCTGAGGACGGGCAGAAGCGTGCTGGACTCCATTGCGGAGGCGGGCTTCCAGTCTACGAGTCGGGTCTACGGAAACGCCATGCGGAGTCTTGGCATGACCCCGTTGACCTATCGAGATGGCGGAGCC